>NZ_OZ245749.1:0-2165000 GCF_965227415.1 Sphingopyxis sp. | reverse complement strand
GACCGTACCCTAAACCGACACAGGTGGGATGGTAGAGTATACCAAGGCGCTTGAGAGAAGTCTCCTGAAGGAACTCGGCAAATTGCCTCCGTACCTTCGGAAGAAGGAGGCCCCACATCTGGGCAACCAGTTGTGGGGGGCACAGGCCAGGGGGTAGCGACTGTTTAGCAAAAACACAGGGCTCTGCTAAGTCGGCTTCAAGACGACGTATAGGGCCTGACGCCTGCCCGGTGCCTGAAGGTTAAGTGGAGGGGTGCAAGCTCCGAAATGAAGCCCAGGTAAACGGCGGCCGTAACTATAACGGTCCTAAGGTAGCGAAATTCCTTGTCGGGTAAGTTCCGACCTGCACGAATGGCGTAACGACTTCCCCACTGTCTCCAGGAGATGCTCAGCGAAATTGAATTCTCCGTGAAGATGCGGAGTACCCGCGGTTAGACGGAAAGACCCCGTGCACCTTTACTGCAGCTTCAGAGTGGCATTAGGAAAGAACTGTGTAGCATAGGTGGGAGGCTTTGAAGCGACGGCGCCAGCTGTCGTGGAGCCATAGGTGAAATACCACCCTGTTGTTTTCTGATGTCTAACCTCGATCCATGAAACTGGATCAGGGACCCTCTGTGGCGGGTAGTTTGACTGGGGCGGTCGCCTCCTAAAGAGTAACGGAGGCGCGCGATGGTAGGCTCAGGACGGTTGGAAACCGTCTGTTAGAGTGCAATGGCATAAGCCTGCCTGACTGCGAGACTGACGAGTCGAGCAGAGACGAAAGTCGGTCATAGTGATCCGGTGGTCCCGAGTGGAAGGGCCATCGCTCAACGGATAAAAGGTACGCCGGGGATAACAGGCTGATGATTCCCAAGAGCTCATATCGACGGAATCGTTTGGCACCTCGATGTCGGCTCATCACATCCTGGGGCTGGAGCAGGTCCCAAGGGTTTGGCTGTTCGCCAATTAAAGTGGTACGTGAGCTGGGTTCAGAACGTCGTGAGACAGTTTGGTCCCTATCTGCCGTGGGCGTCGAAATTTGAGAGGAGTTGACCCTAGTACGAGAGGACCGGGTTGAACATACCTCTGGTGTACCTGTCGTGGCGCCAGCCGCGCAGCAGGGTAGCTATGTATGGACGGGATAACCGCTGAAAGCATCTAAGCGGGAAGCCTCCCTCAAGATAAGATTTCATAGAGCCGTGGAAGACCACCACGTTGATAGATCGGATGTAGAAGCGCGGTAACGCGTGGAGCTAACCGATACTAATTGCTCTATTCGCACTTTAGAGTCCCACCATCAACGACAGTCCTGAACGGATTGTCCGCGAAGTGGATGATTGTAAGTCAGTCCATATTGCACGGGCATCGATTGAAACCCTTTTTGACCTACGCCGGCTTCATTGCTTGGTGACCATGGCGTCAGTGACCCACCCGATCCCATCTCGAACTCGGACGTGAAACCTGACAGCGCCGATGGTACTATGGCTCAAGCCCTGGAAGAGTAGGACGTCGCCAGGCATTGTAGCCGACGTAAGGTCGAAATAGAAAAACCCATTCACAAAGTTAGAGGCCGGCAGAAATGCCGGCCTTTTGCTGTTTTTGGCGGTCCCGAAAGGTGCCGCCGCTGGTTGACGCGGGATGGAGCAGCCCGGTAGCTCGTCAGGCTCATAACCTGAAGGTCGTAGGTTCAAATCCTACTCCCGCAACCAGCCAAATATCTAGAAAATCAGGATAATAAAGCGCCGCTTATGCGGACGTTTTTGCGCGCCGCAGCGCGATCGGAACCGATTTATACGACGGCGTTCCGCTCTGCCGATCATAATTGTCGAGCGCGATCAGGCCGTTTGCTTCGGGATAATAGGCCGCGACCGACCCGCGCGAGATATCGTGCGCCAGAACGGTTTGCCGGGCGAGCACGCGATCGGGACCTGCGACCACATCGACAACATCGCCATGCGCCAGGCCCATCGCCGCGAGATCGTCAGCGTTGGCGAAGATGACGTCGCGTCGCCCGGTGACGCCGCGGTAGCGGTCGTTCAGACCATAGATCGTCGTGTTATACTGGTCGTGGCTGCGCACCGTGGTCAGCGTCAGGGGCGTATCGCCACGTCCGTCGTCTTCGTCGATCCCGGCGTGGACCAGAAAATGCGCCTTACCGTCCGCGGTATCCCATTCGCGGTTCGATGCTCCGACGCGGAGGCGGAAGCCGCCGGGTGTGCGGATGCGCGCGTTGAAGTCATGGAAATCGGGAAACACTGCCTCGATCTTGTCGCGGATGCGGTCATAGTCGGCGACCAGCTCGTCCCAGTCGATGGGTGCATGCGGCACCGCGGCTTTGGCGATCCCGGCGACGATTGCCGGCTCGGATAATAGGTCGGGCGACGCGGCCTTCAGTTTGCCGTGCGAGGCGTGAACCATCGACATCGAATCCTCGACCGTCACCGCCTGCGGCCCGCTCGCCTGCACGTCGAGTTCGGTGCGGCCGAGACAGGGCAGGATGATGCTTTCGCGCGCGACCAGCAAACAGGTGCGGTTGAGCTTCGTGCATATCTGGACGTTGAGGTCGAGTTTGCGGAACGCCGCGAAACACTCTTCGGGATCCGACATCGCAACCGCGAGATTGCCGCCAAGCCCGATGAAGCCCTTGGACTGGCCATCGCGCATGGCCGCAATGGCTTCGACGGCATTGTGACCATGTTTGCGCGGGCTGTTGATGCCGAAGGCCTGGTCGAGCCGCGCGAGGAACTTTTCGGACGGCAGTTCGGTGATGCCGACGGTACGGTCGCCCTGGACATTGCTATGCCCGCGGAGCGGGCAGATCCCCGCTCCGGGCTTGCCGATATTACCGCGAAGCAGCAACAGATTGGCGAGTTGCTGAACATTCTCGGTGCCGTGGCGGTGCTGCGTCAGCCCCATGCCGTAACAGACGATGACCCGTTCCGATTGCCAATAGGTGCGTGCGATGCTTTCGATCGCCGCCCGCGTCAGTCCCGACTTCCGCTCGATCGCACGCCAGTCGGTCGCCGCGATATCGCTCTTAAGCTCTTCAAATCCCGCTGTATGGTCAACGATGAAGGCGCGATCGAGCAGGCCGTTCCCTCCCTCGGCGAGATCGATGGCATCGGCCTCGATCAAGGCCTTCATGATGCCCTTGAACAGCGCTGCGTCGCCGCCGATCCGCACTTGGTGATACGCCGAGGCGAGCGGGGTCGAGCCCAGAGTCATCATCTCGACGGGCGCTTGCGGATCCTGGAATCGTTCGAGCCCGCGCTCGCGCATTGGATTGACGACGATGATCGGCGCGCCGCGGCGCGACACTTCGCGCAAGGTGCCCAGCATGCGCGGATGATTGGTGCCGGGGTTGTGGCCGATGCAGAACACCGCGTCGGCAAGCTCGAAATCGTCGAGTGTCACGGTGCCTTTGCCGACGCCGATCGAAATCGGCAGCCCGGTGCTCGTGGCTTCGTGGCACATATTCGAACAGTCGGGGAAGTTGTTGGTACCGTAAATGCGCGCGAGCAGCTGGTAGAGGAAAGCGGCCTCGTTCGACGTGCGCCCCGATGTGTAGAATTCCATCCGGTCGGGGTCGTCGATCGCAGCCATCGCCGTGCCGATCCGCGCGAACGCTTCGTCCCAGCCGATCGGCACGAAATGGTCGGTCGCGGCATCATAGGCCAGTGGAAGGGTCAGGCGCCCGGCGTCCTCCAGATCATGGTCCGACCATTGCCACAGCTCGCCGACGCTATGGCGCGCGAAGAAATAGGGATCGACACGCTTCGGCGTCGCTTCCCACGTCACCGCCTTCGCGCCATTCTCGCAGAATTCGAACGAGGATGTGTGTTCGGGATCGGGCCAGGCACAGCCGGGGCAGTCGAAGCCGTCGGGCTGGTTCATCTGGAGCAGCGCGCGCGTATCGGGGCTGGCGCCCATTTGTTCGCGCACCGCGCGCGCGACCGCGCGTAACGCGCCCCAACCGCCTGCCGGACCGGGGTAGGGCTTTACGCCTTCGGGCTCGTCGCTTGCCATCTCAGTCGCCTCGATATCCGGGTGCGGAGCATAGCCCGCCTGGTGTCCCCGCGTCGATCACAAGATACTCCCGAACGGGTCGCTGAGCACGAGCAGCGAATCGGATCGCGCCAGCGCGACGAGCGTCAACTGCGCGGCGACCGCGCGCTCGACCGCCAGGCTGGTCGGCGCCGAGATGGTCACGAGCGTTGTGCCGCCGGCTCGCACCGTTTTTTCCACCAGCTCATAGCTGCAGCGCGCCGACAGCAGGATGAACCCCGCCGCCGGATCCACGGCGTTCATCGCCAGAGCGCCGATCAGCTTGTCGAGCGCGTTGTGACGGCCGACGTCCTCTTTCGCAAACCGGATGGTGCCGTCCGGGTCGCAGAAGGCCGCAGCGTGGACCGCACCCGTGGCGCAGCCGAGCGGCTGATGATCGGGAAGCGCGGAGAGCGCTTTTGCTATCGCCACACGGTTTATCGGGACCGGCCTAGACGTGGGTTCCAGCGGATGCAGCAACTCTTCGATCGTCTCGATCCCGCATAACCCGCAACTGCTTTCGGACGCGCGCGTCCGGGCGCGGTCGATCACGCGGTCCATGCGATCGGGTGACAGGCGCACGCGCACGACCCAGCCTCCGGCAACCGCATTGATCTGCACGCCGCCGATGTCGCCCGAGGCCGTTGCCAGTCCTTCGCAAATTGTGAAGCCGATCGCATAGGCCTCCAGATCGGCGGGCGTCGCCATCATCACAGCATAGCCGATGCCGTTATATTCGATCGCGATCGGCGCCTCGACCGGAACGTCGCGCTCGATCGCCGCGTCGCTTTGCCCATTCAGGTCGATGCGGCGCGCGGGAAAGCGAAGTTCGTTCTGCATCCGCGATGCCTAGTCCTCCGCCGCTGCGGTGGCAACGCGCGACCGGGCATCGGCTTGGCTTTGGCCATGCTTTCTGCGACGAGGGAGCATGGATTTCGACGATCAACTCCGCCGCTATTTCGGCACCGCCGACCTGTCGGCCATTCACCCCGAGGCGTTTGCAGTGGGTACCGAGCGGATGCGCGTCGATTTCGGGCTTGAGGCGAACGGCGGCCGGCGCTTTGCGCTCTGGACGCTGATGCACAGTCTGGGCGTGGCGCCCGATCTGGACGTTGCGTTCAAGACCGAGGCGGAGCGGAACGTCGCGCGCGATTTCATGGATCTGTTCGACCGGGCAAACGATAGCCCCGACTAGCGCCTTGTCGCTAGGCGCCGGTCAGACTTCGGGCTTCCAGGCGCGATAGAAGGTATCAACCGCTGCATCGACCTCTTCGGCAAGGCGGCTGATGTCGCGCGCTTCGGGCAGGCCGAGGACGGCGAACTGGTACAGGCCCGACTGGCAGAGGCCGGAGAATTGCTGCACCGCGCGCATCGGGTCGCCCATGCGCAACTCGCCGCGCACCATTTTCTCGCCCACCCATTCGGCGGCGCGGGCCTTGCCGCGGCGTGGCCCGCGGTCGTAAAAGGTCTCGGCCAGGTGCGGAAAACGCTCGGCCTCTCCGACGACGAGCCGATAGAGCGAAAGCAAGGGCGTCGCGGTCAATTTGTTCATCAGCACATTGCCGAAACGGCGCAGTACGTCGGGGACCGGCTGGTCGAGCGGCAGATCGATCGTCAGGGCATCGCCATATTGCTCGACGATGCCATCGACGACGGCAGCGAACAGATCCTCCTTCGACGGAAAATAGGTCCATAGCGTCGTCTTCGAGCCGCCAACCTTGCTCGCGATCGACGACATGGTGGTGCCCGCATAGCCATTGGCGAAAAAGCCTTCGCGCGCGGCGTCGACGAACGCCTTGCGGCGCTGCGCCGCGGCATCGTCCAAAGGCGCCGTACTGGCTGGTATCATTTCAATTGACAACGCATTCTCCGAGGTCCAATGGCGCATGATACCAGTTAGTATCATGGGATGCCATGCCTTATCGCTTTCTCTCTTCCGCCGCAGTTTTCTGCCTGCTGTCAGCTTGCGCAAGCGTCCCGGACCTTGGGCAGAAGCCCATTCCGGTGGCCGCCGAGTCGCTCGAATCATCGGCAAGCTTCGCGGACCAGTCGGGCGCCTGGCCTGTCGAGGGCTGGTGGCAGAGCTTCGGCGATGCCCAGCTCGACGGACTGATCGCCGAAGGGCTCAGGGGCTCGCCCGACATCGCGACGGCCGCCGCGCGGGTGCGGGCAGCCGAAGCGATGGCGCAGCAGGCGGGCGCCGCTTTGCTGCCGCGCGTCGGGGCCGAGGGCAGCGTCGGCGGGACGCAGCAGAGCAAGAATCTGGGCATTCCGCCGCAGTTCGTTCCCGACGGAATTCAGGATACCGGCCATGTCGCCGCGACCTTCAGCTTCGACCTCGATCTTTGGGGCAAGAACCGCGCGGCGCTCGCTGCCGCGACTTCGGAAGCCGAGGCCGCGCGCGTCGATGAAGCACAGGCGCGGCTTATGCTGACGACCGGCATCGCCTCGGCTTACGCCGACCTGGCTGCCTATTACCAGGCGCTCGACGTCGCCAACGAAGCCGTGCGGGTGCGCAGCGCGAGCGCCGACGTTTCGGGAAAGCGTGCTGCCGCGGGAATCGAGAATCAATCGGCCGAACGCCAGGCCGAAAGTCGGGCGGCCGCTGCCCGCGCCGACGTGACTGCGCTCGGCGAAGCCATCGCCACCACGCGCAACCGCCTCGCCGCGCTGGTCGGCGCCGGGCCCGATCGCGGGCTGTCGATCGCGCGGCCGACGCTCGTGTCGCCGGGTATCGGCTTGCCGCCGCAGGCAGGGATCGAACTGATCGGTCGCCGCGCGGACATCGTCGCGGCGCGGCTGCGCGCCGAAGCAGCGGCGAAACGCATTGATGTCGCGCGCGCCGATTTCTACCCGAATATCAACTTGTCGGCGCTTGTCGGGCTGCAATCGCTTGGCCTGTCGAACCTGGTCAAGGCAGGGTCCGAATATGGCAATGGCGGAGTGGCGGTCAGCCTTCCGATTTTCGACGGCGGTCGCTTGCAGGGCCGCTATCGCGGCGCACGCGCCGAGTTCGATACGGCGGTTGCCACCTATCATCGCACGCTGATCGCTGCGCTGCGCGATGTCGCCGACATCGTCGCGAGCCGCTCGGCCACGATCCGCCAGCTCGCCGACCGGCGCGATGCGTTGAAGGCGGCGACCGATGCCGCGCGGCTCGCCGGGCTGCGCTATCGCGCCGGCCTCTCGACCCAGCTTCCCCAGCTGACCGCCGAGGACAGCCTGACGCAACTCGCGCGGCAAGTCTCCGACCTCGAAGCGCGCAAGCTTTCGCTCGATATTGCCCTGATCCGCGCGCTCGGCGGCGGCTACCAGACCCAGACAGGAGAATGACGATGGCCGAAGATACGGCTGCGCCGACCCCCGACACGCCCGAAGAAAATACCGCCCAGCCCGAGAAGCGCAAACGGTTGCTTCGCATTCTCGCGATCGCGGTCATCGCGATCGCGCTGATCTGGGGGCTCTGGTATTTCCTGACCCAGGCCGGCCGCGTGTCGACCGATAACGCCTATGTCGGCGCGGATTCGGCGACGGTCACCGCGCTCATTTCGGCGCCGGTCAAGGACGTCCGCGTCAGCGGCACGCAGGTGGTCAAGAAGGGCGACATTCTGGTCATTCTCGACGACGCCGATGCGCGGCTTGCCGTCGTCGATGCCGAAGCGGCGCTGCGTCAGGCGCGCCAGCGGTATGGACAGGCGAGCGCGAATGCCGATTCGGCCCGTGCCAAGGTCAGCGCTCGCGGTGCCGATATTTCGCAGGCACGTGCGCGTCTGCGCGATGCCGATGCCATGGTGGCGAAGGCGCGCGCGGAACTCGCGCGGCGCGAAAGCATCTCGGGCACCGGCGCGGTGTCGGCCGAGGAGTTGACGACTGCGCGCACCGCGCTCGCTTCGGCAATCGCGGCGCGCGATCTTGCGGCAGCGACGATCGTATCGGCCGAAGCCACGCGTGGCTCGGCAAGCGGCGACCTCGGAGCGGCCGAGGCGCTCGTTCGCGGCACGACGATCAGCACCGCGCCCGATGTCGCGGTCGCACAGGCGCGGCTCGACAAGGCGATGCTCGATCTGGCGCGCACGGTCATCCGCGCGCCGGTCGACGGCATCGTGACGAACAAACAGGTCCAGGTCGGCCAGCGGATTGCTGCGGGCGCACCGATCATGATCGTCGTCCCGGTCGGCACGGCCTATGTCGATGCCAATTTCAAGGAGAGCCAGTTCCGGCGGATCCGGATCGGCCAGCCGGTCGAGCTGGTGTCGGACTATTATGGCGGCGATGTCGTCTATCGCGGCAAGGTTATCGGTATCGCCGGCGGCACCGGCGCCGCCTTTTCGCTCATCCCGGCACAGAATGCGACGGGCAATTGGGTCAAGGTCGTTCAGCGCCTGCCGGTGCGGATCTCGATCGACTCCAGGGACCTGAAGAACCATCCGCTCCGCGTCGGCCTGTCGATGGAAGCGACGATCGACACGCGCGGCAACTGAGCGGAACCATGCCCAGCGCTGCCGCCTCTGCATCCACCATCCCTGCCGAGCCGCAGCCGCTGACCGGCGCGCGGTTGATCGTCGCGGCCTTTGCGCTTGCGCTGGCGAACTTCGTCGTCGTGCTCGACACGACGATCGCCAATGTGTCGGTGCCGCATATCGCGGGCGGGCTTGCCGTTTCGCCGACGCAGGGAACGTGGGTGATCACCAGCTATGCGGTCGCCGACGCGATCAGCGTGCCGCTTACCGGATGGCTCGCGGCGCGCTTTGGAACGGTGCGCTGGTTCATCTTCTCGATCATCGGTTTCGGGATATTCTCGTTCCTGTGCGGCGTGTCGCGCACGCTCGACGCGCTGATCCTCTTTCGCGTGTTGCAGGGTTTGTCGGGTGGTCCCCTGATGCCGCTGTCGCAGATCTTGCTGCTGCGGATATTTCCCAAGGAAAGGGCGGGTATCGGTCTCGCGATCTGGGCGATGACGACGACGACGGCGCCGATCCTCGGGCCGATCCTTGGCGGGACGATCAGCGACAACTGGACCTGGCCGTGGATCTTTTTCATCAACCTGCCCATCGTCGCGATCTGCGCGTTCGGCGTGTTCACTTTGTTGTCGCCGTTCGAAACCAAGCGCGCGAAGGTGCGGATCGATACCGTGGGGCTGGTCCTTCTGGTTCTTTCGGTTGGCGCTTTCCAGGTGATGCTCGACACCGGGCGCGAGCATGACTGGTTCGGATCGACCTGGATCGTCGGCCTTGCCATTATCGCCGCGGTCAGCTTCGCGGCGTTCGTGATCTGGGAACTGACCGATGCCAATCCGGTCGTTAACCTGCGCGTCTTCCGCTTCCGCGGCTTCAGTTTCGCGACGATGGCGATTTCGCTCGGCTTTGGCGCCTTCTTCGCGCAGGTCGTGCTCACACCGCTGTGGTTGCAACAAGTGGTCGGCTACACCGCGACCGAGACGGGCTTTGTCGTTGCGTGGATCGGCGTCTTCGCGGTGCTGCTTTCGCCCGTCGCCGCAGGGCTGATCGGCAAGTTCGACATCCGCATTTCGATCAGCGCGGGGATTCTCTGGATGGCGCTGATGTCGATCCTGCGCGCGAGCTGGAACGCCGACGTCGGCTATTGGACGCTCGCCTTGCCGCACGTGTTGCAGGGGATGGGCATGCCCTTCTTCTTCGTCGGGCTCACGGCGCTCGCGCTGAGTTCGGTGCCGGCGCACTTGCAGACATCGGCGGCGGGGTTGATGAGCTTCCTGCGCACCTTGTGCGGTGCGATCGGCACGGCGATCGCGACGACCGCATGGGACGACGCAAGCCGCACGTCGCGATCCGAACTCGTGTCCTCGCTCAACAATCCCGAAGCGACGCTGTCCTCGCTACAGGGTGTCGGGCTGACGCTCGAACAGGCGCGCGCGGTGCTCGACCGGCTTGTCGAGGCGCAGGCGGCGACGCTCGGCGTCCTTCACCTCTTCCTCGCGTCGGGGGTCATCTTCGTGATCGCAGCTGGCGCGGTCTGGCTGGCGCCGCGTCCGAAGCAGATTTCGATGGGCGGCGGTCACTAGGCCTCTTTGGCGAACAGTCGGCTTGGGTCGGCAAAGGCCTTGAACTCGAGCGCATTGCCCGCCGGATCCCGAAAGAACATCGTCGACTGCTCGCCCGGTTGACCAGGAAAGCGCGTGTGCGGCTCGATCAGAAAGGCGATGCCATGCGCGGTCAGCCGCTCGGCGAGCGCCTGCCACTGCACGGGCGGCAGGACGACCCCGAAATGCGGAACCGGCACGTCATGGCCGTCGACCGGATTATGCCCCGCCGTCGGCTTCGAAGCCACAACGCGGTGCGCGACGATCTGATGACCATAGAGGTTGAAGTCGATCCAGTCCGCATCGCAGCGCCCCTCGGGACAGCCGAGGATGGTGCCATAGAAGTGGCGCGCGGCGTCCAGATCGTCGACTGGAAAGGCGATATGAAAGGGAGCAAGGTCAGCCATAGCGCTCGTTTGCCGCAGCCGCGGCCGGAATGCCAGCCCGGGCTTGGGCTGGCGCGCCGAACATGCTAGGCGCGCGCCAATGCTGACAATCAACGGAATCACTGTACGCCTAGGCGGGCGCGCCATCCTCGAACGCGCCACCGCAAGCCTGCCGGCGAAAAGCCGCGTCGGGCTGATCGGGCGCAACGGCGCGGGCAAATCGACGCTGATGAAAGTGATGATCGGCCAACTCGAAGCCGACGAAGGCAGCATCGACATGCCGCGCAAGACGCGCGTTGGCTATATCGCGCAGGAAGCGCCGAGCGGAACCGCGACGCCGTTCGACACCGTGGTTGCCGCCGACACCGAACGAGCCGAATTGCTCGCGGCATCGGAAAGCGAGCAGGACCCCGACAAGCTCGGCGACATCCACGAACGGCTGATCGCGATCGACGCCTATACCGCGCCCGCGCGCGCCGCGCGCATCCTGATCGGCCTTGGTTTCGACGAGGATATGCAGGGGCAGCCGCTCGACAGCTTCTCCGGCGGGTGGAAGATGCGCGTCGCGCTCGCGGCGTTGCTCTTTTCGAATCCTGACCTTTTGCTGCTCGACGAACCCTCGAACCACCTCGATCTCGAAGCGACCTTGTGGCTCGAAAATTTCCTGCGCGCCTATCCGGGCCAGCTCGTCGTCATCAGCCACGAGCGCGACCTGCTGAACAATGTCGTCGACAATATCCTGCATCTGGAAGGGGGAAAGGTCCTGCTCTACGCTGGTGGCTATGATGCGTTCGAGCGCCAGCGCGCCGAACGCGTCGCGCAGCTTGCGGCGGCCAAGGCGGCCCAGGATGCCCAGCGTGCAAAGCTGCAGGACTATGTTGCGCGCAACAGCGCGCGCGCGTCTACCGCGAAGCAGGCGCAGTCGCGCGCGAAGCTGCTCGCCAAGATGCAGCCGATCGCGGCGCTGGCCGAGGACCAGACGCTGGCGTTCGATTTCCCGAGCCCCGACGAATTGAAGCCGCCGCTGATCACGCTCGATCTGGCCAGCGTCGGCTACGCCGACCGGCCGGTGCTGCAGCGCTTGAATCTGCGCATCGATCCGGACGATCGGATTGCCCTGCTTGGCCGCAACGGCAATGGCAAGACGACGCTTGCCCGCCTGCTGGCGGCGCAGCTGGCGCCGATGGCTGGTGCGATGGCGGCGTCGGGCAAGATGCGCGTCGGCTATTTCACCCAATATCAGGTCGAGGAACTCGACGGCAGCGACACCCCGCTCGCGCATATGACGCGCGTGATGGAGGGCAAGACGCAGGCCGCGATCCGCGCGCAACTCGGCCGTTTCGGCTTTTCGGGCAACAAGGCGACCACTCAGGTCGCGAAGCTGTCGGGCGGCGAGCGCGCGCGGCTCGCGCTCGCGCTGATCACCCGCGATGCGCCCCATTTGCTCATCCTCGATGAACCAACCAACCACTTGGACGTCGATGCGCGCGAAGCGCTGGTTCAGGCGCTCAACGGGTTCGAGGGCGCGGTGGTGCTCGTCAGCCACGATCGGCACATGCTCGAACTCACCGCCGACCGGCTCGTGCTCGTCGATGATGGAACCGCGCGCGAATATGCGGGCAGCATGGACGATTATGTCGACATGATCCTCGGCAAGGGTCCTGCGAAGGAGCGCGTGTCGAAGGCCGACAAGAAGGAAGACCGCAAGGCTGCCGCCGCAGCGCGCGAAGCCGTGGCGAAGATCAGGAAAGATGTCAGCGATGCTGAGGCCGACCTTGCCAAATATGAAGTCGTTCTGTCGTCGATCGACCGCGCGATGTTCGACCCGCAAGGGGCGAGCAACGAATATGCGGGGCTGACGATGAGCGAATTATCGCAGCGGCGCGGCAAGATCGTCGCGGCGCAGGAAGCCGCCGAGGCGCGCTGGGTGACGGCCAGCGAGGCGCTGGAAGCCTTCGAAACTGCCGCGGCGTAGGTCGTCCGCTCCAATATCGTCACCCCGGACTTGATCCGGGGTCCGGACGTCGAAGCTGTCATGGATGCCGGATCAAGTCCGGCATGACGAGGTTGCTGTGGGCTCGCCCGCATTGACTCCAGCGCCGCAATCCCGCATAATAGTTTCAATTGAAACTATATGGGAGTCTGACCATGGCCGATCTGTTCGACAATCCGCTGGGCCTCGACGGCTTCGAATTCGTCGAATTCTCGGCGCCCGATAAGGGGATTCTCGAACCGGTGTTTCAGGCGATGGGCTTCGCCCAGATCGCGCATCACCGCTCGAAGGACGTCCAGCTGTGGCGCCAGGGCGGCATCAATCTGATCGCCAATTACGAGCCGAAATCGCCCGCGGCCTATTTCTCCGCCGAGCATGGCCCTTCGGCTTGCGGAATGGGCTGGCGCGTTCGCGACGCCGCCAAGGCCTATGCCGAGGCGATCGCGCGCGGAGCCGAGCCGGTCGAGGTCAACCCCGGCCCGATGGAACTGCGCCTGCCCGCGATCCGCGGCATCGGCGGTTCGATCATCTATCTGATCGACCGTTACGGCGACGACCTCAGCATCTATGACATCGACTTCATCTATGAAGAGGGTGTCGATCGCCATCCCGTCGGCGCGGGCATGCAGCTGATCGATCACCTCACGCACAATGTCTATGGCGGCCGGATGGCGCATTGGGCGGCCTTTTATGAGCGGATCGCGGGCTTCCGCGAGATCCGCTATTTCGACATCAAGGGAGAATATACCGGCCTGACGTCAAAGGCGATGACCGCCCCCGACGGCAAGATCCGCATCCCGCTCAACGAAGAGGGCGCGGGCGGCAAGGGTCAGATCGAGGAATATCTGCGCGCCTATAATGGCGAGGGCATTCAGCATATCGCGTTCAGCTGCGACGATCTCTACGCCGCGTGGGACAGGCTGAAAGCACTCGGCAACCCCTTCGCGCCCGCGCCGCCGGCGACCTATTACGAGATGCTCGAAGAGCGGCTTCCGGGCCATGGCGAGTCGGTCGAAGGCCTCCAGTCGCGCGGCATCCTGCTCGACGGCTCGACCACCGAAGGCGATCCGCGCCTTCTGCTCCAGATTTTCGGTCAGACAGTCGTCGGTCCGGTCTTCTTCGAATTCATCCAGCGCAAGAAGGACGAGGGCTTCGGCGAGGGCAACTTCACGGCGCTGTTCAAATCGATGGAAATGGACCAGATTCGCCGCGGAGCCCTGACTGTCGAGGAACCAGCCGAATGACCAGCCCGATCAAATTGGGCGGCGTCCACCACGCCGCCTATCGCTGCAAGGACGCGAAGGAAACGGTCACCTGGTACGAGCGCATGCTCGGCATGACCTACACCACCGCCTTTGCCGAGGATCACGTCCCGTCGACCGGCGAATATGACCCGTACATGCACGTCTTCCTCGACGCAGGGAACGGCAACATCCTGGCTTTTTTCGAGCTGCCCAACCAGCCCGTCATGGGCCGCGACGAGAATACGCCGGCGTGGGTCCAGCATCTGGCGTTCAAGGTTGGCAGCTTCGACGAGCTCGTCGCTGCGAAGGCGCATCTGGAAAGCGAAGGCGTCGACGTGCTCGGCCCGACGCACCATGGCATCTTCAAATCGATCTATTTCTTCGACCCTAACGGCCACCGCGTCGAGCTGGCGTGCGACATCGGCACCGGCGAGCAATATGCCGAATTGAAGCGCGTTGCACCGTTGATGCTCGAGGAGTGGAGCCAGACCAAGAAAGCGCCGCGCCACGCCGACTGGCTGCACACCGCCGCTAACGAATAATATTGGCACCTATATAATTATATAAGCTGTGTGTCCCCGCGAAGGCGGGGACCCATCTCGCGCCGGGCAAAATAGCACAGTCCGGTGATGGACCCCCGCCTTCGCGGGGGAGCACGCCTCTGAAGCGATTGCCGGCTACCCTCGGTCCAGCCCGATGCTCTCCAGCGTCGCGCCGCTGCATTTGTCGGCTTCCTTCGTCTTGCCGTCGCCCGACAGCGCCCCGATCGCCAGGAAACCGGCTACCACCGCGACGATGAACGCCCCCGCGACCCAGACCAGATATTTGTCGATGAACGCCTTGATCGGCGCCCCGAACAGCCGGAACAATATGCCGACGAGCAGGAAGGAAAAGGCTCGGCTGGCAAGGCTGGCCCACAGGAAGGTCCCGAAGTTCATGTGGATGAAGCCTGCGGTGATCGTCAGCAGCTTGAACGGGATCGGCGTCGCGCCCTTAACCAATATGATCTCGGCGCCGAATTCGCGCAAATAGCAGGCGGCGGGCGGAAAGGCGTCGGTCAGCCCGAGCGCCCCGAGCAGCCAGAGGCCGACGCTTTCATAGAGGAAATAGCCGATCGAATAGCCGAGCATGCCGCCCGCGACCGATGCGAGGGTACAGGTGACCGCGTAGCGCACTGCCTTTTTCGGGTTGGCGAGGCACATCAGCCCCAGCATCGGGTGCGGCGGGATCGGGAAAAAGCTGGCTTCGACGAACGCGACCAGCGCCAGCCAATATTCGGCGTGCGGATGCGCCGACTTTTCCATCGTCCAATTGTACATGCGCTGGATGAAGGAGGGTTTGCGGGCGATCTCGGTCATGCTGGTCCTTGATGGCAGGTCAGGGTGACCCCGGCGCTTCTATGCCGTTGGTGTAAAGCGAAGTCGAGATATCGCAGCCACTTCGCGATCCCCGGCGAAAGCCGGGGCCCAGGTGCCTGGCGCCCGCATGGGCCCCGGCGTTCGCCGGGAATCACCTGGCGTCAGTGCCTGAAATGCCGCATCCCGGTGAACACCATCGCCAGCCCCGCCGCATTCGCCGCCGCGATCACCTCGTCGTCGCGGATCGACCCGCCCGGCTGGATGACGCAGGTCGCGCCGGCCTCGACCGCTGCGAGCAGACCGTCGGCAAAGGGGAAGAAGGCGTCGCTCGCGACCGCGCTGCCCACCGTGCGCGGCTGCGCCCAGCCGTGCGATTCAGCGGCTTCGCGCGCCTTGACCGCGGCGATGCGCGCGCTGTCGCGGCGGTTCATCTGCCCGGCGCCGATGCCCGCCGTCGATCCGCCCTTGGCATAGACGATCGCGTTCGACTTCACATGCTTGGCGATCGTCCACGCGAACAGCGCGTCGGCCAGCTCTTCCTCGGTCGGCGCACGCTCGGTGACGATTTTCAGGTCGGCGCGGGTGATGCGTCCATTGTCACGGCTCTGCGCAAGCCAGCCGCCGGCAATCGTCTTCATCATCAGTCCGCCGCGCGCCGGATCGGGCATTTCACCGGTCAGCAACAGGCGCAGGTTCTTCTTCTTCGCAAACACCGCGCGGGCATCGGGGTCGGCGTCGGGCGCGCAGACAACTTCGGTGAAGATACCGCTGATCGCTTCCGCCGTCGCGCCGTCGAGCGGGCGGTTGACGGCGATGATGCCGCCGAAGGCCGAGACGTCATCGCATTTTAGCGCAGCGTCATACGCCTCGGCAATCGTTGCCGCACTCGCAACACCGCAGGGGTTGGCGTGCTTCACGATGACGCAGGTCGGGTCCGCTTCGCGGAATTCGGCGACCAGCTCGAGCGCCGCGTCGGCGTCGTTGATATTGTTGTAGCTGAGCTCCTTGCCCTGGACCTGTTCGGCCTGCGCGATCCCGCGCCCGGTGGGTCCGGCGGGCAGATAGAGCGCAGCCTTCTGGTGCGGATTCTCGCCATAGCGCAGCTCTGCCGACAATTTGGCGGTCAGCGGAAGCGTTTCGGGGAACATCTTGCCCTGATCGGCGAAGGCAAACCATTGGGCGATCATGCTGTCATAGGTCGCCGTGTGCGCGAACGCGGTCGCGGCAAGGCGCTTGCGCAGGGTCAGCGTGGTCGCGCCGCCATGGGCGTCCAGCTCTTCGATGACCGCCGCATAATCCTCGGGCTCGGTGACGATGCCGACGAAAGCGTGGTTCTTCGCCGACGAACGCACCATGGCGGGGCCGCCGATATCAATATTCTCGATGATCGTATCGCGGTCCGCGCCGCTCATCACGGTCTGCAAGAACGGGTAGAGGTTGACGACGACGAGGTCGATCGCTCCGATGCCATGCTCTCCCATCGACGCGACATGTGCCGCATCGTCGCGCACCGCGAGGATGCCGCCGTGCACGGTCGGGTGCAGCGTCTTGACGCGGCCATCCATCATCTCCGGAAATCCGGTGAGGTCGGAGACGTCGAGGACGGTGTGGCCCGCTTCGCGCAGCGCCTTTGCGGTGCCGCCGGTCGAGACCAGTTCGACGCCATGTTTGACGAGCGCGGCGGCAAGGTCGGCGAGCCCCGCCTTGTCGCTGACGGACAAAAGCGCGCGGCGGACGGGAATCAGGTCGGTCATTTGGGAGAGCCTCGGCTGGCGATAGGATGACGCCGCCGCCCTAGGCGGGTGAGCCCGCTATCGCAAGCTGTGTCGCTCCACAAAACACCGTGTCCCAGCGAAGGCGGGGACCCATCTTCTGCGGGTTCTGTCTTGCGCCGACCGGAGATGGGGCCCCGCCTTCGCAGCGGCGCACAATCCTGCTTCGGCCTGGCCTACAGCCCCAGCGCCGCGGCGATGCGATCCCAGCGCACCAGTTTGAAATTCTGGGCGTTGGGGGCGTTGTCGCCGTCCTGCGCCAGGAAAAGTCCGTCGGGATAGGCGTCGCCGAAATGGCCGGCGACCGCCTCGATCCCGTCGGTCTCGCTCGTGGCACCGAACGTGCCCGCCGCCACCGCGAAGCGGCCAACATACGCCATGTCGGGCAATGTGAAGACCGCATAGGCATTGTCGCCCTGGCTCGACGCGAGCAGGTAGCGCCGACCCTTGTGATCGATCGTTGCGAGGCCCTCGACATCGGCGACGAGGCGCTGGTTATCGACGGGGGCGACCATGCGTGCGGTCGCGGCCTTGCCGTTCTGCTTGAGCTCCCAGATGCCGGCGTCCTCTTCGCCGACGAACAAGGTGTCGCCATCGAAGACGCAGCCTTCGGACTGGGTCGGAATCTTGTGCTCCCATTCTACGGCGAAGGTCGGAGCGGCGCCCTCGGTGGTGAGCGTGCCGACGCGGACGGTGCCGTCCTTGATGATCAGCGCGGCCTTGAGCGGCGCGCCCGGCGCGGTGCGCGCTAGGCAGAGGCCATAGGCTTCGCCAGTCCCTGCTGACGCGCGGCCGATCGCGGTCAGCTGTGCCGTCGCAGGGTCGAGGCGGAACACCGCGAGATGCGCGTTGACGCCATCGTTGCGGTCGCTCGCGACGACGATGTTGCCGCGCACATCGACATTGTTGACGCGGCCGCCCTGAATGAAGGCGAGATTCTTGCCGGCAAGGTCATAGACATGGACGCCGGCCTTTTTGTCGGTCGCGATGATCAGCGCGCGATCGGGGTTTGCGGGATCGACCCAGATCGCCGGATCGTCGGCTGCGTCGGCCTGCGTCGTGCCGACCGGGGCGGTTTCGCCATCGGCGGTCACCGCGACCGGCGGCAAGCCCTTGATCGCGGGAGCGGTCTGCTGCGCGGCGCAGCCAGAAGCGCCCACTGCAAAAGCGAGCGAAGTCAGCAGCTTCCAGTTCTTCATCGCAGCCATCGTGTTTCCCCTGTTTTCGAAAGCGCCAGATGCGGTTGGTCGCGCCCCGTTCCAGCAAAGCGATCCGGCGTCAATCCCACAATATTTCCGTCACTTAAGTGTCATCGATGCGTCACACGGCTCGTCGCAAACTGTCACACGCGCCCCCTAGACGCCCGGCAACGACAAACAGGGGGTATGACACATGATTCGGACTTTCAGCCTGCATTCCGCCGCCGTTCTGGCGCTCGCCACTGCGCTCGCCGCAACGTCGGCCGCCGCCGCGGAAGGGGATGCTGCAACCACTGCCGAGGCAGCGGGCGATGGCGAAGCCGCGGCAGACGATGGCGAAGCCATTGTCGTGACCGGAAACCGCCCGATCGCCGAGTCCGAAGCCGCGGCGTTGGAAGTTCAGCGAAATTCCGACTCGCTCGTTGCGGTCATCGCATCCGATTCCGTGGGCCGCTTGCCCGATCAGAACATCGCGCAGGCGACCAGCCGCCTGCCGGGGATCAGCGTCGAGCGCGATCAGGGTCAGGCCCGATATATCAACCTGCGCGGGTCGCCAAAGACCTGGACCACCCTGTCGTTTGACGGGATCAATGTCGTCAGCCCCGAAGGCCGCGACGCGCGTTTCGATTCGATTCCGTCGGCCATCGCGGCGCAGGTCATCGTTTCCAAGGCGATCACGCCCGATATGCCGGGTGAGACAGTGGCAGGGAACGTCAACGTCATCACCCGATCGGCGTTCAATTATTCGGGGTTCCACGTCGCCGGAAAGGCCGGAATGGGTTTGGCGGAACTCGGCAATCGCAAGGAATATGAAGGCTCGCTCGTGCTGTCCGACCGTTTCCAGGTTGGTGGCGGCGAGATCGGCGTGCTGGTTTCGGGCAGCTATTACGAACGCAACATGATCACCGACAATTTCGAGACGGATTATGAGCGCGTGGGCGCGCAGGATTCGCGTCCCGGATCGGAATCGCGGTTTTGGGCGCATGAGGCGGAGAATAAACTCTATCGCCTGACGCGTAAGAACTGGTCGCTTTCGGGCCGGCTCGACTGGAAGCCCGACGACGACAACACGATCTCGCTGCACTCGGTCTATACGATCTTCACCGATGACGAGGCGCGCGACAACTACCGCTTCGATCTGGATGACCGCCAAAGCGATGGATCGTCCTCAAGCGCTGCCTGCACAATAACGCCCAACGCCACCCCCACGAACAGCGGCTATGCCGATGTCTGCATCGGCAATACGCCGCAAAAGGGGACGGTATACGGCATCGACATTCGCCAGCGTTCGACGCTGCGCGCCTTTCGGCAGTCGATTTTCACCAACACGCTGGCGGGCGACCATGATTTTGGCGATGGCGCGTGGAATCTGTCGTGGGCCGGCAACTACACCGTATCAAAGGATGACCGCTCGGTCGTAGGCGAGGCCACATGGGACAGCCCGTCGACGCGCAACCTGCGCCCGACGGTGGCCTATGATTTCTCGAATCCCAATTTGTCGGTTCTCCGGCTTTTCCGCACGATCCAGCTTTCGGGGCCGACGCGCTATCAGGCTGGCGATGCCGTGACCGCGGTCGACAGCTTCACGAAACCGCTCTCGGGTTTTTCGGTGCTCGACGCGGTCGATACCACCAAGGCCTATACGGGCAAGCTGGCCCTGTCGCACGACACGAACTTTCTGGGCGGCGAGGCGACCTTCAAGATCGGCTTTCAATTTGATCAGCGCACGAAGATTGCGGACGAAAACCAGATCGCGCTGAGCGCGGCACAGGCGGCCGGGATCGGCATACCCACCGACTATAACCAATTCTCGCTCGATCAGAAATTCCTGGGTGAGATCCCGATGGGATACACGTTCCGCTATTTCGACCGGGACAAGATGCGGAGCGCATCGGACGCCGCGAAGGCGGCGTTTCCGTTCGTTCCGGTCACCGCGAACAACTATGATGTGCGCGAACAAATCTATGCCGGTTTTGCGATGGGAACGCTCCGCTATGACTGGGGCTCCGTGATCGGCGGCGTGCGTGTCGAGCACATCAAGAACCGCGGCATCGCGACGAATATCACGGCAGCGTCGGAACAGACGCTGGCCTTCCCAAGCCTGCACTTCAACTTCGACGTCGAAGACAGCAAGAAATTGCGCCTGTCGTTCAACTCGGGCGCGGCGCGCGCCGATTATGACCAGATGCGCCCCAATGTCGTGATCAACGATACCAATCAGACGATTTCGGGCGGAAACCCTTCGGTGCGGCCCGAACGCGCTTATGGCCTCGATGCCTATTTCGAATGGTATGTTCAGCCGCAGGGCTATTTGATGGCGGGTCTGTTCTACAAGAAGATCAAGGATGTGCTGTACACGCAATCTTCGACGTTCAACTCGAACGCGCTCAACAGCAATGGCATCGACCGTTCGGCCTATGTGTTTTCCGGCATTACCAACGGTGGCGATGGCCGCATCTATGGTCTGGAAACCGCCGCGCAGCTTCAGCTGGAACCGTGGACGGACGACCTGGGCCTGCCCGATTTCATGGGCGGCTTTGGCATCTCGGCCAATCTGACATTGAACAACAGCCGGATTACAAAGCCCGCCGTCAGCGGCATACCCTCGCGAAAGGTCCGCCTGCCCGGCACATCGGACTTCGTTTACAATCTGGGGGCCTATTATGAAAAATATGGGCTGTCGCTCCGCGTGCAATATCAGAACCGCAGCAAGTGGCTGGACACGATCTCCGACACGCTGGCTGATGCGGGCGATACCTATTGGGCCTCGGACGACGAGTTGGATTTTTCGGCGCGCTATGCGGTGAACAGCAATCTCGAAATTTACTTCGACGCCTCGAACCTGCTCAATCACCCGGGACGCCGTTTCTCCGACCCCGGCAATCTCCTCACCGCGACCGGCACGCCGACGCCGAGCGCCAGCGGTCAGACAATCGAATGGGAACGGTTCGGTCGGCGTTTTACGGGCGGCATCCGCGTCAATTTTTGACGGCCCGCTCGGCTGGGATAACTCCACCCCTCTCGGCAAGCGGGAGGGGTGGTTTCAGCCGATATGCTTGAAGATCCAGCCGATGCTAGCCCCGCCCGCAGGCGCGGTTCCGGTGACGACGAGCTGCTCGGTCGGGTACGGGCGGCCCTCGCCGTCGACCCACAGGCTTTCCTCGATTTCCAGCACCCCTTCGGACGTGCGGAACTGCCACAGCGTGCCGCCCGAAATGCGCAGCAGCGCGCCCAGCTTGTCGGCGGTCAGGCTCGCCGACATGCTGCGGCCAAGGTGGAAACGCAGGGTGAACTTCTTGTCGCCCTTGCGGCGGCTGCGCGGGGCGGGAAGCAGTTGATCCTCGCCGCGCAGCTCGCGGCCGTTCGGTGCGAGGATCAACAGGCGGCGGTGGATCAGGCCGTGGCGGCGCGCATAGCCGTCGTGGCTCATCTCGACGCGGCTGCCCTGCGGCGTTTCGTGCCGGTCGAGCTCGACTTCGGTCACGCCGCGACCCAGGACGCCGCTCGCGAGGATCGCGGTCGAATTGGTATCGCCGATCGTCAGCGTCGAATGAGCGGCGGTGGTGCGCAGGCCGCGCGCAAGGTCGGCGGGGATCGTCGCGCCGGTCAGCGCCGCGCCGCCGCAATTGACGACGATGCGCTCGTCGCCATCGGATAGTTCGAACGCCAGCGTCGAGGCGCAACCCGCTTCGGTCACGCGCGCGATCGGCGGCGGCGCGGCATCGGCAAGCAGGACGACCTTGTTCGCGACGAGCCGCTGATACCCCCAGTCGCGCGCTTGCTTGAGCGGGCGGGTGCGCACCCCGCTCGCCGCGACGACGGCCTGGATATGCGAGGCCGACGTCGCGCCGCTACCCTGCCAGTTGCCCATGCCGCCGTCGCTGTGGACCAGGCCGAGCAATGCGGGAACGGTGCGCGCGAGGACCTCCTGCAGGAAGGGCGGCACTTCGATGCGGCGCATGTCATAGATGCGCGCAAGCATCGACAGCGCCATGATCGCGTCGAGCTGTGCCTGCGGCGAACGCGCGATATTGCCACCATCGGCATAGAAGCTTGTCTCGATGACCTTGCGCAGGCCCGCTTCGCCGAACACCTGCCGCGGTTCGCCGCCGGGCATCAGCAGCGATGCGGCGACGATGCCGATCCACGCGACGAGTTGCCCGGTGCCGGGGCGCGTCTTGTCGGCAACCCGGTCGAGGTGGCGCGCGGCGCGCGCGAGATGATTGAGCACGGCCGATCGATAGACCAGGTCGCTCGACGACAGGATCAACGGTGCGTGCGCGGCCCAGAACAGGATGCGCCAGGCGCTGTTGTCGGCCTTCCAGGCCGGCTCGCTGACCGCTTCGCCATGGACGCCAAGCCAATGCCGCACGACGGCTTCGGCGATCGGGGCGCTGTCGGCGCGCGTGCCGGTCGCCGCGAGGTCGCGCAGCCACGCGAAGCTGTGCAGATAGTCGGCGAAGGTCGGAGCGACGTCGAGCGTGGCGAAATCCAGATCGCCGAGCGAGAGCTTCAATCCGCGATGGAGGAAATGGCCAGCGCGAATGGCTGTGCCCGCACGCATGTCGCCCGGCACAGGGTCGGTTGGCACGCCGAGCAGCTTGAGCGGAAAGCGGCCCTTCAAGCGGAGAGCGTGGAGCGGCGTGCGCCAGGTCAGGCGGGTGATATAGTTGCCGACGCGGTCGCCAAGCGACAAGCCCTTGTCCGCGGGCAGGCGGATCAGCCGCTTGCCCGGTTCGATGCTGTCGTCGATCGGCGAGGCGTCGTCGCCCGGATCGGGATTCAGACCGGCAGAGGTAGCGATGGGCGGCCTCCCCTCCATCGATCAGGCGCCGCGCAGGCGCCGGATATTGTCAGCGTAAGCCTGCGCACCGCCCTTGAACGTCGCGGTCCCGGCGACTAGAACATCGGCGCCGGCCGCGATCGCGAGCGGTGCGGTGCCCGCGTCGATCCCTCCGTCGACTTCCAGCCGGATGTCGCGGCCCGATTTGTCGATCATCTTGCGCACCGCCTCGATCTTCCGAAGCTGGCTTGAAATGAAGCTCTGGCCGCCGAAACCGGGATTGACGCTCATGATCAGCACCAGGTCGATGTCATCGATCAGATAGTCGAGCATCTTCGCCGGGGTCGCGGGATTGAGCGAGACGCCCGCCTGTTTCCCGAGCGATTTGATGTGCTGGACGCTGCGGTGGATGTGCGACCCGGCCTCGGGATGGACGGTGATGATGTCGGCGCCCGCGGCAGCGAAGGCGTCGAGGAAATGATCGACCGGGCTGATCATCAGATGGACGTCGAAGGGCAAGGTCGAATGCGGGCGCAGCGCTTTCACGACCATCGGGCCGATCGTCAGATTCGGCACGAAATGGCCGTCCATCACATCGATATGAACCCAGTCGGCGCCCGCCGCTTCGATCGCGCGCACTTCCTCACCCAGGCGTGCGAAGTCGGCGCTGAGGATCGAGGGAGCGATGCGGACGGGTGGCGTGTCGGCGGTCATGGGACCGGCCTTAACCATCTACCACTGGTGGGGCAAGCGGCGCAGGGGCGCTATCGGCTGCTGTCCACAAATAATCGTCGTGCTGTTCAGCGCCAGCGCCAGCCACCTTCCGTTTTGGCACGATAAAGCGGCATCGGGGCAAGGCCTGCGAGCACGATCGCGATCGGCATCATCATGGGCCAGTCGCGTAGCAGCACGGCAATTCCAGTGATCAGCCCGATATGCATCATCATCATGACCCATCCCTGCCACGCGATCGGCAGGCCGGTGCCATAGCCACGGCTTTTCGCGCGAAACCAGGGGCGGTCATCGAGCAACAGATGCAACATCTCAGCCTTATTCCTGCTTGGGCGGCCGCCCGCGTTTGGGGGCGGCCGATTGTTTGACGCTCACGCCGCGCCGGCCCATCGCCTCGCGCAGCAAGATCTCGATCTCTGCATTGGCGCTGCGCAATTCGGCCGCGGCCAGCCGCTCGATCGCGGCATAGAGCGCCGGATCGAGACGGAGGGCAAAGGCTTTCTTGGCAGGCGTCGGCATCGATCGGGCTCAGTAGAGCGAGCCGGCGTTGACCACGGGCTGGGTGTCGCGTTCGCCGCACAGCACGACCATCAGGTTCGATACCATCGCGGCCTTGCGCTCGTCATCGAGTTCGACGACGCCCTTTTCGGAGAGCAGGTTGAGCGCCATCTCGACCATCGTCACGGCGCCCTCGACCAGCTTCTTGCGTGCCGAGATGACGGCTTCGGCCTGCTGGCGGCGGAGCATTGCACCGGCGATTTCCTGCGCATAGGCCAAGTGCGTGAGGCCGCATTCGTCGACGGTGATGCCCGCGACGCTCAGTCGTTCGATCAGAGCCTTGCGCAGCTCGACCCCGACCTCGTCATGATTGCCGCGCAGCGTCACTTCCTGATGCTCGATATCGTCATAGGGATAGCGTGAGCCGATCGAACGCACCGCGGCCTCGATCTGCGCCATGACGAATTCCTTGTAATCGTCGACGTCGAACAGCGCCTGCGCGGTGTCGGTAACGCGCCACACGACCTGCGCCGCCATCTCGATCGGGTTGCCGCGCAGATCGTTGACCTTGATCTTGTCCGAAATCACGTTGTTCGCGCGTACCGCGATCTTCTTGCGCGTCAGCCAGGGCAGAACCCACCGCAATCCTTCCTCGCGGTCGGTGCCCTTGTACGCGCCGAACAGCTGGATCGCCGCGGCTTCGTTCGGGTTGATGAGGTAGAAACCACAGAGAATGATCGCGCCCGCGATCGCGCTTGCGACCACCACACCCCATTTCCAGGCGACCTCGGTTCCGTTGATATTGCTGATTACTGCCCAGGCTGCGACGCCCAGCAGCGCCACCCAGATCAGCAGCATCAGATAACCGCTTTGCGTCAACGCCCGCGTCTCGCGACTGCGGTTCAGCGCCGGTGCCCCATTATCGACCATATATCCCTCCGAATCATTCGATATAAACATGATATCGTATTTATATCGAATTGAGCGGCAGTCAATCGGATTGTGATAGCGGCTTCAGAGTGGTGAGCTTTCCTCCCAATCTCATCATCCTGAACTTGTTTCAGGATCCACGGCCGGCGCGCGAATTTGTTGCTGCGCGAAAGGAAACGGCAGACCATGGACCCTGAAACAAGTTCAGGATGACAATTCGATAGACCATGTGTTTCGTCCCCCCGCCATCGCCGAGCCCAAAACAAAGGGGGCGAAATCGCCCCCTTTGCTTCTCCGGTCTCGATAGCCCTATTCCGTAGGAAAGCCGCGCTTGCGCAGCAGTGCCTTCACGTCGGGATCGCGGCCGCGGAAAGCGCGATAGGCTTCGGCGCGGTCGGTCTCGTTGCCGGTCATCAACAGGATGGTGCGGAACTTGTCGGCGACGCTGCGGTCCCACGGGCCGCCGGCTTCGGTGAAGGCTGCCCAGGTGTCGGCATCCATCGTTTCCGACCAGAGGTAGCTGTAATAGCCGGCCGAATAGGCATCGCCGCTGAACAGATGGCCGAACTGCGGCAGGCGGTGGCGCATGACGATCTCCTTCGGCATGCCCATTTCGGCTAGCGTCTCGCGCTCGAACTTGTCGACGTCGGTCACCGGCACCTTGCGGTCGTGAAGCTTCATGTCCACGATCGCGCTCGACAGATATTCGACCGTCTCGAAACCCTGGTTGAACTTGTTCGACGCCAGAATCTTGTCGACCAGCGCCTGCGGCATCGGTTCGCCGGTCTTGTAGTGCGTGGCGAACTTCGACAGCACGGCCGGCGTCATCAGCCAATTCTCGTTCACCTGGCTCGGATATTCGACGAAGTCGCGCGGGACACCGGCGAGCGCCGGATAATAGACGTGCTGCAGCAGATAATGGATGCCGTGGCCGAATTCGTGGAACAGCGTTTGCGCATCGTCGAGGCTGACGAGCGTCGGCTCGCCTTTCGCGCCCGGCGTGAAATTATTATTGTTCGACGCCAGTACATTGCGCTCGCCGCCCAGGCCCTGCTCGCTGCGATAGGTCGTCATCCACGCGCCCGAACGTTTTCCGTCGCGCGCGAAGTTGTCGAGATAAAGGACGCCGACATTGGCGTTCGTCTTGAGGTTATAGACCTCGAACGTCTTCACTTTCGGATCGAAGACCGGGATCGTGCCCGTGTTTTCACGGAAACCAAGATCGTAAAGCTGACCCGCCGACCAGAACATCGCATCGCGCAGCTTGTCGAGCTGGAGATACGGCTTCACTTCGCTTTCATCGAGGTCGTATTTCGCCTTGCGGACCTTTTCGGAATAATAGCGATAATCCCACGGCTCGATGACGATCTTCGGTCCCTTGCCGGCCTTTGCCTCGGTATCGGCGATCGCCTGCATGTCGGCGACTTCTTCCTTTGCTCGCGCGACCGCGGCGGGCCAGACCTTCATCATCAGCGCCATTGCGTTGGCGGGCGTCTTGGCCATCGTGTCGGCCATCCGATAGTTGGCGTGCGTCGGGAATCCGAGCAGCGCCGCACGTTCCTGGCGCAGCTTCAATATGTCCGCGATCGTCGCATTGGTGTCGTTCGCGTCGCCATTGTCGCCGCGATTGACGAAGGCGCGCCAGACCTTTTCGCGCAGCGCGCGGTTGGTGGCATTTTGCAGCACCGGCTGTGCCGAGGAGCGCGTATTCTTGATCGCCCACTGGCCCGTCTTGCCCTGCGCCTCTGCCGCATCGGCGAGCGACGCGACAAAGCCCGCCGGAAGCCCGTCGAGTTCGGCCTGGTTGATCACGAAGGTATAGAGTTTTTCATCGCCCAGCAGCTTCGACGAAAAGGTCGAGAATAGGCTCTCGAGCTTTGAATTCAGGCCGACCAGCTTAGTCTTGTTGGCCGGCGACAGGTTCGCGCCGTCGCGCACCATCTCTTCATAGCTGCGCTCGACAATGCGGATCTGCTGCGCATTGAGGCCGCTGGCGTTGCGCTTGTCGTACACCGCCTTGTAACGCGCGAAGAGCTTCGGCTGCAGGAACAGCTCGGTATAGAAGGTGGTCAGCTTGGGGCTCCATTCGGCGTCGATATCCTCGACGCGGTCGTTCGACTTGTTCGACGTCTGCACGCCCCACAAGGCGAAGACGCGGTCCATCGCCTCGCCCGCGAGCATCATCGGAACATGGGTGTTCTCGAACGTCGGCGCGGCGGGGTCGTCAATGACCGCCTGCACTTCGGCCTTCACGCCTGCCATGCCCTTGGTGAAGGCGTCGGGGAAGAGTTCGGGATCGAGCTTGTCCCACGGCGGCACCCCTTCATAGGGGCCGGTCCACGGCGCGAGCATCGGATTCTCGCCCGCGGGCACGGTGGCGGGGGCGGGCTGGGGGGCGGCGGTTTCGGCGGCGATGGTCATGGCACTATAACCCATCAGCATGGCAGTCGATGCAAGCAGTATCGACAAACGGACAAACGGCTGCGCGCGGCGCGACATCTTCAAATCTCCCCGGAGAATCTGGTTTCGATCGAAACCATGTTGGCCGGAGCCTTAACCCGAGATGGCGAAAGCGCGCAAGGCGGCTGTTATCCCGCAAAGCCCGGCTGAACCACCCCCGGCACATCGACGCGGAAGGTGAACAGGCCGCCGGCATGGGGTTGGTCCTTGCGCTCCTCGTCGGTCAAATTCTTGCCCGCGCTGGTGACGAAAGCGGTCTTCATGTCGGCGCCGCCGATCGCGATCATCGACGGACGCTGAACGGGAAGCGCGACGGTCTGTAACAATTCGCCCGCGGGCGACAAGCGCACGACGCGCCAGCCGTCCCACAGCGCCGACCAATAGCAGCCCTCGGCATCGACCGTCCCGCCGTCGGGACGGCCGGTGCCGCGATCGAACTGATGGAACAGCCGATCCTGGCCCAGCGCGCCGCTTGCGGGGTCGACGTCATAGGCGCGCAGCGCATGCGTCGGTGTGTCGGCGTGATAAAAGGTCCGCCCGTCGGGGCTGAACGCCGCGCCGTTGCTCGTCAGCAGGCCACCGATCATCGGGGTCAGCGATCCATCGGGGTCGAGGCGAAACAGCATCGCGCCAGGGTTCGCCTTGTCGGTCGTCACGCTGCCGACCCAGAAACGGCCGGCGGCATCGACGCAGCCGTCGTTGAATCGTTGCTCGGGGATGCCCGCCAGCAAAGCGGCGCCGAACGCGCGCGGCGCCTCGCCCCAAGCGTCGATCAGCGCACAACCATCCTTCAGCCCCACGACCAGGCCGCCGCTGGCGCGCGGCGCAACGCAACCGACGGGCCCCGCCAGCTGCATCGTCTCGGTCGCGCCGGTTTCGGGGTCGGTCCGGTGAATGCGATGCGCGTCGATATCGACCCAATAAAGGCGCGCCTCGGCGGCGTGCCAGCGCGGCGATTCGCCGAGCAGTGCGCCGGCGTCGAGAAGAAGGTCTGCCATGGCGCGATGCTAGCGCGCCCCGCCGGCGCTGCCCAGCCGCTGCAAACCTATTCGCTCTGGTTGTTTCGTCACCCCGGACTTGATCCGGGGTCCACGGGGTTCGCGCACTGCCAGCCGGCAGCGCCGCAATGGATCCCGGATCAAGTTCGGGGTGACGAGGAATGATGGAGCAACGAGCCAAGAGTTCTGGCCGTAGCGTCTTTCCACTTGACGTGCACGTAAACGTAAGGTCTGTTGGCGTTCGAAAATGCGGCCGACTCCCCGCTCGCGTTCGGCTGCCCCAAGGGAGAAGAAGACCATGTCGCTCGATAACCTCTCGCGCACCGCTTACACCGACGATCATGAGGCGTTCCGCGCGACGGTGCGCCAGTTCCTGGAAAAGGAAGTCGCTCCGAATGCGGCGCAATGGGCCGACGACGGCATCGTTCCCAAATCGATCTGGCCGAAAGCGGGCGAGCTCGGCATGCTGTGTCCGACGGTGCCCGAGGAATATGGCGGGCTCGGCCTCGATTTCGGCTATAACGCGATCGTCGATGAGGAAAGCGCCTATCACGGCCGCGTGACCACCGGCTTCTCGCTCCAGTCGGACATCGTCACCAGCTATATCGTCAAATATGGCAGCGAAGAGCAGAAGAAGCACTGGCTGCCCAAGATGGTTGCGGGCGAAGTGATCACGGCGATCGCGATGACCGAGCCGGGCACCGGCTCCGACCTTCAGGGGATGCGCACGACCGCGAAAAAGGATGGCAACCACTATGTCATCAACGGGTCGAAAACCTATATCACCAACGGCCAGAACGCCGACCTGATCCTGGTTTGCGTCAAGACCGATACCGATATCCAGCCGGCGTGGAAGGGCGTGTCGATCGTCCTGGTCGAGGCCGATCGCGAAGGGTATCAGCGCGGCCGCAATCTCGACAAGATCGGGCAGGACGAGGCCGATACGTCGGAGATGTTCTTCAACGACGTGCGCGTGCCGATCACCAACTGCCTTGGCGAAGAGGGCAAGGGCTTCATCTATCTGATGAGCGAGTTGCCGCAGGAGCGGCTGTCGATCGCGGTATCGGCGCAGGCGTCGGCGCAGCGTGCCTTCGACGACACGGTCGAGTTTACCCGCGACCGCAAGGCATTCGGCAAGCCGATCCTCGATTTCCAGAACACGCGCTTCGTGCTTGCCGATTTGAAGACCAAGCTGCAGGTCGGGTGGGCGCACCTCGACTGGGCGCTGGCGCGTCACTTTAAGAAGGAACTGACCCCCGAAGAGGGCGCCGCGGCGAAGCTGTGGCACACCGAGCTTCAGTGGGAGATCATGGACAAATGCCTCCAGCTCCACGGCGGCGCAGGCTATATGAACGAATATCCGATCGCCCGCGCCTGGCGCGCGGCGCGCGTGACGCGCATCTTTGGCGGCACGAACGAAATCATGAAGGAACTGATCGGGCGGAAGCTCTGACGAATTTTCTCTCCCTTCAAGGGAGAGAAAGACTTGGCTTGGCGGCTTGCCGCCTAGCAAGTCTTGTGAGGGAGGCTTACCTTCGCTGCATCATGCGACGTTGCACCCCCTCACCCAGCTTCGACTAGGCGGACGAGCCGCCGAGTCTCCGCAACCCTCTCCCTCAAAGGGAGAGGGGAATTGGATTTGAAAGGACTATCCCCATGGCTACTGCTTATATCGTCGACGCCGTCCGCACCGCTGGCGGCAAGCGCGGCGGCCGGCTTGCCGGCGTTCACCCCGTCGATCTGGGCGCTGCGGTGTTCGATGCGATCGCCGACCGCAACGATTTCGATACGAAGGCTATCGACGACGTCATCACCGGCTGTGTGTCGCAGGGCGGGCAGCAGACGATGGACGTCGGCCGCAACGCGGTGCTCGCCTCGAAACTGCCCGACTCGATTCCCGCAGTGACCATCGATCGCCAGTGTGGATCGTCGCAGCAGGCGATTCAGTTCGCGGCGCAGGCGGTGATGTCGGGGACGCAAGACATCGTCCTCGCGAGCGGCATCGAAAGCATGACGCGCGTCCCCATGGGCAGCGTCGCGACGCTCTTCATGAAGGAAGGGCTCGGGCATTATAAGTCGGAGCGGCTCGAGGAAAAATATCCCGGCATCATGTTCAGCCAGTTCATGGGCGCCGAAATGATCGTCAAGAAGCACGGCCTGACCAAGGCCGACCTCGACGCCTATGCGCTCGAAAGCCATCGCCGCGGCAAGGCCGCGACCGAGGCGGGCCATTTCAAGCGCGAGATCGTGGGCGTCGAGATCGACACGCCCGAAGGTCGCCAGATGCACCTGGTCGACGAAGGTATCCGCTTCGACGCGACGCTAGACGGCATTGCCGGGGTCAAGATCCTTCAGGAAGGCGGCTCGATCACCGCCGCGACCAGCTCGCAGATCTGCGACGGCGCCTCGGCCGCACTCGTGGTGTCCGAACAGGCGCTGAAAGACCATGGCCTGACCCCGCGCGCGCGCATCCACCATATCTCGGTGACTGCGGGCGACCCGATCATCATGCTCGAAGAACCTTTGTTCGCCACCGAACGCGCGCTCAAAAAGGCGGGCATGACGATCGGCGATATCGACGCCTATGAGGTCAACGAGGCTTTTGCGCCCGTGCCGCTCGCCTGGCTCAAATATCTCGGCGCCGATCATGCGAAGCTCAACCAGCATGGCGGCGCGATCGCGCTCGGCCATCCGCTGGGCGCCAGCGGCACCAAGCTGATGTCGACCCTGCTCGGCGTGCTCGACGCAACCGGCGGCAAATATGGGCTGCAGACGATGTGCGAAGGCGGCGGCCAGGCCAACGTCACGATCATCGAGCGGCTTTGAAAAGAATCGCCCCTCCCGCTTGCGGGAGGGGTCGGGGGAGGGCCTGTATGTGTATCCTCCCAACATGCCCCACCCAAACCCTCCCCTGACGGAGAGGGCTGAAACGGAGATAAATATGAAACTCGATTCCACCGTATCCGCCGTTGTCACCGGCGGCGCCTCGGGCCTTGGCGCCGCGACCGCGCGCGCGCTGGCGGCCAAGGGCGTAAAGGTCGCGATCTTCGACCTGCAGGAAGAAAAGGGCACAGCGCTTGCAGCCGAACTCGGCGGCGTTTTCTGCGAATGCAATGTCACAGACGACGCGTCGGTCGACGCCGCTTTCGCCAAGTCGCGCGACGCGATCGGGCAGGAGCGCATCCTCGTCAATTGCGCGGGCACCGGCAATGCGATCAAGACCGCGAGCCGTTCGAAGGAAGACGGCAGCATCAAGCATTTCCCGCTCGATGCCTTCAACTGGATCATCCAGATCAACCTCGTCGGCACGTTCCGCTGCATCGCAAAGTCGGCGGCAGGCATGATGACGCTCGATCCGATGGAAGACGGCGAGCGCGGTGCGATCGTCAACACCGCATCGGTCGCCGCCGAGGATGGCCAGATCGGCCAGGCGGCCTATTCAGCATCGAAGGGCGGCGTCGTCGGCATGACGATCCCGATCGCGCGCGACCTGGCGAGCGAGAGCATTCGCGTCAACACGATCCTGCCGGGCATCTTCGACACCCCGCTGCTCGCCGGCGCGCCGCAGAATGTCCGCGACGCGCTGGGTGCCTCGGTGCTCAACCCGAAGCGCCTCGGCAACCCCGCCGAATATGCCGGCCTTGCGCTCACGATGATCGAGAATGGCTATTTCAACGGCGAGGACGTTCGCCTCGACGGCGGTATCCGCATGGGCCCGCGCTGATATGCCGAAACCGGAAAGCTGGCGGCTCGACGCCGCCAGCTACCCCGCGCACATCGAGTTGCAGACGCGGTTTCAGGACATGGATATCAACGGCCACCTCAACAATGTGGCCTTTGCCGCCCTGTTCGAAAGCGGCCGCGTCTTGCTCAACCGCGAGGTACGGCCGCTGACCGAACGGCCGGCGAACGAACGCACGATGGTCGCGATGGTCGAGATCAACTATCTGGGCGAAGGCAATTTCCCCGACCCGGTGACGATCACCAGCGGCATTGGCCGCATCGGCACCTCAAGCTGGACAATCGTCCAGGCGATGTTCCAGAACGGCCGCGCAATCGCGAGCTGCGACACTGTCGTCGTGTGCCGCACCGACGGTCAGGCCAAGCCGCTCCGCGCTGAAATGGTCGCCGAGCTGGAAACGAAGCTGACGAAGCCGGCTTAAAAATGCAGTTTTCCCCCGCGAAGGCGGGGGGCCATCATCTGCCGGTGCAAGTTCGAGCCGACCGGAGATGGGTCCTGGCCTTCGCGGGGACACGCAGCTCTGTTACGTCGACGTTATAATTTCGTATCGGCGTCCGGCACCGACCGGATCAGGTCGCGCGCGAAGCCGATCAGCCCGATCTGGCGGCGGCGCTTCAGCCGCTCGGCGCGCAGGATCGCCATCACTTCGCCATAACAATCCTCGACCGCGTCGTTGATCAGCACATAGTCATAGCCGTCCCAGTGGCTGATCTCGTTCGCTGCGCGCGCCATGCGGGCGGCGATGACCTCGTCGCTGTCGGTCTTGCGCGCGCGCAGGCGCCGTTCGAGCTCGTCCATCGTCGGGGGCAGCACGAAGACGCGCACCACGTCGGGTCCGGCTTCCTGATACAGCTGCTGCGCGCCCTGCCAGTCGATATCGAACAGCACATCCTTGCCTGCATCGAGCAGTTCGTCGACGCGCGCGCGCGGTGTCCCGTACCGATGTCCGAAGACATGGGCCCATTCAAGGAATTCGCCGTTGGCCGCCATCTGCTTGAAGGTGTCGGTATCGACGAAATGATAATCGACGCCATCCTTCTCGCCCGGACGCGGCGGGCGGGTGGTTGCGGAGATCGATAGCGCAATCTCGCCATCGGCCTCGAGCATCATCCGCGAGATCGTTGTTTTGCCCGCACCGGAAGGCGAAGACAGGACGAACAATACGCCGCGGCGGTTCAGATGGACGCTTTCGGTCATGCGCGCTATTCGCCCGATGAGGGGCAGCGGTCAAGGGGCAGGACGGATGGCGGGGATTTCAAGAAAGGGTTGGCTGGTCGTGGCGGCGTTGTTGGCGTTGCTGGCCGCGATCCTGTTCGCAATGGGGCGGCCGCCGATCTGCCCGTGCGGGACGGTCAGCCTCTGGCATGGCGTCGTGCAGTCGAACCAGAACAGCCAGCAGATTTCGGACTGGTACAGCTTCAGCCATGTCATCCACGGCTTCATCTTCTTCGGCCTGTCGCGCTGGCTGCTGCCGCGCCAGCCGCTGTGGGTCGCGCTGGCGCTCGCGATCGGGATCGAGGGGGCGTGGGAGGTTCTGGAAAATTCGCCGATCATCATCGACCGCTATCGCGAAGTCACGATGGCGTTCGGCTATTCGGGCGACTCGATCCTCAATTCGGTCAGCGACACAGGCTTCATGATCCTGGGGTTTCTTGCCGCCAGCCGGATGCGCTGGTGGGTGACCGTCGCGATCGCGATCGTGTTCGAACTGTTCACCCTGTGGGCGATCCGCGACAATCTGACGCTTAACGTCCTGATGCTTGTGTCACCGATCGAGGCGGTGAAGGAGTGGCAAGCGGGCGCCTAGACCTCTCAAGCTCAGTGCAGCGCGCCGCTGCGTACGTTCGCTTCGACCGGGATTGACGGCGGCAACGCGTCGCCCATCGTTTGACCATCGGGCGTGTCCGCGCTTTGGGGCGCAGTTCCCGCATAGGTGTCGACGACACCGGCATCCGTGAGCGCCGGGTCGACCACATGCGCGTCTTCGGCCTTCAGCCGTGCTTCGGCGCGATCCGCCCATTTCTTGGTAAGATAGCCCGCCGCGGCCCAGGCGGCGATCGCCGCATAGCGCTGCGGGAACAGCCGCCGCGCAGCGAATAGCGCGCCTGCGCCGATGACGGCCCCGGCGACGGGATGATTGCCCTTCTCACGTCCGATTGCGCTTCCCAGAACGCCGCCAACGATCTTGCCTATCATGCCCGTATCTCCTTCTTCCCCATCAATCCGCAGAGAGGCTTTCGGGTTCCCATTCAGCTTTCGGGGCCCAGCATCGTACGCGGATCGACCACGCGGTCGAACATCGCGCCGTCGACATAGCCGAGATCGAGCGCCGCGTCGCGCAAGGTCGATCCGGTCTCGTGCGCGTGCTTCGCGATCTTCGCCGCCTTGTCGTATCCGATTTCGGGCGCGAGTGCGGTGACGAGCATCAGCGAGCGGTTCATCAGCTCGTCGATACGGGCGCGATTCGGCTCGATCCCGACGACGCAATGTTCGGTGAAACCCGCCATGCCGATGCTCAGAAGTTCGATCGAGCGCAGCACATTCGATCCGATCAGGGGCTTGAAGACATTGAGTTCCAGATGCCCCTGCAGACCGCCGACGGTGACGGCCTGATGGTTGCCGATCACTTGCGCAGCGACCATCGTCAGCATTTCGCACTGGGTCGGATTGACCTTGCCCGGCATGATCGAGCTGCCGGGTTCGTTCGCCGGCAGGTCGATTTCGCCGAACCCTGCGCGGGGTCCCGACCCGAGCAGGCGGATGTCGTTCGCGATCTTGGTCAGCGCGACGGCGAGGGTGTTCAGCGCGCCCGAAAAGAAGACGAGACCGTCGTTCGACGCGAGCGCCTCGAACTTGTTGCGCGCCGGTTCAAAGGCGATGCCGGTACTTTTCGCGAGCTCGTCGGCCATCGCCTCGTCGAACCCCGCCGGCGCATTGAGCCCCGTGCCGACCGCCGTGCCGCCCTGCGCGAGCTTGCAGATATTGTGTGTCAGCGCCCCCTCGATCCGCGCGCGGCACGCGATCAGCTGCGCGACATAGCCCGAAAACTCCTGCCCCAGCGTCAGCGGGGTCGCGTCCTGCAAATGGGTGCGCCCGATCTTGACGATATCGCCCCATGCCTCGACCTTCGCGGCGAGCGCGTCGGTCAGCGTGATCAGCGCGGGGATCAGCCGCACCGTCGTTTCGACCGCGACCGCGACGTGCAGCGCGGTCGGGAAGCTGTCGTTCGACGACTGGCCCATGTTGACATGGTCGTTGGGATGAACCGGCGATTTGCCGCCGCGCGTTCCCGCGAGATTTTCGTTGGCGATCCCCGCGATCACCTCGTTCGCGTTCATGTTCGACTGGGTGCCGCTGCCCGTCTGCCAGATCGCGAGCGGGAACTGGTCATCATACTGTCCGCCGACCACGGCATTGGCTGCTGTGGCGATGGCGTCGGCCAGCCCCGCATCGAGCCCATGGCTGCGATTGACGCGCGCCGCCGCGCCCTTGATCCGCGCGAGCGCGTGGACGATGGGCATCGGCATGCGCTCGTGCGGCGGGAACGCGAAATTGTGCCGACTGCGCTCGGTCTGCGCGCCCCAATAGGCGTCGGCGGAAACGTCGATCTCGCCGATGCTGTCGCTTTCGACGCGCATGTTCATGTCAGCAGCATCCTTGTCACCAGGACCGCGCCGGCCCAGATCATCGCGACCATGCCCAGCAACTGCCAATAGCCGGTCTCACCGACGCGGCGGCGGAGCCAGGCGGCGATCAGCCAGACCAGAACGAGCGCCGGAGTCAATATGATCAGGCTGAAGCGCAGCAGTCCGTCGGCAATCTGCGCCTGGGCATAGCCGCCTTTGAAATAGGCATAGCCTTCGACCGCCCACCAGAAGGCAGCGGTCAGGACGAGCATGCCCGCAAGGGCCCAATATTGCCAGAAGCGCGTCGGTGGCCACATCTTGGCCATCGCGCTATTTCTTCTTGCCGAAGTCCACGGTCACGACGTTCGAGCCGTCCTCGGTCGCGACGTCGGGGCGGTCGTTGTCGGCTTCGTCATGTCGCTCGGGCGCATCGGCGTCGTCATCGACCTGGAACTGCAGGCCGAAATCGACCGACGGATCGACGAAGGCGGTAATCGCCGCATAAGGGATCGTCAGCATCGATGGGGTCTGGTTGAACGACAGGCCGACGGCGAAATGATCGTCTTCGACCGTCAGGTCCCAAAAGCGGTTCTGCAGCACGATCGTCATCTCGTCGGGGAATTTCGCGGTCAGATGCGCCGGAATGTCGACCCCGGCCGCCTGCGTCTTGAACGTGATATAGAAATGATGCTCGCCGGGCAGGCTGTCATAGCCCTCGATCTGGCTCAGCACACGACCGACCACGGCGCGCAGGGCGTCCTGCACGATTTCGTCATAGGGAATCAGGCTGTCGCGTACATCGTCACTCATGGGGCAGGGGGATGAACGGGCGACGCGCGCGGGTCAAGGGGGGTCAGGGGCGATCGAGCGGCCCAGAGTCACCTTGCATGGCGAAAAGTCGCTGCTATGGCGTCGGCATGCGAACCGCCACCGTCCAGCGCACGACCAAGGAAACGGATATTGCGATCGCCGTCAATCTTGACGGAACGGGCGATTATTCGGTGTCCACCGGCATCGGTTTTCTCGACCATATGGTCGAGCAATTGTCGCGCCATTCGTTGATCGATATTGCGATGACGGTGAAGGGCGACCTCCACATCGACCAGCACCACACCGTCGAGGACAGCGCGCTCGCGCTCGGTGAAGCGGTGGCGCAGGCGCTCGGCGACAAGCGCGGTATCGCGCGCTACGGCGAAGCGCATGCGCCGATGGACGAGACGCTGACGCGGTGCGTGCTCGACATTTCGGGGCGCCCGCACTGCGTCTATAAATCGACCTTCTCGCAGCCGCGGCTCGGCGAGATGGACACCGAAATGTTCCCGCACTGGTTCCATAGCTTCGCGCAAACTGCCGGTATCACGCTGCACATCGAGACGCTGTACGGCGAGAACAACCATCACATCGCCGAGAGCATGTACAAGGCGCTCGCGCGTGCATTGCGCCAGGCGGTCGAGATCGATCCACGCAAGGGCGATGCGATTCCCAGCACGAAGGGCGTGTTGTGATTCTCCCCTCCCGCTTGCGGGAGGGGTCGGGGGAGGGCCTGTTTCAGGTCGTCGCCAGCAGTCGGACATGCCCTCGCCTAACCCCTCCCGAAAGCGGGACGGGGATACAGTGACCCTTGCCCTGATCGATTATGGCGCGGGCAATCTTCGCTCGGTGCATAATGCGCTCGTCGCGGCGGGCGCGGATGATGTCGCCGTCACCGCCGATCCGGACGTCGTTGCGAAGGCCGATCGGATCGTCCTGCCAGGTGTCGGGGCGTTCGCCGCCTGCATGAACGGGCTGTCCGCGATCGAGGGGCTGGTCGAAGCGATGGAGCGCCGCGTGCGCCGCGACGGCGCACCTTTCCTTGGCATCTGCGTCGGCATGCAATTGCTTGCGGATGCGGGCGAGGAGCATGGCCGCCACGCGGGGCTGGGCTGGATTGGCGGTACGGTGCGCCCGTTCGATCCCGCGCCGGGCCTGCGTATTCCGCACATGGGGTGGAACGATGTCGTCCCGGGTTTTGCGCATCCGGTGATCGCGGCGGGCGAGGCATATTTTCTCCACGGCTATCATTTCGGCGACGCCGTCGATGTCGCCGCGACGAGCAGCCATGGCGCGCCCTTTGTGGCTGCGGTGGCAAAGGACAATATGGTCGGCGTCCAGTATCACCCCGAAAAGAGCCAGGCCTATGGCCTCGCGACGCTCGAAAGGTTCCTGACGTGGCGCCCGTAGATTTTGGCCTGACCATTTTCCCCGCGATCGACCTCAAGGGCGGGCAGGTGGTGCGGCTGGCCGAAGGCGATATGGCGCGCGCGACCGTCTATGGTGACGATCCGGCAGCGCAGGCGCGGCTGTTCGCCGATGCGGGCGCGAGCCACTTGCACGTCGTCGATCTTGACGGCGCCTTTGCGGGTGCCACCGTCAACGGCGGCGCTGTCGAGAGCATCATCGCGGCCTTTCCGGGCAAGGTCCAGGTCGGCGGCGGCATCCGCGACCGCGCGGGCGTCGATCGCTGGCTGGCGCTCGGCGTCGACCGGGTGATCATCGGCACCGCAGCGCTCAAGCACCCCGAATTCGTCAAATCCGCCGCCCGCGAGCTGCCGGGCCGGATTGTCGTCGGGGTCGACGCCCGCGACGGCCTGGTCGCGACCGAGGGCTGGGCCGATGTGTCCGACGTCCGCGTCGAGGATCTGGCGCGCCGGTTCGAAGATGCCGGCGTATCGGCTTTGCTGTTCACCGATGTGGGCCGCGACGGCCTGCTCAAGGGCTGCAATGTCGAGGCGACGGTGGCGTTGGCGCGAGCCGTCGATATTCCGGTCATCGCCAGTGGCGGCGTCGCGGACATCGGCGACATCCACGCGCTGCGCCCGCATGTCGCCGACGGCATCGAAGGCGTGATCACCGGCCGCGCGCTCTATGACGGCAGGCTCGATCTGGCCGAAGCGATCGCGGCAGGGGCGGCATGACCGTCCGCGTCCGCGTCATCCCCTGCCTCGACGTCGCCGACGGCCGCGTCGTCAAGGGCGTGAACTTCGTCGATCTGCGCGATGCGGGCGACCCGGTCGAGGCTGCCCGCGCTTATGACGCGGCGGGCGCCGACGAACTGTGTTTCCTCGACATTTCGGCCAGCCACCAAGGGCGCGGCACGTTGCTCGACATGGTCAGCCGCACCGCCGAGGTCTGTTTCATGCCGTTGACCGTCGGCGGCGGGGTGCGCAGCGCCGACGATGCGCGCGCGCTTCTGCTCGCGGGGGCCGACAAGGTTGCGGTGAATAGCGCCGCAGTCGCCCGCCCCGAACTCGTCGCCGACATCGCCGACCGCTTCGGCAGCCAGTGCGCGGTCGGCAGCATCGACGCGCGGCGGATCGAGGACGGCCGATGGGAGATTTTCACGCATGGCGGGCGCAAGCCCACCGGCATCGACGCGCTCGACCATGCCGTCCGCCTCGCCCAATTGGGCGCGGGCGAATTGCTGGTGACCAGCATGGACCGCGACGGGACGAAGGACGGCTATGATCTCGCGCTGATCCGCGCGATCGCCGATGCCGTCAGCGTCCCTGTGATCGCGAGCGGCGGCGTCGGTAATCTCGACCACCTCGTCGCCGGCGTGCTCGAAGGACATGCCAGCGCGGTGCTCGCCGCTAGCATCTTCCACTTCGGCGAAGCGACGATCGCCGACGCGCACGCGCGCCTGGCCGCCGCTGGATTGCCCGTCCGCGCGCATTGAACAGCGGTTTTCGCGCTGCGGCGCTGGACGCGGCGGGACCGAGCCCGCATAGTCGCTCGCATGACCCTGTTCCGCGTTCACCTGACCGATCTCGTCCCGCCGCTCGCGATCTTCGTCGCGCTGTTGGGACTTGCGGTGACGATGCCGACCCTGTTGCTGGGGCTCGCGGTCGCCGGCGCAGTGATCGCGGCAGTGCATCACGCCGAAGTCATCGCGCACCGCGTCGGTGAGCCTTTCGGCTCGCTGATCCTCGCGCTTGCAGTGACGGTGATCGAGGTCGGCCTGATCCTGACGCTGATGCAGGCCGATCCCGTCAAGGCGGCGGGGCTTCCACGCGACACGGTTTTCGCGGCGGTGATGATCATCCTCAATCTCTTGATGGGGCTGTGCCTGATGACCGGCGGGATCAAGCATCGCGAGCAAAGATTCCAGCGTACCGGTATCGGTGCCGCTCTCGCGACGCTGACCGCGCTGACGGTGCTGACACTGGTGCTGCCCAATTTCACCTCGAGCGTGGCGGGGCCGCATTATTCGCCGGTGCAGCTCGGTTCCGTCGCTGCGATCTCGCTGTGGCTTTATGCGACCTTTGCGCTGGTGCAGACGGTGCGGCACCGCGATTATTTCCTGCCCGCCGATGAAGATCAAAAAGACGATCCCGAAGCGCACGCGGCGCCGCCCACGATGCAGCGCACATTGCTGTCGCTGGTCATGCTGCTGTTCAGCCTCGTCGCGGTCGTCGTGGGCGCAAAGCTCTTGTCACCGACGATCGGTGCGGGGCTGGTCGCGATCGGCGCTCCGGCTGCCGTATTGGGCGTTGTGATCGCAGCGCTCGTTCTGGCGCCCGAAAGCGTTGCCGCGATCCGCGCGGCGCGCGCCGACCGGCTTCAGACCAGCCTCAACCTCGCACTCGGGTCAGCGCTCGCGACGATCGGGCTGACGATCCCAGCCGTCGCCTTGCTGTCGATCGTCACGGGCATTCCGGTGGCGCTCGGTCTCGACGGCAAATCGACGGTGTTGCTGTTCCTGTCGCTGATCGTCGCGTCACAGACGCTGGCCAATGGGCGGACGACGGTGCTGCAGGGCGCGATCCATCTGACGATCTTCGCCGTCTATCTCGTGCTCACCTTCATTCCCTGAGGTGTCAGGTCTTCCGGACGAACACCGTTCCCGCCGAATAGCCCGCGCCGAACGAACAGATCAGACCGGTGTCGCCTGCCGCCATATCCTCGTGATGGAGGTGGAAGGCGATGATCGAACCCGCGCTCGATGTGTTGCCATAGGTGTCGAGCACCGTCGGGCTTTCGTCCTCGCTCGCTTCGTGCCCCAGCACGCGGTGCGCGATCAGCCGGTTCATGTTGGTGTTCGCCTGGTGGAGCCACAGCCGGCGCATGTCGCTGCCTTTCAGCCCCAATACTTCCATCTGCTCGACGATCATGTTCGCGACCATCGGCACGACTTCCTTGAACACCTTGCGCCCTTCCTGGACGAACAGCTTGTCGCTCTTCGGTCCCGACTGGTCGATCCCGCCATGGCCGCGGTTGAGGAAGCCGAAATTGTTGCGGATGTTGTTCGAAAAGACCGTCTTCAGCTTGGTACCGAGGATGTCCCAATGCCCGGCCGGCGCGATACTCCTGTCCTCGACCAGGATTGCGGTTGCGACGTCGCCGAAGATGAAATGGCTGTCGCGGTCGCGCCAGTTGAGGTGCCCCGAACAGATTTCCGGGTTCACGACGAGCACGCTCCTGGCATGCCCGGCGCGGATATAGTCGGCGGCGGTCTGGATGCCGAACGTCGCCGAAGAACAGGCGACATTCATGTCGAAACCAAATCCGTCGATGCCGAGCGCGTCCTGGATCTCGACCGCCATTGCGGGGTAGGCGCGCTGCATGTTCGACGCCGCGCACAGCACCGCATCGACGTCGCCGGCATCGCGTCCGGCCCGCGCGAGTGCCTCCTTTGCGGCGAGGACACCGATTTCGGCGAGGATCGACAGCTCGTCGTTGCCGCGTTCGGCGATCCGCGGCGCCATATGTTCGGGGTCGAGGATACCGGCCTTGTCGACGACGAAACGCGATCCGATGCCGCTGGCTTTCTCGATGAATTCGACACTCGATTCAGCGAGTTCATCGATCTCGCCCGATGCGATCGCCGCTGCATTTTCCCTATTATGCAGCGCAACATACTGGTTAAAACTCGCGACAAGTTCTTCGTTGGAGATGCGTTCGGCGGGGGTGAAAAGGCCGGTCGAGGAAATGACCGGCTGCGGTGTTTGCGACATGATGGCTCTCGCGTGTCTTTTGTTTTTCGAAGGCTCGCTGATTAGGCCCGGTCGCCGCAGCACGCAACGCCCCTCACACAGGCTGAACATAACCCGACGCGATGGTTAACCGGCCACTAACCATTTTGGTGGCAGACTGTCTGATGCAGGCCTCCGGGGGGATGGCTCCCTGGGCGCCGTGCGGGAGCACGACCATGGCGACGCGTTCGGGACCGGCAGCAGGCGATCTGTCGATATCGGAGATCAAGGAATTTGCGGCTTTTCCCGCATCGACGCAGCGGTACATCCGCCGCTCGCTCGACATCGGGCTCGAACGCGACGACGCGATTTCGCGCTGGTCGCGCGATATGGTCGAGGAAACCGCGATCCGCGTGCAGGCCAAAGTGTATCAACGCATTCCCGAAATTCGCGCGCATATTCCCGACGACAGCGGGCTCGACTCGCTCGAAGGTTTCATGGCGCCGCTCGTTGCGGTGTCGGCCTTCGATCTGGGTCAGGACCGGCTGCACGCCTTTGCGCCCTATCGCTTCCTTTACGAACGACTGCTCGGCGCGCATGCGCGGCCGTGGCTGCCGGGCGCTTTTTGCGCTGCGGCGTCGCTGCCGCACCTGCATCCCGACAAGCGCAAGCTGCTGCTCCAGTCGATCAGCGAAGCCGCCGCCACCGCGCCCGGCTGGTCGGCGCGCGAGCCGAGCTTTTATCCCGAATGGGTCGACAAGATCGACGAAACCAAGCCCGCGAATTGAGCGCGGCAGGCTGGGGGTAGAAAGCGTCCATTCCCCGCTTTCGTCATCCCGGACCTGATCCAGGACCCATCTGCGCAATGGCTGTTCGATGGACCCCGGATCAAGTCCGCGGTGACGATGACAGACAGGTCAGCCGCCGATCGAAAGTCGCCGTCAGGTAGATATCACAGCAACGCCCGGTACAGGCCAAAGGCGCTCGTCGCGGTCAACACCACGCCGACCAGCGTCAGCATCAGCTTGACCGAAAAACGCTTCGCCATGAAGGCGCCGAGCGGCGCGGCCAGGACGCCGCCGATCAGCAGGCCGAGCGTCGCACCGGCCACATCGGCAAAACCCAGATTCCAGATGAAGGTCGCCGAGACGGCGAGCGTGAGGAAGAATTCGACGCTGTTGACGGTGCCGACGACCTTGCGCGGTTCGGCGCCCTGCACCAGCAGGTTCGACGTCACGACCGGACCCCAGCCGCCGCCGCCCGCCGCATCGAGGAAGCCGCCGACCAGGCCGAGCGGCGCGATGACCGTCGGCTTCTGGACCTTGGGCGGATAGAGCAGGCCGCGCACGAGCAGCCAGATACCGATCAGCGCGAGATACGCGAGCACGAACGGTTTGACGATGTCGGCGTGGAACGACGTCAGCACATAGGCGCCCAGCACGCCGCCGGTCACACCCGGAATCAGCAGCCGCCAGAACAGCGACCATTCGATATTGCGGTGGAGCAGGTGGCTGATCCCCGAGACGCCGGTCGTGAACACTTCGACAACGTGGATGCGCGCCGAAGCGACCGCAGGCGGGACGCCGAGCACGGCGACGAGCAAGGTGTTGCAGATGACGCCGAACGCCATGCCGAGCGCGCCGTCGACGAGCTGCGCTGCGAAACCGATCAGGATGAAGGGCCATAGCGCCGTGAAGTCTATGGACGCGATTTCATGCATGTCTTCATCCCAAGTTTTTTAATTGAGAACGGGCTGGCGCCTTTTTCGGGGAATCGCCAGCCCAATTTTTCTGCTGGCGATGAAGGGATTTGTTTCTGCGCCCGATGGCGGCGTTATCCCGTGACGTTGTCGGGCAGGAATTCGCGTACATAGTCGATGAAGGCGCGCAGCTTTGGCATCACCTGCTTGCGGCTTGGGTAATAGAGGAAAAGGCCCGACGTCGAGCTGGCATAGTCGGTGAGCGTCAGTTCGACCTCACCCGCCTCGACCATCGCTTTCGCGACCGGTTCGGCGGTCATGATCATCGCGATGCCGCTGCGCATCGCCACGGTCGCGGCGATCCAGTCGTTGACGATCACCGGTCCACTCACGGCGACATCGAACTCGCGATTTCCCTTTTCGAAGGTCCAGGGCATCAGCCCGCCCGACGCCAGGCGGAACCGCACACAGCGGTGATGGCGCAAATCCTCGGGCGCCTCGGGTCGGCCGTATTTTTCGAAATAGGCGGGGGTTCCAGCGACAACGAAGCGGAAAGGACCGGTCAGGCGGACAGCGATCACATCGGCATCGAGCGATTCGCCCATCCGCACGCCAGCGTCGAAGCCGCCCGCGCTGAGGTCGGAGAGCGCGTCGTCGGCGTAGATTTCCAACTCGATCTCCGGATAGGTTTCGCAAAAGCCCGCGATGATCGGCTCGAACAGTGGCTGGACCGCCCCGCGCATCAGGTTGATGCGCAGCCGTCCGGCCGGCCGGTTGCCCAGGTTGCGTGCGGCCTCATAGGCGTCGGCAATCCCCGAATAGGCGGGCGCGGCGCGCTCGAGGAACATCTCGCCCGCCTGCGTCAGGCCGACGCTACGCGTCGTGCGCATGAACAGCGGCGCGCCGATACGCGCTTCCAGCCCCTTGATCGTCTGACTGATCGCTGACGGCGAAACGCCGAGGTCGCTGGCAGCGGCGGAAAAGCTACGCCTTTCCGCGACACGCAGGAAAGCTTCGATCCCGTCGAGCGCCCCATGGGGGATTGTTAAATCCTGCTTCAAAGCACTTGCAGATTATAGAGGATTATCTATGTGCGCAACAGCAACTAAAAAGGTTGCACAACGAAACGAAAGGAACCTCTCCCATGGCCTATCAGATCTCCTCATTCCGCCGCTTCCCCGCTGCTTTCGCGATCGTCGCGGGCTCGGCTCTCGCTTTCGGCGGCCTCGTCGCCACCACTTCGCCGGCTTATGCGCAGGACAGCAGCGACTATCGCTGCTCGACGCTCGCCGAGCAGGCCTATGTCGCCGCGAACGGCACCGACGCCAGCAAGCAGGCGAATGCGAAGCGCTTCGTCTCGACCGGCAAGAAGCTTTGCGAAGCCGGCAACGAACGCGCTGCTGCCAAGCAGTTCCGCGCCGCGCTGAAGCTCGCCGGCGTCGAAGAAGCAACCGACAGCAAGATGGCTGCTCGCTAAGACAAGCCTGAACACCAATCTCCGGTCCGCCCTCTCCCTCTCCAGGCGGACCCCACTAACTGGGGCGGTACTCATAACGAGGCCGCCCCATTTGTTTTGTGGGCGCTTCTGAGCGTTACGGAGGAGGCGGCGCTGTCTCGGATGGTCGATCGCCGACCGGCAGCCGCAAATCGACGCGCGTGCCGCCGATTTCGGTGCTGATCACCGCATTGCCGTCCTTCACCTCGATGCTCGTCTTGTCGGCGACCGGGATCGCCGGAATGTCGGGAACGTCGAGTTGCTGGACGGGGCCGCCGGGGTCGGTTTCGCGCCCGGGCGGCGCCTTCGCGGGCGCCCGCTTGCCGTTCGCCTGGACCATGAAATCGCGCCAGATCCGCGCCGGCAAGCCGCCCCCGACGACACCGTGCAGCGGCGAATTGTCGTCGTTGCCGACCCAGATGCCGACGACCAGGCCATTGGCATAGCCGACGAACAGCGCGTCGCGGCTGTCCTGGCTGGTGCCGGTCTTGCCGAAATTGGCTTGCGGCAGCCGCGCTGCCCGTCCGGTGCCGCGATTGACCGCGGCGCGAAGCAACTCTTCGATGTCGTCATGGACGCGCGATCCGAAATGCTCGGGCCCGAAAAACAGATTTTCGAACCAGCCGTTTTCCTCTTCCTTGAAGGCGTGCGGAACGACCGGATAGGCGTTCGCTGCCACCGCCGCATAGGCGGCGGTGAGTTCGAGCAAGGTCATGCTCGACGTTCCCAGCGCAAGGCTGGGATCGCCGCGCGCGAGCGGGGACGTGACGCCCAGGTCGCGCGCCATGCGGATCACCTTGTCGTCGCCAACCTCGCGCAGCAGCCGCACCGCGGCGACATTGCTCGACGAAGCGAAGCCATCCTCCAGCGTGATGGTGTCCGAATAGGCGCCTCCGGCATTTTTCGGCTGGTATGAGCCGACCGTGATCGGCTGGTTGTCGATCAAATCGTCAGGTTCCTTGCCGTCCTTCAGCGCGGCGAGATAGACGAACAGCTTGAACGTCGATCCTGGCTGGCGCCGCGCCTGCGTGACACGATTGAAGGGCGAGGCGGCATAGTCGCGCCCGCCGACCATAGCGACGACCTCGCCGTTCGGGCGCATGGCAACCAGCGCGACCTGCGCCTTGCCAACCCCCGAGTTGGCGGTGACGCGGCGTGCGATACCCTGCAGCCGCGCGTCGAGCGTCGTGCGGATCGTCTGGCGTGAATAGCCGACGTCGCTGAGTTTGCGGGCCTCGGGTAGCGCCCAGTCGGCGAAATAGGTCCCGGTCGGCAAGTCGTTGCGCGACCGCACGTCGACGCGCGGCGTGCGCAACGCTTTCGCCTCGGCTTGGGTCATATAGCCGGTGTCGACCATCGCCTGCACCACCAGCTTCATGCGTTTGGCAGCCAGGTCGGGGTTCTTCGTCGGCGCCAGCCTCGACGGTGCCTGCACCAGCCCCGCGAGCATCGCGGCCTGCGCGGGCGTCAGCTTCTCGGGCTGGCGCGAGAAATAATGGAGTGACGCGGCGCGCAGTCCATAGGTGTTGTCGCCGAAATAGGCGTTCGACAGATAGCGATCGAGGATGTCGTCCTTCGACAGCCAGGCCTCGATCCAGAAAGCGATCAGTGCTTCGCGCGCCTTGCGTCCCAGCGTCTTCTTGGGCGTCAGGAACGTGAATTTCGCCAGCTGCTGGGTGATCGTGCTGCCGCCCTGCGACCGCCCGCCCGATACATTCGCCCATATGGCGCGCGCGATGCTGCGCGGATCGACGCCCCAATGGCTGTAGAAGCGCCGGTCCTCGATCGCGATGAACGCGCCGGTGACATGCCTGGGCAGCTTGCCCACATCGACCGGCTTGTCGACGATCGCCCCCATGCGGGCGATCGGCGTGCCGTCGGACGCCAGCAAGGTGATTTCGGGCGGCGCGATCGGTTCGAGCGACTTTGACAGCGGCGCGGTCAGCGCGAGCCAGCCGACGAGCAGGATGAAGATGATCGAGAAGATCGCGAAGCCGCGCGAGATGCGGCGCGCCCACTTGCGCCGCCGCGTCTCGGGCCGCGGCGGCGGCGCGGCGGCGGCGATGCCCGCATCGGGAAAGGACGCGCCGGCCGTTTCGGCGGGGGGTGGCGAGGCTGCGGCGGGTTTTTTGCGGAATGGGAACATGGTCGGCATCCCGTATTATACTAGCAACACAGTATAAGCAAATCGCTTGCAACCTATCGAGCGTTCAGCGGCGGCGATAGCGGAAATACCAGATTTCATGCCCCTATTCAATTAAAATATTGTAAAATATAGATTTTATGGGGAATAATCCCAGTGGTAATCCAACCAGCAATCACCCAGCAATCACCGGATTCTAGGGCGTAAAAACCTCGTGCCCACGGCACAAAGGCTCGCGTCGATGGTGACACGCCTCGAAGAGGAGACCCGGATCGGCAAGGGCGGGACCCTGGCGGCGCAGCTGTCGCGGCTCGACCTGATCGTGCTCGACGAGCTCGGTTATCTGCCGTTCGCCCGCTCCGGAGGGCAGTTGCTGTTCCACCTCATCAGCAAGCTTTATGAGCGCACCAGCGTCATCATCACCACCAACCTCGCCTTCGGCGAGTGGCCCACCGTCTTCGGTGATCCCAAGATGACTACGGCGCTGCTCGACCGCGTCACCCACCACTGCGATATCATCGAGACGGGCAACGACAGCTGGCGCTTCAAAAACCGCAGCTGACCGCCACCTTCGGCGCCTTCAAAAATCTATCTTGCGCTGCGCGCGCCTCCGGTCGGGCTACGCCCGCCCTCCGCCGCACGCAGCGCAAGGCGACCCTCAACTAACCAGCATCATATCCGAAAAAGGGGTCCCTCTTCGACGCCGATCGGGGGTCCCTTTTGAACGCCGTTTGACATCGCTGGCTTTCCTCCCCGGTCCTGACGAGATCGCGCGGTCGAGCAGCGCCGTAGCCATCTTGGGATCACCGAAGATGATGGGCCAGTCTGCTAACGCGGGGTTTGTAGTGATGTGCACACTGAAGCGCTCATAGGCCTTGCTGATCAGAGGGAGCAGCGCCCTCCCTTCGTCTGAAGGGCGGATATCCAAGCTTATCGAGCAGCATCAGGTCGAGCCGTAACAACTGCTTTGCCAAGGTCCCGATCTTGCCGGCCCAGGTCCCTCTTAGCGGCGTGTCGCCATTTCTGATGTGGCGGATGCTGCGTTTCCGGCGCGGACAAGTCTGCCGGCAAATCAGGATCGAGCGCTTTGCGGGGTTGCGATCAAACTTCATTTTCCGATCAATCAGCCCAACTCAAGGGGCGAATTGAAAAGCAAACTGGGCGAAAACGTTATTATATTGACAATTATGACCACTTGGGGGATTTATGCCTGAATGCTGGCGCAGACCAGTTGAAACTATGCGGATTTCGGGGCTGGCTTGAGCTAGTCGACGGGAGGATGGAAAATCATATATTTTTGAAGATTTTAGCCGTGTGTGCGGCGCCTACCGCTTAGCCGCTGGGCACGCTGCATGTCTGCGCCTCAAAGATCACAGCCCGCAAAAATAAGGATGCGCGCCGAGACGCGCGAATGGGAAGGGAGAGACTGAAGTGATTAATCGATCAAACCAGCTTGCCACAGTGTCCGCGTTGGCAATGGCGGGCATCATGCTCGGTGTATCGACGTCTGCCAGCGCGGCTGACACTATCGAGGGAAGCGAGGCGCCAGCAAGCCGTGATGCCTCGGCCAACACCGATGGAAGTTCGACGGGGCTAAACGAAATTATTGTGACAGCTCAGAAGCGGTCCCAGAATCTCCAAGATGTTCCTGCAGTAATTAACGCGCTCGACGCGGGCATGATCGAGGATCGCCAGATTGGCGGTCTTGAAGAGCTTCAGGGGGCGGTTGCGGGCCTCAAGTTCGACCCTGTTTCCGGCAACTCCAACATTTCCATTCGCGGCGTCGGCACCACCTTCACGACCGGCGCGGGCGAAAATTCGGTCTCCTTGCATCTCGACGGCGTCTATCTTTCGAGCCCTCAGGGCGCTGGCCTCGGCCAGTTCGACCTTGGCGGGATCGAAGTGCTGCGTGGCCCGCAAGGGACACTTTACGGCAAGAATTCCACGGCGGGTATCGTCAACTTCATATCGGCGGCGCCTACCCGCGAGTTCGAAGCGGGCGTTACGGCGGGCTACGGGAATTATGACGACCTCAAAGGCTCGGCTTATGTCAGCGGCCCGCTTAGCGACGGAGTGCGCGCGCGGCTCTACATCGAAGGTGGCCAACGAGACGGCTATGTCAAGAATCTCCAGACCGGCCAGGATCTCGACGATCTGCGCTACATCGGTGGCCGCTTCGGCATCGACGCCGACGTGTCGCCCGGGTGGTATATGGAAGCGCGCCTGACCTACCGGCGCGAAGCCAGCAACGGCCCGGTGCGTCAGCCCTATGACCTCAATCGCCTGTCCTTGCCGATCCAGGATACGATCGTCACCCCTCGCCGGTTGAACTCCCCGCTCATTTTTGACGGCAATCGGTCCATCGCGCTGGCATCGCTGAAAAACACGTTCGATCTCGGCGGCAACGTAAGTCTTGTCTCGATCACCGGCGCTTCTCGCCTGCGCGTCAATTACAATTCGCTGGACTCGTTGGCGCAAGGAAATCCGAATGACCCGATCTTTGCAAATCTGACCATTCCGATCGCCCAGGGTGTCCGGGTTTCGACCTTCTCACAGGAATTCAACCTCAAGGGCGACAGTGGGCCGGTGGACTGGCTGGTGGGGGCCTTTTACTATAATGAAATCAACCGAACGACCGGCTCAGTTACCCTCGACGGTCGGCTGCTTGGCAGCCCGTCCGCACTCATCCGTGTGTCCAACGGCCGCTCGAAGCGCGAAAGCGCCTCCATATTCGCAGATGCCACGATCAGCGTGAGCGACGCTACCCGGCTGTTTGGTGGCGTCCGGGGTCTTTACGAGCGGTCGCAAAATGATCTGTTGGTGACGTTCCAGCTTCCCGGCGGCACGGTCGTTCAGACCGATTGCAGTCCGGGCGCACCGCTTCAGCGCGTGACCGACTGGTCGGCTACGGGACGCATAGGCCTGCAGCATGATCTGTCGGACGATGTCATGGCCTATGGGCAGCTGTCGCGTGGGCACAAGTCCGGCGGCTTTTCCAACAGTACCTGCGGCAATCAATATAAACCGGAAACGGTCAACGCCATCGAGACGGGACTCAAGGCGCGGTTTCTTGACAGGCGCGCGACACTGAATTTTGCGGCCTTCTACTATGATTACAAGAATATCTCGGTCGAGCAGTCGACGATATTCGGGACCAATGTCGTAGGCGCTCCGAAAAGCGAGATCTACGGGCTGGACATCGACGGGCGGCTGCAGGTCAATGATATGCTGAGCTTCGATGGCAACGCGAGCTTCGTCCACAGCGAATATAAGCGCTTCCTGTCGACGGGTGGCGCGATCTTTGGCGAGCCCGATGGTACCGATTTGGCGGGACGGGCTCTCAACAAGGCTCCGGGTGCGTCCGGTACGATCGGAACGCAACTCGAATTTCCCGTCGGCTCGGGCAAGATCACGCTTCGCGGCGAGGCCTATTTCACAAGCGGATACCGCCTCCGCGAATATAATGATCCCTCGCTGCGGCAGAATGCATATGAACTGTATAATGCATTCGTGACGTACGAACCCAATGATTTGGTCACCGTGCGTGGCTTTGTCCGGAACATCACCAAGACAAATTATATCCAGGGGACTGTGGTGCAGCTCAATGGGGTCACGGGGGTCTATAATCCGCCACGCACCTATGGTGTGGAACTGGCACTGAAAATCCGCTGAGGCACCAGGGCCGGCCTGCGGGCCGGCCCGTCGCCGAAGAATATTGAACACGGAAAGTTGATTTGAAATGAGTGCGGAAACTGAAGAATTGCAGGGGTTCTACGACAAGTCGGTCGCGGCTGCGAAGTCGGGCTACCCGGAAATTGACGCAGATCGGCTGGCAGCCTTCATTGCTGCGCAGCCCGGCATCGAAGGCCCCGTCACGCTCAGCAATTTCATTGTCCCGCAATCATCCGGTGCCAGCAACGGCATTCTGTTGTTCACGGCCGAGTTCGGGCGGAGCGGCGAGCGTCGCCGGGAAGACATGGTCGCGCGTTACGCACCTGGCACGACCATGATCAAGCAGAAGAGCTTTTCTGACGAGTTCCTGACTCTCGTCGCGGCATACAAGCGCGGTCTGCCCGTGCCCGAGCCGCTATGGCTTGACGCGGACGGTTCCGCTGTCGGCTATCCGTCCTTCGTCATGGCGCGGATCGAGGGCACGCCTCCCGCGTCCGCAATGTACTCCAAGGGGCCGCTCGCCGACGTCAGTCCGGAAGCGCGCAAGGCGATGATGCTCGAGGCCGCTGGCTTTCATGGTCGCCTGCGCCGCGAGGCGATCGGACGCGACGAACTGCCGCATCTGCTCGCGCGCGGCAGCGGTGAAACCGATATCGAACGCGAACTCAACTGGTTCCTCGCGGAAGCAAGGCTAAGCTCCGAGCCGGACGATCCGAAGCTCGAGCCCATCGTCGAGGCTCACCGCTGGATGGTGGCGCACCAGCCAGCCGTTCGCGAGGGAACGCTTGTACAGGGCGATTCGCAGATCGCGAATGTGATGTTTCGCGACGGGCGGCTTGCGGCTGTGCTCGATTGGGAACTCGCCTATCTCGGCCATAATGAGGCCGATCTTGCGCTCATCGTCTTCCTCACCGAGACGATGAAACAGCTCGACAAGCATGTCGACGGGACACCGACCGAGGCAGAATATCTTGCTCGGTTCGAGGAAGAGGCCGGCGCTCCGGCGGAACATTATGACTTTTTCAAACTGTTTCCTCTCTTCAAGACGCAGTGCATCCTGCTATCGGGGCGGAGCTTCCAGCCAGCCTTCGAACAGGTCTGGACCTATTATCTCGCCCACCTTCATGCCGAACTCGCCAACGCGAAACGCATATACGGCGATTGACGCCGTGGATCGGGGCATGGCGGACAGCACCCGGCCCGAGAAGCAACACAATGGACAGGGGCCGCGCAGCTTGCCAGCTGCGCGGCCCCTCTATCATTAGCATCGGGTCCGGCACTTTCGCGCATTCTCAAACGCGATTGCCCGCTGGGCGTCGCCGTGCCGGCGCCGTTTTCCGGGCGCCGGCAACCCACATCGATTTCAAATAATATAATCCTCGGCCTTGCTGAGCCCCTCGGCAATCGCAAGAAAACTGACGTCCGCCTGGTTCGGGATATATGAACCCCGGCCAGGGTTCGTGCACATTTCGAGATCGACGAACCCTGTTTTCCCGCCATATTCAAAGGTCGAGATATTGTCCTGCGAGAATGTGCCCATCGCCGGCAGAGGTGTGAGGAACCCCTGAACGACCTTGGATTCGATCCTGAGCTGCTCGCCGGACTCAAGCGTCATGATGCCGATGCTCCCGAGCGGAGTCAGGCCATCATAATCAAAGGTCACGGCAACCCGCAGGTTGGTGATCGCCTCCTGCTTGCCGTTGCGATCGACGAAGCCCATTGTCATCGGGGTCGTTTCGTTGAAATCGAGAAAGAAGCCCGCGAAGCTGAGTTCGGAACCACAGGTGCCGGTGTACATGCGATATCGATGCATCATGGGCGCGCTGTCGCTGCGCTTCCCCCATGACCGGTCGCGATGGGCAAGAGCGTCAATTTCATATTCATTGTCGCCAATTCGGACTTTCCCGCGAATGCGGCCGCCGCATTCGAGGTGACCATCGGAATTGGTAGCTTCTTCGAAATGCTCTGTATTCTTGCCCGACGGCCAGTTGCGCGGTGTATAGAAGCTCTCGTAAAATTCGATATCAGCCGAAGACTCAGGCTCGTCCCAGGTGTAGCGCATCCTGCCGTCGCCGAGAGCCTCGGCCGTGTGGCTGCCAACGACCTGCTTGCGGGACTGGCGCGCGTCCGCACCTAATTTTACCTCGTTGCGCGGGGCGCTGTTGAGGACAAATCGTTCACCGCCCGTCTTGAAGACGAACAGCATCAGCTGGCCCGTGCCCTTGTTCGGCTTCTGGCCGATGCGATGGAAGCCTCCCACGCCCAATTTGACATCATAGAACCAGTAGCAATCGCTCTCCTGCCAGCTAGGTTCGTCGCTGAACTGGTGCGGGCAATCCCAATGATCCGAGAACACGGCTTCCATTACCTCAATCCCTTCTTTTCTGTTTGTAATGACTAAAGATCACGCCCCCGCACCGGCCATGCCATTGACCATCGCCATGAAACCTTCGCCCGGCGATGCGTCCGGCATACCGAGTTTGCGCGCCATCAGCATCGTCGCGGGATTGTTTGTCAGCACGTCCGTCCCCGCTGGCATCCGCCCTTCGCCGACGAGGCGATCCGAGAAGCGAATTCCCACGATGTTCATGCGGAACCAGGCGAGCATCGAATAATAGTCCAGATCGGCAACCGGCCGACCGCGTTCGGCTTCGTAATGGGCGATGATCTCGGCGCGGCTTGGCAGACCCTCGAGCCGCGCTACCCCCGACAGCGTCGAGAAATTTTCCTCGGCCTCGAGCCACCATGCGAGATCTGCTTCGCCGGGACCGAGGGAAGCCATTTCGAAGTCGATCAGGGCTGCTACGCTGAGGTCGGGTCCGAACATCATATTGGCAGGTGTCGGATCGCCCCAAAGGACGCTGACATCGGTGTCCCGGGGCTTGTTTGCCATGAGATAGTCGAGGGCGGCGTCGGCAACTTCGAGCCGGCGACCAGCTTTGGCCCAGATATACCAGTCTCTGGTCCAGGCAAGGAACTGATCGATGCCGGGTTCGCCCCGCTGGCGGTCGTCCAGAAAGGAAAAGCCTTGCCGCCAGTCGATCCGGTGGAGCCGCGCCAGCGTTCCGATCGCTCGCAGCCATATCTCGCGTCGCTGTTCGATCGGCAAATCGGCGAGCCACCCTTCGACGTTATAATTCGGCACCTGGTCAACGACCCGTCCTTCGATCGCCTCCATCACGAGGAAGGGGCTCCCTATCGGCGCCGGGTCGGGTTCGACACCGAGCGCGCGCGGGGCAGGAATATGGGGGTGGAGCGCGAGCGCCTCCATCATCCGGTGCGGCAGCCTGATATCGGCGTCCAGGAAGAGGTCCGTCCCGGCGAGTTGTCGCCTGATGACGAGTGCGCGTTCACGATGTTCGCCATCGGCTTCATAAGCCATGGTAGCGAACATCGTTTCAGCGGAATTACCCGTGCCGCTGGGAAAACGCAGGGGCGACAAGGTCAGGTCGCCCAGATCGGCGAATTTCTGCCGCAACCAGGCCTGAAGGCCTTTCCGCATCGCCTCGCGGTCGATCGTCTGCGAGCCGCTCATGGATGATTCAACCCGGCCCGGCTGCGGTAAAGACCGTTGTCGAGTCTGCCGCTCGCCACGAAGGTCGGACGATCGGTCCCATTGCGTGGGTTCAAGATCGTGTCGATGAGGCCACCGCCCGTGCGATTGCCGCAACGTATTGTGCATGGCATCGCCATCTCGAAATGCTTCTGACCAAGTTCAAGCCAGACATTGCCATATCCTTCGGCCTCGAACGTCAGCCGGCCAAATTTTTCCGAAACGGCCACGACGGTTCCGCCCCGATTGGATAGCCCGTCAAATGCCATCAGCACGGACGCATCCTCGATCACGGCGGTGTCCACTTCGCCATCCTTTACGATATAGCCGAAAAGACTTTCGAGCCCGGAGCGCATGCGCCCGCCGCCGAAGCCAAAAGAAAAATCCTCACCAAGCGAGCCCACGAGCCACCAGGCGGCATACATGTCGGCATTGGGGTTATCCATGTGCCGTGGGCCCCAGCTATGGTCGCGATAGGTAAAGCCCGAAATGGCGCGCTCGGGCTCGTCGCCGATCCGAACGGACCCCGAAAAAGTGCCGCCGGCCTGGAGATGATTGGCTGCCATCACGCGGCTCGTTTCGTTCCGCATGCCAGTGAGGTCCCAGAAATCATAGGGTGCGTGCACATCGCGGACCTGGATATCGAGATCGACATTCTCGTCGCTGGCACGCCACCGGCTTGAGCGGACGCCGAATGTGGCGGACTGGAAACCATCGGCATGGAACGTGTCGACGGACCGGTCGGCTTCGCGAAGGGGAAGCCCTTCAGCTGTGCGGGAATAGTTGAGCCCGTTACGCGAGGTCACGCCAAAGCAGGACCGGGTAAGGCCGAGGTTCGGTTGATGGCCGATCCGGATGAAGCCGCCGATTTCCTGGGAGGGATCGGCCCAGCCAAGGACAATGCTTTCCTGCCATTGCGGATCTTCCCCAGGATCGTGCGGAAGCTCGACATCATCCGGCAGCGGTGACAGTTTCGAAATTTCCATGGCCTCGTCCCTTCATTGCGCATTGCGCGCGATTCCTCGAAACCCGGGGATCGTTCGTTCATTAATTACTCATCCAATTATATTTTCTTTCCGCCGTCAACAGGGCTGCTGCTGCGGCGGGTTTAACGGTGCGTTGCGGCGGAGGAGCGGGCAGCGGGCACGCGCCACGAATTTTTTAGGTATTCAATTAATTATCCGTTGACTTTCGCTGCTCAATGGGCCCGATGGTGCTTCGCCCTCGTTGCGGGAGCGTCGTCTGCGGTCACGAAACATGGCACAATCGTTCGAGCACCGCGGATGATCGCCCGAGGATCCCGCCTGGGCGATGGGCGCCAACCTGCGGTCGAGAGCCGGCCGCGCGGCAGAACAGAAACGGGAGAGTCATGTCGGAACTCGATGTCGATCAGATTGGCGCAGCTATCGTCAAGCATCAGCGTGGTGCGCGGTTCGCCGAAACCACTCCCGATCAATGGGGCGACCGGCTCATGCAGTTTATCGGCGCGCAGGCGGGAGTCTCGGACGTCCGAGTCGCCAACGTGCGCGAAGTCGGCACAGCTGCGGGTGGTTCGAACGGAACTCTTCTGTTCGAGGCAAGCTGGACCGAAGACGGCGAGCCGCGCTCGTCGGGTCTCGTCTTGCGTTTCATGCCGACGCGCGGCCTGTTCCACGCCTATGACGTCACCGCGCAGTTCAACCTGCAGCGCGCGCTTGAAGCCACCGATGTGCCGGTTCCGCCACAGATCTGGCTCGATCCGGACGGCAACCTTCTCGGTCGCCCGGGCTATGTGATGGGAATGGTCGAGGGGGCGAGCGCGCCGATGACCTGGATGACTTCGGGCATCATCGCCGACGCTGAGCCGGCAGCGCGGCGCGAGATGCAACTGGGCTATCTCGAAGCGCTCGCGCGCGTGCATGCGCTGGACTGGCGGGCGCTCGGGCTCGAATGGCTGGAAAAGCGCGCGGCGGGTGCGCGTCCGATCGAGCGCGAGGTAAATTGGTATTGGGATTCGCTCGAATATGCCGACTGCAAGCCCTATCTCGAAGCGCTGCGACCGCTCCGGGATTGGCTTGTCGCAAATGAGCCGGCCGACATTGATACGGTCCTGTGTCATGGCGACGCGAACTTCGGCAATTATCTCTATCTCGGGACTGCGGTGTCGGCCGTGGTCGATTGGGAGATGAGCTTTCTCGGGACGCCCGAATGCGATGTCTGTTTCACGCATATGGGCGACCAGATCATCCAGAATGATGTCCCGGCTCTGGAAGGGACGCTGAGTTATCAGCAGCGGATTGCAGAATATGAGCGACTGTCGGGGCGCAAGCTTCGCAACATGCCCTATTTCGAGCTGTTTACGGCCTATCGGCTGGCGGTCATCAACGTGCTGACGTTCCGGCATTTCCCGGAGCCCATATTGCGCCAGTTGTTGCCAGTCATCGAACGCGGGCCGAAGATCGCCGCGGATTTGGCCGCCAGGGTCGGACTGGAGATTTTGCTGCCGCCGTCGGGCACGATCGACTGAAATTTAGGGTCCACTTGTTCGCTCGACCCCGAGCGTCCTCTCCGCACTGCGACGCTCGCGAGATCGCGAGTCCTTGCGGCTGCGGCGACCGCAGCAGTTACATATGCGGTCGCCTGCCTTTTTTAGCGGAGCCAGGAGGGGTCAAATCCCCGCTGGGAAATTCCGTCGTTCGTGTTGGCGAGAAAGAGGTGCGACACCGCCTGATTGCCGCGATGGGCATTATCGATCATGTTGAAATCGCACACGCCCTCCAGGCCTTGCCACCTGGGGATAGACAGAACTTCGATCCCTGCCGGAGAAGAGTTCGGACCGCCATTGTTGAGGTCTGTGGAAGTCACGACGCCATCGACAGCTTCGACGTCGATACGAAGGGTCTGGCCGTTCTCGAGCTGCGCCACAGTCCAGCCGCCGATCGACGAGAGGCCGTCGCCCAGCGTGCAATTGACGGTATGGAAATCCCGGATAGGCTCGCGCTTTCCATCGAGCATCACATAGCCCATCTTGGCGAAGGCGCCATCCTCGGCCTGCATCGTGAGCAGCGAGTAGCTCAGCTTCTCGCCCACCGTGCCGGCATGCCAGCGCGCCGAGCGAAACATCGGTAGCGGGCGCGGTCCGTAGCCATGATCGCGGTAGCCGATGCCATTCTCGATCGTGACCACCCGGTCGCCGATCCGGACGCGGCCTTCCACCCGGCCGGCGCTTTCCGGGTGGCCATGATCGTCGCCTCCCGAAGTCAATGTTCCATGACCCGGTCCTCCGACCACCTCCCATTCCTGCGAAGGATACCAATCATAGATGCGCAGGTCCGCTTCCGCATCGTCGTCGAACGCCTCGAAGCGACAATATTCCATATCGGGAATCGTGAATCGCATCGTTCCGGAACTGGCCATGACATCGGTTCGATCGCCTGCCTCCAGAGGACGGTCGAGCAGGTGGCGACGGAAGCGGGTTCCGTCGGGGAATGCCATCCCCCAATGCGTCTGCGTGGTCTTCTGATTCACATAGGATCCCGTGCGCAGGAAGCCGACGAGGCCAGTGTCCGGATCACGAAACACCAATACCCAGGATTCCTGCCAGAACGGATGATTTCCAGGGTGATGGGGCAAATCAATCGCAGAATACAGGCTCATCGGTCTCTCCACTATTTTTGACCTTCAACATCTCGAGGCCTCAGGATTCGGGATCAAAACCCGATCTTCGCAGGATCGAGCCGGCCGCGGTCCGAGCCTAGAATTACTCGATTAATTAAATGATGACAAGTTTGCATCTCGGCGGTGCGGTCATTCCGCGCGCCAAGGGCTCCAGGTGGGCAATCTTGCGATGTGGCGCAAAGCGAGGACGGAGCGGCTCGGGGAACCGCTGATACAGAGCATGAGATGTTTTTATCGCCTCAAGCCATTTTCGAGCCTGGTCTACCTGCGAGACTGCGCCGCGGTCTCCAAGTGCAATACTGGCATCGCCGCGCGGCCCAGGCGGTCGCTATGCCATTGTTAAAGCCGGTGCGGCTGGTATGCTTGAGTCCTGTCGGCACGACAGGACCGAATTCAGGAAGCGCTGGGGAGATCGATGAGGGCGCCTGCGATGAAACCAAGAGGCCGACGGGCCAAGACAGCCGAGCCGGAAACCCCGCCGCGCGATCGGCTGGTTGAGGCAACGGCCAATCTCATGGTTGAGCGAGGATCAATTGATGTTTCGCTCGCCGATATTGCACGGCGGGCCGATCTCAATTCTGCTCTGATCAGCTACTATTTCGGCAACAAGGCGGGGCTGATGATGGAGTTGCTTCGCTCGGTTCTGGGCGGCGACATATCAAAGCTCGATGCCTTCTCGCAGCGACAATTGTCGCCTGAAGAGAAGCTGTCGGGCTTCGTTCGCGGGATGATCGACAGCTATTTCACTTACCCGTTCATCAACCCGCTGACCCACCAACTCGTCACCGAAGAGCCCGAAACCTACGGTCCGCTGATCGCGGAGGAGTTCAGCAAGCGGGCGGCAACGATTCTCCGGAACATCCTCGCCGAAGGGCAGGCCTCGGGAGTTTTCGCAAAGGTCGATCCGCTTCATCTTTATTTTCACATCGTCGGTGCCTGCGATCAATTCTTCCATGGCCGTTATCAAATGCAGCATATCTTCGGCATCGGCGCGATCGACGAGCCCATGAAGCAAGGATATTCGAATTATCTCGCCAACGCCGTGGTGAAGAGCCTGCGTCCCGCAACTTAGCCGACTGCCGGTCAGCACTGGCCCGATCGATATCGAAGGCGTCGGCCGTGCCGTACGTCTCCTTTTGCCATGCCCGGAACAGCAAGGCGCAGGAACGCGCCGCGGGAGAAGCTTGCCCCAACCCCTGATGGCGCTCTAAGGTCGAATTATAACTATATGGACGATCGTATATATATTTTGCGTTGACATTAATCCTAATGATGCCACCACTATGAAGCTCGCGAACCTTCGGGGTCGCGAATGCACGGAGGCAATCTCCGGCGGTCAATGGGAGGAGGCTGACAATGCGCTACGGCAAGAGACCGGATGGGCAGATGCATCGATCGGCGCGCGCTATCGCGGATGGCCTCATCCCCTCATCATCGCGTCTCAGGCTCCATCGACGCGGCAGCAGCGCTGCCGACGGCGAGCCGCGAGACGGCTTCCTGGAGGGAATTGGAATGCGGAGCAAGGCACTGGCACTTTGTGCGTCGATCGGCGTGTTGGCATGGGCTGGGGCAGCGCGGGCCCAAACGGCGCCCGAAGCGCCTGCGGCCGACGAATCGTCGCAGCTGGGCGAAATCATCGTCACGGCCCAGAAGCGAAGCGAGTCGCTCCAGCGCACGCCCGTTGCGGTCAGCGCCTTCACATCCGAGACGCTGGAGCAGCAGCAGATCAACGGCGTTCAGCAGTTGCAGTACAATGTTCCGTCGCTGGTGTTCGCCCAGCTTACCGGCTACTCGCAACTTTCGATGCGCGGCATCGGCTCCGACCTGACGGTTACGGCCGGCGAGCCGACGGTCGCGACGTTCCAGGACGGCGTCTACATGGGTCAGCTCTTTGCCCAGAGCGTCCCCAGCTTCGACCTCGAGCGCATCGAAGTTCTGCGTGGCCCGCAAGGTACCCTGTACGGTCGCAATTCGACCGGCGGGACGATCAATTACATCACCAAGCCGCCGTCCTACGACACGGCTGCCAATCTTGCCTTCACTTATGGAAATTACGATCGCGTCGCGGTGGAAGCCGGGGCAACCGGTGCGATCGTGCCGGACAAGGTGGCAGCACGGGTCTCGGTGAAATATGACCGGAGAGACGGCTACCGCTTCAATGTCTTCGACGGCAAGCGGTACGATGCCAACGACCATCTGAGCGGCCAGGCTGCGCTGCTTATCGAGCCGTCGAGCGACATCAAGCTGACCTTGCGCGGCGACATGTCACGGCAGGTTACGTCCGCGGTACAGCAGTTCATCGATGCGCTCCCGACGCCGTCGAGCATCTCACCCGAAACGCCGACCGGAATTTTCTCCCTTCCGGGAACCGCGCTCGCCGGAATTCCCGGCCTCCTGTCGCCCTCGGACCTCGCGCTGCTGGGGAATCGAAGCATCTCCGACCTGTTTGGCCTCTCGGAGCCCGGGCTGCGTGGAGGCGATCCCACCAAATCGACCCGCATTGCCAATGACTTTCCGTCGCGGACCGAAGTCAATCTTCGCGGGGCCAGTGCGACACTCGACTGGGACATCGGGAATGTATCGCTGAAGTCGATCACGGCTTATCGGTTCAGCAAATTGTTCATCCAGACCGACAATGACGGCAGCAGTGCGGCCATTCTCTACGAGGATCCGATCCAGCAAACCTCGAAGCAGTTCACGCAGGAAGTGAATATCTCGGGGAAGGCGTTCGACGACCGGCTGGACTGGCTCGCAGGAGTCTTTTACCTGCACGATCGCGCAAGTCTGAAAGCGGACATCTATCTGCCCTCGCTCGGCGATCTCATCATTGCCTCCGCCAGCCTGGGCACCGCGGCACCGCCACCGGTCTTCGACCTGTCGCAGCCTCTCATCCCCAATCTCCTCCTCCTCGGGTCCGATCCGCTGCTCGGCAATACCCTTTATGGCGGGCAACCGACGCCCGTCGCCTTTCTGGGCTTCGGTGCCGAGCAGAAAAGCTCCTCGCTGGCGGGCTTCGGTCAAGTCACCTACCGGATCGCGGATCGGTTGCGGGTGACCGCGGGCCTTCGCTACACGCGCGATGAAAAGGACGTCTTCCGGCGGCTCCACTCCAACTTCGTACCGACTGCGGCCTTGTGCGAAACCCAGTCGAAGAAGAGCTGGACCGCGTGGACCGGAACGGCCGGGGTGGATTTCGACCTCTCGGATCGCGCGATGCTCTACGGAAAGGTGTCGCGGGGCTACAAGGCCGGGGGGTTCAATCCGGCGGAATGCACGGGGAGTTTCAACCCCGAAATCCTCTGGTCCTACGAAGCCGGGCTCAAGTCGACGCTCGCCGACAATCAGCTGCGCGTCAATTTGGCGGGCTTCTATTATGATTTCAGCGACATCCAGTTCACGACCTATCTCAACAATTCCTCGACGATCAGGAATGCCGCCGATGCGACGCTTTACGGCATCGAGGCCGAGTATATGCTCGCGCCGCGCGGCCTTGCCGGATTCTCGCTCGATGGGTCCGGTTCGTGGATCCACAGCGAATATGGCAGCCAGCTTCTCCAGGACCCGCTCGGCCTTGCGACGCTCGACATCAAAGGGAACCGCCTTATCCGGGCCCCCGAATGGAAGCTCAACTTCGGAGCGCAGCAGCGGATAGAGACCGCGAACGCCGGCGCCTTCACCCTCCGGGGCGAAGCGGCCTACACCAGCCAAATCTTCCATGATGTGTTCAATGGGGAGGCGCCCTTCCAATCGCAAACCCGCGAAGCGCCTTATTGGATCTTGAATGCCCGCCTGAGCTGGTCGTCGCCGGGCGATCGGTTCCAGGCGCAATTGTTCGCCGAGAATATCACGAACAAGCTTTATGCCTACAGCCGCGTCGCAGCGGCAACGGGGGCCTATGTTTCCGGACAATTCTCGCCGCCACGGACCTATGGCATCCGCCTGTCGATGAAGCTCGGCGCGAACTGAGGCGCGCGATGGCGGAGACACCGAAACCGGACGTTATCGCGAGCGTGATGCGGGCGACCAAGCCGGACTTTACCGATATAGACCCGGCGGACATTGCCCGCTTCCTGGCACAGCAGCCGGACATCGCGGGGCCGGTGGAAATCGCCAATGTTCGCGGTGGCGGCGCCAATGCGGGCGCGTCGAGCGGCGTTGTCGTGTTCGATGCAATATTGGAGGGCAAGGTCGAGCCGCTCGTGTTGCGCTATGCGCCGCTCCGCAACGAGGGCCGCATATTCTTCGACTATGGCATCAGGCAGCAATATGAACTGCAGGCGCGTCTGGCCGATGCCGGGCTTGCGGTTCCGCGCGCGCGCTGGATCGACCCCGACGGCGCCGTGCTCGGGCTGCCGGGCTTCATCATGGAGAAGGTCGAAGGCGATGTCGCGCACGCGTCGCCCTTCAGCGCCGGGCTGATCGGCGACGCGGCGCCCGATGTGCGCGAGCGGCGGATCGCATCGATTTTCCGGGCCCTAGGCAGCGTGCATGGCGCCGACTGGCAGGGCAGCGCGGTCGCGTCCTGCGTTCGCCAGGCTGCGGGCCGGACCCATTTCGAACGCTATATCCACTGGTATTGGGAGACCGTCGAGTGGGTGCAGCCGCCGCATCGCGAGCGGCTCCAGCGGTTGCGGTCCTGGCTGTTTGCGAACCAGCCCGATATTCATCATGATGACCTGGCGCTGATCCATGGGGATCCAAGTCTCGGCAATTACATGCTCGAAGGCGACGAGGTACGCGCGATCATCGACTGGGAACTCGCGGGTATCGTTGCTCCGGCTTACGACATTGCCATGCAATGTATGGCAAATTCCTATTATCGAGCCGTGTCGGCGCCCGAAGTCGCCGCCAGGATTCCGGATGACGCGAGCTGGGTGGCCCATTATGAAAGCGTGACGGGTCGCAGGGTCGAGCATTTCGAGTTTTTCCGCAGGGCGGTGACGCTGCCGCTTCTGGTCGTCCAACTGTCGATGTCGCGCAATTTCCCCGAGGGTCTGCGCGATGAGTTCCTCGCTGGCATGGAAGCGATTTGGGCGGTTGGGGAGGGCCGTTAAGCCGGAGCCGCCCAAGTCCGTGCTCGGCTCCGGAAATTGCGAGCAAACTTCCGGGCTGGCGTGCTGCGCTGACAACCGATACGGAGACGCGGCCGGCATCCGCCGGAGCGGGCTAACTGGAAACGGGCGATATCCATGAGCAGCGACATCCTCGACGATCTCAATCGGGCGATCATTGCCGCGCTTCAGGAAAATCCGAGCAGAACGAACAAGGACATCGGGGAAACACTCGGCGTTTCCGAACCTACTGTGGCGAACCGGATCCGGGCGCTCGAGGATGCCAATATCCTGCGCGTCATGATGCAGCGCGATATGCGCGCTCTGGGTTATTCGGTGTTCGCTTTGGTCGATCTCAATGTCGAAGGCCGCACGCCCGAAAATGTCGCTGAAGACCTCGCCAAGCTCGATGCATGCACCAGTGTTTCGGTGGCGATGAGCAGCCCGGACATCTTCGCCAATATAAATGCGCCCGATGGCGCTGCGCTCCAGCGGATCGTCGACGAGCAGATTGCGAAGATCGAAGGCATCGCCTCCTACGAGGTCAATACGGCGCTGGAGATCGTGAAACTGGATCCCCGCTTTGGAAAGCTGGGATCCGAATGATGCGCCTCGATGATCTGGACCAGCGTATCATTGGCCTCCTCGCCGAAGATGCGCGCATCAGTAACCGCGAAGCGGCGCGCCTGTTGGGTATCTCGGACACTGCGGTCCGTAAACGCCTGAAGAAGCTGTCCGATTCGGGCGCTGCGAAGATCACGGCGGTGGCTGATTCAGCCGCATTGGGAATGACGACCGCTGTTCTTGTGCGGGTTCAGACATCTCCCGAAACGGCGCGCGACGTGGTCGAGGCGATGGCCAGGTTCGACGAAGTGAGTTTTGCTGCCTTGATGACAGGACGCTTCAATATCGTTCTGCTCGTGGCGGCGCAAAGTCGTCAGGCCGTGGCAGATATTATTCACATGCATTTACGGCGGCGATCCGGCGTACACCGGGTAGAAACGGTCGAGATCGTCTCGGTCGCCAAGCACAATCTCGATATCGCCCTGGTCTCCAGAAAACGCTGACCCCACCCGGCCGAGGTGCCGGGACTCGGGCTCACGGGCTCCGCACTAGCGACCCTGTGGAAGGGGACGGCCTGCGCCCCCTTCCGGAGATTCACTATCATTCTGCGGCGATCGCCATTGGATGCATCAGCTGCTCATCCATGTCGGCACCGCCCGACCCGACCAGTCGGCCCGGTGTCGCACCAGTGCACTCGGTGCCATTGACGAAGGTCGTCTCGCCATTCACCATCACCCGCTCGATGCCCTGGGGCTTGCAGACGCGCCGCCAGTCGCCATCGGGAAGATCATGGGCGATCTCATATTTGAGCCGCGGATAGTCGAGCGCCTCATAGTCGTAGATGAAAAGATCGGCCGCTTGCCCCGCTGCCAGCGTGCCCCGGTTGTGGAGTCCGAGCACTTCTGCCGGAACCGCGCTGAGCTTGTAGTGCATTTCCTCAAGCGTCATCAACCCGGTCTCGCGAACCATCCAGATGATCGCGTCCGTCGAATATTGACCGCCAGCCCAGAATTTCACATGCGCTCCGCCGTCCGAGGTTCCCGGAATGGTGAACGGATGTTTGAGAACCTGTGCGACTTTCTCGTCGTCAAAGCTCATGCCTTCGGCCACGAGGAAATCGCTGTCGGCATTGGTATCGACCACGATATCCATAAACACGTCGATCGTGGGCCGATTGCCAACGGCGGCCGCGATTTCGCCGACCGACTTGCCTTCATACTGGTTCCATGGGGCGACGCCACAAGCGTCGTTCAGGACATAATGCTCGAGCGGTCCGCCGGCCGGTGCGAGCAGTTCAGGCCTGTACACGTTGCGCAAGCGCGTGCGATAATTCTCGTCCGCCGCTTTTGCGACTTTTGCCGCGCGATCGCCCGCGAAGGTGAATTCGCGGAACTCGGGGATGATGTTCCAAATATCCCAGTCCATCGGTTTGAATTCGTTCCAGCCGCGCGTGGTCAGGGTCTGGGTGAAGATTTCCAGCCCCTCTTCCCGCGCCTTGTCGACCAGAGCGAGGACTTCCTCATGATAAGTGGGCAGAAAGTCGTTGACGATGACGACATTGTGGAGGACGGGCCGGCCCGACACCCGTGCAACCTCTAGCGCGATCTCACCGAAGCGCGCACCCGGGGTATCGACGAGGGCCTGGATCGAGCCTTCGCCGCGCTCGCGAAGCACTTCCGCGAGCGCCAGAATGTCCTCGCGGCTCATCGTGTCGCTCGGCATCGGGGTGCCGTCACAGTCGATGTGGGTGTTATGCTCGCCCTGGTAGGAAAAGCCGAAGCCGATTGCGCCCGCGTCCATGGCGGCGTGCAGTTCCTGCTTCATGCGCTCCCGCTCTTCCGCAGTTGCCGGACGGCTTTTCGCTGCTTCGAGGCCCATCACATAGATTAGGAGCGGATTGAGGGGAACATAGCTGGCGACGTTGACCCCCTTGGGCACCCGCTTGAGATGCTCGATCCATTCGGGGAAGCTGACCCAGTCCCAGCCGAGCGCTGTCCGCATCGCATTTACGGGAACCTGTTCGGTGGTCTCCATCATCTGCATGTAGCGCTCCCGGTCCTGCGGATGGCAGGGGGCAAAGCCAAAACCGCAATTTCCCACGCCGATTGTCGTGGTGCCATGCCAGCCAGAGTTTGTGGCATAGGGATCCCAGTGCAGTTGAGCGTCATAATGCGTATGGGCGTCGATCACCCCCGGCGCGACGATCTTCCCGGTGCCGTCGATGACATCGCTCGCGTCGCCGCTGATCCCGGCGCCAATGTCCGTTATGATCCCGTCTTTGATTCCGATATCGCCCACGAACCGCGGCGAGCCCGTGCCATCGACGATCGTGCCACCTTTGATGAGCGTGTCAAACTTAGGCATCCCATTCTCCCATCTCTCTGTGTTGCTCGACATTATGGTCGGCATTTGGTTCTCAAATTCGACAAAAATGATGCAAGTATCTATATTATGCGATCCACCATTGAGTCAAATATAATGGGAAATGATGTCATGGCCGGTCTGGACTGTCTTGATGGCGTTTCGACCCTCCCTTTGCGCGAAAGGGGCAGGCCGATGCGCCGACGGGATGCTCAAACCGCGGTGTAGCCACCATCGACGATGAACTCGGAACCCGTGATGTAGCGTGCGCCGTCGCTTGCCAAGAACGCGACCAACGGCGCGATGTCATCGACATTGCCCATCCGGCCCACGGGAATCTTGCTGTTCCATGCGGCAACAACCTGCTCCACCGACGCTGGTTCGCCGTTCGCGGCGGTAGGTCTCTCGTGATGGGCGCCGAGCCTGGTTGCCGTCGGACCCGGCAACACTGTATTCACTCTTACGGCACGCTCGGCCAGTTCGACCGCGACAGCCTTGCTCAACATACGGATTGCGCCCTTGCTCGCGCTATAAGCGGCATAACGGTCCCCTGCCACCGTCCCATAGATTGATGAGATATTGACGATGGCGGCGGTTGACGTGCCGTCCGCCTGACGACGCATCGACAAAAGCGGCAGTGCCATCTGCATCCCCATGAACGGACCCTCGACATTGATCCGATATTGCCTTCTCAGATCGTCGAGAGGAGCGGTCGCAAAAGGCGTGTCGAGCATGATGCCGGCGTTGTTCACGAGAATGTCGAGCCGGCCGAGCTTTTCGGCGAAGCCGATCGCCGTCTCCCAATCGGCTTCGCTTGTCACGTCATGCCGGCAGGCGTGCGTTCCCTTGGTGCCATCGCACCACTCAAGGCGAGAGGCATCGATATCGGTCGCAAGTACCTCGGCGCCGGCGGCAAGCAATTGCTTTGCCACGGCAAGGCCTATCCCGCTTCCCGCGCCCGTCACGATCGCAACGCGGCCCTCCAATTCGATCGAATTCACCATCACCTCCATGATCGAAAACTGAGAAGCGCCATCGAGCCAATCGACGGCGTCGCGCAAATTGCGCGCGCGCTTCCGTGCTTCGCCGCCATTCGCGCCTCCGGATTGGCATTGACATGCGCGGCCGTCAAATGCGATTATACAAGCAATTAATTAAATATCGGAGGGCGCGGTGGAGGGTGTCGATCTTGTTTCGCTTGATCGCTGGATGGAAGCCCGGAGCCTTGGAAGTGGCTCGATTTCCGGCGTCCGGCTTCTGGCTGGCGGAACCCAGAATATTCTCCTCCGCTTCCATCGCGGGCCGTCCGAATTTGTTCTCCGCCGGCCGCCGCCGGTCCTGCGCGCGGGATCCAATGAGACGATGCGCCGCGAAATGCGCGTCCTCGAGGCACTGCGCGGTAGCGATGTTCCTCACCCTGGCTTCATCGCCGGATCTAGCGACGAGACGATCCTTGGCGCTGCTTTCTATCTCATGCAGCCGGTCGATGGCTTCAACCCGATGTCCGGGCTCCCCGCCTTGCACGCTCGCGAGCCGCTGCTGCGCCGCCGCATGGGCCTCGCCGTGGTCGAGGCGATCGCCGCACTCGGCGCGCTCGATTATCGGGCGGTCGGCCTCGCGGATTTTGGAAAGCCCGAGAATTTCCTGGAACGCCAGGTGGGGCGTTGGCGCCGCCAGCTTGAAAGCTATGCCGATCTAGCCGGGTGGCCGGGGCCTGGCGCCATCCCGGGGGTGGACGCGGTGGCGGCCTGGCTCGATCGCCATCGCCCAAGCTCATTTCAACCGGGGATCATCCACGGAGATGCGCATCTTGCAAATGTGATGATCCGGCCGGACAGCGGGGAACTCGCAGCCCTCGTTGATTGGGAATTGAGCACGATTGGCGACCCCCTGCTCGACCTCGGCTGGCTGATCGCGACATGGCCGACCGATGGCTCATCCTTCGCCACGGACGCCATGGCAAATCAGCTCACCGATCTTGCATCTCCTGCCGACCTCGCGGCGCATTACGCAGCGTCAAGCGGCCGGGATCTCGCGGCTCTCGACTGGTACATCGTGCTCGCCTGCTACAAGTTGGGCATCATTCTGGAAGGGAGCTTTGCGCGGGCCTGTGCCGGAAAGGCGCCGCGAGAAACCGGCGAACGGCTTCACGCGCACACGCTCGCTCTGTTCGAGCGCGCCCTCAGCATCATTCGTTGAAAAGGAAAGATGATGATCGACGATACCGATTTTAGCGGACGCAATATTCTCGTCGTCGGCGGATCGAGCGGGATCGGCAACGGCATAGCCCAAGGGTTTCGCGCCCGCGGCGCCAATGTTCATATCTGGGGGACGCGCGCCTCTGCGTCCGACTACAGCGCCGATGAAGGGTCCGACCTTGAAGGACTGGGCTATCATTGCGTCGATGTCGGGACGCCCGAGGCTATCGAGACGGCGGAGATTCCCTTCGACACGCTGGACTCCCTCATTTTGTCGCAGGGAACCGTATTATATCGGCGCCAGGAGTTCGAGCGCGAAGGGTGGGATCGTGTCATGGCGGTCAATATCGACAGCCTGATGCATTGCGCGCGCAAGTTCCGGCCACTGCTTTCGGCGTCCGGCGGGTCGATTATTATCGTGAGCTCGACGTCCGGCTTGCGCGGCAATATCGGAAACCCGGCTTATGCCGCGTCCAAAGCGGCCGCGATCAGTCTGACCAAAACGCTGGGCCAGGCTTTTGCCGGTGACGGGATTCGGGTGAATGGTCTCGCTCCGGGGCTCGTCGATACCAAATTGACACGGATCACGACCCAGAATTCCGCTCGTCTCGACGGCGCGCTCGCCACGATCGCGCAGCGACGCATGGGGACGCCCGCCGATATGGCGGGTGCCGCCATATTCCTCGCATCCCCGCTCGCTTCCTACGTCACCGGCCACACGCTGGTCGTCGATGGTGGCCTGACGCTCTGATTTGCCATTCTGACAGGAGATACACATGCAGTTCGAACATAGCGAAAAGGTCCGTGACCTCCTGCAGAGGGTCGAAACGTTCATGGATGCGCATATCTACCCCAATGAGGAAGAGTATTACCACTTCATCCACGACCAGAGGAATCTGTGGCAGGAGTGGCCTGGAATGCCCGCCCTCAAGGCCGAGGCGCGTGCTCAGGGCTTGTGGAACCTCTTCCTCCCACACGAATATGGCCGCTTCTCGCCCGGGCTCAGCAATCTTGAATATGCTCCACTTGCCGAGGTGATGGGCCGATCGCCGTGGTCGAGCCAGGTGTTCAATTGCTCCGCGCCCGACACGGGCAATATGGAAGTGCTCGCGAAATTCGGGACCCCCGATCAGCAGCAGCAGTGGCTTCAGCCCCTGCTCGACGGGGAGATTCGCTCGGCCTATGTGATGACCGAGCCGCAGGTCGCCTCATCCGATGCCACCAATCTTGAGCTGTCCATCAAGCCCGACGGCGACGACTATGTCATCAACGGCCGGAAGTGGTGGATTTCGAATGCGATGCACCCCGATTGCGCGATCTTCATCGTGATGGGAAAGACCGACTTCGATGCTCCCCGCCATGCCCAACATTCGCAGATCCTCGTGCCGCGAGATACGGCAGGGATCACGGTCGTGCGCAACCAGACCGTCTTCGGATCGATGAACTCGCCGGGCGGCGAGTGCGAACTGCGCTTCGACAATGTACGCGTACCGAAGGAAAATCTCATTCTTGGTGAGGGGCGGGGGTTCGAGATCGCGCAAGGGCGTCTCGGGCCGGGACGTATTCACCACTGCATGCGTTCGATCGGCCAGGCGCAGCGCGCGCTCGAGATCATGGCGCGCCGCGCGAACAGCCGCGTCGCTTTTGGAAAGAAGCTCGCCGATCAAAGTAGCATCCGCCAGGACGTCGCACGCAGCTTCTGTGAAATCGAGATGTCGCGCCTGCTCACGCTCAAGGCTGCCGACGCCATGGACCGCTATGGCAACAAGGTTGCCAAGGATCTGATCGCGGCCATCAAGGTGATCGCTCCGCAAATGGCGCAAACCGTCGCGGATCGGGCCATCCAGGTTCATGGCGGAATGGGCGTAAGCGACGACACCCCGATCGCCTACTTCTTCACCCTCAATCGCTATCTGCGCATCGCGGACGGTCCCGACGAGGTGCACATGTCGCAGCTCGGGAAGCAGAAGATCGCCGAATATTCGGCGATGGCGAAGTAGGAGGCCGGCATGAAGGCGCTGCTTTATCACGGGGCAGGGGATATCCGCTACGAAAGCATGGCCGATCCGATGCCGGTCGAGGCGGGCGACGCCATCGTTCGGGTCACCGCCTGCTCGATCTGCGGAAGCGACCTACACATTTATCATGGTCACGGATTTTCCGAGGATCGGGGCTTTTGTGTCGGTCACGAAGCGGTCGGCGAAGTGGTCGAAACCGGACGCGCCGTCTCGCGGCTCCGCGTCGGTGACCGGGTCATGATCCCCGCAGCAGCGGGCTGCGGCGCCTGCCGACCCTGCCTGTCGGGCAATGTGATCGGGTGCGAGAATGGCGCAGCGGCCTGCTACGGGTTGTCCGCCGCGCTTCAAGGTTCGCAGGCCGAGGCCGTTCGCGTCCCCAGCGCGGACGCCAATGCGGTGCTGATCCCGGAAGGGATATCGGAAGAGCAGGCGCTGCTGATGACAGACGCCCTTTCGACCGCCTGGTTCGGTGCGCGCAGCGCCGATATCGCCCCGGGGAGCAGCGTCGCCGTAATTGGTTTGGGGCCGATCGGCCTCATGACGGTCGACTCCGCCTTCGTGCTGGGCGCCCATATCGTATATGCCATCGATCCCGTTCCAGAAAGGCGCGCGCTGGCGGCAGCGGCGGGCGCCGTCGCTCTGCACCCTGACGAAGCCGTCGCCGTGATCCGGGAGGCGACGAAAGGACGTAAACTCGATTCCGTCGTCGAGGTGGTCGGGAGCGACGCGACGGTCGATATGGCATTACGCTTGGTAAGGGCGCGCGGCACCGTCTCGGTAATCGGTGTGCAGCAATCGCGCCGTTTCGCCTTTCCGCTCGAACGCGCGTTCGCGGCAGGGCTCACATTCCGGGTCGGGACCTGCTCGGTCCCCGAAGAATTGCCGACCCTTTTTCCACTTGTCCAGGCGGGGCGTCTCAAGCCGGAAACCTATGTCTCCAATCGGCTGCCGCTGCGAGACGGCGCCGAAGCCTATGCGATGTTCGACCGCCGGGAGGCGGGAACCCTGAAGATCATCCTCGAGCCCTGAAGACGCAACTGGCTGGATCTGAGTCCGGCGCGCCCCTGCTGACCGCACGCGGAAAGGGGGGGCGACACGGCAAAAAATGCGCGCCTCTGCTTGCGGCGCTTCGCCGGCAAAACCGTTCGCATTGACCGCAGAGCTATGCAGTTGATCGGGCGAACGCATTTGTGTATCTAATAATCGAGCAATTAATTAATTGTCGAATCGCTCGCGGAGAGGACGCCATGGCATCGGGATTGTCGGTAGAGTTGCGGGTCGACGGGCCAACCGCACATATCATCCTCAACCGTGAGGACCGGCTCAACGCGATCAACAACGACATGTTTCGGCGGCTTGAAGATCATGTCGCGCGGCTCGCGGGCGAGGCCGAAACTGTTCGCAGCGTCATCGTGCGTGGCGCGGGAAAATGTTTTTCTGCGGGGCATGATCTGCAGGACATCGCGTCTGGCGATGCAGCGCATGATGTCTCTTTTCAATCTTCGGTGCTCGAGCGTCTCGCGAATCTGCCCCAGGCGGTTATCGCGGCGGTGCACGGTCATTGTTACACCGGCGCGCTCGAGTTGGCGCTGGCCAGTGATTTCATTCTCGCCGCCCGGAGCGCGCGGTTCGCGGACACGCACGCCAAATGGGCGCTCACGCCTGTGTGGGGAATGAGCCAGCGGCTGCCCCGTCTGGTGGGCCAGGCCAAGGCGCGCGAGATGATGTTCACCGCACGCACGATCGATGGCCGGGAGGCGGCGGAGATCGGACTGGCGGCGTCCTGCTTCGAGGATACTGAGTTTCTGGAGCGGGTCGATGCGATCGCGTCGATGATCGCTGAAAATTCGGCTTTCAGCATTGCCGCCTATAAGCGACTGCTCGCTGAAACGGACAATGTCCCGCTGCATCTCGGCCTCGCACACGAAGTCCGCAACAGCGCAGGCGTCGGACCCGACATGGGCGAACGTATCGCGGCCTTTTCAAAACGCAAAGCATGACCGCGCCATCTGGAGCGCTGGTCGATCGGGAGTGAGTGACGATGAGCAATGAAACCCAAGACCTGGCCGCGCCAGCCGAAATGGCGGCCCGGCTTGTGAACCCGGCGTCGTTCGGCGACCCCGCGACCCTGCACGCCGACCTTGCCTGGCTTCGTGGCCACCAGCCCGTTTCGCTTGTCGATACCGCCGGTGTCGATCCCTTCTGGCTCGTGAGCCGACATGGCGACATCATGGACATAGAGCGCCAGCCCGACATTTTCCGCAACGGCGATCTTTCGACGGTTCTCATCGGAAGTCCGATGCTCAAGGCGGTGGAGAATGCGACCGGCTGTCCGCACCTCACCCGTAACATGGTCAACATGGACGGAGCAGAGCATCGTGCCTATCGATCGCTGGTCCAATCCTGGTTCATGCCAGGCAATGTCAAGAAGCTCACGGACGACATTCGCGAGATCGCGCGCGCGCATGTCGATCGGATGATGGGGCTCGGCGGCGAATGCGACTTTGTCGCCGATGTGGCCCTGCATTATCCGTTGCACGTCATCATGAGCATCCTTGGCGTTCCCGAAGAGGACGAACAGCGCATGCTGATGCTGACCCAGCAACTTTTCGGCGCCCGCGATCCGGAACTCAGTCGAAAAGCCGATGCCATGGCGGATCCGGATACCGCCATAAAGGTGTTCGGGGCCGTCGTGGCGGACTTCCACGCCTATTTCTCCAATATCACGGCGAGCCGCCGCGCCGAGCCGCGCGACGATCTAGCGACCATCATCGCGAACGCCATGATCGACGGCAAGCCGATCGACGAGCGCGCTGCCAACGACTTTTACATCCTGGTCGCGACCGCCGGGCACGACACCACCTCCGCCTCGACGGCCGGTGCGATCTGGGCCCTCGCGGAGCGGCCCGCCTTGCTCGCCGAGGTGAAGGCCAATCCCGACCTGATCCCGGCTCTCGTCGATGAGGCGATTCGCTGGGTCACGCCGGTGAAGCATTTCATGCGCGCCGTTGCCCGGGATCATGAGGTGAATGGCCACCAGTATAAGGCCGGGGACTGGGTCATGCTGTCCTATATGTCGGCAAACCGTGACGAGGCGGTGTTCGACGATCCGTTCGAGTTCCGGCTCGACCGCCCGGCAAACAAGCAGATCGCATTCGGTTACGGGCCCCATCTATGTGTCGGCCAGCATCTCGCGCGCCTCGAGATGAAGACCCTGTTCGAGGAACTTCTGCCCCGGATCGAATCGCTCGAAATCGCCGGCGAACCGGCCTGGACCCAGGCGACGCTGGTCAGCGGGCCGAAACGCCTTCCGATCCGCTTCACTCAGAGTTGATCGGCGGGTCGACGCGCGGCGGCGTGGCAGAGAGACGACAGCATATTCGCAGGACGGATACGGGAATGGGAATCAGAACACGCATAACCGACTTGCTCGGGATCGAGCATCCGATCGTCCAGGGCGGCATGATGTGGGTGGGAACCGCAGAGATGGCTGCGGCGGTTTCCAATGCCGGTGGCCTCGGAATCATCACCGCGCTCACCCAGCCGTCTCCCGATGCGCTGCGCGCCGAGATCGAGAGATGCCGGGAGCTTACCGACAAGCCATTCGGCGTCAATTTGACGATCCTGCCGTCGATTAATCCCCCGCCCTATGCCGACTATCGCAAGGCGATCATCGACAGCGGCACCAGGATCGTCGAAACCGCAGGCTACAAGCCACAAGAGCATGTCGACGATTTCAAGGCGCATGGCATCATCGTGCTCCATAAGTGCACGGCTGTCCGGCACGCCCTCTCCGCCGAACGCATGGGCGTCGATGCCATTTCGATCGATGGCTTCGAATGCGCCGGGCATCCGGGCGAGGATGATATTCCCGGGCTTATCCTGATTCCCGCCGCTGCCGACAAGATCAAGGTTCCTATGCTCGCATCGGGCGGATTCGGCGATGGGCGCGGGCTGGTGGCAGCCTTGGCGCTCGGCGCTGACGGTATCAACATGGGGACGCGCTTCTGTGCGACCAAGGAAGCCCCCATCCACGACGATATCAAGCGCGCCATGGTCGATAACGACGAGAGGGGGACCGACCTGATCTTCCGCAGCTATCGCAACACCGCGCGCGTCGCAAAGAACAGCGTTTCAGCCGAAGTCATTGCGGCCGAACGGGAAGGAAAGCCCTTCGAAGCGATCGCGCATCTCGTCAAGGGCGCGCGCGGGAAGGAAGGGCTGGACCGCGGCGATCCCGATCATGGGATATGGACGGCTGGCATGGTTCAGGGTCTCATCCATGATATCCCGACGTGTCACGAACTCATCGACCGGATCATGGGCGAGGCCGAGTCGATCATCGCGAAGCGGCTGGCGGCGATGATGCCTGGAGCGCTCACGTCATGAACGTCGATTTCGATCCATCGCTCGAAGCGTTTCGCGAGGAAGTCTGCGCGTTTCTCGATACGGCACCCACCGACGCGATCCGCGAGGCGGGGCGGAAGACCACAAGCGTTTTCGCGCCGTTCGAGGCGACAATGGAATGGCACCGCCTTCTATATGCGCGCGGCTGGGCCGCCCCGGCCTGGCCCGTCGAATATGGCGGGACCGGTTGGTCGCTTGAGCAACGCTATATTTTCTCCGAGGAGCATTGGAAGCGCGATCTGCCGCCGCTCCTGCCCAACGGCCTGATCATGGTCGGCCCCCTGCTCATGGAGCTTGGCACGCCCGAACAAAAGCGCCAGCATCTCCCCGGGATCCTTTCGGGCAAGGATTACTGGACCCAGGGCTATTCCGAACCGAGTGCCGGTTCTGATCTTGCCGCCCTGTCATGCTCGGCCCTGGCCGACGGTGACGATTATATCATCAACGGCCAGAAGACATGGACGACCCTCGCCCACAAGGCCAACAAGATGTTCATGCTCGTGCGCACGAACCGGGACGGCAAGAAGCAGCAGGGCATTACCTTTCTCCTCCTCGACCGGACCGACTATCCCGGCATGCACATCCGTCCCATCATCGGCCTCGATGGTGTGGCCGAGCAATGCGAAGTATTTTTCGATAACGTCCGCGTCCCCCAGGCGGGCCGCGTGGGCGCCGAGAATGAAGGCTGGAGCGTCGCCAAGGCGCTGCTCAAGCATGAGCGGGGCGGCGCTGCGCATAGCCCGGCGATCAGGCGCAAACTCGATGCGATCCGGGCCGCGGCGAGGGATGCAACGGCGTCCTTTGGCGGACCCCTCAGCGAGGATCCGGTATTCCAGCGCGACCTTGGGGAACTCGAAGCCGAAGTCGCGTCCTTCGAGCATGTCGAGAAGCTGGTGCTAAGCGGCCACGCCCTCGCCGACGATCCCGCGATGCCGTCGCTCAACAAGGTGATGAGTTCGGAACTCTCGCAGCTGCTGTCGATCATGATGACGCGTGTTGCCGGGATCGACGCGCTGCCGTTGCAATTGGAAGCCCTTGAGGTCGGGTCCGGCGTTCAACCCCTGGGCGATCCCTTCAGCCTCGTGGCGATGCCCTATTATCTGAATACCCGGGCCGCTTCCATCTATGCCGGCAGCAACGAGGTCCAGCGGGACCTCATCTCCCGCAATCTCCAGACCCTTCGCGCCTGAGGCAGAGGCCATGAATTTCGAATTCTCCGATGAGCAGGTCATGCTCCGCGACAGCCTCTCCCGGCTGCTCGATCAGCGTTACGCCTTTGAATTGCGCCGACGCATCATGGCTGGTCAGGCGGAAACCGGAATCTGGAGCGAACTCGTCGATATGGGGATTGTCGCGATGCCGCTTCCCGAAGCCTGCGGGGGACTGGGCGGTTCGGCCTCCGACATTGTGGCGATATCGGAGCTCTTCGGTCGCCATCTGGTCATCGAGCCTTTGCTTCCCTCGGTGATCCTCACGGGCCGGGCGCTCGCTCGCTTCGATCCCGCGGGACCGGTGCCGCAATGGATTGCCGATATTGGCACCGGAGCTTTGCGCGGCGCCTTCGCCCATGAGGAAGGTAGCGGCACCGGCGCCTCTTCGACGCTGTCGACCAAACTCTATGAAGGTGAGGCCGGTCCGCGCATCCGGGGTAGCAAAAAACTCGTTCTTGGAGGCGGAGAAGCAGGGGTGCTGCTCATCTCGGCGCTCTCGGAGACGAAGGCGGTCTGCCTGGCCGCAGTGCCCGCCGATGCCGAAGGCATCGAAGTGCGGCGATATCGCGCGCTCGATGGCAGGCCCGTTGCGGATATCCTGCTCCATGACGTCGCGGTCGACAGGGCTGCCATCATGGCGGGCGCCGATGCGGAGCTGGAGGCCTTGCTCGCGGATGCCCGGCTCGCACTCGCCGCCGAAGCCGTCGGGGCCATGGCCGTCCTGATGGCAACCACCGCAGACTTCGCGGGCACGCGCGAGCAATTCGGTCGGCCGATCGGAAGCTTTCAAGCGATCGCGCACCGGCTCGCCGATATGAAGATTGCCTATGTCAAGGCGCGAGCGTCGCTTCTCTATATCGCGGCGCTGGCCGACAGCGGACGGGCAACGAGCCGGGATATTTCGGTATTGAAGGCGCAGGTTGGCAGGCTGGGGCGCGAGATCGCGCAGGGGGCCGTACAGATCCACGGCGGCATCGGCATGACCGACGAGCTTCCGGTCGGTCATTATCTCAAACATATTCTCACGATCGACGGTCTGTTCGGCAACACGGACTATCATCTGCGTGAAATCGGCAGGGTAGTCGCCGCTGCGTGAACAGGGGGGAAGCGTCAGCTTCCCGTTTCAGAAGCTATGGAAGGTACCAAAAATGACCAAGAGCTTACGCGCTGACACGATGGCCACCGATAGCGCTGCTCTCGAGCAGTTGCTACAGCGTCAGCGCAAGGCCCATATTGCGGACGGTCAGGCGAGCGCGGATTTGCGAATTGACCGGCTCGATCGCTGTGCTGCCTTGCTTCGCGACTATTCCGCGCGGTTCGAAGAGGCAATCAATGCCGATTTCGGCAACCGGTCGCGCCACGCATCGGCTATCACCGACATCATGAGTCCGCTTGGCGCGCTGCGCGACTGTCGGGCCAATCTGCGCAAATGGATGCGCAGCGAACGACGGCCGGTCGAACCGAGGTTGCTCGGCCTCTTCGGCGCCCGGTCGGAAATCCGGTTCCAGCCCAAAGGCGTGATCGGCATCATCGCGCCGTGGAACTTTCCGGTGGGTCTCGTCTTCTCTCCGCTTGCCGGCGTTCTGGCTGCCGGGAACCGGGCGCTGATCAAGCCGTCGGAATTCACGCCGCGAACGTCGGATCTGCTCCAGCAATCGATCGCCGAATATTTCGCGCCTGACGAGGTCGCGGTCGTGACAGGCGGTGCCGATGTGGGGGCCGCCTTCGCGGCGTTGCCCTTCGATCACCTGATATTCACCGGCGCCGGCTCGGTCGCAAAGCATGTGATGCGCGCTGCCGCGGAGAATCTCGTGCCCCTGACGCTCGAGCTTGGCGGGAAGAGCCCTGTGATCCTCGGTGCGAGCGTGGACATGCCCGTCGCCGCAGCGCGGATCATGGCCGGAAAAACCCTGAACGCCGGTCAAATATGCCTGGCGCCTGATCATATATTCGTGCCTCGTGGGCTACGCGACAGCTTTGTCACCGAGGCACGGCAGGCGACCGAGGCGATGTTCGGCTCCCTCAAGGATAATCCTGACTACACGGCCATGATATCGGACAGGCACTTCGAGCGCGTGCGCGGCTATGTCGCGGACGCGCGTGAGAAGGGTGCCACGATCGTCGAGATCAACCCCGCTGGCGAGACGTTCGAACAGCAGGAGCATCGCCGGATACCTCCGACACTCATTCTCGATGCGACCCGCGACATGGCGGTGATGCAGGACGAGATATTCGGGCCGCTTCTGCCGGTCGTTGCATATGACAGCGCCGAGGAGGTTGTGGCGGAGATCAATGCGCACGACCGGCCGCTTGCGCTTTACTATTTTGGATCGGAAGCGGGCGAACGCGATCGCATCATCGATGCCACGACCTCGGGCGGTGTGTGCGTCAATGACGTGATCATGCATTGCGCGCAGGAAAATCTGCCTTTCGGCGGCATCGGGCCTTCGGGTATGGGTGCCTATCACGGGATCGACGGCTTTCGCGAATTCAGCCATCGCAAGGCGATCCACACTCAGCTCGGCAGGGATCTGGGGCCGATGAAGCTTTTCAGGCCGCCCTATGGCGCCAAGCTTCGCGCCTTCGTCGACAAGCAGATCGGAGCGGGCGCCCGGTAGAAGGAGCTAGCCGTCGAATTTGAACACGCTGTCCGCGCGCGCCAGACCAATCGACTGATCGGGGACGCATTGGTACATGAGATATTCGACGGCCCTCCCGTCCCCCCGACCCTCGGCGACCGCCATCACATGGTTCAGCCAGGAATAGCGCGCGTGGCTGGTTTCGAAGCGGGGCTGCGTCGCAAAATAGGTCTCGCCGAAATCGACCGTCTCGCCGGCCTTGTATTTGGCCGCAGCCTGCGGCGTCGTGTTGGCGACCCCGAAATATTGGACGAAGATGTTCGCCATGTCGTGGGTGACGATGACGAGCCGAACGTCGATGTGAAAGACGCCCTCCTGGTCGATCAACTCGAACTCGCCTCCGACAGGCGCGACCGTGCCCTTGATACGTGGGCCTTCGACGGTGCCGCCGCCCAGCTGCCACACGTTGCGGCGACCCTTTGGTATCGGTCCGATCGGATAGCGGTTGCCCAGATCGACGCGCATGCGCAGCAGGGGTTCAAGGTGCATGCTCTTCTCCATCAAGTTGGAATGCTCGGCTGCTACGGGCTGTCGTTTGGAAGCGGGCAGCGTCGTATCCTAAGACGGGCCGCGATAATAATCAATTGACCAATTAACTTGCCACCTGACGTCCGCTTGCCTATCGATCGGTTTTAGGAAGACGCTGCGCGCGCAAGTGGCGAGCCGGACGTATAAGGATGGGAGACAGCTGAGATGAAAGGGACAGCAGCAGCGCAGACGCCCGTGATCATCGCCGTCGGCGAGATTGTGGATCGCCCGGATGACCCGGGCAAGGCGCTCGAACCTGTGGCGCTGATGGCAGAAGCGCTGCGCCGCGCGGCGGCGGAAACGCCGGCCGTTCTCGGCGCGCTGGACTCGATGGATCTCGTCGGACAGGTCACCTGGCGCTACCGCGACCCCGTAGCTCTTCTTTGCGAGAAGCTCTCGATCGGCCCCGCCCGTGCCCAAAATGCCAGCATGGGCGGCGAAACGCCTATTCGCCTCCTGCACGAGGCAGCACTCCGTATCGCGCGGGGTGACAGCGCCGTTGCCGCGATCGTGGGCGGTGAGGCCGTCAATGCGATGGGCAAGGCGCGCAAGGCCAAGGCGAAGCTCGACTGGACCCCGCTCGCTCCCAAAGAGGAAACCGTCGCGGTCGACTTCGCCTCGCTTCCGATGCGCAAGGCCTCGAAAAAGCTCGGAATGACTGCGCCCGTTCATATCTACCCGCTCTATGAGAACGCCTTCCAGGCCGCCCGCGGGCAGACCCCGGCCGAGGGCCGCGCCGCTGCCGCCGAACTCTGGGCGGACTATGCCAAGGTAGCCGCGTCCAATGAAACCGCATGGTTGCGTTCCGCGCCGGGAGCGGCAGAGATCGGCACGCCTTCGGAGAGCAACCGGCTGGTGGCCTTTCCCTATCCCAAGCTCATGGTCGCGAACCCTTCGGTCAACCAGGCGGCCGCGATCGTCGTGGCAAGCCTCGAATGGGCCCTCGCCAACGGGATTCCCGAAGAGCGGCTGATCTATATCTGGGATGGCGCGGCAGCGCAGGAGCCCGGGGATTATCTGGAACGCGACCGCTATGACCAGTCGACCGCGCAGCGCGTGGTTCTGGAGCAGGCAGTCGAGATCGCTGGCGGCGATGCCTCCGCGATCGATCTGGCGGAACTGTACAGCTGCTTTCCGATTGTGCCCAAGATGGCGCTCAAGACGCTGAAGCTGCGGCCGGACGTCAAGCCGACGGTGACCGGCGGGCTGACCTTCTTTGGCGGCCCGATGAACAATTATATGAGCCACGGCGTCTGCGCGATGGTCCGGGAGCTGCGGGCCGGAAAGGGAACCACAGGCCTTCTCTACGGCCAGGGTGGCGTCGTATCCAAACATCATGCGCTGTTGATCTCGACGCGGCCCCCGGAAAAGACTTTGAGCCCGGACTATTCGGTTCAGGCCAGGGCGGACGCGTTGCGCGGCTCCGTGCCCGAATTTACAGAGACCTATGAGGGCGCTGCCACCGTCGAAACGCACACGATCATTTATACGCCGAAGGGCGAGGTCCTCCACGGCGTCGTGATCGCGCGCACCGCAGATGGCCAGCGAACGATCGCGAAGGTGCGGCGTGACGATGATCGATCGATCTTGGTCCTCTCCTCGCTCGACGCCAATCCCATCGGCACGTCCGGCCATATCCGCACCGATGCCTTTGGCGCCCGGATATGGGAGGCAGGCGAGAAGCGCGACCGGCGCGCGGCACCGCGCCGCTTCTGTCTCGTCGAGCGCGACGGGCCGATCACTCTGGTCACGATCAACCGCCCCGACGCGATGAATGCGTTGACGCCATATGCGAACGAGGAGCTGGCCGAGGTTTTCGACGACTTCCAGGCTGATCCCGATCAGTGGGTGGCCATCCTGACGGGGGCCGGTGACAAGGCCTTTTCGTCGGGTAATGACCTCAAGTTCACCGCGCAGTCGATGGCTGCGGGTTTGCCGCTCGAGACACCGACCAAGGGATTTGCCGGCCTCACCGCGCGCTGGGACAACAACAAGCCCGTCATCGCCGCGGTAAATGGTATTGCCATGGGTGGCGGCTTCGAGATTGCATTGGCCTGCGACCTCATCATCGCGGCCGAAGGCGCCGTTTTCGCTCTTCCCGAGCCCAAGGTTGGCCTCGCCGCTCTTGCGGGGGGGCTCCACCGTCTGCCTCGGCAGATCGGCCTCAAGCAGGCCATGGGCATGATCCTCACCGCCCGCCGCGTATCGGCCGCTGAAGGTCTGTCGCTTGGCTTCGTCAATGAAGTGGTGCCGCAAGACGAACTGCTCGCAGCGGCGCGGCGTTGGGCCGATGACATCGCCGCGTGCAGCCCGATGTCGATCCGGGCTTCGAAGGAGGCCGTCATGAAAGGCTTGGACGAAAGCGACCTCGCGGCCGCCTATGGGAACCAGACGCGATATCCGGCGATCGGAGCGCTCTTCCGGTCGGACGATGTGCGCGAGGGGCCGCTCGCGTTCGCCCAGAAGCGGCCACCGGTCTGGAAGGGCCGATAGGTTTCTCGGGGTCTGCCGGGAAGGAGAGGGGGAATGGGTGTGGCGACAGCTTTTGATCTGACCGGGCGCGTGGCGCTCGTGACCGGCGCTTCGTCCGGACTTGGCGCGGGCTTTGCGCGCGTGCTCGCTGAGGCCGGCGCTAAGGTGGTCCTTGCGGCGCGGCGTGTCGACCGGCTCGAGGCAGAGGTCGATGCGATCAGGGGGCAGGGCGGCGAGGCGCTCGCCGTGGCCCTCGATGTCACGGACGAAGCCTCGACAATAGCGGCCTATGATGCAGCCGAGGCAGCTTTCGGAACTGTCGACACGATTGTCGCCAATGCGGGTATCGCGAGCGATAACGCGGCCCTGCACCTCACCGCCTCGCATGTCGACGATCTGCTCGCTGTCAACGTCCGGGGCGCCTTCCTGACCGCCACCGAAGGAGCGCGGCGGCTCGTGGCAGCGGGAAGCCGCGAGCGCGAGCATGGCCGAGTCGTCATCATCGGCTCCATTACGGCCGAGCGGGCGCTGCCCGCGGCGTCCGTTTACGGCGCGACCAAGGCCGCTGCGCGCCATATGGCCAAGGCATTTGCGCGCGAATGGGCGCGGCGCGGCATCAATGTGAATGTCATCCAGCCTGGCTATTTTGAGTCCGAGATGACGGCGGAGATGGTCGGAAGCGAAGCGGGGCAGGCATATATCGCTTCCTTTCCGCGCGCCCGCTTGCGCCCGGCGAGCGATCTCCACGCGCCGTTGCTGTTTCTCTGCTCGGACGCATCGCTCGGGATAACCGGTACGGTCATCACCGTCGATGATGGACAATCGCTATGAGACATCCTTGCGACTTGCCTCTCCCGCTTTGGCTCCGGAGGTCGTTAAGCATGCGGTCAGCGCAGGAACTGGCCGTCGTCGACCTTGAGGATCGTCCCGGTGACCGCTTCCGAGGCGGGCGACACCAAATAGAGCAAGCTTGAGTCAAGTTGCTCCGGCAAACCCAGCCGCTTGCGCGGAAAGGTGCCGATAAAGGCGTCGCCGGTCCGGGACCGCATCCCGTCCATCATCTCGGAATCGAACGAGCCCGGGGCAATGCAATTGACGTTGATATGAAAGCGCGCCCATTCGATCGCCAGGGCTTCGCTCATCCGCACGACCGCAGCCTTGCTCGTCGCGTAAAGGGCGGCGCCCTGCCTGGGCGCCACAAAGGCCGCTATCGAGGCTATATTGACGATCCGCCCATGTTGCCTGGCCTCGATGAGCCGCGTTGCAACCTCGCGCGCGAAGAGGAAGGGCGCACGCACGTTCACGTCGAGCACGCGATCGATGAGATCGAGCGGCATGCGCGTTGCGAGCTGCGCATCGGGAATGCCGGCGTTGTTGATGAGGATCCCGGTTGGTCCGAACGCCGCCTGCGCCTTGTCGACCGCCTCGACGATTTGCCCCGGGTCAGCGACATCGGCTGCGACGGCGGTCGCTCTGCCGCCCGCCGTCTCTATCTCGGCGACCAGCGCTTCGAGGCGTTCGATACGTCGGCCGACGACCGTAACGGCGGCACCCGCCGCTGCGAGCGTTTTGGCAAAGCGGTAGCCGAGCCCCGACGAGGCCCCGGTGACGATAGCAGACTGGCCCGCGAGAAGCGAGGCATCCTTCGGAGCGGCGGTCATCGCGATGCGGCTCCGGCAGCCTTGTCCCTAGCCCAATATTCGTCGCGGATGAGGCGTTTGTAGAGCTTGCCGGTGTCGAGCCGGGGGAGCGCTTTCGAGAAGTCGATCTGACGAGGTGCCTTGACGTGACTGAGCTTCTCGCGCGCGAGCGCCATGAGTTCGGCCGCAAGCGCGTCACCGGCGTCGGACCAATGGACGGGCTGAACGACCGCGATCACGCGCTCGCCCATCTCTTCGTCCGGTCCGCCGATCACGGCGACGTCCGCGACCTTTGGATGTGTCACCAGCAGATTCTCGATCTCCTGTGGATAGATGTTCACCCCACCCGAGATGATCATGAAGCTCTTGCGGTCGGTGAGATAGAGATAGCCTTCCTCGTCGACCCAGCCGATGTCGCCGAGCGTCGTCCATCCCTCCGCATGCCGCGACTCGTCGGTCTTGGCCGCGTCGTTGTGATACTCGAACCGCGGCCCGCCGCTGAAATAGATCGTGCCTTCCTGCCGAGGCGGAAGCTCCCGCCCTTCTTCGTCGCAAATGTGGAGCTTCGTCGTCAGGGGCCTGCCGACCGAGCCCTTGTGAGCGAGCCACTCCTGAGGCCCGATGAAGGTCCCGCCATTGCCTTCGGATCCACTGTAATATTCATGAATGATCGGACCGAACCAGTCCATCATCGCTTCCTTGACCGGGACCGGGCAGGGGGCGGCGGCGTGGACCACGGTGCTCAGCGACGAGACGTCATGGGCGGCGCGCTCGCCCTCCGGCATCTTGAGCATGCGGATGAAATGGGTCGGCACGAATTGCGCAATCGTCACCTTGTATCGCGCGATGGCGGCGAGCGCCGTCTCGGGTGCAAAGCGCTCCATGAGAACGACGGTGGCGCCAAGGCGCATCATCGCCATCGTCCAGCGGAGCGGTGCCGCATGATAAATGGGTGCAGGGCAGAGATAGATGCTGTCCGCCGACGCGCCGTAGAGTTGCGTCGCCACCATGACGACCGAGTCCGGCTTGTCGATGGCCTCGCCGCAGATCGGGCTCGGCTTGATGCCTTTCGGCCGTCCCGTCGTGCCCGACGAATAGAGCATGTCATAGCCCGCCTGTTCGTCGGCGACCGGGACTGGGGGCATTGCACTGCGCTCGGACTCGAAATCGAGATAGCCTGCGATCCGGCCGCCTGTTGCGAACAGGTCGATATCGAGGTCGCGTCGCGCGATTTCCGCCGCGACCTCGCCTTGCGCGGCCGAAATGATGAAGATCCGGGCGCCGCTGTCGCGCAATATATATTCGACTTCGTCAGCCTGGAGCTTGTTGGAGATGGTGACGAAGTAGAGGCCTGCACGCTGGGCAGCCCAGGCGATCTCGTAAAAAGCGGGCGAATTGGGAAGGCACATCGCGATCGTCGAGCCGGGAGCCAGTCCGAGGGCCCTAAATAGCTGCGCGCCCTGGTTCGAGCGGCGGTCGAGATCGGAATAGCGCAGCGCCTCGCCCGTTTCGGCCATGATCAGGGCGGGCTTGTGGGGCGTCGAGCGGGCATGGATCGAGGGATGCATAGTGTCCGTCCTCTCAGGGGATCATCACGGCCTTCACGCACCGTCCGGCGTGCTGGTCGGCAATGGCTTCGTTGATCTGCGATAGCGGATATCTGCGAACGAGACGGTCGAAAGGCAGCTCTCCCGCCTTGTAGAGCTCGATCATGCGCGGGATGAACATATCGGGTAGGCTATCGCCTTCGATGATGCCCATCACGATATGACCCGCACCGACCAGTTGGTTGATCGAAAGACCCAGCCGATCGTCGGCGGGGCTTGCGATTCCGACAAGTCCGAAGGTCGCGCGCGGCGCCAATGCAGTCATCGCGGATTCGATGACCTCTCGCCGGCCTGTCGTGTCGAACGCATAATCGACCCCGACCGGGACGATTTCGCGGATTGCCGTCGCAAAGTCGGCGGAGGCCGGATCGATGACGTGCGTCGCACCAAGTTCGAGCGCCAGGGCCCGGCGTTCCTCCCGCGGCTCGACAACGAGGATGGTGGCACATTCCTGGACCTTGGCGCCGAGGACCGCACTCAGCCCCACCGCGCCGGCGCCGATCACAAGAAGCGACGAGCCTTTGGGGCAGGCGAGCGAGTTCATCACCGCGCCCACGCCCGTCTGGACACCGCAACCCAGCGGGCCAAGCAACTCGATCGGCAGCGCTGGGTCGACGCGGACGGTGTTGCGTTCATTGGCAAGTGCATAGGATGCGAATGACGACTGGCCGAAGAAGTTCGCACTTGCGGGTTCTTCGCCGACACAGAGCGTCCGGCTTCCGTCCACTCGGCAGCCGCCATAGTTCATTTGTGCGAAGCGAACACAATAGGCCGGCCGGCCCTCATCGCACCGGGGGCATTCGCCGCAGCTGTTGAAGGTCAGTACGACATGATCGCCAGGGCGCACCTTCGACACCCCCTCGCCGACGCGCTCGACGATACCCGACCCTTCATGGCCAAGCACCGCCGGCGCCTTCATGATCTGGAGACTTCCGCCAAAGGCAAGGTCGGTATGGCAGAGGCCGACGCCCGCTATGCGGACCAATATCTCGCCCGGCCGCGGATCTTCGAGCATGATATCCTCGATATCCCACCGGCCTCCCGGGGTGCGGGCTACCGCGGCGACTGCTTGCTTGGCCATGCTCCATCTCCCACGCGCCGTCGCCGTTCGTCCATTGTCGAAAGGGGCGGCGGCGATCATTATTCGCGTGGAATTATCAATTGGCAAAAAAATAATCAATCAACTAATGAAATTCTCTGATGCTCGTGATGGGGCGCTGACGCGAAGAGTGTGAGGGAGACTGACGGTGGCCGGGGACGCGTTTCGTGAGGATATTTTCAAGAACAGGACATTGTTCGTCGCCGGAGGGTCAGGCGGCATCAATCTCGCGATTGCTGGGCGATTCGCCGAACTCGGGGCGAACATAAGCCTCATAAGCCGCGATGCCGAGCGGGTGAGTGCAGCCGCCAGGAGCATTTCCGGGTGGTGCGCGGGCAATGGGGCTCGCCGCCGATGTTCGCGATTTCGAGGCGGTGGACGCAGCCTTCGCTGCGACGGTCGAACGGTTCGGGGAGATCGACTTCGTCGTTTCCGGTGCCGCTGGAAATTTTCTGGCACCGGTGATTGGCATGTCCGCAAACGCGTTCAAGACGGTCATAGACATCGACCTTCTGGGCACTTTCAACGTGATGCGCGCCGCGTTCGACCATTTGCGCAAACCTGGCGCGTCGCTCATCGCGATTACGGCGGGGCAAGCCGTTCGCCCGACGATGTTCCAGGCGCATGCCGGCGCGGCAAAGGCAGGGATCAACAATCTGACCCAGACGCTCGCGATGGAGTGGGGGCCAGCCGGCGTTCGCGTAAACGCCATCGCTCCGGGGCCAATCGGCCATACCGAAGGCATGCGCAGGCTGACCCCATCGGAGGCTGCGACCGCGGCGTTGAAGAAACGGATTCCGCTGCGCGACTATGGCGTCAAGCGCGACATCGCCGATCTCGCGGTATTTCTTTGCACCCCCAATGCAAAATATATCACCGGAGCAATTCTCGATTGTGACGGAGGTTCTGTGCTCGGTGACGCGTCGGCAGACGCCCTCACTGTCCCGCCGCGATAGGCAAGGACCGGTCAGCCTTCGAGGAGGTTGTCCTGTAGCCGGCCAAGATCGCTATCCGAGAGGCCGAGGACGTCCTTCGCGAAGCTGGATATCGAGCCATGCCGCCACTCCAGTTCGCGAAAGGCAGCCTCGATATAGCTGCGATCGGCGCGCATAAGGATTTCGAGCGCATCGGGCGCCAGACGTTCCATCCACTTTCCTTGCATGCCCGCCGCCGCCGCACTCGCGGTCAGGCGTTTCCAGTCGAGCAGTTCGGCCGTCTTGCAATAGTCCGCGATGATATATTCCCGGCGAATTCCGATGAGATCGAGCAATAGTGCGATGGCGATGCCGGTGCGGTCCTTCCCGGCCGAGCAGTGGATGAGCACCGGCAGGCTGCCTGCGGCGATATGGCGATACAGGCTGGCGAGATGCGTCGCGTGCCTGTCGGCCAGGCTTCGGTAGAAATGCCGCACTGCTTCGGCATAATCATCGGGCTTGAGGTCGCGCGCAAACAACCGCTGATCGCCTGAAAGATCGATATCGCCCTCGTCCCAGACCAAGGTAGTGCGCTTTTCCGCAAAAGCCGGAACGGTCGGATGGAGCGCGCGCTCGCTGGCCAGGCGCAGGTCTGCGATCGTGGAAATCGCGTCGAGCGATTCGTTGCGGATATCGTCGCTCGTCAACTCGTCCAGCCGGGCGGACCGCCATATCAGCCGTCGCTTCAAAACCCTGCCATCGCGGGCCGGATAGCCGCCGACCTCCCGAAAGTTCTGGCCGCCGGCAAGTGCGACCAGCCGGTCCTCTTCGATCACGACAGTCTCGGTCATATGATATCCCACAAAAAGGTGCGCCCGTGCGCCGCGTTTATCAACCAGTCTCGGGTTTCCAATATGTGACGCCATTCCCTTCGACTTTGGCGTCATCGCCCGGTGCCCGGGCTCCATCCCCGCTCATGCCAGACCGGAAGAACCCGCCCCAGCCTTATTATGTGATTGATTAATTGATTGTGCAACCCGGTCGGGGGATGCTAGCTCACCGGATCAGCAATGGAAAAGGTCCGCGGATGACAGGCAAGCCGCTTCGCGTTCAGGTCGAAAGCGCCGAAGACGTAGCCGTCGTGCGCTTCGCCAATCCGCCGCACGGCACCATCTCGAACGGCGGTGCGGCGGACCTTGTCGCGGCGATCAGGCCCCTCCTCGCGGCGGCCGAAACACGAGCGATCATTCTCACAGGCGGTCAGGACGGCATCTTCATCCGCCACGCCGACGTCCGGCAAATTGCAACTTCGCTTGAACGCGTAGGCATGGGAAGCGTCGATCCGCAAGCCTTTGCGACCAGCGCATTCGCCGAACTCGGCGCGATTCTCGACGCCGCCGAAAAGCCGGTGATCGCCGCGATCGACGGTCTGTGCATGGGCGGCGGCTTCGAAATTGCACTCGCCTGCACCATGCGGATCGCATCGCCCGCCGCCACCGCGATCGGCCTTCCCGAAATTCGCCTCGACATCTTCCCCGGCGGAGGGGGAACGCAGCGGCTGTCGCGACTGGTCGGACGCCATCGGGCCCGCCTGTTCATGCTCCGCGGCGACGTCATGACGGCCAGCCAGGCGCTGGCGGCCGGCCTTGTCGATGAAGTGGTCCCCTGTGCGCTCGATCGTGCCCTCGAATTGGCCGGCATGTTCGCCGGCCGTTCGACCGCCGCGGTGTCCGCGATCCTGCGCCTGACGGCCACTGACGAAGACCGGGAGAGGCTGGCCGCGGAAGCTTGCCGGTTTGGCGAGCTTGGCCTCACCGGCGAGGCGCTGCCGGAGGCGCTCTTCCAGTTCGCAGAAGGCGATGTCGGACTTGAAACGATGCGATGAAGGGGCTGTGCGCAGCGTCAGGCGTCAGGCGTCAGGCGTCAGGGCTCCGGCGAAACTCTGACGACGAGCTTTCCGTCGTTGCCCCCTGTAAACAGCAGGTCGAGCGCGACCACCGCCTCCTCGAGCCCGTCGACGACATGATCCTTCCAGGCAAGCCGGCCCTCGGCAATCCACGACGAGAGGTCGGCGAATGCTCCAGGCGCCTGGCGAAGATAATCGATCACGATGAAGCCTCGAACGGTCAGGCGCTGCATGAGGATTCGCCCGAAGTCGCGCGGCCCCGGCATTGGCCCGTCCTCATTGTAGGCGGAGATCATTCCGCACAGCGCCATGCGGCCATCCTTGCGGAGACGCGAGAAAACGGCATCCATGATCGGACCGCCGACATTTTCGAAATTCATGTCGATACCTGTCGGGTACAGCCGGTCGAGCGCGACACCGACATCCTCGTTGCGATAGTCGATCGCCGAATCAAACCCCAGCGTCTCGGTAAGCCAGCCGCATTTTTCCGGGCCGCCGGCAATCCCGACCACTTGCGCGCCCTTGATGCGGCCGATTTGACCGACGATCGAGCCGACGGCACCCGCCGCCGCGGACACCGCCAGGACTTCGCCTTCCCGAGGCTTGCAGATGTCCAGCAGCCCGAAATAGGCCGTCAGTCCCGTCGCCCCGAGGACCGACAAATAGGCCGTCAGCGGAACTCCAGCCTGCGGCGCGATACGACGCGATCCGCGCTCATTCGCTATCGAGTAAAGCTCCCAACCGCCGGTCGATGGCAGGACGAGGTCCCCGACGCGAAAGCGGTCCGAGCGCGAAGCCTCGACGACCCCGATCGTGCCGCCGCGCATGACGTCGCCCACACCGACCGGAGGCAGATATTGGTCGCGATCGCTCATCCAGAGCCGGTTCGTCGGATCAAGCGAAAGATAGAGGTTGCGAACCAATATCTCTCCGTCCGCGAGCGGGCCTATGGGCGTTTCCCGCAGTTCCAGGTCCGCAGCGCCAGGCGCGCCTTGCGGACGGCGCTTCAATATCCATTGGCGGTTCTTCATATCCTATCTCCTTAAGCGCGGGACAGCGACCAGAGCCAATTCCCATCCGGGGCGCGCGGCGACCCTTTCACAAGAAAGTCTGACCATGATTGCCATCAAATTCTGCCTGCGGCGGTTGCCCGCTCTCACATTGTCCGAATTTCAGGACTATTGGCTCAATCAACATGCACCGCTTGTTCGCAGCGTTGCCGAGACGCTTGGCATCCGCCGCTATGTCCAGTCGCACGCCCTTGACGACGACGGGCTTACCCGTGCTTTGGCTGGCCGCGGCTGCGAGCTTCCGCCCTACGACGGTATTGCCGAGCTTTGGTACGATAGCGCGGCTGCCGTGCGAGCGGCGGGTATGACCGAGGCAGGACGCGCCGCAGGCAGGCTGCTGCTCGCCGACGAGAAAAGGTTCATCGACCTTCCCAACTCGCCCATCTTCTGGGTTCAGGGGCACGACATCATCAGCAATGGATAGCGGCGGGCGAATGCGCCGCCCGCCGCTATTTGTTATCGGCTCCAATCCGTCAGCCAAAGCTTCGACGTCAAAGCCTTTCGATGATGATCGCCGGCGCCATGCCGCCGGCGGCGCACATGGTGACCAGGCCATAGCGGCCGCCCGAGCGTTCGAGTTCGTCGAGCGCGGTGCCGATCAGGATCGAGCCGGTCGCGCCGATCGGGTGACCGAGCGCCATCGAACCGCCGTTGATGTTGACCTTTTCACGATCCAGATCCAGGTCGCGGATGAACTTCTCGGCAACGACCGAGAAGGCCTCGTTGATTTCCCAGACGTCGATGTCGTCCTTGGTCAGCCCCGCCTTTTCGAGCACCTTCTTCGCCGCCGGGGCCGGGGCGTTGAGCATCAGCGTCGGGTCGTCGCCGATATTGGCATAAGCGACGATGCGCGCGCGCGGGGTCAGGCCGTTCTTCTCGGCATAGGCTTGCGACGTGAGCAGGATCGCCGCGGCGCCGTCGACGACGCCCGACGAATTGCCCGCATGATGGAAATGCTGGATTTCGAGGTCGGGATAGCGGCGGTTGATCTGCTTGCGGAAGGTCACCCCGCCGCCAAGATCGAAATCGGCCAGGCCGCTGAAGCTGGGCTTCAGCGCGGCAAGCCCTTCGGCGGTCGTTTCGGGGCGCGGAAACTCCTCGCGGTCGAGCGCAACGCTGCCGTCTGGGTTAAGGACGGGGACGACCGACTTGCTGAAACGGCCTTCCTTGATCGCCTTGTCGGCGCGCTGCTGGCTGACGAGCGCGAGCGCATCGAGAGCCTCGCGGCTGATGCCTTCCATCGTCGCGATCGCGTCGCCGCAAATTCCCTGGTGCGATTGCGGGTGGAGCGTGTCGAGCGCTTCATGACCCGATCCCATCATCTGGGGGGCAAGGCCGGCGTTGGCCTGCTCAGCGGCGTGGCTGGCGGTAAAGCTCATCATTTCGGTGCCGCCGGCGATCACGCAATCTTCCATACCCGACATCACCGACGCCGCCGCGAAGTTCACCGAACTGATGCCGCCGCCGCAGAAGCGGTCGAGCGTCGTGCCGCTCGCCTTGATGTCATAGCCCGCCGAAAGCGCCGCCATGCGGCCGAGGTCACCGCCCTGCTTGCCGACCTGGCTCGACGTCGACCAGACGATGTCGTCGACCGTTGATGTGTCGAGATTATTGCGGTCGCGGATCGCAGCGAGCACCGTCGCGGCAAGATGCTGCGGGTGAAGGTGCGAAAGCGCGCCCTTGCCGGGCTTGCCGATCCCGCGCGGGGTGCGGACGGCGTCGATGATATAGGCTTCAGTCATGAAAGCATCCTTGCAAGAAGTTGGTCCGATCCAGAATTAGTCGAGCGATTAATTTAATCCCTCGCTTCGATCAAGCGAATTGGTCGGTGCGGACGGAGGGCTCGGGAGCCCGACCGGCAGCGAGGCTGCATGCAAAAAACGCTTGCCTCGTCGCATAATCAATTGAATGATTAAATAGAGCCAATTGTTTGCGGCCACCTGATGGGAGAAAATCCGGATGAGCTTTTTCGATAGCTTCACGATGACGATCGGCGGCAAGGCCGTCTCGTCGAGCGAGACGATCGATGTCATCAATCCGGCAACCGAGGAGATCGTTGCCAAAGCTCCCGACTGCTCGGAAAAGCAGTTGGATGACGCCGTGGCCGCCGCCCGCGCGGCCTTTCCCGGCTGGCGTGCTACACCGATCGAGGAGCGGCGGCGCGCGGTGGCCAGGATTGGCGAGGTTCTGACCGAGCACCAGGCCGACTTCGCCCGTCTGTTTACGCTTGAGCAGGGACGCCCGCTCGACGGCGCGGCGCAGGAGATCGCCTTCGCCGCCTATTGGGCCAATGAGGTATCGAAGCAGGACATTCCGGTTACCGTCACCGAGGATAGCGCTTCAAAACGGTCCGAAACGCGCCACGTCCCGCTCGGGGTGGTCGCGGGCATCGTACCCTGGAACTTCCCGGTCAATCTCGCCGTATGGAAGATCGCACCGGCGCTGCTTACCGGCAATACCCTGGTGCTCAAGCCTTCGCCCTTTACACCGCTCACGATGCTCAAGTTGGCCGAGCTTCTTCGCGAGCATCTTCCGCCAGGCGTGTTCAACGTGATCAGCGGCGGCGATCGCCTTGGCCCTTGGCTGACCGCGCATGAGGGCATCGACAAGATCAGTTTCACAGGCTCGACCGCGACTGGCAAGCGCGTCATGGAAACCGCGTCCAAAGGCCTCAAGCGGGTGACCCTTGAGCTCGGGGGCAATGATGCGGCAATTGTCATGCCCGATGTGGCGCTGGATGAGGTGGCCGACAAGCTCTTCTTCTCGGCCTTCGCGAACAGCGGCCAGATCTGCATCGCGACGAAGCGGATGTATGTGCACGAAGATGTGTATGACAAGGTGGCGGATGCACTTGTCGCGCGCGCGCGCGCCGCGAAGGTCGGCGACGGGCTCGACCAGGGAAGCAATTTCGGACCGATCCAGAACCGCCCCCAGTTCGAACGTGTCAAGAATCTCATCGAGGACGCCAAGCAGCAGGGGCTGCGCTTCCTTGCCGGCGGCGACGTTCCCGAAGGAACTGGCTTCTTCGTACCACTCGCGATCGTCGACAACCCACCCGAGGATAGCCGCGTGGTGCAGGAGGAGGCTTTTGGCCCGGTCCTCCCGCTGCTGAAGTTCCGCGACATCGACGAGGTGGTCGCTCGTGCCAACGCCTGCGAATATGGTCTCGGCGGCTCGATCTGGTCAGCCGACACGGAGGCCGCAGCGGACATCGCGTCGCGTCTCGAGACGGGAACCGTGTGGATCAACGACACGCTCTACATCATGCCCTGGACGCCCTTCGCGGGTCACAAGCAATCGGGGATCGGCGTCGAGAACGGCAAGGAGGGACTGCTCGAGTTCACGGTGCCCCAGACGATTACGATCGCCAAATAGGTCCAGCGGAGCTTGGCGTCGGTCTCGGCGCGAGGGGGCAGAATCGTGCGGCTGCGGCTGGAGGCGCCACGCCTGGGCCGCGGCGCCTTGCGTCCTTCCCGCGGAGCTCAACCGGGGCGGCGCGCCGTCAGTTCGCGCGCGGGTCGGCCGAGATTCCCCTGATAAGGTTGTTGCAGAGCTCCGATACGTAGCGGCGTTTGAGATCGTCGTTGATCTCCTCAAGGCCGAACACATGTCGCGCCTGGTGGCGTGAATGGAACAGCTGGTCGCAGGCCCCGACGATCATGAAATAGAAGACCAGAGGATCGACCTCGCGGAAGATGCCCTTGGCCCGGCCTTCTTCCAGAATCGCGCGCTGCGCCTTGGCGACCGGCAGGCTGATTTCCTCGGCGATCTGCTTGCCATAATCGCCCGACGGCTCGTTGGCCAGCTCGTGCATCAGCCGGTTGACATAGGGATATTGATAATAGGTGTTGACCATGCCGCTGATGTGGATGCGCAACTTGTCCTGCGGCGAAATATCCATTTTCAGCAGCTGCTGCAGGTCCGCCATTCCCTGACCCAGGCGGCGGCGAAGCAGCGCCATCAGCATGCCCGCCTTGTTGCCGAAATAATATTTGACCAGCGCAGAATTGACCCCGCTCCGCGCAGCAATTTCGCTCAACGAAATATCGGTCGTACCCCGCTCGGCCATCAATTGTCCCGCCGCTTCCAGCAGTCGCTCGCGAGACTCCGCTGTCGACGAACCGCCTTCCGCCTCGATCTGCACCTTCATTCGTCACTCCCTGTGGTCGTCCCGGCACGACCATCCCCTGCAATCGGCCCGCCGCAGCTTGCGGCTAGCCGTTCGGATATGGCGTAAATTAATTGATCGAACAATATATTCACACGCCCTGTGGCGGCGGCGCTGGTCCTATTTGCCAGCCGGTCCAGGCGATAACCTCCACAGCGTTCGCCAGATATAGATGGGCTGCGCGACGCTTGCCTGAAATTATCTATGCGATTAATTGCTGGTCCATCGCAATTGAAAAAGTGAGGAGAGTGAGGCCATGGACCTGAAGTTCAGCCGCGCCGACAGGGCGTTCCAGGCCGAGGTTCGCCGCTTCTTCGAAACCGAGTTCCCGCCTTCTGTCCTGAACAAGGTTCGCACCGGTCAGTTTCTCGGCCGTCAGGATTATGAAGCCGCACAGCAGGCGCTCCAGGCCCGTGGCTGGTTGGCTGCCAGCTGGCCCCGCGAGTTCGGAGGCACGGGATGGACGCCGGTCGAACGCTATCTGTTCGAAGAGGAAATGGAGCTGGCGGGCGCGCCGAACCTGGTTCCGATGGGCCTCATCTATATCGGGCCGATCATCTGTGCGTTCGGCACGCCCGAACAACAGCAGCGCTGGCTGCCCGACATCCTCTCGTCGCGCTCCTTCTGGGCGCAAGGCTATTCGGAACCCGACGCGGGGTCCGACCTCGCCAGTCTCGCCTTTTCGGCGGTACGCGATGGCGACGATTATATTCTGAATGGCTCCAAGATATGGACAAGCGGCGCCCACATCGCGGACTGGATTTTCTGCCTCTGCCGGACCTCGCACGAAGAAAGAAAGCAGGACGGCATATCGCTCATCTGCGCCCCGATGAATTGCGAAGGCATCAGCGTGCGGCCGATCGTTTCGATCGATGGCGCGCATGAGCTGAACCAGGTCTTCTTTACCGACGTCCGTGTTCCCGCCGCAAACCGCATCGGGGAGGAGGGGCGCGCGTGGCATTATGCAAACGTCCTTCTCAAGAATGAGCGCCTCTCTTACGCGCATGTTGGCCGCAAGAAGCGCGACCTTGCGACCCTCCGCACGATGGTCGCGGGCGACCGCGCCTTCGCCCGGCGGCTTGCCGATGCAGAATTTACGGTGATGGTGCTCGAACAGCAGGTTCTGAAGGCACTTGTGCATGGAAGCGATGCCGCCACCGTCGCAAGTCTGAAGATCGGTTGCACGCAGGCCGCGCAGTTGATCACCGAGCTGTATATCGACCGGGCAGGGGAATATGCGGCGCCCTTTTTCGATCGCTCTCGTTCCGACTGGCATGAGGCGACGCCGCTCATTCCCGAGTTTGCCGCGGTCGCCACGGCTTCCTATTTCTTCGAGCGCGCGCAAACGATCTACGGGGGGACCACGGAAATTCAGAAGAATCTGGTCTGGCGCGCCATCGACTCCGCTCGCTGAGCGTCGGTCGCGCTCCGTGCCGTCATGTTTCGGCGCATGTCACGCCGGGAGGCGCGACGGTTCAGCTTGATCGCGCATCATTAATTGGGTAATTAAAATGCTGTGACTTTACGGTATGGCAGCGAGAATAGCATATGATGGGAATGGCGGACGGCAAGGCGATGCTTACGGGCTTGAAGGTCGTCGATCTCACAACCGTCGTCTTCGGACCCTATTGCACCCATATTCTCGCTGAGCTCGGCGCCGACGTCATCAAGGTCGAAGTGCCGGGAAGCGGGGACTCTTTTCGCTGGTCGGGCAAGGCGGCCGCGACCCACGGCATGGCGCCTGCTTTCATGGCAATCAACGGCAGCAAGCAATCGATCGCCCTCGATCTCAAGACCGCTGCCGACCTCGAGACGATGAAGAAGCTTCTGTCGGATGCGGATGTGTTCGTTCTCAATGTCAGGGGCAAAGCCGCCGAACGTCTCGGCTTGGACTATGAAGCGGTAAAGGCGATCAAGCCCGATATCATTTATGCGCATTGCGTCGGCTTCGGTCAGGATGGCCCCTATGCCGATCTACAGGCCTATGACGACGTCATCCAGGCAGCGTCGGGGACGGCAACGCTTCTCCCCCGCGTCGATGGCGATCCGCGCGCGCGCTATCTGCCCTCGCTGATCGCCGACAAGGTCGCCGGTCTTCATGGGGCGCACGCGGTGCTCGCCGCCATTATCCATCACATGCGGACTGGCGAGGGTCAGCTCGTTGAAATTCCGATGTTCGAGGTCTTCACCAATTTCATGCTGCTTGAGCATCTCGGCGGTCTGGCCTTCGACCCTCCCAATGCTCCGGTTGGCTATTTTCGCCAGATCGATCCCGATCGCCAGCCTTTCCCGACCTCCGACGGCTACGTGAGCATCGTCGCTTACACCGACGAAAGCTGGTCGCGGATATTCGAACTGCTTGGCAATCCGGGCTTCCTCGATCAGGACGCGTTCGCAACCCGCAAGGCGCGGGGGCGCAATCTCCCGCTCCTTTACCGCGAAATAGCAAGGTTGACGCCAGGCTTCACGACCGCCGACCTCGTTGCGCGCTGCCATGCCGCGCAAATCCCGGCTCAGCCTGTCCGTGACCTCGCCGACATCATGAATGATCCGCATCTTGCCGCCACCGGCTTCTTCGAAGCCTATGAGCATCCCACCGAAGGACGGTGCTTCCGGATGGGGCATCCTGTCCGCTTTGGCGTATCGCTGGGAGGAGCCGGCAAGGTCGCCCCGGCGATAGGCGAACAGAGCGAAGAAATCCGCCGATCCATCTCCGGATGACCGCTTTTGGTGCGGGCCTCGAATCCCGCATCCGAAGCCAGATTCCGCGCGATGACGGCATTGTGTGAAGCCACCGCCCGAAACAAGGGCGGGGCAAGGAGCAGGAGAGAAGATCATGCGCGCCAGACTGCGCCAAGAGGCTGACTGTATTGCGGTTTACGCCGTCACCTTCCTCGTTTGGGGCGCCATTTTGATGACGATCGCCGCCAAGCTCTGACCTTGCCGCGCAAGGCTCGCACTCCCGGCAAGATCGATGCGGCTTGATCGCGCCGCTGCGCCGGCCAAACCGGCACACCGCCGTGCGATTGGCTCATTGCCCCATGGAGAGTTTGAGCTGGGCTCCGGTAATGCTCGCCGCCTCGTCTGAAAGCAGAAAGGCGACGACGCGAGCGGCCGCCTGGGGCGAAATCCAGTCGCTCAGGTCAGCATCCGGCATGTCCGCCCGGTTCGCCGGCGTACCGATGATGGACGGCAGCACTGCGTTCTTTGCCATCGTCGGTAGTCAGAAAGGACGCGCGCAACTGGCCGTTGTCAAAACGGGCCTGTGCCGAAATCATGCTTCCTTTGATGATCGCAGAGGCGTTTTCGGGACCGAGGTTCGATGCGCGCCTCGGCGTTTGTACGTAACCCTGTGCGGCAAAGATACATCCAGTTCCGGTGCCAGTTGGAGTTGCACATCTCCCGATCAAACGCATGATCGCGGTCACGCCACATTTGCAGGCGTGTGACCGGGTTCCGCTACGTATGTCCAGGCGCAAGCTAAAGGTAGCGGTTCGTGCCCCGATGTGCGTTTCCTTTGCGCGGTCACTCTTTTTTTGAAAACGATGCTCGATTATTTTCAGATTATTAAATAGCGGCCGGAATTTCCGAGGCATAACTTCCCAAGTGCGACTCATTTCGGTCGCGATTTCGGAAGGAAGATGTGATGAAACAGCAGGACAGCAGTGACCTGATCGACCTCGGCGCCGTCGGCGTCGAGACCCGAGGCATCGAACCGGTCGGTCCCCGCGATGAAGATACCAACGAGCACTTCCTGCTCGTCGGCGGCATCACCGCTGAAGACTGACCCTCAGGGCGGCGCGCCGCGCTGCGGCGCGCCGTACCTCTGGCACAGCCATCGCATGGACCCATCTTACGACATCCGGCCAGGGCTGCACTTTTGCCGCTTCGAAAGCGAATATGTGTTTCTGGACTTGCCTGCTGGCCGCTATTTCCTGATCCAGGGGCGGACGTCGCAAGCTTTTGCGCATTTCCTCGACCAGCGCGCCAGCGACGACGAACAGGCTGTTCTGCTTGATCAGCAGCTCATCGGTCCCGCTGGCGGATTGGCTATCGGGAATCTGCCCCTGCCGCCGGCCGTCACAGCGAGCCTCATCGACCAGCCTCTCCCCGATACGCCTCGGCTCGATACCCTCAGGGCGATTGCGGCCCAAAGGCGAGCGCGCTTTGACATTGGCCGTATTCCGGTTTTCGAGATCACGCGGCGGATGGGTGAGCGCCTCGAAAAACATTCTCCCGAGAGTCGGCAAGAGACCTATATTCGTGTCGCCGCCGCGTTTCACCGTGCCCGGCGTTACGCGCTTGCCACGGATCGGTGCCTCGAGCGGGGCATTGCGATGCGCCGGATCCTTGCGCGCGCGAGGTGCGACGCCCGTCTTGTCTTTGGCGTGACATTGCCCTTTGCTGCCCATTGCTGGGTTCAGGCTGGCGAAGCGGTGCTGACCGACCCGCTCGATGTCATCCTTCGCTACAAGCCGATCTTGGCGGTCTGATGACCGGTGGATTTCGCATCGAGATCGCTTTCGCAGAGGATGGTTTGCGTCGTCGCTCGCAAGCTCGCGGTGCGGCTGATTTCAGTTGCGGAAATGTGGCGGTTTGGTCGCGCGAGCCGCTGCAGCACGTGGATGCGCGGAGCATCATCATTGGTCGCCTGTTCGAAAAATTTAGCGCGGTGCCGCCTGCCATTGAGTGCCCCGGCCAAGTCCTCACGGCCGAAAAAGGACGAAAGCTGCTGACGGATTTTTGGGGCGGCTATGTTTTTGTTCATATCGGCCGGAACGGGGCGGTGACGATATTCCGGGACCCGTCCGGCGCGCTGCCCTGCTACGTAAAACGGGAGGCCGACGGAATAAGCATCGCCGGCGATATCACGGAACTCGCTTCGCCGGGTTCCGGCGCCGTCGATTTGGGCGAAGTCGCGCGCGTGCTTTCAAGCGGCGACGCGCGCGGGCGTCGCACATGTATCGAGGGGATCGAGGAACTGATAGCCGGCGAATGCCTTGCCGTTGCCGATGGCAAGGTGGCACTCGAGAGCTGGTGGACCCCATGGGACCATGTCACGCCGCGCGCGAACAAGGACTTCGAGACTTTCGCTGAGGACCTGCGCAACATCGTTTGCGGGGTCGCGGGGACATGGTCGCGCTGCTTCTCGTCGATATTGCTGGGCGTATCCGGAGGTCTCGACTCATCGATCGTCGCCGCCGGCGCCGCACCTGCCGCGCGCGGGCTGACGTGTCTGACCCTGTTCGGGCCCGATGCCGATGGCGACGAACGACGATATGCGCTGGCCATGGCGACGCATCTCGGGCTCAATATTCGCGAAGTGCAGCGCGAAATTGGCGATATCGACGTCGGCCGCGCCTCCGCGCCCAATCATCCCTGGCCGATCGTGCCGATCGGGCGCCAGACGAACGAGGCGATCCACGAACGGTTAGCCAGAGAAATGCCGGTAGATGCTTATTTTACCGGCAATGGCGGCGACGCTGTTCTGTGCAGCCTGCGGAGCACCATTCCCCTTCTCGATCGCGTCCTGGCGGAGGGCCCGTCCGCACGGCTCGGAACCACGCTGCGCGACATATGCCTGCTGACCGGCGCCGACCGACGCACGGTCCTGCGCCATGCCTGGGATCGCCATCGCCGCCACGGGGGACGGCATCAGATCCGGTTCAACGCAGCGGGGCTGCAGCCGGACGCCGCGAGGGTGGCACGGGCCGCCGGGGCCACGCACCCTTGGCTCCGGCCGCCGCGTGACATTCTGCCCGGAAAGACCGTTCATGCAGCCTATCTGATGCGAACCCAAAAGAGCATCGAGCTCTATCCGCGCGCGGTGTCGCCGCCCCATGTCGCGCCGCTCATATCGCAGCCCCTGATGGAACTCTGTCTGTCGATTCCGACCTGGATGTGGGTATCCGGCGGACGGAATCGCGCGGTCGCGCGCCGCGCCTTCGACAGCGCGCTTACGTCGCTTGTCACCGCCCGCACCAGCAAGGGCGGTCCCGGCGGGTTTGATCTCCTGATATACCGCCGCAACAGGGACCGCCTTCACGACCGCCTCCGCAACGGCCTATTGGCTTCCGAGGGTATTTTCGATCCCGCGCTTCTCGATCGCGCCGAGGATCCCACCTGGCGCGGCGTCGAGCGAATTCAGCGTATCCTCGAATTCGCCGCCGCCGAAAATTGGGTGCGCTGGTGGAGCGGATCCTAACCGGGCCCGTTCGCCGCGCGGCAACGATCGGGCCGATCGCGCGCGAGCTTGCCCCAGCTTTCGGCCTGTTTCGGGAAGGGGCCGTCGGTATCATTTTTGTCCAGAAGCCAATAGTTAAACCAGGCGATATTCTCCCGCATCGCGAGCGACCGGTTCGACGGCCGGTAGAAGACATGGGTTTCGTCAGACGCTGCCGTAGCGCCGGAATAATGACTGATCTGCGTCGGCGCTTTCGCCGCGCGCAACGCTTCGAACAATTCGATCTGCGACGGCGATGCCGAGGCAACCTGCTGTAGCAGGGCTGCGCAAACTCTGTTGGCGTTCAGCGACGGAGCGAAACGGCGATAGCTGATTATGGCGTCGCTCAGCGGTGCGCCGCCATAAACCGCATCATAGCTCGAGCCGGCGGTCGCATATCCCGCCGGTTCGAGATAGCCGCCATCGCCGCTCGATGCGGCGCGAAACAGGGGCGACCGGGTCACCGCGACATTGACCATCTGCGAGCCGCGGCTGTAGCCGGCGATGCCCACCCGATCCCGATCGACGAGACCCTCGATGGCCATTTCGTCGACGGCATCCTCGAAGATGTGGACGCCTTCGATCCACAGCAACCGCTGCAGAGTCTCTGAATCCGGCGGCCCGCTGCCGCGAACCCATGCCTTGCTGGCCGCCATCAGCTCCTCCGATTGCAGGGGGGAGGGGTCATTGATCAGCAGCACCACATAACCTCTCTCGGCGAGCAGCTGGACCGGGTAGTTCCATTGGAAACCGGGCGCGGCGAACCGGTCGTCGGCATCGGACCCATGGGTAACGATGACGGCCGGGTAGGGCTTTCCCTTTTGGTAGCCGCGGGGGAGGACGACAAAGCCGCGGGCTTCATACCCATCGCGGTTGGTCCAGACCCGGGGAAGGATGGTGAGGGGAGCGATCGCGTCATGCTCCGCCGAGACCGACAGGAGCCGGAAGATGCGGCCATCCCTCAGGTCGATTTTCACAAGCCTCGGCGGTGTGGCGATTCCCTCTTCGACGCAGACCGCGAAAAGAAGCGCGTTATCATAGGCGCAGCGAGTGAGGCTGTGTTCGCTCTCCACCCTTCGCACGTCATCGCTCGAGACGACGGCCAGCCCGTAGCGGGCCGCATCGAGATCGCGGGTTCCGAGAACCAGCTTTTTTCCGTCGCGGCTCGCCTGGGGCGCAGCCGCGCGGGGATCGCCTATGGTGAATGCGACCGCACCGTAGCTGTGCCGTTCCCCGTCCGGGCCCGTTTCCACGAGGTCCAGCGTTTTCGCCAGGCCGCTCGTCGCGAGTTCGCCGCCGCGCGGTCCCCTGAGGAGCGCGATTGTCTCCAGATTATGCTCGACACCCAGCGTGCGTATCGTTCCGCTCAGCCGATTCCAGGCGCGCATCTCGAACCGACCGCCTTCCGAGCCATCGGGTGTCTCCACCCGGAATTGAACCTCATCGCCGCGCCAGAGAATCTGCCCCCCGCCACGCGTCGCCATCCGGTCCTTCGATGGCCTGCTCAGCATCAGGGTGGTTTTCCCGTCGGGTCCGCGCAGGAAATAGTCGATCTCGACGTCTATCGTAGACCGGCGCCGGCTTTTCAGAGCGCTGACCTCCGCGTCGAATCGGACGCGAGGCGCGTTCGGCAATGCTCTGAGCTGCGAATACCAGAGCCAGGCGCCGCCGGGGGACCAGTCATAGTCTAGAACGCCTACCGATGACGGGCGCACACCGCCGCCGATCGGAAAAGACATGTCCGCTTTCCCGACAGGAACGGTCGCCGGGTTCACGATCAGCGGCTGCACCATGCCGCCGGGCGTAATCCGATAGAGCTGCAGGCCCGCCCCGAGGTCGAGGAGGGCGCTCCAGTCCGCTGTGCCGGGGATGCGCCGCAGCGACTTGGCGCTGTCGACGGTCACTATGGTTCTTTGCCGGGTGGCAGCGATGTCGAGGATGCGGATATGGGATCGCGGCTTGTCGGCAGCGAGGTCGGCAATCTCGACCGCGTAGATGGCAAGCTTGCCATCTCCCGACAGGGCGATGTCCTTCACCTCCGGGACGGTGAGGATGTCCTCGAGAGTCCAGGGCCTGCCCTTGCTCTCCCCTGCCGGGGCGACAGGGGAGAGCACCGCGACGGCAAGGATCGCCGCGGCCGGGAGGCCGGCTCGGAGGCTATTCCGCATGGACATCCTCCTCACCAGTCGCGGCTGATCGTGATGCCGAGGAAACGCCCCACCGCCGAATAATTTGTCGAATCGAAGGGGGTGTCGCTCGGCGATGCCACTGCCGTCATCTCGGGTTTTGCATTGAAGATATTGAGGGCGTTGACGCTGATCTCGCCCAATGCGCCGATTTTGACACGCGCCGAAAGGTCAAGCGTCGCGACCGACGCCACCTTGACGGGAATTGTGCGGCGCCGATCGGTGACGCCGCCGGTGAAGCTGACGAAGGAGGCGAGAGTGAAGTCCTCATTTCCGAAGGTTGCGCCACCCCGCGCGCGAAAGTGCGGCGAATTGAAGATGGTGCCGGCCAGATCGGTCACCGGAAGGCCCGGCAACAATTGCTGCCGACTGTCGAGCCAGGTGCCGCTTGCGATCAGTGTCAGCATCTGCGCACCGATCGGTGCGCGGTAGCGCAGCGACAGGTCCGCGCCCTGATAGCGCTGCGAGGCGATATTGAGGTCGCGCCCGTCGATCAGCGCGATGACATTGGCCGGGTCATAGGGTCCGGTGGTGGCATTGCCGAGCGGGTCCGAGGCCCCCGCGATCGCGGCGGCCAGCAACGTCGGCGACGGATTGAAGGTGACGAGATCGGCAAACAGCGGATTGGTGAGAACCCCGAGTGGCGATCCGAATGGCGGCGCGACCCGGTCGCGATAGTCGATCCGGAAGAGGCTTGTCACGATCTGCAACCGGCTCGACGGGCGGAAGGTCGCGCTCAATGTCACATTCTCGGATCGCTCGGGGCCGACATCCGGATTGGGACCGCCGAGATAGACATAGGTCGATCCGGCCGGAAACATCGATCCATAGCCGGTCACGGACAGGAGGACCGGCGTATATCCGCTATACTGCTGGTTGAGCGTCGGCATCTTGAACGACTTGCCCCACGAAATGCCGAGGCTGAGCTCCGGGACCGGCGCATAGACGAAGCCGAGCTTGGGCACGACGATGCTCCCGGAATCGGAATAATCCTCGAAGCGCATTGCTGCCGTGATCGAGGCGCGGTGCGCGAAGGGCAGCTTTTGATCGGGACTGGCGAGCGGGACGAAGAGCTCGCCATAGGCATAGCGGTTCTCGCGCGTGGGTGCGAAGGCCCGGCCCGCGATCAGGGCGTTAAGGTGATTGCTGCGCCAGCCGCCGCCTGCCGCGAGGCGGACATCGCCCGCCGGCAGCGCGAAAAGCGGGCCTTCGACCCCCGCCTCGATACTCAGACTGCGATTGTTGAAGATCCGGATCGAAGGGGGCGCAACGCCATTGGTGAAATTCTGCGTGACCCCATAGGTCTTGTCCGTGCCGTAGAAGCCCGAAACGCGCGTGCTCCAGCCGCCGCCAAGATAAGCTTCGAGCGTCGGCGCGACGCCGAAGGTCTCGAACTCATTATGCACCACGATCCCGCGCGTCGTGATCGGCCGGTCGGCGAACAGTCCGCGCACCGAGGTCATGTCGCCGCGCTTGTAGATCAGGTCGGCCTTGATGCCGAGGCCGGGTGCGAGGTCCTGATGGCCGCTGAACAAGGCGCTATGGCGCCGCAGTTCGGGATAGAAAGTAGAGAGCGGATTGCTGGTCACGGCATAGCTGCGGTCCCGCGCCAGGATCGCGCTGTTGTCGAAAAAATCATAGGTGGCGAGAAAGCCCCCGCCCGACCATTTGGCCCCGCCGACGATATTATATTGTTGCTGGAAATTGCCGCCGTCGGTCGACCCGCCGATCCGCGCGCTCGTTGTGATGCCCTCATAATCCTTGCGGAGGAGGATGTTGACGACGCCGGCGACCGCGTCGGCGCCATAAATGGCCGACGCGCCGTCGGTGACGACCTCGATCCGCTCGACCGCTGCCGTCGGGATCGCGCTGATGTCGATCACGCTCTGTGTACCGCTATAGGCAAAACGGTTTCCGTTCAGCAAAGTCAGCGTGGCGCTGGGACCGATACCCCGAAGGTTGAAGGTCGACGCGCCGTTGACGTTGACATTCTGGTTCTGGACTCCTTGCCCCGACCCGATCCCTGGGTTCTGGCCGCCCCCGAAATTCTGCGGCAGGCTGCGCGCAACCTCGCCGAGATCGGCATGGCCGGCGTTGCGGATATCCTCCGCCGTCACTTCGATAACGGGCGCCGGCGCAGGCGCGCCTGCGATGCGCGAGCCGGTGACGATGATGGTTTCCGGCTCGGCCGAAGACGGGATTTCAGCCGAAAAGCCATTGCGGATGATAACCGCGCGGTCGTCGAAGCGTGCGATGAGCCCGCTTCCCGCAAGGAGGGTCTCGACGGCTTCGCGCGGCGTGAACTGGCCCTTCAAGGCAGGAGCGGTCTTCCCTTCAAGGTCGCGCGAAGAGGCATAGAGTTCGATGTCGGCGAGATCGGCGGCTCGGCGCAGAGCCTCGCCCAGATCCTGCGCGGGCATATCGTAAGACTGGCGCTCTTGCTCTGTCGCCATCGCGGCGATTGGCGAACAACAGGCAGCAACACCGGCGAGTAGCGCGGCCAGCGAACGAGACTTGATCAACATAGTCACTCCCCCAAAAATTCCGCCGTGCATCGGGCAAGGCGGTCAGTTGGGGGTGAGTTGACGGGACGAAGGAGGTGCCCTTAGCCAGTCGGTGAAAAAATTATCGGCGGCGGAGGTAGAGTGCGTCCGCTCGGCGCTCGACCCGCAGATCTAAGAGGGTCGCTATGCGCTCCGCGAATGGCTCGGTCTTGCTGATCTGGAAGCGCCCCGATACCTCGCGCGCCGCGATCGCGCTGTCTTCGATCATGATCGGAACCGCGGCGTAGCGATTGGCTTCGGCGACAAGCCGGTCGAGCCGGATCGAGCGATATTCGGCCCAGCCATCGGGCCAGTGTGCCGGAAGGGCCGGCGGAGGTCCGGCTTTTGGCGCCAATGTTCCGTCGGACCGATAGGCCAGCGCCGCGCCTTCGCGAAGCGGCGTGACCTGGTCCGCCACCGCATCGGTGCGGACCTCGGCCGCACCGCGCCGCAGCATTGCGGTGACCGTGCCGGCCTCGTCGAGACTGAGGTCGATCTCGGCATCATTCGCGCTTGCGGTGCCGCGTCCGGCGTCAATGCGCAGGGGGACGTCCTGCCCGGCCACCGAGAGACGAACCCGGCCCCTGACCAGACGCACTCTTCGCGCGTCTGTCCCCACGGCGACGTCGAGCCGGCTGTCGGTGTCGAGCGTCGCGCTCGACCCGTCGGCAAGCCGGAAGGTCCGTATTTCGCCGCGCCGTGTCTCCAGCGGCTCGGCGGCAAAGGCGGCCGAGCTGCCGCCCCGCTGACCGGGAAGCGGAGCGCCCCCGGCACCGATCGCGACGATCAGGAGCGCGAGCGCCGTCGCTGCTGCGCCCCACGGCAGCCACTTTTTGATCCGGCCGCGCCGCGCCTCGGCATGCGCGCTCCCGTGACGCTCCGATGTCTTGAGAATGGCGAGCGCCGCCATGCGCTGCTCGGCGCGCCGATAGGCCTCGCGGTTTTCGGCCGACCCGTTCAGCCAGGCATCGAACTCGCCGCGGAGCGCGGCTGCATCTTCGCCGCGCATCTTGATCAGCCATGCGCGCGCGATCTCGTCGAGCGAATAGTCGCCGTCACCTGCTTTGGTCATTGACCCTCGTCCACCACCTTCGAGATCTGAGCGAGCGCTCTCATCATATGATATTCCACCGTCGCGATGCTGATGCCGAGCGCCTCATGTATCTCGCGATAAGAGAGCTCGTCCACCCGGTGCATGAGGAAGACGCGGCGGGTCTTTGGCGGCAGGGCATCAACGGCCGCTTCATAGAGCCGAAGCAGATCGGCGGCTTCGAGATCCCACTCCTGCGCGGCGGGCGTGGCGCCTTCACTCTCATCGCGCAGCGGAAAGAAGGTCGCGCGCGACGATTTCTGGCGCCTGGCGCGATCGATAAGCAGGTTCTGGGCGATACGACGCAGGAAACCGCCCGGATTGGCGAGCTGGTACCGCTGCTCGCTGCCCGCCGCGCGCGCAAAGACTTCCTGAACAAGATCGGGCGCTTCCTCGGCGCCCGCCTTGCGGCGCAGGAAATGAAAGAGCGACGTGCGGTGCGCTCGATAGGCCGCCTCGAGATCCTGGCCGGCCTCTGGCCGCTGTCTGCACTGCGGCGGCCGGTCGGCCGGATGCACATGGCAGGCCGAGGACGGTGAAAAGGGGTGACGCGGCGGCGCACGGTCGCGGCAGGTACAGGAAGACAAGGCGGTAGTCCCGGCCGGCACGAGCGAAAGCGTCCGGCCGCGGCCGGGCTTGCTCTTCCAGTGCTGTGCCGCCGTCTGGCCGCTCGCGCGGGCCATGGTCCGGTTGGGCCGCCGGTCCGGTCAGGGACTGGCGTGATTGATGACTGGCGAAATATTCCGCGAAGGAGCTGCCAGACATGCTCCTCCGCTCTGGAATCATGTCAATTTCGGGCGGTGCTGACAAGCAAAAGGATCGGGCGATGGCTCCGACTGCTCAAACATCGCGCCCCGGATGGTTGCCGAGCGCGCGAGCATAGCGTGCCGATTCGTGCGCTCGCCTTTCATGATAGCCGAGCAGCAGGCCCCGAAGCTCGGCTTGCGGTGCGGCTTCGGCGACCGCGGTCTCGATCCGCTGATATTCGGCTTCGACTTCCGAAAGGATCGCCGCGTCGAATTGCCTCGAAAACTGCAACCGGTCGCCGATCGCCGCGATACTCGCGACGATTTCGCCGTTCGACGATCGTTCGGCGATGGCGAGGAACAGGTCAGCGAACCGGTCGGGATAGGGCTGGTCGGCCGACACCGAGGCTGCAAAGCCTTTGGGCGTGGTCGCGACGGCGGCGAGCAGCAGGATCAGGTGAAGCTCGAGCAGGTCGCGAAACTCTGTCTCGGCAAGATAATGGACGTGAAATCCCTCTCCCGGCCTGAAATCGACCATGCGTTCGCCATCCAGCCGAAAGAGGCTGTCGCGCACCGGTGTGAGGCTGACGCCAAGCTCGTCGGCCACCCGCGCGGCTTCGATCCGCGCGCCTGTGGGCCATATACCCCCCATCAGGCGCCGCTTGATTGCTTCATAGGTCGGCTCGAATACGTGCGCGGGACTCATCGGCCGCTCCTTTCGGTCGCAGCGAAATCGGCGACGGCATCGGCCTGGTCGGGACGCAGCGCGTCGACCGCGCCTATCGGGCCGGACGGTTCGCCTTGCAGGAGGATCGAGGGGCACTGGCCTTCATAGTTGCCGAGGTTGGGGCGGTGCTGCGCACAGCCTGCGAGCGCCGCGAGCTCCGGCGGGAAGTGCCGCGCGACGTCGGGCGGGTAGGTCAGCCACAGATTTTCATAGGGTTTGAGCCAGCCAAGGCTGTAGCTGACGAGCACGCCGCGCCGGACATTCTTGCTACGGTTCGCGCCGGCGCCGTGCGCGGTCGATCCGAGAAAGCAGATCGCCGCGCCGGGTTCGCATTCGGCATATATAGGAGGGCCGGGATCCTCTTTCGCCATGCCGGTGACGCCTTGGCTTTCGGGGAAAATCTGTGTCGCGCCATTCTCCTTCGTGAAGGAGGTCAGCGGCCAGAGGATGTTGACGAGATATTCCTGGGTTCCGTCTGCGCCGCGCCACATGTCCTGGTCGCGGTGCGGGAACTGCCGCACTTCGCCGGGGTGAATCTCGATCGCCTGGGCGAGGTTCAGCTGCATGCGCTCGCATCCCGGCCCGAGGATTGCTTCGACGGCGGAAAGGATGACGGGGTCGAGCACCAGATCGGCCACGTGCCGCGAGCGCCGCAGCAGGCTGCCGAACCGCTTCGTTCGCCGGCCGTAGAAGTCGCCCTCGCAAAAGGGCGTCTCGGCAAAGACCGGATCGAGATCGCTGGCGAGGGCGTGTACGGTCGCGCTCGCCCGCTCATGCAGGATGCAAAAGCCGTTGCCGCGAAGTTCGCCGACGAGGCGGGTGGAAAGGTCGGCCTGGGTGAGATCCGCCGTCATGGTGCAAGTTCCCCACCTTCGAGCTTGAGCCCGAGCGGCGTCCATGTCCCCGTTCGTTGCAGGCCGGGAAGCGTGTCGGCGTCGATCCGGATGCCGAACGCGAGGATCGGGCCGGCGCTGCCCGGGAGAGCGGGACCGAGCGCGCGGCAGGACCAGCCGAAACCGCTGATCTTCGCGAACCAGCGCGCCTCCGCGATCCCGACATATTCGCGGATGCCATTGTGGAGGGCATGGTCCGCAAGCGCGCTGACGAGCTGGTTGCGGGCGTCGAGACGCTCGGCGGCCGATTGCGCGGGGTCGAGGCAGAAGCGGCTGATTTCCCAGACCGCCTCGCCGGATGGCGCGCCGTCGGGGCAGAGATGGGGATAGAGATCGCCGAGGAGATGCGGTGCGGTCGTCGGCAGCAACCGCGCCGATGCCCGGTGGCGCAGATCGTCCGGATCAAGCAGAATCAGATATCGAGCATGCGGATTATCGAACTGGTCGAGCTCGAAACGCCCATCGAGAGCGGGAAGATCCCACTTCAGAAGATCGATGAAAACCTGCTTTCGGGCTGCGAACATGGCGCGCAGCGCCGCGTCGCCGGGCGCAGCCTGCGCCCGCGTGGATTGATCGGTCATAGGTCATCCTTGGTTGCTGGATGCCCGAGTCAGACCATCAATCTCGCGGGTCGGCTATGCCCATTTCTGGGCAAGCCTTTCGCCTTTTGGCGCTCGCCTCAGTCGGGACGCCACCAGTCATAGACGTCTGAAAAGCCGATCAGGCCGTCGTACAGAGCGCAGAGGATCAGCATCGAGCGGCAGTGGACCGAATAGCGGTCGCGGGCCATCTTGAGGTGGCGGACCACCGTTTCCTGGCTGATCCCGAGAATGTCGGCGATTTCGCCCGCCGTCTTGCCGCGCGCCGACCAGAGCACACATTCGCGCTGGCGCTCGGTGAGGACCGATCGCGGCCGCGGGGCTGCCGCACCCATGAAGTCGCGCGCTCTCGCGATCGCAATCGCGCCGATGATTTCGGCGACGTTGAGCATATGGCACGGCAGATCGGTGTGCGGGCCGACCGCGAAGGAGCAGGAGCCCATGGCTTCGCCCGGCAGGTGTCGCGGAACGGTGAAGCCGTCGCCGACACCGCTCGCTCGCGCGACATTCATCAACTGCCGGTCGCTGCGCGAGAGGGGGATATAGTGCTCGACGTTGCGCCACGCGAACCCGGTGACCGCACGTTCACCGGCCCGGCGGATCGGGTCTGTCGCACTGAGGTCGAGGCCGATGTAGATCTTGGCCCAGGCTTCGGGATAATTATGGACGAGCATCGATGCGGCCTCGCCGCCGCGCCGGTCGAAGGCGAGAGCGAAATGGTCGAAACCCATGCGCTCGGCCGCGTTCGCCAGCGCTGCAAAAAGTTGTTCCTGCTGTCCCGCGCCTGAAATTTCGTGGGCGAGCTCCTCCGTCAGATGAAAATGCTTCACATCGATCATCGGCCGCTGACGCGTTCCCGACCCGGCTGTCCGCGGTCCGCTCCCTTGGGTCGCGCGCCAGCGGTTCCTCTCCGCGGCGCACGAGGTTCGACAATGGTCCGACGGGTCCTGACATTGCGCGGCGGGTCGCTGTTTTCGCGGCCTCGGCGCTACAATCGATCGGCGTAGATGGTCTAACATCCAGATAAGCCGCGTAAAGCTTCGAGGCCCGAGAGATGGATCCAGTCTGACACTTCATGTGCCATACTGCCGACCGGGGCGCGCTAGTGAACCGGGTTCAATTACGGGCGACTGCCCGGATCGCGCCGACGATCCCGGCGACGAACGATCCCGCGACGAGCGTCGTCAGCAGCCAGAACTCGATCGCGATGGCGCGGTGCTTCCATTTGGGTTCGCGAGGCATCGGGACGGCATGGCAGCGATGCGCATTGTAGGACAGACGAAAAAGGCCTCGCCTTTCGGCGAGGCCCTCCCGGCTTTCGATGGCAAGGAGCCGCATCGAAAATCGTCCCCCCCTCGAATCGTCTTGGGTCGCAGTCGACGATTCGAAAGTTGGTGGGTGCTAGCCGGTAATCCGGAAGAGTCAACATGCGGTTTACGCTACGCCTTCCATGATAAAATAGCCTATTCTTAGCCCGCTAGAAGAGCGTGGGTGAGCCGGTCGGCGGCTTCCGGCTGAACCAGGGAATGTCGGTGCGTTCTACGGGAAGCCGCTCTGCGGGATATTGGGTGACGAGCATCATGGCGTCTGCGGGTTCCGCGCGCAGCCATCGGTCATGATCGGAGGCCTGCAGGATGACCGGCATCCGGTCGTGGACATCGAAAAGCTCCTTCGTCGCATCGACCATCACCATCGTGTAGCAATCGCCCCATTCGTCGCTCGGGCGCCAGAGACCGGCGCAGGCAGCGAGTGGCTGGTCGGTGGGGCTGATCCATGTCTGCGTCATCCGGCCCTTTTCGCCTTCGGCCTCGGCGAAGGCGGTGAAGGGGATGAGGCAGCGCTGCGCCGGGTTGGTGAACCAGGTACGCCAGAAGCTCATCAGTTTGTCGTCGCGCGCATTGTTTACGGGCTTCGGCTTGCTGGTCGCCTTCATATGCTTGAGCCGGACCGGAAACCCCCAGGTCATCGCCTCGAGCGCGCGCGCGCCGCCATCCTCGCGCACGACGAACCCCTGCCCGCCGGGATAGACGTCGCCGGGCTGCGCGTTGGTGAGCGGGCGGCGCGCACCGAAGGCCGACGCGACCTCGTCGACCGAGGCCTTGAGCGTCACCAGATTGCACATGATCGCGCCTCCTTGCCGTGTTTCCGGTCAGGCCGCTCCTAAGAGCTCGTCGAAATTCTGCTGAATCGGCGGCATGATGCTGAAGCTGTTCTTGGGGAAGGGCTGCAATATGTCCAGCGGCGGCCGCGTCCCCATCAGCCAATCGAACCAGTCCTCGGGGCGCACCACGGCAACATGCCGGTCCTTGTGCGGCGCCAGATCGTCATAGGCCGGAACGGTGAGCGCGGCGAAACTTTCTGGCCAAAGGCGGTGCGCTGGCCGCCAGACCGCCGCGATGCAGAAGAAGGGCTCGTCGGTGATCAGGCTGGCCGCATATATCGTCTTGCCACGCTTCACGAGGCCGAACGCATTGGCGAGCAGCAGGCAGGGCCGGTCGATGATCGCGGTCTCGGACTTGAGCAGCGGAATCTGGAAGATGTCGGCGTCGCGCGAGTGCAGGCCCCAGAGCATTTCCTTCTCGCGCTCGCGCTGGCCGTCCCACACCATCACCCGGTGTATCTTGCCGATGCCGACGAGTGCGTCATCGCTTTCGATATCCATGGGTTTTAATCCTCATGCACGGAAGCGGCTGAGCGCCCGCTTCCATTCGCGTTCGTCGGGCATGGGCAAGGCGATATCGTCGGGACCGGGATCGACCAGCTCGATCCGCACCGGGCGAACGCGCTTGCCGGTCCGGGCGCCGCAGCGAACGCACCAGAATTTCTCACGTGCCTTGCCGAGATCATCGTCCCACATCTTGCACTGGAAGCGCCACCAGATTCCATAGGGGTTGAAGGTCGCGCTGTGTCCGCAGCGGCAGACGGGCTTGATCGCCCGAAACCAGGCGGCCGCCTCGAAGATGTGCGTTGCTCGGGGCTGCCCCTCTTTGGTCCAGCCGCCCACGTCACAGCGAAAGCCCGAGCTGGTCGGGACTCGCGGGCTCCGCGCCCGCGCGAACGCTCTCGACGATTGCGCGGGCAAGTTCGAACGCCGCCTCGACCCGGATATGGCTCGTCGGTGCGGTAATCCCGACGCGCGCCCAGCCGGGGGCGGCAAGAATGGTTTCGGCGACTCGGGCGGTATCGATTTTATCCATGCCGCAAAGAGAACATAGGAAGAACATTTTGGCAAGGCTGCGAGCGATGCACGGTCGGGCAGCGTCGGCGTGCGTCGGCCGTGCGGCGGCGATGCCGCCGCACGCGAGCCCGAGGGGAGCCCGGACGCCGGGACGGATCGGGCGCGGCGAGAGAGGCTCGCCGCCGGTCCGCCGCGGAGAACCGATATGTCTTGTTCTGTCAAACCATCGCGCCAGCGCGGCGCGCGCGCGACCCTCTACGAAGAGATCACCAGCCGGATCATCGCCGAGCTCGAAGCCGGGCGGTTGCCCTGGGTTCAGCCTTGGGATGCGGGCCGGGCCGCGGCCGGTCTCCCCTATAATGTGGTGAGCGACCGGCGCTACAGCGGCATCAACATCCTCACCCTCTGGCATGCGGTTATGAGCCGGGGCTTTCGGGGCCATGGTTTCCTGACTTTTCGTCAAGCGCTCGCGCTGGGGGGCAGTGTCCGCCGCGGCGAGCGCGGGATCGGGGTCATCTATACCCGGCGCGCGGCAGCCGACGCGTCCGAGCCCGGCGGCGGCGGGGCGGGCGAATGCAAGGGCGGCTTTTCTTTCCTGAAGCAGTTCACTGTTTTTTCGGTCGACCAGTGCGATGGCCTGCCCGACAAATATCATGTTGCCGCGCCGCCCGTGCCCGAAGGCTTGATCCTTCCGCAGGCAGCCGAGCTGATTGCAGCCACCGGGGCCGAAGTCCGCATCGGCGGCGCATCGGCCTATTACAGCCCGCGCCACGATTTCGTCGCGGTGCCGCATCCGCAGGATTTCTACGCGCCGGTTGATTGGCACCGGACCGCCTTTCACGAACTCGGTCACTGGACGGGCCATGAGAGCCGCCTGGCCCGCGATCAGAGCGGCAGTTTCGGCTCGAAGCCTTATGGTCATGAAGAACTCATCGCCGAAATGGCGGGCGCGTTCGTCTGCGCCGCGCTCGGTATCAGCCCGAGCGTGCGCCACGCCGACTATATCGGCTCCTGGCTTGCGATCATCCGCGAGGATCATCGCGCAATCCTGCGTACCGCCAGTGCTGCGTCGAAGGCCGCCGACTATCTGCTCGCCTTCCGCGCTGGCCCGCCGGCTCATCGCGCTGCCGCGTCGACAGCCACACCGTCCGTCCTTCCAGACGGGGTCGAGAGCCGCATGGTCAGCGGAAGGATCGCGGCATGAGCCTCCTCACGCCCGACATCGCCGCCCGGCTCACCGCCAACGCCCGCACCCGCATCGACGCGGTCCGGCGCGGCCTGCGCGAGCCCGACCCGAGGCCCGTGGTCCGCTTCTTCAATCCGGTCGGCGCCGCGACCTGGCTGGCCACCGAGTTGGACCCCGACGGCATATTGTTCGGCCTTGCCGATCTCGGCTTCGGTTGCCCCGAACTCGGAAGTTTCTCGCTCGCCGAACTCGAGGCGGTCCGGCTCCCGTTCGGGCTCGGCATCGAGCGCGATCTCCTGTTCGAGGCCCAGCATCCGCTGTCGGTCTACGCCGCGGCGGCCCGCGCCGCGGGTTCGGTCGTGCTGGGCGAGCGGCGCCTCGCTGCCGCGGAGCGCCGCCTCTCGGGGCGCGCGTGACGCGGATGATCTTCGGGTCCGCCGGTGGCGGACCCGCGAGGAAGAGGAAGGCCGGGGCCTCGTGACGGGCTTGACAGCCGAGGGAGTGTCCCGCGGCGGCCCGTCATGGAGAATGGCCATGGCCAGTGCAAAACGAAAGATCACCCTCAGCCCGTCGCGCGATATCCCGTTCGACCGGCTTGTCCTCAGCCAGGCGAACGTCCGGCGCGTAAAGGCGGGCGTGTCGATCGGCGAACTTGCCGACGACATCGCGCGCCGCACCCTGCTGCAGAGCCTCAATGTGCGCCCGCAGCGGACCGATGAAGGCGCGGAGACCGGCTTCTTCGAAATCCCGGCGGGCGGCCGCCGCTATCGCGCGCTCGAACTGCTCGTGAAGCAGAAGCGGCTCGCGAAGGATGCGCCGGTCCCCTGCATCGTCCAGCAGACCGCCGGCATTCTCGCCGAGGAGGACAGCTATGCCGAAAACGCCGTTCGCGAGGCGCTGCATCCGCTCGACCAGTTCCGCGCGATGCAGGCGATGGTGGACAAGGGCGCCGAAGTCGAGGCGATCGCGGCGTATTTTATGACGACGCCCGCCGTCGTTCGCCAGCGTCTCAAGCTCGCCTCGGTCGCCCCGGCGCTGCACGAGCTCTATGCCGAGGATGAAATGACCCTGGATCAGTTGATGGCCTTCACGGTATCGGACGACCATGAGCGGCAGGTCCAGACCTGGGAACTGCTCGCGCACAGCTTCAACAAGTCCCCGGCCTTCATTCGCAGCAAGCTGACCGAGAACAGCGTGCGCGCCGCCGACAAACGCGTTCGCTTCGTGTCCGCCGACGCCTATGTTGCGGCAGGCGGCAGTATCGTGCGCGATCTCTTCGAGGCGGACGATGGCGGCTGGCTGACCGACCCCGCGCTGCTCGACCGGCTCGTGTCCGAAAAGCTCGCGGCCATCGCCGAGCGCATCGGCGGCGAAGGCTGGAAGTGGGTCGAGGCTCTCGTCGATTTTCCCTATGGCGCGACCCGGGGCCTGCGCGCTCTGGGCAGCAGCGAGGTGCCGATGACGGAGGAGGAAGCGGCGCAGGTCGTCGCGCTCGAAGCGGAGGCGGACGCGCTGTCGCACAAATGGGCCGACGAGCCCGACGTTCCCGAGGAGGTGCATGCGCGCCTCGAGGCGATCGAATGCGAGATCGGTGCGCTCGCCGATCGGCCGCAGATCTTCGACGACGCCGAGGTGGCGCTCGCCGGCGCATTCGTCTCGATCGACTATGACGGGACGATCCGGGTCGACCGCGGCTTCGTGCGGGCCGAAGATGAGCCTGCCGCCGAGGAGGAAGAGGTTGCGGATGCGGCCGAGCCGAGCAACGATAACGAGCCCGATCGCGAAGCCGGCGCCGATGCAGGCGGCGAGGAGTGCGATGGGTCGGGCGCGGATGCGGAAGAAGACACGCTGAAACCGCTGCCCGAGCGGATCGTGTCGGACCTGACGGCCTGGCGGACGCTCGCGCTGCAGGATGCCTTTGCGGCCAGCCCGCAGGCCGCCTTCGCCGCGGTGCTCCACGCGCTCGTCCTGTCGATCTTCTACCGGACCAGCCACGAGACCTGCCTCAAGCTGTCGGTATCGACGGTCTATTTCACCAACGAGCCCGCCGGGCTGCGCGACTGCGCCCCCGCCCGGTCGATCGAGGCCCGGCACGCCGCCTGGCGCGAGAAGCTGCCGACCGGGGACGCCGACCTCTGGGACGCCTTGCTTGCCCTCGATGCCAATGAGCAGGCGATGCTGTTCGCGCATTGCGCTTCGCTCGGCGTCAATGCGCAGGCCGAGATCCTGCCCAAATATCCGAACGGGCGCATCTCGGCGCACGGCGTCGAGCGCCGGATCGTCCACAGCCATGTGCTCGCGCGCGTGGTGAACCTCGATGTCGTCGCGGCCGGCTGGCGCCCGACCGCCGACGGTTACTTCCGGGGTGTGACGAAGGCGCGGCTTCTCGCCGACGTCGCCGAAGCGCGCGGGCCCGAGTTCGCCGGCATGATCGACCATCTCAAGAAGCCGGACATGGCCCGCGAAGCCGAAAAGCTGCTCGAGGACTCGGGCTGGGTCCCCGAGCCGATGCGGACCCCCGCCCTCGAAGCGGTTGGCGGTGACGCGGATGCGGGCCACGCCGATGCCGTTCCTGGAACGGACGAGGCGGTGACCGGGACCGAAGCCCTGGGTGGGAAAGGCGACGGTGACGGCGACTGGGATGAGATGCCCGTGGCCGCCGAATGAGCGTTGGGCGGGGCGGCTTCGGTCGTCCCGCCCTTTTTTCGTTCGCGGCGATCGGCGCGTGCCGCGCGTCGCGGCATATTGTTGAAACGGGCGGGCGCTCTGTGCCATCCTCCGCTCTGCCGGCAGGGGCTGCCGGCGCCGTTTGCGAGGATCGGTCGTTGCTGGCGACCGCCGTCCCGCGCTCGTCGCCGGAGAGCCTTATGGACAGCATTTCCGATATCGTCGTCCGCCCTGCCGACAATGCCGAGGCCGTCTGCCGCCGCTATCTTCCGAACGGCCGCCGCGAAGGCCGCTACTGGCTCGTCGGCGATATCCGCGGCACGCCGGGTCGCAGCCTCTATGTGCTCCTGTCCGGTGAGAGCGGTGCGCGCGGTCGGGCCGGCAAATGGACCGATGCCGCGAGCGGCGAGCATGGCGATCTCCTCGACATCATCGCCGCGAGCTGCGACCACGCTTCGATGCGTGATACGCTTACCGAGGCGCGGCGCTTTCTGAGCCTGCCCATGCCGCTGCCGGATAGCGCTGCGCTGCGCGCTCGCAAGGTCCGGCAGGGAACGGAAGCGGCGGCGCGGCGGCTCTGGGCGGCATCGAAAACGGCCGAGGGCACGCTGGCCTCGGCCTATCTGGCGTCGCGCGGCCTTGGCATTGAATCCGCGGCGGGATCGCTGCGCTATCATCCGCGCTGCTATTATCGCGCCTCGCGCGACGATGCTGCCAACGTGCCGTCGGCCTGGCCGGCGATGATCGCCGCGGTGACCGATGATCTGGGCGTCGTCGTCGGTGTCCATCGCACCTGGCTGGCGCCTTCGGGCGGCAAGGCGCCCGTCGCCGATCCGCGCCGCGCCTTGGGCCATCTTCTCGGGCACGGCGTTCGCTTCGGCGCTGCCGGCGAGGTCATGGCTGCCGGCGAGGGTATCGAAACCATCCTGTCGCTGCGCGAAGCGCTGCCCGAAATGCCGATGATCGCGGGGCTGTCGGCGGCACATCTCGCTGCCATCGAATTTCCGGAATCGCTGCGCCGCCTCTATGTCGCCCGCGACAGGGACCCGGCTGGGGCGGCTGCGTTGGCAACGCTCGGCGCACGCGCGGCCTCGGCAGGCGTCGCGGTCCTGCCGCTCGATCCGCGCCACGGCGATTTCAACGAGGACCTCATGGCGGTTGGTATCATGGGCCTTGTTGTCGGCGTGAGGGAGCAACTCGCGCCCGAGGATAGGGGGCTTCTGACATGATCCCGTCCTTGCGGCCGTCTGCCTCGGGGTGGCAACGCCTCTAGGTAGCAACCTTCCTGTGTGTCGTGCGATCGATCGGCCTGCCGGGCGTGAGCCGTCAGCTCGAAGCCGGCTCGCGGAGATGGGGCGGTGCGATATTCCCGATCGGGAATTATATAGGCCCCATTCGCTTTCAAAGTCATAATATTCCCGATCGGTAAAATTACTTGAAGAGACGGTCCTCCTCTGCTACAAAATTCCCGAACGGGAAGATTTATGGATATCGGTAGCATAGGGCAGATGGTGCGCCGCGTGCGCAAGCGGGCAGGGCTCCGCCAAGACGAACTCGCGGGCGCGGCGGGCGTCGGCATCCGCTTCATCGTCGATCTCGAAGCCGGCAAGCCGACTCTCCAGGTCGGCAAGGTGCTGCATGTCCTCGACGCGCTCGGCATCGTCGTTGCGCTGACCACGCGTAGCGAAGGCCTGACGGGATGAGTGTCCTCATCATTTATTGGGATGGCGTGCGGGTCGGCAATCTGGCCCGCAATGGCGAGGGCACCATGTTGTTCCGCTATGACGACGAATGGCTCGCCGATCCGGCGTTTCGCTCCATTTCGGCATCGCTTCCCCGGCAAGAGGGGGCCTTTACCCGCGCCCAAACCCGGCCCTTTTTCGCTGGCCTTCTCCCCGACGAGGGGCAGCGCGAGGCCGCCGCCCGGGCCGCGGGCGTCTCGCGGCAGAATGACTATGCGCTGCTCGACGCCCTTGGCGGCGATGTCGCCGGTGCGCTCGTCATTCTGCCGGAAGCGGAGGCGGTGCCCGCGCCGTCGGCCGCGGCACCCGAAGCTCTCGATCAGGACGCGCTGGCGGCGCTTCTGGAAGAGCTTCCGCGCCGTCCCTTTCTCGTCGGCGACGAGGGCATCCGCATGTCGCTCGCCGGCGCGCAGCCGAAGCTTCCCGTCATATTGGTCGATGGCGCGCCGGCCTTGCCGCCGCCGGGGCAGCCGACGACACATATCGTCAAGCCCGCGATCGCCCGCTTCGAGAATAGCGTCGAAACCGAGGCCTTCGCGATGCGTCTCGCGGCGGCGGTCGATCTTGACGTTGCCCGGGTCGAGCCGCGGCGGGCGGGCGCGATCGCCTACCTCCTCGTCGAACGCTTCGACCGGCGCCTTGAGGGCGGCATCATTCGCCGTATCCACCAGGAAGACTTCTGCCAGGCGCTCGGTATCGCGCCCGAGAATAAATATGCGATCGAGGGCGGGCCGGGCTTTGCCGCCTGCTTCGACCTCGTCCGCCGGACCTGCACGACGCCCGCGCGCGACCTGCTGCGTCTGCTCGACGCCGCCATCTTCAATGCGGTCATCGGCAACGCCGACGCGCATGGCAAGAATTTCAGCCTTCTCTACGCAGATGATGAAGGCGACGCGGCGACGCATCTGGCACCGCTCTACGACCTGATGGTCACCGCTTATTATCCCGAAGTGGCGACCCGCTTCGCCATGCCCATCGGACGCGCGAACCAGCTCGAAAATCTCGATGCGGACGCATGGGCGCGCTTCGCTGCCGACATGCAGCTTGGCGTCCCCTTCGTCCGCCGCCGCGTATACACACTCGCAGGCCGTATACGCGACGCTGCGCCCGCTGTTGCCGCGACCCTTGCCGCAGAGGGCTGCGAAGCGTCGGTGCTGGACAACCTCGCCGCACTCGTCGCCGCGCGCGCCGACAGGATCGGCGGCGCGCTCTAGCCGGGCGCGCGCAGCGAGCTCTTGAAGACGACTTCCGGCTGTCCGGACGATCCACTCCATAGCAGCGAATGCTCGCGCTCATGAGGGTCGACGTCGCTTTGATCATCGGCATCATCGCGCGATCACGGCATCGCCATATAATCGCGATCACCGCGATCACCGCGATCATCGCAATCATCGTCCCGCCATCATGGCCCCTTTCCCGCCGATCACCCGAAGCCTGCCGATCGCCGGGAACGGTGACGGCGCCGCGATCGGGGACATCATGGTAGCGGCATGATCGCCCTGTGCCGGACCGCGCCTTCGGCCTTCGCTGGAGGGCGACTGCGGCACGCGGGGGCGGGCGCCGCAATGTCTTGCCGGGCGGCTATTTTCCGCCGGGGCTCGCGCCCCTTTGCATCGCGAAACAAAATAGCCTTCGGCCGCCATCCTCCGCTGGCGCTTCGGCCGCGCGGGGGCTCGCCCCCTTGCGGTGCGGGCCCGCCCCGCGTGCCGCGAGGCGTCGCCGCGAAGGCCGCGAAAGGCGCGGCCGCAACCGGAGACCAAGCGCCATGACCGACGATGCCGACCATCCCTATCCCGACACGTCCTTCGAACCCGGCGCGAGCGCGCATCTTCTCGAGGAAATGCAGCTCCATGGTTATCGCCCCTTCGAGGACGAACCCGACGGTCGCCCCCTTCCCGACGATCGGCTCGCGAGCGGTGCCGTCGCCGACATCTTCGATGCGCTCGCGGGCTGTCTTGTTGATACACGGATCGAACCCGATCTCGAGGATCTGCTCTGGGGCGTCGTCAATCTCTTCCATGGCGCAGGCACCCGCATCGAACGCGACCTCGACCGCAACGAGGCGGCGCAGCGCGAACTCCAGCGCGGCCAGGACGGCAGCGAAATCCGCTCGGTCGAACTCGAGCGTGCGATCGCCGAAGGCATCACCCTCATCGAGCGGCGCGACGCGATGGAATTTTTCCGCGAATGCGCCGCCGAGCAATATCGCATCCATGCCCGCAAAGCCTGGGTCCCGCGCACCGGTTCGCGCATCCGTCACCAGACGATGACCGCGGCGGTGATCGACAGCCGCGACTTCATGGACAAGAGGCTCCGCGAAAAGGCCAGGGCTTTGATCCCCGAGGGCACGCGCATCGCTTTTTCGGGCGGTCCTTCCTGCAACGATCATCAGCATATCTGGTCGGCGCTCGACCGGGTGCATGCCCGCCATGCCGACATGGTCCTTCTCCACGGCGCGACCCTGACCGGCGCCGAGCGCGCCGCCGCCTGCTGGGCCGACGCGCGCAAGGTTCCGCAGGTCGCGTTCCGCCCCGACTGGAACCGCGACAAAAAGGCCGCGCCCTTCAAGCGCAACGAGCGGCTGATCGACGCCATGCCCGCCGGGCTCATCGTTTTCTCGGGCACCGGCATCCAGGACAATCTCGTCGACAAGGCGCGCGCGTTCGGCATCCCGGTCTGGGATTTCCGTATCCGCGAGGCACCATGAGGTGCCGAATTGGACCTGACCGCGCTTGCCATCGGGCGAGCATGTGACCACAGAAGGAACGAGCGATGCGTACCGATCTCGATCATCTCCCGGCCAACAAGCAGCGCGAGCTCGAGCGCGTGAAGGCGATCATCTTCGAAGAATTCGAGGATGCCTTGGCGCTCGGGACCATGAGCTGGAAGAAGAAGGGGCGGATCGACAAGATCATCCTCTACGGCAGCTATGCGCGCGGCGGCTGGGTCGACGAGCCGCACACCGCCAAGGGCTATCGCTCGGACTTCGATCTCCTTATCATCGTCAACGACAAGAGGCTGACCGACAAGGTCGACTTCTGGGCCAAGCTCGACGACCGGCTGACCCGCGAGCTCGCGATCGACAAGACGCTGCACACGCCGGTGAACTTCATCGTCCACACGCTACAGGAGGTGAACGACGGGCTCGCGCACGGGCGCTATTTCTTCATGGACGTCGCGCGCGACGGGATCGCGCTCTACGAATATGACGACAAGGAATTGCACCAGCCGAAGCCGAAGACGCCCGAGCAGGCGCTGGCGATGGCGCGGGAGTATTTCGACGAGTGGTATCCGGCAGCGGCTGGAAGATTAGACACCGCGAATTATACCCGCGGCCAAGGCCGTTATCGGGAGTCCGCCTTCGATACCCACCAAGCTGCGGAATTTCTCTACCACTGCGCGTTGTTGGTTTGCACTTTCTACACACCGCACGTGCACAACCTCGGATTTCTCCGGACGCAGGCAGAGCGGATCGACATGCGTCTCGTCGATGCATGGCCACGTGACTTGAAGGCCGATCGGGCCCGCTTTGAAAAGCTGAAAGAGGCCTATGTGAAGGCGCGCTATTCGAAGCATTATAGGATCAGCGGTGAAGACCTGCTCTGGCTGTCGGACCGTGTCGTGGAACTTGGCCGCGCAGTGCTTGCTATCTGCTCGGAGCGGATCGCGGCATTGGAGGAGGCGCTACGCCGATGACCGATACGCCTGATGGATCTGATCGCGCTCGCGTAGTCGCGGATCGCAAGATCGCATTGCTGATCGACGCCGACAATGTCTCCCACAATAAGATCGCAGCCATGCTGGCTGAACTATCAAAATATGGAACCGCGAATATTCGGCGCGCCTATGGCAACTGGGCAAGCGACAGCCTCAAGGGCTGGAAGGACAAGCTTCACGAATTTGCGATCCGGCCGATCCAGCAGTTCAACTATTCCACCGGAAAGAATGCCACCGACATCGCCTTGGTGATAGACGCGATGGAACTTCTGTACACGCAAAAGCTCGACGCCTTCTGCCTCGCGTCGAGCGATGCCGACTTCACACCTCTCGTCATGCAGCTCCGGGCCAACGGCCATGAAGTCTACGGTTTCGGCGAACGCAAAACCCCAAGCCCTTTTGTCAACGCCTGCACGACTTTCCTCTATCTCGACAACCTCGAAGGCATCGACGCGCCGACCACACCAGCCGAGCCAGCCGTAGCGAAGGCGCCAAAAGCGAAAGAGCCGGCCAAGGCTGGTACGCCGCCCGCTAAGGCGACCAACAAGAAACTCGCGCAGGACACCAAACTGGTGACGATTCTCCGCGGAGCGGTCGAGGCGTCGGCGCGCGACGACGGATGGGCGTCGATGTCCTCGGCCGGTAGCGCAGTTAAGCGGCAGGCGCCGATCGACCCAAGAAATTATGGGGCCAAGAACTTTCCAGCGCTCTTCGAGGCGACTGGGCTGTTCGAGATCGTCAAGGGTGAGGGCGGCCAGAGCTTTGTCGCCGACAAGAGAAACAGAGACCGAGCGGCGAGACCGGCATCCCAATAGTCGCGATCTTGCAGCTGCTTGGCGACATGGCCGCTTCGCGCCCGATGTCGGACGCTCGAACAATCCTTGATCCCTTCCTGATAGCAGTCGTTCCAAACCATCATGTGGCAGGTCTTTCGCGATATCAATTTACCGCGGGAACGATTGCACGTCGCGTTGACGGGCGTGCCGCGGGATCGGCCATTGGAGCGATGGTTTGCTGCGTATTGTTTCCATCTTTTCGGTTACCGACACCAGAAGATGCGGCCTTCTCGGAGCCAGAAATGCGACCGGCAGCCTGTACGTCGCCAAACCGACGGCGAGATCGAGGGCCGACCCTTGGCGTCGACGCTCAGCCGCCAGCGCTGTTCGGCTTCGGGGAACAGGGCGAGTTCGATCGCGTCGCCGCAGCCGCATGGACATGTCATGCCGACGCTCCAGGCCTCGCCATCGTCCTGCGTGACGACGACCGTTCGAATGGGGAGCCGGTCCGGAAGGATGTCAGCATTGAGCCATTGGGTTTCCCAATGCGGGTCGCTGCGGTTCGCCGCTTTCCGCCACAGCTGGCGAAACCGCGCGCGGAGCGTGGACCACCAGCGCCAGCCGGTCATGGCAACGGTCCGAGAGCCGGAATGTTCAGAAGCGGTTCTTGGCCGCCGCGGCCCAGTAGCTTGACGGAGCCCGCTTCGAAATAATCCTCCGAGAAATGATCCTCGTCGCCGCCGGCCAGGCTGAACTTGGTGCGGGCGAAGCCGCGATTGGGGTCGAGGCGGAACGGGTAGGCCCGAAGGATGAACTCGTTCATCGCGGCGGACGCGGCACGCATGTTGAGCGAGATCACGGCAGGAGCTTCTTCGGCTGCCCCGTCGAAATATCCGGCGGCGAGTTCGACCGCATGCGCTGCGGGGTCGGCGTCGGCGAGATACTCAGCGCGGACGCTGGCGGGAGTGTAGACACCGCGGGACTGGAGCGTCGAGCCGCCGGGCTGGACATAGTCGACACGGCCGACGGCATCGATGATCGATACCTCCTCCCCGTCTGTGCTACGCGCCGGGATCGTGACCCCCATGTCGAACAGGGGCATGACGAAGCTAGACGCCATCAGATCGGCGATCTGGCGTGCGAGAAGCGTGTCGACGCAGCTGAAAAGCACATCGCCTTGAGCGGCCGCGAGCACAGCGTCGCGGGTGTTGATCGAAGCGGCTATCGGAATTGCGACGCCTTCGCCGCGGTACTCGGTGATGGCGCGCGCCGCGCCAGCCACTTTAAGCAGTTCTGCCGCGGCGTCGGCGAGCGTGGAATGGAGGATGCGATTGAGGTTGCGGCGCTCGACCTTGTCGAAATCGATCAGAATGACGCGTCCGAAACCCAGCCGCGCCGCCTGTTCGGCGACGATGGATCCGGTTCCCGAGACGCCGATCACCACTGCGGTGAGCCGCCCGAGTTCCGCCGTCATGCCGCTTGTGAATGCAGCGGGCCGCCGCCCGGCGCCGGGCCAGTGAAAGGCGAGGTTATCGCCGGCCACGGCTACGAGGTCGATCGGACGGACCGTCATGTCGGGCTCGTAGAGGCGAGCCGTCATGGCGCCATCCGGCACCATCAGCGCCGATCCGTGCGTGCGGCCATAAGCCTGGAAAAGGGATGCGATGACCGCTTGGTCGCTGGCGTCGTCCTGCGCCGAAAATTCGCGCAATCCGCCCGGATGGGAATGCGCCAGCACGATCGACAGATTGTCTTTCTCGCCTCGGTCGATCGCCTGTTCGATCCACGCGCCCGGCCAGGAAACGAAAACGGGCGTGCGCTCAAAGCAATCCGCATGCGGCACGGGCAGAATGTCGCGCACGATGTAGCGGCTGCGATGCCCGGCGCCTTTTGCGCAAAGCAGGATCGCTGCCGCTTCGAGACCGTCGCCCGGAAAGAGATGCTGCTGCAGGGCGGCATGGTGCACGCCCGCCATCGCCAAGGTGGTGCGCGGTATCATTCGCCGGCTTCCTTCAGCAGTGCGGCTTCGACCAGCGCGAACTGGCTCACCACGTTGTCGACGTCCGGGTTCCAGGGCTGGCCGGGGCGATAGCGCGACCAGCCGACATAGGGCTTGCCGTCGATCACGCCATTCAGTTGCGTGTTGGCAATGGCCCGCCCGCTGGCCAAGGCGAGCGGGGGGTAAGCGTAGAAGCCGTAGATCTGCGCTTGCGGATAGGTCTCGGGGAGTTCCAGCGCGAGGTCGCTCGTCGGGACGCTGTAGCCGGGCGGCAAGGGATAGTCGCGGATTACCAGCCAGCGCCGTCCCTTTTCGACGACCGTCTCCCAGCGAAGCGCAAGGCCGTCAAGATACGCCACATCCTCCTCGAGCAGCGCGAAGGTGCGGCGAGGCGCGCCGGGCGCCTCGCCATTGTCGACCGCACGGGGCATCAGGCGCAACTTTTCGATGCCCGGCGTGGTCAGGTCGATTTCCTGATCGAGGGTCACTTCGACCTTCGGCTGGCCCGCGACCTTCAGGAAAATCTGCCACGGCTTCGAGGGATCGAACTTGGCCTCAATCAAGGCGTCACGCACCTTGACGCTCGGCGTCCCGAATTCGACCACGACACCGTGCACGTTGAGCTTCCAGCTCTTTTTGCGGGTGATGAAGGATTCGATGCCTTCGCGATCAAGATTGACGAGATCGTCGGGGGCGATCTCCTTGTCGGGCTGGTCCACCCGTTCCAGGAGGATCGCGTGGTCGTCGGGCACTGCGGCGAGGCGGCGCAGCGCGGTGCCGCTGATCACGCCGCCGAGCCACTGGTGCCGCTCGCCATCGACCTTCGCGAACGCGACATGGTCGGCGATGCCGACGACAAAACGCGCCTGGCCGTCGCTGACATCAACCACTTCGTCGGGGCGGACAAGGTCCAGACCGCCGTCGTCGAGCATCCGCAGGACGACGACATCGTCGGGCGGCTTGCTGCCCGACAAATGGGCGATCTGGTGCCCGGTCGGCGTGTTGTCGCCGATGTGGACCGAACGAAATTCAAGGTCCGCGCCGGCGATGCGGATCAAGGTGCCGAGAGAGGTGTTCACGCTGTTCATCTGTCGATGCTCCATCTATATCCCGAAATGGGAACGAGATGATCATCTGCTATCCCGTGCCGATTCGCAACAGTTATTGTTGATCCCAATTTGGGAGCTATTTTGCTTGCAATTCGTTCCCGGCTATGCGAGGCGCCGATGAGGCTGATTGGCAGACCCGAGCTGTTGACGTTGACGCAAGGCGCTGCATGCAATCTGCGCGATGCGGTGCATGCGTTGGCCGCAGAGCTTGAAGCGGCCACCTGGCAGTCGGACGAAGATTGCCGCGCCGCGTTTCCCGCGGCGCGTTTCCTGCGCGGGCGCCTCATCGTCGATCTCGACGGCTGCCATTGCGCAGCGATTGCTATCAGCTATGGAAAGGATGTTGCCGTGGTGGAATTTGCTGGGACTGCCTCGGATCTTGATTCGGCGATTGCAGTGAGGCCGGGAAAAAAGACGTGAGCGTTTCGCCGATCCGGACCGATGCCGACTACCGCAAGGCCAGAGCGCGCCTCGCGAAACTATGGGACAAAACCGACAAGGCTTCGCGCGACGATATCGACATGCTGGCGCTTGTCACGGAGGATTTCGAGCGCCGCAATTATCCCATGGAAGCGCCGACACCGCTCGCGGCCATTCGCTTTCGGATGGAACAGGCCGGGCTGAAACCGCGCGATCTTGAACCCTTTATCGGCTCGCGATCGCGCGTGTCCGAGGTGCTTTCGGGCGCGCGGCCATTGTCACTGGACATGATCCGTGCACTCCACCGCCATCTCGGTATACCTGCCGATGCGCTGATCCAGCAAGACGAACCCGAGCCGGCCGCAGAGCCCAAGGAGCCGTCAGTGCCCGCCCTGCAACGGCTACGCAGCCTGGGTCTGATGAAGGCGAAGGAGACTTACGCCGCGTTCATGAAGCGCATGGTCGGCCCACAAAAAGCGGCCGCATTCCTGCGCAAGTCGCGGACACAGCGAACAAACGCCAAGACGGATCAAGCGGCGCTTACCGCCTGGCTTGCGGCCGTGCGCCATCTCGCCGATCAAGTTGACATCGCGAAGCCGAAGAAGAAGCAGCGCGGCGCCGACGCCGCCCGGACGCTCGCGCAGCTGAGCACAGCTTCCGATGGTCCTGCGCGCGCCCGCGAATTGCTCCGCAAATGGGGCGTTGTCCTTGTGACCCTCGAGCATCTGCCGGGCACCTATCTCGATGGCGCCGCGATGTGCCGGGACGACGGCATTGACGTCATCGCCATGACGCTGCGGTACGACAGGGTCGATAATTTCTGGTTCACCCTCCTGCACGAATTCTGCCACGTCTCACACCATCTCAGCGACGCGACGCCGCTCATTCTCGATGACCTCGAACTGAAGAGTTCGGATCAAATCGAGGATGAGGCCGACGCATTTGCGCAGAATGCGCTTATACCGCCTGAATTGTGGTCGAAGAGTGTGTCGCGCAGTATGGACAGCGAAGATATCAACGATCTCGCAGCGGCAGCGAATATCCATCCCGCTATTGTGGCAGGTAGATGGCAGCGAGAACACAATGAGTATCGCCGCTTCTCGAAGATGCTAGGCCGCGGAGAGGTGAGGATTTACCTGCAAAGTAGAACCTAATCTGGTTCATCCTAAGATCACAGCATAAGCTCCATTTGCTCGGACGGCGAGTGCTCTGGAACGCTTCGGCACGTCCGCTCGATTTTTGGTCCCGGGAACCGGAAAGTTTGTAACCGGCTAGGCTTGTACTTGCGGGGCAAGCGCCCGCACTTGGGCGAAGTGCGTCGAAGCAGGGCTGCGCCATCCGTTGGGCCGTGAGCATCGCCGAGACTATAAGGGTGGCGCGCAACATGGGTTCGGTCCGATTATGTCGCTTCCCTGATTTAGCGTAGTTTAGGATATTCATTCCGCCTTTGTGCGCCCTAGCGCGATGGTGGACGACTGGTCGGTGGTTGAAAGTTTCTCCACTAGCGGAAACGTGAGCGGCGCTCTACATCAGTACGCAATACTTCGGGGGGAGCATTTCTAATTGCGTGTGTTTCGCGTCGTCCAAGTTGGCGATATTCATTACTCTGACGCTGAGAACTTCGCATCTCCGGTAGACGCTAAAGACCCGGGCTTCCCGGCCGCATTACGCGACTCCATCGGTACCGCGCCGCTTCAAGCCGTCTTCCGAAGCCTGAGCCATCTCCTCGATACTGGCGCCGTCGATTTTGTGACATTCATGGGCGATTTTACCACACGCGGCGACGCTGCCGCGCTGGGCGATTGTGCGCGTTATATTCGGCGCCTATTCGCCGAGGCTTGGCCCGCTGCCGGCCATCCCGATTGCAAACTTATCATTGGCAACCACGATGTCGATCGTCGCTTGGACCCGGATACTGACGTCCGCTTCGAGAATATAAATGACGTGCTGGGCGCAGCGGGATTTGCACCTGCAAGCATATTGGCACCCTGCGAATCGGTCTTGCGTGGGGATGATGCCTCCGAGGTCCGCATATTCGGCGTGAATAGCTGCCGCGGATGTGGCCAACTGCGCCTGCTTGGAAGCATAGTCGAGAAACATGCCGGGCCAGCGATCCGGAAGCTTATGGCCGAGGGCGGCACGAGCGACGAACTTGAAGAGCTGTATGAGCAGATCGATACCCCGGCCATAGATGAGCACACCATTGCGATGCTCGATGCAATCCTATCGAATCTGGGAGAGACGGTGCTGCCTGTGATCTGCGCGCACCATAATTTGCTTCCGCAAGCCATGCCTCGTATCGCGCCATATTCCGAGCTTATCAATGGCGGCGCAATACGGACGGCTCTGCTGAATCTTGATCGGCCCATCATCTATCTGCACGGACATCTCCACACTAGTCCGATCGAGGTGATCCGGGTTCCCGATCGAACACGGTCGGCAATTATCTCCATCTCCGCTCCGCTTTTTCGCGACGGCTATAATGTCATCGAAATTGCCTTCAGTCGCGACTCTGTTCCGCTCGGCTGCCGCGTAATCGCTCATCGCCTCGACGGAAGTCAGTGCCGCATTGCCGCCTCAAGCGTTATACCTGCCTGGACCGCGGCTGAGGGACTGCGTCTCGCCACGGCGCAGGCGCGCGAATTGATGAAGATCCTCGATCCTGACAAGGTAACTACGCGCGGCGATTTACTGGTGCAACTCGGCTGGCCGTCTGGAGAGCTCGATGACGCGCTTACTGAGCTTCGGTGGTTGGGCGCACTCGAGATTCCGAATTACGATCGGCCCAGCATTCATTGGCGTGTCACGAGGAGCATCTGATGACGCCGCCCAATCCCTTCCGTCCCACTCGGTTCGAACACCACGATCATCCATTGATCTGGTTGTCCCCGAACGTTCAACTGCTCGAAGGGCTGAAGTCTGTCTATGTCGCAGGTACCCGCGGTAGCGGAAAGACCAGCCTTCTGAAGGCGGTGAACTGGAGGGAGCGGCTATACAATCCCACAGTACGCGATCAGCTCGGCTCGAATCCGCCTGACTATGTGGCGGTCTATTTTCGCCTGCCGGACTTCCTTACTTCCGCGATCGGGCTGATTGATTGGACGCTCTGCTTTCCGGACAGCCCAGCGCCGGAGCTGGTCGGCTATGAGATATTTTCGCAATTGATCGAGTTCGTGGGGGCCCAGCTCATCTGCGAGGCGATAAGCTCGCTGCGAGCCACTCAGCGCTTCAGCTACTCCACGGATGACGAGGACGCGTTGGTGAACGCGATCCTTGGCCGTTATCCGCCGCTGGCACGAGCGGTTGGAGACGAAGGCTGCCAAGGTCTTGACGGGCTTTCCGTTGTTTTTCGCCGCCTCCATCAGCGCCTCAACGTCTTGATCACGCGGGGGCAGGTGCACGATGCCCTCGCGATCTCGCTCGAAACCCAGCCCGGCGTCTTCATCAATGAGCTTGCCTCCGCGCTGCGCGACCTTGCATGCACGGCCGAAGGTAGCTGCTCCGCCGGCTTCCATCTCAAGATTTGCATCGACGATTGCGAAACGTTGCAACCGGCTCAACAGCGCTTCCTCAATTCACTGGTAAGAAGCACCCGCAATCCTCTCTTCTGGGTCGTGAGCTATGTCTCGGTCGACTATGATTCAACCAATACAGTTCATTATAGTCAGACCCTTAGCGACGCCGACCGCACCCAGCTCCTGCTCGACGATATGGGTAGCACCGAGTTTTACCGGCTCTGTGAAGGCGTCAGTCTGCTGCGCATCTATTATTCGGATCCTGGCTTGCGAAGCGTTCCGCTTTCGGAACTGCCGCGTGATTTTTTCGGACTCGACGACCTCCTCGGCAAGGTGTCGATCAATGCCCTGCTGGCCAATCAAGCCGCTCACTCGTTGTCGGCAGAATTTGCGCAGCTTGTCGAGCGTGCGCGTGCCAGCGACCTCCGAAAGGGGCGCAACCATGTGCCGCCCATCTTCGAGACCTACGTTCTCGAGAAACTTGGGCACCGGCTTGCAGACGAGCGCGAAGCCAACCTCCAGGCATATCTGCGCCGCAAGAATGTCGCGGCGATGCTCACGATTTTCGCTGAGTTCCGAATCACCAATATCCCCTATGTTGGAGCTCGGACGATCGTATCTCTCAGCAATCTCTGCATCCGCGACTATCTCGAGTTGATCGGGTCGATCTATGACGAGGCGCTGCGCCGAAAGGAGATCCGGGCCGTTGCCGATCTCCAGCAGCGTGAGACGCCCCTGTCGCAAGATGTGCAGCGCGTCGGAGTACGGAACTCGAGCCGCGCCAAGCTCGACGGCATTCGCAACATCATCGAACGCGACTGGGCGGAGGCGACCCGTGCCGTTGAGTTTATTGGTAAGTTGACAGCGCAACTGCAGTCCAACCCCAACGCGGAATCTACGCTTGCGACGCCCGAGCGCGGAAACTTCATCTTTGACTTGTCGGCGTTAGACCAGGACAAAGGTGGGCCTCCGGGACGCCGTGCCTTCATCACCCGCGTCCTGCGCCGCTGCGAAGCCGACGGGCTTTTGCGTCCGGCCAGGCCGGACCAGAATGACGACGATGATGCGCATGAACTGGCCTTTCACCTCCATCGCCGTTTTGCTCCCGAGTTTGGTTTCTCCTATCGCGGGCCATATGGCCTACTACGCATGCCGATGGCCGAGTTTGCCGAGATGTGTGAAGGATCGGCGGAAACGCTCGATGCTCTGGTTGATCGGGCCTACCAGCGCATCTCACGTGATATTCCTACAGATCATCCCAAGCTGCTTTGAATTCAATGACAATGTCTATTCCAGAACTCCTCTCGCGCCGCGGCCATCTCGCGATTTCCGAGATTTGCCGGCCAACTGCGGAAAGCAAGCTGCGCGGCGACGCGCTGTTACTGGTTTCGAGCTGGGAACGTCGCTGCACCGAGATATGCGCCGCCGAGGCAGGTGATTTCGAAACCGCCGCCGTTGTCCGTTTTGACGAAATTGGAGAGTCTGGTCGACGGCAAGTTCATGACGATATACTGTTGCTGCACGCTCGGCAAAAGGCCCGTCATTTTTATGACCTGCCGGGGGGTTCAGTTCGGGATTTCTTCGGCTGGCGGGACGCTCTGATAGGCTTCATTTTGGCTACAAAGGCCCGATTGCAGCGGCCTATCGACCTGGTTGTCGATATGACATGCCTTCCGAAATACTATATGCTTCTGATCCTCGGGTTCTCGGTAAAAGCTGGCGCCGTTCGCTCGATCGCATTCTTTTACTCTGAGGGTAAATACGCGCCGTCGCAGGCCAATACGGTACTGGCTCCAGATCATTCCTTCACGCATGGCGAGTGGGCCTCATTTCCGGTCCCCTATTTAGAAGGGGAACTCAACCCGGACCGCAAGATCCGCATCATAGCTTCGATCGGCTTCGAGACGTTTCAGGCGCGGAAATTCATTCGCACTTACGAGGCGGAACGCCACGTTCTGATCACGCCCAATCCGGGGTTCACAGCGGATTACGAGGAACGTAGCGATAGCGAGGCCTATGCTCTGGCCAGCAATCTCGACGTGCCGCCCGAAGAACTGGTCCGGACGCCTGCTGGGGGGGTTGTTGAGACAAGCGGTTCGGCAATTGCCGTGCTCGATAGCGATACCCGTTTCAACGATGTGGGACTGAGCCTCGGCACGAAACCGCATGCGCTTGGCATCGGTATCGCAGCACTGCTCAGGCCACATTTCACGCTCGTTTGTCGCGTGCCCGAGAGGTATGTCGAAACGGATACACCTTCGCTTGGCAAAAGTTGGACCTACGTAGTCGACGACCTGAGTTCTGGCCCTGGGCGCCCGCTCGATGGCGCGGATTGAAACTAGCGGCACAACCAACCCTCATAGCGGCGACGGGTCGTAGAAATTAATGAGTTTGAGGACCAAGTCGATGATGGTGAGCTAAGATGACTGAGCCTGCCCCAACGCGATTTCTGCTGTACATCGACATTCTCGGTTTCTCCGAAATGACGAAGAGCGATCCCCGTTCGGTCGCTCGTACCTATGCGATCTTGAACAAGCTCAATGTACATCGGGATAAGGCATTCAAGACCATCGTGTTTTCGGATACGGTGCTGGTCTACAACCCCGTCGAAGCGCGCAATGACGAAGACCGCAATTTCTATGTCTGGTATTTAACAGAGGCGGCAGAAGATCTTTACAGCCGCTTGGTGGGGCAGGACATATGGTTCCGGGCTGTCCTGATCGCTGGAGAGTTCAATCACTATCAGCTTGAGAATCTGGATGCCTTCTATGGAAAAGCCCTTATCGACGCTTACCAGTCGGAAAAGCGGCTGCCTTTGATTGGCCTCGCGCTCCATTCCTCATGTCTGCCGTACAATCGGTTTTTCAAGGTTGCACCCTTCACCGACGACTTCTCGTTTGTCTATTTAAGTCGCCCCTTAGAATATCTGCACGAGGCGTCCGGTGACGGATATCCCTTCCCCAATCGGATAGTCAGCGATCATTCCCCAGCTCTGCCGGAAGGGGTGCGTTACCTCTCCGATATCTACCGCCTAATGCGGACTCACCCAGAACCGTTAGTTCGGGCGAAAGCGCTCACAACATGGGATTTCCATGCTCGCCGATATCCGGGAATGGTTGCGGCTCTCGTCGCCAATGACTTCAGCTTAGAAGCTTTGGCGCCAGCGGGAACATGGGATATTGCGGTAAATACGCTCGAAGAGAATATTCGGCATAACAAGCGGGCCGGTGCTGGTTCGCAGATGTCTGTGAGCATCACGCAGCAACGGCACAGGAAGCCGGGCAAAGCGATTTTCTGAGTTCAGGCGATGGTTATTTAAGCGACACGGCATCTCCCTTTTGTCGGAGGGGGCTGATCGTATGCCGGCTTTTGACGCCCCTCTGAATGCGGGAATAGAGGGGTTCGGGCGCATAAGGCTGCCGACCGTACTTTGTCGGGCAACGAACGGCAGCTATCGTGTGACTGCGATCCGAAGCTGACTGACCGCAAACGGCCATCTGTGTTTTCAGCCGGGAGCGGATTCCCGGAGGATGAGGCTCACCGGCAGCGTCGACGAATAGGTGCCTTCCCCTTCCAGCCGTCGAAACAGATGATCGACGATCGTCGCCGCGATACCGGGGACATCTTGCCGAATGGTGGTTAGCGCCGGATGGGATTGCGAGGCGAGATCGCTGTCGTCGAAACCCACGACGGAGATGTCGTCAGGGCAGCGCATGCCTGCACTCTCAAGCGCGCGGATCGCGGACAGCGCGATGCCGTCAGAGGCCGCAAAGATGCCGTCGAATTCCACCCCCCGCGCGAGAAGATCGCGCACCGCGTCATGGGCCGAGGGTCCCGTAAAATGCGCGGGCAGGACGAAGCTCTCGTCGACCGACAGGCCATGATCGCCGATCGCCTGCCGGTAACCGTCCAGCCGGAGGTCGATCTGCGGCAGTTCGGCGGGACCGAGGAACAGGATGCGCCTGCGGCCGGATCGGAGCAAATGGTCCGTGGCAAGCCGGCCGCCCTCGAAATTGTCGGAGCCGACGGAGCAATAGATTTGATCTGGCAGTTCTGAACCGAAGACGACCAGCGGGCGGTAGTCGCGGGCCGCAAGGTTAAGGGCCTGATGCTGGTCGCTCTGCCCGACGATGATGAAGCCGTCGGCGCGCTGCGACTGAACGAGGCGCCCTAGCCAATGCGCGTCGGGCGAGGGCTCGCGCACGAGCAGGATGTCGTAGCGCCGCTGCGAAATCTCGTCGGCGAGATGTCCGAACAGGCGCAGGAAGAAGGGGTCTGAAATCAGCTGCTCGCGCTCGTGGCCAAGCGGGACCGCGACGGCGATCGTCTGCGTCTGGCTCTGGCGCAGGTTCCGCGCGGCGCGGTTCACGACATAGCCATGCTCTCTCGCCAGCGCCTGGATCGTATTTCGCGTCGCCTCGGGAATGGTGGGATGATCGGCAAGCGCCCGCGACACGGTCGACGAGGATACCCCCGCGATCCGCGCAATGTCCGTCATCTTGACTGCCCGGCCCGACTTTGGGCGCACCTTTTCCAGTTCCATTCCACTCGCCCGTCTGCGTTACGCCATCGATTGCACCGCCGATCAGGCCTGCGCAAGGTCCGGCGTCAAATTCGGTGCCGTGTTGTGATCGGCGTTGCGCGCCGCAAGGCTTTCGAGGACCGCCGCATGATGCGACCGATCGATCCTGTATCGCCGAAGAAAGGGGATGGCCGCGAGCACGACCAGCGCGCCGCCGAGGCCCCATAGGAGACCCACCGACGTGGCGATATCCGGCGGGACGATCCCGCTCGCTTTCGCCGGCGCCACGAACCCGATGAGTTGGAGACCGAGTCCGGAAAGGAAGGCACCGAGACCGGTGGCAGCCTTGGCTCCGACCATCAGCGCCGCGGCATAGAGGGCCTCGCGGCGCACGCCGAAGAGGTGATCATGCTCATCGACCGCGTCGGCGATCATCGAGTAGAAGCAGACGAAGCAGAGCGCGCCGCAGCCGCCGAAGAGCAAGCCGCTGATCGCGACGAGAACGACCGCGATCATCGACCCCGCGGGAATGACGCCGGTGACGGCGAGCAGTGTGATGACGATCTGGTAGACGCCGAGCAGCGTGATCGCGCCGACGACGCCGTCGCGCTTTTCGATGCGCCGCAGCAAGAGGCCTGCGGCGAGGGTTCCGAGCAGCATGCCGAGCGGCAGAACGAGCAGCGGCAGCTGCATATAGGCGGTCGGCAGCTCCCAGAAATAGCGGTACGCGTGAAGGTTGAGCGCCGTCGTCGCGCCCTGGCCGACCAGCACCAGCACCGCGCCGCCGAACATCGGCACGAAGGACGGATTGCGAAACAGCTGTGCCATGTCCGACAGGAAGCCGGTGCCCGTCGCCTCGCCGGGCGGCATCGGCAGCCTGCGCACGGTCTTGAAGATCCCCCCCACGCAGACCGACCCGAACCCGCCGATCAGGCAGGCGGTCATGAGCCCGAGCCACTGGTAGGGCGGCCGGGTCTGGAGCGCGCCGTCTTCGGCGAACAGGAAGCCGAAGGCGGGGAGAAGCGCGGCCGCGGTGCCCAGCACGATGAACAGGGCCCGGTAGGTGCTGATAATCGAGCGCTCGCCATAATCGTCGCTGAGTTCGGCGGTCAGCGCCGAATGAGGGAGCGCGAAAACCGACAGGCCGACACGCAGGACGATGTTGAGCGCCAGCACATAAGCGAAGAGGGCGCCGCCGGCGAGATTGGCGGGGAGCGTGAACAGCAGCGCCGAGGCGATCATCATGGGCGGAAGCGCGATCGTCATGAAGGGGAGGCGGCGGCCCCAGCGCGACCGCCAATTGTCCGAGAGCCGCCCGATGAACGGATCGAGCAACCCGTCGACGCCAAGCGAGATCAGGAAAATGCTGCCGGCGGCAGCCCCCGACATCCCGCATACGGCGGTGAGATAGAAGAGGAGGAAGGTGTTGACGATCGCCTGGACGATGGCGTCGACGGCTTGACCGCTCCCGTAATAAAGCTTCGTCGAAGTGCCGACTTTGGCGCCTTTCGGAAGGTCGGTCGGTCCTGTCATGCGTGCTCTCCACCTACATTCGTTGCCGCCGGGTAACAGAGAGTTGACAACTGCGCAATCGATTGCGTAAACCGCACGCAATCGATTGCGTATTCCATCGCGGATTCGCAGCTTATGGGGAGAGGACCTATGACACGCCGCCTGACCGCCGCCGCCTTTACCGGCATTGCACATATCGCATTGATCACTCCGGTGATGGCGCAAGATGCAGCTTCCACGACGGAAAGCAGTGACAGCGACATCGTCGTGACGGCGTCGCGCCAGGGCTCGCAGTCGCTGATCGACACGCCGCTCGCGATCCAGGCCTTCAGCGGCGAGCAGCTCGAAGAGCGCGGAATCCGCGAGACGACCGATCTTGTGAACTCGATCCCGGGTGCTTCGCCGGGCGAACAGGTCGGCTCGGTGATCAAGACCTTCTCGCTGCGCGGCGTGGGAGCCGCGGGCGGCATCGGCGACTCGCCGATCGGCTACTATATCGACGACGTTCCCTTCGCGATTCCCAATTCGCCGATCGCGCCGCCGCTCCGCTTCATCGATATCGACCGCATCGAGGTCCTGCGCGGGCCGCAGGGTACACTCTATGGGCAGGGTTCGGCAGGGGGCACGATCATCTACCATACGCGCGAGCCCGATCTCGACAATTTCGAGATGCGCGGCGAGGCGACGATCGCGAAGATGGATGATGCGAGCGCGCTGAACTACGGGGTGTCGGCAGCGATCTCGGTGCCGCTGATCAAGGATCGGCTCGCGATCCGCATCAGCGGCGGCTATGACAAGCGTGCCGGCTATGTCGATATCTTCAGCGAGACGCCGGCGACCGGTGGGCCGTCGTTCAAGAATGCCAACGACGTCACCAACCGCGACGTGCGGGCGGTCCTGCTCTGGCAGCCGACCGACGCGCTGCGCATCCGGGCGCAGGCCGCGCACTGGGAACCGCGCCAGAATTATACGCAGAGCATCAACCAGCTTGAGCCTGCCCAGCAGTGGTTCAGCGGAACCACGCGCGGATATGAGAACGGGAATTTCGATCTCTACAGCGTGTCGGTCGAATATGACGCCGGCGCCGCGATCCTCAGCAGTTCGACCAGCTATCTCGATGCCGAATATGGCTATCTGACCGGACAGACCTTCGGACCGCTCGGCACCGGCGCGCTCTTCAACGGTTATGATGCGCGCAGCTTCGCGCAGGAAATCCAGCTTCGCTCGAACGGCGATGGTCCGTTCCACTGGCTGGTCGGCGGTTTCTACCAGAATGCTAAGGCGCTCTTCAGCTTCGATGCCAACTTGACCGCGCTCACCATCAGTGGGTTCAACGATACGCGGACCCGCAACTATTCCGCTTTCGGCGAAATCAGCTACGATCTGTTCGGCGGCAAGCTCGTGCCGCTGGTCGGCATCCGCTATTACAAGGACAATCGACGCTTCGATGCGGACTCGATCCTGACCGGCACGGGCTCGGGGCAAACCAAACCCGACAAGGTGACGTGGCGCGCGAACCTTTCCTGGTTCCCGACCGACGATCTGACCGCCTTCGTGACGGTCAGCACGGGATTCCGGAGCGGCATTACCCAGACGCCGTTCCAGGCCTCGCTGGTCGAGGCCTCGGGAATTCCGTCCTCGATCGCGCTCGCTCCCGATACGCTCACCAACTATGAGGCGGGCATCAAGGCGAAGCTCGCCGACGGCCGCGTCCAGCTCGGGCTCAACGTCTACCGCATCGACTTCAAGGATCTGCAATTCGGTCTCACGCCGTTCGGCGTTTCCGCGTTCGCGAACGTCGGCAAAGCCCGCACGACGGGGGTCGATCTCGAAGCGCGGTGGCGCACCCCGATCGATGGCCTCAATCTCGGCGCGGTCGCCAACTGGAACGACAGCGAATTCCGCGACATCTATCCCGCCGTCACCGCCTCGCTTCCCAACGTCGCCAATGGCGAGCGCCTCTCGAGCACAGCGAAGTATAATTATCGTCTCGATGCCGATTTCGAGCGGCCGCTCGGCAGCGGCGACCTGCGCTTCTTCCTCAACGGTGCGGCCAGCCGCACCAGCAGCCGGGTCATGTACGACGGCTATGTCGTCCGGCCCTACTCGCTCTACAATGCCAGTGCGGGAATCCGCACGGACCGCTGGGAACTTTCGATCTTCGGCGAGAATCTCGCCGACGAACGCGGTCCGTCTTTCGTTCGCAACAGTCTGCTGCTCGCCGGACCTTATCCGCGCACCATCGGCCTGCGCTTGCGCACCACCATCGATTGATCAGGAGGGGCGAGCGCAGCGGCGCTCGCCCCCTCATTTGATTCCGATGTTCGACGGCGCGTCCGTCCGGTTTTCGAATATTTGAGAGTGAAATTATCATGATGGTTCCGGCTCGCTGGACGGGTGATCATATCGAGGCGATCGACGCAGCGCCCGTTCTGCGGGCGCCGCTGCTCAGCGAGGAAGATTTCGCACCGATCGCTCCCGATCTCGGCGTCTGGGACGCCTGGCCTGTGCAGGACGAGGCCGGAAAGCCGATCATCCTGGCCGGTGGCAGGCAGCTGTGGATGGCACTCGGCGCGCCGCGCTTCGCCGACCCGGACGAGCGCCACGGGCATGCACGCATCCACCTGCTGCTGCACAGCGCGGAAGGATGGCGGCACCTCGGGCCGGCCATGCCAGACGGCTTTTCACCCGGTAGCCGCGAATGGTCGGGGTCGGCCGTCGCTTCCGCGGACCTTGCGACCGTCGCCCTATATTTTACCGCTACCGGGCGTCGCGGCGAGCAGATTTTGACCTTCGAGCAGCGTTTATTTTCAGCGTTGGCGACGCTCGACCTGTCGGGCGAGGCACCCAGGCTTGGCGATTGGCGCGAGCTGGAAGAAATCGTCCCGATCGACCTCGAGCATTATATGTCCACCTGCGGCGGCCCGAGCGAGGTCGGGAAGATCAAGGCGTTCCGCGATCCGGCCTTCTTCCGTGATCCGGCGGGAGGCGATGATTATCTGCTGTTCGCGGGATCGCAGGCGCGCTCGCGGTCCGAATATAACGGCGTCATCGGAATTGTTCGCCGACAATGCGGCGAGCAGGGCTGGACCCTCCTTCCGCCGATCGTCAGCGCAGACACGCTCAACAACGAACTCGAGCGACCGCACATCATTTTCCACGCCGGCCTTTATTATCTCTTCTGGTCGACGCAGCGTCATGTTTTTGCGCCGTCGGGGCCTGCCGGCCCGACCGGGCTCTACGCAATGGTATCCCCCGCGCTCTTCGAGGGCTGGCGCCCGGTCAATGGTAGCGGGCTGGTGTTCGCCAATCCCGAAGCCGCGCCGGCGCAGGCCTATAGCTGGTTCGTACTGCCCGACTTGTCCGTCACGAGCTTTGTCGATGACTGGAGCGGCGGCGATGACCGGAACTTCGGCGGCGCGTTTGCGCCGTTCGTTCATCTGTGGCTGGCAGGCGACAAGGCAGGGATCGCGCGATAGCTATGGTCCCTATGAAGACAATCGCCGGCATCGAACTGGGGGGGACGAAAGCGCTGGCTGTCCTTGCCCGCGGGAGCGAGATTCTGGCGAGCGCGCGATTTGCGACGACGACGCCAAATGAAACGCTCGGCGCCCTCGTCGACACGCTCGAAGGGTGGAAGCGGCGCGAAGGATTTGCCGCGCTCGGAATAGCTTCTTTCGGTCCGCTGCGGCTTGATCCGGGTGCAACGGATTTTGGCACAATGCTCGCCACGCCCAAGGCAGGCTGGAGCGGAGCCGATATCGCGGGTGCGCTGGGCGCGGTCGCGGATTGCCCGTGGCGTATCGATACCGACGTCAATGCCGCGGCCCTTGCCGAATGGCGCTGGGGCGCTGGACAGGGCCTCGACAGCCTCTGCTATCTGACGCTCGGCACCGGCGTCGGCGGGGGCTTGCTGCTCGGAGGGCGCCCCGTGCACGGGGCGCTCCATCCCGAGATCGGGCATCTCCGATTGCGGCGCGCAAACGGCGACGAGTTTTCGGGTAGCTGCCCGTTTCATGGCGACTGCATCGAGGGCCTGTTGTCGGGTCCTGCGCTGCAGGCGCGGTTCGGCAGGGCGGGCGAGGAAATACGGGCAGATGATCCGCGCTGGTCGTTTGTCGCGCACGACCTGGCCCAGCTGATCGGTGCTCTTCTGCTGGTAACGAGCCCGCAGAAAATCCTGATAGGCGGCGGGATCGGCATGGGCCGCTCCTTTCTGCTCGAACGCGCCTGGCAGCATGTCGTCGCGGACCTGGCTGGCTATCTTCCCTTCGTCCCGGGCGACGCGGCCGAAGATCTGGTCACGCTTCCGGCGCTCGGAGACCGGGCCGGGCCGCTTGGCGCCGTCGCGCTCGGCGAAGCCGTGTTGATCGATGCCCGAACCAAGGAGGGAAAATTTTGACCAACCGTTCCCAAATTCAGGGCACCGTCGATCCGCAATTCGCGGCGTGCCGCGACGCATTCGAAGCGAACTTCCAGGAGGGCGGCGAACGCGGGGCCGCCTGCGCCATCTATCGTGACGGCCAGCCGGTGCTCGATCTCTGGGGCGGCTCGGCAGATGCCAGCGATCAAACCCCCTGGTATCGCAATACCGCCGTCCCCGTTTTCTCGGTCACCAAGGGAATATCGGCACTGTGCGTCCTGTCGCAGGTCTCGAACGGCAGGATCGATCTCGATCTGCCGCTCGCGCACTACTGGCCCGAGTTCGCGGCGCACGGCAAGGGCGATATCAGTGTCCGCAAGGCGCTCGCACATCAGGCTGGCGTTCCCCTGATAAGCGGACCGATCACGATCGCAGGCCTGGCCGATATAGCCGCGATGGCAGCAAGGCTTGCGGCGGAAGCTCCGCTGTTCGAACCGGGCACGGCACACGCCTATCATGCGATCACCGTGGGCTGGATCACGTCGGAACTGATGCGGCGGGTGACCGGCCAGACCATCGGAGAATGGTTCCGCGCCAATCTTGCTGGGCCGTTGGAACTCAACATACAGATTGGCCGCAGCGGCGACGCGCAGTCGCCCATTGCCGCCGTCGAGGTTCCGGCCGAATATGACACGCCCGAACTTGACCCGTCATCGATCGCAGCGCGCGCGATATCGCTGAATGGCCTTTTCCCCGCGCGGATGAGCGGTCTCGCCGACGCCATGAACGATCCCGCCGTGCAGCGCGTCGAACTGGCGGGCGCAAATGGTGTCGCCGACGCGCGCTCGCTCGCGCGGCTCTATTCGAAGGCGATCGGTAGCGTCGGTCAGGCTCCGCTTGTTTCGGAGGATTGCCTTCGCGACGCCTGTCGTACCGTGTCTTCGGGAACGCCTTTCGGTCAGGACTTCGCCGGTCCGACCTGGGGCGCGGGCCTCATGCTGCCATGGGCGATCCAGCCGATGCTCGGCGAGGGATCGTTCGGCCATGACGGGGCGGGGGGCTCGCTCGCCTTTGCCCACCCATCCTCGGGTGTCAGCTTTGCCTATGTCCGCAACCGCACCGGCCAACCCGGCGTCAGGGACCCACAAGTGTACCGCGTCGTCGATGCGCTGGCGCGCATCCTCGGCCTTTCCATTCCAACTTATTGACGGAGTTTATCGTGGCGCTCGACCCAGTATTGCAGCAACTTGTCGACCAACTGCCTTCCGTGCCGCCGGGGCCCGTCGACTATCCGACGCTTCGGGCGCAGGCTGCCGCGATGATCCCGATGATCGTTGGGCCGGGCGGCCGCATAGACGTTGCTTCGATCGAAGACCGGCAGATCGAAACGCGCGACGCCAAGGTCCCACTCCGGATTTACCGTCCATCGACCGAGCCGACGGGGACGCTGCACTATATTCACGGCGGCGGCTGGGCCATCGGCGACCTCGACACCGTCGATCATACCATCCGCCGGCTATGCCGGGATCTCTCGATGGTGGTGGTGGCCAGCAGCTATCGTCTCGCCCCCGAGCATCCCTTCCCGGCGGGATTTGACGACAGCCTCGCGGCCGCGCGCTGGATTGCCGCCAATCGGTCGTCCCTCGGCGGTGATAGTTTGCCAGCGATCATCGGCGGCGATAGCGCCGGCGGCAATCTAGCGGCCGCAATCTGCATCGCTATGCGCGACGAGCCCCAAGAGGGACGGCCCTTTGATGCACAGCTCCTGCTCTACCCGGCCGTCGACCTCGACGCCGGCGAGAATGACTATCCGTCCCGCGTTCGCGACGCTGATCCGACGCTCCGCCGCGCGAGTCTGACGGTGTGTGTCGCCGATTATGCGCAGGGCGCCGACACCGCCGATCCGCGCCTTTCGCCTCTCAAGGCAGACGATCTCTCGCGCTTGCCGCGTGCGTTGACGGTCGTCCTATCGGTCGATCCGCTGCGCGACGAGGCCGTTGCCTACGCCGGACGCCTGCGAGATGCGGGGGTTCGCTCCGAACTCCTGGAGTTCGATCATCTGACGCATGGTTTCGTGCATTTTGCCGGGATCATACCGGCTGCCGCCGAGGCGACCGATGAGGTCGTCGCGCGGCTGCAAGCTTTGCTGGCGAATGGGTAGACTGCGGCTGGCCGCGATCAGGTTGAGGACATGCTAGATGACAATCCCGGGTTTGATGCAGAACCTGCCGCTCAACATTTCGCAGATATTGCGCTTTGCAGCGACAGCGCACGGCGATCGCGAGATCGTATCGAAGGACTGCGACGGCAAGCTCTTTCGTTACGATTATGCGGGTGCGCTCTCGCGAGCGGCGGCGGGGGCCGAGTGGCTCATGAGCCTCGGCCTCGAACCGGGGGACCGGATCAGCTCGCTCGCTTGGAATACGCACCGGCATTTCGAACTGTTTTTTGCTGCGCCCGGGAAGGGGCTTGTTCTCCACACCGCCAATCCGAGGCTCCCGGACGAACATATCGCATTTACGATCAACCATGCCGAAAGCCGGGTGCTTCTCTATGACGCCAATCTGCACGAGATCGTCGAGCGGCTGAAACCCGCGCTCCATACGATCGAGCATTTCGTGATGCTGACCGGGGATGACTATGATCGGCGCATCGCTGAATTTTCCGGGACAACCCTTTGGCCCGACCTCGAGGAGAACAGCGGGGCCTTTCTCTGCTACACATCGGGCACCACCGGCGATCCGAAGGGCGTGCTCTACTCGCACCGCTCGGTGGTGCTGCACGCGCTTGTCGCCGGTCTGTCGGGCGCGCTCGGTTTCTCTGCCTTCGACGTGATCTTGCCGTGCCAGTCGCTCTATCACGCGACGGCCTGGGGCCTCCCATTCGCGGGAGCGATTAACGGAGCGAAGTTCGTATTTCCGTGCGACAAATTCGACGGAGCGAGCCTGCAAGAGCTGATCAAGTCCGAGGGCGTCACCTTCTCGGGCGGCGTGCCGACAATCTGGACCATGTATCTCGATCACCTCGCCCGCACGGGCGAGGACACGGGGACGCTCGAGCGTGTCGTGATTGGCGGGTCGGCCGTGCCGCGCGCGATGGCGGAGACGTTCGAGACCCAATATGGCGTCAAGGTTCGCCAGATCTGGGGCATGACCGAGATGTCGCCGCTCGGCGTGCTCGCAACGCCGACGCCCAAGGTTGCAGCGCTAGGCCATGATGAAATGAACGACATCATCTGGACGCGGCAAGGCCGGCTCCAGTTCGGCGTCGAGCTCAAGATTGTCGACGATGATGGTCAGGACTTGCCGCACGACGGTGTCGCGGCAGGCAACGTGCTCGTCCGTGGGCCTTGGGTTCTGGAACGGTATTACCGGCAGTCGGTCAGTGCGCTCGACGCCGACGGATGGTTCGATACCGGCGACATCGCCACTGTAGATGCGAATGGCTTTATGCGCATCACCGACCGGAAGAAGGACGTCATCAAATCGGGCGGCGAATGGATCAGTTCGATTGACATCGAAAATGTCGCCGTCGCTTGCCCCGGCGTCAAAATCGCGGCCGTTGTCGGCGTGTTTCATCCCAAGTGGGAGGAACGGCCGCTCCTCGTCATCGAGCGCATGCCCGAATCCGTCTTGGATGAGGAGGCTGTTCGGGCCTGGCTCGAGCCCAGGCTTGTGCGCTGGTGGCTGCCCGACCGGGTCATTTTCGACGACATTCCGCTCACCGCTACGGGCAAAATCGACAAGAAGGCTTTGCGCGGACGTTACGCGGATTGTCTTTCGGTCGCTCCGCTATCAGCAGCCTAGGCGCGTCCGAGGTCGCCGTCGCACGTGTCGCGCCGCCCTATGACGAACGAACATCCGGTATTGGCGAAAGAACCGAGCATGCCCCGCGGTCTGAAACGATCGATTGTTGGAGCGGCGTTGTTACTCGCGCTGGGCGCGACGGCGGTCCTTGGGATCATGATGTATCAAGGCCATCGCAAGCCGGTCGGAAACCCTGAATATGTCGCCTTGGGAAGTTCGTTCGCCGCGGAACTCGGTCTGGGCGAGTTGGCGCCGGGCGCTCCGTTAGCATGCCAGCGGAGTGTCAACGGCTATCCCCAACAGCTTGCGCGGTCTGCCGGTCTATCGCTCGTCGACATGAGCTGTTCGGGCGCGACCGTCAAACATCTGGTGGGTGGCGGACAGTTTTTCCAAGGCCCGCAGATCGCGCCGATCAACGCAAACACCCGGCTGGTAACCCTCACCGTCGGCGGAAACGACATTGGCTACATCGGAAGTCTCGTCTCGGCCGGCTACCGCAATCGCGGCGGTATCATGCGCTGGCTCACAGCCATGTCGGGTGGCGAAACATACCCCGAGCAACAAGATTTCATTGCCGTGCAAAACGAAATCGTGGCGACCATTGCGGCGATACGCCGGCGGTCGCCCAAAGCGCTGGTAGTTGTGGTCACCTATCCACCGGTTTTGCCTGAAAATGGCACGTGCGACGCACTGCACCTCACGCAGCAGCAAGTCAGGTCGTCGCTCGGAGTGGCCGCGAGATTGGCAGAAGCGACGAGGAAAACCGCTCACCAGAGCGGCGCAGTGTTGGTTGACATGGCGACGATCGGAAGCGGCCATGATGCATGCTCAGCGCAACCTTGGACCTACGATCTCGCCCCGCCGGAAGGCGCATCCTTTCATCCGACCAGGGCTGGAGCAGCGGCGACGGCGGAGCAGATAGAGCATATACTGACATCGCGTATGTAGTCAGGACAGTGCGCCGCAAGAGCGTCGTTCAACCGCTAGATGCCGACTAATTCCTGTCCGAAAAAGCGTTTTGCGGATGTCGGTTACACAGGACCGCTTGCATTATTCATTGCCATCATTTGTCGATGTTGTGCGTCAGCTAAGCCAAGCTTCCTCTTCAAAGCAGACCGTCTCCTTCCGGCCACTAGCAGTCGCACGCTCGTGGCTTTCGCGAATCCCGATACATCTCTACGGCACACGCATGGCTACAAGATCAACAACGGCAGAACGTGTCGAGGCGCTGGTCCGGCGCATGGACGGAACGCCACTCTGCGACGAATGCATCGCGGATCGGCTCGATCTCTCGTCCGTTGCGCAGGCCGGCACCGCAACGCAGGCTGCCGGCGGTGCTCGCGGCTTCGAATTGTCGAAAGCCCCATGCGGCCTGTGCGGCGAACCGCGACACGTCATTCGCTCCAAGAGTTGAACGCCGGGCAGTTGCCGCTGCCGGATCGAGCGCGGCTCGATTGGGCGTGCTCTGGCGCCGGCACGCGGCGCCAGGGGCCGCGCGATGTTCTGGCCGCGCAGCGCACTTGGCTCGCCATCCTTGCCGGGCGGCGGCTGGCCCCCAAGCCCGCGCGCACGCCGCCCGGCGGCGGGCTCGCCAAGAGCGCGTTTCTTGTGGGCGCTTCGCGCCATCCTTTGGCGCTTGGGTCGGTTTGGGCGTTTGAATCGGTCGATCCTCAGCGTTAGGGCGGGTTGATGTTCGCTCTGTTCCTGCTCGCCTCGGTCGTTCCGTCCGGCCAGTCCTTCACATGTACTCCGCTCGCAGTGTGGGACGGCGACGGGCCGATCTGGTGCGCCGAAGGGCCGCATGTCCGTCTCTCGGGCGTCGCGGCGCGCGAGATGGATGGCAGCTGCAGCGCAGGCCATCCCTGTCCCGATGCCGACCCCATAGCGGCGCGCGATCATCTCGCCCGTCTGCTGGGGGAGCCGCAGGGGCGGAACCGGACGGGCCATATTCTTGTTCGCGGGCCGGCCATGCGCTGTGTGTCGCGCGGCGGGGCCGGCGGCACCCGTACCGCCGCCTTCTGCACGTCGCCCCGCTCGGGCGATGTCTCCTGCGCGATGGTCCGCAGCGGTCTCACGGCGCAGTGGGCCAAATATTGGGGCTCGCATCGCTGCGACTGATCGAACGGAATCGGGAGCGGTAGTTGGGAGTGGCCCGCCAATTCTGTCGGTGCCCGTCCCTCGATGGCCGTGAGGGCATTTGTCTCCGTCGCTCGAGGCCTGTCCCTTCCTGTCGCCCTTCTGCGGGCCCGGCTCGCCTCTGGCCGTCAACCCCATGCGGGGTTCGCCCTCGCGTGCCGCTCGGTGACGGCAGCTCGCGGTCCCTTCTTCCGGCGCCATCGGGAAAGTCCCCGAGCAACCGAAGGAGAAAGTTCATGCCCACCATCGCCAATCTCCACGTCAAGGCCGACGGCAGCTTTGAAGGTACGCTGGCCACCCTCAACGTCACCGCGCCGATCGCGATCGTGCCGAATGGCCGCAAGATCAAGGAAAACGAGCCTGATTATCGCATCCTCAGCCGCAAGAACGGATTCGAACTGGGCGCCGGTTGGAAGCGCTTCTCGCAGAGCAACGGCGCCGAATATGTGTCGGTGACGATGTCGGCCCCCGAATTCGGGACCATCTACGGCAATGTCGCCAACGCCCCTGGCGACGACCCGATGAAAAAGGTCATCATCTGGAACCCGCCGGCCTGACGGGATCCCCGGCTCCGCCTTCGGGCGGAGCCGATCGCTGCAAGACATCGAAGGGCGGTCCGACGGGCCGTCCTTTTTGTGCTGCCATAAGGCGGGGGGTACCGGGCTTCCTTCCCGTGGATTCGTTCCTGCGCTTTTCGTTCCGGTCGGTTGGAACAGGACGGACGGTGCGCCGCGCTATGGCGCCATTGGAAGCTCGGTGGGGCCGGGACGGGGCCGTGCGGCTGGGGCGGGGAAGGCGTGGGGCTCTGCCGCATGGGAGCGGGCCATTCCCGCTCTCGATTGCCGCTGATCCCTTGGCCGAGGCCAGGCCTCCTTCAATCAACCCGCTTCGGGGTCCCCACGCTTCGCTCGGGCCGCGGCTGCGCTCGCGGTGATTGCGGCCTGTCCCCGTCCGGCGGGGCGCCTGTCGAGCGGGAATGGCCCGCTCCCAAGGACAGGAGTTGATCCCATGCCGCTTACCACCGCCCAATCGCTCGGCTGGAACCTCGCCCGGACGATGATGACCGTAATCATCCTCGTCGAGACCGGCGCCGGCTATTCGGTCATGCCGCTCGACGAGTTCGACGGCGACCCCGAAACGATCGTCTGCGAATATGACCCGTTCGCCCGCTAACCTCCGGGGATTACGTCCAACTTGGTTCCGGTTCGGGTTCAACCCCGAGCCGGCCTTTGCTATGTCCTTATTGCAGGTTGCGCTGAGGAGGTGGTGGCGGGCGCGTCCGGATGGAGGACGGTCATGACTCTGATGCTGATCCTGGGCGGCGTAGCCATAGTCTACGCCCTGCTCCTGCTCCTTCGCTGTGCGAAATACGCGTTGCCGCTCTTTACCGGCCTCGCGCTTGCCTTCTATCTGCGCGATCATGGCTTTGGCTGAATGACGATATTGGCCGCGGGATTGCTGGCGGGATTTTCGGTCCATGCGTTCGGTCGGTACGTCGCTGGCAGTAGTGCGCCCTTCGCTGTTCGCTTCTGCGTCGTCTTGCTGTTCGCCGGCACGGCCGCGGCTGCAGGATATCAGGCGGGCGGCGCGCTTGCGGAGCTGGCCGACCTCGAGCCATGGGCTGATCGCGGCATTTCCGTCCTTGTCGCCATCCTCACCGGGCTCGCCAGTTGGCGCGATCTGGTGCTGCCGGGGAATGGCATCGCGCGAGCGGAGTTGCAGGCCTAGGTCTTCATTGCCCTTCGCTATCGCCGACTTGCTTGTCGACCGGGCGACACATCCCTCCGCCGAGCCGCATCATCACGGCCTCTCGAAATGCGCCATCTGTCGGCGGGCCGCTTCGCTGATCCGGCCTCGCGCAACCGCGCCGGTCGCGACTTTCTTCCCCCGGCGTGCCGCCGTTCCTCGCGAAACAAGAAAGACGCGCCGGCGCGGTCCTCCGCTTCGCTGCGGGCCTGCGGCTGCCCGCCCGGCCCCCCGCCGACGGTCGATGCGCATCGAGGCCGCGATGGTGCGGCCCGAGCCAAGGAAGGAATGCATCATGGCCAGGATCGGCACGTTCAAGAAAGTCTCCGGCGAATATCGGGGTCAGATCACCACCCTCTCGGTGCAGGCGAAATCGGTTCGCATCACGCCCGAGAAAGACCCCAGCGGCAATGCTCCGAGCCACCGTGTCTTCATCGGCGATGTCGAGGTCGGTGCGGCCTGGGAGAAGCTGACGCAGGATCAGCGCCCCTACCTCTCGGTCAAGCTCGACGATCCGAGCTTCACCGCGCCGATCTTCGCACAGCTCTTCGCGGGCGAAGATGGCGAGCACGACCTCGTCTGGAGCCGCCAGACGCGGCGCGGCGACTGAGCCGCAGGACCCGCCCGGCGCCGCCGGGCGGGATACCCATTTATGGGGATGGGGATTCCCGCCTCTTGGAATTGGCGGTCGTGGCTCGCTCGCCAATTCTGCTGCCTCGGACGGAGGCGGTCATGGCGCGGAAAGGGAGGCAAGACGATGACCGGCGGCCGCGCCTCGACTTTCCCGGCTACGCGCAGGAATTTCTGCGTCGCAGCCCGGATTATCGCCGCGACTATGAGAGCGTGATGACGGACCCTGACGCGGGTCCGGCGTTGCAGGAGGTGATGGCCCGGCGATGGGCCCTCTGCTTTCCCGGTCGACCCGCGCCTGCCGGCGCTCGAGGCACCGGCCTTTTGGGAGGCGGCCGCCTGTCCCTATGTCGTCATCGTCGATGCCGCGCATTCCGCCCTCCCAGATGCGCCGGTCTTCGGCTGCGGACTGGGTTCGTGCATCGTCGAGCGGCGTGTCGCTCACCGGGCCGCGGCGGGCGGGCGCCATTACATTCTCGCGCATGAGGGCGCGCTTCACCGGATCTGGCTGCGCGGCGATCCGGAACGCGCTTCTTTCGCCGCCGTCATCCCGCTCGATGGCATGACCGGGACGCGGCTCCGAGCGGTTCAGGATCTCGATCGATGGCTGCGCGGGGCGGCTCCTTCACCCTCCGCAGCGTCGCCGACTTTCTACCAGGCGCAGCGGCTCGACCTGCTGCTCGCGATACTCGACCTCCGCGAAGGCGCCCGCGTCACGAGCCATGAGGTCGCCTGCCGCCTCGTCTATCCGCGCATGACCATCGGCCGCGGCGCGGCCTGGAAAGCCTCGCCCGAACGGCGGCGGACCCAGCGCCTGATCCGCGAAGCCGAGTCGCTGGCCGCCGGCGGCTACCGCGCGCTGCTCGCGGGTATGCCGGGGCGACAAAAGTAACGTCGGAATTGAGCCGCTCCCCTGTGCGTCCTGCGCCGCGCCATGACGCGACATCGCCCGCCGACCCGCTCTCGAAGGTCCGGCGGCTGGAAGGAGCACCCCATGACGACCGGTCACCCTCCACGCTTTCTCACCACGCCCGAGGCGGCAAGGCGCGTCGGCCTTTCGCACCGGACGCTCGAGAAGCATCGCGTCTATGGAACGGGGCCAGTCTATCGCAAGCTCGGGGGCCGCGTCGTCTACGCGATCGACGAACTCGACGCCTGGGTCGAGCTCGGCCGCCGCACCTCGACGTCCGATCCCGGCAGCGGCATCGTGCGTCCCGCGCGGCGAGAGCCGCGCTGATGCGCCGCATCGATTTCGATGCGGCGCTCGGGTCGCCGGGGCTTTCGCCGCGCAGCGGTCGCGCGATTGCGGCGCCGCCGCAGGGTGCGTCGACCGAGGTCGAACTGACTTGGATCGAAGGCCGGCACGAACAATGGATCCGCTTCGGCCGCGTTGCTGCCGAGCGCATCCTGAGCCGCCGGACACGCGTCGCGGCCTTCCGTCCCGGCGCGGTCTTCGCTTTCGTCCGCTGGACGTCGAACGACTTCGGCACCATCCATTCGAACATCGCCATCGCCCTCGCCGTCGCGCCGGGCGAGTCCCATTCGACGCTGCCGTTCGTCAGACCCGGCGCCGAGATACTGGCGCGGATCGACGGCTGGCCGAAGGTCCAGAAGGCGCTCGAGGCGATCGATGCGGTCGAGGCCGTCGGCATCGACGCCTGCGATGCGGCGCCCGACCATTGGCGCCACATCGGCAACCGGATTGCAGCCGGCCTGCCGTTCCGGCCCTATTCGCTCGAACGCCACACGGCGTGGCTTCGCCGCCGGGCGGTCGGATCATGAACCGCCGGATCCTGTCCTTCACGGTAGCGACCGTCTCGCTTTTCGGCACGCTCTTCGTCGCGGTCGAATGGGCGAAGCCCGCGCCGCGCCTGCTCTGGAATGCGAGCGCCAGCGCGCCGATCGGCCTTTACCGGATCGACGCGGATGCCGCGCCGCGGGTCGGCGACCTCGTCGTCATCGACCCGCCGCCGGCGCTCGCTGGCTTCCTATCCGCGCGCGGCTATCTGCCGCGCGGCGTGCCGCTCCTGAAGCGCGTCGCCGCGATTCCCGGCGCGCTCGTCTGCCGTTCGGGTACCTTCGTCACCGTCGACGGAGCGGGGGCTGCCCGCGCGTTGGCGCGCGACCGGGCGAACCGCTCGCTGCCGGTCTGGACCGGCTGCCGGACCGTCGGGCGCGGCGAGATCTTTCTCCTCAACGCGGCACCCGACAGCCTCGACGGCCGCTATTTCGGGCCGCTGCCCGCTGCCGGGCTGATCGGCACCGCGCATCCGCTTTTCACCCGCTCGAAAGCTGCCGCGCCGCTTCGCAGGCGCGGTGGAGACACCTCTGACGATTCTGCCAACGGCAAAAGGGAGCGCGAAAAATGATCATCGGAACGCTGACCGGAAGCGCTTCGCACGGGTTCTCGGGGATGATCGAGACCGTCGCCTACCAAGCTCATATCACCCTTGAGAGCCTGCCCGACTTCGGCGGCGAAGACGATCCCGATTGGCGCATCCTGGTCGGCAATCCGGCCAACGAAGCCGAAATTGGCGCGGGTTGGAACCGCACTCTCGCGGGCCATCCCTACATCGAGATCATGATCGACGACCCGGGCCTCCCGGCTCCGCTCTACGCTCATCTGACCCAGAGACTTCCCGATAAGCGCAAATATTCGATCCGGTGGATCCGCGGCGATGACGGCGAGTGAGCGCATGCGCCGCCTGCGCGGCAATCGACCCGCATGGCATTGCGCTGCGCTTGTCGGCGCCTTCGTCGTGCAGCCCTTATGCACGCCGGCTGTCGCCGCGGTGCAGCCGGGCGAGCATCCCTATGCCGCGCCGGTCGCCGAAGCGGCGCAGCGTTTCGCCATTCCCGAACTCTGGATCTGGCGCGTGATGCACGCCGAAAGCCGGGGCAGGGCGGGCGCGGTTTCGCATGCGGGAGCGATGGGGCTGATGCAGATCATGCCCGGAACCTGGGCGTCGCTGACCGCCCGCCACCGGCTCGGCCCGGACCCCTTCGACCCCCGCGCGAACATCCTTGCGGGTGCGGCCTATCTGCGCGCGATGTGGGACCGCTATGGCGACATCGCGCTGATGCTCGCCGCCTATAATGCAGGACCTGGGCGCGCCGATGCCTATGCATCGGGCCGCCGCGGCTTGCCCGCCGAAACCGTCGCCTATGTCGCGAAGATCGCCCCCGAACTACATGGCGCCGACAGCGTCAACGGCGTTAGAAATGCCGCCGCGGCGCCAAGGCCTTCGCATGGCTGGCGGGATGCGGCGATCTTCGCCGGGCGCCGCGACGACCTCGAGGGTGCGCATTCCGCATCGGCGCCCGAAGCCGCCGCGCCGTCTTCCGCGCCGGCTGCGTCGCTCTTCATTTCGCTCTCCACCGCGCGGGACCGCTGATGTCTCGCCGGTGGATCAGCCTTGCTGGATGCCGCGGTTCGGGAGCAGCAGGATCTTGCTGGAAGGGAAATGGGGGATCGCAAGATAAAAGCCGTGCCAGCTTCGGGCACTCCATGGTCGGTTTTCTGCGGGTTTGCGCGTATGGCTCTGCCGAAATCTGCCATATCATCGCGTTGAACGCGCCGTTTTCTCCCAACTTTTCGTATGGCACCGCCCCCGATGCGCGGTGACGACCATGATTTCCGCATCAGGCCGGGACGGAGCCGCGATCGCGGGGCAGGGTCGGCAGGCAAGGGCAAGCGGCTCGCTACACAGGTGCGCAAAGCAGCCTCGCGGTCGGGCTACACCCGCTCGCGGCCTGGCCGCGGCGCTGGCGGCGGGACCGGCACGCATGGACGGGGCCGGCGGGCCATGGCGGCGATGCGCCGTCAGCCTGGCGCCCGGCGCGTCACGGTCATGGCGCGCGTCGTCCGCCACCAAGGCGCGCGGTTTCGCGCCGCGCCGCTGGCGCGTCATATCTCCTATCTCGAGCGGGAAGGCGTCACCCGCGACGGACGCGACGCCATCATGTTCGATGCCGATGGCGATGCCGCCGACCGCGACGCGTTCGCCGCGCGCTGCGAGGAGGACCGGCATCATTTCCGGCTGATCGTCAGCCCCGAGGACGCGGCCGATCTCGATGACCTTCGAACCTTCACCCGAGATCTTCTGACCGACATGCAAAGAGATCTGGATACGCGCCTCGACTGGGTCGCGGTCGACCATTGGAATACCGACAATCCGCACGTCCATATTCTCGTGCGCGGCATTGCCGACGACGGCTCCGATCTCGTCATCGACCGCGGCTATATCGCTGCGGGGATCCGCGGCCGCGCCGAGACCTTTGTGACGCTCGAGCTCGGTCCGCGGAGCGAGCATGAAATTCATACTTCGCTCACGCGCGAGGTCGATGCCGAACGCTGGACGAGCCTCGATGCCCGGCTGCAGCGGATGGCAGACGAGATGGGCGGGGCGATCGATCTGCGGCCCGCGCCTGGCGACGATCGGCGCATGCATGGCCTACTCGTTGGCCGCGCCGCGAAGCTCGAGGCGATGGGGCTCGCCGAGCGAAGGGGCGCCGGGCTCTGGATGATGGACGCGGGCGCCGAACAGGCGCTGCGCGAGGTCGCGGCGCGCGGCGATATCATCAAGACCATGCATCGGGCGCTCACCCGCGATGGAGGACGCTTCGATCCCGCTGCGCTCGCGCTCCACGACGGGGCGCCCGGCGGTCCGATCATCGGCCGACTGGTCGAGCGCGGCCTCCATGACGAGCTCGCGGGCAGCGCCTATGCGATCGTCGACGGCGCCGACGGGCGCACCCACCACATCCGCTTCGGCGACATGGAGATGACCGGCGACGCGCGGCCCGGCGCGATCGTCGAACTGCGCCGGTGGGAGGACGGCAAGGGGCGTGATCAGATATCGCTGGCGACCCGCTCCGACCTGCCGCTTGCTTCGCAGGTGGTCGCGCCCGGCGCGACCTGGCTCGACCGCCAACTCGTCGCCCGCGAACCCGTCGCATGCGGCAATGGCTTCGGTCTCGAAATTCGCCAGGCGATGGACGAACGCGCGCGCCATCTTGTGAGCGAGGGACTGGCCTCGCGCGCCGGCGATCGGCTGACCCTGCCGCCGGGGCTGATCGACAAGTTAGCCTCGCGTGAGCTGGAGGCCGCCACCGCCGCGATCGCCGAGCGGACCGGCCTTGCCGCGAAACCCTCGGCTGCCGGGGAGTATGTGAGCGGCATCTACCGCGAACGCGTCACCCTCGCATCGGGGCGCTTCGCGATGATCGACGACGGGCTCGGCTTCCAGCTCGTTCCCTGGCGCCCCGCGCTCGACCGCCACCTCGGCCAGCATATCACCGGCACCATGTCGCCCGGCGGCACGGTCGACTGGGCGCTGGGCCGGGGCATCGGCATCTAGAAGGACAGCTTCCGCATGAACGACAAGATACTCTGGGGCCAGATAGCCGCCGTCGGCGCGATCGTGATCCTCGCGGTCTGGGCGGCAACCCAGTGGACTGCCGCCGCGCTCGGATTTCAGCCGGCGCTCGGCGCGCCCTGGTTTCGTCTTGGTGACTATCCGGTCTATCCCCCGCCCGCCTTCTTCTGGTGGTGGTTTGCCTATGATGCCTATGCGCCGCCGATCTTCTACCGCGGCGCCATGATCGCGGCGTCGGGTGGCTTCATCTCGATCATCGTTGCGATCGCGATGTCGGTGTGGCGCGCCCGCGAGCGGCAGCGCGCTGAAACCTATGGCTCGGCGCGCTGGGCCGAGGCTGGCGATATCCGCCGCGCCGGCATGCTCGGCGAGGCCGGGGTCATCTTGGGGCGCTTTGGCCGGACCTATCTTCGCCATGACGGCGCCGAACATATCCTCTGCTTCGCGCCGACGCGGTCGGGCAAGGGCGTGGGCCTTGTCGTGCCGACACTGCTCACCTGGCCGGGCAGTTGCATCGTGCACGACATCAAGGGCGAGAACTGGCAGCTGACATCGGGGTTCCGGGCGCAGCATGGGCGCGTCCTGCTGTTCGATCCCACCAATATCGCATCGGCCGCCTATAATCCGCTCCTCGAGGTGCGGCGCGGAGAATGGGAAGTGCGCGACGTGCAGAATGTCGCCGACGTGCTTGTCGATCCGGAAGGAAGCCTCGAGAAGCGAAACCACTGGGAGAAGACAAGCCACTCGCTTCTCGTCGGCGCGATCCTGCACGTCCTTTATGCTGAAGAGGACAAGTCGCTCGCGGGGGTTGCGGCTTTCCTGTCCGATCCGCGGCGCGGTATCGCCACGACCCTGCGCATCATGCAGACGACCGCACATCTCGGCGAAGGCGGGGTCCATCCCGTCGTTGCCGCAGCCGCGCAGGATCTGCTCAACAAGTCGGCCAATGAACGCTCGGGGGTGCTTTCGACCGCCATGTCCTTCCTCGGACTCTACCGCGATCCCGTCATCGCGGCGGTGACGCGGCGGTCGGACTGGCGCATCGCCGACCTTGTGGCAGGAGAGACGGCGACCTCGCTCTATCTCGTCGTGCCGCCGGGCGACATCAGCCGCACCAAGCCGCTCATTCGCCTGATCCTCAACCAGATCGGGCGGCGGCTCACCGAGGAACTCAATCCGCGGGCGCGGTCGCAGCGGCTGTTGCTCATGCTCGATGAATTTCCTGCACTGGGGCGGCTCGATTTCTTCGAGAGCGCGCTGGCGTTCATGGCTGGCTATGGGATCAAGGCGTTTCTGATCGCCCAGTCCTTGAATCAGATCGAAAAGGCCTACGGCCAGAACAACGCCATCCTCGACAATTGTCACGTCCGCGTCAGCTTCGCGACAAACGACGAGCGGACGGCCAAGCGGATCTCGGACGCGCTCGGCACCGCCACCGAAATGCGCGCAATGAAAAATTATGCCGGACACCGGCTCTCGCCCTGGCTTGGCCATCTGATGGTCTCGCGGACCGAAACCGCCCGCGCCCTGCTGACGCCCGGCGAAGTCATGCAGCTACCGCCCGATCAGGAAATCGTCATGGTCGCCGGCGTCGCGCCGATCCGGGCGAGCAAGGCTCGATATTATACCGACACACGGTTCATGGCGCGGATCCTGCCGCCGCCCGCGCCGCTAGACGTCGGCGAATGTCGTTCCGACGACTGGAGCGCCTTGGCCCCGCCTGTAACTCTGCCAAGCGAGACGATTGAAACCGTGAAGCACGAAGAGACCGTCGAGGAGGCGGAGGACGAAGAGGAAGGCACCGAGGCCAACAGCGGTATCCGGCAGGAGCCAGCGATACCCGACCATGAGAATATCGCTCCTGAGCCTGGCCAGGCAGTCAGCGAGTTCGACTTTGCGACTGAAGAGCGGGACGAAGACCCTGCTCGCGATCGGCAGGCGGTCGACCGGGCGATGCGCCGCGGTGCACGCCTCGCGTCGCAGGATCCGGACGACGGGATCGAACTATGAGGAAGTCGTCGGTCAAGCGGACCTTTCGGATCGATAGCGTGCTGGCGCGCCAGCTCGACGAGCGCGCAAGCAGCCGCCGCATCACGCGCACCGACATCGTCGAGGCGGCGCTCGCATCTCTGCTCACGCCCGATCATGAGGAGCGGCTTGAGGCCGTGCTGACGCGGCGGCTCGATCGGCTGTCGCGGCAACTCGACCGGCTAGAATGGCATGTCGAATTGTCGAACGAAGGCTTCGCGCTGTTCGTCCGCTCCTGGCTGATCAACAATCCCCCGCTCCCCGACGCGGCACTCCGGGCGGCGCAGGTGACCGGCAAGAAACGGTGGGAGGCCTTTGTCGATTCGCTGAGCCGCCGGATGGAGCTCGGGCCGAAGCTTGGCGACGAATTGTCCCGCGACGTGGACGGCGATCATTCGTCGCCCGCCGCGAAATAGGCCAGGAGGCGTTGCACGAGATCGGGGGCCAGCCGGATGAAATTGCGTCTTCCGTCGTGGCGATCCGGCTCCCGCGCCAACAGTCCCTCGTCGCAAAGGCGCTGCAGCAGCCTGAGGGCCGTCGTTCTCGGAAGGCCCGACGCGATACAAAGCGAGCTGGTCGATACTGATTTCGCCGCTGCCTCATGGATGAAGAGATCGATGAGCATATCCCAAGCCGGTTCGCCGAACAGGCCTTCTGCGCCGACAAGTTGTCGGCGCAGAAGGCGCCGCCGCCATACGCGCTGCGCGTTGGCGAGCGCCAACTCGGCATCGGGTGAGTTCCGCCAATCGGCAATTCTGTCGCGAAGTAGCGTGCCGGGCGAAGACGTCCGACCGGAGGCAGGTCGTCCCCGGAGGATCATCCGATGCCCTCGGAGCGCGACAATGATATGTTCCAGCACCTCGACGTCGAGCGCTTGTCCGATCGTAGCCAGGCGTTCAGTTGCCTCGATATCGCACCGGCTGGGCGCTGGGTCGCCACTAGGATGGTTATGTACGAGAATGATCGCGGCGGCGTCGAGTTCGATCGCTCGCCGAAATATCGTGCGGGGATAGATTGCGAGATGGCCGAGCGTTCCGCGCTGTAATTGTTCATCCGCGATGAGGCGATGCGACGGGTCAAGGAACAGCACGCGCAGCGCCTCATCGGGAAGCGCGCCCATCGATGCCCTGAGATAACGCAGCAATTTGGGATTGTCGGGGTCGATGCCGCGACCGCTCAGCTCTTCGCGCATGGCCTCCAATGTCGCGCACCGTGCGGCGACGAGCATCGCGCCGACCGGGCTGTCCTTGCCGAGCGTTCGCGCCAGCGCTTCGGGGGACTGGGCGAAAAGGCGTGCGAGTGTCCGATGTTCCGCGAGCAGTCGCTCGGCTAGGGACTCGCAATGCTCGGGATCGATGGCCGCGACGAGATCTGCCAGCATGGCTCGTTGGCGCCGCGCGCCAGCCGACGCTGGTGGCGCCAGGTTGCGAGGATGAGGATCGCCGGCACCGGCCAGGACGTCGCCACCTGCATCGCGAGATAGGCTGCCGGATGCAGCGCCACGTCGAGAATCCGGCTCGAGTGCGCAAGGAGCGGGACCATGTGCAAGACGGCGATGCACATGGGCCAGAAGCGATGCGCAAACAGCGCGAGCGTGACGGTGGATGCGGCTCCAAACAGGTCGATCGCGAGATGACCGGTGTCGAGTGAAGCGAAGGTCGGCGGAACGAACAGGTGGAGCAATTGATCCAAGCCCACCATCGTTGCTGCGATCGCCGCCATCGTCCGTTCCGGCCCGCCGCCCTTCCAGGCGGCATAGCCGACAGCAACAGCCAAGAAAGCGAGAAACAAGGCGATGCGCATGCCCTGAAACTTTCACGGCTGTCGCTCCCGGTCAACCGGCGTCAGGCTGCGGCCGCCCGCACGCTCGTTCCCGCCTCCGCGATCGACGGGCATTCATGGAGGTCATAACCCGCCGTCTCGCGCCCGATATCGGCGAGTTCGCCATGAACCCGCAGAATATCGCCGCTGACATCGACCAGCGCCATTTGCGCCTTCATCAATCGGCGGATCGTTGCCTGCCCTCTGGTCGCCGGCACCCCGGCGGTGTCGCGCCGCGCGGTGACGACGCTGGTCATCAGCGAAGACACTGCGATGAGTGCATCGTCGATCCTGACTTCGGCGGCGGGTACGTCGCGGATCAGACGGGCTGCCGTGATTGTAAGTGCTTGGGACATGACTTCTCCTCTGCCGGAAGCATCGCTCCGGCCTATTGGTGACAGACAGGATGAAAGGATCAGCCGGAAATCAGACGGGTGAGCGTTTCACCGATCGTCACCCCCGCCAGCGTCAGCAGGATCAATCCGGCGAACATCGCCGCCATGATCCAGACTTTGCTCGAACGCGCGTGATCGCGCCTCCAGAGACCCTTGAACGGCGGGTCGACCGCATTGGGATGCTTGGCGAGCGATGCATGATCGTTCAGCGCCAATGCGGCCGGCTCTCCGTCCGGGAAATCGGATGGCATCAGTCTGGCCTGCGGCGGTAGTATGATCGGATCCCATGGTATTCGGTCATAGGTCCGTTTGAGACGCGCATAGCGGACGGCCGCCTCGGCTCTACTGTCCGCTCCCAGAATATCGCGCGCGGTCGTGAGCCTGAGATCGACGGCCTGTTTCGAGATGTCGAGCCGCCGCGCAATCTGCTTTGAGGTCTGATGCTCAAGCACAAGATCGAGACAAGCGCGCTGCTTGTCCGTGAGCCGCGCCCAGCACAATTCATCCTCTGACGGCTGCGACCCCGAATCAGTCATTGTTACACTGTTGTCAAAATCGGGCGTTTCACAAGTTCCACCATGATTTTTATCCGTTCCGATGCGGATCGACCTACGCCACGGCCTGTCTTTCTACGAGACGGTACGACGGCGCGAAAACCTTGTTGAATTTGGGTTTTCTCTGCGTCTCTTACTCATCCCCGTCGAGCCGGGCATCATCGCCAAGGCTCATGAAACGGGGTTCCCGATGGGCGCAGAACCAATCCGGCTGGAGGCACGTCACCGCAGCGCGCGCATGCTGCGCACCGCGATGGGCGGTGCGATCGCGGATTGGCTCGCCGACCGCGAGGTCATCGAAATCATGCTCAATCCCGACGGTCGGCTGTGGGTCGACCGCCTCGGCCAAGGGATCGAGGACAGCGGTGAAACACTGAGCGCCGCCGATGGCGAGCGCATCATTCGTCTCGTCGCGCATCATGTCGGCGCCGAAGTGCATGGCAGCGCGCCGCGCGTATCGGCCGAGCTGCCCGAAGGAGGCGAGCGTTTCGAGGGATTGTTGCCGCCGGTCGTTGCCGCGCCGACCTTTGCGATCCGCAAACCGGCAATCGCGGTCTTCACGCTCGGCGATTATGTGAACTCGGGCATCATGTCGGCGGATGCTGCGGACATACTTCGCTGCGGCGTGCGTGACCGGCTCAACATCCTCGTTGCGGGCGGCACCGGGACCGGCAAGACGACGCTGACCAACGCGTTGCTCGCCGAGATTGCGGGCAGCCGCGACCGGATCGTGTTGATCGAGGACACGCGCGAACTGCAGTGCGCGGCGCCCAATCTCGTCGCGATGCGCACCAAGGACGGTGTCGCATCGCTGTCCGATCTCGTCCGCTCCTCGCTGCGCCTCCGGCCCGACCGCATTCCGATCGGCGAGGTGCGCGGCGCCGAAGCGCTGGATCTCCTGAAAGCATGGGGCACAGGTCATCCCGGCGGTGTCGGAACAATCCATGCCGGGAGTGCGCTTGGCGCGCTGCGCCGTATGGAGCAGCTCATCCAGGAAGCCGTGATCACCGTCCCGCGCGCTCTTCTCGCCGAGACGATCAATCTGGTCGCCGTGCTCGTCCGCGACGGAACGGGCCGGCGCCTCGCCGAACTCGCCCGCATCGACGGGTTCGACCGGCTGAACCTCGAATATCGGCTGACCCCGCTCATCACCCCTGAAGGAGAAAATCGATGATCCATGCTCTTCGGCATGGCGCACGGCGCGCCATGCTCTGTTCGACCGCGATGTTCGTTGCGCTTGCGGTATCCGCGCCGGCCTATGCCGGCGGCTCGTCGATGCCGTGGGAAGCGCCGCTGCAGTCGATCCTCGAGAGCATCGAGGGTCCGGTCGCAAAGATCGTCGCGGTGATCATCATCATCGTGACCGGTCTCAGCCTCGCCTTCGGCGACACGTCGGGTGGGTTCCGCCGGCTGGTCCAGATCGTGTTCGGCCTGTCGATCGCCTTCGCTGCATCGAGCTTCTTCCTGTCCTTTTTCTCCTTCGGCGGCGGAGCGCTCGTGTGATGAGCCGGGAAGGGGAAGTGCCGGGCTTCTTTGCTCCGGTTCACCGGGCGCTCGCCGAGCCGATCCTCCTCGGCGGGGCGCCGCGCAGCCTCGCGATCGTCAACGGCACGCTCGCGGGCGCCGTCGGTCTCGGCCTCCGGCTCTGGATCGTCGGCGTCGCGATATGGGCGGTCGGCCACACCCTCTCGGTCTGGGCCGCCCGCCGCGACCCGCAGTTCGTCGACGTCGCCCGGCGTCACCTCAAATATCCCGTCTGGATGCGCTCATGATGAATCTCTCCGAATATCGCACGAAATCCGCCCGCCTCGCCGATTTTCTCCCTTGGGTCTGCCTGGTGGCGGAGGGCGTGGTGCTGAACAAGGACGGCGCGTTCCAGCGCACGGCGCGCTTCCGCGGCCCCGACCTCGACAGCGCCACGCCCGCCGAACTCGTGGCGGTCACCGCGCGCCTCAACAGCGCGCTGCGGCGCCTCGGGTCGGGCTGGGCAGTCTTCGTCGAAGCCCAGCGTGTGCCCGCGGTGACCTATCCGGTGTCCGAGTTCCCCGATGCGGTGTCCGAGCTGGTCGATGTCGAACGCCGCGAGCAGTTCCGCGAGGAAGGCGCCCATTTCGAGAGCTTCTATTATCTGACCCTCTTGTGGATGCCGCCGGCAGAGGAAGCGGCGCGCGCCGAGTACTGGCTCTATGAGGGCCGCTCGAAGACCGGCGTCGACCCCAAGGAATTGCTGAAAAGCTTCGTCGATCGCACGGGGCGCATGCTCCATCTCGTCGAGGGCTTCATGCCCGAGGCCGAATGGCTGGATGACGGCGAGACATTAACCTACCTCCACAGCTGTGTCTCGACCAAGGTCCAGCACGTCCGGGTGCCCGAGACGCCTGCCTATCTCGACGCGCTGCTCGCCGACGAAGCGCTCGTCGGCGGGCTCGAGCCGCGGCTCGGCGATCATCATCTGCGCACCCTCACCATCACCGGCTTCCCGAGCGTCACCTTCCCGGGCCTGCTCGACGAATTGAACCGCCAAGCGTTCGCCTATCGCTGGTCCTCGCGCGCCATCATGCTCGACAAGACCGACGCGACCAAGCTGCTGACCAAGATCCGGCGGCAATGGTTCGCCAAGCGCAAGTCGGTCGCCGCGATCCTCAAGGAGGTGATGACCAACGAGGCCTCTGTCCTGATGGACAGCGATGCCTCGAACAAGGCGGCCGACGCCGACATGGCACTGCAGGAGCTTGGCGCCGACGAGGCGGGCATCGCCTATGTCACCGCGACGATCACCGTCTGGGATCGCGATCCGGCGCTCGCGGCCGAGAAGCTGCGCCTCGTCGAGAAAATCGTTCAGAGCCGCGACTTCACCTGCACGGTGGAAGGCGTCAATGCGCTCGAGGCCTGGTTCGGGAGCCTCCCCGGCCATGTCTATGCCAATGTTCGCCAGCCCCCGATTTCCACCCTTAATCTTGCCCATCTCATTCCCTTGTCGGCGGTGTGGGCGGGGGCGGAACGGGACGAGCATTTCGGTGATGCCCCCTTGCTTTACGGCAAGACCGAAGGCTCGACCCCGTTCCGCTTTTCGCTGCACGTCGGCGACGTCGGTCATTGCCTCGTCGTCGGCCCGACGGGTGCGGGCAAGTCGGTCCTGCTCGCGCTGATGGCGCTCCAGTTCCGCCGCTACGAGGGCAACCAGATATTCGCCTTCGATTATGGCGGTTCGATCCGCGCCGCGGCGATTGCCATGCGCGGCGATTGGCAGGATCTTGGCGGCGCGCTGCACGATGCCGGCAGCGCCGGGTCGGTCGCTCTGCAACCGCTGGCGCGCATCGACGAGGCCGCGGAGCGCGCCTGGGCAGCCGAATGGCTCGCCGCCTTGCTCGCGGGCGAAGGGGTCGACGTCGATCCGGCCGCGAAGGAGCATCTCTGGTCGGCGCTCACGTCGCTCGCGACGGCGCCAATCCGCGAGCGCACGCTGACCGGTCTTGCCGTCCTGCTCCAATCGCAAGAGCTGAAGCTCGCGCTTTCGCCCTATCTCGTGGGCGGTCCCTGGGGACGGCTGCTCGACGCCGAGGCCGAGCATCTTGGCGATGCGCGTGTTCAGGCGCTCGAAACCGAAGGGCTGGTCGGCGCCTCGTCGGCGGCCTCGGTCCTCGCCTATCTGTTCCACCGCATCGAGGGCCGCCTCGACGGCTCACCGACGCTGATCATCATCGACGAAGGCTGGCTCGTGCTCGACAGCCCCGCCTTCGCGGCGCAGCTGCGCGAGTGGCTGAAGACGCTCCGCAAGAAAAATGCGAGCGTGATCTTCGCGACGCAAAGCCTCGCCGATATCGAGGGCTCGCGCATTGCGCCGGCGATCATCGAGAGCTGCCCGACACGCATTTTCCTGCCCAACGAACGCGCCGCCGAGCCTCAGATCGCGCGGGTCTATGAACGCTTCGGGCTCAACGATCGCCAGATCGAGATATTGAGCCGCGCAACGCCGAAGCGCGACTATTATTGCCAGTCGCGACGCGGCAACCGGCTGTTCGAACTCGGCCTCGGCGACATCGCACTCGCTTTCACCGCTGCCTCTTCAAAGACCGACCAGATCAAGATCGGCGAGCTGATCGAGACGCGCGGCCACGCCGATTTTGCCGAATTCTGGCTGCGTCACCGCGGCCTCTATTGGGCCGCCGATCTGCTCGCGAACCTCGAAACCCCCGACCAGCTGAAGGAGTCCTTTTTATGAAGAATGTGAAGAACCGCGTGCTGCTTGCTGCCCTGCTCGCCGGATCGACCTTGATCGCGAGCGGAGTGACTGTTCCCGCCGCGGCGCAGATCGGCGGCATCGTTCACGATCCGCGCAACTATGCGCAGAATATCCTGACCGCCGCGCGCACCCTCGAGCAGATCAACAATCAGATCTCCATGCTGCAAAACCAGGCGACGTCGCTGGCGAACGAGGCGCGCAATCTGACCAGCCTGCCCGTCTCGACGCTGAAGGAATTGCAAGGCCAGGTCGATCGCACCCGCCAATTGCTGAGTGAAGCGCAGCGCGTCGCTTATGACGTCGGCGATATCCAGACCGCTTTCGATGCCCGCTACAAGGGCGCAGCCTTGTCGGGGCCGCAGGCGGCGATTGTCGCCAATGCCGAGGCGCGTTGGAACGACAGCGTCGGCGCGTTCCAGGATGCGATGAAGGTGCAGGCCGGCGTCGTCACCAACATCGGCGGCACGCGCCAGTCGATCGGAACCCTCGTCTCGGCGAGCCAGTCGGCGACCGGCGCCTTGCAGGCGGCGCAGGCGGGCAACCAGATCCTCGCCGTCCAGTCGCAGCAGATCTCCGACCTCACCGCCGCTCTCGCCGCGCAGGGCCGGGCGCAGATGCTCGACGCGGCGCGCAGCGCCGCCGCCGAGGCCGAAGGCCGCGAGCGCTTCCGCCGCTTCCGCAAAGGCAATTGAGATGGGCCGGGCGGCGAAGATAGCGGCGGTCGCGGTGCTGGGCGGCCTGCTCATCACGCTGGCAATTCTGCATGCGTCATCGCCGCCTACGCCTCGTGCGCCCGCCCCCCCGATCTCCGCGGCGGGCGCACACCCGGCAGCCGCCGACGTGGCCGAGCGCTGCCGCACGGTCACGGTCGCCGATGCGGACTGTGAAGCGGCCTGGGACGCCAGGCGCCGCCATTTCTTTGGACAGAAGGACTAGCCCGATGGAAGACACCGGCGTTATCGACCAGTTTCTGGCGGTCTTCTCGACTTATATCGACAGCGGCTTCGGGCTGCTCGGGGGCGAAGTCGGCTTTCTCTCCTCGACCCTCATCGTCATCGACGTGACGATTGCCGCGCTGTTCTGGGCGTGGGGCACCGACGAGGACATCATCCAGCGGCTCGTCAAGAAGACGCTCTATATCGGCGTCTTCGCCTTCATCATCGGCAACTTCCAGGCGCTGGCCGTCATCATGCTCGAAAGCTTCGCTGGCCTCGGCCTTAAGGCGAGCGGCGGCGCCATGGCGATCGGCGACTTCATGCGTCCCGGCGTCGTCGCCGCGACCGGCATCGATGCGGCGCAGCCCCTGCTCGATGCGTCGGCGGACCTCGTCGGCCCGGTCGGTCTCTTCACCAACTTCGTGCAGATCATGATCCTGCTGATCGCCTGGGTGATCGTCGTCCTCGCCTTCTTCATTCTCGCGGTGCAGGTCTTCGTTACCATCTTGGAATTCAAGCTGGTGACGCTCGCGGGCTTCGTGTTGCTGCCGTTCGCCTTCTTCGGCCGCACCGCCTTCATGGCCGAACGCGTGCTTGGCCACATCATATCTTCGGGCATCAAGGTGCTCGTCCTCGCGGTGATCACCGGCATCGGGGTGACCCTGTTCGACCGCTTCATGCAAGCCGGCCTCGGTCCGGAGCCTGACATCGAACAGGTCATGGCGATCGCGCTCGGCGCACTGACGCTGCTCGGCCTCGGCATCTTCGGTCCCTCGATCGCCAACGGGATCGTCGCCGGCGGTCCGCAACTCGGAGCAGGGGCCGCCGCCGGCACCGCAGTCGCCGCAGGCGCAACGCTTGCCGCCGGGGCGGCTGGCGCGACCCTGGCCACCGGCGCGGCTGCAGCGGCGGCGCGCGGCACAGCTGCTGCCGGTGCCCGCGGAGCGGGGAGCGCGTCGACAGCTTATGCGGCGGGCGCGGCCGGGAAGAGCGGAGCGAAGGCCATCGGCGGGGGACTTGCGAATGTGGCACGTACGGCAGCCAGCGGCGCAGCTTCACCTGTTCGCAGCATGGCCGAACGGGTTCGCGCGAATTTCGCGTCGGGCCGCGACGGTCCCACCGATAGCGCGGCGCCAGCGCAAGCTGCCAGCGCGCCTCCGGCCTGGGCGGCGGCGATGCGGCGGCGCCAGACCATGACGCATGGCGCGACCATCGGCGCGCAGACGCTCAAGAGCGGCGACAGCCACGGGGCCGGCTCGGCGCCGAACATCAGCGAAAAGGACTGATCCCATGTTCAAAAGACCCACCAATCATTATGGCCGCGCGCCCGAGCCGGTCACGCCCTACCAGCGCGCCGCGCAAGTGTGGGACGATCGGATCGGTTCTGCGCGGGTCCAGGCCAAGAACTGGCGGCTCGCCTTCTTCGGCGCGCTGATCATCTCCGGTGGTCTTGCCGGAGGCCTCGTCTGGCAGTCCGCCCGCGGGACGATCACGCCCTGGGTCGTCGAGGTCGACAAGCTGGGTGAAGCGCGCGCGGTCGCGCCGGCCGACGGCGATTATCAACCGACCGATCCGCAGGTCGCGTTCCATCTCGCGCGCTTCATCGAACATGTTCGCAGCATTCCCGCCGATCCGGTCGTGCTGCGGGCCGACTGGCTCAGCGCTTATGACTTTACCACCGCGACCGGAGCGCAGGCGCTCAATGACTATGCCCGCACCAACGATCCCTTTGCCGAGGTCGGCAAGGCCCAGGTCGCGGTCGATGTGTCGAGCGTCATTCGGGCTTCGAAAGACAGCTTCCGCATCGCCTGGAGCGAGCGCCGATATCAGGACGGCAGCCTAGTCGAGCGTTCGCGCTGGTCGGCGATCGTGACCGTCGCGATCCGGCCGCCACGCACGCCCGACGCGCTTCGCCGCAACCCGATCGGGCTGTTTGTCAATGCTATCAACTGGTCGAAGGAACTCAGCCAATGACGCGATATCCTCTGCTTCCGATCGCACTCGGAGCCATGCTGTCCCTCCTTGCGGCGCCCGCCGCGGCGAGCGAGGCCGCCGATCCCCGCCAGCGCGTCGGCCGCGCCAACGCCGAGGCGCGCGTGCAGCCCGACCGGCAAGGCTATCGGAACGCCATCCAGCAATATGCCTGGTCCGAAGGCGCGCTCTTTCAGGTCTATGCTGCGCCAGGGCAGGTCACCGATATCGTCCTTCAGGAAGGCGAACAGCTCGTCGGCCCGGGGCCGGTCGCCGCGGGCGACACGGTGCGCTGGATCATCGGCGATACGGTCAGCGGGACCGGGGCCCGGCGGCGCGTGCATATTCTGGCGAAACCCACCCGATCCGATATCGCCACGAATCTCATCATCAACACCGACCGGCGCACCTATCATGTCGAGCTGCGCGCGACCGCCGCGGCCTATATGGCATCGGTATCCTGGACCTATCCCGCCGATGAGCTGATCGCCTTGCAGCTTGCCGAGGCCGAGGCGGCGAGGGTGGCGCCCGTTGCCGGGGCGATCGATCTCGCCGCGCTCAACTTCCGCTACCGCATCGCAGGCGACAAGGCCGCGTGGCGGCCGGTGCGCGCCTTCGACGACTCGCGCCAGCTAATCATCGAATTCGGTGAGGATATCGCCACCGGCGATATGCCGCCACTCTTCGTCATCGGCGGCAGCGGCGAGGCCGAGCTTGTCAACTACCGGGTGCAGGGCCGCTACATGATCGTCGACCGCCTTTTCGAGCGCGGCGAACTCCGCTTGGGCGCCGGAAAGCAGGCCCGCGTCGTTCGGATCAAGCGTGAAATGCCGCGCCGCCGGGGGCGGTCGTGACCGGGCCGGCAAGCGAGGCGGTGGCGCCCGCCGACGTGCCGGAAGCGGGCGAGCGCACGGCGCCCGGCCCGGAGGTCGATCCTTTTCGGCTACGCGGCGACACGCCGCGGGTCATGCGGCTTTCGCGCAAGGCGCTCGCGATGATCGGCGCTGCCGGCGGCACCGCGATCGGCGGCGCTCTGCTCTGGGCGCTGCAACCCGTAGCCCCGAAGACCGCCGAGAATCTCTACACGGCCGATGGAGCGAATCGCGCCGAAGTCGTCACCGGTGCGCCCGCCGACTATGGCAAGGTGCCGAAGCTCGGACCGCCGCTACCCGGCGATCTCGGGCGACCGATCGTCTCGGCGCAGCAGAACGGCGAGACGATCCCGGTGCCGCCGATGGGAAATCCGCCCGCCGGCGGGCGCTCACCCGCCGACAAGGCGCGCGATCGGGCGCGGCTGGAGCGCGAGGCCGCCACGGCGAGCCGGATATTCCTTGGAGGAGGGACCTCGGGCGCGCCGGTGGCAGACGCGCAGCGTGGATCGATCGAACCGTCCGCCGCGACCATGTCGGCACCCGAAGGCGGCGCGCGGACTCCGGCGGCGGCGCGGCGCGCCTTTCTCGCGGGCGGCTCCGCCGAACCGTTCGAGAGTGCCGAGCGCCTTCATGCGCCTGCTTCGCCATACATCCTTCAGGCGGGAAGTCTCATTCCGGCCGCGCTGATCACTGGGATCAGGTCCGACCTTCCCGGACAGGTCACGGCGCAGGTGACCCAGAATGTCTACGATAGCCCGACGGGTCGCATTCTCCTCATTCCGCAGGGTGCCCGGCTGATCGGCGACTATGACAGCGAAATATCCGTGGGGCAGGAGCGCGTCTTGCTGGCCTGGAACCGGTTGATCCTGCCCGGTGGCCGATCGATCCGGCTCGATCGTCAGCCCGGCGCCGATGCGCGGGGCATGGCGGGGATTGCCGATCGCACCGACCATCATTGGGGGTCGATGCTGCGCGCGGCGCTCGTCTCTTCGTTGCTCGGCGTCGGAGCCGAACTTGGCTCGGACGGGGATGATGCGCTCGTGCGGGCGCTTCGCGACGGGCCGCAGGATACGGTCAACCAGTCGGGACGGCGGCTCGTCGAGCGTCAGATGAACATCCCGCCAACCCTCACGATCCGCCCCGGCTTCGCTTTGCGGGTCCTTGTCACACGCGATCTGATACTCGAACCGCCGGCGGGTGCGGCCCCATGAGCAAGCTGCGCCTAGGCCCCATCGCCGACGACAAGCCCGTGAAGCTGTCGATCGAATTGACGGGATCCCTCCATCGCGAATTGCTCGTCTATGCCGAGGTGCATGCGAAGGCTAATGGCCTCGCGGCGCCTATGGCGCCGGAAAAGATCGCGGTGCCGATGATCGAGCGCTTTATCGCGACCGATCGTGGATTTGCGACGGAACGGCGGCGGCGCTGAGTGTCTGCGGCGTCATCCTCACGTCGGTCAGGCGTGATCACCCATATGTGTTCGTTCAAACCGCTGGCGGCGGTGCGCCAAAAAAAAGACGCCCGCGCGATCGAAACCGTGCGGGCGTCAGATGAAGATCTCTGTTTCCTGAAAGGAAGAGCTCTTCTGGGTCGCACCGCGCGGATAGCGTCGCGAGCCGACCGATAATTGTACGGCAGCGCCAAAAGATACCCTGGAGCTCAAACCGTTGTCGGCTTTCGGTTAGTTTCAGTCAGAAACCCGGCGATCTCCGATCGGCCAAGACCAGCGATTCCCCTGAGTAGCGAACATTCCGGGGAGAGGGGGTCATTTCTTGCCCTATTTGCTCAAAGAATTCCTGTGTCCTTTAGCCAATCTTCCACGAGCGTCGGCCATCGCTCAACGGGATGACGCAGCGGGCGCATGGCGAAGGCGTGCCCTCCCTTGGCAAAGAGATGGACTTCCGCTGGAACACCTGCCTCGTCCAGCGCTCGCGCATAGACTATGCTATTGCAAATCGGATCGACGGGATCGTCCCAAGCCTGAAGAAGAAATGTTGGCGGGGTCATCTTGGTAACTTTGATACCAGGATCAAGCGAGCCCCCCGATCTGCACAGGTGGCCTGGGAACATTGCGATGGCAAAATCGGGCCGGCTGCTCACTTTGTCTATTTCGTCGACCGCCTCATAAGCAGGTTCGAATATATTGCTGGTCTGCGCGACCAGATACCCTCCGGCTGAGAAGCCTATGACACCGATCTTGCGGGGGTTGATCTTGAGCTCGCTGGCGCGCGAGCGCACCAGGCGTATCGCACGCTGGGCGACCTGCAACGCAAGGAGGTGCTTGGGCGTCACTGCACAATGGCAGTCTTCATCATAATGGTGGCCGCTTTTGGGAACATGGTATTTGACGAGCACGCAAGTGGTGCCTCTTGAAGTCAGCCAGTCGCGAACTTCACTACCTTCCAGATCGATCGCGAGCTTGGAGAATCCTCCGCCGGGAAAAACCAGCATCGCTGTGCCATTGCCTGGTTGTTGGGCGGGAAACACCGTGAGAGTGGGCACAGTGACGTTGAAGGCGCCGGTAACCGGACGTCCGGCGAAGCGTTTCGGATTCGTTGCCGTTTCGCTATACTCTGGAGGAAGTTTGACATCCTCCATGTTCGGCGCCGCTCCAGGCCACGGTGGCGTCTGCTGATGGCCCGCTGGGGTTGCCACACGCCCTCCTCCCTGCCCTCAACGCTTGCCGTCTCGGGCATCTTTGTCGGGCCCTTAGCGTCAGGATCACGCGTCTCGGCCTCGCTGCAGCCAACAACGAAGCCTTGAAAGCACAAAAGGCCTGCTGGAATCACGCTTCGCTGCAATGAAATTCCGAACCGCCCCACATTCCGCATTTTCCTGCTTCCTCACCTCGGATCGCCACCGGAAAAATTTCTCCTGACGACATCCAACCCTTAATTGACCGGGTGACCAAAGGATGATTTCTCGGGCTAGCGTCCAATTTTTTTAGGGACATGCCGTGGGTCGGCGATCAATCTCGCTAAACACGCGCCGCGCCTTTGAAGCCGCAGCGCGGTTGTCTGAACAACCTGAATAGTTCGATCGGGCAAGCACTGCTCGCGTCTCAGGCAGGGTGCGATACTTTCGTCATCGGGTTGCGCAATGTGGTTGGGGGCAAAGCATTGATCCGGAGCATGTTCGGCTCGCTCTTGACGGCGGGACTGTTGCTCGCGCTGAGACCGGGCGCGTCCGCAGAGTTAGTTTTCGAGCCGCTTCCGCCCAGCCCGGAACTAAGCGACCGTCGGCAAAGTGCCTATGCCGGGTCCTCCAGCGAAAATCGTACCTGATAGAACAGGTTGGTCCCATTGCCCGTCCGTACGGACGTTGCTGGGCTAAACGGCAGGCCGAGCTTCTTTATGTTTCCCTACTCATGGGGGAGTATTAAAGCTGGATTGGCCGCATCGTGGGTCAGCTGACATGGGTCGATGGAGGGAGCGTCGTCGGTCGTCGTTTCGGGCCCTTGGCCGAAGCAGGAGTTTGGCAAATGGAATTAATGTTCGCCCCTCTCATGGTGGCGGGATCGCGCGCGCGATGAGCCCTGCAACCGTCGCCGCGCTTCTGTTTCTGTCCGGGGTAGCGCCGCCTCCGACCGACCTCGCATCCGAAAGCCAGACTGAGACCGAGTTGCAGCGGGTAGATGATCCCTCGGCCCCACCCGAGCCGCCGATCGTTGTGCCAGCACTCGGCAACACCCCGCATCCCTCTTTAGCCGCGCCAGCAACCTCCGACGACGAGACTATGGCCGAAATGCCCTCGGCGCCCCATGATATTGTGGTGACGGCCCGTGGCGATGCGCCGCCGGGAGATCCGTTTCAAGCGGTCAATATTGCCTCTTATCGGGCGGTCCAGTCGATCGATGCGGCGCTCGTGGCCCCAGTCGCGATGGGCTATCAAGGTATCGTACCCGAACCTGTTCGCGACGGGCTGGGCAATGCACTGCGTAACCTCAGCGAACCCGTCAATTTTCTGAACTTCCTGTTACAGTTCAAGATCGGCAAGGCTGCCGAGACGCTCGGCCGTTTCGCCGTAAACACGACATTTGGTGTCGGCGGCCTTTTCGATGTCGCGAAGACAATGCCTTTCAATCTGCCTTACCGACGCAACGGCTTTGCCAATACATTGGGTTTCTACGGCGTCGAGCCCGGTCCCTATTTCTATCTTCCGCTTATCGGGTCGACGACATTGCGCGATCTGGCGGGCAACAGCATTGACTTGCTCGTCGTGCCGACCGCGGTCGGCGCGCCTTTCGACCGCACGGCATATGCCGTTCCGACAACTGTGGTCAGGCAACTCAATGACCGCATCGAGGGCGACGCTCAAATCCAGCGCTTGCAACAGGAAAGCCTTGATCCCTATGTCGAGACACGGACCCTCTATCTGGAACTGCGCAAACGCGAAATCGACGCATTGAAAGTTAGGCGCAGCGACCGCAATGGCGAGGCTGGACCTCAAACAGAAATCACGGTCAGCCAGACCGGGCCCTTGTCCGATCCAGAAGGTCTCATCTCCGTCGGCCCCCTTGAACTCGAGACGCCGACCTCGGACGGTTTGCCACCGCGACCTTAACGCCAATGATGCACATTTGGCGGGCGCGCAGAGAAGCCAAAGCGCTTCGAAATTTTGCTCGCACGGAACTCAAGCCGTCAACTGCAATCGCCGCGGTGAATCTCAATAAGCTTCCTCGCTGAAGTTTGGTCTTCCGGTTTCGGACGTGTCGAGACAAATGCCCACAACCGCTATCGGTTCGGCCATCGCGGATGAGTTTGTCGATCATGAACGCGTGCCTCGCGCTGTCTCCGACTGGCGTTCCCGAACTCGCCGATGGTCCCATGTCAAATGCTCGTCGCTTTGCGTGGGAACCGCTGGGCCTTCGCGTGGCAAGATGCGCCGCGCGTCAGATGGGTGTTTTGCTCGCCGAATGGCTCAATTACCGCGCAAACCAGGCTGCCAGATTGGGATCTGGATATCTCTTTTCTGTTCAAAAATTATAGGTTCGCAAGCAAGCTTGGGAATATCGTGATCGATGCGGCGGCCAAGAGTGTCATGCTGCACTCGGCAATCAGGGGCCACAAACCGCCGCGATGATCGTGCCGCCTCCGAACGCTGCCGGATTGATCGCGAGCTCGCGGTGCCGGAGACCAGCGTGCTTCCTACAAGTGCCCGTGGGCAACGGTCAGCGCGCCGTTCGCGTCGGTCGCATGCGACATCGCAAGCACAGGCCGCGAAATTCGGAGATCCTTGAGATGGCTCCAGATGACTTGCCTCTTTCCGTCGCAGATGCCCCCCTTTCGGTGCCTTGGGCCTGGCGCATGGAAACCGGCGTCGGAGAAGGTTCCCCCGTCTCTCCGACGCCGCGATTTCTATGCGAGTTAGATTGGAACCGCTAAATCGTCAGAATTTTGCTCCGATGGCGACACCATAACGCCGCGGATCAAGAGTATAGATGTTTGTAAAATTACCGGAAGATGCATCGGTGACATAAAGTCCGGTAACCGAGTTGCTATCGAAAATATTCTGAACGAACCCCCGGACAAACCAGCGCTCGTCGGCGCCATTCAACTGTAAAACCGCATTTGCCTGGACGAAAGGTTCGATACGATTAATCCTGCCGTTGAAGATATTGCCATATTGCTTTCCGGTAAGGGAAATGTCGACGCGGGGGACGAGTGTCATACCATTCCCAACCTCTGCCGTGTACTGCACGCCCATCGAGACCTTGACATTCGGCGCTTGGGGCAATGTGTTGCCCTTGATGTTAACCTCGACGCCAGGACTCAATACCTGGATCCCGCTGTTCGCAGGGATAGCGCTCGCGAGGACACCGCAAATGCCGAACGCGCCGCTGGAGGCGATATTGCCGTCCGAAGGAAATTCCTGCGGTGCGCGAAGGCCGAGAGCCGCATTTACTCCCGCAACGAACGCATCAGCAACGCCAGGCGCAGGTCCCGTGACAGCGCAGTGCGCACCATTGCTGATGTCCTTGATAATCACGGCATCAGGATCTCCGCCGCCCGGATCACGCGGATTGGAGAAGAATTGATCGCCGGCGACCTTGGCATTGAGATAGCTGAAGGACAGATTGATAAGCCAGTTCGGGTCCGGCCTGATGACAGACTCCAGTTCGACACCCCAGATATTGGCGTCAACCGTGTCATTCACAGACGTTCTTGCCACGATGCGGCTGAGCTGCAGTCCACTATATTTGTAGTAAAATGCGGTGGCATTCAGTTGCAACGCGCCGTTTGCGAAGACGTTCTTGGAGCCAATCTCGAAGGCATCGATCGATTCAGAGCCGAAACTCTCGCTGACGGCGAAAATCGGAGAAAGCGGAGGATTGATACCGCCGGATTTGTAACCCCTCGAGTAAGATGCATAGAGTGAATTGTCCGGCGTAACCTCGAAGGCCAGAACTGCTCGTCCGGTAATTTCGTCGAAGCTTACTTCGCGAAACTGGGCGAGCTGTTGGCCCGGTGTCCCCGGGTCGGCATCGAAAAGTCCAGACGGCCCGGTGAGAGGCGTTATCGGGGTATCGAACGGATCTCCATCGTTGGCATAAGGGTTCAGGAAACTGATCAGTGTCGTACGCGCCGTTACATCCTTCTTGTCATTGTTGTAACGCAGCCCCCCGGTCAACGTCAGCCGGTCGCTTAGATCGAAATAGACCTCGCCGAAAATCCCATAGCTCTCCAGATTCGATTCCAGCGAGTTGTTCCGATACATCGACGTCGCGAAATAGGATGGCGGAAGGCCGCCCGACAAGGAGCCGAATGAACCCAATATGGCACTGGCGTAATCGAGCGCAAACGAGTTCACATAATAGCTATTGTCGGTGGTTTTCGATTTCGCGTAAATTCCCCCCAACAGGAAATTGAACGGCCCGTCGAAGTCACTCGTAAGGATGAGCTCTCCGCTCCACGATTCGCGTTGTTCCGAAGATCGATCGAAAGAAAGCGGCGTTTCGGAACACAGCGAGTTCCCTTCGAAAGCGCCTCTGCTTCCATCATCATTATCCGAGGTGCACAGCACGCCCTGCGGACCGTCCGGGATGAGAGCGCCGGCAATCGGCGAAAAATAGGCCGAGGAGCCGGGAATGAAGGCCGGCGCCGGCGGAGCAAGACCCGTCGGCAATCCGTTAGCCGCAAAAAAGGCCAGCGTATTGAGCGCCGGGGCGAAACCGGCACGGCTTTGAATTCCAAGAAAATAGTCCTGCCTGGAATCGACTTCAGTATCCTGATAAATGCCGGTGGCCGTCAGGGTCATCGCGCCGAATTTTTGCTCAAGGCGCGCCTGCACCTGTAGCTCTTCCGCAAAATAGAAGGGCGTATAGGCCGTGTTGACGACACGCACATCGCCAGGCTCCTGAAACCCGGAAAACCCGTCAGGGCCATAAAGGCTGCCAAGGCCGAGTACGGCGGGAATGCCCTGAATGGCGAAGAACTCGGAAGAACTGAGCGTCGCACCGACCGTGGAATTTGCGTTCGTGGTATCGAAATCACGTCGATTGTTCAGGCATCCGAGCACGCCCAATGGATCGCGTTGGCACGTTTGTTTCTGGTTTCTGAGGCGCGTGTCCTTTTCCCGGAAATAATAGCCCATGAGATCGATCGTCGTATCAGGACCGGGCTCGAAACGAAGTGAGCCTCGCAACGCGTAAAGGTCCCGAGTGTCGATGTCCGATCCATCATAAAGATTCGTCGTATAACCGTCGCGGTTCACATATATGCCCGCCAGTCTCACGCCGATCATATCCCCGATCGGGACATTGACCATGCCACGCGCTTCGATGCTGTTGAAATTGCCATACTCGAATTGCGCTTCAGCCTCGAAACGGGAGAGTTTGGGTTTCGCGGTCACGACATTCACGACCCCGGAGGTCGCATTCCGACCGAACAGGGTGCCTTGAGGTCCGCGAAGGACTTCAATCCGTTCCAGATCGAAATATTCGGTCTCGAACAGGCGTGTTCCGAACAAGGGTGATCCATTGACATGAATTGCGGTCGCAGCATCGCAGGTGACGCCGACGCACAGGTCGCCAACGCCGCGAATAGTGAATGAAGCTGAGGTGAAATTGCCTTTCGAGAAAGATACATTGGGCAGCGTCAGCTGTAGATCCGAGGCATTTTCGATCTGCTGGCTTTCAAGCGCCTCAGCGCTGAATGCGCTGACAGCTATCGGCACGTCTTGCAAGCTTTGCGCCTGACGTTGCGCCGTCACGACGATGACATCGTTACCGCCATCTGGCTCTTCAGCTATGGCTTCCTGAGCATTTGAGACCTGTGGCAACGCCATCAGGACGGCGCTTGCCAACAAATAAGCTTTGTTATTCATCACCCTTCTCTCCCTGTCTCGATTTTTTAGTTTCTTACGCGAACCCGTCCTTTTCCCCGATAGTCGATGTTCAAAAATGGGGCAGCTCGCCGAGCTGCCCCGAGTTTGAGAGGTGGCCAGAAGGAGATTTCCGGAGAGGAAAAGATTCTCGCCGCCCGGCTTGAAGCTGAGCAGTTTTTCGGTATTTGGTAAAGAACTTTATTATGGCACTTTATTATATTGCTCGGGGCGCTGGGAGGTGTTCCATCTCAGATCCGAAGAAATCAGTTTATACATCCGATGCTTGCTGTCAGCGCTTCAGCCTTGGCACGGTCGAGCGCGCGCCGACGACTTTTGGATGCGGCTGCGGTACGGCACGCCCGATCCCGAGCGCATGTCCCGCCGAAGCTGGACAGCCTTTTGTGGCTCCATGACCTTGCCTTGCTGTTTGCCTCGGAAGGCATATCGACCAACTGTGCCACGATAGATTTCTTTGTGGCGCCAAGCAACACAGGCAAGAGAAGAAGATCTAAACAGAACATATGAACTCTGCTTGGTTATTTCTGCCTCGGCCTTAGTATTTATGTCTTGCTGTGCAAAAGAGGCCTCATCGTTCAACTAAATGTTGGATCGGCAATTTTCGCATCGCCATTACGGTCGCATGCAACCATAAAATCGCGCTAGACGTTGCTCAAGTCGGCGCTTCCCAAAGCCGGAGAAGGCTCCTCAACGCGGTGACAAAGGCCAGCGGCTGGTCGAGCATCAGATGGTGGCGGGCTTGAGGCACGGCAATGATCGGAATGGCTCCTCCCCCCAGTTCACGAACATATGCCACGGAATCCCGGTTGAAGAGCTGGCTCTCCTCGCCGTGAACGATAGCCTTGCGGCCCGGCGCGTTCACTAGGCGCTCGCCGATGGTGAGCCACTCGTCGGGCCGGTTGCTCCTCCGGAACACTTCGGGAGAGAATTTCCACGTCCAACCCTCCCCGTCACGCCGCAGAGAATGAAAGGCCATATAGTCCAAAAGAAATGGCTCACCGACAGGCTGGGGTGGGGAAAGGACGTATCGACTGCGCGCCGCGTCGTAGCTGGGATAGCGACTTTTGGCTTTGTCCGGGTCGCCGGATCCGGGGCTGGCGCGGCGGAGATTCCAATACGCTTGCAAGAGCGCAGGTCGCATGACCATCAGGTCGCAAACCACAATGCCGGAGAAGGTATCGGGCGATTGGGTGACGGCCGTCAACGCTGCGCCAGAACCGAAACTGTGGGCAATGATCGTGGGCTTGTGGCCATCCGCAAACAGTCCAAGCGCTTCGGCAATTTCGCCGAACTCGCGCCCCCTGGCCAAGGGGTCGGCGTGCCCTCGCATTTCGCTGTCGCCCATGCCGGCAAGATCGAAGGCCACCACATCATAATCTTCGGCCAGAAACGGCGCGATGAAGGAAAAGCAGCGGGCATGCGAGAGAAAACCGTGCGTCATCAGTACCTTGGGTTTCGCCCGGTCGCCCCAGCGAAAGTAATGCGCTTTGGCACCCTCGATCTCTACATAGCCTTCCTCGCGCGGCACCCTGAGAGCGGAAACGAACCATTCGGGCAGATGCGAACCATCGCCCGCCCAGAGAGCGTCGATGTCCTCGGGGCAATCTTCAATCTTTACCGCCTCGTTCATATTGTTGGGCCGTCCTTGCGTGTGAGTTTTTCGAAAGCGAAGCCAGCATAGCTGCCGGCCGCCTCTTCGTCGCAGAGCGCGGCATAGCCAGACACGCTCGGAAAATTGATGAGCTGGCGCTTCTTTCCCGGAATATTCGCGCCCATGTACCATGAGGCCGCCTCGGGAAAGAGCGTCATCGCGCCAGCCGCGGCAACCATTTCAGTCCAGCCAGTTTCGGCAGCCGGTTTGCCCTCGAAAAGATCGATGTCCCTCCTACGCAACCAGACCATGAAATCGCAAATCCAGTCGCCCTGTATTTCCGCGCTTGTCGGGCCATTGGCGAAACCCGACGGGCTGAGAGGACCATAAGCGAACAACATGTTGGGAAAACCCGACACCGCCATGCCGAGATAGGCGCGCACACCGTCTTCCCACGCCTGCCAAAGGGGAAGCCCCTCCCTCCCGGTGATGTTCATGTCGATCAACCCGCCACGCCCGGCATCGAAGCCGGTCGCAAAAATGATCAGATCGCATTCGACCTCACCGTCTTCCATCTTGATGGCCTGGGGCTCGATACGGATGATCGCGTTTGCCTTCAGATCGACCAGCGCGACATTATCCTGCTCGAAAATTTCATAATATCCCTGTTCGAGCGAGGGTCTTTTCGTGCCGAAAGGATGCGGCGGCTCCGCAGGCGCAAGTTTCTCAGCCAGAACGGGGTCGATGATCCGCGCGAGAACCTTTTTGCGCCAGAACTCATAGGCGTAGCGGTTCGCTTCGCGATTGGTCAGTATGTCGGCAAAGTTGTTGTACCAGAATTTGAGGCCGCCCTGCCGCCACAGGGTCTCGAAATGGTTGTTGCGCGTCGTGGCGTCTACATCGAGCGCGGAGATGTCAAGCGACTGGCATTCGAATCCCCCGTTCGTTCGCTTGCGCCGAACAAAAATGGCGGGATAGCCCTGCTTATCACGCTGCTGAATGTCTTCGGTAAGCCGTTCCTGGCGCATGGGCAGGCCCAGAATAGGAGTCCTCTGAAACAAGGTCAGCTTTTCTGCACATTTGGCGGCCTCCTGCGCGATCTGCACTCCGCTCGCACCAGTGCCGATGACGGCGATCCGGCGGCCCGAAAGATCGATACCCTGTTGCGGCCATCGCGCCGTGTGACACCAATCGCCTTCGAACGCCGCGATTCCTGGCATATCGGGAATATACGGCTTCGATGCGAATCCCAAAGCGGGCAGAAGGAAGTGTGTCGATATTCCTTCCCCGCCCTCAAGCTGCAGGCGCCACCGTCGTCCCTCTTCATCGAACCTTGCGCTTTCGACCCTCGATCCCATCCGCATAAGCGGCCAAAGGCCCAGCGTATCGCAAACATGCCGGAAATAGGCTCTGAGCTCCTTCCATCCGGGAAAGCGCTCGCTCCAGGCCCATGATTTCCAAACCTCGGGTATCGAAAACTCATAGAGCGGTACCTGCGAGTCCACGCGGGCACCGGGATAGCAATTCCAGTACCAAATGCCGCCGGGCTGGGCGGCCGCATCTACCAGCAGCACCTTGAACCCGGCGTCACGCAATTTGTGCAGCAGATAGATGCCGCTGAAGCCTGCACCGACGATCACGGCATCGTAATCGGGAGAGCCAGTCGATCTCACGTCGCGACATTCGATCGTTCGGCAATCGCTTTTGCCGTTGCATAATCGGCCTTGCCGTTCGAGGCTCGCATGGGGATGTCTGTCGGAATTATGGTCTTGGGGGTTTTGTATCCCGCCAAATGTGCGCGCACATGGGTTTTGACCGCTTGTTCGTCGAACTGGGCGTGGTCGTTGAGGTGGACAATCGCGGTTACGGCTTGGCCCCATTTATCATCCGGCACGCCTACGACCAGCGCGTCCCCGATGGCGGGATGGGTCTTGAGCACTTCCTCGACCTCCTCGGGATAAACTTTCTCTCCCGCCGTGTTGATGCAGACGCTTCCGCGGCCGAGCAAGGTAAGGCTGCCATCGGCTTCTACCCGACACCAGTCGCCCGGAATGGAATAGCGCACCCCATCGATCGTGCGAAACGTCTTCGCGGATTTCTCGGGGTCCTTGTAATAGCCTTTGGGGATCGCACCCTTCCGGGCGATAAATCCCGGCACGCCGCTCCCCGGTTCGACTTTCTGGTCGGTTTCGTCGAAAACATCGCAGAACTCGCCGATCCCAAATTTCGCGGTATTCGTGCCGCCCTCCGCAGTGGTGACGGCAAGGCCGAAGCCCAGGCCTTCGGATGCGCCAAAACTGTCCATCAGTACGATTTGCGGAATATGCCGGCACAGGCCGGACTTGACCTCCTTGCTCCACATCACACCGGAAGAGAGGATTGTAACGAGGCTGCTGGTATCCCAGCGGCCAGGGTGGTCGTCGAGCGCGGAAAGCATTGGCTTGGCAAAGGCGTCGCCCACGATCGCTATGCCTTCCACCTTGTGCCTTTCCACCGTATCCCACATTTCCTCGGCATCGAAAGACCATGCCTCCAATGTAACTATCGCGCCGCCAGACATCAGCGTGCCGATCGCAGTGATAAAGCCCGTTCCGTGCATCAGCGGGCAAGAGGAAAGCGTACGCCTGCCCGGGCCTTCGCGGGCGATCAGCGCGACATTCTCTTCGAGTGTCTCTGGAACGGGGCCGAGCAACTTCTGTGCGTCGAGTTGGGCCTTGCGCATGTCATCATGACGCCACATCACGCCCTTGGGCATTCCGGTCGTACCACCCGTATAGATGAAAAGCAGATCGGCGGGCGAGCGTGTAATGCCGAGCGCCGATCCGTCCCCCTCTTGCGCGAGAGTCTCATAGTGGATCGCAAAGGGCGCGATTGAAGACAGCTCGCCAATTTCGACGAAGGTGCGAACCTTCCTAAGCCGGTCGTTGAGTTCGACGATAGTGTCGCGGAATTCCGAACTGTAAACGATGACCTCGCTGTCGGAATCGTCGAAGATATAAAACACCTCTTCGGCCCGATAACGGTAATTGATGTTCACATGCGTCAAACGCCCCTTGAAGCAGGCCGCCATCAACTCGCCATATTCGGGTCGGTTGCGCATATAGAAGGCGACCTTCGCGCCATCGCGGATGCCGCGTTGGCGCAACCCGCGGGCGATATTGTTCGAGCGCGCCGACATCTCGGGCCAGGTGACGATCCGGTCTCCATGTATCAGAGCCGGCGCATCTTCGGGCATGACGGGCTCGATCGCGTCGAGAATATCCCCGAGATTCCAGTCGATCACATTGATTCTCCTCTCTGGACGGGGCCGCAGCATCGGCGCGCACGACTCCCAGTACTATCAGGCTGCTCTCGTCCAACCCTGCAGAGCCGCTGCCTCGGCTCGCACCGCTTCGGGGCCACCCAAGACCTGCCGATCGAAGCCGATCCGTTTGAACCAGTAGTGCAGGCCGAGCAGATCGGTGAACCCCATCCCGCCATGCACTTCAGTGGCGGTGCGGGCGACAAATCGGTGGACGTCGCCCGTGAGGGATTTCGCATGGCAAGCCGCGAGAGATGCATCCTCCGGCAGCGCATCGAAGACATGGGCGGCGTACCAGACCAGCGCGCGGCACGGTTCATGGCGTGCGGCCATTTCGGCGCACATGTGCTTTACCGCCTGGAAGCTGCCGATAGGGCGGCCGAACTGCTCTCGCTGACCAGCATAATCGACCGCCTTTTCAATCATGGCCTGCCCTGCGCCCAAGCTGTCGGCGGCAAGGATCACGCGGCCAGCATCGCGCAGCCGAGCCGATGCTGTGCCGCCGTCGTCGGCAAGCGGATCGGTCTCGACAGCCGCAAAGGACAATTCTCCCACGCTGCGCGTGCGATCGATGGTGGTGAGGCGGGTCGCCTTGAGTCCCGATGCTAGGGCTGGGACGAGGTGCAGCCTGCCACCGGCGTCCGCTACGAGATACGCGTCCGCGCCTTCGAAATCGAGGCAGAACAGGGCGGTGCCGCTAAGCTTCCCTTCGGCGAATTGAACTCCCGCGCCGTCGCGCGCCTGGACCGTCGCGGAAATCGCGACTCCGATACGGGCCTCGCCACGCGCGATCTTCGGAAGCCATTGGCACTTTTGCTTGTTAGTTCCTGCCTCGCTCAGCGCGATCGGGGCGAGAACTACGCTGGCTAGAAATGGCGCTGGTGTGACCGCATAGGCGAGTTGTTCCGCCACGACCGCAGCGTCGAGAAGGGTCATGCCTAGGCCACCATGCTCTTCGGGGACAAGCATGGCTGGGACCGCCAGATCGTGGAGGGCTCCGAAAATAGTGTCACTTAACGGGTTGTCGCGCCCGGCACATTCGCGGACATGCTCAAGCGGGGAGGTATCGGCAAGACACCGCGCAACCGCGTCGCGCAGTATCTGCTGATCCTGCGAAAGGCCGAAGTCCATCACGCCGCTCCCTGCCTGTCGGTCTGCATGCCTGCAGCTCCCTTCGCTTCGTCGGAAATCCGCGCCAGCTTCGGCTCGCGCGGCATCTCGAGGCCACGTTCGGCGATGATGTTCTTCTGGATCTGCGCGGTGCCGCCACCTATTATGAGGCCGAGTTGGAACATATAGTTCCATTGCCAAGCCCCTCCGTCTCGTTCCCGCGGGCTGCGGTGATACAAAATGCCCATCTCGCCCATCGCGTCGATCGCCAGCGCAGAGATCTGATGCGCGACCTCGCAACTCTGCAGTTTGACGATCAGCTTCGCCATGCCGCCAGGCTCGCCCTTGAGGCTGTTCGATAGAATGCGCATTCCATTACATTTCATCGCCGTCACTTCGGCCTGGAGCGCCACCAGCCGGTCGCGCAGGACCGCATTGTCGATCGCCCGACCTTCGCCGATGGATTCCTGCTGCATCAGGCCAATCAATGCCTGCAGTCGGTTCTCGAGTGCGTCGGGATCGCCCAGCATTCCGCGCTCGTGGCCAAGCGTTGCGTTCGCGACGAACCAGCCCTGTCCTCGCTGGCCGACGATCTGGTCCACCGGAACCCGCACATTAGTAAAGAATGTCTCGTTGAACTCGGCGTGACCGGTCATCGTCTTCAAGGGGCGTACCTCGATCCCCGGTATGTCCATCGAGAAAATCAGATAAGAGATACCGCTATGCTTCGAGGCCTCGAGTTCGGTCCTCACAAGGCAAAAGATCATGTCGGCTTGCTTCGCGGTGCTGGTCCAGATTTTCTGGCCATTTATAACGAATTCTCCATTTTCGATGCGCGCGCTGGTCTTGAGGTTGGCGAGGTCCGATCCCGCACCGGGTTCGGAATATCCTTGGCACCACACGACTTCGCCCGTCAGCGTTGCTGCGATCCACCGCCGCTTCTGTTCATCGGTGCCCAACTCGAGCAAAGTCGGGACGAGCATTGAGATGCCCTGGTTCGCCAAGCCGCTCGGAAGCCGAGCTCGCGAAAACTCTTCCGCGATAATGCGCGATTTGAGTATATCCGGCGCCGCTCCGTAGCCGCCATATTCGGCCGGTATCGTGCGCGCCGTATAGCCGTGCTCGATCAATAGCTTTTGCCATCGGATAGCTTCGGCTGAGGGCCGGGAGAACCGGATGGCGGAGGGTGGCGCCAAATGTCTGTGCGCATCGATAAAGGCGCGGATCTCCGCGCGGAAGGCGTCATATTGGGGGCCGTAGTCGAGATCCATGTCGTCTCTACCCTTCACGCGGACGAAAAACAGGAAGGCGAAAGTCCCCCCCGATCATTTCGAAATCGAGTTCGACCGGCAGATCGAGTGCGAGTCTGTCACGCTCGCAATCCACGAGGCGCGTGGCCATGCGCACGCCTTCCTCAAGTTCCACCACGGCAGCCACGAACGGGACGTCGGCGGCAAAAGCGGGATGCAGCGCCTGATGGGTCACGGTCCAGGAAAAAAGCGTGCCCTTGCCGCTGCTGGGTTCCCAGGAATAGTCTGGCGAGCCGCATCGTGCACACATGTAGCGAGGCAGGTGGCGAAAGATGCCGCAACTTCCGCAACGCTGGAAATAGAGTTGACCGTCCTGGCACAGCCTCCAGAACTCCTGTTCGATCGGGTCCTGCGGCCGCGGCCGCGGCTTGGCCGGCGTTGCCTGCGCGGAGGGCCGCGCCTTGGGAGGCACATCATGCTCGTCGCTCATGCAAACCTCCTGAGGATCGCGATGCTGCCATCGCCAAGGTCTCCCCAGCCTGTCACAAGGCCGGTCTGGGCTCCGATCACTTGACGCTCGCCGCAGTCATGGCGCAGCTGTCGTACTGCTTCCACAACATGGTTGAGACCCCAGACATGCGCCTCGCTAAGCAAGCCGCCATGGGTGTTGATCGGTAAGCGCCCGCCCAGCTCGATCTGGCCATTGGCGACAAATTCGGCCTGCGCGCCAGGCTCGCAATATCCGAGCGCTTCGAGCTGCAGCAGAACGATATAGGTGAAACAATCGTAGATCTGGAGGAAGTCCATGTCGTCGCGCGTGACGCCCGCCATATCGAATGCGCGCGGGGCGGCATCTCTGAGGCCGATCTTGAAGGGGTCGGGGCGGGAAGGGATGTCGTCGGCGGGATAGGGATGGCCTTCGGCCGCGCCGGCGATGCTGACGGGCACATGCGGCATGTCTTTGGCACGGTCCATGCGCGAGAGGACGACAGCACAGGCGCCATCGGTCTCGAGGCAGCAATCGTAGAGGCGAAACGGCTCAGATATCCAGCGCGCCGAATAATAGGTTTCCGCGTCGAGTTCGCGGCCATAGGTAAAGGCGCGTGGATTCAATTGCGCATGACGGCGGCAGGCGAGCGCCACGGCCGCCATGGCATCTTCGCCAACGCCGTAGAGCTTCGAGTGACGGGTCGCCAGCCAGGCGTACATCTGCACCGGCAAGAATACGCCGTAGGGGCTGTAGTAGCCTTGGATCGTATTGGTCAGGGTGTTCATGTTCATCGGCCGGGTGGGCGGGGCGCCCGGCTTAGGTCTGAGAGCGGAATAGCCGTTCCAGCCCAGTGTCACGAGCACATGATCGCATAGACCACAGGCGATCGCCATGGCGGCATTCTGTAGTGCCGTTGTCGGGCTGGCGCCGCCCATGTGCACGGTTGCCGCATAGCGCAGCACATCAATGCCCAGATTGGCGGCCATCTCCTCCGACGTCGTATAGATTGGCGGCGGCACCATGCCGTCGATATCGGAGGGTTTCAGTCCAGCATCCGCGATGGCCCGGCGCGAGGCGGTGAGCATCATTTCCACTGCAGTCCGCTCGGTGCCCTTGACGAAATCGGTCTGGCCGACCCCGGTGATTGCTGCCTTGTCGGCAAAGGAAAGGGTGGATGAAAGATTCATGCCGCGTCCCTGTCTCGCTCGCCGGTCAGAAATGAGTTCCGGCGCCGGCCAATGCTCTCTCCGCGCCCTCTATAAGGTCGCGCATCACGACTGCCGCTGGGCGGATCGCATCGATCAGACCAATCCCCTGGCCTGCGAAGCCGGGCATGATGTCCTTGCGTGCGGCCTTGATGCCAGAAGCCATGACAGGCCCCGAAACCATCGACTGATAAGGCATCGGAAGCGGCTCTTTGCCGGCCGCCACCCAAGCATCGGCCCATTTGTTCCGAATCATCCGGGCAGGCTTGCCCGTTAGCGATCGGCTGACCACCGTATCGGCATCGCCGCTTTCGATGATGGCTTCTTTCTGAAATTGTTCGATACCTGCTTCGTCGGTTGCGAGGAACGCCGATCCGATCCACGCCCCCTGGGCGCCGAGCATCATCGCTGCGGCGACTCCGCGACCATCGGCTATTCCTCCCGCACCGATTACGGGAACACGATCGCCGACTGCATCAACCACTTGCGGAATCAGCGAGAAGGTTCCGACAGGAGAGTTGTGGCCGCCGCCGTCGTGACCCTGCGCGACGATCAGGTCGATACCCGATTCCACTACCTGCAGGGCGTGCTTGACCTTTCCGATCACCGCCATGACCTTGGTGCCATTGGCATGAAGGCGTTCCATCCACGGTTCGGGATTGCCAAGGCCTGCGGCATAGACCGGCACTTTTTCTTCGATGATTACTTCCATCTGCGCTTCGAAGAACTCCCGCGAGAACAGCTGCAGTCCGCCCTTGCCCATGTCCGGGGCGCCCGCCGCGCGCATCGCCGTGGCGGCGTCCACTGCGGGCAAATGCTCGCGCTCCATGAATTCGCGGGTGAACTCCTGATATTCGCCGAGCAAAGCCAGGGGGTTTTCTGCTACACCTCCGCTCTCCGGCGCCGAACCGCGCCTGACAGACGCCGGCAGCAAGGTATCGACCCCAAAAGGCATGTCGGTCATCTCGCGGGTTTGCCTGATCCAGCTACGTAACTGGTCGGGCGAGCATGCGGCAGCGCCGAGAACACCAAGTCCGCCTGCGTTCGACACCGCGGCAGCGAGTGCAGGCACGCTCGCCCCGCCCATTCCAGCCAGAAGAATCGGATATTCGATCCCGAGAATTTTGCAAACAGGGCTCTTCAGCGCCATTATCCTACCCTCTCCGTTCCGCGCCCGATCAGACGCAATTTTCTAAATCTGCCCCCACCTGACACGCTGGGATACAAGCTCGGGGCTTCGCTCTGCCAGATAGGACGCGGATCCCGAGACGAGCCGGGCCATGGCCTGACGCGCCGCTTCGGAATCCCCGGTGCGTACTGCTTCGAGGACACGGCGGAGGAATCGCAATTGGACCGCTCGCTCCTGCGCCGAATAGCCAAGTGAGTGAGAGAATTCGCGCGTAATTAAATGCAGCGTCGACGTTAATAGCCCGAACAATGGATTGCCGCTGGCCCAGCCGAGAAGGTCATGAAAACGACGGTTCAGTTCCTCGAACTGGCCTCCGGCTTCATTTCGTTCCAGCTCTTTGAGGCAATCGGCGAGTGCGCTCAGGTCGCCGGTAGTCGCGCGCTGCGCGGCGTAGGCGGCAACATCCGCGGCGATCGCTTCGCGTAGTTCGAGCAGGCCTCTGAGGTCGGCGTCCATGAAATGCAGAATTAGCGAGAGACTGTTTGCAAAGTCGCCGGTCTGCGGACGCGCAACCACCGGACCGCCGCTACGGCCCAGCTGAAGATGGATAACGCCCTGGAGCTCAAGGAAGCGGAGCGCTTCGCGCAAGGTCGCTCGCGCGACATCATATCGCGCAAGCATTTCTTCCTCACGCGGCAACCTGTCGCCCGGGGCGTGTGCACCTGCCTCGATATCGCGAACGATGTGCTGGGCAAGCGAGAGTGCGCGCTTAGCTTTCTTCGCGTTTTCGACTTTCAGCAACATCACTCTGTCTCACCCCTGTCACGAAGCCTTATAAGATTTAAGTTCCGTTTATGTCCATGGGCGTGAGATAAAAATGTTTCAGATGCAAAAAAATGATAAAACCTTATAAGCATTATTGACTGAGCCTGAGAAGGGATTTACGATTTCAAGTAGGGCAATTGTGCTGTTATCGACGAAGGGCGCGACATGGATACCGACATGGTGGAGCCGAATATCCGCGAAAAGGTCGCTTTCATCCCGATCGACGAGATTGATGTTGCGCGTCCGAGCCTTTTCCAGAAAGACACGGTCGGCCTGTTCTTCGAGCGGCTTCGCCGAGAGGAGCCGGTCCACTACTGCCGCGAAAGCTATGTCGGACCATATTGGTCGATTACAAAGTTCGACGACATCATGGCCGTGGACACCAACCATAAGGTATTTTCGTCAGAGGCGAAGCTCGGCGGTATCGCCATCGAGGACATGCACTCGGCGAAAAGCGCGCTTGAACTTGAAATGTTCATCGCGATGGACCCACCAAAGCACAACCAGCAACGAAAGGCCGTTACTGGTGCGGTCGCGCCGTCCAACTTGCTGCTGCTTGAGCCAACTATCCGCGAACGAGCATGCCAAATCCTCGACGACTTGCCGGTCGGCGAAGATATTGATTGGGTTGATAAGGTGTCGGTCGAATTGACCACAATGACCCTTGCGACTCTGTTCGACTTCCCGTGGGAGGAACGCCGCAAGCTCACGCGCTGGTCCGACGTCACAACGGCCGCCCCTGAAACTGGGATCGTCGCATCCTATGAGGCGCGGCGCGCAGAGCTGATCGAATGCGCAATGTATTTCAAGGGTCTGTGGGAGCAGCGCATCAATGCGGAGCCGAAGAATGACCTGATCTCCATGATGGCGCATTCTCCGGCGACACGGGACATGCCCTTCCTGGAGTTTCTGGGCAACCTCTTGCTGCTTATCGTGGGCGGCAATGACACCACGCGCAACTCGATCAGCGGTGGTGTCCTGGCACTGAACCAGAACCCGGACGCGTATTTGAAATTGAATAACGATCCTGGGCTCATCACTAGCATGGTGCCAGAGATCATCCGCTGGCAGACACCGCTGACCCATATGCGCCGCACGGCGCTGCAAGATTGGGAGATCGGCGGCAAGAAGATCAGAAAAGGCGACAAGGTTGTGATGTGGTACCTGTCGGGTAACCGCGACGAGACGGTCATCGACAGGGCGGACGAGTTCATCATAGACCGTAAGAACCCACGGCATCATCTGTCTTTCGGCTATGGCATTCATCGCTGTATGGGCAACCGGCTCGCAGAACTGCAACTACGGATCATCTGGGAAGAGATCCACAAGCGGTTCGCGAAGATCGAAGTGACCGGTGAACCCGAGCGCCTGTTCTCGAACCTAGTGCGAGGGATTACGAAACTGCCGGTGAGGCTCCACGCCCGCTGATTGGCTGATTCAAAAAAAGCGGAGCTTGATATGGTCAAAGTGACGTTCGTTTCCAGCGATGGAACGCGGAGGGCAGTCGACATAGCCGAAGGTGAGACAGCGCGCGAAGCGGCGCTGTTCAACGATGTGCCGGGCATCGACGGTGATTGCGGCGGGGTGTGCGCTTGTGCAACCTGCCATGTGTTTGTGGATCCGGCCTGGATCGACAAGGTCGGCCGCTTGGCCGAAGGCGCTGCGGAGGCAGACCTCCTGCAGTTTGCGGAAGGGGCGAACGAATATAGTCGCCTCGCTTGCCAGATCCCCATCGAGCCCTTGATGGAAGGTCTGATTCTGCATGTTCCCGAGCAGCAATACTGACATGCCTGCGTGACGCGTGTTTCACACGACGCTCGACTGTCTGAAATCGCGAGTAGAGCTCAACCAGGAGGTACTTGCTACCTTTCAGAGGTTCCACATCAAATGGCGGATCTGTGCTGACCTAGCTCTCGTGCGCCCGCGAGTCGAGGGGGGCGTGCCAACAGTGCCTTTCAACTTAAAATTTCATACGCTGCGCCGTATCCTGCGTTGGCGGGAATAGTGAGGATGTTCTTGCCGTCTCGCTGGATGACTTCTGGAAGGACCGGCACGATTTCGCGAGCCTTGGCCCGCGCGACGCAATCGTCTGCGCTCGCAGCTTCGGCTAGCAGTTGCAGGTTCAATCGCGTGGGAAAGATGATCGTTCGTTCACCGCTGACACCCAGTTTCAGGGCTTTGCTTGGCGAAAGCCATTCCGCATCAACGGTTTCATATCCATCACATGCTGCGATCTGGCGCTCTGGGGCGCGAACGACGAAGAAATGAGTGTCGAAGCGCTTTTGCATAAAGCTGGGCGTGATCCACCGCGCGAACTCGCTCAGGCGATCAAGGCGCAGTTGCACATCGGCCTCGCGCACAATGTCGAAAAATTCGCGCTCGCCTCGCTCGACGGCTTTGCGGCTTTCAAGATCGCAAATATCCTCGAACTCGCTACCGTCGCGATGATCGGCCAGCAGGATGCCTGCTTCCTCAAAGGCTTCACGAATCGCGGCAATCCGAAGGGTGCGCTGCGTAGGATCTAGCGTTTTCCAGCCCCTGCAATAATCGGCCCATTCAGGCGCTTCATCGGCAGCAGAAGGCTTTCCACCGGGAAAGACCAGCGCGCCGGATGCAAAATCGATCTGGTGATGCCGCTTGACCATCAGCACCTGGAACTCCGGCTCGTCGCGAAGCAACAGCATGGTGGCTGCGGGGACCGGATCGACTGGCTTCTGCAGTGTCATCATAAACTCCAGTTCTCAGTTGGCCTGATATTGGACGCTGGCCCGTTCAAGCTGAGCAACGATCTTATCGCCATTTGCGCAGAAGAACCAACCCGGCAAGAGCCACTGCAACACTTGCAAGCACCCAGGATTGATTCGCAAGCAGCGCCGCGGAGACGATAAGTGCGGCCGCCACAGGACCTTTGACAGGCTGGCTCGCGCGGCGAATGGCTGCGAGCTTCTCAAAACTTGCCGGATCAATCTGGACAGGCACATGCCCGGACTTGGCTATAGCGGCGGCGTTATCGAGAAGGTCAGGCATGATCGCCGCTAGGGCGAGGAGTTGTCGGCGAACTTTTTTTAAATTGGCGCGATTCCTGCCAAGGGAGAATCTTTCTGCGAACAGCTCCAACATGATGGGGCGTGTTTCCTCCCCGATATTATAGTCAGGCGCAAAGGAACGCGCAAACCCTTCCGCCGTGAGCAATGTTCGAAGAAGGATCGCCAGATCAGGCGGAAGTGCGAGCTGATAGTCTCGCAGGAGATCGAACACGCGGCTGAAAATATGCGAGAACTCAATCCCCGAAAGGACGGTTCCTCTGAATTCACCTATCAGCTGGTCCAAATTCTGGGTGAGCCCATCACGGTCAACTTTTGGATTTCCGGCCCATTCGAGCAACACGTTCGCGACGTCGGCTGTGTCCTCGTCGGCTATAGCCATGACAAGTCGCACCAGCTCCTCGCGTCTCGCCTTCGTGAGAGTGCCGACCGATCCAAAGTCGATAAAGCCCACATCCTGTTCCCCGATAAGGAAAACATTGCCCGGATGCGGATCGCCATGGAATTCGCCATTCAGAATGATCATGCGCAGGACTGCATTCGCATATTGTCTCGCGAACGCCGCCACGCGTGGGTCGGTCGAGCCGGCCTCGAGCGCAGACGCGGGCGTTCCATACAGCCGCTCCTGGACGTTGACCCGTATCCCCGTCAGTTCCCAATGAATTGTTGGAGTCTTGATCCCAAGCGTGTCAAGATAGCCACCGATACGCTCGCATGCACGAGCTTCGGCTGCCAGATCCATTTCCCAGGCAAGATTTCTGCCAAAGGTTCGCAGGAACTCTACGGGGCGATAGCGGGCGATTTCAGGGGATCGATCCTCGGCAACGGCGGCGAGGCGCGACAGCAGCCGCACATCGGCCTCCATTCGCGCAGCAGTGCCCGGACGCCGCACCTTTATGATAACGTCGGCGCCGTCGAGCAGCGAAGCAGAGTAGGTCTGCGCTACCGAAGCCGAAGCCAGTGGTTGTTCATCGAATTGGGTGAATTCCCCTCGCCAGTCAGCTCCCCAGCTTGCGGCAAGGATGGGCTCGATTTCTTCGAATGGCACCGGAGAAACCTGATCGTGGAGCGTCGCGAAGGCAGCAATCCAGGACCTGGAAAACAGATCGCTGCGCGTCGCCAGCAGCTGTCCAAGCTTTATTCCGACCGGACCAATGTCGCGCAGGAGTGCGACGACCGCCGCCGGCCGCAATTCACCTGGATCGATTGACTTGGCCGGATGCGGAATGACACCGAGCGCGCCCGCCAGGCTTTTGGCGCCGTGCCGGACAAGAATCTGTCCTATCTCGGCGGCGCGTGCGATGTCTCCTATCGGTTTATCTCGGAACCCAGGCATATGTCCTATTCCGCATCGGTCCGGCTCTGATCGAGATTCGACGCAATCCGCACAAGAATGTCCAGCAACGTCCGTTTTTCGTCGCGCGTGGCGTTCCGCCATAAGACCCTATGCAGCCCGTCCGCGGATTCTCTCAGTTGGGGCAACAACCTGTCGAGCTCCTGGGTCAGGATGAGCTGCCATGCCCGGCCGTCCGTTTTGGCTCGTCGCCTTTCCATCAATCCTTTCTCACAAAGGCCAGCGACGGCTTGACCGATCGTGGCGGATTCCAACTCTAGTCGCTTGGCAATTCCGGCCTGCGTCAACGATGGTTCGCGGAGAAGTTGTCCGATGATGCGCCACTGCGTCTGATTGAGGCCGCTCTTGGCAATCCGTGCGTCATAAGCGCGCCTCGCCCCCCGACTAATCTCGTCCATCAAATATAGCATACGGTCGTCGTCGGTGAGGGCGCCTTCGCGAAGCCGTGGCGGCATTGTGTCGAGATTTGCGTTCATACCGCTGCCTAGTCCGTTTCGTGGGAATGCCAAAACGCAAATTACTAAACGATTTTACTAACTGGATGGAACGGTCTACGCCACGCCATGAAGCGACTTAGCACATGTCCAAAATCCTTCGAAAGAGGCAGATGACCGACGAACCAAATGAGCGGGAACAGGATCGCGCGCCCGCATCCAGCCTGAAATCGCAACCCAAATTTCGCCTCATCCTCATCATAGCCATCACTGCTGCGCTGATTGCAGGTGGTTGGTGGTATTACAGGCATGTCACCTACGGGCAGTACATGCAGTCGACCGACAACGCCTATGTCGCGGCCGACAGCGTTGTGGTTTCATCAAAAGTGGCCGGATACGTGGACGCGGTGCTCGTCTCTGAGAACGGGCGGGTCAGTCCCGGCGAGGCGCTCGTGCAACTAGATGTGCGAGATTATAGAGCCCAGGCGCAACAGGCGCGTGCGCAGATTGCGGCGACGCTGGCCGGCGCCGACACAATCCGCTCGCAAGTAACCGAACAGGACTCAGCGATTCGACAGGCGCGGGCCCAACTCGCCGCCAAGCGCGCGGCGCTCGACCTCGCCAATGAGCAGGTAGCGAGGTATCGCCCCCTCGCCGCGACCGGTGCGGAGCCGCGAGAAAAGCTTCAACAATATGAGACACAGGCGCAGCAAGCGCACGCCGACTTTGTTGCTGCCCAGGCAGCAGTCTCTGCCGCCAACGGTCGGAGGGCCACCTTGTTCAAACAGATCGACCAGACCGAAGCCCAAGCTGACGCGGCCCGCGCGCAGCTGGAAGCGGCCGACCTAGATGTCACATCGACCCTGCTGCGAGCCAGCAAGGGAGGTCGCGTTGGCGATCTAACAGTAAGGGTCGGCCAATTCGTTCAGCCCGGCCAGCGATTGATGACGGTGGTTCCGGTAAACGAAATCTACGTCATCGCTAATTTCAAGGAGACGCAGGTCGGCCTTTTGCGGGCGGGGCAACCGGTCAAGCTCGAGGTCGACGCACTTCCCGACTTTGAGATTGCCGGACGCGTTGAGAGCATCTCCCCCGGAACCGGAGCAGAATTTTCAATCCTGCCGCCCGAAAACGCCACAGGGAATTTCACCAAGATTGTTCAGCGGATAACGGTTCGTATCGCGATAATAGCCTCGCCCAAAGTGCGTCGTCTGCTCGTCCCGGGCATGTCGGTTGTGGCAGTTGTCGACACGCGAAATGCTGCCGGAGAGCTGAAAGAGATCTCGAGTACCGACAAATGACCGCCGAGTTGGCATCGAACAGCGCCTCTGGTACTCCGACTGCAGACAGGCGGAATGCCGATATCACCGCGTGGATAGCGGTCGCAGCGGGCGCACTTGGCGCCATGCTCGCAACACTCGATATCTCTATCGTCAATTCCGCGCTTCCGGTGATCCAGGGCGAAATCGGAGCCAGCGGCACCGAGGGAACCTGGATTGCCACCGCATTTCTCGTAGCCGAAATCGTGGTAATTCCGCTTAGCGCCTGGCTTGAACGCCTTTTTGGACTGCGAAATCTGCTCATCATTGCGGTTTCCGCGTTCACCGGCTTTTCAATTCTTTGCGGTATGGCGACCGACCTCACGACCATGATCATCGGTCGCACGGGTCAGGGTTTCATGGGTGGTGCGCTGATACCGACTGCGATGACCATCGTGGCGAAAAGATTGCCGCCCCATCAACAGCCGATCGGCATGGCGCTGTTCGGCATGACAGTGATTCTGGGTCCGGTCATGGGGCCGCTGATCGGTGGCTGGCTGACCGAAAATTTGAGCTGGCACTATGCCTTCTTTGTCAATGTTCCAATCTGCGCTGTGCTGCTGCTGCTGCTATTCGTCGGGCTTCCTCACGAAGAGCCGAAGTGGGAGTATCTGACCGATGCTGATTGGGCGGGCATTGCCGGCCTGATTTTGGGGTTGGGCGCTTTGACTGTGTTGCTTGAGGAGGGGCATCGCGAGGAATGGTTTGAATCCGCTCTTATTCGCTGGCTGGCCCTCATTGCCGTCATCGGTTTCGCTTCACTGATCTACGGGCAGCTGAATGCGTCCAAGCCCGTCCTGAAACTCCGCCTCCTTCTCAATCGCCAATTCGGAAGCGTTGCGGTGATGGCTCTCGCCTTGGGAATGGTGATGTATGGTTCGACCTACGTCATTCCCCAATTTCTTGCGATCATATCGGATTATAACGCTTTTCAAACCGGGCTCGTTATATTTTGGATGGGTATTCCGGCCTTTGTGCTTATGCCGATCCTGCCCTTAATGATCCGTAGGCTCCACATCCGCATTGCCGTCGGAGTCGGAATGCTTCTGATGGCGGCCAGCTGTTTCGTCAGCATAAGCCTCACCGCGGAATCCGGGGGCGCCGTATTCATCGAAAGCCAGCTTATTCGGGGTGTTGGCATGATTCTGTCCATGATGTTCCTGAACCAGGCTACCGTAGCCTCAGTGGCAAATACAGATGCTGGCGATGCCTCCGGTATTTTTAACGCCGCTCGAAATCTCGGAGGATCTTTCGCTTTGGCCGGACTGGCTTCGTTTCAGGACCAGCGGATCTGGCACCATAGCCGGCGCATGGAAGAAACGCTGAATGCCAACAGTGTTTCGCTCCAGATTTATCTTGATGAACTCGCGAAAAGCTTCGGCGGGATGGAGGGTGCCATGTCGATGCTAGGCCGGACCATCCAGCGGGACGCGTTCGTAATGACCTACAATGATGTGTTCTTGGCGATGGGCGTCCTAACCTTGATGACCGTTCCTTTGGTCATCTTTTTGAAGCCGCTTCCCAGGAATGTTTCCCTTTCGATGCACTGAGCCTGATATGATAAAAAAATCTGTAATATCGCTTCTCGCCTCGTTTCTGCTGGCCGGTTGTGTCGCGGGCCCAGACTACGCCGGGCCTCCAGAAGTATTCTCGGCGAACCGAAATGACGGCTTTGTCCGTGCCGGCGGTAACGTCAGCGATGCCGAGCCCGAGCTGGCAGATTGGTGGCTCCTTTTGAACGATCCGGAATTGAACAGGCTTATCGAGGCCGCGTTATCGGACAATCCTTCGCTTCAGGCTGCGCAAGCGCGGATCGCGCAGGCGCGGGCATCCGTGAGACAGGAGAAGGCCGGAAGATTTCCGACGCTTGGAACCCAGGCGACGGCTATTCAGGGCCGCTTGCCGGGCCTTGATATTCAGAACAGTGCCCCGCCTTCGGCGAGCGCGCCTGTTAGTCCGCAGGGACAGGCGGATGATAGCCTCAGTGTCTACAATCTCGGGCTCAACGCTAACTGGGAGCTGGATTTCGCAGGAGGAACGCAGCGACGGATCGAGGCCGGCAACGCTCAGGCAGCGGCAGCGGTTGCCAATGTGGAGGATGCCAAGGTCCAGCTGACCGCCGAAGTCGCCAATGCCTATGTCAACCTGCGCGAGGCCCAGTTTCGAGCCAAAGCGTACCGAACCGAGTGCGAGTTGCAGCATCAAATCCTCTCGCTAACCTATCAACGGTATCAGCAAGGCGTTTTGCCCCTGTTCCCTCTCGGCAATGCAAATGCCGAGCTCGAGTTGCTCAAGTCTCAGCTCGCCGAGGCCGAAGCTGACACGGCGGTATTGCTCGATGCGCTTGCCATTTTAGCTGGGCAGATCCCAGGGACAACGGACGAAGCGCTGAAACAGATCTTCGATGTTCCCCTCCCGCCGGAACAGGTCGCGGTGGGCGACCCCTCAAACCTTGTCGCACGTCGGCCCGACATCCGCGCGGCCGAACGCAGCCTGGCGGCAGCAACGGCTCGGATCGGTGTTGCGGAGGCCGCACGATTTCCGAAGCTGTCATTCATGGGAATCTTGGGACTTGGCGGAACGTCGCCAGACGATCTCTTTGATGTGAGCAACCCGTCAATTCTCGCTATTCCGCAGCTGCAGTGGAACTTCCTCGATTTCGGAAGGGTCGATGCCTCGGTCGATCAGGCGAGCGCCGCCCGTGCCGAGGCGGTTGCCAACTATCGACAGACAGTGCTTTCTGCACTTCAGGACGCCGAGCGCGCGTTGTCGCGCTTTGGCCAGCAGCGCTCTGCCCTGGTGGCGTTCGCGCAGATCAAGTCCCAGGCAGATGGCGCAGCCGATCTTGATCGACAACGATTTGCCGGCGGAGTGATCTCGCGCGCTGACCTAAATCGCACGCTTCGCAAACAGGAGCAGGCGGCAACCGACCTCGTCCGGGGAAAGGCGGCGCTCACGCTGTCATGGATCGCCCTGCAAAAATCACTCGGCCTGGGATGGCAAATGCAAGCAAAGATTTAATGTCACCTACGAGTGTTGTTAATATAAACTCCAAGGTGCGATATCGGTTCAGAAAGAATCTCATAGGGATTTCACCTGACAATTTTATCTAACCTTAGCAAGAGTATCCTGTGCTTATTCAAACGATCTGTCGGCCGATTTGTGCGCAGCATACTCCTTGCAAGCGACCTGATATAACGCTACGCTGACGTTTACATAATGTCATTGAGGCAAGGCGCGATGTGTGGATCGGCATGGTTAAATGTGTGGGGTCAGTGGTCCCGCTTGCTGGCATGATCCGCTCGACGACGGGCTATGGGAGAGGAAGTTGCCACGGGCGATCCGCTCTCCCGACACCGGTTGGAGACTTGCTGCGATGAATGCGCGCACAGCACCGAACATCTTCGTTCGCGAAGGAGATGGCATTTCAACGTTGGTCGTCGAAGGTGACTGGACAGCGATTTCGATCGCAGGCCTTTCCGGGCATGTTCTGAGTCCCTCGAACCTCTCCTTCTCAAGCGACTTCGGAAACCTGGGAAGGATAGACAGCGCAGGCGCGCTCGCCATCCTGACTCTCGCACCCAATGCGGCATTTACCGCAGACCTGCCCGCCAATCTTGCTGATCTGTTCGCGCTGGTGGGCTCGGCCATGGCCGACCGCGATGTCCCGTCTATCAAAACTCCCCCATTTCACGTGCGTCTTGGCCAAAAAGTTTATCGAGCTGTCCAGGAAATCGGCGCAAGCGCTCGATTTCTCGGGCAACTTGAGGTGGCGCTCATGAAATCTCTTGCACATCCCAAAAGGATGCGACTGATCGCACTGGCGTCGTCAATTCAGAAGGCCGGCTTCGATGCGCTGCCACTCATAGCGATCATGACATTCTTTATCGGCGCAGTAGTGGCTCTCATAGGAAGCGATCTGCTCAAGACATTGGGTGCATCGGAACTGGTCGTCGAACTGGTTGGCATATCCGTCCTCCGCGAGTTCGGCGTCCTCATTCCCGCGATACTACTTGCCGGTCGGTCCGCTTCCACTTTCGCGGCCCAGATCGGCGCAATGCGAATGAATCAAGAGACGCAGGCAATGAAGGTGATGGGCATCGACCTGTTCGACGCGCTGGTTGTGCCACGCGTATTGGCATTGCTTGTAATTATGCCCCTCCTGGCGATTGTTGCCATGCTGGCTGGGTTGGCCGGCGGGCTTGTCGTCAGCTGGGGCATACTCGACGTGAGCCCGACATATTTCGCCGAACGACTCTCGGCTGCGGTCGATATCCGACACTTCTGGGTTGGAATGGCAAAAGTACCGGTGCTGGCCATTGTGATTGCGCTTGCCGGATGTCGCCACGGCCTTTCGGTACGCGGAGATGTTGAGGATCTGGGCGGGCGGGTGACCGTCGCCGTTGTCCAAGCGCTATTCGCAATCATCCTTCTGGATGCCGCCTTTGCAATTCTCTTCAACGTGCTCGAAATATGATTTGCGATCCGGACGTCGTTATTCGGGTGGAGAATCTTAAAACCCGATTTGGCGATCACATTATCCACCAGGATTTGAACCTAGAAGTCCATCGTGGCGAGATTCTTGGTGTCGTCGGAGGGTCCGGTAGTGGAAAATCCGTCCTGATGAACACCATTTTGGGCCTGATTGCGCCTAGCCATGGGACAATCGAAATCTTTCAGAAAAAAATTGGGAGTCGCTTTGATCGTACGGAAATTAATCACCGAATTGGCGTCATGTTTCAAAATGGCGCGCTTTTTTCTTCTCTTAGTGTGCAAGAAAATGTCGAGGCTCCTCTCATCGAACATACCCGTCTTAGAGAGCCGTGGCTCGAGGCCGTGGCTCTGATGAAAATCGGCCTTGTCGGACTCGATGCCGAGGTGGGCCGGCAAATGCCCGCTGAACTTTCAGGCGGAATGCGAAAACGTGTAAGCGTAGCGAGGGCCTTGGCGCTCGATCCAGAATTGCTGTTCCTTGACGAACCCACTTCGGGCCTCGACCCGATCGCAGCCGCGGAATTTGACCAGCTGATACGGACGCTGAGCGACACGCTGGGGCTTACTGTCGTGATGGTGACCCATGATCTCGACAGCCTGTATTCCATCAGCGACCGCGTGGCCGTGGTTGCGGATCAGAAAATTGTCGAGGTTTCGCCAATCGCGGAACTTGAGAGGTCTGACCATCCTTGGATCAGGGCGTTTTTGGGAGGGCGGGCGGAGCGCGCCAAGGAAAGGAACCGCTAATGGAACGCGACGCGAACTACGGTCTGATTGGGGGCCTGACGCTGGCTCTGCTAGCGGCGGCTTTCGGCTTCATCCTCTGGCTCGGTCAATCCCAATTCGCGCGTGATTTCGACGAGTATCGGATCATTTTCGATGGTCCTGTCCGCGGGCTGAGCGAGGGAGGCGAGGTGCAGTTCAACGGAATTCCGGTGGGAGAAATCACGCGTATTAGTCTTGATCCCAGAAATCCAAACAGGGTGCTTGCAGGAGTGCGCCTGCGCGAGGATACGCCTGTGCGCGTCGATTCTACCGCCGCGACGGAGTCGCAAGGCATAACCGGCGGAAGCTACATCCAGATCAGTGCGGGGACGCCCTCTAAGCCGTTGTTGAAGGAGGTTTCCAAGGAAGCGCTCCCAGTGATTAAGGCGGAAAAAAGTTCGCTACAATCCCTGATGGATGGAGGTGGCGCATTGTTGGCGGATGCTTCGCAGGCCCTGGAAAGGGTCAACCGGACCTTGTCCAACGAGAATATCGAAAATGTTTCGGCTGCTATTGCGAATGTAACAGCTACCACGGCGGAATTGCGATCTAGTCGCGGAATGTTCAGCAAGGCTGAACAAGCGTTTGCACGCCTGGACCGGGCGGCGGCCGATATCGAGGCCGCGGCCGCATCGGCGCGCACGGCGATCGATGGCGACGGTCGCAAGACGTTTGCCGATGTCTCGGCAGCCGCTCAAGATCTTCGAGAGGGGATCGCCGAGGCGAGGGTGGTCATTCACAGGCTTGATGACGCCGCGAGTGGATTGGCGGCGCCCGACGGCTCCGGGATTGCTGCAACTTTGAAATCGCTCGATAGCGCGGCGCAGGAAATCGAGCAGCTCGCCGGCCAGCTACGACGGACCCCTCGTGAAAGGAAGCTCCCCCAATGAAAACGATCTCTGCAAGAATGTTTTTGCTGATGGGCGCGCTAATTTGCCTTTCTGGTTGCGGGAATATTCTGGGAACTGGCGGCAAATCGACGTTGTACCGGATCAGTAGCACGCCCGTACCGGAGCGTGAAATTGCACGACAGTGGATTCCGGTGTATATTACGCGACCGACGCTTCCGCCTGGGGCCGATGGAGACAGGATCCTCACGATCGAGAATCGCGAAGTCACGTATCTGGCCAAAGCACGGTGGATGAGGCCTGCGCCCGAGATGATCCGCGAGGCTATTGCCGGAAGCGTAGCGCGCAAAATCGATCACGCATATATCCCTGTCCAGAGCGTTGCTTCCGATCATTACGTCCTATCCGCACGGCTTTCTTCTTTTGCAGCCTATTACGACCAGGGGCCCGACGCGGCCCCGATCATTCGCATCGCCGCGCAAGTGGAACTAAGCCGATCCAAAGAATCGGAACCACTGGCAGTCACGCGCATCGTCCTTGATAGGTCAGCAAGTGCAAATAGCGTTTCGAGTATCGTCGAAGCCTTTGATCGCGCGAGCCTTGAAATGGCCGACGAAATCGCGAGTTGGACGGCTGCGGCGATCAACTAGCGTGAAGCCAATGGAAACTTAGTCGGGACAACGGCCCAGCCCAAGATGAAGCGGGAATGTTATGGGTGGCTCCCCTTCAGGGAGGGGCGGCAGCCGTACACAAATAGATCGACAGCTTGCCTCATTCGGGCTGAAGAGGTTTCATTGTGACTGGTCACTCCCACTCCAAGAGCGGCCCGACGAAAAGGTGACAAAATGACGCTGGAGATAAACTGCTCCGCAGCAAAATTCGCGTCTGACACCCTGATTTCTCCCCTCTCCTCGGCTTTGCGCAAGACCTCTGCCACCAATCTCGTCGTGCGTCCTACGCCGAATTCGTAAAGGTTTCGCGCTAAAGCGGGAAAACGTGCAGCCTCAGCCATTACAACGCGTTCCAACGCGACGTGAATGTCGGTAAGCATCCAGGATAGCAGTTCATCGGACAGCTCTTCAAGCTCGAGCCGAACGTCGCCATGTTCGGGAACGTGCTGTTCAAGGAAGGAGAGCCGATCCTCGATTTCCATGAGTATTGCCGCTTCGAAAAGCAGCTTTTTGTCCCCGTAACGGGCGTACAACGTGCGCTTGGAGATGCCTGCTTTTGCAGCAATCCGTTCAGCCGTTGAACGACCGAATCCGTCGGCAAAGAAGACATCGCGGGCGACACGGAGAATTTTCCTCGAAAGTGCTTGCGAGGCTTGTCGAGTGGGCCTCCCTGTTCGTCCGGAAGCTGGTTCTTTGGTTTTTTGGGTCGACGCCATGCCTCATCTTGGCCATACCTTGACCGCGCTGCAAGCGTAGAGCGCTTTGCCTTGGACAGCCCGACCGAGATTGCCCGGGCTTATGCAAGACTCACGAGGCCCGCTGAAATTATCCCGCCTGAAAGGATCGCTGCCATTCGCACGGAATGGACGCAGTGTGATCTCATCTAGGCGAGTTGGTTACGATACGCTTCGCGTAAGGCCTTTTTGTCGATCTTTCCCGTTGCAGTGAGCGGTACTGTCGCGAACAGGATGTCGTCCGGCAGCCACCAACGAACAACCTTCGTCTCCAGATGCGCGCGAATTGCGTCGGCTGTGACGGCTTGACCTTCATGCGTTTCGATCACGAGAAGGGGGCGCTCTTCCCATTTTGGATGATATACGCCAACGACCGCCGGGACCCGGACGCCGGGGTACCCAACCGCCGCATTCTCGATATCAATCGAGCTGATCCATTCGCCCCCGGACTTGATCACATCTTTCTCGCGGTCGGTCAGCCGGAGAATGCCGAAGCGATCGATCGTACCGATGTCCCCGGTGTCGTACCAGCCATCGCTCCCGGCGCCCTCAATATCGGGGAAATAGCGATCGACGACCCACGGTCCGCGGACCTGGAGCGCACCCGCCTGCTCACCGTCCCAAGGAAGCGGCGTGCCGTCATCGTCAATAATGCGCAGTTCGATGCTAAATTGCACGCGACCCTGCTTCGTCAGCAGGAGGTCGTTCGCGAAATCCTCGCCTTCGGCCATCAGGAGCGGGGAGGGCGTCGAAATCACGCCGAGCGGATTGGTTTCGGTCATGCCCCAGAGCTGCAGCACAGTGACACCATATTTGGCTCGGAATGTCTCGGCCATCGCCCGCGGGACGGCCGAGCCCCCAATCACGAGGCGCTTGAGATTGCCGACCCCCGTCCCCGTAGTGTCGAGATGAGCGAGGTACAAGGTCCAGATCGTCGGCACACCACCCGAAAAGGTGACGCCCTCTTCGTTGATCAGGTCGGCAAGACTGGCACCGTCCATCCTGTCACAAGGAAGCACTAGCTTGCAGCCGTTGATCGCTGCCGTGAAGGGAAGTCCCCATGCCGTTGCATGATACATGGACGAGCAGGGCATGATGACATCAAAAGCGCTGAACCCGAAGGCACTGCTTAGACCGGCCGCCATCCCGTGAAGAACGATTGAGCGGTGGCTGTATAGGACGCCCTTGGGGTCGCCCGTCGTCCCCGAAGTGTAGCAAAGAAATGCGGCTGCCTTTTCATCGAAGCTCATCCAGGTGAGGGCTCCGTCCTCGCTTGCCAGCAACGCTTCGTAGTTCAACGTGTCGGCAACATCTGGCGCGATCGTTCCGCGCTCCGCGAGAAGGACATAGCGCTCGATACCCGGAAGGAGAGGACGCAGCCGTGCGACGAGCTCGGCTAGATTGGGCTCGAAGAAGAGAATGCGGCTCCCTGCATGAGCGATAGTGAAGGCGATCTGCTTGTCGCTGAGACGCGGGTTGGCGGTGTGCAATACGGCGCCCATGCCCGGCGCCGCATAGAAGAGTTCGAGGTGGCGGTGGGTGTGTTCCAGGCGAGCGAGGAGACGCCGTCGCCCGTCGCAATCCCGAGGACGCCAAGGGCCTGCGCAGCCTGACGCGCACGCTGATCGCAGCGGTGCCAGTCATACCGCCAAACCGGCTCCACGACAGCCTTCGAGACGATCTCCCTCTTGCCGTGCGCGCGCGCTGCATATTCCAATATTCCGCTGATCAGCAGCGGCGCGTCCTGCATCAACCCCGCAACATGCTGCATCCTTCTTCGCCCCACTGCGCCGTCGCGCGCACGGTTCCGCCTCTCGGTTCCGATCGCCGCGCTGGCTGTCAATGACCGTCATCATGCTGGCCCATGGGCAAACTCCACGGGCCGCGATTGCATTCAGCCAGCAATTCTCAATGATCATATTGCAGCGGCACGGCTTAGGTTCGATCGCCCCCGAGATGTTCTCGCCCGCGTTTCAAATTATTCACTCGCTGGTTTCAGCAACAGCGACAGGAACCGCCAATCGGACCAATCACCTTTTTTCCCCGCCGCTAAGGCGGCAATGTCGAGTTTCGCCTGCCTCACGATCGTAAGCCGAAGCGACGGAATGATATAGAGGCGTTGATCGCCCGCGCCGGCGGCGACGACCATATCCGCCGGTAGTTCGGCGGCATGACTGGTGATATCGGTGGACCGAGTAACAATATCGACAGCCGGCGTGCTACGGGGTAGCCACCAAGTGAGACCGTAGGCAGGATTGACCTGGCTACCCTGGAACATCTCGCCGAATGTCGCTTCGTCGACAAGTGGCCTGCCTTCGAGCTTTCCGCCCCCGCGGACGAACTCGCCGATCTTCGCCCACTCGGATGCGGCCAGCACTAGGCCCTGCGGCATGAGCGGTGCGCCATCGGGGCCGCTGCGCCAATCGCCGACCGTTACGCCTAGCGGCATTAGAATGCGACGCTCGATATAATGGCGAGGGTTGCCGTCCTCGCCTTTGGCGACGAGCTTTCGGCGCATGATTTCGCCGACGACTTGCATCGGAGCAGGGCCATACTGGAATTTCCCGCCCGGTGCCGCCGCGAGCGGTGCCTTGACCGAGTCCAAATACCCTTGGGGTCTCCCGACGGTTGAGGCCTGACCACCTGTCATCGACAGCAGTTGGCGAAGCGTGATCTGTTCCTTTTCGGCGTCGCCCTTCCACTCAGCGAGCGTCTCTGATGCCCGCTCGTCGAGCGTCAAAAGCCCGTCCTGTACGGCCGCCGCCGCCATCAGCCCGACAAGACTCTTGGTGCCCGACCAGAGTTCCTGCGGTGTCGCAATATCTGCAGAACGGCATCGAACCTCGCCATCCTCAAGGATCAGCAGCGCCACGCCAGAGTTTGCCTCGGAATAGGCGATCGCCGCGGCACAGCCGGGAAGAGGAGCGGGTTCGCCTGCCGTGGCCGGCTGTGCCGCAACGGCTGCTGCGAAAAAGAGGATGGTGCGCTTCAAGTTCCGACTCCCATTTTCTGGTGCTTGTCATTCTCGATATTATCGATAATAATTTCATTCGCAATCATCGATTGCTCGCGTGCACTGTCCGATTAGGATGGTGCCGGTAGCAGGGAAAGCCGAACGGAGAGAAATGGGCGCGACGAAGACCGAAGACGACAGTGCACCGACTCAAGACCGCGTCATTGCGCGTCTCTTGACTGACGACATCGTCGAATGGCGCATCCAGCCGGGATCGTGGCTGCGCGAGCGCGAAATCGCCGCGCGCTTCGGGGTGAGCCATGCGCCCGTGCGCGAAGCATTCCGTCATCTTGCGCGGATCGGTCTCGTGAAGGTGGTCCCGTGGCGCGGAACCTATGTGATCGATATCGACGAGCATGCCGCGAACGAGGTCTATGAGCTGTGGAAATCCCTGTTCGGTGTAGTTTGCCGCCTGGCTGCGGTCGAGATGACGGATCGCGACGGGCGCGAACTGATGCACCGTCTGGTCGAATATAAGGATGTCACCCAGCGCACCGAAAATACGTTCGAGCATATCAAAGTCTCGAACCGCATCGGCCGCTTCATCGCCAAGCGGAGCAATGCGCCGCTCGCGCTGGAGCTCCTCGACCGGGTCGCGCTGCTCGCGCGCTGGCAGCACAATGTCTATACCGACAGCTATATCGAGACGCATGGCAATGACGCCGCGAAGCGATCGGCCATCCTCTACGACGCGCTTTGCCGCCATATCGTCACGCGCGATGGCGATGCCGCCGATGCGGTGGCGCGCGATCTGATCGGCGTTACTCAGAATAGTTTCGGGCGCGCACTCGAGGAATATAAGGCCCGGCACGCAAAGACTAAGCCCAGCCGCCGCCGCGCAAAAGTGACATGAGCCGCCTCCCGACCGACCGCCGCACGTTGCTTAAGGCGGGCCTCGCGGCGCCGATCGCATTGCAGGTTAACTCCGCTGCCGCTGTATCTCGGGATTTGACCATGTTCGGCTCCGAACGCCTCTTCACCGACGTCCAAAGCTATACCGAGGCCGGCAACAAGCAGTCGGGCGGCGAGGGCGATCGTTGGACCGCCGACTGGACAGCGAAGCGGCTGTCCAGTGCCGGATTCGAAGTCGAACGCCAGACGTTTGACGTGCCTTGGTTCGAGGCCTCGCGCTGCGACCTCAGGCTCGGCGACATCACGATACCGCTCGTCGCACAACCGCTCGCCATCGAAACCGGCGAGGCTGGACTCGCTGCGCCGCTGCGCCTCGCAGAAATTCCTGAACGCCTCGACGGCGCGATCGCCGTAGTGCGCCTGCCTTTCCGCCGCTGGTCGAGCCTCGTAGATCGTGCAGCGCGCGAGCCGCTCGCCGATGCGCTTGCGCGCGGTGCGAGCGGGGTCATTCTCATTACGACCGGGCCGACGGGCGAGGCCTTGCTCCTCAATGTCCCGGCCGGTCATCCCGTATCGGAAAAGCCACTTGCCTTGCTCGCGCCGCGACTCGCCGCCCCGGTGATTGAAGCCGCGCGCCACGGTGCCGCGGCGAAATTAGCGCTGCGCGGGCGCGGTGGGGCTCGGGCAGCTCAGAATATAATCGGGCGACTCGTTCGCTCCGGCCGCCCTTGGCTCGTCGTCTCGACGCCGCGTTCAGGCTGGACCGATTGCGCCGGCGAGCGGGGGCCGGGCATCGCGATGTGGCTCGCGCTCGCCGACTGGATGCCCCGAGCGTTTCCCCAGCACAGCCTGCTCTTTCTGTGCAACAGCGGGCATGAATATGAGAATCTCGGTGCGAGCCATATCGCCGACAAGTTTGGTCCAGCCCCCAGCGAGACGGCTTTCTGGTTGCATCTCGGCGCCAATGCCGCAGCACGTGACTATCAGGAAATGCCGGGGCGCTTGCTGCCGCTGCCGAGCGCCGATCCCTATCGTTTTCTCATGACATCGCCCGAATTCGTTGCGCGTGCGCGCGAGATATTCAAAGGCCAGCCAGGGTTGGAAATGGCCTATCCTTCGGCGGAAGGCACAGCGGGCGAACTCTCGGAAGTGATAAAGGCCGGCTACACACGTCATGCTGGCATCTTTGGCGCACACCGTCATCACCACGCTGTGACCGACGATTTATCTACCGTCACACCTGACCCGCTTGCCGCTACGGCGCGGGGCGTCCGCGACCTGCTGAGCGCCGTCGTCTCCTAAACCCGTGACCCACCTGCAATGACATTGCGCTTTCCGGCTTGACTCGCTCGCGTTTTCTGCACAAAATTATCGATAATAATTGCGATAATAAAATGGGGAGAGTGACCATGGGACGCAGGGCGAACCTTCTTTTCTGCACGGCCGCAATTTGGGTAGCCGTCGCTCCGCCTGCTTTCGCGCAAGACAGACCGCCCGAAGCTCTTCCGGACGCGGCGGAAGCGAACGATGACGGCGCGATCGTCGTGACGGCGCGGCGCCGCGAGGAGCGGCTCGCCGACGTTCCTACAGCCGCTTCTGTCATCGATATCACCTCACTCACCGATCGCGGCGGCGCAAGCGGCAGCGGCGAATTGCTAGCAGACCAGCCGAGCGTCAGGTTCAACAATCTCAGCTCATCGATCACTTCCGAGATTTCGATCCGCGCCTCGTCGACCGCGCGCGCGACCAATGGCGATCCCAGCGTCGGCCTGTATCGCAACGGTGCCTATATCGCCGGTGGTCCCGTGGGCGGGCGAAACTTCACCCGCCTCGATCTCCTCGATATCGGCCGGGTCGAGGTGCTGCGGGGGACACAGGGCGCACTCTATGGCCGCAACGCGGTCGGCGGCGCGATCAATATCATTTCGGCCGAGCCCGAATTCGATCTCTCAGGCTGGGCGAGTGCGCGCTACGGCTTCGAGAATAACAGCTTCCAGACGCAAGGCGCGATCAATGTTCCGCTTGCCGAAGGTCTTGCGATCCGTCTCAGCGGCGATCTCGTCGAGCAGGACAAGGGCTTCTTCTACAATCCGGACAACGACGTCTATTTCGACCAACAGAAGGGTCATGGTCTGCGCGGCCAGATCCGTCTCAAACGCGGACCCGTCGACGCGATCATCATGGCCGAGACCCAGCGGCTGACGACCCCGGCGGTTCATTATCAGATTTCCATCCCCGCCGGCACGCCAGGCTTCCCGGGGGGATATACCCAGGATCGCTTCCGCTATCCCTGGAACACGGCGCCCCGTGCCAGCCAGGATGTCGATGGACTGCAGGCGATTATCCGCGTGGACTTGGGCGGCGCCGACCTCACCTCGACAACATCCTTTCGCAAGCGCCACTCGGAATATGACCTTGACAATGACGCGGTGAGCCCGGCCGAACTTGCGCGCGCGCGCGCTGCAGGTCAGATCGGGGCGCTAACCCCGCTCGACCCGAGCGGCGCCTCCTATGTCGTCGACACCACCGACAATTTCTCGCAGGACATCCATGTGACGGGCGCGAGCGACCGTCTGACCTGGCTCGTGGGCGCCGAGATGCTGCTGCTCGACAGCGATTTCTCCGTGACGACGACGCGCACGCCGACGCTTGCCAATCCTTCTCCGGGCAACATCGCCCCCGCCCGGCTCCATTTCGAAAGCTATGCGGCTTATGGTTCGCTCGGTTTCGATATCACCGACAGCCTCAACTTGACCGGCGAGCTCCGCTATACACGCGACAGCCGGAGCATCAGCGCGCGGCTCTATGATCTCGCGACAGGCCTGCCAACAGGCGGGTCATCGCGGATTATCGACGACAACATCAGCGCCGACAATCTCTCCTACAATGCGACGCTTTCGTACAAACTTACTCCAAATATTCTCGCCTATGGCAAGGTCGGCAGCAGCTACCGCGCCGGCGGTTTCAACACGCGCCTGTCCGATCCCCGCGCTCCGAGCCCGGTACAGGTACTGTTCGGCAACGAAAGCAGCACCTCCTATGAGGTCGGCATCAAGGGCAGCCCGGTGCGGCGCGGCTATTTCGCAATCGCGGGATATTATACCGAGCTCAAGGATCTGATCGCGCAGGTCGACGATGGATGCGCGCTGACCAACGCGGCCTGCCCGGTCGCCGCGGTCGCCTATCTCACTAATGCCGGTAATGCGAAGAGCTGGGGTATCGAGGCAGAATATAGCCACGGATTCGACCTTGGAGAAGGCGACGGCCGCCTCGCGCTCAGCGGCTCGCGGCAGGGCGGCAAGGTCAAGACGGGCCGATACGACGGTCTCGATCTCGCGCAGGTTCCCGACTGGCTCGCCTCGGCGAACCTCAATCTTCGCTATCCGGTCACCGGCGACGTTGCCTTGACGAGCAATGTGCTTGTCAGCGGACAATGGGGTGGCAAGCAGGAGCTGACCGCAACGTCGGTCGACCTCGACAATTATGTCCTCGTCAATCTTCGCATCGGCGTCGACTTCGGAAAGGTCAATGTGAGCGCCTTCGCGAACAACCTCTTCGACAAGCTCTACTATGTTGCCCAGGCGCCGACGATCAACCGTTACAGCCAACCCCGGGTGATAGGCGTCGAGGGCCGCATTTCTTTCTAGGGGATATGCTTGCCCGCGGCCTGCGGCCGCCAGCCGAGACGAAAGGGACGGCGAAATGCGGCAATGGGTCATGGCAGCATGTGCTGGAGCCGCGACGCTGCTCGCTTCAGCATCCGCCGCGGCGGCGGTTGCCCCTCCGCAAGCGACGCTGGCGCAGGGGCGACTAACGGGCGCTGCAGAGGCAGGAGTCGAGCGTTTTTTCGATATTCCCTTCGCTGCGCCTCCCGTAGGCGCGCTCCGCTGGCGCGCGCCGCAGGCTCCGCCGCGCTGGGCGGGTATTCGCAATGCCGCGAAGTTCGGACCCGCTTGCCCGCAGATGGTGCGGCCTGCGCTCGTCGCCGGTGGAGTAGCGGATGATCAATCCGAAGACTGCCTACAGCTCAATATCTGGCGCCCGGCCGGCGCGCGGAAACTTCCCGTCATGGTCTGGATCCATGGCGGTGCGCATGTCATCGGGTCGGGTACGTTCCCGGCTTTCGACGGTACAGCCTTCGCAAGGCAAGGGGTCATTCTTGTCACGATCAACTACCGGCTCGGCGCACTCGGCTATTTTGCCCACCCGGCTCTGAGCGCAGCCAAGCCGCGTCGCGAGGCGCTCGCCAATTATGGCCTCATGGACCAGATGGCCGCCCTTCGCTGGGTCCAGAAAAATATCGCAGCCTTTGGTGGCGATCCGGGGAAGGTCACTTTGTTCGGCGAGTCCGCGGGGGCAATCGGCGTGACGACGATCCTCGCCCACTCCGAAGCCAAGGGCCTGTTCGCGCGCGCCATCGTACAGTCGGGCGTCGGCCTACTCGACCCGCGCCCGCTTATCGAGCAGGAAGCGCTAGGCACGGCATTGGCGGCTCGCGCCGGCGCGCCGCCTTCGGCGACGATCGACGCGCTCCGGGCGCTTTCGGCCGACGCGCTCGTCGCGGCCGGCGATGTCCGGACGCCGGGCGCGATGGTCGGCCCCATTCTCGACGGCGAGCTGGTGCGCGAAGCGCCATGGCGCGTTTTTGCGCGCAGTGAGCCGATCGACGTGCCGCTCCTCGTCGGCGCTAACAGCAACGAAGCCAGCGTAATCCTCGCCATGGGCGTGCCGCCGGCGGCCGCGCTCACCTATCTCGGGCCCGACCAGGCGGCGGGCCGCGCCGCCTATGGCACCGGGCTCGCCGATGACGAACTGGCCCGCCAAATACTGGGCGACGCCTGGTTCGTCGCACCGTCGCGATGGCTCGCGGCGCGGACGTCCGCCGGCGCGCCGTCCTACCTCTATCATTTCGACTATGTTGCAGCAGCGCGCCGCGATCGGGCGAAGGGCGCCGGGCATGGCTCCGAAATTCCCTATATTTTCGGGACGCTGGGCTATTTCGCTTCGCTCGCCGGCCCCGTCGACGACGAGGATCGCCGCTTCGGCGAAGGCGTGTCCGCCTGCTGGGTCGCTTTCGCGAAGAATGGCGTACCCGACTGCGCGCTGGTGCCTGACTGGCCCCGGTACCAGCCGACTGACGACCGTCTCGCACATCTCGCGCCCCGGTCAGCCGTCGTCGCCGGTTTTCGCAAGGCGCAACTCGACCACCTGCTGAAAATCCATTTCGCGGCAGGCCAACCCAGGCCTTAGCCCGCTCGGCCAAACAGGCCCACCGTTTCGAAACGTGCAACGAAGCTGGGAGAGATAAAATGTCTGGACGACGGAAATCGATATGGCTTGCCGCCGGCGCCGCATTGGTCGGCGTAGCGGTTTTTGCGGCGCAAAGTGGCTTCGGGAGCAGCGACGGCGGCGAAACGCGTCCGATGGTCCAACTGCCACCCGCGCCGTCCGCCGCCAAGGCGACGGCATCCGCTGCGTCGGCGCTCGCGACCGCAAGCCTCACATCGACCGTCGGCGGTTACACCTATGACTGGACAGCGCTGAAGGCCGCGATCGTCGCTGACACCGAAGTCGCTAGTGGCTATTTCATTGTCGGGAACGCGTCCGATCCCACTTATCTTTTCGAATTCGACAAGGGCAGTTTTGGCATCGACCGGGTGACACCGCTCGCCTCGGCTTCCAAATGGTTTGCTGGCGCGCTCGGCATGCGCATGGTGCAGGCGGGCATTGCCACGCTCGACGATCCGATGCGGCCACCACTCGCCTTCTGGACGACGAGCGGAACGAAGAAGGATGTCAAACTCAAGCATACGCTGTCGATGACATCGGGCTTTAATGCGAGCCCGCTCGTCGGCGGCTGCCAGCTTCTCCCGACTTTTGGTCTCTATAACTGCGCCAAGAGCATCCACGACCTGCGCTACGACATCCTGCGCCCGGGCAATGCGCCTGGTGCTCAATATAGCTACGGTCCTCACGGCATTCAGGTCGCAGGGGCGTATTTGGAGGCCAAGGATACAAGCATAGAACCAGGAACGTCGCCAGCACGCGAGCGGAACTTCCACGAACTGTTTGCGCAGCACGTCACCATCCCGCTCGGGATGTCAAGCACCACGTGGTACGATCCCCACCCCCCCGCGACCGTCCCAACCAATCCGTGGGTGGCCGGCGGCGCCTTCTCCACGCCGCGCGACTATGCGAAACTGCTGCGCGCGTTCCTCGGCGGCAGCTTCATCACCAACATGACGGCCTTCACGCAGCCGCGCACGATCGGACTGCCGCGTGTTTTCGTTCCGGCGAGCACAGTGAACTGGGAATATGCGCTCGGCTCCTTCGTCGAATGCGACACGCCCTCGGCGTGCGCGACGTCGAAGATCAACTCTTCGCCCGGCGCCTATGGCTGGACCGGCTGGATCGATCGCGAGACCGGCTATTATGCCCTGATCGCGACCGAAATATCGAGCGGAGGCGACCGCAAGGGCGTCGAGCTTGAGCAGGTCATGCAGGATCTGATCGAGGATGCGATTGCGAACCGCACTCCGGCGCCCTGACCTGATCGGCAAAACTTCGCCTATGGTGCCTGGGCCAGGCCGCGCCGTGAGGTAGCGGTCTGGCTCAACGGAGGGGGCTGGACACCGCGTGGTTGTGCTGACAGCCGGCTTTCGAAGGGCATGAAGGACCGCTTTCTCGATCATGGAGCGGTTCAATACGAACGCGAGTAGAGCAAGTAGAACCGAAGGCGGACCATCTCGCCCTGCGCATCTTGCTCGAGCGTTCGGCGCGACGCATGACAGCGCCAAACGCGGTGCCGCAACTATGCCCTAAGACTTAGTTCCGCTCGATAACTCGCCGCAGCCGATCAGCGATGATCAAAAGGTCGCCGAGGCAGGACCGCACCAGCACGATGGCTGCGAGAAGTGCCACGACTCTTGCGCGATGGTCAGGCGACGTAAGCACCTCTACCACTCGCTATCAAGGTTCCGTCTGCAGACACAATCCGCGTCCCGGCTATGCTTATCTGCCGACCCAGTTTGACCGGCCTGCCGATCGCCCGCATCAGCCCTGGCAAGGCCGGTCGGTGAAAATCGACGTGCAAGTTTGCCGTAGCCCGCGCAGACCCTCCCATGGCAATGACCGTGTAAAGGCCGGTAAGATCGATCAGCGCCGATAAAATGCCACCATGCGCTGCGCCGACCGTCGGATTTGAGATTATTTCGTCTCGCCAGGGCATTGAGATCACCAACTCGTCGGTGCCGACCTCGGCGATCCTGAGCCCGAGCCAGCGGTGGAAAGGCGCAAGCAACAGCAGCTCCCCCAGTTCCTCAAGCCCAGGGGCGACCCGTGGGGCGTTCATGACTTCATCTCCATTTCATGGGTGCTGAGCAAAAACTCCACAATTGACTTGCCAAACGCGTCATTCTCGTCGCCCACCACCATATGGGTCGCATTCGCGATGTCGCTATATGCCATATGCGGGACCAATCTTCGGAAATGCTTGACGGCTTCCAGCGAAACTAGGTCGCTCGACCCACCGCGGATCAGATGCACAGGCAAGGCTAAACTGGCAGCGGCGGCGCTCAGTTCGCTGCGGCCATTGTCGCTTGAGACACCGCCTTGCCGCGTAACTCCTTCGATGAAGGTCGGGTCCCAATGCCAATAGAAGCGCCCATCGTCCTTGCGGCGCAGATAGTGGGCGAGCCCAGGCGAGGCCTTCCGGCTAGGCCGATGGGGCAGATAGTCGGAAATGACCTCAGCGGCCTCCTCCACCGACGCAAACCCTTCGCGCGCATGGGCCGCCATGAAACCGACCACGCGGGCAACGCCGCTCGGTTCCATCTGCGGCGTGACGTCGACCAAGGTAAGCGATCCAAAACTCCCCGGTGCGCGGTTTCCCTCCGCAATGATCCCAGCCAGCCCCCCAAGCGATGCGCCGATCATCGCCGGCTTTCTTCGCATCGCCGCAGCGATCTCAACGAGATCGGCCGCGAAATCGGAAATGTCATAAGCCCCATCACTGGCCCAAGCGCTCTCGCCGTGCCCGCGCATATCGACGGCGATCGTCCGAAAACCGTGGCTCGCGAGTTGACGGGTCACCGACTTCCACGCCCGGCGGGTCTGGCCGCCGCCGTGCGCCAAAATCACCGGAAAGCCCAGTTCCGGTCCATCGATCGACGCCGCGATTGCATGGCCCGCTTTTCCCGCAAGCGTGATCGTCCGATCATACATTCAGGCATCATACTGTATCATATCTTACAGTAAAGCATGTTCATATGCCGATAGTGGCTTTACAGTTTCAGCCGATGGTCGACTTTCGCAGCACCAGCGATGCTTCTCTCGGGAAAAGTCTTCTGACGGACTCAGACGAGTTTGTCTTTGTCATCGAAGAAGTGCCACGCAAACTTCGCCGCTTGTTCGACGCCTCAATGGCGCGCTTCGGATTGACCCGAACCCAGTGGCGCGCGCTCGTCTATATTTATCGGACCCCGGGCATTACCCAGACCGATCTCGCCAAATGCTCGAACTGGAGCGTGCCAGCGTTGGCCATGTTGTCGACCAGCTGGAAAGAATGACGCTCGCGGAACGGCGCGCTGCCAAGGGCGACCGGCGCGTCTGGGAGCTTCATCTCTTACCCCGAGCGATCGAAATCCTGCCCCAGCTGCGCGCCGAAGCCGACATGATCTACGCGCGGCTGCTCCATATGATTTCACCGAGTGAAATACGCGCGGTCCGCGCATTGCTGACGAAAATGTCAGGCAATCTCGAAAGCGGATCGGAAGACATGCCTCCTCGATAGAAGCATTGAAAGATTTGAAATGGCCGACGCCATTCATCGTCAGCAAGCCGATTTCCCCAATTGGCGCCGCTCGCGTTTGCGGCGGCGCACCGCCGCCGTTCTGCCCCCTCTGCACCAAATCGCCAGCACTGACGACTAACGAATTGCGAATATGGCGGCAGGGACGTGGTTCATAACATACGGAATGTCGGCGCCAGTATCGCGAGCGGATCGTTTCTCTGTGACGGCATGATTGTCGCGCCCTGCTCCATGCGCACCCTTGCGGCGATCGCCAATGGGCTCTCCGACAATCTGATCACCCGAGCTGCCGACGTCATGCTCAAGGAGCGTCGTCCATTAACGCTCATGGTGCGAGAGACGCCCCTGAACCTTGCCCATCTTCGAAACATGGCAGCCTGTACCGAAATGGGGGCGATAATTTTCCCACCCGTCCCGGCGTTCTACGCTCGGCCATCGTCGATCGACGAAATCGTCGACCATAGCTGCATCCGGGTCCTCGACCAGTTCGGCATCCATCGGGCCGCCGATCGCCGATGGACCGGACTGAAGGGCGCAGAAGTGATGCCTCTGGCGCAGGCGGATAAATCGGAAAGGACAATTTGATGGCGGCAGTGCTGATGCGCCGGGAGCTATTGGGCGCCGGGGTTTTTTGCGCGGGTCTGGTTGGAGCCTCCCGCTTCCGGTCAGGAAGTGCGGCGGACGAAGAGGCCGTTCTCGTCGTCAGCCAGCCAAGGGTTGAGGAAAGCGAGCGTTTTGCCGCGTCCCTCATATCGTCTTCGAAAAAGTCTCTCGCGCTGGATGTCGGAAGCGGGCTGGATGAGTTGCTTGGCGACTGGCCCCGCGGCGCGCAGGTGATTGCAGGCCTGACCTCCGACCCCGCTGCAATGATTGCGGCCCAGTTGCTCATCGAGAGTGGAGCGGAGCCTTTGCTTCGATGGGAACATTCCTATGAGGCGGGCCGCTGGACACACCGCATCGGCGCCGCCCCCGGCTTGGGCGCGCTCCCGCAATATACTTGGCCCGCCGTCGTTGCGCAGAAAGTTCGCGATGAGCTGGACGGCCACAAATCATCACCGCGCCGGGCCGCGTGCATTTCGGGGGAATGTGCACTCGCCTCGAATAGCCCCGGCCTACTTGTGACCTGGGCCTTTCGGCTTGCCGGAGAAACGCGGTGAGGCCGCCGCTGCCCGAGGGAATTGCGGCGGCCGACTTTTCACGGGCCCTCGATGAACTCGCAGGCGTCGTCGGCAAAACCTGGGTTTTCGTCGACGAGCTTCCGCTGTCGACTTACCGCGACGCGTATTCGCCGCTTGCCGATGGCACTCTGCTTCCTTCTGCCGCCGTCGCTCCGGAAAGCGTCGAACAGGTGCAGCGGATCCTTGCCATCGCCAACAGCTTCCGATTGCCGATCTGGACCATCGGGACTGGACGGAACTTCGCATATGGCGGGCCGGCACCCCGCAAATCCGGATATCTTGTCCTCGATCTGAAACGGATGAACCGGATCATCGAAGTCAACGAAAAATATGGATATGCGCTGGTCGAGCCGGGCGTTTCCTACATGCAGCTTTATCGCCACCTGCAGCGGATCGGCAGCAAATTGTGGATCGATCCGGCAGCGCCCGCCTGGGGCGGCGTCATGGGGAACGCGCTCGAGCATGGCGCCGGCTACACGCCCTATGGCGATCACTTCATTATGCAATGCGGGATGGAAGTTGTGCTTGCCGATGGCCAGGTCGTTCGCACGGGCCAGGGAGGCATCTCTAACAGCAAGCATTGGCAGATCAGCAAACATGGGCTCGGACCGCAGTTCGATGGCATGTTCACCCAGTCGAATTTCGGCGTCGTCACCAAACTCGGCATCTGGCTGATGCCGGAGCCGCCCGGTTACAAGCCGTTCATGATCACCTTTCCACGCGAAGAGGATCTCGAGCAGATTTTCGAGATCACGCGCCCGCTCAAGGTGAATCAGGTGATCCCTAACGCAGCGGTCGCGGTCGACCTATTGTGGGAGGCCTCGGCGAAGACCACGCGGCGACATTATTATGACGGCAAGGGGCCGCTCCCGCCGTCGATCCGGACGAAGATCGCCGCGGACCTCAATCTCGGGATGTGGAATTATTACGGCGCCCTCTACGGACCACCGCCCATGATCGAGAATAATTGGAAATTGATCGAGGAGGCATTCAGCAACATTCCGGGCGCCAAGTTCCACTTCGCGCGCGAGAATGATCCTGCGTGGGATTATCGCGTTAAGCTCATGCGCGGCGAACCCAATATGACCGAGTTCAGCATCATGAACTGGATCGGCGGAGGGGGACACGTCAACTTTTCCCCGATTTCCGCGCCCGACGGGGCGGAAGCCTTGGCTCAATATAATCTGATCAAGAAACGCTGCCACGAATTCGGCTTCGACTACATCGGGGAGTTTCTGGTCGGCTGGCGGGACATGCATCACATTTTGATGATCATGTACAATCGGGCCGATGAAACGATGCGCAAGAGCGCCCACGATCTCTTCAGTCTCCTGGTGGATGAGGCCGCGGCGGCGGGGTTCGGCGAATATCGTACTCATCTCGCCTTCATGGACCAGATTGCTGGAACCTATCGTTACAACGACGGGGCGCTTTGGGATCTCCATCACCGCCTGAAGGACGCTCTCGATCCCAACGGCATTCTTTCGCCCGGAAAGCAGGGCATATGGCCGAAGTCGGCGCGTCCCTGATGCCACGCGACCCACGCTCCCAGGAGATTCATGATGCGTAAGGACGAAGTGAGGGGGCTTGACCACTGGATCGGCGGGTCACCGGTTGCCCCTGGCGACGGCGCTTATTTCGAAAGCCTGAACCCGATTGACGACAGTCTCTATTCCCGGGCGGCTGCCGGGACTCCGGCCGACGTCGATCGAGCAGTTGAGGCGGCCGACACGGCCTATCGCCGGAACCGCGACCTTTCCGCAGCCGCGCGCGAGGGATGGATGATAAAGGCTTCGGCTCTCATGGAGCGTGACGCATCGCAATTTGCCGACACGCTCGTTGATGAAATCGGCTCGCCGATCGCAAAGGCCGGTTTCGAGACCCGGTTCGCCACGAGCTTCTTGCGCGCGGCCGCAGGCGTTCCCCGGCGCATTCGCGGCGAGACTATTCCATCCGTGTCCGTCGTCAGAACATTTGGTACAACTCGCGGCGTAAATTAGCGGAGTGCGGGCCTCGTCCTGGGGTTGATATTAAGCGGCGATCTTGCGGTGCAGCAAGCGCCGATGTTCGATGGTCTTCCGCTTGATCCTTTCGCGCTGTTTGATGATGGCATCGGCCCTGCCGAAGTAGGCGTCGGCGGGCGTCACGTTGTTCAGGCTCTCGTGGTAACGTCGGTGGTTATAATGCTCGACGAACGCTTCGATCTGGGCCTCAAGGTCACCGGGCAGGAAGTAATTTTCGAGCAGGATGCGATTCTTGAGGGTCTGATGCCAGCGCTCGATCTTGCCCTGAGTCTGGGGATGCACCGTTGCGCTGTCGCAACCCGAGGCCTCGAGCGCGAGGTCCAGCGTGTCGGTGACATCCTCGGCCCGCATGTTGGTGCACAGCTTCCAGGCGATGATGTAGCGCGAGAAGTCGTCGAGCACGGTCGACAGGTACATCCAGCCCCACCCGATGATCTTGAAGTAGGTGAAGTCGGTCTGCCACATTTCGTTCACCCGCGTGGTCTTGGTGTGGAACTGATCGGCGGCCTTGATCACGATATAGGCCGGGCTGGTGATCAGATCATGGGCCTTCAACAGCCGGTAAACCGTGGCTTCCGACACGAAGTAGCGCTTCTCGTCGGTGAAGCGCACCGCCAGTTCGCGCGGTGACAGTTCGCTGTAATCCAGCGCCATCTCGACGATCTGGTCCTGGATATCATCGCCGATGCGGTTCCACACACGGCTCGGCGCCGATGGTCTATCTTCCAGCGCCTCCGGCCCGCCTTCGAGGAAGCGATCATACCAGCGGTAGAACGTCCGGCGGGCAATGCCCAGTTGGTCCAGCGTGTGCCTGGTCGGCAGGTGCGACTGTTCGACGATCCGGATGATCTCGAGCTTCTCGGATGCCGGATACCTCATTCGTCGTCGCCCCCATCCGCGATCATGCTTTTTTTGAGCAGGCGGTTTTCCAAGGTCAGGTCGGCAACGCATTCCTTCAGGGCTCGGGCCTCGCGGCGCAGGTCATGCACTTCGCCGGTGGTCGCAGCGCGGGCTGTGTCTCCGGCGAGGCGCCGCTTGCCGGCCTCCATGAACTCCTTCGACCAGGTGTAATACAGGCTCTGGGCGATCCCTTCCTTGCGGCACAGCTCGGCAATGCTGTCCTCGCCGCGCAAGCCTTCCAGCACGATCCGGATCTTGTCTTCGGCCGAGAAGTGCCGACGTGTCGCACGCCGGATGTCCTTCACCACCCGCTCCGCGGGAGCCTTGGGCGGCGATTTTTTTAAGGAGGATTTGGGCTTCATCTTCGTTCCTTCGTCACTACGACGAAGCCCAAATCCTCCTTAAATCACAACCTCAAATCTGTGCCATTGGCCCTGACGGCGGACACCGATGTGTGATTCTGCCAGCCCGCGCGCGCGGGCAGGAGATTTGGAAGCGATCGCCTCAATGATTTCATCATGTTCACGTGCGGTATCGGCCATGAAATGATTGAAACCACCGGCTTGGTTGATGAAGAAATCAGACATGTCAAAATTGCTGTTCTGCCGCGCGTCGAGAAAGGGCGACTGAGCCATATCGTGGATGAGCTGATGGAAGGCACGGTTGAGTTCGCAATAAATTACCGCGCTGCGCGGCTCGTCAAAGTCGATCGTGAGAATACGTGCTTGCAGCGCGCGCAAATCGCGCGTTTGCGAATCGGTCCGACGCGCTGCCGCCAGTTCCGTCAGCAGTCCCTCGAGCCTTTCAAACATGATATAGAAATCTGCGATCTGGTCATAGCTTGGATTTATCACCTCGCAACCGACCTGCGGAATTATGCGAACAAATCCTTCCGAACTCAAACGGTTGAGCGCGGCCATGATCGGCTGGCGGCTCGCTCCGGTATCGCTCACAAGATCCTTGACCGACAGCCGCTGGCCAAAATTATATTGCGCGCCAACCATTCGGCTAACGAGAAGATCGTAAATTTCATCCTTCTTGTTCACTCGAATTGTCTCCAACTTTGGCGCTGCTACGCACGCCGCGAATATCCCCCTTGATTCAGCAAGAACGCAAGAGTCAGTCGTTGGCGAACGGATCCGGCTGCAAGAGCTGTTCGCAACGGAAATCGACAGATTCACTCTGCATATTTTGTTCGGCGCAATCGATCGTGGACAGCAAGTCTTTTTATAAGCGCTTACCATGCGCGATCACGCGCCATATTCGCCAAACGAATGATCGCCGCCAGATGATCGTTCCAACTCTTCATTGCTTCGCGCTTCTCGTCCTTCCAGTCGTGGCGCTGGTAGATACCGGCGACGCCCGCGCGGGAACCTCCGACGTGATTGAGCACAGCTTCGGTCACTTCAAATCGAACGCCTAGCCGTTGAAACCCGGTTGCAAGAGTTCGTCTCAAGTCATGCAGTCGCCAGTCCGGTAACGGTTCGCGGCCGTCTTGCGACATAAGCAGGTCGAGCTTGATCTTGCCTTTGCTATATCCGGTGAACCTTCCGCCCCTGGAGGTCGTGAACATCCTGCCGCTACGCGGCCAGATAGCCGACCCGGCAACCTCGTCGAGGATCGCAACTGCAAGTTCGTTGAGCGGAATTCGGTTGGGCTCGCCATTCTTTGCCCGTTCGCCGGGCAGGGTCCATAGGAGATCTTTACGGTTGAGTTCCTCCCAACGCAGCGACGAAACCTCCTCTCGTCGCTGACCGGTGACGATCAGAAGGCGGATGATGGGTCCGAAACAGGAATGCGTGTTTGGCGCCGCCATCCAGATGCGGCCAAGCTCCTCGTCTGAAAGCCAGCGATCGCGAGGTTTGACCGGGGGCGGGGTTTCCATGCCTTCCATCGGACTCCGATCGATATCTCCCCGGCTGACGGCCCAGCGCAAAAGGCGGCGCAAAACAGCGAAGACGTTACGGATATTTGCGATCTGCGCGCGCGGCATGCGGTCGAAGACGGCAACGATGTCGATTCGCGTAAGATTGGGAAGGGGCTTTGATCCCAAGACCGGCTTTACATGCAGCTCGAGGCTGCGCTTGACGAGGCGCCTCCAGCCTTCTCCAACGCAGGCCTCAGCGAAGCGATCAGAGTAATTATCGAAGGCTAGATCGACCGACTCTCGCCGTCGTTGCCGCTCTGCTTCGCCTGGATCGATTCCCTGGGCGATCAGAATAGCCAGTCGCTCCGCTTCGGCTCTGGCGGTGGCTGGCGTCCATGGCGAGCCATGGCTGCCTATCGTGTAGCGACGCGTCTTAGATTCGCGACCGCCCATTCGGAATTGCAACACGTAAGACACGGCGCCAGCTTTGGTTCGCTTTGCGCCAAAACCCTTTATGCTATCATCCCAAAGAATGTCATGTTGCCCGCTCGAAATGAGAGCATCGACCGACCGTTTTGTGATCTTTCCGCTTGCCATAAATTGGTCTCCCAATACGGCGTTTCCAGCAATCACCCGGCAATCACCGTGGCGGAAATTGCCGCGTAATTGGGGAAAAGATAGCATAGGGAGTGGCTATAAAAAACTAGCCTTTTCAACCCTATAGCACTCCTATATACGCCTCCAGCGAAAATACCAGACCTCGTGACCTTGCGCCCGCGCCTTGGCTTCATAGCGCGTTTCGGGCCAGCCGCCGGGACGGACCAGGAAATCCTGGGCGTCCTTCGCCAGCCATTCGAACTGATGGCGGTGGCGGCGCATCACCATCAGTGCGTGCGCCAGATAGACCGGATGGTCGGTGCCGAAGCGGAACTCGCCGCCTGTTTTCAGCTTCGCCGCGATCAGATCGACCGGGCCGTCGTTCATCATCCGCCGCTTGGCGTGGCGCGCCTTCGGCCAGGGATCGGGATGGAGGAGATAGGCAAAGCTCAGCGCCCCGTCGGGAACGCGGCGCAGCACCTCCAGCGCATCGCCATGATGGATGCGGACATTGCCGATCGGCAGGCGTTCGCCATGATCGCCGCCGACATGGACCAGCGCCTGCGCGACGCCGTTCAGGAACGGCTCGGCGCCGATAAAGCCATGATCGGGAAGCATATCGGCGCGTCCCGCCATATGCTCGCCGCCGCCAAAGCCGATCTCGAAATGCAGCGGACGTGCATCGCCGAACAGCCGATCCGCAGTCACCTCGCCATCGACCGGAACTGCGATCTGGGGGAGCAAAGTATCGACCAGATCCTGCTGGCCGGCGCGCAAGGGTTTGCCCTTGGAGCGGCCATAAAGGCGGTTGATCGTCGTGGGGTCGCCGGGCTTGTACGCAGTCATGCCGCGCGCCCTAGCGCCGCGACTGCCGGGCGGCAAGCGCGGTCAGAGCGTGGTGAAGTCGATCGCGGCGTGTCGGTCGAGCGTCTGCGACGCGTCGGGCAGCGGATATTTGAGGCCGGTGGCGCAGTTGAACAGCAGCGCGGTCTCGTCGCCGCCGACCCAGCCTTCGCTGCGCGCCTGTCGCCAGGCCGCGAGTGTCGCGCCGCCTTCGGGACAGAGCAGCAGGCCATCGCTACGCGCCGCATCGTCGACGGCGCGGGCGATCGCCGCGTCGCTCACCGCGACCGCGCGGCCGTTCGATTCGCGCACTGCGTCGAGGATCAGGAAATCGCCGACCGCTTGCGGAACGCGGATGCCCGCCGCGATGGTGTGCGCATCTTCCCAGCGTGTTGCATGACGCTCGCCCGCTTGCCACGCGCGCACCATCGGCGCGCAGCCGTCGGCCTGCACCGCGATCATCCGCGGCCGTTTCGCGCCGATCCAGCCCAGCGCCTGCATTTCGGCAAAGGCCTTCCACATTCCGATCAGGCCGGTGCCGCCGCCGGTGGGATAGAAGATGACGTCGGGCAGGTCCCAGCCGAACTGTTCGGCCAGTTCCAGCCCCATCGTCTTCTTGCCCTCGATCCGATACGGTTCCTTCAAGGTCGACAGGTCGAACCAGCCGTTTGCCGCCGCGCCTTCGCGCACCAGCTTGCCGCAATCGTCGATCAGCCCGTTGACGCGATAGACGCGCGCACCCTGCGCCGCGATCTCGCGCACATTGATCTCGGGCGTGTCGTCGGGGCAAAAGATGATGGCCTCGATCCCCGCCTGCGTCGCATAGGCGGCCGCCGCGGCGCCGGCATTGCCGTTGGTCGGCATCGCGATACTGGTGACGCCCAGCTCCTTCGCCATGCTGATCGCCATCACCAGCCCGCGCGCCTTGAACGATCCGGTCGGCAGGCGGCCTTCGTCCTTGACGAGCAGGCTGCCGCGCGCGGCGCCCGCGGCTGCTGCAACCTTGTCGAGCGCGATGACCGGCGTGTCGGTTTCGCCGAGGCTGATGATGTTGCGGGTCTGCCGGACGGGCAGCAGTTCGCGCCAGCGCCACAGGTCGCGCGGGCGCGCGGCGAGCGTCGCCTGGTCGAGCGCCGCCCCGACGCCCGCCAGATCATAGCGGACGAGCAGCGGGCGCCCGGCGTTCGACAGGCCGTGCAGCGTGTCGGCGCCATAGCGTTCGCCAGTCAGCCCGCACTCGAGATGCGTGACGAAGGTCGGCCGCTCCGTCGTCAGATTGGCATGGAGCGGCAGCGACGCGCTCAATTCGCCAGCGCCGCCTTCAGTCGGTCGACCAGGTCGGTGCGCTCCCACGGAAAGCTGTCGCCTTCCGCCGTGCGGCCGAAATGGCCGTAAGCCGCGGTCTGCTTGTAGATCGGCTTGTTGAGTCCGAGGTGCGTGCGGATGCCTTTCGGCGTCAGGCGCACGAGCTGCGGGATCACCGCCTCGATCTTGCCTTCGTCGACGGTGCCGGTGCCGTGCAGGTCGACATAGATCGACAGCGGCTCGGCCACGCCGATCGCATAGCTCAGCTGGATCGTGCAGCGGCGGGCGAGGCCCGCGGCGACGATATTCTTGGCGAGGTAACGTGTGACATAGGCCGCCGAACGGTCGACCTTGGTCGGGTCCTTGCCGCTGAAGGCGCCGCCGCCGTGCGGGCTCGCGCCGCCATAGGTGTCGACGATGATCTTGCGGCCGGTCAGGCCGGCGTCGCCGTCGGGGCCGCCGATCTCGAAGCAACCCGTGGGGTTGATGTGATAGACGGTGTTGGCGGTCAGAAGCTCGGCCGGCAGCACGTCGGCGATGACGCCGAGGACATATTTGCGCAGCTCGTTATACTTCGCCTCGTCGCCGTCGCCGTTATGCCAGAAATAATCCTTGGCATGCTGGGTCGACACGACGATCGCGGTCGCCTCGACCGGGCGCTCGTTGGCATAGCGCAGCGTGACCTGGCTCTTGGCGTCGGGCTCGAGGAAGGGCGCGGTGCCGGCCTTGCGGTCGGCGGCCATCCGCTCGAGGATCTTGTGGCTGTAATCGAGCGTCGCGGGCATCAGGTCGGGGGTCTCGTCCGAAGCATAACCAAACATGATGCCCTGGTCGCCTGCGCCCTCATCCTTGTTTTCACCGGCGTCGACGCCCTGCGCGATGTGCGCCGACTGCGGATGCAGGTTATTCTCGAAGCGGAAGGTCTTCCAGTGGAAGCCCGATTGTTCATACCCGATCTCGCGCACGGTGTTGCGCACCGCGGCTTCGACTTCCTCGGGAACACCGGGGGCCCAATTGCCGTCCTCGTCCATGATGCCCTTGCCGCGGATTTCGCCTGCCAGGACGACAAGCTGCGTCGTCGTCAGCGTTTCGCATGCGACGCGCGCCTCGGGGTCCTTCGACAGGAACAGATCGACGATCGAATCGGAAATCTGGTCGGCGACCTTGTCGGGATGACCTTCGGAAACGCTTTCGGACGTGAAAAGGAAGCTGTTGCGCATGGGGGCCTTCTTTTGGGATCGAATATAAAGGAAGCTTTATGTGTTGGTGCTGTTAGCGTCCGCGCTGCCGAAACGCAATGGCCAGCACGAGCAGCAGCAGCGCAAACCCGACCGGCAGAATGTTGCCATAGCGCGCAAACAGCGTCGGCGCGTGCGCCTGTGGAACGACGGTGTCGATCCGTCCGGCCACGTGCATCGGCAGCGACGCGAGAATCCGCCCGTCGGCGTCGATGATCGCGCTGATCCCCGTCGGGGTCGCGCGGATGACGGGCAGGCCTTCCTCGATCGCGCGCAGCCGCGCCTGCGCCAGATGCTGCGGCGGGCCCCAGCCGCCGAACCAGGCGTCGTTCGAGGGGTTGAAGATGAAGTCGGGGCGATGATCGCTGTCGACCACCTGCCCCGAAAAGATGATCTCGTAACAGATTTGCAGCCCCGCCTTGCCGAACCGGCCGAGGTCGAGCGTGTGCGGCCCGCGGCCGGGCCAGAAGTCGATGTCGCCGGGCGCGAGCCGCGACAGGCCGATCGCCGACAGGATCGGCCGCATCGGCAGATATTCGCCATAGGGGACGAGGTGCGATTTGTCGTACCGCGGGCCCAGGCTGCCGTCGGCATGCACGGTCATCACCGCGTTGCGCGCGCCGACGACGTCGCCGGTCTGGTCGAGTTCCAGTTTCAGCGCGCCGAGCAGCATCAGGTCGCGGGGGTTCATCAACGCGATCAGCCGTGCACGCGCCTCGGCGGGCGAGCGGTCGTAATAGGGCGCCGGATAGCCCGTCTCGAGATAATCGGGCACCGCGGCTTCGGGCCACAGGATCAGGCGCGGCGCATCGTTTTTGGGCGCGGTCAGCCGCGCGAGCTTGGCGAAATTGGCGTCGGCCTTGCTGCCCTCCCACTTGTCCTGCTGCCCGACGTTGGGCTGGACGACGGTGATCGGAATGGGCGCGGCTTTCATGCCCGGGCCGGCCCCGGTGAGCAGCGCCGCGACGATCGCGATCTTGACCGGAATGCCGACCAGGCCGGCGTCGCGCCACCGGCGCTGGAGGAAGAGCAACGTCGCTGCGCTTGCGACGACGAGCAGCCCCGATTGCCCATAGGTGCCGATCCAGTGTGCGGGCTCGGCAAAGGCGGGACCGATCGCCGCAAGCGGGTTCCATGCAAAACCCGTGAAAACCCAGCTTCGCAGCCATTCGGTCAGGATCCACAGCGAACCGAAGGCCAGGAGGAAGGATATGGTCAGGCCCGTTTCCGCGCCCGTGCCGCCCCAGCGGCGCACCATCCAGGCCCCCCAGGCGGCCAGCGCCGGATAGACGGCAAGATAGAGCGCCAACAGCAGGACCGCGATCCAGCCGAGCCAGGCAGGCATCGCCGCCTGATAGGTGAAGGCGGTCGCGATCCAGTTCAGGCCGATCGTGAAATGCCCGACGCCGAACGCCCAGCCGACCCCGAAAGCCTGTCGTCCGCGGCCGCTCCGCGCGACGAGCGCCATCCAGCCCGCGAAGACCAGCAAGGTCAGCGGCCACAGGTGAAGCGGCGCGAAACCGGTTGCGGAGAACGCGCCGAGGACGAGCGCGGCGAGCTTCGGCCGGCGGTCGGCGAACGCGGCGATGCGGGAAGGGAAGGCGGTCACGGCGCTGCTTTAGCCGCGCTGCCCCGCGCCCACAATGGCGCTTGCCAAGCCTGTGCCATTTCCCCAGCATCGCGGCCGGGTCGCAGTGCGGGGGAGGCCGATATGTGGTGGATTTTGCTGGCGCTGATGGGCGGCGGTCAGGGCGACGCGCCCGATAGCGCGACGACGGCAGCGACGACGGTCGCTGAAGCGGCCGACGAGGCGATGGCGGCGGCGCAACTGGCCGCTCTGCCCGAGGTTCGCCAACATGAAGTCCGCTGCGCAACGATCGCAAGCGCGGTCATGTACGATGTCGGACGCGGCGTGTCGAAACGCAGCTATGGCCTGACGCCGGCGAAGGCCGAAACGCTCGCTGGCCGCCTGGCCGGGGCGATCATGGCGGAAACGGGCGCCAGCGACACCGAAGTGCGCGCGATGTATAAACAGGATTTCGAGGCGTTCACATATGCGCTGCTCGGCGACGGACAGGATCAGAAGACTGCCGAACGGACGGTCGCCGCCGCGATCGACGACTGCCAGCCGCTCTATGCGAGCATCGACGTGTCGAGTGGCGGCGACGGGGTGGTGACGGGTCTGGCGCAGGTTTCGGCCATAACGATGCCCGACACGCCGCAATGCTATGCGATCCTCACCCATATTTCGGTCGGCATCCCCGCCTTCAAGGACGAGGCGAAGGAGTTCGCGGCGATGAAAGCGCGCCTCGCGGCGCTGCATCGCAAGCAGGCCGGCGCGGCGACCGACGCCGATCTGGCGGCAGCGGTTGCGGCGTTCGACGGCGCGGCCTTCGACGCCTTGCCCGAAGAAGAGGCCGAACCCAAACTCGCCCAATGCTTCGGCCTCGCGGCCGAATGATCGGGGCGCCACCCGACTAAAGCATATATTTCATCTTGATCGACTGGCGCATGTCGCCCGTCACCGCAAAGCTCGCCGACTTGAAACTCGGCGGGCCGACGGTGATCGTCGGGTTGCGCGAAAAGCCGAAGCCTTCCTTGGGCAGGAAGATCGCGACGTCCATCTTGTTGTTGCTGTTCTCGTCGTGGACGACCGCGATCGCATAGGTGCCGTTCGCGGGCGCATGGATCAGGAAGTCGCCGGCGTCGGCCGCCTTCACGGCCATCCGCACCGATGCCTTGTCCTTGCTGCAATCGGGAAAGGCCTTGGGGTTCGTCGTCAGACAGACCAGGATCTGGCCTTTGGTGCTGCGCAGGCCGGTGATGCTGACTTCAACCGTCGGCGGCGCGCTGGTCGCGACCAGTAGCGGCAAAATGGCCAAGGCCGATATCCGTGCCGCACATCTTGTCCCAGAAGCGGAAATAGAGCCCATAATTCCCTCGGTAAGCGGCGTGATGTTGCTCGTGATGCGTCGCGGTTATCAGCCAGCGCCCCGCGGGTCCATGAACAAGCGCGCGCGGGAACATTTCCCAGCCCATATGATTGCCGACCCCCATCACCGTCATGATCGTCAGCACCAGCCCCAGCACCGCGGCATGGATCGGGATCAGGAAGACCAGCGCAGGGATGACGATGGCGCCGGTGATCGCCTCGACGGGGTGAAAGCTCATCGCCGCCCATGCGGTCGGCGGTCGGCTCTGGTGATGCACTGCATGCGCGACGCGAAACAGCGCGGGGCGGTGCATCCAGCGATGCGTCCAGTAAAACCATGTGTCGTGGATCAACAGATAGGCGAACAGACTGACCGGCAGATACCACAGCGGATAGGCGTCGATATCGGTGGTGATGCGCGTCCAGCCATGCTGTTGCCAGCCCCAGGCGACGATCCCGGCGGGAATGCCATAGATCGCCGCGCTGGCGAGGCTCCACCCGATCTCGCGCTTCATCTGTGGCTCCAGCCCGCGATACAGGCCCGGATGCTTGATCCGCGTCGCAAAGGCGAACGCGCCGCTACTGAGCAAATAGCGGACCCCGACGATCAACGTCATCGCGAGCGCAGAGAAAAGCACGGCAGCCATGTACGAAGCGATAGCGGCCCGGCGCCGCTGCGGCTAGGGCGAGAGCATGGCTGCGCCCGACAAGGATCATTGCGACATCGCTATCGTCGGCGGCGGGCTGGCCGGCGGGCTGGCGGCGCTGGCCCTTGCACGCCGCCGCCCCGACCTCGACCTCCGGCTGGTCGAGCCGGGTGCGGTGGGTGGCAACCATATCTGGTCCTTCTTTGATGAGGACATCGCGAGCGGCGACCGCTGGCTCGTCGAACCGCTGATCGCGTATCGTTGGGACGGTTACGACGTCGCCTTCCCCGCGTATGAGCGCGCGCTGCCGATGGCGTATAACAGCATCACGGGCGAAGCGCTGGCGGAGGCGGTTGCGGCCGTGCTGCCTGCCGGCCGGTTAATGGACAAAACGGCGATCCTGCTCGCGCCCCAATCGGTGGCCTTCGACGACGGGACGCGACTGGAGGCGCGGCACGTCGTCGACGCGCGCGGGATCGGCGACCTCGCAGGGATCGATTGCGGCTGGCAGAAATTCGTCGGGCAAGCGCTGCGCGTCGCGGGCGGGCACGGTCTGACGCAGCCCGTCGTGATGGACGCGACGGTCGAACAGCTCGGCGGCTATCGCTTTGTCTATTGCCTGCCTTTCGATGCCGAGACTGTGTTCGTCGAGGATACCTATTACAGCGACGATCCGGCGCTCGACGTCGCCGCGGTGCGCGATCGGATTGCCGCCTATGCGCGCGCGCGCGGCTGGACCGTCACCGAAATCGCCCGCGAGGAGACGGGCTGCCTGCCGGTCGTCATGGCGGGTGATTTCGACGCGGTGTGGCCCGCGACCGATCGCGTCGCGCGCATCGGCGTGCGCGGCGGGCGCTTTCATGCCACCACCGGATACTCGCTGCCCGACGCGGTGCGCGCGGCCTCGGCGCTCCCCGCGCTCGTCGACCAGCCTGACCTTGCGCGCGTGTTGCGCGATCAGGCCGCGGCGTCGTGGCGGCGCCAGCGCTTCTATCGCATGCTCGGCGCGATGCTGTTCCGCGCTGCCGAGCCTGAAGAACGGTATCGCATCTTCCAGCGCTTTTACCGGCTGTCGCCGGCACTGGTCGCGCGCTTCTATGCCGGGGCGTCGAGCGCGAAGGACAAACTGCGTATCCTGTCGGGCAAACCGCCCGTACCCGTCGGCCGCGCGATTGCGGCGCTTTCGAGATTGGACTGGACATGACACGCCGCGCCCTAGTGATCGGCGCCGGTTTCGGCGGCCTGGCCCTCGCGATCCGGCTGCAAGCGGCGGGGGTCGCGACAACCATCGTCGAGGCGCGCGACCAGCCCGGCGGGCGAGCGTACCATTGGGTCAAGGACGGTTTCACCTTCGACGCCGGTCCGACGGTGATCACGGACCCGCCGTGCCTCGAAGAGCTGTGGGCGCTCGGCGGACAGGATATGGCCGCCGACGTCGATCTGATGCCCGTGATGCCCTTTTACCGGCTGAACTGGCCCGACGGCACTGACTTCGACTATTCGAACGACGAAGCCGCGCTCCGCGCCGAAATCGAAAAGCTGCATCCCGCCGATGTCGACGGTTATGACCGGTTCCTCGATTACTCCCGCGGCGTGTACGAACAGGGCTATGTCAAGCTTGGCGCGGTCGCCTTTCTCGACTTCGCGTCGATGATCCGCGCCGCGCCCGCGCTGATGAAATATCAAGCCTGGCGCAGCGTCTATTCGGTCGTCTCCTCCTATGTGAAGGACGAGCGGCTGCGGCAGGCGCTTTCGTTCCACACGCTGCTGGTCGGCGGCAATCCGATGACGACGAGCGCGATCTATGCGCTGATCCACACGATCGAAAAGGACGGCGGCGTCTGGTTCTCGCGCGGCGGCACCAACCAGTTCGTCGCCGGGCTGGTGCGATTGTTCGAACGGCTCGGCGGTACGCTCCGCCTCGGCGATCCGGCGGTGAAGATCGAGACCACGGGCGACCGCGCGACCGGCGTCACGACGGCGAGCGGCTGGCACGGCGATGCCGACATGGTCGCGTGCAACGGCGATCTGATGCACAGCTACTCGGCCTTGCTCGCCGGTCACCCGCGCGGGGCAAAGGTCGCCAAGTCGCTGGCGCGCAAACGCTGGTCGCCCTCGCTGTTCGTCTTCCATTTCGGCGCAAAGGGCGAATATCCCGACATTGCGCACCACAGCATCCTCTTCGGCCCGCGCTACAAGGGGCTGCTCGACGATATTTACGGCGGCGTCGTCCCCGACGATTTCTCGCTCTATCTGCATCATCCCAGCATCACCGATCCGGGCATGGCGCCGCCGGGCCACTCGGCTTTTTATGCGCTCGCCCCCGTCGCGCATCTCGACAAGGCGAAGGTCGATTGGGACGGTGCGTTCGGCGACCGCTTTGCCGACGCGATCATCGACGAGGTCGAGCGCCGCGTCGCGCCGGGCCTGCGCGCCAATCTCGTCACGCGCTTCCACTATACGCCGTCCGATTTCGGGCGCGACCTGTCGGCGCATCTGGGCAGCGCGTTCAGCCTCGAACCCGTGCTGTGGCAAAGCGCCTGGTTCCGGGCCCACAACCGCGACGATGTGATCGACAATCTCTATTTCGTCGGCGCGGGGACCCATCCGGGCGCGGGTATTCCGGGCGTCGTCGGCAGCGCCAAGGCGACCGCGGCACTGATGCTGGAATAACAACAACCGTTCGCCCTAAGCTTGTCGAAGGGCCGTTCTTCCTTCAAAGGCAGCGACAGAAAGAAAGCGCTTCGACAAGCCCGGATCCGGTCCGGGGCCGAACGGATTTTGTGAAAGTTACCGAGCGATGAAACGCCTTGCCGTCTATTGCGGGTCCGCGACCCCCGAGGATCCGATCTATATCGAAACCGCACGCCATGTCGGGCGGACGCTGGCGCAGCGCGGGATCGGCGTCGTCTATGGCGGCGGCCGGCTCGGCCTGATGGGCGCCGTCGCCGACAGCGCGCTCGAAGCCGCCGGTGAAGTCATCGGGATCATCCCCGAGGCGCTCGTCGGCGCCGAGGTCGCGCACCGTGGCTGCACCGAACTCCATGTCGTCAGCGGCATGCACGAACGCAAGAAGATGTTCACCGACCTCTCCGACGGTTTTCTCACCATCCCCGGCGGCGTCGGGACGATGGACGAATTGTGGGAAGCGATCAGCTGGGCCCAGCTCGGCTATCACAGCAAACCTGTCGGGCTGCTCAACGCGGCGGGCTTTTACAACGAACTCATCGCCTTCAACCGCAAGATGGTCGACGTCGGCTTCATCCGCCCCGCACACGCCGGGATCATGATCGTCGACGCGGGGCTCGACGAGCTGCTCGACAAGATGGCGACCTATCAACCGCACCAGACGATTTTCGCGATGAAGGCCGAAAATCTGTAATGACCGCGGCGCCATGATGATCGAGGGGGCCTATGACGCCGATGCCCTCCATGGTTTCGCGCACGACAGCATCGCGCGCGGATCGAAAAGCTTTGCGCTCGCCAGCCGGCTGTTCGACCGGGTCACGCGCGAACGCGTCTGGTTGCTCTATGCCTGGTGCCGCGCCGCCGACGATCTGACCGATGGGCAGGATCATGGCGGCGCGATGTCGCAGGATCATGACCCCGCGGCAGCGCTTGCTCATATTCGGGCGCAGACTGACGCAGCTTTCGCGGGCCGCCCGACCGGCGAACCGGCCTTCGATGCGCTCGGCTTGCTGCTGACCCAGGTCGATATTCCGCGCCGCGTGATCGACGACATCGTCGCGGGGTTCGAACTCGACGCAAAGGATTGGCGCCCGCGCAGCGAGGCCGATCTGCTGCGCTATTCCTATCATGTCGCGGGCGCGGTCGGCGTCGCGATGGCGCTGGTGATGGGCGTTGCGCCCACCGACGACACGACGCTCGACCGCGCCGCCGACCTCGGCATTGCGTTCCAGCTCGCCAACATCGCGCGCGACGTGGCCGAGGATGCCGCAGCAGACCGCTGCTATCTGCCGATGGACTGGATGGTCGAACTCGACATTCCGCCGGGGCAGCATATGCACCCCGCCTTTCGCGGGCGGCTTTCTGTGATGGCGAAATGGCTCGCCGAAATGGCGGAGGAATATGAAGCGTCGGCGCGCTGGGGCGCGCGCAAACTGCCGCCGCGCAGCCGCTGGGCGGTGCTTGCCGCCGCAGGTATTTATGGCGACATCGCGCGCGAAGTACGCGCTCGCGGCGATCATGCCTGGGACCATCGCGCGGCCTCCGGCCGGGCGGCAAAGCTCGGCTGGGTCGCGCGCGCCGGATGGTCGGTGCTCCGCCGTCCGCCACAGCGGCGGATCAGCCGCGAGGGGCTGTGGACACGGCCCCGGGTCGATATGGCACCCGCGGGGGCTCCCGCATGAGCGAACTCGAATGGTTGGCGGCGGCTTTCGTCCTGACGAATGTTGCGCTCGTCGCGCTGCGCAGTGTGTGGAACTATCCCTTCGCGCTCGTCGCGGTGACGCTCTATGCGTTCGTGTTCTACGAAGCGAAGCTTTACAGCGACATGCTGCTTCAGGGCTTTTTCTTCGCGCTCAACCTCTATGGCTGGGTTGCCTGGATCGGCGCTCGTCAGGATAGCGGCATTCCGGTCGGCTGGATGACCCAGCGCGCGCGCTGGATCTGGGGCGCGGTGACCGCGGTGGCCTGGGTCGTGTGGAGCGCGGCGATGCACCGCTTCACCGATGCCGTCGCGCCGTGGATCGACGGCTCGATCGCGATGATCAGCATCACCGCGCAGTGGCTGCTCGCGCGGCGGCGCGTCGAAAGCTGGTGGCTGTGGATTCTCGTCGATGTGATCGCCGTCCCGCTGTTCGCGTGGCGCGGCCTTTATGCGACCAGCGCGGTCTATGTGTTGCTGCTCGGCCTGTCGATCGACGGGCTGATCCAGTGGCGCCGCGCCGCCGCCGCCAACGAAAACAGGGTATTCGCATGACTCGGCACATCTGCCTCCACGGCGCCGAAAGCACCGGCAAATCGACGCTCGCGCCGCGGCTCGCGTTCCGGCTCGGCGCGCTCGTCGTGCCCGAATATGGGCGCACCTATTGCGAGGCGAACGGCACCGACCTCGACGAGGTCGACCTGCTCGCGATCTTCGACGGCCATCTCGCCGCGACCCGGGCGGTGCTGGCGCAGAACCCCGAATGGCTGGTGTCGGACACCGACCCGCTGATGACGCAGGCATGGGCGATCATGCTGCTCGGCCGCCGCTTGCCGGAGATCGATCTGTGGGACGAACCCGCCGACCTGTATCTGGTCCCCGCGATGGACCTGCCGTGGCAGGAGGATGGCACGCGCCTGTTCGGCAGCGACCTTGCGCGGCGGCAGTTCATGGATCTGGCGATCGCCGAACTCGACCGGCGAAAGCTTCGCTGGGCCTGGGTCGAAGGCGACGGCAACGAACGGCTCGACAGCGCGCTGGCGGCGATTCAGGCGGCGGGGCTGGCCTGACGGGTTCGGTAGAGGGCGGCGTCGAGGTGGATGGCGGGGAGCGGGGAGCGGACGTCGCCGCCGTTCCCTTCGTCATCCCGGACTTGATCCGGGATCCATCGCTGCACCGACGTCATGGACCCCGGATCAAGTCCGGGATGACGGGTGCCGCGCGAAACCCGACCACCGCTATCGTGCGTAGGCATCCCGCAATTCGCGCTTCAACACCTTGCCGATCGCGCTGCGCGGCAGCTCGTCGACGACCGTGATCGCGCTCAGCCGCTGCGTCTTGCCGACCTTGGCATTGCAATCGGCGCGCACGGCTTCGGCCTCGACGCCGGGTTTCAGCACGACGAAAGCGACCGGCGTCTCGCCCCATTCCTCGCTCGGCATGCCGACGACCGCGGCTTCGACGACGCGCTCGTCGGTCAGCAAAATGCCCTCGAGGTCACTTGGAAAGATGTTGAACCCGCCCGATATGATCATGTCCTTCGCGCGGTCCATCAGCGTCAGGAAACCATCCTCGTCGATGCGCCCGATGTCGCCATGGCGATAGAAGAGCGTCCCGTCGGCGTCGTACCAGTGCATCGCCTTGGTGGCATCGGGCCGGTTGTTGTACCCCGTCATCATCGACGGCGATCGGCCGACCAACTCGCCGACCGATCCTTGCGGCAGTTCGTTGCCGTCCTCGTCGATCACCTTCGCGACATGCCCCGGCGACGCCTTTCCGACCGTGGCGAGCTTGTCGGGGAATTGATGCGCTTCCAGAATGAACGTCGCGCCGCCTTCGGTCATGCCGTAAATCTCGACCAGCCCGCCGGGCCAGCGTTTCAGCACATCGGCCTTCAACGTCGCGGCGAAGGGGGCCGAGGTGCAATATTTCATGATGAAGCTCGACAGGTCGAAACGGTCAAAATCGTCGAGCGCCATGATGCGGCGGTACTGCACGGGCACCAGCATCGTATTCGTCGCCCGCTCGCGCTCGGCCAGCTCCAGGAAACCGCGTGCGTCGAACTTCTTCATCAGCACGACCTGCCCGCCCGATCCGACGGTTGGCAGGAAGCTCGCCATCGTGGTGTTCGAATAGAGCGGCGTCGAGAGGATCGTCACGGCCTTCGCGCCAAACGCCGGGGCGCCGCGCTGGATGTGCTGGAACCGCATCGCGTGGCTGTGGACGATGCCTTTCGGCGTGCCGGTGGTGCCCGACGAATAGATGATGTTGAAGCCGTCGAGCGGATCGATCGCGACCGCTTCGGGCCTGGTGCCGACGGGCGCCATCCAGGCAGTGATCGGCGTCCCGGCGGCGCTGCCGTCCATCGCGATGCGGTCAGTCGCGGTGACGGTCTGCCCTTCGAGGCTCGCCGATGCTGCGGTATCGAGGAACAGGTGGCGCGCGCCGGTATCGGCGATCATCGCCGCCATCTGCTCGCCGGTGGCGCTGTTGGTGATCAGCCCCGCGACGCCGCCCGCGCGCAGCGTGCCCAGAATCACCGCCATCTGCTCGACGCTGTTCAGGCCGGCAACGGCGGTGCGGTCACCCTTGGCGAAGCCGTCGGCCTGCAATCGCGCCGCGATGCGGTCCATCGTTTCGTCGAGTTCGGACCAGCTCAGCCGCCGCTCGGCATCGGCGGCAGCGATGTCGCCGGGGCGCTCGGCCGCATGCGCGCGGACAAGGTCGGGCAGGGTGGCGAATTCGCTCTGAAGAATCTTGTGACTGGTCATGCGCAGACGGTTAGCACAGGAAGGGCGCGGTGCAATGCCGACAGCAACGGCAGCGATGCGGCCGCGCCACTCGGCCCAGCTTGCTTGACCGAAAGTTTCAGTTTGCTACGGGTCCTGGACATAAACAAACCAACAAGCCCCCTGGAGACGATCGCCGATGCATCCCTCGACCTATGCCAGCACCACGCCCGACAAGCCTGCGATCATCGTCGCGGGAACTGGCGAGACGATCAGCTATGCCGAGCTCGACGCTGCGTCGAATCGCGCGGCCCAGCTGTTTCGCGCGCACGGCCTCGGACATGACGATGTCGTCGCCTTCATGCTCGAAAACACGCCACATTATTACGGGCTAACCTGGGGCGCGCAGCGCGCCGGGCTGCGCTATGTGTGCATTTCGTCGCGGCTGACGCAGGACGAGACCGACTATATTCTGGAAAATTCGGGCGCGAAGATCCTGATCGTCTCGGCCGACTTGGGCCCCGCAGCGCAGCAGCTGAAGACGCGGATCACCCGCTATTCGATGGGCGGCGATATCGCGGGCTGGCCGAAGATCGAGGACGAACTTGCCAGGATGCCCGCCGAGCGCATCGCCGACGAGCGTGCCGGGGTCGACATGCTCTACTCGTCGGGCACCACCGGGCGGCCCAAGGGCGTGCGCGTGCCGCTGCCCGAGGATCCGGCCATCGATGCACCGAACAGCCTTGTCCTGCTCGCCTCCGCGGCCTTCGGGATCAGCGCCGACAGCATCTATCTGTCGCCCGCGCCGCTTTATCACGCGGCGCCGCTCCGCTGGTCGATGACGATCCACCGGCTCGGCGGCACTGTGGTGCTGATGAAGAAGTTCGACCCCGAGGCCGCGCTCGCCGCGATCCAGCATTATCGCTGCAATGCGGCCCAGTTCGTGCCGACGCATTTCGTGCGCATGCTCAAGCTCCCCGACGCGGTTCGCGCGCAATATGACGTGACCTCGATGAAGGGCGCGATCCACGCCGCCGCGCCCTGTCCGGTGCCGGTCAAACAGGCGATGATCGACTGGTGGGGGCCGGTGCTGCTCGAATATTATGCCGGATCCGAAGGCAATGGCATGACCTTCGCCACCAGCCAGGACTGGCTCGCGCACAAGGGCACCGTCGGCCGCCCGATCATGGGCGCGCTCCACATCGTCGGCGAGGACAATGAAACCGAACTGCCCGTCGGCGAAGAAGGCGCGGTCTTCTTCGAAAGCGAAAATGTCTTTGAATATCATGACGATCCGGAAAAGACGGCGTCGAGCCGCAATGCCAAAGGCTGGTCGACGCTGGGCGACGTGGGCAAAGTTGACGACGAAGGCTTCCTCTACCTCACCGACCGCAAGAGCTTCATGATCATCTCGGGCGGCGTGAACATCTACCCGCAGGAGATCGAGAATCATCTCGTGACGCATCCGAAGGTCGCCGATGTCGCAGTCGTCGGGGGGCCGCACGAAGAGATGGGCGAGGAAGTGATCGCGGTGATCCAGCCTGCCGACATGGCCGATGCGACCGATGCATTCCGCGACGAGCTGATCACCTATGCGCGCGAAAAGCTGTCGGGCGTGAAGATCCCGCGCCGGATCGACTTCCTCGAAGCGCTGCCGCGGCACGACACGGGCAAGCTCTACAAGCGCCTGCTTCGCGACCAATATTGGGACAAGGCAAAGGCCTGAACGATGGCGCGGCACCTGGAATTCTTCTTCGATCTGTCGAGTCCGTGGACATGCCTCGCATTCCACAATCTGCCGGGCGTTCTGGAACGCACCGGCGCGACAGCGACCTATCGCCCGATTCTGGTCGGCGGCGTGTTCAACGCCGTGAACCCCGCCGTCTATGCCGCGCGCGAACAGGCCGACAACCGGCGGCTGCAGCATAGCTGGAAAGTGCTGAACGACTGGGCGCGGCTCGCCGGCGTGCCGATGAATTTCCCGTCGCAGTGGCACCCGGCAAAGAGCGTGCAGGCGATGCGCTTCGCCGCGGCGCTCGAGGAGGATCAGGCGGCGCTGGTGCGGTTCGCGCGGGCAGCTTTCGCAAGCTATTTCGACCGGCAGGAAAATCTCGACGATCCCGATATACTCGAGGCTGTCGCAAATGCCGAGGGGCTGGACGGCGCGGCGATCCGCGCTGCGGCGGGCACCGATGCTGTAAAGGCGCGTCTCCGCGCGAATACCGAGGAAGTCGTCGCCCGCGGCGGTTATGGGTCGCCGACGATGTTCGTCGACGGCACCGACATGTATTTCGGCAACGATCAACTGCCGCTCGTCGAAGCGGCGCTAACGGCCAAGTGAAGGACTCTCCGATGAAGGACCGCATCTCGATCACCATGCTGGACGACGGCATCGCCGATGTCCGGCTGATCCGCGCCGACAAGATGAACGCGCTCGACACGGAAATGTGGACGGCGCTTTCCGAAGCGATCGACGAACTCAAGACCAAACCGGGTTTGCGCGTCGTCGTGCTGTCGGGCGAGGGCCGGGCCTTTTGCGCCGGGCTCGACCTGTCGAGCCTCAGCGCCGAGCGCGATCCGGGCGCGAGCAGCGCCGGGGGCACGCTGTCCGACCGCACCCGCGGCCTCTCGAACAATGCGCAATATGCTGCGTGGGGCTGGCGCGAGATTCCGGTGCCGGTGATCGCGGCGGTGCATGGCGTCGCCTTTGGCGCAGGCAGCCAGATCATGGCGGCGGCCGACATTCGTATCGTCCACCCCGACACGCGCCTCGCGATCATGGAGATGCGCTGGGGTCTCGTCCCCGATGTTGCGGGAATGGCGCTTTGGCGGACGCAGGTCGCCGACGACGTGCTGCGCGAGATGATCTACACCAATCGCGAATTCACCGGCTCCGAGGCAAAGATCCTGGGATTTGCGACGCATCTCTCCGACGATCCGCTTGCCAAGGCGATGGAACTTGCGGCGGTCATCGCCAACAAGAACCCGCACGCGATCCGGGGGGCAAAGCGCCTGTGCAACATGCTCGCCGATGCGACCGACGCCGAAATATTGCAGGCCGAAAGCGACGAGCAGGTGAAGGTCATCCGCACACCCAACCAGATGGAGGCGGTGATGGCGCATATGGAAAAGCGGAAACCGAACTTCGCCGACTGACGGCGCGTCAATCGAGTACGGACCCTAATCGAGCAGCGTCAGAAACCGTACCGCATCGTCCCAGTCGCGCTTGTGCGCTGCCCGCTGCGCCTGTGCCTCTGCATCGGCGCCCCAGCGGCGTTCCTGATAAAGCTCGTCGAGGCTGACCGCATCCCACAACCCTCCGGCGTCGAATGCTTGCTCGACGCTGGCGAGTCCCGCCACCAGCGATCCGCCGATGGTCACCAGCTTCGTCAGCGCCGCCATCCGCCACGGGTCGACCGCGAATGTCGCCTCGCGCAGCGCCGCAACCGTCTCGGCCGGCTGGTCGATGGGCAGAATGCCCTGCGTGATGGTGAACTCGACCCCATAGCGCGCCTCGGCCCAGGCAAGCAGCGGGTTCCATGCCGCGACCTGCTCGGCCTGCAAGGCTGCATCACGATCGTCGCGGTAACAGAACAGGTCGGTCGCGGCATAAGCGGCGATCGGTTCGGCGAACGCTGTCGGATCGGGCGACGCCAGGTCGATCGCGGCGTTGGAAAGCCCGGTCATCGGCATCGCGGCAGCGTCGATCGTTTCGCCCTGCGCCAACCATTCGGCGGCAATGGCGTCGGCGAGGGCCAGCTTTGCGACCACCAACGGCGCGCGGCGCGGTGTGCGCACGGGGCGCTCGTCCAGCGCGATGCCCCAGCCGCCGTCCTGCACGACGGCTTCGGCCTTTTCCCAGAATCGCTTCATAGATCTTTGGGCGACCGCCAGCGGCGCGCGAGGAGGCGCGGCATGATCGCGAAATCGAAGACACCGACGATCACGACCGCAACGCCGATCCAGCGATCGGTCGGCTGCCCCGCGAGCGTCCACGCGCCGCGGATCAGAATGAAGCCTGCAAGGATGAACAGCGCGCCCATCAGGCGCATCGCCGACAAGGCGAAGAATCGCTTCTTGGCGAGCGCGTCGTCGGGCTGGTTCATATGTTTTCCTTATCGCCGCCGAGCTGGCGCATCAAATGGGCGACAGCGCCATGACCGCTCGCCTCGACCTTGGCCGCCAGCCGCTCGCGTTCGTCCGCGGGCTTGTTCTGCGACAGCTTGAGCGTCGGCCGCCACGCGGTGATGCGCATTTCAAAGCCGGTGATCGCGCCGGTCAGCCTGCCGAAATAATTCGGATCCATCTTCTCGCGCGTCCATGGCGGGCTTTCTCCGACCCGCGCTTCGTGCAACGCCGACAAGGCGTCCAGCTGCGCAACGAGCCCGCCATCGTCGAGCTTTCGCGCCGTACCTTCCATTTCGACGGCAATATAGTTCCACGTCGGCACCGCCATCGCGGCGTCGGCGTACCAGTTGGCGCTGATATAGGCGTCGGGACCCTGCACCACGACCAGCGCATTCGCGCCGTCGAGATGCTTGGTCAGCCCGTTGCCGCGCGCGAGATGGAATTGCAGCGTCGTCGCGTCGTCGCCGAGCACCACGGGCGCGTGCGCGACGCGCGGGCCGTCGGGGGTGCCTGCAAAGATGGCCGCAAATCCGATCTCACGCACGAACAGCGCGGCCAGATCGTCCTGCTGCGGGCGAAAGGCGGGATTGGGATGCATCAGCGAACCTTGGGCGGGCGCGGCTTTTTCGGGCTTGCGCGCTTGGCGGCGAGGGGCTTCGCGGCTGGCTTGCCGGTCCCCGGTTTCGCCGTCGCCGTCGCCTTCGCCTTCACCTTGGGCTTGCCGACCTGGTCGGTTGGCTTGCTCGTCGCGGTGCGCCCGCGCCGTTCGCCGCGCCGTGCCTTGCGGATCTGCTTGCTGTGCGCCTTTGCCGCTGCCTTCACCGCCGCTTTCGGAGGCGGGCCGCGCTCGCCGGTCTCGATCCCGACATCGCCGAGCATCCGGTCGAATCCTATCGCGTCCAGGCTCGCGGCGAAATGTTCGGGCACCTCGGCGCTGATGTCGATCGCGCCGCCGTCGGGATGGTCGATGCGCAGGCGGCGGCTGTGAAGGTGCAGCTTGCGACTGATCGCGCCGGTCAGGAAGGCGCCTTTGCCGCCATATTTTCCGTCGCCGACGATCGGGTGGCCGATCGCCGCCATATGGACGCGCAGCTGGTGGGTGCGGCCAGTGAGCGGTTGCAATTCGACCCACGCGGCGCTGTTCCCGGCGCGTTCGATCACGCGATAGCGGGTCTTCGAAACAAGGCCTTTTTCATCGACGTGCATCTTCTCGCCGCCCGAACCGGGTTGCTTGGCGAGCGGCAGGTCGATCTCGCCCTGCTGGATGTCGGGGACACCGACGATCAGCGCCCAATAGGTCTTGCGCGCGCTGCGGTTCGAGAAACTCTTGGCAAAATAGGCGGCGGCGCGCGGCGTGCGTGCGATCAGCAGCGCGCCCGACGTGTCCTTGTCGAGCCGGTGGACGAGCTTCGGCCGGACCGGACCGTCGAACTTCAGCGCATCGAGCAGGCCGTCGACATGCTGTTCGGTCTTGGTACCGCCCTGCGTCGCGAGACCTGGCGGCTTGTTCAGAACCAGCGCGCCCGCGTCGCGGTGGATCACCATCGATTCGGCGAGTTCGACGTCGGCGTCGGTCAGCGGACGGCCCTTGCGCGCGGGACGCGCGGCGGTTTCGACCGGCGGGGTCGGCATGACGAGCGTCTGCCCCGTCGCGATGCGATCCGAGACATCGGCCTTCTTCCCGTCCAGCGTCAGCTGCCCCGACCGCGCCCAGCGCGCGAGTAGCGCGTGCGGCGTTCCCGGCCGGTGGCGTTTGAACCAGCGGTCGAGCCGGATGCCATCGTCTTCCTCGGCGATGATCGCGCCGTCCTGGCTGGTTTGCGAGGCGCTCATGCCGGCACCTGCCGCAGCGCGAGAAGTCCAAGCCCGCAGGCAAGGATCGCACCGATCACCGACGCCAGGACATAGGCGGCGGCCTGCCCCGTCTGCCCACGTTCGAACAGCGTCCAGAATTCGATGCTGAACGAGGAAAAGGTCGTGAACCCCCCGAGCACGCCGACGCCAAGGAACAGGCGCGCGGTATCGCCGCCCGCATGGCTCCGCGCGAGCGTGCCGATCAGCAATCCCATCAGCAGGCTGCCCGCGATATTGATCGACAGCGTCCACCAGGGAAAGCCGGGACCGAGGCGCGCGAGCATCGCTTGCCCGACGAGGTGCCGGGTGCCCGCGCCGAGCGCGCCGCCGATCATCACTGGAAAAAGGCCGTTCATAGCCGACGCCCTAGCCGCAAAAGGCCGCGAGGCAAAGCCGAGTCGATCAGGGATCGAGAGCGCCGAGCGCGGTGGCGGGTCGCGCGTGCGTCGCGCGCCAGTCGGCAGGCGCCACGAAACCGCCCTGCCAGATACCGCGCTGCTTCGCCTGCGCTTCGCCTTCCTCGACCAGATAGGCGTCGCTCGTCGCGATCGCCCAGCCCAGTCGCACCATTTCTGCGCCAACGTCGATGCCATCGGGGAAAGGCAGCGTGCGGCATGAGGCGAGCGTGCGGTGATAGGCGTCCTTGGCGGCCAGTTCGCAATGGAGCGGGCCGTTTCCCGCCAGCTTTTCCAGCGCAGCGCGCGCCTCGTGTCCGCACGACCAGCGGCTGCCGTTGCCGCGACCGCAATCCTGCCGGTACTCGACCGCGTCGAGGCCGGTCAGCCGGATCGTCGTCGTCGCATCGCCCTGCTTCACGGTCAGGCTGTCGCCGTCGATCACATGGACGACCGGCACCGCCGCCACCGGCGTGGGCATCGCGACCCAGACGGCCCAGCCGAGCGCCAGGAGCAGGCTCATCGCGGCGAGCGACCGGAGGCGCCGGCGCCAGCGCATGCGGGTAAGGGGCGAGAGCGACATATCCATCGACTGACGGGTAGGCCGCGGCTTGGCAAGGCGAAGAAACAGTTGACGGGGAGAACAAACAGTGTCCAGAATGGACCAAACGCCTTCCGCTCCAGTCGAGCCGACGCCCGCACTTTGTTCGTCTGAGTCCGAAACGGCGGCAAATGGGAACGAACGAAAGGCAAGTATCGCCGAAATGAGGGCATACGGACACCGGGATGGAGCGAGAGGGCAGCAGGGAGCGCGGCATGGAACAGGCGATGCAGATCCGATCGGCGACACCGCACGCTCTGCCGACATCCTTTGGCGCCGAAGCGGACGGAAATCGGACGCGCGGGCCGCTTTCGTCGCTGCTTTTCATTGCAGCGGCGGCGAATGCGTCTGATCTGGATTTGATCGAAGGCGTCCGGCTTGCTGCGGCGGTACCGTCGGCGCAGGCGGCGGACCATATCCATGCGATGCTCGCCATCGACATCGTTTGGTGGGCGCAGGCCGCAGCGATCGATGACTAGGTCTTCGCCGATGTTTGCGCGGCAGCGGCGCAAAAGGGGTGTCATCTGATTTGCGAAACCTCGCTGGAGGCGCTCGACCGCTTCGTTGCGGTGGTGCCCGAGGATGTTCGCGTCGAATGGCTTGTCGATGCCGAAGCGACCGACCGGCGCGCCGCGTTGGCGGCGGCGCAGCGCGAACGGTATCAGGTCGTGTACGAAACCACCCGCGATCCCGCGATGGAACGCATCGACCGGTTGCAGGAAGAGGTCGCGCGCATCTCGCGCTTGCTCGAGCATCTCGCGGGTCAGCGTGGCGGGCTTTCGGGGACGCCTGCCGGCTATCCTTCGTCCGAAGGAGACTATGGCGACTATGCCGGGACTATCCGCGCGCCGGGGCGGGATTTCACGCAGATGCCGCGCAGCTTCGTTCCCGAAGAATGGACGCGCGAGCGCCAGCGGGCGAAAGCAGTGCGGCGGATGCTGCGCCAGCGGCGGATGCGCGAGCAATATTTTCCTGCCGACCTGTTTGCCGACCCCGCCTGGGATATGCTGCTCGATCTCTATGCGGCGCGGCTCGAGCGCCAGCCGGTGTCGGTCTCCAGCCTCTGTATCGCCGCTGCGGTTCCTGCGACCACGGCGCTTCGCTGGATCAAGACGATGACCGACGCGGAACTCTTTGTCCGCGAGGCCGATTCGCTGGACGGCCGCCGCATCTTCATCGCGCTGGCCGAAGCGACGTTCGATGCGCTGACGCGCTATTTCGAGGCGCTCGAGGAATAGGGCAAAGCTTGCCAGCAGCGGGAAGCTGTGGCAGGGGCGCCTTCCCTTCGGGGGCGCTTAGCTCAGTTGGTAGAGCATCTCGTTTACACCGAGAGGGTCGGCGGTTCGAGCCCGTCAGCGCCCACCACGCCGTCACTAGTCGACTGCAATCTTCGCGACGCAGTAGTTACGTCGGGGAAAATGTCGCGACATGTTAGTGGCTTAGTGCGCTGTCCATCGTGCGTACCATCGACTTAGAGACGCTTTCGACAGCTGAAATCCGTCGCCATCAGACGCAGATTCTCTGTTCGAGGATTTTGCGGTCGGAGGATGCGTTGCATGAAAGATGCGCATCAGATGCGCATCTTATCCTTTGTTACTGTGCGCGGTGGGTTTATGCGAACCCGAGCATGGCGCGCTGACCTTGCCAATCGATCGGCAGATTATTGGTGCGCGCGAGGAACTGTCGATTGAGGTGCGCGGGCTGCCGCCCATCAAGGATGGCAGTCGTGATATCGGGCGCGAGGTGGGCTAGCCTGAGCAGAGAGCAGAAGTAGGGCGTCGATACCGACATGGAGGTCGCCGCGGCTTCGACCGAGGGGTTCGCTGGATCGGATAACGCCTTGTTGGCTTGATGGGCCCGAACGATCAGTTTGATGAGCGACGCATCGGGACGGGGATGGAGGTAATTTTCCGGAGCCGCAGCAATGCGCTTCTCGCCGCTGCAACGCACCATGGTGGCCGGGATGGATACCGGGCCGTCGCGGTCGATAAACTCGATGTCCACGCGGTCGCGATGGATCGTCACTTTCCGCACCGACGCGAGTACCAGCTCTCGGGCTGGACGTGGGCCATCCCAACTTACGCCGGACTGCTGCCGAAGCTGATGGATGAGCAGGTTCTCTATATCACCGGCCGGGACACGCACGACAGGCAGGTCCAAGCGCTGCTTGTCCTTCTGGCTGATATAATAGCGGTAGCGAACCCCGCTTTTGTTTGCGTGATTGGGTGTAAGGCGGCGCCCGTCGCCATCCCAGATGATCCCGGCGAAGAGGCTTGGGTGTTCGGCATAGGCTGCATGCTTCTGTTTGACTTGGTTGCCCGTCAGACGGTTGGCCACCTCCTCGAATGTATCGGCGTCGATGATCGCATCATGCTCGCCAGGATAGGATTTACCGCGGTGCGTTACCTCGCCGCGATAGATCCGGCTGCGGAGCATTTGATACAGGCCACCCCGGCTGAAATTATTGTCGCCGTAATTGCGACCATCCTTGAGCATCCGTGACTTCGTCAATATTCCATCGGCAGCCAGCTCAGCCTGGAGGTCGTAAACGGAACCGAGGGCGAGATAGCGTTCGAAGATATGGCGCACCCGCGCCGCCTCGTCGGGCACGATCACGAGCTTACGGTCTTTGACTTCGTATCCCAGTGGCACCGTGCCGCCCATCCACATGCCTCGCGCTTTGGACGCCGCAATCTTGTCGCGAATACGCTCACCGGTCACTTCGCGCTCGAATTGAGCGAAGGACAGCAGGACGTTGAGCGTGAGCCGGCCCATGCTGTTTGTCGTGTTGAACGCCTGCGTCACACTCACGAATGATGCGCCATGCTTGTCGAGCACGTCGACGATGCGCGCAAAATCGGCGAGGCTTCGGGTAAGCCGGTCGACCTTATAGACGACGATGATGTCGACCTTCCCGGCCTCAACGTCTTCCAGCAGTTGTTGGAGGCCCGGCCGGTCCATTGATCCGCCTGAGTATCCGCCGTCGTCGTATAGCTCCCCGGTCGGCTCCCAACCTTCGTGCGTCTGGCTGAGAATGTAGGCGCCGCAGGCTTCGCGCTGAGCGTCGAGGCTGTTGAAGCTCTGGTCAAGGCCCTCGTCTGTGGATTTGCGGGTGTAGATCGCACAGCGACGGCGCGAGCATTGCGGTTTCATGAGGCGACCTTTCGCGTGAGCCCGAAGAATCTTGGACCCGACCATGCGGCACCGGTGATCTGGCGAGCGATATGGGTTAGCGACGAGTGATGCTGTCCTTCGAACTCGAACCCTTGGTCGATCACGGTGACGGTGTAAGCTTTTCCGTGCCAGTGGCGGACCAACTGCGAGCCTGGCTTCAGGGATCGGTCTGCGGCCATTTCCAGGTCGCCGTCGCTGTCAAGCTGTCCGGCGAGGCGGTCAAGTTCCCGCACTCGGGCCGGCGACAACCCTCCCTGCATCTTCTCCTGCAGGCGCCATGCGATGCTTCGAGCAAGTTGGCTGGACGTGAGGCCCTCGGTCAGCGGCTGTCCGCGGTTCAATCGCCGCCATTCCGCACGCAGCCGGGCTGGCGACAAAGTCGCCAGCCCGGCCAGTTGTTCCTCGATGCGCGCCATGATTAGCGCTCGATGCGCCAGCATGTGTCGCCGTTCGTGCGACACTCGCGGACGAGAGTGATGCCCTTCTTACGTATACCGGTCAGAAATGCACGGGTGGTATGCGGCTGCCACGCGGTCGCGTCGGTGAGTTCGGCAAGCGTCGCGCCCTTGGTGCGCGCGAGCAGCTTTTGCACCGTGGCTGCCTTGGTCTGCGGGCGGGCGAGTGATGCGGCGATCAAAACGTCTTCGGTCATATGAGGTCTCCAGTGGCGCCGACCCGATGTCGGTCCCACTGAGACATGCTCCGGATCCTGCTGGGTCGGAGCCTTGCGCCACCGTTCTCGCGCACCAACACCAATGCTTGCAGCGGCGACGAAGTCGAATGGAATATTCGCAACAGACTAAAAAGCTGCGTCTGGACTTCCGCAGCGTGTCGCGGCGTGGTCGCCCAATGGACGATACAGACGAACTTCTCGCTCAGCTTTGCACACGGATCGGCATCATGATGGAGGACGCCAGCGCCGTCGCCATCACTGGTGCTATGATGACAGCCGACGAACGAAACCGTGCAGTTTTGGAGGTTGCCGACGCGGCATCCCGCATCGCTGCGTTATCGGAGGCTGCAGTGTCACTAATCAACCAAGGAACTGTTGCAGCACCGCATCACTGAAAGATGATTCCGTTACGGCAGCCTAATTTTGATAGCGCTGGCCAAGAGTCGGTGTATGCGCCGCAATGCGACCCAAGTGGAGAGCTTTCTCCATTCAACTCTGGCGGCCCGACTGGGCCGCCATTTTTGTTCGGCTGCTTTGCGCCTGAAGTCAGTCTTTAGTCGCCAATCCACAGCGACCCGAAAGCAGCCTATTCCGTTGGGGGAGAAATGAAAACGGTCTCATCATGCTTGCTGCGTCCACAACGTCGTGTGGATCTGGGATTGTGGCATGTCCAAGACGAATGCCACGCTGAATCGCGCTCGTGTGATAGCAACGTAAAGTTTTGTAAGCGACTTCTCGACGTGCCTCACCTCTCCGGTAGTGAGCCACTTAAGGGTTGGGCCATGTGGGAAGATAAGCACCCGGTCGAATGTCATTCCCTTGGAATCCCCAAAATTGAAAGCACGGTGAGGCTCGCATTTGGTCACCGCTGAGAAGCGCAAAACCTGTGGCGCAAAGATGTCTACATACTTTCCGATATCGGCACTCCGAACTGGTGACACGCCTCGAAGAGGAGACCCGGATCGGCAAGGGCGGGACCCTGGCGGCGCAGCTGTCGCGGCTCGACCTGATCGTGCTCGACGAGCTTGGATATCTGCCGTTCGCACGCTCGGGAGGGCAGTTGCTGTTCCACCTCATCAGCAAGCTTTATGAGCGCACCAGCGTCATCATCACCACGAACCTCGCGTTCGGCGAGTGGCCTACCGTCTTCGGCGATCCCAAGATGACCACGGCGCTGCTCGACCGCGTCACCCACCACTGCGATATCGTCGAGACGGGCAACGATAGCTGGCGCTTCAAAAACCGCAGCTGACCGCCACCTTCGCCGCCTTCAAAAATCTATCTTGCGCTGCGTGCGCCTCCGGTCGGGCTACGCCCGACCTCCGCCGCACGCAGCGCAAGGCTCACCTCAACAAACCCCCATCATATCCGCAAGGGGGTCCTTCTTCGACGCCGATCGGGGGTCCCGTTTGAACGCCGTTTGACATGCTCGCCGTATGGACCGTATGGCGAGCGAGAATATTCTTTGAAATCCAGCGTTGGACCTCGAGAAGAATCGGTTCGGGCGCTGCTATTAATCGTTGTCCACCGCTTCGTTTCCGAATGACGAACGGCTTATAGCCGTCATGCCCGCGGCTCACGATGCTGCGCAAATATCCGTAAGGTGCGCCGGTGAGATGTGCGAGGTGCTTTAGTGAGAGGATCGGGAGAAAACCGCGCCGTTCAACCTCGCGCGCTTGCGCTAGCGCGTTGTCGATAGTTTCTGCGGACAGGCCCAGCAACCTTGCCTGTTCACGATATTGGTGGGGCGAGACAGTAGTCATTTACTTTGGTCACCTCGCGTGACGTCGGCAAGGGAGACGGCTTGAGGCCCCGAGAGGGGAAGTCTCCCTTGCCGCCGGCGCGTTTGGCGGCTGCTTTTTCCAGCCGGCTACGACGTAGCCGGCCGCCCGTTTTACCGGAAGGACGCCGACGGTTCCCCGCCGGCAACTCTAAACGCTAACGCCCCGCCCTCAACTTTTGTGGATAATAGGGAATGCTGCTTCCATTCAACTGAAAATTGTCGGCAGCGAGGCGTACCGTCCGGAATTGACCCAGTTCGCGTCTGCCTCGGTCCGTAAGATGTAGGCGTTGATCAATCAGTTCAAACGATTGACACAGATTGGCCGCCCGCCTGACCTCCGGAAGTGCAAGTCCTGTAAGCTCTGCTACCAGCTCGCGGCTGCGCGCCCGTCTTCCTACAGCGGTGAGCACTAACATCATGTCTCTCGCATCGTTGGACGGAAGCTGAGACCATAATATGGCAGCATGTGCGGGCTGGCGCAGGCGCCGCAGAGCCGAAGCCTGTTTCCGCTCGTCATTGTCTTGTCCGAACTGCGCATGGATATCGAGCGGAACGCCTTTGTCCATGAAGAACGGGAACCAAGAGGGATGACCATATCGGAACTCCTGCCAGAGGATCGTGGGCAGATTGTTGGGCGCGCAGTGTGAAAAGGCGAGAAGCGAACCAGTGCTGTCATAGCCGAATGACGGAGATATCAGTCGGTCCGACAGATAAGTTCGGCAAAGCCGTTTGACGGATTCGACATCTGCCGGATCCCATTTTCGATTGGCAATTGTCGGACAAACCTTGTGGATGTGAACTTTGTCCGGGCCGAAGACGATCTCAAGTCGCCGAAGGGCTCTGGGCGTCGCTGAATAAACCGCGACGTGAAACTCGATGAGTCCGTACGAAACCCAGCTCTGCAGTGTCTTGTGCTTCCGAAGCCCTCTAAGAAATCGGGTGATCCGATGTCCGGAGCCTGAAAAATCATCAACCAAGACGATCGTATGGCACTTCGCCGCTCGCATGTTGCGCAGGCTCGGCGATCCGAGAAATGGCTTAGGCCAAGTCTCGGCGCGGTGAGCGCCTGTCAGTATGTTTGCAATGATCGCCTCGCTGCCGGGGAAGGACGCGGTAGGGAGCAGGCGCGGCTTGGCGTCGCGCCCATTCGGATAATAGCCTTGATCATAGTCTAGTTCGCGCACCGGAACGAGCGCGATCGGTGTCGCAAGTTCATCACGAAGAGTTTGAATGAGCTCCGTCAATGCAATTCGCAGCTCATCCTGACCGACGAGTTCGAGCGCGTCGAGCAACAGCGTGGCAGTGGCCCGCTCATCCTCGCGGAAGTTTGAAAGCCAGTTGCGGCCGCGTTGTGTGTCGCTCAAAAGCATTGCGGTCATCTTCCTTGCAGGTTGCCGATGGCTTGCCAACCATGCGCTCATCTGACTTGGCGAAGCAGGATATGTCTCGCGATAGCGCAGCAGGAGTTGAGGTGTCTGCCCTTAAGGCTTTTCCTTTAGAACCGGACAGTCTCCAAACGGCCATCGGCCGTCAATCAATGCGCTCTGCGATGTTGATCCCACCGCCGAATGACAATTTCAGCGTTTGCGCGCGGACAACTTCACGGTCGCGCGCCTCAAGCGTCATAACGCTGTCCGGCGAAAAGAGCTTTCCATCGCTTTGTGGAAAAAGGTCGCGGCCGACGAAGCCGGCTCGCGCCCAGTAAAGGCTGCCGCCAGGCGTTCGAGAAATTACGAAGCGCTCCGACGGGAAATCCCGCAGTCGGTATGCGCCGACGAACCGCTGCGCGATGGCATCCGTCAACGGGACCGCAGCCTGCACGGGCGCGGGCTTTCTAGCCGGCCAATGATAGGCGTCGGCGATCGAACGGATGACTTCATTGATCAGCCAGCCTCCATCATAGCCGTTCGTCATGACCACTGCCCCCTGGCAACTGTCGGGGTACATGATGAACATCGAGGTGAAGCCGATATTCTTGCCGGTATGACTGAACTGGCGCGGGCTGTCAGGTGGACCCAAATCGACACCGAGGCCCCAGTTGCCGAGGCCGCGCGTCATCAGCTGCGCAGTCGCCTCGTTGCTGAGGATCGAATGATCTTCGCCGCGCACGGCGTGCGCGGTTCTGATGGCAAAACGCGCGACGTCGCTCGGGGTGGTCCAGAGGCCGGCAGCCGCCATTTCGGGGTAGAGACGCCAATTTCCGGGAAGCGCGGAGCCGTCGGCTGCGGTCCCTTCGGCCCGTCTGGCGCCGTCGCCGCGGACAGGATGCCGAAAATTGCTGCTCGTCATGCCCATCGGATCGAGCACGAGCCGGTCGATGAGGTCGGGAAATGGTTCGCTTGCGGAGTCTTCCATCAGCTTCTGGATGACAATATAGCCCCCGCCGGAATAGTCCCACGCGCTGCCCGGCACTTTCTGGACTATGATGCCTGGCGTGTTGGCAGGTGCTTGACCATTCAGAATCTGTGTCATCGATGGAAGCGCCGCGCCGGGCATATAGCCGAGCATCCCCTCAATGTTTGTGCCGGCGGTATGGCCAAGGAGGCGGCGCAGCGTCACCCGCTCGGTTGTCAGAAGCGGCGTCTCTGGAAACGACCAGTCCTTCAGCAGCGTGTCGGCGTCGGTATCAAGCGCGAGCTTTCCCTGATCGACCAAGCGCAGCGCGGCGATCGCGGTGACGCTCTTGCTCATCGATCCTGCCTGAAACAGCGTCTCGGGCGTGACGGCCTCGCCGCCGACTGCGTGCCGTCCGAACCCTCGCGCATCGACAATGCGGCAGCCTTCGATCACCGCGAAACTGACCCCTGGAACCTTGTAATGCGCCATGCGCTCCGCCAGGCCAAAGCGTTGATCGCCGGAACCCTCGATCGCGATGGTCCGACGAAGGCCGGCCTCGATCGGGAAATCCGGCGCTGCGAGCTGCGCATTCGCCGATACTGTGAAGATCAAGGCGAGGGGGGCAGCGAGGTATCCTGCGCGCCAACCCACGCGACAGCTTTTCGCGAACGGCATGTGCAATGCGTTTCTCCGCTGCTGGCGGCGAGGTGCGACAGGGTGTTGCAAAGAGGGCGATGCCTGCATCTTGGTCACGCCGGGTTTCCCGAAAAACGTCCGGCGCGCCACGCGAGCCAGAGCACGACGGCACCGACCGCCGAACACATGGCAAAAGCGATGACGGAGGCTTCGGGGCCAAAAGTACCGCCGGTGAGCCAATCCGGCAGGTTCTCGTTTGGGCTGGTGGTCGCAAGGGAGTCACCGAAATTGCCGCCAGACACCTGCGCGCCAAAGAGGTAGCCTTGGGTGAAGTTCCAGCCGCTATGCACGCCGATCGACACCCAAAGCCTGCCCGTCAGGGCATAGAAGGCGCCGAGCATGACGCCGGCTTCGATCGCAACGCACGCCGTGGTCAGGAGCGTCGCCCCCGGGTTGGCGAAATGTCCCGCGCCAAACAACAGGCCCGATACGACAAATGCCGTCGTCGGACTCGAGGCGCGCCACACGAGCCGCAGCACGACGCCGCGCACGATCACTTCTTCCAATACGCCCGATTCCAGCGCAAGGCCTGCGCCGCGCCAGGCGGTGACCAGGCCATGATAGTCGAAATGATAAACGCCGCCGACCCATGCCGCGGCCATCACGACGGTAAACATCGCAGCGCCGATCAGCAGACCGGCCATGATGCCCGTCGGCGCTGATCGCAGGGAAAGTTCACTCGGCCAGCGACCTTCTCCCACGCGCACCAGAAGGACGTAGGCGCCGAAGATGATCAGTGCGCCGAATGCCTTTGCCAGGAAGCCGAAGACGGGCTGCGCGGGCAGCGCATGTGCCAGCGCTTCGGTCGACGGTCCGAAGGACAGGACGATCGCGAAAACCATCGCGACCATCCAGGCGAGACTGCGCGCCGGGCGCCATTTGCCGGGGCGCAGCATGCTCCGATTTCCCAGTTCCGGCGATATTCCCCAACTTGGCATGTGGATCCCCTTGATGGACTAAGTCAGTCCGTCCCTTCTTCACCGGAATATTCGACTGAGGGGGATAGCAGGCCGCATGATGTGGCGGAACGCGCATCGTCTGCACTCTCCAATTGCGCTTGGCGCTATCTGTCCCGGCGCCGAAGCTCAGACCTGCGAGGGCGCTACGGTGTCTCTTGAAACGCCCTGCATGAGGCGCGAACGCAATCGCGCAGCCACCGATGCGCCGGATCGCCATCCATTCGCGGATGCCACAGCAGCGAGACCGTGAACGGGTCGGTGTCGAAAGGGAGAGCGAAGGTCACCATTCCCTCGCATAACCCGCGCGTGTGACGTTCGGGAACCGTCGCCACAAGGTCGGAGCCCCGCGCCAGCGCGACGGCAGCGGCAAAACCGTCGACCGTCGTCGCGATGTGGCGGGCAAGACCGCGCGATTCGAGCGTCTCGTCGATGGCCCCAAGGTCCAGTCCTTGCCGCGTCACAAGAACATGGCGGCCTTCGGCATAGCGGGCAGCCGTCATCTTGCCCTCGGCAAGCGCATGTCCCGCGCGCACAACGCCGACATAGCGATCGGAAAAGAGCGCCTGGGCGCGGATCTCGGGTCCGATGGTCTTTCCCACCACGCCGGTTTCGAGGTCGATGTCGCCCTCGCGCAGGCCGGTGCTATCTTTGTCGAGCTTGCGGATAAAGCGAAGCCGGACGCCGGGAGCCTCCTGGGACACTTGTTGAACAAGCGTCGGCCCGATTGTTTCGGCAAAGCCGTCGCTGGTTCGCAGAACGAAGGTCTTCGACAGCGAAATCAGATCGATCCCGTCGGCGGGGCGCAGGGCCGCACGCGCATCCTCGACCAAGCGGCGGACCTCGTCGCGCATTTGCGTTGCGCGCGGCGTGGGGACGAGGCCGCGGCCTGCCCGGACAAGCAAAGGATCGCCGGTCACCGTGCGCAGGCGTGCAAGCGCGCGGCTCATCGCCGAGGGGCTGAGCCCGAGCTTCCGCCCCGCGCCCGCAACGCTCCCCTGCTGCAGCAGCGCATCGAGGGTGTAGAGGAGGTTGAGATCGGGACCGCCCATGTAAGCCTCATAGCACCGATGCGATCTTCAACATAGCGTCAAGCGCAATGATGAACTGCAAATGCTGCTCCTTCCGCCACATCCTGCATGGGCATAGCTGTCTTCCTGCCATTCGCTGAGAAGGGAGATTGTCATGTCAGGAACTGCATTGGATCTTTTCGCAGGTCGCGTTCGCGACAGCTGGGGACCTTTAACATCCACTCTCATCGCCAGCTGCGAGGCGCGGTTGGCGGAATTGCTCTCCGTTCCGGCGAGCGAGCCGTGGGTGGCTGGACTCCGCGACGACGCGCCCGATCATCGCGAGCTTTACCGCGATCCCGTCCACGGGTTCCTTCTCCTCGCGCACACCGAGGCAGAAGGTCGTTATCGGCCGCCGCACGACCATGGCCGCAGCTGGGTCATCTATGGCGTTCTCGATGGCGAGATGGAGATGGGCACTTATGCGCCGATCGCCGGTGCAGACGGCACGCCTCGACTGGTCAAGCGCGATACCACCCGTGTTCGCGCCGGCGAGGTGCAAGTCTATCTGCCCGGAGACGTTCACGACACGCGATGCATCTCCGGTCCGGCGATCCAGTTCCGTTTCACCGAGCGCGATCTCTCGCTGGAGCAGATTACGCGCTATGTCGAACAGGACGGGCGCTGGATCGCGGGGACGCGGTGACGAAGTCGGCCGGAACCGGGGAACGCTCGCCCTTGTCTGGCACCCGCCGTCTCGTCGCTATCGCGAGCGTCCTCGCTGCGATGGCAGCGGCCGTGCTCGATGCGGCCAGCGTCAATGTCGCGCTACCAGCGATCTCATCGGCGCTTCGAGAGGCGCCGGGCCGAACCATCTGGATCGTCATTGCCTATCAGGCGGCGCTTGTCACCGGACTTCTCCCCGCCGCGGCGCTCGGCGAGCGTTTCGGCTATCGGTCGATTTTTATGGCGGGGCTCGCGCTGTTCATCGTTTCCGCGGGCTTCGCGCTGTTTGCCCCGGGTCTTGGATTTCTAATCGGCGCGCGTATCGCCCAGGGTCTCGGGGCGGCGGCGATCATGGCGCTCGGAATCGCATTGCTGCGGCAGACCGTAAGGCCATGCGAACTGGGATCTGCGATCGGTTGGAACGCCATGACGGTTGCCGTCTTCACCGCTGCCGGACCCGCGATCGGAGCCGGCCTTCTATCGCTCGGGGAGTGGCGCCTCCTCTTCGCTGGCACAATACCCCTCGGCATCGTTGCGATTCTGGCCAGTCTTGCGCTCCCGCGCGTGGCCGGTGCGTCGCCTGGCCTCGACCGGACTGGGCTGATGCTTTTTCTGGCGATCGTTCCAGCCTTCGTGGCGGCCGCCGCATTTTCGGCTTCTGGAGCCGTCAGCATTGCATTGGCAGCGATTGGCTTCGCTATCGCATTTTATCTCGTCCGGCGCGATTCTCGCAGAGCGTCGCCGTTCCTCCCGCTCGATCTCATACGCAACCGGTCCTTTGCGAACGCAGTCGCCGCGTCGATCTGCTGCTTTGCCGGTCAAGGGTTGGGGATGATCGCGTTGCCGTTCGTCTTGCACGCGCGATTCGGAGCATCGGTACTCGAAACAGGTGTCTGGCTGACCCCTTGGCCGCTCGCCGTGCTCCTCACGACGCCAATCACCACGCGCTTGCTGCGTCGAGTGCCGCCATCCCTCCTGTGTGCAGCAGGCGGCGTCTGCCTGTCGGCCGGCTTGGGAGGCCTTGCGCTTTTATCTGCGGACGACGGACTGTGGCCCCACCTGCTGTTTATCGCCACCGGCGGGATCGGTTTCGGTCTTTTTCAGACACCGAACAATCGCAACATGTTCCTGGCGGCGCCTGTGGAGCGATCAGCATCGGCTGGCGGGCTACAAGGTACTGCGCGGCTCATCGGGCAAACCTTGGGCGGCTTGATCGCCGCGTTTTTGATGAGCCTGTTTCCGATCGCGGACGCGATACGCGCTGGATTTGGCTTGGCAGCGCTCTGGACGCTGGCTGCGGGCGCAATAAGCTGGAATCGCCGTAGCGGAGAAGATGACGCAACAACGCCTGGGGCTGACTTGGCCGCCGATGACGTCAATGTCCGCTTCCGCCATATCCTGCGCCAAGAACCGCCGGTCTCCTGACGGCCTGACTGCAAACTGCAGACGGCCGTCTCCTGTCCGATTACGATGCTACCGACTGTAGGCGTGTCGGCATCTGTCAACTCGCTCACCAGCCGATCATTGTATCGGCTGCGCTTATGGAAATGTGACGACAGCTTTGTCGATTGGAAACTCGTTGTGCAATGTTTTGGAAGGCGTTGGCTCGGCGAGCCAGGGTCTGCCATCGGTCAAAATGTCCAGATTTGCCAGCGTGCCCAATTGTGTGAATGACTTGATGGCATAGGGAGTGCCTTCCGCTCCCAATGGCGAGTTAGCATCCATAATCTGGAAATGCAGATGGGGCGCATCCGAATTGCCGGAATTGCCGAGCGTGGCCAAGACTTGTCCGGTCTTCACCTTGTCACCGATCGATACTTTGAAACTGCCGGGCTGCAAATGAGCGTAGAGCGCGTATCGCCCGTCCCCTAGATCGAGGATGAGCGAGTTGCCGGTGATATTGTCCAAGGTCACGCTTCGACCGCTTTGCGGATTATTCCCATCATTATCGGGAATATCTGTGACCATGGCTGACACCATTCCATCGGCGACCGCGATAACGTCCGCACCATAGCCGTAGAAATTTGCATTGGCCGATGCATTGTCTCGAAAAAACCGCCCATCAGGGCCAAGCTTTACCCAGTCGATGGCGAAACGCTGCGCGAGATGTTCGCGGCCATCAACGGCGTTGAAAGACCGTCGATGATCGGCATTGAACAATCCATTCGCCGCGACCCAGCTTCCGCCGCGGAGGGGCGGGCCGATCACGGGTGTGTCCGGCTGGATTTGGATGTCGACACCTGTGACCGTTCGTTCGATTGTGGAGCCATCGCCGACCTTTGCCGTAAATATCAGTCGGTGACGGAGCCGGGCCGGCGCGGTCGCATTCAATGGCAATGTCATGTCGATGAAAACGACCATCGTCCCGCCGCCTTCGATCGTTCGCATTGGTTGTTTGTCGGCTTGCGCCCCGATTGGCATCAGCAAGGCGTCGAGGGTTTCACCGCGATATGTGGCGAGCGCCGCATCACCGTCGAGCACGTCTATGCCCGCGAGGTCGAAGGCTTTCGAATAAAAGTTCGTCAAGTGCAGTTCATACACCAACCTTGTGCGACCGTCGGCAATCACCGGTGACGGAGATTTGGGAATGACCACATTTACCGGAAATCCCGAATGATCCTGAGCCACGACAGGTGCTGCGGTGGTGACGAGCAGAAGTGGCAAAAGCAGTTTCAAATTGCGTAACATGTCAATTTCCTTGCTGTGGGTTCGGGGTGATGGTCTCGATCGGCGGCAGGCTGTCGACGAGCTGAGCCGCCATCGTCGACAATGTTTCTCGCAGCGCGGCGATCGCATGGTGCGCGCGGGGAGCGGCATTCAGGATAAGTACCGGCTTGCCCGCGAAGCCCTCGCATCCGACCAGCCAGTCGAGGGCATTTTTGAGTACGCCGCTTATGCCATGGGCATATTCGGGACTGGCAATGATGATTGCGTCGGTTGCCGAAATCGCAGCGCGGAAATGAATCGTCGCGCTGGGTAGATCGGTCTCAAGGTCAGGATTGAACAGCGGCAATTCACCGATGGGAAATAGATCGATTGTCACCCCGTCTGGCGCCCTTGCTGCAATATCAAGCAGCAAAGCCGTATTGGTCGAGGCTGCGCGCAAGCTTCCCGACAGGGCAGTGATGCGAAATACTGTCATCGACCCACACCAACTAGGCCGGGATGGTCTTCCGGTCGTGGCGCATGGCCGTCCCATAGAAAGCGTCGATCGCTCTCGCCAATCGGCACATCGTTTATCGAGGCTTCGCGGCGCCGCATCAGGCCATTGCTCGCGAATTCCCACTGTTCATTGCCGTAGCAGCGAAACCATTGGCCGGCGACACGGCACTCATATTGAAACCGGACGGCGATCCGGTTGTCGGTGAACGCCCACAGGTCCTTGATTAGGCGATATTCTTCTTCGCGCGCCCATTTCTCTGTGAGCAACGCAATTATGGCGCTCCGCCCTTGGACGAAGCTGTCACGGTTCCGCCATTCGCTGTCGATCGTGTAAGCGAGCGCTACCCGATTTGGGTCACGGCTATTCCAGGCGTCCTCGGCGGCGCGCACCTTGCGCCGTGCGGTCTCCAAGGTGAAAGGAGGTAGCGGCGGCCGCTCAGTTTCCACGTCGATGTCGATCATGTGTTCATTCCTTGTGGGCCAACGCGAAGTGCAAAACAGCGTTGTGGGCTTCGAACCCGAGGAAAGCCGTCGGCCAGCCGAGAGCAGCCGGCCGACGACGGGGAGTCACGCAGTTTGAGCCGCTCGAACGACCGGGAAATCGATATCGGTGTCCGCGACATTGTTGATGTAATTGGTAAGAACGTTGAGCGCCACGGTTGCCACAATCTCGATCACTTGGGCCTCGGAGAAGCCCGCGAGACGAACTTCGGCAATATCGGCATCCGTAACCCGGCCGCGGGCGCCGAGCACCTTGCCGGCAAAGACGATGGCTGCATCGGCTTTCGCATCGCCCGAGTGGCCGGCACGATTGAGCGCGATTTCGGCATCGTCGATTTTGGCGAGATTGAGCCCGAGATAGCTGTGCGCCGACAGGCAATAGTCGCAGCCATTCGCCTGCGCGATGGCCAGTGCAATCCGCTCGCGAGTCTTGGCGTCGAGCGTGCGACCGAGCGCAGCGTTGAGGCCGAGATATCCTTCGAGCGCGGCGGGGCTGGTGGCGACCAAGCGAAATAGATTGGGGACAACGCCGAGCTGCTTTTCGACCGCATCCAGTAACGGTTGCGATTTTTCAGGGGCGTCTTCACGGGTTGGGATGGCAAGGCGGGACAAGGGCTTTTCTCCTGATCAGGCGGCGGGGTGCTGCCTCTCATTGGAAGTGCCATCTTTCCAAACCTGTGATAATCCGTTCAGTGAACACTTCACTCGTGCCGATATCGGGATAATCATGGATCGTCTGGAAATGTTGCGCATTTTCGTCGCCGTTGCGGACAATATGAGTTTTGCCGAGGCGGCCCGCAAACTACGGGTCTCGCCTACGTCTGCAAGCCGTGCCATCGGCGGACTTGAAGAATCGCTCGGCACCGCCCTGTTTCGCCGGACAACCCGGTCGGTGCGATTGACCGACGAGGGCGCCATCTATCTTGAACGGTGCCGTATCGCGATTGCCGATCTGGACGATGCGGCACTCGCGCTTCGCGGCGATAGTGCCATGCCTGGGGGCCGCCTGGTTGTCACGGCACCGGTAACATTTGGCAGACGCCATATTTTGCCCGTGGCCACGCGATTGCTGCGCGAAAATCCCGCGCTGAATATCGAGCTGACGCTGATCGATCGCGTCGTACGGCTCGTCGACGAAGGGATCGATGTCGCGGTCAGGATTGGGGATTTGTCCGACAGTTCACTGCACGCGCTCAAAGTGGCAGAAGTCCAGCGCGTGCTGGTCGCCAGCCCCGCTTATCTTGCATCGCACGGCGTTCCCGAAAATGTGCCTGCGCTGCATGACCATAATTTGATTTCCTTTATCGAGCTCGACCGAGGGCACGAATGGCGCTTTGGCGGAATCGGTAAACCTGCCATTCGAATTGATCCACGATTGACGCTCAACACCGCCGATGCGGCCATCGCCGCCGCGGTCGATGGCGCTGGAATCGCGCGCGTTCTGTCGTACCAGGCGCTTGATGCCATAGCCGCGGGGAACCTAGTGACAATACTGGACGATTATGGGCCGCCTCCGGTCCCGGTTCACTTGGTCTATCAGGCGAACAGGCGCGCGTCCGTCAACGTCCGCGCCTTCATTGACGCATCCCGGGCGTATTTCACAAAGCGGAACCTGATAAGAATCGCGTGACCTAAGCTCCGGTCGATCAAAAGTTCATATTCTGAAATCGGCGTGGTGCGCCTTATGGCATCTGGTGTGTGAGGAACGTCGGCTATCTCACAGCCGGCTCCTCAAAGCTGACGGACCGCATTCGGCCAGGACCCGCAACAACCCCCGGGCTAATGGGGAACAGCGCCCAGCTCGACCCCCGTCTTGTCATGCAGTGCAAACTTGTCGACGATGTCGGCGCTGGCGCGGTTATATCCGACGACCTCGATTGTGCGGCCTTCGCGGCGCAGCCGTGCAATGATCTTGTCGAGCGCACCGACGCCCGAGATGTCCCAGAAATGAGCAGCGGACACGTCGATGAGAATGCTTGAGGCGGTTTCGTCGGCATTGAAGCTGCGCATGAAACGATCGACCGAGGCGAAGAAGATCTGGCCGGTCACGAAATAGGTTGCGCGCGTGCCATCGGAGCTGACGTCACGCCGCACGTCGAACATCCGCTGAACTTTGGCGGCGAAGAAAATTCCCGAGAGCAGGACGCCGGCGAGCACGCCGAGCGACAGGTCGTGCGTCGCCACGACGACAACGACGGTTGTCACCATGACGACCGATGAAGTCGGCGGATGGCGGCGCAAATTGGCGATCGAGTTCCAGCTGAAGGTTCCGATCGACACCATGATCATGACCGCCACGAGCGCTGGCATCGGCATGCGGCCGACATAGGGGCCGAGTAGCGCGAGCAGGACGAGCAAGGTCGCGCCCGCCGTTAACGTCGAAAGCCGCGTGCGGCCGCCCGAGGTCACATTGATGACCGACTGGCCGATCATCGCGCAGCCGCCCATGCCGCCGACGAAAGCGGCGGCGATGTTGGCACTGCCTTGCCCGGCGCATTCGCGACGCTTGTCGCTGTCAGTGTGCGTCATGTCGTCGACGATCTGCGCAGTAAGGAGCGATTCAAGCAGACCCACTGCGGCCATCGTCAGCGAATAGGGAAGAATGATTTGTAGAGTCTCCAGCGTGAGCGGCACGTTCGGCAGGATGATGCTCGGCAGGCCTTGGGGCAGCTTGCCCATGTCGCCGACGGTGTTCACCGGCAGGCCGAGCCAGATGCTGATGATTGACAGGACAAGGATCGCGACGAGCGGCGACGGCACCGCCTTGGTCAGGCGCGGCAACAGATATATGATCGCGAGGCCCCCTGCGATCATCGCATAGGCTTGCCAGGTCACGCCGATGAGCTGCGGCAGCTGCGCCATGAAGATGAGGATAGCGAGCGCGTTGACGAACCCTGTGATGACCGACCGCGACACGAACTGCATGACGAGATCTAGCCTGAGCAGGCCGGCGAGGATCTGGATGAGGCCCATCAGGATCGTCGCTGCGAAGAGATATTCGACGCCATGCTCCCGCACGAGCGGGATGACGAGCACGGCGACCGCGGCGGTCGCGGCCGAGATCATCCCGGGACGACCGCCAGTGAATGAGATGACGATCGCGATCGCGATCGAGGCATAGAGGCCGACGCGCGGATCGACACCCGCGATGATCGAAAAGCCGATCGCCTCGGGAATGAGGGCGAGCGCGACGACAATTCCCGCGAGGACGTCGGCGCGAGCGGTCGCAGCGCCGGCGAACCATTGCTGGCGGTACGTGGAAAGTCCGTTGAACATGAAAAGCTCACATCAAGACACATGGCGCCCGGGCGGACGCTCTTGATTTGCATGTGCGATGTTGTCCGGCGGATAGGCGGCCGGAATAGCCACCCGGAGTTACACCGGGTCCTTGCGAATAGGGGCCCTCTATCCTGATGCTGAACTGCAGCGCAAGCCCCGCCTATGCTCCTTTCTCGTAATTTTCGTCTGGAAGCGACCGTTCTCAAACCGGCCATTTCCATTTTTGCCGAACCTCGATGAGCATCCCGGTCCCGTCGATATCGTTATGATCGCGCCACGAGCTGACGAATATATTCGTCGATCGCCGTTTCATAAAAACCTGTCGCCATGGATGCCCGATGACTGGCGACCCTATCGGGCTAGGGGCTCCTCTTGCGTAGCCATCGCTGGAGGACGGAAGGGCTTCACCGCTGGTGAGGCCCTTCTTTTGTTTCAGCGCTCACTCGCCGGGACCTTCCGATATCAGCCGGAACCAGCTCGAACTTGGCGCGATCGCGCTGAGCCTAACGCTCCTCGACGGGCGCGATGGCCATTTCGAGCCGCTTCACCGCCCGCAATATGCGGTTGGCCTGAACGACAGGCCAGAGGGCGAGCTTGATCATCAGCGACATCAGAAGCAGAACGGCCGAAGGCAAACCCCAACGCAGCGCCTCGAACATGTCGGTCGCGGCAAAGAAACGCCAGCCGGCATAGGCGCCTGCCCCAAAAAGCAGGAGTTGGGCGAGCATCATCACCGCGTTCATCCAGCCGGTGCGACCGGCGAAGATGGCCGACAATTGGTGGAAATAGCCGGGTTCCGCATCGATCATGCGCAGCAGGTCTGCCTCTTCCGCAGCGAGCGCCGCGGCGATGTCTTTGTCATTCATTTTCATGTCCTTCCAGCAATTGCCGGAGCCGCACGCGTGCGTGCATCAGACGCGTCTTGACCGTTCCGGCAGGGATATCGAGCGCCACCGCGATTTCGGCCACGCTCAGATCGTCATGGTAATGCAGCGCCACCACCACACGGTGGGCCGGGGATAGCGCGGCCAAGCCCCGCTTCAGATCATATTCGGATCCGATTTCGGAAGCTGGCGCCTCCGTCTCGTTCGGCTGGCCGCGCGCCAATTCGACAGCAAGCTTGCGCGAGGCGATCGCCGAGCCGACGAAACGCGCCGCGCGCCGCGTTGCGATCCGGTAGGCCCAGGCCGGGAAAGCCTTTTCGTCCCGTAAATGTGGCAGGCCGCGGACGATTTCCACCCAGGCGGCCTGCGTTGTATCGGTTGCCGCTTCGCGATCTCCCGTCAGTCTCCATGCATGCGCGACGAGTTTGGGATGCCACCGCCGCACGAGCAGCGCGAAGGCGTTTCGGTCGCCCGCTTGTGCGGCGAGGACGAGATATTCATCCTCAAGCCGCGTGCGCGCTCTGCCAAGGGACTGCCGGTCATTCATCATGTCTAAGGTGCTGCCCGCTCCCATTCCGGTTCAAAAGGCAAAATCTGTCCTGCTTCATAGCGCGACATCGCGGCGGCGCGTCGATCGCAGGTCGGGGGCAGCGGTCAAAAGAGTGCGCGCGCTGATCGGGCCATCGCGTATCGCGTCCCGGCCGCAAGCGCCTCCGCTGACGCACGCCGACTGGATTGCCGAACAATAGCCTCACGATAGGCCATTTGTCGGAACTTGCCATTGCCGCGCGGCGTATGGTCTTTATCCGAAACGTGACGGGGTGCGGGTCCAGGCGGGGCCGCTGGGTTTTGGTTGTGGAATAGGAATCAGGGTGGACGCGCAGACGATATTGATCGTCGAGGACGAATTCCTCATTCGTTTCATGTTGGCCGATTCCCTGCGCGACATCGGTTATCGCGTTCTGGAAGCGGCGAACGGGGAAGAGGGCTTGGACTTCCTGACTACGGGGCAGGCCGTCGATCTCATGGTCACCGATGTCCGCATGCCTGGCAGCATCGATGGGATGGAACTCACACGCCGCTCGAAGTCGCTGGCGCCGCGCCGTCCTGTCATTGTCTGTTCGGCTCACCTGTTCGAACCCGAGTCCGACCCGGCTGACGCCTTTCTTCCCAAACCCTATGCGTTTGCCGCGCTCGCCGATGCGATCGCCCGGCTGATTGGAGACCGATGGCAGACGAGTTCGCAAACGCAAAGTGCCTGATCGTCGCGGATGCGGACGTCCTTATCCGCAACGCGCTCGCGGAATATCTTCGACACTGCGGCTACAAGGTTTTCGAAGCGGCGACCTCCGACGAAGTCATCATCGCGCTTGAGGAAGGCGCCATGAAGATCGATGCGCTGCTGGCCGACGCCGAGCTGTCGGGACGTTTCAACGCGTTCGAGCTGCGGATATGGGTCCGCGACCATTATCCTGATGTCGAGGTCGTCCTTGCGGGGAGCGTTGATTCGGCGGCGAAGGCCGCGGGCCAGCTCTGTGACGAGGGCCCGCATCTCCAAAGGCCCTATGATCCGGAAAGCGTGGCGGCTCACATCAAGCGCCTTCTGGCCGCGACCAGGCGCTAGAGTTTTGGCGTCTGCGACACAGCGGCGTCAACTCAGGCAAAGGTGACGGCAACCCTTGGCGCGGTTGCGCCTCAAATCCCCGGCGGGGTTGCACCCTCGCCGCGGCGCGTCCACATGGACCCATGCCCGCCAAGCCGACTCGTCCGCGCTGGCTGCGCCTTTGGCAGCTGCGTCTCAACCGCCGTGCGAAAACCGAAGTGGTCGATATTCACCGCCGCGTCGCAATGATCAGCGGCGCGGTGCTGCTCGGTCTTGTCGCGCTGGCATTCGCCGCCGCCGGCGATCGCGCCCAACGGCTGATCTTCATGGCGACCGACCGGATATGGTGGATTCCGCTCCTGATCACGCCCGCCGGCTTCGCGCTGATCGTGTGGACCGCGAACCGCTATTTTCCGGCCTCGCGTGGGTCGGGCATCCCCCAGATTATTGCGGCGAGCCGTCGCCCCGAGCAGGAAGCAAAGGGACCGCTCGTCTCGCTTCGCACCGCCTTCGCCAAGCTGGGTCTCACGCTCGCGACGCTCGCAGTGGGCGGATCGGTCGGCCGCGAAGGACCGACGGTCCAGGTGAGCGCGGCGATCATGGTGGCCGTGCACCGCTTGCTGCGCGTGCGCATCACCGCCGGCGTCTTCATCGCAGGCGGCGCGGCCGGTGTCGCCGCCGCGTTCAACACGCCGCTGGGCGGCATCGCCTTTGCGATTGAAGAACTCGCCGCGGCCTATGAGCAGCGCGTCGCCGTGCTGACGATGGGCGCGGTGATGATCTCGGGTCTCGTCAGCCTCTCGATCGCTGGCGATTATATCTATTTCGGCGTGATGCGCGAGACGCTGCCCGTATCGGATGTCCTGCTGGTCGCTCCCGTCGTCGGCCTCGGTGGCGGTCTGCTCGGGGGTCTGTTTTCGCGCATCGTCCTCGCCGCGAGCGAACGGGCGTCGCCGTGGGCGCGCCGCGCCGCGTCCCGCCCTGTCCTGTTCGCGGCCGGCTGCGGCTTGGTCGTCGCGATCGTCGGCATTGCGTCAGGCGGTGCAACCTGGGGCACGGGCTATGACATCACAAAATTCCTCGTCGAGGGCCATCGCGGCGAACTCTGGCTCTTCCCCGCCAAATTCACCGCGGCGCTGGCTTCGACCTTGAGCGGCGTGCCCGGTGGCATCTTCGCGCCGTCGCTCGCGGTGGGGGCGGGCTTCGGAAATCTCCTGACGCCGATTTTTCCCGGTAGCTCCGCAGGCGCTGTCGTGATGATGGGCATGGTCGCCTATTTCGTCGGCGTCGTTCGCGCACCGTTGACGGCGGTCATCATCCTGATCGAGGCGACCGCCGCGCGCGGCGTCATCCTGCCGTTGTTCGCCACCGCGCTCATCGCCGACTGGGCGAGCGCGCAAATTTGTCCGACGCGTCTCTATCACGGGCTTTCGCGGAACATGGCATCGAAGCCCCGCCCGTCGGAGTCATGATGTCGCGCAACTTGCATGGCTGCTCTTGCGCACTTGAAACCGATAGCGCGGTTCAATGCAGCCCGTAACGAAAGACGAGCAATGCGGACAAGGTGACGATCATCAGTCCGACCAGCGGCAGGCCGGTTCTCGTATAGTCGCCGAACTTATACTCGCCGGCCGACATGATCAGCATGTTCGTCTGATAGGCGACAGGGGTCGCGTAACAGAGATTGCAGCCGAACAGCACGGCCAGAACCAGCGGTTCAACGGGAATTCCGAGCTGTTCGGCAAGGTTGAAGGCGATTGGGGTGCCGACCGCAGCGGCGGTCGCGTTCGAGGCAAAGTTGGTGAGAAGCGTCACGAACAGCATGATCGTCGCGAGCACTCCGGCGGCGGGCAGGAACTGAAGGCCAACAGCGATCAGCTGGCTGAGCCATTCCGCCGCCCCGCTATCGAGCACGATCCGGCCGATCGCAATACTGGCGGCGATCAATACGATCACCTTGGCCGAGAGCGCGCGTCCGACCCTGTCGAACTTCACGCAGCCGGTGACGAACATCAGGATGGCACCGCCGAGCGACGAGATCGCGATGGGCACAAGGCCGATACTCGCTGGCAAGACCGCGCCCACCATGATCGCGAGCGCTAGCGGCGCTTTCATCGTCCGCGGCATTTCTCTCAACCCCTCCAGAAGGAGGAGATTCTCGCCGCGAGCGAGTTTCTGGACATTCGTCAGCGCTCCCGCGACTAGCAGGATGTCGCCCTCGGACAACGGCGTATTGGCATCGGCGTCGCTGAGCGCGCCCAGCCCTGGCCGGCCGGACTGGGTGCCGAGTATCGCCACATTATAGGCCTCGGCGACGCCTGAGTCGGTGATGCGTTTGCCGATCAGGCCTGAATCGGACGCAATCGCGAGTTCGACGACCGAAAGATCGTCCCCGGTTCTCGCATAGTCGGCGTGAAGCCGTTCCATCAGCCACGGCGGCGCCGCGTGCGCACCCAGCAGCCGGACCGTTTCCTCCAGCGCTTCGTGCGGCGCGGAAACGGCCAGCCGCGCGCCCGCGGTGAGAATCCGGTCGGCCGGTCCGGCGACGGTCGCATCGTCGGGCAGGAGCTTCCGTACCGCCTCGATCGTCTTGCCGATCGCCATCGAACGCTCGCCAAGCCTGAGCGTGGCGCGGAAACACCGCGGCTGGTGCCCGCTTGCCGGCGAATTATCGGGGAGCAGGCGGGGCATCACCAGCCATATGAAGGGAAGGGCTACCAGCGCGGCGACGAGAACAATCGGCGTGAAATCGAAGACGCCCATCGGTCGCATGCCCATGTCCGTGGCAATGCCGACGACCAGCAAATTGGTCGAGGTGCCGATCGTCGTGGCCATGCCCCCGATCAGCACGGCGCTGTTCACCGGTATCAGGGTCTTCGAAGCGGGCATCCCGCCGCGCGCGGCCAAGGATACGAGGATGGGAAGCAAAAGGACGACGACCGGCGTGTCGTTGACCATCATGCTCATGAACATGGCAAGCAGTAGCGTGACCAGAAGACCGAGCTGGCGGTTGAAGCGCCAGACTTTCGTCAGCGTCCTTGCCGCCGGCTCCAATGCGCCCGTGGTCACAAGACCGCGGCCGATGATCATCAGGGCACAGATGGTCACGAGGGCATAGTGCCCGAAGCCCTCGAAGGCGAGTTTCAGGCCGTCGGTCGGAGATTGACCAGGAAGCGGTGCGATGAAGAGCGCCAGCGCGATGACGCCAAGCGTTAAAAGCGAGATAATTTCGACGCGAACGCGCCCCGACACAAAGCCATAGAACATGGCGAAGGTGAGCAGCATCGCGCCGATGGCGTGTGGGGGCGGCGTTTCAAGCACCGAGCAGCCGCCCGCCGTTGCCGGGATCGAATGGGCACGGTGCGAGAGGCCGGTACAGTGCAGAGGTGGCCTTATGGGCTCTTGTACAAGGCATCGCAGTCCCCATTCTGTCCGGCGGCGGTCTCGAAAGACTGGACGGGTTGCCGCCGCTTGGCCAGCCCCTCTTGCCTGCACCTCCCATTCGACTGGAACGCATTTGGACGCCCGGCCGCGTGACCGGGACGAATTGGGCGTGCCCCCCTTCCTCGGTCTGGCAATCGCGGGGCGGGGTTCTCGCCGGGCGAGGGCGACCCCACCGCGACGAAAATCGGGCTCGCTAGCCCTGCAGGGGCGGCCCAGCGAGCACCGTCAGCGGCCGCCCGGGTCCACAATTGGATCACGAAAGCGACGGCACGCCGTTTGACAGGGGATATCCCATGCCCCAAAATACCATATGAACAACATGCTCTTGCTTGTTGGGCTCGGCGCCATGGGTGTCATCACGGCCTGCGTGATTTTCGTGCTGCTTGTCACCCGGGATGACGAGTGAGCGTGAGCCTGCTTACCCCATTGTCGGCATCAAAACGCCATTGATCACATGGATCATGCCGTTCGATTGTTCGACATCGGTTTCGGTCACGAAGCCGACGCTGCCTTGCGTGCCCTCGATCTTGATGTTGCCTTGGACCTCGGTCAATTTCAGATCTTCGCCGGCGACCGTCGTCAAAACCGCGCTCCCTCCGCCGGCCTTGATCCTTTTGTACAGATCGGCCGCGGTCAGCCGACCCGGGACGACATGAAAGTTCAGCACTTCGACAAGCGCGGCGCTATTGGCGGGATTCATGAGCCAGCCGGACATCTTGGGTATCGCCGCAAACGCCTTGTCGGTGGGCGCGAACAGAGTGAAGGGGCCGGGCGCGCTCAGCTCCTCGACAAGGCCGGCGCTGCTGATGGCCTTGATCAGCGTCTTGTGTAGCGGCGACTTGGTCGCGTTCTGGACGATGTTCCAGTTCGAATAGAGGGTGGCCCCACCGACCTCGGACGTCGTCACTTGCGGCTGGGCCTCCTGGCCGATTGCCGCGCCGGGCAAGAGCGTCATCCCGAAAAGGGCGGTTGCTAGAAAGGGAGTGGCGAAGCGTTTCACGCGCGTCATGGCATATCCTCCGGTTATGATGAGACGGGTTGTGCTTATAGAACGATCAAAGCCCGCTTTCGTTGCAGAAAATGGCTAAAAAACGCCATTCTCTTGGGCAATCGTCTCGTCCCGAGTGGCCCGGTCAGTCCCCGCTGCGGAGCTGCGGATGTTCCGGCGGGACAAAGGTCCAGACGATATCGCCGATATCGACCGCCGGGCGATGCTCGGCCGAGAAAATGGCAAGTTCGCCCGACGGGCGCGCCACGGCGAGGCTGTCGCCGCCATTCGCCCGCATCCGCGCGACGAAAGCCGCATAGGGGAATTTCTCGGTGATCCGCGTGCGGCCGAACGTCCATCCCGATTGCAGGCGGTCGAGCAATTCTTCGATCGGCGTGCCCGCAAGCGTGAACACGCGTCCACGCCGCCGGCTGCCGGCGCCCGATTCCCCGATGATGCGGCTGATGCGGTCCGATCCCACTTCGGGCGCAAGCTCGCTGCAAACAAGCGCGTTATAGCTGTCGTTGTCGGTCGCCGCGATCAACTGCTGATACTGGCCCATGTCGATTTCATCGTCATGGGCCTCGTCAACAATATCGCCCTGGTAAACGGGAATGCCGGCACGTCTTGCGCGGCGCAGGGCGAGCTTGCTGGCATCGGCGATCAGCACCTCGCGGCCTTGCGCCTTGATGAAGTCGGCAAATCCGATCGTCCAGCTGTTGGCACCGACGAGGAGCACCCCATTGCCCTTGCCGCGGTCGAGCCCGAGCCAGCGGGCGAAGCGCGCCGCGGTGAAGCCATGCGCAAAGATCGTAACGATCACGACGCCGAACCCCAGCGGTACCAGCGCCTCGGCGCCCGCGATGCCGAGATCCGAGAGGCGCAGGGCAAAAAGGCCCGTCACCGCGACGGCGACAATGCCGCGCGGCGCGATCCACGCCACGAACAATCGCTCCTTGAACGGCACGCGAGTGAAAAGCAGCGCGGTCATGATCGTAAGCGGCCGCACGACGAAGAGCAGCAATAGCAGGAAAATGACGAAGCGAAGCTCGAAGTTGCGCACCACCTCCCAATTGAGCGTCGCGGACAGGATGATGAAGACGCCCGAGACGAGCAGGATCGTCAGATCCTCCTTGAAGCGAAGCAGGTGGTGGCTCGAATAGGTCTCGCGGTTGGCCATCACGACGCCCATGATCGTGACCGTAATCAGCCCCGTTTCATGCATCACCAGATCGGAGAGGACGAAGACGGCGACGACCGTCGTGAGGAGGACGGGGGCTTTGAGATATTCGGGCACCCAGCCGCGCGGGAAAGCCCAGGTCAGCGCAAAGCCAGCCGCGCCGCCGATCACCATGGCAAGGATACTGGCCGCACCGACATCGATGAGAATGGAGGCGCTATTGGTGCCCGCCCCGCCATGCGTGATATAGCTGAAGACGCCGACGGCGAGCAGCGCGCCGATCGGGTCATTCACGATCGCTTCCCATTTAAGCATATTCTTGACGCGCGGCGCGATGTTGAGCGAGCGCAGCAGGGGAACGATCACCGTGGGGCCCGTCACCACCATGATGCCGCCAAACAGCGCCGCGAGCTCGAACGGCAGCCCGGCGCCATAATAAGCGGCCGCGGTGCCGAGCGCCCAGCCCACCGGAACGCCGACGAAGACGAGCATGAACACGGCCACGCCGGCGTTGCGCAACTCCCGAAACTTGAGGCTCAATCCCCCTTCGAACAGGATGATCGCGACGGCGAGCTTGATCACCGGCTCGCGCAGCGCGCCGAAATCGCGCTCGGGATCGATAAGGCCGAGTATCGGACCGGCGACAATGCCCGCGATCAGCATCAGCGCGATCGCGGGGCGGCCGGTCCGCCACGCGATCCACTGTGCGCCAATGCCGATAACCCCGATCAGGGCAATTTTGACGAGCAGAGATTCAATCGCGAACATATCGCCAGCCTATGCGGCACGGCAGCAATTGGTTCCAGCGCCGATAGCAAAGCTGTCCGAAGCCCCTTGCGCTTGCACACCGACCATTGCGCCGCGGCGATTCTATTTATTTGCGAGCGATCGGGTAGCGAATGGGTTTTCCCGCAGCGAGCGCCCGGCCGTTTCGGGCATGAAGCGGAGGGCGACGAGCCCAACGAGGCAGGCGAGCATCATATAATAAGCCGGCATGAGCGGGTCGCCGGTCAGGCTGATCAGGCCGCTCCCGACGATCGGCGCGGTGCCGCCGAAGATCGACGTCGATATATTATAGGCCATCGCGAAGCCTGCAAAACGCACCGCGGTCGGGAACATCGCGGGAAAGGTCGCCGAAATCGTCGCGAGCTGCGGGACATAGAGCAGGCCGAGCGCCATAAAGCCGATGATCGCGCCCGCGAACCCCGTCCCGATCAGCATGTAGAGCGGCACGACGAAAACGAGCAGTCCGATCAGCGACCAGCGCCACATCGGCTTGCGGCCGACCCGGTCGGACAGCGCGCCGGCGAAGGGCAGGAAGAGCATCATGAAGACCATGCCGATGATCGGCACGAGCAGCGCTTCCTCGCTCGAGAGGCCGATGCGGCGCTGGAGATAGGTCGGCATATAGCTCAGCAGCGAATAGTTGACGACGTTGAGCGCGACGACGAGACCGCCGACGACCAGCAGCGGACGCCAGTGATTGCGCATCAGCGAGCCGAGGCCCGGCGCCTTGCGCCCCTCGGCCGCCGCCATTTCTTCGCGGAAGATCGGCGTGTCCTCCATCTTGGACCGCAGATACATGCCGACGAGACCGATCGGCCCCGCGATCAGAAACGGAACGCGCCAGCCCCATTCGTGCATCGCCTCGTCGCCGATGTGAAGCGAATAACCGAGCATGAGCGCCGCGCCGAGCGAGAAGCCCGCCAGCGTCCCGAATTCGAGGAAGCTGCCATAAAAGCCGCGGCGGTCGTCGGGCGCATATTCGGCCATGAAGGTCGCGGCGCCGCCATATTCGCCGCCGGTCGAGAAGCCCTGGAGCATCCGAAGGAGGACGAGCGCGGTCGGAGCCCAGAAACCCACCGTGTCATAGGATGGAATGAGGCCGACGGCGAAGGTCGCGCCCGCCATGAGGAGGATCGTCATCGCGAGCACCGACTTGCGCCCGATGCGATCGCCGAGCGGTCCCCAGAAGAGCCCGCCAAGCGGACGGATGAGGAAGGATATCGCAAAGGTCGCGAGCGCGAACAGCACCGCCTCTTCGGTATCGCCCGGGAAAAGGGCGGCCGAGATATAGGTCAGGCCATAGGCATAAATGCCATAGTCGAACCATTCGACCGCATTGCCGAGCGCCGAGGCGCCGACAGCGCGGTGGAGCGGCGAAGGGTCGGGGAAGGGCGGCGGATGCCCCGGAGCGTGGAGCGTCATCTCATTGTCCATTGGTCACCTATGGTGTTCGGTTCGGTTGATAAGGCTGGTTTATCGAGGCCAGCGGGGTCGAGCAGCGCGGCGACCGGGGTCGTGCGCGGCAGAATCTGGAAGTCCTGCTGCTGGTCCCCCGGGACCGGATCGCTGGTCGCGACGCGCCACATGCCGAAGGCAAGCATCGCCGCGGCGGCGAAGGCGATGAAGAGGAATAGCCCGCCGGCATTTGTGAACGTCATCGACATGGCCGCCCCGAGCGGGCCTAGCGCCGCGCCGGTCGAATAGAGAAGCACGAGTTGACCGCTTGCCGTCACGCGCTCGGAGGGGAGCAGGCGGTCGTTCGCATAGGCGACGCACAGCGGATAGAGCGCGAAGCTCAATCCGCCAAAGGCGGCACCGAGACCGAAGAGAAGGAGTCCCTGCGGCTGCGTCGCCAGCGCGATGCTCGTCACCCAGGTGGCGGCGAAGCAGATGAGGATGATGCGGCGGCGGTCGTAGCGATCCGACAACCGGCCGAGCGGCCATTGCAGCGCGACGCCGCCGAGGATCACGGTCATCATGAAGGTCGCGGTCTCGGCGAGGTCGAGCCCGATCCGGCGCGCGTAAATGGCCGCCAGGCCGTAGAAGGCGCCAAGCAAGAGCCCGGTGACGCCCGCTCCCACGACACCGAGAGGCGAGGCCTCGAACAAGCGCCGCAGCGGCAGCGACGCGGCATCCTCGAGAACCGGCGCGCTGCTCCGGGTGAGACAGACCGGGATGATCGCGAGCGAAATCAGGATCGCGGCGATTTGGAACGGGACCTGCGGCGCGCTGTTGCCCGAACGCAGGATCAACTGGCCAAACGCCTGGCCCCAATAGAGCGCGACCATATACCAGGCGAGTATGGTGCCGCGCGTGCCCGTTTCGGCGCGGTCGTTGAGCCAGCTTTCGACACAAACGAAGACACCCGCAACGCAAAGTCCGTCGATCAGCCGCAGCGCGCCCCAAAGGAGGGGCTGAGCGAACAGCGCATAAGCGAGCGTGCTCGCGGACAGCAGCGCGACAAAGGCGGCGAAGGCGCGGATATGGCCGACGCGGCGCACGATGTCGCCCGCCTTGAGCGCACCGATCATAAGCCCGGCAAAATAAGCGGTCGCGACGAGCCCGATGACCATCGTGCCGCTGCCGGCGCGTTCGAGCCGGAGCCCGATCAGGGTCGACAGAAAGCCGCTGCCCGCCATCATCACGAAGATGGCAATCAGCAGGCTGCGGACCGGCAGGATGGTTGCAAGCATCAGAGATTGTCGGCGGCCGCGTCAGGCGGCGCGCCGGCCCTCGGCCGCTTGCCCCTCATCTTCGATCAGCGCCCGATGCAGGGCGCGCACCGCCGCGTCGAAGTCGCGGCATTCGATGATGAACTGGATATCGACGTTGCGGATCTGGTGCTGCATCGCGATCATCATGATCCCCGCCTCATCGAGCGCGCGCAGCGCATCGGGAACAAGCCCGGGACGCGAAATGTCGCTGCCGATCGCCGACACCATCGCCACCGGCTGCGCCGAAATGGCGGCGTCGGGATAATCTTTCTGCAGATCGGCGATCACCTTCGTCACCGCGTCGGGAGTGGCCGAGAGATAATGGGTGATCGTGTTGGCGTTCGACGATTTGCTGACGATCCACACGCCGTGACGGGCCAGCACCTCGAGGATCGCGCTGTCATAGCCTTTGATCCCGACCATGTCCTGCTCAAAGAACTGCAGCGCCTGCATCTGGCGTATGCCGGTGACGATCTCGACCCGCGGGACGTCCGAGACATAGTCGCCGGTCACCAGCGTGCCCTCGTCCTCGCGATCGAAGGTGTTGCGGACGCGCAGCGGAATATCGGTCTGGCGCAGGCCTCGGCCCGCGCCCGGATGAATAGCCTCCATGCCGAGATTGGCGAGCTGGTCGGCGACGTCATAATTGGTCCGGCCGATCTTGCGCGCCTTGTCCACGCCGACCAGCTTCGGGTCCGCGCTCGACAGGTGAAACTCCTTGTGGATGATCGCCTCGCGCGCGCCGGTCAGCACCGCGAGCCGCGAAAAGGTCATCTCGGTGTAGCCGCGCGCATAGCGCCGTACCATGCCGCCTTCGCACCCGGCGTAGCCGGTGACGATGGGCAGGGTGGTCGACAGGTTGATCCCCGCGAACGCTTCCTCGATCCTCTGGTCGAGGCTGCGCAGATCGTCCTGGTCCCACAAGGTGAGGTCGACGACCCGGGCGTTCACACCGCGATCGCGCAGCAGCAGCGCCGTGCTATGCGCGCTATGCGCTTCGCCGATCCCCGCGAGAAGCTCGCGAAGCGTCAGCAACTGCTCCTTGACGCAGAAACGGCCGTGGCTGCGCAGCCGTGCGAGATCCTCGAGACAGGCTGACACCGCCCGGATCCGTTGCTCGATAAAGGCATCCGCTTCGGCGCGGCTCTTCGTCCGCGCGAACATCGCAGCGTTGCGATCACGCACCGCCTCGCGAACGACGCCGATCGCGTTGCGCCAACCTTCGGCGCTATCGTCGGCCACAAAACGCCCATAGACACCGGGCGTGCCGCTTTTTTTGTTCTCGAGGAGCAGGTCGGTCATTCCGGCAAAGGCCGATACGACGAAGATGCGCTGGTAGAGTTCGGCACCCGTGCGACCGGCGATGAGGACATTGTCGAGCAGCGTCTCGGTCGCCGCCATCGAGGTCCCGCCGATCTTCTCGACGCTATGGGCGCCCGTCATGCCGGCACCAGCGCGTCGAGCCGCCCCTGTTCGCTCCGCAAGGGCTTCGGATCGCCGCGATGGGCGAGAAACCAGGGTCGGGGCTTCGGCGCGCCGAAGGGTTCTTCGAGCCGGTTGCTGACGGCGTTATAGACCAGAAACGCATTGGCGCGAGGGAAGGGCGTGATGTTGCCGTTCGAGCCGTGCATCAGATTGCAGTCGAACAGGATCACGGTCCCCGGCTTGCCGGTCGGTGCGACGATGCCATGCCTGTGCGCCAGTTCGGCGAGGCTGTCTTCGTCGGGGACGCCATATTCCTGGCGTTTCAGAGAACTCAGATAATGATCGTCGGGCGTCTCGCCGATGCAGGTGAGATAGGTGCGGTGCGATCCCGGCAGGACCATCAATGGCCCATTGTGCGGGGTGTTCTCGGCGAGCAGGATCGACATCGACAACGCGCGCATCCGCGGCATGCCATCCTCGACATGCCAGGTTTCGAAATCGCTGTGCCAGTAGAATTCCTTGCCTGTGAAACCCGGTTTATAGTTGAGCCGCGACTGATGAATATAGACCTCGTCGCCGAGCAGGAACCGCGCGACGTCGGCGAGACGCGCATCGGCGGCAAGGCGCGCCATTACCGCATTCTGCCGGTGAATTTCGAAGATCGACCGGATTTCCTTTCCCTGCGGCTCGGTAACGATCGTATCGTCATCGAGCGCGGCGGGATCGGCGAGCAACGCGCCTGCGGCCTTTTGCAGGAAGGCCACTTCATCGGCCGAGAAGATATCCTCGAGCACGATATAGCCGTCGCGGTCGAACTGCGCGGCCTGCGCGGGGCCGATCGGCGCGTCGTTGCTCCATTCGCTATGGACGACGGGATCCTGTCGCGGACGCATCTCTGCTGCCGCGGCATGGCGCGAGGGGTAGAGGTCAATCATGGGTTATCCCTGTTTTTCTTTTATTACTCGGCAAGAACGGTCGCGCGCAGACCGTCCGGATCAGCCGGATAGGCGCCTGTCTCGTCATGCACTTCCTTGCCGGTGACCGGCGGGTTGAAGGCGCAGGCGGTCAGGATATCGGTCTCGGGGCGCACGATATGGCGGTCATTGTCGTTGAGCGCATACATCACGCCTGGCTCGAGCTTGTGAATCTCGCCGGTGGCGAGATCTTCGATGGTCCCCTTGCCCTTCAGCACGAAGACCGATTCCAGATGATTCTGGTAATGCATCTTCAATTCGGTGCCGGCGAACATGGTGGTGATATGGAAGGAAAAGCCCATCCCATCATCCTTGAGCAGCATGCGGGCGCTGGCCCAGCCGTCCGAGCGGACATTTCGGTCGGTCTTGCGGATGTCGTTGAGGTTGCGAATGATCATATCTGTCTCCTGAGTTATTCGGCGGCGACGGCGTAATCTGCGGCCATCGCATCGCGGATCCGGGTTTCGAGAATGTCGAGGCCGACGCCGAGCGTCGCATCGTCGATGACAAGCGGCGCGAGCACCTTGATCACCTCGTCATGCGCGCCGCTGGTCTCGATGATCAGGCCGGCGTCGAAACAGGCGGCGGTGACCGTGCCGGCCAGCTCTCCCGATCCCGTGCTGATGCCGCGCATCATGCCGCGCCCGCGGGTCTCGAACCCATAGTCGGCAGCGATGCGGGTGAGGCGCGCCTCGAGCTGCGCGCCGCGGCGGCGGACGTCGGCCTGAAAGGCGTCGTCGCTCCAGAAGTGGCGCAGCGCCGCGGTCGCGGTGACGAAGGCATGGTTGTTGCCGCGGAAGGTGCCATTATGCTCGCCCGGCGAGAACTGGTCGAACTCGGGGCGAAAGAGCGTGAGCGCAAAGGGCAGGCCCATGCCCGACAGCGATTTGGCCATCGTGATGATGTCAGGGGTGAACCCCATGTCTTCAAAGCTGAAGAAGCCACCGGTCCGGCCGCAGCCCGCCTGGATGTCATCGACGATCAGCAGCGCCCCATGCGCCTTGGCGATGTCGGCGATCCGGCGCAGCCACTCGGGCGACGCGGCGTTGAGCCCGCCTTCGCCTTGCACGGTTTCGACAAGGATCGCGGCCGGCGCGTCGAGTCCGCTTGACGGGTCGGACAGCCTTTGTTCGAGCAGATCGGCGGTGTCGACCTCGGGGCCGTAATAGCCATCATAGGGTTCATGCGCGACGTGACTGAGCGGCACCCCGGCGCCGCCGCGCTTGGCGGCGTTGCCGGTGCAGGCGAGCGCGCCGAGCGTCATGCCGTGAAAGCCGTTGGTAAAGGCGATGACCATTTCGCGGCCGGTGATCTTGCGCGCCAGCTTGATCGCGGCCTCGACCGCATTGGTCCCGGTCGGGCCAGTGAACATGATGCGATAATCGAGCCCGCGCGGGGTCAGGATGACATCCTCGAACGTCCGCAGGAACGCTTCCTTGGCGTCGGTGTGGAGGTCGAGACCATGCGCGATGCCGTCGGCGGCGATATAATCGAGCAGCGCCTGCTTGAGCAGCGGATGGTTATGACCATAGTTAAGCGTCGAGCAGCCCGACAGGAAGTCGAGATACCGCCCGCCTTCGCTGTCGTGCATCCAGACGCCCTCGGCCTTGCCGAACTGGCGCGGCATCGAGCGGGCATAGCTTCGCACGCCGGACTCGCGGCGCTCATAGATAGTCCTGTCCGGGATCGCACCGGACGGCTTCGGTTCCATAATCATCGATTTACCCCTGCGTTTTTTGAATCTTGTTGAGATCGAATGGCCCGATGCAGGCCTGATATTCGGTCGGATAAGCCCCGGCGAAATGCGCTTCGCGCTCGAACAGCGCGGTGCGTTCGAGCGGCGAATCCCAGTCGCGGGCGAGCGAGTGAAACAGCGCCCAGGACGCTTTATTGTGGTCGGTTACCGTGGTGGTCAGGCAGGTGACTCCCTGCTGCGCGCGACGGGCGAGCAGCGACTGGATCATCCGCTTCGCAAGACCCTTGCCGCGCCCCTCGGCCGCGACGGCGACCTGCCAGACGAAAAAACATGTCGGGTCGGACGGGGGACGATGTCCCGAGACCCAACCCACGATCCGGTCACCCTGCTGCGCGACGACGCAATGGTCGGCGAAATGGGTCGACTGGATGAGATTGCAGTAGGCGGAATTGCGATCGAGCGGCGGACAACGTGAAATCAGCGCCGTGATGGCGGGACCGTCGGTCGCGACAGGCTGTCTGAACGCGATTCCGGTGGAGGAAGGTGGGGCGCCCGCTTCTTTTTCCGAAGGCAATGACTCTTCGTCTTGTTGCCGGTCAAATATGATTCATCTCCTGAAGGATAATTTGGAGCGGCCGCGTCACGACTCGCTCTAAGATGGCCTAAAATATAGCATCTACGATGATCCGTTCAACCCGTGCGACGAAATATACTTCGGTTAGTGAAATATAATTAAATGGGTTGAAATCAAAATACGGGTTTGTGCGAGCCCGGTGTGCGGCTAACAAATCCTAATGGAATCCGAGATTGCGAACGCCACTTTGAAAGCGCTTCGGCGCGTCTTGCAGGCGACCGAAGGCGGTAGCCGCAAGCTCGCCGCGGCAACCGGTCTCACGCCTTCGCAAATGCTTGTCCTGCGCGAAGTCGATGCGCACGCCGAGGTCACCCCGGGCGCCATCGCGAGAAAGCTGCAGTTCAGCCAGGCAACGATTACCGCCGTCGTCGACCGGCTCGTCGCCCTCGATCTTGCAGCGCGAACGCGGAGCGATCGCGACAAGCGCCAGATCCTCCTGAGCACAACCGCCGAGGGCCGCCGGCGGGTCGCCGGGGCGCCCGATATGTTGCAGGGAGTGTTCACCGAACGCTTTGGCGCCCTGCCTCCTTGGGAGCAGGCGATGATCCTCGCCAGCACCGAGCGTCTGGCAGCCCTATTGGGCGCCGGTGAGATGGACGCCGCTCCGTTGCTCGACAGCGGCGCCATCGACCGGGCCGGGGCTACCGATATCGCCTGACCATTTGGCGGCACGGTCATTCTTTTTTCGCCCGAGCCTTTTGTGCCGGGCGGGCGCGAGCTAGGGAGCCACCTATGGCTCCTCCAAAAACCCGATCCGCGCTGCGCGCCTTCATGGCCAGCGAAGCGGCTGGCGGCATCATCCTCATGTTTGCCGCGGCCCTCGCGATGGTCGTCGCAAATTCGCCCTTTGGTACGCAATATCATGATTGGCTGCACACGCCGGTCAGCCCGGCGCTGACCGACAAGCTCAGTCCGATGACGTTGCACCTGTGGATCAACGACGGGTTGATGGCGATTTTCTTCCTGTTCGTGGGCCTCGAAATCAAGCGCGAGCTGGTCGATGGGCGCCTTTCGACCTGGAATCAGCGCCGGCTGCCCATATTGGCTGCGGCTGCCGGCATGGCGGTTCCCGCTGCCATTTACCTGCTCATCGCCGGCGGTGACCCAGCCCTGGTGAATGGCTGGGCCATCCCGTCGGCGACCGATATCGCTTTCGCCATGGGCGTTCTGGCGCTTCTCGGCCGCCGCGCGCCGACGTCGCTGAAACTCTTCCTCGTGACCGTTGCCATTGTCGACGACATGGGCGCGGTCGCGATCATTGCCGCCTTTTATACGTCGAGCCTCGCGCTCGTTCCGCTGGCGGCGGCCGCTGGTCTCGTCGCGGCGCTGTTCGCCCTCAATCGCCTCGGCGTTCGGTCGATCTCGCTCTATCTTCTTGGGTTTGCCCTGCTCTGGTACGCCGTTCTGCTGTCGGGCATCCACGCGACGATCGCGGGCGTCGTGGCAGCCTTCGCGGTCCCGCTCATTCCGACGCCGGGTACGCCTGACGCCGCGGACTCGCCGCTCCACCGGCTCGAACATCTCCTTGATGCGCCGGTGGCCTTCTTCATCGTCCCGCTTTTCGGATTTGCCAACGCCGGCGTGCATCTGGCGGGCATCACATGGGATGAAATCCTTGCGCCCCTGCCTGTGGGGATCGCAGCCGGTCTGTTTCTCGGGAAACAGCTCGGGATCTTCGGTGCTGTCTGGTTTGCCGTAAAGACCGGTTTTGCGACCCGCCCGCGCGGCGCAACATGGCTGCAAATCTATGCGGTCTCGGTGCTGTGCGGCATCGGATTCACGATGAGCCTGTTCATCGGCGGTCTCGCCTTCGCCAATCCCGCGCTCGTCGAGGAGGCAAAGCTGGGGACATTGGCAGGATCGCTGCTGGCCGCGCTCATCGGATTTATCGTGCTGCGCCGCGCCCCGCCGGCTCCCGAACTGCTTCGCGAAGATATCGAGCAAATTGACGAGATCGAGCAGAATGGAGACGTCGCCCGCTGCTGACGCGCAAACAGGCGGATGGCATCCCGGCCATGCTTTCGTGAGCGGTGATCAAACGCCGAATGTCACATGGCCCTTGTCGTCGATCGTCCATGCCGGGTTGAAGGCGATCTCCCAGCAATGACCATCGGGATCTTCCACATAGCCGCGATAGCCGCCCTGCGGCGGGGCATCGGCAGGGCGTAGCAGGCGGCCGCCGGACTGCTGAAGTCGAGCAAGAACAGGGTCGACCTCTTCCGCTGATCCGACATTATGTGCGAGGGTGAAGGCTCCCGGGTTCTGAACCGCATATCGGTGCGTATCGGCTTCGAGCGATACCTGCAGCCAGGTTGCAAAGACGAGGCCGTTCATCTGATAGAAGATGATCTCGTCATTCTCGAAAATCGGCGACCAGCCGAATCCGTCCGCGTAGAAGCGGCGCGAGCGGGCAAGGCTTTCCACTCCGAGGGTGATCGCGGCTAATCCCTGCCGCATGCCGGCCTCTGCACTCTCAGGTGTGCGCGCACAACGCGCGTCAGCCCGGCGCGATGACGAGGTGAGGGCTTTTCGGTGCGCGATATCGTGGCGGATTGAGACGGCGGCATCGGCAGGGGCCTAGCTTGGCAGAAGCAGGATCGCGCCCACCGCAAGGCCTGACAGGCAGATCGCGAGAAGCGCAAGCCGTGCCCGCCCCGTCGGTATCATATTGTAGAGCGAAAAACCCATCCCCCCGACCAGCACCGCAAGCAAGGCGCAAAGCGCGATCAGCTTCAAGGGTGGCATTGCGCCATGCATGGGCTGTCCTTTTTCGAGCGGCTCGGCCGCGCTTGCCAATCCCGGTCTTTCAGGGATCAGATCATGATGCCGGCCGCTCGGCGTCCGGCGCGAAGCTCTGGTGCCGATCCTATGTAGGCCGTCTTGCCTTGCGTTCCAAGCCTCGCTGGGACAGGCAGATCGGATGATGGCTTGGGTAAAACGCTTTTCGTCGCAGCGCACCGGCTCGCTGACGCGCTGGTGGCTCCGCGATGTCGTCGGCACTGTCGACTATTCCGACGTGGTCGACCGCGTTCGGGCCGAAGGCGGTTGGAATGGTCACTACGCCTTCATGACGCTGATGTCGGGCGGCATCGCCATTCTCGGCCTACTGCTCTCCTCGCCCGCCGTCGTGATCGGTGCGATGCTCATATCGCCGCTGATGGGACCGATCGTCGCGCTCGGCTTCGGGCTCGCGACCTTCGATTCCGAGGAAATCTATCGTTCGCTCGTCGCTCTCGGGCTCGGCATCATTCTCGCGGTGGGCTTCAGCGCGCTCATCGTCGTGCTGTCGCCGCTGCAGACGGTGACCGCCGAAATCGCCGCGCGCACCCGCCCCAATTTCTTCGATTTGCTCGTCGCGCTCTTCTCTGGCCTCGCCGGCGCCTATGCGATGGTGCGCGGCCGCCACGGCGCGATCGTCGGCGTCGCGATCGCCACCGCGCTCATGCCGCCGCTCGCCACGATCGGCTTCGGGCTCGCGACAGCCAATGGCACTGTGTTCGCGGGGGCCGGTCTCCTGTTTCTGACCAACCTGATGGTGATCGCGCTGGCCGCCGCCATCATGGCGCGGCTCTATGGCTTCGGCCATAAGCTCTCGCCGCAACAGACCCGGCTTCAGGCGACGCTGATCATGATCGTGTTTTTGGCGCTCGGCGTTCCGCTCGGGCTCGCGCTCAAGCAGATCGCTTGGGAGGCGGTGACGTCGCGACAGACCGGCGAGATCGTTGCCGGGCAATTCGGCCGCGACGCGCGGATCAGCGATCTCCAGATCGACTATGAGGCGCGGCCGCTCGCCATTACCGCGACCGTGCTCACGCCGACCCTCGTCAAGGACGCCGAGCGCTCCGCTGCCCGCGCGCTGACGCTTTCGCTCGGTCAACCCGTGCGGCTCGAGATCGATCAGCTTCGCGTTGGGAGCGGCGACGCCGAGACCAATCAGGTCGCGGCCGCGCGCGGTCCCACGCCCGGGCTCGCGGGCGAGCGGGTAGCCGAGAAATTGGCGCTGGTCGCCGGGACCGGCCGGGAAAATGTCATGGTGGATACCGATCGCCGTCGCGCGCTCGTGCGAGCGGCGAGGATCGGAGCGGCCGACCTCGCGACATATCGCGAGCTCGAAGCGCGCGTCACGCGAACCGAGCCGAACTGGACGGTCGAGCTTGTGCCGCCCGCTCTCGAGCTGCCCGCGGTAACGTTCGAGAAGGACGAACTCGACGCCGGCGGCCGGGAGGCGGTAGAGACGGCAGCATGGGCCGCGCGGCGGCGCGGTTTGGCCCTGAATGTCGTGGGCGGCAATCGCGCCCTGCGCGAAAAGGTCGCGGCCGCGCTTGGCTTGCCCGAAGAATCGATGCAGCTGAGTGCGGGCGGTGCCAAACTCGAACTGCAATGGGTCGTGACGCAAGACGAACGCCCGAGACCATGATCGAATATCGCCCCGCGTCGGATCTCGGCAAGACCGACCTCGCTTGGCTTCAGGCGTGGCACCATTTCTGCTTTGCCGGCTACCAGGATGTCGAGCGCCTCGAATGGGGGCGGACGCGCTATCTCAATCATGATCGTCTTGCCGCTGGCGCCGAGTTGCAACCTAGCTTCCATTTCGCAACCGAAATGCTCGTGATCGTCGACGAGGGCGAAATCCGCATCACGCGCCCTATGGACCGTGACATGGTGGTCGGGCGAAACCGGTTCGCCTATATCGCCGCGGGCACCGGGGCGGAGTTCGGTATCGCCAATCGATCGTCGAAACCAGCATCTTTCACCACGATCGGGCTGTCGAGCGTCGCGGACGAACCGGCCGCCTTTCGCGAGCCGGTTGCGCTGTCCGCTGCGCCGGGCTGGCTGGCCAGCGGCGACGACGCCGATATCGCTCACGTCCGGCTACGAACACCCGCCCGGGTGAAATGGCTGGATGTGGCGGCCGGGCAGTCAATCGATGTGCCCCTCGCGAGCGAATTCGCCTATCTCCTCGTTATGGCTGGCGCGGTCGTCATCGGACGCGATCGCATGACACCCCATGACGGACTGGCAATCCGAAACGAAGCCTGCCTGACGGTAGCGGCGGAGAAACAAGCGAGCTTGGTGTTGATTGAAGGATAACAATTCGATCCACTCGCTTGTGATTTTGCCTCGGCGGCGGAGAAGAATTACGGATACTCCCGCATAAGATTTTGATCGCTGTCCTGTGAGGGAGGCGCCTATCCGAGGATCGGCCGATGTCTGCTTTCCGCAATCCTTCACCAAAAGCGGACTGACCGCAAACGGCCAGATTCGTTCGAAAAGAGCCCTGAAGCTTCTGCGACTGTCTTCATCGCGCGGATCTTGGGTGACCCGATCTAGCCCGCACTAGAAGGCAAAGCGCGAAATATCCCGCGTGCAACGACGAGCCGTGGACCGGCGCTGCCCTCGCGGCGCCGGACGCCGTCGACATCACCAGTAGGCGAGCGTCGCGATCGGTATGACAACGAGCACGGTGAAGACCACACCGAACTTCAAATAGTCGCGTAGACCGAGCCTCAGCGCCTTCCGATGCTGATGCCGGAAAGCAGCTATGTTGTCGCGCAGTTCCGAATTGCCGGTGACGAGACCGACCTCGAGATGCGGTCCGTTCTGGAGGAACGTCAACGCCTCCTCTGCTTCGTCGGGTGAGATGGCGGGGTAACGGCGGAAGATATCTTCCACGCAGTCGGCCGGGGTCCGTAGCACGGCCCCGCTTTCGGTATGAACAGTCATTGGAAATTTCCATCGTTATCGCCCCCGGAGTGAAGGCGACAGATCATCGTGCCGCGATTATTGCGACTTCGGGATAGTCAGATGATGGAAGCGGGCGGCGCGCGAGCAGCGTAGGGGGAACCTGCGCGCTCCACGATCGGAGCAGCCAGCGCCAGCAAAAGGACCGACGCTGCCGCGGGGATCGCAACGCGCCCGACGCCCGCCGTTGACATCGCCGGATCGGAACCCGGCGTCGGCCTATCATCGTCGATGTTCGGCCGGTGCGCGGTCAGCTTGGTTGACGCAACGCGGATGATATGCGGCGGGGCGTCTTCAAGGGCGCGGATCGTTGACTGTACGGGGCGGTCCTCCAGACCGTTGATTCCCAGCCTAACGCCGCCCGTTGCGAGCAAACCGAGTGACAACACTGCCATCCATGCAAGCCAGGCGCTCATGCGGTTGCGGCCAAGATTGTCGATGAGTGTCATAGAGGCGGCGTGATAATTCTTATGTGGGACAAGGTTTGATGACCCTAGGCCAAATCATGCCAAAGAGGCGCCGCTGTTTCAATTCGGGCGATCCGGTCTTTGATGGACAATCTCGTCTTCTTGAGTTCGCCCAGCATTAAGGGATCATATAGTTTTGACCCCTGCTGCTTGGCAATTAAACGCGAAATGAGACCGTGATTTTTCTTCAAACGACGAAGAAGCGACTTTGACATCATTGTCCTCCGTTAAATTCGGTGCGGATGTCTCCCATCCGCACTGGAACCGAAAACCGGCTTGTCGTGTAAGATACTCCAGATCTTTGGCGACCTGTTCGTGGGGATCTTCAATACTAGATCGGACAGGGGCTCCCACACCTGGGGGGAGGCAAGAAAGCCCCCGTCCTCACGACCTGAAAAATATCGTCAGGCGTGTTCGCGCTGGCTCGGAAGCTGTTTGCTAAGCGCTGCCGAAACCGAATTTTCTAGGCTGGATATGTCTTTCTGCTTCTTGGGCTTTCGCGGCTCGCGGTTTCCTCTTTGATTCTTCTTTGCCATGTCGATTGCTCCGTTTACGAGTTTCATAAAAGGTCGTTGCTCTGTCTGCTGCACACCTGATCCGGAAGTTTGTGTGCATCCGGATCAGGCTCATCCAAGCGGTTGCGGTGGCACTAGATTGGCTTTTTTATAGGTCATTATCAGGTCCTCGAACGACCCTAGGTCAAGGGTTTGCCGAAAACATAGCAATCAGGGCTACGTTGAGGGACGCGACAGAGAAAAAAATCAGTACTTTAAACCTCAACTTGAATTGGTTTGATTCCTGAATTCTATCTGCAGAAGTTATGTTGTCCGGCGACTGCCGAATGGAGGTTGGCACGATCATCATCTCTTTTAATCCGAGCTCGCGTGACGATGCGGCCTATCGCCGATCGCGAAGGATCGACGACCAGCCTCTCTCGCGAAGCCGCTCAGAGTGCAGTATTCTTAAAAAAGAAATCGCATCAGATGCGCTTCTTTCAACGAAAATTGTATATTTGAAAATTCAAGCAAGCTGGATATTATCCGCGCTTCAGTGCTTGAGAAATAGCCCCCAGTTCCCGAATTTCAAATCATTCGGGTGAGGCTGGCTAGAGCGTTAGCAGTTTTTCCGTGCTACGAAGCCATAGAGAACTAATTTCGGTTGCCATGGCTATAAGATAGAGGTGCATGAATATTATTCAAGCATTGTCAGCCTTTTTTGATCGATCGCCCTTGAAACGAATTTTTCAGGAAAGGCGCGATGATCCGTCATTGGGGCGGCCCATTCGGTCGCGTCGGGCAGGGATGCTGCGGGCGGGAAGCCAGATGGGCGGCTACCGTTATCTGGACTTCGTGCGGGTGGGATTGCCGCTCAATCTTATCACGATGGTCGCCGCGATCTGGGCAATCCAGTTCTTCTTTCCCTTCTGAAGCGAGAAATCGGACAGGCCCCTTCATCCGATCGGGACTACAAAAAGATGTGCGCACTCCACACCTTCCCCCCGCTTTTTCGAGAATAAAGACCGATTGACATGGGTCCGTCCGATACAGCGCTCGGGCAGACCCGGATGCGAATTGCCGTTACCGAAGGGTTTGTGTCCCGAGCGGGCCGGTGTGCCCTTCAGCAACCTCATCCGGACCCTTCGCCGTCTCGAGCGGATCGTCGCGCCTGTCGAAAAGCGCGAGCATCGCTGAGCGGCTCACGACAAGGTCCGCCAGCGTATAGCCGTCGAGGACCTCCAGAAATGCCGACAGCGCCTTGCTGAGCGCCCCCGTCAGTCCGCAAGCCGGGGCGATGATGCAACTGCCGCAATCGACCAGATCGAACCCGTCCTCCGTGTGCCGGATCACCGCGCCGACGATAATTTCGCTCGCGGGCCGCGCAAGGCGAATGCCGCCGAACCGGCCACGAACGCTCGAAAGATATCCTGCATTCACCAGGTCGTTGACGACCTTCATCAAGTGATTCTGCGAGATGCTGTGCGCGCGGGCGATGCTGGCGATCGGGCAGAGATCGTCAGGTCGCACCGCCAGGAACAGCAGCACGCGCATCGCATAATCCGAATAGCGCGTCAGACGCACGGGACCTCCCTGCAGCCGCTATGCAGGAGCGGCCAAAAATACATGTATTATTATTGCATGTTTTGGGGAACGGCGATAGATGCATTTGAAGTGCATGTTTATGGAGCCGACTCGTGACGACCGTTTTGACAGGTTTGGAAAGCGCGCTTGACCGGTTGATTCCGCAATTTTACAAAAGGATTTGCGCCGACGCGGTGCTTGGCCCGATCTTCACCGACGCCGTGGCGGACTGGCCCGCTCATCATTCCCAGCTTGTCGATTTCTGGTCGTCGGTCATGCTCGCAACCGGGCGCTACAAAGGCAATCCGGTCGCAGTTCACGCGCGGCATCGCGATCGCGTTACTCCCGCGATGTTCGACCGATGGCTCGCCATCTGGGAGCAGACGACCGAGGAAATGATGCCGCCGGCTGACGCCCGTGCGTTGCAGGCGAAGGCAGCGCGCATCGCCGAAAGCCTCAAGCTGGCGCTCTTTTTCAAGCTTCCTCACCACCAATCCGAGGCCTCGAACAAATGACAGGAGCTTTTTGAATGCACGCGGCACCCATGCCATCCCGAGCATATCGCAGAGATTTGGTCGACGGCGAGTCATGAGCGATCGGCCGTACAAGGTGACGCCCGTCTTCGATGAGGTGACACTCCCTAAAGCGCTTCGCGCCGCGCACAATACCAAAGCAGGCGTGTGGGGCGTGATCCGGGTTCTCGACGGAGCCCTGCATTATTTCGTGGCAGGCAAAGCTGAGAAGGGGCTGCTTCTCACCCCGGACCGCCCGGGTCTGATTGAACCGGAGCAAGTGCATCGGGTCGAACCGCATGGATCGATGCGGATGCAGGTCGAATTCTACGACCATCTCCCCATCCTTCACGACTGACCTTCATCAAAGGAAATTGAAATGACCAATCCGTTAAGTACGGAAACCATCGCGCTCGTCAAAGCCAGCGTCCCGGCGCTCTCGGAACATGGGGCCGCGATCACGGCGCGGATGTACGAGCGGCTTTTCGAGGATGACGATATCCGTGGTCTCTTCAATCAAGCCAATCAGGGTGAGGGCGGGGCGCAGGTGCACGCCCTCGCCGCCGCCGTTCTCGGCTATGCGCAGAATATCGAGAATCTTGGCGCGCTCGCGCCGGTGGTCGAACGGATCGCGCAGAAGCATATCGGCTATCATATTTTGCCCGAGCATTATCCCTTCGTCGCGGCCGCGCTACTCGGTGCGATCGGCGATGTGCTCGGAGAGGCGGCGACTCCCGACCTCCTGGCGGCATGGGGCGAGGCCTATTGGTTTCTAGCGAACATCCTGCAGGCGCGCGAAGCGCGGATTCGCGGCGGCATCGAACAGACGCCTGGCGGATGGCATGGCTGGCGCCGTTTTCGTGTCGCGCAGAAAATCCAGGAGAGCGCCGTCATCACCTCCTTCATCCTACGCCCGATCGATCGGGGTCCCGTTGTGCCGCACAAGGCTGGTCAGTATCTGACCTTGCGGCTTCCCGTACCCGGTCAGCCCGAACTGAAGCGCAACTATTCGATCAGCTGCGCTCCCAATGCGGACTATTATCGCATCTCGGTAAAACGCGAAGCCGATGGTCAGGGCGGGTCGCGCTTCCTGCATGACGCGGTCCAGGTCGGCGCCGAACTCGAGGCCACGCCGCCCGCCGGCGATTTCTTTCTGCCGGACGATCCGCGGCGACCCGTCGTCCTGCTTTCAGGCGGCGTCGGTCTCACGCCCATGGTTAGCATGATCGAGACGATCGCCGAGCGCCATCCCGACCTTGAGACATTTTACGTCCACGGCACGCTGAGCAGCGCGACCCACGCGATGGACGATCATGTCCGCGCCTTGGCGCGCCGTCATGGCCGGATTGCAGTGACGACCTTTTATAACGAACCGCAGGCGGACGATCGACCGGGCGAGACTTTCGACCACGCCGGGATCATCTCGACCGACTGGCTGCAACGCAATCTGCCGTTCGATCGCGCCGATTTCTATCTCTGCGGTCCCAAGCCCTTCTTGCGCGCCTTCGTCAGCGGGCTCTCGCTTGCCGGGGTCGAGGCTGACCGGATCCACTATGAATTCTTCGGCCCGGCGGACGAGCTGCTGGCTGCTTGAATTCAGGCTGATGAAGAAACCGGTCCCTCGGTAAGCGGACCGGAGCGGGATAATTGGCCTCATCCACGAGCAGTCATTTGCCGACCGTTCGGCGGACCGGTGCCGAAAACGGCCCGCCCCGCCGTCGTGCCTCCCGATAGAAGAGGTCGTTATCCTCTTGTCGACGCAGGACGGTGTAGGGAAGGATGAAGCGCCCCGCTAACACATGCCTGGCCCGGGGGCGCGAGACTGCGTTTCTGCCAAGATGCGATCGGTGCGCATCGCGCCGCCGATGGAAGCGCCTTCGGCCACGTCAGTTGGCAAGATGCCGGGTCAATCTTCTGGTGGCTGCAACAAGCGAAAGAGCGAAAGCGAAAGCGAACTACCTGCTCGCACCGGGTGACCAGGCGTAGCCGGCCGCTCCGCAAATGCCGCCGAATATAAGGGCCAGCCAGAGCAGGAGATATGGGACCCAGGCCCTAGGTTCTCCGCCGAGCGGGGCGTCCGCAAGCTTTTGCCCAAGCTTGACCAATGTTCCGGTCATATAGATTACACCCACGCTGACCCCGCCATCGCGGCGGAAGATCGTGTTCGACCGCCCATGGCAAGGCCCAACATGCCGATTGCAGGGCGATCGAAGCCGAGGCTCTGGAAACGGCGGTACCGAAGAGCAGCGCGGCGACGCCGGATATCGCGACCACCTTACGGTGCACGGAAGTGATTTTTGCGGTGACGATGAGGTTCAGGAGCACGCCGCCACGAAGAGGGCGATGAGGGCCGCAGCGGCGTAGCCCAAGGCGGCCGCATGCGTGATCCCGATCGCCATTCGGGTCGAATTTCCGCTCATGAACGACGCAAACAGACCTCCGGACTTCAAATCCGATGGCGTCCACAAAGCCGGCGAGAGCAGCGAGACAAAAGGCCAGTCTCCGGAAATTCCTGTCATACCGGATCATGAGACGTTGGATAGCGCGGCGGTTCGCGCCGCGTCTTTACATCATCGCTTCATGTGTGACCTCGCTGGCAAAAATCGAAGCCAGACCGGAGGTCCCGCTTGCATTCAAACGCCAGCAATCAGGATAGAGCCGGCCTTGCATGAGCGTGCCGGACCAAGGTGCTTGCGCTTGTCAGCCCGCGGCACTTTCCATAACCGCAGGCTCTACGCCGCGCGGCCGCGCCGCGACATGTTCGGCGCTGCTTACGAGGATGGCGAATTTGGCGCCGGGGTGTTGCATGGCGGGCGTATGCCAGGCGTGTTTGATCGTCAGGGCGGTATCTTCAAAAACCACCAGCTCCCCGATCTCGGGCACGCGCTCAAAATGAAAAACACCTTTGGATTCAGCCGAGCACCGGTCGGGTCCGTCATAGATAGTGATAATCATGATTTGATCCTTTCTTTATCTGCGGAAATAGCCCTGCCGGTGGGCATGCGAGGCAGGCGAAGCGGCGCCCGGCGGGCAATCCCATGCCCTGCCATTGGGTCAGCCCCACCATGACGAGAAGAAATGCGGCGCGTCTCTCACCGGATCGATGTTTCCAGATCGACGAGCCGCAAATAGGGTTTCAGCGTGCGGTACCCCTGAGGGAACTGCCGCTTCGCTTCCTCGTCCGACAATTTAGGCGAGATCACGACAGGTTCGCCGGGCGACCAGTTCGCCGGAGTTGCGATGCTGCGGGTGTCAGTCAGTTGAAGACTGTCGATGGCGCGCAACACTTCGTGGAAATTGCGCCCGGTGCTCGGCGGATATGTCAGGATCAGACGGATCTTCTTTGACGGGTCGATCACGAAAAGCGAGCGCACTGTCAGCACCGGATCACTTTCGGGATGGATCATCCCATAGAGAGCCGACACCTTTGCAGCAGGGTCCGCGATCATCGGAAAATCGGGCCGGGCCTTCTGCGTTTCCTCGATGTCGGCTTCCCATTTATGGTGCGCTTCGACGGGATCGACCGATAGGCCGATCGGCTTCACGTCGCGGCGGTCCCACTCGGGCCGCAGACGCGCAACCTCACCAAGTTCAGTTGTGCAAACCGGCGTGAAATTCTTCGGGTGGCTGAACAACAGGCCCCAGCTCGAACCCAGCCACTCGTGAAAGCGGATCTCCCCATGGGTGCTCTCCTGCCGGAAATCGGGGGCTGTTTGACCAAGCTGAATTGTCATCGGATATCCTTTCTGTAGTTGACGATAAGGGTGCGACCGCTCGGCCGGCGCGACCATGTGCAAGCGCGGCGAGGACCCGGATCGACGATCACGCCGGTGCGGCGCCGGCCGCGCGCCGACTGCACGTTTAAAGCCTCGATATGCCGCTCGGCGGCGGCCCACTCGCGGCGCGCCTGCAGCCATATCGCACCTGCGACAAGCAGCGGGGCGAACCACAGAAAGACCGGATCCCCCACCAATTCTGCGGTTATCAGTGCGATGGCGGCGCCGCCAGCCAACGTCCGCAGCAGGCGAGACAAATGTCCGGGAGATTGGAAGGTCGGCATGGCAACTCCTTGCCAGCGCATTGTCGCGCCATTACTATGGTGCAAGCAAATGAATATTATTGCATGTTAAACGGAAAATTTTTGTGGATGTTGGTGTTGCCCGAACGTTTCTCGAGATTGTGAAAACCGGCAGCTTTGTCGGCGCGGCGGCCAATCTGAACCTGACCCAGACGGCCGTCAGCGCGCGCATTCGCGGGCTGGAAATGCAGCTCGATCGCCCCTTGTTCACGCGCAACAAAGCAGGAGCCAGACTGACGCCGGCCGGCGAGCAGTTTCTCCGGTTCGCGACGACCATGGTCCAGGTGTGGGACCGGGCGCGACAGGCGGTCGCCCTGCCGCCCGGCCGCGACACGGTTGTGACGATCGGGGCGGAACTGAGTCTTTGGAGCCCGCTCCTGCGCCTTTGGTTGATCTGGATGCGCCGGGAATGTCCCGACATCGCCGTAAGCACCGTGATCGATAGCTCCGACAGGCTGCTCGACCGGGTGCAGGAAGGGTCGCTCGATGTCGCAGTCATTTATGCCGCGCCGCGGCTGCCGGGGGTCGTCGCCGAATTGTTGTTCGAGGAAAAGCTCGTCCTTGCGCGCACAACACCCGTCAGCCAAACCCTTGCAGCGGAGGACCATGTCCAGGTCGATTGGGGCGCCGACTTTTCCGCCGGCTACCGAGCGGCCTTTCCCGATCGACCGAACGCCGTGGTATCGATCGACTATGGACCGCTCGCCCTCGATTATATTCTCGCAACTGGCGGCAGCGGCTATTTTCGCGAAGGCTTCATTCGCTCCTATCTGGACGAAGGCCGCCTCGCGGTCGTGCCCGACAGCCCCGAATTCTCCTATTCCGCCTATGTCGTGCATTCCGCCACGGCCGATGCGGGTGTGATGGAGCGGATTCGGCGCGGGCTCCGGGCGGCATCGTCGTGACCGGCGATCGCGCCTCGCCCGTATGTTACGCCGGCAACGCCGACGATGCGTATATGGGCTATGCGGGGCGAGAGGAGATACTGATCGCCCTCAACGCCCTACTCGAGGCCGAACGGGCCGGCGCACGTGTCGCGCTCGCGAGCATGCGCGACGCTGAAGGCACCGAACATGCCGCGCTGATGCGCGGCATCCGTGCCGATGAGGCGCGCTGGTGCAGGATGCTGTCCGGCCAGATCAGGCGGCTTGGCGGCGCGCCATCGCGATGTTGCGGTGCTTTCCATGGCAAGGCGATGGCAATCGCCGACCCGATGGAGCGGCTGGCCTTTCTGAACCGCGGTCAGGCCTGGGTCGTGCGAAAGCTCGTCGAGTTGATGCGTGTCGTGCGCGATGATGTGTTGCATGCGGACCTGGCGCGAATGAGGGAGGGCCATCACGCGAACATCGATGGTGCCGCAGCCTTTCTGAAGCGAGCCAGCCCGCGCGCTTGAGGCTCCGACGGGGATTGGCGCCTTTTGACTGCAAAAAAAAGCGCGGCAACCCTGAAGAATATGCGTTTGTCGGGATCGGGATGGCGGCCCACTAAGGGCTGAAAGAGATCTCGCGCTGACCCGGAGTTCGCCCTGTCGGCATGTTGACAGGCGCAACCTCGCTTTTCGGAAAGGATGTCGTCATGCCCATGACCATTATTGTGGTCGATCTGATCGGCGTGGTTCTTGTCGCGGTCGGCTTTCTACTCGCGTTCCGGCAGGATTTCGTGCGGCGGTGGTGGGCCGCTCTGCGACAGGGGAATATTAGTCCGGCCCGGGTGCAGCCGCTCACTAACGACGATCCCGCGCGATATGTGCTCCGCATTTCGGGGATGATGATCCTCGCATTTGGGATCGTTATCGCACTCCTCTTCACTGTCGCTCATTATTCCCTGACGGCTTCACTTTGAATCATTGGGGTAACATTCTGTCAGCGCTCCGAAAAAGGCCAATTCGGCGACAAAGCGGTGATCGAGGAAATCGCCCGGCATCGCTGCCGGGGTGACGATGGTTCTTTTTGATCGTCATCGAGTGCCGCTACCTCCGCACCGTGAATTGGCGGGGCGCGCGCCGCGTCCTCAAAGGTGCGATAACGGCGGAGCTTCTCGGCGGCGAGGCCCTCAGGATTGTCGATGCCCGGTCCTTCGAAGTGGTTTCGACCGGCGAGATTCTGCAATGCGAGCCGTCCGGATCCGATTTGCCGAAGCGGCCTGTCGCAAGGCCCGGTCCCTCTGATCCTCCCATGTGAGCCATCTTTTACGCCCATTCCCATATCCGCCGATCCGGTTACACCGAGACAGTTGGGGACGGCCTTGCTAGAAGCGCCGCATGACCACGAATCTTACCGGCCGGCCGGCCGAAATCGCGATTGATTTCGGGACGGCGAATTTGCGTATGATCCACCGCGACGGCGGCGTCATCTTTGATGAGCCTTCGCTCTGCTGCCTGACGGGACTGCACGATCAGCCCCGGTTTATCGCTGCCGGTGCACCGGTCTCTGCGATGACGGACAGAACGCCGGCTGGAATGCGTGTGCGGCGGCCGCTGAGGCGCGGGGTTCTTCAGGATATCGGGGCCGCCACGCATTTGCTTCGCTATGCCGCTTCGCACGTGATCAAACGTCGTGCGTTCCGGTCCCCGCGCGTCATGATCGGATTGCCGGCCGACGTCACGCAAGCCGAACGAAACGCAATGCTCACCGCCGCGCGGGACGCGGGGCTCAACCCGGTGTGCTTCGTGCCGGAGCCGCTTGCTGCGGCGATCGGCGCGAACCTGGAGATCGATGCTCCGCAAGGAACGATGATCGTCGAGTGCGGCGCAGGGACGACCGAGGTTGCCCTCTTGTCGCTGGGAGGGGTCTGTCTCACGCGCTCGCTGCGCGGCGGCGGTGCCGAACTCGATGCAGCAATCATCGAATTCCTCCATGCGCGGCATAAACTGCTCGTTGGTCGCAGCAGCGCCGAACGCATCAAATATGCGATCGGCGAAGCCTGTACGCGCGGCGGTGCTGCGGACGCTATCGAAGTCAAGGGACGAAGCCTCGTGTCCGGATTGCCGGCTGCGATCCGGATTGCGCCGACCGAGTTCGCCGACGTGATCGAAAGACATGCGCAGCACATCGTCGACCTCATCCTGGAAGTGCTCGCCGAAACGCCTCCCGAGTTAAGCAAGGATATTCACGGCCAGGGCATTGTGCTTACCGGGGGAGGCGCCGCAACGCCCGCGCTTCGGGAAAAGATCGAGGCTGGGACCGGTCTCGGCGTGACGATCGCTGAAGAATCAGGCCTGTGCGTTGCCAGAGGGCTGCTCAAAATCCTGCATAACGGTTCGGCTGCGAGTTGATCGGACCGACTCGCTGGAGCGCGACAGATAAGGGACGATCTTGTCAGCCTCGACGCCGGCGAATGAGGAAATAGCCCAAAATCACTGCGCAGTTCCAGCCGAGAAACCAGATGTGAGTGGCACTGGGGAGACTGGCGAAGAGATAAAAGCAGCCTGCGATCGCAACGGGACCCACCAGCCAGGCAGCAGGCGCCCGGTAGCCGCGCAGTGCGAGCGGTGCCCGGCGCCGCATGACCAGCATGCCGAGTGCCACGGTGCTGAAGGCGAGGAGCGTGCCCGCATTGGCAAGCGCGACGATCTCGCCGAGCGGCAGGAACGCCGCGATGGTCGATACCAGAAGCGTCGTGACGAGCGTTGTGCGGACCGGAACACCGGCGCGCGAAACCTGCGCGAGGCGCCGCGGCAAGAGCCCGTCGCGCGCCATGGCATAGACGACACGGGTTTGTCCGAAGAAGAAGGCGATGATGACCGTCGGCAAGGCAATGACCGCCGAGATCGCCAGGAAACGCGCGGCATCGGACTGGCCGAGTTCGCGCAAGATCAGCGCGAGCGGCTCGGGGCTGTTGGCAAACCGGGCGAACGGCACGGCGCCGAGCGCCGCAACCGCGATCACGACATAGATGACAATGCAGGCAAGCATCGATCCCAAGATTCCGATCACGAGGTCGCGCCTCGGGTTTCGCGTCTCCTCCGCCGCGCTCGCGACAGCATCGAAGCCATAAAAGGCGGAGAAGATGATGGCGGCGGCGGCCATGATCCCACGTTCGGTGCCATCCGCGCCGGCTGTCTTTCCGAATCCGTAGGGATTGAAGGGCGTGAGGTTTGCCAAGTCGAACGCGGGCAGCGCGGCCCAAACGAACAGTCCGAGCGCCGCGATCTTGAGAGCGACCAGCGCCGCATTGACAAGCGCGCTCCGCCGCATGCCAAGCAGCAGCAACATGGTGACGACCATAATGATGAAGATGGCGGGAAGGTTGATGACCCCGCCTTCGGCCGGCCCGGCCATCAGTATGGCCGGGACACCGAGCCATTGATGAAGCAGTGGCGCCGCATAGCCGGACCAGCCGACCGCGACCGCACCGACCACCAGGCAATATTCCAGTAGCAGGCACCAGCCGATCGTCCAGGCCGCAAAATCGCCGAAGACCACGCGGCCAAAGGCATAGGCGCCTCCGGTAGCCGGGATCATCGTCGCCATCTAAGCATAGGCGAGCGCCGCGCATGTGCAGACGAGGCCCGCGATGAGGAAGGCGATGAGCACGGCGGGTCCGGCCTTGTCCGCTCCCACGCCGATCAGGGTCAATATGCCGGTGCCGACGATGGCGCCGACCCCAAGCGCAACCAGGTGCGGCCAGCCGAGCGTCCGCGCCAGCCGGTCGTTTGCAGGACCGGGATGGATCGCCCGGCGGGAGGACGGGCTATTCCTGAATGGGCCTGGACGGCGCACGGGCAGGGGCGTCATCGCGGGGCGCGGCACGGAATCAGGTGACGATCAGAATCGCGGCGGCAATGATGAGCGGAAGGCCGAGCACGAAGAGGAAGGTGATGATCGCCTCCCAGATATTCTCACTGCTTGTCATGATTTGGCTCCTTATGTCATCGGCGCACTGCCGATATGACAGGGGCATAATAGACGGATGCACGCCGCAAGTGGCGCCGAAGACCTTGACGTGGCCCGCAGTTTCTGCGGTCGTGCGGGACCATGGCCAACGATCATTCACTCGACCGCATCGATCGGAAAATTCTCCGCCATCTTCAGGACGAAGCGCGACTCACCAACCAGGCGCTCGCGGACCGCATCGCGCTGTCGCCGAGCGCCTGCCTCGCGCGCGTGCGCCGGCTTGAGGATATTGGCATCATTCAGGGTTATCACGCGCGGCTTGACCCTTTTCGCGTCGATGTAGGCCTTGTCCTTTTTGTCGAGATCGGTCTCGAGGGACGGGCGCCCGATGAGCAGGCGCGTTTCCAAAAAGCGCTTTCGGCGATACCAGATATCGTCGAGGCATCGCACGTGAGCGGCCGTATCGACTATCTTCTAAAAGTGGTCGTCCGCAACATGCAGCATTGGACCGAGATTCGCGAGGCGCTGGTCGGCGGTGACTATGGCGTCGGCAGCGTTACGACCCATGTGCTCATGGACAAGCCCAAGGTCTTCACGGGCTATCCGATCGCCGAACAGAACCCCGATCGCTAACCGCCAAGAGCTACGCGGCAAATCGATCGCGCGTCGGCGGATATTCTCGCGATGATGATACGAACTCCCGACCCCAGTCAACGCTTGCCATGTTCTCTGTTTTTGCGTGCGCGTGGGAAAGGGCTCTCGCCTTCGCCTTGAGTTTTCTCCGGGCGTTATCGCCAGTTACACGGCCTACGGCCCGGCTGCAGTACCTGTCTAACTGCGGCAGTTGGCATAGGCGCTAGACTTGGAAGGATTATTTTCGGGACACCGCAGTGCCGTGAGGCAAGCCGGCCGGATCAACTCTCGCGCACAATCAACATATCACCCTCGAGTGTATCGAGAAGTTTACGATGGGTGCTGCCGATCAGTGCATCGAACAGCGCCCCATGCCCGTTGCTGCCTACCACCGTGAGGTCGATGCCGTGATCCTCGACATATTCGGGGAGCAGGGCTTCGGGCGATCCAAATCTGGCGACCGGCTTGACCTCTTGCTTGAGAGGGTCGCGCTGGAAACCGCCCTTTTGCAGAAGTTGGTGCAATTCGCCTTCTTTTTCTCCCGTCTCGCGCGTGAAATCGCGATCGTCCAGCAGGCTGGAATAAGGATAATTGAAGGCATGAAAGAGGGTAAGCGCGGCCCCGGCGAAAAACGCGGACGCAACGCGTAACGCCTCCAGCGACTCTTCCGAAGCGTCGGTCGTGGCCAACACCTGCGTATAGGCGCCGGCCACGCGCTCGCGGACGACGAGAATGGGAATGCGGGTTTGACGAACCAGCCGATCGACGGTGCTGCCGAGGAAGATTCGGCCGAGCGTCTCGTCATGGCCAAAGCCTGTCACAATCAGGTCGCATTGCTCGCGCTGCGCGATGGCGTTGATCGTTGAGGCGGGATCTCCCTCGCCGACGACCATCCGGATATTGGCCGCAGCGCTCCCGACATCGCGCGCAAGACGCCATCGCATGCGCTCGGCAGGATCGGCCTGCCGGCGCCATTTGCGCGGACGCGCGTCGAGCATGTCGGCCGCACCGGTTTCCACAACCGCGACCGCAACCAGTTCGGCCGCCCACTGGTCCGCGAGCGCTACGGCGCGGTCGAGCGCGCGATCGCAGCGGCAACTGAGGTCCGTTGCCAGAAGGACTCGACGGGTGGGCGGGGATTTGGCGGTCATCTGAGAACTCCAAGTCGAAAGAACTCGCGGTCGGTGTTGAGGGCGACCGCGCGTTCCTCGCGCTCCAGCCGCGAACCGAGGTTCAAGGCGCGTTGGCTTCCTGTCTCACCCGCACGATCGTCAATTCGCGTTCATGGCCTTCGCGGTCCGGCCACAATATGGACTGGCCTTCGCGGAGGCCGATCAGTCCAGCGCCGACCGGCGTCAGGATCGAAATCCGGCCGGCAGAGATATCGGCGTCCTTCGGATAGACCAGCTTCACCGAACGGGTCGAACCATTGGCGTCATCGAATTCCACTGTCGCACCCATGACGACGACGTCGTGGGGAATGCGCTCGCGGCTATAGAATTTCGCACGCGACATCTCGTCGAGCAACATTGCGGAAACCTGGGGCGATCGCTCGGCGGCCGCGAGAGCCAGATCGCCCAGCACATCGGCTTCGCTGTCGATCATATGAATAGGGGGGCGCTTGGAACGCTTCTGTCTTGTCATGTTTCTAACTTTCGCAGGCGAGCGCACACACGAGCGCGCTCACTAAATTGGAGTGGGCAAATTTGAAGAGGGTGGCCCCCGGGTCAGGGGCGCGTAGCACCTTGAGACCGGGGGCAATTAGCCCGCGAGAAGCTGTCCACTTTCACTGCGGAAACGGCAAAGATGCTGTGCATTATGCATGGGGGCATGATGCGCCGCTTCGAGAGTCGAGTCAACCGCGCAGCCCTGCAGACTCGGTGCGGGGGGTGCGGCGAGATGGCTTGGCCGCCTCAGGGCGCCGCCGAATGCGGTGCTGCCCCGATCAAGGAAGGGCGGCGGTCACGATGATTTCGACGCGATAGTCGGGCGTCGCGAGCTTCACTTCGCCGGTGGCGCGCGCGGGGGCGTTGGCGCCGCCGACCCATTGGTCCCAGACCGCGTTCATCGCGCCGAAGTCCTCCATGGCGGCGAGCCAGATCGTCGCCGTCAGAATATGTGATTTGTCGGTGCCTGCCTCGGCGAGCAACGCGTCGATTTTGCCGAGCACCGCACGAGTTTGTGCGGCCGTATCTTCGCCCGGAGTGCCGATCTGGCCGGCCAGATATACAAGGCCCTTATGGATCACGGCCTGGCTCATGCGCGGGCCCGAATGGAGTCGCTCAATAGTCATATTTTTTTTCTTTCTTGGTGGTTTCACAGGTAGCGATCGATACCGAGACCGGCGGGGTCGAGCGAGGGGCGCTCGCCGCCGATCTGCGACGCAACGAGCCGTCCCGATCCGCACGCCATCGTCCAGCCCAATGTGCCGTGCCCGGTGTTGAGAAACAGGTTCGGGACCGGGGTGGCACCGATGACCGGGGTACTGTCAGGCGTCATTGGCCGAAATCCGCTCCAGAAATGCGATGGCGCCGTCATATCGGCGCCGCCGGGAAACAGGTCGCCCAGCGAATGGCGTAACGTCGCTTCGCGCTGGGGCGGCAGCGCGGCATCGAAGCCGGAGAGCTCCGCCATGCCCCCTACCCGGATCCGGTTGCCCAGCCGCGTGATCGCGATCTTGTAGCTTTCGTCGAGCAGGGTCGACACCGGCGCGCAGGCGGCGTCGGCGACAGGCAGGGTAATCGAATATCCTTTCACGGGATAGACAGGCAGCGAGAGTCCAGCTTGGCGGAGTAATGCCGGGGAGTGGCTGGCGAGCGCCACCAGATAGGCATCGCCGCGGATCAGTCCGGCATCGGTCCGGACGCCCGCGACGCGGCCAGCGTGCATTTCGAGTCCGGCGACAGGCAAATTATAGCGTAGCTCGACGCCCATCGCGGGGAGGTGATCGGCAAGCTGCCGCGTGAGCAGATGACAATCGCCCGTCTCGTCGCCGGGCAGACGGAGTCCGCCGACGAAGCGGTCCCGCGCGGTGGAAAGTCCCGGCTCGGCGCCGACGCAGCCTTCGCGGCCGAGCAATTCGTACGCGACGCCATATCGTTCGAGCACCGCGATATCTTCCGCGCTGTCGTCGAACTGCTTCTGGGTCCGGAACAGCTGGAGCGTGCCCAATGAGCGCTGGTCATAGTCGAGCTCCAGCCGTCCGCGCAGCGCGATCAGCTCGTCGCGGCTATATTCGGCAAGCCGCACCATGCGGCTCTTGTTGAGGGCATAGCGTGCAGTGGTGCAGTTTCGCAGCATGGCGAGGATCCACCGCAGCATCGCCATATCGATGCGGGGGCTCATAATCAGCGGCGCATGATTCATGAACAGCCAACGCATGGCTTTGACGGGAATGCCGGGCGCCGCCCAGGGCGAGGCATAGCCGGGCGAGATTTCGCCGGCATTGGCGAAGCTCGTCTCGAGCGCGGGCCCCGGCCGCCGGTCGACCAGCACGACCTCATGCCCCGCCTCGGCCAGATAATAGGCCGACGTAACGCCAATCACGCCGGCGCCGAGAACAATGACTCTCATGCCGCCGCCCCGTCGTGTGCGGGGCGCATCTGCCCGTTTTCAATCACGAAGCGAGCGTGCCGCGGCCCAAGTCCAGTCAGGATTTCATAGGCGATAGTACCCGCATTTCGCGCGACATCCGCGAGCGACTGCGATGGGCCGAGCAACTCCACAAAATCTCCCTCCGAAATACTGTCTTCGGCAAGACCGCCAATGTCGATCGTGAGGCTGTCCATGGAGATGCGCCCGACGATGGGAAGCCGCACGCCTTGGTGCCAAGCCGCGCCGTTGCCGCCGAGGCTCCGCGGCCAGCCGTCGGCATAGCCCGTCGCAATCGTTGCGATCCGCTGTGTCGCGGGCGCGACATGGTCGAGGCCATAGCCGACCCCGGTGCCGGCCGCGATCGTGCGGATCTGCAGGATTCGGGCCTCGAGGCGCACCACGGGCTGCAACCTCATGGCTTTCGGGACGGGAGCGACCCCGAACAGCGCGATGCCTGTACGTACGATGTCGCGGTGGAAGCCGCGCGGTAGGAAAGCGCCCGCACTGTTCGCGATCGACTTCGGCACGGCGAGAAAATGCGCGGCCACGGCCTCGAACCGGCTGAGCTGTTTCATGCTTACGCTGCGTGCGGGCTCGTCGCCGCAGGCGAGGTGCGTCATCAGGAGCTTGAGGTCGAGCTCCCCGGCTAAATCAGGATCATTTGCAGCGGCCAGCGCCGTATCGGGAGACAAGCCGAGACGGGACATGCCGGTGTCGATCTGAAGCGCGGCCGGCAAGGGCCGCGCCTCAGATCGAGCATGTGCTCGCCAGGCGGCGAGCTGCGATGTCGAATTCAGGACCGGAATGAAGCCCGCGTCGGCGCAGGCCGCTTCGCTGCCCGGGTCGAGACCATTGAGGATGGTGATGTCGGAACCCGCACCAACGACGCGTGCGAGCCGCTCAGCCTCGCACAACCGCGCGACGAAAAAGCTGCTGCAGCCAGCATAGAGCAGGGCTGCCGCGACGTCAGCGACCCCTAAACCATAAGCGTCGGCCTTGATGACCGCCCCGCATTTGGCAGGTGCGACCCGCTTCGCGAGAGTATGGAAATTGGCGGCGATCGCATCGCAATCGACGATGAGGCGGCTCGGGTGGGGCGGCGCAGGCAGTTCCAATTCAGTCTCCCTCGCGGTCGAGGATAGCTTCAGTCATGCGCAATTTTTCGCCGAATCCACCAATATTGATGCTAATTTCCCGTTTTCTTGACATAATCTGCGATTAAATGGAGGAATCTTCGTGCCGACTCTGAATGATATGGATCGCCGCATCCTGAACAGTCTTCGGTTGAATGCCCGGATCACCAATAGCGACCTGGCCGCAGAGGTCGGACTTTCACCCTCCGCATGTCTGCGGCGGGTGCGGCTCCTCGAGCAGTCGGGCGTGATCCGGGGCTATACGACGATCGTGGCAGGTGTCTCGGCGGAGGAGGGAACGATCGCGATCGTGCAGGTGGAACTCGAGCGCCAGTCGGAAGACTATCTGTGGCGTTTCGAGGCCGCGCTACGCCGGCACGCGGAAATCCAGGAGTGGTTCCTGATGACCGGCGATGGCGACTATATCCTGCGTGTCCAGATTGGCGGTATCGACGATTATGGCGCGTTCCACCGCGACGTTCTGTCGCGATTGCCGGGCGTCGCCCGCATCACGTCGAGCTTCGCCATGCGCAGTCACCGCAGGATGTAATGCGGGCGACGGGGCCTTTGGAGGCGGCTGATTTGGCTCTTTCATGAGGCCGTGCTATAAGGCGGCATGATCTTTCATTCAGTTCTCCGTTTCCTTGCCCATGCCGGCAGCCTGCTGACGCGCGGGCCAGCCTCGGATCGTCGCCCCTCCGCCTGACGCGAGACGGGGCCGTTCCCGAGGCTCGATAGCTGGATCCGGTGCGGATCCTCCCCGATCATTTCCCCATAGAGGAAACCCGCGATCTGCGGGTTCATGATGGCGTTTTCACGCCCGGAGTTTATAATGGATACCCCGATTTCCGAAGCCGAGGCTTTCGGTCTTTTGCAAAACAGACGTGCTGCGTTCACGGCAGCCGCCACGCCCTTTCTCGTCGGAGTCGATATCGATACCGCGACCGCCGCCGCCGCCGCCGACAGATTGCTGGACATGACGATTGCGGCCTATGAAGGACGACCGGCTCCCGAGGCGAGCGCGCGTGGGCTTCCGCGTGCGGCCTACAGCCTTTTCGGCGACTATCTTGTCCCGTTGCTGAAGGACGTGCTCGGTGCATCGTTGCCCGTGGCCTTCCTGGCGCGCTGCGTCGACTCCTATTGGCGAAGTGCGACGCGCGCGATGGCTCCGCAATGACCAAGGAGCTTGTTTGGGTGACGCGTACCGACCCCTTCAACCGGCTGACGGCCAAACGCCTCGCCGGGGCCGGCTATGAACCGCTGAGCGCCCCCGCGTTGCGTATTGTCGCGATGCCGGCTCGGCCTCTCTCGGCAGTTCCGGACGCGCTCGTGTTCACGAGCCTGAACGGCGTCAGGATGCACCGCTTTTCCCCGGCGCTCGCCGATCTCCCTGTGTTCGCGGTCGGTGACCATAGCGCGCGCTTTGCGCGGGCGCGCGGCTACAACCGGGTGACCTCGGCGGCGGGGAACATTGCCGATCTGTGCCGGGCAATTCGGCTTGGTCTGAGCGCCCCGGCCGACATTCTTCATGTCGGAGCGGTTAGTCCGGCCGGCGATATGGCTGCCATGCTTGGATCTTCTTACCGCGTCAGACGCCTGCCGGTTTACGACATCGAGGAGAGCGATCCGCGCGACCTCGAATGGATTGCGGGCCGTCTCGAGGCGATCGGACATATCATAGTGCATTCGCCGCGCGCCGGGTTTCATGTCGCGCGCTGGCTGGTCGCGGCTATGCCGGACTGGACGGGGGTGGCGCATTGCATCTCTCCCGCGGCGGCCGAGCCCTTCCGGGCGCTTCCCGGGATTTCGGCCCGGATATCGAACCGGCCCGACGAGCGGTCGCTGCTCTCGGCCTTGGTCGAAAATCGCCGGCCAGGATCCTTGATTGCGGCGGCATCGCACGGCTTCGATCGATCTGGCGGCGCCCGGCAGGTGCGAGTGGCCGACGCCGGTCATACTTGACTTGCCCGGCTTCAGGGCCATCTTGGTGGTATCATGAGCGATAACGCTTCATCTCCTTCGCGCTTTGCGCACTATGTGGGCCGGCTGCTCGAACGCTAGCCGCCCCGGACCCGCGCGCCGCGGGCCCGGGGTGTTTCCCTTGATCACAGGCAGCGCAGCTTCACTGACCAGGCAGGCTAAGGTCGACGCTTCGCAAGACAGCGTCACGGCCCGGCAGGTTGTTTGACATTCCATCGGAATGACCCCCGTTTAGTCGGTCAGCATTTTGTAGCCGCTGCCACGAGAACGCCGCCGCGCCTTGAGCGCGGCGGCGATGGAGATTTACGTGAACGGCCCTCTGCAACAGCAAGCTCTGTTCAGCCATCTGATCAAAGATGCCGCGCGCCGTGCGAGTTCGATGCTGGCGCTCCCGCACGAGGCTGCGCGCCTGCGCTCGCCTGCCGACGACGGCATGACCCCGATTGAGCGGCTCGAACATTCCCCGCTTGCCGAAGATCAGCTCGTCGCGACGGCGCTGCGCCTATCGCCAAGTGCGGCTCGTCCGAGGGCCATCGCGGGCGCTTTACAACGCCATTTCACGACCCCGCCGGGATGGCTTGCCGTCGAGGCGCAACGCCGTGCGGCCTGGAGCGACTTTGCCGGGCGCGGGCTCCCCCTTGAATGGGCCGCACACACCGCGGCCGGCATCGAGGAGCAGTTGAACGGCGGCGACGCGGAAACTTCGTCCAAGCTGCGGGCCTATGCGGACCTCTACAGCGATCTTTGGTGTGACCCGAGGATTGCCGCACCGGCTCCGGCGCGGCGCGGGATGCTTGCACTGGTGAGCGTGTTGCATGCGCGTTGCGCGTCGCTCGAGGGGACGGAGGACGCGCCATGAGCAAGTCGTCGCCCCATTCGCCAGGCGAACCGTGGGAGATCGGATGTCGAATGCAGATGCTGTTGCTCGTGACCTTCGTCGTCCTGTTCATCGCCGCTTGCTGGCTGGTCGGGACAATGGTCGCGACCTCACCCTAGATATTGGAGTTACATCATGTTGCGCGCAGTCGCAGAATCGAGCCTTCGCTGGAATTACAGCCTTGAAGAAATACTTGGCCTCATTCTCGTCGCCGCAGTCGTCGGAGCTTACAGTCTCATGTTCGCGATGACGCGCCAGCCGCGGCGCGGCTGGGTCCTCGCCGCCTGCGTGTCCTTCACACTTATGGCGGCGATGATCTCGGCAAGCCCGCCCCAATCCCGTGTGGCCGGGGCGAAGATCGCCGAAGCCGGGATGTAGGCCCGGTAACGCTGGCCAGCACGAGACCGTCATTCCAGGCTTCCCTCAGGAGGCTCAAAGGAGCAATAAGAATGAGCAAATATGAATCACGGATAGAGCGGTGGCGACCCCAGTCACCGACGCTGCAGGAGGTCGAGAAATCGCTCGATCGCTATCCCGACCTGAGCGAGCCGGAACTCGCCGCGCTCATGCGCCAATTCCGCAGCCTGTCGCTCGTCGACAAGGCCGTGATCATGGGCGACGTGCGGCTCTCCCGAAAACTGGCGCTTTTTTATCGCGATCACGAGCCCGATTTGCAGGCGCCGGTCGCGGGGCTCGTCCTTTACATTCTCTTGCCCGCTGCGCTCGCCGTCGCGGGCGTGCGGCTGTTTCTGGGCTAATCGCGCCGCAGGCGACAAACGTCGAACCATCAAATCTGGCCCTCTGCCAGCCACGGAGTTTTCATTGCCCTTCGTTCGTTTCACCCCGCTCGCGGCAAGCATAGCCGCGTCGCTTCTCGCGATTCCGGGTCTTCCCGCCGCCTGGGCATGGGCGCTGCTCGTCGCCGGCACTACCTTATCCTGTGTTGGGCTTTACGATCTGCGGCAGCCACTTCATTCGGTACGCCGCAATTATCCGATCGTCGGCCGCCTGCGATGGTTCTTCGAGGATATTCGCCCGGGCATCCGGCAATATCTCTTGGAGGACGACCATGAGCAAACGCCTTTCTCGCGAAGCCAGCGTTCGCTCGTCTACGCGCGCGCCAAGAACGAAGTCAGCGACCGCGCCTTCGGTACCCTCGTCGACGTTTATGAGAATGGATACGAGTTCATCGCGCACTCGACGCGGCCTGTGCCCGTGGCCGACCCCGCCAGCTTCCGTATCCCGATCGGCGGCGACGCTTGCCGCCAGCCCTATTCGGCCTCGATCTTCAATATTTCGGCGATGAGCTTCGGCGCACTCAGCGCCAACGCGATCCGCGCCCTTAACAAAGGTGCAAAGCTCGGCGGATTTGCGCATGACACCGGCGAAGGATCGATCAGCTCTTATCACCGAGAACATGGCGGCGATCTCATCTGGGAAATCGGTAGCGGCTATTTCGGCTGCCGTGACGAAAATGGTGCGTTCGACCCTGGACGCTTTGCCGAACAGGCCTCGGACCCGCAGGTCAGAATGATCGAACTCAAGATCAGCCAAGGCGCGAAACCCGGCAAGGGCGGCATCTTGCCCGCCGAAAAAGTGACACCCGAAATCGCCATGACCCGCGGGATTCCGATGGGCCGCGACTGCATTTCGCCGCCGGGGCATTCCGCCTTCAGCACGCCGATGGAGCTTGTCCAGTTCATCGGGCAACTGCGTGAATTGTCGCAGGGCAAACCAGTGGGGTTCAAGCTGTGCGTCGGACAACCGTGGGAATTCATGGCGATCGTCAAAGCGATGCTCCAGACCGGTATCCTTCCCGACTATATCGTCGTCGACGGGGCCGAGGGGGGCACCGGCGCCGCGCCGCTCGAATTTACCGACCATCTGGGCATGCCGCTGCGCGAGAGCCTTTTGTTCGTCCACAACACGCTGGTCGGCGCGGGGATTCGCCAGAAGATCAAGGTGGGCGCCGCCGGCAAGATTGTCAGCGCGTTCGATATCGCCACGGTGATGGCGCTCGGCGCCGACTGGACCAATGCGGGTCGGGGCTTCATGTTCGCGATCGGCTGCATCCAGTCGCTCTCATGCCACACGAATCTATGTCCGACCGGGGTCGCGACCCAGGATCCAATGCGCCAGCGCGCGCTCGTTGTGGGCGACAAGGCCGACCGTGTTTATAATTTCCACCGCAATACGCTGTTGGCGCTGTCCGAGATGATCGCCGCCGCCGGGCTCGATCACCCCAGCCGGCTCGGACCGCATCATCTTGTGCGCCGCGTCAGTCTTACCGAAATCAGGCTGTTCTCGCAGCTGCACATCTTTCTTGAGGATGGCGAACTGTTGAGCGGCGCCTCGGATCGCGACTTCTACGGCGCCGCGTGGCGGCTCGCCCAGCCCGAAAGCTTTGAGATGGCGATATAAGCGCGTTGCTGGTCTCTTCCGTTATTTTCTTCTGCCCTCCTTGCGCCGCGCACTGAGATCCCGCCCGCTCTTTCCAGCGTCGGGGTCCGACGGAACGCTTGCGCTCTCCTCGCTGCGATCGCGGTAGATCGCGGCGCGGGCAAGGAGCATTAACGTGACGGGCGTGGTCAGCGTGACGAAGAGCGCGATCAATATCTCGTGGACGACGGGCCGCGTCTGGAGCACGGAAAAGCAGAGAGCCGAGGCCGCGAGTATCGCCGCCATCCCCGACGTTGCGCCGAGCGTCGGCGCGTGCACCCGCTCGTAGAAGCCGCGGAGCCGCAGTAGCCCGACCGCGCCCAGCAGGGTGATCGCCGCGCCGCCGAAGACGAGCAAACCCACAATGATTGCGGCCCATGTAGGCAGGTCAGGAGCCTGGATCATTCGATGACCTCGCCGCGCATCAGGAAACGGCCGAGTGCCACCGTGCCCGTAAAGCCGAGAAGGCCGATAACCAGCGCGGCCTCGAAATAGAGGGTTCGCCCGGTCTGGATTCCGTAAGTCACGAGGAGCAGCATCGCCGCAAGATAAAGAGCGTCGAGCCCAAGGATGCGGTCCTGGGCACGCGGTCCGCGAAGCATGCGAAATACGGCGCAGCCCATGGCAAGACCGAGCAGGATTTGCGACGCCGTGATCGTCAGCGCGAGAAAAAGCGTCGTCATTCGAATATCTCCATCAGCAGATGCTCATAACGATCTTGGATCAGCCGGGCCCACTGATCCTCATCGGCAAGGTCGAGCACATGGATGAGAATGATATGACGATGGGCGTCATGCTGCACCCAGAGTGAGCCGGGCGTCGCGGTGATGATGATCGCGAGCATCGCGAGCGCGTCGGGACTACGCAGCGCCGTGGGAAGCTCGATAAACCCCGACCGTCGTTCCGGCGGACGCAGCAGAATGATTTTCGCGACGGCGATGTTTGACCGGACGATATCGGTCAAGACGATGAAGGCGAGCTTCGCCGCGGCGCGGCCAATTCGGAGCGTTGGGCGCTCGGGCCTGAGCGAAAGCATCGTGCGCGAGACCATCACCGCGATCGCGGCACCGAAGAGCATATGACCGGGCGAGAAGCCTGTCAGCAAAATCCACATCGCGAGAAGCGCAAGAGTGAGAAGCGGAAACGGGATGAGACGGCCGATCATCGCTCGCTGCCCGCCTGCGGTGCGTCGGTCACCGCTGCGACATAGTGCGATGGCTGATGCAGCGCAGATGACGTTCCATCGAGATATCCCATGACGGGACCGGCCCACAGCATGAGGCCGAGACAGACCGCCAGCAACAGGCCGATCGGGACCACTTCCACCAGACTGAGCCGCGATGGAGAGTCCTCGCCGGGTGTCCAGAGCAGGTCGATGCCGGCGCGCGTCATGATCATCATTGTCGCGAGGCCCGAGAGGATGATCAGTCCGATCAGCGCCCAGCCCGCCGGCTCCACGTCGCTCGCCCGCAGCAGGGCGTCGATCATCGCGAACTTTGCGATAAAGCCCGAAAGCGGTGGCAGGCCCGCGAGGAGGAGCGCGCAGAATATGAATCCACCGCCCAGGATCGCGATCGTGCCCGGGATGACCACCCCCTTCTCGTCCGCGACTTCCTCGATTGCGCCGACATATTCGTCGTCGAACACGGGCTCGGCAATGCCGGCGACCATGTCCTCCTCGTCGGCATTGCGTTCGACGGGCTCGATGATCAGATAGAGTGCCCCGACCGCGAGCGTTGAACTGACGAGATAGAATAGCATCGCGGCAATGAGCGCCTCGCCGCCGATGCCAATGGCGGCCAGCAAGGTGCCCGAGGACACCAATACATAATAGCCGGCGACGCGCGTGAGCTGCCGGGCCGAAAGGATGCCGATGATTCCGAAAACCATCGTCGCGAGCCCCCCATAGAGCAGCGCGTCGCTGGCAAAGCCGGCCGCTTCGCCGGATGCGTCGCCGAAGAGCAGCGATGACAGGCGCAGTATGACATAGATACCGACCTTGGTCATGATGGCGAATAGCGCGGCGACGGGTGGGGCGGCGGCGGCGTAGGTCCGGGGCAGCCAGAAGCTCAGCGGCCAGATTCCCGCCTTGATCAGGAAGGCGATCCCCAGAATCGCAGCGCCCGCCTCGAGCAGGGCCAGGTCGCCGACGTCGGTGCTCGCGACGCGCAGCGCGAGATTGGCCATGTTGAGGGTGCCGGTGACCGAGTAGAGTATTGCAACGCCGAGCAGGAAGAGCAGCGAGGCGGCGATATTGATCGTGATATAATGGAGGCTGGCACTCGTGCGCTCGGTGCCCGAGCCATGAAGGATCAACCCGTAGGACGCCGCGAGCAGCACTTCGAAGAATACGAAGAGATTGAAAATGTCCCCGGTCAGGAACGCGCCGTTCACGCCCATCATCAGCAGTAGGAACAGGGCGTGAAAACGAGGACCGGACCGGTCCCATCGCGCTACGGCATAGAAGAGCGCCGTAAAGCCGACGACGCTGGTCAGGAGGAGCATCATCGCCGACAGCCGGTCGGAAACCAGGACGATTCCGAAAGGCGCAGCCCAGTTGCCGAGCAGATAGACCAGCGGGCCGCTGCCATCGCCTGCAAGCCAGAGCAGCGCTGCGGCATTGGCGATCAAGAGCGCTGCGGCGCCGAGGCTGATCACCCGTTTCAGAACGCGGCGGCGTTCGTCGAAGGCCAGCATCAATGCGCTCGCCATCAGCGGCAGGATGATTGGCGTGATCACCAGATGATGGAGCCAGCCGGTCATGGTTCGCCGTCCTCACCATCGACATGGTCGGTGCCCGTCAGTCCGCGCGAGGCGAGGAGGACGACGAGAAGCAGCGCCGTCGTGGCAAATGAAATGACGATCGCGGTCAGGACTAGAGCCTGTGGCAGCGGGTCGGCGTAAAGCGCTGGATCGGCCGACGCGGGGGCGCGGCCGACGATCGGAGGGGCGTCGCTGCGCAATCTTCCCGCGGCGAGGATGAAGAGGTTGACGGCATAGGACAACAGCGAAAGTCCGAGAATCACCTGGAAGGTTCGCGGGCGGAAGATCAGCCACAGTCCCGCTGCGGTCAAGACGCCGATGGCAAGAGCAAGAACGAGCTCCATCAGACGGCGTCTCCGGCGGGCGTTGCTGACGGGACGTCGATTGGCTTTTTCGCGCGCGGCGCGCGGATCGACTGGTGCGCGATCGCGATGAGGATGAGCACTGTTGTGCCGACGACGACCGCGAAGACACCGATATCGAATAGAAGGGCGGTCGCGAGCGGAATGTCCCCGATCCACGGGATAGTGAGATAGCGCGAATGGCTGGTGAGGAAGGGATAGCCGAACAGCAACGCGGCAAGGCCCGTCCCTCCCGCGCAGAGCAACCCGGCGCTGATCCAACGCACGGGTTCGATGTGAAGGCTGGCTTCGACGGCACGCGTCCCGTTTGCGATATAGAGAAGAAGGATGGCGATCGACGCTGTGATCCCGCCTGCGAACCCGCCGCCCGGCAGGTCATGGCCGCGCATCAGCAGATAGATCGCGAACATCAAGATCACGGGGAAGAGCCACTGGACGATCACACGCGGCACGAGCAGATAATGGGCCAGCGTGTCGCCGCGCACATGCCCCTCGCGCGCATCGTCAAATGCGTTCTGCCGGTGCTGCTGCGTGGGCATTTCGATGCTTTCCGGTGCCGGGCGGAAACGGCGAAGTAGCGTGAAAACGGTGAGCGCAACGATCGCGAGAACCGTGATTTCCCCCAGCGTGTCGAACCCCCGAAAGTCGACGAGGATCACGTTGACGACATTCGTGCCGCCCCCGCCGGGGTAGGCTTGTTCGACGAAATAGCGCGACAGGCTTTCGGGCAGGGGGCGAGTCATCATGGCATAAGCGAGTGCCCCCATCCCGGCGCCGCCTAGCAGCGCGATGAGAAGGTCGCCGCCGCGCCGGAAGCCGACAGTCCCAGGCTTATCCCCCGCTGGCCAAACATCGGGAAGACGCTGCGGCAGCCAACGCAGGCCGAGAAGCAGCAAGACAAGTGTAACGATTTCCACAAGGAGCTGGGTGAGTGCGAGGTCGGGGGCCGAAAGCCAGATAAAGCTGATGCAAGTGGCAAGGCCCGCGCCGCCGATCAGGACGAGCGCGACGAGCCGGTGGAATTTCGCCAACCCCGCCGCTGCGACCGCGCACGCCCCGCCCAATATCCACAACAAGGCAAATATCGGGTCGATCAGTGTGTCGGGGACGGGGCCGCGGCTGAACCCATAGCGCAGAAAGGGGAGCGTCCCGGCGACGAGCGCCGCCACTATCATGAGGCGTAACTGTACCTGGAGGCGCTTTGTCCCAAACCAGCGCAAAAGGGCGCGCGCCGCCCGGACGATTGCCGCAAGTACGGCCTCGAAGTTACGCTTGCCTTTCAGTCGGCCGATAAGAGGCGATCGCTCTACGCGATTCAGTCGGACGCGGAAGAGGGCGTAGAGGGCGACCCCGCCGACAAGAGCGACAAGGCTCATCAAGAGCGGAAGCGTGAAACCATGCCAGACGACCAGGCTGTACTCGGGCGCGCGCTCGCCGAGCACCGATTGAACCGCGGTCGCAAGGAAAGGGCCGATTGTCAGCGCGGGAAACACACCGACGAGTAGGCAGGCGAGCACCAGAATCTCGATTGGCAGACGGATCCACGCCGGCGCCTCGCGCGGCTCGTGCGGCAGTCCGGACGGCGCCGAGCCGAAGAAGGTCTGGTGAATGAAGCGCACCGAATAAAGAACGCTGAATATGCTGGCGAGGGTGGCCAGATAAGGCAGAACTGCGTCGATGATCGTGCCGCTATGGGCCTGGAGGGCTTCGGCGAGGAACATCTCCTTCGACAGGAAGCCGTTCAGCAGCGGGACGCCCGCCATCGCAGCGGCGGCGACCATCGCGAGCGTCGCGGTGATCGGCATGAAACGCGCGAGCCCGCTGAGCAAGCGCAGGTCGCGCGTGCCCGTCTCGCGATCGATGATGCCGACGGCCATGAAGAGCGAGGCCTTGAACGTCGCGTGGTTGACGGTGTGGAAAATGGCAGCAACCGCGCCGAGCGGGCTGCCCAATCCGAGCAGAAGCGTGATGAGGCCGAGATGGCTGATCGTCGAATAGGCCAGCATCCCTTTCAGATCTTGCTGGAAGATCGCCGACCAGGCGCCGACCAACAGCGTTGCCAGTCCGACAGAGGTAACGATGAGGAACCAGCTTTCGGTGCCGGCGAGAACCGGCCACAGCAAGATCAGCAGGAAGATGCCCGCCTTCACGAGCGTTGCGGAGTGAAGATAGGCCGAGACCGGTGTTGGCGCGGCCATCGCGTGCGGCAGCCAGAAATGAAATGGGACCTGAGCGCTCTTGGTAAAGGCGCCGATCAGGATCAATATGAGCGCCGGAAGATAGGCGGCGTCATTCTGGATGGCGGTTCGAGCCGCGAGTACGGCGTCGACGTCGTAGCTTCCCGCCGCACGCCCGAGCAGCATGAGCCCGACGAGCAGGCAGACACCGCCCGCACCGGTGACGATCAGCGCCATGCGCGCGCCGTCGCGGGCACTTTGATTATGATGCCAATAGCCGATTAGCAAAAAGGAAAAGAGGCCGGTCAGTTCCCAGAAGAAGGCGATTTGAATGAGATTACCCGACAGGACGATCCCGAGCATCGCGCCCATGAACGCCTGCAGGAACGCGAAAAAGCGTGGTACGGGATCTGTCGTCGACATATAATAGCGCGCGTAGAAGCTTACGAGCGCGCCAATGACCAGGACTAGCATGGCGAACAGCCAGGTAAAGCCGTCAAGCCGCAGCGTCAGATTGAGATCCAGGACCGGGAGCCAGGGGATCGAGAACCGAGCGACCCCGCCCGCGCTGACGAAGGGATAGAAGCTGGCGATTATTGCCGCACCGGCGAGCGCATTGAACCCCGTGAGCGAGGCCGCAACATCGCGGCCGCGTTGCGGCAGGAAGGCCGCAATAGCGCTCCCGACAAATGGCAAAACCAGGACGAGCAAGAGAAGCCTTGTATCGTCCACCTCGACTGCATCTCCTTTGTCCCGTTAATCAACCACCTGCTTATGGTGGATAGCTCGCTGACAGGGCAAGGCTTGGGACCGGGATTCTTCATCAAAATCCTTTGCCAGAGGACAAGTGGGCGCGCGGCCGACCCTGACGGCTTCCAAATCGAACCGGACCGGCAAGAGGTTCGGTCCAGTCGGCGCAACTGTGCCGGCCTCGCTTCACCGAACCGGTGCATCGGGTGGAACCGATCACGACACGCCGCATCGATCCGATCGGATATCACATCGCGCGGGCAAGGCCTGGGCGAGATTACTCGGTTTTATACCCTTGCATTGGCCTTTCCACCGTGCCGGAACCCAAGGCCGCCATCACAAAATCGACTTCCGCCAGGAGTTTGTCGCGGCTTACGCCAGCTTTCGCACGCAAGGCGATGCCGCAACAATGGGTAATGAGGAAAGACGTCACAAGGCCGCAGTCGCCGCCGGACGGCCCTGTCCCTCCCGCTTGAGACTGGACCAGGCTGCTCCAAGCATCCGCTCGTAGACTTCGATCCGTTCCGCCAGAAGAAGCCGGACTCCCTCGTCTCCAGGCGAACCCGCCGGAGCCCCATGCGCGGGGAGCGAACCGCGCGGGGTGCCCGTCCCGAAGCATGCGTGCACGGTCCCTTCCAGCAGTCGCCGAATGATTAAACCCGCGGTCTCGCCGGCCAGCGCTTCGCCGACGAACGTCAGGTAAGTGCTTTCGAAGTGCTCGACCACGCGGGCGAACAAGGCCTCCTTGTTGCCGAATACGCGGTACAGGCTGGGCCTCTTGATGCCCATCGCTTCGGTGAGGTCATCGAGGGTGGTGCCGGTACAACCCTTCTCCCAGAATTCTCTGGTCGTTCGATCGAGCGCTTCGTCGATGTCGAACTGCCGCATCCTTCCCATGATTTTCAACCTAATCTGAAGATCTACGTGAATGTTTCAGGGCGATGCTCTGACATTGGCACCGCCCGGTAACCGATCGGACTAGCGCCGAAAGGGCGAGCCTTGCCTGCGGGCTGGCCGGCGACTTATTGCGCGACCAAAACCGCGGTAAGGATCAATGTTGGCAATCCGACCGCCACCACCGCGGCGAGCGCCAAAGTCCAAAGATTCTCGCTAATCGTCATGAGACTACTCCTCTGAAGTGGTCGCGAGCGAACGCCGCGGCCTTTGAGAAATCTTTAATCGAAAAGCCGCCGAAGGTGGCGCTGAAGAAGTGGATATCAGCCGCAGAACCTGCGGTCTGAGCGATGATGGCAGCAAAAGGCGCGACGGCAATCGCCACGAGCGCCGGGCGTCGCATCGCCCATCGATTCGATGGCGGAAACGGCACCGATTCTTCATTCGCCCCATCCGCTCGAGACGGAAGGCCGTTGATTTCAAGGGCTCGCCGCTCGAGGAGTGGTAATGGATAGGGATTTACGCATCGGAACGGATCCGGCGTCTTGCTGCCTACATCTTTCCGACGGGGGCCCCTTGGGATGGGCGGATCGCTTCAGTCACGGCCCAAGGCTGCCAGCGCACAGCGAGGTGCCGGTCACCGCTATCGCGAACATAGACTGCGCTTGCTCGAAGCTGCGCACCGGTCTGATGTCCGAGCACCTGCGCGCTTTACAGTGGCACCGAGCTAGGTGTTTGGTGGACGGATATTCCCTCCTCGTGATTAAAGGCGATCGCCGATGCTTGAAGCGCACGCAACCGCTGAACTTTTGCACACACTTGTGCTCATTCTCGACCTTTGCGGGACGTTCGCTTTTGCGCTCAGCGGCGCAATGGCCGGAATCAGGCGGCGGCTGGACATTTTCGGGGTCCTCGTCCTGTCCTTCGCAGCCTCCACCTCCGGCGGGATTGCCCGCGACCTGCTGATCGGTGCGGTGCCGCCCGCTGCCCTGGAGGACTGGCGTTATCTCGCGGTATCGCTCGTGGCGGGCTTGCTGTGCTTTTTCTGGTCATCGTTGATCGAGGGGCTGCGTAACCCCGTACGCATGCTTGACGCCGTTGGGCTGGCTCTGTTCGCCGTCGCGGGAGCGGAGAAGGCGCTGGCTTTCGGATTGAGTCCGGTAATGGCGGCGCTGCTGGGGATGTTGACCGGCATTGGCGGCGGCGTCGCGCGCGACGTGCTGCTCGCTGAAATACCAGCCGTGCTTCGTTCGGACCTCTATGCCGTGGCGGCATTGGCCGGCGCCGCGGTTGTCGTGGGCGGCAGCTTGCTTCATTTTCCCATCGTTGCCACCGCGCTCGGCGGAGGACTGGTCTGCTTCTGTTTACGGATGCTGGCAATCCGCCGGGGATGGCACCTTCCGGTCGCGCGGGAAACCGATGCGCCACCATCTTCAGACAGGTGAGGGCGCGAACGGTGCGCCCGCCGCCGCTTGGCTTCGGCGGCCTGCAACAGATACGGCATTGTCGGCGAGCCGCTACTCGACGACCGTTGTACCCTACCGATCATCGCGGTGCGTGCGCCAGCCACGCGAAATCTCTGGATGACGGTCTGGCCGCAGGGTTTTTGCGTGAAGTTTTTCATGGCCAATGCCCGCCCTCTGCCGGCCGCATTTGGCTCAGCGTAGATCGGTTTGGGCTTGACTGGCTAGGCCGAGATACCAAGCTTTGCCTCGATCGAGGATATTGATTCAATCGGAGACTTTTACAGTTTTGCCAACATCAAGCTCGACAAATGCGGCGGGCTCAGTGCGGCGGTTCAATGCGCGGACGCGCTGCGCGCGCGTGGGATCCGTCTCATGGTGGGTTGTTTGGGGGGCTCTACGCTCGCGAATGCTCCGGGCTTTTTGCTAGCGCAGAGATGCGCCTACGTGGACCTCGATAGTTCTAAGCCCTTGATTGACCCCTCCACACCCGAATTGGAGTTTCGGAGCGGCTGGATTTGCCGCGCTGAAGCTGCGACATGGGGCGCGGGCTGAAAGTCAGATGGAAGCTCACGGCTATGCGGTGGTCGAAATTGCCGGTGCGCCGTACCGGGTGAACGCATTATTGAATTTCGCAAATTATGCAAAAAACTCTGCCGCCCCTGCTGGCAATCGACGAGAAGGGCACGCTGCTGCGAGAAAACTGGCGGCTTCTCTCTCCGCCGGATCTGGGCTACGATGCAATATCGATCTTCATCGGATGCCGGTTGATAACATCGAAAAGCGCGTGAGGATTATGCGAAGCGTCGTTGCCGATGATCTGGTAGACGTCGATGGCGTCGCGCCGGAGATTTTGATCGGCTGACGCGGCCCGCCAGACGATAACTGACGCAGTCTAAACTCCGTCGAGCAGCTGGCCCGAGGTCACTCCGAAGGGCAGAGCCAATTTCTCGACGACCGTAATCGTCGGGTTACGCCGCCCCCGCTCGATGTCACTCACATAGGTGCGATGGATGTCGGCACGGTCGGCATAATCTTCCTGGCTCCAGCCTCTCTCTTCTCTGAGACTGCGTACATTTCTGCCAAGGCGAACGCGTATATCCACGCGCGAGTAAAGAGCCTCATGTGACTGATTGATCTACAGACGATCAGTCACATTAGAGTTGACTTCAAAGCCTCCGGAAGCATCAGTCACTTCACTGATCGTCGACAAGTCGTCGACGTTTAATGCGTGATGGGAGGCAATATGAAGTTTGGATGGATGCTAATGGCTGGTGCGGCATTAACGCCCCAACTCTCTGCTGCGCAATCCTGTGCCAGTTACGTTGGACAGACAGTCTCCCCCCGCGACATCGACGACATCATGGCCCCGTTCGCGGCCATTGGTCCGAAAAGCGAGTTTGAATCGACTGACCAATATAATGCGCGCAAAGGCGCTGCGATCGCCAAGCTTGGTACCGCGTTGATTGTCAAGAAAGCCCCCGAGGATCGGAAGCATCTGGTTTATGACGCCGATGCGCAACGGTTGAACATCGTTTCCTATGCGTTCCGCAATCTCGGGTTTAACAGCGACGCGCTCTTCGGTCCTGGCGCGCCGTACCGCGGTGTGATGGATGCTGGCTATCTGAATATCGACGCCGTCGTTGAGGAAGATGAAAAGGTCACAGGGACCTACGAGGCATCGAATTCTTACGGCGCCAAGACGGTGGTATCAAAGGTGTTCCGACGCACGCGCGGCATATTCGAAGCCAAAGCCGAATATGGGAACGACGCGCTGTTCCCGGCGGCGCAAGGTGACAGCAATATCGCGGGCAGCATAGCGATGTCGCCGCAGGACGCCATGCGGCTGAAGCCGGCGCTCCAGCTCGCATTCGTGGCGGCGCCCAAGGCACCTTATTTCCTGAGCGCTCTCTATGACTATCCGTCAACGCCGACGATCCGTAACCCGCGAGAGGTCAAAAATGAGGTGTCCGCGCTGATCGCCGACATCCAATGCGGTCTCGTGCTTGATCCCGCCAACATCGTGTTGGGTGCTTTCGAAACGCGCTGACGCGCTCGATTGCTAGCTCAGATACTTGAGCCGCTGATGAAAGTTTTCGAAATCGGATGCTGAAAGCAGTTGGACGGTCGAGTCTACCTGATCGTCGAACTTGGCGTGCGGGAACTGAAACAGCTCAGCCTCGTAGGCTGGAAGCCAGTCGGCTTCCACCGGCAGCCACATTTGACCCTGCTCAACCTTGACTGTCTGTTGCTGGGCGCGTTCGATCTTACCCTTTTCAGGAGTTCGATGCACGAGCCAGAGCTTCGGATCACCTTTGTTGATTTCCTCAATCAGGCTGATACCGCTCGCTTTTCGCTCGACGATGACGAGCTTCGCCTTCCACTGCTGCTTGAGCGCGTAGACCTGCTTCAGCAGGGCGGAGAAGGCTGGGCGATCACGCCAGACATCGAGGAGATAATAGCCGTCCGGGCATTTCGCCCAAGTGGTGCACACGGTGTAGGAATTGGTCCCATCGCCTTCATAAGCTGTGTCCCAGCTCTGGATGACCGCTTCGACCTTCTCGGGCCCGGGCCGCTTGTCGTACCGCCTGACCCAGCTGTTCTTGAAGATGGCACCGCCCGGCGGGATAGGGCACTGGTTGAACTGGGCCTCGAAATCATGCTCGCCCATTTCCTTCTTCAGCTGAGCCAGATATTTCTCGTCGTGACGGGCTGGCTGCAATATGCGGCCCGTTCGAAATAGCGCCCAAAGGCCGCCGGCTACGATGGGGTATTTTTGATCTTTGGGATTGATCGCGGGCAAGATGAGCGTATCCCATCCGCCCGTCTCGATGAGATGTCCCGGTAAATCCTCGGCGTGGAGGCGCTGCGCAACGACGATGATCTTGCCCTTCTTGGGATCATCGAACCGCGTGTGCACTGTTGAATTGAACCATTCGATGCAATTCTCGCGCGCCGTCGGCGAGTGCGCTTCATTGGCTTTGAGGGGATCGTCGATGATGATGATATCGGCGCCGCGGCCGGTCAGCGTCGCGCCGATTGAGGTAGCGAAGCGATAGCCGCCAGCTGTTGTTCCGATCTCAGTCAGGCTCTGCTTCTTGGGATCGAGTATAGTGCCGGGGAATATGCGCCGGTACCAAGGCGACCTCATTAGCCGCAGCGTGTCGGCACTGAACTTTTCGGTCAGCTGCGCGCCGTAAGATACGCAGATGATGCGCGCTGCCGGGTTCTTGCCAAGCAGCCAGGCCGTATAGGCAATCGAGATCAGGTAGGTCTTGAGATACCGCGGGGGAATACAGACCAGCGCCCGCGACACGATGCCCTCGAAGATTTTCTGGATCAGGCAACAGATGATGTCGATGTGACGGGCCGGGTCGAGCATCTTGGGTTCAACCACCGGGAACGCCCGGATAGCGAACGACCGGAAGTCTTGCCGGCAGAGACCATCGACGATGTTGCGGAGCTCGACTGGATCACTCATCCTCGACCTCCGGCTTCTTGAAGACCTGCATCCTCTCGCGGAGTTCTAGCCACGCCTCGAAGGTTGCCAGGTCGGCGGCGACCTCATCCGGTGTTGGAGGTGCGACCTCTGGCGGATCGAATTTCTCGTCGAGATCCTTCTGCATGGCGAAAGCCTTCAGGTCTCCGGCGGCCGCCTTTTGCGCGAGTTGATGATATCCAAGCTCTTTCTTGGTCATCGTCTTGTGTTCGCCGTCCATCGTGACGGTAATCTTCTTCTCGAACGCCTCCTTGTAGAGCGTTTTCTGGCTCTTCGAACCTTTCGGGCGGCCCTTGGGGTTCGGCGACGGACCGCCCTTCTGCCACCAGGAATCGGGGTCCGTTTTCCCTTTGCCCCATTTGGAAGGCTTCTTCGGATCGTCCTTCTTACTCATCGTCGCTGCCCCCTTCGATTTCGCCGCGCGCGGCTGCAAGCTCGGCAAAGGTCAGACCGCTCTCGACGTGGATGGCATCTTCGCCCGTCAGCTTCTCCCAGCGCCAGATCGTCCGATCGACATATTTGGAATCGAGCTCGATCCCGCGGATGAGGCGGTCGCATTGCTCGCCCGCGATGATCGTCGTCCCCGACCCAATGAAGGGATCAATCACGACGTCGCCGGGGTGGGTAACATCGAGCAGTGCATCGACGACAAGCTCGACTGGCTTCGGCGTGGGGTGATCAGCCAGTGCCTTGCCGGCCGACGATCCTGTGCGATTGGCGCCGGGATAGGTCCACACATTGGTGCGATCGCGACCGTGGACCCCAAGGGCGACATTGTTGGTAGCTGGGGACTTCGCAGTGCAAAAGACTGCCACCAATTCATGGGCAGAGCGATAGAGGCCGCCCATACCCCCCGACCCCTTGTTCCATATCGCCATATTAATCCGATGGAGGTCCGACGCGCGTCCGGCGTCGAGCAAGATTTCGATTTGGCGCCAGTCCATGCAGGCAAAGATCACGGCGCCCGCACTACAGAAGTCGCGACAGTGACCAAGATAGGTCGTCAGGAACTGCCGGAATTCCTCCACGCTCTCCTGACCGGCAAACATCACGAAGTCTTCGTGCTTATGCTTCCCCAGCCCGCTGACGAACCCCTCGATCTTGCAGTTATACGGAGGGTCGCTGAACACCGCGCTAGCCCGCTCGTCGCCAAGAAGGCGCAGATACGACGACGCGGCGAGGGCGTCTCCGCAGAGCAGCTTGTGCCGACCAAGATGGAATAAGTCACCGATCCGGCTGATCGGAGCGGCGACGGGGGCGCCATCGCCATCTTCTTGTTCGGTCCCTTCGATGAGGGGTTTCACTTTGATCTGCCCGATCTCGGGCAACGTAAATCCTGTCGAGATCAGCTCGATCCCGTGTGACTCGATCGCGATCATCCGGTCGCGGAGTTTCTCGAGATCATATTTTCCGATCTCGCCGATGCGATTGAGTGCAAGGCTTAGGGCCTCTAGCTCGACGGAATCGAGATGCTCGACTACCCGGCATTCAATTGTCTCCAGGCCGAGGCCCTTCGCGGCTTCCCACAATGTGTGGCCCGCGACGATTGTGTTCTGTTTGTCGATCAGGATTGGAAGAACAATCCCGAATTTGCTGACCGATCGTGTCGTGCTTTCAAGAAGCTGTGCGGTAGTCTCTCGGGTCCGGTTAGGGCCCGGGTTCAGCGAATTGATTGGCCGCGACACGGTCAGCATCGCCGGTTGCAGATCATTGCGAGCCGGTCCGTACAGCGCCGCCACAATCTGCGTGTCAGCCTGATTCCTGGAACGCCTCTTCGCGGTCTCAGCTTGCAGCTGTTTCTTGAGTTTGTTGGATTTGAATAAGTCCCTCGTCGTCATCGGTCCCTCCGGTCAAAAGTCCGGCGGAGGCGGGTGGCTGGTGAGCTCGGTCCTGCCTCCGGTCGGAGTGCCAGGACCTGACCCCGGGAACTGGGGGTCTTCGTCTGCAGCGTCTCAACGCCGCACCGTTCAGGTCGATGTGTTCTTATAGTGCCACGGGATCTGACAAGCGCAAGCCCCTCGTCGCGATATCGGATCACGACCGTGCTTCACCAATTGCGTTCGGTGATTGCCTCCCAGGTTTTCCCTGTTCTTCGAATTAGGGAGAACTCGGCTGAAGGCCCGCAAAACTGTGGTTTCGAGGAGGTGATAAGGGCGGTTCCGTGTTTTTCTTCCGATTATCCGTGTTTATCGGGGGGATAACACGGATCGGCGTCATGGAGACCGGTTCGCACGCGACTGCGTCCACCACCAGATTTCGGGACATTGTTGGCCCTTGCCAAAGCCGCCTCGTATCGAAAACAAGGCCGCCGCCCATTCGGCAATCCTTATTGTTGCAAGCGGTGCGTCAGGCCAGGCAGGCTGGCCGGCAGCGGCGTCGGCTGGTCTCTCCATACGGGCCGGGGCCATGTTGCACGGCCCCCTTTGCGCTCGCCGCGCCATGACACGATCCCCGGCGATGCGGCCGCGGCCATGACCGCATGACACCCGGTGACCGGATGACGCGAACAACGGACAAATCGACCGAACTTGCGCCACATGATATTGATGTCTATCAATATTATCCATGCGATTCGGAAACAAATACATATTAATAACACTATTAATATTTTTTAATACTTCAATTTTTGTATACGCCGCGGCGGCGCAAACTGTATCGCCGATCGATGTCGATCAGGCGCGCCGCGAGGCGGAGCGGGCGGCGGCCGAGCGGTCCTCGAGGCAGGCGGGGGAGATCGTCGGCGACGCGGGGCCGCGGGCGCCGGCGATGGGGCCGATCCCCGACGGCGAAGCGCCCTGCTTTCCCATCCGCACCATTGTCGTCAACGGCGCTACGCACAGCCGGTTGCGCTGGGTTCCGAATGCTCTGCGGGCGTATCGCGGGCGGTGCCTCGGTGCGAAGGGCCTCGATCATCTGCTGCGCGGCCTGCAGGCCGCGTTTCTCGACCGCGGCCTGATCACGACCCGCGCCGGGCTGCCCGAGCAGGATATGTCGACCGGCACCTTGGTGGTCGAGGTCATACCGGGAATGGTCAGCGCGGTGCGGACCAACGGCGCGGACAGGGCATTTGGCTGGTCGGTCGCATCCCCGGTCGACCGCGGCGACATCGCGTCGCTCCGCGCGCTCGAACAGGGCATCGAACAGATGCGGCGTGTTCCCGGACGCGATGTCGCGGCCGAAATCGTCCCCGGCGAGGGTATCGGTGAGAGCATCGTCGCGGTGACGCGCAAGGGCGGCAGGCCCTTTGCCCTGTCGTTGTCGCTCGACAATCATGCGGGCCAGACGGTCGGCCGCTGGCAGGGCAGTGCACAGCTTGCCGCGCTCGATCTGCTGGGCGCCAACGAGATCATCTCCGCTTCGTACAACCGCCGCGTCGATTCTCCGGGATTGCCTGCCGACAGCCGCGGTCTCGGCGCCAGCCTGTCCCTGCCGCTTGGCTGGTGGACCTTTGGCGCCTCGGGATCGTCGAACCGCTACAGCCAGGCGGTCGCGGGAGAGGTCGCAAGCTTCGATACCCTCGGCCGCCAGCGCGTCGTGACGGCCTTTGCCAGCCGGACGTTGCAGCGCGACCAGACGAGCAAGACCGATCTCCAGGCGAGCCTCGCGCGGCGATGGGGGCGCAACTATATCGAGGATGTCGAGATCGGCATTCAGCGACAGGACGTGACCGATCTGACGATCGCGCTTGTCGATCGGCGCATGCTTGGCCGAATCCGGCTCGACAGCCAGATCGGATGGCGCATGGGGATCGGCCTGTTCGGCGCGCAGGACGAACGCGGTCGTCCCGCCGCGCTGCCGACCTCGCGCTACGATATCCTGACCGCCGACATCGCCGCCGAGGTTCCCCTTTCGCACCCGATCGTGAAGGGCTGGCGGCTCGCGTTTCGCGGCCAGGTCAGCGGTGACCGGCTTTACGGCTCGGACAGCGTCTCGGTCGGCGGCCCCTTCACCGTGCGGGGCTTTGAAAGCGACCGGGCCGAAATCGGGCGTTCGGGCTGGTATCTGCGGCAGGAACTGGCCGGCAAGGTCGGCGAACATCTGCAGCCCTTTCTCCTCTTCGACGTCGGCCGCGTGAAGGGCGGCAGCGACATGCTGACCGGCCTCGGCGCGGGGTTGCGGGCACAATGGCATGGGCTGCGAGCCGACGCGTTCGTCGCGATCCCGGTTTCTGGAACGGCGGGCGCCTCGCGTCGGCCGCACCTTGGCGTTTCTGCAGGATGGAGCATCTAGACATGGCGACGAGCGCGCGAGCCGATATTCTGTCCCGCGCTCTTGGTGGCACCGCGCTGTCGTCGATACCCAAGGCGTTCGGGCCCGGATCGCGCCTTGTTCATGCCGCCTTGATCGCGGCGCTCGTCGTCGCCCCGGTGCAGGCCCAGCAAGCCGCCCTGACCATCGACCCGGCGCAATCGGGTGCGGGGGCGCCCAGGATGGACATGGCGCCGAACGGAACGCCGGTCGTGAAGATCGCGGCGCCGAGTGCGTCGGGGGTGAGCCGCAATCTTTATACCGACTTCAACCTCGATGCGCGCGGGCTCATCCTCAACAACAGCGGTTCGATCGTGACGACCCAGCTCGCCGGCTATGTCGATGCGAACGGCAACCTCAAGGCCAGCGGTCCGGCGCGGATCATCCTGAACGAGGTGACCGGAGCGAACCGGTCGATGCTTGGCGGTTATCTCGAAGTGGCAGGCGCGGGCGCCGACATCGTGATCGCCAACCCTTATGGCATCAGCTGCAACGGCTGCGGCTTTATCAACGCGCCCGGGGTGACGATGGTCGCCGGGCGCGCGACGATCGACGGAACGGGCGGGATCACGGGCTATCGCGTCGATCCGGGCAATGGCGCACTCTCGATCGGCGGCCCGGGCCTCGATGCGTCGGGTGCGCGGCTCGCGCTGTTCGCCCGGGCGATCGACGTCAACGCGGGCGTGTGGGCCGACCGGATCGACACCGCCTATGGTGCGGGCGAGGCGAGCATTGCTGGCGGCGATATCGTCGTCACCGCGCGCGGCGGCGGAGCGGCCGCGGCGCCGGCGGTCGCGCTCGACGTCGCCGCCCTCGGCGGCATGTATGCGCGCTCGATCCGGCTGGTGGGGACCGAAGCAGGGCTCGGGGTCAATGTTTCAGGCACGCTCGCCAGTCTCGATCAAGGCATCTCGCTGGCGGCCGACGGGCATGTCACGATCGGCGGCCGCGTCATCAGCGCTGGCGTGGCCGAAATTTCGACCAGCGACCGCCTGTCGGTCTCGGGATCGCTCTTTGCCGACGCTACTGTCGCGATCACGGCGGCGGGCGTCGATGCGTCCGGGCTGATCGCCGGCACCGGCAATGTGTCGATCGTGACCGGAGAGGTCGCCGGAACCGGAACGATTGTCGCCGGGCTTCGCCGCGACGGAACATTGGGCGAAAGCGGCGATCTTGCGCTGTCGAGCCGCGGCGCACTGACGCTCTCGGGCAATGTCGTGGCGGCGGGATCGCTTGTCGCCGATGCCGCGTCGCTTACGCGGGGTCGGGCAAAATCGCCTGGCCCCGCGATCGTCCGATCGGAAGACCGGCGATATATCGGATTGGGTCTCATACTCCCTGAAATCTCGGCGTTTTGAGCTGAGTCGTCTATGCAAAGGACGCCGAATGAGTTGGAAAAAGAAGCTGTTAAGCAAAATTTCCGATGGTGGCGATATGGAGGAGACGACGCTCCCGGACCACCGATCGAAGGTCGCCACCGAAACTGTCGCTGTTGATGACCCCCGATATCAGCAATTCTTTGAAGCGCGTGAACGCCATTGGCGTTCGATCGGCACTTTGGACGAAGCCGTTATCGCATACATCATTAGCCCGGAGTTTCTTGGCAAGCCGGCTTGGCCGACCACCCGACAAGCCTACCGCGTCATACGCACCGCACATAGCTTTATCATCGCCTCAGATGGCCTGACCGACCTGTTTGTGGACACGAATAGTGAGAAACCCGGATTTGGCACCGAGGTATATATAGAAGTCCCGGATTTGGCCCACGCCGATTTTGATCAAATCAAAAGACATTGGGCCTTCTCCCTGATTCCCGACTTCGCTGCATATGTCGCACATGCGGGAGGGATAGAGACACAGGTTGAGCGGCTAGGCTTGCTATCAATCGAATTTCCCGAACCAGAAGGTGTTCCCGACACGTGGCTTACTGAACGCAAATCCCTAGGGGCGCTCATCAATGTGACCATCCCTGACCGGCCAATGGATGTTGACCTCGGTTCAGGCGCCAAAGCCTTGATGATACCTCTAACAATTCTCACCGCAACGGAGACAAAATTTGTCTTGGAAAACGGCGCGAATGGCCGCGTCGAATTGGCGAGACGCCTGACCGATGCTGGCGTCGGCATTCGTTCGGACCTTTCCCGAGAGTCTCTCGTTTAACGTAATTCATGCGCTGCGAATCCCCCGAATTGCGGGACAAATGAAAGCATCGCCAATTAGAGCGGGAACGCCGTTGTTCTACAAAATTGCGCTGCTTTAGCCCCCTCGCGACGCCGCCTCCGTCGCCTCTCTGCCTGCCTCCCCCCGTGCGTGGTCGCGCGCCTGCGGCACAGCTAGAAATCGCGGCGACAGGTATAATGTCGCGGCCCACGAATTCCCGCCTCAATCCGCCGCGCGTCACCCTGGAAAAATCGCTTTCCTACAATATCGCGCTGTGCTCCAGTCAGACTGAAGCTCACCCGCTGTACGTGCCACTCGCCTTGGCGGTCTCACCCCAAAGGCGGTGACAGAAGGAAGCGCCATAGGGCTGAACTTCACTGAACTTTGGAACCATGGTGCAGATACGGTGAGAATGTACGCAACCCCTCGACGCGGTTTCCTCATGAAACGCCTGATTGCTGCCTTTGCTTCGGCGCGCCTTGCCGCCGCGCTCCTTGCCGCCGCGCTCCTTGCCCCCGCTATCCTTGCCTCTGCCGCGCCGGCGTTCGCCGCGCAGAAGCACGGCGACGTCGTCATTCGTCATGTCACGGTCGTCGATGTCGAGGGCGCCACGACGGTCGGCGGGCAGGCGGTCGTGCTCAATGGCGCCGATATCGTCGCGGTCGGCGCCGACGCGGCGATCGCGAGGGACTGGCGCGCGAGGCGAACGATCGAGGGGCGGGGGCGCTACCTCATCCCCGGCCTGTGGGACATGCATGTTCATTTCGGCGGCGGGGCCGACCTGATCGACGAAAACAAGGCGCTGTTGCCGCTGTACGTCGCGAACGGGATCACGACGATCCGCGATTGTTCGGGCGACCTGGCCGATCAGGTTCTGGCGTGGCGCGCAGAGATTGCGAGCGGCCGCCTGTTCGGCCCGCAACTGCTGACATCGGGCGCCAAGATCGAGGGGATCGCGCCGGTCTGGGAAGGGACGATCGAGGTGGGCAGCGCCGCCGATGTCGACGCCGCGCTCGCGCGCCTTTCGCAGCGCGACAAGGTCGATTTCGTCAAGATCACCGACAATACGCTCAAGCCCGACCTGTTCCTCCATGCGCTGCGACAGGCAAGGGCGCTGGGGATCCGGACGTCGGGGCATATCCCGATGGCGCTGACCGTCGACCAGGCGGTCGATGCGGGGATCAGTTCGATCGAGCATCTCGACTATGCCTATAATGCCGGCGCGAAGGACGAGGCAGCGATTGCCGCCGATTTCGCCGCGGGGCGCATCGACCGTGCCGAGGCGAACCGGCGGCTCGATGCGGGATTCGACCGCGATACCGCGATGGCGGCCTATCGGCGCTTTGCTGCGAAAGGCGTTTCGGTGACGCCGACGCTGAATGGCAGCCGCATTCTCGCCTATCTCGATCGCGACGACCATTCGCAGGACGAGGGACTGGCTTATATCGGACCGAAATTGCGCAAGACCTATGACTGGCGCATCGAGCGCGCGGCGAAGGCCGATGCCGCGGCGATTGCGGCGCGGCACAAGCAGATCGAGGACGTCGCGACGATTCTGCCGATGCTCGCCGAGGCGGGCGTGCCGATCATGGCCGGGACCGATGCGGGGTTCCTCAACAGCTTCAACTATCCGGGTTTCGGGCTGCACGACGAGATCGAGCTGTTCGTGGAAAAGGGGCTGACGCCTGCGCAGGCGCTGGCTTCGGCGACGCGCGCGGGACCGGCGTGGTTCGGCCGGCTCGATCGCTATGGCGCGATCAAGCCCGGCATGGCCGCCGATCTGGTGCTGCTGCGCGACAATCCGCTCGACGATATCGCCGCGACGCGCGCGATCGATGCGGTGGTGATGCGTGGGGCGGTGCACGATCGCGCGGCGCTCGACGCGATGCTTGCCGCGACGCGGGCCAAGGTCGCCGACTGGAATGCACAGGCTGCAAAGCGCTAGTTGGCGGCGGGTGGAGCCTTTCGGGCGCGCCAGACGATGCTGATCGTGAACAGGCCGATTCCGGCCCAGACCACGTTGAGCACCGCCGACGGAATCGCGCCATTATAGCCCGAGTTGATCACGAAGCCGGCCGCGCCGACGACGTTCATCCACTGATAGACATAGCCGCGCGCTTTCAGCTTGCCGAGCGAGAGCAGCACATAGGCCGCGAGGATCAGCACCGCCGCCGCCCAGCCGATGATTTCGATGACGATGATCGCGGCGCTCATGGCTTTCCCTCCCAATGAAAACGCCCGCCCCGGCAAGGGGGCGGGCGCCTTCGACGTTTGAATGTCCCGCTGCCGTCAGGCCGCGAGCTTGCGCAGCACATAATGCAGGATGCCGCCGTTCATATAATATTCGACCTCGTTCGCCGTATCGATGCGGCAGAGCGTGTCGAAGCTGAAGGCCGATCCGTCGGCGCGGGTGACATTCACCGTCACCGTCTGGCGCGGCTTCAGATCCGCGACGCCAGTGATGGTGAAGACATCGTCGCCCGTCAGGCCGAGCGTCTCGCGCGTGTCGCTGCCCTGGAACTGCAGCGGCAGCACGCCCATGCCGACGAGGTTCGAACGGTGGATACGCTCGAAGCTTTCGACGATCACTGCGCGGACGCCGAGCAGGTTGGTGCCCTTCGCCGCCCAGTCGCGCGACGAGCCGGTGCCATATTCCTTGCCCGCGATCACGACCAGCGGGGTGCCGTCCGCCTTGTGGCGCATCGCGGCGTCATAGATAGCCATGACCTCGCTGCCATAGCGCGACATACCGCCTTCGATGCCGGGGACCATTTCGTTTTTGATGCGAATATTCGCGAAGGTCCCGCGCATCATGACGTCGTGGTGGCCGCGGCGGGCGCCGTAGCTGTTGAAGTCGGCCTTGCTGACCTGATGTTCCATCAGCCATTTACCGGCTGGCGAGTCCGCCTTGATCGAACCGGCGGGGCTGATGTGGTCGGTCGTGATGCTGTCGCCGAGGATCGCGAGCGGCTTGGCGCCGACGATGTCCGACACCGGCGCCGGGGTCATCGTCATGCCCTCGAAATACGGCGGGTTCGCGACATAGGTCGATCCGGCGCGCCACTGATAGGTGTCGCTGCCTTCGACCTCGATCTTCTGCCAATGCTCGTCGCCCTTGTAGACATGGGCGTAGCGCGCGACGAACATCTCGCGGTCGACCGCGCCGGCAACGGCCTCGGCCACTTCAAGGTTGGTCGGCCAGATGTCGGCGAGGAACACGTCCTTGCCCTGCTGGTCCTGGCCGATGGGGGTGGTGGTGAAATCCTCGATCACCGTGCCCTTCAGCGCATAGGCGACGACGAGCGGCGGCGAGGCGAGGAAGTTCGCGCGCACGTCGGGCGACACGCGGCCTTCGAAGTTGCGGTTGCCCGAAATCACCGCCGCGGCGACGAGGCCGTTTTCGTTGATCGCCTTGCTGATCGGCTCGGCGAGCGGACCCGAATTGCCGATGCACGTCGTGCAGCCATAGCCGACGAGGTTGAAGCCGATATTGTCGAGGTGCTTTTGCAGCCCGGCCTTGACCAGATAGTCGGTCACGACCTGCGACCCCGGTGCGAGCGAGGTCTTGACCCACGGCTTGGGCTTCAGCCCGAAGGCGTCGGCCTTCTTCGCGACGAGCCCCGCGGCGACGAGCACGCCGGGGTTCGAGGTGTTGGTGCAGCTGGTGATCGCGGCGATGGTGACGTCGCCGTCGCCGATGTCGAAATCCTTGCCCTCGACCGGCACGCGCGTCTGCGCCTTCTTATAGGTGTTGACCATGTCGGCGTTGAACACATCGTCGACATCGGGGAGCGAGACGCGGTCCTGCGGACGCTTCGGCCCCGCCAGCGACGGCACGACGGTCGACAGGTCGAGGTCGAGCGTGTCGGTGAAGATCGGGTCCGCCGCGCCCTCGACGATCCACAGCCCCTGCGCCTTGGCATAGGCTTCGACCAGCGCGATAGTCTCGTCGCTGCGCCCGGTCAGGCGCATATAGTCGAGCGTCTTGTCGTCGACGCCGAAGAAGCCGCACGTCGCGCCATATTCGGGCGCCATATTGGCGAGCGTCGCGCGGTCTGCGAGCGACAGCGAGGCGAGGCCTGGGCCGAAATATTCGACGAAGCGGCCGACGACGCCCTTGGCGCGCAGCATCTGCGTCGCGGTGAGCACCAGGTCGGTCGCCGTGACGCCTTCCTTCAGCTTGCCGGTGAATTTGAACCCGACGACTTCGGGGATCAGCATCGACACGGGCTGGCCAAGCATCGCGGCCTCGGCCTCGATCCCGCCGACGCCCCAGCCGAGCACGCCCAGCCCGTTGATCATCGTCGTATGGCTGTCGGTGCCGACGCAGGTGTCGGGATAGGCGACGGTCTCACCCGACGCATCGTCGCTCGACCACACCGCCTGCGCGATATGCTCGAGATTGACCTGGTGACAGATGCCGGTGCCCGGAGGCACCGCCTTGAAGTTCGACAGCGACTTCGACCCCCATTTCAGGAAGTCATAGCGTTCGCCGTTGCGATAATATTCGATCTCGACATTCTGCTCGAACGCCTTGGGGTGCCCGAATTCGTCGACCATGACCGAGTGATCGATGACGAGGTGGACGGGGACGAGCGGGTTGATCTTGGTCGTGTCGCCGCCGAGCTTGGCGATCGCATCGCGCATCGCGGCGAGATCGACGACGCACGGAACGCCGGTGAAATCCTGGAGCAGCACGCGCGCCGGGCGATACTGGATTTCCTGGTTCGAATGCGGGTCCTTCTGCCAGTCGACCAGCGCCTGGATGTCGGCGGTCGACACGGTGAAACCGTCATCCTCGAAGCGCAGCAGGTTTTCGAGCAGCACCTTCATGCTGAACGGCAACCGCGACACATCGCCCAGCTTTGCTGCGGCCTTGTCGAGCGAATAATAAGCGTAATTCTTGCCGCCGACGCTCAGCGTCGAACGGGTGCCCAGCGTGTCGTTGCCCGTGGTCGTCATAGGATTGCAGTCCCCATGTTGGCGCGGCGGGGAAAGACTGTCCGAAGGCGGAGCGGGAGAGCGGGGCCAACGGGAGTCGCACGCGCGGTTTATGTTGCCGCCGCCTTACGCCGGGGGCGGGGAAATGCAAGGGGGTGGGGGAGGTTGGTTGGCGCGGAGACGCGGAGACGCAGAGGAAACACGCCGCCTTTCCAAACTTCGTCACGCCGGACTTGGCCGGGATGCATGCGCTGCCGGTGGAATGGATCCCGGATCAAATCCGGGGTGACGATAAGGATGACAATAGCGCCTTTTTTTCCTTGCCTACATTATCCAAATAGGTTCTAAATAATCTAGATTCATTCCAAAGTGTTTCGGGGGTGGGGTTATGGCGGGTAAGGTGGTGCAGGGTTCGCGGGGGAATTCCGCCGAGAATGGCGGGGGTGATCAGGCCCACGCCGCTGCGACTGACCAGCGAGCTGGCAAGTCTCGCTACCCCTCCCGCTTGCGGGAGGGGAAACAGGGGCGTGCCAATCGCTTCATGCCAGGGATTTGTGTGCGGTCGGACGGGTGGACCGCGGCGCAGGTCGCGGGGGTCAGCCGGAGTTCGATCGATCGCGCGCGCTATGCGGGTTGGAGGTGGTTGCTTATGAGCGCGCGGTCGAGGGGCGCGAGATGGTGATCTTGCGCGGCGGCAAGGAGGTCGAGCGGCGGATCGTGCCGTCGGACTCGCTGCTGGGGCTGCTGCTGAAGCGCGGCGGCCGACATCCGAAGAAACCGACGCGGCGATTACCGCACGGCTGGGACAAGCTGTGACGCGGGCGTTGCGGTCAGCCGGTTCGGGACGGCGCGACCCGTTCACCCGCACATGCAAAAACGCCGCCGGCCGGGTTGGGCCAGCGGCGCTTTTTCGTCCGGTCGCCGGATCAGGCGTAACGCGCGGCCAGATGCGGCTTCCGGCGCGAGCGCATGGCGCCGCCTACGAAAGCAAAACCGAACAGCATCAGCGCCCAGGTCGCAGGCTCCGGCACAGCGGCAATGTCGAGACGGACATTGTCGACGAGCGGGCCGACATTGTCGCCGCTGGTCGTGTAGAAGGCCATCTTGAGGCTGCCCGCGCCGAGCGCCCGGAAGCTGATCGACGAGGTGGTGAACGGGGTACCGAGGCCGTTCAGCAACAGGCTACCCGAAAGCTGATTGTTGTTGAGAATGCCTGGCGACGAGGTGAAGCCCGTGCCCGAAAAGAGCCCGACCAGTGCCGGATCCACGAACATGCCCGCAACGAAGACGTCGGACGCCGCGTCGCGCTGGCTGCCGCCAACGTCGTAGGAGAAGGTGACCAGATCGCCGGCGTTGAAGTTGTAAGCCAGCTTCGAATAGATCGCTGCCGGTCCGGGGGTGCCATCGAGGTCGAGCACATTGCCCGAAGCAGGGCTGGTCACCGTGATGCCATAGGGATTGACGGCGCCGACGATATCGACCGTGCCGCCCGTCGGATTGTTGCCCGAGGTGATGACCCAGTTGGTCAGCGTGGTCAGGCCGATGCCCGGCGCGTCGCCTTCGAAACCGTCGGAAAAGACTTCGGTCGCCGATGCCGGTGCGGCGACGGCAATGGCGGCGCAAGCCGCGAGTACGGAAATCAGACGCATTTTCTACCCCTTTGGATACGGTCCACGAATCGATCGCGGTCGACCTCTCTTAACAAGATTTAACCTCGCCGTTACAAAAATGAATCGGCGCCGCGAGGATTTTTGTCCAGAATTGAGACGGATAGGCGTGCGATGTGCTGCGCTGGCCGCCTCTTGCGCCGCGCCGCCTTGTCGGCAAGAGTCGCCGAATGAGGGAGGAAGCCGCGGTGAAGAAGGTCGACGACGACAAGGCGCTGGGGATCAAGGTGATGAAGCTGTCGCGCCTGTTGCGGCTGCGCTTCGACCAGCGCGCCCAGGGGCTGGGGCTGACCCGCGCGCAGTGGCAGACCATCGCGTGCGTGCGCCGCCGGCCGGGCGCGACCCAGCGCGAGATCGCCGCGTTGCTGGAAGTGGGCGAGGTGACGGTCGGCCGCTCGATCGACAAGCTGGTCGAGGCTGGTTGGGTCGAGCGGCGGCCCGACCCTGCCGACCGGCGCGCGCACCGCATCTGGCTCACCGTCGCGATCGACCCGGTGATCGGCGAGCTGTCGCGGATTGGGGAAAGCGAAGAAGTCGAGGCGCTGGCTGGCTTTGCCGCGGCCGAGCAGGCGAGCTTTCACGCAATGCTCGACCGCATCATCGCCAATCTGGGCGAGGATGCGGAGGAAACGCGCTGCGATCCCGATTGAAGCAGGGAGAGCCGCCGGGATCGCGCCCGGTTATTTCAGCTTGAGCGCTTCGGTCTTGGTCAGCGTGGTGACCAGCTTGCCGTCGACGATGCTCAGCGTTTCGGCGGGGATGCGGATGGCCTGGCCGTTGACGATTGCGAGCACGGCGCCCGAGGCCTGAACCTTCGTCACCTTGCCGACGATCCGCGCGCTGCCGTCGCGCAGCACTTCGCCTTCCTTGGGCGCGCGCTCGAGCGCGGCGGCGCCGGTCTCATACGCCATCGCAGGCGTAGCGGCGATCAGGGCGAGCGAGGCAAGAATCATGATGCGCATGGGAGAGTCCTTTGAAGCGATAATACTATGCTATATTATTATATCTATAGTTAGTGTGCAATGCACAAAAGATACGCGCCGCGATCGCGGAGCCATCGCGTCGGGATTCCAATAGGTTGGCGGAAGTTAAGCGGTGCCGCGCGCGACCAGATGCACCGGGATGCGCGTGCCGCTGCGCGTGAACTCGTCATCCTCGAGCGCCATCGCGACGAGCGCTTCGCCTGCGGCGTCGAGATCGGGTTCGACCGAGGTGAGCGCCGGGTCGGCGAGCGTTCCGGCGCGAATGCCGTCGAAGCCAATCAGCGCGACATCCTCGGGCACGCGGCGCCCGGCGTCCTTGAGGCCCTGCAGCACGCCGAGTGCGAGCATGTCGCTGGCGGCGAAGATCGCGTCGGTGTCGGGATGCGCGGCGAGCAGGTCGGCGACGGCGGCGACCCCCTGCGCATGGCGGTCGGTCGCGGCGGGCGGCTCGACGATGACGGGCGTCACGCCGTGCGCTGCCAGGGCTTCGACAAAGCCGTCGCGGCGCTCGTCGAACTGGCGCTGCGGCGAGCGCTGAGGGCCGACGAAAACGATGCGCTTGCGGCCGGTGGCGACGAGATGCGCGGCGGCGAGGCGGCCGCCGGTGTCATTGTCGCTGCGCATCCAGTGGAAGGGATCGCCGGGGCTGCCCCAGCAGACGAAGTCGAGCCCCGAACTTTGCGCCGCGGCGAAATAATCCCAGGCGTCGCGATTGCTGGTCGTGCCGATCACGATCATCGCGTCGGCGAGGCCGCTGGCGACGAAATCGGCGCGAAAATTGTCGGGGCTTTCCTGGAACGAAACGAGCAGGTTGAAGCCGCGCGCCGAGGTCGCCGCGGCGATGCTGCCGAGCAGCGCGAAATAGAATGGGTTGATCGCGCTGCGGTCTTCGCCGGGGCGGCAGATGGTGACGAGCGCAAGCGTCTCGCTGCTCTTGAGCCGCAGCGACGAGGCGTGGCGGTCGACGACATAGCCGAGCTCGCGCGCGGCGGTCGAGACGCGGGCGCGGGTTTCGGCGTTGACGCCGGGGCTGTTCCTGAGCGCGCGCGACACGGTCGATTGCGAGACTCCGGCGCGTTCGGCGACGTCGAACGATGTCGGGCGCAGCGTCTTCATGGCAATCCTTCTCCCCCTTTCCCGTCTGTCGCCGCGAGGGGGGAGGTTGTCAATCGGGGCGGCGATTCAAAGACCGTCGAGCGCGAGCAAAGCGAAGCTGGCAAGCCAATGTTCGCCCATATAATCGCCGGTGACATGCGGGAGCGCGGCATCGAGGTGGCGCTGGGTGGCCGCGGCTGCGACGGGCGTGACAAGGTGGGCCGTGCCAAGAGCCGCGCCGATCGCGCGCCAGCACCAGGCGCGGCTGAGGTTAAGGCCGTCGAGATGCGCGATCTTGCCGTCGCTGCGGTCGGACACGGTGGCTGGGGTGAAGAGCGTCGCGGGCTGCTCGCTCGCCGCGCGGGGAAGGAAGGCGTCGAACCAGCCGGTGAAATCCTTGCCGAGGACGACCGCCATCAGATGCGCTTCGGTGAGCGCCGAGGAAAGAAATTCGTCGCTGCCGGGTTCCCAGGCCTGACAGTCGCGATCGGCGCCGAACCACCGGCGCGCGCTGGCGTCGATCAGGGTGACAAGCGCGGGGTCGCGCGTTTCGGCCCAATCGCGCGCGAGGAGCAGCGCGAAGCTGATGTTGAAATGGGTGCCGACGCGCAGCGGATAGGTCATCTTGGGCAGGAAGGCATGGAAGCGTGCGGCGAACGCGGAGGTAAGCGGTTCGAGCGCGTCCGCCCACGGCGCGTCGTGCCGTTCGGCCTCGGCATGGAGCGCGAGAAGCCAGGCCCAGCCATAGGGGCGCTCGAACCCAGCGGAATAGGGGCGCGAGAGGAAGGCCAGTTCGACCGCGACCTTGTCCGGCACGAGCATGGCATCGGCGCGGGCGCGAATGTCGGCGGCGACGCGCAGATCGGGGAAGCGGCGCGCGAGGCGGAGGATCTGCCACCAGCCGTGGACGCAGCTGTGCCAGTCGAAGCTGCCGTGGAAGATCGGATGATGCTCGCGCGGGGGCCTGGCGTCCTCGGGTCCGTTCAGGACGAGGTCCATCTTGTACGGATATTCGCGGCCGAGGTGCGAGAGGGTGGCGGTCGCGAAGCGGGTGGCGTGGTCGGGGGTGAGCTGCATGGGGTGCCTAGAATGCAAAGAGGTAGATGAAGAGGATGTTCACCGCGAGCAACGGGACGGCGGTGCCGATCTGCGCCTTGATCACCCCATAAGGATTTTTGAGTTCGAGCAAGGCCGCGGGGACGAGGTTGAAGTTCGCCGCCATCGGGGTCATCAGCGTGCCGCAGAAGCCCGCGAGCATGCCGATCGCTGCGATCACCGCGGGATCGCCGCCGTGCTGCTTGACGAGCAAGGGCATGCCGACCGCGGCGAGCATCACGGGGAAGGCGGCGAAGGCGTTGCCCATCACCATCGTAAAGAGCGCCATGCCGAGCCCAAAGGCGAGCACCGCGCCGAACAGGCTGCCCTGCGGGATCGCGGTACCGATCAGGCCGCCGACGACGTCGCCGACCCCCGCGAGCGCGAAGACCGCGCCGAGGCTGGCGAGCATCTGTGGCAGAATCGCGGCCCATCCCACCGAATCGAGCAGGCGACGACCCTGTTGCAGCGGCAGCAGTGGCGGCGGTTTCAATCGCGCTATGCCGACGCCGAGCGCGATCAGCACGCCGAGTGCGAGCGAGATCAGCGTCGCCTGCTTGGGGTCGGCCAGGCCGGGAATCTCCTTGAAGAGAAAGGTCCCGACGAGCGCGACGACCGGAATGATGAGCGCGACGAGGAGGAGGAAATTGCCATATTTCGCGGCGCGCTCGACCTGCACCTCGACGGGAACCTCGCCGCCGGGTGCGCGGCCGATCTGGCCGGCCCCGGCAATCGCGACGAGCGCGAGGACGAGCAGGCCGTTGCCGAAATCGCCAAGATAATCCCCAGCGATCATCGATGTTGCGACCAGCCCCCAGAAGGCGGCGTTGCCGAAGCGTTTGGGATTGCTGCGGTCGTAAAGGCCGAGCAGCGCGAAGAGCGCAAAGACGATGCCTGCGATCAGATAGACATGGCCGAGGGTGATCATGCGCCGCCCTCTCCGCCCTTGCGAATCCTTCGGTCGAGGCGCCGGAGACGGAAGCCGTGGATCAGGAAGGCGCTGATCGCCGTGGGGATGGCCCAGAGCGAGAGGTGGAGCGGCTCGATCTCGTAACCATAGCCTTCGAGGATGCCCCGCATCAGCAGGATCGAACCGAAGGCGAGAAAAATATCCTCGCCGAAGAAGACGCCGACATTGTCGGTCGCCGCCGCATAGGCCTTGACCTCCTCGCGCTGGCTGTCGGTTAGCGTCGGGTTCTGCGCCTCTGCGGCCGCCTCGGCCATCGGCGCGACGAGCGGTCTGACGGTCTGGGCATGGCCCGCGACCGAGGTGAGGCCGACCGCGGCAAAGGCCTGACGCAGGAACAGATAGCCGGTCAGCAGGCGGCCGAGAGTCGCGCCGCGCATGCGGCCGATGATGTTGCGGGCGTGCTGTTGCAGGCCATAAGCCTCGAGCAGGCCGATCACGGGAAGGACGATCCAGATGATCGAGACATAGCGCGTGTCGTTGAACGCCTTGCCGAAGGCGGCGATGATCGCCGCGATGTCGAGCCCCGCGGCGAGGCCTGTGGCGAGCGCCGAGGCCATGATGACGAGCAGCGGATTGAAGCGGAACAGAAAGCCCGCGATGATGATGACGATGCCGATCAGGACGAGCATGGCGCGTTCGCCTGCGATGCGGGTATTGAAAGGGGTTCACGCGAAGACGCGAAGACGCGAAGAGGCCGGCCAGGGCCGTAAGGCCCCATATTCCTTCGACCGTCGTTCGGGCAGCAACGTCGAGAGAGAAGACCGCTTCGCGGCAAACGCTTCTTCTTCGCGTCTTCGCGTCTTCGCGTGAACCAAATTCTTGCCTGATCCGGCATTTTGTCAGTCCCCCGATTTCCCATAGCCGCCACCCCCAGGCGTTTCGATCACGAAGGCGTCGCCCGCGGCAAGGTCGGCGCTGCCGGTGGCGGCGAGCATCTCGATCGAACCATCGGCGCGCTCGACCCAGCTGCGGCCGGGCGCCGCGTTGCTGCCGCCCGCTAGTCCCGCGGGCGCGACTTGTCGGCGGTTCGCAAGAATGTTCGCGGCCATCGGCTCGCGGAAACGAATGCGACGGGTGGCGCCGTCGCCTCCTGTCCATTGGCCCGCTCCACCCGAGCCCTGGCGGATCGAAAATTCTTCGACGATGACGGGGAAGCGCGCTTCCATCACCTCGGGGTCGGTCATGCGGCTGTTGGTCATATGCGTCTGGATCACGCTGGTGCCATCAAAGCCGGGACCGGCGCCCGATCCGCCGGCAATCGTTTCATAATATTGGTGGGTGTCATTGCCGAAGGTGAAATTGTTCATCGTGCCCTGTGCCGGTGCCATCGCGCCGAAGGCGGCGAACAGCGCGTCGGTGATGACCTGGCTCGTCTCGACATTCCCCGCGACGACTGCCGCGGGATAGGTTGGGGACAGCATCGAATGATCGGGCACGATCAGCGTGACGGGGGCAAGGCAGCCCTCGTTCATCGGGATCGGGTCGTCGAGCATCGTGCGCAGGACATAGAGCACGGCCGCGCGGACGACGGGCGCAGGCGCGTTGAAATTGTCGGGAAGCGTCGCGGACGATCCGGTGAAGTCGATGGTGACGTGGCGGGCGGCGCGATCGACTTTGACGGCGACCGCAACCTGGGCGCCATTGTCCATCGCGTAGCGGAAACTGCCATCGTCGAGGCGAGCGATGAGTTGGCGGACGGCGGCTTCGGCCTGCGCCTGGCCGTGCGCCATATAAGCCGCCACGGTCGATGCGCCATGCGCCACGCTGAGGTCGGCGAGCGCGCTTGCGCCACGCTGGCAGGCCGCGACCTGCGCCTTCAGATCGGCGATGTTGAGCGCTGGGTTTCGCGCGGGCCAGGGGCTGTCGATCAGGTGCGCCGCAATGGCGGCATCGCGGAAATGGCCGTCGTCGACGATCAGCACATTGTCGAAGAGGATGCCTTCGTCCTCGATGCTCTTGCTGTCGGGGGGCATCGAACCGGGGGCGATGCCGCCGAGGTCAGCGTGATGTCCGCGTGCTGCGACGAAGAAGCTTGGTTCGTCGCCCTCCACAAAAACCGGCATGATGACGGTGATGTCGGGCAGGTGGGTTCCGCCGTCGTAGGGAGCGTTGAGCGCGTAGGCATCGCCGCGCCGGATGCCGCGACCGTCGCCGGTGCGTTGGCGCAGGATGGTGCGCACGCTTTCGCTCATCGAGCCCAAATGGACGGGCATGTGTGGGGCGTTCGCAACGAGGCGTCCCTTGCCGTCGAAAATCGCGCACGAGAAATCGAGCCGTTCGCGGATGTTGATCGACGAAGCGCTGTGCTGAAGCGCGCCGCCCATTTCCTCGGCAATCGCCATGAACAGGCTGTTGAAGATTTCGAGGCGGATGGGGTCGGGGTCTGCTTCGGCAACACTGCTCCCCCGCGAAAGCCGGGGTCCATGCTCGGGAAAGGTAGGCGCGCTGCCGCGCACGATTTTCGTTTCGCTGGCCCCTGGCTTTCGCCGGGGAGCACTCGTGAGCCGCAATGTCCCTTCCTGCTCGACCGTCGCGTTCCAGCCGGGTTCGACGACGGTCGTCGACAGCGGGTCGATGATGATCGCGGGTCCGCCGATGCGGCGGCCGGGAGCGAGGGCGCCGCGCTGGTGGAGCGGGACATCGTGCGAAACACCTGCGAGCCATGCTGTGACGGTTTCGGATTCGGATTCCTCGCCGGTCACGGGCGGCGGCAGCGTGGCCGGCACCACGCCCGACTCGGTCAGCTCGACGCGAATGCGATCGACCACCAGATTGGCGTGCGGGGCGTAGCCGAAGCGCTGACGGAAGGCGGCCGCGAACGCCCCTGCGACCGCGGCGGGTGGCGCGAGCGGGAGTTCTATAGCATTGTCGCTGTCGACGAGGCGGACGAAGAGCAACGTTTCTCGGGCGGTGTCGGCGCCGGGGGCCAGGTCGGCGTACGCTTGCTGCGACAGTTCGGTTTCGACGGCGGCGAGCGCTGCTGCGCAATCTTCGTCGAGCGTGAGGCCGAGGGTGCGCTCGCGGATTGCCGACGGGCGCGCGAGGCCCATGCCATAGGCCGAGAGCACCCCGGCGAGCGGGTGGAGCAATATCTCGTCGACCCCCAGCGCGTCGGCGACGAGGCACACATGCTGCCCGGCGGCGCCGCCAAACCCGACTAAACTGTAGTTTTGTGACACATCGTGGCCGCGCGCGATGGTGATGCGCTTGATCGCGTTCGCCATCTGCTGGACCGCGATCGCGAGCAGACCCTCGGCCAGCGCTTCGGGCGCGAGGCCGACCTCGGTCGCCATCGCGGCGAATTTCTGCACGACGATGTCACGGTCGAGCGGCTGGTCGCCGTTCGGGCCGAAGAGTTTGGGGAAATAGTCGGGCTGGATCTTGCCGAGCAGAACGTTGCAGTCGGTGACTGTGAGCGGCCCGCCGCGGCCATAGGCGGCGGGGCCGGGGTTCGCTCCCGCGCTTTCGGGGCCGACGAGCAGCCGCGCGCCGTCCCAGCGGCAGATCGAGCCGCCACCCGCCGCGACGGTATGGATGCGCAGCATCGGGGCGCGGATGCGCGTGCCCGCGACGATCGCCTCGTTATCGCGTTCGAGGCGGCCGGCATAATGGCTGACGTCGGTCGAGGTGCCGCCCATGTCGAAGCCGATCAGCCGCTCCTTGCCGAGCGGCGCGGCGCTGCCGACCATGCCTACGATACCGCCCGCGGGTCCCGAAAGAATCGCGTCGCGGCCATGAAACGCCGATGCGGAGGCGAGGCCGCCCGAGCTTTTCATGAACTGCGGGTCGATGCCGCCACCGATGCTGGCGCCCAGCTGAGCAATGAATTGATCGACATAGTGACGCAGGACGGGGGACAGATAGGCGTCGGCGAGCGTCGTGTCGCCGCGGCCGATCAGCTTGATCAGCGCGCTCACGTCGTGGCTGGTCGAGATTTGCGCGAAGCCGACGTTGGCGGCGATTTCGGCAAGCCGCTTTTCGTGCGCGGGATAGCGATAGCCGTGCATCAGCACGATCGCGATGCTGCTGAGGCCGCGGTCGCGCGCGGATTGCAGCGCCGCGCGCGCCGCGGCTTCGTCGAGCGGCGTCAGAACATCGCCCCCCGGCCCGAGGCGCTCGACGATCTCGGCGACTTCGGCATGGGGTGGCGGGGTGCGGACCAGTTTGCGTGCGAAAAGGTCGGGGCGGTCCTGATAACCGATCGTCAGCGCGTCGCCGAAGCCTTGCGTGATCGCGAGCAACGTCGGCTCACCCTTGCGTTCGAGCAGCGCATTGGTTGCGACGGTCGATCCCATGCGGATCGCGAGCGCGGGCAGGTCGCCGGTGCCCGCGCCCGTCAGATCGCGGATGGCGTTGACGGCGGCGTCGCCGGGGCGCGCGGGATCTTCGCTCAGATATTTGGTGGTGACGACACTGCCGTCCGGCCGCCGCGCGACGACGTCGGTGAAGGTGCCGCCACGGTCGATCCAGATATGCCAGTCAGGTGGTGCGGCCATTATCCGGCCAGCGAATGACGATCGTGAGGCCGTTGTCAACGGCGGTGCGTTGCCAACTGCCCTTCAGCTGCCGTTCGATCAGCGAGCGGATGAACTGGGTGCCAAAGCTTTCGGTTTCGATATGCGGTGTCTCCGCCAGTCCGCTCTCGGCCCAGCGAAGCTCGACATCGCCTTCGTCGTACCGCCAGTCGACCGCGAGATCGCCGCGGCCCGACAGCGCGCCATATTTGATGCTGTTGGTCACCAGTTCGTGAATCGCGAGCGAGATCGCCTGCGCGCTTTCGTCTTCCAGATCGACCACGGGGCCATCGAGCAAGGCGAGGCGCTCGGTCGTCCAGCCGGCGATTTCGAGTTCGCGGCGGAGGATCTGGCCAAGCTCGACGCTATCGACCGCGCCGGTGACCAGCATCTGCTTGGCGTCCGAGAGCGCGCGCATGCGGCCGTCGAACTTCGTCTCGAAGTCACGAAGATCGGTCGATTCCCGCAGGGTGATACGGGCGAGAGCGCCGATACGGGCAAAGGCGTTTTTCATGCGGTGCGCCATTTCGCCGATCATCAGTTCGCGGTCGGCAGCGTGTCGCGCCTGTTCCTCGGCGAGCGCTTGCGCCACGCCGACGCGGCGTTGCTGGACCCGATGGAGCTGCGTCGCCAGTACCGCGAGCGCGAGACCGAAAAGGAGAATGGCGACCGGTCGGCCAAGCCGTTCGAAAAAACGGCCATAAGAGATGCGCATCGTCCATACGCGGTCGGCGACACGGATTTTCTGGACCTGCGCGTCCCAGCCGACCTTGCCATGCCGATAGAGCAGCGGCGCGTTGGGACCATCGCCAGCATAGACTTCGATCCCGTCGATACCGTTGATCTGCTGTCCGATCACGGCCTTCATCATGTCTTCGCTGCGAAAAGGGGCATAGATGAACGCTTCGACCGGTCGTGTGCCGGGCCGCGTGGCGACGGTCGTCAACGGCGACGCGGGTTGGCGGGCATAGACGGGAACATAGATCAGGAAACCATTCTGCTTGCGCGCCGCGGCGCGTTCCTGCGCGAGATGGACGACGCCGCTGACGGCGGGCTGGCCGGTCTGCCAGGCGCGGCGCATTGCGGCGCGGCGCGTCGGGTTGCTGTACATGTCAAAGCCCAGCGCGGCGTGCCGCCGCGGGGTGTAGGGTTCGACGAGCACGACCGCGAAGCCGATCTTTTGATCGGTCGCGGGCCACACCTTGATGTCCTCTCCGTAATTCTGGCGGAGCTGTGCTTCGGGCAGCGCGGGCGCGCCCGCGGACATGGCGGCGGCAATGCCGATACCCTCCATCCCCGGCGCCTGCACTTGCGGCTGCAGCGACGACAGATAGGCGCGGATGCCGGGCCCGCTCGACGACGGGTCGGATTGATAGAGCGCGCGCACGCCCTCCAGAATCGCGACATGATCGCGCAGGCGCATGTTGACCTGCATCGCGACGCGCGCGGCCTGGTCGGATTCCTCGGACTGATTGTAGACGAAGCTTGCGGCGGCCGCGACTATCGTCGCGAGCAGGATCACAAGTCCGACAAAGCGGACGAGCAGGCCCATCAGCCGGTCTGCCCAGGTCGAAGGGCGCATTGCATGAATCCTGCTGATGGCTGCCGTAGCAGCGCCCCCCTCCAAGCGCAGCCTTTTCATGCCACGCGGCCGATAGCAAGATTATTTCGTCGCCGTTGCGGCGGCGTCTGGGGGGTTGCCGCGCGCGGCCTTGCGCTTATGCTGAACGGCAGAACAGAAGAGGGAGAGCGGGATGATTGTCTATGGTTCGCTGGTGTCGCCTTTCGTGCGCAAATTGCTGGGGTATCTGGGCGAAAAGGGGCTCGACTTCGAACTGAAGGGCGTCGGCATCGGCGATCCCGACCCGGGGTTCCGTGCCGCATCGCCGCTGGGCAAGATGCCCGCGATGGACGATGACGGCTTCCTGCTCGCCGACTCGAGCGCCATCATCCATTATCTGGAAGCCAAGCATCCCGAGCCTGCGCTGATCCCCGCAGACCCGCGAGAGCGCGGGCGCGTGATCTGGTGGGACGAATTTGGCGACACGGTCTTTGCGGCATGCGGCGGCAAGATCTTCTTCAATCGCATTGTCTCGCCCAAATTCCTCGGCCGCGAAGGCGACCTCGCCGCCGCAGCGCTTGCCGAAAGCGAGGAGATGCCGAAACTGCTCGACTATCTGGAAAACGCCATCCCCCCATCGGGCTATCTGGTCGGCGACCGCTTCACGCTCGCCGACCTTGCCGTGGCGTCGCCGCTGATGAACTTCCGCCACTGCGGCGCGCGCATCGATGCCGCGCAACATCCGAAGGTCGCCGCGTGGAGCGAAGCGATCCTGTCGCGGCCGAGCCTGGCGCCATGGGTGGAAAAGGAAGAGCGGATGATGGCGAAGGTGCTGGCAGCCTAGTTTCCGGATGCTGCAGGCAGCCGCGCGAGCGTCGCGACGAGCTGCGCCTGACTTGCCGCGCCGGTTTTCCGGAAGATGCCTTTCAACAGGAAACGGACGGCGTTGAGGCTGACCGCGCGTTCGGCCGCATAGTCGCGCAATGTCTGGCCGCCGGCAAGCGCGACCGCCAGCCGCGCTTCGGCTGGCGTTAGCGCGAACCATTGCGCGACGCGGTCAATCTCGACCACCGGCGTTTCGCCCGGCGCGCTTCCCATCGTGATGATCAGCGACGCGCCGAGCGTGAAGCCGCCGATCCGGTGCGCCGATTGCCGTGCGATCCGTGCGACCAGAACGGGGCATTCGGCCCCCGCGTTGCCGATCGTCTGGAACGCGAGACCGGCGGGATCGGGACGCTTGACCAAATCGAGCAGCTGTTTCTGGCTGGCGGGATAGGTGAAGGCGAAACGTTCGCCGGCAAGGCATATGAAACCCGCCCTTTCGTAACGTTCGGCGCGGCTGTTGGCGGCGAGAATGTTGAGCTGGTCGTCGAGGCTGAAGATCGCGAAGGGTGCCGCATCCGCCGCCGCGCGCGCGGCCCCGGCAGCAAGGTCGAGCGTCGCGATGCGGTCGCTGATCCTCATCGCGCGCTGCATATGCGGGGCGAGGACGCGCAGGCCGCGCTTGAGCTTTTCCAGGTCGCGATCGCCCGGGCCGGGGAGCATCAGGCCCAGCCGGTCGGGACCGCGCTGGTCGAGCAGAACCGCGACCATGCGGTCGATGCCCCACGGTTGAAGAAAATTGCGGAAAAATTCGGACTCGGCAAACTCCTCGCGGGTCAGGATGTCGTTGCTGTCGACGACGCTGCCATTGCCGTAGCGCATGAGCTTGCGCGACCAGGGGTGGTTGCCTGCGTAGACCGCGCAATAGATCTCCTGAACGCCGGCGGCGAGGCCCGAGGCTGCGACGAAGCGCGCTCTGGGCGGACTGGTCGATTCCCAGAGGATGAAAGCGGCTTCCCAGCTCAGCGGGCAGAGGGCTCCGGTGATTTCCGAAAGAGTCTCGTTCCAACGTTGGGGTTCGAGCACGGAGTCATAGATGCGTCCGATCAGTCCGTTCAGGACTTCCCATTCGGCCGGCGCATTGTGGTCCGGGGGAAATATCGGAAGATTCTCGGTCGGCATGCATCCCTGGTCAGAAGATCGGCAGCGATGCATTTTGCTAGAGCAGCAAATATCTTGCCCGAAAAGCAAAAAAAATCGTGCGCGCTACTCATCCGGGTAGCGAAACTGCGCGCCGAATCGGGCAGTCATAGGGCGCGACCCAAGCAGGGTGGTTCACTGGGCCACCCTGTTTCCTTCAAGCCTGCCGGTTCCGACCGGTGGGCTTGTTTTTTGTCGCGCGCGCGATCGCTCCGCTCGGCCGTCCTCTAATATTCGACGATGATCCGGATCCGGTCGGCGCTGACGCCGAGCGCGCGCGCGATCAGTTCGCGGCCGGCGTCGACTTGATCGTGAATCTCTTCAGGCTCGCCGTCGCCGAGCAGGTCGGATGCCTCGACGCCAAGAATGGCGGCAAGCGTCGCCATGCGGCCGCGCTTTGGACGCGCCCGGCCCTTTTCCCAGCTGGCTACCGAGGTCACGCCGACGCCCATGCGTTTGGCGACTTCGGCCTGATCGAGCCCCAACTCGGTGCGGAACCGCTGCAGGCGATCGCCGAAGCTCTCTTCGACTTCGGTCGCGGGACCCTGTTCGTCTTCGCGGGCCGCCTTGTCCTTTTCTTTGGTCTTGGGCGGCGGGGCGGTGACGCTCTTGAGCTCGACCGCGCTCAGCGTCGCGGGCGAAACCGGACCTTCGAACTGGCATCCGAAGTGCCGGCCGCTCGCCCAGATCACGATCGCCGTGATGTCGCCGGCATGCGGAAGCTCGATTTCGATCCGGTCGCCGGCCGCGAGCTTGATGTCGCTTTCGAACAGCATGCCGGTGCCGGAGATATTGTGAATCAGGACATCGAGGCCGGTGCCATCGTGATGCGCGCCGCGGGCCAGGAGGCTGAGTTTTCGGCGCGAGTCATGGCGCCGGTCGGCATCGGGTGCCGATGGAAGGAAATATCCGAAAATAGCCATGACCGCATGTTGAATTTGGCTGGTTAAAAGAAGGTTAGCGAGGACACGGAAAGATGAGCGCCGGTTCGAAAATTGCCCGGACCTAGTCCAGCGCGATGCGGACCAATTCGACAGTCTTCGTGATCCCGATCGCTTCGAGAAACGCCGGGTCGTGGCTGACCACGAGCAGCGCCCCGTCATAGGCGGCGAGGCCGGTCTCGACGGCGGCCAGGGAATCGAGGTCGAGGTGATTTCCGGGTTCGTCGAGGATCAGCAATTGCGGCGGCTGCGGCGCGCCGAGGATGCACGCGAGTCCCGCTCGCAGCATCTGGCCGCCGCTGAGCGTGCCGACGATGTGGTCGGCCGCTCCGGCGCGGAAGCGGAAGCGCGCGAGCGCCGCGCGGCACTGATTGTTCGTCGTTCCGGGATTCAGCCGAATGAAGTTGTCGGCGATCGACAGCGCGGGATCGAGCAGCGCAACGCGCTGGTCGAACAGCGCGAGCGCGACCGGGGTGCGAACATGCCCCGACGAGGGGGTGAGCGTGCCGACGATCAACGCGAGCAGGGTCGATTTGCCCGACCCGTTCGGGCCTGTAATCGCGATGCGTTCGGGGCCGGTGACGGTCAGCGAAAGATCCTCGATGATCGGTCGTCCCGGTGCGTAGCCCGCGGTAACATGGTCCAGTTCGAGGACGGTTCGCGACGCGGGCAGGCCGGTCGAGGGCAGGCCGATCGAAAGGGGATCGACGATCTCGATCTGGCTTCGCGCCGCTTCGAGCGCGGCTTCGGCTTCGCCGCGCTGGCGATCGGCCAGACGCGTTGCCGAAGCCCGGGTTTCCTCGGCGCGGCGTTTCTGCGCGCCGATGACGATTTTCGGCATGTCGCCGCGCGCCGCCTTGCGGCGACCGCCGGAATCGCGGCGGTCCTGCTTCTCGGTGCTCGCCTGCGCCTGACGCCGGGCGTGATTGATGCGCCTTTCGGCGCTCGCAAGCTCGGATTCGGCAGCGGCCTGCTCGATGTCCTTGCGCGCACGATAGGCGCTCCAGCCGCCGGGGTGGGGGGTGGTGTTTTTTTGGGTCATTTCCACGATGACCTCCATTTCGTCGAGCAGCTCGCGATCGTGGCTGACGACGATCGCGCCGCCGCGCCAGTCGCGCAGAAGCGCGCGGACGGCCTTGCGGCCTTCGCGGTCAAGGTTGTTGGTCGGCTCGTCCAGGAGCAGGAAATCGGGCCGGGCGAACATGACCCCGGCCAGCGCGGCGCGCGTCCGCTGGCCGCCCGAGAGGCGCGCGAGCAGGGTGTCGGCGGGAAAAGACAGGCCGACGTTCGCCAGCGCTTCCGCGATCCGCGTTTCGAGCGTCCAGTCGGTCTCGCCGATATCGTCGACACGCGCGTCGCCAGCCTCGGCCTTGCGGAGCTGCGCGAGCCCGGCACGCGCGCCGAACAGGTCGGCGATCGCGTCGTCCGGGCCGACCTGGACGGTCTGGCGCAGCATGGCGATGCTGCCGTCGATAGCGATCGTTCCCGCCGCTGGCGTGAGTTCGCCGGTCAGCAAGCGCAGCAGCGTCGATTTGCCGACGCCGTTGCGACCGACGAGGCCGACGCGTTGGCGCTGGAGGCGGAGATCGAGTTCCGAAAAGATGGTGCGACCGTCGGGCGTGGACCAGCCGAGACGGGAGACAGTGATCGAGGACATGGGCAGACTTTCCTGAAAGCAAGGCTTGGGGCGATGCGGTCAGTTGCGGTCCATGATCCTGTATACTCCGGTGGTGATCGAGACGGCGCTTGTAGCGGAAAATCGGCCTTGGGGGAAGACGCGCTAAAGCTCTACGGTGATGTGGACCTTGTCGGGGGTCGTGCTCATCGCGCGCGCGATCAGGTCGCGGCTACGTTCGACAAGTTCCTGGATCCCCTCGGGCTCGGGCTCTTCGGTCAGTTCGGATTGCGCGACGCCAAGCAGTTCGGCAAGCGCATCGAGCCGCGCGTGCTTGGGCCGCGTGCGACCCTTTTCCCATCCCGAAATCGACGGCGCGCTGACGCCCAAATGCGCCGCGATGTCCATCTGGCTCAGGCCTTTGCGGATCCGCAGCCGCTGAAGCCGGGCCCCAAAATGGTCGGTCGACGCGTTGTCGTTGGTGTCCAGATTGAGATGCCCGCCAACCGCGCTTTGCAGTTGCGCGGCGCTGAGCGTTGCGGCCGAAACGGGGGTGTCGAATTGACAGCCGAGCACCGAGCCGCTGGTCCAGACGATACGCGCCCGAACCATGCCGGCGTGCGGGAGGTCGAGCTGGATGCTGTCGCCCGCCGCCAGATCGGCCTCGCATTCGACGAGAACCCCGGTTTCGGAGATGTTGAAAATCTGGATTTCGAGCGTCGCGCCAGAGTTCTGGCGTCCCTGGACAAAGAGCGGAAGGCTGCGACGGGTGTGGCGGCGTTTGCTGCTCGCGGCTTGATCATGAGATAATGGGTTGGCCATGGTAGCCATATGTCATCCGGTTTCGGTTAAAAGTCTGTTAGCAGGAATGCGAACGATCCCATTTGGGGACGCATCGCCGTTTGCGCCAGAGGCGTGACCCCGCATCGCCCGGCAATTGCGGTCAGCCGCGCTCAGAGCCAGCCGATATGCTTGAATCGCCAGAAGACGAGCCCCGAGCCGCCGAAGATCAGCGCCAGCGCGAAGGGATAACCGAGCGTCCAGTCGAGTTCGGGCATGAATTCGAAATTCATGCCGTAAATGCCCGCGATCGCAGTCGGAACCGCAAGGATCGCGGCCCAGGCGGCGAGCTGGCGCGTGATCACGCCCTGACGCTGTTGTTCGAGAAGGGAATTCGTGTCCACCACCGACGCCGCGACCTCACGAAGGCCCTGAAGCCGGAACTCGGCGCGTTGCACATGGTCCCAGATATCGCGAAAATAGGGGCGTACCGCATCGTCGATCCACGGCAAATCGTCGGTTGTGACGAGCCGGTTCGCGACATCCTTCATCAGCCCGACGATGCGCTGGAAACGGATGATCTCGTGCCGCTGGCCATAGAGGTGGCGGATTTCGCCTGCGTCGAGCGGGGTGTCCATCACGCGCTCTTCGACCAGCAGCAGCCGGTCCTCGATCGCATCGATGACCGGGAAATAGCCGTCGACGATGAAATCGAGGATGGCGTAGAGAACATAGTCTGGCCCGTGCGCGAGCTTGTGGGGCAGGCTTTCGAGGCGGGCGCGCACGTCGGTATGCGCGCGCGCCGAACCGTGGCGAACGGTGACGGCGAAATGGCGGCCGAGAAAGATCGCGGTCTCGCCCGACTGAATCGTGTCGCCCTCCAGATTGCCCGTCGCGGCGATGACGAAAAGCTGGTCGGCATAGACTTCGACCTTGGGCAATTGCGTCGGCTTCAGCGCATCCTCGACCGCGAGGGGATGAAGCCCGAAGCGTTGGGCGATGCCGGCGAGTTCTTCCTTGGTCGGCTCGTAAAGGCCGAGCCAGAAGAAATCATCGTCCTCGCAATCCTCCGGGATGACGTCGTTGGGCCCGAGATCGCGGACGAGCTTGCCCTGATGATAGTGGCGGGCGGCCATGATCGGCATTGGCAGAACAATCCTCTGGAAACGGTTCAGCTCGTATAGAGCGTGACGAGGAAGATTGTGAAGCGATAGCCGAGAACAAGGGTCGCAAGGACGATCGCGAGCAGGAGCGAGGCCGCGACGCGCGGCACCGGACGCAGATTATAGACCGTGCCGAGCATCAGATAGAGGTAGATTGCGCACGCGCCGAGATTGAACAGCGACAGCGCCGTGTCGATCGCCGGACTCTCGAGGCCGCGCCCGCCCGCGAGCAGATCGATCTCGACCACCGCCAGCGACAGGCAGAAGAGCAGCAGCACGAAGACATAGAGATGAAGCGAGAACACCATGTGGAAGCCGATCGGCCGGTGCCGCGCATGGAAGAGGATTGCGAGCAAAGGCGTGAAGGCGAGCGCCATCAGGATGATCAGCGCCTTCGCGTTGAGCTTGACCGCCTGATCGAACAGCGGCGCATAGGCGGCCAGCGTCCGGTGGCTCGCCGCCAGCTTTTGCGCCACCAGTTCGTTGGCGAGCGGGCTCCAGTCCTGATGATGGAGGTGCGAGGCAAGCGGCGACGAGAAGATGTTCGTGTGCGTGAGCGTCTGCATTCCGAAAAACAGCAGGTTGGCGATCAAAAACAGCTGTAGCGGGCCGAGATAAGCGCGGCGCTCGCCCCGGATATAGGCGAGCGTCAATGCACCCGGCCGGGTCAGAAGCGATTGGAAGCTGCGGAGCAGCTTGCCGTCGATATTCGTGAAGGCCTTGAGGATCTGGGTCGTGATGTCGCGCGAGCTGAGGTCGCGCGGGCGGAGCGGCTCTTCACCGCATTTCGAGCAAAAGGGCGTCGTCCGCGCGGTTCCGCATGCCGGGCAGGTCCAGCGCTTCGTTTTGGCGGGCGTCTCGGCCATGAATGCGGGCGTAACGCAGATCGCGGGACTTGGCTATCTGCGCTCGCCGGAGGCGATGCGGGTCAGACCGCCATGCGATAGACGATAAAACCCGAGCGTTCGGCGAGCTTGTCGTAGAGGCTGCGCGCGGTGCCGTTGGTCTCGTGCGTTTGCCAATAGACGCGCGCCGAACCGGCGCTGCGCGCTTCGGCCGCGACGGCCGCGAGGAGTTTGCCGCCCACGCCGCGGCCGCGCGCGGCTTTGGAGGTGAACAGGTCCTGGAGGTAGCAGCTGTCGGCGATCGCGGTCGTGCTGCGATGAAAGAGGAAATGCGCCAGGCCGATCAGTTCGCCGCCCGCTTCGGCGACGAGCGCGTGTACCGGCTGGCGCGGGTCGTGAAAGCGCGCCCAGGTTTCGACCGTGATGTCGAGCGGCAGTGCGGTGTCGCCGCTGCGCCCGTAAAATTCATTATAGCCGTCCCACAGCGGCAACCAGCGGTCGAAGTCGCCGGTGACCGGAGCGCGGAGAAGCAGATCGTCGGTCATGAATCATCCCTTGGTGGAGCCGTCAGCGCGCGACGGTCGATAGCGAATAGGGGCGGGCGCTGGCGGACTGGCCCCATTGCCGGTTCGGTTGCGCCTGCATCGTGAAGCGCAGCGTGCCGCCGGCGCGAATTTCGGCATCGGCGATCCAGCTGCGCGTGAGAGGCCTGCCGTTCAGCTCGACCTTGCCGACGTAGCGGTTCGCATCCGAAAGGCCGGGTGCTTCGATCGTGAAGCGCTTGCCGTCGGGGAGCGTCAGCACCGCGCGGTCGACGAAGGGGCGGCCGATCACATATTGGTTCGAGCCGGGGGCGACGGGATAGAAGCCGAGGCCGGTGAAGACGAGCCATGCCGACATCTGGCCGAGGTCGTCGTTGCCCGACAGGCCGTCGGGCGTGGGCCTATATTGGCTCGCCACAATCTGCCCCAGCCGTTCCTGCGTCCGCCACGGCGCGCCGGCATAGGCATAGAGATAGGCGACGTGATGGCTCGGCTCGTTGCCATGGATATATTGGCCGATCAGCCCGGCGATGTCCTCGGCATGGCTGTAGTCGAGCTTTGAATTATCATAATCGAACATCGCGTCGAGCTTTGCGATCGCCTTTGCGTCGCCGCCAAGAAGGGCAAAGAGCGCGGCCTGATCGTGCGGGACGAACCAGCTATATTGCCACGCATTGCCCTCGGTATAATCGGATCCATAATTGATCGCGGTGGGGTCGAAGGGGGTGCGGAAGCTGCCATCGGCCTTGCGCGCGCGGAGCCAGCCGGTCTTCGCGTCGAAGCTGTTCCGCCAATAGCCCGCGCGTTTGGCGAAGCGCCCTGCGACGTCCTTGCGACCGAGCTTTTCCGCCAGGCGCGCGATCGCCCAGTCGTCATAGGCATATTCGACGGTCTTCGACGCTGCCTCGGGCTCGCGGTCGATGGGGACATAGCCGAGCGCCATATAGTCGCCGAGCCCGCCATAAGGGGCATATTCGGCGCTGGCGACCATCGAATCGAGGGCTTCGTTGGCGTCGAAATCGCCCACGCCCTTCATCGCGGCGTCGGCGATGACGGGAACGGCGTGATAGCCGATCATCGTCCATGTCTCGCGCCCCGCGAATTGCCAGACGGGCAGAATGCCGTGCGGGCTGTGCCGGCGGCTGGCGACGAGCGATTTGACGACATCGGTCGTGGTCGCCGCGGGTTGAACGAGCGTCAGCAGCGGATGCTCGGCGCGGAACGTGTCCCAGAGCGAAAAGCTCGACCGGAAGGTGAAATCCTTCGCGACATGGACCTGATCGTCGGGCCCGCGGTAGCGGCCGTCGACGTCGCTCCAGACGCTCGGCGCGAGCAGCGCATGATAGAGCGCGGTGTAGAGATTGGTGCGCATCGGTGCGGGGGCGTCGATCTGAAGCGCGCCGAGCGCCTTGCGCCACGCGCCCTCGGTGCGCGAGCGGACGGTGTCGAAGCCGGCACCCCCGGGCTCTTTTTCGGCGGCATCGAGATTGGCGACGGCGCCTGCCTCGTCGACGCCGGAGAGCGCGACGCGGATTTCGAGCGGGCCGCCGAGCGCGCCGAAATCGAGCTGTGCTTCGAGCGCCTTGCCGAGCTTTTCGGCGAGCGCGGCGCTGCCGCGGCCCGGACCCTGAAACCCTTTGTACGCAATCTTCTCGTCGCGATCGAGGAAGGCATGGCTTTTGAGCGGTGCCGAGAAGCGCATCGCGAAATAGAGTTTGCGCCCGGGCGCCCAGCCGCGCGTCTCGCGAAAACCGGTGAGTGTGCCGTCGGGGCGAAGGTGCAGCCCCGACCACAGGATCTTGCCCGGATAGTCATAGAGCGACGAGCGGAGGTCGAGGAGCAGATGCGCGTCCTGGCCCGCGGGAAAGGTGTAGCGGTGGATGCCGACGCGCGTCCCCGCGGTGAGTTCGGCACGGATGCCGCTGTCGGCGAGGGTGACGGCAAAATAGCCGGGGCTCGCTTTCTCGGTCGCATGGTCGAAACGCTGGCGATAGCCCGATCCGGGCTTGTTCGGATCGCCCGGGTCGAGCTGGACGTCACCGACCTGCGGCATGACGAGGATGTCGCCAAGGTCCGAGTGTCCGGCGCCCGAGAAATGGGTGTGGCTGAACCCCTGGATCGACGGGTCGTGGTGCGAATAGCCTGCGGCGTGCGCGTAGCAGTCGCGGATCTGGCACGTCGCGTCGGTGTCGGGCGACAGTTGCACCATGCCGAAGGGCGCCGTCGCGCCGGGGAAGGTGTGGCCTTCGGGCCCGGTGCCGATCATCGGGTCGACATAGCTCAGGATGTCGGCGCTCTCGGGCTCGGCGCTGGCGGGGATCGCGAGCGAGACGAGGATCAGGGCGGCGGCGAGGGACAGGCGTTTCATGGCCAACCTTGTGCCGCGAAGTGGGGCGGACGCCAATGGGAATATGGTGGCTGGTTTCGGGCGAACCAGGACGTCGCCCCCGCGAAGGCGGAGGCCGCTGTCGGTTTAGGGAACGTCCGCTCCCCCCAAACCGCCTTCGCCAAGGCCCTCCCGCGGCCCGACGTGTGTTATTCGAATAAAACCCCTTGCCAAGTATGCGCTACAAATGTAGCACGCTACAAATGTAGCGCATAAGGTGATTCGAAAATGCTGTCGAGCCTGCCCCCGCGAGAACGCGAAATTGTCGATATTCTGTACGAGCGCGGCGCCTCGACGGTGATCGAGATCGGCGAGTCGCTTCCCGACGAGCTGTCGGGATCGGCGATCCGCGCGATGCTGAAACGGCTCGAGGCGAAAGGCTTTGTGGTGCGCGAACAGTCGGAGCGCGGCTTCGTCTATGCGCCGAGCGTGTCGGACAAGGCGGCGCGCAAGTCGGCGCTGTCGCAGGTCGTGCGCGTTTTCTTCAACGGATCGGCGACGAGCGCCGCCGCTGCGCTGCTCGGCATGCAGGACGAGATGAGCGGCGACGAGCTCGACGAACTGGAAAAAATGATCGCGAAAGCTCGCGACGGGAGGATGCCATGATCACGACCGCCATGTTGCTGGGCCTTGCCTGGAAATCCTTGATCGTCGCGGCGCTGACGCTGGCGCTGCTGCGCGTCGCGCGGTCGCGCTCGGCGGGCGAGCGATCGATGATCGCGCACGCCGGGCTGATGGCGCTGCTCGCCTTGCCCGCCGCGATGCTGTTTTTGCCCAAATGGGCGCCGCTGCCCGAAAGCTGGCTCGCCAAGGCTGCGCCGGCGGCGCGCGCGGCCGGGCAAATTGCGACAACAGGGGGATCGGTGGTCGATCCGGCTCCCGCCACGGCGTCAGTCCCTGCCGTGGCGGATCTGGCCGGATCGGCTCCGTCGATGCTGTCGTCGGCGGGCGACCTTGCCCCCTTTCTCTATGTCGTTCCGCTGGCGTTGCTGTGCGGAGTGATGGGGCTCGCGGTGGTCCGGCTGTTCGCGATGCGCGGCCGCGCCGAAATCCTGGTCGAAGGGTCGTGGCTGTCGGCGCTGGCCGAGGCGCAACGGCGGATGGGCTTCAAGCATGGCACCGCGCTGCTGGTCAGCAACGAGCTGCGCTCGCCGATCAGCTGGGGCGTGTTGCGCCCGACGATCGTCCTCAGCCCCAAGGCCGTCGATGCCGTCGGCGAGGCCGAAGCGATCATCGCGCACGAGCTGGCGCATGTCGCGCGGCTCGACTGGGCCAAGCTGCTCGGCGCGCGGATCGCCTGCGCGGTCTTCTGGTTCAACCCGCTGGTGTGGATGCTCGCGCGCGAAAGCCATCAATTGCGCGAGGAAGCCGCGGACGATGCGGTGCTGATGGCCGACATCGACGGCCCTGATTACGCAACGCTGCTGGTCGGCGCGGCGCGGCATGACAATCAGGGCGCGCTGCTCGCGGCGCATGGCGTCGCACCGGGGAAGGGCAGCCTGAAACGGCGCATCACCCGCGTTCTCGACGGCAGCCTGAAGCGCGGGCCGGCGAGCGCGAGCTGGATGCTGATGAGCCTGGTGCTGCTCGCGGGGATCACCGCGCCGCTCGCCGCCTTCTCGGCGACCGCGGACAGGACGACGGCCGAGGGCGCCCGCGCGGTCGCGGTCGCCTCGCGCGAATCGGCGATCGTCGCGGCCAAGGCCGCGGTGGCGGATCAGGACGTGGCCGAGAAGGATGCCAGGGCGGCCGCCGCCTCGCGTCCGCTGAGCGCCGACGAACTGGTCGGCATGCGCGCGGTCGGCGTCACGCCCGACTATGTCGAGAAGATGCGCGAGCATGGCGGATCGATGGACCCCGACGACATCATCGCCGCGAAGGCGACCGGAGTCGATCCCGCCTATATCGGGCGCATGCGATCGGTCGTTCCCGACGCCGATCTGGGCGACCTGGTCGGCGCCAAGCAGATGGGGATCGACGTCGCCTTTGCCCGCGACATGAAAGAGCATTTCCCTGGCGTCGAGATCGGCGACCTGATCGCGCTGAAGGCGATGGGGGTCGATTGCGACTTCGTCACCGACATGCGCAAGGCCGGCGTGCGGATGCGCGACCCCGACGATGCGATCGAGCTGCGCGCGACCGGTGCTTATCCGCCTGGCAAGAAGCCGGGCAGGACCGTGGTGTCGAAGGATGGCGCGACCGTCCGCTTCGGCCCCGGCCCGGTGATCGAAGCGCGCAGCGCCGACGGCCGCGTCGCGCGGATCGAAGCCCCCGAAGCGCCCATCCCCGCAAGACCGCCGGCACCGCCCGGCACCTGACGCCTGGACATTCGTCCAACCGCGTCACCCGTTGATCGAACCCCTGTTTTGAAATGCCGCTGCGGCGGCGAGCGATGACGCTCGCCTGGCGCACGGAGGGAGGAGTGCACCCATGAAAGCCACCTGTCTTGCCGCCGGCGCCGCCTTGCTGTCGGTGCTCGCCTGCTCGGTCCCGAGCACCGCCGCCGACCCGCTGGTGCTGAGCGACATCGCCTGGAAGGCGACGCCCGCCGAGGGCAAAGCCAAGCCGCAGCTGCGCGTCAGCCGCAAGAGGTCGAACAGCGACGTCGATATCGACGGCTCGCGCCCCGAACTCGCGGCGACCGAAGCGCTGCTGAAGAGCGCGGCAGGGCCGGTGTCCTTTTCCATCGTCCATGAATCGGGAACGCTCGCATGCTCGGGGACGCTGAAGGGCGCATTCGACGGAGCGGGTAGCTGTCGGTTCACCGCCGATCCGGCGTTCGAGCGCGACCTGGCGTCGCGCGGGCTGGCCCCCGACGACCGCGACGACCTGCTCGCGATGTTGCTCGTCGATGCGACGATCGCGCTGGCCGACGGGCTGACCGCCGAGGGCGTCAAGCCCAAGGACCATGGCGATCTGATCGCCGCCGCGGCGCTCGAGGTCACGCCGGCCTATGTCCGCGACCTGAAGTCGGAGGCGATGGCGCTCACCGACATCGAGGATGCGATCGCGTGCAAGGCGCTCGGCGTCGATGGCGCCTATGTCCGCGGCCTCGCCGCGGCGGGGTATCGCAAGCTGAGCGCCGACGATGTCGTCGGGATGAAAGCGATGGGCGTATCGCCCGAATATGCGCAGGCGATCAATCGCGCGCGGGGGAGTGGTCAGTGAAATTTGTCGTCAGCCTTGCCGCGGTCGCTGCCGCGCTTGCCGCCCTGCCCGCAGCGGCGCAGGATGCGGCGGCGCCGACCGGCGACACCCCGCCGCCCGCGCCAGTCGCGGTTCCTGCGACCGCCAACAGCGCGGGACGGCAGGTTTTCACCCCCGCCGACTTCGCCCGCTATGCGCCGAAGAATGCCTTTGACATGCTGACGCAGGTTCCGGGGTTCGCGATCCGCGACAACGAGAATCTGCGCGGGCTGGGGCAGGCGACGGGCAATGTGTTGTTCAACGGCGAGCGGCCGTCGAACAAGGGTGACGATATGTACACGCAGCTGTCGCGCATTCCGGCCGAGAATGTCGAACGGATCGAGATCGTCGACGGATCGACGCTCGATATTCCCGGCCTGTCGGGGCAGGTCGCGAACATCATCTATCGCGCCGACAATTTCTCCGGGCAGTTTTCGTGGAAGCCGCAGTTCCGCGCGCACTACACCGATCCTCTGTTCACGCGCGGCGACGTGTCGGTGCGCGGACGCAGCGGTCAGATCGAATATGAGGCCGCGCTGAGCAACGATGATTCGGCGCGCAGCGGCGCAGGCGGGCCGACGCTCATCTATGACGGCGCGGGCAATATCATCGAGCGCCGCCGCGATATCTGGAACACGCATTACGACACGCCGAAGCTGTCGGGGCGGATCACCTGGGACCCGCCCGGCGACACCGTCGCCAATCTGGGCGGCCAGTATCAGCGCAAGTTTGACCGTTATTACGAGGATGGGGTGCGGAAGAGCCCCGGCACCCCCGACCGCATCCGCACCGTGTACGAAAATGCCGACAGCTGGAATTACGAGGTTTCGGGGGACTATCAATTCGGCGCCGGTCCCGGAAAGCTGAAGCTGATCGGGTTGCGGCGATTCAGCCACGAGCCGTACCGGCAGGAAATCATCACCACCCCCGCGGGCGGGACCGCGACCGGCGACCGCTTCGCGCAGACCGGCGACCTGGGCGAGACGATCGCGCGCGGCGAATATCAGTGGAAGATGTTCGGCGGCGACTGGCAGCTGTCGGGCGAAGCGGCGTTCAACACACTCGACAATGTCGCGTCGATCGCGGTGCTCGATCCGTCGGGCGTCTTTGTCGACCAGCCGTTCGACGGCGGCACCGGCGGCGTGAGCGAAGACCGGTATGAGGGATTGCTGAGCTTTGGGCGCAAGCTCACCGACAAGCTGAATTTCCAGATCATCGCGGGCGCCGAACATTCGACGATAACCCAGACCGGGATCAACGGGCTGACGCGGACCTTTTTCCGGCCGAAGGGATCGATCTCGCTCGCCTGGACCCCGTCGGCCAATTTCGACGTTTCGGTGAAGCTGCGGCGGCGTGTGCTGCAGTTGAGCTTTTACGACTTTCTTGCGCGCGCCTTCCTCAACGACGGCAACCAGAACGAGAGCAACAACGACCTTCGTCCGCAGCAGGACTGGACCTATGAAGCCGAGATCAACAAGAAGTTCGGCGCGTGGGGATCGACGAAGATCATGCTGATCTATCGCGACGTCGAAGACCGGGTCGATGTGATCCCGGTCGGCGCCAACGGTGAAGCGGTTGGCAATATCGACAAGGCCAAGGCCGGCGCGATCGACTGGACGTCGACGATCAACCTCGACCCCGCGGGGATCAAGGGGATGAAGATCGACACGCGCGTCCTGTTTCAGAAATCGTCGCTGCGCGATCCGTTCACGGGCGAGAAGCGCCAGTGGAGCGGCTTTACCGATACGGTGATCGAGTTCGGGCTCCGCTATGACATCCCGGCGAGCGACTGGGCGTGGGGCGTGTCGGGCAATTACGGCCATTATCAGCCGAATTATCGCCGCAGCCAGAGCGACAAGGTGTGGGAAGGTCCGATCTTCGCCGACGCCTTCATCGAGAACAAGGATGTGTTCGGCCTGACCGTCCGCGCGACGCTCGCGAACTTCCTCAACGCACGATCGAAGCGTGACCGCACGGTCTATACCGACATACGCGGCGAGAGCCCGATCGCGTTCGTCGAAAAGCGCAACCGGCTGATCGGGCCGATCTTTGCATTATCGGTGCGCGGGAAGTTCTGATTGGTTTATGGCGGGTCGATGACCGCCCGCCGGACCAAAATCTATTTCGACGGCGGATGCCGGCCCAATCCGGGCGCGATGGAGATTGCCGTCGTGATGCGCGGCGAGGCTTTCGTCGAGCGCGAGATCGGGACGGGTAGCAGCCTCGACGCCGAATGGTTGGCGCTGATCGCGGCATTGCGGCTGGCGCGCGAGCGCGGGATCGACGATGCCGTGCTGCTCGGCGATTCAGCCTCGGTGGTGGCGCAGGCGACCGGAAAGGTGGCTGCGCGCGGCGCGGCGGCGCGCCATCTGGCGGCCTTTCGCAACCTGGCGGGCAGCGGACCGGCGCCGCGCGTCCGGCATATCGGGCGCGCGCAGAACCTGGCCGGGATCGCGCTGGCGAAGTTGCATCCGCGCTAGGCGGCGCGCTCAGGCATAGGAGTCGATCGCTGCGAGATGCCGGGCCTTGTCGGCCTCGCCCAGGAACGAACCGGTGAAGCTGTTGCGCGCGAGGGTCAGCAAGTCGGCTTTCGACAGGTCGAGCGCATCGGCGACGGCGCGGTAGTTGGCATTCACATAGCCGCCGAAATAGCTGGGATCGTCGCTGTTCACCGTGGCGTGCAGGCCGGCGTCAAGCATCGTCTTCAGCGGATGGTCGGCCATGTCGTCAACGACGCAAAGCTTGAGGTTCGACAGCGGGCAGACGGTGAGCGTCATGCCTTCGTTCGCGAGGCGCGCGACGAGCGCGCCGTCTTCGAGGCTGCGATTGCCATGGTCGATGCGGTCGACCTTCAGGAGGTCGAGCGCTTCGTGGACATAGGCGGGCGGGCCCTCTTCGCCGGCATGGGCGACGATCTTGAGGCCAAGGCCGCTGGCGCGCGCAAAGACGCGGGCGAATTTCGATGGCGGATGGCCGACTTCGGAGGAATCGAGACCGACGCCGTCGATGCGGTCGAGGAAAGGAAGCGCTTCGTCGAGCGTCGCTTCGGCGTCGGCTTCGCTGAGGTGGCGGAGGAAGCACATGATGAGTTTCGACGTGATGCCATAACGCGCCTGCGCGTCGTCGAGGGCGCGGGTGATGCCGGTGAGCGCGGTTCCGAAGGCGACGCCGCGTTCGGTGTGCCCCTGCGGATCGAAGAAGATCTCGACGTGGCGAACCGCATCGGCGTGGGCGCGTGCGAGATAGGCGGCGGTCAGGTCGTAGAAGTCCCGTTCGGTGTGGAGGACCCCCATCCCCTGATAATAAATGTCGAGGAAATCCTGGAGGTTTGAGAAAGCGTAGGCGGCGCGCACTTCCTCGACCGATCCGAACGGGATGGCGACGGCGTTGCGCTGGGCGAGTTCGAACATCAGCTCGGGTTCGAGCGACCCTTCGATATGCAAATGAAGCTCGGCCTTGGGCAGCGCGGCGATAAAGGCGGCCCGGTCTTCAGCCGATGTGAAGCCTTCACCCATGAGGCACCTCCTCCTCGCGCAGGATGATCGCCGCTTCGGGCTTGTGACGGCGGATTTCCTCGACGGTCAGGCCATCGATCTCGTGCGGGAAGATCAGCCACCGGTCGGTTTCGTGGACGAAATAATCGGGGCGGAGGTCGGTGACGTTGCGCCCCGGCTTGAACCAGACGGTCGCGATGCGGATGTCGCGCGGCATATTGTGCCGGCAGCGCGCCTTGAGCTCGGCGACGAAGGCGCGAATGCTGCGCCCGCTGTCGAACACATCGTCGATGATGAGCAGGCGATCTTCGGGGTCGAGCGTATCGATCAGATAGCCCAATGCGAAGACCTTAACCTCAGGATCCTGCCGGTCGATGCCATGATAGGAGGAGGTGCGGATCGCGATATGGTCGCAGTGGTGGCCATGGTAGTCGAGCAGTTCCTGCACCGCGATGCCGACCGGGGCGCCGCCGCGCCAGATGCCGACGAGGTGCGTCGGCTTGAAGCCGCTGTCGACGATCTGCATGCCCAGCCGCAGCGAGTCGGCGAGCAGGTCGTTCGCGCTGATGAAGATTTTATCGTCGCTCATGCCCCCGGATTAGTGGGCCTCTAGACATTTGTCATGTCCGACATTATGTATGGCATTGTGTATGGATATAGGCAGGATGTGAGTCGATGACGGGCGAGCTGGAAGGCCGCGACAAATGGCGGTGGATTTACAAGGCGGGGCTGCATGGCCTCTGTCCGCGCTGCGGCGAAGGCAAGATGTTCCGGCGCTGGCTGAAGGTTCAGGATCGCTGCCCGCATTGTGCGCTCGATTATGATTTCGCCTCGCCCGACGACGGCCCGGCGTTCTTTTCGCTGTGCTTCATCGCTTTCCCGCTGCTGTTCCTGGTCGTGTGGTTCGAAGTCGCGATCAATCCGCCGTGGTGGATGCATCTGATCGTGTCGGCGCCGCTGATGCTGTTGCCGTGCCTCGTCGCGCTCCAGCCGATCAAGGGCTGGCTCGTCGCATCGCAATATGTGAACAAGGCGCAGGAAGCGGGCACGGGCGCGCTGTGGGCGCAGCTGAATGCACGCGCGAAAGGGGAGCCTGCCGACGCCGATGCCTGACAGCTGGGTTCCCGACCTCGACCGCGCACGCGGCGCCAAATATCTGGCGATCGCCGATGCCATCGCCGTCGCGGTCGAGACCGGTGCGCTGAGCAGCGGCGACCGGTTGCCGCCGCAGCGCGACCTTGCGGCGCGGCTGGGGATCGACCTCACCACCGTCACCAAGGCCTATGAGCAGGCGCGGACGCGCGGGCTGATCGGCGCGCGCGGGCGGGCGGGGAGCTTTGTGCTGCCGCAGGATGCGATCGCCGCGGGGCCGCCGCCGCGCGACACCGGCATGAACATGCCGCCCGAGATCGAGGGCGGGACGCTGCTCGCGGCGTGGGAGCGCACGGCGAGCGCGCTGCTCCGCGCGCCGGGCGCGGGCGGGCGGTTGCACTATACGCCGGCGGGCGGGCGCGAGGCCGACCGTGCGGCGGGCGCCGAGATTTTCGGCCGGATCGGGCTGGCGAGCGCGGCCGATCAGATTGTGGTCACTGCCGGCGCGCAAAATGCGCTGCACGCGATCGTGAGCGCGACTTTGCAGCGCGGCGATGTCGTGGCGTGCGGGACGCATATCTATCCGGGGTTTCTGGCGATCGCGCGCAAGGCGGGACTGCGGCTCGCGCCGCTGGAGCGGATCGAGGCAGGCGCGCTGGACGCGCTGTGCCGCACGACGCGCGTGGCGGCGCTTTATGTGGTGCCGACGAACGACAATCCGACCTGCGACACGATCGAGACGGCCGAGCGCGCGGCGCTGGCCGACGTGGCACGGCGCCATGGCGTGCGGCTGATCGAGGATGATGCCTATGGCCAGCTCGCCGAGACAGCGCTCGCGCCGCTGTCGAGCTTCGCGCCCGAGCTGGGCTGGTATGTCGCCGCCACGTCGAAGACGATCTCGCCCGCGCTGCGCGTCGCGCATGTTCGTGCGCCGTCGCTGCGCGATGCATTGGCGCTCGCGAGCGAGGCGCATGCGACCGACGTGATGGCGCCGCCGCTCAACGCCGCGCTGGTGACGCGCTGGCTGGAGGATGGCAGCTATGACCGGCTGATCGGCGAGACGCGCGCCGAGGCTGTGGCGCGGCAGGCGATCGCGGCAGAGATATTGCCCGCAGGCAGCTATGCCGCGCATCCGTGCGGTTATCATCTGTGGGTGCCGCTGCCGGCCGCGGCCGATCAGGCGCGGATCGCGGGCGTGCTGCGCGGCGAGGGGATGACGGCGATCACCGCCGACAGCTTTGCGGCGGCCGATGCGGGCGCGGCGGCGCTGCGCGTGTCGCTGGGCGGCGCCATCGATCGGGCGGCGCTGCGAAGCGGATTGCGGGTTCTTGCTAAGCAGCTGACCCGCAATATCGCGTGACTATTTTCGCGCTGCGGCGCTCGTGTCGCGGATCGCCTTGAACTCGGAGCCGTCCTTCCAGCCGGGCCATCTGGCCGAGCGGGCGAGTTCGTCGCCGATCTGGTAGAACACCGAAATATCCTGCACCGCTCCGTCGAGATTCCAGCTGTCGTCCCAGGCGTCGCAGGCCTGATGGTAGCATTTGCCGGTATAGTCATCGACCCACTTCTGGCCCGCGACCTTGCCGCCGGCGACCAGGTCGGACGCGCCCGCGATGCCCATCATCAGCAGCACGGGGACGCCGCGCTTAGCCATGCTGAAATGATCGGCGCGATAGAAGAGGCCGCGTTCGGGGAGGCTTTCGACCGACACGCTGCGCCCCTGCTTTGCCGCAAGGCGCGCGAGATCGTCCTCGAGCGTGCCTTGCCCCTGGCCGACGAGGATGACGTCCTTTGCCTTGCCCGCGGTTTGCAGGATGTCGAGGCCAAGGTTGGCGACGGTCTTTTCGGGCGGATAGAGCGGGTTTTGCGCATAGGCTTCGGAGCCCAGAAGCCCGCGTTCCTCGGCGGTCCAGAACGCGAAGAGAAGCGTGCGGTCGGGCGCCCGCGCGGCCTTGAAGTTGCGGGCGATCTCGAACAATCCGGCGACGCCGAGCGCGTCGTCGTTGGCGCCCGCGCGATAGATGCGGCCCTGCTCGTCGGGCTTGCCTTCGCCATAGGCGTCCCAATGCGCGCCATACATCACGACTTCGTCGGGGCGCCGGGTGCCGGGGATTTTGGCGAGGACATTCTGGCTCTGCACCACTTCATGCTTCACCGGAATATCGGCTTCGAGCGTCACGCCCGACAGCGGGATCGGACGAAAGTCACTGCGGCGTGCGGCGATGCGGAGCTGGCTGAGGTCGAGGCCGATGTCGGCGAAGAGCTTGTCGGCGACATCGTGCGCGATCCAGCCCTGCAGCGCGAGGCTGGTGCGCTTTTCGGGCGGAACGACGAGGCCGTAATTCTCGCCGCCGCCGCTTTTGACGACGTTCCAGCCATAGCCGACGCCGTCGGTATCGTGGACGATCAGCGCGGCAACCGCGCCGCGGCGTGCCGCTTCCTCGAACTTGTAGGTCCAGCGGCCGTAATAGGTCATCGTCTTGCCGCCGAACTTGCCCGCGACGGGCTCGTCGGCGGCTGCCACGAAATCGGGATCGTTGATCAGGAAAACCGCGACCTTGCCCTTGAGGTCGGCGCCCTTGAAATCGTCCCACCCGCGCTCGGGCGCGGAGACGCCATAGCCGACGAAGACGAGCGGCGCGTTCGCGACCGTCGCGACGTCGTTCGGCTGAAGCGTCGAGACATAGATGTCGGTGCCCTGCGTCAGCACCTGATAATTGCTGTGGCTCTTGCGTTCGAATTGCAGCTTGGTCGGCGAGGCGAGCGCGGTGTGGAGCAGCGGGACGGGCTGGGTCCAGCCGCCGCCGGTGCCCGCCGGTTCGAGCCCGAGCGCCTGGAGCCGGCCGATCAGATAGCCGATCGTGCGCTCTTCACCCGTCGTGCCGGGCGCGCGGCCCTGAAACTGGTCCGACGCCATCGTGCGGACGGTTTCGGCGAGATGCGCCGCGCTGATATCCTGCGCGGCGGCGGGGGCGGCGAGGAAGAGGGCGGCGGTGGCGGCGAGGCGCAAGGTCATGGGGCTATCCTGTTCCCGCTCGGCACGAACGGATGAGAGTTGCATCTTGCCTAGCATGGCTGGCCGATTTGTGAACTGTCCCCCGATGCGTTAGCGCTGCGGATCAGCAAGATTTCCCGAGAGGATAGAGCCATGGATTTTTCGCGGCTGCAGGCATCGAGCAAGATCGGCGAGGATTGGGTCTATCCGCAGCCGCCGTGCCTGAACTTCGGCTGGCTCGAGGTCGACGTCGAGGCGCGGCACCGCATCTACTGGGAGGAATATGGCAACCCCGACGGCGAGCCGGTGATGTTCCTGCACGGCGGGCCGGGGGGCGCGTGTGCGCCCGCGATGGCGCGCTTCTTCGATCCCAAGCGCTATCGGGTGATCCTGTTCGACCAGCGCGGGTGCGGCAAGAGCGAACCCAATGTCGCCGCGGCGGGCCCGGCGGCGGCGCTCCGGAACAACACCACCGCCGACCTGATCGGCGACATCGAGGCGCTGCGCGACGATCTCGAGATCGCGGGGCCGATGCATGTGTTCGGCGGAAGTTGGGGGAGCACCTTGGCGATGGCCTATGCGATCGCGCACCCCGACCATTGCGCGAGCCTGATCCTGCGCGGCATCTTTCTGGGCGCGGCGGAGGACCTGCTCTATCTGTATCAGGGCAATGCCGCGACGTGGGACGCCGACCCCTATGCGCTGACCGCGCCGGGCGCCTATATCCATTATCCCGCCGAATGGGCCGAACTGCTGAGGGTCCTGGCCCCCGCCGACCGCGGCGATGTGATGGCATCGTACAAGGCGATCTTCGACATGGTGCCCGCGACCGCGGCGGAGAAGGCGTGGCAGTTGAACGCCGCGGTGGCTTGGTCTTTGTGGGAGGGGGTGATTTCGAACATGATCCCCGAGACCGCCGACACCGGCAAGTTCGGCGATGCCGACTTTGCGCTGTGTTTTGCGCAGATCGAGGCGCATTATTTCGCCAACGACCTGTTCATCGCGCCGGGCCATTTCTTCGAGAATATCGCCACGCTCGCGGCGATCCCGGTGCATATCGTCCACGGACGCTTTGACCAGGTGTGCCCGCTGACGCAGGCGTCGCGGCTGGTCGCGGCGCTCAGCGAAGCGGGCGCGCCGCCCGCGACCTATGTGGTGACCAACGCCGGGCACAGCGCGATGGAGCGCGACAATGCGCTGGCGCTGACGGCGATCATGGACGGGCTGCCGCCGCTGGCCGGATAGTCCGATCGGGCGGCGCGCGCTCCCCCGGGAGGGGAAAGGGCGCAGCGCGCCGCCCGGTCGAACCGTCAGACGAGGTTGAGTTCGATGTCGATGTTGCCCGCGACCGCCTTGGAATAGGGGCAGATGCTGTGCGCGACGTCGATGAGATCACGCGCGACGACGGGATCGACGCCGGGAAGCTGGACGTCGAGGCGCGCGCGCAGGACGAAGCCGCCATCCTTCATCACGACGTCGATCGTCGTGTCGGCTTCGGGGCTGGCGGGCAGCGGGATCTTTTTCTGCGACGCGGCAAGCTCGACGGCGCCGATGAAGCACGCCGACCAAGCCGCAGCGAAGAGATTTTCGGCAGCGGGGTGCGGCTGCGGCAGCTGGAGGTCGAGGATGCCGTTGGTGCTGCGCGCGTAGCCTTCGGCGCCGCCTTTGACGTGGGTGGTGCCGGTGAAGATGATCTTGTCAGCCATTGCGAATTCCTTTCGGGGGTTATGAATCGTATCCGTGTTGATCGGATGCGATGTAATTAAGCGAGTCGCGGCATCAAGTCAAGCGTAGCCGATTAGATCGGATGCGATATAAGTATAACCGGTTGGAATCGGGGCCCTATAAATTCGCATCGACAGGGCGGATCGGTCGTCAGGGCGCGATCCTGATGGCGTTTTGGGCGGACGGGGCGTCGGTTTGCGAGCGGTGGCCGGCGGGCCAGGCTTGGCTTTCGGGCGGCCGCGTTCGCAAGCTCGACCGGGCGATCTGCGGCTTTGCGGTCCGAACGAGGCCTGGGGGTCGAGCGACCGGTCACCGTCGTTCGCGGCGCCGGTAATGCCGACTGGCGCAGGCCAAGCGGACGCCGCGGCTCGGCCCCGGCGATCCGGCGACGCCGATCGGCAAGTCAGGGGATGTCAGCTTTTAGCAGGCCCGGCCGATGGTCGGTCATCCGACAGCGGAAGGGTGCCCCCTCTTCGCGCCGCAGCGCTTGACCCGGCGGCATCCGGCCCAATGCCGGAACGGAGGCGACCGGCCCGATCTTTCCCCGTCGGCCATCGAACCGGCAGGAGGCTACGCCTCCCGCCGGCTCGGCGACGATGGCTCAGAGGCTCACGAGGCGGGGGTTGGCGGTCCAGCTGGCTTCCCAGCTCTGCTTCATTTGCTGGCCATTGCCGAGGTCGCCGGTCGAGCAATTCAGCATCTTGTCGAGGCAGTTCTTTTCCCAAAGGTCGTGAACGATCGGGTCCCACGCCATGAAGAAGTCGGCATGGAAGGTGTCACCGCGCTTGTGCGTCGGCGAGGTGTCCATCTGGTCCGATACAAATTCATATTTCTCGCCGGCAGCCTGTGTGTACCAGACGCCCATGGTGAAGGCCGGTATGACATAGGGATGCGTGGTCGGGCATTTGTAATAGCCCCAGGTTCCATAGGACCCATAGGAAACATGGCTTCGGTGATCGGCGGTATCGAGGTTCTTTCCGTCCCAGCAATCGGGCGCTTCCATTCGGACGCCGATCCGGTTCCCGACGGGACAGCCGGCCTGAGCCTCCTCGAAATTCTTCCAGTCCTTGACCGTGAAGGGCACTGGCCCGTCACAGCCGAATTGCATCGTACCGGTCGAAGCGCTGGCCAGGTTGAGCATGTCGCGTCCGAAAATGAACCGCAGGCCGTTGGGAAGTGCGACAGCCTTGCCCTGATATTGCGGGTGGTTGGGGTCGGACACGATCGGATCCGACTTCGGACGCCTTTTGTAATAGACGGACACATAGTCGGGGCGGACCACCTGACCCTTGCCGTTCAGCAGGGCAGGAATCCAATAGGCCGACCGGTTCACCGGCGACATGCAGGTCGAGTCGCCGGCGGCGCGGAGTGACGCATAAGTCGAATAGGCATCGGCGCTGTCATTGCCGAAGAACTGGTGCAAATGGCCCTTGCCCGGCTGTCCGGGATAGACGATCGGGTCCTCTGTCTTGAGCTTCCCCGGCATGCAAATGAACCGGAACGCGCCCACGACATCGGGCGCTGCCGATGGCGGCAGCGAATTGGCCACCAGTTCGCTCATCGGATCGAAGTTGCTCGCAATGGCCGTCACGCCCTGCACCGTCGCAGCGGCGTCAGCCGTCACCGAACCAGTAGGCGTGGGCGTGGGCGCGGGCGTCGGCGTCGGCGCGGGGGTCGGCGCGGGCGCCAGCACAACCGCAGGCGCCGCAACGCTGCTGCTGCCAGCGCTCCCGCCACCGCAGGCTGCGGTCGCAAGAGCAAGAGCGGACACTAAAACATTACGGCGCATAAGCTTCCTCTCGTGGCAATAATTATGCAGCGATTTCAGGTTCATTCGCGGTGGCAACGTCGCCAATCGTCGCGGCGACAAGCATCGCGCGACTCATTGGAAGTATTTGAAAACAAAAGAATTCTGTCATCTGACGCCCCCCTGAGTCGCGTTTCCCCGCTGCACGGCCCGGAGCCCCTAGTGGCATGCAAAGGCTAATTTGAGGTGAAGGCGGCAGCCCGTTTCGATAGTCGGGCCAGCCGCGCCGGTTCGGCGCGGCGACCATGGATCGGCGCGCTGGTTGCCGATAAAAGCGACGCGCGGAGCGGCATCTTAAGTTTGTTAACTTTGATCGTTTAAACAGGCCGGCCAGAAGGATGGATCATGGCCCGAGCCGTTTTGCTTTTCGTTTGTCTGCTCGGTGGCTGCGCGCCCGCGGCGCGTGACATCGCCCTGTCCGACATCGACCTGGGCGACATGCAGACGGTGCGGACGATCCGAAATCAACTTGAGCCGCAGGACGGCATCGCCTTTGCCAACTATGTCGTCAGGCATCGCGCCAAGTCCGCCAACTATTGCGGCCAGCCGCTGCTGGGCGCGGATGGCAACGCGCCGGCCACGGTGGGCCAAGCCATCGACCTGGCGGCGCGCCGCGACGCCGCCGAGCGCTGGGCCCTGATGGACAGCCAGACGCCAAAGGGACCCCGCAGGCTTGCGAAAGAGAAGTGGGACAGCCTGAGCCGCGACAGAGACATGATGATCGATGCGCAAACCCGTCTTCGCATGGAATATGGCGATCGAGCCACGCAGCGTCCCGAGTGGAAGCCGCTGGAATCCAGAATGGCGGAGATCGACCGGAAGCTCGTCGCGATGAAGCCGACGGTTTTCGGCTCCGGTACCTGAGAATCCCGAAATTTTTCATGCCCGTGGGGCATTTCAGGCGGACGCAGATCGGCTGGTATCCGTCCGTTCCGCCATGGCCCGCCGCCTAGCGAGCCACGACATCGAAAACCATATGGGTTAAAATGGCTTGACATCGTCACGCTGTTATGGCACAAGTATCGCGTTTATGTACTTTACACACCCACGGTAAACTGCTAGAGAATGCTCATCAAACGGAGCATTCACCATGTCGGTTCTTTCTTCCCCCTACTTCCACGACGAAGCCAAGGCCTTCGAGCATCTGGAAAGCATCGTTTGGGCTGACGGCGTCGTCTGCCCGCATTGCGGTGTGATCGGTGGTCGGGTCTATGACCTGTCGGGCGTTCGCGGCAAGCCGACCCTGAAAACGCCGGAAGGCGCGCTCCGTCACGGCCTCAAAAAGTGTGGCGAGTGCCGCAAGCAGTTCACCGTGAAGGTCGGCACCGTTTTCGAGCATGCCCGCATGCCGCTGCATAAGATGCTACAGGCCGTCCACCTTATCGCGTCGAGCAAGAAGGGCATCAGCGCCCACCAGCTTGGCCGCATCCTTGAGGTCCAGTACAAGACCGCTTGGTTCCTTGCTCACCGTATCCGTGAAGCCATGCGCTCCGGTGACCTTGCCGCCCCGTTCGGTTCGGGCGGCGGCGCTGTCGAGGTCGATGAGACGTATTTCGGCGTCAAGGAAGGCCGTCGCGGCGCGAAGGCTGGTACGGCCCACAAGTTCGGCGTTCTGGCGCTGGTGGACCGCGAGAGCGGCACCATGCGCTCGTTCACGTTCGACAAGTTCCGCGCCGACGAGGTCCACCCGATCGTCCTGAACAACATTGCCCGCGAAGCCCGTTTGATGACGGACGAAGCCAAGATGTACAAGAAGATCGGCCGCGAGTTTGCCGAGCATGGCACGACGCTCCACGGCGCCCGCCAGTACGTCGATTACAAGGACCGCACGATCCACACCAACACCGTGGAAGGCGCGTTCTCGATTTTCAAGCGCGGTATGAAGGGCGTTTACCAGCACTGTGGCGAGCAGCATCTGCACCGCTACCTTGCCGAGTTCGAGTTTCGCTACAACACCCGTCAGGCGAACGGCATTGATGATCGCGGTCGGGCTGCCCACGCCATGCGCGGTATCGTTGGCAAGCGCCTGACCTATCAACCAGCTAACGACAGCGCCGACGCCTAAGCCGGTCGGGCATCAGTTCGAATTGAAGGGCATTCGCGACGTGAGGCTAAAAAAGAAAACTTAGCCAGTTACTTTGGGCCACTTATCAGTGGGTTGATTCAAGGGCCTACCCTTGATTTATGGTGCCAATTCAATTATATAAATTAGCGCCCGGGGACGCAGCGTAGCGTCGCGGGGAAGGTGAAATTCCTTCCCCACCCGGCAGCCTATTTTGGCCAGTGAACTAGCCCAAATCCGTCGATTCCTTTCTGCGGATGCGCGCGGATATTCGGTCGCAGCGTGTCGATCCAACTCATCTTATCGTGATTGAATGCATGGCCTATGGCGCCAGCACAGAGGTCCACGAGTTGAATGCCTACGCTATGATGGCTCTCTGTAAGCATGACACGCTCCACGAAATGTTCGAACCTCGACGTGTACGCAGATTCTTTCTCGGTAATGACAGCGTGATAATCGCGAAACGCTCTGTCATCATCTTTCCCACGGTGATCACAAACGACAAGTCCGCGTTGGAAGTCGCCTGTCACCTTTGACATGTCCTGTAAAAAGTAATTCACGCGCTCCAGCGTCTGTTTGTACGTGTAATGATAAACATCCATCTTCGATTTGATGTAGCCTTGCTGCCACGCTTTAGCCATTTCCGACTTGGTGGCCACGATCCTGCATGACTTGCGTTTGGTGATGGATGCGAGAAGCTGATTGCGGAGTTTCGACCTCTCGTCGAATGAGAGGTGCAGTAGGCAGTTCCCCTTAGATGTGTTGTCAGGGCCGAAAAATTGCCATTTAATTTCGCCTTCAACCTTGAAGCGCCGTTTTGCTGCTTCGAACTCCCTGGAAATCTCCTGCCATTGGCTTTCAGGTATGATAAGAGCAGCAATGACGAAATAGCGGACCTTGGGCGAGCCTTTGGACGGGATATGGCCCGACTCATCAATAAAGCAGAGGTACATGTTACCATGGCAAAGCTCACGACGGACAAGAGTCAACTGGACAAGTTCAAGGAAGCCGCCCGCGACCTTGAGACCGACGACGACCCCAAGCGCTTCGATGAGCGCCTAGGGAAGCTGGTGAAGCGCAAGCCGGTGCCCGACAAGGCAAAGTAGCGCCGCCGTTGCGTCCCCTCTTTCATCGTGCCAGACAGGCGCCGAGAGGAGATAAGCCATGCAACTATATGCAAGCGTAGGATCGAATGACCTTGGCCGTGCCATTCCGTTCTATGAGGCCCTTCTAGGCAGTATCGGGTGGAGCAAGCTCTTCGACAATCCCGGCGGCGGCAGCTTCTTTGGCAGTATCGCTGACGGATGGTTTGCAGTCGTGACGCCCTTCGATGGCGCGCCCGCTACGGTCGGCAACGGGACGATGGTGGGCTTCGCCTTCAACAGCCAAAAGGAAGTTGCCGACTTCTACGCAAAGGCGCTCGAACTTGGCGGCACCGACGACGGCGCGCCCGGTGATCGCGGCGGCGGTTCGTTCTTCGCCTACTTCCGCGATCTGGACGGCAACAAGCTGTGCGCTTGGACTTTCGCCCCGCCAGCCTGAGCCTTTCCTACAAAATCGGGGTGTGCCATTCTTGCAACATGCCCCCTGAACCAAACTGGAAAGATCACGCCGTCGCGGTCGAATATTGGCTCGCGACCGCAATCGTCGCCGGATCATTCGTTGCGGGGCTGATTGCCGCCGTTCGCGTCGCACTCGGTTGAACCGTGGGTTTGCAAACTACATAAACGCCACAAGTATCACATCATGAAGAATTGCGATTCGGGCCGGCGCCCTTCCGTTGCGGGAGGGTGTTCCGGCCCGAACGCTTTGGGAGGCGGGCGATATGGATCTGGTGGTGATGAGTGGAAAAGCGCGATTGCTGGTCAAGACCAAGCGGTCGAAGCGCGAAATATCGCAGCGCAGCCGCGACGAGTTCATCCTGTCGCTGAGCGAAACCTGCAACGTGTCGTTGTCGGCCGAGCGCGCGGGCGTGAAGCCGTCGGCGATCGAGACGAGCGATAGCCTGGATGCGCAGACGATGGATATCGAAGGCGCGATCGCAAGCGATGCGATTGCGGCAGGCGACCTGGAGGCGGGGCGCTGGGACGGCGCCGAGCTCGAGCTGTTCGTGACCGACTGGACCGCGCCGGAGCGCGCGCCGGTGGTGGTCGCGCGCGGATCGCTGGGCGCGATCGAGCGGCGCGGGGCGGCGTTCGCGGCCGAGCTGCAAGGCGTCACGCGGTTGCTCGACCGGCCGGTATGCCCCGCGACCTCGCCCTCGTGCCGCGCGATGCTGGGCGACCGGGCGTGCCGCGTCGACCTGACGCCGCGCACGCACCGGCGGCGCGTGGTCGCGATCTCGGGGCGGTCGGTGACGCTCGACCATGCAGTTCCGACGGGCACGATGGCGTTCGGCGAGCTGATGTGGATGGAGGGCGCGGCGTCGGGGCTGGCGAGCCCGGTCGTCGGCGCAGCGGGCGCGGTGCTGACGCTGGCCGAGATGCCGCCGCGGATGGCGGCGTTGCCGGTGCGCGTGCGGCTGATCGAAGGGTGTGACAAGCAGCTTGCCACATGCCGCGAGCGGTTCGGCAATGCGGTGAATTTTCGCGGCGAGGCGCATCTGCCGGGGAATGACCTGCTGACGCGCTATCCGGGTGGATGAGGATATGGGCGCGCGGGCCTTTGCCGCCGCGCAGGCGATGGTCGGGGCGCGGTTCCGGGTGCAGGGGCGCGACGCGGCGGGCGGGCTCGACTGCGTCGGATTGGTGGCGGCCGCCTATGCGGCGGCGGGGCGCGAGGTGACGGCGCCGTCGGGATATCCGCTGCGCGGATGGGCGCGCGAGCGGATCGAGCGCGGGCTGGCCGCGGCGGGATTTGTGGCGGCGACGGGCGCGGCATGCGTCGGCGACGTCGCGATGATCCGGTTCCCGGCGGGGCAGTTTCACCTGGGGCTGCGCGGCCCGGATCGGGTGATCCATGCCCATGCGGGTTTGCGATGCGTGGTCGCGGTGCCGATCGACGAGATGTGGCGCGCCGCGCCGCGCTTTCGGATTGCAAGATAAGGGGAAAATCATGGCGACGTTGGTGCTCACGGTCGTCGGCGGGATCGTCGGCGGGCCGGTCGGCGCGGCGATCGGTGCCTATGCGGGGCAACAGATCGACGCCCAGCTCTTCAAGCCCAAGGGGCGCGAAGGGCCGCGGCTGGCCGATCTGAAGATCCAGGCGTCGACCTATGGCCAGCAGATCCCCAGGCTGTTCGGGACGATGCGCGTCGCGGGGAGCGTGATCTGGGCGACCGACCTGATCGAGCGGCGGAACAAGCGTGGCGGCGGCAAGGGGCGGCCGTCGACCACCGAATTCAGCTATGCGGCCTCGTTCGCGGTCGCGCTGTCGTCGCGGCGCGTCGGCGCGATCCGGCGGATCTGGGCCGACGGCAATCTGCTCCGCGGGTCGAGCGGCCGCTTCAGCGAGCGCTGCACCTTTCGCTGGTACGACGGAAGCGAGGATCAGGCGGCCGACCCGCTGATCGCGGCGGCGGTCGGGATGGACTCGGCGAGCGCGTTTCGCGGGCTGGCCTATGCCGTGTTCGAGGAGCTGGAGCTGGCGAATTTCGGCAATCGCATCCCGTCGCTGACGTTCGAGGTCGAAGCCGACGGTGGCAGCGTCGATGCGGGGGTCATCGGCAATGACCTGCTCGGCGAAAGCGCGCGGTGTTCGGGGCGCTGGCCGCTGGTCGGCTATGCCGCGTCGGGCGACCGGGTGCGCGACGCGCTGGCGCCGCTGTTCGATGCCGACAGCGTGCGGCTGGCGAGCGGTCCCGATGGCTGGTGCCTGATGCCGGCGGACGGCGACCCGGTGGCGCTTGCGGGCTTTGCCGAAGCGCGGCGGATGCCGGCGGCCGCCGACCGCATCGAACAGCGGCGCGCGCCGCTGTCGGCGCTGCCGGGGACGATCCGGCTGCGCCATTACGAGCCCGAGCGCGACTATCAGCTGGGCCAGCAGACGGCGCAGGTCGCGGGCGGCGGGGTGCGCGAGGAGCGGATCGACCTGCCCTCGGTGCTGTCGGCCGGATCGGCGCGCGCGCTGGCGCAGACGCTGGCGGTCGCGGCGGCCGACGGGCGCGAGACGGTGGTCTGGACGGTCGACCTGGCGGCTTTGGCGCTGCCCGTCGGCCGCACCGTCGCATCGGTCGACGGAAGCCGCTGGCGGCTGGCCTCGCGGACCATTCGCGACACAGGCCTGTCGATCGAATTGCAGCGATATCAGCCTGTTGCTGCCGAACCGGTCGATACCGATCCCGGGCGTGCGGTGAGCGCGCCCGACTGGCCCGATGCCGAAGCGACGGCCGCGATCTTCGATCTTCCGGGGCTGGACGCGGCCCCGGCGTCGGCGCCGCGCCTGCTGGTGGCGGCAGCGGGGAGCAACGACGGCTGGCGCGGCGCCGATATCTGGATCCGGCCCGCGGCGGAGGCCGAGCCCGTCGCGGCAGGCCATGCGCGACCCGCGGCTGCACTGGGGGCGCTCGTCGCGCCGCTCGCCGCGGGGAGCAGCCATCTTTTCGACACGGCGAACGATGCGATCGTCGCGCTGATCAATCCGTCGATGACACTCGAATCCGTCGATGATTTCGCGCTTCTGGCGGGTGCCAATATGGCGATGCTGGGCGACGAGCTGGTCCAATTCGGCCGCGCGGAAATGGTCGCGCCGCGCCGGTGGCGATTGTCGCACCTGCTTCGCGGACGCCGCGGGACCGACAGCGGCGCGCACGGCGTCGACACGCCTTTCGTCCTGCTCGGCGATCCAGCCTTGCTCGCGCTTCCCGACGACCTCGCGCGGCTTGCCGAGAGCGGGGGCGCCGACCTGCAATGGGCCTCGCGCGGCGAGACCGAGGTTCGCGAGATCGCGATTGCCCCGGCCGGCCGGGCGCTTCGCCCGCTGGCGCCGGTGCACGGGGAACTGCGTCCCGATGGCCTCGGCGGCGTCGCCGTGTGGATCCGGCGCAGTCGCGCCGACACGGGGTGGCGTGACGAGGTCGACGTGCCGTTCGGAGAAAGCCGCGAGGCGTGGCGCATCGAGCTTGTCCCGCCGGTGCCGGGGATCGGGCCATGGGAGACCATGGCGCCGACGTTTTCCCTGGCGTCCGTCGCGATCGCTGCGCTGGCGCCGGGGCATATGCTCGCCATCCGGCAGGTCGGCGACTTTGCGCTTTCGTCGCCGCTTGTCCTGCCGCTTACATAGGAGACCTACCATGACGGACATGCCAAAAACCGCCCGTTTTTCCTTGCCTTTGCTGGCGACGGCGCAGGCGCAGAAGGAGGTCACGCACAACGAAGCGCTGACGCTGCTCGACGCGCTCGTCCATGCCGCGATCGAGGGTGGCCCGATCGCGGCGCCTCCATCGTCAGCCGCGCCGGGGCAATGCTGGTTGGTCGGCGCTGGCGCGACCGGCGCCTGGGCCGGTCGGGACGACATGCTGGCCATCCGGAGCGAGGGCGGGTGGCGCTTCGTGCCGCCGCGACCGGGGCTGCGACTGATCCGGCTATCGGATGGCGCGTGGATGCGCTATCATGCTGGCAACTGGGTCGCTCCGGCGGCGATTGCGAGCCCGGCGGGCGGTGTCACAATTGATTCCGAAGCCCGATCAGTCATCGCCGCGCTGATTCTGCTCCTGGAGGCGCAGGGCCTTCTGATTTTAGGCTGATTTTCACTATCTTCGCGCTGAAAGTGCGGCTTTTTGGCAACAGATCGGCGATTTGTTCGCTTGCACGGAACCAAAGGCTTGGGTAGGACGTCTGACGAGACGTAAATCTCAATTGAAAGGGGAATCTACTATGAGGAAGCTTGCCGTCGCAATGGCGTTGGCCTCCACCGCCCTGGCGTCGCCAGCACTGGCGCGCGACAACTCCTGGTATGTCGGAGTTGGTGGTGGTGTCATGATCGTCGAAGATCTCGATCTCGACATCGGAACGGTCGACAATGCCGGTTCGCTCGATCACCGCAAGGGTTATGACTTCGAAGGTACCGTCGGGTACGACTTCGGTGGTTTCCGTGCGGAAGTCGAAGTCGGCTACAAGGAAGCCGACATCACGTCGGGTACCTTCACCACTCCGGGCATTCCGCAGAGCGTCAACGGCGCTGGTGCGCTCCGTACCGGTGCAGTGAACCTGAACGGCGATTCGAACGCGCTCAGCTTCATGGTCAACGGTCTGCTCGACTTCGGTGACGATGACGGGCTGCAAGGCTTCGTCGGCGGTGGTGCCGGTGTCGCTCGCGTTTCGGTCGAGCCGGTCTATGCCGGTGCGTTCCTTGACGATTCGGATACCGGTTTCGCCTGGCAGGCCATCGCGGGCGTTCGCGCTCCGCTGACCAAGAACTGGGACGTTGGCCTGAAGTATCGTTTCTTCAACGCCAGCAACCTCGACCTGGTCGACCAGCTCGGTCGCGACGTTTCGACGCGCTTCCGGTCGCACTCGATCCTGGGCACGCTGACCTATAACTTCGGTGGCGCAGAACCGGCACCGCCGCCGGCTCCGCCTCCGCCGCCTCCGCCGCCCCCGCCGCCCCCGCCGCCGCCGCCTCCGCCGGTTGCAGTATGCGAGCCCGGGCCGTACATCGTGTACTTCGACTGGGATCAGTCGAACATCACGCCGGAAGCGGCTGCAACGCTCGACAACGCGATCAGCGCCTACAACCGTGGTTGCACGGGTACGCAGGTCTGGCTCGCCGGTCACGCTGACCGTTCGGGTTCGGCCAAGTACAACGTCGGCCTGTCGGAACGTCGTAACACGGCAGTTCGCAGCTATATGTCGGCTCGCGGCATCTCGGACGGGTCGTTCTCGACCGAAGCGTTCGGCGAATCGCGCCCGGCCGTTGCGACCGCCGACGGCGTCCGCAACGACCAGAACCGTCGCGTGGAAATCAAATACGGTCCGGGTTCGGGCATGTAAGCGATTTCCTGCCCGGTTCGGGTTGGAAGACAAAGAGGGGCGGTACCGAAAGGTGCCGCCCTTTCTTTTTGGCAGCGCGCCGTCGATGGCGCGCTTTTTGTTTGCCTCGCACGCAAAATGTTATACCATAACAATGAAGGCCGCGCCGAAATGAGAAGGGCCGGTCATCAACGCGGGGCCGGCGCTCGCGATTGCAAGCGTCATCCCCGCTCGACAGGGGAGAGAGACGATGCGTAAACGCCGCAGCCAGTTTCACCGCAGCATTTTCCGGGCCGACCCCAATGGCGATCCCGAAATCAACACGACGCCGCTGATCGACGTGATGCTCGTCATGCTGGTGATGCTGATCATCACGATCCCGCCGCCGACGCACAGCGTCGATATCACGCTGCCGGCCGGAACGGTCGATCCGGGAAGCGTGCTCGACGAGAATAGGGTGACGATCGACACCGCGGACACGATCCGCTGGAATGGCGAGGCCGTCGACCTGGCGCAGCTGGGTCAGCTGGTGAAGGTTGCATCCGAACGAACCGATGTGCCGACCCTGATGTTCGAACCCGAGGCGCGGGCGCGCTATCTGCGCGTCGACGAAGCGATCGGCGCGATCCGCCGGAACGGCGGAGCGAAAATCGCCTTTCCGGGCATTCACCAATATGGCGGCATGATCTGAGCTGCCGATCGGTCGGGGTGGGAGGCGGACGTTCTCGCTTCGTCGCCCTCGACGGTTCCGGGGTCCAAGCAACCGATGTCGTCATGGATCCCGGATCAAGTCCGGGATGACGAGGATAGAGCGGGATGACGAGGATCGAGCGGGATGACGGGAACGGCGTGGGAAGCCGTCCTCCAATATCGTCATGCTGAACTTGTTTCAGCATCCATGGCCGGACCTCTCATTTCGCGCCACGTCGAACGAAACGGCAAGCCATGGATCCTGAAACAAGTTCAGGATGACGATGATAGGGAACGTCGCCACCGGCCGTTTCCTGCCATTGGAAGTGGATCAACACAGAGCGGTGGCTTTGGGATGGGGGGCGGACGGTCACCCGACGGGCGTGTTCCCCGGCGAAGGCCGGGGCCCAGGGCGTTGGAGAGCCGACGTTGCGCGAGCATGCACTGGACCCCGGCCTTCGCCGGGGAACACATCAGAATCGGCAGCGGGTGACGGGAGCGGCGTGGGAAGCCGTCCTCCAATATCGTCATGCTGAACTTGTTTCAGCATCCATGGCCTGACCTCTCCTTTCGCGCTGTGTCGAAGGAAACGGCAGCCCATGGATCCTGAAACAAGTTCAGGATGACGATGCCATAAATGTCGCGTTCTGGTCGTCAGCGGACCTCGGCTCGGTCGTCCGTCAGGCCGGCGCCGTCCCCGGCCGCAGATATTGCAGCATATAGCCCACATAATCGGCCTTGCCGAGCGGGACGCCCATATGGCGCAGGATCGCGTAGGCGGCGACGAGGTGGAAGTAATATTGCGGCTGCGCCCAGTCGCGGACATAGGTTGCGGCGCTCATGTCGAAGGCCATGCCGTTCGGCAGATCGAAGCGGACCATGCGATCGGGATCGCTGTCGAGCGCCGCGCGGTCGAGGCCGTCCAGCCAGGCGAGCGTCGCGGCGATTTGCGCCTGAAATCCGGCAAAGTCGGTCGCATCCTCGCTCAGGTCGGGGGCGCCCGGGGCGCCGAGGCGCGTCGCGGCCTGGATTGCCTGGCTGCACGACGAGCGTACCTGCGCCGCGAGCGGGAACATGTCGGGTGCAAGCCGTGCCACGACGAACTGGAGTTCGCCGACGCCATTGTCCGCGCCCCACGCAAGCGCCTTGGCGAGCTGGCCCGACAGCGAGCGCAGGCCGTTGATGTAGGCGGGAACGGTGAAATCGTAGAGCATGGCGGAGCGTCCTTCGAAGGGTAGCGGTCAGGCGGCGGCGAGATTGTCCTGAAATTGCAGGCGCGCGAGGCGAGCGTAAAGGCCGTCGGCGGCGACGAGTTCGTCGTGCTTGCCCTCTTCGACGATGCGGCCGTCGTCCATCACGATGATGCGGTCGGCGGCGCGCACGGTCGCGAGGCGGTGCGCGATGACGATCGTGGTGCGGTCGTGCATCAGCGTTTCGAGCGCGTCCTGGACGAGCTTTTCGGATTCGGCGTCGAGCGCCGACGTCGCTTCGTCGAGCAGGAGAAGCGGCGCGCGGCGGAGCAGTGCGCGCGCGATCGCAAGCCGCTGACGCTGGCCGCCCGACAGACGCGCGCCGCCTTCGCCCATGAAGGTATCGAGACCGTCGGGCAGCTTGCGGATAAATTCCTCGGCGTTCGCTGCGCGGGCGGCTTCCCACAGCTCGTCATCGGTCGCGAGCCAATTGCCATAGCGAAGATTGTCTCGCGCCGAGGCGGCGAAAATCACCGTCTCTTGCGGTACCATCGCGATACGGGCGCGAAGATCGGCGGGATCGAGTTCGGGCAGCGGTACGCCGTCGAGGCGGATCTGACCGCCCTGCGGGTCGTAGAAGCGCTCGGCGAGCTGGAAAAGCGTCGACTTGCCGGCGCCCGAGGAGCCAACGATGGCGACGGTCTCGCGCGGGCGGATCGCCAGGCTGAAATCGTGCAGCGCAGGCGCGTCGGGACGCGTCGGATAGCGGAATTCGACATGGTCGAACTCGAGCGTCCCCATCGCGGGTACGGGAAGCGCGCGCGGGGTGGCCGGGGGCGCGATGCTCGGCTCGGCGCTGAGCAATTCGTTGAGGCGTTCGGCGGCGCCTGCCGCACGCAGCAGGTCGCCATAGACTTCGGTGAGGGCGCCGAATGCGCCCGCGACCAGGCCGCCGGTGAGCACGAAAGCGGCGATCGTTCCGCCGGTGATCGTCCCAGCCGCGACCCCTGCCGCGCCATACCAGAGCAAGGTCGTGATCGCGCCGAACAGCAGCCCGATGACGATCGCGGTCATCGTCGCGCGGAGGCGGATGCGGCGCTTGGCGGTCGCGAAATTGGCCTCGACCGCGGTGGAGAAGCGCTCGGCTTCGCGCGCTTCCTGCCCGAAAGCCTGGACGATCTTCATCGCGCCCAATTGTTCGGCGGTGGTCGCACCGATGTCGGCGACGCGGTCCTGGCTGGTCCGCGACACATTCTGCAAGCGACGACCGAGCAGGACGATCGGCATGATGATCACCGGAATGCCGAGCAAGATGCCGGCGGTGAGTTTGGGCGAAAGCGAGAAGAGATAGACGATGCCGCCGATCCCCATCACCGTGTTGCGAAGCGCGACCGACACGGTGGTGCCGACGGTCTGTTCGATGATCGAGGTGTCCGACGTCATGCGCGAGGCGATCTCTGACGGACGGTTTTCCTCAAAGAACCCGGGCGCCAGACGCAGCAGGTTGCGCTGAACCGCCTGGCGGATATCGGCGACGGTGCGCTCGCCCAGCCAGCTGACGAAATAGAAGCGGAACGCGGTCGCGACGGCCAGAAGCACGACGATGACATAGAAGAAACGGAAATGCGGGCTGACATCGCCGCCGCCGGCGACGAAGCCCGAGTCGATCATTTCCTTGAATTGATAGGGGATCGCGAGCGTCGCGAACGCCGCGATGCCGAGCGCGACCGCCGCGATGAGCAGCTGCAGCGGATATTTGCTCGCATAGTGCCAGACCATGCGCAGGCTGGACAGCTTGCGCGGCGGAGCGGTTTTGTCTGATTTGGTCGCCATCGCCGACGGCCCTAGCAGGCGTACCGATGCCGCTCAACGGCGCAGAATGGCGTGAGGCTTCAAGCGCCATGAAGCTGAACTGTCGAAAGGAGCGCGGACATCGGCCCGCGCTCCCCCCGTTTCAGCGGTTGTCGAGTTGCGCGCGCACCGCACGCAGCCCCGCCTGGGTGATGCGATACGGCGCGCCCGCTTGCGACGCGATGAAGCCGCTGCGGCGCAGGCGCTGGAAAAGGCCGAGGCCGCCGCTGTCGAGAATATGGCCGTCGCGGGTGAAGCAGAGCGCTTCGATCAGGCGGCCGTCTTCGCCGCGCCGGTGACGGATCATACCGCCCTGCGCCAGCACGTGCAGGACGCGCTGTTCCGATTTCGAGATATTCATGGGAAATTGTCCGAGATTGTTCAGCAACAAGAGGCGCGCGAACCCGGTGGCTCGCAACGCTTGCGCCATCCCTTTCGCCGGGATGTTAGCGGTTGCCCGCAATCTCAGACATATTCACTCCAGGGGCCGCACCTGCGCCCGCTGTCCCGGAATAATAGCGACAAACTGCGCACGCAACAATTTTGATGCATTGCACAATGACAGCGTTTCCCTAGACTGGCGTTCAAGCAGGGTTGCCGCGAGAGCGCCCGACAGGACGCAAGGACACCAGAATGCTGTATCACGCCTTTGAAATGCAGAAGAGCTGGCTCGCGGGGGCGAGCGCGCTGGCGACGGCGGGGGCGCAGGTGATCCAGCATCCCGCAAACCCGCTCGGCTATTTCGGTGGCAGCCCGATGTTCGCCTCGGCGCTCGAAGTGTTCGCGCATGCCTCGGCGCCGCGCGGCAAACCGGGGTTCGAGCTGTACGAGGCCGAGGTCGAAGGCGAAACGGTGCGGGTCACCGAGAAGGTCGAAGCGCGCAAGCCCTTTGGCCAGCTCAAGCATTTCACGCACAAGGGGGCGGCCGGCAAACCCAAGCTGCTGATCGTTGCGCCGATGTCGGGCCATTACGCAACGCTGTTGCGCGGCACGGTCGAGCGCATGATCCCCGACCATGACGTGTGGATCACCGACTGGCGCGACGCGCGCAACGTCCCGCTCGAAGCCGGCAAGTTCGATCTCGACGACTATATCGACTATCTGATCGGCTGGATGGAGCATATCGGGCCGGGCGCGCATATGCTCGCCGTGTGCCAGCCCTCGGTGCCGAGCCTGGCCGCCGCGGCGATCATGGCGGCCGACAAGCACAAGTGCCGCCCCAAGACGCTGACGATGATGGGCGGGCCGATCGATACGCGCAAGGCGCCGACCGCAGTCAACCAGCACGCGATGACGCGCCCGCACGCCTGGTTCCAGGAAAATGTCATCGTCACCGTTCCCGCCTGGTATCCGGGTGCCGGACGGCGGGTGTATCCGGGGTTCCTGCAACTCGCGGGCTTCATGTCGATGAACCTTGGCAATCACATGATGAGCCACTGGTCGATGTTCAAGCATCTGGTCGACGGCGACGGCGAGAGCGCCGACAAGACCAAGGAATTTTACGACGAGTATCGCGCGGTCTGCGACATGACCGCCGAATTCTATCTCCAGACGGTCGACGTCGTGTTCCAGCGCCATGCGCTGCCTAAGGGCGAGATGCTCCATCGCGGCAAGCCGGTCGACCTCTCCAAGATCGAAGACATCGCGATCCTGGCGATCGAGGGCGAGCGCGACGATATTTCGGGGATCGGCCAGACCAAGGCCGCACTGACGCTGACCGCGTCGCTGCCCACCGAGAAGAAGAAATATCTGATGGCCAAGACGGTCGGCCATTACGGCATTTTCAACGGCCGCAAATGGCGCGAGGATATCGCGCCGGTGGTCGAGAAATGGATCCGCGCCAACGGCGGGTAGGGTTTTGACGGCGCGCTTTGGGCGCTCTAACCGTAAAGCCGATATTGCCGGATCGCGGTCTTCGCCTATGATCGCGTCATGGCTATCCAACTGAAAAGCGTGCGCGTCGAGCGTTGGCCTGTCGACGGGCAGTTCGTCATCAGCCGCGGCGCGAAAGACCATGTCGATGTGATCGTCGCCGAAATAGGGGGCGCCCAGGGCGACGGAGGCGCGATCGGGCGCGGCGAGGGGACGCCGCTCTATTATCTTGGCGAAGACGCCGCGGGATGTCGTGACCAGATATTGCATGCGGCCGCGCATATTGCCGAGCTTGGCGCGGCCGAGGCGCGTGCTGCGGTGCAGGAGATCATGGCGCCTGGCGCAGCGCGCAATGCTCTCGATTGTGCGCTCTGGGATCTGGAGGCGAAGCAGCGCGGCTTGCGGCTGTGGCAGCTTGCGGGATGCGACGGCGCGCCGACCGCGCGCACGACCGCCTACACCATCTCGCTGGCCACGCCGGGCGCGATGGCCGAGGCGGCAGCGACGGCGGAGGCCGACGGCTATCATCTGCTCAAGATCAAGCTGACCGGCGACGGCGACCGACTGCGCGTCGCGGGCGTGCGCAAGGGCGCGCCCAACGCCCGGCTGATCGTCGATGCCAACGAAAGCTGGGGACAGATCGATATTTTGAGCGAGGCCGAAGCGCTCGCCGACATGGGAGTCGAGATGATCGAGCAGCCCGTGCCGGTCGGCGCCGACGCGTTGCTCGATCCGCTCTATGCGCCCATCCCGTTTGTCGCCGACGAAAGCTGTCACACCGCGGCCGACGTCGCGCGGATCGGGCCTTTTTACGACGGCGTGAACATCAAGCTCGACAAAGCGGGCGGGCTGACCGAAGCGCTGCGGCTCGCCGACGCGGCCGATGCGGCGGGGCTGTCGATCATGGTCGGGTGCATGCTGTGCACCAGTCTTGCCATCGCGCCGGCCTTTGTCCTTGCGCAACGGGCGCGATGGGTCTACCTCGACGGACCCGCGCTGCTGGCGCGCGACCGCGAGGGCGGGTTCGAGTTTCGCGAGGGGCAGATCGCGCCGTCGCATTGAGGCATCGCGGCGCGTGCTGCCGGTGCTGATCGACGCTGCGACGAAGCGTGGGAGCGGGGATTACGGCGGCCCCCACCTTCCTACGGCTTCGCCACAGCGAGGATGATTACAGCGCTACCTCTGCATGCTTGCCGAGGTCGCCGTCCTTCATGGTCATCCCGGTCATCAGCTTGAAAATCCCCTTGATGCCCGGATCCGCGGTCCAGATTTCGGCATCGTCGAGGTCGAAGCGCAGAAGGACGAGCTTGGGATCATCCTTGCCGCCTTCGTACCAGGCGGCGATGCCATTGTTCCACAGCTTGTCGAGCACCGCGCGGTCCTGTTCATGGCGCAGCGTGCCCGAGATACAGGCGAACAGGTCATGCCCCTTCGACGCGAATTGGGCCATCGCGGGGCCGCCGCCCGACAGATGATTGTCGGTGGCAGTGAAGAACCAGACCGCGCTGTCGGCATCCTTGTCGAGCTGCGCATTCATGGGGATGTGATGATCCCGCTCGCCGGTCAGGCCAATCATCACATAGGGGCTGGCGTCGAGCGCCTTCCAGAAGCTTTTCTTAATATCGTCGGTCATCGGTCGAGACTCCTTGTCGGCCCCCCGATGAAGGAAGAACGCCTGACGAACCAGGACGTTGCGCCTTTCAGCGCGGGCGCGGCTCCGCATAGCTGACAACTTCATATTCGATGCCGTCGGGATCGAAGAAATAGAAGCGGCGGCCGGGTTCGTAATCGCCGTGGCTGAAGGGGGTGAGGCCGACCGCCTTCACGCGCATTTCGACCGTGTCGAGATCGTCGACCTGAACGCCAACATGGTTGAGCGGTTCGCCCTTGGCATAGCGCGCGTCGTCATGCTGCCCGTCGGGGCCGGTATAGAGCGCGACATAGGCGGTGTCGCTGCCGAGGTGGATCGTGCGGCCGCCGTCGCGCGCGGGACCGCGCCAGCGCTCGTGCCAGCCAAAGATTGCCGACAATAGCCCGGCGGTGCGGTCGGGATCGCTGACGGTCAGATTAACATGCTCGATGAAGGCGTGCGTCACGGATAAGCTCCTGATTCGGGTTGACGCAGCGGGTTATGAAAGCTCAAGTGAGGTTTAGATCAAGCAGAGTCTTCGCTCCTCGCGATGACGAAGACGGGAATGGCAAGGAGCAGCCATGCATCGCACCGACCTGATCGCTATCGGGGACCTTGCCGCGCGCACCGGGGTCGCGGTGTCGGCGATCCGCTTTTATGAAGCCAAGGGGCTGATCGAGGCGCTGCGCACGCGCGGCGGGCAGCGGCGGTTCCTGCGCGCCGACATCCGCCGCGTGTCGTTCATCCTGATCGCGCAGCAGATGGGATTGAGCCTGGAGGAAATCGGTGCCGAACTGGCCCGGCTTCCCGCTGGTCGCAATCCCAATGCCGCGGACTGGGCGCGGATCAGCACCGGGCTGCACGCGCGGATCGAAGCGCAGATCGCGGCGCTCGAACGGACGCGCGACTGTTGGGCAATTGCATCGGATGCGGGTGCCTGTCGCTGAAGAAATGCGGGCTCTACAACCGTGGGGACAAGGCATCGCAGCGCGGCGCCGGGCCGCGATATCTGCTGGGCGACCGGGCAGGAGAGATTGCGGAAGTCGGGTGACGACGAAATTGCCATCGCCTTTCGGTCGTTTGCCGCCGACTTGCCGATTGCCGCGGCTTTCAGCCGCTCGTCATCCCGCACTTGATCCGCGATCCACCGCAGCCCCTGACGTGATGGACCCCGGATCAAGTCCGGATATATCCCATTGGAGCAACTATGTGTTCCCCCGCGAAGGCGGGGGTCCAGCTTCGACGCGAAGCGTCGAAGGGCGCGCTGCCGCACGCGCGCCTTTCCTTGTCGCGGGACCCCCGCCTTCGCGGGGGAACACCCATTCCTTGTCCCAGTGGGATAATCGCCGATCAGGTCCGGGGTGACGAGAGAAAAAGCCCCTCTTCCGCAGGCGAAAGGGAAGTCCCGTCAGACCGCGGGCAGCGTCTCGATCTCCGGCGCGCCGGCGAGGCAGGGGCCGAGTTGGGCGCCGAGCGAGCGGAAATGGTCCGACGCGCGGTGCGCCGCGATCGCGGCTTCGTCGTCATAGCATTCGAGCACCTTGTACACCCCGGCGTCGGCGGTACGGAACAGCTTGTAATAGCTGTTGCCGGGCTCGTTGGCGCGCACCGCGGGTGCCAGCTGCGCGAAGACGCCTTCGAATTCTGCTTCCTTGCCCGCCTGTACGCGCAGCGTGGCGATGATGCCGATGGCCATATGTCTCTCCCTTGTCCTATGCTTCGAGGTCGGGGTCGACCTCCCAGCCGTCTTCTACCTGGATGCCGAAGCTGTTCAGCATCATCGATACTTGCGTATATTGGCCGACGGTCATGACCAGGTCCATGCGGCCCTTGTCGCCAAGCGGCGAAAGCGCTGCCCAGCTGGCGTCGCTGACGAAATGATCGGCGGTGAGATCGTCGGTGGCGCGGAGCATCGCGCAGTCGATCTCGCTCCAGCCCGCGGCGTCGGGACCCGCCTTGATGCGTTCGATCTCTTCGGCGGTGAGACCGCTATCGAGTCCGATGCGCTTGTGCTGCGTCCATTCATAACCCGAACGGCAGTTATAGCCGGTGCGCAGGATCACGAGTTCGCGGTCGCGTTCCGACAAGGCGTTGCGGCGCGAAAGGATATAACTGCCCCAACCGAGGAAGGCGGTGAGTGCCTTCGGCGCATGCGCGAGCGTGCGGAAGATGTTGAGCACCCGGCCGCCGCCGACCTTGCCGCCGTCGCCGCCCAGAAACGGCGCGAGCGCGTCGCGCTGGTCGCTATCGAGCCGGTCCAGGTCGACCGGCTCGATACGCGGATGGCGAAGTCTCATTTACAGGGGCCGCAAATCAGAAGACCTCGAACAGGCCCGCTGCACCCTGGCCGCCGCCGATGCACATGGTGACGACGGCATATTTGACGCCGCGGCGCTTGCCCTCGATCAGCGCGTGGCCGACGCAGCGCGCACCGGTCATGCCGAAGGGATGGCCGATCGAGATCGAGCCGCCGTTGACGTTGAGCAGCTCGTTCGGGATGCCGAGCGTGTCGCGGCAATAGAGGACCTGCACAGCAAAGGCTTCGTTGAGTTCCCAGAGGCCGATGTCGCTCATCTTGAGGTCGAAGCGTTCGAGCAGCTTCGGGATCGCGAAGACGGGGCCGATGCCCATTTCGTCGGGCTCGGTGCCCGCGACCGCCATGCCGACATAGCGGCCAAGCGGCTGAAGGCCCTTCTTTTCGGCGACCTTGGCTTCCATCAGGACTGCGGCTGACGCGCCGTCGGCGAGCTGGCTGGCGTTACCCGCGGTGATCGAAAAGCCTTCGCCCATCACCGGCTTCAGGCTGAGCAGGCCTTCGAGCGTCGTGTCGGGACGGTTGCACTCGTCCTTGTTCGCGACGACGTCCTGGAAGCTGACTTCCTTCGTTTCCTTGTTCACGACCGCCATGGTCGCGTTGCAGGCGACGATCTCGTCGTCATATTTTCCCGCGGCCTGCGCGGCGGCGGTGCGCTGCTGCGACTGGAACGAATATTCATCCTGCGCTTCGCGGCTGATATTGTAACGCTTGGCGACGACCTCTGCGGTGCCGATCATCGGCATATAGGTGTCCTTGTGCATCGCGATCAGCTCGGCGTCGGTCTCGATGAACACCTTGCCGCTGCCGCTGACCTTCGAGATCGACTCGATGCCGCCGGCCACCGCGATGTCCTGGCGGTCGACGATGATCTGCTTCGCGGCCGTCGCGATCGTCATCAGGCCCGACGAGCATTGGCGGTCGATCGACATGCCGGGGACGGTGACGGGCAGGCCAGCGCGCAGCGCGATGAGGCGCGCGACGTTCATCGTCTGCGATCCCTGCTGCATCGCGGCGCCGAAGACGACATCGTCGATCTCGCCGCCTTCGACTCCGGCACGCTCGACCGCGGCGCGGACCGCATGGGCGCCCAGCGTCGGGGCAAGGGTGTTGTTGAACGAGCCGCGTCCCGCCTTGGTCAGCGGGGTGCGGGCGGTGGAAACGATGACGGCGTCACGCATGATGATGATCCTTCTTACTTAAGCCCTCCCGTTCAGGGGAGGGTTCGGGTGGGGCATGTCAGGGCAGTCGCGGCCAACAGGCCCTCCCCCGACCCCTCCCGCAAGCGGGAGGGGAGTCATTCAAACGAAAAACTGGCTGATCCATTCGGCGATCAGGGCGGGCTTTTCCTCGCCCTCGATCTCGACGGTCACCTCATTGGTCTGCTGCCATTGGCCGGGGCGCTTTTCCTCCAGCTCGAGCAGCTTGATGTGGCTGCGCACGCGCTTGCCAGAGCGGACGGGCGACAGGAAGCGGACTTTGTTGCAACCGTAATTGACGCCCATCTTCACCCCGCCGACCTTGGGGCCGTCGGTGCTCTGGCCGAGCATCGGCATCAGCGACAGGGTCAGGAAGCCGTGAGCGATCGTGCCGCCGAACGGCGTGAGCTTGGCCTTTTCCTCGTCGATATGGATGAACTGATGGTCGCCGGTGGCGTCGGCGAATTTGTTGATCATCTCCTGATCGACCAGCACCCAATCGGATGTGCCCAGATGCTCGCCCACTTTGGTTTGCAGTTCCTGCGGCGTGATGCTGGCCATATTCCATCCCCTCGATATTTGGTTCGGGGCGCGTTCTAGGCCTGTCTTGCCGCGTTGCACAAGGCCCTAGCGGTCGCGCCAAGGCGCCGTAGCGTCAGCCGGGCTTGGCCGTCTTTGCGGCGCTGGCCCTGGGCTTCGCAGACTCGGCATAGGGCATGATCATCGTGCCGTCGGGCGCGGCCGTGAAGGTCGTTTGCGTCGGATAGGCGAACTGATAGCCCGCTTTCGCCATCGCCTCGAACAGGCGGATCGCGACCTCGGTTCGCGCCGCGACCACCGCCTCGAATTCTTCGGTGAAGACGTCGAAGAGCAGCTCGAAATCGAGGCTCGACGGGCCGAACGTAACGAAGCTCGAGCGGATGAACTCCTGTCCCGCGGCCTTGACCTGTTCCTCTAGCAACGCCGGCAGGTCGCGCAGCATCGCGGGCGTCGTCTGATAGATGACGCCGATCGCAAAGGTCACGCGGCGGCGGTGCAGATGCGCGAAATTGGTGATCTCCTTCGCAAGGAGATTGGTGTTCGAGATGACGAGAAGCTCGCCGTTGACCGAGCGCAGCCGCGTGCTCTTGAGCCCGATGCGTTCGACCGTCGCGGTGCTGGTGTCGTATCTGATCGTCTCGCCGACGCGAAACGGGCGGTCGAAGATGATCGAGAGCGACGCGAACAGGTCGGAGAATATGCCCTGCGCGGCCAGGCCAATCGCAATGCCGCCGATGCCGAGTCCGGCGATCAGGCCGGTGACATTGACCCCCATATTGTCGAGGATGACGATCGTTGCGACCGCGAACAGCGCGACGCTGATCAGCAGGCGGATGATCCCCATCGCATTGCTGAGCGTCTCGTTATTGCCCTCGGCGGCGCGGCGCTGGATCAGGCCGAGGATGATCTCGCGCACCCAGATCGCGACTTGCAACACTACCGCGACGGTAAAGACGAACTGGATGACCTGCATGATCGCGGCGGGCGGCTGCGCATAGCCCGCAACCATGCGGATCGCGATGATCGCGATGACGGTCGATTTCGTCTTGTGGATCACGCGCCCGGCGATGTGGGTCAGTGAAAGATCGCCTTCGGCCGACTGCGCATGTTTGAGCGCAAAGGTGCGGATCATCGACAGCAGGAAATAGATGAGCAGGCCGGCGCCGATCGCGATGCCGATCTGCAGCCAGTGGCTGTTCACCCAGGCGACGCTGACATCCCAATAATGACGCAGGTCGGTGAGCGGATCGCTCGCCGGAACCGCGAGCGTCGCGGCGGCTTTGGTCGCAGCGGTCTGCGCAGCGGCAAGAAAGGAGAAAGTCACGTAATCCTCTTGGCGGATCAGGCGGAGCGAAGCAACGCCGCGGCGTCGGGCGCGCGCTCCAGATAGGTCAAAAAGCCGCGTTCGTACCGCGAAAGATATTTGGTCGCGCGCGGCAGCGGCCCGGCGGCCGCGGCGAAATCGCCGCGTTCCTGCGCCGCGGCGAGCATCGCGGGGTGGACATAGGCCTTGCGCGCGATCGCCGGGGTGTTGCCGAGGCGGTCGGCAACCTGTTCGAGCATCGCTTTCAGGGTCGGCGGTTCGGGCGCGTCATAGAGGAAGGAATAAGCCTCGACGCTGGCCGACCAGGTGCGGAAATGCTTCGCGCTGAACGCATCGCCCATGGCGTCGCGGATATAGGCGTTGACCTCTTCGGAGCCGACGGCGGAGAGCATGTCGCCATCCTGATACTGGAAGAGTTTCTGACCCGGCAGATCCTGCAAACGGCGGACGAGCGTCGTCAGATTGCGGTCGCTGATCGTCACGTCCTTCTTCGCGCCGCCCTTGGCGCGGTAGCTGAGGCGGAGCGTCTGGCCCGACAGCGTCGCATGGCGCTGACGCAAGGTCGTCGCGCCGAAGCTGTTGTTCGCGGCGACATATTGTTCGTTGCCGACGCGAAGCGCTGCGAGGTCGAGCAGGCGCACGACCGCGCCGACGATCCGCTCCTGACAGAGCGTGCGGCGCGCAAGATCGCCCTCGAGCCGCGCGCGGAGCAGTGGCAGCGCATGGCCGAAGGCGGCGCAGCGGTCATATTTGTCGGCATCCTGCGCCAGACGGAAATCCGGGTGATAGCGATATTGCTTGCGCCCGCGGGCGTCATAGCCGGTGGCGAGGATGTGGCCGTTGGCGGCCGGGCAAAACCAAGCGTCTTCGTAAGCCGGGGGCAGCGCTATGGCGTTCAGGCGCCGGACTTCGTCGGCGTCGCGAATGATCTTTCCCTTGGCGTCGCGATAGCGCCAGCTGTCGCCCATGCGCTCGCGGCCGATACCCGGCAGGCTGTCATCGACATGGATCAGGCGCGCGGCGGGGGTGGAAGTGAGCATGGGACATTAGCGCCCAGCCGCCGCCTATGGTTCCCTGATCAAGGCGCATCCGGAAAGGCGTGGCGCGCCGGAACCTGCGCCGGCCGCGCGGTCAGCGGGCGCCAGCCCGACTCCTGCTCGCGGCGGCGGACATAGGTCGAAAGCCCCATTTCGAGTGCGAGCATCATGTAGATGAAGGGCTGGAAGGCGATGCCGACGAACAGCGAGCCGATCATATAGGTGATATGCCCGTGCTGGAGCGCGGTCGCGAGCGGCGCGATCCATTGCTCTTCGGCGCGGCGCGTCTTCATATAGCGGCGGCGGAGCCGCTCCAGCTGGACGAGGCTGACGCCGTGGAGCAGCAACCACAGCGCAAGGCCGGGATAGCCCTGTTCGCCGAGCATTTCGAAATAGCTCGAATGATAAGCGCGCGAATGCTCTTCATAGACCGTCGTTTCGGATTCCTGCGGCTTGTCGGGATCGTAAGCGCCGCCGGCCTTTTCGACACGGACGCGGTTCTGGATATAGGCCTCGAACCCGCCACCGAACGGATGCTCCTTCGCATAGTCCCAGGTCCACTGCCACACCGCGACGCGGGTCGAGGCCGACTGGTCGGATTTGTGGTCGCGGATCGTTTCCATGCGCGCGGTAAAACTCTGCGGCAGGAAGGGAACGGCGGCCGTCGTCAGCAGGACGGCGCCCGCGACATAGAGAAAGCGATGCTTGACGGAGCGCAGCGACAGCACGGCAAGGACGACCAGACAGACTAGGCCGGTGCGCGCCTGCGTGCCGATCGGCAGCAGCGCGCAGGCAAAGATCAGCGCGAAGCAGAAGAGCGAAACGCGCCAATCGGGCGGGAAGATCGTGCCGTGGCGCCGGTACCAGAGGATCAGCGGGATGATCGAAATGCCGACCGCCGACATGATCGAGCCTTCGTACAGGCCGTAATTCTCGTTGAGCAGCAGTTGCAGTTCACCATAGCCGCCGCCGCCGCCCGCGGTCTTGATCCCGCCCGCGATCGCGATGGCTCCCGCCGAGAGGAGCATGATCAGGATCAGCGATTCGATGCGGAGCTTGGTTCGAAGCGTCAGCGGAAGGAAGATCGCCCAGACGAGCGCTTTCCAGACCCAGCTCCATTTCTCGGCCGCTTCGACCGGGAAATCGGCGTTGATCGTGGTCATCCAGCAATAGAGAAGGAGCGCGATCAGCAGGAACTGTCGCCCCGACCATCGCATGTCGCGTTTGTCGTCGGCCACAAGCCAGCCGGCGATCGCGAGCCCGAACACGATCAGCGAGATCGGGATCGAATTGATCAGAAAATAGCTGAGCCGCTGCGGCGCGACGATGTCGATGTAGCAAAAGCACAGCACGAACAGGAATGGCTTGCGAAAGCCAACCCCGATGAAAGCAAAGAGAAAGGCGACGAAGGCGAGGTCACGCATCGGACGGGGCATCCTTTGCGGCGGTTTCGGCGTCGCGATGTTGCTGCCATTGCTTGCGCGGGCTGACCTCGTGATCGAGATCGTCGCGATAGAGCAGGCGCCACAGCGCGATCGCCATCAGGACATGCGTCAACGCAATGGAAAAATTGTCGACCATCGATGCAGCTTGCCCGAAAACCCTTCATGGCCCAAGGGCCCGTTGTCTCAGCTCTACGCCGCTTGGGTTGACGCCGCGTTAAGGCTTATATGTCAAAGCAATGGCTCCATGACCCGCATCCTGCACGTTCTCGATCACAGCCTGCCGACGCACAGCGGCTATACCTTTCGCACGCGCGCGCTGATGAAAGCGCAGGCAGCGAAGGGTTGGAAGGTCGCAGGCATCACGGGCGTGCGCCATCCGGTTCCGGGACCCGAGGTCGAGACGATCGACGGGCTGACCTTTTATCGCACGCCGCCGATCGCACCGGGGCTGTCGCCGATCCGCGAGTGGCGCGAGATTGCGGCGCTTGCCGCGCGGACCGAGGTGCTGGCGAGACACTGGAAACCCGATGTGCTCCACGCCCATTCGCCGGTGCTCGACGCGCTTGCCGCGCTGCGCGTCGGCAAGCGGCTCGGCATTCCGGTCATCTATGAGATCCGGGCCTTTTGGGAAGATGCTTCGGTCGGCAACGGCACCGGTCGTGAAGGCAGCGCACGCTATTTTCTGACGCGCCAGCTGGAAACCCATGCCGTGAAATCGGCCGATGCCGTCGCGGTCATCTGCGAGGGGCTGCGTGGCGATTTGATCCGGCGCGGGGTCGATCCCGCGAAGATCGTCGTGTCGCCCAATGGCGTCGATCTGGACCTGTTCGGTGATCCGCCGCCGCGCGACGATTGGCTTGCCGGCAAGCTGAGCCTTGACGTCGGCGACAGCGTGATCGGATTTATCGGCAGCTTTTACGACTATGAAGGCATCGACGACCTGATTGCCGCGATGCCCGCGCTGGTCGCAAGCGAGCCGCGCGCGGCGCTGCTCCTCGTGGGTGGCGGGCCGATGGAAATCGCGCTCAAGGCGCAGGCGGCGGCTTCGCCGGTCGCCGAGCATATCCGCTTTGTCGGCCGCGTGCCGCACGAAGAGGTCGAGCGCTATTATTCGCTGATCGATATCCTGGCCTATCCGCGCAAGAAGATGCGGCTGACCGATCTGGTCACGCCGTTGAAACCGCTGGAAGCGATGGCCCAGGGCAAGCTGGTCGCGGCGTCCGACGTCGGCGGTCATCGCGAGTTGATCGATGACGGCGTCACGGGGACATTGTTCGCGCCCGACGATCCCGCGGCGATCGCGGCGGCTCTGACCGACCTGCTCGGCGCGCGCGGCATGTGGGCCGAGCGGCGCCGCGCGGCGCGTATTTTTGTCGAAAATCATCGTAACTGGTCGTCAAACATTTTACGTTACGAACCTGTTTACCAAAGACTGTTGCGCGGCGATGCACGCGACGCAGCCTGACGATATGGATCTGGATTCTATGGACGACGGCAGCGAAGCATCGAGGACCGGCCGCTGGGCACCGGTGTGGGGTGTGCTGCGCCCCGCCGTGCCTGCGGTGATCGGCGCCGCCGCGCTGACCTTTTTGTTCGCGGCGGTGATGCCGATGGCGTGGGTCGCGGGCATCAGCTGGAACCTCTATCTCGACCGCCTGTCCGATTTCTTCCTGCCGCCGGTCGGCAACGCCGCCCGCTTGATCCTGGCCCTGGCCATGGCGGCGGTCGCGGCGCTGATTGCGGGGTTCGTCGCGCTGCTCATCGCAGGGCCCGTCGCACGGCCCGGGAACGCGGGTCGCGCGCCGCTGCGCCGACGCACCAAGCTTCCCGCTGCCGATGGCGATTATGTTCCGCCGCGCCGCCGCGCCGACCTGCACCCCGACGACTTGCCGCGCGCGCCGATCCGCGCCGGGCGCGATCTTCCCGCCGAAGGGCTGGTCCCGTCCTCCGACTCCGCGGCGAAGGTGCCATTCGATCCGGCCGACTGGTTCGGCGACGACGAGCTGGTCCTTGCCGATCTGGCGCCGGTCGAGGTCGCGGAGCCCGGCACCGAGCCGTGGCTGCAACCCGCCGAACTCGCGGGACCGCCGATGCCCGATCCGACAGATAATTCGCTCGGCGCCATGGTCGCGCGCTTCGAGGCGGGGCTTGTGCGCCGCCGTCCGGCGCAGGCCGCGGGTCCGGCCATCCGCACGTCCGATGCATCGGTGGACGCAGGCGGAGGCGGGGACGAGGCGGAGGACAGCGAAGGCGAGATCGACTTCGCGCTTGAAGCCGCGCTCGGGACGCTGCAGCGGATGAACCTTCGCGCGAGCGGTTGACACGCGAGGGCCCGGCGCGGCCCCGACCCTAATCCTCGACCGTCAGGATCTCGATCCGAAAATGGCCATCGTCATTCCCCGGCTCGACCGACAGGTCGGCGACGATATGGCCGGGCAGCCGCCATTCGAGCGCAGCAAGCCTTTCTTGAAGCGCCCGGGCCGGCACGGGGCCGATGCAGGGAAAGAGATGCCGCGCGCCGACGAAATTGGCGCTCGCCCATGGGCGAAGCGTCGATGCTCCGACGGTGATGCCGTTGGGAAGCTCGGCCGCGAGCAGGCGCGACAGGCGGTTGTGCGGGCAGCCGGGGCGGGCAGGCGCGGCGGGCGACCAGCGCATCATGCGCCCCCTCTCGCGCGGACGCGGCGGTCGCCCTGTTGCGCGACGCGGCCCGAATGAAAGTCGGCGCGCCATTTGTTCATGAAATGTTCCACACGGCATATCAGGAGACGGCCGGGTTCGCGTCCTCCGCGAAGGTCGCTGACGAGGCGCGGGTCGTGCACTGCGGCGCGCCCGAACACGCTCGGCGGCATGTGCGACTCCTTCAGGAAGCTCTCTATCCGTTGCAGCAGGCTGCGCTCCATTCCGTCCTCCCTTGCGCCAGAACCGGCGACTCGTTCCAATAGGATATTTCCTATTTGGTAGGCGTTTTCCTACTTGTCTAGGAAAAATCCTATTGCTAAAGACGAAATAGGAAGGACCAGCCGCCACGTGACCCCATGACCGATTTCGATCCCGACCCGCGCGCCGCGCTCGACCGCCTGCTGACCGAGAGGGGCATCGACTATGCCCAGCTTTCGGCGCGCATCGGGCGCAACCCCGCCTATATCCAGCAATATATCAAGCGTGGATCGCCGCGGCGGCTGGCCGAAGAAGATCGAGCGCGCATCGCGGCCTATCTGGGCGTGTCTGAAGCATTACTCGGCGGGCCGGCCCTGCGCGTCGCGACGGCGGCGCGGTCCCGTGCCGCCGACATGGTGTTGGTGCCGAAGCTGGCGATCGGTGCGTCGGCGGGTGCGGGCGCGATTGCCGAAGGCGAGCCGGTTGAGGGCCAGGTCGCGTTCGACCCCAAATGGCTGCGCGACCTTGGCGCCGACCCGCGCGCGCTCAGCATCATTCGCGTCGAAGGCGATTCGATGGCGCCGACCCTCAGCGACGGCGACGACATCATGGTCGACGGCGGCGACGCTGCGGCCCGACTACGCGACGGAATCTATGTGCTGCGCATCGACGACGGACTGATGGTCAAGCGCGTTGCGCGCGCGCCGGGGCAGGGCCGCGTATCGGTGATCAGCGACAATCCGCAATATCCGACCTATCCCGACCTGCCGCTGACGTCGGTGCGTCTGATCGGCCGCGTCGTCTGGACGGGGCGGCGGGTGCGCTAGATCGGCGCCGCCATCGTCGCTTCGATCTCATGTTCGAGTATCTCGGCGCGCTCGCACTGGTCCTGATTGCCGTCGCGGCACTTTTCGGTCGCCTTGTCGCGCTGGCGCGACAGCTTGCCGAGCCTTTCCTCGCGCTCGCGCATCGCACGGCCGCGGTTGCGATCGGACTCGTCCTGGCTGGTGGTCGTCCAGTCGGCGACCTTGCCGACGGCCTTGACCGGCGCGGTCACGACCTTGCCGACCGTGCTGATGCAACCGGCGAGCAAGGGGGCGACCAATAAAGTGATGACGATCGCGCGCATATAAGCCTCCCTTGCTGGCGGATCCGCATTGCATAGCCGCAGTCTGCTGAACAGCAGATTGCGATGGATCGTCCGCGCGATCGCGACCAACGCGGAAGCAATTGCCGTCGCGGCGGCCTGATTCCAAAGGCTTGCGGTGTATCGCGAGAGTGATAGATTCGCTCCCGCGCCTGCGGCGCTGGCCGCCGGTGGGGAGGAGGGTCATATGACAAATATCCAAAAAGGCCTGGCCGAGTTTATCGGCACATTCTGGCTTGTGTTCGGCGGTTGCGGAAGCGCGGTTCTGGCTGCCGGTTTCCCCGATCTTGGCATCGGTTTTCTGGGCGTATCGCTGGCTTTCGGTTTGACTGTCGTCACCATGGCCTATGCCATCGGCCATATTTCAGGGTGCCATCTCAACCCCGCGGTCACCGTGGGGTTATGGGCGGGCGGGCGGTTCAATGCGCGCGACATTCCGCTCTATGTCGTCGCGCAAGTGCTCGGCGCGATCGTCGCGGCGTTTTTGCTGCTCTATGTTGCGCAGGGCAATGCGGCCTATGATCTCGCGACGAACGGGCTCGCGGCGAACGGCTTCGCTGAACATTCGCCGGGCCATTATGACATCGGCGCCGCGCTGGTGATCGAGATCGTGCTGACCGCGGTTTTCGTGTGGATCATCATGGGATCGACCGACGGCCGCGCGCCAGCCGGTTTCGCGCCGATCGCGATCGGGCTCGGCCTGACGCTGATCCACCTCATCTCGATCCCGGTGACGAACACGTCGGTCAATCCGGCGCGCAGCACCGGACCGGCGCTGGTCGTCGGTGGCTGGGCGCTTCAGCAGCTGTGGCTGTTCTGGGTCGCGCCGATCGTCGGGGGCGCGCTCGGCGGCTGGCTGTACAAGACGGTCGGCGCCGATACGTTTCCGAAGCCCAATATCGAGGGCGAATAGCTTGGGTCCGGCGGGGGTCGTCGCCTCCGCCGCCCTATTTCAGAAGATCTATCGCAAAGGCGCGAACTTCGTCGGCGATGTCGGGCCGTTCGAGAGCGATCGCCAGATTGGCCTGGATATAGCCAGCCTTTGACCCGCAGTCATAGCGTGCGCCGTCGAAGGTGACGGCGTGGAACGGCTGCGTCCCGATCATCGTTGCCATCGCGTCGGTCAGCTGGATTTCGCCGCCCGCGCCCTTTTCCTGATTTTCGAGCACGCGCATCACTTCGGGTTGCAGGATATAGCGGCCCGAGATGATCAGGTTCGACGGCGCTTCGTCCGCTTTCGGCTTTTCGACCAGGCCGGTCACTTCGGTGAGCGCGCCGTCACGCTTGCCGGGCGCGATCACGCCATAGCTCGACACCTGTTCGTGCGGTACTTCGAGAACGGAGATCATATTGCCCCCGACCCTGTGATAGGCGTCGACCATCTGTTTCATGCAGCCCGGCGATCCGTGCATGAATTCGTCGGGAAGGAAGATCGCGAACGGTTCGTCGCCGACGATATCGCGCGCACACCAGATCGCATGGCCGAGCCCCATCGGCTCCTGCTGGCGGACATAGGCGCAATTGCCCGGCCCAAGCCGCGTTGCTTCGAGGACCGAGAGGTCCTTGCCGCGTTCGGACATCGTCTTTTCCAGTTCGAACGCGATGTCGAAATGATCCTCGATCGCGCCTTTGCCGCGACCGGTGACAAAGATCATCTGTTCGATCCCCGCCTCGATCGCCTCGTCGACGGCATATTGGATCAGCGGCCGGTCGACGACGGGCAGCATCTCCTTCGGGATGGCTTTGGTTGCGGGAAGGAAGCGCGTGCCAAGGCCGGCCACGGGAAAAACGGCTTTGCGGATCGGTTTCATGCGGGACCTGTAGCGCGGTGGAGAGGAAGAGAAAAGCAGCGCTTGATGGCAGCGTTATGGCGGCGTGACGATGACGACGACGCGGCGATTGTCCTGTCGGCCCTCGGCCGTGTCGTTGGGCGACAGGGGCAAAGTCTCGCCGCGCCCGACGATCTGGTCGGCGGCAAAGCGCATCCCGCCTTGCTGCAGTGCCGCCGCGACCACCTGCGCCCGCGCGAGCGACAGCGTCTGATTATAGGCGCTGGTGCCGGTGGAGTCGGTGTGACCCTCGACGCGCGCGGTGGCGATTCCGACGGCAGAGAGATTGCGGGCCAGCATATTGAGGCGTTCGATCTGTTCGGGCAGCAATCCGCTCTCGTTCACCGCGAAGAGCAGGCGCTCGTTCAGCGTCAGCTGCCATTCGGCGCCTGTTTCGACGAAGCCGCCCGACTTCAGCGCGCCGACTTGCGCCGCGCTGAAACCCGATGGCGCCGGCATGCTCTGGCAGGCCGCGAGAAGCGCGGCGACCAGCGACAGGATGATCAGGCGGATGGAGGGAAGGGCATGGGTCACGATGGTTCTCCGCGGGTCGTCAGACTTTGGGTCGATTGATCAGCTTGTCGGCATACATGGCCGCGTCGGCCACTGTCAGCAGCGCGGTCGCATCGGCGCCGTGGTCGGGATAGACGGCGACGCCGATACTGATACGCAGGCGATAATCGTCACCGCCGGGCAAGGCGATCGGCCGCGATACGCTCGCCTGGATCCGTTCGACAAGCGCCCCCGGTGCGATCCCGGGATTGAGCGGGTCGATGATGACGATGAATTCGTCGCCGCCGACCCGTGCCGCAAAGTCGCCCTTGCGCAGCGTTTCCATGATCCGCGCCGAAAGCGCGACGAGCAGCGCGTCACCGGCGCGATGGCCGTGATTGTCGTTCGCTGCCTTGAAATTGTCGGCGTCGATGAAGAGCACCGCAAAGCGCTCGCCGCGCTTTTGCGCTGCCTGGATCCGCAGCGCCAGCTGTTCGTCGAACGCGCTGCGATTGGGCATCGCGGTCAGCATATCGTGCGATGCGCGGTGCGCGAGCATCGCCTTTTCGCTTTCCATCGTGCCCTGCCAGCCCTGCAGTTCGTCGAGCAGCGCGTTGATGTCGCCGCCCAGCCGGTCGAGCTCGGCAATACCGAGCGGTTGCACGCGCTTGTCGAAGCGTCGGTGCAGGCGGACATCGTGCGCGACCGTGGCAATTTCGTTGAGCGGTTTCACCAGCTCATATTCGAACCGCCGCGCCAGGATGATCGTCCCGAGCGCCGTTACCAGCAGGCAGCCGAGTCCGGCGAGCAGGCCGAGCCGGACATAATCGACGAGCGTCGAGCTGTCGCCCCATACCTCGATCCGGCCGATCACCGAGCCGTTGCGCTGCACGGTCGCGGCGAAGGGGCGGGGAAAAAAGAAGCGGGTGAGCAAAGGCGCCGGGTCGCCCGCCGGAGACGTCCATTCGGACAGCGGCCTGCCGCGGTCGTCGAGCACGCGCAGGCGGGCGATGCCGGGAAGGCGTGTCAACGGCGCGAGCCCCTCGCGCGCGGCTTGCGGATCATTAAAGACCAGTGCCGGCTCGACGCCGTAGGCGCCCAGCCGCGCGGCGAGCTCCATATTGCGGTCGGCATAGCCGCGCAGCGTCGTGACACCGGCGAGCAGGATCGTGGCGCCGGACAGCGCTACCGCGAACAGCGTGATCCCGAAATGAAAGCGCGACAGCAGCTTTTGGAGCGTCGTGTGCGCGATCGCGCGTTCGGGGGCGCGGCCCGTCATCGTGCGCCCCCGTCGCTGCCGATCTTGAGGACGCGCGGGTCGACGCGCAGCGTCCCGCGGCCGATGGAGTCGAGATTGGTCGAGAAGCTGACGCTGCCGGTTCGGCCGACGAGGCAGAACATCGCGCCGAAGCTGCAGCCGGGATCATCGTCGGTGATCGTCAGCACGGAGCGCCCGCGCACCCAAGCGATCAGCCGCTGACGATCGGCGGTCGGCATGCGGCCAAGGAATATGATGTCGCAGTCGCTGGTCACACCTGCGGCGGACATGCGGCGGACGCCGATTGTCGGGCCGCCGGCGACGGCGGGCGCAATGCGGTCGGTCAGGCGCGGGTCGCCGACGAGGCAGAGCGTGCGCGCCGCAGCCGGCCGCTCGCCGGGCCAGCGCGCATAGCTGATGATACCGCCCAGGACGCGATTGACGCTACGCGTCGCGCCGTCGACGCCGCTTTCCACAATTGTCTGGCTGGCCGATTGAATCGCCAGCTGCGGCGTCGCGAACGACGATCCGATTAAAAACAACGTAACCAACAACCGACAGCGACCCCCAACTGCGCTGGGGAACGGTCTGCCCCGAAGCGCGCGCGTCCGCTAGTCTAAACCGCCGTCAAGTCAAGGAAATGTGGCGTCATGCGGCCATTTTGCAACAATATGTTGCCAAAACGGAGGCCGGGTCGCGACCTTAACCGGCGCGCAGTCGTTCGGCGAAGCCTTTGCGCAGCTTTGCGAGCTTGGGCGGGATCACCGCCATGCAATAGGGATTGCGCTGGCCTTCACCGTCCCAATAGGCCTGATGATAATCCTCGGCCGGATACCAGGTCGCGGGCGGTTCGATTGTCGTGACGATCGGCGCCGACTGGTCGGCCTGCGCACGCTCGATCCCGGCACGCGCCGCTTCGGCCTGTGCATCGTCGAGCGGAAAAAGCGCGCTGCGATACTGGGTTCCGATATCATTTCCCTGACGATTGAGCGTCGTCGGATCGTGCGTGGCGAAATGGACGTCGAGCAGATCGCCATAGGAAAGGACGGCCGGATCGAAGGTGATACGGATCGCCTCGGCATGGCCGGTTTCGCCGCCGCACACCTGCTTGTAGGTCGGGTTGACGACGCTGCCGCCGATATAGCCGCTTTCGACGCCATCGACCCCCGCGAGCGACTGGAACACGGCCTCGGTGCACCAGAAGCAGCCTCCGGCAAAAATCGCGGTTTCACGGGTCATGGGTTCGATCCTCTCTGGGGGGTGGGATCGTTCCTAAATAAGAGGCCCGCGCTCTATTCCAAGGGTGGCGGATTGGCGATCAGCGGGGGGACAAGTGGATACCCGGCGGTGCGCGCGGCGTCGATGGCGCGAATCTCGTTCTCGAAGGACGCGACGCGATCCTGCCAGCGCGGGTGCGTCCCCGCCTGAAACAGCGGCTTGCCCTTGCGCTGGCCGAAGCGCGTCCAGAACCGCACGGCCGCGTCCGGGTCATACCCCGCGCCGGCAAGCAGCCACACCGACAGCCGGTCAGCCTCGATCTCGGTCCGTTTGAACAGCCGGGCGTTGCGCCCGAACGACTTGCCGAGGCCGCGATCGACCCCTGCGGCGTCGAGCCGCGTGCGGTGACGCAGGATATTATGGGCGAGTTCGTGCGCGATGGCGGCGGCGAGCTCCTCGTCGCTTGCAGCGAATTCGGCAAGGCCCTTGCTGATCAGCACCAGCCTGCCCTTGGCGATGCCCATTGGCCGGTCGACCGCCTCGACGCGGAAGTCGCTGGCGCAGCCGGCTATCGGCGTGACGTCGACCTGATTGCCGTTCCCCGATATCTTCACAGGCGCTTGGGGAGGGTGCGCGGCGAACAGCATTTCGAGCGCAGTGATGCGCGCAAAAGGATCGGCACCCTCGCCGCGCGGGGCGGCGGCACCGTCGATCGAGGTCACGGGCGTGCCGACGCCAAGCCCCGCTCTGGCAGCGGGCGAGCCCGGCGCGACTGCGGCAAGGAAGGCGGCATCGCCGTCGCCCGCGCGATAGGCCGCGCGCGCCGCAGCACGGTCGGCGGCGGCATAGAGTCGCACATCGCCCCAGATCCAGCCGAATTGCGGCTGCTGCACCGGACACCAGCCGGCGTTGGCGGTGGTGAGGCGAAAGCCGATGGTCGCAACGCGCGCTTCAAGAGCGGCGAGCGCCGAATAGGATGACGGTTCGGGTGATGCAGAGGCCATGGCTGCGGGCGCCGACACCAGGCCTGGCAAGGCTGAGAGAGAGAGCAACAGGCGCCGCATGGCGGCCGCATATCAGCCTGTGCCTGACGCGGCCATGAATTTCCCGTGCCGCTTCGGCCTCTTGCCTATCGGGAAGCAAGCGACGATAGGGACGGGCGATGACGAAAGCTTCCAATCCCCGCCCTGCCGCGCTTGCTCGCTGGCTGTGGGCGGTTGCCTTGCTGGTGATCGGCGTTGTCGCCGTCGGCGGCATTACCCGCCTGACCGAATCGGGCCTGTCGATCACCGAATGGAAGCCGGTGTCGGGCGTGCTGCCGCCGCTCACCGAAGCCGGATGGCAGGCCGAGTTCGCGAAGTACAAGCAGATCCCCGAATATAGGGCGATCAACCTCGGCATGACGCTCGACGGGTTCAAGGCGATCTTTTTCTGGGAGTGGCTGCACCGCATCCTCGGGCGGCTCGTCGGCATGGCGCTGCTCGTGCCGCTCGCCTGGTATGCGTGGCGGCGCGCGATCCCCTCGGGCTATGGCTCGCGCTTGCTGGCGCTCGCCGCGCTGGTCGGGCTGCAGGGTGCCATCGGTTGGTGGATGGTCGCCTCGGGTCTCGAGTACCGCACCGACGTCAGCCACTTCCGCCTCGCGACGCATCTGCTGACTGCGCTGTTCCTGCTTGCGGGCCTTGTCTGGACGGCGCGCGACTTGTCGGCGCTGGCACGTGACTCCGCCGCGCGGCCGGCGCGGTTGACGGCGACGGCTGCGCTGGTGGTCGCGATCCTTTTTGTCCAGCTGCTTCTGGGCGCGTGGGTTGCCGGGTTGAATGCAGGCTATGTCGCGAGCAGTTGGCCGCTGATGAACGATCATTTCGTGCCGCAAGGCATCGACTGGACCGGCGGCGCGTGGTTCGCCTTCACCAACGATCCCTTCCTGATCCACTTTCTCCATCGCTGGTGGTCGTGGATGGCGGCGATCGCGCTGCTGTTGCTCGCGCGGACGCTGATACGGCGTGGCGCGCGTCGCGAGGCGATGCTGTTGCTCCTCGTGGTTGCAGCGCAGATGACGCTGGGCATCCTGACCGTGGTCAGCGGTGTGTCGATGTGGATCGCGGTGCTGCATCAGGTGACGGGGGCGGTCCTCGTCGCGATCGCGGCCGCCGCGCTCCACAAGCTGGGTCGGCCGGTCACGGCTTGATCGGCGCTCGAAACCGTGCCGCAAAATAGAACGGTATCATAATACCCGTCAGGAAAGCCGCTCTCCGGTTGACTTTCGACGCGGCATTCGCCATTGGCCCGCTCCGAAGCGCCGCTTCGTCCGTTCGGGACAGGCGGCGCGGTTTGTTTCGGGCAATCGGACCTGGTTCCAGTTGCCAAGTCCCTATCTGTCAAGGAGGTCGCCATGATGAAGGCGCTGACCAAGACGACCGCATCGGCGAACGCCGCGACGGTCGAAAAGAAATGGGTGCTGATCGACGCCGACGGTCTCGTCGTGGGCCGCGTTGCATCGATCATCGCCAGCATCCTGCGCGGCAAGCACAAGCCGTCGTTCACCCCGCACGTCGATTGCGGTGACAATGTCATCGTCATCAACGCGGAAAAGGTGGCGTTCACCGGCAAGAAGATGGCCGACAAGCGCTATTACAAGCACACCGGCTATGCCGGCGGCATCAAGGAAACCAGCCCCGAGAAGATTCTCGAAGGCCGCTTTCCCGAGCGCGTGCTTGAAAAGGCCGTCGAACGCATGATCCCGCGTGGCCCGCTCGGCCGCCAGCAGATGCGCAACCTGCGCATCTTCGCCGGCACCGAACATCCGCATGAAGGGCAGAGCCCCGAAGTGATCGACGTTGCGTCGATGAACCGCAAGAACAAGGTGGGTGCATAATGGCTGACGAACAGACCATGACCGATCTCAAGGATCTCGGCGGCGCAGTGGAAGGCGCCACCGTCGCTCCCCAGGTCTCGAACACGCCGCTGCGCGAAAAGATCGTCGACAAGCAGGGCCGCGCTTATGCGACCGGCCGCCGCAAGGACGCTGTCGCTCGCGTGTGGCTGAAGCCCGGCACCGGCAAGATCACCGTCAACGGCCGCGACCAGGAAGTCTATTTCGCGCGTCCGACGCTGCGCCTCGTCATCAATCAGCCTTTCGGTCTGACCGACCGCGTTGGCAGCTATGACATCGTCGCGACCGTCAAGGGCGGCGGCCTGTCGGGCCAGGCGGGCGCGGTGCTTCACGGCATCTCGCAGGCGCTGACCCGCATGGAACCCGCGCTGCGCGGCGTCGTGAAGTCGGCCGGCTTCCTGACCCGCGACAGCCGCGCCGTCGAGCGTAAGAAGTACGGCAAGGCGAAAGCGCGCCGCAGCTTCCAGTTCTCGAAGCGCTAAGAGCTTTTCCACCGACGGGTGGAGAAGAGGAGGGCGGTCCGGCAACGGGCCGCCCTTTTTCGTGTCGATACGGTTCGCCGCGCCGGGGCGGCGTGCGCTCAGGGCAGGTCCGCAACCACCGCCGAGCGGCGCTCTGTTCGAGCGGGCGGCGCGAGCCGCCGCGCGGCATCGACGAACGGATGGAGGACCAATCCTTGCGGGCTGTGCGGTGCATAGTCGATGCCATCGACGCCGAAGCGCAGCTTTTCTCGCTTCGCGGCCGGGACATAGAGCGTTCCGAACAGGCGGTCGAAAATCGCCAGCGCCGATCCGAAGTTGCGGTCGTGGTGGCGGGCATGAACCGAATGGTGGATCTGGTGGTGCGCGGGGCTGAGGAACCAGCGGCCTGCGCGTCCCGGGAAGCTGATCCACAAATGCGTATGCTGCAGGTGGCTGAACAAAATGCTGGCGAGGAAGGTCAGGGCGTTGAGTCCGTAGAGCAGATAAGCCTGCGCCGCGCCGCCCAGAAGGTGGTTCATCGTTACGGTCATGAGCCCGCCTGAAGCCGCCGCCATATTGTAGAAGATGATCGTATCGACGGGATGAACGCGGAAATTGGTCAGCGGTGTCAAGGATTCGGCGGTGTGGTGGACCTTGTGAAATTCCCACATCCATCCGACGCGGTGGCTGAGGCTGTGGTTCAGCCAATAGGCGAATTCATAGGCAAGGAAGAGCGCGAGCGTCATGATCAGGGTCGCGACCCAGGCCGGCGCATGAAACAGCGGCGCGGACCCGAACCAGCTGTCGAAGACGGGCGCGAGCCGCGAGGCATACCAGCCGCCCGACCACAGGGCCCAGCCCAGCGCGCTTGCCGAAAAGAAGGTGCTGAAAAGGAACCAGCCGATGTCGGCGCGCCCCGATGCGCTGGCGATGATCCGCAGCGGCAACAAGGCACGGAGCAGGGCGCGGGCGCGCACTGGGCGGCGGCGGCCGCGCGGTATGGCGAACCGCAGGGTCAGGCCAAGCACGACCAGCACGGCCGCAAGCGTGAGCAGCGGCGGCGCCCAAATTCCGATATTCGCCATATCCGGTAGATGGTCCATCGACTGCGGCCATAGTCAATCAACGGTAAAGAGCGGCTTAAAGCGCACCTTAGCGGCCGTATTCAAACACCCCTTCGACGCCGGTCAGAGCAGGTCGAGGCTGCCCAGCGTCAGCGCTTGCCGCGCGGGGCGTTCGGCCATCACCGCGAACATCTCGTCGCCCCGCTCGGTGCGTTCGACACTCATCGAGGCAAAGACCGCCATGAAATAGCCGCTGAGCGCGCCGACGCGATAGTCGGTCCACAGACTTTCGGCGTCGGGCACGACGCCGCGTTGGCGCAGCGCCGCGATCCAATGGTCGAACGCGGGGCGATCGGCGGCGGCGCGCTCGAAGGGGTCGGCGATGCTCGTGCCGACGAGATAGGCGAGGTCGGTCGCGCCGCTCCCCCGTCCGAGCGTCTGCCAGTCGACCAGCCAGCACGCATTGCCGTCGGGGGCGAAGAGGATGTTGTCGATACGCAGGTCGCCGTGGACGATCGTCCGCGCTGCGACCTGGCGGGAGAGATAGGCGTCGAGCTGCTCGACGATCCCGGCGCCGAGGTCGAGGACATCGGGCGCGAGGCGCGTCGCGTAGCGTTCGCGAAAGCCAAGGTAGAGCTGCGGAAAAAGCGCCCGGATCACGTCGCCATTGTCGCGTGCGAGCCAAGGCAAGATGTCGAGGCGCGGATCGTTCCAGAGCAAAGCATGCAGACCGGCGGCGGCCTCGATACACGGAACTAGCCCGGCAAGGCCAAGGCCCGCGAGCTGGTCGCCCTGCCGCGCGGGGGCGAGGTCGGAGAGGATCAGCACGAATTCGACATCGTCGGGCGCGATCTCGGCATGATGGCACAGGGGCGCAGCGACACCGCTGCCGGCGGCGAGTTCGCGGTACCAGCTCACTTCCTTGACATAGGTGCCGGTGAGCTTGGCGATGTGGCGGCTGGCTTCGTCGTGGCTCGGGCATTTGGCGACGACCGTGGCGGGGGCATCGACAGCGCTTGCCCAGTCCAGCGCCAGGCGAAAACTGTCGCACATCTGCCCGGTGCCGACCTTGGCGATGGTAAAGCCGCGTAACGCCGCCGCATCCTGTCCGAGCTTGTCGGCGAGCCACGCCGGCGACATGGCCTCGGGCGAGGTCGGGAAGCTCAAGCTGCGGCGTCCATCAGGCCGGCGAGGCCGGTGGGAGCGTGCGGGCCGACGAACAATTGTTCGAGCACGCCGATGCCGCGATGGGTGCTGCCGCCGTCGCTCAGTTCGGCGGTGACGAGTGCCTGGATATGCATCGCGAGCGGGTTGCCCCACGCGCGCTCGGCATCGGTCAGGCTGTCGTTTGCGACGGCGAGGTCGGCGCCATGGTCGAGGCCGTGACCCCAGAGCGGATGCGTATAGCCAAGCCCGCTCATCGCGAAGACCGGGCCGGTCGGGTTCAACGTGAGCGAACGGCCTGCGCCAAGATCGGCGGTCATCGCGGCGACCCGGCGCGACCCGGACTGCCAGTCGGCATCGAAGGTCGCGGCGTCGAAATGCTGTTCGGTGCCGCCGTCGCCGACAATCACGGCGCGGCGGTTCCACGGCTGGCCAGCGCCATCGTCATTGCTGTGAAAGAAGAGCGAGCGATCGCCGAAATTGCACGGTGTCCACAACCAGAAGAACTGGTTGAAATTGCCCTCGGGCGGCGGCTGCGGCTCGCTGGCGCCGACAGGGCGGACGCCCCAGCTACGGTCGCGCGTTCCGGTCCAGTCGTCGCTGGCTTCGATGCGTTGGCCATCGACCGACAGCCACCCCGACCAGCGGCCGTTCTGCGTCATGCGCGTATAGTCCATGAACAGGCGCGTCCCGTTGCGGCGGATGAAGCGCGGTTCCTCGATCGGGAAATGGCGGCCGGTAAAGGTCAGTACCGCCGCGAGCGGCCCATCGTTGGGCGCGATTCGCAACGTCACGATCTCCAGCGGCGCATCGATACTGACCGCGATCGGACCCACCGACAGGTCGAGCCGCTCGCCACCCGAACGCCGGCTGGCGCGCAGATTGTGCTGAACGCCGTCGATCAGCACGCAAAAACTTGCGTCGACGATGCCGAGCTGCGGGTAGAAGCCCATGGCGGCCGCGAAAAAAACCGACCCGTCTGGGCTATAGCCGTTGAAGAAATATCGATCGTAGAAGTTGCGGTCGGTCCCGGCGAACGCCATCGGTTCGCTGGTCTGATGCAACGGAAAATCGTCGCCTTTGGTCAGCATCATCTCTCATCCCGTTTTTTGTTGCAACGTAACGGGATGCGGGGCCGCGTCAATGCACGGGCGGATCGACCGGCGGCACCGCGCCGACAGGGGCGACCGGCTCGCCAGGCGCACGCGGTGGCAGCGCGTCGGGCGGCACGTCGCCGATCTGCATGTCGGGGGTCGGCACATGCTCGAGATTTCGGACACGCACGTCGATTTTGGTGCCTTCGAGCGTCAACTCATTGAAGCCCGGCGGCGTCGAGCGGATGCGCTGCGACAGCGTCCCCGCACCGATCATGCGGACGGGCCCTGCGGGGGTTTCCCTGATCAGATCGAACGCGTCGTGGACATGGCCGGTCAGCACCGCGGCAACGCCGCGCCTCGCGAGTTCGTGCAGCGCGCGTTCGCCGCCGCGGGTCAGCGCGCGTCCCTTCGTCCCAGCTTCGACGAGCGGATGATGCGCGGTAACGAGCGCGGCGGTCCCGTGCGGTAGCGCGTCGAGTGCAGCGAGCGTCCTGTCCAGCGCCGCGCGCGTCACCCAGCCTTTCGACCAGTCGAGCCGCCACTGCGCGCGCGCCGTGGTCTTGAGCGGCACGACCGCGACCCCGGCAAGGTCAAGCTCGCGTTCGACGAGCCGCTCGATCCCGCGGATGCGCTCATAGGGCCAGAAGAAGCGCGCGAGCGGGTTGAAATAAGGAAGGTCGTGATTGCCGACCTCGACCGTCACCGGCACGTCGAGCGCGCCGATCCAGTCGCATGCGGCAGCAAATTCATGCGATCGAGCGCGCATCGTCAAATCGCCGGTGATCAGCACTGCGACAGGCCGCTCGACGCGCACGCAGTCGGCAAACCAGGCGAGCGCGCGGCGATCCTCGAGCCCGAAATGGAGGTCGCTGATATGGAACAGCCGCATCAGGTGGTTGCGATGAAATCGACCGCGCTCATCCCGAGACCGAAGCGCGCGGGCGACGGCGTTTCGGCGAGCTCGCCATCATATTCAAGGCCGATCGGGGCATCGCTTTCGAGGATGACCGTCTCGCCGATCGCGAGTTCCTCGCTGGGGCCGTCGCGGAAGTCGCCGCCGAGCCAGGCAAAGCCGTGGCGCAGAACGTCGCCCGCATTTTCGGTCAGGATTCCGTCGGCGCGGATGCCGGTTTCGGTGGGGGTCAGGATCACCGCGGCATAGGATTTGCTCTGTCCCGCGACGCGCACGCCGGGCGCGTTGGTCATTTTGTCGAGCGCGTCGGGCGCCGCGCGCCCCGCTTCGACAAGCCCGTCCTGCCGCATCGTTTCGCGCACTTCGGCCCAGCGCGTCGCGGGGCCTGCGATGACGGTGATGAACGCCTCGCCTGCATCCGAGCGCGCCGTCGGGATCGCGCGGCGGCGGCCTTTGCCCGACAGTGCATCGGCCAGGATTTCTGGCGCCGGCCGGTCGCCGTGCAAAGCCTTCGAGAGGAGATTCAGCGTCCCGCCCGGCAACGGCAGGATCGCGCCGTCCCACCGCGCCGCCTGCGCCGCAGCGGCGTTGATGGTGCCGTCACCCGTCCAGACGATCAGCAGGTCGATATGCTGGAGCTTGAGCTCGGTGGCATCCGGGATCTCGGCGTCGGGTAGCTCGAACGTCGCCGCGAGCGGCGTTCCGGCGGCGCGGCACGCTTCTTCGATGGCGTCGCGTATCGCGGGGTCGTGGCTGCCGCTCTGACTGTTGCAGAGGAGCGCGGGGCGGGAGAAGGGGCCGGTCATGATCTTTCTTACGCACGAAGGTGGAAAAGGTGCCGACGGTACGAGGTTCGCGCCATCTTGTTCGGCGCCGCGCGGCCCTGTAGGGCGCGGACGCTATGACAGAGCGCAAAACCAAAGGACCGCGTTTGATCAAATTCCTTGTCGTCGCGATCCTGCTCATCCTGCTGTTCGGCGGCGGGACGCGGATGATTGTCGCCGGTGGCGCCAAGTCGCTCAATCTGGGCGACCGCCTGCTAGGCGACGGTGACGGTGCGACCTTGCAGGTGGCGGGGCAGCCCTATGGCCCCGGCGATCGCAACAAGCTCAATATCTGGGTGCCGACGGGAACGAAGAAGACCGACCGGCTGCCGGTGCTCGTTTTTCTGTATGGCGGCGGCTGGTACAGCGGCGCGCGCGACGATTATGGCTTTGCGGGGCGCGCCTTCGCGAAACAGGGCTTCATCGTCGTCATCCCCGACTATCGCATCGTGCCGGAGGGGCATTGGCCCGATTTTTTGCAGGATAGCGCAGCAGCAGTCGCGTGGACCGACGCGCATATCGCCAGCTATGGCGGCGATCCCGACCGCATCGCGCTGGCGGGCCATTCGGCCGGCGCCTATAACGCAGTGATGCTGGCGCTTGATCCGCAATGGATGAGGGGTGCGGGCAGCGATGCCTCGGTCATCCGCGGCGTTGCGGCGCTTGCCGGCCCCTATGACTTTGTGCCGTTTGAAAAGGGCGGCCGCGCGGACGTCGCGATGGGCGACATCAGGCCGATCGAACGAACGCAGCCGATCGAATATGTTCGCGCTGATGCACCGCCGCTGTGGCTGGGCCATGGCACCGCGGACACCGTCGTGCGTGTGCGCAACAGCCAGCGGCTGGCGGCGGCGATGCACAAGGTCGGCGGGTCGGCTACGCTGCGCACCTATGACGGGCTGAGCCACAACGACGTCATCATGGCGCTGACCGGGCCGCTTTCCTACAAAGGGCCGATCCTTCCCGAGATGACCGACTTTCTGCGCGGCGCGACCGCGCGGCGCGTTACCCCTGCGCCATGACGATCCCCGCCATCGTCATGGCCGGCAGCCGCCCCGGTCCCGATCCACTGCTCAGCGGCACGGGCGCATCTACCAAAGCGCTGCTGCCGATCGCGGGGCAGCCGATGCTCGTCTATGTCGTGAAGGCATTGCGCACATCGCCGCTTGTCGGGCCGATCACGATTCTGGCGCAGAACAGCGCCGAACTCGCGGCGCAGCCTGAACTCGCGGGCATCGCGGGTCTGCATTTTTCGGATTCGGGGCAGGGGATCAGCAGCTCGCTCGCTGCAGCGCTGCCCGAGGGCGACGCGGCGGTGCTGGTGACGACCGCCGACAATGTGTTGCTCACGCCATCGATGATCGCCGAGTTTCTGGAAGGCGCCAATGGTAGCGACGTCGCCGTCGCGATGGTTGAACGCGATGTGCTGCTTGCGCGCTACCCCGAATCGAAACGTACCTGGCTGAAGTTTCGCGGTGGCTGGTGGTCGGGCGCGAACATGTTCCGCCTGCGCGGGCGCCGGGTGCTGCCGCTGCTTGATTTCTGGGGCCGGATCGAGCGCGATCGCAAAAAGGGGCTCAAGATCATCGCGGCGTTCGGGCCGGCGCTGTTGCTCGCCGTCGTGCTGCGGCTGATCACGATCCATCACGGTGTGGCACGCGCGGGGCTGCGCTTCGGGCTCAAGGCGAAGATCGTACCGATGTCCGAGGGCGAGGCGTGTATCGATGCCGACAAGCCGGTCGATATCGTGCTGATCGAAAAGATCTTGGCGGTGCGCAACGTCGGCTAAATCCGTTCGTGTCGAGCGACGCGACCGCAAATGAGAAGTCAGACGTTCGCCAGCGCCCGATCGACAGCCCCAATCGCGAGCGCCAGTTCTTCGTAATAGGGAATCGTCGCGTCGATATCGACGATCGGCGCGCCGTTGAAGCGGAGCAGCGGCACTGTCTCGACCTTGCGCGTGATGAGAGCGCGGTCGTGGTCCGGCTTGCGCGCCATCACCGTGTCGACATCGACATGCAGGCGGATCACCAGCGTCGGGACATAGGCCGCCATTTCGGCATAGAGCGCGCGCTCGTCGGTCTGCATCACGGCGAGGCGCGCGTTCGGCGCGCGGCCGGCGAGGATCGGGCCGTCATGGAGGCCGGGCACCTCAAGTTGGGGATAGCGGTCGGTGACGATGGTGACGCCCGCGCGCCGCGCATCGAGCAGGCTTTCGAACTTCGCGCGGCGTTTCTTCGACTTGTTCAGCGCATAGTGCGCCGCGAGCATGCCGGGGATCGGCTCGCCCGGCTCGCGCAACCTGTCGGCAACCCCGTCGAGAAAGCGATGCAGCGGCGGGCCGATGACCGGCCAGCGGCCGATGCGGCGGCCCTGTTCGCCCGACCCGAGGCCGAGATAGCCGCTTTCGGCCCTGCGCGTCTGTTGGACATGCGCGAGCAGGTCCGCCGACAGGGTCGACTTGCCCGACCCGTCGCTGCCAACCACTGCGATCAGGGGAGCAAGCTGCTCCCCCATCGGCTCAGCTCAATTCCTTGAAGAAGCCGATCATCTTCAGCCCGCCGAGGATGAAGCGGACGACGACAAGCGCGCCAAAGGCATAGACCCAGTTCCACTGCGCCGCGGTGAGCGCGTCGAAGTTGAAATCGAGCCGCGCGAACCAGGTCAGGAAGACGGTGGTGGCGAGCAGGAACAGCTTGTTCTGCTCGCGCCAGATCATGCGCTTCCACCAGAAGGGATATTTGGGCTTCACCCAGCCGTGGAGGCGCGGGAGCAGCGCGGGGACGTCCTTCGCCCATTCGGCATGCGCGGCGCCGAATTTCTCGCGGAGAAACTCTTCCTCATAGATCGAGATACGCTCGTAGATGAGGACGCCCAGCAGGAACACGATCGCGCCGAACACCCAGCTGCCCGACAGCATCGCGAGGCCGGTGAAGTTCAGGATGCGTCCGACATATAGCGGGTTGCGTACCAGACTGTACGGGCCGGTGGTGTTGAGTTCGCTCGCTTCGGCGGCAACCTTGGCGCGGCCCGAGGTGCCCAGCGCGGCCCAACCGCTGGTAAAGACGCGCACGATCGCGCCTGCGCTGGCGACGCCGAGCGACAGCCAGAACCACGCACAATCGCCGAGAGCCGTGTTGAACGGACCCCAATCCTTGCTGCACCACGCGATCAGTACCGAGATGGCGATGGTGATGTAGATATAGGTGCCGCGAATGAAGAAGAGCCGCTTGCCGCTGCGGGCGAGTTCTTGCTGATACATGATGTTCCGCCTGTTGGCCGCAGGAGCGGCGAATTAAGTGGCGATGTCTCTAACCGATTTTGCGGCCAAATTAAGACCTAAGTTTAAACGAGCCGCAGCTTGCGCCCCGTCTTGCCGAGCGACGCGCGGTCGGCTTCGGGCAGCGCAAAGCGCAACGACGACCAGATCGCGCCGACGGCGATGACGATGATCAACGGCAGCGCTACCGGATCGGGGAGGCGGCTGACGAGCAGCGCAAGCGCCCCGGCGGCCAGCGTGATCATCAGCCCGCGCAGCGCGACGAGCGGAAATTGGTGGTCGAAGGGGTGGAGCTTCTCGCTCATCGCCAATTGCGCCATCGGGATGCCTGCCATCACGACGAGCCCGATCGACATCGCAAGCGTCACACCCGTCAGTTCGTCCATTCGGCCGACGATCAGCCAGCCTGCGCCCACCGCGACGATCACGCCGAAGATCGCGGCGGTCAGCTGATGCCGGAAGGCTGCGACGACCTGCAGCACTGGCATCGAAATGCCGAGCACGGCCTCGAGCGCGCGCGCGAAGAGGAGGATGATCACCGCGCCTTGCGCGATATGCGCCTGCGCGCCGAACAGGCTGAGCAGCGACGCGCTACCCGCCGCGAGTACCGCCGCCAGGGGCAGCGCGATCGCCGAGATCAGCCGTGTCGCATAGGCATAGATGTCGGCAACCTGCGCGCGGTCCTCGCGCTCCGCGCTCGCGGCGAGCGGCGCCATCACGTAGACGAACGCGATGCGAACGAGCTGGACGACGCTCGACAGCTTGCGCGCGATCGTGAAGAGCGCCGATGCGCTGGCCCCTGCCGCGCCGGGGAGCAGCAGGTTGAGGATCAGCGCGGGCGCATCGCCGAACAGCCGCGCAATGACGTTCGACGGCAGGATCGACAGCCCGGCCCAGAATGTGTCGCGCTCGATCGCGCTCCCACGCCCGCCGCGCCACAGCAGCGTGAAATCATAATAGCGGGTGAGCAGGCGAACGCAGAGCGCGGCGGTAATCGCGAGCGAACAGAGGTGGGCGATGAACAGTCCCTTGAGGCCGAGCCCGCCCGCGAAAAAGGCCCCGGCAAACACCAGTCGCATGATCTGTTCCCAGACGATCCGCAGTCGGATTTCAGCGCCGAACACCATCCGCGCGCGCATCGCCGAGGTCGCGACCTCGACGAAAGCCCACAAAGGCAGCGCCCAGACGAAAATCTGGATTGCCGGGACGACGAGCGGCCGGTCCCGGTCGGCGACATTGAGGAAAGGTGCGAGATCGGCCGCGAAGAAAGCGATCAGCGCCGCAACGATCAGGCATGGGCCGACTCCGAACAGCATCGCGGTGCGCAGCGCGGCCGCGGCCTCGGCGTCGCTCGCCGACTGCGGGACGGTGCGCTGCATCGCGCTCGTCATGCCGAGGTCGAAGATATTCTCGATCAGGTTGATCGTCGCCCAGAGCACCGCATAGAGGCCATAGCCGGCGAGCCCGAACATCAGCACATAGAGCGGCTGTGCGACGATCTCGACCACCGCGCCGAGGCGCGCGAGGACGGTCGTGCCCAGCCCTTTCGCGACGCTGCGGCTGGTAACGGCGGGTTGGGCGGCGTCCTCGGTCATTCCTCGCGCCCCTAGCGGGTCCGCCGCGCGCCCGCCAGCGGCTTTCGCATTTGCAACATCACCCCCTTGTCGAGACTTTCAATCGGGTCTAGGCCGACCGCGACTGCATCAGGGGAGCCAGACACATGGCCGAATTTCGCCTGCCCAAGAACAGCCGCCCGAAAAAGGGGGGCACGGTCCACAAGGCCGAGGGCGCGAGCAACGTCAAGACGTTCAAGGTCTATCGCTACGACCCCGACAAGGCTGAGAACCCCCATTACGACACGTTCGAGATCGATCTCGAAACATGCGGCCCGATGGTGCTCGACGCGCTGATCAAGATGAAGAGCGAGCAGGACAGCACGCTGACCTTCCGCCGGTCGTGCCGCGAAGGCATCTGCGGCAGCTGTTCGATGAACATGAACGGCAAGAACGGCCTGGCCTGTACGACGGCGATCGAGGATCTGAAGGGCGACATCCAGATCACGCCGCTGCCGCACATGGAAGTCATCAAGGACCTCGTCCCCGACTTCACCCATTTCTATGCGCAATATGCGTCGATCGAGCCGTGGCTGAAGACCAAGACGACGACGCCGAGCGGTAAGGAGCGCCTTCAGTCGCCGGCCGAGCGCGAGAAGCTCGACGGCCTCTACGAGTGCATCCTCTGTGCCTGCTGCTCGACGAGCTGCCCCAGCTATTGGTGGAACAGCGACAAGTTCCTGGGGCCGGCGATCCTGCTCCAGGCGTATCGCTGGCTGGCCGACAGCCGCGATGAGATGACCGGCGAGCGGCTCGACGAGCTGGAAGATCCCTTCCGCCTCTATCGCTGCCACACGATCATGAACTGCGCCAATGCCTGCCCCAAGGGGCTTAACCCCGCGCGCGCGATTGCCGAAATCAAGAAGATGACGGCCGAGCGCCAGGCCTGATGCCGCGCGGGCTGCCGGCGCTGGTTGCGCTGGCGCTCGCCGGCTGTGCCGCCAGTCCGTCCGTCGAAACCGTTCCAGCGCCGCGCACCTATGCGCATGGTATCGGCGGCGCGACCTTCCTGATCGGCGGCGGTTTCGAACCCGGCCGCTCGCCCGATGGCAACAGCCTGATTCTTTACGGGCCCGAGGGTTCGATCCTTGTCGACAGCGGTCGACACGCCGCGCATCTCACGGCCATCGAGCAGGGTCTGAGCTCGCTTGGCTTTCCCCTCGTCGCGATCGTCAACACGCACTGGCATCTCGACCATGTCAGCGGCAATCCGGCGCTCAAGGCGGCGCATCCCGGCGTCAAAGTCTATGGCACCTCGGCCATCGATGGCGCGCTGACGGGTTTTCTTGCGAAAAGCGCCGAGTTCGCCCGCAAAGCGCTTGCCGATGGTGCCATTCCTGCGAGCGCGGTCCCCGACGTCGAAGGCGACGTCGCGACGATTGCGCGTGGCGCCGAGCTTCGTCCCGATATGATCGTCGATGAATCGCGCGACATGGCGATCGCGGGCCGCCCGCTGTCGCTGCGCGTCGCGCACCATGCGGCGACCGAGCGCGACCTGTGGATTTACGACGCCGCGGAGAAGCGCGCGATCGTCGGCGATCTGGTAACGCTCCCCGTTCCTTTCCTCGACACGGCGTGCCCCGAAGGCTGGTTGAAGGCGCTGGACGGGGTCGCCGCATCGGGCGCCGAGCAGGTCGTTCCCGGCCATGGTCCGATCATGGCGATCGCCGATTTCAACCGCTGGCGCTCTGCCTTTCGTGATTTTATTGCTTGCGCGCGGGGAGCGGGCGCGCTTGAGGGCTGTTCGGCGGGCTGGCTCGCAGCGGCTGCGCGGTGGATCGGCAGCGACACTGCGCGGGCCAAAGCGATGGCCGATTATTATGGCGACCTTGTTCGCTCAAAGGCACTGGACGGATATTGCACGGCATGAACGACGGAATCGAGGAGCCGAAGCGGCGCGAGAATTTCAGTGCGGAGGAGCTGGCCGACGGCTGGGTCAGCTGGAACCTCAAGGACCCGAGCCGTTTCAATGCCTTCATCGAGCCGCTGTCGGTTCGTGTCGAGCGCCCGACCGAGGACGGGCGTCAGCGCGCGCGCGTGCGGATGACGCCCGAGCGCCAGCACAGCAACCTTGGTGACAATGTCCACGGCGCAGTGACGCTCGCGCTCGTCGATATCGCGCTCTTTGCCGCCTCGCACCAGTTCGGCTCGCTCGACGCAGGCCATTCGGTGACGCTCGACCTATCGACGCAGTTCGTTGGTGCCGGTCGCCTTGGCGAACCGCTGGACGCGATCGTCGAGCTGGTCCGCGAAACGGGTCGGCTGATCTTTCTGCGCGGCATGGTCGTGCAGGGCGACGGCGATAGCCATATCGTGCTGACCTTTGCCGGAACGATCCGTAAGGCCAGCAAGAAATGACACGCGTCCTCGCCGCCTATGACGCTCTTGTTGCGGCGGGCGAGCTCAAACCCGATGTCGAGCAGCGCCGGGCGGCCGAGCGGCTGAACCTGCTGCAAACCGAACTCGAAGCCGCCCCGCCGCGCGGCAGCCTGCTCTGGCGGATCGCGGGCCGCAAGCCCGAGGCGCCGCGCGGCGTCTATCTTTGGGGCGCGGTCGGGAGGGGGAAGTCTATGTTGATGGATCTTTTCTACGATCATCTCCACATTCAGCGGAAGCGGCGGGTCCATTTTCACGCCTTCATGCTCGACGTCCATGCGCAGATGCGCGAGGTCCGCAAGACCGAGAGCGGCGACCCGATCCCGCAGGTCGCAGCCGCGCTCGCCGAAAATGTCCGCTGCCTCGCCTTCGACGAGATGGTGGTGAACAACAGCGCCGACGCGATGATCCTGTCACGGCTGTTCACGGCGCTGATCGACAAGAGCGTCACCGTCGTCGCGACGTCGAACCGCCCGCCGACCGATCTGTACAAGGACGGGCTCAATCGCGAGCATTTCCTGCCCTTCATCGGGCTGGTCGAGACGAAGCTCGACGTGATGGGACTGAACGGCCCGACCGATTATCGCCGCGATCGCCTGGGCGACGGGGCGCGCTGGTTCGTGCCCGCCGACGACGCCGCGAGCGCCGCGCTGTCGGCGGCCTTTTTCCGCCTGACCGACTATCCGCCCGAGGACCGCGCGCATGTCCCGACGCTCGATCTCGACCTGGGCGGGGGGCGGACGTTGCATGTGCCCAAGGCGCTGAAGGGCGTCGCGGTCTTCTCGTTCAAGCGGCTGTGCGCCGAAGCACGGGGGGCGTCGGACTATCTGGCGGTGGCGCGTCATTTCCACACCGTCATCATCGTCGGCATCCCGCGGATGGGTCCCGAGAACCGCAACGAGGCGGCGCGCTTCGTGACGCTGGTCGACGCGCTCTATGAGTATAAGGTCAAGCTGCTCGCCAGCGCCGCGGCGATCCCCGACGACCTGTATGTCGCGGGCGACGGAGCGTTCGAGTTCGAGCGGACCGCGAGCCGCCTGTCCGAAATGCAGTCGGACGATTATCTCGCGCTGGGGCATGGCCAGGACGACGCGTCGGGCAACAGCTGATCGCGCGGGTCGGACGCGGGTCGGTCAGAAGCGGGCCAGTCAGAAGCGGGCCAGTCAGAAGTGGAACGTCACATCGACTCCGGCGCTCTTGGTGTCGCCCCATGGGAAGATATGGACGCGGTCGTCGGCCCTGGTCGTGACCAGATGCCCCGTCGCGGTGCCGATCGCGGCGCCGACGAGCACATCGCCGACGCGGTGCTTCTTTGCCTCGACGCGGCTGAGCCCGACAAAGGATGCGACGACATAGGCGGGCAACCCGGCCTCCCACCCATAGCGGTTGTGGAGCGTCGCCGCGGCGGCAAAGCTGGTCGACGTGTGGCCCGAGGGAAAGCTCTTGTTATCGCTGCCGTCGGGGCGGCGCGAGGGAAAGGCCTCTTTCAACCCCTGCGTGATGATGATCGTACCGCCGATGCTGCCCCCCGCTTCGAGCACGCCCTCCCAGTCGCCCTGCACGGCGGGAACACCGAAAGCCGCAACGACCAGCGCGTTCTTCGCGATCGTCCCGGCATCGTCCCAGCCCTTCTCGCTGGCAGCGACCGGCGTCGCCACGCCAAGCGACAAGGCCGCAACGGCAGCGCGCGTGATCCTGTCCATCGATTTGTCTCCCGAAATGCATCCCCTCATTCCCGAGCCCGCATGGCATATCGCAGCGCGCCGCCGGGGCCAAGCCACTGTGACGCGCTTGTCACAAAAGCCCGCGATACCGATCGCCGGTTTCGAGCGAAACCATCTCTAAGGCTATTGCGAACTATTTGCAAAAAAACCGGGTTTTTCGTCCTTTTCGCTGTTGTTTCGTTAAGGGAATCGGCGTAGGGCGACCCGGTCTTTGGGACCGACGCGGTGCTTTCAGCCCGTGCCCGCGCCGATCCGTGAACCACATTGCCGGGCTTGCCAGGAAGGGAGTGCCGCGCGCCATGGGACGCAAAAAGATCGCTTTGATCGGAGCCGGGAATATCGGCGGAACGCTCGCGCTGCTCGCTGCGCAAAAGGAACTCGGCGACGTCGTCCTGTTCGACGTGGTCGAAGGCGTGCCGCAGGGCAAGGCGCTCGACCTGTCGCAGGTTGGTCCGATCGCCGGCTTTGACGCCAAGATCACCGGCACGAGCGATTACAAGGATATCGCCGGCGCCGACGTCATCATCGTCACCGCCGGTGTCGCCCGCAAGCCGGGCATGAGCCGCGACGACCTGCTCGGCATCAACCTGAAAGTCATGAAGGCCGTCGGCGAAGGCATCAAGGCCAACGCCCCCGACGCCTTCGTCATCTGCATCACCAACCCGCTCGACGCGATGGTGTGGGCGCTGCGCGAATTCTCGGGCCTGCCGCACAACAAGGTCGTCGGCATGGCGGGCGTGCTCGACTCGGCGCGCTTCAGCCACTTCATCGCCGACGAATTCGCGGTGTCGGTCAAGGATGTGAACACCTTTGTCCTCGGCGGCCATGGCGACACGATGGTCCCCGTGGTCCGTTACTCGACCGTCAACGGCATTCCCGTCCCCGACCTGGTCAAGATGGGCCTGTCGAGCCAGGACAAGATCGATGCGATCGTCAAGCGCACGCGTGGCGGCGGCGGCGAGATCGTCGCGCTGCTCGGCACCGGTTCGGCCTTCTATGCACCCGCCGCGAGCGGCATTGCGATGGCCGAAGCCTATCTGGGCGACCAGAAGCGCATCCTGCCCTGCGCCGCCTATGTCGACGGCCAATACGGCCTCGACGGCCTGTATGTCGGCGTGCCCGTGCAGATCGGTGCCGGCGGCGTCGAGAAGATCGTCGAGATCGAACTCGATAGCGAAGACAAGGCGGGCCTGAAGGTCTCGGTCGATGCGGTCAAGGAACTGCTCGACGCGTGCAAGGCGTTGGACCCCAGCCTCGCGTAATTGCTGTGCCCCCGCGAAGGCGGGGGCCATCACCCACGCTCTCGAAACGGGGCTGCTGGTGAACCAAGATCTGGAGATGGGCCCCCGCCTTCGCGGGGGCGCACGGAAACGGAAGTGAGCTTATGAGCATCCTCATCGACAAGAATACCAAGGTCATCACGCAAGGGATGACCGGTGCCACCGGCACGTTCCATACCGAACAGGCGCTGGCCTATGGCACGCAGATGGTTGGCGGCGTGACGCCGGGCAAGGGCGGCACGACGCACATCGGCCTGCCGAACTTCAACACGGTCGAAGAGGCCAAGGCCGCGACCGGTGCGACCGCAAGCTGCATCTATGTGCCGCCGCCGTTCGCCGCCGATTCGATCCTCGAGGCGATCGATGCCGAGATGGAATTGATCGTCTGCATCACCGAGGGCATTCCCGTGCTCGACATGGTCAAGGTGAAGCGCGCGCTGTCGGGTTCGAAATCGCGCCTGATCGGCCCGAACTGCCCCGGCGTGCTGACCCCCGGCGAATGCAAGATCGGCATCATGCCCGGCAGCATCTTTTCGAAGGGCAGCGTCGGCGTCGTCTCGCGCTCGGGCACGCTGACCTATGAAGCGGTGTTCCAGACCACCAACGTCGGGCTGGGCCAGACGACCGCGGTCGGCATCGGCGGCGACCCCGTCAACGGCACCAACTTCATCGACGTGCTGGAACTCTTCCTTGCCGACGAGGCGACCAAGTCGATCATCATGATCGGCGAAATCGGCGGCGATGCCGAAGAGCAGGCGGCGCAGTTCCTGATCGACGAAGCCAAGCGCGGCCGCAAAAAGCCGATGGCCGGCTTCATCGCAGGCCGCACCGCGCCTCCGGGTCGCCGCATGGGCCACGCCGGCGCGATCGTGTCGGGCGGCAAGGGCGACGCCGAAAGCAAGATCGCGGCGATGGAAGCCGCCGGGATCACCGTGTCGGCCAGCCCGTCCGAACTCGGCTCGACGCTTGCCGAAGTGTTGAAAGAACGCGTCTGATTTTTGCTGGATATTCCTTTCCGTGTGTCCCCGCGAAGGCGGGGATCCATTGCGACGTTGCATGGACCCCCGCCTTCGCGGGGGAACACGGAAGGTTCGCGGGCGAACGCGGAAGGAAGGTCTGAGATGGTTCGACCCGGTTTTGTCTACATCATGGCAAGTCGGAAAAACGGAACTATCTATATTGGCGTAACGAGTCACTTGCCGCAGCGGGTTTGGCAGCATCGCGAAGGCGTGATCGAGGGTTTTACGAAGGAATATGGATGCAAATTGCTGGTCTGGTACGAAGCATTCGAGAGCGTCCACGACGCCAGGCAGTTTGAAGCACGAATGAAGAAATGGAACAGGGCGTGGAAGATCAGTCGCATCGAGGAGCGTAATCCCGATTGGTCCGATCTGTTTGAGACTTTGGTTTAATCATGTTTCCCCGCGCAGGCGGGGATCCACTGCACCCTAGCATGGACCCCCGCCTGCGCGGGGGAACACGAGATGTAATTGGCCCCTGCCTTCGCAGGGGCACAAGCTTTTGGACATGGCGCCTGCCTCCGCAGGGTCACGGATAGGTTAGAGAAATGAACCTCGAACGACAAAGCTTCGACGTCGATGAAGTCCAGGCCGGCCCCAGCTGGGCGCCGAAGAACTGGCCTGTCATCGACAGCGACGACCTGACCGCCGCGCTTGATCCGCAGCAGATGCAGGTTGCGGTCAAGGCGGCCGCGGCGAAAGCCGGTGCGCCGCTGTCGAACGTCGAAGTCGAACGCGCGGCGAATGATTCGATCCGCGCGATGATGCTGATCCGCACCTATCGCGTGCGCGGCCATCTGGCGGCGAACCTGGACCCGCTGGGGCTCAGCACGCGCGAACTGCCTGCCGACCTGACGCCCGAATATCATGGCTTCGTCGGCGCCGATCAGGACCGCCCGGTCTGGATCGGTGGCGCGCTCGGCCTTGAAAAAGCGACGGTTCGCGAAATCGTGGCGATCCTGCGCGCCAATTATTGCGGCAACGTCGGCCTGGAATATATGCACATCTCCGACATCGAGGAGCGCGCATTTCTTCAGGAGCGGATGGAAGGCGCCGACAAGATCATCGAATTTTCGGTCGAGGGCAAACGCGCCATCCTGAACAAGGTGATCCACGCCGAGGAATGGGAGAAATTCCTCGCGCGCAAATATGTCGGGACAAAGCGCTTCGGCCTCGACGGCGGCGAAAGCATGATCCCCGCGATGGAAGCCATCATCAAATATGGCGGCCAATATGGCGTGAAGGAAATCGTGTACGGCATGGCGCACCGCGGGCGGCTCAACATGCTCGCGAACGTGATGGCCAAGCCGTACAAGGTGATCTTCCACGAATTTTCGGGCGGCAGCGCGAACCCCGACGATGTCGGCGGATCGGGCGACGTCAAATATCACCTCGGCACCTCGACCGACCGCGAGTTCGGCGGGGCGTCGGTGCATATGTCGCTCGTCCCCAATCCCTCGCACCTCGAAGCGGCCGATCCGGTCGTGCTCGGCAAGGTGCGCGCGCAGCAGGTGGTGCGCGACGACCTCGACAAGCATGAGCAGGTCCTGCCCGTGCTGATCCACGGCGACGCAGCGTTCGCGGGGCAGGGGATCGTGTGGGAGTGCCTCGGCTTTTCGGGCATCCGCGGGTACAACACCGGCGGCTGCATCCACTTCATCGTCAACAACCAGATCGGCTTTACGACCAGCCCGCAATATGCGCGCTCGTCGCCCTATCCGTCGGATGTCGCAAAGGGCGTGATGGCGCCGATCCTGCACGTCAATGGCGACGATCCCGAAGCGGTGACCTTTGCGTGCAAGCTCGCGATCGATTTCCGCCAGAAGTTCAAGCGCGACGTCGTGATCGACATGTGGTGCTATCGCCGCTTCGGCCACAATGAAGGCGACGAGCCTTCGTTCACCCAGCCGCTGATGTACGCGGTCATTCGCCAGCATCCCCCGGTGTCGCAGCTGTGCGCCGCGAAGCTGGAAGCCGAGGGCGTCATCGACGCCGGCTGGGCCGACGCGCGCCGCGCCGAGTTCGTCGCGCAGCTCGAAGGCGATTTCGAGGCCGCGAAAACCTATAAGCCCAACAAGGCGGACTGGTTCGCCGGTCGCTGGTCCGGGCTGCACGCGCCTGCCGATGCCGAGAATGCCCGTCGCAACATCGCGACCGGCGTGTCGGACAAATTGTTCGACTCGATCGGCCGGATCATGACGACGATCCCCGGCGACCTGGAAGTCCACAAGACGCTGCGCCGCGTGATCGACGCCCGCGCGGCGATGTTCGCCGACAAGAGCGACACCGAAGTGTTCGACTGGGCGACCGCCGAGTCGCTCGCTTTTGGCACCTTGCTGAGCGAAGGCTATCAGGTTCGCCTGTCGGGCCAGGATTCGGGTCGCGGGACGTTCAGCCAGCGCCACGCCGTCTGGGTCGACCAGATCGACGAGCATAAATATGTTCCGCTGACCACGGTGCCGCACGGGCGGTTCGAGGTGCTCGACAGCCCGCTCTCCGAATATGGCGTGCTCGGCTTTGAATATGGATATGCGATGGCCGATCCGAAGAGCCTGGTGCTCTGGGAAGCGCAGTTCGGCGACTTCGCCAACGGCGCGCAGATCATGATCGACCAGTTCATCGCCGCGGGCGAGGCCAAGTGGCTACGCGCCAACGGTCTCGTGCTGCTGTTGCCGCACGGGTATGAAGGGCAGGGTCCCGAACATAGCTCGGCGCGCCTCGAACGCTTCCTCCAGCTGTGCGCGGGCGACAATATCCAGGTGTGCAATATTTCGACCCCGTCGAACTATTTCCACGTCCTGCGCCGCCAGATGCTGCGCTCGTTCCGCAAGCCGCTGATCATCATGACGCCGAAATCGCTGCTCCGCCACAAGCTGGCGGTGTCGCAGCGTTCGGACTTCATCGGCGACGCGCATTTCCGCCGCATCATGTCGGACCGGACCGCGCCCGCCGACGCCGACGTCAAGCGCGTCGTCCTGTGTTCGGGCAAGGTCGGGTACGACCTGATGGAAGCGCGCGATGCCGCCGGGCAGACCGATACGACGGTGATCCGCATCGAGCAGATCTATCCCTTCCCCGGCGAGCCGCTTGCGATCCGCCTGAAGCGGATGAAGAATCTGGAAGAGGTGGTCTGGGCGCAGGAAGAGCCGCGCAACAACGGCAGCTGGTTCTTCGTCGAACCCTTTATCGAGGACGCGCTGAACGAATCCGGTCACAAGGGCATGCGCCCGCGTTATGCCGGACGCGCTGCTGCCGCTTCGCCCGCGACCGGCCTGATGAGCCGCCATCAGACCGAACAGTCGGCGCTCGTCGCCGACGCCCTCGGCCTTTCGGTTCGCGCCGAAATCCGCCGCACCAAGGCGAAGGCATAAGATACAGAGGGTTCCTCCGCGAAGGCGGGGGCGCTCTTCGAATGTCAGATGATGGACCCCCGCCTTCGCGGGGGAACAAAGAGAGAAGAAGCGATGAGCACCGAAGTCAAAGTCCCCACGCTGGGCGAAAGCGTCACCGAAGCGACGATCGGCGAATGGCTGAAAAAGCCCGGCGAAGCGGTCGCGCTCGACGAGCCGATTGCCAGCCTCGAGACCGACAAGGTCGCGATCGAAGTGCCGTCGCCCGTCGCGGGCGTGATGGGCCAGCAGCTGGCCGGTGTCGGCGATACGGTCAATGTCGGCGCGGTGATCGCGACGGTCGAGGCCGGCGCCGCCGCCGCTGCTCCGGCCCCGGTCGCCGCTGCTGCGCCTGCTTCCGCGCCTGCCGCCAAGGCCGAGGCCGCCGCTCCGGCCGCCGCCGCGACGAGCGACGATGGCGTCACGACGCTGTCGCCTGCCGTGCGCCGCCTGGTGCTGGAGCATGGCGTCGATCCGACCAAGATCCAGGGCAGCGGCAAGGATGGCCGCCTGACCAAGGAAGATGTGCTCGCTGCCGCCAGCGCAGCGCCTGCGGCGGCGGCCGCACCGGCAGCGGCGGCTGCGGCGGCTCCCGTCGCGAGCGGCGCGCCGGGGCGTCAGGAAGAGCGCGTCAAGATGACGCGCCTCCGCCAGACGATCGCCAAGCGCCTCAAGGCGGCGCAGGATACGGCAGCGATGCTGACGACCTTCAACGACGTCGACATGACGGCGGTCATGGAAGCGCGCAGCCGCTACAAGGATCTGTTCGAAAAGAAGCATGGCGTCCGCCTGGGCTTCATGGGTTTCTTCACCAAGGCGGCGTGCCTGGCGCTGAAGGACATTCCGGCGGTCAACGGCCGCATCGACGGCGACGAGATCGTCTATAACAATTACATGGACGTCTCGGTCGCGGTCAGCGGCCCCAGCGGCCTGGTCGTGCCGGTGATCCGCAACGCCGAAAGCCTGAGCTTCGCCGACATCGAAAAGACGATCGGCGATTTCGGCAAGCGCTCCAAGGACGGCACGCTGACCATGGACGACATGACGGGCGGCACCTTCACCATTTCGAACGGCGGCGTCTTCGGTTCGCTGATGTCGACGCCGATCATCAACCCGCCGCAGTCGGCGGTGCTCGGCCTTCACCGCATCGAGGACCGCGCGGTCGTCGTGAACGGCGAGATCGTGATCCGTCCGATGATGTATCTGGCGCTGAGCTATGACCACCGGCTGGTCGACGGCCGCGAGGCGGTTACGTTCCTGAAGACGATCAAGGAAGCGATCGAGGATCCGACGCGTTTGCTGATCGATCTTTGACGCATCTTCAAGACCGGTTTCGATGGGCAGGGGAGTGTTGGGCTATGACGATCAAGACGAATGCGGCGTTCGGCCTCGCGATGATCGCGATGCTGGCAGGGTGCGGTCAGGCCAGCGACAGCATGGAGAAGGGCTTCGATGACGGGTTCAAGACCCAGTTCCTCGACAATTTCAACAAGTCCTGCCAGTCGAGCGCAGCAAGCAGCGGCGTGGCCGCGGACAAGATCGCCGAAATCTGCAAATGCACCGGCGATGCGCTGGTCGAGAAATACAAGCCCGCCGACCTGATGGGCATGAAGCCCGAAGAGGCGATGCCGCTGATGAAGGAATGCGCCGCAAAATCGGGGCTGCCCGTTTGAGCATCCGGCGATGCCGCGATGCAGCATGTTGAGGTAAAGTGATTATGGCTGACTACGACTACGACGTCCTTGTGATCGGTGCCGGCCCCGGCGGCTATGTCGCGGCGATCCGTGCGGCGCAGCTGGGCCTCAAGACCGCGTGCGCCGAAGGGCGCGAGACGCTGGGCGGCACCTGCCTCAACGTCGGCTGCATTCCGTCGAAGGCGATGCTGCACGCATCCGAATATTTCGACGCGGCAGCGAACGGATCGATGGCGAAGATGGGCATCAAGGTGACACCCGAACTCGACCTGCCGACGATGCACGGCCAGCGCATCGACGCGGTGAAGGGCCTGACCGGCGGTATCGAATTCCTGTTCAAGAAGAACAAGATCGACTGGCTGAAAGGCTATGCGCAGTTCACGTCCAACGACACTGTCGAAGTAGCGGGCAAAGCGGTGCGCGCCAAGAATATCATCATCGCCACCGGATCGTCGGTGACCCCGCTTCCGGGCGTCGCGGTCGACAATGACAAGCAGATCATCGTCGATTCGACCGGCGCGCTCGAACTGGCGAAGGTTCCCGACCATATGGTCGTGATCGGCGGCGGCGTGATCGGGCTCGAGCTGGGCAGCGTGTGGCGCCGCCTGGGCGCCAAGGTCACCTGCGTCGAGTTCCTCGACCAGATCCTGCCCGGCATGGACGGCGACGTCCGCAAGGAAGCGAACAGGATCTTCAAGAAGCAGGGCATCGAATTCAGGCTGAAGACCAAGGTCACCAAGGCCGAAGTGAAGGGCAAGAAAGCCGTCCTGACGCTCGAACCGGCAGCGGGCGGCGACGCGGAGACGCTCGAAGCCGACGTCGTGCTGGTGTCGATCGGCCGCAAGCCCAACACCGACGGCCTGGGCCTCGACAAGGCGGGGCTGACGACGAACCAGCGCGGCCAGATCGAGACCGACCATGATTTCCGCACGACGGTACCCGGCATCTGGGCGATCGGCGACGTGATCCCGGGCCCGATGCTCGCGCACAAGGCCGAGGATGAAGGCATCGCCTGTGCCGAGAATATCGCGGGCCAGACGGGCATCGTGAACCATGATGTGATCCCGTCGGTCGTCTATACCTGGCCCGAGATCGCCGGCGTCGGCCTGACCGAAGAGCAGGCGAAAGAAAAGGGCGAGGTCAAGGTCGGCAAATTCCCGATGATGGCGAACAGCCGCGCCAAGACCAATCACGAACCCGACGGCTTCGTAAAGGTCATCGCCGATGCCAAGACCGACCGCGTGCTGGGCGTGTGGTGCATCGCCAGCGTCGCCGGCACGATGATCGCGCAGGCCGCGCAGGCGATGGAGTTCGGCGCGACGTCGGAAGACATCGCCTACACCTGCCACGCGCATCCGACGCACAGCGAAGCGATCAAGGAAGCCGCGATGGCGGTGACGGGCAAGCCGATCCACGTCTGATCCGTTCGCCCAAGGAGCCAGCGGATGATGCTTGGTATCGACAATGGGCTGATCGTCCGCCTGCTCGATCTTGCCGGCATTGGGGTCTTTGCGCTGTCGGGCGCGCTGATGGCGGTGCGGTTGCGGCAAACGTTGATCACCGCCTGTTTCTTTGCGCTGGTCACCGGGGTCGGCGGTGGCAGCGTGCGCGATCTGCTGATCGGTGCGCCGGTCTTCTGGATCCAGGACGGGGCGATCGCTGCCGTCTGCATCGCGATCGCCTTCATCGTCTGGATCACGCCCGAGCGCTGGTGGCAGGGGCATCTGCTCGAATGGGCCGACGCCGTCGGGCTGGCCGCCTATGCCGTTTTCGGCACCGCCAAGGCGCTGGCGTGGGGTGTGCCGCCGGTCCCTGCGCTGTTGATGGGTGTCATCACCGGCTGTGTCGGGGGGACGATCCGCGACATACTGGCAGGCGTGCCGTCGATCATCGTGCGGCCCGAAATCTATGTCACCGCAGCCGCGCTGGCGTCGGGGCTGTTCCTCCTCCTGCTCTGGCTCGGCGCGGGGACACCGGTGGCAGCCCTGGTGGGCGCGAGCGCCGGATTTATCTTGCGCGGTGCAGCAATTCGCTGGTCATTGGCGCTTCCTGCCTATAAGGGCCCCCGCGAATCGCGGTAAACAGCGGCCTAACAAAGCCGCAACGCTCCGTTTAACATTGATCCGATAGGATCGCGGCTGACGCGCAGGGGAGCGCGTCGTGGGGACTGGCCGGACTTTGTCGACATTGCTGATCCTTTTCGGCGCCGGAGTCGAGGCGTCTGACTGCGCGAGCGCGTGCAGCGAACCGGTTACGACCGGCCGCTGGCTGATGGGCTTGTCGCTGATCATCTTCCTTTTGCCGATTCTTGCATCGCCGTCGGCGCTGCTTTTTTTTCGATGGCTTCTGACACCGTTGACAGAGCGTAAACCCCGCCCTTTGCTGCGCCGTTCGATCCTGTCGCGATTGATGGGCTGACAAGCGGGTCCATCATATGGCACTGTTTGTGCCATGAGCTCTGCGCCAACCGGTCTCACCGAAATCGCCCGCCAGGTCCGTGACCAGGCCATCGCCTTGCCCGACCTGTTCGGCCGCTTCGATTTCGACCGCGCCCCCGAACGCTGGGCGCCCGAACCCGAGGCGGTGAGCGAGCTTGGCCGCGTGCGCGGGATCGACCGCGGTGCCTATCTGGACGATGCCGATCTTGTCGCGCGCATTCGCGAATATACGATGCTCGGCGACCGGGCGGGTGATGCCTATGCCGCGTTGATGCCCGCGCTCGGGTTCCAGCGCACCGTCGCGATGCTGACCGAGGCGTGCGACAAGGGCGTCGAGACGGTCGCCGATGCGCCGCCCGAACTCGTCGCGCTGATCCGCGAGATGGAACAGCGGCCGAGCTGGGTCGACATGGATCTTGTCGAGGAAGGCGCAGCCTATGAGCGGAACGCGACCGCGAACCTGGCGCCCTTTCTGATCCGCGGCGCCTTTATCGCGACCTTCCTCAACAAATATTCGGCGCTACCGATGGCGCTGACGGGGACGCTCAGCCACACGACGGCGGCGCGGCGGGTAAAAGAGACCGCGACCTTCTTTGCCACCACCGCTCTGCCCGGTGCGCTCGATCGGTTCGGGCCGGGATTCAAGGCGGCAGCGATGGTCCGGCTGATGCACTCGATGGTGCGCGTCAACGTGTTGTCGCGGCCGGGGATGTGGGACGCCGAAACCTATGGCGTGCCGATTCCGCAGCTCGACCAGATGCCGGCGGGGCTGATACCGGTCTATTTCCTGTCACAGGACGTGTTGAAGGCAGGGCGAACGCGCTTCAACCGGATCGAGCGTGGACGCGTCGAGCTGGCGCGCTATCGCTGTTTCCTGCTCGGATTGCCGGAGGATCTGCTCGCCGACACGCCCGAAGATATCGTCCGCATCTGGCGCACGCGCAGCGCCACCTTGCGTTATGACTATGACGACCCCGTCTGCGGCGGGTTGCTCCGCGCAACGATGGAGGCCGAGCTGTCGACCGACCGCTCGCCCGCGGGCCGCATCAAGCGCCGCCTCGAACGCTCGGTCAGCCGTGTCTTCTTCGTGAAAGCTTTCCTCAACGGCGATGCCGAGCGCGCTGAAAGCGTCGGCGTGCCGATCGATCGCCGCGATCATCTGTTGTACGGCGCCACCATGCTGGCGCTTGCCGGGCGCATGACGGCGTATCGCGTCGCCTCGCGCCTGCCGGTGCTGCGCCATCTGGCCGACCGCCGCCTGGTTCGCCGGATCAACCGCCAGCTCGCGGGCTATGGCCGTGCCGAGTTCCAGTCCGACGCAGCGCATTATCGCCCGGCACCCGCTTGACCGCGCCGTCCAGCACGCCATGGTGGCGCGACATCGAGGGAGCGCGCGCGGCATGATGACGGAACAGACGACGGCAAACGGCATCGACATCACCTATGAGGACAAGGGGCCGAAGGACGCGCCCGCGATCCTGCTGGTGATGGGACTTGGCGGGCAATTGACGCTGTGGCCCGATGAGTTCGTCGATGCGCTCGTCGCGCATGGTTTTCGCGTCGTCCGCTATGACAATCGCGACGTCGGCCTGTCGACGCGGTTCGACGCCGCGGGCGTGCCGAACCTGAAATGGATGTTCGTGAAGGCGGCGCTCAAGCTGCCGGTGCGCAGCGCCTATACGCTCGCCGACATGGCAGCCGACGGCATGGCGTTGCTCGACCATCTGGGCATCGATCGCGCGCATATCGTCGGCGCGTCGATGGGGGGCATGATTTCGCAGCATATCGCGGCGCGCTATCCGGCGCGCGTGCTGTCGCTGACGTCGGTGATGTCGACCACCGGCAACCCGCGCCTGCCGCGCGCGCAGAAGGAAGCGATGCGCGTCCTTGCGAACCGGCCGATGGCGGGCGACGCGGAGGCGATGATCGCCTATTCGGTCAACGCGGCGCGCGTGATCGGCAGCCCGGGCTATCCCGCGGCCGAAGAGCGGCTTCAGCGTCGCGTCCGCAACGATTTCGAGCGCGGTTGGTATCCGCAGGGCGTGGCGCGGCAGATGGCGGCGATCGTTGCCGACGGCGACCGCCGGTCGATGCTGAAATCGATCGCGGCGCCGACGCTCGTCATCCACGGCGAGGCCGATCCGCTCGTCCCGATCGCCGGCGGCCGCGATACGGCGGAAAATATTCCCGGCGCGCGGCTGCTCACGATCCCCGGCATGGGGCACGACCTGCCGCTGGCGCTGGTCGACACGCTGGCCGATGCGATTGCCGAGCATGCCAGGGGCGTGGCGGTCGCGGCCTGATAGCTCCCCTCCCGCATGCGGGAGGGGGACTTAGTTCAGCAGCAGGGCCAGCGTACCCAGGAAACCCTTGGCATCGGCATCGCCCGCGCGCGGGACGGCTGGCAGATAGGCGCGGCAGTCGAGGCAGCTTGCCTGAACCGAACCCGATTTGGTCAGCAGCGTCAGATCCTGTACCAACCGCCGTTCGGTGAGCTGGCGGTTCATCGCCGCAAGGCCGAACCAGCCGCGCGGGCTTGCCGCTTCCTGGTCCTTTTTGTCGGCGCCGGTCAGGCTGGCGATCATCTTTGAAAATTCGCTCGGCTCTTCCTCATAATATCTGGCGTGATAGGCGCCGTCGATCTTCGCCATTTTCGCTGCCGCTGCCAGCGCGTCGGGCAGGCCGCCGAACTGGTCGACCAGGCCGATCTGGCGTGCGGTGCCGCCTGCCCAGACGCGGCCTTCGGCGATTGTCCGGATCTTTTCGATCGGCTGCTTGCGGCTTTTCGCGACCAGCCCGGTGAAGCGCGCGTAAATATCCTCGACGCTCGCCTGCGCCAGCGTGTTGAATTCGTCGTTCACCCCGCCGAACACGTCGGGCTGGCCCGACAGCGGCGTGGTTGCGATGCCGTCGGCATTGACGCCGATCTTGGCCAGCGCCTGATCGAAGCTCGGCAGGATGCCGAAGACGCCGATCGACCCGGTGATCGTCTCGGGCTCGGCAAAGATGCGGTCGGCGGGGGTCGAGATCCAGTAACCGCCCGACGCCGCGACATTGGCCATCGAGACGACGACGGGCAGCTTCTTCGCTTTCGCCTGGAGCAGCGCCTGGCGGATTTCTTCGGATGCGAGCACCGATCCGCCGGGCGAATCGACGCGCAGAACGACGGCTTTGGTACTGCTGTCGGCAACCGCGTCGAGGATATGCTCGGCAACGGTGGTGCCGCCGGCGCTACCGTTCGGCGCTTCGCCGTCGACGATCTCGCCGACCACGGGGATCACTGCGATCGCCGCGCCGGCCCGCGCGGGCGGGTTGGCTGCGACCCAGTTTTCGAGCGGGATCGCGGCATAGTCCCACGGCCGGCTGTCGTCATAGGTGCCGCTGATTTCGGCGACGCGCGCGTTGAACGCCATGCGGCTGCCGACCTTGTCGAGCAGCCTGGCGTCGAGCCCGGCCTTCGACAGATCATTGCCCGCGGCTTTCACTGCGCCCGACGTGTCGGCGACGAACGCATCGATCTTCGCGTTCGGGCGCGCTTTCTTGACGTCGGCGAGCCAGCTTTCCCACAAGGCCCCGGCATAGGCCATGTCGGCCTCTTTCGCTTCGGGTGACTGGTCGCTGCGCAGATAGGGCTCGACAGCGCTCTTGAAGGTCCCGACGCGATAGATGTGCGCAGTGATACCCAGCTTGTCCATCAGCCCCTTGTAATAAAGGCGCGACCCGCCCGGCCCCGCAATCGCGACGCCGCCGATGCTGTCGGACCAGATCTCGCTGGCGTGCGCCGCGACCTGATAGCTGTCGGTGGTGTAGGCGGTCGCGAATGCCAGCACGGGCTTTTTCGCCGCGCGCACCTTGTCGACCGCGGCGCCGATCTCGGCAAGCGAGACCTGTCCGCCGCCGATGAAACGGTCGAAGTCGAGCACGACCGAGGTGACGCGCTTGTCGGTCGCCGCGGTCTCGAGCGCATGGACAACGTCGCGCGTCCGGATTTCCCTCAGCTGATCGTTGCCCGACAAGGCGGCGAACGGATCGATATCGGCCGGCTGTTCGGTGACGACGCCGTCGAAGTCGACCAGCAGCGCGCCTTCGGTGACCGGCAGCGAGGCGTTGGGCCGCGCGGCAAGGAAGCCAAAGAGCAACGCGAAGAAGATGAGCAGGAAGATCAGCGCGAGCCCGTCCTTGATCGCGACGAGCAGATTCCACACCTTGCGCGGAAAGCTGGTGCGGCCTTTGGGCTTGTCGTCGCCCGGGAGCGGGCGGCGCACGGGAATGGCCCAGGGGCCGGCGGGATCGTTGGGCGGGGTCGCGGTGGTGTCTGTCATGGGCCTGAACCTAAGGGCGCGCCCTGCCGTTGGCAATGCACGCTTCGACCGAAGTGGCGCGGCGGCCCACCAGCGACGTCAGAGCCAGCCTTGCGCGCGATACCAGCGCACGGTCTGCGCGAGCGCTTCGGCGGTGGCGAGCTCGGGTTTCCACAAGGCGTGCGGCGGGGCGCCGCCGTCGGCCGCAACCCAGTCGGGATGCGCGATGTAGCGGGCCCGGTCGGGGGTCAGCTTGGCGCCGCCGCGGCGGAAGAGCTTGTCGAGCTGCCCCGCGGTCTTGAGCACCATCGGCGGAACGGGGATCGTCGAGACATGCGCGCGGTCGACGGCGCGGCCGACCGCGCGCGCGAAGCTGCGGTACGACCAGCCCGTCGGCCTGCCGTCGTCGGGCTCATAGATCTGGCCGATGCTCGTGTCGCGATCGGCGGCGATGGCGACGAGCAGGCGCGCGAGTTCGTCGACAAAGATCGCCGACATGCGACCCGGAGGCACCAGCGCGATGCCGCGCCGCGCCATCCGGAACAGGTCGAGCATTTCGGTGTCGCCGGGGCCGAACACCGCCGGCGGGCGTATGATCGTCCAGTCGAGCCCGCTTGCCTGGACGATCGTCTCGGCCCGCTCCTTCGACCAGCCATAGTTGGACAGGCCAGGCTCGCGTGCGGCGAGCGAGGAGACATGAACGAAGCGCCGCACGCCGGCGCCGCGCGCGGCGTCGATGACATGCGCCGTGGCCGCTGCATTTCCTGCCTCGAAATCGGCGCGCGTCGGAACGTTCACGACGCCCGCAATATGCATCACGACATCGCTGCCTGCCGCCAGCTGGGCAAGCGCGTCGGGCTTGTCGAGCGCGCCCGATATCCAGGTCACGCCCTCGCGCGCGTCCTGCGGGCGACGGGCGAGGGCGCGGACATGCCAGCCCGCCGCGACGGCGTCGCGCAAGGTCGCCCCGCCGACAAAGCCCGTCGCGCCGGTCATCGCGAGCACGCGCGTCAAGGGGCTGTCCCGATGCCGGGGAGGATCACAGCAACACCATATGATCGCGGTGGACCATGGCGGTGCGCGGCGCATAGCCGAGCGCGGCCTCCTGCGCGTCGCGGCCCAGCCCGGCGATCGCGGCGGCGTCGGCGCCGGGATATTCGGAAAGGCCGCGCGCGACGACACGCCCGTCGGGACCCGCAATGTCGAGGATGTCGCCGCGCGCAAACACGCCTGCAACCGCGGTGACGCCTGCCGCGAGCAGGCTGGCGCCTGCGTTCAGCGCGCGCACGGCGCCGGTGTCGATGGTCAGCCGTCCCTTGGCGGTCAGCCCGCCCGCCAGCCACGCCTTGCGCGCGCTCGCGCCTTTTTCAGCGACGAACAGCGTGTGACGCGCTTCGGTCGACAGCGGCCGGTCGATCCGGCCCGACGCGATCGCAAGATGGGCGCCCGCAGCATTAGCGATGCGCGCGGCCGAGATTTTCGACACCATGCCGCCCGACCCCATGCCCGACGCCGAGCCGGCGTCGGCCATCGCCTCGATCGCCCCGTCGATCCGCTCGACGCGCGCGATGTGGTTGGCGCCCGGGTGCGCCGGATTCCTGTCGTACAGTCCGTCGACGTCGGAGAGCAGGATCACGCCGCCCGCGCCCGCCGCCTGCGCGACGCGCGCCGCGAGGCGATCATTGTCGCCGAACCGGATTTCCTCCGTCGCGACGCTGTCATTTTCGTTGATCACCGGCACGACGCCGAGGCCCAGCAGGCGGTCGAGCGTCGCCGAAGCGTTGAGATACCGGCGGCGATCCTCCAGATCGTCGAGCGTGACGAGGATCTGCGCAGCGGTCAGCCCCTCGGCGCCGAGCACGTCGGCCCAGACGTGGCTGAGCGCGATCTGTCCCGTTGCCGCAGCGGCCTGCGCATCCTCGAGCGTCGCGCGGCCGCCTTTCGCCAGGCCCAGCCGCCGCGCCCCGAGGGCGATTGCCCCTGACGAGACGACCGCGATCTGCTGTCCCTTGGCCGCCCGCGCCGCGATATCGGCGGCGACGCCGGCCAGCCACTCGCGCCGCACCGCGCCGCTCTCGTCGACGAGGAGCGCCGAGCCGATTTTGACGATCAGCCTGGGGCAGGAGGTTGGCGGAAACAGTGGCATCGACATTCTTCTAGCCCTCTCCCGCTGGCGGGAGAGGGTTGGGTGAGGGTGGTGCGGCCTGCACTGACGCCAGTTCGCCGAGTACCGCCGAAAGGACGCCCTCCATATTCATAAGCACGTCGTTGTTCCAGAAGCGGATGACGTGGAAATTCTTTGCCTTCGGAAAGGCCGTGCGGTCGGCGTCGGTGGAATTGCGGCGGAGCTTGCTGGCGTTGGGACTCGTTCTGCGTGTGACTGCCACGTTGCCTCACCCTCATCCAAGCTTTGCCACCCGCCTGCGGCGGCAAGCGACGCTATCCTTCTCCCGCCAGCGGGAGAAGGAGGAATCGGTCAGATCGGCGACCAGTCGCTGCTGCCGTCTTCTTCATCTTCGGCGTCGGCGCCCGGTTCGGGCTGGCCGACCGCTTCGAGCAGCTTGTCAAGGACCGCCTCGATGCCCGCGCCGCTCGCGCCCGAGAGTGCCATCACCGGATGGCCGCTCTCTTCGGCGAGTTCGGCCGAGAGCGCCGCGATCAGTTCGTCGTCGAGCGTGTCGATCTTGTTGAGCGCAACGACGACCGGCTTGTCGTTCAGATCGGCGCCATAGGCTTCGAGTTCGTCGCGGACGATGCGATAGCTGGTCGCGACATCCTCGTCGTTGGCGTCGACCAGATGCAGGAGCACGCGGCAGCGTTCGATATGGCCGAGGAAGCGGTCGCCGACCCCGGCGCCGTCGGCGGCGCCTTCGATCAGGCCGGGAATGTCGGCGACGACGAATTCATTGCCCTTGTGGCTGACGACGCCAAGCTGCGGGCGCAGCGTCGTGAAGGCATAGGCGCCGACCTTAGCCTGCGCATTGCTGACCGCGTTGATGAAGGTCGACTTGCCGGCGTTGGGCAGCCCGACGAGGCCAGCGTCGGCCAGCAGCTTCAGCCGCAGCCACACCCACATTTCCTCGCCCGGCCAGCCGGGTCCGTGCTGGCGCGGGGCGCGGTTGGTCGACGTCTTGTACGACGCGTTGCCGCGCCCGCCGTCGCCGCCGCGCAGGAAAACCAGCCGTTCGCCCTCTTTGGTGAGGTCGGCGAGCAGGCTGCGATCCTCGTCATCATCCAGGATCTGGGTGCCGATAGGAACCTGGATGACCAGGTCGGGGCCACCGGCGCCGGTGCGGTCGCGACCCGAACCGGGGGTGCCGCGCTTCGCCTTGAAATGCTGGGTATAGCGAAAGTCGATGAGCGTGTTGAGGCCGGCGACGGCTTCGAAGATCACGTCGCCGCCCTTGCCGCCGTTGCCGCCGTCGGGGCCGCCATATTCGATATATTTTTCACGCCGGAAACTGACAGCGCCGGGGCCGCCGTCGCCGGACTTCACGAAAATCTTGGCTTGATCGAGAAAATGCATCGGGCGCCTTTAGGGGGAAGGCGCCGAAAACGCCAGCTTTGCGTCAGCCCCGGAGGATGACGGTGAGCGCCCAGCTCTTACAAGAAGCGAGCAGCGTGATATGAGGGCGTTGGCGGCTGGTAGCTCAACTGGACTAGAGCGCCGTGCAACACCGGAGGTTTCCCGTTCGAGTCGGGGCGGCCGCCAACATTTATTGGACTTGCGCCCCACTGAGGAGCAGCAGTTCGTTCTTCGTCTTCGTCATCCCGGACTTGATCCGGGATCCACTAGTCCGGCGCGGTGTGAATGGATCCCGGATCAAGTCCGGGATGACGATGCCGGAATGACGATGCAGGGATGACGATGACTATGTGATCACCGACTTTGCTCAGCCCGCCGTCCGATTCCGTGCGAGATCATCGATTCCAGCGCGATTTCGCGTGCGCGGCTGCGCGGGACGCCGAGAGCGCGCGACAGCGGGCCGCCGAACAGCGCGTCGCCGAGCGCCATCAGGACAAGCTGCATCGTTTCGTCCTCGATCGGCGCTTCGTCCTCGCTATGATCCTCGCGCAATTCTTCGACGAGGTCGTGGATCGCCTTCAAAATCGGATCGAGCGCATTTTCGTTACCCGACAGGATCATCCAGCTTGCGAGCGCACCTGCGCCGCCGGTGTCGAACGCATCGAAGGCAAGATCGACGACTTCGCGTGGATTCTGGTCGCTGGCGCGCTGGCGAAAGATCGTCTCGCGGATCGTCGTGGTGATGAACGCCGCCATCTTCTCGATCAACGCTTGCTGCAGTCCTGCGGCGCTGCCGAAATGGTGGAGCAGATTGGCGTGCGTGCGGTCGACACGCGCGGCGACGGCTTTCAGCGTCACCGCCTGCGGTCCCATTTCGGTCAGGATCTGGCGGGCGGCTTCGAGCGCGGCTGCCCGGCTCTCCTCGGGACTCAGCCGCTTTTTGACTGCTATTGACACCACTGTAAGTAACCTTTAACGTCTTCCCCATGGGACGTCCCCACGCCCTTCCACCCCTTTCCGACGGTGACGATCATATGTCCAGCCTTTCTCCGACCCCGAATGACCTTACGATAACGCCGCGCGATGTGCGGTTCGGACGTGATGACAGGCAGGGGCGCTGGTGGCTGAACGGCGATCCGATTGCCTCGGCGTTTCACACCGCGCTGTCGGTAACCTTTCCCAGGGGCGAGGCGATGTTCATCGAGGCCGTGAAGGCGCACCGCGACGGTGTGCCCGACAAGCTGGCTCGCGAAATTCGGGCTTTCACGCAGCAGGAAGTGATCCACAGCCGCGAGCATGTCGTCTTCAACCGGAAAGCTGCCGAAGCGGGCTATGATCTGGCGGAGCTTGAGGGCGATGTCGACGAGGTCATGGATCTGATCAAGGCGCGTCCACCGATCGTCAACCTGATGGCGACGATCGCGCTCGAACATTATACCGCGATGATGGCGTCGGTGATGCTGCGCGATCCCAAAATGTACGCGGGTGCCGAGGAAGAATGGGCGGCGCTGTGGAAATGGCATGCGATCGAGGAGATCGAGCATAAGGGCGTCGCCTACGACACCTGGCTCCACGCGACGAAGGACTGGAGCCGGTGGAAACGCTGGCGCGCCAAGTCGCTGATGATGCTGCTCGTCACGACGCGCTTCTGGCCGCGCCGCGTCAAGGGGATGAAGGCGCTGCTGAAGCAGGATGGCCTGACCGGCTGGCGCGTCACGGCGCGCATCTGGTGGTATCTGCTCGGTTCGCCCGGCGTGCTTCGCCGCAGCTTCCTGCCCTGGCTCGCCTATTTCATGCCGGGATTCCATCCGTGGAACCACGACGATCGCGCGCTCATCAAGAAATATGAGAGCGATTATGCCGATGCGGTGATGCCGGCGCATTCCTCGGCGCCCGAACTGGCGGCGGCTGCCGCCTGATTTTCAACTCTCGCGCGAGCGGGTTTCCGGAGCGGTTCTCTCTCCCTGTCTTCGGAGCCTGCGGCGCGGGCGCCAGCGTCCGGACCCCCATCGTCGGCGCAATGCCGGGCTGGACCTATTTGCGCAATGTCCATACCCTGCGCGCGGGTCGGGGGAGACGTCATGCAGCCACGAATGTCGGCAGCGGAGATAACACAGCTCGAGCTGCAACTCGCGGGTCGCACCTCGCTGCTCGAATTCGGCTGCGGCGGCAGCACGATCGTCGCGGCGCGCCAGGTGCAGAAGATCGTCAGCGTCGACAGCGATCCTGAATGGCTCGCCAATGTCGGGACCAATCTGGCACGCGCCGCGATCGACTTCACGCCCATTCACGCCGACATCGGCCCGACGAAGGAGTGGGGCTATCCCGTCGACGAGCGTCGGCTGCGCGACTGGCCGCGCTATCATGTGAGCGTCTGGCGGCATCTGACGGGCAGTCCCGACGCGGTGCTGGTCGACGGGCGTTTCCGCGTCGCTTGTCTGCTGCAGTCGATCATCCACTGCAAACCCGAGTGTATCTTTCTTTTCCACGATTTCTTCGACCGCCCGCATTATCACGTCGTGCTGCGTCACGCAGAGGTGCTCGCGCGGGTCGATACGCTGGCGGTGATGCGCGCGAAGCCGCAGGTCGACGGGAAGGCGGTGCTCCACGATCTGTTCGATCATTTCCTGGTTCCCGATTGACCACCCCGCCACCGCTGCGGCATGTCGGCGGCATGTTCACCGCACCCCCGACCATCGAAACCGACCGGCTTCGTCTGCGCCCGATGCGCTTGGCCGACAAGGACGTCCACATCGCCATGTGGGCCGACGCCCGCGTTACCCGCTTCATCGGCGGCGAACCGCGCGCGCCCGACGTCAGCTGGGGCAAGTTTCTGAGCTCGGCGGGGCTGTGGCCGGTGATGGGGTTCGGGTACTGGGTGTTCGCCGACAAGGTCAGCGACGCGCTGATCGGCATGGGGGGGCTCAGTTATTTCTGCCGCGGGATTCCGGAGCTGGAGGGCGTACCCGAGGCGGGCTGGGCGTTCGACGCCGACCATTGGGGCGCCGGCTATGCGACCGAGGCGATGCGGGCGGCGCTGGGCTGGGCAGATGCGAACCTGGATGCCGGCGAGGTCCGATGCATCATCGACCTTGGCAACGAGGCGTCGGAGCGCGTGGCGGCAAAGCTGGGTTTCCGGCGCATCGGCGACAGCGATGCGCTGGGGCATGTCGTCGCGATCCATTCGCGACCGCGGGGCGGGTAGATCGACTTATCCCCTCGTCATGCTGAACGTGTTTCAGCGTCCACGGCCCGGCCTCGCGTCCAAGCGACCTGTTGCTGGAAAAGGCCGACCATGGACCCTGAAACACGTCCGGATATGTTCCATTGGAGCAAGTATGCGTTCCCCCGCGAAGGCAGGGGTCCAGCTTCGACGCGAAACGTCGAAGGGCGCGCTGCTGCGCGTCTTTCCTTGTCGCTGGGCCCCCGCCTTCGCGGGAGAACACCCCTACCTTGTTGCAGTGCGATAATCGCCAAACACGTTCAGGGTGACGAATAACAAGGAGTCGCGAGGAGTTCAGGCTGCTTCGACGACCAGCACGCCACCGTCGGCGCTGACGACGCGGACCTTAGCGCCCTCGGCAACGTCAGGCCCGCGCACCGGCCATTCGCCGTCGCCGACCTTGGCGCGGCCGCGGCCGTCCTCGATCGCCTGCGTTACCGTCAGCACTTCGCCGATCAGCCGTCCGCCGCGCTGGTTCAGGAGCGGGTCGGTCGAGGTGATCGGGTTCGCCTTCAGCCAACGGCGCGCGCCATAGAGCGCGACGAAGGACAATATGGCGAAGATGCCGAGTTGCGCCGGAATGGCCAGCGGCAAGACCCATGCGATCAGGCCGGTGACGATCGCTGCGAAGCCCAGCCAGATGAGGAAAAATCCGGGCGCGACGATTTCGGCGGCGGCGAGCAGGACGCCGAGCGCGAGCCACGCCCAGTGCGGTTCGAGGTTGGACAGCCAATCGGGCATATCAGGCACCCGCCTTCCGCTCGAACGCATCCTTGGCGAGTTCGCCGATGCCGCCGAGCGTGCCGATCAACTGCGTCGCCTCGACGGGGAAGAGGATCGTCTTGCTGTTCGGACTGGTCGCAAACTGGCTGACCGCCTCGACATATTTCTGTGCGATGAAGTAATTGATCGCCTGCGCGTTGCCGCCGGCGATCGCGTCCGACACCATTTGGGTCGCTTTCGCTTCGGCTTCGGCTTCGCGTTCGCGCGCTTCGGCGTCGCGGAAGGCGGCTTCGCGGCGGCCTTCGGCCTGCAGGATCTGGCCCTGCTTCTCGCCCTCGGCGCGCAGGATTTCCGACGCCCGCATGCCTTCGGCCTCCAGGATGTTGGCGCGCTTTTCACGCTCGGCCTTCATCTGGCGCGCCATTGCGTTCGAAATGTCGGCGGGCGGGCGGATGTCCTTGATCTCGACGCGGGTGATCTTGACGCCCCACGGCGTCGTCGCATCGTCGACGACGTGCAGCAGGCGAAGGTTGATCTCGTCGCGTTTCGACAGAGTTTCGTCGAGGTCCATCGAACCCATCACGGTGCGCAGGTTCGTCGTCGTCAGGTTCATGATCGCCAGATACAGGTCGCTGACTTCATAGGCGGCCTTTGCCGCATCGAGCACCTGGAAGAAGACGACGCCGTCGACGGCGACCATCGCATTGTCCTTGGTGATGATTTCCTGGCCGGGAATGTCGAGCACCTGCTCCATCATGTTCACCTTGCGACCCACGCGGTCGAAGATCGGCATGATGAAGTTGAGCCCCGGCTGCGCGGTGTGCGTGTAGCGGCCAAACCGTTCGATCGTATAGGAATAGCCCTGCCGGACGGGCGTCAATGCCCACAGCAGGAATACCAGCGCCAGCACGACCGCCGCAATCGCAACGTAACCCATCGATCATCCCCTCTGCAAATTTCGGTCTGCAAAACCCGCTTCCTTATTGCGGCAATGGCGCGGCTGCGCCACAGAAAAGCGCATGACGCCAGACGACTATCCGCCCCGCTCCTTGCTCTATGTCCCCGGATCGAACGCCCGCGCGCTCGAAAAGGCGCATGGGCTCGCCGCCGACCTGCTGATCATCGACCTGGAGGACGCCGTGCCCTTCGACCGCAAGGTCGAAGCGCGCGAGGCGATGCGCCGCGCGGTCGAGGCAGGCTATCCGGGCAAGCGCGTTGCGGTGCGCGTCAATGCGACAGGAACCCATGAGCAGGACGCCGATATCGTCGCGCTCTATGGGCTCGCGATCGATGCGGTCGTGCTGCCCAAGGTCGATGCGATCGCCGACCTCGACCCGGTTCGCGCGCTCGGCGTGCCGATCCTGGCGATGATCGAAACGCCGGTCGCGATCTTTGCCGCGCGCGACATTGCCGCCGATCCCGTGGTGCTCGGTTTGATCGCCGGGCTCAACGACCTCGCGCACGCGTTGAAATTGCCGGACGGCATGGACCGCGGCGCGATGAGCCATGCGATCCAGGCGATCGTGCTGGCGGCGCGTGCGGCCGGGGTGTGGGCGTTCGACGGCGTGTACAACGCGATCGACGATGCCGAAGGCTTCGCCGCCGAAGCAGCCGAAGGCCGCCGCCTCGGGTTCGACGGCAAGAGCCTGATCCACCCGTCACAGGTCGATCCGTGCAACGCCGCCTTTGCTCCCTCGGCGCGCGAAATCGCCGCCGCCGAGGCGCTGGTCGCTGCCGCAACGGGCGGCGCGCAGCGGTATGACGGGCGGATGATCGAAGACATGCATGTCGCGGCAGCGCGGGCTCTGCTGGAGCGGGCAGCGCGCTGAGCCTGCCGTTCGTCGATCGACGAACACGGCTTGCCTGTCCGCGGCGGAAATGCCATTCCGCGAGCCCATGAAAACCACCGAATTTCGAGCCGCCATCGCGGCCGTCGCTCTCGTCGCTTTTGCAGCTCCCGCCGCCTTTGCCGCGCCCGCCAAGGGCGATGCACCGGTGACCGAGGCCGAACTCGCCGGACATATCAAGATCTTGTCGAGCGACGCGTTCGAGGGCCGCGGCCCCGGCACCGAGGGCGAAGACCGCACGATCGCGTATGTCGTCGGCGAATGGGCAAAGCTGGGACTCGAACCTGTCGCGGACAGCGCGACGCCGTGGTTGCAGGGCGTGCCGCTGGTCGAGACGCATGCGATGGGCGGCTCGGCAAAATTCAAGGTCAACGGTCGCGACTTTGCGGTCGCCGATAACGATGTCCTGCTGACCGGACGCGATGCGACGGTCTCGCTGACCAACCTGCCGATCGTGTTCGTGGGCTATGGCCTCGACGGCACGGGCAAGGTCAACGCCGATGTTCGCGGCAAGGTCGCCGTCATGCTGTATGACAATGTGCCCTTCGGCGACAAATTGCCGCGCTATCGCGAGCGGCGCCAGATGCTCGGCGATGCCGGCGCGAGCGCGGTGCTGGTCATCGCGACCGACGAAGCGCTGTGGAGCCAGCTCCAGAATGCGGTCGGCGGCAAGGCGACGCGGCTGGCCTCGGCCAAACAGGGCGCCCCCGTGACCGGCTTCCTGTCGCCCGCCGCCGCCGATGCGCTGTTCAAGACGGCGGGGCAGGATGGTGCCGCGCTGCGCGCGAGCGCGAAATCGGCCGACTATAAGGGCGCGGCGCTTCCCGCGGCGGTCGACCTTGCGACGACCTCGACCGTTCGCTCGTATGAGAGCAACAATATCATCGCGAAGCTTCCGGGCGCCAAGCCCGACGGCAAGGCGGTGCTCTTCCTCGGCCATTGGGATCATCTGGGCATTTGTGCGCCAGACAGCACGACCGACCGCATCTGCAACGGCGCGGTCGACAATGCGAGCGGGATCGCGGTGCTGACTGCGGTTGCGAAACGGCTGGCGAGCGGCGCGCGCCCCGACCGCGATATCTATTTCATGGCCACGACGGCCGAGGAAAAGGGGCTGCTTGGGGCGCATTATTTTGCCGATCATCCAGCGCTGCCGCTGACCGACATCACCGTCGCGCTCAATATCGACACGATCGCGATTTCGCCGCGCGGCACGCCGGTCGCGACGATCGGGCGCGGCAAGCCCGCTTATGACGCGGTGATCCGCGATGTCGCAACGAAGCTGGGCCGCAAGCTCGACGAGGATGGCGAGGCCGATGCGTTCATCCAGCGGCAGGACGGCTGGGCGCTAGGCGCGAAGGGCGTGACCTCGTTGATGGTCGGCGGCAGCTTTTCCGATATGCCGCTGCTCGAGTCATTTCTCGGCGGCGATTATCATGAGCCGGCGGACGAATTCTCCGACAAGGTGCCGCTGGGCGGCGCCGCAGAAGATGCCGACCTGCATGTCGCGCTGGGACGGGCATTTGCCGATACGAAGCGTTGGCCGGGAACGGCAAAATAAGGTCCGAATAACGGCCGGGAATAAGGCGGGTGTCCCCGCGAAGGCGGGGATCCATCACCGGTTGGTCTGAAATTAAACCATGGGCGATGGGCCCCCGCCTTCGCGGGGGCGCACCCCATTGCATTCGTCTTACGCGGCCTGCTTGGCGCGCTCGGACATTTCCTGATTGAGCATTTCGGCCAGCAGGAAAGCCAGTTCGAGCGACTGCCCGGCGTTCAAGCGCGGGTCGCAATGCGTATGATAGCGGTCGGCCAGATCCATCTGCGTCACGTCCATCGCGCCACCGGTGCATTCGGTGACATTCTGGCCGGTCATCTCGATATGGATGCCGCCGCCATGCGTGCCCTCGGCGCGGTGGACGGCAAAGAAGCCGCGCACTTCGGCGAGGATACGCTCGAACGGCCGCGTCTTGTAGCCGTTGTTCGTCTTGATGACATTGCCGTGCATCGGATCGCACGACCAGACGACGGGGTGGCCCGACGCCTTCACGGCGCGCACCAGCTTGGGCAGATGCGCCTCGATCTTGTCGTGGCCATAGCGGGTGATCAGCGTCATTCGCCCCGCGACATGGTTGGGGTTCAGCGTATCGAGCAGGCGCAGCAGCACGTCTGCCTCCAGGCTCGGCCCGCATTTCATGCCGACCGGATTGCCGATACCGCGCAGATATTCGATATGCGCCGAGCCTTCGAAGCGGGTGCGATCGCCAACCCACAGGAAGTGGCCCGATGTGTCGTACCAGCCGCCGGTCAGGCTGTCCTGCCGCGTCAAGGCCTGCTCATAGGGGAGCAGCAGCGCTTCGTGGCTGGTATAGAAGCTGGTGCCCTTGATCTGCGGCACCGTTTCGGGGGTCACGCCGCACGCTTCCATGAAAGCGAGCGCTTCGGAAATCCGCGCGGCGGTTTCCTGATATTTCTTCGCCCACGGACTACGGTCCATGAAATCGTGCGTCCAGGCATTGACCTGACGCAGGTTCGCATAGCCGCCATTCGCAAAGGCGCGCAGCAGGTTCAGCGTCGCCGCCGACTGATTATACGCCTTGACCATGCGTTGCGGATCGGGCGCGCGGCCTGCGGCCTCGAACGCGATGTCGTTGATGATGTCGCCGCGATAGCTGGGCAGCGACACGCCATCGATATCTTCCATGTCGGCCGAGCGCGGCTTGGCAAACTGTCCCGCCATGCGGCCGAGCTTCACGACGGGCATTTTCGAAGCGAAGGTCAGCACGACCGCCATCTGGAGCAGCACGCGGAAGGTGTCGCGGATGTTGTTCGGATGGAATTCGGCAAAGCTTTCGGCGCAGTCACCGCCCTGAAGCAGGAACGCCTTGCCCTCGGCGACGCGGCCGAGATCGGCGGTCAGATCGCGGGCCTCGCCCGCAAAAACCAGCGGCGGATAATTCGACAATTCCTTCTCCGCGGCGGCAAGCGCGGCGGCGTCGGAGTAGGTCGGGAGCTGTCGCGCGTCGTGCGAGCGCCAGCTGTGCGGTTGCCAGTTTTGCGTCATAACTAGGGTCTTCTACGTGTTTCTGAGGAAAATTGCGAATCGCGGGCCGCCATGGCGTGAACGCGCGCAAGAGGCAAGCCGTTGAAAATTAGTTTCAAACGTAACCGGTTGTAGCAATGCTTCACTCGCAAAGCCGAAAATGTTAGTTTGTTGCAAAGTGGGACGCGCAAAAAGCGACACGCGTCCCAAGGCGTTCGGCAATCGGTAACGTTATCTACCTAGTGGTCCATCTGGGGACCGAGACGCAAAAAAGAAATTCTATGGCCAATTTCGATCCAACTTGGTTCGGCTATGGCGCGCTCGTCGTGCTGCTTGCGGCCAGCGTTGTTGCGCGGGTCGATCATGTCCGGCTGGGGCTTGCGATCGCGGCGCTGCTCGCGCTTCCGGTCGCGATCCTGGGCTGGAATGGCAGCGGCTATACGCTGCTGATTCTCGCAATTCTGCTTGTAAACCTCGGCCTCATCACGCGATTGTGGCTCAGCAAGGCGAAAATCAGCTTCTCGGATGAAGAAAGAGAATTGCGAGATCGCCATTTCGAGCGGCTTGGAGCGGTCAGCGCGCGCGCGTTGATCGATCAGGGGCACTGGATATCGGCAAAGCGCGGCGAAGTGCTGGTGCGCGAGAATGAAGCAGCGCCCTGTCTTTTCTATCTCGCCGACGGGACGGCCGCGATCCAGTGCGACAATGCCGAAGTCGGGAAGCTTGGCCCCGGCGAACTGATCGGCGAAGCGACGGTGCTCGACGGCGCGCAGGCAACGGGCACCGTGGTGCTGGCCAGCAATGCACGGCTGTGGTTCATCCCCGCCGCCGGCCTCCGCGCCTGGCTCGCGACGCATCCCGATGTCGCGGGCGCGCTTCACGAAGGCTTCGCCAAGGCGCTGCGCGGGAAATTGGCGAGTGCAAACGCTCGCATTGCGGACAGGGCGCCGTTATCCTGATCGCATGACTCCGATTCTCTATGGCATTCCCAATTGCGACACGGTGAAAAAGGCGCGCCGCTGGCTCGACGATCACGGCGTCGCTCACCAATTTCACGACTTCCGCAAGGACGGGCTGGACCCGGCCAAGCTGCAGGGCTGGATCGACGCGATCGGCTGGGAAAAGCTGCTCAACAAGAGCGGTACGACGTTCCGCAAGCTGCCCGACGCGCAGAAGGACGGGCTCGATGCCGCTTCGGCCAAGGCGCTGATGCTCGACCAACCGGCGATGATCCGTCGTCCGGTGGTCGAGGCGGCGGGCGCGCTGAGCGTCGGATTCGCCGCCGATGACTGGCAGAAGCGTTTTGCATGATCCGCTGGACCTTTGCCCTGCTCGCGCTGTCGCTCGCGGGCTGCGGGGCTGAGCCGGTGGTTGCGAAGTCCACGCTGGATGGGCAGCCGCCGATCGTCATCGCGCACCGCGGTGCTTCGGGCGAGCGTCCCGAGCATACGCTGGCGAGTTACAAGCTGGCGATCGAGCTTGGTGCCGATTTCATCGAACCCGACCTGGTTCTGACAAAGGACGGCGTGCTGGTGGCGCGGCACGAGAACGAGATTTCGGAAACGACCGACGTCGCCGACCACCCCGAATTCGCCGGTCGCAAGGCGACGAAGTCGATCGACGGCAAGGATGTGACCGGCTGGTTCACCGAAGATTTCACGCTCGCCGAATTGAAGACCCTGCGCGCGAAAGAGCGGCTGCCGAAGCTGCGCTCGACCGACTATGACGGCCAGTACGAGATTCCGACCTTTGCCGAAATCCTCGACCTGTTGACCGAGGTGAACGCGAAGCGAGCGGGGGGCCGGGGCGAGCCGGTCGGCGTCTATCCCGAAACCAAGCATCCCGGCTATTTCGTTTCGATCGGCCTGCCGCACGAGGGGCCTTTGCTTACGATCCTCGACAAATATGGCTATCGCGGCCGCAATGCCCCGGTGTTCATCCAGAGCTTTGAAGTGGCGAACCTCAAGGCGCTGCGCGCCAAGAGCGACCTGCCGCTGATCCAACTGATGGACGCGCAGGGCGGGCCTGCCGACGATCCGAAGACCAGCTATGCCGCGATGGCGTCGCCCGACGGGCTGAAGGCGGTCGCGGCCTATGCCGACGGGATCGGGCCGTCCAAGGACCTGGTCATCCCGCGCAGCGCGATCGGCACGCTCGGCGATCCGACCAGCCTTGTCCATGATGCGCACGCCGCAGGGCTCAAGGTTCATCCCTGGACCTTCCGACGCGAAAATTACTTTCTGCCGCTGGGCGACAAGGGCGGGATCGATCCCGCCGGACATGGCGACCTGGCGGCCGAGATCGACGCCTATCTGAAGACCGGCATCGACGGGCTGTTCAGCGACAATCCGCGCGAGGCCGTCCCCGCCGTCCATAAGGGAACGGGAAAATGACCGTCAAAGCGCTGGGCCGGAGCGGCCTTTCGATCCGTCCGTTCGTTCTGGGCGGCAATGTCTTTGGCATGACCGCCGGCCGCGACGCGAGCTTCGCGATCCTCGACCGCTTCGTCGAGCGCGGCGGCGGGATGATCGATACGGCCGACGTCTATTCGGCGTGGGTGCCGGGGCACAAGGGCGGCGAGTCCGAAAGCATGATCGGCGCGTGGCTCAGGGAAAGCGGCGCACGCGACAAGGTTCTGATCGCGACCAAGGTCGGCATGATGCCCGGCGGCCTCCGGCCGGACCGGATCCGCGAGGCGGTGCAGGGCTCGCTCGATCGGCTCGGTGTCGACACGATCGATCTGTATTTCGCGCACAAGGACGATCCCGACGTGCCGCACGACGAAGTCCTCGGTGCATTTGCCGAACTGGTCGATGCCGGGACCGTGCGCGCCATCGGCGCATCCAACTATTCGGCCGGCCGTCTTGCCGATGCCTTGCGCGTCGCGGACGAAAAGGGCCTGCCGCGCTTCACCGCGATGCAGCCCGAACTCAACCTGCTCGACCGCGCGCAATATGAAGGGGCGCTGCAGGCGCTCTGCATCGCCGAGGGGCTGGGCGTCGTCACCTATTTCAGCCTTGCGTCGGGATATCTCTCGGGAAAATATCGCAGCATCGACGACATAGGTGGACGGGCGCGCGGGCCGCGCGTGAAGCCGTATCTCGACGGCAAGGGTCCGGCGGTGCTCGCCGTCATGGACCTGATCGCGGGCGAGACCGGAGCAACTCTGTCGCAGATCGCGCTGGCATGGGTCGCCGCGCAGCCCGGCATCACTGCGCCAATTGCCAGCGCGACGAGCGTCGACCAGCTCGACGAGATCGTCGATAGCGAGACACTGGTGCTGACGGGCGACCAGATTGCGGCGCTGACCGCCGCTGCCCCCTAGCGACCGGCGCTTAACGTCCTGACCCTGGCCGAGCGCGTCGCTCGCGCCGCGGATCGCGCAAAGAACCGCTACGGCGGAGGCGGATTGCGTTGGCAAGCGGCGCTGCATCGGCTAGACCCCGGCGCCATGTCCACTCTGCCTAAAACGCTCACCTTCGACACGTCCACGAGCCGCGCCAATCCGACGCCGCAGCCGATGAAGCGCCTGACGGTGCCGCGCATCCGCCAGCGCAAGGGCGGCGAGCCGATCGTCATGCTGACGGCCTATACCGTCCGCATGGCGCAGCTGCTCGATCCGCACTGCGATATGCTGCTCGTCGGCGATTCGCTGGCGCAGGTGATTTACGGGCTCCCGCACACGGTCGGCGTGACGATGGAAATGATGGCGCTGCACGGCGCTGCGGTGGTGCGCGGCAGCTATCATGCCGCGGTCATCGTCGACATGCCCTTTGGCAGCTATGAAGGCAGCCCCGAACAGGCGTTCCATAACGCCGCCCGTCTGCTGAAGGAGACCGGCGCTGCGGCGGTAAAGGTCGAGGGCGGCAAGGTGCTCGCCCCGACGATCGAATTCCTGACCCAGCGCGGCATTCCGGTCATGGGGCATGTCGGACTGACGCCGCAGGCGGTCAATATCCTCGGCGGCTATGGCGTGCGCGGCAAGAGCGACGAGGAAGCGCGCTCGATCGTCGAGGATGCGGTCGCGGTCGCCAAGGCCGGGGCCTTTTCGATCGTCATCGAGGGCGTCCTCGAATCGATCGCGATCGAGATTACCGGCAAGGTCGACTGCCCGACGATCGGTATCGGCGCCTCGGCGCAGTGCGATGGCCAGGTTCTCGTCACCGATGACATGCTCGGCATGTTCGATCGCGTGCCGAAATTCGTGAAGCGCTATCAGGACATGGCGGGAGTCGTGAACGGCGCCGTGAAGGACTATGCCGAGGAGGTCAGGTCCCGTTCATTCCCGACATCGGATCAGATCTACGAAGGGTGAAAGTCCCGGCGCTTCCCGCAAAGTGAATCGCTTGGCCTTTTTCGGCGCCGTCGCTAAGGAAGCGACCGGCGCGACGCCCATGTGGCCGGAGCCGGTTTGAGTTTATGGAGGTTTGATTGGCTCTGAGCCCGAATAACAATGCGGCGTTTTTGCAGGAAGTCGACGAAGCGGTTCGCAAGGACCGGATCGACAGAATTGCCAGAAACTATGGACGCTGGATCGTGGGCGGCGTGATCGCAGCGCTGATGGCCTTTGCGGCTTACCTCTATTGGGGACACCGGCAGGACATCGCGCGCGGCGAAAAGGGCGAAGAACTGATCGCCGCGCTCGAACAGGTGAAGGGCAATCAGCCGACCGCCGCGACTGCCGCGCTCAAGAAGCTGGAGGGCGAGGGCAATCCCGCCTATCGCGCCGCGGCGCTGATCCAGCAGTCGAACATGAAGGCCGAAAAGGGCGACATCAAAGCCGCTGTCGCGATGCTCGCGCAGGTTGCGGGCGACACCAAGCTCGACCAGTCGCTGCGCGACATGGCGCTGGTGCGGCAGACGGCACTGGAGTTCGACACGCTGAAGCCGCAGGCGGTGATCGCGCGGCTCAAGCCGATCGTCGATGCCAAGGACCCGCAGTCGAGCTGGTTTGCCAGCGCGGCCGAGTTGACGGCCGCTGCCTATTATCAGTCCGGCCAGTTCGATCAGGCCGGTGCGCTCTATGGCCGCATTGCCAAATTGCCGGGGGTCGCCAAGACGCTCCAGTCGCGCAGCGTCCAGATGGCGGGTATGCTGGGCGTCGACGCCATTACCGATCGCGCAGCGGAAAGCGCCAAGGCCGATACGAATAAGGCAGCGCAGAGCGCTGCCGGGGACCAGAAAGGCACGCCGGGGGCAGCGGCGGCCGCAAAGACTGAGGAAGCCAAATAATATGCTGAAACGGCATTATGTGATGTGCGCGGCAGCCATGCTGGCGCTGCCGCTTGCGGGCTGCGGCGCGTTCAAGGGCAATGGCGGACCCAAGACGCCGACGGTGGGACAGCGCGTGTCGATCCTCTCGAACGACAGCAGCGTCAAGATCGATCCCGCGACGGCAGAGATTGCGGTTGTTCTTCCCGAACCTGCCGTCAACGCCGACTGGGCGCAATCGGGTGGCAACGCCTCGAAGTCGATGGGCCATCCGGCGCTCGCTGCGTCGCGTACCAAGATCTGGGAAGCCAGCATCGCCGGCAGCACGAACAAGCAGCGGCTTGCCTCGTCGCCGGTGGTCGCGGACGGCAAGCTGTTCGTCGTCGACACCGACGCGGTGATCTCGGCGTTCGATGCCAACAGCGGCGCAAAGCTGTGGAGCGTTGCAATCGGCAGCGCTGGCAAGGATTTCAAGAATTCGCTGTTCGGCGGCGGCGCGGCAGTCGACGGATCGGTCGTCTATGCGACCAGCGGCGTCGGCGACGTCGCTGCGCTCAATGTCGCCGATGGCTCGGTCCTGTGGAAATCGAAGCCCGCCGGTCCGCTCCGGGGCGCGCCGACGATCGCGTTCGGCGACGTCTTCGTGATCAGCCAGGACAATCAGATTTTCGCGCTCAACGCCGCCAGTGGCGCCGTGCAGTGGCAGGCAACGGCATCGCTCGAAGCCGGCAGCATCTTCGGCGCAGGTTCGCCCGCGGCCGGTCAGGGCACCATCGTCGCCGGCTATTCGTCGGGCGAGGTCCAGGCGTATCGTTACGAGAACGGCCGCGATCTGTGGGAAGATGCGCTTGCGCGCACCTCGATGGCGCTGTCGGTTTCGACCCTGTCGGACGTCGATGCCGATCCGGTGATCGACCGCGGCCGCGTCTTTGCACTCGGCCAGGGCGGTCGCATGGCAAGCTATGAGCTCGTCACCGGCCAGCGTAGCTGGGAAATCTCGATCGCCGGCATTTCGACGCCTTATGTGGTCGGCGAGTGGGTCTATGCGATGACCGACGACGGCAAGCTGCTGTGCGTCGCACGCGGCAACGGCAAGGTGCGCTGGATCCAGCAGCTCGCGCGTTTCCGCGTCGAGACCGCAAAGAAGAAGAAGGACCCGATCCGCTGGACGGGCCCGATCCTCGCCGGCGGCCGTTTGATCGCGGTGAACAGCGAAGGCCAGCTCACCGAATTTTCGCCGGCCGACGGATCGGTTCTCGCGACGACCGAGTTCAAAGCGCCGCTGTCGCAGACGCCGATCGTCGCGAACAGCACGCTGTATATTTTGGCCGACGACGGGCGCATCACCGCCTGGCGGTAACAGGGGCGGGGCCGCGCACGCTGCCTCCGCGAAAGTAGGATAGAAGCATGGTGCGATCCGCAACGATCGCCATAGTCGGCCGACCCAATGTCGGCAAATCGACGCTGTTCAACCGACTGGTCGGCAAGCGCCTTGCGCTCGTCGATGACCAGCCGGGCGTGACGCGCGACCGGCGCGAGGGTGATGCCAATCTGCTAGGGCTGGAGTTTCTGATCGTCGACACCGCGGGTTTCGAGGATCAGGACGCCGCGACCTTGCCCGGCCGGATGCGCGTGCAGACCGAAAAGGCGGTACGCGACGCCGATGCCGCGCTGTTCATGATCGACGGCCGCGCCGGGGTCACTCCGCTCGACGAAGAAATCGCGCGTTGGCTGCGCAGCGAAAACACGCCGATCATCCTGGTTGTGAACAAGGCCGAGGGAAAGCAGGGCGAAAACGGCCTGATGGAATCCTATTCGCTCGGCTTCGACAATCCGATCGCGCTCAGCGCCGAGCATGGCGACGGCATCGTCGATCTGTTCGATGCCCTGCGGCCGATCGTCGAAGGCCATGACGCGGCCGCCGCCGAAGCCTTGCCGCCGCCGCTCGAGGGCGACGAGGAGGACGAGGACGCGCCGCTAGGCCCGATGAAGCTCGCGATCGTCGGCCGTCCGAACGCAGGCAAATCGACGCTCATCAATCGCATGATCGGCGAGGACCGCCTGATCACCGGGCCCGAGGCGGGGATCACTCGCGACTCGATCCGCGTCGACTGGACGTGGGAAGACGATGGCGAGGTTAACGAGATTCAGCTGTTCGATACTGCGGGCATGCGCAAGCGCGCGAAGGTGCAGGACAAGCTGGAGAAGCTTGCTGTCGCCGACGCGTTGCACGCGGTCGATTTCGCCGAGGTCGTCGTGCTTCTGCTCGACGCCACCAAAGGCCTTGAGGCGCAGGATCTGCGAATCGCCGACCGCGTGCTGCAGGAAGGTCGCGCGCTGATCGTCGCGCTGAACAAATGGGACGTCGCCGAGGAACCTTCGGCTTTGTACAACGGCGTCCGCGCCGCGCTTGACGATGGCCTCAGCCAGGTCAAGGGCGTGCCGGTGCTCAGCATTTCGGGCGCGACGGGCAAGGGCATCGACACGCTGGTCCGCGTTGCGTTCGAACAGCGCGCGATCTGGACCAACCGCGTTTCGACCGCTCGGCTCAACCGCTGGTTCGAGACCGCCGTCGAAAACAACCCTCCGCCAGCCCCGGGCGGCAAGCGCATCAAGCTGCGTTATATCACGCAGGCGCGGACGCGGCCGCCGACCTTTGTCGTCTTCGGCACGCGGACCGACTCCTTGCCGGGAAGCTATGAACGCTATCTGGTCAACGGCATGCGCAAGGAACTGGGTTTTCAGGGCGTTCCCGTGCGCCTCAACTTCCGCAATTCGCGCAATCCCTATGACGAGTGACGGCGTAGGGGGTTTTGCGACCCTCGTCGTCGATGCGCGCGGCATGCGCTGTCCCTGGCCCGCGCTCCGGCTGGCGCGCGCGATGCGCGGCGCGGATGACGTCTTGCTGCTTGCCGATGACCCGCAGGCAGGCCGCGAAGTCGCCGCGCTGGCGGCCGAACATGGCTGGCGGATCGTGGCGGAAACCGGCGAAGCCGATGCCGGGCGCTGGCACGTCCGCCGCGTCTGACCCAAAACGGGTCGGCTTTCGCGTCGAAAGCGACGCCTCGTAACCTCTTTTTTACCCAATTCGATGCAAGGTCGTGCGGGGACCAAAGACCGATTTTGAACACCGAGGAACAGCCATTGGACGAGATCCTGGTCGATTGGGATGAATTCCGCGCGACGCGCACCCAGTTGGGGGCCGCGTTCGTGCGGATTCTTGGCTATTTTCGCGAGGACGGCACCAAGTCGGTGGCCGTGATCGAAGAGGCGATGCGCGCCCGAGATGCGAGCGGTCTTGTCATGCCGGCGCACACGCTGAAGAGCGAAGCGCGGCAGTTCGGCGCCGAACGACTTGGCGCCCTGTCCGAAGATATCGAGATGTTCGCGCGCCACTGCGTCGAGGCGCAGGTCAGCCCCGAAGAATATCTGCCGCGCGTGGTGACGTTGCGTGCGCTGTTCGAGGAAACGCTCGACGCGCTCGAGCGCGAAGCCAATCCGCTGGTGCAGCGTCGCCCGTCAGGCTTTGGCCGCGCCGTCAGCTATTAGGATTCCGAGCCTGGGGTGCTGACCCTAGGCCACGGCGGCCTTGCGCATCGGCTGAATCCGCGCTCGCGACAAGCTGCGCCACACCCATTCGAACGGGCCATAGTTGAAGCGGTCGAGCCACGGCTTTGACCAGAACAGCATGGCCGCCCACATGCCGAAGCAGAAGAGATAAAGCGCGGTGCGTCCGACGCTGCCGTACAGCCCCAGGCCATAGCCGTAAAAGATCGTCGTCATCACGATCGACGTCGTCAGATAGTTGGTGAAAGCCATCCGGCCCGTTGCCGCGAGCCGTGCCCGCACCGCGTTGCTTGCCGCCGTCTTGATCAGCAGCATGATCAGCGCCGCCCAGCCGATCGTCATCACGATGTCGAACGGCGCCGACAGCGACAGCGACGCGCCGAACACCGACACCGCGCTGAAACCACTGTCGATCTGATAGAAAGCCAGCACGACGAGCGATGGGATCGCGACGAGAAAGCAGCGCAGCGCCCATGTGCGATAGCGCGCGATACCCCATTCGCCGGTCAGCATGCGCGATTTGAACAATGCCATGCCGATCAGCATCAGCCCCATCGTCTCCCACAGGAACATCAGGGTCGAGACAAAGGGCTCGGTCAGTTCCTCGCTGGTCTTGTGCGCAACGATGCTGGCATAGCTGCCGAGATAGATCGCGACCTCTTTGCCATAGCTGGTGGCGGCCGGCCCCATTTCGGCATTCATGTCGGCAAGGTCGCTCTTCATTTGCTCTGCAATCGCCGCAGGCAAACGCCCCGTTTCGGCCAGCGCGAACATCAGCCAGCCCGACGCGAGCAAGCCGATGCCGACGATCAGGAAGCCGATGGCCCACCGGATCAGCGCTCTTGTCGACAGATTGCGGAAGGCGAAGAGCAGGAGGCCGCACATGGCGTAGAGAAAGAGGATGTCGCCGAACCAGATGAAATAGAAATGGACGAGCCCGAAAATCGCGAGCCAGACCATGCGCGAATAATGCACCCCCGCCGCGCTGCGTCCGCTGGCCTCGGCGCTCTGGATCACAAGCAACGTGCTGGCGCCGAACAGCATCGAAAACATGCCGCGCATCTTGGAATCGATGAGGACGAAGTTGAAGAACCAGGTCGCAAGGTTGAGGGTCCCGACCGGGCCGCCGGCCGCCGGATTGGCATAGGCCGCGAACGGCATCGCAAAAGCCGCGATGTTCATCGCCAAAATGCCCATCACCGCGACACCGCGGATGGCGTCGAGGCTTTCGTAGCGCGTGGCCGCTGCGTGATTTTCCATGCCGTTTCCCCCTTCGGCGAGAAACCAAGGCGTATCGCGCGGTAGGGGAGGCGTCGAGCGCTTTCTCGCTCCGCGTTAAACGGTTATTGACATCTATGTCAGTAATGCTATTTGCTCAGCATCAGATGATTCGCCAGAGTTCGCAGTAAGAGAGCCGCCATGATCCCGACCATCTTTTCCCACCCCGACCGCATCCCTGCAAAGTTCCGTCCGCTGAAGGCGTTCCGGCACTTTCGCAACCTCATCAAGGACAAGGAAGACACCGAACAGGTGTTTCACATCTTTGATAGCCTGCCGCGCAAGGGGTTCATGGACGACGCGCGCGCCTTCGTCGAAAGCGAAAAGGGTCAGCGGCTGATGGCGAGCGAGCCCTATCTGCCCGACCTGCTCGACGATCATAGCTGGATCGACGCGCTTCCCGAAGGCACGGTCGGTCACGCTTATGTGACCTTCATGCGCCGCGAAGGGCTGTCGGCCGCCGGCCTCGTCGCCGAAGCCGACAAGATGGGCCGTCCGAAGTTCGACGACCAGATCCAATGGTATGCCAATCGCCTGCGCGACACGCACGACCTGTTTCACATCCTGACCGGATACGGCCGCGATGCGCTCGGCGAACAGTGCGTGCTCGGCTTCACCTATGGCCAGACGGGCAATTACGGCAATTTCTTCATCGCCTATGCCGGTGGCTATGAGCTGAAGCGCAGCGTCAAGGGCGAAGCACCTGTGATGGGCGCGATCCGTCAGGGCCAGCGCAACGGCAAGGGATCGCAGGCGATCATCGAGCAGGACATCCGCTCGCTACTCGCCGAACCGCTCGAAGACGCGCGTGCGCGGTTGGGGATCGGCCAGCCGACTCTCTATCAGGATGCCCATCGGGCATATCGCAGCCGCGGCATCGACCCGTACAACTTCCTGGCGTCGCAGCAGGCGGTGGCGGCCTGAGTGCTCCCCGGCGAAAGCCGGGGTCCAGTCATGCGTTCCGATGGTCCCCGGCTTTCGCCGGGGTTCGTTCGTTTCAGCGCAGCTCCTTGCGGATCATCAGCTTCAGCCCCGACCAGACCGCATCGACAGCGCAGACCTTCACATCGACCCAGCCCATCGGCAGGCAGATGTCGCGGATGACGTCCTCGGTGATGTCGGTCGGGACTTTGGACGCCTTCTTGGGCCAGCTGACCCAGACGAACCCGGCGGGATCGACAAGCGTCCGGAGGTCGCCGAGCAGCTGTTCGAGTTCGGCGCGGTCGGTCGTGAAGAGATGCACGGCCTGTAGCCCGGCCTCGGGTGCAGCGCGTTCGTTCAGCGCGATCTCGCCGATCTCGGCGCGCACGCTCTCGGGCATCGCGCGGAACCATGCGCGCAGGCCGTCCTTCAACGACAGCTTCTTCGCGAGCGGCGTTCCCGAATAGCCCGCGGTCATAGGCGCGCGATCAGCGCCTGCGCGGCCGCGGGGTTGCGGACCTTTGCGCCCGAAATGAAGAAGAGAAATACGTCGCGGTCGTCCTTGGCCCAGTCGCGGGCCTGTTGGGCCCATTGATCGAGCGTCTTGGCGTCATAGCCGGTTTCGACATCCTCCTGGCTGCGCTGGAGTCGTGCATAGGTGAAATCGGCGGTCTGTTCGTCGATGCACGGAAACTCGTCGCTGTCGGCATAGACGATCGCCATATTCCGCTCGCGCAGCATGTCGATGAACGCCGGATCACGGAAACTTTCGTCGCGGACCTCGATCGCGTGGCGCAGCGGCAGGCCGTCCTGAGCGTCGGGAAGCAGGTCGAGAAAGCCTGCGAAATCGTCGCGGTCGAATTTCTTCGTCGCCATGAACTGCCAGTGGATCGGGCCGAGGCGGTCGCCGAGCCGCGTGAGCCCCTGCGTCAGGAATTTCTCGATCGACGCGGCGCCTTCTTTCAGCACCTTGCGGTTGGTGGTGAAGCGCGACGCCTTGACGCTGAACTTGAAGCCGTCGGGAACCGACGCCGCCCAATTGGCGAACGTCTCGGGCTTCTGGCTGCCATAATAGGTGCCGTTGATCTCTATCCCGGTCAGATGTTGCCCGGCATATTCAAGCTCGCGCTTCTGCGCGAGGCCGGTGGGGTAGAAGGGACCGCGCCACGGCTCGAAGGACCAGCCGCCGATGCCGATGTGGATGCTCATGACTTCAATACCTCCGTCATTCCGGCGAAGGCCGGGATCTCAACCTTGCATTTCGCCGCACCGGCGAGACCCCGGCCTTCGCCGGGATGACGAGGTGGGAAAATCAGGCCAGCGCGGCGTCTGCCCCCATCAGCGCGGGGAAGAACCCCTCGTGCGCAGCGCGCAGCTCGGCGAGCGTCACCTGATGGTCGCTGCCTTCCAGCTCGAACACGATGCGGTCCTTGATGGTGCGGCCGACCGGATCGACCGGCACATCGGCGCGGCCTGCGGCGTCGAGGAAGTCGGCGAGGCAGGTGTCGCAGACGGTGACCAGATACAGCCCCTGATCCTCGCCAAAGAAGCTCTCGGCGATGCCAAAGGGCTGTTCTTCGCTGACCAGCACGCCGATGTCCGACTTGAGCGCCATTTCGGTGAGCGTCACAGCGATGCCGCCGTCGGACACGTCGTGGCACGCCGTGATCCAGCCGGCATTGATCGCGCCGCGGATGAAATCGCCGGTGCGCTTTTCGCAGCGAAGATTGACCTCGGGCGGCGGGCCTTCTTCGCGGCCGTGGATTTCGCGCAGCCAGATCGACTGGCCGAGATGGCCGGCGCGTTCGCCGACCGCGAGCACGATGTCGCCGGTGCGCTTGAAACCGATGCCGACCGCCCTGTTCAGGTCCTCGATCACACCGACGCCGCCGATCGCGGGGGTGGGCAGGATCGCGCTGCCGCCGCCCGTCGCCTTGCTCTCGTTATAGAGGCTGACGTTCCCCGACACGATCGGATAATCGAGCGCGCGGCACGCCTGCGCCATGCCATCGAGACAGCCGACGATCTGGCCCATGATTTCGGGGCGCTGCGGGTTGGCGAAGTTCAGGCAATTGGTGATCGCGAGCGGTGTCGCGCCGACCGCGCTGATGTTGCGCCACGTTTCGGCGACCGCCTGTTTGCCGCCCTCGACGGGGTCGGCATAGCAATAGCGCGGGGTGCAGTCGGTCGACATCGCGAGCGCGCGGTTGGTGCCGTGGATGCGGACGAGCGCAGCGTCGCCGCCGGTCTGCACGGTGTCGGCGCCGACCTGGCTGTCATACTGCTCCCAGATCCAGCGGCGGCTGGCGATATCGGGGGTGCCCATCAGCGTCTTGAGATCGGCGGCGACGTCGGTCGTTTCGGGGACGTTCGTCAGCGCTGGCTGCTTCGGCGTCGGAACATGCGGCCGGTCATAGAGCGGTGCGTCGTCGGCGAGGGGGGCCAGGGGAATGTCGCAGACGATCTCGCCATGATGCTCGAGAACCATGCGGCCGGTGTCGGTGACCGTGCCGATCACCGCGAAGTCGAGTTCCCATTTGTGGAAGATCGCGGCGGCGAAATCCTCGCGGCCGGGCTTCAGCACCATCAGCATGCGTTCCTGCGATTCGGACAGCATCATTTCATACGCCGTCATGCCGGTTTCGCGCTGCGGCACATCGTCCATCTTCAGGTGGAGGCCGACGCCGCCCTTCGACGCCATCTCGACCGACGAGCTGGTCAGGCCCGCGGCGCCCATGTCCTGGATAGCGACGATGGCGTCCGACGCCATCAGCTCGAGGCACGCCTCGATCAGCAGTTTCTCGGTGAAGGGATCGCCGACCTGTACCGTCGGGCGCTTTTCCTCGGCGTCTTCGCCGAAGTCCGCGCTCGCCATCGTTGCGCCGTGGATGCCGTCGCGGCCGGTCTTTGACCCGACATAGACGATCGGATTGCCGACGCCCGATGCGGCCGAATAGAAGATCTTGTCCTGTTCGGCGACGCCGACGGTCATCGCGTTGACCAGGATGTTGCCGTCATACGCCTTGTGGAAATTGACCTCGCCACCGACGGTGGGCACGCCCACGCAATTGCCATAGCCGCCGATGCCGTGCACGACGCCCGAGATCAGATGCTTCATCTTCGGATGGTCGGGGCGCCCGAAACGCAGCGCGTTGAGGTTCGCGACCGGGCGAGCGCCCATCGTGAACACGTCGCGCAGGATGCCGCCGACCCCGGTCGCCGCGCCCTGATACGGCTCGATATACGACGGGTGGTTGTGGCTCTCCATCTTGAAGATCGCGGCGAGCTTCTTGCCGCCTTCGCCTTCGCCGATATCGATGACGCCGGCATTTTCGCCGGGACCGCAGATCACCCACGGCGCCTCGGTCGGCAGTTTCTTGAGGTGAAGGCGCGAGCTCTTATAGCTGCAATGCTCGGACCACATGACCGAGAAAATGCCGAGTTCGACCAGGTTCGGCTCGCGCCCGAGCGCGTGCAGGACGCGCTCATATTCTTCCGGAGACAGGCCGTGTTCGGCGACGATCTCGGGGGTGATGACGGAGGCGGGCGCGGTTGCGGTCTGAGTCATGGCGCGCCTTTACAGACACAGGCGCAAAACGAACAGACCCCATGACGCGAAAAGCGCCATGGGGTCTGCGGACGGAGCTGGTTTAACGCGAAGCGAGAATGGTGACCTTTGCCAGCGGTTCGACGTCGCGTAGCGGAAAGCTGACCTGCTGCGATCCGACGGTACCGCGGACGCGATGTTCGCCGACGCGGAGCGTGAACGGCTTGCCGGTTTTTTCCTCGATGCCGCTGATCACGCGATAGCCGTCGACCTGGGTTACGGTGTAGCTGTAGATGCGCCCCTGATGTTCGAAGCGCTGTTCCTCGGCGCGGGCGGTCGTCGGCACCAATGCCAACAGCGCGAGGGTGGGGAGGAAGAATTTTTTCATGATGCAAGTCCTTGTTGATGAAACAAAACTTGCCTTCGAGCCCCTCTCTTCTTGTGCGGTGCAGCATGAATGGATGGCGCGGCGCCCGCAATTGCAAAAAGCGGAATCGTGATTGCGCGGATTGGTTTCGGTCAGTGGCTGCGCGGGAGCAGTGTCAAGACCAGCCAGGCGGCTCCGGCGGCGGCGACGCTGGTTGCGACGGTACCCCAGGCGATGTCGGCGACGGTAACCTTGGTCGACCAGACCCGCATCGTTGCCTGGTTGGTGAGGTCATAGGTCATGTAGCAAAAGAAGCCGAACAGCGCCCCCCACTGTGCGGCGACCTGCCATTTGCCCGCCGCCAGCGCCGGCGCGACCGCGAAAATCTGGATGCCGAGGATATAGAGCGCGTAAAAGATCAGCGCGGGGGCAGGGCGCCAACCGTCCATCAGCAGCGAGCCGATCTCCGGCCGATAGAGCTTCGGCCCGACCTTGGTCAGCCAAACCGCATCAAGGGCACCGAAGAATATTGCGGTGGCGCCATAGGCGGCGATGAGCTGCACGGTCATGCGGCAGCTACTTTTCGGTTGGCGCCGGCCCATAGCGCGGCCGCTGCGAGGAACGCGTAGGCGAACAGCATCGTTGCCGGGATCGCGCGCGAATAAACAGGCTCTTTCGGTCCGAACCAGTCGATCGCCTGAAATGCCGCGAGGAACGCGGCGAGAATCCACAGCCGCAAATGGCCCGAAGGCGCCTGCGTGCGGCGGGCATAATAGACGAGCGCGCCCCCGACGAGCGCGATCTCCAGCGGCATTTCGATCAGCGGATAATTCCAGAGCCCGAGCCCGAGCCGGGGCGGACTGCCGAGCAATGTGAGGTCCGGGATATGGACGAAGAGATCGATCAGCCAGTGCGAGACCACGACGAGCGCGGCGCCGATCGCCGCGTCGCGCCGTTTGGTTGCGGCCCACACGATCGTGCCGAATACGGCCGCCCAGATGCTCGCGCCGAGCAGGCTGTGCGTGAACGGCATATGATAGAGGTCCATCGGGTTCATCGCCGTGATGCCGGGGACGATCCGCATGGCCTCCACGCCCGGAATCAGCAGCGCGGCAAAGCCGATATCGACAAGCTGCGCGGCGACGAACAGCGTGCCGAGGCCTGCGGCTTTCGGCCGTGCGGCGGCGACCAGCGCCGGTGCGAAGTGACCGATGAACATGAAGGAGAGGTTATAGGCTAGAATGCGCGGGTCAATGCCCGTGCGCGATCATTCCATGAAAGGGATCAGGGCCGCGTCGACCAGCACCCACAGCGACAGTAAGCCAAGCGAGACGATCACCAGATTGATGCTGACGAAGATGAAAAACATCTGCAGAAAGACAATCGTCAACTGGACCATGCCCGACGCGGTGCGATCCATATAGAAACGATGGGCGCCGATCATCCCGAAGAAGAACCACAGGAGATAGGCGACGACGAGCGATTTCTGCCGCGTCCGCTGAAACCGGATATTGGAAAAACGTTCCAGATCGCCGTGATAGGTCGCCATTTCATGTCCCCCTTGCCAACCCTTCCTATGCAGTCGGGTTTAAGAAACATTTATCGAGAACGGCCCCGCTGCGGGCCTCGATGCCGACAGTTTTGCGGACGTCGCGCTTGACCGGAAGGGGGCGAAGGGGCCAAAGCAGGGCGATGACGGATACCCCCGATACCGCCGCTGAATCGACTGGCGCCGCGCCCATTTCCTCTCTGTCTTTCGAGGCCGCGATGAGCGAGCTCGAGAGTATCGTCCGCCACCTCGAAAGCGGCGATGTCAGCCTGGAGAAATCGGTCGCGCTTTACGAGCGCGGCCACGCGCTCCGGCAGCATTGCGAGGCGCGCCTTGCCGCTGCGCAGGCGCGCATCGAGCAGGTCGGCCTGGGCGCCGATGGCCAACCGGCGGGAACGACCCCCTTCGGCGAAAGCTGACAACAGTGGCGCTGGTCGACAACACTTCGCTGCTGAGCGCCGCACAGGAAGACGTCATGGTCGGCATCGACCAGCTGTTCGACCGCCTGCTTGCCGTCCCCGCCGATCCGCGCGCGCCGCTCTATGAAGCGATGCGCCATGCCGCGATCGCGGGAGGAAAGCGGCTGCGCCCGATGCTCGTGCGTGCCGCGGGCGACCTGTTCCACGTCGATCGCATGCTCAGCCTGCGCGTCGGCGCAGCGGTCGAGGCCATGCATGTCTATTCGCTGATCCACGACGACCTGCCCTGCATGGACGATGACGATATGCGCCGCGGCAAACCGACGGTGCACAAGGCGTTCGACGATGCGACAGCGGTGCTTGCCGGCGATTCGCTTCACGCGCTGGCGTTCGAATGGCTCGTCGACGTGGAGACGCACGCCGATCCGTTCGTGCGGACCGAGCTGATCCGCGAACTCGCGCTCGCTTCGGGGCCCGCAGGGATGGCGGGCGGACAGATGATGGATCTTGCCGCCGAAACCTCCGACTTCGATCTGCCGACGGTGACACGGCTGCAACAGCTCAAGACCGGCGCTCTGATCGCTTTCTCGGTCGAGGCGGGCGCAATCCTTGCGCGCATTCCCGCCGAAGCGCGCCGCCCCTTGCGCGGCTATGCCCGCGATATCGGGCTCGCGTTCCAGATCGCCGACGACATCATGGATGTCGAGGGTGACGAGGCGCTCGCGGGCAAGGCGCTCCACAAGGATGCGGCCGCGGGCAAGGCGACCTTCGTCACGCTGATGGGGCTCGAACGTGCGCGCGAACAGGCGGGATTGCTCGTCGATCAGGCGATTGCGCATCTTGCCGGTTTCGGCGAAGAAGCGGCGCTGCTGCGCGCCATCGCACGCTATGTGGTGGAAAGGGACCATTGATGCGCATTGGGGTTTATCCCGGAACCTTCGATCCGATCACGCTGGGGCACATGGACATCATCCGCCGCGGCGCCAAGCTCGTCGACCGGCTGGTGGTCGGCGTGACGACCAACATCACCAAATCGCCGCTGTTCGACGATGACGAGCGGATCGAGATGGTGCGCCGCGAAGTGGCGAGCGTCGGCGGCGATATTCGCGTCGTCGGCTTCAATTCGCTGTTGATGGACTTTGCCGAGCGCGAGGGGGCGGGTCTGATCGTGCGCGGGCTGCGCGCCGTTGCCGACTTCGAATATGAATATCAGATGGCGGGGATGAACCAGCAGCTCAACGACCGGATCGAGACCGTCTTTCTGATGGCCGACGTCGGGTTGCAGCCGATTGCTTCGCGCCTCGTCAAGGAAATCGCTATTTTCGGTGGCGACATCCACAAATTCGTGACGCCGTCGGTGCGCGATGCCGTGGTGACGCGGATCGCCGACCGCGGCCTGCGCCAGGGCGAACCCTGACCCGATCATTGAGCGTTCAGCTTTTTCCCGCTAGGGCGCGGCAAATGGGGCGCAGTTCAAGTTTTCAATAAGAGGCCGATCCAGCATGAAATTTTCCTTCCGCCCTGTGATTCTGACGGCGATGGCATTCGGCCTCGCGGCTTCGGCCGCCGCGCAGGACGCGCCCCCGGCCCCTGCTCCGCAGGGTAGCGAAGCACCGCCGCCAGCTTCGAGCGAGCCGGCACCGCCGGTGGAAGCGCCGCCTGCACCAGCGCCCGCGCCGTCAGCTGGCGACGCCGTCCCCACCGCCGCGGCCACTGCCGTTCCGGCGATGACGCCCGACCAGTATATCAACAATCCCGAATATATGCTCGACCTCGACCTCTCGACCGGCGGGCGCGTGGTGATCCAGCTCTATCCCAATGTCGCGCCGGGGCATGTCGAGCGGTTGAAGACGCTGGCACGTGCGGGCTTTTACGACGGGATCAAGTTCCACCGCGTGATCGACGGCTTCATGGCGCAGACGGGCGATCCGACCGCGACGGGGCAGGGCGGTTCGCAGCTCCCCGATATCAAGGCCGAATTCAACGATACGCCGCATCTTCGCGGAACGCTGTCGATGGCGCGCGCCGAAAGCCCTGACAGCGCGAACAGCCAGTTCTTCATCATGTTGCAACCGCGCTTCAGCCTCGATCATCGCTATACGGCGTTCGGCCGTGTGATCTCTGGCATGCAATATGTCGATGCGGTCCAGAAGGGCGAGCCGCCGGCGATGATGTCGCGCATCGTCCAGATGTCGGTTGCTGCCGACAACAAGCCGATTCCGGCTGCGTCGATGCTGACCGAAGCGCAGCCTGCCGCTTCGGCCGCCGTCACCGTCGACCAGCTCAACGCGCCGATCAAGAAATAAGCGCGGGGACGCGCCTGCATCCTATGCGCGTCGACGCTTTCGATTTCGAACTGCCGGCCGAGCGGATCGCGCTCCGACCGGCGCGCCCGCGCGATGCGGCGCGGATGCTCGTCGTCGAACCGGGCGCGATGACCGATTCCGGCGTGCGCGACCTGCCGTCATGGCTGCGCGCCGGCGATTGCCTCGTGTTCAACGATACGCGCGTCATCCCGGCGCAACTCGAGGGTCGGCGCGGAGAGGCGCGCATCGGCGCAACGCTCCACAAGCGCATCGACCTCCGCCGCTGGCAGGCTTTTATCCGCAACGCGAAGCGGCTTCGCATTGGCGAGACGGTCGATTTCGGCGCCGACGTTACCGCGATCGCCGAGGAGCGGCTAAGCGATGGCAGCTTCATCCTTGCCTTTGGCGGCGACGAGCCCGTCGAAGTGCTGCTGGAACGCGCGGGCACGATGCCGCTTCCGCCCTATATCGCGGGCAAGCGGGCGACCGACGAGGCCGATCGCAGTGATTATCAGACGATGTTCGCGGACAAGGACGGCGCGGTTGCAGCGCCGACGGCCGCGCTGCATTTTACCCCCGATCTGCTCGCGGCGCTTGAAAAGGGCGGAATCCTGACCGAAACGCTGACCTTGCACGTCGGCGCGGGCACGTTCCTGCCGGTGAAGGCCGACGACACCGCCGATCATGTCATGCACGCCGAATGGGGCCGGATCGACGCCGCGACCGCCGACCGTCTCAACGCCGTTCGCGCGAAGGGCGGCCGCGTGGTTGCCGTCGGCACCACCAGCCTGCGCCTGCTCGAAAGCGCGGCGCGCGCCGACAATATGATTGCACCCTTCGAGGGCGATACCGCGATTTTCATCACGCCCGGCTATCGCTTCAGGGCGATCGACGGACTGATGACCAATTTTCACCTGCCGCGCTCGACCCTGTTCATGCTGGTGAGCGCGCTGATGGGATTGGAAACGATGCAGGCAGCCTATGCCCACGCGATCGCGCAGGAGTATCGCTTCTACAGCTATGGCGATGCGAGCCTGTTGTTGCCCCGGCGATAGCCGAAAGCCCGCACTCGTCGGTCAATCGCCGTCAGGCGAGCTTCATCGACGCAGATTTTCCGGCCTGGCGATTGCGCAACGAAGCGCCGAGCAAGCCAAAGCCCAGGAACATCATGGCCCAGGTCGACGGCTCGGGGACGCCCGGAACCGTTCCCGTCGAATAGAGCCGGGCATTCGAAAGGCCGGCGCGATTGAAGGTCAGCACGTCGAGGCCGCTGCCGGCGTCGAAGCGAAAGAAAGCCGTCGATGTGTAACCGACGCCCGTGGGCTGACCATTGGCCGCTCCGACGTGGACGCTGACGATGGTGTCGCCATACAGCATGTGCGCGAAATTGATCGAGTTGCCGCTCAGCGGCGACAGGTCTTCGAGCCAGGTCAGCGTCGCGCCGGTCAGCGTATTGCTGCCGAGCAAAAGATTGAGCGCTTCAGCCGAATCGCTTTTCATCGCGGGGCTGCCGCCATTCAGATTGCCGCTGTACCAACCGACGCAGGAACCAGCCGTGGGCGAGATATCCGTCACCGCGCAACCCGTTGCGGGCGTTACCAGCGCGGCATGAGCAGGGGCAGCAAAGGCTGCGCTCGAAACCAGCAATGCAGCAACGGCTGCCAGATTCTTGAACTTCATCATCCCACCCTTCTCACGGTCCTCACCGCGCCAACCGTCGCAATGCGACTCGGTGTAACGCCATATTCAAGGATTAAACGAAATTCGCTCGATAGTTAGGAGGTGTTAACCCTCATGTCCGGAAAATTGTTTCAAAACGATACAGGACATAACCGCCCGCGACGCCGGAACCTGTGGCCGGTGTGCATGGCGCGGCCAACGCTTCGGCGACTTAGTCGAGCGTTGCTGGCCCGTCCGCTGGATCTCGCCATCGCTCCGGCTTTCCTAAATGAGACACTGCTCTGTTAAATCGTGGGAATATTTACAATATGGCAAGGCATTGTCGCCATTGCGGATTCCAGGTTTAGGGGGCCAGCAAGAGTTCATTGATGGACATGCCGTCGCGGAACATTAACGGGGACCAGGACGAGAGCGCAGCCGATGACGGTTCGCGCGGCTTTTTCGGCAAACTCGGATCGCGCATGTCGCGCCCGCGCATCGAACCCGCGGTCGCGGCCGCGAACCTGCACACGCGCGACGCGCTGCTTCTGCTTCAGAATTACGAGGAAAGTGGCAGAGGCTGGTTCTGGGCGACCGACTCGAATGGCCAGCTCACCTATATAACCGACGCGGTCGCACAATTGATGGGCCGGTCGAGCGGCGAACTGCTCGGGAACCGCTTTGTCGACCTGTTCCTTCCCGTCGACAGCCATGGCGAGCGTCAGCGCACGCTGCCGTTCCTGATGACCAAACAATCGAAGTTCGACGAGCTGCCGCTGCGCAGCGCGTTCGAGGGCGACGATCGCTGGTGGGCGATTTCGGGGTCGCCGCATTTCGACCAGGCGGGCAAGCTCGCCGGCTGGCGCGGCAGCGGCAGTGATATCACGGCGCAGCGACGTTCGGCGGAGGATGCCTCGCGCCTCGCGCTGTATGATTCGCTGACCGGGCTCGCCAACCGCTTCAACATATCGAAAAAGCTCGACACGACGCTCGCCGCCTTTTCGCAGCAACAGCGCTGCTGCGCGATCATGCTGCTCGACCTCGACCGGTTCAAGCAGGTCAATGATACTCTGGGCCACCCCGCGGGCGACGCGTTGCTCAAGCAGGTGGCCGAACGATTGCTGAAAATCGTCGGCGACAAGGAAATGGTCAGCCGTCTGGGCGGTGACGAGTTCCAGATCATCCTTCCTGACCTGGAGGATCGCGGCAAGCTTGGCGACATGGCCGCCGATATCATCAACAGCCTGTCGCAGCCCTATTCTGTCGAAGGCAGCCGCTGCATCATCGGCGCGTCGGTTGGCGTCGCCATCGCGCCCTTCGACGGGCAGTCGAGCGACGACCTTGTCCGCAATGCCGATCTCGCGCTCTATGCCGCAAAGGGCAACGGCCGCGGCCGGTTCAGCTTCTACTCCAGCGACCTTCACCAGGCCGCCGAAGACCGGCGGGTGCTCGAGGAAGATTTGCGCGATGCGCTTGCGCGCGGCGAGATGCAGCTGACCTATCAGCCCGTCGTCAACGCGAAGACCAATCTTGTGACGGGCGTCGAAGCGCTGGTTCGCTGGACGCATCCCGACCGCGGCTTGATCTCGCCCGCGCTGTTCATTCCGATCGCCGAGGAAGCCAATCTGATCTGGCAACTGGGCGAGTGGGTGCTGCGCAAGGCGTGCGAGGACGCCGCACGCTGGCCTGGCGACCTGCGTGTCGCGGTCAACGTCTCGCCGATCCAGTTCGCCAACGCCGACTTGCCAAAGATCGTCGCAAGCGCGCTTTCGGCCACCGGCCTGTCACCCGGCCGGCTTGAACTCGAAATCACCGAAAGCGTCTTCCTGGCCGATTCAAAGGAAACGGCGCAGATGTTCAAGGCGCTCAAGGCCCTGGGCGTCCGCCTCGCGCTCGACGACTTCGGTACCGGCTATTCGTCGCTCGGCTATCTGCAGTCGGCGCCGTTCGACAAGATCAAGATCGACCAGAGCTTCGTCCGCGGCGCCACCGTCAAGGGTTCGCGCAACGGCGCGATCATCGCGGCGATCGTCGCGCTCGCCGAGGCGCTCGAAATGGAGACGACGGCCGAAGGGATCGAATCGCTCGATCAGCTCGAATTGATCCGCAAGCTCAACGTCAGCCACGTCCAGGGCTATGTGTACAGCAAGCCTGTCGCGCAGAGCGAATTGATCGAAAATACCGCGGCGGGATCGTGGACGATCAAGCCGTCGGGTCCGGCGCGGCAGCGCAACGACCGTTTCCAGATGTTCCGGCAAGTCGGTGCGATCCACGACAATCATCGCTACAATGTCGTAGTTCGCAACCTGTCGACCACAGGCGCCTTCATCGAGGGCATATTGGCAGTGCCCGTCAGCACGCGGTTCGTGATCGACTTTGGCGAAGGGCAGCTCGTCACCGCGACCGTTCGCCGGTCGATGAAGCACCAGCAGGGCGTCGAGTTCGAACAGACGATGGTCAGCGATGGCAATGGCGGCCTGTGCACGCGCCATCGCGTGTCGCCCTATCTGATCGCTGCGGCGACGCAGCAATCGGGATCGCAGCTCGCGTTGCCCTCCTTTACGACGACGAGCGACTGGAAGGCCGCCTGATAGCGGAACTCTTCGGCGCACCGGATCGTTCTCTCTCCAACCCTCATGGATGGAGAAGGCAATGCCCGAGACCAAAATCTTCGCGCGGTTGAAAGCCGACCACGACCGCCACCGCGACCTGCTCGACCGCATCGACGCGACGCAGGGCGATAGCGACGATCGCCGCTATTTGTTCGAGAGCTTCCGCGTCGAGGTGACCGCGCACGCCGCGTCGGAGGAAATGTCGCTGTATGCGACGATGCTCGGCAAACCCGAATTGCGTGACGACGCACAGCACAGCGTGTCCGAGCACAAGGAAATCGACGATCTCCTTACCGAACTTTACGAAATGGATTTCGCCTCGACCGGTTGGCTGACCCGCTTCCGCTCGATGAAGGAACGCTATCTCCACCATATCGACGAGGAGGAGAAAGAGATGTTCCCGGTGGCCGAAAAGGGCCTCTCGGAGGCAAAGAAGCGCGAGCTCGTGAAGATCTTCGAGAAGGAAAAGCCAAAGGAAAAGGCCAAGGCCGCCGAAGAAGAACCGTCGAGCGAGGAAGAGCGCGCCTAGGGTCACGATCCCAGGGGCTGCTCGACTTTTCATGCGCACGCGGCCATAGGCGCGCGCCATGACCGACAGATTCACCTTTCAGGTCGCTGCGACCGACGGCGCCGCGCGCACCGGCGTCATCCGGATGAAGCGCGGCGAGATCCGCACCCCCGCCTTCATGCCCGTCGGCACCGCCGCGACGGTGAAGGCGATGCGGCCCGCCGATGTACGCGCGACCGGCGCCGACATCATCCTGGGCAACACCTATCACCTTATGCTGCGCCCCGGTGCCGAGCGCATGGCGCGGCTTGGCGGTCTTCACAGCTTCATGGGCTGGGACCGCCCGATCCTCACCGACAGCGGCGGGTATCAGGTCATGAGCCTTTCGGCGCTGACCAAGCAGAGCGAAGACGGCGTCTCCTTCAAGAGCCACCTCGACGGTTCACCCCATATGCTGACGCCTGAACGCTCAATGGAAATCCAGCGCCTGCTCGGCAGCGACATCGTGATGGCCTTCGACGAATGTCCGCCGAACGGCGTCGACGCCAAGCGCGCCGAGGCGAGCATGGAGCGATCAATGCGGTGGGCCGCGCGCAGCCGCGCCGGATTCGATGCGGGCGGCGAGCATGCCGAGCGATCGGCGCTGTTCGGGATCCAGCAGGGTTCGCTCGACGAAACGCTCCGCGCCCGGTCGGCCGCAGCGCTCACCGAGATCGGGTTCGACGGCTATGCCATCGGCGGTCTCGCGGTCGGAGAGGGGCAGGAGGCAATGTTCGGCGTCCTCGATTATGCGCCGGCCCAGCTTCCGGCCGACAAGCCGCGATACCTGATGGGTGTCGGGAAGCCCGACGATCTGGTCGGCGCCGTCGCGCGCGGGGTCGATATGTTCGATTGCGTGCTGCCGACGCGCTCGGGGCGCAACGGCCAAGCCTTCACCTGGGCAGGGCCGGTCAATATTCGCAACGCCAAACATGCCGAGGATCTGGGGCCGCTCGATCCGTCGTGCGACTGTCCGGTGTGCACGACCTGGTCGCGCGCCTATCTCCATCACCTCGTCCGCGCCGGCGAAATGCTAGGCGCGATGCTGATGACGCAGCATAACCTGCATTTCTATCAGGCGTTGATGCAGCGGATGCGCGATGCCATCGCGGTCGGCAGCTTTGCGGCATTCCAGAGCGACTTTGCCGCCCGCTACAAAAAATGATCAGTTGAGCTTGCTCAGCAGGTCCAGCATCGACTGCGGGATCGTTTCGTCGACCGCAGAGTCATAGGCGCGGCGCAGGGCGACGTTGACGTCCTGCACCTTCCTGGGGAGTTGCTTCTCAGCGTCCTTTCCGGTCTGCTTGTTGGGCGGCGAACCGGATCTAGACGTCATTATAGTGGCATCTCTTCGACATGGGCCCTTGTGCTAACCGTGCGTAAACCAAAGCGCAATGCGCCTTTGTTCGTTCATCGTGAAACTATTTTATGCTTGAATCGTTCCCAAGGGGTGAAATTATGCCGGATCGCGGCAGGGTAGCGGTCGCGTTTCGAGCTTGTCGGCGGGCTTTGTCCCGTTTCTGGAGGGTAATTTATGTCATTGGGTCAGGCGATCGCGCCGCATCTTCCGTATCTGCGCCGCTATGGCCGCGCGATTTCGGGGAGTCAGCAGAGCGGCGATGCACTGGTCTCGCGGTTGCTCGAAACCTTGATCGCCAATCCCGACGCGGTCGATACGCGCAGCGATTTGCGGATTCAGCTGTATCGGATGGTCCACGATAATTTCGGCCTGGTAACGGCGCAGGCGCACGGCGACGAACAGATCGCTCCTGAAGTCGCGATCGCAGATGCCCGGCTTCGCCGGATTCCCTCGCTGGCGCGCCAGGCGCTGCTGCTGACGGCGGTCGAAGGGTTCAGCAACGAGGAGACGGGACGCATTGTCGGTCGTGACGCCGCCGAAGTCGACAAGCTGATCCACGAAGCGACCGACGAGATCGATCGCCAGACGCGCGCGCGCATCCTGATCATCGAGGACGAGCCGATCATCGCGATGGACATCGAGATGATCGTCCGCGACCTCGGCCACGATGTCGTTGCGGTCGCAACCACACATAGCGAGGCGGTTGCCGAAGCGCAGAAGCATCAACCCGGCCTCGTCCTCGCCGACATCCAGCTTGCCGACAATAGTTCGGGGATCGAGGCAGTACAGGAGATACTCGGCGGCATGGCCGTGCCCGTCATCTTCATCACCGCCTTCCCCGAACGGTTGCTCACCGGCGACCGGCCCGAGCCGGCGTTCCTGCTGACCAAGCCATATCAGCCGGCGACGTTGCGCGCCGCGATCTCGCAGGTGCTCTTCTTCGACGAAAGCACAGTGCCGGCCTGAGGAGAGTGGCGGCCTGAGGCTTGCCACCCGCGTCCGCGCGGGCGATAGCGACAGGCGATGACTGTTTCGGATGTTTCCGCGCGCCGCTCGGCGCTCGAACGGCTGACTGCCAATGCGCCATTTCTCGCACGGCTGGCCGAGATCAATCCCGAGGACGTCGAACGCTTCCTGACCGAGGGCACCGACGCGGCGCTGGCCGTCGTCGATGCGCCGGCCGCTGATGACGACATCATGCGCGCGCTTCGCCAGTGGCGAGGGCGGATGGCGCTGCTGCTTGCGCTCGGCGACCTGTCGGGCGAGCACGATGTGGCGACGACGACGCGGCTGTTGTCGCAATTTGCCGATCGGGCGTGCGACGCGGCGCTTGCCGCCGCTTTCGCCGAACGCGTTCCGGGTGAGGAGCCACGCGGGCTGTCGATCATCGCGCTCGGCAAGCTGGGCAGCCACGAACTCAATTATTCGTCCGACATCGACCCGATCCTGATCTTCGATCCCGACGCCTTGCCGCGCCGCTCGCGCGACGATCCGGGCGAAGCGGCGGTGCGGATCGCGCGCCGGATGGTCGAGATCTTGTCGGCCCGTACCGCCGACGGCCATGTGCTTCGCGTCGATCTGCGCCTGCGCCCGCATCCCGAAGTCACGCCGATCGTGCTGCCCGAGAGTGCGGCCATCTCCTATTATGAGTCCGAAGCGCTCGCCTGGGAGCAGGCGGCCTTTATCCGGTCGCGCGCTTCGGCGGGTGACCGCGTGCTCGGCGAAAGCTTCCTCGCCGCGATCCGGTCGTTCATTTGGCGCCGCAGCCTCGATTTCCGGCAGCTCAAGGAAATCGGCGCGATGAGCGACCGCATCCGCGACCATTTCTCGCAGGGGCAGGCCTTCGGCCCCGGCTATGATCTCAAGCGTGGGCGCGGCGGTATCCGCGAGATCGAGTTTTTCGCGCAAGTCCACCAGCTCATCTATGGCGGGCGCGATCCGTCGCTGCGCGCCCCCGCGACGGTCGATGCGCTCGCGGCGCTGGCCAGGGCGGGGCGGATCGACGGCGCGATCGCCGAACGGCTGACCGGCCATTATGCGACGCTACGCCGGATCGAACACCGGTTGCAGATGATCGAGGATCAGCAGACGCATTGCCTGCCGACGCAGCCTGCGGCGCTGGATGCGGTCGCGCGGCTCGATGGCCACGCCGATGCCGCGGCGCTGCTCGCGGCGCTTTTGCCCGTCGTGACCGACGTCAGCGCCTGTTACGACCGGCTCGTGGTCGAGCGCGCGGCGGCCACCGGCCTCCCGCGCGACGAACGCGAGCTTGCGGTCGCGCTGATGGCCGCAGGTTTCGACCCGCCTGATACGGCGCTCCGCACGATCGCCGACTGGCGCGGCGGCCAGCTGCGCGCGCTGCGTAGTCCCGCTGCGCTCGACGCGCTTGAAACCGCGCTTCCCGAATTGATGAATGCGATTGGCGTCACGGCCGATCCGCAGGTGACGCTCGTCCGCTTCGACAAGCTCGTCGGCGGTTTGCCGAGCGCGATCAACTTCTTCCACTTGCTTGCCGCGCAGCCCGAGCTGGCAAAGATTGCGACGCGCATCCTCTCGCTCGCGCCGACGCTGGCCGATGCGCTGGGTGCGCGCGTCGAGCTGATCGAAGGATTGATCGACAAGCGCGCATTCGAGGCACCCGCGACCAAAGCCGAGCTCTTGTCCGAATGGGCACCGGGGCTTGCGGGGCTCGACTATGAACGCCTGCTCGACCGCGTCCGCGATCGCGTCGGCGAGCGGCGCTTTGCTTATGGGGTCCAGCTCATCGCCGGAGCGACCGATCCGCTGATGATCGCGTGCGGCTATTCCGAGCTGGCCGAGGGCGCGTTGCAGGTCCTCGCCGATGCGACGGTTGCAGAGTTCGTGGCGGTACACGGCCGCATCCCCGATAGCGAACTCGTCGTCCTCGCGCTCGGACGGCTCGGCGGAAGAGCGCTGACGCATGCGTCGGACCTCGATCTCATCTATCTTTTCACCGGCGACCATCTGGCCGAATCCGACGGCCCGCGCCCGCTCGGCGCGACGACCTATTATAACCGCCTCGCGCAGCGCGTGACGGGCGCCATGTCGGTGCCGACTGCGGCGGGCAAGCTTTACGACGTCGACACGCGGCTCCGCCCCCAAGGCGCGCAGGGTCCGCTCGTCGTCACGCTCGACAGCTTCGAACGCTATCAACGCGAAGAGGCTTGGACGTGGGAGCATATGGCGCTGCTACGCGCGCGGCCGGTCTATGGCTCGGACGATGCAAAGGCCGACGTGCAGCGCATCATCGACGATCTGCTGGCGCCGCAGCGCGAACCGGTGGCGCTTGCGAAGGACGCGGCGGACATGCGCGACAAGATGGCGACGCATAAGCCGCCGCAGGGGCCGCTCGACATCAAGGGCGGGCCTGGCGGGCTGGTCGACCTCGAGTTCGCGATGCAGGTGACCCAGCTTGCAAGCGGCAAATGTCACGAGCCCAATATCGGCTCGGCGCTGGCCTGCCTGCGGGTCGACGGCCTCGCACCGGCGGAAATTTGTGACGCCCATGGCCTGCTCGCGCGCATGCTGGTGATGCTGCGCCTCACCGCGCCCGACGGGGAGCCGGCCAACGCCGCCGCGCGTCAGCTTGTCGCGAGCGCGTGCGGCGAGCCCGGCTGGCCGCAACTGCTTGCCGCGCACGATGCGGCGCGGCAGGAGATCGCGAACTGGTGGGCCTCGATTCGCCCCGCGCAGCAGGAGACAGAGACATGACCCTCGCCATCGGTGGCGCCATTCCCGCCGTCAAACTGATCGATGCCAACGGCGCGACGATCGATCTTGCCGCGATGAAGGGCGCGCCCCTTGTCGTCTATTTCTATCCCAAGGCCGATACGCCGGGTTGCACGGTCGAGGCGCAGGATTTCACCCGCCTCGCGCCGGAATTCGCGCATCTGAAAGCACAGGTGCTCGCGGTATCGCGCGACGCGCCGGCGAAGCTGTGCAAGTTTCGCGACAAATATGGCCTGACCGTCCGCCTCGCTTCGGACGAAGATGGCGCGGTGTGCGAGGCGTTCGGCACCTGGGTCGAGAAACAGAATTACGGCCGCGCCTATATGGGGATCGAGCGCTCGACCTTCCTGTTCGGCGCCGACGGCACGCTCGCAAAGGAATGGCGCAAGGTCCGCGTAAAGGGCCATGCCGACGCCGTACTGGAGGCTGCGAAGGCGCTGTAGTGCAGACGCTTGGCGAAGCGGCGCGCGCGGTCCTGCTGACGCCGGACCCGCACGACAAGCGCCGCGCGGCGCGAGCGCTCGCGCGGGCGTGGCGGAGCGGCGCGCTCGACCATCGCTGCGATGTCGCGATGCCCGATCAGCCGGCGTGGCCCGCAAAGCCCGACCTGCTGGCGCCGAACCGGATGCCGAACCGCGGCAAGGGCGGGTCCGAACGCGGGCGGATCGCGCTTCTCCACGCGCTCGCGCATATCGAATTCGTGGCGATCGATCTGGCGGTCGATCTCGTCGGCCGCTTCGGCGGCGCGTTCCCGCGCGCGTTCGTCGACGACTGGATCGGCGTCGCCGCCGACGAAGCGATGCATTTTGCGCTGCTCGACCGAAGACTGCGCCAGCTCGGCAGCTTCTATGGTGAATTCCCCGCGCACGCGGGGCTTTGGGAAGCGGCACAGGCGACGTCGGACGACGTCTTGGCGCGGCTCGCGATCGTTCCGATGGTATTGGAAGCGCGCGGGCTCGATGTCACGCCGCCGACCATCGATCGCTTCCGCGCGGCTGGCGACGACACGTCTGCAAAGATTTTATCGCGTATTTACAACGATGAAATCCGCCATGTGACCGTCGGCACAGCCTGGTTCGGCCGAAAGTGCGACGAAATGGGATTCAATGTCGTCGAAACGTGGCAAAGCCTCGTAAAATCGCGATTTCGCGGATCGTTGAAGCCTCCGTTCAACGACTCGGCGCGCGGCGAAGCCGGTTTAACGCAAGACTTCTACGCGGTTATTGCTTGGTAAGGTTTGGACCGTCATCAACACTCGCGGGCAGGGAATTATCCCATCCGAGCAAACATCCGGCACCAGCGGCCCCCAAAAAAGGGCACTGGCGACAAGGACTGCGGGGTCGATACGTGCGATACGCTTCACTGGCGCAAAAGTTTCATTTTGGCCTGATATTCTGCGCAGCGGCGCTGACCGGCATCACCGCTCCGGCGGTCCATGCTGCGGAATCGGGCAATGACGCGAGCATCGTGGTTCCTGACGAGCCCGATGACGACGGCTTCAATCCCACGGCGCAGGCTCCCGGCGAAGACAGCGAAGCGCGCGCGATTTTCCAGGCGTGGCGCCGTCTTGATACCGGCCTGACCGCAAGCATCGGCGTTTCGGTGCCTTCGCGCCGCCCGATCGAGAAAATGTCGCTTTCATCGTCCTATGGCATGCGCGTCCACCCGGTCACCGGTAAGCTTGCGCGCCACAATGGCGTCGATATTCCTGCCCCCTATGGCACCCCCATCTACGCAACCGCCGACGGCATCGTCGGCCGCGCCCAGCGTCTCGGCGGCTATGGCAATTATGTCGAAGTCGAACATGGCAATGCGATCCAGACGCGCTACGGCCATATGTCGTCCTATATCGTCATTCCCGGCCAGTCGGTGAAGAAGGGCGATATCCTCGGTTATGTCGGCTCGACCGGGCGTTCGACCGGCAATCATCTCCATTATGAAGTCCGCATCGAAGGCGCGCCGGTCAATCCGATGCCCTTCTGCCAGTCGGACTCGATGTCGATGGCCGCGATCTCGGGCAACAAGAAGCTCGCAATGGGCGGTCCCGAATAAATCAGCTTTCCTGGGTCGGAGAGGAGGGGCGCCCTACGGCTGAACGCCGGGGCGCCCTTTTCATTTGGGGCGGCGCACCCTATCTTGCACCGATGGCCACGCAGCTTTCCGATATCACCCTCTCGCCCGCCGCCGCGGCGCGCGTACGCTGGATCGCCGATCGCAAGGGGCAGGCCGACGCCGCGCTTCGCCTCGCGGTCGATGGCGGCGGCTGTTCGGGCTTCACCTATCGCTTCGGGTTGGCCGAAAGCATCGACGCCGACGACATCATTACACAGACTGACGGCGTGAAACTGGTGGTCGATCCGATCAGCATCGACCTGGTGCGCGGGTGCATCGTCGATTTCGTCGATTCGCTCGGCGGCTCTTCGTTCAAGGTCGAAAACCCCAATGCGGCCTCCGGCTGCGGCTGCGGGTCGAGCTTCTCGATCTGAACCTTGCCCGGTCTCGTCACCTGGAAACAAGTTCAGGGTGACGAAAAGATCGTGATGGGCCATAGGAATGGCCATGAAAATCGCGACCTTCAATATCAACGGGATCAAGGCGCGCCTGCCGCGCCTCGTCGAATGGCTCGAGGAAACGCAGCCCGATGTCGCCTGCCTGCAAGAGCTGAAATCGAGCGACGAGACGATGCCGACGAAAGAGATCGAGGCAGCGGGATATGGCTTTCTGTATCATGGCCAAAAGGGCTTCAACGGCGTCGCGATCCTGGCAAAGGACGCGCAGCCCGTCGAAATTCAGCGCGGTCTCGCCGGCGAAGCCGAGGACGAGCAGTCGCGCTATCTGGAGGCGGACGTGCATGGCGTTCGCGTCGGGTGCATCTATCTGCCCAACGGCAACCCGCAACCGGGGCCGAAATTCGATTATAAACTGCGCTGGATGGAGCGGCTGCGCGAGCGCGCCAAGGCGCTGCTCGCATCCGAAATTTCGACGATCCTGACCGGCGACTATAACGTCATTCCGCACGACGAGGATGTCTGGGATCCGCGGGCGATGTCGACCGACGCGCTGATGCAGCCCGAATCGCGCGACGCCTGGTTCCGCCTGCTCGGCGACGGCTGGACCGACGCGATCCGCAGCCGCCACCCTGCGGGCGGAGTGTGGACGTTCTGGGATTATCAGGCGGGCGGGTGGCAGCGCGACCATGGCTTTCGCATTGACCATTTGCTGCTCAGCCCCGCGATGGCCGACCGGCTGATCGATGCCGGGGTCGACAAGGATCATCGCGGGCGCGAGAAAGCGAGCGACCATGCGCCGACCTGGGCGGTCTTTGCATGACGTTGCTGTCCGCCACGAAGCTGGCGGACGTGCCGCTCTTTGCGGGATTGGGAGAGGCTGAGCGATCCGAACTCGCCGATGCCTTTGTGCCGCGCCACTTTGCCGACGGCGAAGTGATCCTGACCCAGAATGAGCGCGCCGAAGGGCTATTCCTGATCGACAGCGGTCATGTCGATATCGGCAAGCGGCTCCCCGGCGGCGGGCTTGCGCTGCTCGCCAAGGTCGGCGCGGACGAGGTGATCGGCGACATGGCGCTGATCGGGCGTGACGTTCATCGCACTGCGATGGGGATTGCACGCGGGCCGGTCGCCACCTGGTATCTGCCCGCCGATCAGTTTCGCGCGGCGCTGTCGCAACTGCGTCCCGCTTCGCTGCAATTGCAGACCGAACTGGGACGGCTCGTCGCGCAGCGGGTCGTTGCCAAGGCGTCCGATATCGCCGGGCTGCTCGACGAACAGCCCGACGCGTTCACACCGCGTCCGCAACGCGCGCTCCCCCCGATCATCGAGGGCAATTTCGCTGCCGAAGCCTTTCTCGCAAAGCTGCCCTGTTGCATCATGATGACGTCCGCGCAGCGGATTGCCTTCTGGAATGCGGGCGCGCGGATCGAGGTGCCAGCCGACACCGATCTCGCATCGGTAGGCGCGGCGCCCGATACCGTCTGGCTTGTCGTCCGCGGCGCGGTGCGCAGCGCTCTTCCGCACGGCGCGGGTGTTTATCAGCTCACCGTCACCGGTCCCGGACAGCTCGTCGGTATCGCCGCGATGCTGCTCGATGTTCCGCACGACCGGCTGCTGCGGACCAGCGAGCAGGCGACCCTGCTCGCTTTCGACCGCGCGACCTTTGCCGAGATGATGACGACCGGCGACGCGCTCAGCCGCGAGCTTGGCGCGTCGGTCAATGCCGACCTCGTGACCGCGCTCGATGCGCTCGATCAGGTCGAGGCGCGCATCCTCGCGATGCGACGCGGGCATGCCGTCGCGGCCTAACGCGCCAGCGGCACCACGCGGAATGTCGGCCGGTCGCCGTCCATTTCGGCGTGCACCATCGCATATTCCGGGACCGGCATCCACGTCGCGCTGTTCGACGACAGCGGCTCCGATGCGATGATCACGGCGCGCGGATCGTCGTCGCCGCCGACCATCTGCCACTCACCGTCGTGCAGGCCATAGTCGCGCCCGGTGGTGAACCACATCGACAGGAAATTCATGTTCGCCTCATGCACCTGATCGGGCGATCCGGTGCGGTAATGGCCGAAGTCGAAACAGTGGCGCAGCCCCAGGATTTGCCGCCCGGTGGTGATGAACAGGTTGCAGCTCGACGAGATCGCGATGCCATGGTGGCGCCGCGCGGTTTCGAGGATGTCGACGGTTTTCTGCACGGCCGCGACCAGCTCGTCGCGCGACGGTTCGGCGCGCCAGTCGGGAAGCTGCGAGAGCAGCAGCGCATAGACCCATTCGCTGTCGGTCGATCCCGAAATCTCGGCCAGCAATAGCGGGTCGATGTCGGCCATCAGCGTCGCCTTCATTTCGCCGATCCGATAGATATCGCCGTTGTGCGCCATCGCGACCGCGGCACCCGGAAAGTGAAAGGGGTGGGTGTTCTGCTCGCTGACCTTGACCGTCGTCGAATAAGCGACGCCGCGGACATGCGCGATCACGCATTCTGCGCGCGTCTTGACCGCCAGCGATTTCAGATTGCCGTCGAACACCGGCAGCGCGGGCGAGCGATAGCGATGCGGCTGTTCGGGGACGAAGCTCGACCTGTCCCACGCCATCATCCCGAACCCCGCAAGGTTCAGCATGTGCAGCATCTTGGGCATATAGGCCTGGTTGACGAGGCTGGAGTCAGGCTTGAAGAGCAGGTCGTCGAGCTGGACCGGCTCGCCCAGATACATCATCGCGCGGCACATAATCTGTCCCCACCCGCTTGGCTTTCACCAGCCTAGACGGCCTGCGAGGCGCGTCAAGACAGGGCAATCCTCGCTACGACGAAACCGTGGGGAAGCGCGGCAACGCCGCGTCTAGAGATCCTTTTCGTAAATCTGGTACACGCGGTTGACCGTCGCATCGATCGCCTTGGCCACGGCATTCATTCCCTGATTGTCGTCCAGCACCCAGCCGATATCGCCTTCCTGCGTGCCATAGTCGCGCACGGCGTCGCGGCGGATATACTCGATCATCATGAACGCCAGCGTGCTGGCCATGCGGCTGTTCTGCAGGCTCTTGACCACGCCCATCAGCGGAACGCGCAGCCGCTTGCTGCGCGGCCTGCGAAGCCACCAGAGCAGGCGCACCCAGTTGAAGGGGAGAAGCGATCCGCCCATTTTGATCAGCATCTCGTTGATGTCGGGCAGCACGATCATGAAAGCGACCGGTTCGCCATCGACTTCGGCAATACGGATCAGATCCTCATAGACGATGTCTTTCAGCTTCTTGCCGACATGGGCGATCTCGCTGTCGGTCAAGGGGACAAAGCCCCAATTGTCCGACCAGGCGTCGTTCAAAATCCCCATGATCAGCGCCGCTTCGGCGTCGAACTTCTTCTTGTTGACGCGGCGGATGCGGATGCGGTCATTCTTCTCGCCCGCCGCGACGATGCGGTTCACCAGCGGCGGAAAACCGTCGAGGATGTGGACGGCATAGTTTTTGAGCTGCTTGACCGGACGATAGCCCTCGACCTCGATCCACGCCTGATAGAGTGGGCTGTTGTGGCCGAGCATGATCGTCGGCGACCGTTCGAATCCTTCGATGAGCAGGCCCGGCTCGTCCCAGACCGAAATCGACAGCGGGCCGAGCGAGCGGTGCATGCCCTGGCTGCGCAGCCAGTTCTCCGCCGCGACGAGCAGCGCATGCGCGGTTTCGGCGTCTTCGGCCTCGAACAGCCCCCAGTTGCCGGTGCCGGGTCCCATCCCCTGCTCGACCGGCTGTTCGAGCGCCAGCGCGTCGATATGCGCCGAAATGCGGCCCACCGTGCGGCCGCCGCGGCGCGCGAGGAACAGCTGCGCCTTGCCGTGCTCGAACCACGGATTTTTGCCGGGCGTGAGAAGGTCGAACACCTCGCCTTCGAGCGGCGGCACCCACGCCGGATCGCCGCGATTGAGGCGGTAGGCAAGCTCGACGAATTCGCGCTTAACGGCCCTGTTGTTCACCGGTTGGATGGTGAGCGGGCCTTCGTCATGTGCGGTCATGGGTAGTTTCCTGAACTGATCGTCCTATATGTTTGGCGACACTTTAGGGCATTGCTGCGGCGCTGGCGACCCGCATTTGGCCATCTTGCTGCCATGAAATGATGATGAAGAAACCAGGATGTTAGCGATGAACACTCTTGTCGACCGGCTGTCCGGTTCGGCTGCCGCAGCAGCCCCCAAGTCCGCGATCGCCGACGACATGGCGATGATTCGCGCGGCCTCGGAGCTGACGCGCGATCTCGTCAATCCGAGCGCGCGGACCTATTGGACCGACTTTCTCGCTTCGGCCTTTCTCGGCTATGCTGGCGTTGCCGCCGCGATCGTCGCGCCTTCGACGGCGTGGTTGCTCGCTGCTGCGTTCGTCGCGGTGCTCGCGCTCTATCGTGCGGGCAGCTTCATCCACGAAATCACCCATATCCGGAAGAATGCGCTGCCGGGATTCCGTCTCTGGTGGAACATCCTGATCGGCGTCCCGCTGCTGATCCCGTCGTTCATGTATGAGGGCATCCATAGCCTCCATCACAACCGCACCAAATATGGCACGGTCGAGGATCCCGAATATCTGCCGCTCGCGCTGATGAAGCCGTGGACAGTGCCATTGTTCGTCGTCCTCGCGGCGTTCGCTCCGATGGCGTTGATCTTTCGCTATGCGGTGCTGACCCCGATCTCCTTTCTGATCCCGCCACTGCGCAAGATCGTGATGGAACGCTATTCGGGGCTGATCATCAACCCGATGTTCCGCCGCAAGCCGCCCGAGGGCGAGTTCCGCCGTCAATGGGCGTGGCAGGAGGGCGGGGCCTGGGTCTGGTCGACGCTGCTGATCGCCGCGGCCGTCTTCGGCTGGGTGCCGCTGCGCGCGCTGCTGATCTTTGGCGGCATTGCGTCGGCCACCATCGTGCTCAACCAGATCCGCACGCTCGTTGCGCATCTGTGGGAAAATGACGGCGAAGTGCTGACCGTGACTGCGCAGTTCCTCGACAGCGTCAACGTGCCGCCCCCGGGTTTCCTGCCCGAACTGTGGGCGCCGGTCGGCCTGCGCTATCACGCGCTGCACCATCTGCTGCCGGGCGTTCCCTATCATGCGCTGCCCGAGGCGCACCGCCGCCTGAAGGACGCGCTGCCCGCGGATTCGCAATATCATGGCGCGAATTACAGCGGCCTGCCGGGGCTGGTGATAAAGCTGCTCGCCGGTTCAGCGCGCGGCGCGGCGACCTGAGGATTATTCCTCGGTCCTGATCAGGATCATCTCGCCGATCAGGGCAAACAGGATGAACGGACCCCACGCCGCAAGGAAGGGCGTGTAAGCGCCGAGATCGCCCATCGCGAGCGCGAAATTGTCGGCGACGAAGTAAGCGAAGCCCAGCGCCATGCCCAGGATCGCGCGCACGAACAGCTTGCCCGAACGCGCAAGCCCGAACGCTGCGACTGCGCCGAGCAGCGGCATCAGGATCGCCGACAGCGGCCCCGAAATCTTGTGCCACAAGACGCCTTTCAGCGCGTCGACCGGCCGGCCCGCAGCTTCGAGATCGGAGATCGCCGCGCTGAGCTGAGGGAAGGGCAGTTCGTCGCCGTCGACCTGCGCAAGCGTGAACTGGTCGGCGCGAACGCCCCTCAACGCGGTCACCGTGCCCAGCGGTTCGAGCGTGCCCGATCTGCGGATGAAGCGTTTGGCGTTGGTCAATTCCCAGCCGCCGGCGACCTGTTTGGCGCTGTCGGCCTTGAGCATCGACGACAGCACGCCCTGCGTGCGCTCATAGACGGTGATGTCGCGGAGCACGATTGCCGGGCCGTGCGTCTCGACCGTTCCCGCGTTGATCAGATCGTCGCCGGCGCGCACCCAGATATTCGCCCTGACCCCGCTATCCGCGGGCACTTTGGCATATTCGACCTTTTGCCAGGCGCTGAGCGCTGCGGTCGAGCGCGTGACGATGCGTTCGTTGAAGGCAAAGCTGATCCCGGCGACCAGGAAGGATGCCAGAAACAGGGGGGCGAGCACTTGATGGGCCGACATCCCCGATGCTTTCATCGCGATCACTTCGCTGTTCTGGTTCAGCGTGATCAGCGTCAGGATCGTGCCGAGCAGCACCGAAAAGGGCAGGAACGTCTCGATGATCTGCGGAATCCGCATCCCGACATAGCGCCAGACGTCGCTGTCGCCATTGCCTGCCACCGCCAGAATCTTGCCGCTTTCGCCGAGAAGGTCGAGCGTCTGCAGCACCAGCACGAGCGCAAACAGGATCGAGAAGCTGCGGATCAGGAACAGCCGCCCGACGTAAAGCGCCATCGTGCGCGATGGGAAAAAGCTGAGCTGCTGCATCAGGTGGCCCGCGGCGTGCGTTGGAAGAAGCGGAGCAGGCCGCGAAGCCGCTGGCCGCCCTTCGCTGCGATGCGTTCGAGTGCGCCGATCGGCTGGCCGCCCGGTACATGCGCGACGGTGTAGTACATCCAGATCGAAAGCGCCGCGAAGAGCAGGAACGGCACCCACAGAGCGATCAGCGGGTCGATCGACCCGCGCGCGCCCAGATCCTCGGCATATTGGTTGATCTTGTGCTGCGTCACCAGCATCACGATCGACAGGAAGACGCCAAGCGATGACGTCGATCGTTTGGGCGGGATCGCAAGGGCGATCGCGATCAGCGGGACCAGGAACATCGACATCACCTCGACGATGCGGAAGTGAAAATTCGCGCGTGATTCGAGCCGCGTCTTGAGCGGTTCATTCTTGTCCTTGCCGACGACGAACAGCTCGGGGATCGTCAGTTCGCGATCCGCACCGCCGCGAAGGCGAAAGGCCTCGATCTTGGGAAGCGGGATCGGCAGGTCGTGGTTGTCGAACGTGAGCACGCGCGGCACCGCGAATTTGGGCGATTCATGGATCAGCACACCTTGCGTCAGGCGCAGGATGATCGTGTTCGGATCGTCAGTAGCCAGGAATTGCCCGCGCGATGCGGTCGCCGACACGCGCTGTCCATCCTTGTTGTCGCCGCGGACGAATATGCCGCGCAACGACCGGCCATCATTATAGCTTTCCTCGATGCGCAAGGTCATCCGGCTGCCCAGTTTGGTGAATTCGCCGACCTTGATCGACGCGCCGAGTGCGCCCGACCGCAGTTCGAACTGCAACCCCTCATAGGCGTAGCGTGCATAGGGCTGGATGAAGCCAACGATAGCGAGATTGAGCAGCGCGAGGGCGATGGCATAGGCATAAGGAACGCGCAGCAGGCGCCCGAAGCTCATGCCCACGCCGCGCAGCACGTCCAGCTCGCTCGATGTCGCAAGCTTTCGGAAAGCAAGGAGAATCCCGAGCATGAGGCCGATCGGGATGCCGAGCGAAAGATATTCGGGGATCAGGTTCGCCAGCATGCGCCAGACGACGCTGACGGGACCGCCCTCGGTCGCGACGAAATCGAACAGGCGGAGCATTTTTTCGAGCACGAGCAGCATCGCCGACAGGACGAGGGTGCCGAGCATCGGGAAAAAGACCAGCCGCGCTATGTAGCGGTCGATGGCGGGCAATCTATTCAATCTTTCGTCGCCCCATCACCATGATTTGGCCGCAAATGGTTCCGATATCCGAATTCAAGGGCAACAGGGACCCATGTCAGCTTGGCTGCTGGCGTGGCTATAACCACTTGGAGCAATTGCGTCATGTCGAAATTTGTATCGACTTCGCTCTGCGTGGCTCTGCTCGCCGTATCGGTAGCAGCGAACGCGGAGGGGCAGGTTATTTCGAACGATCTGTCCAAATGCAGAAACGGGCCGTCTACCCTGGTCCAGATCAACGGCGTCAAAGCCGGAACGGGTAAAATCCGCGTGCAGAGCTATCGCGCCAATGAGTCCGAATGGCTTGCCAAGGGACGCTGGATTACCCGCACCGAAGTGCCGGCGCGCGCCGGAACGATGACCGTGTGCGTGCCGCTGCCCCAGGCGGGCAGCTATGGCATCGCGGTGCGCCACGACGTCAACGGCAACGGCAAGACCGATTTGTCGGCCGACGGCGGCGGGATGTCGAACAACCCGAGCATCAACATCTTCAACCTCGGCAAGCCGAGTTACAAGAAGACGGCGTTCGCGGTCGGCAATGCGCCCCGGACGATCTCCATCACCATGAAATATATGTAAGCGGAGATGGCGAGCGTCGCGCTTCTTTCCAATCCACGCTCGACGGGCAACCGTGCCCTGTTGCCGCGGGTGCGCGAATATTGCGCGGCGCACCCCGACATCTTCCATTATGAGGTCGAGGACGTCGACCAGATCGGCGAGGCGATCCGTACCATCGCGATGGTCTCGCCGCGCGTCATTGCCATCAACGGCGGCGACGGCACGGTGCAGGCCGCGCTGACCGAGTTGTATTCGGGCGGTCATTTCGGTGGATCGCCGCCGCCGGTTGCGGTTCTCCCCAACGGCAAGACCAATTTGATCGCGCTTGATCTCGGCGCTGAAGGCGACCCGTTGAAAGCGCTCGAACGCGTCGTCGAACTGGTTGAAGCCGGCGAGCTCGGCGACAATGTCATCCAGCGCCAGCTGATCTCGCTCGACGGTGGCGGGGCGCGGCCGGTGCTCGGCATGTTCCTTGGCGGCGCCTATCTCGCCGACGTCATGCTATATTGCCGCAATCGCATCTATCCGCTCGGCCTGCCGAACGGCGTGTCGCATGTTCTCGCCGCGATTCTCGGCCTGTTCGCGATCATCTTTGGCCTTGGCGGCGGACGCCTGCCGCCCAAGCCGCAGCCGATGACCGTCTCGTTGATCCGCCAGGGCGAGTTCAAGGGCAAATTCTCGCTGCTCATCGTCACCACGCTCGAAAAGCTGTTACTCAATATCCGGACCAGCGAAAGCCATGGCTCGAACGGCAATATGAAATTGCTCGCGACCGACAGCAATGTCGGCGCGGTCTTTCGCATGCTGGGCGCCACGTGGAGCGGTACATTGGGCCAGAAGCCGCTCGCGGGCGTGCATTTTCAGCAAGGCGACGAGATCCGGATCGAAGGCGAACGCTCGAACGTCATCCTCGATGGCGAAATCTATCAGGCGACGCTGGGCATGCCGATCATCCTGACCTCGACGCAGCCGGTGCCTTTCCTCCGCCTCGCTGCCTGACTGGCGGGCCATGGCCGATCTTACGTCCCTCGTCCGCGATGAGCTGTCGATCCCGGTCGATCCGCGTGCTGCGGCAATGGCGGCCGCGATCGCTGCCGAATATCCCGGCAGCGCGCGCGCGGTGCTCTTCTATGGCAGCTGCCTGCGCGAGACGCAGCTCGACGGGCTGATGCTCGATTTCTATCTGATCGTTTCGGATTATGGCGACGCCTACCCCAAGCGCTGGATGGCCGCCGCGAACCGGCTCATCCCGCCGAACGTCTTTCCCTTTCAGCATGACGGGCTGATCGCCAAATATGCGGTGCTGAGCGAAGCCGATTTTCACCGCCTGAACGGCGCCGAGACGCGCAGCGTGTCGGTCTGGGCGCGTTTCGCGCAGCCTTCGCGGCTGGTGTGGGCGGTCGATGATACGGCCCGCGACCGCGCCATCGCTGCGATCGCGCGCGCGGCGCCGACGCTGTTGGCAGCGGCCGGGTCGATCGATGGCGAGGCGCCGCTCGACTGGTGGCGGCGGGCCTTTTCGCTGACTTATTCGGTCGAACTGCGCGCCGAGAGGACGAGCCGTGCACAATCGGTCGTCGATGCCGAACCCGACCGCTATTTGCGTTTCGGCCTGCCCGCTATGGCCGCAATTCCCACGGGTGCGCCGAGCGGCGGCTGGGCGCGCCGGCGCCTCGAAGGCAAGCTGCTCAGCATCGCTCGCCTCGCCAAGGCGAGCCTGACCTATGCTGGCGGGATCGATTATCTGGCGTGGAAGATCAACCGCCACGCCGGGACGAAGATCGAGATCAAGCCGTGGCAGCGCCGCTGGCCGTTGGTTGCGGCGCTGACTTTGGTGCCGCGCCTGATGAAGAGCGGCGCAATCCGATAAGGGCTTCCGATGTCCCCGCGAAGTCGGGGGCCTATCAACGGTCTGCTCGAGAGGGCACCATCCGATGAGGGACCCGCGCCTTCGCGAGGGCGCGCAGGCTTTCGATCCGGACGGGCGTTAGCTCGCCAGCCTCTGCCCCTCGGATCGCGCTTCGCCGCTGCGGCGGATCGCCAGGTCGAGCGCGGACAGGGTGAAGGGTTTTCGCAGGACATCATGGTCGCCGAACGCCGCGATCTCGCTCGCATCGCCGGCATAGCCGGTGAGGAACAGCACCGACAACTCGGGCCAGCGCTGCTTGAGCTGCGCGACCATTTCGGGGCCGGTGAGTTCGGGCATCAGCACGTCGGATAATATCAGGTCGAAACCACCCTCCGCCAGCCGCCCTTCGACGAGCCGTTCGGCGTCGAGCGGATTGGCGCAGGCGACTGCATTGTGCCCCAGCTCCTCGACCGCGTCGACGGTCGCCGCGAGCACGCGCTTGTCGTCCTCGACAACCAATATGCTCAGCGCTTCGGCGGGCGCAGCCTCGGCGGTGTCGCCGCCGGCGTCGGCTTGCGAAAGACTTGCCACCTCGGGCCTGGCGACAGGGAACAGCATCGCGACACTGGTCCCCTCGCCCTCGGTCGACGAAATCTGTACCTCGCCGTCGGACTGGCGGCAGAAGGCGAAGACCTGGCTCATGCCGAGCCCGGTGCCCTGGCCTGCGGGTTTGGTCGTGTAAAAGGGATCGAACACGCGTTCGAGAACTTCGGCGGACATGCCGCAACCGGTGTCGATCACCTGGACCGCCAGCGCGGCCGCCTTTTCCCGATCGTCGTGCAAGGTCCGGATCGTCAGCAAGCCATGCCCGTCCATGGCATCGCGCGCATTGACCGCAAGGTTGAGCAGGGCGTTTTCGAACTGCTGCCGGTCGATCCAGCACGCAAGCCCCCCCGCCTTCAGGTCGAGAGTCAGCGCGATGCGATCGCCGATCGTCCGCTCGATCAGCTCGGCAAATCCGGCGATGCACTCGTCGACGACCATGATTTCGGGGCGGGCGGGCTCGGAGCGGGCAAAGGCGAGCAGGCGGCGCGTCAGGTCGGCGGCGCGATTGGCGCCGTCCATGGCGTTGTTCATGTGGCGCAGCGCCTTTTCCGGCGCGGTCACGACCAGCCGCTGTGCCAGTTCGAGCCCGCCGACGACGACCGCGAGCATATTGTTGAAGTCGTGCGCGATGCCGCCGGTCAGTTGGCCGACCGCTTCCATTTTCTGCGCCTGGCGGAGCTGCGCCTCGGCCGCTTCGCGCTCGTTCATCTCGCTGCGCAGGGCGTCGTTCGCTTCGGCCAGTTCGACCGTTCGGTCTTCGACGGCCGCTTCGAGGAGCATCGCGCGGTCGGCCTCGAAAAACTGCTCGCGCCGCGCGACGCGCCGTTCACCTTCGGCGCGGACGAGCGACACCGTCGCGGCGATCGCGATAATCGCCGCAGCCGCACCCAGGAGTGAAAACAACAGGATCGCCTGGTTCAGGTTCGCGCGATCCGACGCCGCGACGCGGTTGCGCTCGGTCAGGATCGTGCGCTCGTTGCGGATCAGGTCGGACAAAAGCCGGTCGATCCGGATCAGCGCCGCATCATGCCCTGCGGCATTATATTTTGAGATCGCCGCGACCGTCTGTCTGTAATTGGCGCTCAGTGCGGCGTCGCCCAGCTGTTCGCCGCGGCGGCTCAATTCGTCGGTGAGCTTCTTGACGAGCGCCGCCTGCTTCGGATTGTCGCGGACGTTGCGCTGAAGCAACGTCAGATATTGCTGCGAGAGCCCCCATTGCTGCTGATAGACGCGGCCATCCTCTTTCTGCAGCCCGACCGCAAAGCGTCCGAGCGCTGCTTCGGCGCGCGCAAGCGCGGCGTCGAGGCTGCGCGTCTGGGAAATGACCTCCAGGCTGTGCGCCTGCCACCCGAGCGAGCGGTCGTAATTGTCGTTGGCGCGCGCGAGCAACAGCACGAGCGCCGCCACGACTCCGGTCAGGATCGCGCCCAGCCCGATCGTCAGCCAGAAGCGCAATCGCTCCCGCCGACCCTCGGTCTCATTTTCCAATTCCCTCTCGAACACCCTGATCTTCTACCGAACAAGCGCGGCGGGGCAAAGCGGGGAAGGGGGCGTGCAGCGCCCCGTCGTTCGACTCGCCGTGAAAAGGAATCCGCTGGTCGGCGGATCGCCTCGCTTCAGCCGATAATGCCGATGCGGTTGCCGGCCCGCTCGAAACGGCCAAGGATCTCGTCGACCTGTTCGCTCGAATGCTCGGCGCACAGCGAGCAACGCAGCAAGGTCATGCCTGCGGGGGTCGCCGGCGGGCGCGCAAGATTGACGTAGAGGCCTTCTTCCAGAAGCGCTTCCCACATCATCGCGCCTTTTTCGAGGTCGGGCATGATCACCGCGATGATCGCGGACTGCGGCTCGTTGGTGCCGAGCGTGAAGCCCAGCGAACGCAGGCCGCCGTGCAGCTTCTTCGAATTTTCCCACAGATGCGCGCGCTTGTTCGATCCGTGCATCAGCTTGCGGATGCTGGTCGCGGCGGTCGCGACGACGCTGGGGGGCAGCGACGCGGTGAACACATAGGGGCGGCAGACGAGGCGCAGGATTTCGAACTTCGGATGGTTCGACACACAGAAGCCGCCCACGGTGCCGACGCTTTTCGAGAATGTGCCGATGATGAAGTCGACATCGTCGATGACGCCCTGCGCTTCGGCGACGCCGCGGCCATGTTCGCCGATGAAGCCCATCGAATGCGCTTCGTCGACCAGGACCATCGCGCCATTTTCCTTCGAGACGCGGATCATCTCTTTCAGCGGGGCGATATCGCCGAGCATCGAATAGACGCCCTCGAGCACGACGAGCTTGCCGGCCTCGGGCGGCAGGCGCTTCAGCCTTTTTTCGAGCGCTTCGACATCATTGTGGCGAAAGGCGACGATTTCGGCGTTGCCCATCGCGCAGCCGTCATAGATCGAGGCATGGCTGTCGATGTCGAGGATGACATAGTCGCCCTTGCCGGCGATCGTCGAAATGATGCCGAGGTTCGCCTGATACCCGGTCGAAAACACCATGGCATGATCCATGGCGTAAAATTCTTTCAGCGCGTCCTCGCACTCCTTGTGGCCCTGATAGGTGCCGTTGAGGACGCGGCTGCCGGTGGTGCCGGCGCCGAATTTGTCGAGCGCATCCTTGCCCGCGGCAATGACATCCTCGTCGAAGGTCATCCCCATATAATTATAGGTGCCGAGCAGGATCGTCTCGCGCCCGTTGCAGATTGCGACGGTCGGCGAGAGCACCTTTTCCATTACCAGGCTGAACGGATCGGTGACCCCGGTCGCGAGAAGATCCTCGCGCTGCTGGATCAGCGGATCGAATTTCGAAAAGAGGTCGGTCATTTGGTTCTTCCGTGTGCCCCGGCGAAAGCCGGGGTCCAGATAGGTTGCGCTGCGCCGCGATCGCCCCCGCTTTCGCCGGGGTGCACGAAGCTGTCAGCCCTGCAGTTTCTCGACCGCGGCGACCAGCTGGCCGACCGTTTCGATTTCGGCCTGCATGTTCATGCTGATGATGATGTCGAAACTGTCCTCGACCTCGGCGACGAAATCCATCACCGTCAGGCTGTCCCATTCAAGATCGCCGGCAAAGGTCGTCGCGTTGGTCAACTCGACACCCTTTTTGTTGAAGGGGCCGATCAGGCCGTAAATCTGGTCGGTGAGAGCGGTGCTCATGTGATGCGTCCCATCAAGGAATAAGAATGCGGGCGGAATGCCGTGAAGGGTCCCGATTGGCAAGCGAATGCGGCGGAAACGGGGCAGCATCTTGCCGTTTGCGGCGCGGCATGCCATCCCTGTGACGGGGTCGCCGACAGGGATGGGGCGGTATGAGCAGCGAAGAATCAAAGACATCGCCGGATCGTCCGGCCATTTCCTTCCCGCCGAATGCTGTGCATCTCGTCCGCACGAACCAGCAGATCACGATGCAGCTGTCGCAAATGGCGGACCAGAAGGCATCGATTCTGATGGGCGCGACCTTCGTGGTCTTCACGCTCGCGGTCGGACAGGCGCGCGCCGGCGGCGGCGCGCTCGCCATGCCGCTGACCATTCTCGCCACCTTTTCCTTCCTGTCGGCGCTGCTCGCCGTGTCGGCGGTGCTGCCGCGCGTCGGCAAGGCGCCGCCGGTCGTCTTCAAGGATGGCAAGGATCACAGCAATATCCTCTTCTTCGGCCGCTTCGAGCAGATGGACGAGGATGAATTCATCGCCGCGGTCAAGGCGCGGCTGCGCAACGAAGAGGATCTGTACGAAACGATGCTGCGCGACACCTACCAGAACGGCATCGTCCTCGCGCGGCGCAAATACCGGTTTCTGGCTTATGCCTATCGGCTGTTCGTCGTGGGTTTGACGCTGACCTTTCTCGGCTTCGCCTTTGAAATGGTGATGCTGTGGAGCCGATGACGCTGCCGCGCCTTGGATAAGGCGGCGACGTACTTCTCTTCGTCATCCCCAATTTCTCGTCGTCATCCCGGACTTGATCCGGGATCCCTTTTCGGACGCAGCGCAAACGGACCCCGGATCAAGTCCGGATATATCCCATTGGAGCAACTATGTGTTCCCCCGCCTTCGCCGGGGAACACCCATTCCTTGTCCCAGTGGGATAATCGCCGATCAAGCCTGTCCTGAGCCTGTCGAAGGGTCCGGGGTGACGAAAAGAGACGGCAGGGACATTGCTGTTGCCTTTTTGCCACCCCCACCGCTGAAAACCGGATCGGCACCCCGCACCACTTGAACCACCCCAAACCCGCGCCTATCCGGGCCGGCCATGCTGGAGCAGGCCCATCCCCTGACTGCGGATCGCCCGCAGAATTTTCGCGCCGAGTTTCGCGCGACGCTGGCGCTCGCGCTGCCGCTGGCGGCGGCGAACCTGCTTCAGATGCTGGTGCATGCAATCGACGTCATCTTCGTCGCGCGGCTCGGCGATACCGAACTTGCCGCCTCGTCGCTCGGCGTTTCGATCTTCGGACTTTTGTTGTGGACCGGAACCGGCCTTGTCAGCGCTGCTGCGCCGTTGATCGCCGCCGAACTCGGTCGGCGGAAACATTCGGTGCGCGAGGTTCGGCGCACGGTCCGCATGGCGCTCTGGCTCACCGCGCTCGTCTCGCTCGTCTTCATGGGCGTCTGCGCCGCGGGCGGGCCGATCATGCGCGCGACCGGGCAACCCGAAGATCTGACCGCGCGCGCCGCCGGCTTCCTGCTCATTCTCATGCTCGGGATGTTTCCGATGATCGCCGCGGCGGTTCTGCGCATCTTCGTCTCGGCGCTCGGCCGCCCGACCATCGCCACCGCGATCACCTTCTTCGCGCTCGGCACCAACGCGCTCGGCAATTGGGCGCTGGTGTTCGGGCATCTCGGCATGCCCGCGCTCGGCCTCAACGGCTCGGCGATCTCGAGCGTGATCACCTCGACGCTGATCCTGCTCGCCTATGTCGTCGTGATTCAGAGCGACCGCCGCCTGCGCCGATATCGCCTGTTCGGCAATTGGTGGCGCAGCGAATGGAGCCGCTTTTTCGAGATGCTGCGCATCGGCATGCCGATCAGCCTGACCATTCTGGCCGAGGCCGGGCTGTTCACGGGCGCGGCATTCCTGATGGGCCGCATCGGCGAAGCACAGCTCGCGGGGCACACGATCGCGCTTCAGGTCGCGGCGCTCGCCTTCCAGATTCCGTTCGGGGTCGCGCAGGCAGCGACGATCCGCGTCGGGCTTGCCTATGGCGCGCGCGATCATGATGGCATCGGGCGTGCAGGCGCGGCGTCGCTCGCGCTCGGTATCGGCTTCATGGGCTTCACCGCGCTGCTCATGTGGCTGTTTCCCGGCCTCGTGCTGTCGATCTATGTCGATGTCGATGCGGCGCGCAACGCGGCGCTCGTCGGTTTCGCGATGCAGTTCCTTGTGGTCGCGGCGGCATTCCAGCTGTTCGACGGCGCGCAAGCGGTCGCGGCCGGCGTGCTGCGCGGACTGCAGGACACGCGCATCCCGATGATCATCGCGATCTGCGGTTACTGGATCGCGGGCTATAGCACCGCGATCTACCTCGGATTCTGGACGCCGCTTGCCGGCGTCGGGGTGTGGATCGGGCTGGCGGTCGGGCTGATCGTCGTCGCGGCGCTGCTGCTTACGCGCTGGCGGATGCGGGCGCGGCTGGGGCTGCTGCCCTCAGCCTAGCTTTTTAAGGCGCTCTTCGACTTGGGCGAGGAGCGCCCGCAACCACTCTCGGCCCGCATCGGCGTTGAACGCTTCGATCGGCGCATGGCCTTTCTTGGCGTTACAGGGCTTGCACGCGAGTACGAGATTTTGGATCGCTTCCGCAGCTTCACCATTCTGACCCTCGACGTGGTCGATCGTCACATTGTCTTTGGTCAATTTGGCCGGACAATAAAAGCATTTGCCGCCGTGCAGGTGGGCTGCCTTTTTCAGGCTGTTTCTTGCGCTCCAGGGGCCGCCGGCCACGCCTCCCACCCAATAAAGCGGTACTCGGCTTTCTTCGCTGTGAAAGCGCGCGAATGTGATGGAGCGATAGGGCATCGTATCGAGGCATGGGCGAGCGCCGATCTCCGGCCGTTCGATGACCTGTTCTGCTTTCTTTTGGGACGTCTTGTCTGCCATGTCGGGCATCCTACCTTGAGGACGTAAAATTTTGGTTGGAGTCGGCTTGACGCCCTCGGGACTCCCACCCATATGGCCGTCTGTTAGCACTCGCGCCCTGTGAGTGCTAAAACGACATCCATTGCATCTCTGGAGGGATATCCATGCAATTTCGTCCTCTGCACGACCGCGTGCTCGTCCGCCGTATCGAAGCCGAAGAAAAGACGGCTGGCGGCATCATCATCCCCGACACCGCCAAGGAAAAGCCGCAGGAAGGCGAAGTCGTCGCCGTCGGCACCGGCGCGCGCGCCGATGATGGCAAGATCACGCCCCTCGACGTCAAGTCGGGCGATCGCATCCTGTTCGGCAAATGGTCGGGCACCGAAGTCAAGGTCGACGGCGAAGAGCTGCTGATCATGAAGGAATCGGACATCCTCGGCGTCATCGCCTGAGCGATTTCATCGATTCGCGAATGAAGTTACGCGGTTTTCCGCGGTTTTCAAAGGAACAAGCCCATGGCTGCTAAAGACGTCAAATTTTCGCGCGACGCGCGCGAACGCATCCTGCGCGGTGTCGACACCCTTGCCGACGCCGTGAAGGTTACCCTCGGCCCCAAGGGCCGTAACGTCGTCATCGACAAGAGCTTCGGTGCGCCCCGCATCACCAAGGACGGCGTCACCGTCGCCAAGGAAATCGAACTCAAGGACAAGTTCGAGAACATGGGCGCCCAGATGCTGCGCGAAGTCGCATCGAAGGCGAACGACAAGGCCGGCGACGGCACCACCACCGCGACCGTTCTGGCTCAGGCGATTGTCCGCGAAGGCATGAAGTCGGTTGCCGCCGGCATGAACCCGATGGACCTGAAGCGCGGCATCGACCTCGCGGTCACCAAGGTTGTCGAAACGATCAAGGCCCAGTCGAAGCCCGTTTCGGGCACCGCTGAAATCGCCCAAGTCGGCATCATCTCGGCCAATGGCGACACCGAAGTCGGCGAAAAGATCGCCGAAGCGATGGAAAAGGTCGGCAAGGAAGGCGTGATCACCGTCGAGGAAGCCAAGGGCCTCGATTTCGAACTCGACGTCGTCGAAGGCATGCAGTTCGATCGCGGCTACCTGTCGCCTTACTTCATCACCAACCCCGAAAAGATGCTCGTCGAGCTCAGCGATCCCTACATCCTGATCTTCGAAAAGAAGCTGTCGAACCTCCAGTCGATGCTTCCGATCCTCGAAGCCGTGGTGCAGTCGGGCCGTCCGCTCCTGATCATCGCCGAGGACATCGAAGGCGAAGCGCTCGCAACGCTGGTGGTCAACCGCCTGCGCGGCGGCCTGAAGGTCGCGGCCGTCAAGGCGCCGGGCTTCGGCGATCGCCGCAAGGCGATGCTGCAGGACATCGCGATCCTCACTGCCGGTGAAATGATCAGCGAAGACCTGGGCATCAAGCTCGAGACCGTCACCCTGAACATGCTCGGCCAGGCCAAGCGCGTCACGATCGACAAGGACAACACCACCATCGTCGATGGTGCTGGCGACCATGACACGATCAAGGGCCGCGTCGAACAGATCCGTGCGCAGATCGAAACGACGACCAGCGACTATGACAAGGAAAAGCTGCAGGAACGTCTGGCGAAGCTCGCCGGCGGTGTTGCCGTGATCAAGGTCGGCGGCGCTTCGGAAGTCGAAGTGAAGGAACGCAAGGACCGCGTCGATGACGCTCTCCACGCGACCCGCGCTGCGGTTGAAGAAGGCATCGTCCCCGGCGGCGGTACGGCGCTTCTTTATGCCACCAAGGCCCTCGAAGGCCTGTCGGGCATCAACGAAGACCAGACCCGCGGCATCGACATCATCCGTCGCGCGCTGCAGGCTCCGGTTCGCCAGATCGCCGAGAACGCGGGCTTTGACGGCGGTGTGGTCGCCGGCAAGCTGTTCGACCAGAAGGACAGCAATTTCGGCTTCAACGCCTCGACCGATGTCTATGAAGACCTGGTCAAGGCCGGTGTCATCGACCCGACCAAGGTTGTCCGCATCGCGCTTCAGGATGCTGCCTCGGTTGCCGGTCTGCTGATCACCACCGAAGCCGGCATTGCCGAATCGCCCGACGACAAGCCCGCCATGCCCATGGGCGGCGGCGGCATGGGCGGCATGGGCGGCATGGACTTCTAAGTCTGCGCCGTTCGGCACTCAGCCAGTGAAAAGAGGGCCGGGGGAGCAATCCTCCGGCCCTTTTTCAGGTCTGTTCCTGTCGTCCTCGTTACCCCGGACTTGATCCGCGGCCCAAGCAACGGTCGTCGTCGCGGATTCCGGATTACGTCGGGCATGACGAAAATGGGCGACGAAATAGGGAAGGCGGGACATTGCCAGTTCACCTTGCCCGGCATAGCTAGACGCCATGATCCTGCTCTACGCTCTCGCCGCCGCCGCCGTGGCCGATCCGCCGGCACCCGTCGAACGCTGCGGCTATCGCATCGTCGAAAGCTATCCGCACGATGCGACCAGCTTCACGCAGGGCCTCTTCTGGGACGAAGGGCATCTGTACGAAGGCACCGGCCAGTACGGCCAGTCGCGCGTCGCGCGCATCGACCTCAAGACGGGCAAGGCGCTCGTGCAGACGAAGCTGCCATCGGACCAGTTCGGCGAAGGCATCACGCGCTGGGGCGATCAGATCATCGGCGTCACCTGGCAGAACGGCGTTGGCAACCGCTGGTCGATCAAGGATCTGAAGCGCGTCGGTACCTTTCGCTACGATGGCGAGGGCTGGGGGCTGACAATGGTCGGGGGCAGCCTTGTCCTCAGCGACGGTTCGTCGCAGCTCCGTTTCCTCGATCCCGCAACGATGAAGGAACAGAAGCGCATCACCGTGCGCTTCGGCGGCCGCCCGCTGGCAATGATCAACGAGCTCGAGACGATCGACGGACAGATCTGGGCCAATATCTGGATGACCGACCTGATCGTCCGCATCGATCCGGCGAGCGGCGATATCAAATCCTATGTCGACCTGACCGGTCTGAAGGCCGATGCCGGCGCGAACGGCGGTGACAGCGTGCTCAACGGCATCGCATGGGATGCCAGGAAAAAGCGCCTGTTCGTCACCGGCAAATATTGGCCCAAGCTCTACGAGATCGCGCTCGCCGACTGCCGCTAGCTTATGAGCGCTGTTTCCATCCGCGCTGCTGCGGCGTCATAGACACGCGCCTTGAGTCCCTCGGTCACCGGGGCGGGCGCCCGGTCGGGATGCCCCCCCACATAGGGCGGGGCGGGATCATATTCGATCGCAAGCTGGATCGCCTGCGCAACGGCTGGCCCATGCAGCCGGCCGATCAGGGTCAGCGCGAAGTCGAGCCCCGATGTGACCCCACCGCTCGTCACGACATGGCCATCCTCGACCACGCGGGCCGCTTCATAGGTCGCGCCGACGAGCGGCAACAGATGCGTATAGCCCCAATGCGTGGTCGCGCGCTTGCCGTCGAGCAGCCCGGCGCGGCCGAGCAGAAAGGCGCCGGTGCAGACACTCGTCACCCACTGGGCGCCCGCGGCCTGCCTTGCGATGAAGTCGATCGTCGCCGCGTCGCCCAGCGCCTCGGTAACGCCATGTCCGCCGGGAACGCACAGAATGTCGGCCTGCGGGGCGGAGGCGAAATCATGCGTCGGCAGAATCGAAAAGCCGCTGTCGGTTGCGATCGGGTCGAGGCTCGCGGCTGCGCCGATCAGCTTCGCGCCGGGCATGCGGCACAGCGCCTGCGCTGGCGCCGTAAAGTCGAGCTGGGTGATTCCCGGAAACAGCAGGAAAAGGATCGTGGTGGCTGGTGTATCGGTCATGAGGTGGTCCTCGCGTCGGCAGTGGATCACCCAGGCGCGCGGCTCGCATTGGCAGGGCGCCAAGCCCCGCTTCCCGATGGATATCCATCTTCAGCGCCAGTCGCGGGACCTCGCCAGTGTATCGTCGCCATCGCCGGGAGGAAAGTCTATTTGGCGGCGGGTTCGCTCGCCGCGGTCGCCGCATCACCCTTCGCTGTCGCGGCATTGCGACTTTCCAGCATTTCGGCCGCATCGTCGAGCGCCTTCGCCTCGCTGACCGTCACGCCGCCCGGGCCCGGCTCGTTGTCGGTGCGGCTGCAACCGGCCGCGAGCAGCGGCAGTGCAAGGACAGGCCAGAAGTTTCGCATTGTCCGCTCCCAAAGAAAAGGGCTCCATCCGCGCGGGATGGAGCCCTTCGATATCAGCCCAAGGGCTTAGCCGCGACTTACTTCTTGTCGTTGGCTTCGGCCTTCTTGGTTTCGTCGGCGATCTTGTCGCCAGCCTTCGATGCGGCGTCGCCGGCAGCGGCGGCCGTGCCTTCGACAACGTTGCCGGCATCCTTTGCGGCGCCTTCGACGGCAGCGCCGGCGTCCTTTGCGGCGTCGGCAGTCGCGTCGGCAGCATCGGCGGCGGTGTCGGCTGCGGCGTCGCCGGCAGCAGCGGCATCGTCAGCGACGGCGCCCGCAGCTTCCGAGGTTTCTTCCTGTGCCTTTTCCGAGCAGGCGGTCAGGCTGAAGGCCGCGACGGCCATCGAGGCGATGATGATCTTGCGCATGGGGTAGTTCCTTTCAAATTCCAATGACCGAGGGTCATCGATGCAGAGAATTAACGGTGGATTATGGGCTTGGCAACAAGGCAGAGTGCGACTTGTCCCGCGAATGAAAAGGGCCGCCAGCGCGTGCCGACGACCCTTTTCGTTTCAGCCCAAAAGCTGGAAAGAAGCTTACTTCTTCGCTTCGTCGACAGCAGCCTTGGCAGCGTCGGTCGCTTCCTTGGCAGCGCCGGCGGCTTCGGTCGCCTTGTCGGCAGCCTTGGTCGCATCGCCAGCAGCGGCAGCGTCGCCAGCTTCGGTTGCGGCGTCCTTTGCGGTGGCGGCGGCGTCGGCAGCGCCTTCGGCAGCCTGCATCGCGCCATCAGCAGCGCCTTCGACGGTTTCGGTCGCCGGCGTTTCGGTGGTGGCAGTGTCGGCAGCCTTTTCACCGCAAGCAGCGAGGCCCATCGTGGCGGCCAGGACGAGCGACAGAGTGATCGATTTCTTCATTTGGGAATTCCCCTCTCGGTTGAATTGAGCGACCGGCATGGGACCAAATCGCTCCCGAGGAATGCCAATCGCGGGCAGAATTACATTCTCGCAGAATCCGGCGCAACGCCCTTTTTATCAACGCGTCTTGCGTTTCGTCGCAATTTCGTGACGGCAGAGCAACGCGCGCCGAAATTCGCGCTTCACCGCTGGTTGACCAGATATAAAGAAAGCTTTATATCTCTATCCGTGACAGAGCTGATCGATGTTTTCCGGGCGCTTGCCGACCCGACCAGACTGCGAGTCGTCGCGCTTTTGCGCGAGATGGAACTCGCCATCGGCGAGCTGGCGGCCGTGCTCGATCAAAGCCAGCCGCGGGTATCGCGCCATGTCCGTATTCTTGTCGAGGCGAAGATCGTCGAACGGCGACGCGAGGGCAGCTGGGTTTTCCTGCGCATCGCCGAAAGCGGTTCGATCGGCGAGATTATCGGGCAGGCGGAAAACTGGCCGTTCTCGACGCGCGAGGCGTTGGTGATTGCGCATGACGCGCGGCGCCTCGCGGCGGTGCGCGAGGACCGCGCTGCGGTCGCCGAGCGCTATTTTGCCGAACATGCCGCCGAATGGGACGCAATCCGTTCACGCCATGTCGCCGAGAGCGAAGTCGAGGCGGCGATGCTGGCGATGATGCACAATCGCCGGCTCGGCCATCTGCTCGACATCGGCACCGGGACCGGCCGGATGGCGGAGATTTTCGCGCCGACCGCGCGCCGTATCACTGCGCTCGACCGCAGCCCCGAAATGCTGCGCATCGCGCGGGCCAAGCTTGCCGGGCAAGGCGTGCCGATCGACCTTCTTCAGGGCGATTTCCTCAGCCTGCCGCTCGCCGATGCCAGCGCCGACAGCATCGTCATCCATCAGGCGCTGCATTTCGCACACGAACCCGACCGCGTGATTGCGGAAGCGGCGCGTGTCCTGCGCCGCGGCGGACATTTGCTGATCGTCGATTTCGCGCCGCACGAAGACGAGGCGTTGCGCGCGCTCGCCGCGCACGCGCGCCTCGGCTTTTCGGATGCGCAGATCCGGGGCTGGTTCGCGTCGGCGGGCGTGCTCCTGGAAACCACCCAGACGCTCGAAGGCGGCGACCTTGCCGTGAAATTGTGGCTCGGCCGCCGCCGCAGCGACGAAGATCAAAATCCCGTCTCCGAGGGCGGGCAAAGCAAAAGGCTTGCGGCATGACGACCAGACTTCCTTCGCAAGCGGAGGCGCGCCGCGCCGCCGCGTCGCCGCTGTTCGCGGGACTCGCCGGCGATGTCGGCATCAGTTTCGAATTCTTCCCGCCCAAGACCGAGAAGATGGGCGAGACGTTGTGGGATTCGATCCGCACCCTCGCGCCGCTCGGTCCGAACTTCGTGTCGGTGACCTATGGCGCGGGCGGATCGACGCGCGAGAGGACGCATGCGACCGTTGCGCGGATCGTGCAGGAAACGGGTATTCCTGCGGCGGCGCACCTGACCTGCGTCGATGCCAGCCGCGACGATATCGCCGAGGTGGCGCAGGCCTATTGGGATGCCGGCATCCGCCACATCGTCGCGCTGCGCGGCGACCCGCCGGTGAAGGGCGAAAGCTTTCAGGCGCGGCCCGACGGGTATAGCTGCGCCGCCGAGCTGGTGTCGGGGCTGCTGGCGATCGCGCCGTTCGAGATTTCGGTCGCCGCCAATCCCGAAATGCATCCCGAGGCGCAAAGCCCCTCGGCCGATCTCGACAATCTCAAGCGCAAGCTCGATGCCGGGGCGACGCGCGCGATGACGCAGTTCTTCTTTGAGCCCGATACCTTCTTCCGCTTCCGCGACGCGGCGGCGGCGGCGGGGATCACCGCGCCGATCATCCCCGGGATCATGCCGGTCAGCAATTTCGGTGCGATCACGCGCATGTCGGCGATGTGCGGCACCGACGTGCCGCGTTGGCTCGCACAATTGTTCGAAGGTCTCGACGACCTGCCCGCCGCGCGTCAGCTCGTTGCCGCGACGACCGCCGCCGAACTCTGTCGCCGCCTTTATGCGGGCGGCGTCCGCGACTTCCATTTCTACACGCTCAACCGCGCCGAACTCAGCTATGCGATCTGTCATATGCTGGGGGTCCGCCCGGCGGCGCCCGCGACGGAGAGAGCCGCATGACCAGCGCACGAGAAGCCCTGAAGGCCGCAGCAAGCGAACGCATCCTGCTCACCGATGGCGGCTGGGGCACCCAGATCCAGCTCCGCAAGCTGACCGAAGCCTGCTATGCCGGCGACCTTGGCCTGTCGCACGACCAGAAGGGCAATAACGACATTCTCGCGCTGACGCGTCAGGACGTCGTGACGGCGATCGGCGAGGCCTATCTCGCCGCCGGTTCGGATATCGTGTCGACCAACACCTTCAGCGCCAACCGGATCAGCCAGGCCGACTATGGCGCCGAGGCGCTGGTTGCCGACATCAATCACGAGAGCGCCCGCCTCGGCCGCGAAGCCGCGGTCAAATATGAGGCGATCGACGGCCGCCGCCGCTTTGTCGCGGGCGCGGTCGGGCCGACGAACAAGACGCTGTCGCTATCGCCCGACGTCAACAATCCCGGCTATCGCGAGATCGATTTCGACGAGCTGAAGGACGTCTATCTGGAACAGGTCGTCGCGCTGGCCGAGGGTGGGGCCGATTTCATCCTGATCGAGACGATCTTCGATACCCTGAATGCCAAGGCGGGGATTGCCGCGACGCTGGAGGCCGAGGCGAAGGTCGGGCGCGATCTGCCGCTCATGATCTCGATGACCCTGACTGATCTGTCGGGTCGCAATCTGTCGGGCCATACGGTCGAGGCCTTCTGGTACGCGGTGCGTCATGCCAGGCCGCTGACGATCGGGCTCAACTGCTCGTTCGGCGCCGCGCAGCTCCGCCCGCATGTCCGCGTCCTGTCGGACATCGCCGATGCGCTGGTGATGGTCTATCCGAACGCCGGCCTGCCCAACGAGCTTGGCGAATATGACGAGATGCCCGACACGACCGCGGCCTTGGTCCGCGAATGGGCCGAGCATGGCCAGGTCAACATCCTCGGCGGCTGCTGCGGATCGACGCCTGCGCATATCGCAGCGATGGCGAAGGCGGTGCAGGGGCTCCCTGCGCGGCACATTCCCGAGGTGCCGGTGCGGACGCGGCTTGCGGGGCTTGAGCCCTTCACCATGGCGGCCTGAATCGATGACCGACATTCCGACCTGGACGATCCGGGAGGCCGGGGAAGGCGATGCGCCGGCGCTCGCGCTGATCGGCGCAGCAACCTTTCTTGAAACCTTCGCGGGCATCCTCGACGGCGATGCGATCGTCGGTCACTGCGCGGCGCAGCACAATGCGGACGCTTACATCGCCTATTTCGCGAACGGTGCGCGCGCCTGGATCGCCGAAGCGCAACCGGGCGGCGCGCCCATCGGTTTTGCGCTGACCGGCAATCCCGACCTCGCCGCCGCGCGCGAGGGCGATATCGAATTGAAGCGCATCTACTCGCTGTCGCGGTTCCACGGAACTGGGGTCGGCGCAGCGTTGATGAAACAGGCGCTGGAGGCAGCGAGCGGGCATGACCGCCTGCTGCTCGGCGTTTACGCACGGAACGAGCGAGCGCTCGCCTTCTACCGCAAACAAGGCTTCGTCGATATCGCGACCCGTCAGTTCGATGTCGGCGGCAAACTTTACGACGATCTCGTTCTCGCCCGTCCACTCGCCGCCTAATGCCATTCAGGATTACCCGATGACCACCGCCGCCGCCTCCAGCTTCGTCAACATCGGCGAGCGCACCAACGTCACGGGTTCCGCGGCGTTCAAGAAGCTGATTCTCGCCGACGATTATGCCGCGGCGGTCGAAGTCGCGCGCCAGCAGGTCGAGAACGGCGCGCAGGTCATCGACGTCAACATGGACGAAGGCCTGCTCGACGCCGAATATGCGATGACGACCTTCCTGAAACTGATCGCTGCCGAACCCGACATCGCGCGTGTGCCGGTGATGATCGACAGCTCGAAATGGAGCGTCATCGAGGCCGGGCTGAAATGCGTTCCCGGCAAGCCGATCGTCAATTCGATCAGCATGAAGGAAGGCGAAGAGCCGTTCCTCGACCATGCGCGCAAATGCATGGCCTATGGTGCCGCGGTCGTCGTGATGGCGTTCGACGAGGCCGGACAGGCCGACACGATGGAGCGCAAGATCGAGATTTGCGAGCGCGCCTACAAGCTGCTCATGACCATCGATTTTCCGCCCGAGGACATCATCTTCGATCCCAATGTGTTCGCGGTCGCGACGGGGCTCGAAGAGCATGACAATTATGCGGTCGACTTCATCGAGGCGGTGAAGGTCATCCGCGTTCGCTGCCCGCATGTGCATTTCTCGGGCGGCCTGTCGAACTTGTCTTTCGGCTTCCGCGGCAACGAAGTCGTGCGCCGCGCGATGCACAGCGTCTTCCTCTATTATGCGATCCCCGCCGGTCTCGACATGGCGATCGTCAATGCCGGGCAGCTCGACGTCTATGACACGATCGATCCCGAACTGCGGCAGGCGTGCGAAGATGTCGTGCTCAACCGCAAGGTCGAGGGCGAAGCGGAAAGCCCGACCGAACGGCTGATCGCGCTCGCCGAACGCTATAAGGGCACCAGCGCCGCGCAGGAAAAGGCGGCCGAGGAATGGCGCGGCTGGGACGTGCGAAAGCGGCTCGAACATGCGCTGGTCAAGGGCATCGATGCCTATGTCGTCGACGATACCGAAGAGATGCGCCTGTTGCTGCCGCGCCCGATCGAGGTGATCGAAGGGCCGCTGATGGACGGGATGAACGTTGTCGGCGACCTGTTCGGGTCGGGCAAGATGTTCCTGCCTCAGGTCGTCAAGTCGGCGCGCGTGATGAAAAAGGCGGTCGCGCATCTGCTGCCCTTCATCGAGGCGGCGAAAGAGCCGGGTTCGAAGGGCAAAGGCAAGGTCGTGATGGCGACCGTGAAGGGCGACGTCCACGACATCGGCAAGAATATCGTCGGCGTCGTCCTGCAATGTAACGGCTTCGAGATTGTGGACCTGGGCGTGATGGTCCCCTGGTCGAAGATCCTCGAGGCGGCGAACGAGAATGACGCCGACATGATCGGCCTGTCAGGGTTGATCACGCCGTCGCTCGACGAGATGGTGACGGTCGCCGAGGAAATGCAGCGCGCGGGGATGACGATGCCGCTGCTGATCGGCGGCGCGACGACGTCGAAGGTCCACACCGCGCTGCGCATCGATGTCGCATACGAGGGGCCGGTGCTTCATGTGCTCGACGCAAGCCGCGCTGTCGGCGTCGCCACGGCGCTGGTCAGCGACACCGGGCGCGATGCCTATGTGAAGGGCTTCAAGGACGATTATGAGCATGTCCGCGACGTTCGCGCGAACAAGGGACAGAGTGCGCTGATCCCGATCGAGGATGCCCGCGCCAACGGTTTCGCGATCGACGAACATATTCGCCCGTTCCCGCCCGAAAATCCCGGCATCCACGTCTTTGACAGCTGGGATCTGGCCGAACTGGTCGAGTGGATCGACTGGACGCCTTTCTTTCGCGCGTGGGAACTTGCGGGCAATTATCCTGCGATCCTGACCGACGCCGTTGTCGGCGAAAGCGCATCGAGCCTTTACGCCGACGCGCGCGCGATGCTCGACAGGATCATCGGCGAAGGCTGGCTCACTGCGCGCGGAGTTGCTGGGTTGTGGCCGTGTCGGCGCGAGGGCGACGATGTGATCGTCCATCTCGAAGAGACGGAAGAGCATATTCGCATTCCCTTCCTGCGCCAGCAGATCGCCAAGCGCGAGGGGCGCCCGAATATGTGCCTCGCTGATTTCGTCAGCCACGATGGCGACTGGATCGGTGGCTTTTCGGTCGCAATCCACGGCATCGAGCCGCATCTCGCGCGCTTCAAGGCCGCGCACGACGATTATAACGACATTTTGTTGAAGGCGCTGGCGGACCGCTTCGCCGAGGCGTTGGCCGAGCGGCTGCACGCGCATGTGCGAACCGACCTCTGGGGTTACGCGCCCGGCGAACAGCTGACCCCCGATGCGATCGTCAAGGAAGAATATCGCGGCATCCGCCCCGCGCCGGGCTATCCCGCGTGCCCCGATCACAGCCTGAAGCCGATCCTGTTCGATTTGCTCGATGCCGGGAACAATTCGGGTGCGATCCTGACCGAAAGCTTTGCGATGCTGCCGACCGCGGCGGTGTCGGGCTTTTATTTCGGGCACCCTGATGCCAGTTATTTCGGCGTCGCGCGGGTCGGCCCCGACCAGCTGGCCGAATATGCCGTGCGCCGGGGTGTCGATATCGACACCGCAACGCGCTGGCTGCGCCCGAATCTGGACTGATATCAAAAGCTCGTCACCGCGGACTTGATCGGCGTTTGGACCTGTCAGGCAAGTCGTGTTCCCCGGCGAAGGCCGGGGCCCAGAGCGTTCGCAGGCAAACTTGGCCTTCTCGCGCTAGGGACCCCGGCTTTCGCCGGCGAATAATCACATAATTGCCTCAAGGGGTTCGTCGCCGACTTGGTCCGGGGTGGCGATAGATTAATGTCTCGACGCGGTCGCGTCCGATAAGGGGACAGGCGCCAGGTTAACCAGCCTTGCAAACGACTGGCGTCGCAGAAGTTGCTATCAACGCGCGATGTTTCAGATGATCTTCCGCCGGCCCCTGCTGCCGCTGCTCGCCCTCCTGCTGGTGCTGGCGCCCGCGCCGCTGCCCGCGCAGACGAGTGATGCACCCTATAGCGTCGATGGCCGCAGCTTCGGGCGGCTGCAGGATGCGGTCGACGCCATTGGTGATGGCGAGGGGACGATCAGGATTGCACCGGGCTATCACCGCGACTGCGCGGTCCAGACCGCCGGGCGCGTTGCTTTCGTCGCTGCCGAGCCCGGCCGCGCGATCTTTGACGGTGTGACGTGCGAGGGCAAGGCGGCGCTCGTGCTTCGTGGTGCCGGTGCGCGGGTCGACGGCATCGTCTTTCAGAACATGCGCGTGCCCGACGGCAATGGCGCGGGCATCCGTCTCGAAAAAAGCAGCCTCGACATCGTCAATGCGATGTTCCGCAGCAGCGAAGAAGGCATCCTGACCGCCGACGATCCCGAGGCGACGCTGACGATCGACCGCTCGACCTTCTCGCGCCTCGGTCGCTGCGACCGCGGCCTCAGCTGCGCGCACAGCGTCTATACCGGCCTTTATGGCCGCGTCATTGTGACGCATACCCGCTTCGAAAAGGGCACCGGCGGCCATTATCTCAAGACCCGCGCGAAACAGGTCGAGGTCAGCGACAACAGCTTCGACGACACGCAGGGGACCGCAACCAACTATATGATCGACCTGCCCTCGGGCTCGGTCGGCAGCATCACGAACAATCTGTTCGTGCAGGGGCGCGACAAGGAAAATTATTCGGCCTTCATCGCGGTCGCGGCCGAGGATCGCGGCAATCCGTCGCGCGGCCTGTCGATCAGCGGCAACCGCGCGAGCCTGCCGGCAGACATGGACCGCAAATCCTTTTTCGTTGCGGACTGGAGCGGGGAAGTGCTGGCGATCGGGGCGAACCAGCTTGGGTCGGGATTGCAGCGCTTCGAGAAGCGCTGAGGATTACGCCTCGCCGCGCGTTTCGATGAGCGAGGCGGCCAGCGCCTCGGCAGGGGTCTTGCCGCCCCACAGAACGAACTGGAACACCGGATAGAAACGCTCGCACTCGTCGATCGCGCTTTCGATCAGCGTTTCGGTGAGGTCGAGCGGCAATTGCGCGTCGCTGCCCAGCAGCATGCCGTGACGGAACAACACGGTCCCGCTGTTCGACCAGAGTTCGAAATGGCCGAGCCATAATTGCTCGTTGATCATTGCGAGCGCTTCGTGCGCGACGATGCGCTTGTCTTCGACGACACGGATGTCGGGGAATGCCAGCAGCTGAATGACCCCGTCGTCGGGACGCCACACGGCGCGCAGCTCATAGGTCGTCCAGCTTCCCTGCGCCGTCGCGACAATTTCGTCCTCGCCGACCATCTCGTGCGGCCAGTCGTGCGCGGCAAAATAGGACGCGATCATGTCGATCGGCGCAGCTTCCTGGGCATCGTCGTCATCGTAGATATCGTCGCTCATGCGCGCGCCTTAGACCGAAAGCGGCCAAGACGCGAGTCCGCGTCCCGCCGCTTTCGGGGACAATATTGTGCCTGATCGGGCCGGCGTCAGGCTTTGGGCTTGCGTGCCGCCGGCTTCGCGGCGGGCTTCGCTGTCGGCCTAGTCTTGGGCGCGGCTGCCGCCTTGGCGGGCGCAGGTTTCGCAGGTGCGGGCTTGGCCGTGCCTTCCAGCTTGTCGAGCCGTGCCTTCAGCGCTTCGGCTTCGGCACGCGCCTTGGCGGCCATTTCCTTCACGGCCTCGAATTCCTCGCGGCTGACGAAATCCATGCGGCCGACGAACTCCTTTGCGCGCTCGCGCATCGCGGCTTCGGCCTCGCGGCCGGCGCCCGCGACGGTTCCGGCAACGCCGTTGATCATCTTGGCCAGATCGTCGAAAAAGCGGTTCTCGCTCTGCATCATACTTCCTTCCAGGGGGAATATCCCCTTGCCCGCTACCGTATCTGGGAAGTCGCGGCTGGGACGACAACCCCTTTGGTTTCGGCATCGGGGTTGAACTGGTCGATCTGGAAATTCAGGATCGCGGCAAAACTGAGCCAGACCATATAGGGGACGAGCAGCCAGGCGGCCGCCTTGCGGATCGGCGCGAAGGCAAAGGCGGTCGCGATCGTCACCATCAGAATGAAGATGATCAGATACAGCGCGGTCGTCACCTGATGCATGCCGAAAAAGAGCGGCGACCACGCGAAATTGGCGATCAGCTGGACAAAGAAAAGCAGCAGCGCAAAGCCGCGCCCCTTCGCTCCGCGCGCATGCAGCACCATCGCGAGCGACAGGCCGAGGCAGATATAGAGGATTGTCCACGCACTCGCGAACACCCAGCCTGGCGGGGTGATGGCGGGCAAGTTAAGCGCCGCAAACCAACGGTTGTTATATCCGCTGTTCGACAGGATGCCCGACAGGCTGCCGATCAGTACGATGGCGGGCACCGTAACCATTGCCCAGCGCCAATAGGACATGCGTAACTGGCCGGGAGTGGCAATTTCGCTCATGCTGACTTTGGTCCCTTTTCGCGATTCTGCGAAAAACAGGTGTTGCGGTTGGCGCGAGCGCCGTCAAGCAGTTCGCCGCGTCGCAGCAATCAGGAACTCGACATTGCCCTCCGGCCCGGTGATCGGACTTTCGACAAGATCGACAACATCCCAGCCTTCGTTTTCGAGCCAGTCGCGGACGTCGGCGCAGATGCGGGCATGCACGGCGGGATCGCGCACAACGCCCTTTTTGCCGACTTCGTGCCGCCCGGCCTCGAACTGCGGCTTGATCAGCGCCACCATCCGCGCGCCGTCGCGGGCAAAACCCATCGGCACCGGCAGCACCTTCGACAGCGCGATAAAACTTGCATCGCAGACGATCAAATCGATCGGTTCGGGAATATGGGCGGCGCTCAGGATGCGCGCGCTCGTCTGTTCGTGGACAATCACCCGCTCGTCCTGTCGCAGCTTCCACGCGAGCTGGTTGGTCCCCGAGTCGACGGCATAAACCCGCACCGCACCGCGGCTCAGCAAGACGTCGGTGAAGCCGCCGGTCGACGACCCGACGTCGATCGCGACCGCGCCCGCAACGTCCCAGCCAAGGTGCGCCCCCAAATGATTCAGCGCATGGTCGAGCTTGATCCCGCCGCGCGAGACCCACGGATGGTCGCGGCCCTTCACGCTGACCGCGGCATCATCGGCGATCTGCTGACCCGCCTTGTCGATCTTGCGGTCGCCGACGAAGGCCAGCCCCGCCAGGATCAGCGCCTGCGCGCGCGTCCGGCTTTCGGCAAGCCCGCGGTCGACGAGCAACTGGTCGGCGCGCTGTTTGGCCATCAGCCTAATCCCGTCATTGCGAGGAGCGAAGCGACGCGGCAATCTCCAGCTATCGTCGGCCCAAGCCGATAGCTGGAGATTGCTTCGCTTCGCTCGCAATGACGCCCAAGGGCGATCACTTCGCCGCAACCTTGTCGGCCAAAATCCCGGGGGTTAAAATCTGCGGCAGGATTTCGGGCTGGGATGCGCCCGGCGCGTACCACAGATACAGCGGCACGCTGTTGCGGCCATGCTCGGCGAGCGTGCGCGTGATGACCGGATCGCCGTTCGTCCAGTCGCCGACGAGCGTGACGACGCCCGTCTTCTTGAAGGCGTCCTGCACCGCCGCGCGATTGATCGCGCCTGCCTCGTTCGCCTTGCACGACAGGCACCAGTCGGCGGTGAAATAGACGAAGACGGGCTTGCCGGTCGCGCGGGCTTTGGCGAGCGCGGCGGGCGAGAAGACGTCGCCGCGGGCTTCGCCGACGACTGCCGAAGGCTTGGCGGTGACCACCTGATAGGCGAGCGCGCCGACGGCGATCGCCGGAACCAGCAGCAATATCTTGCCGACATGCCCCCGATCGGGCCCGCGCATCCAATGGCGATAGAGCGCGATAAACAGGAACCCGATGCCAAACGCACTGACCAGATCGCTCCACCGCAATCCTTCGACCTGCTGTGTCAACAGCCAGGCGAGCGCTGCGGCGGTCAACCCCATCGGCAGCGCCATCCATTTGCGGAACGTCGCCATCCAGGAGCCCGGCTTGGGCAGGCGGCGACGCAGTCCGGCGATGAAACCGACGGCCAGGAACGGCAGCGCAAGGCCGAGGCCCAGACCGCCAAAAATCGGCAGCGCAGCCCAGGCCGGTAACACCAGCGTCGCGCCGAGCGCCGCGCCGAGCAACGGCCCGCTGCACGGCGTCGCCACGAAGGCGGCCAGCGCGCCGGTCCAGAAACCGCCCGCCGCGCCGCTCTGGCTGGCCAGTTTTTGTCCGCCCCCGAACGAAGGCAGTTCATAGGTGCCGAGCAGATTGAGCGTGATCGCGACCGCGAGCAGGAGCAGGATGAAGACGCTCAGCGGATGCTGCAGCTGGAAGGCCCAGCCCACCTGCTCGCCCGCCGCGCGTAGTCCAAGGAGGACGCCGCCGAGCGCCAGGCAGACGAGCACCGCCCCCGCTGTGTACGCGACCGCCTCGACCCTTGCCTCGCGCGCATCCCCGCCCGAACGCGCCAGGCTGAGCGCCTTCAGGCTCAGGATCGGAAAGACGCAGGGCATCAGGTTGAGGATCAGCCCGCCCAGGATCGCGCCGCCGAAAGCGGTCCAGAACAGGCCCATGTCGACCGCGCCCGATGCGGTGCCGATCGGCTTGCCCGGCGCGCGCACGGCCGATGGCTCGAAACGCACGCTGAGGCCGCGGCCGTCCGACAGCTTGAGCAATCCCTGCACCGCCCCTGCCGCGTCGCCCTTGGCTTTCGTCTCGACGATGATCCAGTCGCCGCTGCGGCTGAACCTCTGCGGTTGCGGATAATCGACCACATTCGGTGTCTCGAGAAACAGATGCGGCGCGTCGAGCGCGGTGCTTTCGGGCAGGGGAATGCCAAAGCGTACCGCGTCGCCCCGGCGCTCCCACGTTCCCGGCCGGTCGAGCGGTTGCGGCAGCTTGGCCCGCCACGCGTCGAACCTCTCGCGCGTCGCCGCAGCGATCGTTCCGTCGCCAGCCTTCAGCGAGACCGCGATCACCGCCTTTTCGGGGACGCACACCTTGTCGGTGCAGGCCAGCCAGCGCGCGATGCCGGTGAGCGTCAGGTCGGTTCCGGGCGCGACGCTGCCGTCGACGCGGACATCGGCCAGCAGAGCATAGGGATGCTCATAGACATGGTTCATCATGCCGAACAGGATCAACGGATCGGGAACGGGATAGTGGAAGGGCGCGATGGTCACGCCTTCGGGCGCATTCCATTCGACTTCGAGGCCGAAACCCGCGTCACCGCCATTCTGCCAATAGCCGTGCCAGCCTTTCTCGGGCGCCATGGTGAGCGCGATGGCGGTCGTGCTGCCCGGTGCGGGCGAGGCCGATTCGGCGACGAGCTTGGCGGCGATGTGCGGCGCCTCGGCGCGCGCGGGCGCCATGGCCAGCGCCGCAAGCGCCAGCAAGGCCAGCGTTGCGCGCCAAATTGTCACAAAAGCGTGCCTACTCAAATTCCCGATCCGCTCGCTGCCGTTCATCGCTCAAGGCTTGCCATATAGGCGGCTTTCGACGAGAGGACAGCCCGCGCTGACGACCCCAGTTGGAGACGATGCCCGTGAAGCTCAAATATCTGACCACCGCCGCCAGGATCACCGTGGCTGCCGTCCTTTCCGTCGCAGCGACCGGCGCGGTTCTCGCGCAGAGTTCGCCCGCGCCCGCCGCGAAGGTCACGGCGGCGACCCCCGCACCGAAACTGGTGGTCGTCATCTCGGTCGATCAATTCTCGGCCGACCTGTTCGCCGAATACCGCAGCCATTTTACCGGCGGCCTCGCGCGGCTCGCGTCGGGCATCGTCTTTCCCGCAGGCTATCAATCGCATGCCGCGACCGAGACGTGCCCCGGCCATTCGACGATTCTGACCGGCAACCACCCCGCCCATACGGGGATCGTCGCGAACAATTATTTCGACCTGTCGGTCGCCCGCGAGGACAAGCGCGTCTATTGCGCCGAGGACGAGACGGTTCCGGACAGCAGTTCCAAGAAATATTCGGCATCGGTCAATCACCTGCTCGTGCCCACGCTTGGCGACCTGATGAAGGCGCAGAATCCGAAGGCACAGGTCGTTTCGGTCGCGGGCAAGGACCGCGCGGCGATCATGATGGGCGGGCGTCAGGCCGACGAGCTGATGTGGCTCGTCCCGACCGGCCTGACCAGTTATCCGGGCACCGCGCTGTCGCCGACCGCGCAGCAGGCCGGCACCGCGATTGCGGCGGCGATCGCGCAGCCGCGACCGGCAGCGACGCTGCCCGCCGATTGTGCCTCGCACGACATCGCCATCCCGATCGGCGACAAGGGCGCGACCGTCGGCACCGGCCGGTTCGCGCGTGACGGCGGCAATTTCCGTGGCTTCATGGCGTCGCCCGAAGCCGATGGCGCGGTCCTTGCCGCGGGCGCCGCGCTGCGTCAGGTCCGCAAAATGGGGGAGGGCGATACCACCGATCTTCTGATCCTGGGCCTGTCGGCGACCGACTATGTCGGTCACAGCACCGGCACCGAAGGCAGCGAGATGTGCATGCAGATGCTCGCGCTCGACCGCGAGCTGGGCGCTTTCTTCTCGCGCCTCGATGCGACGGGCATCGACTATGTCGTCGCCTTGACCGCCGACCATGGCGGCCATGACCTGCCCGAGCGCAACCGCCAGAACGCCTGGCCCGCCGCCGAGCGCGTCGACAAGGCGCTCGATCCCGACGTCATCGGCAAGGACGTCGCCGAAAAGCTCGGCCTGCGGCAGCCTTTGCTGTTCAGCGACGGGCCCTTCGGCGACATGTATCTGTCGAAAGCGCTGACCCCCGCGCAGCGCAAGGCGGCGCTTGCCGAATTCGTCGCGCGCTTCAAGGCGCATCCGCAGGTGGAAGCGGTCGTGACCGGCGACGATCTGGCCAAATATCCGATCTCGAAGCGCTCGCCCGATACGTGGAGCCTGATGGACAAGCTGCGCGCCTCGTATAACCCCGGGCGTTCGGGCGACTTCCTCGTCGTGTTGAAGCCGCGCGTCACCCCGATACCCGAGTCGGGCCTGGGCTATGTCGCGACGCACGGTTCGGTGTGGGACTATGACCGCCGCGTGCCGATCCTCTTCTGGCGCAAGGGGCTCGCCGGGTTCGAGCAACCGAACGCCGTGATGACGGTGGACATTTTGCCGACATTGGCGTCGGTCATTGGCGTCTCGTTGGACCCCAGCAAGATCGACGGCCGCTGTCTCGACCTGATTTCGGGACCCGAGAGCAGCTGCCGCTAAGCGAAGAAGACACAGCGACCATGAAGAAGAGTTTAGGGAATTTCACCGGCCGGCTGTTGCTGGTCGGCTGCGGCAATATGGCCGGAGCGATGCTCGACCGCTGGCTCACGGCGGGGCTCGACCCGGCGCTGGTCACGATCATCGATCCCGTTGCTGCGCCGCGCGCCGGGATCGCCCACTTCGGGTCGCTCGGCGAATGGCTGAATGCGGGCGGCGACGCCGAATGGGTGATGCTGGGCATGAAGCCGCAGCAGCTCGGCGACGTCGCCGATGATCTCGCATCGGTGGTGAAAGATGACACGCATCTCCTGTCGATCCTGGCCGGCGTTCCGCTCGCCGACCTGGCGGTGCGCTTTCCCGATGCGAAGGCGCAGGTGCGCATCCTGCCCAATCTCGCGGCGCGGATCGGGGCGGGCGTCTCGGCAGTCGCCAGCATCGGCAATCCCGATGAAGCGGCGGTGACGGCGCTCCTGACGCCGCTCGGCACCGTGGCGCCGCTCGACGATGATTCGACGATGGACCTTGTCACCGCATTTACCGGCAGCGGGCCGGCGTTCGTATTCCGCCTGATCGAATCCTATGCCGCGGCGGGCGAACGCCTTGGCCTGTCCGCCGACGATGCGCTGAAGCTTGCGATTGCGACCTTTGGTGGCTCGACCGCGTTGCTGGCCGACAGTGGCGAGAAGCCCGGCACGCTGATCGCGCAGGTCGCGAGCAAGGGCGGAACGACGCAGGCCGGGCTCGATGTGCTCGACAGCGACGGACAGCTTGCGGCGCTGCTGACCAACGTGCTGCGCGCCGCACGCGACCGCGGGCGCGAGCTTGCCGACATCGCACGCGGCGAAGGTTAAGCTTCGCCGCCCAGCTTTGCGACGCGCGCGCGTTCGCGCGGCGTCATCAGCGCTTCGCTGACCTGCCAGAATCCCGTCACGGCCTGCTGCCCGGCATGGGTATAGGCGCGGCTCATCGCGTCGCGCAGTTGCTGAAAGATTGCGGCTTCGACCGCGCGGCCGCCGGCGGTCAGCCGCAGCTCTTTCTGGCGCCGGTCGCGATTACCAGGGCGCGTCGTCAGGAAATCGCGCGCTTCCAGCTCTTTCACCACGCGGCCGAGCGACTGTTTGGTGATTCCGAGCAGCGCGAGCAGGTCCGAAATCGTGATCCCCGGCGCGCGCGCAATGAAATAGAGCGCGCGGTAATGCGCGCGTCCCAGCTCATTTTCGGCGATCCGCGTATCGACCGTGCGCCACAGCGCGCCATGGCCGAAAAACAGATATTCGATCCCGCGCCGCACTTCGTCTTCGCGCAAGAAAAGGGCAGAGGCGGCGGGTACTTGTGAAAGAAAATTTTCATCCGGCATAGTCACTACCGTTGCGCGCGAGGCTGCGCTTTGGCAAGAGGCGCGCACGATTCACCCCCAGACGACAGGTTTTTCCGCATGTCCGCTCCAACATTCGCCAAGCTGCCGCATCCCAACCCGACGGCGGAGGATGTACGCGCGGCGGCGATCGCCGACCCGGTGTTCGGGCGCATCTTCACCGACCATATGGTCTCCATCCGCTATTCGGATGCGAAGGGCTGGTACGATGCGCAGGTGATGCCGCGCGGGCCGCTGCTGCTCGATCCGGCGACCGCGGTGCTCCATTATGCACAGGAAATCTTCGAAGGGCTGAAGGCCTACCGGCTCGACGATGGGTCGATGGCGCTGTTCCGCGTCGAGGCCAATGCCGCGCGTTTCAACGCGAGTGCGCGCCGCATGGCGATGGCCGAGCTGCCCGAGGAAATGTTCATTGCCGCAGTGAAGGAAGCCGTTGCTGCCGACGCGGCCTGGTTCCCGCCGGTCGATGGCGGGGCGCTCTATCTGCGCCCCTTCATGTACGCCAGCGAGGTGTTCCTCGGTGTGAAGCCCGCTGCCGAATATCAGTTTCTCGTCATCGTCTCGCCTGTCGGCAATTACTTCAAGTCGGGCGCGCCGGCGATCTCGCTCTGGGTGTCGGAAGACTATACCCGCGCCGCGCCGGGCGGTACAGGCGCTGCCAAATGCGGCGGCAACTATGCCTCCAGCCTTGTCGCGCAGCGCGAGGCCATCGCCAAGGGCCACGACCAGGTCGTCTTCCTTGACGCCGCCGAGCACCGCTGGATCGAGGAATTGGGGGGCATGAACATGTTCTTCGTCTTCGACGACGGCAGCATCGTGACGCCGCCGCTGACGGGGACGATCCTGCCCGGCATCACCCGCGATGCGATCATCACGCTCGCACGCGACGCGGGGCTGACGGTGCGCGAGGAACCCTATGCGATCGACCAGTGGCAGGCCGATGCAGAGAGCGGCAAGCTGACTGAAAGCTTCGCCTGCGGCACCGCCGCGGTGGTGACGCCCGTCGGCAAGGTGACGCGCGGCCAAACCAGCTTCACCATCGGCGCGGGCGGACCGGGGCAGGTCACGAGCAAGCTCAAGGACAAGCTCGTCGATATCCAGCGGGGTCGCGTCGCCGATCCGCATGGCTGGGTTACGCGGATCTAAGCCTTTCTTGCAATCGCCAGCGCCGCGCTATAGAGCGCGCCTCGCACCGGCCCGTTGGGGCGTCGCCAAGCGGTAAGGCAGCGGCTTTTGATGCCGCCATTCGCAGGTTCGAATCCTGCCGCCCCAGCCAGCCGGTGCTGCCGAATCCCTAGGGTTTCGGCGTAAAACGAAGAATCTTCGGGACAACTCGACAGACCTGTCACTTGGACAGATTTGGCCAGCTTTGGACTGGGTTTGACACCTATTGTCCCCGAGTTTGTCCCCTGATTTCTGGAAAGCCGATTTTGGAGTCGGCCATGTCCGGAAAAATTACATTCACCCCCACAGCGCTTGATTCGATTCGCTCTGGGACGCTTGGCGATCCGCTCACGGATGGCCTCTTCATCGAGGTTCTTCCGACGGGAAAAAAGAAATGGCGATATGAGCGCCGGATCGTCGACAGCACGCTCAAGTTCAAGAAGACTCTTGGTTCTCGTTTATGCCGGGTCGATCTATTTCGCATTCTACGTCGGCGACCGCCAACTGCGCATCCGTTATTTCGCTGCCAGCTTCGCGATCTGGACGCTCAATGGCGTCGTGCTCGCGATCCTGCTGGCGTCGGTCGGGCCCTGCTTTCTCGAACCGATGGTCGGCAACGCGCATTATGCCGAACAGATGGCCTATCTGGGGAAAGCGAACCAAATCTATCCCGTCCTGTCGGTCGATGTTCAGCAACAGATCATTGCCTGGTACGCCAGCGGCTCGCACGATCTGGGTCGGGGGATCAGCGCCATGCCGTCGATGCACGTCGCGCTCGCCTTTCTCTTCTTCCTCGCGATCCGGCAGGTCAGCCGGACGCTCGGCATCGTCTTTTTCCTGTTCTTCGCCACGATCCTGATCGGATCGGTCCACCTCGGCTATCATTATGCGGTCGACGGCTATGTCTCGATCCTCGTCACATCGGTGGTCTGGGTGATTTGCGGAAAGCTGTTCCCGCCCGCGCCGCGATCGCGCGACGTCGCCAACAGCCTGGTGGCCGCGGCCTGAACGGAGAGGATTGGCGGCGCGAAGGTTCGCTCCACGCCGCCCGACGATGACAGGATCATCGCCATTCTCTCACAAGCTGGTCGCGGATCGGGTCGCAATCTACCGGGACCAGCAGAGGCAGCCTGTCCATCGGTCGGCGCCCGCGATAGCGAAATCGACCGTTGCGGTCATGAATTTCCGGCGCTGGGGGCCAATCGCAAGACCCGCGACGCGCTATGGCCCATTGCGGGACCGTGTCCGGCGAAAGGCTGAAGGCTTTTGTCGTTGCCGGGCTTTCACGCCGCCCATTCGGCGGGATCGGCCTCTTCGCCGATCAGGGCAAGGCCGTGCGCGATCGACGTCAGTTCGTTACCCGTCGCGATCCGTTCGGCGCCAAAGCGGCGGTCGAACAGCGCGCGGATCGCAGGGATCAGCGACGATCCGCCGGTCAGGAAAATGCGGTCGATCGCTTGCGGCGCCAGGCCGGCTTTGGCCAGCGCCGCGTCCATCGCGGCTTCGATGCGGCGCAGGTCGTCGGCGATCCAGCCCTCGAAATCGGCGCGGCGGACGGTGGCGCTGATGTCCACGCCGTCGCCCGTAAAGCGAAACTCGGCCTGCTCGCTGCCCGACAGCGCGCGCTTCAGGCGGCCGACCGCATCATAGAGCGGAAAGCCCTGCTCATGCTCGATCAGCGCGATCATCCGCCCGATCGGTTCGGGATCGACCGCATCGCGTTGCAGGCGGCGCAGCTCGTCGAGCGTGCGGCGGTTGCGCATCAGTGCCAGCCGCGACCAGTCGGCGAAATCGGAGAAATAGCCGCCGGGTATTTCGAGCAGCTTGTCGAACGAGCGATAGGTGCCGCCCTTGCCGAGCAGGGGCAGGACCAGCTTGTCGACGATCCGGTAATCGAAACGGTCGCCCGCGATCCCGATCCCCGACGAGGCCAACGGGATGCAGCGGCGCGGCGCGCCGGGTTCGGCGACGCGGACGATCGAAAAGTCGGTGGTGCCGCCGCCGAAATCGGCGACCAGGATCGTCGCGGGCTCGGTCAGCCGCGCGGCATAGCTGTGCGCGGCGCCAAGCGGCTCGTGGACATAATGAATTTCGGTGCCGAACGCCGCGAGCATCAGGTCATAGCGCTGCCTCGCGAGCGCGGGGTCGGGCCGCGCCCCGGCATATTCGACCGGCCGACCGACGATCACGCGTTGCGGCAGCGTGTCGAGCCGCCCGCCCGCATGCGCGACCAGCCGCTGCAGGAACAGGCGCCCCATATCCTCGAAACGATAGGGCCGGTTAAAGACCAGCGCGCGTTCGAACGAGGGGCTGGCGGCGACGCTCTTGAACGACTGGACGAAACGGCTGTCGAGCGGCGACTGGAGATATTCGGCGATCGCCCACGGGCCGGCTTCATGCGCCACCCCCTGCCACGCGCGCTCTTCTTCCCAGAAGCAGAGCGCCGAGCGGAACACCGCGCCGGTCGCCTTGTCGCCGGCAAATTCGACGAGTTCGGTACCGCCCGCACCGTCGGCCAGCGCGACGACGGTGTTCGTCGTGCCGAAATCGAGGCCGAGCGCGCTCGCTTCGCTGGTCATGGGTGCTCCTGTGGCCGTCGGGCTTGGCGGGGCGGCGCCTATTGCACAGCGACGATCGACGGGCAAGGCGTCGGCGTCGTCAGGCGGCGCCGCACTATGGTCAGGGGGAAAAGCCGGCCAGCGCCGGGACCCTTTTTCCCCCGTCCGCCACCATTGGCAGCCGCGACGGGGGAGCAGGTTGTGTGTGCACAAGGAGAACATTAGGGGAACAAAATGATCCAGTCAACCCGTTTCCGCGACTTTTCCTCGCTCAGGGTGCGCCGCGACTTGTCATGGCTTCCAGTTGACGTAAACGTAAGCGACGCTACGGAACCGTAACGCCGATGCATCGGCGATGGATGGGAGAGGCCGATGTTCGACAGGCTGGCATTGCCGCTGATGTGTGCGCCGATGAGCTTCGCCTCGTCACCCGCGCTGGCTGCCGCCTGCTGCAAGGCGGGCGTGATCGGCGGCTGGCAGGGCGGCACGTATACGGCGCTCGACGAATTCGAACGCTATCTCGATGGGCTCGCGGGCATCGACGGCGCGCCGCCGATCGTCAACCTGCCCGCGCGGATCGCCAGCGAGGCGACGGGCGAGCCCAAGCTCGCGCTGCTCGAAAAGCATCGCATTCCGCTGATCCTCTCCAGCATCGGCGATCCCGGGCTGCTGGTCGACCGCGTCCATGGCTGGGGCGGCAAGGTCATCCACGACGTGACGACGATGCGCCATGCCGAAAAGGCGCTGGAGGCGGGCGCCGACGGGCTGATGCTGACCTGCGCGGGGGCGGGGGGGCACACCGGATTCCTGACGCCGATGGCGTTCGTTCCCGCGGTGCGGCGGATGTTCGACGGCCCGCTGATCGTCGCGGGCGGCATCGCCGACGGCGCCGGGATCGCGGCGGTGCTGGCGCTGGGCGGCGACATTGCGTGCATGGGAACGCGCTTCATCGCGACCCCTGAATCGGGCGTCGTCGACGGCCATCGCCAGATGATCCCGACCGCGGGTATCGATCAGATCGTCATCGCCTCGGCGATGAACGGCGTCCCCGCGAACTGGATGCTGCCGTCGATCGAGGCGGCGGGGCTCGATTACAAGGCGCTGCCAAGGGAGCGCACGGCGATGCCCGACGGCGTCATTCCCTGGCGCGATATCTGGAGCGCGGGGCAAAGCGTCGCGTTGATCGATACGGTCGAACCCGTCGCACAGCTCGTCGAACGGTTGACCGAAGAATTTGAGCGCGCCGCGACCGGCATCGACTGGCGGGCGCGGCTCGCGCGTTTGAACGGAGTGATGGCATGAGTGAAGACCCGAAATTCGATCTGACCGGGCGCGTCGCGCTCGTGACCGGCGCCTCGTCGGGGCTGGGCGCTGGATTTGCCAAGGCGCTGGCGGCTGCGGGGGCAAAGGTCGTGCTCGCGGCGCGGCGCGCCGACAAGCTCGCCGAACAGGTCGCGGCGATCGAGGCTGCGGGCGGGCAGGCGGTCGCGGTCAGCATGGACGTCACCGACGAAGCGTCGACCATCGCGGCCTATGACGCGGCCGAAGCGGCGTTCGGCACCGTCGACACGATCATCGCCAACGCCGGCGTCGCGACCGAGAAGATGGCGCTCAGCCTCGAGATGGACGAGGTCGACGGGCTGATCGCCGCGAACCTGCGCGGCGTGTTCCTCACCGCGCGCGAAGGCGCGAAGCGGCTCGACAAGGCGGGCAGCCGCGAACGGGGCCATGGGCGGATCATCCTGATCGGATCGATCACGGCCGAGAAAATCTATGCCGCCTCGTCGATGTATGGCGCGACGAAGGCCGCGGTCCGTCATCTCGGGCGCAGTCTGGCGCGCGAATGGGCGCGGCGCGGGATCAATGTGAACATCATCCAGCCGGGCTATTTCGACAGCGAGATGACCAGCGGCATGTTTGCCAGCGACGTCGGCAAGGCGCTTGTCGCGACGTTCCCGCGCAAACGCATGCGCCCCGCGACCGATCTGCACGCGCCGCTGCTTTTCCTCGCGTCGGATGCGTCGCTGGGCGTGACGGGCAGCGTCATCACCGTCGACGACGGGCAAAGCCTGTGAGCGAATTGCTGGTCGAGGCCCGCGGGCAGGTCGAAATCGCGACGCTCAACCGGCCCGAGCGGCTCAATGCGCTCAGCGAAGGGCTGGTCGACGAGCTCAACGCCTATTTCGGCGGCCTCGCCGATCGCAACGAGGTGCGCGTCGTGATCCTGCGCGGCGCCGGGCGCGCCTTTTGCGCCGGGCTCGACCTTCAGGAGGACCGGTCGATCGACGGCGAGACGCCGGTGCTGCGCACGCTGCGCACGCAGACGAAGATCGGCAACATCTATCGCAAGATGCGCGCCTGCCCTCAGCCGATCATCGCGCTCGGCCATGGCGCGGCGGCGGGCGGCGGACTGTCGCTGCTGCTCGCGGCGGACGTGCGCTACGCCACCCCCGACTTTCGCTGCAACGCCGCCTATATCCGCATCGGCCTGGGCGGGTGCGACATGGCGTCGAGCTATTTCCTGCCGCGCCTCGTCGGCGCGAGTCTGGCGGCGGAAATGATCCTGACCGGCCGCTTCATCGACGCCAACCGCGCCCTGCGCGCCGGACTGATCAGCGAGATCATCGGAGAAGAGACCCTCCTCGACCAAAGCCTGGCCCTCGCGGACGAGATGCTCGCGACCGCGCCGTGGGGCCTTCGCCTCTCGAAACAGGCGTTGAACCTCAACATCGACGCGCAAAGCCTCGACGCCGCGATGGCGATCGAGGACCGCCAGCAGGTGATCCTCTCGGCGACCGAGGATCACAAGGAAGCGCTCGCCGCTTTCCTCGGCAAACGCGCGCCTGTCTATCGCGAACAATGACCGGTACGCTTCGCCTCTATGCCTTCAACACCGGCTGGTTCCAGTGCCGCCCCGGCTATTTCATCGAGGGCGAGGAGGGCGACTATCTGAAGGGTCCGGTGCCGAGCTATCTGATCGATCACCCAAAGGGCCGCGCGCTGTTCGATACCGGCATGGGGGTGCGCTATCGCCGCACGCTCGCCGACGCGTTGCCGCCGAACAAGTTCGGGCTGCAATATTTCGAGGGGCAGGAGATTGCCGCGCGGCTGAAAGGCATCGACGTCGATCCGGCCAGCATCGACTGGGTAATCAACTCGCACCTCCACATCGATCATTGCGGCGGCAACGCCAGCCTGCCCAATGCGACGATTATCGTGCAGTCGCGCGAACTCGCAGCGGCGCAAGCGAGCGAAGAGGCGGGGCTTTACGAAGCGGTCGATTATGCGACGGGCCAGCCGGTGAAAGCGATCGACGGCGAGTTCGACCTGTTCGGCGATGGCAGCGTGCGGGTCGTCCCGACCTTTGGCCATACGCCGGGGCATCAAAGCGTGATCGTCAAGCTGCCGAGCGGCCGCGAGGTGCTGCTCGCCGCGGACTGCTGCTATACCGAGCGCAATCTTGATCTGATGATCCTGCAAAAGGCTGTCGTCGATCGCGACGCGGGTGAGCGGACGATGGCGTTTCTCGATCGCCAGCGGCGCGCGGGCGCGCATATCCTGTTCGGCCACGACGGCCGCCAATGGGCGAGTGTCGCCGAGGGGAAGCCGATCGATTAGGCGGACGTCCGGTTTCGGCCGAAAGGCGACACGACCAATCCTCCCCGGTCCGGGGAGGATTCTTTCTTTCGTCACCCCGACCTGATCCGGGGTCCACAGCTGCCGTGGCGTCAATGGATCCCGGATCAAGGCTGCCCTGAGCCTGTCGAAGAATCCGCGATGACGAAGCGAAGGGACGCAGCGTCCGCTCCCTCCTTGAAGCCGGCATCGGTCGCGCGAAAAAAAACGCTGTCCTACATTATTCGGCTGTGCCAGCCTTTACCCCGGCTCTTTGAACATGCGAACAGACGCGATCGCTACCGGCTACGGATAGCGGCAAAAGCCACGCGCGGCCTGTCCGCGGAGCGCGACAAATCGGGGGCTCCACAGGGCTGAACTTTCCTGAACTTTGGAATGAAAAGGCGGCCCATGCGGCGGCCCGCCTCAAGGCAGACTCAACCGCCCGTCAAAACCGCGCCACTCGTTCCGCCATGTCGGGCGCGACCCCGGCGCTGTTCGACACTTCATGCACCAGCCCCGCATCGAGCGGCAGGTCGGTCTGTTCGCGATAGAGCTTCTTGTATGCGAAAACGCTGTGCCGCGATTGCGCCGCGATTGCCTCGGCCAGCGTGCGCGCGGTCGCGTCCAGTTCTGCGTCGGGAACGCAGCGATTGGCGAGCCCGATCCGCTCCGCCTCGCGGCCGTCGATCGGCAGGCCAGTGAAGCTGATCTCGCGCGCTTTCCATTCGCCGACGCGGCGCGGTAGTCGCTGGCTCATTCCCCAGATCGGCACCAGCCCGAACTTGCCATGCGTGTCGGCGAAGTTGGCGCCCTCGCCCGCGACGATGATGTCGCCCGCGAGCGCCAGTTCCAGACCGCCGGTGAAGCAGCCTCCCTGGACCGCGACGATCAGCGGCTGCGGCAGTTCGGCGAGCTTGGTGACGATCGAGGCCTGATAGTGCGGACGCGGCGCTTTGATCCCGCGTTCCTTCAGGTCATTTCCCGCACAGAAGGACGGTCCGCTGGCACGGAGGATCACCGCGCCGATCGCTTCGCCCGCGGCGCGGATCGCGTCGACATGCGCGTCGAGTTCGCCCCAGAGCGCCAGGTTCAGCGCGTTGCGCTTGTCGGGCCGGTTGAGCGTCAGCGTCGCAACGCCGCCCGCATCTTCGCGCAAGACCAGTTCACCCATATGCATCTCCCGTCATCTTTCGGCGTGCAGAGCATGAATGTCCGGACGTGCCAAGAGAGACCATTGACTCGCCGCGCTATTGGCATATCAAATGCCAAAAGAATTGCAGGGGGAGGAATGATGACAGCGCGCGTGGCGGCCGGTGAGGGGCCGGGTCGCATTGTCCGGTGCCACAGCGCCTTCGTCGTTACACTCGCTTTGCTAGCGGCGACGCCGGCGCTGGCTCAGACCAGCCCGGCGTCGCCGCGCCACCCCAATATCGTGATCCTGCTCGCCGACGATTGGGGTTTCAGCGACGTGGGTTCGTTCGGCAGCGAAATTGCGACACCGAACATCGACGCGCTCGCAAAAGCGGGGACGCGGTTTTCCAATTTTCATGTCGCGGGATCCTGCTCGCCGACGCGCGCGATGCTGCAAACGGGGGTGATGAACCACCGCAACGGGCTCGGCAACATGCCCGAGACGATCCCCGACGCGCACCGCGGCAAGCCGGGATACGACACGGTGATGAACGTCCGCGTCGTGACGATCGCGCAGCTGTTGAAGGCGGCCGGGTATCGCACATACCTCACCGGCAAATGGCATCTCGGCAGCGATCCGGCGCGCCTGCCGCACGCCCGCGGCTATGACCGCGCCTACAGCCTCGCCGACGCAGGCGCCGACAATTTCGAGCAACGCCCGATCGAGGGCATGTATGCGACCGCGGCATGGACCGAAAACGGCAAGCCCGCGACCTTGCCCAGGGATTATTATTCGTCGCACTTCGTCGTGCAAAAGATGATCGACTATATCGAAGCCGACCGCGCGAGCGGAAAGCCGTTCCTCGCTTCGATCAACTTTCTCGCGAACCATATCCCCGTGCAGGCGCCTGACAGCGACATCGCGCGCTATGCCGCGATGTACCGCGATGGCTGGACGGCGCTCCGCGAAGCGCGGGCGAAGCGCGCCGAAGCGCTGGGAATCATGCCTGCGGGCATGCCGATCGTGACGATGCGCACGACCCCCGACTGGCGCAAGCTCGACGCCGACGAACGCGCCGCGCAAATCCGCGTGATGCAGGCCTATGGCGGCATGGCGACCGCGATGGACCGCGAGATCGGCCGCTTCGTCGCGCATCTGAAAGCGACCGGCGATTACGAGAATACGGTCTTTGTGTTCCTCTCGGACAATGGCGCCGAACCGACCAATCCGTTCAGCCGCACGATCAACCGGCTGTTCCTCGGCAGCAAATATGACATCTCGACCGCGAACATCGGGCGCCGCGGCAGCTTCAGCGCGGTCGGTCCCGGTTGGGCGAGCGCGTCGGCGTCGCCGCTGTCGGGCTATAAATTCACCGCGTCCGAAGGCGGCCTTCGCGTTCCGCTGATCATCGCCTGGCCGGGCAATCCCAAAGTTCGCGCCGGGGCGATCAACAGCGGGCTCGCGCATGTCACCGACCTTCTTCCCACGCTGACCGATCTTGCGGGCGTGCCGAGCCATGGCGCGTCGTGGGACGGCAAGGCGGTTGAGCCCGTGACAGGCCGCAGCCTCGTGCCGATGCTTTCGGGTGCCGAAGGCAGCGTCCATGGCGACGCGCCGATCGGGTATGAGCTGTCGGGTAATGCCGCGCTGTTTCGCGGCGATTACAAGCTGACGCGCAACCTCGCGCCGACCGGCGATGGCAAGTGGCGGCTCTTCGACCTTAAAAGCGATCCCGGCGAGGCGCGCGACCTGTCGGTCGCGCTGCCCGATCGCTTCGCGGCGATGCAGGCGGACTACGCGGCTTATGCCAAGGCGAACGGCGTGCTCGACATGCCCGCCGGCTACACTGCCGACGATCAGATCAATCAATATGCGTGGGAACATCAGGGCAAGCCGCGCGCGATCAAGGCGGGGCTGGTTCTCGGCGGCGTGCTGTCGCTGATGTCAGCTCTTGTCTGGCGCTGGCTCCGCCGGCGCCGGGCGCGCCGTGTCGATCAGGCGAAAACCGACATGGTCGGTGCCTAGCGAACGTTCCTGAAACTGGCGCGCCGCAGGGCGATAGCGCGCGCAATAATTGGCAGCGCACAGGAAGCTGCCACCCTTGATCACGTTGCGCTCCGGGTCCTCGGCACTCGTCGTCCATTCCCAGACGTTGCCGATCAGGTCATGGATGCCATGTGCGTCGGCGGGGAAGCAGGCGACCGGCGCGCGGCTGATGAAGCCGTCGGTGCCGAGGTCGCGGACCGGGAAGGTGCCCTGGTAATAGTTGGCGCGGGGCTTGCCGTCCTTGCCGACGGGGACGTTGCGGTCGGCGCCGCCCGTCGTGGCGGCAAGCTCCCACTGCTCCTCGCTCGGCAGCGCCTTACCCTTCCATTTGGCAAAGGCGAGCGCATCGTCATAGCCGACCTGGACCACCGGATCGCGGTCGCGGCCGGTGATCGCTGTCTCTGGTCCTGCCGGATGCCGCCACTCGGCGCCGACGACCCAGCGCCACCAATTGGGGTTGCCGTCGGTCGGCGCGGTGAAGACGGCCGAGCCGGGAATCAGCATCTCGGGCGGAGCGCCGGGAAGCTTCGGCGGATCTTGCTCGGCCAGCGTCCTGTAGCCGGTCGCTTTCACGAATTCGGCGAATTCGGCGTTGGTGACCTCGTGCGTTGCCATCCAGAAGCCTGCGACCTTGGCCTCGCGCGGGGGGCCTTCCTCGGGCAGCCGTGCATCGGCCCCCAGCGCAAAGGTCGCGCCGGGAATCCAGACATAGTCGGCTTTCGGCATCGCGGGGCACGCGGGCGGTTTCGCTTCGGCCAGCGTTTGATCCCGCCCTTTGCCGCAGGCCGCGAGCAGACCGGCCATCGCCAGCAGCGGCAGCGCGAGTAGCGGCAGCGCGATCCTGCGGATCATGCGGCGGCGGCCGCGACCAACGTATCGACCATATGTGCGACGACCGCGCTCGCATCCTCGACCGACAGTCCCTGATCCTGCCGGATCGCGCGCCAGTTCTGAAAAGACAGCGCCGCGCACAGCGCCTCGACGAAATAACGATCGCCGCTGATATCGCGGGGCAGCAAACGCAGCACGAATTCGCGCTCGAGCGTGACGACCTGACCATATTGGCCCATCAGATAAGGCGACTGGTAGCGTTTGATATTCGCGGCGAGGCGGAAGGGCAGCATCGTCTCGAACACTTTCACGCGCCGCCGCGTCAGGTCGCGCAGATTGGCGCGCCAGTCATCGTTGGGATAGGGCGCGGTGACGACCGGAAGGATGCGCTCGGCGACGATTTGCGAGATTTCGCGGTAGAGTGAATCCATGTCGTCGAAATGGCGGAACACGGTGCGTAGGCCGACGCCAGCTTCCTCGGCGACGCGCGCCGCGCTCGGCATCAAATCGCCGCCCTCGATCAGGTTCATCATCGCCGCGACGATGCGCTTGTGGCTAGACTGGCTGCGCGCACGCCGCCCGTCGAGAGGGGGCACTTCCTCTTCCGCTGCCGTTTTGATCTGACCCTTCCCCGCCATAATCTCTCCGCTGGCCCAGCTTTCCGCTCGCGTCAATGGTTGACGTTTAACCATCTTGCGCGCGGATCGATATAATGACACATATAGTGCCATAATGCCGATGACAACGGCCAAGCGGTTGGGGCAATGGACGACGGGGTAACAATAATAAGGGGGATCTGGGCGGGCGCGCTGCTGCTCTGGCTCGGCTTCCTGCTGTTCTATGACGGGCTGAGGCGACCGCTGCGCCAGCAAGAGATCGACGCTTTCCTTGCGACGCTGGGGCCGCGGATGGCCGAAACGGGCAATGAAGACAAACGGCTACGCGCGTTCCTAGAAGCTGACGACGGGCGCGAATTTGTGATGCTCAACCTCGTGCGCACGCGGCCCGGGCCGGTTACCGATCCCGCAAGCGGCGAGACCCGTGACGGCAGCGACTGGCTGCGCCGCTATTCCGACCCCTTTGTGCGCGGACTGGTGAAACGTGGCGGGCATCCGCTCTTCGTTGGGCGCAAGGTCGGCGGCTACATCGATGCATGGAACACGCCGGAGGACCCTGGCTGGTCGCTCGTCGGGACGATGCGGTATCGCAGCCGCCGCGACCTCGTCCGCATGGCGAGCGATCCCGCCTTCCGCGCTGCCCATCCGGCGAAGTCGCTCGGGATTGAGACGACTTTCAGCTTCCCGACACAGCGGCAGATTGCCTTCTACGCGAGCCCGCGCGTCACCGCCGGGCTTGCACTCGCGCTGATGGCCGCGTTGGGCCACATCATGATACTGACGTTCGGGGGAGGGACGATATGAAGAAAAGATGGGTGGCGCTCGGTGTCCTCGCCCTGATCGGCGCAGGGGGTTATTGGGGGTTTGAGGCGAATAAATATCGCATCCCCGGTCTGCTTCAGGACTGGCGCGATCCGGTGCAGGATAATCATCCGGTCGTCTGGCAGCCGGGACCGGCGCAAGCGTCCGGCGGCAAGCGTCCGCCCAACATCATTCTGATCGTTGCCGACGATCTGGGGTTCAATGACATCAGCCTCAATGGGGGCGGGGTCGCAGGCGGTATCGTCAAGACCCCGAATATCGACGCGCTTGCGCGGCAGGGCATGAATTTTACCACCGCCTACGCCGCCAACGCTACCTGTTCGCCGTCGCGCGCGGCGATGATGACCGGGCGCTATCCGACGCGCTTCGGTTTCGAGTATACCGCAGTGCCGGTGCAATTCGCCGAAAGCGTTTCGCATGGCGAGGGGGTCGGGCCGCATCGGGCGATTTTTCATAAAGAACTGATCACTCCCGACGTCCCTGACTATCCCGACATGGGCGTCCCGGCGAAGGAAGTGACGATTGCAGAGGCCGTGAAGGCCGCAGGCTATCACACGCTCCACATCGGCAAATGGCATCTTGGCGAAGCCCGGGCGCTGCAACCCCAAGCGCAAGGCTTCGACGAAAGCCTGGCGGTGCTCGGCGGCGCGGCGATGTTCCTGCCCGAGGATGATCCCGATGCGGTGAACGCGAAGCTGCCGTGGGACCGGATCGACCATTTCATATGGGCCAATTTGCGGCATGCCGTGACGTTCAACGGCAGCAAGCGTTTCCATCCCAAGGGGCATATGACCGATTATTTCGCCGCCGAGGCGGAAGCGGCGATCGAGGCCAACCGCAATCGGCCCTTCTTCCTGTATCTCGCCTTCAACGCGCCGCACACCCCGTTGCAGGCGACGAAGGAGGAATATGACAAGCTGCCGCAGATCAAGGATCACAAGACGCGCGTCTATGGCGCGATGATCGCGCAGCTCGACCGGCGCATCGGCGACGTGATGGCGAAGCTGAAAACGCTCGGCATCGACGATAATACGCTTGTCATCTTCACCAGCGACAATGGCGGTGCGTGGTACACGGGTATCGGCCGTCTGAACGCGCCCTACCGCGGCTGGAAAGCGACCTTCTTCGAGGGCGGGATCCGCACCCCCTTCTTCATGCGCTGGCCCGGACATATTGCGCCGGGGTCGACGCGCGCCGACGTCACCGGCCATATCGATCTGTTCTCGACGATCGCCGCAGCGGCTGGCGCGAAGATACCGACCGATCGCATCGTCGACAGCGAAGACATCCTCGCCGGTCCGGCGAAGCGGACGGCGCTCTATTGGCGCTCGGGCGACTATCGCGTGGTACGCGCGGGCGACTGGAAGTTGCAGGTGACGAAGCGCCCTGAGAAGGCGCGCCTTTATAATCTGGCGCTCGATCCGACCGAACAGCATGACCTGGCCGCGCGCGAGCCAAAGCGCGTCGCCGAACTGCGCGCCATGATCGAGGCACAGAATAAGGGCATGGCCAAACCGATCTGGCCCGGCTTGATCGAGGCGCCGGTGCGGATCGACGTCCCCCAGAACGCGCCGTGGAAAGACGGGCAGGACTATATCTACTGGACCAACTGATCCCGGACGAAATGCACGGCGATCAGCGTCGGATCGATTGGCAGAAGGTTCGTGGCCAGCCGGTCGACAAGGAGAGCGTCGTGTTCGGCCAGATGAAAGATAGCGGCTCCCGCGGTGACTCGCGTCGGCTCGGTGGCAAGCAGCAACAGCGTGCCGGTGTCAAAGGTGTCGTCCCACGCGCGAGCCAGCTTAGACAACATCCGCCCGCGGCGCGTCATAATGTTCAGAACGGTGCATTCCCCGCCGATGGGTTCGGCCCGAACCTCGTCTTCGCCGCCGAACAGCAGCGCGGGCGATCCCCGCCGCAGATGCTGCTCGCGATGGCCGATCTCGATCCGCAAATCGCCGCGTAGCAGCATGAAGGCGCGATTGACCCCGGGAAAGGACGAGAAGGGCCCCGCCGCCGCGATCGTCGCGATGCTCGCGCGCCACAGGAAATCGTCGTCGCTCGAGCCTTCGGGTACGGCTGCGATATCGCGGGTAATGCCGCCGCCGTTGCGCCATGCACGCGGCACGCGGCCCTGCGCGGGCAGGAAGCGTATACCGGTCATCCCGATATGCCGGGCAGGTCCAGTCCCTTCTCGCGCGCGCAGTCCAGAGCTTGTGTATAGCCCGCGTCGGCGTGGCGCATCACGCCGGTGCCCGGGTCGTTCCACAACACGCGCTCGAGCCGCTTCGCCGCTTCGGGGGTGCCGTCGGCGACGATCACCATGCCGCTATGCTGCGAATACCCCATGCCGACGCCGCCGCCGTGATGGAGCGAGACCCAGGTCGCGCCCGACGCCGTGTTGAGCAGCGCGTTGAGCAAGGGCCAGTCGCTCACCGCGTCGGACCCGTCGCGCATCGCTTCGGTCTCGCGGTTGGGTGAGGCGACCGAGCCTGAATCGAGATGGTCGCGGCCGATGACGATCGGGGCTTTCAGCTCACCCGAGGCGACCATTTCGTTGAACGCGAGGCCAAGGCGGTGGCGGTCGCCGAGCCCCACCCAGCAGATGCGCGCAGGCAGGCCCTGGAACTGGATCTTTTCGCGCGCCATGTCGAGCCAGTTGTGGAGGTGCGCGTTGTCGGGCAGCAACTCTTTCACCTTGGCGTCGGTCTTGTAGATATCCTCGGGGTCGCCCGACAGCGCGACCCAGCGAAAGGGGCCGATGCCGCGGCAGAAGAGCGGGCGGACATAGGCCGGGACGAAGCCAGGAAAGTCGAAGGCATTTTCGACGCCTTCGTCCTTCGCCATCTGGCGGATGTTGTTGCCATAGTCGGTCGTCGGCACGCCCGCCGCCTGCATATCGAGCATCGCCTGAACATGCACCGCCATCGATGCCTTCGCGGCCTTGGCGACTGCCGCGGGATCGCGTTCGCGCTTCGAAAACCACTCGTCGAGGGTCCAGCCCGCGGGAAGATAGCCGTTGACCGGATCGTGCGCCGAGGTCTGGTCGGTGAGCAGGTCGGGGCGGATGCCGCGGCGGGCCATGTCAGGCAGGATCTCGGCGGCATTGCCGAGCAGGCCGACCGAAACGGGCTTGCCGCCCGCGTGGGTTCCCTCGATCATCGCGATCGCTTCGTCGATACTCGCCGCTCGCTTGTCGAGATAGCCGGTGCGCAGGCGCATCTCGATGCGGCTAGGCTGACATTCGATTGCAAGGCACGACGCGCCCGCCATCACCGCGGCGAGCGGCTGCGCGCCACCCATTCCGCCGAGGCCTGCCGTCAGCAGCCATCGGCCCGCGAGGCTGCCGCCATAGTGCTGGCGACCCATCTCGACAAAGGTTTCGTAGGTGCCCTGAACGATGCCCTGGCTGCCGATATAGATCCAGCTGCCTGCGGTCATCTGACCGTACATCATCAGGCCCTTTTTATCGAGCTCGTGGAAATGGTCCCAATTCGCCCATTCCGGGACGAGGTTCGAATTGGCGAGCAATACGCGCGGCGCATTTTCGTGCGTGCGAAAGACGCCGACGGGCTTGCCCGACTGGATAAGCAGGGTTTCGTCGCTCTCCAGCCGCTTCAGCGTCTCGACGATCTTGTCATAGCTTTCCCAGTCGCGCGCGGCGCGACCGATACCGCCATAGACGACCAGCTCGTGCGGCGCCTCGGCGACGTCGGGATGCAGATTGTTCATCAGCATCCGCATCGGGGCTTCGGTGAGCCAGCTTTTCGCGCTGATCTCGCTGCCGGTCGCCGGGCGGATCACGCGGCTGTTGTCGAGACGGGTCATGAACGTCCTTTCGCAAAATCGAGGGTCGCGGCGATCAGCTGTTCGAGGACGGCCCGGATCGCAGGGTTTGGATCGATGGGGGAAGGCCAGTTGGCGTGGGTGATCGCGGCCGGCTCGGCCATGTAGCCGCGTTGGGCCAGCTCCATCTGGACCGCGTGTATGCCGTCGTCGGGGTGGCCATAATGGCGCGTCGTCCAGCCGCCCTTGAAGCGCCCGTTGACGACATGACTGTGGCCGCTCGCGGCGCAGATGTTCGCGATGACGGTTTCGAGTTCGGGAGCGGCGGTTGCGCCGCCATTGGTGCCGATGTTGAACTGCGGCAATTCGCCGTCGAACAGGCGCGGGACATGGCTGCGGATCGAGTGGGCGTCGTAGAGGACGACTTGGCCGTGCGCGGCCTTCAGGCGGTCGAGTTCCTGCGTCAGCGCGTCATGATAGGGACGGTGATAGCTATGCAGTCGCTGCATGATTTCAGCCTCGTCGGGCGCGTCGAAGCGATAGAGCGGCTCGCCGTCAAAGGTTGTTGTCGGGCAGAGTTCGGTCGTCGCCTGTCCTGGATAAAGCGACGCGCCCGACGGGTCGCGGTTCATGTCGATCACGCTGCGCGAAATGTCGGTCGCGACCAGCGTTACGCCGAAATCGGCCGCAAAAGCGTACAGATCGGCAATCCACCAGTCGGTATCGATCTGCGCATGCCAAGGCGAAACGAACTGCTCGTCGAGACCTGCAAGGTTGGTGCCGCCATGCGGAAAGGCGATGACGAGCGGCGCGTCGCCGCGATGGACGCGCAGCCAGTCCATCAGCCGACGCCCGGCAGGTTTGCGGGCACGGCGACGGCGAGACTGCCCGAACGGATCAACGCGGTTGCCGCCTCCATGTCGGGATGGAAATGCCGGTCGTCTTCGAGCGTCGGGACTTCGGCGCGCAAATGCTTGTGTGCGGCTTCGAGCGCATCGCTCGATGTCAGCGGGGCGTGGAAGTCGATCCCCTGGCACGCGGCGAGCAGTTCGATCCCGATGACCGCGCTGACGTTGTCCGCCATGTCGAGCAGGCGGCGCGCGCCGTGCGCGGCCATCGACACATGATCTTCCTGGTTCGCCGAGGTCGGGATCGAATCGACGCTTGCCGGATAGGCGCGCTGCTTATTCTCGCTGACGAGCGCCGCGGCAGTAACCTGCGGGATCATGAAGCCCGAGTTGAGACCGGGGCGCGGGGTGAGGAAGGCAGGCAGACCTGACAGCGCTGGGTCGACCAGCATCGCGATGCGGCGTTCGGAGATCGAGCCGATCTCGCACAGTGCCATAGCTATCATGTCGGCGGCGAAGGCGACGGGCTCGGCGTGGAAGTTGCCGCCCGACAGCGCCTCGTCCCCAAGCGGACTAGCGTCGGCGAAGATCAGCGGATTGTCGGATACGCCGTTCGCCTCGATGCGGAGGGTCGTTGCGGCCTGACGCAGCAGGTCGAGCACAGCGCCCATCACCTGCGGCTGGCAGCGCAGGCAATAGGGATCCTGCACGCGCGGGTCGTCGACGGCGTGTGAAGCGCGGATCGCCGACCCCGCCATCAGGCCGCGCAACGCCTCGCCGACTTCGCGCTGCCCGGCGTGACCGCGCAGGGCATGGATGCGTGCGTCGAACGGCGCGTCGGAGCCTTTCGCCGCCTCGGTCGACAAGGCGCCTGTGATCAGCGCCGACTGGAACAGGGTCTCGGCGCGGAACAGGCCCGCCAGCGCATTGGCGGTAGAGAATTGGGTGCCGTTGAGCAGCGCGAGGCCCTCCTTGGGGCCGAGTTCGAGCCGCGCGAGACCCGCCTGCGCGAGCGCATCGGCTGCGGGCAAGATTTTGCCGCCGACCTCTATCATGCCCACGCCGATCATAGCCGCCGCCATATGCGACAGCGGCGCGAGGTCGCCGCTTGCACCGACCGAGCCTTGCGACGGCACGACCGGAGTGAGCCCTTTCGCCAGCATCGCCTCGATCATCGCAACCGTCTCGCGCCGAACGCCCGACGCGCCAACGCCAAAGCTCGCAAGCTTCAGCGCCATCATCAGCCGCACGATCTTCACAGGCGAAGGCGCGCCGGTCCCTGCGGCATGGCTCAGCACGATGTTGCGCTGGAGCGTGGCCAGATCGTCGTCGGCGATGCGGACGCTCGCAAGCTTTCCAAAGCCGGTGTTGATGCCATAGACGGGCGCGCCCCTGGCGACGATCCGCGCGACCGCCGCGGCGCTAGCATCGATCGCGTCCCATGCGTCCGCGTCGAGCGCGGCACTGGCGCCTTCATGGATCGCACGCCAGTCGGCGAGCGACATGGCACCGGGCGTAATTATCACCTTGCTCATTGTCCCATCCAGATTCGTTGATGCAGCGGGTTGAAGCCGATCCGGCCCACCAGGTCGGCGGGTCGCTCGATATCCCAGATCGCCAGATCGCAGCGCTTGCCGAGTTCGAGCGTCCCGACCTCTGCCCCGACGCCCAATGCCCGCGCCGCTTGGCGGGTCACCCCTAGCAGGCATTCATCGACCGTCAGCCCGAATTGCACCGCAGCCATGTTCATGGTCAGGAGGATGGACGTCAGCGGCGAGGTGCCGGGGTTGCAGTCCGTCGCCAGCGCGATCGGAATGCCGGCGGCGCGCAGCGCGGCGACTGGCGGCAGCTTTGTCTCGCGCAGGAAATAATATGCGCCGGGCAACAGCATCGCGACCGTACCCGCCCGCGCCATCGCGGCGATCCCGCCGTCGTCGAGATATTCGAGATGATCCGCCGAAAGCGCAGCGTGGCGCGCGGCGAGCGCCGCGCCGCGCTGGTTCGACAATTGCTCGGCGTGAAGCTTGACCGGCAGGCCATGTTTTTTCGCGGCGACGAACACGCGCTCGGTCTGCGCGAGGGTGAAGCCGATATTCTCGCAAAAGGCATCGACCGCATCCGCAAGCCCCGCCGCTGCGATGTCCGGCAGCATCGTCTGGCACACCAGATCGATATAGCCATCGGGATCCTCTGCATATTCCTGCGGAAGTGCGTGCGCGCCGAGAAAGGTCGTCCGCACCGACACCGGCCGCACTTCGCCGAGGATGCGCGCCGCGCGCAGCATCTTCGCTTCATCCTCGACCGACAGGCCATACCCCGACTTGATTTCGATCGTCGTGACGCCCTCGGCGATCAGCGCGTCGAGGCGGGGAAGAGCGCTTGTGACGAGTTCGGCTTCGCTTGCGGCGCGGGTTGCGTGGACCGTCGATACAATGCCGCCGCCGGAGCGCGCTATGTCTTCGTAGGATGCGCGTTTCTGGCGCAACTCGAATTCGGCGATGCGGTCGCCTGCAAAGATCAGATGCGTGTGCGGATCTATCAGCCCGGGTGTGATCCAGCGACCATCGCAATCGATCGTATCGGTCGCTGTCGGTGCATCGATCATCGAGCCGACATAGGTGATCGTGCCTGCCGTCATGCCGACCGCGCCACGTTCGACGACACCAAGGCCGGAGGCGCCATCCTGCATCGTTGCAAGACGGGCGTTGGTCCACAGGCGATCGCTATGCATCGAGCCCTCTCCTGCTTGCTGGCCGACTCAATTATGTATATACATTAAAAGCGATCGCATGGCGATGTCCAGATGGGATGATCGATGGCGCTTTGGTGCGAACAGGCATGGTTGACGGATGGCTGGCACAGCCATGTGCGGCTTATCGTTGAAAATGGACGGATTTCTGCAGTTGAGACCGGGGTCAGCGCGGCGCATGGCGACGAACGCCATGCAATCGTCTTGCCCGGTTTGCCCAATCTGCACAGCCACGCCTTTCAACGCGGCATGGCGGGACTTGCCGAACGGGCGGGCCAGGGCGGCGACAGCTTCTGGACCTGGCGCGAGGCAATGTATCATTTCGTCGACCGTCTCGACCCCGAGGGGCTGCACGCAATAGCGGCGCTGGCTTATGCCGAGATGCTCGAAAGCGGCTTCACGCGCGTCGGCGAATTTCACTATCTCCACCATGATGTTGACGGGCAGAGATATGATGACGTTGCGGTTATGGCGCACGCCATCGCCGCCGCGGCGGCCGAGACGGGAATCGGGCTGACGATGCTTCCGGTCTTTTATGCCCATTCGGGCTTTGGCGGCGCGGCGCCGAAGCACGGGCAGCGCCGCTTCATCAACGATGTAAATGGCTTCCTGACTCTTCTTGAGGCGACGCGCGAGGCGATCGCCGGTCTGTACGATGCAATCGTCGGCGTCGCCCCTCACAGCTTGCGCGCAGCGACGGCGGAAGAGCTCGCCGCGATCGCAGCGATGGCCGCCGGTGCTCCCGTCCATATCCACATCGCCGAGCAGATCCCCGAGGTCGACGCCTGTGTCGCGTGGAGCGGCGCGCGGCCGCTAGAATGGCTGTTCGATCACGCCGACGTCGGGCCCGACTGGTGCCTCGTCCACGCAACGCATGTCACCGAAAGCGAACGGCGGGCGATTGTAGGAAGCGGTGCTGTCGTCGGCCTCTGCCCGATTACCGAGGCCAATCTCGGCGACGGCCTGTTCCCGGCGCGTGAGTTTTTTGCCGAGAGTGGCCGCTTCGGCGTCGGTTCGGATTCCAATGTCGAGATCGATGCCGCGGCCGAACTGCGCTTGCTCGAATATGGCCAGCGCCTCGCGCACCGAGGGCGCAACCTGCTCGCGGGCGGCGCGGGGCAGTCGACGGGCGCAAATCTCTATCGGGGAGCACTCGCGGGGGGCGGGCAGGCACTTGGGCGCGGCTCGACCAGCCTCGCAGTAGGCGCAGCGGCGGACATCGTCAGCTTGAAGGCCGACGATCCTTTCTTCGCCGGCCGGTCGGGCGACGCGATCCTCGACAGCTGGATATTCGGCGGCGGCGCGCGCCTTGTCGATTGCGTCTGGCGGCACGGCATCAAGCAGGTCGAAAGCGGCCGCCATATCGCGCGCGATGCGATTGATACACGGTACCGCGCTGCAATGCGGTCGCTCTTTGCATGAAGCATAGCGGCGCCATCCACGCCCAAATCCGCCGCGAGCTGGAGGCGCGGATCATGTCGGGCGAGTGGAAGCCGGGGACCCGCATTCCCTATGAGCGCCAGCTGATGGCAACCTATGGCTGCTCGCGAATGACCGTGAATCGCGCGCTTCGCGTATTGATCGAGGCCGGGCTGCTCGAAAGCCGTCGTCGCGCGGGTACGATCGTCTCGCAGCCCCGCATCCAGCGAGCGGCGCTCGAAATTCCTGACATCCGGGACGAGATCGCACAGCAAGGCGAAAGCTATCGCCTCGACCTCGATCGCCGCGAAATCCGCTCCGCTACCGCTGAGGACAGGCGCTTGCTCCAGATCGATGACGGCGAGGTCCTGGCAATTGAATGCCGCCATCATGCCGGCGGCCGTGCTTATGCGCTCGAACGGCGCCTGATCAACCTGGGGGCAGTGCCCGAAGCCGCCGACGTCGATTTCGCCGCCGAGCCTCCCGGATCCTGGCTGCTCGCGAATATCCCCTGGACCGAGGCCGAGCACCGCATCACGGCGTTCAACGCCGGCGGCAAGGAGCTGGTCGCGCTCGGCATCGCAGCGGGCGCAGCGTGCATGGCGCTTGAACGCTGGACGTGGCGCGGCGATGAACGGATCACCTATGCGCGGCAGGTCTATCCAGGCGATCGTTATGCGCTCGTCGCGCACTTCCAGCCATAGTTTATGATCCTCTGGCCCTCGACGAAACGGGCCGCGATCCCTACTTCGATCTCATGAGGAATCGGGCATGAGCATCGTCGAATATCGGGGTTTCGCAGGCGTCCGGCTGGAGGCCGAGGTCACGGGCTCCGAAAACGACCCCGCCGTGCTGCTCGTCCACGGGGCCGGGCAGACGCGCGGCGTGTGGGCTGGCGTCGCTGCCGCTCTGGTCGGCGCCGGACGGCGCGTGATCAGCCTCGATCTGCGCGGGCACGGCGGCAGCGAATGGCCCGAAGACGGCCGCTATGATTTTGAGGCGCTGGTCGAGGACCTGCGCGCGGTGCTGGCACAGATGGGCACGCGCCCGGTCGTCGTTGCCTCGACGCTTGGCGGCTGGATCGCGAGCGCCGCGCTTGAACGCGACGCAGCGGTGCTCGCTTCGGGCCTTGTCCTTGTCGATTCGCCCGTTCATGTCGATCCCGCCGTGACGCAGCGGGTCGGCGACCGATTGCGTGAGGCGGTAACGCTCGCGCCGGGGCAGGCGCGATGGGACGTCCGTCTGTTCGACGGGTTCGACAGCGCCGCCGTCGCCGATCGGCTGAGCGGCGTCGCGGCGAAGATCGCGCTGCCGACGCTGTATGTGCGCGGGGCGCTCAGCGAACTCGTCTCGCGTGCCGACGCCGCGGCTTTCGTGGGCCTGCTTCCCGACGGAGAGCTCGCCGAGGTCGAGAACAGCATGATGGTGGTCACCGACGATCGCACCGACGCGCTCGGCGGCTATCTGATCGATTTCCTCGAGCGTCGCGCGCCGCGCGGTTCGCCAGAATATCGTGCGGGTTCGGACGCGCGCACCTTTCGCGACGCGCTCGGCTGTTTCGCGACCGGCGTGACGGTGGTGACCGCCTTCTGCCCCGATGGCAGCCCGATCGGCCTTACCGCAAACAGTTTCACGTCGGTCTCGCTCGACCCACCATTGCTGCTCGTCTGCATCGCCAACAACGCGAGCAGCGCGCCACATCTGCGTGAGGCCGAACGCTTTGCCGTCAATGTCCTCCAGATCGGCCAGCAGCCGACGTCAAACCGCTTCGCGGGCAAGGGTGAAGATCGCTTCGCTGCGACGCCTTGGGACGAAGGCGAATATGGAACGCCGGTGCTCACGGGATCCTTGAGCAGTTTCGAATGCGCGCGCGACGCGGTTTACGAGGGCGGCGATCATTTCATCCTCGTCGGCCGGGTGCTTAAGGCCATCTTCGAGCCGCGGCGCGACCCCTTGCTCTACTTCCGCGGCAAGTATCGCAAACTTCATTTCGCCTGACCCTCGGGCGAGCGCGCGAATCCAACGGGCTGGCCCAAGCCGCGTGACGCGCCTGTCGGCCATGCACATGCCGGATCGAACAGCCGGAGACGGCGGGGAACCGGGGGGCGAGCCGCAATCTCTGGCATCATTTACATCAAGGTGCCGCCCCCGCTTATGAACATTTTCCGTCGCTTTGCTGCTGCCAGCACGCACGACATTGCCATCGATCTGGGGACCGTCAACACGGTCATCTATGTTCGCGGCGAAGGCATCGTGCTCAACGAACCGTCGGTGATCGCGCTCGAAACGCGCAATGGGGTCCGCCACGTCAAGGTGGTCGGCAATGACGCGAAGCTGATGATGGGCAAGACCCCCGCGAATATCGAGGCCGTACGGCCGCTGCGCGACGGCGTGATCGCCGACATTGAAGTCGCCGAGCAGATGATCAAGCATTTCATCGCCAAGGCGCTTGGCGGCCCGAGCGTGCTGCGGCGGCGCAGCAATGTCATCGTCTGCGTTCCGTCCGCGTCGACGATCGTCGAGCGGCGCGCGATCCGCGACGCCGCGTCGAATGCCGGCGCATCTCTCGTGCAGCTGATAGAGGAGCCGCTTGCTGCTGCGATTGGCGCCGGCCTTCCCGTCACGGAACCGCGCGGCGCCATGGTGGTCGACATCGGCGGCGGTACGACCGAGGTCGCTGTGCTGTCGCTCGGCGGCATTGCCTACAGCAATTCCACCCGCGTCGGCGGGGACAAGATGGACGACATGATCGCGTCGCACATTCGGCGAAAGCATAATATGATGATCGGCGAAATGACCGCCGAGCGCGTCAAACTCACCATTGGTGCGGCGGTCCCGCCCGAAGGCGACGGCCTTGTCATGGCCGTAAAGGGCCGCGATCTGGTCAATGGCCGCCCGTCGGAAATCAGCGTCACCGAAGCCGAAATCGCCGAGGCGCTCTCAGAGCCCGTGTCGCAGATCATCAGCGCAGTGCGTGCCGCGCTGGAGCAGACCGCTCCCGAACTTTCGGCCGACATCATAGACGAAGGCATTACGCTGACCGGCGGCGGTGCCTTGCTGACCCGGATGGATCAGGCGATCGCAGAAGCGACGGGGCTCCCGGTAAAAGTCGCCGACAACGCGCTCATCTGCGTCGCGATGGGCGCGGGGCAGGCCTTTGAAGAAGCTGTTTATCGCAATGTGCTGATGGCGGCGTGACGGGGTGCCGTAAGGCGCGACACCCCAATCCGAACATCATAGCGAAGCGGCAAGTCGATGTTCCAACATCGAGACGCCCGCTCTCGCCATGCCAAGATCGGGCGTCCCGAGGGTTGGGCCTTTGCCGTCCCCATTGTTTCTTTGGCGTCAATTCAACTTGAAACGGACGCCGACGCGGAACTGGCGGCCTAGAAGGTCCGAATAGGTGCTGTTCGCGGCGAGCCCGGTTTCCGGCAACAGCAGGGGGTTGGCGTCGAATAGGTTGGTGATGTTGAAGAAGACCTCCGCTTCCGACGCGCTTTCGAAGCGGATTTTCTGCGTCAGGTTGAGGTCGACGTAGAACAGCCCTTTGACATGATTATTGTCATAAGTGGGAAACTGGCTGGTCGAGGTGGGGCACCCGGCCGAGCATTCGATCGCATTCGCCAGATATTTGCCCGCGCTCACGCCGCGACCGGTCACCGTGCCCGAGAAACTCGGCGTCGAGTAATTGAGGTTGGCGCGGAAGATCCATTTCGGCGTGCTGGCCTGACCGCCGTTCGCACCCACCGTGTTGACCGGAACCGTTCCCACAATACCCGTATTCGAGAGATTCTCGATATAGCGCGTCGCGGTGCCCTTCAGCGTGATCGCGCTGGTTTCACCCACCGGCAGGCGATAGGCGGCGTCGAAGTCGATGCCGCGAACCAGCTTGCTGACGAAGTTGAAGGGTTGGGTGCGGATCAGCTTATAGGGGACCGTCGGCGTCGAGCGAACCGGATCGTCCGTGATCGCGTCGCAATATTCCTGGCGACCTTCGAAGCAGCGATTGACCGTTTCCTGGGCGCTGAGCGAGTCGATCGCGCCTTCGAGATCGATGCGGAAATAGTCGACCGACGCTGTGAAGCCGGGCAGGAAGCGCGGCGTGACCACTGCGCCGATATTCCACGAGTCCGCCTTTTCAGGCCGCAGGTTCGGGTTGCCCGTCGTCAGCCCCGAATAGGGGAAGAATTGCGGCCCGTTCGCCAGGTCCGGCGTGAAGGCCGGGTTGCGGACCGAATCGCTGTTCGCCGTCCCCGCCTGGAACAGCTCGTTCAGGTTTGGCGCGCGGATGTCGCGCGACCGCGTCACGCGGAACCGGATGTCCTCGATCGGCGCCCAGGTCGCACCCAGTTTCCAGGTGGTGACATACCCCGAGTTCGAATAGTCGGTGGCGCGCACTGCACCGTTGAATTCGAGACCAAAGCCCAGCGGGACCACGGTTTCGAGATAGGCTTCCTTCACATTATATTTGCCCTTGAACGGCAGATAGTTGCCAACCGACCACAGGTTGGACGTCGTGCCGTTGGGGTTGATGACCGGTTGGAACTCGGTCGGCACGGTGCCGCGGATCTTCTCTTCGCGATACTCGCCGCCGATCGCGACGCTGACGTCGCCGGCCCAGGTCGCGAACGGAGTGATGGCAAGATTGGCGCCGGTGACGAATTGTTCCAACACCTGCTTGCGGTACGGATCGCCGAGAACATAGTCGATCGCGGCCGGATTGGCGACGCCGAGGCCGAGGCGATTGAGCGGGACGCAGTTCGGGTCGTTGTTGGTCGTACTCGCGTCGACGTTGATCAGGCACTGGATCGATCCGACGGCGTAACCACCGGCGTTGCCGGCAGGCGCAAAGGCGGCATTCGTCGCGGCTGCCATCCGCGACACATGCATGATGTTGCGCAGCTGCTCGCGCAGGTCCGACCGGCCATACTGACCATAGACATCCCAGCGCGCCGATTTGCCGAATGCGTCGAATTCGCCCTGTGCGCCGACGACATAGCGCTGCACCTGGCGCTTGTTGTTGATGCCGCGGAACGGGAGGTCGGCCGCTGTCGTCGTGATGCTGACCTGGGTGACGCCCGCAAGTCGCGCCGCGCCGAGCGTTTGCAGCGCGAAGGCGTTGCAGGTGATCGGAACCGGGACCGTCGTACAACCCGTTGTATTGAGATTGGCCGAACCGAGGTTGGGGCCTGCGTTGAAGAAGACTTCCTGCTTGTTGAAGGAACCCTCTGCGAAAATCTCGACGTTATCGGAGATTTCATAGCTCAGGCGACCATAGCCGCCCCAGCGATCGTCGCGAGGATTGAGGCCGATGCGGCGGCCCGAATCGTTGACGCGCCAGTCTCCGCCCACGGTGCGCGTGACGGCGGCAGCGCCGCCCAGCGCCGGCGAGTTGAACGACCCATATTGGAAAGGAATGACCTGGCCGTTTTCGCCGAAGTACAGACCCCGCAGCGCGTTGGCGACGGTGCCGACGGACCCGGTAATGAAGCCGCCCGGCGCCTGGTTCGTTTGACCGGCCTGGCTGCGGAAGGTGATGAACGCCGGCTGGCCGTTGGTCGCGGTATAGGCGGGGTTGGCAAAGGACAGATAGCCTTTGTGGTTCCACGGCCGATCGTTCGGATCGACGGAGTAAATCCCGTCCTGATGCGCGACTTCGAGGTTGAAGAGCGCATGGCCGCGGCCGTCGGCGAAAGACGCGCCGCCGGCGATGCTGCCCGAATAATTGAAGCCGTCGCCCTTGTCGGTGATGCCGACATCGCCGGTGATACGCACTCCGGTCATCTTCTTGTCGAGGATGAAGTTGACCACGCCGGTGACGGCGTCGGAACCATAAGCGGACGAGGCGCCGCCGGTGACGACCTCGACGCGCTCGACCAGCGCTTGCGGAATGGTGTTGATATCGACCCAGCCGAAGATCGTCGAACCGACGGAACGGCGGCCATCGACCAGGATCAGCACGCGGCCTTCACCGAGGTTGCGCAGGTTGAGCGCGTTGATGCCCGCCGAACCGTTGGAAATGTTGAGGCGCGAGTTGCCGGGCTTGGTCGAGCCGGCGAGTTGCGGCAACTGGTTGACGAAGTCGGCAATATTGTTCGTCGGCGACGTGTTCTGGATCTCGTCGCGTGTCAACACGACCAGCGGGGTTGGCGCCTTGAACCCGTCGCGGACAACGCGCGAGCCGGTTACGACGATCTGGTCGCCAGGTTCCGCTGCCTCGGACGTCGCCGACGCGGCGGCTTCCTGCGCGTATACGGGCGCTCCGTGCACCAGCGCCAGCGCAGTCATCGCCGTGCCGAAGGCGGTCTTGCGGCCCAGCGGGCGGCGAACTCGTCCAAAATCACGCATTCTAATGGTCCCCTATTTGCCCAAGGGTTGCACCGCACGCGGCGCGTTGCGACCTTTGGTTGCCCTGTTGTTCCGCCTGAACCGTTTGGCGGATGCCTTGCCCCGCCTTTTTATATTTTATGATTATTCTTCTTAGCTATCCCGGCTATCAGCCAGGCAATCGCCGCAGAAAGCCGATTTCATTACAGCGAAGTTACAGGGTGGCCACAGCCGGTCAACTGCTTCGCCGCTAACCTTCCGATATGGACATATAGCCTGAGGGAATAGCCTTCGCCGGGCACAGGCAATGCAGATAGCTTGCAGCTATAGGCGGAGACCTGCTTGTTATGGCGTAGCCGCACCTTGCCGCGATAGGATGCGCCTTCGCGAGCTTATTCACGATCGGGAGGCGATATTGATCCGGCGCCGTGCGTTCCTGCTGTCTTCCGCTGCTTTGGTCGCGATGCCGGGAAACCTTTTTGCGAAAACCAGAGTCAAGGGCAACGCGCACAGCGTCAGCCTGTCAGGCGCGCGCGCGCCGATCGAGGTGATCGAGGATGAACTGGGCGTACCCCATGTCCGCGCCGCCTCGTTGCATGACGCTTTCTTCGGGCAGGGCTATCTGGTCGCGCGCGACAGGCTGTTCCAGATCGACATGGAGCATCGCCGCGACCTGGGGCGGATGGCCGAAGCCTTTGGCCCGCGCTTTATCGCAGCCGACCGGGCGGCGCGGCTGTTCCTGTATCGCGGCGATGTCCAGGCCGAACTCGAAGCGCTCCCTCCCGACGTGCTCGAATGCGCGCGCGGCTATGTCGCGGGCGTCAACGCGCGGATCGACGAACTGACGGTCGATCCGTCAGGCTTGCCGCTGGAATATGGCATATTGGGAATTGCGCCGCTGCGCTGGGACGTCGACGACCTCGTCCGGAACCGCGGATTCAGCATGGGTGACGCCGATGACGAGGTGCGCCGCGCGCAGCTTCAGGCGCGGGGGCTGATCGAAGCCGATCTGTTGATGGCGCCGCTTCGCCCCGCCTGGTCCTTCGCCGTTCCCGAAGGGCTCGATTGCGCCGCAGTGACCGAGGCCGACCTCGGGATATTGGATCCCGCGAACCGGCCCACGCCCTTTGACCCCGCCCAGGAGGCGCAGCTCGACCCCGACCAGCGCCGCAGCGACCGTTTTGCGCTGGGCAGCAACGCGTGGACCGTCGCGGCATCGCGCAGCGCGACCGGTCGGCCGATCCTGGCCAATGATCCGCATCTCGGCATCGGCCGCACCAGCCCGCGCCACATGGTTCATCTGTCGGCCCCGGGCCTCGATGTCATCGGCGCCGGGGCCCCGGGACTGCCTGGAATTATGCAGGGCCACACCGATCGCTTCGCCTTTGGCCGCACGAATTTCCATATCGACCAGACCGACCTGTTCATCCTGCGCACGCAGAAGGGCGATCCCGGGAAATATTGGCACCAGGGGACGTGGAAAGCCTTCGAGACGGTCGAAGAGGACATAGCGGTCAAGGGCGCGCCCGCCGAGCGCGTGAAACTCAGCTACGCCGCGGGCCGACCGATCATATCGCACGACGCCGCGCGCGAACGCGCCGTCGCCTTTGCCACGGCCAGCCTGCTGCCCGGCGGCAATATGCGGTTCGCCATGATCGCGATCAACCTGGCGAAGGACTGGGCATCGCTGCGGCAGGCGTTCAAGCTGCATGTGTCGCCGACCAATTTCCATTATGCCGATATCGACGGCAACACGGGCTGGCAGGCGATCGGCTATGTCCCGCGGCGGCCGAAGCATGACGGGCTGTTCCCCGCGCCCGGCGACGGCGACTTCGACTGGACGGGCATCCTGCCGGTCGAGGATATGCCGCATGTCTATAACCCGGCCGAGGGCTGGTTCGCGTCGGCGAACCAGATGAACCTTCCCGGTGGCTATCCCTATCGCGAGCGGATCATCAGCTTCAGCTGGAGCGACCCCTTTCGCTATGATCGCGTCGCCGAAGTGCTGCGCGCCCAGCCCAAGCACCGGATCGCCGACAGCGTCGCGCTTCAGCACGACGTGCAATCGCTGCCGGCGCGCGCGCTGATCAAACTCCTGCCGGCGCATCCGTCGGCGGCGGCGGCGAACGCGGCCGCGCTGCTGCGGCGATGGGATTGCGGGATCGAGGCCGACAGCGCCGCCGCGTTGCTTTATGAAATGGTGATGCTGGCGCTGTCGGCGGATTTTCGCGAGCGGATCGTGCCTGCGGGGGCGAAGGACCTGATCGCATCGGTCAACCTCTTCGAAATGCTGCGCATATTGGCGTCACCCGACAAGCGATTGGGCGAAGACCCTGCGACAGCACGCGACGCGCTGATCGACGGGGCGCTGGCCGCGGGATGGAGCCGCGCCGTCGTCCTGGGCGGCCCCGACCCTGCGGCCTGGAAATGGGGCGACCTGCACCGTGTGACGATCGCGCATCCGCTGGCGTCGAATCCGGCGATCGCGGCAGCTTTCCCGAAGATCGAGGGCGGACGGTCGGGCGGCGACGGGACGACGCCGATGGCGCGCGGTTTCAACGCCCGGCGCGGTTTCAACGTGACGCATGGTGCGAGCTATTTGTTCGTCGCCGACGTCGGCGCGTGGGACAACAGCCGCTTTCTGTTGCTGCCGGGGCAGTCCGCCGACCCGCGCTCACCGCGCTATCGCAACTTCTATCCGCTGTGGCTGGCGGGAACGATGCAGCCGCTGTGGTTCAGCAAGGCAGCGGTCGACCGCCATGCTGCGGGGCGCATCGTGCTGACGCCCGCCGCTACAGCGCCTCGGCGATAGCGACCAGCGCGCGGTCGACCGCGGCGGTCGCCTGGTCGTCGGTGCCGTCGGGCATGTCGTTGGCCAGGACCGAGAAGACCAGCGTCCTGCCGCTGCGCGTCGTGAGATAGCCCGACAGCGCGCGCGACGCGTTGAGCGATCCGGTCTTGGCGAAAAGCTTGCCCTCGAGCAGCGTTCCTTTGAACCGCTTCTGCAACGTGCCGTCGCGCCCGGCGATCGGCAGCGTCTCGCGCCAGGCGATGCCCCAGGGCTGGCGCGCGATCCAGCTGAGCAGGCGAACGGCCCCGCGCGGCGAGATGCGGTTATAGCTCGACATGCCCGAGCCATCGGCGAAGTAATAGCCGGTGGCGGGCAGCCCCGCCTCGGTCATGACCTTTCGCATCACGGCCTGCCCGTCGGCGATCGACCCGCTGCCGCCCTGCCGCGCCACGCGCCGCAACATCAGCTCGGTATGGAGATTCTGGCTCTCCTTGTTGATCCGGATCATATTCGCGGCGAGCGAGGGGGCAGGAAGCTCGGCAAGCATCGCGGGTTCGGCGGGCAGAAGGGCAGGCGCGCCCTTGCGGTTTACGGGATCGTCGGCGGCCGTCAGCGGCCGATGGTGGACGTCGATGGTGCCGCTGACGCGCACGCCGCGCGCGCGCAGCAATTCGCCGAAGCGCCAGGCGGCATAATGCGCCGGATCGTCGATGCCATAGCGCAGCGTCAGCGGCGCCGTCGCGGCGCCGATCGTCCCGGTCAGGCGCAGCGTCAAGCTGTTCGGCATCCGGAACGCGTCGATATCCTCGGCAGCGCCCGCAACGGTGGTGACGAGATTTTCGATCGTGAAATAACCCGATGCCTCGACGCTTGCGCCCGCGCCGATCGCGCCGGGCCGCACCTTGATGACGAGTTCATTGTCGTCGAGCGTCAGCGCCGAGACGCCGGTGCCATAGCGCGAGGGAATATTGTTCCAGCTCATCCCGGGACTCCAGCGCTCGTCGGGGAACCAGCTGTCGTCGCCGACGATGTTGCGCACCCTTTGCGTCTTTCCGGCGACCGCGTCGGCCAGCCCCTGCAGGCAATCGACCTTGCAATCGTCCGCGCTCGACAGCAGCGCATCGCCGCGGCCGTGCAGCACGACGTCGACCGCGCCGCCGCCGTTATTCTCGAGCCGCACGCCCGTTCCCTTTGCGGTCTGCTGAAGCAGCGGCAGTTCGGCGTAAGCGATGGCGGTCGTGAACATCTTGGTATTCGATGCCGGGATGAAGCGCTGGTCGGGCGCGATCGCCACGAGAACCTCGCCGTCGAGCGTCGTCACCAGCACGCCAAAGCGTGCGCCGGCTGGTCCTTCGGCGAGCTTTTGCTCGACCGTCGTCAGCAGCGGAGCCGTATCCGGACTGGCAACCGTCTGGGCCCTTGCCGTCGTCAGCGTGAAGGATAGCGCCAGGGCAAGCGCGAGTTTCTGGACCGATGCCGTCATAGTCTCTCCCATTCGTCCCAAGCCGTCATGATCCGTTCGCCCACTGCGGGGCGCAGAGCCGCGATGCCGCTGTCGGCGTGCCGGGTCGGATGGACCCGGTTGGTGAGCAAGGTCCATGCGACGCCGCGCTCGAAGTCGATCCAGAGCCCGGTGCCGGTAAAGCCGGTATGCCCGATGGTGTCGGCCGAGCAGGCGTCGCCGCCGTGCCACCCCGGAAAGGCGCGTTCCCAGCCGCAGGTGCGGTGGTGGTCGTTCGCCGCGCGGACTTCGGCGAGCATCGCAGGCGCCAGCATCGTGCCGTCGAGCATGGCCCGCGCAAACCCGAGGACGCCGTCGACGGTTCCGAACAGCCCGGCATGCCCTGCCGCGCCGCTCAGCGCAAAGGCGTTCTCGTCGTGCACCGCGCCCTTCATCACGCGCCCGCGCCAGCTGCAATATTCGGTGGCGACGGCCGGGCCGGGGGGCGGGCCAAAGCCCAGGCCTTCGCCGAGCGGCCAGTCGGAAAGCCGGGCTCCCGTGATCCGTTCGATCGCGATGCCGAGCAGGATGAAATTGATGTCCGAATAGACGGGCGGTCCATGACGCCATTCGCGCTGCAACACGAAAGCGCGCAGTCGCTCTGGGTCGTCGCCATAGGTATAGATGGGCTCGACCGCGGGCAGGAAACTCTGATGCATCAGGCAGTCGCGAAAGGTCAGCCGGCGCTCGGCGGCGCCTGCGACGTCATATTGGCGCAGGTCCGGAATCGCGTCGGTCAGCGGCCGGTCGAGGCCGAGGCGTCCCTGATCGGCGAGTTTCAGGATGATGGTCGTCGTCGCGATCACCTTGCTGAGCGATGCAAGGTCGAACCAGTGGCCGCGCGTCAGGGCTTCGCGATCGGGAACCCGTGCGGCCATGCCGGCGAGGCGCACGGCGCTCTGCCCGTCGGCGGACACCATGCCGAGCGCGGCGCCGGGGATACGCCCGCGCTCGACCGCTTCCAGCGCGGGGGCAAAGCCCTGGTCGCAGGCCGCCGCGATCGTCATGCCGGCGCGCGCCCCTTCACGCGCACGATGATCGGCAGCAGGAAGATCGCCGCGAAGCTCAGCGCCCCCGACAACAGGAAGAAACCGTCATAGCCGATCTGCGTCTGCATCGACCCTGACGCCCCCGCCAGCAGGCGCGGCAGCAGGAAAGCGAACCCCGAGAGCAGCGCATATTGCGCCCCCGGATATTTCGGGCTGACCAGCATCGAAAGATAGACGACGAAGACCGCACCCGCATAGCCATTGCCGAACTGGTCGACCGCGACCGAGGTATAGAGGACGAAGGCCGAGGGCTCGCTGTGCCACAGCCAGACATAGATCCAGTTGCCCGCCGCCGCGGTCACCGCGCCGATCCCGAGCGTCCAGCCGAGCGATAGCCGCGTCGACAGATACCCGCCTAGCGCGACGCCGAGCATGCTTGCCGACAGCGCGACGACGCCGTCGGCGATGCCAATCTGATGCAGGCTGTATCCCCTGTCGTTCCACAGCGGATGCGAGAGCGTGAGGGTGAGCACGTCGCCCATCCGATAGAGCGAGACGAAGGCCAGAACCGCAAGGACGGGGGTACCGTAACGCCAGAACAATTCGACATAGGGCGCGGCGAAGGTCGACATGTTCGAGAAGGAATCGGCGGGCAGGCGGCGGATGCGCGGCAGAGCGAGCGCAAGGGCCACGAAGGGGAGCAACGCGATCCCGAGGACGACCGGCGTGACGTTGGTCTTGGCCGAAATGCCAGCGGCCTGCGCCGCCAGGAGTAGCGCCCAGCCGAGCGCGGCCGCGACGAGCGCGGCAACCAGGATAACGAACAAGCTCGTCATGATCCCCCCGGCCAGCGCCTGCGTCCGGCCGCTGGTGCCTTCGCGTTCGGGGCGCATCGCCGCGAGGATGGGGAAGGGCAGGAAGGCGGCGACGGCGATCACCAGATAGGCCCATGTCCAGTCGGACCAGGCCGCAACCAAGATCGCGCCGCTGCCCGCGGCGACCATGGCGCTGCGATAGCCCCACAGGTTCGCCGCGACGATCGGCGCCTGCTCGGTCTGCGTGGGTGCCAATTCGATGCGCCAGCCGTCGGCGGCGACTTCCAGCGTCGTCGTCCAGAAGGCGAGGAGGAGCGCGAACAGCGCGGTCAGCGGCAGGCTCTTGTCGCTGGAGGTGAAGGCCATCGCGACCATCGAGAAAAAGATGCCGAGCTGCGACAGCATGATCCACCCGCGCCTTCGCCCCCAGAAGCGCGCAAAGCCGGGGATGTCGTATCGCTCGATCAGCGGCGCCCATGCGAATTTGAAGGTCGGCAGCAGCGCGATCCAAGCGAAAAAGCCGATGATGACGATGTCGACGCCATGCCGCGAGAGGCGCAGCGCCAGCACCGCATTGAACATGTAGAATGGCAGCCCGGCCGAAAAGCCCAGCAGCAGATAGAGGCCGAACAGGCGCCGCGCCGATGGCCTGGCGGGCGTTTCCGCCACGAGCGCGCTTGCCGCCGCGTTCACTGCCGTCGCGGTCACGCCTCTTCCTCCGGCTCGATCGCCTTTTCCCAGCGCGCCACGACCGTGGTGACGGTCAGGTTGGCACTTGCGCTCGCCACCGTCCGGGTCATGTCGAGCAGCCGGTCGAATGGCAGGACAAAGCCGACAACCAGCGCGGTCTGTTCGGGTGAAACCCCGACGGCAGAAAGCACGGCGGCGAGCATGAACAATGAGGCCGACGGGATTGGCGCGGTACCGAAGGCCGCGAGCGCGCCGGTGAGCAGGACGATCGCGAGCATCGACAGGTCGGGCTCGACGCCGACCGCCTGCAACGCGAAGATGCTGAGCAGGCCGACATACATCGCGGTGCCGTCCTTGCCGATGCTTGCGCCGATCGGCAGCACGGTCTTGGCAACCCCCGGCGCGATGCGCAGGTCCTCGAGCGCAATCCGCAATGCGACGGGCAGGGTGGCGGCCGAGGATGCGGTCGAGAAAGCGACGGCCAGCGCATCGACGATCGTGCGGTAGAAGCGGAGGATCGGCCGCCGTGCGACGAAGGCGATCAACGGCAGGTGGACGAGCACGATCTGGAGGATCACGCCTGCGGCCACGCCGACGGCCAGCCAGCCGATATTGGCGAACACGGCGACGCCGTTATCGGCGACCGCCTTCGCGATCAGGGCGAGGACGCCGAAGGGGGTGATTTCCATGACGATGCGCACCAACTGGAACAGCACCTGCCCCGCCGACTGCAGAAGCGTCGCCACCGGGCGCCCCTGCTCGCCCGCCAGGATGACCCCGAAGCCCAGAAGCATCGAAAAGAAGATGATCGCCAGCATGTCGCCCTCGACCAGCGCCTGGACGATATTGACCGGCACGATTCCCATCAACTGGTCGTGCAGCGACTTGGCCTCGCCCAGCGCATAAGGGACCGCACTCCCCAACGCCGCGCCCTTTCCGGGCTCGACGATCAGGCCGACGACGATGCCGATCGACACGGCGCAGAAGGTGGTCGCGGCGAACAGCCCGACCGTGCGTGCGCCGACCGAACCCAGCTTGCGCGGATCGGCGAGCGCGGTGACGCCCGACGCGATGCTGATGAAGACGATGGGAACGACGAGCATCCGGATCAGCCGGACGAACAATTCGCCGACAAAGGCGATCGCCGATGTCGCGGCGGGCCAGGCGAGACCCAGCAGCACGCCGATGATCATCGCGCCCAATACGCGTTGCCACAACGGCACTGCGAACCAGCCGCGAAGAAACCCGATCATCCGCCCCCCTGCTTTGATGGTATCAAATTCCGCCCCAGAAACCGGGCCGTGGCGGCGACATGACGCCGTTCGTCGCGCTGACCCCGCCCGCGCGATCCTCTGCAAGCCAGAGCGGTCCGTCAAGGTCGGCGAAGCTGCTCTGCGCCGCAATCGCCCAAGCCGGCGCGATCGACAGCGACGAACAGATCATGCAGCCCGTCATCACGCCGAGACCGCGCTCGCGCGCCGCCTGTGCCAGATCCAGCGCGGCGGTCAGGCCGCCCGATTTGTCGAGTTTGATGTTCACGACACCGTAGCCATCGGGGAGGGCGCCGAGGTCGGCCGCGACATGCACCGACTCATCGGCGGCAATGGGAATCGCCGAACGGAACCCGGCGAGGTCGCCATCGGCATCGGCGGGCAGCGGCTGTTCAAGCAGGTTGATATGCAAATCGGTCATCAGTCCCTGCAGGCCGCGTATCTCGTCGATGGTCCAGCTTTCGTTCGGATCGACGATCATCCTTGGGCGCGGCGCTGCGGAGCGGACGGCTTTGAGTTGCGCCGCGGGGTCGTTCCGGTCGACCTTGACCTTCAGCAGCGGCGCGTTGGCGAGCGCCGCGGCCGCAAGCGCCATTCGATCGGGCGTGTCGAGGCTGATGGTCATCGCAGTGACGATCGGGCGGAGCGGCTGTTCGAGGCCGAACGCCGCAGCGAAATTGCCGCCCGCAAGCCGTAATTCCAGATCCCAAAGCGCGCAGTCGATCGCGTTGCGCGCCGCACCGGCGGGCATCAACGCCAGCAGTTCCTGCCGGCTTACGCCGCGTTCGATCGCGTCGCGCGTCGCCTCGATCGCGAGCATCGTGCTTTCGGCATTTTCGCCATAGCGGGGATAGGGAACGCATTCCCCGCGTCCGGTGACGCCATCCTGCACGATGGCCACGGTCACGACCTGCGCCGCGGTCTTGACCCCGCGCGATATGCGAAAGGGCGTATGGAGCGGCAGGATCTCGCCGACGACGGTCAGGGTGCGGCGCATGACAGGGGGGTCAGGCGGTTTCGGCAACGCTGGGCGCGGCGACATCGGTGCCGAGCAGCCGGTCGAGAATCGTTTCGACGCCAAAGCGATAGGGGTCGCTTGTCGGAAGCCCGAATTCAGCCTCGGTTGCGCGGCACAATGCCCGGGCCTCGTCCTCGGGCATTGCCGACGTATTGAGCGCGATGCCCACGACCCTGACGTCGGCGCTGGTCAGCCGCGCTACACGCAGATTGGCTTCGATGGTCTCGGCAATGCCGGGCAACGGATAGTGCGGCAGGCCGCGCATATGCGGGCGCACCGGGTCATGGCACAGGACGAGCGCATCGGGCTGGGCGCCGTGCAACAGTCCCGTCGACACGCCGGCGAAGGAGGGGTGATAGAGCGAACCCTGCCCTTCGACGAGGTCCCATCCATCGTCGGTGCGGGCCGGCGAAATCTGTTCGATCGCGCCCGAGATGAAGTCGGCGACCACGGCATCGAGCGGGACCCCGTCGCCGGCAACCAGGATACCCGTCTGTCCCGTCGCGCGGAAATCGGCAGCAACACCGCGCTTTTCGAGCGCGCTCGCAAGGCAGAGCGTCGTGTACATCTTGCCGACCGAACAGTCGGTGCCGACGGTCAGCAGCCTTTTGCCCGCACGCGGCTTGCCGGTGCCGATCGGAATATCGGGCCGCGGATCGCGCACATCGTGGAGCTTGCGGCCGAGCCGCGCCGCGGTCTCGACCAGCCGAGGTTCGGCGTTGAGCCGGTGGTGCAGACCCGATGCGATGTCGAGTCCGGCCTCCATCGCGGCGAGCGCATCGAGGATCAGATCCTCGCCGAGCTTGCCACCCGCATTGGCGATGCCCAGCACCAACGTCCGCGCGCCGGCGGCGCGCGCCGCTGCGAAATCCATGCGCGGCAGGCCCAGCGTCAGCGCGCAATCGTCGTGCCGATATTCGCCGATCGAGATGTCGGGCCGGAACACGGCAAGTCCGCGCGAGGTCTTGATATCGGCGGGGTCGCTCGAATGGCCGAGGTAGAGAAGATAGGGCGTTTCGATCATGGATCAGAGTAACCTGCGTGACGATAGAAGCGCCGATCCTAATCCCACCTGCTTCCGCGCCCCAATATCTAGCGCCTCCTATCCTATAGCCTGATGCTATAGACCTTCGAGCACCGTCGCGAGGACCGCGAGGAAGGCCGACGCCGTTTTCGACGGCGGCCGGTTCTGCAGATAGACGGCGTTGATGTCGAACGTGATCGCGGGCTGCAACGGGCGGCACGAAAGCCCGGGCGGCAGCGCGGCATGCGCGGTGAAATTGTCGACGATCGCCATGCCCACCCCGGCATTCACCAGCGCCGCCGCAACATAATAGGTGCGCGCCGACACCACTTCGTCGAGCACCACTTCCAGCCGGCTGAGCTCGCTCGACAGCATCCGTCCGATCGGTCCGCTCTGGACCGGACTGATGAACTTGTGCCCGCACAACTCGTCGAGGTGCAGGCGCGCCGGGGCGCCGGGCATATCCTCTTCGCGGTAGATGACAACCAGCTCGCCCTCGCCGATAACCTGGTGCGCGACGGGGGCGGACAGCGGCACTTCGAAGCTGATCGCTATGTCGGTCTCGTGCTCATAGAGTTTGCGCACCATTTCGTCGTGATGCAGCGTCTGAAGGTCGAACATGACATCGTCATGATCGCCGAGGAACCGCGACACGGCGTCGGGCACCGCGCCCAGACCCAGCGAAGGCAAGGCGGAAATCCTGAGCAGCCCGCCGCGTCCGTGACGCAAATTCTGGCAGGCCTGGCGCAGCGACCGCACGCGATCCTGAATGTCCGACACTTCGGCGAACAGCGTGTGGGCATCCTGCGTCGGGATCAGCCGACCCTTGGACCGTTCGAACAGGGTCAGGCCGATCGAGCGTTCGGCATGGCGCAGCACCTTCGTTACCGACGGCTGCGATACATTCAGCGATCGGGCGGCGGCGCTGACCGTGCCGTGCAGGAAAACGGCGTGGAAGATCTCGATCTGGCGCAGGTTCATGTCATGCTCGCCTCAAAGATACAGTCATAGGGCGCCCCCTTTGGTCCGTTGGTCCAGGCCGGACATCTGCCACAGCTGAAGCGGCTATGCCATCTGGTTATAGGGGCTGCAACAGCACTCGACTGGACCCGGGACGCGCATTGGGGTCATGCTCGCACGAAGACATTTGATCGGCCCCGCACACGCCGAACCTTTTGCGCCATCGCTCATGGAAGGACCCCGCCGATGTCATCCCCGCTCGCCCCGCATTCCGTTCGCCGCGCGATCGGTTCGATTGCCGCGATGGCGGCGTTGCTGTGCGTCGCGGGCGCGACTGCGCGGGCGGGCGACGCCGGGGCGGACGCGCGGGCGGACGAGGCGGCCGACGTGATCATCCGCGGCGGGACGATCCATGACGGCAGCGACGGCGAGCCCTTCATCGGCGACGTTGCGATCCGCGGGGACCGGATTGTCTATGTCGGCCCAAAGGGGCGCATGTCGGCGGGCCGTATCCTCGACGCCAAGGGCATGATCGTCGCTCCCGGTTTCATCGACCCGCACACGCACGCCGACAGCTTCATCCGCTCGCCCGACAAGACGGTGCGTATCAATGCCGCCTGGCTGGATCAGGGCGTCAGCACCGTGATGATCGGGGTCGATGGGTCGGGCACGCCCGATGTTGCTGCGGACGCGGGTCGACTCGCGGCGTCGGGCATCGGGACGAATATCGTCTCGTTCGTCGGTTTCGGACCCGTTCGCGAGCGGGTGCTGGGCCAGGATGCCCGCGCTCCGACCGCGGCGGAACTGGGCCGGATGAAGGCGCTGGTGACCAAGGGCATGTGCGAAGGAGCGGTGGGCCTGTCCACCGGACTTTTCTATGCGCCACAGAGCTTTGCCACCACCGGCGAGGTCGTTGCGGTCGCGCGCGAGGCGGCGATCCGCGGCGGCCTTTACGACACCCATCAGCGGGACGAGTCGAGCTATAGCATCGGCTTGCTCGGCTCGGTCGAGGAAGCCATCGAGATCGGACGGCAGGCAGGAATGCCGGTTCATTTCGCCCATCTCAAGGCGCTCGGCGTCGACGTCCATGGGCAGGCCGGCGCGGTGATCGCCGCGATCGACGCGGCGCGCGCCACAGGCGTCGATGTGACGGCGGATCAATATCCCTGGCTGGCGTCGGGGTCGAGCCTCGATGCATCGCTTTTGCCACGCTGGGCCGTCGATGGTGGCGGGTCGGCGTTGCTGAAGCGACTCGATGATCCTGTGACACTGGCGCGGATCCGCAACGAAATGCAGGATAATCTGCGTCGGCGCGGGGGAGCCGCCGCGTTGTTATTGATCGCGCAGGGCTTCCCCTGGACGGGACGAACACTCGAGCAGGTCGCGCGCGAGTGGAAGATGGACAGCCGCGATGCGGCGCTGCAAATCATCCGGCAAAGCGTCGCGGCGGGCGATACGGGGCCGAAGAGCGGGGGCGCCGCAGTGGCGTCGTTCAACATGGCCCAGGCCGACGTCGATCTGCTGATGAAGCAGCCGTGGATGGTGACGTCGTCCGACGGATCGGACGGCCACCCGCGCATGTTCGCGACCTTCCCCGAAAAATATGTCCGCTATGTCCGCGAGCGGAAGGTCATCGATCTGCGAAGCTTTATCCGGCAATCGACGGGGCGCACGGCGGATATCTACAAGCTCGACAGGCGCGGTTATCTACGTCCGGGCTATTTCGCCGACGTGCTCGTCTTCGATCCCGCCCGATATGCCCCGCGCGCCGACTATGTGCGCCCGCGCGAGCTGAGCGTCGGCGTCCGAAAGCTGTACGTCAACGGCGCGCTGGCCGTCGATGACAGCCACACCACCGGCGTCGCCGCAGGCCGCGCCCTGTTGCGGCCCCGACCACCGGGCTGCAGCGATCGCGGGTGACGGCGCGCAAAGGTTACCGGAATTGACCAGCACACGAGTTGGCAGCCACACAATTGCCAGGCCTATCTGACCGGCTTGCGGAAAACTCTGACGGACGGTGGCTGAGCGCCAAATCCGGATCTCTCATAGGACGAATTGCCGACGACCAGTTGACGCCTGATTTGGCTCAAGGCCAATCCGGCGAGCATCAGGATCATCCCCGTCAGACCGGCGATCACCACCGTCTGACCCAGCAGCTGCGACCGCTCGGAACCCAGGCGGCGAAGGGTCGATGCGCCGAAAGAGATGAGCTTGCAAATTTGCAGATAGAGCAGGCCCATGGCGGCTCTCCTTGTAAAGCGAGCGCAACCGGCGCTTCCGTCGTGTCGGAAGCGCCGGTCGGTCTTGCGATCAGGGGACGATCACGAAGTCGGGGTTGGCGACCGCGAAGACGGCATCGCGATCGGCGGCGGGGGGATAGATCCACACCGTGTTGATCTCCTGCTTGATCTTCTTGCCCTCGGCGCGGGTGAAGCGGACTTGGCGGTCCCAGCCCTCGGTATAGAGCGCGCCCCATTCGCCGAGATCGAGGCAGGTCACATATTTCGGCTGGCTATAGGGATGCAGCGGCAGCCCGACGAGTTCGGCAGCAGCATTGTGCCCCGCGACGCGGCCGAGGCTCATTGCATGCTGGCACGACATGGGGTTGAAATTGCCCAGGTCGTCGGTCGGCACCTTGACCGTGTCGCCGGTAACGAAGACGCCGTCGGCGGCGGGCGCTCGCAGATATGCATCGCCGATCACACGACCGAGCGGGTCGTGCTCGCCGGGCAATTGGACGGCGAGATCGCTGGCGCGCATCCCGGCGGTCCACACCACGGTATTGGTCGCGATCCTTTCGCCCGACGAAAGCGTGACGCTGTCGGCGTCGACCGCGGTGACGCGGACGCCGGCACGGCTTTCGACACCCGTTTCGACGAGCGCTTCGGTGATCTGAGCCAGTGCGTCGGGCCCGAACTGCGCGCCGATTTCGGGCGCATTGTCGACGATGACGACGCGGAAACCGGCATCCTGGCCCAGCGCCGCACGAAGCCGGATCGGCTTTTCGGTTGCGGTTTCAAGGCCGGTCAGGCCGCCGCCCGCAACGACAACTGTGTTGCGCGCGTCACTGTCGGGCCGGCTCGCCAGCGCCTTCAGGTGCGCGTCGAGGGCGTAGGCCGTCTCGAGCTGGTCGGTCTCGAAGCCGTGCTCGGCCAGGCCGGGGATGTCGGGACGGAACAGCTGGCTGCCCGCCGCGAGGACGAAGCGGTCGTAATCGAGGGTCTGGCGAGTGCCGTCGGCCGCCGCGACGCTGATCGTGCGCGCAACATTATCGACGCTTTCGACCCAGCCCGCGACATGGCGCACGCCAACGGCGGCGAGCAGGGCGGTCAGGTCGGGGTCCATATTTTCGAGCACCGCTTCATAGAGACGCGGGCGGATGGCGAGGGTCGGAACGGGCGATACGATGGTCACTTCGACCTCTCCCTCCTTGCCAGCGAGCGCAATGGCGCGAACGGCCGAGATCGAGGCCCAGAGTCCGGCAAAACCCGAACCGGCGATGATGATTTTCTGTGTCATGCTACTTCTCCTTGGATGTGCCGGACGCAGATCATCGGTCCGCCGCGCCGGCAAACAGGGCGCGTGGATGCTTTCCCGGGTGCGTCCGACATGCGGCCGAGAAAGAAATTCAATGGAGGCTCAAAGCTGCCCGCGCGGGGCGGCGGGATGCCGCTTAGGTGGGAATATCGGGCACCGACTTGTCGCGCCGGCCGGTGCGTCCGGCAGAACGGTCACTCATCCAGTTCTGGACCTGGTTCGAAAAGGTCTGGGGTGCTTTGCGATCATAGGTGGCCGACACCGATGCGAGCGTCTGCTTCGACAGGCTTTCGCGCATCGCCTTTTCGGCCTGGATCATCACCGCGTGGATCGCGCAGACGCCCTTGCTCGCCCATTCGGGCGGGCTGCCGGCGAACAGGGCACAGCGCCCGCGCACTTCCTGACAATCGAACAGCGGCTTGTCGCCCTCGATCGCGTCGACGATGTCGAGGAAGCTGATCTCGGCCGCCGGGCGACCGAGGCGATAGCCTCCGCGCACGCCTTCACTCGCCGCGACGATCCCGGCCTTTTCCAGCTTGGGGAAAATCTTGGCGAGGAAGCTCGGCGAGATGCCCTGCAGTTCGGCCAGTTCACGGCTGCTCATCGCGACATCGTCGGAACCGACGAGCCACAGCAGGCAGTGGATGCCATATTCAACGGAGGTGGTCAGATGTGCCATAACGCGGACTATATCAGTCCTCGTTTTGATGTCAAGCGGAAACAGAGATAAAGTTTGTCCGCGTTTAGGCGGCGCTCCCCATAATCCTCTTCAGACGTGCCAGGCTCTCAAAGCCGACGGTCTCCTATTGGCCAGAATTCGCCGTCATGCGATCATGAAGCGCGTACCGACGTAAGGCCGGATGACCTTCACAGGCATTTGCCGAAGAGCCTCTTCAATGAAGACCTCGCCGGTGCAGTGCATCGGGACGATGTAGTCGGGATCGATCACCTTGAAGGCTGCGACGGTTTGCCGCGCCTCCTCCTCGGTGCGCGGGCGGACGAGATGGAAGCCGCCGATCACCATATGCACCTTTGAAATGCCGCTGATTGCCTGTGCGCGCCGGACCGAATTGAGGACGCCGCGATGGCTGCACGACGCGATCACGACCAGGCCAAGCCCTTTGATTGCAAAACAGGTGGCAAGCTCATGCTCGCCGTCGTCGGTGACTTCGGCGAGATCGCGCTTGTCGCTGCGCAGCCCGGCCCTGTCGCAGCCCGTTCCCGGCCGCATCCGCGTCGGGATCGCGGTGCGCTCCGAAGTCTCGAGAGGGATGATACCCGTCGTGAACGCCTGATCGGCGATGATCTGCGGTGCTGGCGCGACGCGGACTTCGTACCCGGCCTTCGTCAGCGCCGCGCGATCGAGAACCCCCATCACGGGAGGCGGATTGCCGATCATCGCCACCCGCTCGCAGAAGGTCTCCTCCCCGCCAACGTATAAAGGCAGCGGACGACCGCGTCTTTCCGCGCTGCCCGTCAAAGCAGGAAAGCCACCGTAATGATCCAGGTGGCCGTGGCTCAAGACGGCAGCATTGATGCTCGACGGATCAATCCCGAGCATGTCCATGTTGTTTGCAAGGACTTCCGCAGTGTAACCGAAGTCCACGAGTACCCGGCGGGACTCGTCCCCGGTGCGCGAATCCGCAAGCAGTGACAGGCCGAACTCGCCCATCAAAGCCTTGGGCGACATGCGCGTATAGCCGGGGGGGCTGCCATTACCGGCACGCAGCACCTTCAGACCGGGAAGCTCCAAATCGGGAAGGAAAGGGCCGAACGTTCCGCTATCGGTGAGAACGGTCAGCGTGAGCGAGTCGACGACCGGCACGCGAAACGCCGCGTCGCTGGCGCGGAGCGGCAAGCCGGACATGGCCGCGGCCCCAATCGCCCCGGCCAGCATCGATCGGCGTGTGAGCATTCCCCTGGCTTCGGCCATCATATGCGCCTCCGAATTTCGCCCGACGCTAAACGATTGGCTGAGCATTTCCTATGGGTATGAAATTCGCGAAGGCGATCTGATGAGGCTGGAGATTGCGGAGAGATCCGGCGCTTTACTCTCGGTAGGTTCGCAGACGAACAATGTCAGTTTTCGCCTGATCACGAATCGAAGCCGCCTGTCCGCTGTCGGCCATGCAACGCGTCGTCATTAATTGGCGGAGCGCCACCCCAAAATCATGCGGCGCGGGTTTCCCATCCGAAAAGAGCCCCGCCAATCCGACGGGGCTCTTCCAGGCCGCACACAGCAATCTACTGGCGAGGACCCTCGCCCTGCCGTTCGGGGTCGCTTCGAACGGCAGGAATTTGGATGGCACCCATCCTCCGTCGCTTGTCATTGCTCTCCCGACCCCAATCGGGAACAAATGCAGCTGGAGGACCGGAGCCCCTAATCCCTTGCGAGCGGAGCTTTATTTTCGGGGGCTGCAGGGTTCATCCCCCTGCGGGGGGATACTCAACTAAGAATCGGCGCCAGCAGCCGCATCAGTCCGGCTTCGTTGTCGACCCCGCATTTCAGATAGACCTGCTTGATCTGGCCCCGAAGCGTTTCAGCCGTGACGCCGCGGTCCGAAACGATCTGAGAACGCGACTTGCCTTCGAATAGCCGCACCGCGATGTCGGCTTCGGCTGGGCTCAGTCGATATATCACAGAAAGATATTGCGTGACGCCGGCGCGATCGCGCTTTGGGCTGTCGGCGACGATGATCGCATGGGGCAGCTTGCCAAGCGACCATTCTCGCTCGGGAAGACGAAAGCCTTCGATCATCACCTGCGGCTGACCCCTGCGCGTCGAGACTTTCGTGCGGACGTGATCCAGGCCTTCCTCTGCAGTGAGGGTTTGAATGACCTGGCGGAGCGAGAAGGGCGTGCCCGCGGCATCGATCGATCGACCACTGAGCCGGATCTCCCCAGCCACCAACATCAACTCTGCGCCCGCCGAGTGGGCAAGCAGTTGTCCCCTCGCATCGATGATGAACGCGCAGACGTTGATGGCGTCGAACGCGCCGGCGAGCAGTTTCGCTTGCTCGCCCTCGAGCTTCTCCTGCAACCGCACCGCGCGGCGGGCGGCTCGTGCACCGTTGAAGAACGTCTTGCGCTGGACAGGTGTCGTTCGCCCGTCGCCACGATTTCGAAGAGTCGCCAGCCCGACAATTCCGAAATTGTCGATGACGAGATTGGTCTGGCATCCGAAGGGAATGCCGATCTCTTCGCACCAATCGAGGTAGTCGGACGAGGCGAGGCCGGGAATGACCTGATCATAGTGGTCCTCGAATAGGACGGGATCGTAAAAGCCGCGCTCGACGTGCCGATTCGATGCGGCGACGCGAAAATTATGCGTCTCCGCGCCCCATCCGCGGTTGGCGAAATGTTCGATCAGGTCGGGCCCGAAATTGGTGACAATGTTGAAGGGGATCTCCCGCGCGCCGCCGACCCCGATCAGCTGTCCGTGGCTGGAACCCGTATGGCGGGCCAGGATATCGAGCGCATCGAGCCACGTCTCAGGCTGCAGCGCAGCCTGCATGAAGAGGTCGTCCCAGTCCGGTTCCGCCCGCTGTCCCATCGCGTTCAATGCACCCCTTCGGTCGCGGGGCTAAGATCACAGGCACCCAGTCAAGTCCATCGCAGAAGCCGATAATATCGCTTTGGAATCCGGTTTTTGCGATGAGTCGATGTCCCATTTTTGCAAAGGCCATAATCGCTTCTTCCCTTCGCTCGCGAAGTACGGCGCCTGGCACAAGCGATCGGAACATCGGCGCCGTTACGGCCCCATCGGAAGATGTTAAACTTTTGAAGTGAAACGCAAAAATCCGTGGTGCCGGCTGTCAGACTCGAACTGACGACCTACCGCTTACAAGGCGGTTGCTCTACCAACTGAGCTAAGCCGGCACGGCGCGTTTCGCCCTTTGCTTCAAATGATGCCGAAGGTCCAGCTTTCGGTTGCGGCGAGCGCATCGGACAGGGGCGAGGGCGACCAAGGCCCGCTTTCGGACGCGATCGCGCGGAGCCAGGCGGCGGTCAGCAGCGCGTCGCTGGCATGGTCGCTCATCGGGCCGGCGATGCCGGTGGGCGGCGAGCCGAGGACCGCCAGCGCAGCGTCGAGCGCGGCGCCGTCGCGGATTTTGCTGCGGCCGGGCGCCATGCCCGCGGCGCGCGCAGCAAGGCTGGTGTAGATTTCGACGAGAAGCGGGCCTTTGGCAGGCACGGGATCGAGCGGCCAGAACGGAATCAGGCCGTGAAGGCGGTGGAGCAGCCGCATTCCCGCAAGGCTTCCCTTGCCGACCTGCGCCGCGCCGACGAGGTTGAAATTGCTGACGCTCGCGGCCTGTCTCGTTTCGCGCTGATGGCGTTCGACGACGCGGAGCCGGCCCGCGCCGGGCTCGTAGAGATCGCCGACATCGCCCTGTGCGTGGCGGAAGTGGCGCCGCGCTTCGGCATGCGCAAGAAAGCCGCCGACCTCATAATGCGGATCGCCCGCCGTCAGTCGCTCGACAAGGGCCCACAGCGCGCGCAGGTCGGCAGGGCTCTCATTCCATTCGGGAAAATAGGCGCCGCGATCGGCAAAGGCGAAGCCTGCCGAGAAGTCGAAGCCGATCAGCAGGTCGGCGCCCGACGTCGCGGCATCCTCCAGCCACGCCAGAATGTCGGCGCGCGACCAGATATGTGCGGGCCGAACCAGCGCGGGCGCGGCCGTTCCGCTGGCGACCGCCAAGGCGATCCCCCGTTGCCGGAGGCCGCGCGCGCCCGACCAGTCGAGCGCGGCGAAATGAGTGAAACGGCGCATGGGGCCTGACCCTAGACCATGCCTATCATCTTGCACAAAGGGCCATTGCGTCCCACATGCGGCGCATGCTGATCGAAACCGAATCGACGCCCAATCCCGCGACGCTCAAATTTCTGCCCGGTCGGGCGGTGATGGAGGCGGGAACCCGCGATTTTGCAAGCCCCGAGGAGGCCGAAGCCTCGCCGCTGGCGACCGCGCTCTTCACGCTCGGCGACGTGACCGGGGTCTTCTTTGGCCGCGACTTCGTTTCGGTGACGATCGCGCCGGGTGCCGAATGGGCCGATGCGAAGCCCGATGTGCTGGGCATCGTGATGGATCATTTTCTGGCGAAGATGCCGCTGTTCCATCCGGGGAGTGCATCGGGCATCAGCGTTCCGGGCGAGGAGGACGCCGGCTTTGCCGACGATCCCGCCGACTCCGATGTCATCGAACAGATCAAGGAACTGATCGAAACGCGCGTTCGCCCGGCGGTCGCGAACGACGGTGGCGACATCGTCTATCGCGGTTTCGACAAGGGCAATGTGTACCTCAAGATGCAGGGCGCGTGCGCAGGTTGTCCCTCCTCGTCGGCGACGCTGAAGAATGGCATCGAATCGCTGCTCAAACATTATGTGCCCGAAGTGACGGCGGTCCACGCCGTCTAACCCATTCAAGGAGATCAAGCCGATGAGCGAGCCGCTTTCCGACAGCGCCCTCGACCAGCTCTTTCGCACCGCGCGCACCTATAATGGCTATCTCGACAAGCCGGTGTCCGAAGCGCAGCTCCACGCGATCTGGGATCTGGTGAAATATGGGCCGACCAGCGCCAACGCGCTGCCGGCACGGATCATCTGGTGCGTCTCCGGCGAAGCGAAGCAAAAGCTGGCAGCGCTGGCGCTTCCCGCCAATGGCGAGAAGATCCTGGGCGCCCCGGTCACGGCGATCATCGCGATGGATACCGAGTTCTACGAACATCTGCCCGAGCTGTTCCCGCACGCCGATGCGCGCAGCTGGTTCAAGGGCAATGACGCGCTCGCGCACGCGACGGCCTTTCGAAATTCCAGCCTGCAGGGCGCCTATTTCATTCTGGCGGCGCGCGCGCTGGGGCTCGACACGGGACCGATGTCGGGCTTCAACAACGATGCCGTCGACCAGGCGTTTTTCGCGGACACGCCGAACGTAAAGAGCAATTTCATCTCGACACTCGGCTATGGCGACCCCGCGACGATCTTTGAACGCAGCCCGCGCCCGGGCTTCGATCGCTTCAATACCATTGTCTGACGCGCGGACGCTCGTCATCGATTCCGCCAGCGAGGCCTGTTCGGTCGCGCTGGTCGAGGGCGGGCGCATCGTCGATTTTCGCCACGAAATCATCGGCCGCGGCCATGTCGAGCGGCTCGTTCCACTTATCGCCGAACTGGCGGATGGCGGGCGTGCCGCGTCGATCGCCGTGGGCTGCGGACCGGGCAGTTTCGCCGGGGTCCGTATCGGCGTCGCGGCAGCACGCGGCCTCGCGCTCGGCTGGGGTGCGGCGGCTTCGGGCTTTTCGACGCCTGCGCTCGTCGCCGCAGGCGCTGCGTCCGAGATTGCGGTCGCGGGCGGCGCTCTTGTCGTGATGGAAGGCGGGCATGGCCAATGGTTCGTCCAGCGCTTTGCCGCCGACCTGACGCCGCAGGGCGAGCTCGGCTCGATGCTTCCCGATACGGCGATCCTCGCCGACGATGGACTGATTGTCGGCAATCGCGCCGAAGCCTTCGTCGCGCGGCGCGGGTCGGGCACGGCGCTCGCGCTACTGCCCGACGCGCGGGCCTTTCTGCATTTGCCCACTGCGGCGTTCTTCGGCGAGCCGAGCCCCATCTATGGCCGCGCGCCCGATGCCAAGCCAATGGCGACGGCGTAGTGGGCGCTGGCCTCCGCCTTGCCACCGCGCGCATTGGCGATCTGTCGGCGGTCATGCGCTTGATGGAGGCTGCCTTCGATCCCGCCTATGGCGAAGCATGGAGCACCGCACAGCTCCTGACACTTTTCGCTTTGCCGTCGGCCCGCGTGTGCGTCGCGTGGGACGGCGAGCAGGCGTGCGGCTTTTCAGCGGCGCGTATTGCGGGCCCCGAAAGCGAATTGCTTCTGCTCGCGGTCGATCCCGTGCGGCGCGGCCATGGCGTCGGCGCCGCATTGATGAAGGACTGGCAAGACTGGGCGAAAGGGCAAGGCGCCGAAGACTATTTCCTTGAAATGCGTGCCGATAATGATGCCATTCATCTTTACGAGAACGTGGGCTTTTCGGAGTGCGGTCGCCGACCGGCCTATTATCGCGGCGGTGACGGGGTTCTTCGCGACGCAATTACCATGCGGAGAATCAGTTAAAGCCTTGTTTGGCAAACGTTTGCTATTGCAGAATTAGAACCAAAATGGCATGAACTCTTAATAGATGAACATGCATGCTCAATGTTCTTCACTCATCTTTTGGCGCTAGCACATAAGGAACAAGGCCCCATGTCGGATCAAGTCGATACCAATGAAATGCTCGTGACGCTGACGGCCGACATTGTCGCGGCCCATGTCAGCAACAACAGCGTCGCCATTTCCGACCTGGCCATTCTGATTAACAATGTTCATGCCGCATTGTCGAACCTTGGCGAAAAGGCGGTCGTCGTCGAAAAGCCCGTTCCCGCCGTTTCGATCCGTTCGTCGATCAAGCCCGACCACATCGTCTGCCTTGAAGATGGCAAGAAGCTGAAGATGCTGCGTCGCCATTTGATGACGCATTACGGCATGACGCCCGATGATTATCGCGCGAAATGGGGCCTGCCGGCCGATTACCCGATGGTTGCTCCCGACTATGCCGAACGGCGCCGCGTGCTCGCGAAGGAAATCGGCCTCGGCACCAAGGGGCGCGGCGGCGGCCGCAAGCGCCGCAAGGTCTGAACGCTTCGCGCGCTGACACGATCAAGGGGCGGTACCGGGAGGTGCCGCCCTTGTCCTATCGGCGAGCCGTGCTTATACAGTTTTCAGAACAAAGATCCGACTGCATCCCCGCAGGAAAGGCCCGCATGACCGGTACCATCGACCTCGAAGCTTTGTGCCACGAAAAGGGGCTGCGCATTACCGAGCAGCGTCGAATTATCGCCCGCGTGATCTCTGATTCAGAGGATCATCCCGACGTCGAGACGCTCTATGAGCGCGCCTCGAAGGTCGACAGCGGCATCTCGATCGCGACCGTCTATCGCACCGTCCGGCTGTTTGAAGAAGCGGGGATTCTCGACCGCCACGATTTCGGCGACGGCCGTTCGCGCTATGAGGCGGCGCCCGAGGCGCATCACGATCATCTGATCGACGTCGAGACCGGCAAGGTGATCGAATTCGTCGACCCCGAACTGGAGGCGCTGCAAAAGGTCATCGCCGAACGGCTGGGCTTCCGCCTCGTCGACCATCGCATGGAGCTTTATGGCGTCCGGCTCGACCGCAAGGATTGACGCTGCGGCACAGCGGGCCGCGATTGCGGCGGGGCAGCCGGCACCGATTTCGCTGAGGGGGAAGGCGCGCATCCTCTGGCGTGTGCTTCTGCTTCTCCTCTCGCTGATCATGCTGGTGCCGCTCCACTATCTCTACCGGATCGTCAGCTACGGCTCGCCCTTTCCGAAGCTGTTCCTGTTCCTTGCCGCGCGCATCGTCGGCGCGCGCGTGGTGAAGCATGGTACGCCGCTCCGCCGCGAGGTCTTCTTCATCTCGAACCATGTGAACTGGGTCGACATATTGTCGCTCGCGGGCGCGAGCGGCACGGCCTTCGTTGCCAAGGCCGAACTGGGCGACGTGCCGGTGATCGGCTGGCTCTGCCGTCTCAACCGCACCGTCTTTGTCAGCCGTGAGGATCGGGGCGGGGTCGCCGACCAGATCAACCGCCTTCGCGAAGCGCTCGCCGACAATTGGTCGGTAACGGTCTTTCCCGAAGGCACGACGACCGACGGCCAGTCGCTGTTGCCGTTCAAGACCTCGATGATGCAGGTGCTGGAGCCGCCGCCGCCGAGCGTGCTGGTCCAGCCGGTGATGCTCGACTACGGCCCGATCGCCGAGTGGATCGGATGGATCGGGGTCGAGGCGGGGATCGACAATGCCAAGCGCATCCTGGCGCGGCCCGGCACGTTCAGGCTCCACATCCATTTCCTTGAACCCTTCCATCCGCGCGACTTCCCTGGGCGCAAGGCGATCACGGCCGAAGCGCGCCGGCGGATCGAGGATGCGCTGGTCCGCGCGCTCGGCAGGCCGCTCCGGCCGTTCCCGCACGACGTCGCGCCCGTGCGCTATGAAGCCCAGAGCGAGCAGCCGACCGCATGACGGGCCGAATCCCCTTCAATTCGGCGCACTCTTGGCCTATCGGGGCGGCATGACCGCAACCCCTCCTGCCAAGACCTTCCACGTCAAATCCTTCGGCTGCCAGATGAACGTCTATGACGGCGAACGCATGGCCGAGATGCTGGGCGCCGAAGGTTATGTGGCGGCCGCCGACGGCGCCGACGCCGACCTGGTCGTGCTCAACACCTGCCACATCCGTGAAAAGGCGGCCGAAAAAGTCTATTCGGACATCGGTCGGCTCAAGCGCGCCGACGGCAGCCGTCCGACGATCGCCGTCGCCGGCTGCGTCGCGCAGGCCGAGGGTGCCGAAATCGCGCGCCGGGCCCCGACCGTGGACGTCGTGGTCGGCCCGCAGGCCTATCACCGGCTGCCCGACCTGATCGCGCGCGCTGCGCGCGGCGAGAAAGCCGTCGACCTCGACATGCCGCTCGAAAGCAAGTTTGGCGCGCTGCCGAAACGTGCTGGCGGCCAGCGCCCGACCGCCTTCCTGACCGTGCAGGAAGGCTGCGACAAATTCTGCACTTACTGCGTCGTACCCTACACGCGCGGTGCCGAGATCAGTCGGCCCTTCGCCGACCTGATTGCCGAGGCGCGCGCGCTCGTTGCGGGCGGCGCGCGCGAGATCACGCTGCTCGGCCAGAACGTCAATGCGTGGGACGGCGAGGACGACAAGGGTCGCGCGATCGGTCTTGACGGGTTGATCCGCGAACTCGCGCGCGAGGACGGGCTCGATCGCATCCGCTATACGACCAGCCATCCCAACGACATGACCGAGGGGCTGATCGCCGCGCATGGCGAGATCGACAAGCTGATGCCCTTCCTCCACCTGCCGGTGCAGGCGGGCAGCGACCGCATCCTCGCCGCGATGAATCGCAGCCACTCGGTCGACAGCTATCTGAAGGTCATCGAACGCGTCCGCGCCGTGCGCCCCGACATCGCGATCTCGGGCGACTTCATCGTCGGTTTCCCCGGTGAAACAGATGCCGATTTCGAGGCGACCCTCGATATCGTCCGCGCGACCAATTATGCGATGGCGTACAGCTTCAAATATTCGCGCCGCCCCGGAACGCCGGCGGCGACGATGGACGACCAGATCGACGACGCTCTGCTGAACGAGCGGCTCCAGCGGTTGCAGGCGCTGCTCAACGAACAGCAGCAGGCGTTCAACGCCGCGACCGTCGGCCGGACCACCCGCCTGCTGCTCGAACGCAAGGGCAAACTGGACGGCCAGCTGATCGGCAAATCGCCATGGCTTCAGTCGGTACACGTCATTGCGCCGGGCCTCGCAATCGGCGACATGGTCGATGTTCGCGTGACGTCGGCCGGTCCGAACAGCCTCGGCGCCGAAGCGCTGCTGGCGGATGTCGCCTAGGGTCCTGTCCCTGGTGCAAAGCGCGGAAGCTGTATCCGCGAAGACACACTCCGTCTCCTTCCGTCGGATTTCGAGAGCATCGGTGATGGACTCCCGCCTTCGCGTGAGTACACAGGATATAGTGCCAGCCTAGGAGATCTGCCCACGTGTCCAAACGCCCGCTGACCGCCGCATCCCCCGCCGAACCCGGCGACCGCGTCCGACTGACGGCCGAATTTGAACGAACGCAGCTATTGGGCATTTTATTTGGCGAGTTCGACCGCAATCTGGTGGGCATCGAGAATCGCCTTGGCGTTTATATCTCGGCGCGTGGCAACCGCGTGCAGATCGAGGGCGAAGCCGAAGCGGCCGCGCGCGCGCGCGACGTCCTCGTCGATCTCTATAACCGCATCGAACAGGGGCAGGAGGTCGATGCCGGAATGGTCGACGGGGTGATCGCGATGTCGGCGCAGCCGACGCTCGATGGCATCATCCGTCACGACGCGAACGAAGCGCCGCCGATCATGATCCGCACGCGCAAGAAGACGATCGTTCCCCGCGCTCCATCGCAGATTCCCTATATGCAGGCGCTCGCGCGCGAAGACATCATCTTTGCGCTCGGCCCGGCAGGCACCGGCAAGACCTATCTTGCGGTCGCGCAGGCGGTCGCCCAGCTCATCACCGGCAGCGTCCAGCGCCTGATCCTCTCGCGCCCCGCGGTCGAGGCGGGAGAAAAGCTCGGCTTCCTGCCCGGCGACATGAAGGAAAAGGTCGATCCCTATCTGCGCCCGCTCTACGACGCGCTCCACGACTGCCTGCCTGCCGAGCAGGTCGAGCGCCGGATCGCGAGCGGGGAAATCGAGATCGCGCCGCTCGCCTTCATGCGCGGACGGACGCTGGCCGATGCCTTCATCATCCTCGACGAAGCGCAGAACACGACGATCCCGCAGATGAAGATGTTCCTCACCCGCTTCGGCATGAACAGCCGCATGGTGATCTGCGGCGATCCCAAGCAGGTCGATCTGCCGATTCCCGCCAGCTCGGGCCTGGCCGACGCGGTCGGGCGGCTCGAAGGCGTCGAGGGGATCAACGTCAGCTATTTCACCAGCGCCGACGTCGTGCGCCATCCGATCGTCGGGCGCATCGTCGATGCCTATGAAGGCCCGGGAAGCTAGGCCGCCTATCGCGCGGCTTTGCGCCGTTGATATCCGGCTTGCTAACTCCCGGCCTTTTTGAACGTCACCGCTATGGAATCGTCCCTGTCATAGTCGGGCAGGATTTCGCGCGTTCCCTTGCGCACGACGCCGTCGGGCCAGCGCACCTGATAGACATAGCGCCCCGACAGAAACTGCCCGCTGCCCGTTTCGACCTCGTTCCACTTGCAGGCAAAGCGGTCCCAGATATCGAGTTTCTTCTTCGCGCATAATTTGAACGCGAACGCGCTGATGAGCAGCACTTCGCCGCCGTCAGGGCTGGTCGAAAGGACCACGGGACCGGAGGGCACCCCGCGCACTGCCCCCGTGCGCACGCGCCGCGTGCCGTTCCCCGAGAACATCCCGGCAATTGCCCACCGCGGCTCGCCTGCCATCGCTGCTGCCTTGAACACGCCGGGTCCCCTCAGCGTCCGCGTGCCGGCCTTGTCGAGAAGGACGAGCGTGTCGCCTGCCTTGAGGATGATCTTGTCGTCGCCGCGCAGCCTCTTGCCGGTCGGATATTGATCGGCCGATGGCCCGCTCGCGCGCACCGTAACGATGCTAACCGTCGCTGCGGCGGCCGGGTCCTCGCTCGCATCGGTGGGTGTCGGCACGTCTTCGGCGATCACGTTGGGCAGCCGCGATGCGCGCTGCGCAAGGCCCGCGTCGAGCGCTTTGGCAAGTTGGCGCAGCGCGGTGATTTCAAAGTCGGGCGGCGGCATCGCCGGCGCTCCCGCTGCTTCGACCAGCTGGCGTTCATAGGCGGCGAGCGGCTCGGCATAGACCGACCTGGGATAGCCGATCCGATGCATTTCCTGCCGCAGCCGCGAGATTTCGAGCGCGACATTGCCATAGCGAACCAGCGTCCGATCGCGCTCGTCGCGGTTGACGCGCAGCGGCAGGGGGGTGCGAAGATCATAGCAGCGACCGATGCCCGATGCGCAATCGTCGACGAGCAGGTCCTTGCTCCGCAAGCTTTCCCGAGCCTGTGCTTCGGCGGCGACACGCACGTCGTAATAGCCCTCGGGATACCATGGCTGCGGCTCGACCCGCTTTTCCGCCCAGCGGATATCCGTATCATCGGGAAGCTGATCTTCGCGGGCGTCAGCCGGCGCATGGCACGCCAATGCCAGCGCGATTGTTGCAGCCCGCCCAGGACGAAATGCGCGGACCATCCGATCAGCTGCCCGTCTTCTTGAAGGTCACCGTCGCGGCGGTCTCGTCGTCGTAATTGGGGACGATATCGCGCGTTCCCTTGCGCACCGTCCCGTCGGGCCATTTCACCTGATAGACATAGCGCCCTGAAAGCTGCTTCTCGATGCCGGTTTCGATCTCGGTCCACTTGCATGCGAAGCGGTCCCACGGATCGGGCTTCTTGCGCGTGCAGACCTTGAAGGCGAAGGCGTTGATCAGCAGCACTTCGCCCTGCGGCGGCACGGTCTTGACGATGACCGCGCTGCCTTCGCCTGCGCCGCAGCCGCCGTCGGCGAGCACTTTGGGCAGCTTGGGCGCGAGGCGTTGGCGGTTCGCCTCGACCGCTTCGGCGAGGAGCCGATAGGGGTCCTTGTAAAGTTCACCGTCGGCGAGATCTTCCGCGAGGGCGGCTGCCGCGGCGTCGGCCGATGCTGCCGCAGCCTCCGCGATCGCCGCCTCGTCACTGGCATCGATAATCGGCCCGGTCTCGCCGGCCGCCATCCCCTGATCCGCCGTCGCTTCGGCTATCTCCGCCTCGGTCATCGGGTCGGGCGCTGTCTTCGCTTCCTCGATCTTCGCTTTCTCGAAGGCGAGAAGCGGTCCGGCATAGACCGCAGGTGGATATTTCAGCCGCTCGAATTCGGCGCGCAGCCGCGCAACCTCCAGCGCGACGCCGCCATAGCGGGCGGTGAAGGGATCGGTGTCGTCGACGCTCACATATTCGGCGTTACAGTCGATCACGTCATAGGAAGGCGGCTCGCCGTCGCCCCAGTCCATCGTCAGATTGTCGCGCGGAAAGTCGGCCATCTGACCCTCGGCGGCGATGCGGACATCGTAATAGCCGTCGGGATACCAGCTTTGCGGAGGCACTTTCGTTTCGATCGCCTTCAGCCCCGCCGCGTCGATCGGCGCCTTCGCCATCGTCGTCACGGGCATTGCGAGCGCCGCGAGCAGCATCGTCATCCGCGCCTTGTGCATCCCTAGTCCTCCTGTTTGAGCCGGCGCGGTCCGCCGAGCCATCCCGCCACGAGCAGCGCCGCCGCTGCCGCGATCGCTGCCCACGCGCCGCCGAGCATCACCCTGACGCGCCCGATCGAATCCGCAGTCCACAGCGCTGCCGGATCATAGGCTGCATCGGCAAGCGCATCCGAGGGCAGGTCGGGGCACTCGGTTTCAAAGACCAGCCGCGCGTCGGGCGTGCAGTCCGTGCCGCGCACAAGCGGCGTGCCATTCTCGCCCGCGATGACATAAGATGAAGACGCCCAACCATAGAGCGCTCCCGCGACAAGCAGCAACGCGGCCAATGCGCCTTGCACTCCGCGCCTTGTCCACCATCGGACCTGCCCGCTGCCGACGACGCCCGCGGGGATCGCCAGCGCGAACAGCGGTACGATCCACCCCACCGGCGAGCCGGGCGGCGCAAGCCCGCCGAGCCATGCCGCGAGCAACAGCAGCGCCAGCGCCGCGCCGCCAGCGACCGAGCGCACCAGCCCGTTGTTCCACGACACGCGCTTTGCTCCGCGTGGCTTGCCCGGAATATAGTCGCGCGTCGGCCCTGCGATCAGTGTCGCGACGACATCGCCCAGCTTTGCGATATGCGCCTCGACCGGCGGCGACAGCGCGTCGAGCCAATGCGGTACGCTCATGAAATATTCCAGGCTGCGCTCGGGCACGACATCCTCGATACGAAAGGGGATGATCGGAAGGCCAAGGTGCACGGCGCGTTCGACTTCGCGCAAGATCTGCGGCGATGTGTTGGCGTGCTGCGAAAAGACCAGGACGAAGATGTTCGACGATTTCAGTCCGTCGATGATCGCCTCGCCCCATGACGTTCCGGGCACGATGTCGCGCGGCGCGATCCAGCAGCGATGCCCGCGCTCTTCCAGCAACGCACACACCATGTTCGCGACGGTGCGGTCCTTCGACGAATAGCTGATGAAGACCTGCGGCTGCATCGGTCCGTCCCCCTAGCGCCATCATGGCGCGCAGGGCGGAGCAGGGCAATGCGCGAATGTCGGAGACGACAGCAAGATTTGCCTCGAAATAAACGAAAACGAGTCGCAATAGCAAAATACTTGACCCCTCGCTTTCACCTGCCTAAAGCGCCGCTATTGCGAGTCAGTCGCAAATCTGCAGGGGAAGATATTTGACTATCCGATATTCGCCGTCCGCCGCTCGCCTTGCCGCAGGCAGCGCGTTGGGTCTTGCGCTCGCCGCGATCTCCGCGCCGGCCTACGCACAGGACAATGACGGCGACTATTGGGTAGCGCGGAAGAATCTGATCGTGGTCACCGCAACGCGCACCGCGGCCAGGGCCGAGGATCTGCCGGTCACTGTTTCGGTGAAGACCGACGAACAGATCGCCGACGAACTGGTGACCGACATCCGCGACCTCGTTCGCTTTGAACCCGGTGTTAGCGTCCAGCGCCAGCCCGCACGCTTTGGCGCTGCGCTCGGCGCGACCGGCCGTGCAGGCAACGACAGTTTCAACATCCGCGGCATCGGCGGCAACCGCGTGCTGATCCAGGTCGACGGCGTGCGCGTCCCCGACGGCTTCAGCTTCGGCGCGCAGGCGTCGGGCCGCGGCGACTATGTCGATCTCGGCCTCATCAAGTCGGTCGAGATCCTGCGCGGCCCGTCGTCGGCGCTCTATGGCAGCGACGGCCTGGCGGGTGCGGTCAGCTTCATCACTTCGGACCCGTCGGACTTTCTCGAAAACGGCAAGAGCATCGGCGGCCTCGTTCGCGGCAGCTACAGCAGCGCCGATGACGAGTTCAGCGAGACGGCCATTCTGGCTGGCCGCAGCGGCGACTGGTCGGTGATGGCCGCCTATACGCGCCGCGACTATAAGGAACTCGACAATAAGGGAAATGTGTCGGGTGGTGCCACCGCGACCGGCACGTCGGGGCTGAACGCCGACACCGGTCCACTGCGGACGCGGCCCAATCCGCAGGATGGCCGCTCCGACGCGGCGCTCGCGCGCATCGTCTATGATCCGGCCAACGGTCACAAGGTCCGTCTGACCGGCGAGTATCTCGACACGCGCCTGTATACGAATGGCCTGACCGGCATGACCGCGACCCGCAACGCCCTGGGCGTCGTCACATCGAGCGTCGACCGCCTCGAGGCCAATGACACCGGCGAACGCAAGCGGGTGTCGCTCGACTGGAGCTGGGAAGGCGAAGGCGCGATCGATTTCGCCCGCGTTGCGCTCTACTGGCAGGACGGTGAGGATCGGCAATATACCGAAGAGGATCGCACCCCCGCCGCCGACCGCACGCGCCTCAATACGTTCGAGAACCGGGTAATCGGCGCATCGGCCGACGCGCGCGCCGACTTCACCACCGGTGCGATCGCGCATCGCCTCGTCTTCGGCGGCGATATCAGCAAGACGCGCCAGCGCGGCCTGCGCGACGGTACGGTGCCGCCCTTCGGCGAGACCTTCCCGACGCGGGCTTTCCCCAGCACCGACTTCACACGCGGCGGCCTGTTCGCGGGCGACGAAGTCTCGATCGCCGACGGCCGCCTGCTCCTCTACCCGGCGCTGCGCTTCGACTGGTACGACCTGTCGCCCGACGACGACCCGTTGCTGCCCGCCTTCGCGGGCGCGAAGCAGGACGGCTCGCGCCTGTCGCCGAAGTTCGGCGCGGTGTTCAAGATCAGTGATGAAGTGCGCCTGTTCGCCAACTATGCGACAGGATTCAAGGCGCCCGAACCGGGGCAGGTAAATCAGTTCTTCTCCAACCTGGCGTCGGGCTACACCTCGATCCCGAACCCGGATCTGGGTCCCGAACGCAGCGAAAGCTTCGAGGGCGGGCTGCGCTTCTCGAACGATGCCGTCAGCCTCGACATCACCGGTTTTTCGGCGCGCTACAAGGACTTCATCAGCCAGGAGCAGGTCGACGGCAGCTTTACACCCGCCGATCCCGCCATCTTCCAATTCGTGAATCTCGATCGCGTTCGCGTCCATGGCGCCGAGGCGCGGTTCGAGGGGCGAGCGTCGTCCGGCCTGTATACGACGCTCGCCCTATCCTATGCGAAGGGCGATATCATCGATCCCGACGACATCCGCTCGCCGCTCGAATCGATCGATCCGTTCAAGCTTGTTGCCGGGGTGGGCTATCGCCAGCCGCAGGGGCGTTTCGGCGGTCAGATCATCATGACGCACAGCGCCCGCAAGGAAGCGTCGCGGACGAACGGCGGCTATCGCCCTGATGCCTTCACCATCGTCGACGCCACGGCCTATGTGCGCCTTGCCGATGCTCTGACGCTGCGCGGAGGGATCTTCAACATCCTCGACAATAAATACAGCTGGTGGAGCGATACGCGCGGCCTCGCCAACACGACCGTTATCGGCGGTCAGACGCTGCCGATCACGACGATCGCCGACGCCTATAGCCAACCCGGCCGCAACGCGAGCGTGTCGCTCAGCTTCCGCTTCTGATCAAAAAAGAAGGACTGCACCGATGAAAAAGACGTATCGTTCGTTCGCCGCCGGCCTGTTGCTGCTCTCCGCGGCGCTGCCTGTCGCCGCGCTCGCGCATCCGCCGATTGCGGCGACCGAAGCCGCCGCCAATTTCGAGGCCGACCGCGCCGACATCCTGGCGATGGCGGGCAATTATCGCGTCAGTTTCAACATGCAGGAATCGACGCGCTGGGACCCCAATTACGAAGTGCTCGAACCCAAGCGGTCCGGCGGCAACGAAGTCGTGCGCGTGATCGAGGATACCGGCCGCAAGATCGTCCTCCAGCATATGCTCGTCATCACCGGCGACGACGACAAGAGCATGATCATCAAGCATTGGCGGCAGGACTGGGAATATGAACCAGCGAAGGTGCTGGTCTATTCGGACCGCAACAGCTGGACCTGGGAAGACGTCCCCGAAAAAATGCGCACCGGCCGCTGGTCGCAGACGGTCTATCAGGTCGACGACAGCCCGCGTTACGGCGGCTGGGGCCAGTTCGAAACGCAGGCCGGCGTCCGCCGCTGGCGCTCGAACTGGACGTGGCGTCCGCTCGCGCGCCGCGATGCGGTACGGAAACCCGTCTATGACCGCTATTATTCGATCAATCGCCACCAGCCCTCGCCCGACGGCTGGGTCCATTGGCAGGACAATACGAAGATGGGGATCAAAGACGGCAAGCTGGTGCCCATCGTCCAGGAATATGTCCTCAACACCTATATCAAATACGACCAATACGACGTGAAAGCCGCCGACGACTATTGGGCGGCGACCAAGGATTATTGGACAGCCGTCCGCGCCGAGTGGGACCGCGTGGCGGCCACCAAGGGCGGCATCGCGATCCAGGAAGAGGCCGAGACCGGCACGGTGATCAGCGGCCGCCTGCTCGACATGGCAAACGAAATTCAGGAGAAGAAACTGACCACCGAAAAGGCGATCGCCGAAGCCAGGACGTTGATCGAGGCCAACACCAAGGCGCTTTGAAGACCGTCATCATGTGAAGCCCGCAACTGGGGGCGGCTTGCAAGGGCCGCCCCTTGGTTTACGCGCCGGCACGCCTGTTGTGCCGGACCAGATTGTCGCGCAGTTCGGCGATCTCGCCTTGCACCCTGAAGAAGTCGGCGCCGAGCCCGGTCGCATCGAGCAGCGCCGAGCCGGGGTCCTGATCGACCAGCGCGCGGCCCGGCGGGAGCAGGGCGATGCGCACCTGCCGCTCGTCAGCGGGATCGCGCTGGCGCCGGAGATAGCCCAGCGATTCCAGCTTCTTCAGGATGGGCGTCAGCGTATTCGATTCGAGGTACAGCTTCTCGCCGAGCGCACTCACCGTCACATCGTCTTCGTCGGCGAGCGCGACCAGCGTGATATATTGGGTATAGGTCAGCCCCAGCTTGTCGAGCAGCGGCTTGTAAGCGCGCCCGAACGCGAGGTTCGCCGAATAGACGGCGAAACAGATGAACTGCGAAAGATTGCGGTCGCTCGGCGCGGCCTTGGGGGAGGGGGGCATGGGCATCTCCACTTGGGTTCAGCCCTATATAGATCGCATACGATTAAATCGCAAGTGCAACGCCTTTCCTTTCGTCACCCCGGACTTGATCCGGGGTCCATTGCGGCGATGCCGTTATGGATGCCCGATCAAGTCCGGGGTAACGAAAAGGTGGATTGCGCCGCTATTTCGCGCGCGCCCCGTCGACGCTCCAGATCCCCGCGCCGCGCGTCGCGACGAACAGGAACAGGAAGCAGTAGAGCACGATCGTCTCGCCGCCGTTGGCAATCGGGAAGGGGCCGTTGCCGCCGTGCGCGATCCAATAGCCGACGGCCGCCATACCGCTTGCCACAAAGGCTGCGGGACGCGTGAACAGGCCGATGACGATCAGGCCGCCTGCGACCAGCTCGATCGCGCCTGCGGCTTGCAGCATCGGGTTGAGCGGCATCGGGAAAGCGACCGGGAAGTTGAAGAATTTCTGCACGCCATGCGCGAGAAACAGCAGGCCGGCGACGATGCGGAGCAGCGCATAGGCCTGTTCGGTGAAACCATCTAGAAACTTCATGATCGGACCCCTCTTATCAGTGATGGCGCGATGCTAGAACAGCTTCGCCGTGCCGGAAAGCGCATTATCCGAAACGCAATGTTTCCTGTCGCTTGGCTTTGCTGCGCAGGAAAAAATGCGGCCGGAGCGAAATTTATTCGCGCGCTATGTCACGCGCGCCGACCCTGCCTCGTCATGTCGGTACAACCCCCAAGAAGGAGCCATGACATGACCAAGGTAACCGACCCCTATGCCGCCGCCCCGACGCTGATAAAGCAGTGGACGGCGACCGGCTTTGCCGTCGAAAAGAGCCTCGACAAGACGCTCGTCGAACTGGTGAAGATCCGCTCGTCGATCCTCAACGGCTGCGCCAACTGCATCAACATGCACACCACCGATGCGCGCGCGCATGGCGAGACCGAACAGCGCATCTATCTGCTGTCGGCGTGGCACGAGGCTCCGGTCTATACCGACCGCGAACGCGCTGCGCTCGCCTGGACCGACGCCTTGACCCGCATCTCCGAAGGGCACACACAGAAGGCCGCGAAAGAAGCGCTCGAGGCGCATTTCACGCCGGAGGAACAAGTGAACCTCACGCTGCTGGTCAACATCATCAACGGCTGGAACCGCATCGCGGTCGGCTTCGACCTCTGGTACGAAAATGGCGTGCTGGTAAAGGCGGCCTGATGACGCCCGAGGGCATCCGCGGCGAAAGCGATAAGGCGGCGGACGCGGCGGCAAGTTTCGACCCGCTGCGTCCGCTCCTCATCCGCGTCGCTTACCGGATGCTCGGTTCGGTCGCCGATGCCGAGGATGTGGTGCAGGATGCCTTCATTCGCTGGCTTGGCACCGACCGCAGCGCGGTCCGCGAGCCTGCGGCCTTCCTCCGCCGCACCGTCACGCGGCTCTGCCTCGATCAGATCAAGTCCGCGCGCCACAGCCGTGAGACCTATGTCGGTCCCTGGCTCCCCGATCCGCTCGTCGAGGAGGAAGAAGAGGATGATGTGACGCTGCCGTTGATGCTTGCGGTCGAACGACTCTCCCCGCTCGAACGCGCGGCTTTCCTGCTCCACGATGTCTTCGGCGTCGAGTTCGACGAGGTTGCCAAGACGATCGACCGCGACGCGGCGGCGACGCGCCAGCTGGCTGCGCGCGCACGCAGCCACGTCCGCGATGCGCGTCCGCGCTACAAGCTGGAAAAGGAACGCGGCCTGGAAATCGCCAACGCCTTCTTCGCTGCATCGCGCAGCGGCGACATGGGCGCGCTCGGCGCCATGCTCGCGGCGGATGTCGGCATGTGGTCCGACGGCGGCGGCAAGCGCCCCGCGGCGATGGTGCCGGTACTCGGCTATCAGACGGTGATGACGTTGCACCGCAGCCTTGCCGTCCTGTTCGGCAAACATGGCTCGACCCTCGTCCACACGGGCTCGATCAACGGCCTGCCGGGCTTCGTCACGCGCGAAGCCGACGGCGAATTCCAGACCACGGCGCTCGAGATCGAGGATGGCAAGGTCACCGGCATCTACATCATGCGGAATCCGGACAAGCTGAAGCACATGCATTGATGCGTCGATGGCGGCGGTCGGCCAATTCTCCATCAGCGTCATCGCGGACTTGATCCGGGATCCATCAGTGCCACCGCCTGTGGAACCCGGATCAAGTCCGGGATGACGGAGGAAGAAGAGGTTGGCGGCTCCTCACCCCGAACCCGTGGCAGCGGAGCTGGGCAGCAGATTTTTCGCTGTCCTACATTGCGGCGCCGCTATAGCGTCGAAGCATGATCCATTCCGCCCGACACCCACGTTTCCCTGCCCGCCCCAAAACGCGATTTGCGCGTGAAGTTACGCAGCTTTCCGCCATTCCAGGTTCGGCGGATTTTCGTTGCTGAGCGTCGAAACCCACGAAGCCACACCGTGGCCCGATGCGCTCGACTGGGAAGCGCGCGCTGCGGAGGCCGCCGCAGCAGCGCTTGCGCTCACGCCCTTTGCCGGACTGGCCGACGCCGCGCCGCTTGTCGAGATTGCGGTGCGTCTGACCGACGACGAGGACGTCCACACGCTCAACCGTGATTTCCGCGACAAGGACAAGCCGACCAACGTCCTGTCTTTCCCTCAGGTTCAGGCCGATCTGCTCATCACCCTTGCGAACAGCGACGATGGCGAAATCCTGCTCGGCGACATCGTCCTTGCGCGAGAAACCTGCGCGCGCGAAGCCGACGAGAAGGGTATTTCGCTCGTGGACCATGCGACGCACCTGATCGTGCACGGCACGCTCCACCTTGTCGGCTATGATCATATGGACGATGCGAGCGCGGCCGCTATGGAAGCGCTCGAAGTGAAAGCGCTTGCATCGCTGGGCATCGCCAATCCATATGACCATCAGGACTAACAGGGAAATATTCAGCATCATGCCCGACGACCAGGGGTCTTCGAACCGATCGGAAGACGACAGTAGATCCGGTCTTTGGACCGGCCTCAAACATATGTTGTTCGGCGGCGAGAAGGAGCCGTCGCTTCGCGAGCAGATCGAAGAGGTCATCGACGAAGCCGAAGAGGAAAACGAAGAGCGGCGCGGTAGCAGCGTCGTGGGCGACCTCTCGCAGATCGAGCGCAAGATGCTGCGCAACCTCCTCCACTTCGGCGAGCAGACGGTCGACGATGTCGCGGTGCCGCGCGGCGAGATCATTGCCATTGCCGAAAGCGCGAGCTTCGACGACGTCGTCGCCCTGTTCGCCGACGCGGGGCACAGCCGCCTGCCGGTGTATCGCGAGACGTTGGACGAGGTCGTGGGGATGATCCACATCAAGGATGTCTTCGCGGTGCTGGCCACGAAAAAGCCGCCGCCGCCGCTGATCGACCTGATCCGCCAGCCGCTCTATGTCCCACAATCGATGGACGTGCTCGACCTGCTCGCCGACATGCGCGCGCAGCGCACGCACCTCGCCATCGTGATCGACGAATATTCGGGGACCGAAGGCCTCGTCACGATCGAGGACCTGGTCGAGGAGATCGTCGGCGAGATCGAGGACGAGCATGACGACGAGCCGACCGCACTCTTTACCCCGTCGGAAGACGGTTGCTGGGAAGCCGACGCACGCGCCGAACTCGACGATATCGGCGAAGCGATCGACCCGCGGCTTGGCGAGGTCGAGGAGGATGTCGATACATTGGGGGGACTGGCCGCTGTGCTCGCGGGTCACGTGCCGCAGGTCGGCGAAATCCTTCTTCATCCGAGCGGCTGGCGCATCGAAGTGACCGAAGCCGACGAACGCCGCGTCCACCGCCTCCGCCTTCATCCGCCGGTCGAGGTCGAGCTTGAGGCGCCGCCCGGTACCGGCGACTAGTCGCCGCCGATATTGATCACATTGTACCGCAGCGCCTCTTTTCGGGTCAGGCAGCGGCGCGTCGAACGGTCGCTGCCCGTGGCAACGGCCTTTTGCCGATACATGATGTCGGACAACAGATCGCGGGAGACATCGAGGCGGATCAACAGGTCATTGTCCTCGGTCGCCATCAGCGCGGCTTCCCGCTCGACGTCGCTGATCAGTTCCGTAGTGGATTCGGTGCCCTGCGCGACGCTCGATTGAATGGCATCCTTGTCGCCGGTCATCGTGAACATATGGACCATGAAATGGCCGCCGGGGTCGATGGTGCGGGCCCGGCCGCCCATGAAGACGAAATTGCACGCGCTGAAACAGGTCCATCCGGAAGGAATGCGCGTAATCATCTGGCGGCTTTTGCTGAATTTGCGGATCAGCAAGCCTGCGGCATTGCCGGCGCGGGCGTCGCCTCCGGGCGAGCGGATCCAGATTTCGCTGATCGACGGATTGTCGCTCAGGACTTTTTCCAGCCGCGCGGGAAGCGCGCTGTCGACGCGGCCTTCGGCCAGCAGCACCAGTTCGCCGCTGCGCTTGAACGGCGTCAGCACCATGGTCTTATAGTCGGACCAGTTCGGCTTGGCCGGGCAGGTCGGGTTGTCGGGATCGATGCCCGGTGGCGTCGCCGCGGTGCACGCCAGCATCGCGGCAAATGCAGCGACCGATTTGATCCAGCTGCGCATGCGACAACTCCCCCTTTGACGCCGACCCTAATCCACCGATCGAACCAAGACAATATCGTGGCATCCTCCCCGTCCATATGACCGGCATCACTGACCAAGCTTGTGGGGACGATTATTCCCGCCTAACCTTTGAAATCAGGGGCGGAGAACGGAACATGCGGACAAACTCGCGACACAAAGCGGCGCTCGTCGTCATCGGTATGGCGCTGCTTTCCAGCAGCGCTGTTGCCACCGCGTGGCAGGACGCGCCGCGGCCGGGCGAAGGCGACAAGGCTTATGCCCCGCCTGCTGTCGCCGAACCGGCACTGCCCGCATTGCCGGCAAGGCCCGCGCTCGACACCGATAGCTATCCCAATTGCCGCGAGGATTACCGAAAGAAGACGGCTCCGTTCGAACAGGCGGCCGCAATCAACCGCTGTACGGTAGCGATCGACACCTATTATCGCCAAAAGATGCTGCCGTATCGGGACGCGATGATCGCCTATCAGAACGCCCTTTCGGCGCTCTACAAGACCCAGGTCGGCGCCAACAAGCGCTATTCCGCGGCCACGCAGGATCGGTTCTATCAGTCCGTGATGGCCGAACATGCCGCCTCCAATCCCGACGGGGCGAACCTGGCCGCCTATCGAGGGGTCGAGGCGCAATATCAGACCGATCGCGCTTATCTCGCAGACCGGTTCTGCTTCAACACCGGCTGCAATGGCTATCCCGTGCCCGCTTCGGTGGCCGGTGTCGCCGCATCTGGAAACGCCGACAAGCCCGGAAAAAAGAAAGCGGACGAGACGAAGCGTGCCGCCGGCGTCAATCCCGATGCCAAATGCAAGCGCGCCCGCAAGCGTGGCGGTGCGCTCGGTGGGCTGATCGGCGGCGTTGCCGGCAGCGCGGTGGGGCTAAAGGGCGTTGGCACTGCGGTATCGGGGTTGTTCGGCGCCGTTCTCGTCGCCGAGATTGCCTGTCAGCTTGACGAGAAGGAACAGAAAGTCGCCGCCGAAGCGACCGTTGCCGTGACGAAAAAGGAAGAGGTCGGCGCGACGGCGAACTGGACGAGCCCGACGCGCGAAGGCGTGGCAGGGTCATCGACGATCACCGCGCTCAATACCGAACCGAACGGCAGCAAGTGCCTGTCGATCACCGACATCGCGATTGTGGAAGGCGAGGAAACGCGGGTGTCGAAGCGCATGTGCCGCACGAAACCGGGCGAACCGTACAGCATCATGGCCTGACGGCGGCGTTGCCTTTCGGTGACGACGCGATTAGCGCAGGCGCGATGGACCTGTCCGATCTGCGCATTGCCCTGTTCAGCGGCAACTACAACATGACAGTCGATGGCGCGAACAAGGCGCTCAACCGGCTTGTCGGTTATCTCCTCGCCCATGGCGCTGCGGTGCGCGTTTATTCGCCGACCGTGGCCAACCCCGATTTCGAGCCGACCGGCGACCTGGTCAGCGTGCCCTCGATGGCGATCCCCAATCGCCCCGAATACCGTATCCCACTGCATTTTTCGTCGCGGGTGCGCGAGGATATCACCAATTTCGCGCCGAACATCCTCCACATATCCAGCCCCGACCGCGTGTCCCGGCAGGCAGCGGCCTGGGCGCGCCGGCGCAAATTACCCGTCGCCTGTTCCGTGCACACCCGCTTCGAGACCTATTTCCGCTATTACAACCTGTCTTTCCTGGAACCGATCGTCGTCGCCTGGCTGCGCAAACTGTACCGAAAGTGCGACGCGCTGATCGCCCCGTCCGAAAGTTTCGCACAGGTCCTTCGCCAGCAACGTATGAACTACGACATCGGCATCTGGACGCGCGGAGTCGAGCGGGACGTCTTCAACCCGCGACGCCGTGATATGAACTGGCGCCAGTCATGGGGCCTCGTCGATGACAAGCCCGTCATTGCGTTTCTGGGACGGCTGGTGATGGAAAAGGGGCTCGATGTCTTCGCCGACGCGATCGACCAGCTCCAGCGGCGCAAGGTGCTGCATCAGGTTGTGGTGATCGGCGAAGGGCCCGCAGGTGAATGGTTCGAGTCACGCTTGCCGGATGCCAAGTTCGTCGGCTTCCAGGGCGGCGAAGATCTGGCGCGGGCGCTCGCGTCGTGCGACGTCTTCTTCAACCCGTCGGTGACCGAAACGTTCGGAAATGTGACGCTGGAGGCAATGGCATGCGGGCTTCCCGTCGTCGCGGCGCGTGCAACGGGCAGCGCGAGCATCGTCAAGCATGGCCATACCGGCTATCTCGTTGCGCCGGGGGCGATCAGCTTGTTCGCCGATGATCTCTCGCTTTATTGCCGCGATCCGGAGCTGCGGGCGAAGCATGGTGGGGCGGCGCTTGCCGAGAGCGGGGCGTATCAGTGGGACACGATCAACCAGTCGGTCGCCGAAACCTATTTGCGCCTGATCCGCCAGAAGAAACGGCGCGGGGTCTGAAACGGTGGCCGGGGATCTGTTCGGCGACGAAGCTCCCGCGCAGCCCGATCATGCCGCGGGTCCGGTTCCACTGGCGGAAAAACTGCGCCCGAGGGTCCTGGCGGAGGTGGTCGGACAGGAGCATCTGACCGGGCTAGAAGGCGCGATCGGCCGCATGGTCGCGGCCGGGCAATTGTCCTCGATCATCCTGTGGGGGCCGCCCGGCACGGGCAAGACGACGATCGCGCGGTTGCTCGCCGAGGCGGTCGGTATGCGCTTTGCGCCGCTGTCGGCCGTTTTCTCGGGCGTCGCCGACCTGAAGAAGGCCTTCGCCGATGCCGAAAAAATGGCGGGCGCGGGCAAGCGCACCTTGCTCTTCGTCGACGAGATTCACCGCTTCAATCGCGCGCAGCAGGATGGGTTCCTGCCTTTTGTCGAGCGCGGCACGGTCGTCCTGGTCGGCGCGACCACCGAGAACCCCAGCTTCGCGCTCAACGCGGCGCTGCTCAGCCGCGCGCAGGTGCTGGTGCTGCACCGGCTCGACGAAGCGGCGCTCGGAACATTGGTCGAGCGCGCCGAGGCCGAGGTCGGGCATCGCCTGCCCGTCACCGACGACGCGCGCGGGGCGCTGATCGCGAGCGCCGACGGCGACGGACGTTTCCTGCTCAATCAGGTCGAGACCCTATTCTCGGTGACGATAGCCGAACCGCTCGATCCTGCGGAACTCGCGCAGTTCCTGCACCGGCGGATGCCGGTTTACGACAAGGATCGCGACGGGCATTACAATCTGATCTCGGCGCTGCACAAGGCGATGCGCGGGTCCGATCCGCAGGCCTCGCTCTATTGGCTCGCGCGGATGCTGGTTGCGGGCGAGGAGCCGCTTTACGTGCTGCGCCGCATCACGCGTTTCGCCAGCGAGGATATCGGCCTGGCCGATCCGCAAGCGCTGGTGCAATGCCTCGCCGCGAAAGATGCCTATCAGTTCCTTGGCTCGCCCGAAGGCGAACTCGCGATCGTGCAGGCCTGCCTCTATTGCGCGACCGCGCCCAAATCGAACGCCACGTACATGGCGCAAAAAGCGGCGTGGGCGGCCGCGCGCGAAACCGGCAGCCTCGCGCCGCCGGCGAACATCCTCAACGCCCCGACCAAGCTGATGAAGGATTTGGGCTATGGCGAGGGCTATAGCTATGACCATGATGCACCCGAGGGATTTTCGGGCGACAATTACTGGCCCGACGAGATGGCGCCGGCCGAATTCTATCGCCCCGTCGACCGCGGTTTCGAAAAGCGCATCGCCGAACGGCTGGCGTGGTGGGATGCGCGGCGCGGGCAGGGAAGCGAATAGGCATGGCGGCACGCCGCTTCGATCGCTGGGACGATGTCGTGGCTTTCGCGTGCGCGCTTCCCGATGTCGAGATGCTCTCCTTCTATGGTACTCCCTGTCCCAAGCTCAACGGAAAGGCGCTGGCGTCGCCGGGCCGCGAGGCGGGGAGCTTCGCGGTAATGTGCAAGCCCGACGAGAAGGAAATCCTCCTTGAAACCGATCCCGACACCTTCTGGCAAACCCCGCATTATGAAGGCTGGCACGCTCTTCTCGTCCGCTTTGGATCGGATGATCCCGAACGCGTCGCCGATGTCATCCGCCGCGCGTGGTGGGATCGTGCCAAGAAGGCGCAGCGCGCGAGCTTTGGCGAGCGGCCCTGAGATGCTGCGGCACCTGATCCTCGGCGTCGTGTTCGCCGCCGTCGCATTCCCCGCGCACGCGGCCGACCCCAATGCCGAGATCAACCGCGCATGGGCCGCCGGCTATCGCGCCGCCGCCACCTGCTCGGCGCTGTGGAACGGCGCTGGCAAGCCGCTCGACGCGATCGAGCGCGACGAACTCACCGGCATATATCCCGAGATCGAGGCGGATGTCCGCGCGCTCAAGGCCGATATCGACGACAAGGCGAAGAGTGTCAGCGTCACATACCGCGACGACATGCCTCCACGCGTCGCGGTGTGGGATCGCGGCGAAGGCTGCGTCACGCTGCCGATCGGTGCGAAGCCCGGCCGTGTCGCCGGCTTCCTCCATCACGGCCGCGCGATGCTCGACGATCAGCCGTGGCCGATCGGCGACAAGGATGCGATCCCGCCGCGGCCGCGCGGGCTGACACCGTTCGAGCAGGCGACGATGAACCTGGGCGGCTTCGGCGGCCGAACCAGCTCGCTGCTGATCGTCAAGAACGGCAAGATCGTCGTCGAGCGCTATCGGGGCGGACACGATATCCATACCGCGCAGCGTACATTCTCGGTCGCCAAGTCGATGGCCGCCACGCTGATCGGCAATGCCGCCTATAACGGCTGGATCGACATCAAAGCGCCGGCGGCAATCGCCGAATGGCAGTCGCCGGGCGATCCGCGCGCGGCGATCACCACCGAGCAGATGATGCGCATGGCGAGCGGGTTGACGAGCGACACCGCGGGGAACCGCAGCGATGCCATCTATATGGGCGGCGCCTCGGTACGCCAGTGGACGACGCAATGGCCTTTGCTCAACCCGCCGGGCACGCGCTATCGCTATGCGAACAATGACACGATGCTCGCGGTCCTGTCGCTGAAGGCCGCGTTGCAAAAGGCGCAGGACAAGAAGAACGAGCGCTCCGCGTCGATCCGCCGCGACACGGAACTCGATCCGGGCAAATTCTTCGATCGTCTGGGTATGACGCGCACCTTCGCCGAGCATGACAAGGATGGCGACTATATCCTCTCAAGCCAGGTTTCGACCACCGCGCGCGATCTCGCTCGGCTTGGGCTGCTCTACCAGAATGACGGAATGTGGCAGGGCAAACGCCTGCTGCCCGAAGATTGGCGCCGCTTCGTCACGACGCCGAGCGGGCCGCAGCCCGAGGGAGCGTTCGGCTATGGCGCCGGCTTCTGGCTGTTCAACAAGTCGGCAGGCATTCCCGCCGACGCCTTCGGCGCCTTTGGCAATCGCGGCCAATATCTGGTCGTCATTCCCTCGCGTCAGATCATCGTCGTGCGGCAGGGGTATGACGACGACAAGCAAAGGCTGGATATCGCCAAGCTTGTCGCCGCCATCGTCGCGGCGGACGGGACGGCGCCTTAGTATGTTCCCCGGCGAAAGCCGGGTTCCAGACAGATAGCGCGGAAGCTCAATCCATCCCGGGATAGCGGTTGAACGTCGGCATCTCGTCGAGCTTTTCCATCCAGCCGATGCGCTCGGCAACCTGGATTTGCGCGCCGGCCGGGATCAGGTCGGGATCGTCGAGCGTCCCCGACTGGATATCGATCTTGCCGGGGAAAACGGCGTCGTTGGTATAGAAAAGTCCGGTGCCGCAATCGCCGCAGAAATGGCGTCGGCCATGTTCGGACGAGGCATAGATTTTGGGCGATCCGGTCATTTCGAAATCAGCGTGGTTCACCATCGCCCAGCCGACCATCGGAGCGCCGGCGTGGCGGCGGCAATCCTGACAGTGGCAAAGCGCGTGATGATCGACCGCCGTCGGCATCGAATAGCGGATTGCGCCGCAATGGCATTGGCCGCTGGCGCGGTCGGGGGAATCACTCATCGCTCTCTCCTCATCTTGTGCGACGAGAACATATCATAAACATTTATGACAGCGCAATTACCCCGAAGGTTATTCGCCCGTATCGCTGAGATCGACCTGATGCGCATTTGCCCAGTCGAGATACTGGCCGCGCGGGTTGGCCGCGGGCTGGGCGAGGATTTGTCCGATATCGGCGCGCAGCTTGCCAAGGTCGAGCGAGCGGATCATCGCCTTCACCGGGCCGACGCCCGCGGGTGTGATCGACAGCCGTTCGATGCCGATGCCGAGCAGCGCCATGGCTTCCAGAGGCCGCCCGCCCATCTCGCCGCATACGCCCAGCGCCACCTTCGATCCCGTGACCGTCCGCACGACGCGCGCGAGATAGCGCATCACCGTCGGCGACAACCAGTCGTAGCGCTCGGCGAGCCGCGGATGCGCACGGTCGGCAGCGAAGAGGAACTGGGTCAGATCGTTGGTCCCGATCGAAAGGAAATCGAGGTGCGGCAGCATCAGGTCGAGCGTTTCGAGGAGGCCCGGAACCTCCAGCATCGCGCCATAGCGGATCGCGACGGGCAGCTTCTTGTTATGGCTGGCAAGCCATGCGCGCTGGCCGACGAACAGGTCGCGCGCCGCCTCATATTCCCAGGGCTCCGACACCATCGGGAACATCACGTTGAGCGTGCGGCCGGCGGCCGCCTCCATCAGCGCGCGCGCCTGTACCTTCAGCAGGCCTTCGCGTTCGAGCGCGAGGCGCAGCGCGCGCCAGCCCATCGCCGGATTTTCCTCCAGCGCCGTGTCGGTGTTCATGTAGGGCAGCGCCTTGTCGCCGCCGATGTCCACGGTGCGGAAGATCACCGGCCGGTCACCCGCGGCGTCGAGGACATCGCGATACAGTCGCTGCTGACGGTCGCGCGACGGAAGCGTTGCCGAGACGAGAAACTGGAATTCGGTGCGGAACAACCCGATCCCGCGCGCGCCAGTCAGGTCGAGCGCGGCGATATCTTCGCGGAGGCCCGCGTTGATCATCAGCTCGATCGGCACACCGTCCTTGGTAACCGCGGGAAGGTCGCGGAGCGCCGCAAGGTTGGCGCGGCGCTTCTGGGAAATTTCAAGTTTGCCGTCGAACGCTTCCTGCACCGCCTGGGTCGGGCGGACCTGTACGGTGCCTGCACCCGCGTCGAGCAGCAGCAGGTCGCCTTCGCGGATCGACGTGCGGACGTCGCTGACGCGGCCGATCACGGGGACGCCCATCGCGCGCGCGACGATAATGACGTGCGCGGTCAGCGAGCCTTCCTCCAGCACCACGCCTTTCAGGCGGCGGCGATCATATTCAAGCAGTTCGGCGGGGCCGAGATTGCGCGCGATGAGGATCGAATCGTGGCGCAAACCCACTTGCGCAGCGGTACCCATCTGCCCCGACACGATCCGGATCAGCCGGTTCGACAAATCTTCGAGGTCGTGCATGCGATCGCGCAGCAGCGGGTCGTCGATCTGGCGCATCCGCATGCGGGTGCGTTGCTGGACGCGCTCGATCGCCGCCTCGGCGGTCAGCCCGCTGTCGATCGCTTCGTTGATCCGGCGTGACCAACCCTCGTCATAGGCGAACATCTTGTAGGTCTGGATGACCTCTTCATGCTCGCCGCCGACGCCGAATTCGGCCGAGCTCGCCATGCGGTCGATCTGTTCGCGCATCTTGTCGAACGCGGCATAGACGCGGTGGCGTTCAGCCTCGGTATCGTCGGCAACGGTATGCTCGATCGTGATGCGCGGCTGGTGGAACACCGCGACGCCGGCGCCCATGCCGTCGACGAGCTTTTGCCCGGACAGGCGCTGCGCCGACTGGTCGGCATTGGCTGCGTCGGTGCGCGCGGCAGTATCGACCAGGTCGGCATTGGCGATCAGCTCGGACAGGACCATCGCGACGGTCTGTAACGTCTCGATCTCGATCTCTTCATAGCGGCGCGGATCGGCGTGCTGGACGCAGAGGACACCCACGGCGCGTTCGCGGCGGATGATCGGGACGCCGGCGAAACTGTGGAACAGTTCCTCGCCCGTTTCGGGGCGATAGGAAAAGTCGGGGTGCGCGGCGGCTTCGTCGAGATTCAACGTCTCGATCTGGTCGGCGATCATGCCGACAAGGCCTTCGCCAAGGCCGAGGCGCGTGACGTGGACGGCCTCCTGCTTCAGCCCGCGGGTCGCATAGAGTTCGAGCGCGCCTTCGCGCAGCAGGTAGATCGAGCAGACTTCGCTGTCGAGGCATTCGCCGATAATGCCGACGACCTGGTTAAGCTTGCTCTGCGCATTGGTGCGAGCAGCCATCACCTCGTGAAGGCGGGTCAGGATGGACCGTGCCGACTGGGCGGCGGTCGAAGGAGGAAGTGGAGCGTTTGTCATCGCTCCACCCTGCTAACAGATGCTTTGCACGGTTGCTATTGCCGCACGTCAATTTCGCATCAAGGCTTGGCCGCGGCCATCTGGATGCCTGGCTCGGTGCGCGGCTGATAGCCGCGCTGGGCCTGATACGCCGCGAGATCGACCTGATAGCGCGCATAGGCGTGATAGAATTCGACGAAGGGCCGGTCGATCTGCTCGAGCATCGCGGGCGCCAGTGCCACGGCTTCGACGCTCGACAGGCCGTTCACCTGCTGCGCGATCGATCCCGCGACCCGGCAGAATTCCTTTTGCGCCGGAGGCTGCGCGAAATAGTTGAACAGCTTGGTCGACAATTTGTCGCGCGCCGCGACGCCGGTCCGGGCGATCACCGTCGTCTCTGCGGCCCGGATCAGGTTGCCGTGGCGGGCGATGATGCCGTTATAGTCGGAAATGAGCTGCAGCGATCCGGTATGGCGGCACCCGATGGCCGCGACATTGAGCGCGATGCGCAGGTTCCAGAACGCATTGTGACCGGTCAGTTCACGATTGGGCGTTAGATAGTCCCCATGCGCATCGCGCGGCGGCAGGCGCAGGTTCGGGGCGGCATAGCCCGGCGCTTGCGGTTCCTGCTGCATCGTTTGAGCCGCTGCGGGTGCAGCCGCCAAGGTTGCCGCGCACGCCGCGGCAAGTCCGATCCATCTGGTCATGTTCCCAATTCCCCCCAACGCTCGTGCGAGCGACACCGGACGGTTCCGGCAGGGATGACGATAAGGGCCAAGCGAGAGTCGAAAAGTTGCCGGAAATTCACCATGAACGCGGCGTAAAGCGCGTTGCGATACGCTTTCCTCACCAGGCCGGGCGGGGCCGCCGATCGACCGAAAGGGCGCGAACGCCCGGCGTTTTCAGGCGCCTATCGCGCCGCTGCACAGCGCCGTCGGCGGCATGACGTCACGTCCTGCCGACGGGGCGCCGCACCATTTGCGACGAACCGAAGAAATCCCTGTGTCTTGAGCGGCGCGGCGTTGCACGAAAGCAACACCGGCGCGCCGCCGGGCCGCCCGGCTAGATGCCGGTCGGCGAAGCGGCGGGCTGTGCCGGCGTCGCGATGGGTGCCGCAGGCGCGGTCATGATCGCCGGTGGCCGGGCATATTTCGCGTCCCAGGCAGACACATCGAGCTGATACCGCGCATAAGCTTCGTAAAAATCGATGAAGGGCTGGTCGAGCGTCGCCAGATGGCCCGGAGCTTGCGCAATGACCTGTGCCGTCGGCGTCGACGAGACGATTTGCGCGACTTCGTTGGCGCGGGCGCAGAAGGCGCGCTGCGCCGGTGGCTGCGCGAAATAGTTGAACAGCTGCGTCGACAGGCGGTCGCGCGCGGCGATGCCGTTGGTGCCATTATCCTTGCCAAGCTGGCCGATCACCGTCTTTTCGGTCGACTTGATGATCTTGCCGTGCGCCTTGATGATATTGTTGTAGGCCGACACGAGCGTCGCTTCCTCGAGCCCGCGGCATCCGATCGCGGCGACATTAAGCCCGATCTTGAGCTGCCAGAAAGCCCGGTCGCCCGAGATGTTGCTGTTCGCCGTCACGAAGCGGCCGTCGATGCTGCGGCCAGGCAGGAGCTGCGTCAGCGACGCGTTGCCCGGCGGCAGCGGGCGCGGCGGGATGACGACGACGACCGGCGGCGGCGGCGGGGGCGGCGGGGCAACGGGCTTGGGCGCACAGGCGGCGACGCTTGCGAGCAGGCCGGCAACGATGATCTTACGCGACAAATTCATGGATCCACTCCCCAACCGCAAAAGCATGCGGCATCAACCCCGAGCGTGCAACGCGGCTTCGGCCTGTTGCACCAAAGTTGCGATGATATCGGCCACGCTCTCTTCCGAAGTTACCATACCGACAGATTGCCCTGCCATTAACGAGCCGCCGTCGACGTCGCCGTCGATCACCGCACGACGCAGCGCGCCGGCCCAATAATGTTCGATCTGCAACTGGGCTTCCATCATGTCGACGCTGCCTTCGTCGAGCAGGTTGGCGACTTCGCGCTGCTTGGCGGTGAACGCCTCGGTGCTGTTGTTCTTGAGCGCGCGCACCGGAATGACGGGCAGGCGCGGGTCGATCTGGACGCTGGCGACGGCGTCGCGTGCCGAGGCGCGGATGAACGCCTTCTTGAAATTGGGGTGCGCGATGCTTTCGGTCGCGCAGACGAACCGCGTGCCGAGCTGGACCCCCGACGCGCCCATTTCCAGATAGCCGGCGATCGCCTCGCCACGGCCGATGCCGCCGGCGACGAAGATCGGCACCTCCTCGGCGAGCGTGGGCAATATTTCCTGCGCGAGGACGCTGGTCGATACCGGGCCGATATGGCCGCCGGCCTCCATCCCCTCGATCACCAGAGCGTCGACGCCCGACCGGACGAGCTTCTTGGCAAGCGCCAGCGTCGGCGCGAAACAAATGACCTTCGCGCCCGACGCCTTGATCGCCTCGAGGCTGCCTTTGGGCGGCAGGCCGCCGGCGAGCACGACATGGCCGATCCGATGCTTCGCGCAGACGTCGATCAGGTCGAACAACTGCGGGTGCATCGTGATCAGATTGACGCCGAAATTGCGCGTCGCGAGCGCCTTGGTCGCCGCGATTTCGGCATCGAGAAGATCGGGCGTCATCGCGCCACAGGCAATGACGCCAAATCCCCCGGCGTTGCTGATCGCGCTGACCAGATGGCGTTCGGAGACCCAGCTCATCGCGCCGCACAATATTGCATAATCGCTGCCGAGAAGTTCGGCGCCGCGCACCATCAGATCGTTAATTTTGCTCATTGGGAGCGCCTTTGCCAGCCTTGGGACGCGCGCGCAATCACTTCGGCGACGAAGCGCTTCGGCTGGTCGCGACCCTGAATCCATTCGGCGCAGCAACTTCACCTTTGGGCGCACAAAGCAAATTTAGTGATTGTCTACTAAAACACTTAGGATACGGTCGCGCCGACTCATCAAAATGGGAAGGGTATGAAATGAGCATTCCGAAAGAGCAGCTGAAGGACGAGGCCGGGGTCACGCCGCGCGCTGTCCAGACTGTGCTCGACGCGTTGGAAAAGCTGAAGTTCGGTGCGATCCAGCTGACGGTCCACGAAGGACGGTTGGTGCAGGTCGATGTGACCGAGCGGCACCGTTACCCGAACTGATCTTCAGGCTCCGAAAACGGAGCTCTTTTTTTAACGCCGCAGACCGGACCGCCGGATGTGGCGATTTTCGCGCAGCATTTCAAAAAAACAGGGAATAATCGCCATGACCGCAAAATATCCGTCCGCTCGCCGCCGCTTGCAGGCGTCGTCGCTTACCCTTTCGCTTCTGATCGCGTTCGGCACGACCCCGGCTTTCGCAGAGGAAGCCGCAGCGGGCGAGATTGCCGCGACCGCGGCCGGAGCAGCCGGGGCCGCTGGTGCCGCCGATCAGGTCGACGACGATGTCAGTCGTGGCGACGTGATTATCGTAACCGCCCGCCGCCGTCAGGAGACCGCACAAGAAGTGCCGGTGGCGATCTCGGTGATCCGGGGGGATTCGATCGAGGCCACCGGCAACTTCAACGTCGTGAAGCTGCAGCAGCTTGCGCCGACATTGCAGGTTTACACCACCAATCCGCGCAACACCTCGGTCAACATCCGCGGCCTTGGCGTGCCTTACGGCCTGACCAGCGACGGTTTCGAGCAAGGCGTCGGCATCTATGTCGACGACGTGTATAATTCGCGCGTCGCTGCCGCGACCTTCGACTTCCTCGACGTCGACCAGGTCGAGGTCCTGCGCGGGCCGCAGGGTACCTTGTACGGCAAGAACACCACTGCCGGCGCGATCAACATCACGACCAACCAGCCGACCTTCGATTTCGAGGGGCGTGCGGAAGTGACCGTCGGGAACCTCAATTTCCGGCAGGCCAAGGCTGCGGTTTCGGGGCCTTTGTCGGACAAGATCGCGGCGCGCATCGCGATCGCCACGACCAGCCGACGCGGCACGTTGTTCAACACGCGGACCGATCGCTGGATCAACGAGCAGGACAATCTCGGCCTCCGCGGCCAGCTGCTGTTCAAACCCAATGACGACGTTTCGATCACATTGGCGGGTGACTACAGCAAGCAGGATCCCGAATGTTGCGGCACCGCCTTTGTCCGCGTCGGAAGGACCCAGCGCGTCCTCACGCGTCAATATGATGCGATCATCGCCCGGTTGCAGGCCGCCAATCCGGGGTATAATTACACGGTGCCGAGCCGTGACGTCTATGACCGCCTGACCGACATCGATGCCAGCCTCAACGCGGGCAACAAGATCGGCGGCGCGTCGCTGCGCCTGAAATGGGACGTCGGCCCCGGCACCTTCACCTCGATCACCGCGTGGCGTTTCTGGGACTGGAAGCCCGAGAATGATCGTGACTTCACCGGCGCCTCTGTCGTCGCCAAATCGCAGAACCCGTCGCAGCAGGATCAGTACAGCCAGGAATTCCGCTATAATTACGACGGCGACAAAGTCGATTTCGTCGCCGGCCTGTTTGCTTTCCGGCAGCGGATCGACACGCAGGGCACCGAGCAGCAAGGCATCGACGCTACGCGATACAGCCTGGCGCCCTCGACCGACCCCAACAATGTCTATAACCGGCCCGACGTGCTGAACGGCCTGACCGCCGCCAACACGCAGTATCTAAAGGCCGACAGCGCCGCCTTCTATGGCCAGCTGAGCTATAAGGTCACGCCCGAACTGACCATTCAGCCGGGTATTCGCGTGAACTATGACAAGAAGGAAGGTTTTTATCAGCGCGTCGTCACCAGGGGCGCGGGTCAGGTCATCACGAATTGCAGCACGGCAGCTCAAGCTGGCAATCCCGTGCTGACCGCGCAGTGCGGCGTGTACCAGCCGCAGCTCACGCAGCCGTCGGTCAGCGACTGGAACTTCAGCTATGATCTGAACATCAACTACAAGATCACGCCGGATATCCTGGCCTATGCGACCTATGCCAAGAGCTTCAAGACGGTGGGCATCAACCAGAACGGCCTGCCGCTCGACAGCAATAACCAGCCCGTACTCAGTGCGAGCACGGTGAAGCCCGAATCGGTCAATCATTTCGAGATCGGGCTCAAGACGCAGTTCTTTGACCGCCTGGCGACCCTGAACCTCACGGCGTTCCGCACCGAGATCAAGAATTTCCAGGCAACGGTGAACGGCGGCCAGTTCGGCACGGTGCGCGGCTATCTTGCCAACGCAGAGAAAGTTGTTTCGCAGGGTATCGAGGCGGATTTCAAAATCCGCGCGAGCGACCGGTTCACCGCTTATACCAACGGCGCCTATACCGATGCCAAATACAAGAAATTTCTCAGCGCGCCGTGCCCGCCCGAGCTTTCGGGCGGTACGTTCCAGCCGGCCAACGCGGTTCCCGATTATTCGAACGCGGGCATTCCGAACACGCTGAGCCCCCGGCAATGCGACATATCGGGCCAGCGCCTGCCGGGCGTGTCGAAATGGGCCTTTTCCTACGGCGCCGAAGCCAATGCTCCGGTGACGCTGCTGGCGAAGGAGGGGCAGGTCTATCTGGGCGTCGACGGGAATTACCGTTCGCACTGGAATTCGAACGCGTCGCCGTCGATCTATACGGACGTGAAGGGCTATGCCCTGACCAATTTCCGCGTCGGCTTTCGCGGCGACGGCATCGACATCTTCGGCTGGGTCCGCAACGCTTTCGACGTGAATTACATCGAGACGTTGCAGGTCGCGCCGGGCAACGTCGGCCTGATCGCCGGCCAACCGGGCGATCCGCGGACCTGGGGCGGGACGGTCAAAGTCAGCTTCTGATCCTCTCTGACTAAGCCAAAAAAGAAAAGGGGCCGCTCCATCCGGAGCGGCCCCTTTCTCATGCAGCCTGACGATCAGCGCTGCTGCGGGTTCTTGTCGCGGTCCTGATCGGAGCGCTGGCCACCCTGCTGGCCGTCCTTGCCGGCCTGCTGCTGCTGCTGGCGGCGTTGCTCTTCGTCGCGATCAGCCTGCGGGTTTTTCTGGTTCTGCTGGTTGGGGGTATCAGCCACTTTGCATCTCCTTTTGCCGCGCCGTGCCATCACGTTGCGACACTTCAGCAACCCGTGTCCGATCAACATGTTGCATGCTTTCGCCGGGGCGTGGCGTCTGTGCGCCGGGCGGCTGGTCGCTCGACAGACCCCACTGATCGTTGATCGGTTCGTTCGATGACTGAATTCAGCTTATTCGTTTAGGTCGATTGGACGGGGAGGCCTATCGTTCGCGGGTCAGAACGAAAGGATGACGCCATCGACTCGACGCCTGCCAGCGCCGAACGTCCCCAGCGGCCGCTGCGCCGCCCCGGCGTCATGCGCCGGTCATCCTGCCGCATCACGATCACAAAACATCCAAAAAGAGGAGAGACTGCATGAACGACCAGACCCCCATCGGAAGCGGCTGCCCGGTCCACCAGCCCGGCGGCGTCCGCGCGCTGCTCGGCCGCACCAACAAGGATTGGTGGCCGGAAATGTTGGCGACCGAGATCCTCAATCCCAATGGTTCGTCGAACCCGCTGGGCGACGACTTCGATTATTCGAAGGCATTCGCGCTGCTCGATTATCGGGCGCTGAAGGCCGATCTGACCGCGCTGATGACCGACAGCCAGCCTTGGTGGCCGGCGGACTATGGACATTATGGCCCCTTCTTCATCCGCATGGCGTGGCATGCCGCGGGCACCTATCGCACCGCCGACGGCCGCGGCGGCGCCAACAGCGGGCAGCAGCGTTTCGCGCCGCTCGATAGCTGGCCCGACAATGGCAACCTCGACAAGGCTCGCCGCCTGTTGTGGCCGATCAAGCAGAAATACGGCAACAAGATCAGCTGGGCCGACCTGTTCATCCTGACGGGCAATGTCGCGATCGAAAGCATGGGCGGCCCGGTCTTCGGCTTTGGCGGCGGCCGTGCCGACGTGTTCGAACCCGAACGTGACATCTATTGGGGTTCGGAGGACAAATGGGTGAACGAGGGCGTTCAGACCCGCATCGATCCGGACAAGGGGCTGGAGGCGATCGAAGGGCCGCTGGCCGCGATCCAGATGGGCCTGATCTATGTCAATCCCGAAGGTCCGGGCGGCAATCCCGATCCGCTGTTGTCGGCGCGCGACATGAAGGAAACATTCGAGCGCATGGCGATGGACCATGAGGAAACCGTCGCGTTGACCGCGGGCGGGCACACCTTTGGCAAAGCCCACGGCAATGGCGACGCCTCGCTGCTCGGCAACGCGCCGTCGGGCGGCGACCTGGCGGCACAGGGCTTCGGCTGGGTCAGCAGCCACGAAAGTGGCGGCATCGGCGAGCATAGCGTGACCAGCGGCATCGAAGGATCGTGGGTCAACACCCCGACGGAGTGGACCTCGAACTATTTCCGCCTGCTGCTCGATTATGATTACGAGATCGTCCATTCGCCCGCGGGCGCGCAGCAGTGGCAGCCGATCAACCAGAAGCCGGAAGATATGGCACCGGCGGCCTGGGATCCGAACGTCAAGGTCCCGACGATGATGACCACCGCCGACATGGCGCTGAAGATCGATCCGGAGTTCCGCAAGATCAGCGAGAAATTCCGGACCGATCATGAAGCGTTCAAGGACGCCTTTGCCCGCGCCTGGTTCAAGCTGACCCATCGCGACATGGGTCCCAAGGTCCGCTACCTCGGCCCCGAAGTCCCGGGCGAAGACCTGATCTGGCAGGATCCGATCCCCGCGGGTACCGCTCCGTCCGACGCCGACGTCAAGGCGGTGAAGGACAAGATCGCGGCCAGCGGCCTGACGGTCAGCGAACTGGTCAAGGCGGCCTGGGCATCGGCAAGCACCTATCGCAAGTCCGACCACCGTGGCGGCGCGAATGGCGCGCGCGTCCGTCTGGCGCCGCAAAAGGACTGGGACGTCAACGAACCCGCGATTCTCGGCAAGGTGCTGAGCACGCTCGATGGCCTGCGCGGCAATCTGTCGATCGCCGACGCGATCGTGCTGGGCGGCGTCGTCGGCCTGGAAAAGGCGATCAAGGATGCGGGCTTTGGCGTTGCGGTGCCTTTCACCGGGGGTCGCGGCGACGCGAGCGCAGAGCAGACCGATGCCGACAGCTTTGCGGTGATGGAGCCCGAAGCCGACGCTTTCCGCAACTATCTCGGCAAAAAGAAGCTGGCGGTGAAGACCGAGGAAATGATGCTCGACCGCGCATCCTTGCTTGGCCTTTCGGTGCCCGAGTTGACCGTGCTGATCGGCGGACTTCGGGTGCTCGGCGCCAACCACGGCGATCGCGGCCATGGCCATTTCACCAAGCGATCGGGGCAGCTGACCAACGATTATTTCGTCAACCTGCTCGACATGACCAATGTCTGGAAGGCGGTCGAAGGATCGGACGACCAGGACTATGTGGCGACCGACCGCGCCGGCGGCGGCGAGACATGGCGCGCGACGCGCGCCGACCTGATCTTCGGGTCGAACGCGGAACTCCGCGCGGTGGCGGAAGTTTATGCCGAGACGGGTCACGAAGAAAAGTTCGTGAAGGACTTCGTCAAGGCCTGGACCAAGGTGATGAACGCCGACCGGTTCGACCTCGCCTGAGCGCATAGCCAGGCGATGGGTCGCGGACCCGCCCCCGGGGACATGGGCTTGGGGGCGGGTCTTTCTTTTTAGTGCGCGTCGGTTGGTGCCGGGCCGCCGATCGGCGGCGGTTTGCAGAACGGAACCATCACCAGCGCGGCAAGGAAGATGTACGACATCAGGCGGAAGACGTCGTCGAACGCCAGGGTCAACGCCTCGCGGCCGACGATGCGCGCCAGCACGCCGTTCGCCATTTGCGCGGCAAGCGCGGGGTCGGTGACATATTGGCCGATGCCTTGCGTCAGACCCGCCGCCGCCTCACGCGCTGCATCGCCGCCGCGACCGAGCGCTTCGGACAGACGCAGCGCGTGGAGGCGCAGATTGTCGCCGAGCCAGGTGTTGACGAGCGCGATGCCGATCGCGCCGCCGAGGTTGCGCATCAGGTTGAACAGGCCTGAGGCATAGCGCAGCTCCGGCCCCTCGAAATTGCCGAGCGCGAGTCCGACCGAGGGCACGATGCACAGCATGATCGCGAAGCTGCGCACGACCTGCGGCCAGAACAGCGCGGCAAAGCCCCATTCGGGGGTCATGAAACTGAACATCCAGAGGCCGACCGCGAACAGGCCGAGCCCGAAGGTTATGACGATCCGCTGGTCGACCTTTTGCGACAGCGCCGCGGCGATCGGTACGCCGAGCAGCTGGGCAATGCCGGCGATGAACACCGTCGTGCCGATTTCGGATGCATTATAGCCCTGCACGCGGCCGAGGTAGATCGGGATCAGATAGGTGCTGGCATAGAGGCCGAAACCAATCACCAGATTGAACAGGCAGGCGAAGGCGAAGGTCGGCACGCGAAAGGGCGAGAGCTTGACGATCGGCCCTTCCGAGCGGAACGAGCGTTCGAGGAACAGGCCGAAGGCGACGAGCGATAGCCAGGCCGCGATCGCGATCGACGGCTCGCCGAACCAGTCATGCTTCGGGCCTTCTTCGAGCACATATTCGAGCCCGGCAAGAAACACCGCCATCGACCCCAGATGCACCCAGTCGATGCGGCGCAGCATCGGCAGGTTCGGCCTGTCGACGCGGACGAGCGACAGGATCAGCAGCGTCACCATCGCGCCCGGCGCGACGTTGATGAAAAAGACCCAGCGCCAGCCGAGCGCGTCGGTGATCCAGCCGCCGACCGTCGGGCCAAGCGTCGGCGCGAGCACCGACACCATGCCCAGGATCGCCGGGATCATCGCGCGCTGCTTGCCCTGGAACAGCATATAGCCGGTCGCGAACACCGTCGGGATCATCGCGCCGCCGACGAAGCCCTGAATCGCGCGGAACAGGATCATCGATTCGATGTTCCACGCAAAGCCGCACGCGATGCTCGCGAGCGTGAAGAGCGCCGCCGATCCCGCGAACAGCCAGCGCGTCGACAGCGCCTGCGCGAGGAAGGCCGAAAAGGGAATCATGACGAGCTCGGCCATCAGATAGGCGGTCTGCACCCAGCTGATTTCGTCGGGTCCGGCGCTGAGTCCCGCCTGCACTTCGTTGAGCGATGCCGCGACGATCTGAATGTCGATCAGCGCCATGAACTGGCCGAACGCCATCACCGCAAAGATCAGGTATTTCCGGGCATTGGGCATCGCTGCGGGATCGAACGGCGCGTCCCCGGCCTTGGCGGGGGCGGCGGGATTCTGTCCAGGGGAAAGCGGGATGGAGGCCATGGGTCTTGTGTCCTGTCGTCTTTATATTATATGTATCATATAAAAGGAGACGACAAGTGCGCTATTCAAGGGACCACAAGGCAGAAACCCGCGACCGGGTGCTGAAAGAGGCGGCGAAGGAGATTCGCGCGCGTGGTCCCGACAATGTCGCGGTGGCCGGCATCATGGCGCGCGCCGGGCTGACGCACGGCGGCTTCTACGCCCATTTCCCGTCGAAGGACGCGCTGGTGAAGGAAGCGATCGGCACGATGTTCGCCGATGCGCGGCGGCGCACCGAGCGGATCGACGCCGACGGCGATCCGCGCGCGGTGCTGAGTGCCTATGTCGAGTTCTATCTGTCGCCTGCGCACCGCGACAGCCGCGATCGCGGTTGCCCGCTGCCGACGCTGTCGGGCGACTTCGCGCGATCAAAGGCCGACACGCGCGAGCGGTTCGGCGCGGGGGTGACGGGTATTGCCAGCCGCCTTGCGGTGCCGCTCGCGCAACTCGGCTATGGCGATGCGGACGCCGAAGCGCATGCGTTGCTCGCGCAGCTCGTCGGCGGTGTCGCGCTGGCGCGCGCGGTGGGCGATCCCGCACTCGCCGACGCGATGCTGGCGGATACCCACGCGAGCATCGTCGCGCGCTATGGCCTGGAGACGGCGCAATGACGCTCGCGCGGGTACAGGGGCTGATCGCCGCGGGCGGACGTCCGCCGATCGGCGACACGCTGGGGTTCCAGCTGGTCGATGCGGGCGAGGGCTGGGCGGCGTTCGAGGGGGTGCCAGGGCCACAGCATTTCAATCCGATGGGAATCGTTCACGGCGGCTATGCCGCGACCCTGCTCGATTCCGCCTGCGGCATCGCGGTCGTGACGCAGCTCGCCGACGATCAGGCGATGACGACGCTCGAACTCAAAACCTCCTATCTGAAGGCGATGACCGCGACGACCGGTACGGTGCGGGCCGAGGGGCGGGTGATCTCGATCGGCCGCCGCGTTGCCTATACCGAAGCGAAGCTGACCGACGCAGCGGGCCGGCTGCTGGCAACGGCCACCTCCACGCTGCTGGTGATGAATCAATGAACGCGCAGACTGCCATCGAGCCCGCCGCACCCGCCGCCGAAGCCGCACGCCGCGGCTTTGCGCTGCCGAGGAAAGCGTGGAAGGTCGGCCTGATCGCGCTGGCTGTCGCCGCAATCGGCATCTGGTGGCTCGTCTCGCCCGCGACGGCGGAATCGACCGACAACGCCTATCTTCAGGCGGACTCAAGCGAGGTCGCGCCGCGCGTTGGCGGGTTGGTCACCGCAGTGCTGGTGAAGGACAATCAGGTAGTGAAGGCGGGCGAACCGCTCGTCCGCATCGATGTGCGCGACTATGAAACGCGGGTGCTGGCGGCAGAGGCCGCGGTGGCCGATGCCGATGCTCAGGTCGCGACGGCGCGCGCGACGCTTGCCTCGCTGGGTGCCGAACAGAAGCTGGCGGCAGCGCACGTCCGCTCGATGAACACCCAGATCGCCGCGGCCGACGCCGAATATGCGCGCGCTGCCGCCGACCGGAAGCGCTACGAGGCGCTGCTGGTCGATGGCTTCATCCCGAAGCGCGATGCCGAGCAGGTTTCGGCGACCGCCGTGAGCGCGGCGTCGGCGGCGCAGCGTTCGCGCGCCGATCTGGGCGCCAGTATCGAAGAGGCCGCAGTCACGCGCGCCAAGGGGCCGATCCTCGCCGCCCAGATCCAGGCGGCCGAGGCGGCGGCGGCCAAAGCGCGCGCCGCGCTGGCGCTCGCAAAGCTCGACCGCGGCCATACGCTGATCCTCGCACCGATCGACGGTGTCGTCGGCAACCGCCGAATCCAGGTCGGCGACTATGTCCAGCCAGGCTCGCGCATGCTGACCGTCGTGCCGGTGAAGTCGATCTATGTCACCGCGAACTTCAAGGAAACGCAGACGCGCGAGATGCGGCCGGGACAAAAAGCCGACGTTTATGTCGATGCGCTGGGGCAGACGCTGCGCGGCACGGTCGAAAGCCTGGCGCCGGGGTCGGGCAGCGAGTTCACTCTGCTGCCCTTCGAGCCGGGATCGGGCAATTTCACCAAGATCGTCCAGCGCGTCGGCGTCCGCATCCGGCTCGATCCGGGGCAGGCGGCGCTTGCGCAACTGCGTCCCGGCTTGTCAGTGACCGCGAAGGTGCGGCTGCGTTAAGGCGCGTCGAGGAAACCGACGACCATCTTCACCGTCGCGTCGGGCTGTTCTTCCATCAGCCAATGGCCCGCGTCGGCGATCACACCTTCGCTGACATTGGTGGCCGCGAAGCGCATGACGAGCGCCATCGTCGGGCCGAATGATTTGGCGCCGCCGATCCCGAGTACCGGCATCGTCAGCCGCTTGCCGGTCGCAAGCCAGGCGCGATTGTCGATGGCGTCCTGATCGAAGGCGGCGAACTGCGCAAAGCCCGAATGCATGCCGCCGGGCAGCGCATAGAGTTTGGCATAATGTTCGCGTGAGGCTTCGTCGAACTTCTTGGGATCGGCCGAAAACTCGTTCCAGAAGCGGTCGAGATAGATGCGCTCGCGCCCGGCGACGAGCCGCTCCATATCGGGGCCGCCGAAGCGAAAATGCCAGAGCAGCGGGTTCTTCAAGATCTCGTCCCACGGTCCTACGCCCGGAACCGGGGCGTCGAGCAGCGCGAAGCGGGTGACGCGATCGGGGTGCTGGGTCGCGAGCGCGAAGCCGACCATATTGCCGATGTCGTGCGTGACGAGAGCGAATTTGCCGATCTTGAGGCTGTCGAGCACGGCGGCGATGTCGCGCCCCTGTGTCGCCTTGTCGTAGCCCCCCTCCGGATGCGCCGACAGTCCCATGCCGCGCAGGTCGGGAACGATAACCCTGTGGTTCCTGGCCAGGCTGGCGGCGAGCGGCGCCCACATATCGCCGGTCTCGCCATATCCGTGGAGCAGGACGACCGCGGGTCCCTTGCCGCCGACGCGAACGTGCAGGATGGTCCCGTTCGCCGCAATCTCCTGCGACTGGAAGGTCGATGGAAAGGGTGGCACCTGCGCTGCAGCGGGCACGCTTGCCAGCGCGAGCGCCACGGTCGTCAGCAATTTACCGGTAAAGGTCATAGCTCGGCTCCCAATGGGTCAGGAAGCAATGGCGCCACCAGCCAACAGCATGCGCTTCGTCCGGAAATTGCGCAAGCGATGCTGGGCGACGTCAGTCCAGCGTCAGCATGTCGTCGAGCAGCGCCAGCGCGTCGGCGCGCGGGGCGTCCGCGTCGAGCAGCGGGTTGAGGCGGTCGTCAAGCAGCAGGATAGCAAAGCCGTGGACCATGCTCCACGCGCGCGCGGCATGGGCGCGGGTGGCGCGCGCGACATCCGGGTCGCCAGCGTGCGTGGCGGCTACCGAACCCGTCAGCGTGCCGAACGCGCGCTGCATCGCCGCAGTCAGCGCCGGACGCGTCTTGTCCAGGCGTTCGCCGCGAAACATCAGCTGGAACAGGCCCGGCTCGGCGAGAGCGAATTCGACATAGGCGCGGCCGATGGCATTGAGCTTGTCGGTGGGCGAGGTCTGCGCCGCAGCGGCTGCCTGCATCCGGTCGGCGAAGCGCGTGAAGCCGATCGCCGCCAGCTCGCTGAGCAGGCCGGTCAGATCGTCGAAATGATTTTTCGGTGCAGCATGCGAAGCGCCGACCCCGCGTGCGACTCCGCGCAACGTCAGGCCCGCGACGCCATCGCGATTGACGATTTCTTCCGCCGCCCCGAGCAAGGCCGCGCGCAGATCGCCATGATGATAGGGTTTAATCATGCCGCGGCTTAAACCTACAATGTTGACGATGTCAATTTAGGCTTGACTCTAGCTGCCATGCCTTCGATATTGACAGTGGAAACATTGACTCGAAAGGGACTGGCGGATGAAAACCTTGCTCTACGCGCTCGGGCCGATGCTGTTCGACTCGCTTGGTATCATCGTCTTTGCCGTGCTGCTGGTCGCGGGCGCGGGTATCGTCCCCGCAACCATCGCGGGAGCGACCGTCGCTATCGCGGTCGTCGGCTATGAGCTGATGCGCGGCAAGAAGGTCGCGGCGCTGCAATGGATCAGCCTGGCCTCGGTGCTCCTCACGGCTGCGGCGACGCTCTTTACGGGGGATCCGCGTTTCGTGATGGCGAAGCCCACGATCGTCTATCTGGTCGTCGGCACCGTGATGCTGCGGCGCGGGTGGCTCAACCGTTATATTCTGCCCGAGCAACTGGCGCTGGTCGGCGATGTCATGAACCGCTTCGGCATGATCTGGGCAGCGCTGATGTTCGCGAGTGCAGGCCTCAACCTGATCGTCGCGGTCTTCTTCACGGCCTGGTGGCCGCTGTTCATCGGGATATTCCCGCTGGCATCCAAGTTCGGGTTGTTCGCGGTACACATCGCGGTGGTTCATTTTATCGGGCAGGCGAGGCTGCGCCGCCGCGCGGGTGGCGAGCTGCAACCCGCCGAATAGAAGAAATGTGATCCGCGGCGGAAGCGGGGCCCTATGAGATGTGCGATGTCGCTTCTGGGCCACGGCTTTCGCCGGTGATCATGATCTGTCGTGCGGGCCCTAGTCGGCGTCGAGCCCATAGGCGGTATGCAGCACGCGCACCGCGAGTTCGGTCTCATCCTCGTCGATCAGCACGCTGACCTTGATCTCGCTGGTTGAGATCGCCTGAATGTTGATGCCGCGGTCAGCGAGCGCGCGGAACATCGTGCTCGCGACGCCGGCGTGGCTCTTCATGCCGACGCCGACGACACTGATCTTGGCGATCTTGTCGTCGCTGATGATGCGGTTGAACCCGATCTTTTCCTTCGCGCTTTCGAGCAGATCGATCGAGCGGAGAAGGTCGGTGCCGGGGACGGTAAAGGTCACGTCGGTCTCGCCCTTTTCGCGCCCGACGTTCTGGATGATCATATCGACGTTGATGCCGGCCGCAGCGAGCGGGCCGAAGATGTTGGCGACGGCGCCCGGCTTGTCGGGGACGCGCGTGACGATGATCTTCGCTTCATTCTTGTCGTGGGCGATGCCGGTGATCAGCTGCCGTTCCATCTGATGTTCCTCTATTTCCTCGTCGCTGACGATCATCGTGCCTTTTTTCGGAGCTTCGTCGCCTTCGACGAAGCTGGAGAGGACCTGCACGCGCACCCCCATCTTCATCGCGAGTCCGACCGATCGGGTCTGGAGCACCTTGGCGCCGACGCTCGCGAGTTCGAGCATTTCCTCATAGGTGACATAGTCGAGCTTCCGCGCGCGCGCGACGATGCGCGGGTCGGTGGTATAGACGCCGTCGACGTCGGTGTAGATGTCGCAGCGATCAGCCTTCACCGCCGCAGCAACCGCAACGGCGCTGGTATCCGAACCGCCGCGGCCGAGCGTCGAAATGCGGCCGTCGTCCATCATGCCCTGAAAGCCGGGGATCACCGCGACCTCGCCTCGGCCCATTGCCGCGAGCAGGCCGCCGGTGTCGATGTCGAGGATGCGCGCGCGCGCGTGCGCTTCTTCGGTGCGGATCGGGAGTTGCCAGCCGAGCCAGCTGCGCGCGGGGGTGCCCATCGCCTGCAACGTCAGCGCGAGGAGGCCCGAGGTCACTTGTTCGCCAGCCGCGACGACAACGTCATATTCGGCGGGGTCATACCGCGGGTTGGCTTCGCGGCAGAAATTGACGAGCCGGTCGGTCTCACCCGCCATCGCCGAAACGACGACCGCGACCTCGTTGCCGTTCGCGACTTCGCGCGCGACGAGCTTTGCGACGGTGCGAATCCGCTCGGTGCCCGCCATCGACGTGCCCCCGAATTTCATCACGATCCGCGCCATCTCGCCCTGCCTTTTCAAAACTGGTTTCGGCCGCAACTTTCCAAGATTTCCGCGGCGTCCGGCTGTTAGGCAAGGGGGCGGGCGAAGGCAAGACCGGCTTCGTATGCGGCGGATAGAATTTCTTGCGCCTGTGAAGGCACGGTGCCACATCGTCCTGCATGAGCGCCGCGACAATCAACCCGAATGAAGCCGCCCATTTCGGCGCGCTCGCAGCCGACTGGTGGGACCCGCACGGCTCGTCAGCGATGCTGCACAAGCTTAACCCTGTGCGCCTCTCTTACATCCGCGACCAGATCGACGCGCATTGGCATGTCGATGCGCGAGAGCGGTATCCGCTCGGCGGACGCAGCGCGATCGACGTCGGCTGCGGCGCCGGGCTGCTCGCCGAGCCGCTGGCGCGGATGGGAGCGAAGGTCACCGGCGTCGATGCCGCGCCCGAGAATATTGCGGCAGCGAAAGATCATGCGGCAGGGCAGGGGCTTTCGATCGCTTATCATGCGGGCGAGCTGGCGGCGCTGGCGGCCTCGACATTCGACCTCGTGACCTCGATGGAAGTCGTCGAGCATGTGACCGACCCGGCGGCTTTCGTCGCCGAGCTCGCGGCACGGTTGGCGCCGGGCGGGCTGATGATCCTGTCGACGCCAAACCGGACCGCGCTGTCGAAGTTGCTGCTTGTCGAGGCGGCCGAGCGGATCGGCGCGGTGCCGCGCGGGACGCACGACTGGGGCCAGTTTCTGAAGCCCGAAGAGCTGACCGAAATGCTCGAAGGCGTTGGGCTTCAGGTGATCGACCGCACTGGCCTGTCGCCCTCGCCCGCAAAAGGCTTCAAGCTCGGCGGCAGCGAAGCGCTCAACTATCTGGTAGCGGCACGGTGGCCGGCCTGACGCGCCGCGACCCGCGCGTCGACGCCTATATCGCGAAAGCGCAGCCTTTCGCGCAGCCGATCCTGATCCATTTGCGCGACCTGATGCATCGCGAGGTGCCGGGGGTTGAAGAGACCATCAAATGGGGCATGCCCTTTTTCACGCTGGGTGGCAGCTCGCTCGCCAATATGGCGGCGTTCAAGGCGCACGCCGCGTTCGGTTTCTGGCGCCATGCCGAGGTCACCGGGACGCCGGAGCGAGAAGGCGCCATGGGAAGCCTGGGGAAGCTGACCGCAATCGACGATTTGCCCGGCGATGATATGCTGGCGCCGATGATTGCGAAAGCGGTGGCTTTGGCCGCCGGCGGCAAGGCAAAACGGCCGTCGCCGAAGCCGAAGGCCGTACTCGATACGCCGGGCGATCTGGGCGTGGCGTTAGAGGCCAATTCGGCCGCACAGAGCCATTGGGACGCCTTCTCGCCTGGGAAACGGCGCGATTATGTCGAATGGGTTCTCGAGGCGAAACGCGAAGAGACCCGGGCAAAGCGGATCGAAACGATCATAGAGCAGGTGGCCGAGGGCAAGGACCGCAACTGGAAATATAAGGGCTGCTAGGAAAACGTCGCCCCCGCGAAGGCGGGGGCCGCTGTCGGTTTACGCGGAGCTGCCGGGCAAAGCCGCCAACGACCCCCGCCTTCGCGGGGGTCGACGCTTCGGAACGCTTCGCATTCCGTGGCGCGTCAAAAATCCACATCCTCATAATATTTGGGCGGCGTCACGATCTCCATGCGCTCCGCCAAAAGCGGTCGGAAGGAAGGCCGCGATTTCAGGCCCGAGTACCAGCCTTTGGTCTGCTCATGCCCCGTCCAGTCGATACCGCCCAGATAATCGGCGACCGAGATATGCGCCGCAGCTGCCAGGTCGGCGAGGCTCATCGTCGCTCCGGCGAGCCAGGTGCGGTGGTCGATCAGATAGTCGATATAGTCGAGATGCTGGTTTGCCGCCTTCATCGCTTCGCGTAGCGCGCCGCCGTCGGGTGGCTGGCGATGCACGATGCGCTTTTGCATCCGCTCGAACAGCAGGGGGCCAGTGACCTCGAAATAGAAATCATGGTCGAACCAGGCGGTCAGGCGGCGAATCTCGGCGCGGTTCGCGGCGGTGCCGTTGATCATCGCCTTGCCTTCGACGGTTTCCTCGAAATATTCGGCGATAGCGCTGCTGTCGATCAGCACCTGGCCGCGCGCCTGATCGACCATCACGGGGGTGCGCCCCGCCGGGTTCAGATCGATGAATTCGTCGCGACGTTCCCACGGCGATTCGCGCACCAATTCATAGCCGACGCCCTTCTCCCCCAGCAGAAGCCGGATTTTGCGCGAGAAAGGACAAAGCGGAAATTGGTAGAGTTGCCACATGCACCCCGCATAGCGGCAGGCGGGCGCTGCGCGCAACGGCTATGGACGCAGCGCTGTGGAGCAATAGGCTAGCGGCGCGCTGCGGCGCGTTCGCGTTCCCACTGCGCGGCGAGGTCGCGCGCCATGTCCTTGAGCACAGGCGCATAGGCGGCGAACGCGGAGGCAGCCTGCCCCGCCATGCGCGTGCCGGCGCGAACGTCCGCGCCCATCCGCTCGGCATAATGCGGGTCGCGACCGGCGATGTCGCCGACGGTCGCGTCGCGCGGGATATAGGCGGCATCGGATTCGGGGTCGACTTTCGCGACGGCTTCGGCGAGCGGGCCGACCTGCATCTGCATCAGAGCGCCGACGAGCGCGGTGACGGTATCGGCCATGCGCTCTTGTGCCGCCGGGTCGTTGAGCGTCGCGACGGCGCCGGATACTTCGCGATCGGCGGCCAATGCGGGCATCGGCGCGGCGAGGGCGAGCAGCGGAAGGGCAGCCCAGGTCAGATTGGGGGTCAAGCGCATGGCGTCATCCTTTCGGGATGCAGGATTCCAAACGGCTCCATTAGATCGGCGACGCTTTCGCGGGGCTGAATGGGATCATCGGATGCGGCGGAACGAGAGGTTGGCGCGGTGGATGTTCCCCGGTCTACTCCGCCGCGACGACCTCGACCTCTTCTTCGTTCAGCGAATGCGTGAGGCGGCTGAGCATTTCCTTCGGGCAGACCTGCCAGAACTGACCCCGCCAGCGGTCCCAGTCGGCAAGGATCTCGTTCGACCATTTGCTGCCCGTGGCCTTCGCATGATCCTCGACCAAATGCTTGAGGACGCTTTCCCAATGCGCGCTTGCCAGCCGCTGCCAGACGATCGATTCGCCATTGGCGCGGCGCTCGAAGCTGCCGTCGATGTCGAGGATGAACGCCATGCCGCCGGTCATCCCGGCGCCGAAGTTCGATCCGACGGGGCCAAGGATCACTGCGGTGCCGCCGGTCATATACTCGCAGCCGTTCGCGCCGCAGCCTTCGACGACGACCTTCGCGCCCGAGTTGCGAACCGCAAAGCGCTCGCCGGCCTGGCCTGCGGCAAGCAGGGTTCCTGCGGTCGCGCCATAGAGGACGGTGTTGCCGATGATACTGTTGTGCTGGCTGACGAGCGGGCTCGACACGGTGGGGCGCACGATGATGCGGCCGCCCGACAGGCCCTTGCCGACATAGTCGTTCGCGTCGCCGAACACTTCCAATGTGATACCGCTGCACAGGAAAGCGCCGAGCGACTGGCCAGCGGTGCCGCGCAGGCGCACCTGGACATGATTGTCGGCAAGGCCGTTCATCCCGAAGCGGGCGGTGACCTCGGCCGACAGGCGGGTGCCGACCGCGCGGTGCGTGTTGCGGACGTTGTACGTCAGCTGCATGCGCTCCCCGCGCTCGAACAGCGGCTTGGCATCGCCCAGGATCTGCGCGTCGAGGCTGTCGGGCACCGGGTTGCGGAAGCTGGGCCCCTGCGAACGGCGCTGATCGTCGGGCGCGTCGACCTTGGCGAGGATCGGGTTGAGGTCGAGGTCGTCGAGATGCTCGGCGCCGCGGCTGACCTGACGCAGCAATTCGGTGCGGCCGATCACCTCGTCGAGGCTGCGGCAGCCAAGCTTGGCGAGGATTTCGCGCACTTCCTCGGCGATGAAGGTCATCAGGTTGATGACCTTCTCGGGGCTGCCGGTGAATTTCTGGCGCAGTTTCTCGTCCTGCGTGCAGACGCCGACGGGGCAGGTGTTGCTGTGGCACTGGCGCACCATGATGCAGCCCATCGCGACGAGGCTGAGCGTACCGATGCCATATTCCTCGGCGCCGAGAATGGCGGCGATGACGATGTCGCGTCCGGTCTTGAGCCCGCCGTCGGTGCGCAGTCGGATGCGATGGCGCAGGCCATTGAGGGTGAGGACCTGGTTGACTTCCGACAAGCCCATTTCCCAGGGCGTGCCGGCATATTTGACGCTGGTCTGCGGCGAGGCGCCGGTGCCGCCGGTGTTGCCCGCGACTAGGATCACGTCGGCATGCGCCTTGGCGACGCCCGCTGCGACGGTGCCGATGCCCGCCGAGCTGACGAGCTTCACGCAGACTCGCGCCTTCGGATTGATCTGTTTCAGGTCATAGATCAGCTGCGCCAGATCCTCGATCGAATAGATGTCGTGATGCGGCGGGGGCGAGATCAGCATCACGCCCGGCGTCGAGTGGCGCAGGCGCGCGATGAATTCGGTGACCTTGAAGCCGGGCAACTGGCCCCCTTCGCCGGGCTTGGCGCCCTGCGCGACCTTGATCTCGATCTCGTCGCACGCGCCCAGATATTCGGCGGTGACGCCGAAGCGGCCGCTCGCGATCTGCTTGATGTTGCTGTTGGCATTGTCGCCATTGGCATAAGGCTGATAGCGCTCGCTTGCTTCGCCGCCTTCGCCCGACACCGCTTTGGCGCCGATGCGGTTCATCGCGATCGCCAGCGTCTCATGCGCCTCGGGCGAGAGCGCACCCAGCGACATGCCGGGGGTGACGAAGCGCTTGCGGATTTCGGTGATCGCCTCGACGCTGTCGAGCGCGACGCCCTGCGACGGGTAGTTGAACTCCATCAGATCGCGCAGATAGACGGGTGGCAGATCGGCGACGCCGCGCGCGAACTGCAGATAAGTCGAATAACTGTCGGTGGCGACCGCAGTTTGCAGCAGGTGCATCAGTTGTGCGGAATAGGCGTGTGTCTCGCCGCCGGCGCGCTGGCGGTAGAAACCTCCGATCGGCAACGTCGTGACGCGCGCATCATAGGCCGCCTCATGCTTCTCGGTCGCGTTGATGAAAAGCGACTGATAGCCCTCGCCCGAAATCTTTGCAGGCATGCCTGGGAACAGGTCGTTGACGAGCGCGCGGCTGAGGCCGACGGCTTCGAAGTTGTAGCCGCCGCGATAGCTGGAGATCACCGCGATCCCCATCTTCGCCATGATCTTGAGCAGGCCGTCGTCGATCGCCTTGCGGAAGCGCAGGCGGCAATCGTCGAGCGACAGTTCGCCGCCGAACAAGCCGCGGGTCCAGCGGTCGGCGATCGCGGCTTCGGCGAGATAGGCCTGCACCGTCGTTGCGCCGACGCCGATCAGCACCGCGAAGGCATGGGTGTCGAGCACTTCGGCCGAGCGCACGTTGATTGAGGCATAGCTGCGCAGGCCCTTGCGCACGAGATGCGTGTGGACGGCAGCGGCTGCGAGGACCATCGCCATGCCGACGCGGTCTTCACCGATAGCCTGATCAGAGAGGAACAATTCGCTGCGCCCGGCGCGGACGGCATCCTCGGCCTCGCGGCGGACGCGGGCGATCGCTTCGCGCAGCGTCGACGCATCGCCGCCGACCTTGAACGTGCAGTCGATGTCGGCAACGGCATCGCCGAAATACGCGCGCAGCCGATCCCAATCTTCGCCGACGAGGACGGGCGAATTGATCACGAGGACGTGCGGGCTTTGACCCTTTTCGTCGAGGATGTTCGCGAGGTTCGAGAAGCGCGTCTTCAGGCTCATCACATGCCGTTCGCGCAAGGAGTCGATCGGCGGGTTGGTGACCTGGCTGAAATTCTGGCGAAAGAATTGCGCGACGTGGCGGGGCTTGTCCGAAATGACCGCGAGCGGCGTGTCGTCGCCCATCGACCCGATCGCTTCTTTCGCATCCTCGACCATGGGCGCAAGGATGAGCTCCATGTCTTCCATCGTGAGCCCGGCGGCGACCTGGCGGCGGAGGAGTTCGGCGCGGTCGAAAGTCGGCAGCGTGGCCTTTCCGCCCTTCGGCAGATCGGCCATCGTGCGGAAGCCCTTCACGCGCGTGCCATAGTCGTGCGTGCCAGCGATCTTGTCCTTGATCGCGCGGTCTTCATAGAGGGTGCCGTCGTCGAGATCGACCGCGATCATCTGGCCGGGGCCGAGGCGGCCCTTCTTGCGGATGCTCGCTTCGGGGAGGAGGACCATGCCGCTTTCGGAGCCAACGACGAGCAGGTTGTCGGCGGTCAGCGTATAGCGCAGCGGGCGCAGCGCGTTGCGGTCCATGCCCGCAACCGCCCAGCGGCCGTCGGTCATCGCGAGCGCGGCGGGGCCGTCCCACGGCTCCATGACGCTGGCGAGATAATTGTACATCGCGCGGTGCGCGTCGGGCATTTCGGCATCTTCGCCCCACGCCTCAGGAACAAGGATCAACTTTGCCGTCGGCGCGTCGCGGCCGGCGCGGCAGAGCGTTTCGAACACGGCATCGAGCGCCGCGGTGTCGGATGCGCCCGCAGGGATCACCGGCTTGATGTCTTCCGAATGCTCGCCGAACGCGAGGCTGGCCATCTTGATCTCGTGGCTCTTCATCCAGTTCTTGTTGCCGCGGATCGTGTTGATCTCGCCATTATGGGCAAGCGTGCGGAACGGCTGAGCCAGCCACCATTGCGGGAAGGTGTTGGTCGAATAGCGCTGGTGGAAGATCGCGACGCGGCTCTCGAACAGCTTGTTCGTGAGGTCGGGGAAAAAGTCCGCGAGACTCTCGGCGAGAAACAGGCCCTTGTAGATGATCGAGCGCGCCGACAGGCTGCAGATGTAGAAATCGGCGATCTGCGCGGCGATCACCTTTTTCTCGATCCGGCGGCGAACAAGATACAGCTGCTTTTCAAACTCGGCGAGCGACTGTTCGTCGGGCAGGGGCCCTGCGATCATGATCTGCTCGATCTCGGGACGCGTGCGCTGCGCCTTGTCGCCGATCACCGACACATCGACGGGCACCTGGCGCCAGCCATAGATTGTGAAGCCCGCGTCGATGATCTCGGACTCGACGATCGTGCGGCAATGCTCCTGTGCATCCAGATCGGTGCGCGGCAGGAAGACCATGCCGACCGCGAGGCGGTTCGGGCGCACCTTGTGCCCTGACGCCGCGATCGCGTCGTCGAAGAAGCGGACAGGAAGATCGACATGGATGCCCGCTCCGTCACCGGTCTTGCCATCGGCATCGACCGCGCCGCGGTGCCAGACTGCACGCAGTGCCTCGATCGCGGCCTCGACGACGCGGCGCGAGGCCTTGCCGTCGGTCGCCGCGACCATGCCGACGCCGCAGGCATCGGATTCAAGGTCGGGGCGATACATGCCGTCGGCGGCAAGGCGCGCGTGTTCGGGGGTGGGGTAGTGGGTCATGTCGATCTTCCTGACGGCCGCGGCCGGCTATTTCCTGGATGTCGGCTTTTTGCGCGCGTTCGCGATGGCAGCCTGTTCGGCGTCGTAAGCGGCGGACGAGGCTTCGCTGGCCGATGCCTCGAGTTCCTCGACGCGCGTGCGATCGGCTTCGGACCAGTTTTCGCGGTCGTAGGCAGGATCCCAGTCACCCGCTGCATCGGCCGCTGACGCAGCAGCGTCGGCGGCGGCTGTAGCTGAATCGTCCGCGAAAGCTCCGTCGGCGGCCGCTTCTATCGTATCGGTTTCTTCGACCGGCGTGTTCCACTGGTCGCGCTGTTCCTTCAGCACTTTGACATCGACCTTCATCAGCTTGGCTAGCTTTGCGAGTTCGGCGTCGGAAAGGTCGGAAAGCTGCCGTTCCTTTGGCAGGTCTTTCAGCTTGCCTTCGATCTCGGGTCCGCGATCCATGAATTTGTTGATCAGCGGCGGCACCGCCTTGACCATCGCGAGCATCACTTCGGGATCGGCCTGCAGCGCCATCCACTCGTCGGCATAGGCTTTGCCGGTCGGGGTCGCGAAGAAGGCATTCATTTCGGTCAGCTGCTGCGCGCTGAATTTGCGGCCATAGGCATAAGCCATGCCGTTGCGCATCGGGCCTTCCATATCGCCGAGCGCTTCGGTGATCAGCGGCTTGATGACATTCGTCACCTGCTCCTCGCGCTGTGCCCGATGGGGGTCGAACAGATCGGCGATCGCCGCCTTGCTCTTGTCATCGAGGGCAGCGATCTTTTCACTTTCGACGCCGGTCTTGATCGACAGCATCAGGTCGGACATGCCGCCAAGCTCGCCCATCAGGCCCTTGAAAAACTTGCCGTACATGTTGTCGACCATCTTCGCGAGGCTGCCCGGCGGGACGAGCGCGGTCGTCGTCTGCCGCGCCAGCGCGAGCTGCGCCGGCGGAACCGCGGGAAGCTTGTCGACGCCGAAGATCTTTTCGATCAGCTTGATCGCTTCGTCGATTTCCTTCTGCATCTTGGCTTTGGCGTCGGCCATCGCGGCCTTGTTGGTCGCCTCGCTCTGTTCGCTTTCCTCGGCGGCAGGCGCGACGACTTCGGCAAGCGGCGCTTCCTTCTTCGGTGCAGCAAAAGCGTGCGCGGGCACGATCGCGACGGCGCCGGCAAGCAGCATATATTTCCAGTTTGACATTGGCATGGTCCTTCCCCTGTTGGTCATGCTGCCTTCTTTTCGCTTTCGGCCTTAACTTTCAACCACTTTGCCATTTGCTCGCTGACATCGCGGCCATCGCGGATGCCCCAGACGACCAGGCTGGCGCCGCGGACGATGTCACCCGCCGCAAAAACGCCCGGCAGGCTGGTCATCATCGTCTGATGATCGACGCGCAGCGTGCCCCAGCGTGTGACCGACAAGTCGGGCGCCCCGAAAAGGTGGGGCAATTCTTCGGGATCGAAGCCGAGCGCTTTGATCACCATGTCGGCGGGCAGGTCGAACGTTCGGCCGGGGTCGATCTCGGGGCTGCGGCGGCCACTCGCGTCGGGCGCGCCGAGGCGCATGCCGGCGACCGCGACTTGCTTGACGCTCTTGTCAGCGGTGAAGCTTTCGGGGGCAGAGAGCCAGACAAACTCGACACCTTCTTCCTCGGCGTTGGCGACCTCGCGTTGCGATCCCGGCATATTGTCGCGGTCGCGGCGATAAAGGCATTTCACCGATCTCGCGCCCTGCCGCACGGCCGTCCGAACGCAGTCCATCGCGGTGTCGCCACCGCCGATCACGACAACATGCTTGTCCTTCGCATCGAGGCTGCCGTCGTCGAATGCCGGAACCTCGTCGCCAAATCCCTTGCGGTTCGACGCGATCAGATAGTCGAGCGCTGCGATCACGCCCGTGGCCGCATTGCCGGGAACATTGATCTCGCGCGCCTTATAGACGCCGGTCGCGACGAGGATCGCGTCATGCTTTTGCCGGAGCTTGTCGAGCGTCGCATCCTCGCCGACTGCGAAGCCGAGGTGGAAATGGATTCCGCCCGCTTCGAGCCGCTCGACGCGGCGCATCACGACATCCTTCTCAAGCTTGAAGCCGGGGATGCCATAGGTCAGGAGGCCGCCTGCGCGATCGTGCCGGTCATAGACATGGACCTCATGACCCTGAACGCGCAGATATTCGGCGGCGGTCAGCCCCGCGGGGCCTGCGCCGATGATGCCGACCGACTGGCCCGTCGGCTTGCCCGGGTGGACCGGCTCGACCCAGCCCTCGGCCCAGGCGGTGTCGGTGATATATTTCTCGACGCTGCCGATGGTCACGGCACCGTGGCCCGAAAATTCGATCACGCAATTGCCTTCGCACAGGCGGTCCTGCGGGCAGATGCGGCCACAGATTTCGGGCATCGTCGAGGTCGCGTTGCTCAGTTCATAAGCTTCGCGCAGCCGCCCTTCGGCGGTCAGGCGCAGCCAGTCGGGGATGTGGTTGTGCAGCGGGCAGTGCACCGAGCAATAGGGGACGCCGCATTGCGAACAGCGCGCGGACTGCGCATCGGCGTCGGGCGCCGCATAGCGCTCGGCGATTTCGCGGAAATCCCGTGCGCGCTCCTCGGCGGAACGCTTGTCCGGATAGGATTGGTCACGCTCCACAAACTGGAGCATGCGATCGGAAGCCATGCGATATCCCCTTCTGGAAAGGGGCGATTGCATGGCCGGAAAGCGCCTGTCACGGACGAAATGCGATATAGGTCAATAATACTGACCTTAAATTCGGCGAGCAGGACGCAATTTTGCGCGCTGCGCAATTATCTTTCGCAAATAGTAAAATACCGGCCCTATCTAGCGGCGAGCCATGCAAGCACGGCGATGCCGACGATGATTCGATACCAGGCGAAGGGCGCAAAGCCATAGCGGGTGACCACCGCGAGGAACGCCTTGATCACGGCCCATGCGACGAGGAAGGACACGAAGGCCCCGACCGCGATCAGCCCGATGTCATTCCTGGTGATGGCGTCATGGTGCTTGGCAAGTTGCAGCACGGTTGCACCGGTCAGCGTCGGCAACGCGAGGAAGAAGCTGAATTCGGCAGCGGTCTTGCGATCGATACCAAGCGCCATCGCGCCCATGATCGTCGCCCCTGAACGGCTGACGCCCGGGATCATCGCGATGCACTGGACGAGGCCGACGATGATCGACTGGCGCACCGACAGCTCCGCGACACCGCCGCTTTCCTTGGGCTTTGCAAAGCGTTCGACAAGCAATATGCCGATGCCGCCGATAATCAGCGCCCAGGCGACCACGACGGCGTTCTCCAGCAATGTCTCGATATAGTCGCCGAAGGCCAAGCCGAGGACGACGGCCGGAATGAAGGCGAGCAGCAGGTTGCGAACGAAGGCGATCGCCACCGGATCGCGACGGAAAAAGCCCGTAAACATGTCCCAGAACAGTTTCCGGTAAAGCACCACGATCGCAAGGATCGCGCCCGGCTGAATCGCGATGTTGAACACCGCCCATTTCGACGCGTCATAGCCGAGCAGTTCGGTCGCGAGGATCAGGTGGCCCGTCGACGAGACGGGGAGGAATTCCGTCAGTCCTTCGACGATGCCGAGGATGATCGCGGTCAGCCAGATGCTCATGCGGTTCCCATTCGAAAGTTCACGTAAGCGAAGGGGCGCCCGACAAATGCCGGACGCCCCTGTCCCTTTGCAGACCTACGCAGCGCAGGCCGGTTTTTCCAGCCGCTATTTGAAGCGCGCGTCGCATGCTTTCAGCACATTGGCCGGCGGGCCAAGATCCAGCGCCTGCGCGATCAGCTTTTTGGAGCTCGTCGCGAGTTCCAGATCAGGAATCACGTTCGCGGTCGCCATCTTCTTTTGTACCGCCTTGGCCGTGTCGCCTTCGGTGCCCGTCATCTCGCGGAATAGCCCGACGCTGAAGCTGCACGCCGCGGCCGCTTGGCCAGCGTCGGCGGGTAGGGCGACCGCAGTGGTCGCCGCGGCCTTGGGATATTCCTTGAGACACGCATCGGTCAGCGGCCCGACCGCGCCCGATCCGATTGCCCATTCGATCTGCGAGGCCATGGCATTCTGCGCAGCGGCGAGCCCGCCATCCTGCCCTGCCGCGGCGATCAGGAAATAGGAGGACTGCGGATTGGTCAGCACCTTCTTCTGGATTGTCGCAATATCCATCGTGCCGTCGCCAAACGCCGAGGCGACTGCGACCGCAGCGCAGGCGGCGGGCTTTGTCTCTGGATCGTCGGGCAGCTTCGGCAACGGCTCGGCGTCGCCGAGTGCATAGGCCGCCTTGCAATTGTTGAGCGTCGCAAGCCAGTTGCCACCTGCCAACGTCGCCTTGAGATCGCCGAGAAGCGCCTTGCCCTTTGCATCGTCGAGCCCGGTCGCGCTGAAGAAATTCGTCGCGTCGACGACTTTCTGGAGCAAATCCTGCCGGCGTTTTTCCTCGGTCGCGCCCTTGCCGCTTCCTGCGGCAGTATAAGCGAGCGCCGCGCGTCCGCAAACGGTCGCGCGCTCGGCAGCATCCTTTGGCAACCCGTGCAGATCCGCCGGTGTAATGTCGCACCCGGCAAGCAACATCGAAACCGCGACCAGCGCGGTCATTCCCCCATATCGCATCAGCGTCCCCCGCTATTCAAGATGCGACCCCGCGTACGGGGTAGCAGCTTCTGCGGGATTCGCCAGAGGCGGCTGAACGGGATTCTTCAAGCCGTTTGGGCGAAGCGTCCGTTGCGGCGGTACTGGACGAGCCAGCCTTCGGCGACCGAGCCGAGCGAGGTCGGCGTAACCCCGAGCTGGCCGAGGCCCTTGGCGCCGTGCGTCACGACATTGTCGCGTTGAAGCATCAGCCACTGGTCCTTGGTGATCGGCGCGCCCGGCGCCCAGCCGAAGCCGGTGGCTATGGCCGACGACACGACATCGGGAAGCTCGACGAACAGCGGCTTGCGCGCCGTCTCTGCGGCGATCCATTGCTGCAACTCGAGCATCGTCAGCACCTGCGGCCCGCCGAGCTCGAAGGTCTGGCCCGCGGCGCTGTCGCCGAGCGCCGCGACCACCGCGTCGGCGACGTCGCCGACGTAGACCGGCTGGAATTTCGTTTTCGGTGCGACGACCGGAATAATCGGCGCAAAGCGGATCATCGCGGCGAAGCGGTTGATGAACTGATCCTCGCGGCCAAAGATGATCGACGGCCGGATGATCGCGGCCTGGGGGAAGGCGCGGCGTACCGCAGTCTCGCCATCGCCCTTGCTTCTGCCATAGGCCGACGGGCTTTCGCTGTCGGCGCCGATCGCGGAGATATGGACGAGCGTCCGGACGTCGGCGGCTGTCGCGGCTGCCGCGACATGGCCGGCGCCGTCGGCCTGCACGGCGTGCATGTCGTCGAACGCGCCGACGAGATTGATCACCGCGTCGCTGCCCGCGACCGCGCGCGCGATGCTTGCCGGATCGCGCACGTCGGCGGCAGCGAACTGCGTCTGGCCGAGCCCGCCGAGCGGTTTCAGAAACACGGCCTTGCGCGGTTCGCGCTCCGCAACGCGAACGCGCGCGCCACGCGCGAGCAGTTTCTGGACGACATAACGGCCCAGAAAGCCGCCGCCGCCCAGTACGGTGATCAATTGTCCGTCCAGCTTCTGCATGATGTCCGTCCGTATCCGATTCTGTGGTCGCGCGCCGCCGCGCCGAATGCGCTTCCCATGCCGCGAAGCGCCGGTCTGGGCAAGGGGCAGGGCCTATGTGTACGCGAAATCGGCATTTCCCAGATAAAATATGCGACGCCCCCCTGCAGCGCGGTTGACAAGCCGACCACCCCGCCGCTAAGCGCCCGCTCCTACCCCGTGCCCAGATGGCGGAATTGGTAGACGCACCAGCTTCAGGTGCTGGCGATCGCAAGGTCGTGGAGGTTCGAGTCCTCTTCTGGGCACCATTTCTCTCTGGACACTCCAGAACCCCTGAAAAACACAGGCGAGCGCCGTCATGCAGGCAGGGCTGTGTGGGCTCCGATCGGGCCGAATGAAGATCTTGATTAAGAGGTTTATGGCGGAGCGGGTGGGATTCGAACCCACGATACGCTTTTGACGTATACTCACTTTCCAGGCGAGCGCCTTCGACCACTCGGCCACCGCTCCGCATGCTTGGAAGGGGCGCCCTAATCGCTTGGCGGGGCTTTCGCAAGTCGGATGGGCGTGGCAGACAGACCGCCATGAAACATCTGCTCCTGGCGGCGGTCGCCGCTTCGCTCGTCCTTCCCGCCTCTGCTCAGGAGCCCGCTCCGATCCCGTCGCCCGGCGAGATCGCTACGAGCGCGCCCGCGAAAGACTGGACCGCGATAGCGCCCTCCGACCTGCTCGTGATGGACCTCGCGCCCGATGCAAAGGGCACGCCGCGCCGCGTCGTCATCCAGCTGATGCCCGCGCCGTTCAGCCAGGGCTGGATCGGCAACATCCGCAAGCTCGCCGCCGCGCACTGGTGGGACGGGACCAGCGTCAATCGGGTGCAGGACAATTATGTCGCCCAGTGGGGCGATGCGACCGAGAAGAAGGCGCTGCCCGAGGGTTTGGCCACGGTTCCCGAGAGCGCGTATGTCACGCGGTCGATTGCGGGCTTTGCCAATGTCTCGTCGTTCATGGGCCGCGCTTTCATGATCAACAAGAAGCTGAAGGGCCCGCCTCTGCCGCCGCCCTTCGACAAGGCTGAAGACGCCTATACGGGCGTCGTGGGCTTTGCGGACGGCTGGCCGATCGCGGGCGGACCGCAGTCAGAATATTGGCCCGTCCATTGCTACGGCGCGGTTGGCGTCGGCCGGAATATGTCGCCCGACACCGGCAGCGGCGCCGAACTCTACACCGTCATCGGCCACGCGCCGCGCCATCTCGATCGCAATATCGCGGTCGTCGGCCGCGTGATCAGCGGCATCGAGAATCTGTCGAGCCTGCCGCGCGGGACCGGCGCACTCGGTTTCTACGAGAATGAGGCGGAGCGGGTACCTATCCAGTCGATCCGGCTGGCGAGCGAGCTTCCCGCCGCCGAGCAGCCGAGGTTCGAATATCTGTCGAACGATAGCGATAGCTTTGCGCGCTACGCCGATGCGCGGGCCAATCGGCGCGATCCGTTCTTCATCAAGCCGGCTGGCGGCGCTGATATCTGCAACATTCCGGTCCCCATCCGACCAATTGCCGCGAAATAGTCGCAATGGAGGATTTCACCGTCACGGCGCCACTCTGGCGCTGGCAATCGGGGACGGCGCCCGCCGCATGGTATTTTGTGACGATTTCGGGAGACGTCGCCGACGGCATCCGGCTTGCGGCGATCGGCGGCCAATGGCTCGATGGGCGCAAGGGCTTCGGCTCGGCGAAGGTCTGCGCGGCGATCGGCGACACGCGCTGGAGCACCTCGGTGTTTCCGCACCGCGAAAGCGGCGGCTGGCTGCTCCCCGTGAAGGCGGCCGTGCGCAAAGCGGAAGGATTGACCGAAGGCGATGAGGTAACGGTGACCGTCAGCCTTTAGGCGGAGTTTCGCTCTTCGCCTCGCGCGCCTGTACCTTGCGCTTGCGCAGATTGGCGCGCAACGCTTCGGCCAGACGGCGCTCGCGTTCGAGATCGGCGGAGGATGACGGCTTGCTCACATCGGCGCGATGCGGCGAAATCGCTGGGCCGTCAAGCTCGCACCTTGACAGGCGAAGGGCGCCCCGCCATAGGCCGCGCCTGCCTGTCGAACATGCGTTTGCGGGTGTCCGGTTGCTGCTGTAGCTCAGTGGTAGAGCGCGTCATTGGTAATGACGAGGTCGACAGTTCAATCCTGTCCAGCAGCACCATTTCCCCTAAATCTTCGCCGCCAGCAGCCAGTCGTGGAACAGCTTTACCGCGGGTTGCCTGAGCGCGCGCGGGCGGCAGACGAACCAGTAACTGTACGGGCTTTCAACTTCGAAATCGAACAGGCGGATCAGGCGCGGATCGTGCGCGTCGTCGAAATGATGCCCATGCATGAAAGCGACGCCGATGCCCTGCGCCGCGGCCTCTAGCATCAGCGGACCCGAATCGAAATAATCGACTCCGGCGGGTTCCAGATAGGGCATGCCGATGGCCTTCTTCCACTCGGAGAATGTCTCCGGCATTTCGCGGTGGACGAGGATCGTCTGGCGCTGCAGCTGTTCGGGGACCGTGATCGCGCGACCTTTGTCCAACAGCTTTTTCGAAGCGATCGGGAAGACCTGGTCCTGGTCGAGCCGGGCCGCATAGAGCACCGGATCGATCGAGCGGGCGAGGGCGATTGCCGCGTCGATTCCTTCGCCCAGCCGCGCTTCGGCGTGCGACATCGTATCGATGTCGATATGCAGTTCGGGATGTTCGCGCCGCAGTTCGGGAAGCCGCGGGAACAGCCGTTGCTGCGCGAACAGCGGCAGCACGTTGAGATGCAGGCGGAGCGACGCGTCGGGGCTGCCGATTCGGCCGAGGACGCTGCGAAGATCGTCGAGGATCGGCGAGAGCTGGTCCTGCAATTCGCGCCCCGTCTCGGTCAGCCGCAGCCCATGATGATGGCGGTTGAAAAGCGGCCGACCGACCGCATGCTCGAGTGTCTGAATGCGCCGAGACAAGGCAGGCATCGACAGGCCAAGCTCGCTCGCGGCCGCCTTGACGGTACCGTGGCGGGCGACCTCTAGAAAGGCCTCCATGCTGCTGAGGGGTGGAAGGCGTGGCATGTTCGTCTCGGCAAGAATGATGGCATGGCGTTTGCGCACATGCCAGATAATTTGTGCAGTGCGACATAGTGGCAATTGCTATCTCGTGCCCGGAAGGTCTCGAAAATCGGGAACGACGCTCCTATCTTTGCCGTTCTGACCTTTTTGCGGGAGAAACATCTTGGCCGACGCAGCGGTAAAGGAAAAAGCAGTCAAACTGCAGGTGGCCAATGCGCGTGCCGAGGAAAGTGGCGGCGGCATAGCCCGCATTCCGCGTTCGGCGATGGCCGAACTGGGTGTGACCGAAGGCGACGTCATCCAGATCAGCGGCAAGCGCCAGACCGCATCGCGCGTGGTGTTGCTCTATGCCGAGGACGAGGGGCTCGAGGTGATCCGCCTCGATGGTCTTCAGCGCGCCAATGCCGGCGCGGGTGCCGGCGACATGGTATCGCTCAGCCGCGTCGAGACGCGCCCCGCGACGCGCGTCGTGTTTGCGCCGGCGCAGGAGAATCTCCGCCTCCAGGGTTCTGCCATGGCGTTGAAGCGCAGTTTCTTCGGCCGCCCGCTCGTCGCGGGTGACACCGTCGCGACCGCGGGCCAGCAGCGCCTGCCGTCGGGCGACATGCCGCCGCAGCTCCGCCAGATGCTTAATGCGCCTGCCTATGCTCTCGCCGAAGTTCGCCTGCTCGTGGTGTCGGCGAGCCCCAAGGGCGTGGTTACGATCGACGAAAATACCGAGGTCGAGCTGCTTCCCGAATTTCAGGAGCCGCAGGACGCGCGGCGCACCGACGTGACCTATGACGATCTCGGCGGACTGGGCGATACGATCAACCAGCTGCGCGAGATGGTCGAGTTGCCGCTTCGCTATCCCGAACTGTTCCAGCGCCTTGGAGTCGATCCGCCGCGCGGCGTTTTGCTGCACGGCCCGCCGGGCACGGGCAAGACGCGGCTTGCGCGCGCGGTTGCAAACGAAAGCGACGCGCAATTCTTTCTGATCAACGGTCCCGAGATCATGGGCAGTGCCTATGGCGAGTCGGAAAAGCGGCTGCGCGACGTGTTTGAACAGGCCGCAAAGGCGGCGCCTTCGATCCTGTTCATCGACGAGATCGATTCGATCGCGCCAAAGCGCGGGCAAGTGCAGGGCGAGGCCGAAAAGCGCCTGGTCGCCCAGCTGTTGACGCTGATGGACGGGCTCGAACCGCGCGCGAACCTGGTGGTAATCGCGGCGACCAACCGCCCCGATGCCATCGACGAGGCGCTGCGGCGTCCGGGCCGGTTCGACCGCGAGATCGTGATCGGTGTTCCCGACGAAAGCGGCCGGCGCGAGATACTGGGCATCCACACGCGCGGTATGCCGCTTGCCGAGGATGTGGATCTGGCCGAACTGGCCCGCACGACCTTCGGCTTCGTCGGCGCCGACATGGCTGCGCTGACCCGCGAGGCAGCGATCGAGGCGGTGCGGCGGATCATGCCCAAGCTCAATTTGGAAGAAGGGACGATCCCGCCCGAGGTTCTGGAGGAATTGCGGGTGACGCGCGAGGACTTCAACAATGCCCTGAAGCGAGTCCAGCCATCGGCCATGCGCGAAGTGATGGTGCAGGCGCCGAGCACGCGATGGAGCGACATCGGCGGCCTCGATGCGGCGCGCGACAAGCTGATCGAGGGGATCGAGCTGCCGCTCAAGCATCCCGAAGCATTTCGTCGGCTGGGCATCCGTCCAGCGAAGGGCTTTCTGCTCTATGGCCCGCCCGGAACCGGCAAGACCTTGCTGGCGAAGGCCGCGGCGCGCGAATCCGACGCCAATTTCATTTCGATCAAATCATCGGACCTCTTGTCGAAATGGTATGGCGAGAGCGAACAGCAGATCACGCGCCTGTTTGCCCGTGCGCGCGCCGTGGCGCCGACGATCATCTTCATCGACGAACTCGATAGCCTGGTGCCCGCGCGTGGCAGCGGAACGTCGGGCGAGCCGCAGGTGACCGAGCGCGTCGTCAACACGATCCTGGCCGAGATGGACGGGATCGAGGAAATGCAGTCGGTGGTCGTCATCGGCGCGACCAATCGCCCAAACCTGATCGACCCAGCATTGCTGCGGCCGGGGCGACTCGACGAACTGATCTATGTGACGGTTCCCGACAAGGACGGGCGCCGCCGCATTCTGGAAATCCAGACAGGAAAAATGCCGCTGGCGAAAGATGTCGATCTGGCGGTGCTCGCCGACAAGACCGATCGTTTCACCGGCGCCGACCTGGAAGATCTGACGCGCCGCGCCGGGCTGGTCGCACTGAAGCGGTCGATTGCCAGCGACACGGTGACAATGGAGGACTTCGAGACCGCGCTGAAGGATACACGCGCGTCGGTCACCGAGGCGATGGAAAAGGATTATGAAAAGATCCAGGGCGAGATCAAGCAGCAGGCGATGAGCGTCAATCCGATTGGCTTTTTCGCGCCGGGTGCGCTGAAACCCGTGCGCGAGCAGAAGCATCCGGACGACCCAGTGAAGGATTAAGCTGCGGGTTGGTCCTGCCTCAGCGCGGACCAGCCCCACGCCACCAGCCCGACGCAAAATCCCGCCATCAGACCGTAAGCGACCATTGGGTGCCAATTATAGAGCAGCACGCCAATCGCGGGAGAAACGATATAGGCCGAGCCGTTAATCGACGCGGTCATCCCCGCAACGGCGCCCTGATCGCGGCGCGGCACCGATAGCGAGCTTCCGGCCGTGAAGCCGGGGCGGAACAGGCCAAAGCCGAGCGAGCTCGTCGCAAAGCCGATCACGATCGCATGCAGGTCCTGCGCCAGACCAGTCATCAGGATGCCGACGATCGCAAGAGCCGCACCCCCCAGCACCGTCGGCCGCGGCGTCAGCTTCAACAAGGGGATCAGGCCCCATTGCGCAAGCAGCGTCGCGAACGCGCCCGCCATCAGGACAATTCCCGTGATGGCCGCGCCCTCGTCGGGGCGCATGCGAAGGTGAAGCCGATCAAGGATCAGAAAGCCGATGACGCCCAGCATCATGGCTTGCGCCTGGCCTCCGAACAGGCCGGCGAGCAGCCATGGCCGGACGCGGCGGTCGGTCCAGCGGAGCGGGGGTTCCGCGGCGGCGGACTGGTCGACCACCTCGTCTTCGTTGTCGTCATCCGTGGCGGCGGGGGATGCGCCTGCTGCTGGATAGGCGGCAATCGCGCCGCGCGCGGCGAAGCGGGGCATGTCATCGGGCAGCCGCCAGCGCAGCATCACCAGCACCGCGAGACCGATGAGCGCGAAGACAAGTAGGGGGCCTGCAAGGCCTACGAAGGGCAGGATGAAGAAGGGGGCGATCGCCGGGCCGATAACGGTGCCGAGGCCAAAGGATGAAGAGACCAGCGACAGGGCCTGCGTGCGCTGATCGGGGTCGGTGCGCGAGGCGACATAGGCTTGCACCGCTGGCGGCGATGCCGATCCGAACCCGCCGTACAGACTGCGGAATATGGCAAAAACGACGAAGGTAAAGCCGGCTGCCAGATAGCCCTGAAGCCCGGCCCACAACGTCAGTCCGCATAGCAGCATCGACGACATGAAGCCGACGACGCCAAGTGCCATCAGCGCCTTGCGCCCGCGCTTGTCGGATTGCCGTGCCCAATGTGGCGCGGTCAGCACCCACAGCAGCGCCGACCAGCTGAAGGCAAGGCTGACCCACACGTCGGGAATATGCAGCTTTGCGCCGATCGCGGGCAGGATCGACTGCATCGCCGTGTTGCCAGCGGCCGCCACCAGCATGATGGCGAAAAGCACGGCCATGCGATCTGCGGGAATGTTGTGCGATGTCGTCGCCATCTGCCCCTCATTTTCGTTCGCTGGTCGTCGCAGGTCAGCGTCTCCCTACACGCGAAGGAGGCGCTGTCCAGAGTCAAGACTGACTCTTTCCTTGCGCGAACGTCGCGATTTTGCCACGCATTCGACCAACCGCAACAACGCGAAAGCCATCATGACCAATCCGCGGGCGCACGCCCAATCGAAGATCGCGCTGACCCGCCGGGTCCGCGAGAAGCTGAAGCGCTTTTTCGGTCCGTGGGGCATGTTCGTCCGCGGCTTCATCAAGCACCCGGTCATGGTCGGATCTATCGTACCGTCCTCGCCGACGCTGATCCGCCACATGCTGCGGCCGGTCGACTGGAAAAATACCAAATTGTTCGTCGAATATGGTCCGGGTGTCGGCACCTTCTGCCGCCCCGTGCTCGAACAGATGGCGGGAGATGCGACGCTGATCGCAATCGACACCAACCCCGATTTCATCGACTATTTACGCAAGGACATCCGCGACAGCCGCTTCATCGCCGTGCATGGCTCGGCGGCCGATGTCGAAGAGATCGTCCGTGCGCACGGTTTCGAACAGGCCGACTATGTGCTGTCGGGTCTGCCCTTCTCGACTCTGCCCGCAGGTGTCGGCCCGGCAATCGCCGCGGCGACGCATCGCGTGATCCGCCCCGGCGGCGCCTTTCTCGTCTATCAGTTTCGTGCCCGCGCACGCGATTTCCTCGCCGTGCATTTCCAGCGCATCGACAATGCGTTCGAATGGGTGAATGTTCCGCCCTGCTTTCTCTTCTGGGGCTGGAAAGACTAGATTTCGGTCTCAGGATCGACTTCGCCGAGCCCGAAATTCAACCGGCGCGTCACCGTATAATCCGCAACGCCGACGACGAACCAGGCGAGCGTCCAGCGCAGCCGCGTCAGCCAACTCGCGCGGGCCTTGTGCTTGTCGGCTGTTATCACGTCGCAATCGGGCTCGAGCCCGTTCAGGAAATCGCGCATCTTCTGCGCGAAGCCCGCGTCGGCGATTCTGAGCATCGCCTCCACGTTCACGAACAGGCTGCGCATGTCGAAGTTGGCGGTCCCGATATGGACGACATCGTCGATGATGATCAGCTTCATGTGCAGCCGGCAGGGCTCATATTCCCAGATCGTGGCTTTTTGGCGAATGATATAGCCATATAGCAGCCGCGATGCGCCGATCGTGGCGGGATTGTCCGATTTGGCGGCGAAGACGAAGCGCGCCTTGCCCGCGCGCGCGACGCGTCCCAGACGGCGGAGCATGCCCTGGCCCGGCGAGAAATAGGCCATCGCCATATCGAGGCGGCGGGCGCCTTCGAGGTCGCTCCGCACGACGCGCGCCCAGGGGGAGAGCCGTTGGGTAGGCCCCCCGACGAGCCACGTCACCGGCCCGCTGTCGACCGGCCATTCGCGGATCAGCCGGCGCAGGACGAGCAGCTTGCCGTCATCGTTGACGGTATAGTCGTAAATCTCCTCGAACCATTGGACCATGCGGCCGACCACCGGACCACGGACGACGATGCCGAGGTCGAACCAGCAATGCGCGCCCCCCTCGCTGAGATAGGGATCGGCGATATTGAAGCCGCCGGTCATTGCATGTTCGCCGTCGATCAGGATCAGCTTCTGATGGTTGCGGACCAGATAGCTCGACCGCCAGCGGCGCGAGAAGAAGATCACCGTGCCGCCCGCTTCGCGCAGCGCAGTGAAGATATTGTCCGAAATATCGCCCGAGCCGAAACTGTCGATGACGGCGCGTACCGACACGCCGCGCCGCGCCGCGGCGGTCATCGCGTCGAGGACGCGTTTCCCGGCCCCATCATGCTCGAAAATATACATGACCATGTCGACGCTGCGGATCGACCCACCGATCAGGGAAAGAAGGCGATCGAGTCGTTCGGCGCCGTTGAAGATCAGTTCGAACCGGTGATCCGCGACATCCGCCTTGAAGCTTTGCGTGTTGCTCGCGGGATCGGCGGCGTCCGTCATGCAAGGGTCATAGGCCGAGCAGCTCGAGCCCCGCAAGGGCAGGGGTTTGATTGACATTCGGGCATGCCCCTGCTAGCGCGCAGCGCTTGCCGCCATGCCTCTGGCTGGCCTCTCCTCATCTAAGGAAACAATATGGCCCGCGTTACCGTCGAAGATTGTGTCGACAAAGTTCCCAACCGCTTCGACCTGGTCCTGGTTTCGGCCCACCGCGCCCGCGAAATCTCGGGCGGGTCCGAGCTGACGATCGACCGCGACCGCGACAAGAACCCCGTTGTGGCGCTGCGCGAAATTGCCGAGCAGACGGTCCGTCCCGGCGAACTGAAAGACGCGCTCGTTGGATCGCTGCAGAAGGTTGTCGTCGACGACGACGATACGCCCGATGAAATCAGCTCGATCTCGCGTTCGGCCGAAGCCCTTCGCCTTACCGCCGCTGCGCCGCCGCGCAGCCCGGCGGGCGGTGGCAGCGACTTCGAATAAGTCGCACTGGCTATTGCGAAAGGGGCCGCGGGAAACCGCGGCCCTTTTTGATTCACGGAAGGTGCGTAAGTTCGGCGATGCGGATCGCGCGGGAAGCGACCAGGGGCTCGATGATCACACCGATGCGATGCGCGCGCGGCGAACCAATCTTGATATTGAACAGACTATTCGCGATCACGTCGGCGATCTGAACCCCGTCGGAGCGGCGGCTGTCGGCGAGCGATGCGCGGCCCCAGCCCGCGAGACCGGCCTGGATCGTTGCGCGTACCCTCCCCAGGATCAGCGGGTCATAGCGACCGTCGTCGATCACCACATCGGTGCACACGCCGCCCGTTTCGGGAAGCCAGCTGCTGACCGCGAGATCGAGCAACGCGGCATAAAGCGCGAGGTCCGTCGGGGGCTTTCCGTCGGCCGGCGGAACCAGCTTTTCGCGCTTTGCAACAGCGACCCAGGCCCGGCCGCCGGCACGATCGAACAATTCCAGCAGATAGGCCCGTTCGGTGAGGCTGATCCGGCTGCCCTTGAGTTCGCCGCGCAATCCGGTAACCGCGCGGAAACGCGCATGCACGGCCGCCGCGGCCTCGGGCGATATCATCACCGCAGCGAAGGTCATCGCGCCGGTGTTGAGCCCGCCGGATTCGTCGCAATAGATCGTCATCGCCGCAGCGCGCCTGAAGGATTCACTTCACTTTACCGAAAAAGGCGACCGAGCGCGTCCGGCCGGGCGCCACGGTTTCGGTCCAGAGCCAACGGACGTGCGTGACATCGCCGGCGGTCGCGGTGCGCGGTGCCGTGCCAGTGCCCGTAACCATAAGCGCGGCCAGTGCGCCAAAGGTCTTGCCGCCATCGACCGATACGGTGAAATCCTTGCGGTCGTCGGTTCCATCGAACACCAATCCGTCGGGGATCGGGTTGACGATATTGACGCCGGCGGCGGGTGCTGCGCCGCCGTTTGTGAAGGTCAGCGTGATGCGGACCCGGTCGCCCGGAACAACGACGTCGGGCGCGGCATAGCTTTTGGCCGGAGGCTGACCCTCGGCGGTGGGCGTCAGCTTTTCGAGCTCGATTTTCGAGGTCAATGCGCCGCCATTTTGGGCGATCGCGGGTTGGCTGCCGAACGCCAATGCGAGAGCCAGCAATGCCGTCTTGCAAACCCTGGTCTTCATCGCAGTCTCCTTGAGCCTCGGCCTTTTACGCCGGACAGGGATAGCGCTTCCGCATCAGCCCGTCGAACGCCGAATAGACCGAGATCGATTTGCGCGACTGGGCGGGATAGCTGCGCAAGTGCGTCAGCCATTGTTCGGGGGTCAACGTACCGCTCTCGGGCGGGCAGCTCGTTGTCCTGCGCCCCGCCTTTCGATCGGCATCGATCCGCGCCTTATAGCGTTTGCCGGCAGCGACGACTTCGCCCTTGAGATATTGGGCGTCGGGGGTCGCGATCGCGAGCGGGCCCAGTCGTTCGAGCAAAGTCGCGCGCTGAAGGAAGGCGGCAACGCTCATGTCGCCCGGGGCCATGCCGCACAGCAATGCACCCGCGCCAAGCGCGGCAATAGCCGATCCGATCCGCATTCCCCGATAGGTCATGCGGATCGAAATCGTGCCGAATCAATGAACAAGGTCTGAATCGCGCTTCAGACGCCTTGCGGGTTGGCGTCGCCGAACGGCCGCGGCTTGCGCTTGATTTGCGGCAGGCCGCCCGCGTGACCATGCATCGGGGTGCCCGACTTGTCCTGATCATTTTCGCGGCCGATATCCTCGCCCTTGATCGCGCGGCGCGATTCATCGCCCGACAGCGTCTCATATTCGAGCAGCGCGCCGGCAAGCAGATGCAGTTCGTCAAGATTGTCGGTGAGCACCTTGCGTGCGGTCTTCTCGCCTTCCTCGACGAGGCGGCGGACCTCGGCGTCGATCAGCTTGGCCGTTTCTTCGGACATATTCTGCGCGCGAGACACGCTGTGGCCGAGGAACACTTCGTCCTGATTGTCGCGGTAGCGCAGCCAGCCGAGCTTGTCGGACATGCCATATTCCATGACCATCGAGCGCGCCATGTCGGTTGCCTGCTGAATGTCGTTCGAAGCGCCCGTATTGAGCTCTTCCTTGCCATAGATCAGCTGTTCGGCAATGCGGCCGCCGAAGCAGAGCGCAAGACGCGCCTTCATCTGCTTCATGTTCATCGAATAGCGGTCGCGTTCGGGCAGGTTCCACGTCACGCCGAGCGCGCGGCCGCGCGGGATGATCGTCACCTTGTGGAGCGGGTCGTTGCCCTCGACATGAAGCGAAACGAGCGCGTGGCCGGCCTCATGATAGGCGGTCGCCTTTTTCTCGTCCTCGGTCATGACCATCGATCGGCGCTCGGCGCCCATCATGACCTTGTCCTTGGCTTCTTCGAATTCATCGCTGGCGATCAGGCGCTTGCCCTTGCGCGCGGCGAGCAGAGCGGCTTCGTTGGTCAGGTTCGCAAGATCGGCGCCCGAAAAGCCCGGCGTTCCGCGCGCGATTCGGCGAAGATCGACGTCCGGGGCAAGCGGTTTCTTGCGCGTGTGGACTTCGAGGATCTTCTGCCGGCCTTCGATATCGGGGCGCGGCACGACGACCTGCCGGTCGAAACGGCCCGGACGCAGCAGCGCGGGATCGAGCACGTCGGGGCGGTTGGTCGCAGCGACGATGATGATGCCTTCGTTCGCTTCGAAGCCATCCATTTCGACAAGCAGCTGGTTCAGAGTCTGTTCGCGTTCGTCATTGCCGTTGCCGAGGCCTGCGCCGCGATGGCGGCCCACCGCATCGATTTCGTCGATGAAGACGATGCAGGGCGCGTTGCGTTTCGCCTGTTCGAACATATCGCGGACGCGGCTGGCGCCGACGCCGACGAACATTTCGACGAAGTCCGAACCCGAGATGGTGAAGAAGGGGACACCAGCCTCGCCCGCGATCGCGCGGGCAAGCAGCGTCTTGCCGGTGCCGGGCGAACCGACGAGCAGCGCGCCCTTTGGAATCTGACCGCCGAGCTTCGAGAATTTGGTCGGGTCGCGCAGGAACTCGACGATTTCTTCGAGCTCTTCACGCGCTTCGTCGATGCCCGCGACATCGTCAAAGGTAACGCGGCCCTGCTTTTCCGTCAGCATCTTCGCGCGCGACTTGCCGAAGCCCATCGCGCCCGAACCATTGTTCTTTTGCACCTGGCGAAAGACGAAGAAGGCGATGCCCAGAATCAGCAGGAAGGGCAGCGACTGGATCAGAAGATACATCCAGACGTTGCCCGTCTCGGTCGGCTTGCCATCATATTTGACGCCATTGTCGTTGAGCAGTTTGAGCAGTTCGGGGTCGCGCACGATGTTGGCGCTGAAACGGTCGCCATTCGCCAGCGTCCCGGTCACCCGGTCTTCGGACAGCACGACGTCCTTGACGTCACCGGACTGCACTTTCTGGCGGAACTCGGAATAGGCGAGGGGGGTGCCGGTCGGCTGGGAGGTGCCACCGAACAGTGAGGCGACGAGGAGCATGGCAAGCAGGATGCCGCTCCAGATCATCACGCTCTTCATCCAGGGGTTGCCCTGAGGTTCCTTGTCGTCCTGCATCGGAATCTTTCCAAAGTTAGCGCATATCGCGCATCTATGCCGATTATGTAGGACAATCAGGTTAAATGACAATGAGCCTGATTGTCCTATTTTTGGGCTTTTCGGCGCGGCGCCGCGGAAATGCGCCAGATTGTGCCTTCGAGACCGGGCACCGCATCGATCAGGAGCGCGCCGACCATCGCGCGGCGGCCGCCTTTCATCGCTGCGATGACGCCGTCGAGCGATGCGCCGCGAATCTGTCTTTGGCTGTCGTTGGCGCGCAATCGCTGGGTCACCACGCGACGAAAAATCTCCGGCGGATAGGCGTCGTCGCGGATCACGGCGATGTCCGATGCGTCGGGCCAGGACGCGATCAGCCGCTCGACCGCCCAGTCGATCGCGTCATCGGCGTCGGCAAGCCAGTCGGCCGAGCGTGCCGCGGCTTCGACGTCGAGCAGCGTTTGCGACTGGAGCCCGTGGCGAAGCCGCGCGCGGTCGAAGCGGCTGTCGCTGTTCGACGGATCGTCGACGAACGGCAGATCCTCGTCGAGCGCAAGGCGGACGAGGGCATCGCGGCGCCAATGAAGGAGCGGGCGAAGGACCGCGCCGTTTTTCGCGCGGATCGCGGCAAGCCCACCCACCCCGCTGCTGCGATTGAGGCGCATCACGATCGTTTCGAGCTGGTCGTCGGCATGGTGCGCCGTCAGGATGAAGGCCAAACCACAATCTTTTTGCCATTTTTCAAGAAGCCTGTAGCGCTCGGCGCGCGCCGCCGCCTGGAGCGACCCCTTGATCGGAGACGGCGGGTTCAAGGTCGCGTGCGGAATGAGTTCGCGCCCACAGAAGCCGGCGACCATCCGCGCCTCTTCGTCCGAGCCCTGTCGCAGCCCATGATCGACGGTCGCCGCCCGGACCTGTCCGGGCAGCAAGGTCGCCATCAACCACAGCAGCGCCATGCTGTCGGGGCCGCCCGAGACGGCCACGCCATAATGGAGCCGGTGCCAGTCGGGTCCGGCGAGCGCGGCAAGATCGCGCCCGAGCCGCCCGGCGGCATCGGTATCAACAGCGTGCTTTTGCTTTTGCGGCGGCTGCATCGGTCCGGACATCCTGCGGGGCCTTGTCCCCGTAAACTTCTTCGAGCTCGCGGAACGCCTTGCAGGCATCGGCCTTGCGGCCGAGCTTGTCGAGCGCGACGCCCATGTACATCAGGCTGTGCGGTGCGCGCGCGCCGCTCGGCCGATCCTTGTAATTATTATAGAAGGCGACCGCCGCGAGGCTGGGCTTGCCTTCGTCGAGATAGGCGCGGCCGAGCAGATTCTGCGCAAAGCTTGCCTGGCTGCTGGTCGGCCATTTGGTGACGACCTGCTTCAGCTGCGCCTGTGCCTCGGGATAGAGTTTCGCTTCCCACAGGCGATAGCCATAGTCGTAGGCGTCCTTGGTTTCGTTGCCCGAGGACGGAATCTCGACCTTCTTGACCAGCGCAAGCCGCGCGGCGTCGGGCTTGGTCGAGGCGGCGGGCGTCGGCGCGGGCTTTTTGGTCGGCGCGGCCGCGGGCGTCGTCGAAGCGAGAGTCGGGGTTGGCGGCTTCGCCGTCGTGACGACCGGCAGGCTCGCCGGGGTCGCGACCGCTTCGGTCGCGGCGGCAGGGGGCAGGCGCTTGTCGATCTCCGCCTTGTAGGCGGCGAATTGCTTTTCGAGTTCGCGCAGCTGAAACGCATTCTGTTCGCTCTGCCCGGTCAGCGTCTGAAGCTGCGCTTCGAGCGCGTCGACACGCGCAGTGAGGTCGGCGACCGGCGTCGCTGCCTTGATCCGTTCGCCGGGGACGGTGTCGGGAGCGATCTCGCCTTCGAAAAAGGCCGGGGCGCCGCCGGGAAAGACTTGCCGCTGAACCGCGCGCATTTCCTTTTCCAGCCGGTCGACGCGTTTGGCGACCGTCGCATCCTGCGCCTGCGCCGCGGGCATGATTGCCGAAATGGCGAGCGGCGCCGCGCCAAGAAGCATCAGTCGTTTCATCATGTGCCGATCGGCCCCCACAGTTAACTATTCTTTGGAAGCACTCATAACGCCGCTAACGGCGGATGCGCAAATCCATTTCGGCGCGCTGCCGCCCCGGTCGGTCGGGACGATGGGGTCAGCCCCCGGTCTTGGGAGCCGTTGGCGTCGCCGCCGGCGCTGTGCCGACATTGCCTTCGGCGCGCGCGATCAAGTCGGCGGGCTTCAGCGACACGCCCTTGACCAGCGTATCGGCCGGACCGACCGACCCGACGTCGCGGCCGCCAACGGTCACTTTCAGCGCCTGCGGGATGCTGGTGCGCAGCGTGAACTGGTCGATATAGGCGGGGGGAACCTCATAGGTCTCGCCCGCTTCGAGGGTCCGCCAGTTTTCGGTCTTGCCCTTGGCATCGTCGAAGCCGATCCAGACTTCGGAAATCCCGGTCAGCACGACCGGCGCATTGGCGGCGACGGGCGCTGCCCCCGTCTTGGTGGCTGCCGACGCTGCGGCCTCGGGCGCTTCGGATGCTTCGGCGGCCTGGTTCTGCGCGGCGATCAGCGCCTCGTCGGGTTCGACCGAGAGGAAACGCCAGACGCCATAGGCCGACACGAGCAACAGCGCGACGATCACCAACGTCCACGTCAGCCGCGCCGTCGGCAGGCGCGCCGGATCGGTCGGCTCATAGGCTTCATAGGTGGGGCGCACGCCATATTCATCTTCTTCGAGTTCGCGGCGCACAGAGGCCGCGATGTCAGCCTCGGGCACGCCGACCGCGCGCGCATAGGCGCGCGCAAAGCCGGTGACGTACGTGCGGCCAGGCAGTTCTGAAAAGTCGCATTTTTCAATGGCTTCGAGGTGTCTTTGCGTAATGCGTGTCCGCGATGCGACGTCGGCCAGCGACAAGCCCGCGGCTTCGCGTGCCTGCCGCAGCGTATCGCCGGTGCGCGTGATCGCCAACTCACCCTGCGTCGGGGTGGTTTCCTCGTCTGACATTATTTTCTCCGTGCCGGTCGCGTGCAACCCTCGGACCGTGTCGCCCTGTTCATCGCATTGACGGCGCGCGAAAGTCAAATGAAGTTCGGTGAACGAAACGTTGGAAGAGACCGATGAAGCGTTGGCGAAATTCAGGCGCGGGTGGTTCGTGGGATGCCGCGGATCGACGGGCGATTTCGGGGCGGGAAGACGCGACGACTGGACAGGATGACGACCGTTTCCGGTCGCCACCGGTCACGTCGGCCTAAAGCACATATTTGCTGAGGTCGGTGTCGCCCACGATGTCGGCGAGCTGCTTGTCGACATAGGCCGCATCGACGGTCAGCGCGGTGCCGGCCATGTCCTCGGCGCCAAAGCTGACATCCTCGACCAGCCGTTCCATGATCGTCTGAAGCCGGCGGGCGCCGATATTCTCAACCTTTTCGTTGACCTCGGCCGCGAGCTTCGCGACGCGCGCGATCGCGTCGGGGGTGAAATCGAGCGTCACGCCCTCGGTCGCGATCAGGGCGGAATATTGCTCGGGCAGCCCGGCCTTGGTCTCGGTCAGGATGCGCACGAAATCCTGTTCGCTGAGCGCGCTGAGCTCGACGCGAATCGGCAGGCGGCCCTGAAGTTCAGGGAGCAGGTCCGACGGCTTGGCGACATGGAAGGCGCCCGAGGCGATGAAGAGGATATGGTCGGTCTTCATCGGACCATATTTGGTCGCGACGGTGGTGCCCTCGATCAGCGGGAGCAGGTCGCGCTGGACGCCTTCGCGGCTGACCGAGCCGCCGCGCACGTCGCTGACCGCGATCTTGTCGATCTCGTCGAGGAAGACGATGCCATTGGCCTCGGCGTCGACGAGCGCGACACGCGCGACATCGTCCTGGTCGAGGCGCTTGTCCTGCTCCTCTTCGAGCAGCCGCTTCCACGCCTCCATCGCCTTCATGCGGCGGCGCTTCTTCGGCGCGTTGCCGAGCGCCTTGCCGAGCATGTCGGAGAGGTTGATCATCCCGACCTGGCCGGGTTGGCCGGGCAGGTCGAACGGCATGTTCGGCGTATCCGACACCTCGATCTCGACATCGCTGTCGACCAGATGGCCGTCGCGGAAGCGCTGGCGGAAGCTTTCGCGTGTCGCTTCGCTCGCGCCCTTGCCGGTGAGCGCGTCGAGCAGCCGCTCCATCGCGGCGTCTTCGGCGGCATCGCGCACCGCTTCGCGGCGGCGTTCCTTTTCGAGCCGCACCGCTTCCTCGACCAGGTCGCGTGCGATCTGTTCGACGTCGCGGCCGACATAGCCGACCTCGGTAAACTTGGTCGCCTCGACCTTGATGAAGGGAGCGTCGGCGAGCTTGGCGAGACGGCGCGAAATCTCGGTCTTGCCGCAGCCGGTCGGGCCGATCATCAGGATATTCTTGGGGCTCACCTCGTCGCGAAGGTCGGGCGAAAGCTGCTGGCGGCGCCAGCGGTTGCGCAGCGCGACAGCGACGGCGCGCTTGGCCGCAGCCTGGCCGATGATATGCGTGTCGAGGGCGGCGACGATCGCCTTTGGCGTCAGATCCTTGTTCATGTGATTACGCCTGAATTTCGATGATTTCTTGGGTGAACTGGTCGTTGGTATAGACACAGATGTCGGCGGCGACTTCCATCGCCTTGCGCGTCAGAACTTCCGGATCCTTTTCGTAATCGACGAGCGCGCGTGCGGCCGAGAGTGCGAAATTGCCGCCCGACCCGATCGCGGCGATGCCGCCCGCGGGCTCGAGCACGTCGCCATTGCCGGTGATCACCAGCGTGACCTCCTTGTCGGCGACGATCATCATCGCCTCGAGGTTGCGGAGATATTTGTCGGTGCGCCAGTCCTTGGCGAGTTCGACCGCAGCGCGCAGCAACTGGCCATTGTGGCGCTCGAGCTTGGCCTCGAGCCGTTCGAACAGCGTGAAGGCGTCGGCTGTCGCGCCGGCGAAGCCGCCGATCACGCTGCCGTCGTGGAGGCGGCGGACCTTGCGGGCGTTGGGCTTCATCACCGTCTGGCCCATCGACACCTGGCCGTCGCCGATGATGACGACCTTATCGGCGCTGCGGGCGGAAAGGATGGTGGTTCCGTGCCAAGGCGCGGCACTGTGCGCATGAGGGTCGGTCATGCGGCGGATATGGGAGATGCGCGGCAGGGCCGCAAGGGGAGGGGACTTCGTCGCCCAACCCATATTTTCGTCATCCCGGACTTGATCCGGGATCCATTCTTTCAACGCTCGGTGAAGGGATCCCGGATCAAGTCCGGGATGACGCCGGATCAAGTCCGGGATGACGCCGGTTTGTGGCAGTAACTAGGCGGGCCATGTCAGGAGGGCGCGGCTTCCCTCATCGATTTCGATCGCCGACGGGTCGTCGAGCAGCACCGCTTCGCCGAGGTTGACGTCTTCGCCCGCGACGCGGCAGCCCGCCGACAGCGGGACGAACGTCAGCTCGCCGGTCGCCTGTTCGAGCAACGCCCGATCGACGGGCGCCGCAAGCTGCGCGAGATGGAAATGCGGGCCGCTGACCAGCATGCGGTTGGCGTGCGGGTCGACGATGGTGTCGCGCCGATCGTGGACGGGGCCGGGGTGCGCGACCTTTAGCCCTTCGTCGAGGTGCAGCTCGCGCGGGCGGCCATAATCATAGAGGCGATAGGTGCAGTCGACATTCTGTTGCACCTCGACAACGGTCAGGCCGGGGCCGATCGCGTGGATGGTGCCCGCGCGGTTATAGACGAAGTCGTTCGTTTTCGACGCCCGCCAGTCGATCATGTCGACAATGCGGCCGTCGAGCGCGGCGTCGTGGAGCGCTTCGCGGGTGGTCTCGCGGTTGAGGCCGACACCGAGCTCGGCGCCGGGGTCGGCCGACAGGATCAGCCAGCATTCTTCCTTGCCGCGCGGAAATCCCGCGGCTTGCGCGGCGGCATCGTCTGGGTGGACCTGAATCGACAGCCGTTCGGACGTGAAGAGGAATTTGACCATGATCGGCGCCTCGTCGCCCGCGGGATTCGCGAACCAGATCTCGCCGATGCGGCGGTCGCCGAAGTCGCCGAAAGCGATGGGGATGTCGGTACGGCCCCAGGGCTTTTCGACGACAATGGTTTTCAGGCGGGTGAGCATGCGCGCAAAATGCGAGCCGCCCGCCGGAGCGTCAAGCGAAGAGCGTCACGCGGCGCGATGCAAACGATTGCCGTTGCCCCCGGTCGGCTGGTCGGGCCAGAGCCCGCGCGTGTCATAGACGGTCTTGTCGCTGCGTTCCTCGAGCGGGATCGACTTGAAGAGGTCATGATCGACCAGGACGATCAGAACGTCGCAGGCGGCGAGCGCGCTATCGAGATCGATCAGCTCGGCGCCGGTGCCGGCGAATTCCATCGGCAGACCGCGCGCATAGGGTTCGACGATCTGGATCTGCTTGCCGAAGCGGCGGGCCAACGCCGCAGCGACTTCGACGGCGGGGCTTTCGCGGAAATCGTCGATGTTCGGCTTGAACGCCAGACCGAGGCAGGCGACGCGCGCCCCCGGATGCTGCGACACGAGCATTTCGGCGGCGCCGATGACATGCGCCGTCTTGGCCAGATTGACCTCGCGCGCGGTGCGGATCAGGCGGCTGTGGTTCGGCGCGCCATGGACAAGGAACCAGGGGTCGACCGCGATGCAATGGCCGCCGACGCCGGGGCCGGGTTGCAAGATGTTGACGCGCGGGTGGCGGTTCGCGAGGCCGATGACGTCCCAGACGTCGACACCCATTTCCTCGGCCATCATCGACAGCTCGTTGGCGAATGCGATGTTGACGTCGCGATAGCTGTTCTCGACCAGCTTCACCATTTCGGCGGCGCGCGCCGAAGTGGTGACACAGGCACCGCGGACGAACTGGCGATAGAAGGTCATCGCGCGGCGGGCGCAGCGCGGGGTGATGCCGCCGATGCAGCGGTCGTTGTCGACCAGCTCGACGAGGATGCGGCCGGGCAGCACGCGCTCGGGGCAGTAAGCGACGAAGATGTCGGCGGCGCCGACGCAGGCGCCGGGCACCTTGAGGTCGGGGCGAAGCTCGGCAAGCAAGGCGGCGACCTTTTCGGTCGTGCCGACGGGCGAGGTCGATTCGAGGATGACGAGATTGCCCGCGACGAGCTGCGGCGCAATTGCGCGCGCGGCCGAAAGGACGTGGCTGATGTCGGGACGATGCTCGTCGTCGTGCGGGGTCGGCACCGCGATGACGAAGACGTCGGCCGGCGCGACGTCGGTCGATGCCGTAAGCGTCCCGCGCGCGACGACACCCTGGACAAGGCCGTCGAGGTCGACTTCCTCGATATGCACCTTGCCGCTGTTGACGGTATCGACGACGTGCTGGCTGACGTCGACGCCGGTCACCTTGCTGCCCGAGCGCGCGATGAGCGCGGCGGTCGGCAGGCCGATATAGCCCAGCCCGAGGACGGTGACTTTCTGTTCGCTATCGATGGGCACGCGCAACAATCTCCGCAATTCTGTCCGCCGCCTTGCCGTCGCCAAAGGGATTATGGGCGCGCGCCATGGCGTTGTAGGCGCCTTCATCGTCCAAAAGGCTGAAAATTTCGGAAATAATGCGATTTTTGTCGGTGCCGACGAGCCGCGCGGTGCCGGCGTCGATCCCCTCGGGCCGCTCGGTCGTCTCCCGCATCACGAGGACGGGCTTGCCGAGCGACGGCGCTTCTTCCTGCACCCCGCCGCTGTCGGTCAGGACGAGCGTGCTGAGGCCGAGCAGCCGGACGAAATGCGGATAGTCGAGCGGATCGATCAGCGCGACGTTGGAGAGGCCGCCCAGGATCGGCTCCATCGCACTGCGGACGTGCGGATTGGGGTGGATGGGAAAGATGACGGCGACGTCGGGGCGTGCCGCAATGCCGGCGATCGCATCGGCGATGGCCCTCATCCCGTCGCCGAAATTCTCGCGACGGTGCGAGGTGACGGCGACGACCCGTTTGTCCGCGAAGCGCGCGACCACCGGATCGAGCCCGGCGGCGAGCGCCGGCTCTTCATCGATCCGCGCCTTCGTGGCGAGCAGCGCGTCGATCACCGTGTTGCCGGTGACATGGATGTGATCCGCCGGTATATTTTCGGCGCGAAGCGCGGCGGCGGCGGTCTCGGTCGGCGCGAAATGCAGGTCGGCAACAGCGCCAGTCACCTTGCGGTTCACCTCTTCGGGCCAGGGATGATAGATATTGCCGCTGCGCAGCCCGGCCTCGACATGGCCGACCGGGATCTTGCGGAAATAGGCGGCGAGCGTCGCGGCCATCGTCGTCAGCGTGTCGCCATGGACAAGAATACGGTCGGGCTTTTCGACATCGAAGGTCTCGCCAAGCCCCACGACGAGGCGCGCGAGCAACGCGTCGAGCGACTGGTTCGGGGTCATGACGTCGAGGTCGACGTCGGGAACGATTTGCGCGATTTCAAGCACCTGATCGAGCATTTCGCGATGCTGCGCCGTGACGCACACGCGCGTTTCGACACCCGCCTGGCGACGCAGTGCGTGGACGACGGGAAACATCTTGATGGCTTCGGGACGGGTGCCGAAGACGGAAAGGATGCGAGGGTCTTGAGGCTTGACGGTCATGATCCTGAGCTTCGAGAATAGGCTGTTGGCGCCACTCTAACGGAAAAGTGGTTGTCGGCGGCTTAACCCAGCACGGTGTAAATGCAGCGCGGCAGACTTGACCCGGGGGGGTGGGTCGGGCATCGGCGCGACGAATACCCTCCATTGCTTATACTGCAATGGTTCATCAATCCGGATTATATTGCTTCCATGTCGTTTCTTGGCCTTTTCAAGCGCCGCCCGGCCGAAGCGTCACGTCGCCCTCCCGCCGTGCCGCCGGGCGAGCGTATCTATGCGATCGGCGACATTCACGGGCGCGACGACCTGTTCGCTCGGTTGATCGAGAAGATCGAGGTCGATAATGATAGTCGGCCCGCAGCGCGCACGACGTTGATCCTGCTAGGCGACCTCGTGGATCGAGGGCCGGACTCCGACCGTGTCGTTGAACGGGCGCGGATGCTGTCGGCGCCTTTCGACGAGGTTCGATTGCTTATCGGCAATCATGAGGAATGTTTCTTGGGCGCGCTGGGCGGTGATGAAAAACGGGTCCGCTATTTTGTCCGGATCGGTGGTGACGCGACGATCCGAAGCTACTGGCGCGATGATGCTGCCTACGACGAAGCCGATTTCGAGGCGCTGGCCGAAAAGCTGCCGATGCTCGTTCCGCAGCAACATATCGATTTCCTTGGCGGTGGCGAGGATATGATCGCTATCGGCGACTACGTCTTTGTTCACGCCGGCGTGCGCCCCGGTGTCCCGCTCGACCGGCAGAGTCTCCCCGATTTGCGCTGGATACGTGAGGATTTTTTGCAGGAAACAGCCGACTTTGGTGCCGTCGTAGTCTATGGTCATACGATCGGCGACGAGGTCGATCGGAAACCCAACAGGATAGGTATCGACACGGGCGCCTATTCCAGCGGTGTGCTGACCGCCATTGGCTTGGAGGCAACGCAGCAATGGTTCCTCGATACCCGCGACTAAAGCGCAAACTAGGGTGAGCGCCATTGATGACAGTTTCGAGGTCTGAGGCGATTTTCTCAGGCGATATCGTCGCCATGTCGACACCTCGAACGCGTCATCAATAGATCTGATCGTAGCACTATAAACTTGTCTTTATCGAGCGTCGACCGTAACGCGCGCAAAAGTGTGCTGCAAACCGGTTGTTAGGTATTGAGTGGTCCAATTCGGTGGGGCGGTGTCAATTTCGGGCTGGGGGGCTGCCCGATTATTGCATACGTTCGATGCGCCGGTCGAGGGCAGATAGGTCTCGGTTTTGCAGGCTGAGGAATAGGCGTGTTTGATTTTGAATCCCCCAAGTCGGACTTTGCGAAGTCGTTATTGGATCGAGCGTCAGAGCTTGTCCGGCGCGCAGCGCGGCTTCCTCGTCCCATACGGCAATGGCTGGCGTTCGGAATGGACATCGGCTTTCTCGTTCTGGCGACCTGGGTCGCCTGGTCGTTGCGAATGGGCCATTGGGAACTGCTAGACTTTGGCCAGCGTGCCGTGATCGTCGTGTCGGTTGTCTGCTGGATTCCCATCGCGCTATACCGGCGAACCTATGCTTCGCTAATCCGCTTTTCCGGCGGCCGAACGATGGCCGGTTTGGGCATTTCGTGCGGCCTTCTTGCCGTGCCGATGCTAATCGTCTTCATGTTCGTCGGGGTCGCCGGCGTTCCACGCACGATGGCGTTGCTACAGCCGATCATTTTCCTGGCCTTCCTCGCGGTCAGTCGGATGGCGATCCGTTTCGTTCTTAACGAGGCGCTCCACGCCGGGCAGGTCGACAAGCCCCGGCGAATTGTCTGCATCTATGGCGCGGGCTGGGCCGGAAAGCAGCTCGCACTCACCCTTCGCCATGAGGGCAGCGTGCGGCTGGTAGCATTCGTCGATGACGATCCGTTGTTATCGGGCCAGATGATCGACGGCGTACCGGTATTTCGGGCCGGCGCCATCGCCGAACTGATCGGGCTTCAGGCGATCGACGAGGTTTTCCTAGCGTTGCCCACGATCAAGCGGGCACGCCGTCGCGAGATCGTCGATGCCTTGTCGGACCACCCGGTACAAGTCCGCACTTTACCAAGTCTGGGGCAACTGATCGATGGACAGTTGCGATTAGCAGATTTGCGGGAGATCAATGTCGAGGAACTTCTCGGCCGTGACCCCGTGCCCCCGCGCGAGGAACTGCTGTCGGCGACGATTGCTGGGTGTGTCGTGATGGTCACCGGCGCCGGTGGATCGATCGGCAGCGAAATCGCGAGACAAATTGTAGGGCGGAGACCGTCGCGGCTGATCCTCGTCGAAATGTCGGAGCCTGGGCTATATTCCATCGAGCAGGAACTGCGCGACGTGATGCGTGCCGAGGGTGTGCGCTTCGACCTGATCCCCGAACTGGCAAATGTTGCCGAGCGCGAGACCATGATGCGCATCATGACGCGTTATCGCCCCGACACGCTCTTCCATGCCGCCGCTTACAAACATGTTCCGCTCGTCGAATCAAACCCGCTTGCGGGGATCAAAAACAACATCGTCGGAACTTGGAACGCGGCTGATGCCGCGCGCGCTCATGGTGTTGCACGCTTTATCCTGATCAGCACCGACAAGGCGGTGCGCCCCACCAATGTCATGGGCGCGACCAAACGGATATGCGAATTGATTCTACAGGCTTTGGCTGCGGTAGATGGTCCGACCTGTTTTTCGATGGTCAGGTTCGGTAATGTTCTGGGTTCGAGCGGTTCCGTGGTGCCGCTATTCAAGCATCAAATCGCCGAAGGCGGACCGGTCACGCTGACGCACCGCGAGGTCACCCGGTTTTTCATGACGATTCCCGAGGCCGCAAGTCTGGTCGTGCAGGCATCGGCAATGGCCGATGGCGGCGAGGTTTTCGTGTTGGATATGGGCGAAAGCGTGCGCATAGTCGAACTTGCGACGAAGATGATCCATCTATCGGGGCTGACCGTGCGCGACGAAGCCAGCCCTGACGGCGATATCGAAATCAAGGAAGTCGGACTGCGCCCGGGCGAAAAACTCTATGAGGAGTTGCTGATCGGCGATTCACCCGAGCCGACAGATCATCCTCGGATCATGCAGGCCCGAGAGCGTATGCTGCCGTGGGACGAGTTACACCCCTTGCTCGACAATTTGCGTGGCCATTTGCGCGATGGACAGGTCGACGAGGCGCTGCAAATCGTCCGGCGACTGGTGCCTGAATTTCGTGCACCGGACGCCAACGTATCGGCGTTGAGCCATATTCATTCATGAAATAGCGTGATGTGAAATCCCTGAGATGGGATGAGGCGGGTCTCTTGTTGCGAACATCCGGGACTGCGGCTAAAGGCTTTCCGCCCTACGGCGAGTGCTTTGCCGCCAGACAAAACCCTAAAGCGGGCGGCCGAAAACCCCCTCCCGAAACCGAGAATGAGGACTGATTTTCATGGCAAAGCTTTCGTCGTCTCGACAAAGCGATAGCGCTCGCACGCGCCGTGCCGATACGGCCTTTCTTTGGCGGCCAGGTTCCGGATCGGCCGCCATGCTTATTCTGCTTTTCCTGCTTGGCGGATCTGCGCGCGGGGACGTGTCGACCCTGATCGTCTTGCGACCGGTCGCTGCACTTCTGTTGACCTGGGCGGTCTGGCGGATGACGCGCGCGGGCTTTGCATTCGTCAACGTGCCTTTCCTGATCGTATTTGCGTTTACCGTGCTCTGCGTCTTGCACTTGATTCCGTTGCCACCCACGATTTGGCAATCGCTTCCCGATCGGCAGCTTGTGACCGATATTTCCGCCGCGATGGGGCTAGCTAATGATTGGCGACCACTGAGTGTCGCGCCGGTCACGACCTGGAACGCGCTGCTGTCAACCGTCCCCATCATCGCGTTGATCCTGATCGTTGCGTCCGAACGCGAGCGTTATCATGCGCTGCTTCCACTGCTTATCGGGATTGCGAGTGTCGGGGCGATCCTCGGCGGTCTTCAGATGGCGTCGCCACCGGGAAGCCTTTTATATCCTTATCGCTTTTCGAGCTTTGGTTCGCCGATCGGCTTTTTCGCGAATCGGAATCATCAGGCAGTGTTCCTAGCGTGCATGATCCCTGGTGCATTCGCCTGGGCGCTTTTGAACCACGACCGGACTTTGCGCCGGGTTATGTTGTTCGGGGCGTTCGCGTTTTCGGCGCTCGGGCTGGTGTTGTTGGCGATCATCGGGTCGCGTGCTGGCCTGCTGCTCGGCGGACTCGCCGTCGTGTTTTCGCTTTGGCTGGTGCATCGCTTCGGCGGCGGCCTGGCACAGTACGGCCGTCGGGTATGGGTGCTTGCCGGCGTTGTCGTAGCAGGGCTTGCCACGACCACCTTGTTGCTCGGGCGCGGCGAAGCGGTTTCGCGGATCGCCGAGACAAGCTATCAAAATGAAGCTCGGCTAAGCTTCTGGAAACCGATCGTTGATCTGGGCGCGGCCAATTTTCCCTTTGGCACCGGCCTTGGCTCGTTCGTCGAGGCATACACGGCGAGCGAAAACGATCGCTTCCTGCAGCCGAACTATTTGAACCATGCGCACAACGACTGGATCGAGGCCTTTATGACGGGCGGTTTGCCGATGGTACTGATTCTGCTCGGCGTCATCGTTTTCGTTGCGGCGCAACTGCCCGCGCTGATGAAGGCCGGGCGCGACGATGGACCCGCCGTGCTCGGCTGGCTGGGTATCGCGTGGCTTGTTTTTTTGGCGATTGCTTCGGTCTTCGACTATCCGCTAAGGACGCCAGCATTGTCTGGTGTGGCTGCTATTGGATTGATTTGGCTAAACGCGTTTCGGCTTTCGCAAAGGCCGAGAGAGGCGTCGCTGGACGGGATGGACGCATAATATGACTACGAAGTTTATGGTTTTCGGCGCGTTTTTGATGCTGTCGGCCTGCGGTGGACGACCGACTGTCGGCGCGGCGTCGAATATCGAGTTGCTGGATGCGTCGGCGCTGCCCAGCGGCGAGGCTGCGATGCCAGCGCCGCTGGTCGCTGCGCAGGGCGTTGGGCCTTATGACAAGCTCCGCATCGACGTATATGGCATGACGGGAATGCAGGATCGGCTTGTGCAGGTCGACGGAGCGGGAAATATTTCGTTTCCCCTGGCTGGCGAAATCAGCACGGTCAATCTGACCGCTTCCGAAGTCGCCATGCGTTTGCGTCAGCGCCTTCAGGAAAAGCATGTTCGAGATCCCCAGGTGTCGGTCAATCTGGAAGAGCAGTTCGGCTCCAATGTGACGGTTGAAGGCGCGGTCAATCAGCCCGGCATCTTCCCGGTTCGCGATCGCTTGACGCTGATCAAGGCGATCGCGCTCGCGCGAGGGACGAACGACAATGCGCAGACCAACACTGTGTTGATCTTCCGCAAGATCGGAAGCGTCCAATATGTCGCTGCCTATGACCTTCGAGCCATTCGTCTCGGCAATTATGAAGATCCGCTGATCTTCCCGAGCGATATCGTCGTCGTGAATGAATCGCGAGCTCAGCGCATCTTCCGCGACATTGCGCCGCTGCTAACGGCGCCTTTGATCGCCATACTCAACCAGATATAGAAACAGAGCCCGTCTCCGCTCGTTTCTGACATTCATTCGAACTATTTATCAGGCAAATCAACAATGGCCAACGGCACCTTTTATCCTCCGATCGCTGACGATGCTGTGCCGGCGGCGACAGACCTCTCCGCCTCGCAGCAGATCGACGACGACCAGGCTGTCCCGCTGTTGCGCCGTTATCTTTCGGTATTCTTGCGTCTGAAATGGATCGTGGCGGCCATTCTGCTGGGCAGCCTGGCGCTAGGTTTTGTTTCAACGATCCTTTCGACGCCTATCTATACCGCGACGTCGCGGCTCGAAATCAGCCGTCAGCAAAAGAAAATCACCAACGTCAGCGGGATCGACGCGGACAGCAATGTCTATGACGCGGAATTCTATAATACCCAATATGCTCTATTGAAGACGCAGGCGCTGGCCGAGCGCGTGGCGCGGTCACTGCGGCTGGAACGAGACGCCGCATTCCTGGCCGGACACGGCATCGACGCCGAAGCATCTGGCGGCCAGTTGTCGCCACAAGAGCGCGCGGCGAAGGCCAAGCAGGCCCAGGATCTGCTGTTGAGCAATATCGTTATTGCTCCCGTCCGCGGATCGTCGCTGGTCGACATCCAGTATCGCAGCGCCGATCCGGCTCAGGCGGCCCGAATTTCCAACGCTTGGGCGGCGCAGTTTATCGAAGAGTCTGTTGCGCGGCGTTTCGATTCGACTGCGGACGCGCGTCGCTTCCTAGAGCAGCGGCTGGCGAACCTTCGCGAAAAGCTAGAACAGTCCGAACGAGATTTGGTGAATTATGCCGGCAAGAACCGGATCGTGCTGCTGGCGTCGGAGGAAACGACTGACGGCAAGACCCGCACGGTCAAGACGCTGGCGACGTCGAACCTTGAGTCGATTAACCAGGAATTGGCCCGAGCGACCGCCGACCGCATCGCAGCGGAAGCTCGTGCGCGATCGACGGGCACCTCGCGCCAGTTCGCCCTAGCGAGCTCAAGTGTCTCGTCGCTGCGCGCACGCCGCGCTGAAGTGGCAGCGGAATATCAACGAACGCTCGTCCAGTTCGATGCGGAGTATCCAGGCGCGCGCGAGTTGAAGGCTCAGATTGATCAACTTGATGGCGAAATTCGGCGTGAAGAAGCCCGGGTTGCATCAACCTTTACCGATCAAATCGGAGAGGCGCGGTCCCGCGAGGCAGCGGTTCAGGCAAAGGTCGATTCGATGCAAGGGCAGCTCGACACCGAACGTCGAGCTAGCATCCAGTACAGCATCTATCAGCGCGAGGTAGATACCAACCGCGAACTGTTCGACGCGCTGCTCCAGCGCTATAAGGAAATTGGCGTCGCTGGTGTCGAAGCGACGAATATTGCCGTCGTTGACGCCGCCGAAACGCCGGAATCACCATCGTCGCCCAATCTGCTGCTCAATCTGGCGGTTGCGTTGATCGGTGGTCTGATGATCAGCGGCGTCGTTCTCTTCGTCATGGAACATATCGATGAAGGTGTCCGCGATCCTTCGATTGTGCCAAACGAATTCGGCGTCCCGCTGCTGTGCACAGTGTACAAGATGCGCAAGGACGAGAGCATCATCGACGAGCTTCGCGACGCGAAGTCGAGGGCGGCAGAAGCCTATACCTCGGCTCGGTCGATGCTGGCACTTTCGACCCATCACGGCCTGCCACATTCGCTTATGGTCTGCAGTACCGCACCCGGCGAAGGCAAAAGCTCGAGTGCAATCGGTTTGGCGACTGCAATCGCGCGAAACGGCGCCAAAGTTGTCATCATTGATGCCGACATGCGTGCGCCGACGCTGCACAAACGCTTCGAACTGGGCGAAGGGCCCGGCCTGTCAAACTATCTGACGGGCGAAGGCTTGGCCAAAAGCTTTTGCCACGACTCGGGAATTGACCGTCTGGCCCTGCTCCCAGCCGGACCGCTGCCGCCTAACGCCGCCGATCTGTTGTCGGGTGACGGCCTCTCTCGCCTGATCGCGGAACTCCGTGAAACCTTTGACAATGTGATCGTTGACGCGCCGCCGACGCTTGGTCTCGCAGACTCGCTGTTCATTGGCCGGAGCGTCGAAGGCGTCGTCTACATCATCGAGGCGCAGCGTGAGTCGGTTCGCGCCATCCGCGCGTCAATCAAGCGCATGCGGTCGGTCGGCATCCGCGTGCTCGGCGCAATCGTCACCAAATTCGATCCGCGCGATGCCGGCCTCGCCTATGGCTATGGATACGGGTATGGCTATGGCTATGGCTATGGGGCGCAGGACCAGGACGATGACGACGACGGTGATGATCGGAGCGCGTTCCGCCGCGCCCTCTCCCTATGACGGAGAACGCACCTGTAAAATTGTGGCTGCGCCGAGCGGCGCTCGTCGTCGGCGGTGTGTGTCTGGCGTGGCTGTGCTTCATCGATGCGGTTTCGCAAACCTTCGCCAAAGTGTCGCCCGATACGGTACTGAGGCTGGATGGTGACGCGCCTCTGGCGGTGGTCCAAAAGGTCGGCATACGGATGATCGCCCCCAAGCCGATATCGGCTGAAGCGGCGCGAGCGAAACTCCGCGGCAGCTTGGCTAGGGAGCCTTTGAATGCGAAGGCGCTGAGCTATTACGGCGCAACTTACGACAAGCAGAAAATGACACCGGCATCGCGGAAGTATTTCGTGCTTGCGGAGCGGGTTTCGCGCCGTGACCTCGGTGCACAGATGGTGTTCGTGTTCGAAGCGGCTGAGGAACGAAAAGAAGAGGAAACGCTGGCCCGCATCAGCCGAATGCTGCGGACGAACTATGCCGCACGCGACCGTTTGTTTCCGATCCTTGCCAATGTGATCACGCGTCCCGACGGCCGAAGGGCGATGGTCCGATATGTGCGCAAAGATACGCCGTGGCTCGCCGATTTTGCGACCTTCGCCATCGATCAGGGTACTGACCCATCGGCCGTTACTTCGTGGGTCACTGGAATGGGCGGCTTGCCGAATGGCCGGAAATTTCGTGAGGTCGAGATGCTGCTGTTTCGGGCGCTCGACGCTCGCCGCCAGTATCCGGCGATTGCCGATCTGCTCACCGTAACGAAGGCGGCACCAAAGGGGCTGGCTCAATCGATGACGATTAGCGACGCCGCATTGATACCGGAGTGGCAGCCGCTGAGTTGGGAACTTGCGGAGGGGTCAGGTCTTATCGTGAGCCCTGTGGTAAACGATAAGGGCGATGGCCTCGCTTTCAGCATCTCGCTGAGCGGCGGCATTAGTGGCAATGCCTTGCGCAAGATCGTGCTGTTGCCTGCGGGCAAATATCGACTGAAGATCGACCAGCGCTCGGGAACGACTGTGAATGGCGAACCGGTTCCCATCCGGAGCAATTGGGAATTCAGCTGTCTCGACGGGACCATGGCCAAAAGCCTTTGGGGGTCCGAAGCAGCCATGGCGCGCATCGACGAGAATGTGACCGTGCCCGCAGGGTGCCGCATCCAGCAAATTCAGTTGCACGTGCGCGCGCCCAACGACCATGCGAGCAGCGAAGCGCTGGTCGGGCCCATTTTGCTTCAACGGGTAAGTTCATGAAGATTGCCGTTGCGCAGTTAAACAGCAGCGACAGCATCGACGCCAACCTAGCATTGCTTGCCGAGAACTGCGGGGTAGCGAGCAGGGGCGGGGCCGCCATGCTCTTTGCGCCTGAATATTCGCTGTGCGTCTCGGGCGATCCGCGAACGCTGGTTAAAGCCCGCAATCACGAATTGCTTTCGGCGCTGTCGTCGATGGCTCTTACCAACGGCCTCTGGTTGCATGCGGGATCGGTACAGACTGAGATGCCGGATGGCCGCTGTGCCAATCGCTCGCTCATCTTCGCGCCGGACGGAGAACTCGCAGCGCACTACGATAAAATTCACCTGTTCGAGGCCGCGCTGGATGATGGTGAAAGTTGGCGCGAGGCCGATATCTATTGTGCTGGCGATGTGCTGAAGACGGTGCAGACACCATTGGGTCTGATGGGTCTTTCGATCTGCTACGATCTTCGCTTTCCAGACCTGTACCACGCCTATGGTAGCGTCGCGGTCGACGCGGTCGCCGTCCCCTCGGCTTTTACCGCGACAACCGGCGCAGCGCATTGGCACGTTCTGCTCCGTGCGCGGGCGATCGAAACGCAGTGTTTTGTCGTCGCGGCAGCGCAGACCGGCACGCATAGCGATGGTCGACAGACGTTCGGCCATTCACTCGTCGTGGATCCGTGGGGGGATGTGCTTCTCGACATGGGTGGCGAGGTCGGCGTCGCGTTTTGCGAAATCGACCGTGCCGCGATTGATCGTGCCCGGCGCCAGGTGCCTTCATTGCGGAATCGCAGCGAATTTGGCCTGGCCACTTTTTGACTAGCCGAAACCGACCATCGATGTTGGCCCAACTCACCATCTTGCCCATCGCCAAGCCTAGACGCCTTTCGCCGACTCGGTTAATGCGCCGCGACCGCGGCGGGTGTTTGTCAGCACGCCGCAGCGATAGCCGCCATGCGGGCCGGTCAGCGTCAGGATATTTGCGGGCCAGCCGAGTTTTTCGGAACAGAGGACAATACGCGTGAAAACAGCTCTTATCACGGGCATTACCGGCCAGGATGGATCATATCTTGCTGAATTCCTGCTGGAAAAGGGATATGCCGTTCACGGGATAAAGCGGCGCTCGTCGCTGTTCAATACGCAGCGTGTTGATCATATCTATCAGGATCCGCACGACGATGATGTTCGGTTCGAAATGCATTATGGCGACCTTTCGGACACGAGCAATCTCGTCCGTATCATTCGCGAGACTCAGCCTGACGAAATCTATAATCTCGGTGCACAGAGCCATGTTGCGGTCAGCTTCGAGGCGCCCGAATATACCGCCGACGTTGATGCTCTGGGGACGCTGCGCCTGCTGGAAGCTATCCGATTTCTTGGGATGGAGAAAAAGACGCGCTTCTATCAGGCATCGACATCCGAACTCTATGGGCTGGTGCAGGAGGTGCCGCAACGGGAGACCACGCCGTTCTACCCGCGGAGCCCTTATGCGGTGGCAAAGCTCTATGCCTACTGGACTGTGGTGAATTACCGTGAAGCTTATGGTCTTTATGCCTGTAATGGCATCCTTTTCAACCATGAGTCTCCACGCCGGGGCGAAACTTTTGTAACCCGGAAAATTACACGTGGTTTGGCGGAAATCGCCCAGGGTCTTTCCGACTGTCTTTATCTCGGCAACATGAATGCGCTGCGTGATTGGGGCCATGCCAAGGATTATGTCCGCATGCAGTGGCTGATGCTGCAGCAGGACGAGCCTGATGACTATGTCATCGCATCGGGCGTGCAATATTCGGTTCGCGAATTCGTCGAACGCGCCGCGCAGCGCATTGGCATTGTTCTGCGGTGGCAAGGCGAGGGTGTCGAAGAAGTCGGTATCGTCGATCACATCGAGGGTGAGAACGCCGAAGGTCGCTGCCCGGCGGTCACGGCAGGTCAGACCATAGTCCGCGTCGATCCGCGATACTTCCGTCCGGCCGAGGTCGAAACGTTGCTGGGCGACCCGACGAAGGCGAAGGAAAAATTGGGCTGGGATCTGGAGATCAGTTTTGAAGAGTTGGTCAATGAGATGGTCGAGGCGGATCTGATCGAAGCGCGTCAGCGCAAAATGGTCAGCGGCGTAAACTGGTCGCTTTGATGAGTCACTTTCCGTCATTGCAAGAAGCCGCGCCCAAACGCGCCGACGATCGTGGTTGGCTGCAGGTTCTTTACGAAAGTGACCGGGTGGTTCTGAAACGCTCTTTTTCGAAAGCTGGAGTGTTCCGTGGCCTGCATGTGCAGTTGGAACCCAGCCCTCAGGTCAAGCTGATCCGCGTGGTGGAAGGACGCATCGTTGATTTTCTCGTCGAAGTCGGCGACGCGAACAAGGTGATTCATCGTAAGGAACTAGAGCCGAAAGACGACTGGATTCGTATCGACGCGCATTATGCACACGGCTTCTACGCGCTTGAAGACACTCTGTTCGAATATGTCTGCGACGGCGGCTATAACGAAGAGAATGAAAAAGCTTTTTCGATAGAGGCATTCCTGAAGGGGGAGCTTGGCCTTGAAAAACTGATCCTGTCGGACAAAGATCGCGCTGCCCCCTTACTCTGAGAATATTCATGCAAAAGATGACTCTTCTGACCGCAAGCTGGAACAGCGCTGCCACGATTGGCGATACGCTCCGATCGGTTGCCAAACAGACCTACCCAGAAATTGAACACATCGTCATCGACGGCGCATCGAAAGATGACACGCTCGCGGTAATCGAACGCGAGGGGGGGCATGTTGCAAAGGTCGTGTCCGAAAAGGACAAAGGGATTTACGATGCCTACAACAAAGGTATCGGTTATGCCTCGCACGACATCATTGGCTTTATCAATTCGGACGATTTCTACGCCCATGACGCCGTGATCGCCGATGTTATGGCCGCATTCGACGCCGATCCCGAGCTCGAGGCGGTGCATGCCGACCTCGTCTATGTACGCCAAGAGGACACCGGCAAGATCGTGCGTCATTGGAAGAGCCGAGAATGCAAAGAAAAGTCGCTGTCTCGCGGCTTCATCCCAGCGCATCCCACTGTGTTCCTGCGCCGTTCGGTTTATGACAAGGTCGGATTGTTCAACCTCGATTACCGTTTGGCGGCGGACTATGAGTTTCTGCTGCGTGTCTTCCATGTTTACAAGATCAAGGCGCGTTATCTGCCCAGCATATGGGTGCGGATGCGTGTCGGCGGAGCTACGGGCGGGAGTTTGTCCTCGATCAAGCTGCAGAATGACGAAATTCGCCGCGCGCAGCTTTTGCACGGCGTGCATTACCCCGTGAGCAAATTTTATATCTGGAAGGTCATCGACCGTACCTTGCAGCGGTTGCGGAGCCGTTTTGTAGATTTGCCGTCGGCGGACTGGTTTCGATGATCGGGGAGCAGCGTATCCTGTGCATCGTGCCAGCGCGGGCAGGCTCCAAAGGGCTTCCCGACAAGAATATCCGACCCCTTGCCGGCAAACCGCTGCTCGGCTGGCCGATCACTGCTGCACGCGGTTCGTCCTATGTCGACCGCATTCTCATTTCGACCGACAGCCAGCTTTATGCGGATATCGCGGTTGAACATGGCGCCGATTGCCCGTTTCTTCGGCCCGCGGACCTTGCGAGCGACACGTCACCCAGCATCGATTTCATCTTGCACGCGATCGACACGCTGGAAGCACGGGGCGAGCGGTACGACTGGCTGTTGTTGTTAGAGCCGACCTCGCCGCTGACCGAAAGCCGGGATATCGACGCTGCCTTGGAAATGCTCGCCGCCGACGTATCGGGAGCAGAGGCGGTTGTAGGTATCACTGCGATGGAAACGCAGCATCCGGCCTATTCGGTGATCCGTTCGGTCGATGGCGTGATCCAGCCGTGGGCGGGGCAAAGCTTTGCCGATATGCCACGGCGTCAGGACCTCGACCCGGTCTTCAACCTCGACGGTAGCCTCTATTGCTCGACGATCGATGCCTTGCGACGCGAGCGCGGCTTTTGCCACGACCATACGCTAGGCTATGTTACCGAACGGTACAAAGCGTTCGAGGTCGATGATCTGGTCGATTTTCTATGTATCGAAGCGGTGCTAACGCATGCTGAAGCCTTGCGCGCCGAAACGCTTCGCCTCTCTCCCCCCGAAAGGAACAAGCCATGAAAAAGTGCACGCGGTGCCTGACCCCTGAAACGGTCGATACCATCACTTTCGATGCCGAGGGCGTATGCTCGGTCTGCCGTCAGATCGAGGTCAAAAAGGACGCGATCGATTGGCCCGCACGCTGGGAACAGCTTCAGGAAATCGTCGCGGAATATAAGGACAAGGGCACGTATGACTGCATTGTTCCTTATTCGGGCGGCAAGGACAGCGTCTTCCAGCTCTATTACATTGTTCGCGTCCTCAAGCTGAAGCCGCTCGTCGTGCGCTATAACCATTGGGGTTATCGCCCGCTGGTCGAAGAGAATAATACCTCCGTGTTCAAACAGCTCGGTGTCGACGTTGTCGAGTTCACGACCAGTTTCCACACCGTTCGCGAAACCATGCTCGAAGCATTGAAGCGGCGTGGCGATTTTTGCTGGCATTGCCATACCGGTATTTATGCAGGCGTGATGCACATGGCCGTCCGTTTCGAGGTGCCGCTGATTTTCTGGGGCGAAACTTCGGCTGAGTATCACAGCTGGTACACCTTCGAAGAAATGGAAGAAGTCGACGAAAAGCGGTTCAACCGCTTGATGAACCAGGGCATCACCGCCGACGACATGTATGAATTTCTGGAAGGCCGCGTCCAGCGCCGCGACCTGTGGATGTTCGACTATCCGAAGCGCAAAGACCTTTTGCGCCTAAAGGTCCGCTCGATCTGCCTAGGCAATTACATCGAATGGGACACTCAGGCGAACGTCGCGTTGATCAAGCGCGAGCTTGGCTGGAAAGGCCAGCAGGTCGAAGGCGTGCCCCCCGAGTTCGATTATGAAAAGATCGAATGCACGTTCCAAGGCATGCGCGATTTTTCAAAGTTCGTGAAGCGCGGTTATGGACGCGCAAACCATCTGCTTTCTATCGACATCCGTAATGGCCGGAAAACTCGCGAGGAAGCCGAAGAACTTGAATATCAGTATGATGGCAAGCGGCCGGTTTCGATGGACTGGTTCCTCGACATCATCAAAGTATCGGAGGAGGAATATTACGATATTCTGGAACCGTTGCAGGTGCATCCATGGAAATTCGACGCTTCGCAGGTCGAACCCGGCCCCGTCATGCCCGATTTCGACGAATGGGATCGCACCAATCTGGATGACGTGAAGCTTGGACCCGATCAGCGCTGAGGGGGCGAGGCAGGAGGGCCAGATCATGAGCGTTGCCATTGTCGACTATGGAATGGGCAATGTCCGTTCGCTAACCAATGCGTTGGCTTATGTTGGAGAGGACGTGATCGTCACGGCCGATCCCGCCGAGTTGGCGGCCGCCGATCGTTTGCTCCTGCCTGGGGTTGGCGCGTTCGGCGACGCGATGGTGGCGATGCATGAGCGCGGTTTAGTCGATCCGCTGACCCATCTTGCGATGGTCGTACGCAAGCCTGTCCTAGGCGTATGCTTGGGCATGCAATTGTTTGCTGAAACAAGTGTGGAACATGGAGAGCATCGAGGATTGGGCTGGTTAGCAGCGGATATCGCGCCGCTGGAGCCCGAGACTCCCGCCAAGGTGCCCCATGTCGGGTGGAATTCCATTCGCTTCGCGACCGACGACTGGTTGTTTCGTGGTGTGCCCGTCGCGCAGGCCGACTTCTATTTTGTGCATTCGCTGCACATGCTGTGCCGTGACGCGAGCGATTGTATCGCGACAACCGACCACGGAGGCCCGATCACCGCCGTTGTCCGGCGCGACAATCTGGTGGCAACACAGTTTCATCCGGAAAAGAGCCAAGACAACGGCATTCAGTTACTCCAAAATTGGCTGGACCATGAGTTCTGAGGAGCGAGCTATTGTCATCGTCCAAGTTCGCTCGATCGCCACGTAGAGGAAGTCCGGATTTTCATGCTCAAGAAGCGCATCATTCCCAAATTTCTGATCCGAGGTGGCCGGCTGGTCAAATGCGTTCGCTTCTTCGAAAACCAGCGAGAGGCGGGTAATCCCGTTTCGACCGCAAAGGTCTATGACAGCTATGGCGTGGACGAGATGATTTTCGTCGACATCGACGCGACCCCCGAGAACCGCGTCGTCTCGGGATCAATCATCGAACGCGTGTCCGAAGAAATTTTCATGCCGTTCACGGTCGGCGGCGGCATTCGCTCGCTGGCACAGATCGAGGCATTGCTCAAATCTGGCGCTGACAAGGTCAGCATCAACAATGAAGCGCTGCACAACCCAGCATTCGTCAAGGAAGCGGCGTCACGTTTCGGCGATCAGTGCATCGTCGTGTCGATCGACTATCGCGAAATGCCCGACGGCAGCCGGCGCGTGGTCGGACAATGCGGACGCAAATTGACAGCGGAAGATCCCGTTACCGTGGCGCAGCGGATGCAAGACGCGCATGCGGGCGAGATATTGCTGACCTCGGTCGATCGCGACGGAACGATGTCGGGCTACGACCTCGACTTGGTGGGCCGCATTTCGGATCGACTGCACATCCCGCTGATTGCATCAAGCGGGGCAGGGAGCCTCGATCATTGCCACAAGGCGCTGGACGCCGGAGCGTCGGCAATCACCATATCGTCGATGTTCATTTTTACCGATCACAGCCCGATCAAGGTCCGTACCTATCTGGCGACGAACGGCGTTCATGTGCGTAGCCAATCGGGTATACGGTCATGATCGTGCGCCAGACACTCGATCGCGATCAACTCGCCGGCCTCGCGGCGCGCCAATGCAACAATTTTTTCCCCGACGGTCGTGAGGTCGATATCGCGACGTTGACGGACGCGGCAAAGGGCGCGCTGAAGCGGCTCGAGCATTGCTTCTCAGAAGTGAACAACCGTTATTTTTTCGACGGCGATCGTCCGGTCTTTGACCATCTGCACGGCGATCAATATGCAATGTGGTTATACCTGCTAGCCAACCAGTTGTTTCGCAACGGCGGGGACCCTGCGATTTGTTCAAAATTGTTCCTGCTTAACAAGGCGCTGCACGCTTGTGACATCTACTATGAAGTCGCCTTGCCCGACATATTCCTGTTGGTCCACCCGCTCGGCACCGTGCTCGGCCGCGGGAGCTATGGTGACTATTTCGCGGTCTATCAGCGCTGCGGAATTGGCAGCAATCACGACATATACCCGCGACTTGGCGCGCATGTGACGATGCGACCCGGCAGCGCGATCCTGGGTGATTGCGACATTGGCGACTATGTCCAGATCGCAACGGAGTCGCTCGTTCTCGACAGGGCTATTCCCGATCGGTCGGTCTATATCGGCAATCCGAAGGCTGCCGTTGTAAGGCCGATGACGGATGATTATCCGCTCTGGCGAAATTACTGACAAGAAGGATGGGTATGCGTGACGATCTGAGCAACGCTGATCGCGATTTCGAAGGATTGCGTAAGCGCCTGCACGAACGCATTCCGGGCGGTGCGCACACCTATTCGCGCGGCGACGACCAGTTTCCGCTTATTGCACCTCCGCTGCTGAGCCATGGCAAGGACGCCTATGTCTGGGACACACAGGGCAATAGATATCTCGATTACGGGATGGCGTTGCGGTCGGTGACGATCGGTTTCGCTGACGAGCGCGTCAACGCTGCGGCGATCCGCGAGATCGAACGCGGCGTCAACATGACTCGCGCCAGCCTGACAGAACTGCGCGCCGCCGAAATGTTGTGCGATATCGTCGACGGTGCCGACATGGTGAAGTTTGGAAAAAATGGTTCCAACGTCACGACCGCGGCGGTCAAGGTTGCGCGATCCTACACGGGGCGTCGCTATGTTTGTATTCCGCGCCAGCATCCCTTCTTTTCTTATGACGACTGGTTCATCGGGACGACTGCGATCAAAAAGGGCGTGCTGATGCAGGCCACGGCCTCAACGCTGGTTTTCGAATATGGCGACATGGCTTCGCTTGAATCGCTTTTTGCGCAATATCCGGGAGAGATCGCTGCGGTAATGCTGGAGCCCGCGACGCAACTCACCCCGTGCGGCCATCCCGCCTGCATGGCACAATGGCCGGAAAAACCGTGTAGCGACAACCGCGAACATGGCGCGAATTTCCTGCAAAAGATTCGTGACCTGACGAAGCGCGAGGGCGCGCTGATGATTCTCGACGAAATGATCACCGGTTTTCGCTGGGATCTGAAAGGCGCGCAGCATTTCTTCGGCGTGACGCCCGACATGACGACGTTCGGCAAAGCGATGGCCAATGGCTTTTCGCTCGCCGCTCTGGTCGGGAAGAGCGAATATATGGAAGTCGGCGCGATCAACCGTCCTGGCATGGAGCGCACCTTCCTTCTTTCGTCTACTCATGGTGCGGAAATGCCTGCGTTGGGCGCCTTCATGGAGGCGACGCGGATCAACCGCGACGAGAATGTCACCGGCCATTTGTGGGCCTTTGGCAAGAAATTTGTCGCGATGTGGAATGAGGTTACCCAGCGCCACGACATGTCCGATTATGTCCAGCTGGATGGCCCGCCTATCGCGCTTAATTATCTCATCCGCGGCGTCGATGGCGAATTGTCGCTGCCGATGCGAACGCTCTTTGGCCAGGAAATGTTGAAAGGCGGGGTGCTGTTGGCAGGCCTGTCCTTTGCCCAGGCGCATGGCGATGCCGAACTTGAACTGACCGCACGGGCGCTCGACAAGACGCTTCCCGTTTGCAAGGCGGCACTTGATCGGGGCGTCGAGGCGTTTCTTGTCGGCCCCGCGGTGAAACCCGTGTTCCGGCAGCATAACTGATGACACAGCCTGTCTTCACATCGGACCTGACTGGAAAAGTTGCCCTTGTAACAGGCGGCGCAGGCATTTTGGGCCGTCGCTTCTGCAAAGGGTTGGCGGCGGCGGGTGCGACGGTCGCGGTTGTTGACCTTTATGCCGATGCAGCGGATGCGGCGGCGCGAGACATAGGCGACGGCGCGAAGGGCTTTGTTTGCGACGTGGCGGAGCCGGACTCTGTGACATCCTGTGTTGCTGCCGTCGAAGATCATTTTGGCCGGATCGATATCCTGCTCAACAATGCGGCGACGAAGACAGGCGACCTGGAGGCGCTGTTCAAGCCCTTCGAGGAATATAGCCTTTCAACATGGCGCGAAGTGATGTCGGTGAACATCGACGGAATGTTCCTGATGGCGCAGGCAGTAGGTCGGGTCATGCTGAAGCAGGGGACGGGTGGCTCTATTGTCCAGACCTCGTCGATCTATGGCTTGGTCGGCCCTGACAATCGCATCTATGAAGGCTCGCATTATCTGGGCGGCCCGATCAATACACCGGCGGTTTATTCTGCATCGAAGTCGGCGGTGATCGGCCTGACAAGATGGCTAGCCACTTATTGGGGCGAACAGAATATCCGCGTGAATGCGCTGGTCCCCGGGGGCGTCGCAAGCGGCCAGAACGAAATTTTCGCCAGCAAATATTCGTCACGCGTCCCGTTAGGCCGGATGGCCGAGGCGGATGAAATGGTTGGGCCGATGCTGTTTCTGGCCAGCGCCGCGTCGAGCTATGTTACCGGCCATGTACTGTCGGCCGACGGCGGCTGGACCGCCTGGTAACGGTCCATCCATGCTGCTTGTAGCTACCAAAATGATCGAACTGCTGGCGCGTGCAGCGTTTACCGTGGGCATGATCTTCATGCTGCCGATCGCGGCGGCTGGCCAGTTCGGGTTGTTGGTCACGCTTATCGGCCTGTTCGCCTTCGCCTTTGGTTGGGAACGCCACATCGATGTGCAGCGTCGCTTGGTCGGTGCCGACAGCAGCGTTTTCGACCAAGCCGTTTCGGATATGACGCGTCTCTGGTTGATCAACTACCTTTGGATGCTTCCGCTTTTTGCGCTGATATTGCTCAATTATGCGGGCATCTCGCCGTACCTGGCCGTGCTTGTTCTGATTGTGGCAATTAGCGAGCAAGTCGGCAATGTTGCCTATAACGTTAGCGTCGTTGAACGGCGATACCATCTTCTGGTCGTCTGTGTTGCGGCAAAAAATCTGCTTTTGTTTGTGCTTTCGGTGGCGTTGATCTTCTTATTTCCCTGCCAACTTTCGCTGCGGCTCATACTGGAATGTTGGGCCGGCATATCATTGGTCGCTACGCTAGGGATCGCGACAATCTGGTGGGCTCGTCACAAACGCCCCCAGGATTTGGTGCCTGACGTCGCATTGAAGGGTGTCTGGACGCAGCATCGGGCTTCGCTGACGCACTTCTTTACGGGCTTGCTGGCCGTGCTGGTTTTGCAGATTGATCGGTTGACGGTCGGCGCGCTCGTCCCCCTCGATCAAGCGGGGATTTATTTCCGACATGTCACCTTGATTGCGTTTGCCTATCAGTTTTTCAGCGTCGCTTCATATAATCGCTGCATGCCCGAAATACTGATGCTCGCGCGGGACGAAAGTGTGAGTGCCGCGCAACGGCGTATCCGTCGCGAACTTATGCTTGTTGCTGCGCTGATGGTAGCCGGTTTCGCGGGCGCAGTAGGCCTCGATTTCCTTACGGCGCATCGTTTTACGATGAAGTGGCACATCGCCATTTCGTTGCTCGCAATCATGCTCGTCGTGGCGCAGATCCGTATCGTTGCCGATTTTCAGACGTTGATTCTCAATGCGCGGATGCAGGAAAAGCGCGTCCTGCTCAATCAGGCGTTGTCGTTCGGCGTGGGTCTTGTGTTGTTGACGACGTTCACGCTGAATTTCGGCATTTATGGGACGGCAACGGCGACCTTAGTCGGCGCCATTTTATATCTCACGCTCAATCTCGCCGCTGTCCGAATGCTTCACCGGCAGCCTATCGGAGTAGCTTCTCAATGACTCTTGTTGCCCGCCGCCCGGGCACCGTCCTGATTTTCACGATTCACCGCACGGACGCGTGGTGGCGGGTTGTTGGCGACCATCTTGGATTTGAGCGTGCGGTGACCATTACCGATCACCGCGGTCACGGTGACTATAATACGATCGATGCGTTTTATCCGGCATACAGACGCTTCTATCGAGACGCGACTGGCGCCTCGCTTGAGTTGACCGCCGACGAAGTCTCTGACGTTATCGCCCGTTGCCGCGTGCTGCGGTGGCTTCCGGCGCGCAAGGCCCGCGCGATGGTACTTGCCATGGCCGAAGCCGAAGCGGCCGTTTTGGACGCCGTGCGGCCTCGCGTTGTCGTAGCCTTTCCCATTGATCGCTATACCAGCGACGTGCTGGCTCGGTTGTCACGTAAGCGTGGCATTCCCTTTTACGAACTAACCGCCAGCGCGTTGCCGAAGATGGCCATGCTCATGTTTCGCGGGCGGCTCGTCGCGCGGGAGGAAAAGGCACCTGCTGCGCTGGTCGAAGAAAAGCGCGCCGAAATTGCGGACCCGCTCTTCACGCCGAGCTACGTCAACAACCAAACCGCTTATTCGCTCAAGAGGTGGTTTAAAGTCTTCGGTCGATTTCGACTGCGCGGTTGGGTGTTTAGAGCGTTGTCGCTGTGGCACCGCGATCCGCTCAACCTTCACTACACCGACGCCCAGTCTTTTTTGGGCCATAAGCCGTCGCTGGGAGACCGCGATATCCTGACGCTGGTTGACGAAGATTGGCAAGAGAGGGTTGCGGCTTTTGCGCCAGACCGGCGCGTTTTTGTTCCGCTCCAGCTCTTTCCGGAAGCCTCGATTGACTATTGGGTCGAGGATCTCGGGCTCGTCGACTATGAAGCGATGCTGATCGAAGCGACGCAGGCGCTGTCGGCGGCGGGCTATCAGGTCATCGTCAAGGATCACCCGTTGCAGTTCGGCTTTCGCCAGAGGGGGTTGATCCGTGCGCTGAAGGCGATCCCCAACGTCGTAATGGTTCCCTACGACGTTAGCGGAAACCGCCTGACCGACGTCGTCGATACAACTTTCAACCTGACGGGCACACTGGGGTTGCAGTCTGCGATGCTGGGCCGCAAGTCGATCGTTGCGGAAAACTATTACACCGTTCCTGGCGACTTTATCGAAATCGGCGGACGGTCCGAGGTCGGTAAGTTGGCCGAAAAGATCGCGGCGACGCCGCTGCCTGCCGACCTCAAGTCCAGGCAGACTCGTATCGTGGCGAACCTGATGCGCGGCAGCTTTGCAGCCGACTTCTTCTCGTTTCAGGGCTTCGGCCCCGAATCTCCGATCGCACCGGCCGCGGAATTGGGTCAGCGACTTGGCGAACAGATCGCACTATTGGGCCCCGACGGAGAGGATTGGCATCGCAAAAGCGGCCTTTAGCTAGCTTACCGGTGGGAAAGGCTTGGCCGGGTTGCCAACGACCGTCATGCCGGCAGGAACGTCGCGCGTCACAACGGCGCCCATGCCGACGATCGCTCCTGCGCCGATTGTCAGCGGCTTGCCCGGCTGTCCCTGCTTCAGCACTGCCCCGGTGCCGATATAGGCGTAATCCTCGATTACGATATTGCCGTTGCACTTCACGCCTGGGGCGAAGGTGACATAGTCGCCGATGATACAGTCGTGTGCGACATAGCTGTAGAGATTGGCGTGAAAGCCACGCCCGATGACGGTGTTGCTCGTCACCAGCGAAAAGCTGCAGAAGATCGCGCCAGGCGCCATTTCCACGCCATGCCCGATCGTTGATTGGGGACCAATGATTGTGGCGAGCGCGAAGCCTCTCCCGAGGCATTTCTGTTCGAGATTTTCGCGAACCTTGCCGTCGGCGATCGCCACCGCGACGCTCTTGTCGCCGTCGAGCGCGGCGAAGCTGTCGAACGAAAGACAATCGAAGCCGTTCACCGGCTCTCCCGCCGCTCCATCGTCGATAAATACCAATCTGATGCCGTCCTCGCCGCGCGCAGCGAGCATCGCCTCCGCAACAGGCATAACCTCCCGGCCAAAGCCGCTGGCACCATAGACTCCCAGAATTGTCATGCCAAATCCTCAACTTCGCTGAAGGTCCCGGCGCGGGCATATTGCGTTGCGCCGAATGTGTCTATGTCATAACCAGCCAGCCGTCCCGAGGGGCAATTTGTGGAGACTGTCCGTGCCCGTATTCATCATCGCCGAAGCCGGCGTGAACCATAATGGCGATCTTGGCCGCGCGCTCGCGATGGTCGACGCGGCGCAAGCGATGGGAGCCGACGCGGTCAAATTTCAGACCTTTTCTACTGAGAAGGTAATGACCCGCACCGCCGAAAAAGCCGAGTATCAAAAGCGCCAGACAGGCGAGGGCAGCCAGTTCGACATGGTCAAGAAACTCGAACTGTCCGAGGCCGACCATCGCGCTATTGTGGAGCGATGCGGCGCGCTGGGCATCGAGTTCATGTCCACCGCGTTCGATGCGGCATCGCATGAACTGCTGTTGGACCTCGGTATTCGCCGGGTGAAAATCCCGTCAGGTGAAATCACCAACTGGCCCTTCATCCGCCAGCTTGTGGGCGCTGGCCTGCCGGTTATCCTTTCGACTGGCATGGCCGACATGAAAGAAATCCACGAAGCGATCAATGTCATCGAGAAGGAACGTCTCGCGCGGGGCCATATGCAAGCTCTGGCTGAGGTGCTGACTGTGCTGCATTGTACCTCCAACTATCCCGCGGATTTCGGCGATGTGAACCTCCGCGCGATGAACAGCATTGCCGCTGAGACTGGTTTTCCGGTCGGATACTCCGACCACACGCTGGGCATCAGCGTGGCGACAGCTGCGGTGGCGCTGGGCGCAATGGTAATCGAAAAGCATTTCACGCTTGATCGAGACCTGCCTGGTCCCGATCACGCCGCGTCGATCGAACCTGATGAATTTGCCGCCATGGTGCTTCAAATCCGCTCGGTCGAGCGCGCTCTGGGTTCGACGGTGAAGGCGCCGGCGCCAGCCGAGCTCGGCGTGCGCGCGGTTGCGCGCCGATCCGTCATGTCGGGTCGTGTCTTGCCTGCGGGGACTGAGCTAACCGAAGCGGACGTGATCATGATGCGCCCCGGCACCGGCATTTCGCCAACCGAGCTAGATCGGCTGATCGGACGCCGCCTGCGCGTTGATGTCGATGAAGGAGAGCAAATTACCTGGGAGATGTTCTCCGACCCCGCCGGCGCATGACCCGCCGCATCTGTTATATAAGCGGGACGCGCGCTGATTTTGGCCTGATGCGCTCGACGCTGGTGGCTATTGCAAGCGACCCCGGGATGGAATTGAAGGTGCTGGCAACCGGCATGCACCTCGACCGGGCTTATGGCCACACCGTGGACGAAGTCGAGGCCGCCGGGCTGCAGCTGTTGGCCAGTGTTCCTGTCAGCGGTGGCGAGCCGTCGGGGGCGACGATGGCCCGCGACATCGGCTTGATGATCGGCGGGTTTGTCGAGGCGCTGGAGCATGAACGCCCTGATCTGGTGCTGCTACTCGGCGATCGCGGTGAGATGCTCGCTGGCGCGATTGCCGCATCGCACCTCAACATCCCCGTTGCGCATATCGCTGGCGGCGATCGATCCGGCACGATCGACGAGCCCGTCCGCCATGCGGTGTCCAAGCTGTCGCACATTCACCTCGTCTCCACCAAGGAATCGCGCGAGCGTCTCATCCGGATGGGTGAGCGGGACGATCACGTCCATGCGCTCGGCACGCCTAGCCTGGACGACCTTCTCGCCATGCCCGTACCCGATGCCGCAGGCACCCGCGCGAAACTTGGCCTCGCCGCCGATAAGCCCTATCTGCTGCTGATTTTTCATCCCGTTCTGCAAGATGCCGAAAGGGCCGGGGCCGATTGCGCCACCATCCTCAAGGGGCTGCGCAGTTACCCGCACCATATTGTCGCGCTGGCACCCAACTCGGACGCGGGAAGCAGGGCGGTGCTGGCGACGCTTCAAGCGGCGACAATCGCCGATCAGCGTTGCGTTCTGAAGACGCACCTTCCGCGCGAATTGTACATTGCGGCGCTGGCGCATTGCGATGCGCTGGTCGGAAACAGCAGTTCGGGTATTGTGGAAGCGGCAAGTTTTGGCGTCCCAGTCCTGAACATCGGCCCCCGTCAAATGTTCCGCGAGCGAAACGCAAATGTGATCGACGTCGAATTCAACGCCGATCACATCGCTTCTGCCGTCGAGCGAAGCGTGTCGATCGGTCGCTATCCGATCGCCAATGTCTATGGCGACGGCCAATCAGGTGCGCGGATCGTCGAACTGCTGCGAACTGTTGAACTGACGCCCGAGTTGCTCCGGAAGATCAACAGCTATTGACGATCAGTGGCTGACGCCGCTCCCTACAATTACTCGACGCACGGTCATCAGGATGATGCGCAGATCGAACGCGAAGCTCATGCGATCGAGATATTCGCGGTCCAGAACGACCTTGTCCGGAATACTGAGGTCGTCGCGGCCGTTGACCTGCGCCCATCCGGTCAACCCAGGGCGCAATCGGTGCACGCCATTTTCAGTGCGAAGCGCGACGAGATCGTCTTGATTGAACAAGGCCGGGCGCGGGCCAACGATTGTCATCTCGCCCGTCAATATGCACCAAAGCTGCGGGAGTTCGTCGGTACTGGATGCGCGGAGGAAGCCGCCAATCGGCGTCAGATAGCTTTCGCCGTCGGTCAGGAGATGCGTCGGCAGCGCCGGCGTATCGATCCGCATTGAGCGGAATTTGGGCATCATGAAAGAGCGGTTGTTTCTGCCGATCCTTTCGGACCAATACAACGCGGGGCCACGCGACGTCAGCCGAACGACCGCCGCTACCAGCAGCAGGGGCACAGCAAGCAGAACCAGCGTCACCGCCGCGGCAACCAGATCGAATGCACGCTTCAGCATCAACGTTTGCCGAGAAGCCCACGTATCGTGGCGATGATCCGGTCCACCTGTGCGGTGCTCATATTGGATCCCGATGGCAGGCAGATGCCATTGGCGAACAGAGCGTCGGACACGGACGAATTTCCATGTTCGAAATAACGTGTCCCGGCAAAGACCGGCTGGCGGTGCATTGGCTTCCACACGGGTCGGGCTTCGATCAATTCGCTTGCCAGGCTTTGAATGATTTCGTTCGCGCTGATACCCGCCTCGGTGCCGTCGATGGTCAAGGTGCTCAGCCAGCGCGTGGAATAGCTCCACTCGGGCTCAGGCATCCAATGGACGCCGTCGAGACCGGCCAGTCCTTCCGTATAAGCGGCGAACACCGCTCGGCGCTGCTCTACACGCTCGCCCAGCACCATCATCTGGCCCAGTCCGACGCCGGCCAGAATATTGCTCATTCGATAGTTGTAGCCGATCTCGGTGTGTTCGTAATGCGCGGCAGGCTGGCGCGCCTGGGTCGAAAGATAGCGAGCACGTGCTATCAATCGCTCATCGTTGGAAACCAGCATGCCGCCGCCCGATGTCGTGATGATCTTATTTCCGTTGAACGAAAAGGCCGACAACAAACCAAAGCGGCCGCTCGCCTGGCCCTTGTAGGTCGCCCCCAGAGATTCCGCCGCATCCTCGATCACCGGTACGCCGTGCGCGTTACAAATGGCGAGGATCGGATCATAGTCCGCACTCTGGCCATATAGGTTCACGACGATCACCGCCTTCGGCAACCAGCCTTCAGCTTTTGCCGTCTCGAATGCTCGTTCGAGCGCTTGCGGTGACATGTTCCAGCTCTGCGGCTCTGCATCTATGAAAACTGGTTCTGCGTACTGATAGACGATCGGATTCGCGCTTGCGGCAAAGGTGAACGATGAACAGAAGACGCGATCGCCCGGCCCAACGTCGAGGAGGCGCAGTGCAAGGTGCAACGCCGCGGTGCCCGAACTGACGGCGGCGGCATGAGCGACTCCGGCGACATCGGCTACCGCTTGTTCGAAGGCGTCGACGTTCGGACCAAGCGGCGCGATCCAGTTGGTCCGGAATGCCTCTTCGACATAGTCCATCTCGGCCCCTTCCATGTGAGGGGTAGACAGAGCGATAGGCTTGCTAATCTCGCGACGTCGCAAAAGGCCAGCGACCCGACGATCGGAATCCAGCAATGGAATATCGTCGATGTCATGTTTGTCCATGGCGTCGATGGCGTCGCGGGGGGTGCTGCCCGATGGCAGGGTGATCGAATCGATGTGCGGCAGGCTCCCAATGGAATCGCCCATTTCCGCGCCGTCAAGCAGCAAGCGGCGTATGTCGCCATCGGTGACAGTGCGCTCGAATCGTTGATCGCAATCAACCAACAGGATCATGCCGAGCCCCGAATCGTTGATCATCGCTAGCGCAAGGCGGAGCGAGATTGATCGGTCGGTGATAATATTGTCGAGATTTCGGTCCCATCCGGACATTGGCAAATTGTATTCCAATCAAAGCAAGGACGGCGGCGTCCAGTTCAGCGCACCGCGCGTATGCGCCATATCGATCTCCAAATCCCCACATAATTGCGACGCCAAGGACGCCTTCCCTATAAGTCGCAGAAAGGCACCAAGCAATGAGGGCGGGACGGGCAGGAAGCGTGCAGAAAGGCCATGCAGGCGCGCCAACTCCTCGGCGATCTGCCGCGTCGAGACGGCGCTTCCGTCGCTGACAAGAAAGGTCTGGTTCGATGCGCCAGGGTTGTCAACAACGGTCGCGATCAGGTCGTTCAGGGTATCGAGCGATACCAGATCACGCCGGTTGCGCGTGACCGCACCAAATGGGAGTGGTACGCCCTTGCGGATTGCTCCAAGCAATGTGCCGAGATTGCCCTTTGGGTCGCGACCGATGATCAGCGGCGGCCGAATGACGACATGTTCCATTTCGCTGCCGGCCGTGATTTCGCGCAAGCCTATCTCCGCTTCCCATTTCGATTGCGCGTAGGGCGAGTGGGGTTGGGGTGTGCCGCCGATCGTCAGCGGGTGCCCCGCGGTCTCGCTACCGTTCACGCCGATTGTCGAGATGAAGATGAACCGCCTGACACCTGCATCGCTAGCCTGTCGTGCGAGGCGTAGCGTGGCATCGCGATTGCTCGTCCGGAAAGCCTTCAGCGGATTCGAAGCCTTATCGTCCAAAATGTGTGCGCGGCCAGCAGCATGGACCACGAAGTCGACCTGTTGAACTGTTTCGCGCCAGTCTGTCTGTCCATCAATCTCGCCGACAACGGCCTGTTCGGATGCTCCCGTCGTCGTCTTTGCACGCGTTGCGGCGCGAACGATGCAGCCCTCGCCGATCAATCGTGCAACGAGTGCGCGGCCGACGAAGCCAGTCGCGCCCGTCACCAATATTCGCGGGGGGCGTTTCATCCCGCGCTACGCGGATGTGTCGTCACGCCGGTGCGGTTCTTTTTGTGGTCTGGCTAACCGGTCTGATCGCGAATGCGACGACAAGCAGCCAGAAATGTGTGGTCAAGCCGTTGGCAAACCCGAGCGGAGTGTTCATGAGGCTGACGATAATCCCGACCGTGATAAACGGGCCGATCAATACCCAGCGACTGTCGTCCGAAATTCCGATCCGCCGATATACGAAACCGGCGGCATATCCCCATGCGAAAGTCGGAATAAAGGCAAAATACCAAAAATCGACATAGAGCGAACCGAAGGCGCTGGGCAGGAAGCCGTATACATTGATGTCAACGAGTGGAAGGAACTTGTTCGATACAAATTGCGGATCGATGCGGCGCATGGCGGCCGACGCAAGATCGAGACCGTAGATGCCCCAAGTCATGTCGCCGCCATAGTCACTGAACACGGCATTCGACATGACGAGTCCCTGGACGAGATACCAGAGGAACACATAGATCAAGTACATGTTGCCGTCGCCGACGATGCTTCGAAGCGTTTCTGACCCGGCACCATCAAAACTGACGCCCCAGTTCAGGGCGCTGACCTGAAGCATCGCTTCTATTCCACCCATCACGCTGGCGCGGGCGACGAACACCTGAACGAAATAGTTCATCGCTACGCCCATCACGAGGAACAGCGTCACCGCCACGACAATGCGTTGGAGGCTGGCATCGCGGACCTTGGCCTGCTGTACTTTGGGAAAGAGCAGGCGGCGTGTGGCGAACGAAACCATCATGATCAGGATGGCGTAGAGAATTGGGCCGCGTCCGCCCATTCCGAGCGCAGCAAGGACAGGCGGCCCAAAGCCGAAGAAGCCCAAAGAAATGAGGTTCACCCGTTCCCGAAAAAGGATTTCTCGGGCAATTGCGATGGCGCCAACCGGATAGGTCAAAAACGCCAGCTGAAATAACAGCGAGCCCCCGGTGTCACGGCCCATCAGCACGCCGACGGAGCGTTCGTCGCGGTCCTTGAAGGCTGCATCGAGAGCACTGAAGTCCGAGTTGGCAAGATCGAATAACAACGCGATGATGGCGACCGTCGCGGCGACGCGAATGATCTTATCCGCCAGGGAAAGATCGAGCAGTTTCCCATATGGTTCCCGGCGTTTCGGCATGGTCGGCGAGGCCAGAAAGCTGCCTGCTGCGAATGTTACGACAAATGCCGCGAGCAGAACAAAGCCGTATGCGGTCACCGTTCTGGATTCGAGCTGAAACGGCAGGATGATAAATGCCAGCACGCAGAGCGTCCAGACGCCGATCATGAGAATCCCGGGATGCCATCTCACGGTCTTATCCTCCTGCCTTTCGCAGACAGCGCCTAAGTTGGCTTACGCCCGGATTGACCAACGCGACGTCTTTCATCGCCAAAGGTGAGAGATATGCAAAACTGTACTCGTTGTTGAACATGTCGATTTATGATTGCTCGGTTTATGACGACGGAAGGGCCTTGGTGGCGGCAGATAGCTTCGCTGACCAATGAGATCAAGCATATGAGGGATTGGGTCGATCGGCGGAACCCCCAAAGCGGCAGGCCGGCAACCGACTGGGCGATTCGACCTCGCGTCGATCACGATCCGCTGGCTGCTCCATTCGACCAATCCGTCAAGTACCATCGAACGAACGCGGGAATGCCCACGTCGATCGGGGTCTCGGGCGCAAAACCCAGTTCACCGCGGATGTCTTCTATGTCCGCAAACGTTTGGTACACATCGCCATCCTGCATCGGCAGCAGGTTGAGCTCGGCCTTGCGCCCGCACGCCTTTTCGATCGTGGCGATCAGCCCCATCAGTGGTTCGGCCCGATTATTGCCGATATTGTAGAGCCGGTGCGGGGTTCGATATCCGCCCGCTTTCTCTAATCCGTCGTCGGGGGGCGGGCTATCCAGACTGCGAAGCACGCCATCGACGATGTCGTCGATGAACGTGAAATCGCGCTGCATATCGCCATGGTTGTAAACGTCGATCGGTCGCCCTTCGAGGATGTTCGCGGTGAATTTCCACAGCGCCATGTCGGGGCGCCCCCAGGGGCCATAGACGGTGAAGAAGCGCAGACCGGTTTGGGGAATTCGAAACAGATGCGCGTAGGCTTCGCTCATCAACTCATCGGCGCGCTTTGTTGCGGCATAGAGGGATATCGGATGATCGACGCGATCCTCGACGCTGAACGGAATTGTCTTGTTCGCACCATAGACCGATGAGGACGACGCATAGACCAGATGCTCTACGGCGCGATGGCGGGCGAGTTCGAGGATGTTAACATGCCCGGCGACATTCGCGCGCACATAAGCGCCCGGATTGTCGAGCGAGTATCGCACGCCCGCCTGGGCTGCGAGGTGGACGATGCGAGCGAAGTCGGCGCCCGCAAGCACAGCGGCAAGGGCATCGTCATCGCCGATGTCGACGCGATGGACCGTCAGGTCGCCACCGATCCGCTCCAGCTCGGCAATCCGCGCTTCCTTGAGCGCGACGGAATAATAGTCGTTGAAATTGTCGACGCCGATCACCGTTTCGCCGCGTTCGAGCAGGTGCGCGGCAGTGTGCATGCCGATAAAACCGGCGATTCCGGTGACGAGGATAGCCACTGTCAGGCCCCCGCGCCGGTGGTTGCGTCATAGCCTTGCGGGTTTTCGGACTGCCATTTCCACGATGACCTGCACATATCATCGACGTCGAGCGCCGCCTGCCAGCCCAGCAGCCGCTCGGCCTTCGCGGTCGCGGCGTAGCTGCTCGCGACATCGCCCGGGCGCCGCGGCGCGATCTCGGCTGCGATCGGGCGGCCGCACGCCGCTTCATAAGCCGCGACCAGCTCCTTCACGGTGATCCCCTGGCCGGTGCCGACGTTAATTGCCTCGCATCCGGTCGCGCGCGCGGAATATTCGAGCGCCGCGAGATGCGCGGCGGCGAGGTCGACGACGTGGATATAATCGCGTTCGCCAGTGCCATCACGGGTATCGTAATCGTCGCCGAAGATCGACAGCCTGGCGCGGCGGCCAACCGCGACCTGCGCGACGAAGGGCATCAGATTGTTGGGAGTATCCTGGGGATCCTCGCCGATCCGGCCCGATTCATGCGCGCCGACCGGGTTGAAATAGCGCAGCAACACCGCCGATGCGTCGGGCGTGGCGGTCGCCCAGTCGCGGATGACGCCCTCGGCCATCGCCTTGGTGCGGCCATAGGGGTTGGTCGGCGCGATCGGATGCTCTTCGTCGAAGGGCAGATATTGGGCCTCGCCATAGACGGTCGCCGAAGAGGAGAAGACGATGCGCCGGCATCCAGCGGCGTCCATCGCGGCGAGCAGGTTCATCGTGCCTGTGACGTTGGTCTGGTAATAGAGCAGGGGAATGTCGTTCGATTCCCCGACGGCCTTCAGCCCCGCGAAATGGACCACTGCGTCGGGCGCGAAGTCGGCGAGCGACTGCGCCAGCGCATCGGAATCGCGAATATCGCCCTCGACCGCGACGACCTCGCGATTGGTGAGTTGGCGCGCGCGGGCGAGCGCGACCGGCGAACTGTTTGCATAATTGTCGAAGACGCAGACGTCATGACCTGCGGCCAGCAGCCGGACCAGCGTGTGGCTGCCGATATAGCCCGCGCCCCCGGTAACAAAAACCTTCATGTCCGCTCCTTCTGCCCGCGTCGGCGCGGGCTCTGGACCCTGCTTCTAGCGGAGATGTCGGAAATAGCCGGTTAACTGCGGCTGTCACGCCTGAAATAGAGCGCGTCCGATCCGTCTTCGGCAAAGCCCGGTTGCCGCCCGAAAAGCGCAGCGACATGCGCTGCGAACGCGTCGCGGCGTGCGGCGCTGTGTGCCGCAAGCCGTCCATCGCCAAGCCACAGCACCGAATCGGCGAACTGCGCGACGAGCGACAGGTCGTGGAGCACCACCACGACGGTGCGTCCGTTCGCCGCAAGGCGCGCGAGGCATTCCATCACATGATACTGGTTAGCGGGGTCAAGCGCCGCGACAGGTTCGTCGGCAAGCAGCACGGGCGTGTCGGCGGCGAGCACGCGAGCAAGGCAGGCGAGCGCCTGTTCGCCGCCTGAAAGGCTGGTCACGGCGCGGCTTGCGAGCGCGGTGCAGCCGGCGTCTTCCATCGCTCGCGCGATCGCGGCCCGATCTTCGGTGCGAAGGCGGCCAGGCACGGCGCCAAAGGCGAACCGCCCGAGCGCGACCATGTCGGCGACGCTGATGTCCCACGCCAGCTCGTGCGCTTGCGGGAGGTAAGCGAGGCGGCGGGCGCGTTCGATCGGCTTCAGCCGCTTGAGGTCAGTATCGCCGAGGCGGATGGTCCCGCTCGATGGCACGCCAGTCGCGATCGCGCGGAGCAGCGTCGATTTGCCCGCGCCATTGGGGCCGACGATGGCGGTCAGCTGGCCGGGTGCGATTGTCGCCGAAACGGCGTCGAGCAACGTCCTGCCTCCGGCGCTCACGGTCAGTCGGTCGACGATCAAAGGCTCAGTCATGTGCCGCCCTCCCGCGCCGAAGGACGATCGCCATGAAGACGGGCGCCCCCGCCAGCGCGGCGACGACGCCGAGGCGCAGTTCGTTGTCGGTTGGCAGCACGCGGACGAGCAGGTCGGCGAGGACGAGCAGCAACGCACCGAGCCATGCCGACGGGACCAGCGCGCGTCCCGGATCATGGCCCGTCCACGGCCGCACCAGATGCGGCGCGACGATCCCGACAAAGCCCACCGCGCCCGCGAGCGCGACTGCGGCGCCGGTTGCGATGCCGGTGCCCGCGATGACGAACAGCCGCGTGCGGCGACTGTCGAGGCCATGCGCCGTGGCGGCCGCTTCGCCGATCGAGAGCAGCGACAGGTTGGCGCGCTGGCTAAGCAGCAGGAGCGAACCGAGCAGGACGAGCGGCGCCGACACGGCAAGGTCGGACAGCGAGCGATTGGCGACCGATCCCAGCGTCCAGTTGACGAGGTCCGACAGCGAGAAGGGATTGGGCGCGAAGTTCAGGATCAGCGCCATCAGCGCCCCCGCCAGGCTCGACAGGCCGACGCCGGTCAGGATCAGGCTGGCCATCCCCTGCGTGCGCACGGCGACTGCGGCGAGCAGCGCGGTGACGAGCGCCGACGCCGCGATGGCGCCGAGCGGCAGGATCCACGGCGACAGCGCAGCGAGCCCGAAATAGAGCGTTGCGGTCGCGCCCAGGGTGGCCGCCGCCGAGACGCCCAATATCCCGGGCTCGGCAAGCGGGTTGCGGGTGAGCGCCTGCAGCGCGGCGCCGCACAGGCCGAGCGATGCGCCGACCACCGCCGCGGCGAGCACGCGCGGCAGTCGGATGTCGGCGATGATGATCGATGCGGCGCGATCGCTGCCCGTCATCCAGTCGGCGATCAGGCGCGGCGATATCCCGTCGGGACCGGTCATCAGCGCGAGGGCGGCGGCGACCAGCAGCAGAAGCGCGAGCAGGGCGTTGAGGCGCATGGTCATATCGCTTTTCCCTTCGCGGCGGCGAGTTTTGCGACGGCATGCCCCGTCAGCCAGTTGCCGCATGAAATCCAGGCGCCGGGCACTTCGACATCGACCGCCTTGGCCGACGCGTCGGCAACGACCGGATGCCGCGACGAGGTCCAATAATCCTGCCGATACCGCGCGCTGTCGAAAAAGGCGCGAAAGACGACGTCGGGCGCGCGGCGCACCATTTGCTCGAGCGGCAGGCTGCCCCAGCCGGGTTCGGCGCGATAGGGTTTATATCCGGCGGCGCCGATCACCTCGGCGACGAGGCTGCCGGGCCCTGTGGTGACGTCGCCGGGCGTGACGTAGAGCGCGGTGCCGCGATCCATGCGTCCGCGCTTCGCCGCTGCGAGTTCGGCGTCGAAGCCGGCGATCAGATCGCCGGCTTTCGGCGCGGCGCCGAGTTCGCCGCCGACGCGCAGGACGTCGTCGCGCACCTCGCCAAGCGTGGCCGGATAGCCCAGTTGCACGACGCGAATACCGATCGCTTCGAGCTGTCGGTCGAGCCGGGCGCCGCCGCCATAGGAGCGCACGACCACCGCGGGGCGGAGCGCGACAATATCCTCGAGCTGGGGGCGCAGCCGCGGCAAGCCCTTCGCGCGCGGTTTCGAGAAGCTCGCGTCGCTGTCGGTCTCGAACGATACCGCGCGGATATGGTCGCGCGGCACCATCCCCAGCACCATCTGGTCGGCGCAGAAATCGATGCTCGCGACGCCATGAAGCGCGGGCAGCGGCGCGCGTTGCTGACAGCCCGTGAGGACCAGCAGCAACAAAGGCACCGCCGCCCTTTGCATCAGAAAGCCCAGCGGACCCCGGCATAGGCCGAACGGCCTGCGGTGCCATAGGTCGCCACCGTCTGATACTCTTCGTTGAAGAGATTTTCGACGCGGCCAAAGATCTCGATCCCCGCAGTGAGCGGATAGGTCACGCGGAGATCGACCAGGACATAATCGTCGATCCGGACATTGTTGCCACGGTCGTCGAAGCTCTTGCCCGCATAGCGCACGGCGACCGACAGGTCGGCGCCGTCGAGCGCGCCGCCTGGGGTCCAGGCCAACTCGGCATTGGCGAGGTGGCGGGGACGGCGCGAGAGGCGGTTGCCTTCGAAAATGCCGCCCGGCGTGCGGTCCTTGACCGATATCAGGCTGTAGTTGGCGCTGAGCTCGAACGCGGCGCCCAGCTTCGCACCGCCCTCGACCTCGAAACCCTCGCCGCGCGCGCGGTTGATATTGTCATAGGTACCGAACGGCCGCGTTCCGGTCGCGCAGATGGCGGGAATGATGGTGCCCGGCGGACAGCTGACAAAGTCGATCAGGTTGCGGCTGTCGCGGCGGAATGCGGCGACGTCGAGGAACCAGCGATGCGTATCGCCAAAACGGAGCCCGATCTCATAGGATTTAGCCTGTTCGGGAAGCAGTTCGGGGTTGCCGAATGCGCCGGCCGTGTCCGAAAGCTGGAACAGCGTCGGTGCCTTGAACCCCTCGCGATAGCTCGCGCGAACGGTGACCAGATCGCCAAACTTCTGCCCCGCGTCGAACGCCAGCGTCGTCGCGCCGCCGAAGTCGCGATGATCGTCGTGGCGGACGCCCGCGGTCAGCGACAAAGTTTCGGTCGGCTTGGCAACCACCATGCCCCAGAAAGATGTCGTCGCGGTCTTGCCGGCGTCGCTCGAGAAAGCGTCGGCGGTCAGCGAGTGCGTCCATTCGCGCTCGGCGCCCGCCAGCACGCGGACCTGCGACACCGCGGCCCAGTCGAGGCTGTAGCTCAGCCGTTCGTTGCGGCCGCGTGCGGCGAAGCTCGGGTCGTTGCCGATCGACGGATCGAAATTGTCGCGGTTGATGTCGGCAAACGCATATTGCAGCTTGTGCGAGAAACCGCCCTCGCTGCCGTTGCCGCCCGGGCGATGCTCGATCGTCGCGGCGGCATAATGTTCCTGCGTTTCCTGATATTCGGCAGTGTCCCCGAAGCTATAGGTCGGCGGCGCAAAGCCATCGAGGTCGAGCTTGCTGTCCGCGAACAGGCCAAAGGCGCGGAAGACGAGCGTGTTGCCGATCTCGGTGCGGTTGGTGAGGTTGAGCGAATATTGGCGATAGCCGTCGCGCTCGGTGCCGACCTTGGCGGTGCTGATCCCGTCGGTGCGGGTATAGCCGCCGCCGATGCCGAACTGCGATGCGCCGAGCGAGGTGTGGAGCTGGCCGTTCGCGCGCACCGTGTCGCGCGACCCATATTCGGCGCCGATCCGTCCGCTGGTCGTGCCCAGCTCTGCGGTGGAGGTGGTCACTGCAACTACGCCGCCGATCGCCTGGCTACCCCAGGGCAGGCTGTTCGCGCCGCGCAGCACCTCGACGCGGTCGATCGTTCCGAGCATCAGATTGCCGAAGTCGAAGCCGCCGCCGGGCGAGGAGGGATCGCCGACGCGCACGCCGTCGATGACGACAAGCGTCTGTTCGGCCTCGGCGCCGCGGATGCGGACGCCGGTGAAGCCGCCGAGCCCGCCGTTTTGCGTGGCGATGATGCCGGGCAGGCGGGCGAGCTGGTCTGCAACCGAGCCATTCTGCGCGCGGCGGATGTCGGCCGCGTCGATCACCGAGACCGAGGCGTTACTCTGGTCGGCGTCCAATGTGGTGCCGATGACGGTGATCGTGCTGTCGTCGCTGTCGGCGACGCGCTCTTGCGCAAAGGCGGGTGCCGCTGCCGCAACAGCGATCAGCGACAGGGTGGAAGTCAAGATTCGGGTCTTCATTCGGATTCTCCAACGTACACGGCCTTGCCGTCACGCGAGAATCCTCGCCTGCTCCCGGTACACCCCGCCCGCGCGCAGATAACGGCGACGCTCTGGCAGGTCTCCTGGCTCATCGGGTCAGTGGTGGAATGCGGCCTTCCCAGAGCTTTCGCTCAAGTGGCCAATGATGCATTCACCTCGCCGACTACAGTTGCGGGGGCAGCGCCGGATTTTCACCGGTCTTCCCTTTTCATCCCCGTTTCCGGGGAACCTGAGGTCACAGGGCGGGCCGCTAGCAGAGCTTGTTGTGCACTGCAATGCGATAAAGCCCTTCGAGCCGCGCCGCCGCTAGGGCGCGGGGGAGGGGTCTCTGAGCGACAGCCGATAGCCGACGGCGAGTTCGTTCGTGATGAGTCGGGGCCGAGACGGATCGGATTCGAGTTTCTGGCGCAATCCGCGCACCGCAATGCGCAGATATTCGACGCGGTCTTCCTGCGCCGGTCCCCAGACCGCCTTCAGCAACTGCACGTGGCTGAGGACGCGATCGGGGCGCTTGGCGAGTTCGGCGAGCACCGCATATTCCTTCGGTGTCAAATGCACGTCGGCCCCGTCGCGCTGCACGCGGCGGTGATCGAGGTCGATGCGGATGTCGCCGGTTTCGATGACCGAAACGGCTTCGCCGGCGGCGCTTGCGCGTTGATGGCGGAGAGCGGCGCGGATGCGCGCGAGCAGCTCTTCGGTGTCGAAGGGTTTGGTCAGATAGTCGTCGGCGCCCAGGTCGAGCGCCGCGACCTTTTCGGCGCTGTCGTCACGCGCCGAGACGACGATCAGCGTCGCCGCCGATCGCTGGCGGATCGGACCGATCAGCTCCAGCCCGTCACGATCGGGCAGGCCCAGGTCGAGCAGCACGACATCGGGCTTTTCGATATCGAGCAGCGACAGCGCCTGGCGCGCGTCCGACGCCTCGACGACCGCATGGCCGGCGCGTTGCATCGTCGCGTGCAACAGTCGCCGGATATGGGCGTCGTCCTCGACAATCAGGATTTTTGCAGCTTGCGCCATGTCGCTGCTTTAGCTTTGCGGCGTGTCCCGGTCGAGCGCGCGATTGAGCAGGAGCACATTGACCCGCGGTTCGCCGAAGAATCCGAGTGCGGGCTTTTCGACCGCGGCAGCCACCAGCGCTTCGACACGCTTTGTGGGCAGTCTGCGTGCCTTCGCGACGCGCGCCACTTGCGAAAAGGCCGCCTCGGGGCTGATGTGGGGGTCGAGCCCCGAGGCGGAGGTCGTCACCAGGTCAGGCGGGACAGAAGGGCCCGGTGTCGTCTCCGAAAGATCGGCGACATCGGCGCGTACGCGATCGGCGAGCGCCCGGCTGGCCGGGCCGAGGTTCGAGCCTGCCGAGGCCGCAGCATCATAACCGTCGGCACCGGCGGCCGAGGGTCGGCCGTGAAAATAGGCGGCGCTCGCGAATTTCTGGCCGATCAGTTCGGAGCCGACGACGGTGTTGCCGTCGCGGATCAGGCTGCCGTTCGCTTGCGCGGGGAACAGCGCCTGGCCGACCCCGGTGAGCGCGAGCGGATAAGCGATGCCGAGCAGCGCGGCGAAGAGGATGGTCAGCACGAGTGCAGGGCGGATTGCGGTCTTGAGATCGGTCAGCATGGCTTGATCCTTAAGCGAGGTGGAGGCCGGACACGGCGAGGTCGATCAGCTTGATGCCGACAAAGGGCGCAAGGAGGCCGCCGATGCCAAAGACCGAGAGGTTGCGTGCCAGCAGCGGCCCGGCCGGCATCGGCCGGTAGCGCACGCCCTTGAGCGCGAGCGGGACGAGCGCGGGGATGATCAGCGCGTTGAACATGATCGCGGAGAGGACGGCGCTTTCGGGCGACGACAGCCGCATCACATTGAGCACGCCAAGCTGCGGATACAGGACGACGAAGATCGCCGGAATGATCGCGAAATATTTGGCGACATCGTTCGCGACCGAAAAGGTCGTCAGCGCACCGCGCGTCATCAGCAGCTGCTTGCCGAGCCCGACCACCTCGATCAATTTGGTCGGGTCGCTGTCGAGGTCGACCATATTGCCCGCCTCGCGCGCGGCCTGCGTGCCGGTGTTCATCGCCACGCCGACGTCGGCCTGCGCGAGCGCGGGTGCGTCGTTGGTGCCGTCGCCGCACATCGCGACGAGGCGGCCGGCCGCCTGTTCGCGGCGGATGAGCTCGAGCTTGTCCTCGGGCGTCGCCTGCGCCAGGAAATCGTCGACGCCGGCTTCGGCCGCGATCGCTGCCGCGGTCAGCGGGTTGTCGCCGGTGATCATGACGGTGCGGATGCCCATCTTGCGCAGCTCGCCGAAGCGCTCGCGCACGCCGGCCTTGACGACGTCCTTCAGATGGATCGCGCCGAGCAGCCGGCCGTCGCGGACCACGGCGAGCGGGGTGCCCCCCGAACGCGCGATTTCCTCGGTGATCTTGCGCAGCTCTTCGGCGGCCGGTCCGCTGCTGGCTTCGGGATGTGCGCGGAGAACCGAATCGACGGCGCCTTTCTGGATCGTCACCCCGGCGACGACAACGCCCGACAGCCGCGTCTGCGCCGTGAAAGGAATGACGTCCGATCCGGCAGGCAAGGCTGCGACGCGGATCGCATAGCGCTCGCGCGCCAGCGCGACGACCGAGCGGCCCTCGGGCGTCTCGTCGGCGAGGCTCGACAGCAAGGCCGCGTCGGCGAGCGTATCGATGTCGACGCCCGCGAGCGGACGAAACTCGCTCGCCTGACGGTCGCCGATGGTGATCGTGCCGGTCTTGTCGAGCAGCAGCACGTCGACGTCGCCCGCTGCCTCGACCGCGCGCCCCGACTTGGCGAGCACGTTGAAGCGCACGAGCCGGTCCATTCCCGCAATGCCGATCGCCGACAGCAAGGCGGCGATGGTGGTCGGGATGAGGGTGATCAGCAGCGCGGCGAGCAAGGCCACGGGCACGGCGCCGCCCGCGTAGGAGGCGAAACCCGGAATCGTCGACACCGCGATGAGGAAGATGATGGTGAGCCCGACGAGCAGGATCGTCAGCGCGATCTCGTTCGGGGTCTTGCGGCGCTCGGCGCCCTCGACGAGCGCGATCATGCGGTCGAGGAAGCCCTGGCCGGGTTCGGCGGTAATCCGCACCTTGATACGATCCGAAATCACGCGCGTGCCGGCGGTGACCGCTGAACGGTCGCCGCCCGCCTCGCGGATCACCGGCGCGCTTTCGCCGGTGATGGCCGCTTCGTTGACCGATGCGACGCCTTCGATCACTTCGCCATCGGCCGGGATCAGATCGCCTGTCTCGACCAGCACGATCTCGTCCTTTTCGAGCTGGCTTGCGGGCACGATTTCATAGGTGTCGCCGACCCCCAGCATCAGCTTTGCGCGCAGCTCGGCCTTGGTCGCGCGGAGCGAGGCGGCCTGTGCGCGGCCGCGGCCTTCGGCCAGCGCTTCGGCAAAGGTGCCGAACAGCACTGTCAGCCAGAGCCAGATCACGAGCTGGATCTCGAACCCGATCGACAGGCCGGCCTCGCCGATGACGAGCAGCACGGTGAGCAGCGTTGCGACGACGGCGGTGACGAACATCACCGGGTTCCGGATCAGCTGGCGCGGGTCGAGCTTGCGCACGGCATCGCGCATCGCCGGACCGACAAGCGCGGCGCTGAACATAGAGGTGGGAGCATTCATGGACATATCCCTCAGAAAAGCTGGCCGCCGGCGGTCGCCAGATGGTCGGCGATCGGACCAAGCGCGAGGCTGGGCACGAAGGTGAGGCCGCCGAGGATCAGGATGACCCCGACGAGCAGCCCGACCCACAAGCCGCCGGTGGTGGGAAAGGAGCCGCTGGATGCCGGCACATGCCGTTTGGCGGCAAGGCTGCCGGCGATGGCGAGCGCGGGAACGATCACGAAGAAGCGGCCGAGCCACATCGCGACCCCGAGCATCCCGTTGTAAAAGGGCGTGCCCGCGGTCAGGCCGGCAAAAGCCGAGCCGTTGTTCCCGGCGCTCGATGTGAAGGCATAGAGAATTTCCGAAAAGCCGTGCGGTCCCTTGTTGAGCGGCCCGGCCAGACCTGCCGGCATGACGCTGGCGATCGCGGTGAACCCCAGGATCACGAGCGGCAGTATCGCGATCGCGAGCACCGCGAGCTTGACCTCGCGCGCTTCGATCTTCTTGCCGACATATTCGGGCGTGCGCCCGACCATCAGTCCGGCGACGAACACCGCAAGGATGGCAAAGAGCAGAAAGCCATAGATGCCTGCGCCGACGCCGCCGACCACGACTTCGCCGAGCTGCATGTTGAACAGCGGGACCAGGCCGCCGAGCGCGGTGAAGCTGTCGTGCATCGCATTGACGGCGCCGCACGAGGCCGCCGTCGTGACGACCGAGAAGAGCGCCGAGGCGGCGATGCCGAAGCGCACCTCCTTGCCTTCCATATTGCCGCCCGCGACGCCAAGCTGGTGCAGCACCGGGTTGCCGGCCGCTTCCTGCCAATAGGTGACCGTCACGCCCGCGACGAACAGCACGGCCATTGCGGCGAGGATAGCCCAGCCCTGGCGCGTGTCGCCGACCGCCTTGCCGAAGCACCAGGTCAGGCCGACGCCGATCGCGAAGATCGACAGCATCTGGACGAAGTTGGTGAGAGCGGTCGGATTTTCGAACGGATGCGCGCTGTTGGCGTTGAAGAAGCCGCCGCCGTTGGTGCCGAGCATCTTGATCGCTTCCTGGCTGGCAACGGGGCCGAGCGCGATCGTCTGTTTGGCGCCTTCGAGCGTCGTGGCGTCGATCGATCCGGCAAGCGTCTGCGGCACGCCGCTCGCGATCAGGAAGACCGCATAGGCGATGCAGATGGGAAGCAGCAGGTACAGGGTGACGCGCGTCGTATCGGCCCAGAAATTGCCGATCGTCTTGGTCTCGCGCCGCGCGAAACCGCGGAACAGGGCGAAAGCGACGGCGATGCCGGTCGCGGCCGACAGGAAGTTATGGATGGTAAGCCCGAGCATCTGGCTCAGGTTCGACATCGTCGTCTCGCCCGAAAACCACTGCCAGTTGGTGTTGGTGGTAAAGCTGACGGCGGCGTTGAAGGCACCGTCGGCACCGACCGCGCCAAAGCCTTGCGGATTGCCGGGCAAAACCCCCTGCAACCGCAGGATCGCATAAGTGAAGAGGAGAAGCGCGACGTTGAACAGCAGCATGTGGAGTGCATAGCGCCGCCAACCCTGCTCTTCGTTCGGGTCGATCCCCGCGAGGCGGTAAAAGCCGCGCTCGACCGGACCCAATACGCGGTGCAGCGGCGTGGAGCGCCCGTCATAGAGCGCGAACAGCCACAGGCCCATCGGCTTGACGAGCGCAGCGGTAAGGATGACGAAGAGCAGGATCAGGGCCCAGCCGGAAGCGGTCATGTCAGGATCCGATCAAAAACGCTCGGGCCGCAGAAGCGCCACGAGCAGATAGACGAGAAGGGCAGCGGCGGTAACGCCGGCGAGGATCAGCGCGGTGCTCATCGGTCAGGCTCCGTCGCAGAGGCGCGCGTAACCAAGCGTCGCGGCAAACAGCAGGGCGATCAGGCCAAGCCATAGTAAATCGGACATCATCTCTTCTCCGGCAAGGTCGGCCCCGCGGCAGGTGCTGCGGGGAATCCGACAGCATGTGGGCGCCGCTACGCCCCTTCGCCGTAAAGTTTCGCGGGCGAATTTGGGCCCGCGCATAAAGTTTCCATAAAGTTCGGCGGGCTTCGCTTGGCGCGCGCGCCATTGCTCGTCTAAGCCCTTCGCATGCCGACACCGCCCTCTTCGGACAAACGACCGTCGCCCGAGGCGCTGCTCCGCCAGGCGCGGCGTGAGGAGCGCGGCGAACTGAAGATATTCCTCGGCGCCGCGCCGGGAGTCGGCAAGACCTATGCGATGCTTGCCGAAGGCGCGGCGTTGAAGCGCGACGGGGTCGATGTCGTCGTGGCCGTGGTCGAAACGCATGGCCGGGCCGAGACCGAGGCTTTGCTTGCAGGGCAGGAAATCGTTGCGCGGCGCGAACAACAATATCGCGGCCGCACGCTGAACGAGATGGATCTGGACGCCGTGCTCCGCCGCGCGCCGACGCTGGCGCTCGTCGATGAATATGCGCACACCAATGTCGAGGGCAGCCGCCATCCCAAGCGCTGGCAGGACGTCGCCGAACTGCTCGATGCGGGGATTGACGTCTATACGACGCTCAACATCCAGCATGTCGAAAGTCTCAACGATGTCGTCGCGAGCTTCACGCGCGTGCGCGTGCGCGAGACGGTTCCCGACAGCGTGTTCGAAGGCGCCGAGATCAAGCTGGTCGACCTGCCGCCCGACGAACTCATCGACCGGCTGAAGGACGGCAAGGTTTATGTGCCGCAGGAAGCATCGCGCGCGCTCGGTCATTTCTTTTCCAAGCCCAACCTGTCGGCGCTGCGCGAAATGGCCTTGCGCCGAGCCGCGCTCAGCGTCGATCGACAGATGCTTCAGGATCTTGACGCCGGCGGCGTTGCGGGAACCTATGCCGCGGGCGAGCGCATCCTCGTCGCCATCAGCGAACAGCCCGGAGCCGACGCGCTCGTGCGCACCGCAAAGCGGCTCGCCGATGGGCTCAACGCGCCGTGGACGGCGGTGCATATCGAAACCACGCGGAGCGAGAGTTTCGACGAGGAGACGCAGCGCCGGATTGCGGCGGCGCTTGCGCTCGCCGCGACGCTGGGTGCGACCATCGCGACGATCCCCGCCGAAAATGTGATCGCCGGCCTGCGCGGCCAGATCGAGGCCCAGCGGGCGACGCAGCTGATCATCGGGCGATCGCAGCGAAGCTGGTGGTTCGAGCTGCGCCACGGGTCGGTGGTCGAGACGCTGATCCGTGGCTCGCAAGATCTGGCGATACACGTCATCCCGTCGCCCGACGCCTTGGCGACCGAGGGATGGCGCAAAGGGTGGACGCGCGATTGGGGGCGCCCGCTTGCCTATCCCGCAGCGCTGCTGCTCATCGCCGCGACGACGGTGCTTGCCAAACTGGCGCAGCCGCTGATCGGCCGCGGCGCGATCGACCTGCTATATCTCGTCCCGGTCATCTTCACCGCGACGCTCTATGGGCTGCGGCCCGGTCTGTTCGCGAGCGTCGCGGCGGCGCTGGCTTTCAACTTTTTCTTCCTCGATCCTGTCCACACCTTCACCGTTTCCGATCCCCAGAGCGTGCTCACCATGCTGATCCTGACGGGGGTTGCCGCGGTGACGAGCAATCTGGCCGGGCGGTTGCGGACCCGCGCGCGGATCGGCGTGCGTAGCGCCGAGGAAAACGCGTCGCTCGCGGCCTTCGGGCAGGCGCTCGCGCGCGCCTCCGATCGCGAGGCGACGGCAATCGCTACGTGCGAGGAAGTATCGCGCCTGCTCGACGTTCGCTGCGTCATGCTTGCCGAACAGGATGGAACGTTGAGGCCCATCGTGGCGCGTCCCCGCGAGGCGACGATCTCGCCCGTCGATCAGGCCGCTGCCGAATGGGCGTGGAGCAGCGGCGAGCCTGCCGGCCGGGGGACCAACACGTTGCTCGCGTCGGACTGGCAGTTTCATCCGCTCAAGACCGGCCTTGGCGTGCTTGCCGTGCTCGGGGTTGCGCGCGACGATGATCGCGCGCCGATCTCGGCCGACAAGGCAACCCTGCTGTCGACGCTGCTCGGCCAGGCTGCGCTGGCGCACGAGCGGCTTCATCTCGAGGACGAGATGCGCAGCCTTTCGGTGCTGGAGGAACGCGACAGGCTGCGCGCCGCCTTGCTGTCGTCGATCGGTCATGACCTGCGCACGCCGCTGACCGGCGTCACCGCAGCGATCGAAGCGTTGGGGGCGGAGCATCCCGATACCCTGTCGCTGCCGACCGCGCGTGCAGAACTGTCGCGGCTGCGTCGCTTTCTCGACAATCTGGTCGAGCTGGTCCGGATCGACGCCGGAGGAATCCGCCTCAGCATGGCCTCGGTCGACCTGACCGATGCCGTCGCGGGCGTGGTCCATGATCTCAAGGACTTGCTTCGCGGTCATCATATCGATTTTCAGGTTCCGGCGAGCCTGCCCTTCGTCAGGACCGACGAGCGCCTGCTCCATCACATCCTCCTCAACCTGCTTGCCAATGCGGTCCAGCATGGCGGCAATACCGGGCCGATCACGATCGCCGGTCGGCGTACGCGCGATGCGCTGCTGCTGACCATTCGCGATCGCGGCGCGGGGCTGGAGCCCGGGACGGAAAAGACCATTTTCGATACATTCGCACAGGGCGTCGGAAGCGACCGCCATGGCGGCAGCGGCCTCGGCCTCGCCATCGCCAAGGGCTTCGCGGATGCACTCGGCATCGGGATATCCGCGGCAAATCATCCCGACGGCGGCGGCGCCTTCACGCTGACCTTTCCCGATCATCTTGTGGTGACGATGCCCGAATAGGGCGGCTGGCCGACCTGTCGAGCCCATGGCGCAATGGCCGCCACTTTCCTCTTGGCCGAATGGTGCCCGGCGGTTAGCCACAGCCGATGAACCCTTTTCGCCTTTGCGCTCGCCGTCTTGCCGTCTCGCTTATTGTCGGCGTTGCGGGGTTTCCTGCGGGTGCGATGGCTGCTGACGCGGTTCTCTATTCCAATGCAACGATTATCGACGGCACCGGCGCCCCGGCGCGCGCGCGTCAGGACATGTTGGTGGAGGGCGATCGGATCGTCGCGGTCGGCGCGCACGGCAGCCTGGGCGATCGCGCTGCGGGCGGGCGAAAGGTCGACCTGGCGGGGCGCTATGTCATTCCCGGCCTGGTCGACAGCCATGTTCATCTCGCGACGCCGCCCAACCGCGTCCGTGCCGAAGCGATATTGCGGCGCCAGCTCTATGGCGGCGTGACCGCCGTTCGCGACATGGCGGACGATTTGCGGGCGGTCGGCGATCTAGCGCGGTCGTCGCTGGCCGGCGAGATCGCCGCCCCCGATATCTATTATGCGGCGTTGATGGCGGGCCCGCTCTTTTTCGAGGACCCGCGCGTCCTGTCGGTGAGTTTGGGCTTCAAGCCCGGCAACGCGCCGTGGATGCAGGCGATCGACAAGAGCAGCGACCTGCGCACGGCGGTGACGCTGGCGCGCGGCACGTCGGCAACGGCGATCAAGATTTACGCCGACCTTCCGGCCGAGCGCGTCCGCGCGATCACGGCCGAAGCGCATCGCCAGCATATGATGATCTGGGCGCATAGCTCGGTCTTCCCGGCGCGGCCGTCGGAGGTGATCGCTGCGGGTGCCGATGTGATCAGCCATGTCTGTTATCTCGGCTATGAGGCGCAGCCGAAGAACCTTGCCGCATATGAAGACCGCACGCCGGTCCAGGAAGCGTTGCTCGCGCCCGCTGGCGACGATCCGGTCGTCGCGGGATTGTACCGGGCGATGCTCAAGCACGGGACGATTCTGGACGCGACGGGCAATTTGTTCGTGAAGTTCGAGGCCGATCGCAAGGCGCATCCCGAAAAGAAGCCCTTGCGGTGCGGCGGCGCGCAGACGATCCGGTTGACGCAGCAGGCATGGCGCGCAGGCATCCCCATTTCGACCGGCACCGACTATGTCGATCCGGCGAGCGATCGCTGGCCCGAGGTGCATGAGGAGCTTCGCTATCTGGCGAAGGACGTCGGGATGCCGCCGCTCGCGGTGATCCGATCGGCGACGCTTGTCGGGGCACAGGCGGCGGGGCAGGCGACGGACATGGGATCGATCGAAGCGGGAAAGCTCGCCAATTTCGTCGTCCTGTCCGCCGATCCACTCGCCGACATCGACAATATCGAGGCGATCGAAATGACGGTGAAGCGCGGGCGTGAATATCCCCGCGCCGACTATCTGCCGGTGACGCAAAAGGAGCTTGGCGATGACGATTGACCGACGGGCGATGATGTTCGGTGCGGCCGGGCTTGCCGCGACCGCCACGCTGCCGCGCGGCGCGTGGGCCGCCGTACCCGACGCGCGAAAATGGATAATCGTCAACGCGCTCGGCGGGCTTGGCGACCCGAATACACCCGATGCGACGGACCCTTATTCACCGCGCGTGCTGGCCGACGCGCATGCCTCCGGCGTTACCGCGATCAACTGGACCTTCGGCTATGTCGCCGGCCCCGGCGATCCGTTCGAGAAAAGCGTCCGCGACGTGGCGGAGGCCGACATGCTGCTCCGCCGCTATCCGCGCGATCTGCTCAAGATATTGAGCGTCGCCGACATTCGCCGCGCCAAGGCCGAAAAGAAGATCGGCATCATCTACGGCTTTCAGAATGGCGCGATGATGGCGAAGGATGCGAGCCGCGTCGACATTTTCGCGAACCTCGGCGTGCGGATTTTCCAGCTTACCTATAATCCGGCGAACCAGCTCGGCGGCGGATCGATTGCGGCGGACAATCCGGGGCTGACACCCTTTGGGCGCGAGGTGATCGAGCGATTGAACGCGCAGAAGATGATCGTCGACCTGTCGCACAGCGGCGAGCGCACCTGCCTGGAAGCAGCGCGTGCGTCGCAGGCGCCGATCTCGATCAACCATACCGGATGCCGCGCGATCACCGATCTGCCGCGCAACAAGAGCGATGCCGAACTGCGGCTGGTGGCCGAGAAGGGCGGCTTCGTCGGCATCTACTTCATGCCTTTTCTCAACATCTCCGGCCATCCGCGTGCCGATGATGTCGTCGCGCACATCGACCATGCCGTGAACATCTGCGGCGAAGATCATGTCGGGATCGGTACCGACAACACGATCACCGCGATCGACGACCTCAAACTTTATGAAGCCGTGCTGGCGAAAGAGATTGCGGCCCGTCGCGCTGCCGGGAGCAGCGCGACGGGCGAACGGCCCGACACCTATCCCTTCGTCATCGACCTGCGCGGACCCGAGCAGTTCCGCAAGCTCATCGGCCTGCTGTCGGCGCGCGGCTATTCGTCGGCGCGGATCGAAAAGATCATGGGGCTCAATTTCATGCGCCATGCGGAAAATGTGTGGGGTGGCTGAACCGATCGCCTTCATCGACGCAGCGGCGGTCCGCGCGCGGCTGAGCCATGCCGACTGCATTCCGCTCATGAAGACCGCGATGGCCGCGCTTGCCGAAGGGCGGAGCCAGCAATTGCTGCGCGGGATCATCGATCTGGGCGGCGGCGACCTGTTCGGCGTCATGCCCGGCGCGCTCGACGGCGCGGGCTTCGGGGCAAAGATCATCAGCGTGTTCCCGGCGGCCGCCGCGAAAGGCGGGTCGCATCAGGGCGTGATCATTCTCTTCGACCGCGCGAGCGGTGCGCCGGTGTGCGTGATCGACGCAGGCGAAGTGACCGCGATCCGTACCGCCGCGGCGTCGGCGGCGGCGACCGATGCGCTCGCGCGCCCCGATGCGCGGCGGCTTGCGATATTGGGGACCGGCGAGCAGGCATGGCATCATGTTGCGGCGATCCGCCATGTCCGCACCCTCGATGACGTCGTGCTCTGGGGGCGTGACGGCGACAAGGCCGAGGCGCTGGCGCGGCGGATCGGCGGCCTGGGGCTGCCCGCCCGCGTTGCATACTCGGTGGCCGAAGCCGCCGCGGGTGCCGACATCATCTGCGCCCTCACCGCCGCCGCCGACCCGATCCTGCTCGATCGCGACGTGGCTGACGGCGCGCATATCAACGCCGTGGGTTCGAGCCGCGCAGGACCGTCCGAGATCGACGAAGCGCTGGTCGTGCGCGCCCGCTTCATTCCCGACCATCGCGAGGGCGTGCTGGCGCAGGGCGCCGAATATCTGCGCGCCAGGGCAGCGGGCCTGGTCGGGGAAGCGCATGTGTTGCCCGAGATTGGCCATGTCTTCGCAGGCACCGTGCCCGGCCGCCTCGATCCGCGCGATGTCACGATCTATAAATCGCTCGGTTCGATCGTGCAGGATCTGGCCTGCGCTGCGTGGCTGTGGCGCGGGAATGCCAAGATGACCAATATGTAATCCGGCCGCCATCGGCCCGGCAGGGTGGGGCGTTCATAAGGGGGGCGTCGGATGAGCCGGTCCCAGTCCATCCCCCTGACCCTGACCATGGACCGGTTCATCCAGGCGACGCCCATCATCGGGGCGGATCAACTGTCTAGGAGTCGAACCCATGCGTAACTATGCCAAGCTTGCCGCCGCCGCCGCTCTCTCGCTGGCGCTGGTCAGCGGATCCGCTTTCGCCGCCACCACGGCGACCACGCAGCCGGCGAAGAAAGCCGCCACTGCCAAGGCGCCGGTGAAGAAGGCGGCCTATCACAGCGCCAAGAAGGTCGCGAAGAAGTAACAGCAAACCGCACCTCTCTCCGATCCACGAAAAGAAGCCAGTCCGCACCTTGCGCGGGCTGGCTTCTTTTTGCGTGCGCCGATGGTCCGAATCGTCGAAAAACCTGTCTGTCGGGCGGGGCCGCGCCGAACGCGGCTCGCTGCGCATCATTCTTCGCGCGATGCCCGCCAAAGCGTTGCATTCGTAGTCTTTCCGCCGGAAAGCAGCCCGAAGAATGCGAAAACGGCAAACGGAAGGCCGCCCGGCTCACGGGTTAAAAATATAAAATTTCAAGGAGTTGAATAACCCCGATTGGACAGCGGCAGCGCCTGTGCAACGATGGCCCGCACGCTGCCTGCAACGCAAGAGATGCCTGCTCATGCGTTGACAAAGAGAACGTTATCATTTAGGTGAACGTTCACATTACGAATGCTGCCAAATAGAGCGGCTATATTGGGAGGGATAGGGATGCAGGCTTCGCACAAGCATTGGCTCGCCAAATTTCTGGTCAGCACGTCGGCACTCTCGCTGATGGGCGCGCCCCAGGCGGCTATGGCACAGGAAGCTCCGGCGGATAGCGTCGATGGCGACGAGATCGTCGTGACCGGCATCCGCGCCAGCCTGTCGGCTGCGGCAGACATCAAGCGCGAAGCGCAAGGCGTCGTCGATGCGATCTCGGCCGAAGACATCGGCAAATTCCCCGACACCAACCTCGCCGAATCGCTCCAGCGCATCACCGGCGTGTCGATCGACCGGTCGAACGGCGAAGGCTCGACCGTCACGGTTCGTGGTTTCGGCCCCGACTTCAACCTCGTCACGCTGAACGGCCGGCAGATGCCGACCGCACTTATCGGTGACGGCGGCAGCGCGCCGTCGTCGCGTTCGTTCGACTTCGCCAATCTCGCGTCCGAAGGCGTCGCGGCAGTCGAAGTGTACAAGAGTGGCCGCGCCACGATTGAATCGGGCGGCATCGGCTCGACGATCAACATCCGCACCCCGCGCCCGCTCGACAAGCCGGGCATGCACGGCAGCCTTTCGGCCAAGGGGGTCTATGACTCCTCACGCAACCAGGGCAATCCGATCACTCCCGAAATTTCGGGCATCTTCAGCACGACCCTCGCCGACGACACGATCGGCATTCTGGTCACCGGTTCGTACCAGAAGCGCAAATCGAGCACCAACCAGGCCAATGTCGGGTGGCGCGACGGCTATCTGGGCAGCGAGAATAACTGGGGTTCGCTGGCGCAGCCGGGCGATCCGCGCTTTGCCAACATCACCAATCGTCCGGATCCGACCGACGTCTATCAGGTGCCGCAAAACGCATCCTACGACCTCAACGACATCGACCGCGAACGCATCAACGGCCAGGCTGTGTTGCAGTGGCGCCCGATGGACGAGCTCACCGCGACGCTCGACTATACCTATTCGCGCAACACGGTGACGACGCGCAACAGCAACGTCGGCATCTGGTTCAACCATGAAGACACGTCGAGCGCCTGGACCGATGGTCCCGTCGCGGGGCCGATCTTCTACACCGAGCGCTTCGGAGCGCCGCCGGCGCCGCCGAGCACGACGACGCTCAACGGCGGCAAGGATTTGTCGTATAGCGGCGCGCTGACCGATAACCGGGCAGAGAACCGCTCGATCGGTTTCAATCTGGACTGGCAGGGCGATGACGGCGTGAGCCTCGCGCTCGACGCGCATCATTCGACGGCGACCGTGAAGCCGGTCAACCGCTTCGGGTCGAGCATGTCGGTCGGCAACGCGATCTTTGGCGTTCGGACGCAATCGATCAATTTCGAGAATGACCTGCCGATCCTGTCGTACCAGATGTATCCGGGCATCGATCCGCTCAACGCCGCGTTGATCCAGCCGACGGGCAACGCGTTCCGCTCGGCCTATTTCCGCGACGAGATCAACCAGGTGCAGCTCCGCGGCCGCTATGACCATGAGGGCGGTTTCCTCGACAGCGTCGATTTCGGCGTGTCCTATGTCGAGAATAATGTCCGTTCGGCGTTCGGCACGATCCAGAACGACACCTGGGGCGGTGCGGGTCCCGCGGCGGATATTCCCGACGACATCTTCACGCTGGAAACGCTGCCCGACAAATTCCCGGGTCTCGCGCAGCCGGGGATGATCCAGAGCTTCTACAAGTTCGATTTCGAACGAATGGTCGACCTGATCGAGTCGAAATACGGGACGTGCAGCCGTCCGCAAACGGGCTCTCAGGCGATCGCCGGGACCTGTATCGCGAACTATAACACCGACCGCCGGATCACGGAAAAGACGCTGGCGCCCTATATCCAGGTCGCGACCAAGTTCGACCTCTTCGGCAACCCCGCGCATTTCGTCGCGGGCGTCCGGTACGAGACGACCGACATTTCGTCGGCGGCGCTGGTGCCGGTGCCGACGGGAACGCGTTGGGTCGGTGACAATGAATTCAACATCATCTTCTCGGGCGACAGCGACTTCACGCGTTTCAAGGGATCATATCAGAACTGGCTGCCGGCGTTCGATCTCGACGTCTCGCCCATCGACAATGTAAGGCTGCGCGCATCGTACAGCCATACGATCACGCGGCCCGACTATGCCAATATGCAGGGTGGCCGCACGCTCGACACGCTGTTCCGCGTCGGCGGGGGCACCGGTGCGCAGGGCAATCCGGGGCTGATCCCCTACAAGTCGAAGAATATCGACCTGTCGGCCGAGTGGTATTATGCGCCCGGCAGCTATCTGTCGGTCGGATATTTCCACAAGGACGTGAGCAATTTCATCTCGACGACCCGCGTCGATACCGGCGCGTTCGGGTTGAAGACGCCGGTGAACGGGCCGCGCTGGAATGCCGCGGTTGCCGCGCTGGGGCAGAACGCCACAGTGACGCAGATCCGCCAATATATCTTCGCCAACTTCCCGGCGTCGGTGAATATCTCGGGCGGCGGACCGGGCACTTACGTGGGCACGATCGCCACGCTGCCCGAAGATCCGGCGCTGAATTTCCAGGTGACGACGCCGATCAACAGCGACCAGACCGCGTCGCTGAACGGCTTCGAGTTCGCGATCCAGCACGCCTTCTGGGACACGGGTTTTGGCGTCATCCTGAACTATACGATCGTCAACGGCGATGCGACCTATGACAATACACAGCCGTCGTCGGTTCCGCAGTTCGCGCTGACCGGCCTCAGCGACAGCGCCAACGCGGTCGCCTATTACGACAAGAACGGACTGCAGGCGCGCGTTGCCTGGAATTGGCGCGACGAGTTTCTCCAGGGGAGCGGGCCGAACCCGACCTATATCGAGAAATTTTGGCAGATCGACGCAAGCGCTAGCTACGAGTTCATGCCGGGCCTGACGGGTTTCGTCGAGGCGATCAACCTGACGGGCGAGGGCCGACGCGGGCATCTGCGGAGCAATAACAATGTGACCTTCGTGTCGCCGGGTTATGCACGCTATGCCGCGGGCGTCCGGTTCAGCTTCTAGGCGCGAGCCCCCTCCCGCTGGCGAGAGAGCCGCGCCTCCCCGGGGTGCGGCTCTTTTGCGTGACGGAGAGCGCAGACTGTCTTAGGAACGTTCCCAATGACGCAAAAAGTCCAAAAGGTGGTCATCGTTGGCGGCGGCACGGCCGGCTGGCTCGCCGCGTCGCTGATCGCCACCTCGCGCCGCGCAAAGGCAGCGCCGCTATCGGTGACATTGGTCGAGGCGCCCGACGTGCCGATTGTTGGCGTCGGCGAAGGCACTTGGCCGACGATGCGCACGACGCTCGCGACCATCGGGCTGGACGAGGCCGATTTTCTCGCCGCCTGCGACGGCGCCTTCAAGCAGGCATCGCGCTTCGACGGTTGGCGCGATGGCTCGGCGGGCGACAGCTATCTTCATCCGTTCACCACGCCGCCGGCGGTCCCGACGGGCGAGTTGCTCGCGGCGTGGCAGGCGTCGGCGCCCGACCAGCCTTTCGCGGCGGCGATGAGCGCGCAGGCGGCGGTTTGCAACCTTCACCTCGCGCCGCGCCAGCGCGCGATGCCGGGCTATCAGGGTGCGACCAACTATGCCTATCATTTCGCGGCGGAGAAATTTGCGGCGTTGCTGGCGGGGCACGCGACGCGCAACCTCGGCATCGCGCATATCCTCGATCATGTCACCGGCGTCCGTCATGCCGACAATGGCGACATTGCGGCGCTGACGACGGGCAGCGGGCGCGAAGTCGCGGGCGATCTGTTCATCGATTGCACCGGCTTCAAGGGATTGCTGATCGGCGGCGCGCTGGACGTCGAGTGGATCGACCGGAGCGACCACGCGTTCAACGACCGTGCGATCGCGTCGCAGGTGCCGGTGCCGCCCGGCAGCCCTATCGCTTCGCAAACGATCGCGACGGCGCATGAGGCGGGCTGGATCTGGGACATCGGCTTGCCGTCGCGGCGGGGCATCGGCTGCGTCTATTCGAGCCGCTTCATGGATGCCGAGCGGGCGGAGGTCATTCTGCGCGACTATATCGCGCGCGAACTGCCTGGTGCGGTGCCGGAGACCGGCGCGTTCGGGGCACCGTTCAAGCATATCAGCTTTCGCACCGGCCATCGCGCGCGCTTCTGGGAAAAGAACTGCATCTCGATCGGTCTCGCCGCCGGCTTCATCGAGCCGCTCGAGGCGTCGGCGATTGTCCTCATCGAACTGTCGCTGCGCGCACTCACCGACAATTTCCCGGCCGACCGCGCGGCGATGGATATCCATGCCGACCGCTTCAACACATTGTTCCGGTATCGCTGGGACCGCATCATCGAGTTTCTGAAACTCCATTATGTGCTCAGCCGCCGCAACGAACCCTATTGGCGGGCGCATCGGGCGCCCGAACATATCCCGCCGCACCTCGCCGACCTGCTGACGCTGTGGCGCGACCAGCCGCCGTCCTCGTCCGATTTCCCCTATGTCGACGAGATTTTCTCGGCGCAGAGTCACCAATATATCCTCTATGGCATGGGCTTTCCGGCGCCTGTCGGTTGGCCTGCCAGCGACGGCGCCATGGCGGCGCTCGCCGAAATGCGGCAGCGGGCGCGGACGTTGGCCGCCGGTCTGCCCACGAACCGCACCTATCTCGACTCATTGGCCGCCGACCGCGTCGCCGCCGAATAGAAAGAAGACCGAACCGGATGACGAGCCACGCCCTTCTCGACAGCAACAGTCACCGCGACATTCGCGTCCGGATCGACCCCGGCGTCGACCTGGGCGACGGTGTGATGGCAACGCTGACCGTGCCGACCGAATTCCGGCGGGTGCAGGGGCATTTCCCGATCCTTTTCCGCCGCGAGGCGGGGCAGGAGCAGTTCTTCGCGGTCGCGCTGTTCGGGTTCGAAAGCGGCGAAAATCTCTTTCTCGACGGCACCCGCTGGGATGCTGGCTATCGGCCGTTGTCGCTTGCGATCCAGCCCTTTCTGATCGGCCGTTCGGCGAAAGACGATGCGCCCGCGCAGGTTCATGTCGATCTGGCCCACCCGCGCATCGCCACCGACGGCGAAGGCGTGCTGCTGTTCGACGCGAACGGACTGTCGACGCCGTTCCTTGAACAGGTGGCCGACAAGCTGGGCGACCTCGACGAAGGCTATCGCGAAAGTGCTGCCTTTTTTGAAGCGCTTCGCGCGCACGACCTGCTCGAACCCTTCACGCTCGAAGTGACGCTCGACAGCGGGTCCGTCCATTCGCTCGTCGGCTTTCACATCATCGACGAAGCGCGGCTGCGCAGTCTCGATGCCGCGACGCTCGGCGCCCTCCACGCCGCGGGTCATCTGATGCCGATCTTCATGGCGATCGCCTCGCAGGCACAGATCGGGCCGTTGATCGCGCGCAAGAACCGGCGGCGCGATGGCTGACCGCGACGCCCCGATCCATGACCGCCTCGCGGCGGTGCCCGAGCGCGCCTGGGAAAAGGGCGCCAGCCTCGATCCGCTGCTCGACGGCGCGCGCGAGCCTTTCGTGCTGCGCGGCCTCGCTGCCGACTGGCCGCTCGTGGCCGAGGGAAAGACGTCGGCGCGCGCGGTGCGCCAATATCTGCTCGATCGTGCCCGCGACCGGCCCTTCACCGTGTCGATCGGCCCGCCGGGGCACGACGGGCGGTTCTTCTATGACGCCGATATGGAGATGAATTTCCGGACCGGAACGGGCAAGCTCGCCGACATTTTCGCGGGGATCGATACGAGCGAAGAGCTGGGCGATCCGCGCGCCGTCTATCTGGGCTCGGTCGACATGGCGGGCTATTTCGACGGCCTCGCTGACGCGAACCGCATCGACCTCGGCGACCGCCAGCCGCTCGAAAGCATCTGGATCGGCACGCGCACGCGCATCGCGGCGCACAATGATTTCCCCGACAATCTGGCCTGCTGCGCCGCAGGGCGCCGCCGCTTCACGCTGTTTCCGCCCGACCAGTTCCGCAACCTGTATCTGGGGCCGATCGACAATACGCCCGCTGGCCGCGCGATCAGCATGGTCGATTTCCGCCATCCCGACCTCGCCGCGCACCCGCGCTTCGTCGAGGCGATGGCGCATGCGCAGACGGTCGATCTGGAGCCCGGCGACGCGATCTTCATCCCGTCGATGTGGTGGCACCATGTCGAGGGCCTCGCGGACTTCAACATCCTCGTCAATTACTGGTGGCGCCGCACGCCCGCCTGGCTGGGCCAGCCGCAGGAAGCGCTCAACCATGCGATCCTTGCGATCCGCGATCTGCCGCCCGAAGACCGCGCGATCTGGCGCGACCTGTTCGACCATTATGTGTTCGAGGCAGGACGCGATGTCACCGACCATATTCCCGAAGCGGGGCGCAGCATCCTGGCGCCCCTGACCCCCGATAGCGCCGGGCGCCTGCGCGCCTTCTTGTTGAGGACGTTGAGCCGATGAGTGAAGCCAAGCCAGTGCGCCGCGTTGTGATTGCGGGCGGCGGAACCGCCGGCTGGATGATGGCCGCCGCGATCGCGCGCACGATGGGGCATACGGTCGACCTGACGCTCGTCGAATCCGAACAGATCGGCACCATCGGCGTCGGCGAATCGACCATCCCGCCGCTCGTCAATTTCAACCGCATCCTCGGCATTCCCGAGCCCGATTTCATGCGCGCGGCGCAGGCGACCTTCAAGCTGGGCATCCTGTTCGACAACTGGAAGTACGACGGCCACAGCTATTTCCACAGCTTCGGCCTGTCGGGGAAGGATCATTGGTCGGCGGGGTTCCAGCATTTCTGGCTGCACGCGCGGGCGAAAGGCTATCCGCACAGCTATGACGATTATTGCCTCGAGCTGGTCGCGGGGTTGCAGGGCAAGTTCGCGCATCTTCCCGACGACCGGATGAACTATGCCTATCATGTCGATGCGACTCTCTATGGCCGCTTCCTGCGCAAGCTGGCCGAAGCCGACGGCGCCAGGCGCGTCGAAGGCCAGATCCGGAAGGTCGAACTCGATGGCGAGACCGGCGACATCGCCGCGCTGCTGCTCGACGGCGACCGCCGTGTCGAGGGCGATATGTTCGTCGACTGCACGGGCTTTCGCGGCCTGCTGATCGATGGCGCGTTGCACGCGGGGTTCGAGGACTGGTCGCACTGGCTGCCGAACGACAGCGCGATCGCGGTGCAGGCGAAACATCTGGGCCCGCCGATGCCCTATACCCAGGCGATCGCGCATGATGCGGGATGGCAGTGGCGCATTCCGCTCCAGCATCGCATGGGCGCGGGGATCGTCTATGCGAGCGGCTATCTGTCGCGTGACGAGGCGTATGACCGCCTGATCTCGACCGTCGGCGAACCGCTGATCGAGCCGTTCGACATCAAGTTCAAGGGCGGGGTGCGGCGCAAGCAATGGTTCCGCAACTGCGTCGCGGTCGGCCTTGCGGGTGGGTTCGTCGAACCGCTGGAGGCGACGACCGTCCACCTGATCCAGCGCGCGGTGCTGCGCTTCATCCGCCTGATGCCGAACGGCCGCGTCAGCGAGCGCGACGCTGTCGAGTTCAACGACCAGCAGCGGCAGGATATCGAGCAGATCCGCGATTTCGTGATCCTGCACTATAAGGCGACCGAACGCCGCGACAGCCCCTTCTGGCGCCATGTCGCGAACATGCCGGTCCCCGACAGCCTTCAGCAAAAGATCGAGCTGTTCCGCGAAACCGGCCGCACGTTCCGCAAGAATGAGGAATTATTTGCCGAGAACAGCTGGGTCCAGGTGATGATGGGGCAGGGCGTCGACCCGCAAAGCTATCACCCGATCGCCGAAAAGCTGAGCGACGATGAACTCGACCGGCTGATGGCGTCGCTTCGCGAGAATGTGCAGCGCACCGCGGCGACGCTGCCCGAGCATCAGGCCTATGTCGCGCAATATTGCGGCGCGACGGAGCCGCAGGCGGCGTGAGCAGGCTCGGCGAACGGGAAAAGATGAAAGCCGACCGGGTTCGGCTGTGGCAATGCGGCGATGACACCGCTAGCAGGACGAACGGGGACATGGGAGGTCAGCGGGACTGATGGGGCGGCGGCGGCAACTGGTGACGATCAAGCATGTGGCAGCCGACGCCGGGGTGTCGCTGCAGACGGTCAGCCGCGTCATCAATAACGAGCCCAATGTCCGTCCCGAAATGAAGGAGCGGGTACAGGCCTCGATCGACAAGCTCGGGTATGTCCCGTCGATCGCCGCGCAACGGATGAGCGGGTCGCGCTCGTACCTGATCCTCGCGATCAACGACCGCGAACGCACGATCGCCGACTGGAAGGCGCGGCAGGGCACCGACTGGGTCGACCAGATGCTGTTCGGCGGCATGCTGAAAAGTGCCGAGTTCGGGTATCGGATGATTTTCGAGCTCGTCGATACGCACAGCGACCATATCGAGCGCGAGCTGCGGGCCGCCATCGCGGCGCTCCAGCCCGACGGCGTGATCCTGACCCCGCCGCACTCGGACAATCCGTTGATCGTCGGCTTGCTGCACCAGCAGAAGATCCCGTTCGCGCGGATCGGCTCGCACGGGGGCGAGGCGGGAATTGCGCTGACGATGGACGACGAGGGATCTGCGGCGCGGGCGACGCGGTACCTGATCGACCTCGGCCACCGGCGGATCGGCTTTATCTCGGGCTCGGTCGAATATGACCTCAGCCACTGGCGGATCGATGGCTGGAAAGCGGAGATGGCGGCCGCTGGCCTTACGACCGACGGCCTCCTTGCCGAGGGGGACTTCAGCTATGCATCGGGCGAAGCTGCGGCGCGGCAATTGCTCGAAAGCGCGAACCCGCCGACCGCGATCATCGCCAGCAACGACCAGATGTCGCTCGCGACGCTCGAGGTGGCGCGCCATCGCGGGCTCGCCGTGCCGCGCGAGCTCTCGCTCGTCAGCTTCGACAACACCCCGATCGTGAATTTCAGCCAGCCGCCGCTGACCGCCGTCGACCAGCCGATTGCGGCGACGGTGGCGCGCGCGGTCGAACTGATCATCGCGGCACAGCGCGGCGCCCCGCGCCCGACCGAACCGACCGTGGTGAGCGGCGGGCTGGTCGAGCGCGGATCGACCGCGGCGCATGGCGGCTGATACCGGCGCGCCGCGGCACCAGTCGCTCGCTTTCCTGCTGCTCTATGCGCTGGCGGCGGCGGGCGGGGCGATTGCTTATGTGCCGTTCCTGACCCTGTTGCTGCCCGCGCGCGTCGCCGATCTTGCGGGGCCCGCCGACGTTCAGTGGCTGGGCTATATCACTTTCTTCGGCGCCCTCGCGGCCAGCGCCGCCGGCATCCTGTTCGGCTGGCTCAGCGACCGGACGGGCGGTCGGCGTTTATGGATCGCGGCGGGACTTGTGCTGACGATCGCGCTGCTCTTTGCGATGCCGCTCGCGCGCGATGTTCCGGCGCTGCTCGCGCTGATCGTCGCGTGGCAACTGGCGCTCAACATGATGCTGGGTCCGCTTTCGGCATGGGCGGGCGATGTCGTTCCCGACGCGCAAAAGGGCTTGCTCGGCGGATTGCTCGCGCTGTCGCCGGCGCTTGGCGCCTGGTCGGGCGCGCTGGTGACGCTCCCGGGACTGAACGGCTTCGAACAGCGGCTGTCGGTGGTCGCGGTGATGATCGCGGCGGCTATTCTGCCTGCGTTGCTCTTTGGCACGCCGCGTGCCTTTCCCGAACTGATGCGGCCGGACGCGCCGGACGCGCCCGGGGTTGCAAAACCCGCGGCGCGCATGTGGCTTTCGCGTCTTCTCGTCCAGATCGCCGAGGCGGCGCTTTTCGCCTATCTCTATTTCTGGTTCCGGTCGATCGATCCGGCGATGGGCGACCATGAAAAGGCCGGGCTGTTCAGCGTCGCGCTGACGGTTGCAGTACCGGTCGCGTTGCTCGCCGGGCGCTGGGCCGACCGCCGCGATCGCCCGTTCGCGCCGCTCGTGGCGACCGCGACCGTGTCTGCGGTGGGGCTGGTCGGCATGGCGCTGGCGACCGACGTGGCTTCGGCGAAACTCGCCTATCTGGTCTTCGGCATTGCGACGACCGCTTTCCTCGCGCTTCATGCCGGTCAGACGCTGCGCATCCTGCCGCGCGCCGATCGCCGCGGACGCGACCTCGGTTTCTTCAATCTCGCCAACACCTTTCCGTCGCTGATCATGCCGTGGCTGACGATTTCGCTGGTTCCCGGCTTCGGATTCAGCGCGCTTTTCCTGTTGCTTGCCGCGTTGACCGGCGCGGCGGTGCTGCTTCTCGCCACCATGCCCCGCCACGGCTGAGCGCCCCCGACAACCTTGGCTTGATTTCGCGCTGTCGCTGTGCGAGAGAGGATTTGATAACGTTCACAAATCAAAAAAATAAGCTGATAAAAGAGGAATGGGAGAAAGATGCATCGACAGGCGATAGCAATGGCGACCGCGCTGCTGCTGGCGGGCACCGCTGGTGCAACGATGGCCGACACGGCGGTTCCGGGCGCTGCTGATGTCCATGCCGCGCTCTGGCCGAGCGCAAAGAGTCCGCCCACGATCACCGACTCCGCGACCGAAGCGCGTATCGACGCGCTGATTGCGAAAATGACGGTCGAACAAAAGGTCGGCCAGCTGATTCAGGGTGACATCAGCACGATCAGCCCGAAGGATCTGGAGACCTATCCGCTCGGCTCGATCCTCGCGGGCGGCAACAGCGGCCCTAATGGGAACGAGCGCGCGTCCGCCGCGGACTGGGCAAAGCTGGTGGGCGAGTTCCGCGCCGTGTCGCTGCGCCGCCAGCCGAACGGGGTTGCGATCCCGATCATCTTTGGCGTCGATGCCGTCCACGGCCACAACAATATCCCCGGTGCGACGCTGTTCCCGCACAATATCGGCCTCGGCGCGGCGCATGATCCGGATCTTCTGCACCGCATCGGACAGGTCACTGCGGCCGAGATTTCGGGCAGCGGTATCGAATGGACGTTCGCGCCGACGCTCGCGGTGCCCCAGGATCTGCGCTGGGGCCGCAGCTATGAGGGCTATTCCGCCGACCCCAAGCTCGTGGCGGCCTATGCGAAGGCGATGGTGCTCGGGTTGCAGGGCCCGCTCGTTGCGGGTCGCTCGCTCGATGCGACACACGTCGCGGCGACCGCCAAGCATTTCCTAGCCGACGGCGGCACCTTCGAGGGCAAGGATCAGGGCGATGCTAGGGTCGGCGAGAAGGAACTCGTCGCCAGACATGCGCAGGGCTATCCGGCCGCGATCGACGCGGGGACGCTGACCGTGATGGCCAGCTTCTCGAGCTGGAACGGCATCAAGCACCATGGCAACAAGGGCCTGCTGACCGACGCGCTCAAGGGCAAGATGGGTTTCGAAGGCTTCGTCGTCGGCGACTGGAATGGGCATGGTCAGGTCGCGGGATGCAGCGTCACCGATTGCCCGCAGTCGATCAACGCGGGGCTCGATATGTTCATGGCGCCGGACAGCTGGAAGGGTTTATACGAGACCACCCTGAAACAGGCGAAGGACGGCACGATTTCTGCCGCGCGTCTCGACGACGCAGTGCGCCGCATCTTGCGCGTGAAGTACAAGCTCGGGCTGTTCGATGTCGACCATGTCGACCGGGGCAATTTCGCCGCCGTCGGCGCGCCCGAGCATCTCGCGATCGCGCGAGAAGCGGTCGCCAAATCGCTGGTTCTCCTTAAGAATAATGGCAGCGTTCTTCCGATCAAGCCGGGCGCACGCGTCCTGATCACCGGCCCCGCCGCGAACAATATGGCAATCCAGTCGGGCGGCTGGACGATCAGCTGGCAGGGCACCGACGTGACTCACGCCGATTTCCCGAACGGCCAGACGATTTGGGAAGCGATGAACAAGGCCGTGCGCGACGCGGGCGGCATTGCGACGCTGTCCGACGGCGGCGTCTATAAGGAAAAGCCCGACGTTGCCGTCGTCGTCTTTGGCGAGCACCCCTATGCCGAGTTTCAGGGCGATGTGCCGACGCTCGACTATCAGCCGTCGGAAGCGACCGATCTCGCGACGCTCAAGAAGCTGAAAGCCGCGGGTATTCCCGTGGTCGCGGTCTTCCTGTCGGGCCGTCCGATGTTCACCAGTCCGGAAATCAATGCCGCCGATGCCTTCGTCGCTGGATGGCTGCCGGGATCGCAGGGCGTCGGTGTCGCCGACGTTCTTGTCGCGGGCAAGGATGGCAAATCAGCGCGCGGGTTCACCGGCACCCTGCCTTTCGCGTGGCCCGCCGATGCGCGCTCGCCGGTTGAAAAGCCACTTTGGCCGGTCGGGTACGGCCTGAAATATGGCGCCGCGAAGACCGTGCCCCAGCTTTCCGAAAAGTCGCGCGTCGACATCGCCGCGGCGCTCAATGTCGAGAATTTCTTCTCGGGCGGACGCGCGCGGACGCCATGGACGCTGTCGATCGTCGATGCGGGCGGATCGCGGCAAGTCGAATCGGGACCGCTCGACAGCAGCTATGGCCTGCTCAAGACGCGCTCGGTCGATGTCGCCGCGCAGGAGGATGGCAAAAGCTTCGTCTGGACCGGACCCGCGTCGGTCCGCCTGTCGGGACCTAATGCCGACATGACGCGCCAGCTCAACAACAGCTTCGCGCTGCGGATCGACGGGCGGATCGATGCCGTTGGCAGCGGTTCGACGCGGCTTTCCTTTGGCGACAGGGCGTTGGATATCAGCATGTTCGTCAAGTCCGCCCCGGTAGGCGCCATTTCGACGATCCAGATTCCGCTGCGCTGCTTCGCCGACGCGGGCGCCGATCTCTCGAAAATCAGCGACGCGGTGACCGTGATCGGTGACAAGGGACTTGCGCTGACTCTGATGGCCGCGCGGATAGAGGCTGTGGGCGCGGCTCTGGCCTGTCCGCCTGCCGCTGCCGGGTAAGCGCAGTACGGAATAATCATAAGACTGGGCCGCATCGCCGGCTTGGAAAAATCTGGGGAGAAGAACATGGCAATGGCGCCGAACGTCGCGACAAGCTCGAACCCGAACCCGCCCGAAGGGGCAGGCAAAAGCGGCGGCAGCACGCGGGTGGTGCTGATACTCGCCTTTGCGGTTTTCTTCCTGTTGGGCGGGGTGACGAACATCAACGACCTGCTGGTCGGCAAGTTCAAGCCGATGTTCCATTTGACGCACGCGCAGGCGAACCTGGTGCAGATGGCGTTTTTCATCGCCTATGCTGCCTTTTCGATCCCCGCGGGCATCATCATGTCGAAGCTCGGTTATATCCGTACCTTCGTGCTCGGATTCATTCTTGTCGCGGCGGCGGCTTTCCTGTTCGTTCCGGCGTCGGCGGCGGCCTCTTACCCCGGCTTCCTCGCCGCGCTCTTTTGTATCGGCGCGGGGATCACGGTTCTTCAGGTGGCGATGAATCCGGTGATCACGACCCTGGGTCCGATCGAAACCTCGCACAGCCGCCTGACCTTTGCTCAGGCGTTCAATTCGATCGGCGTCTTCCTGATGGTCTATGGCGGCGCGGCTTTCCTCCTCGGCGATTCAAAGCCGCTCGACGCAGAAACCGCCAGCGAGGCGCAAATTCAGGCGTATCGTGTGGCAGAGGGGGCATCGATCGGCACCGCCTATATGTGGCTCGGCGTCCTGATGCTGGTCATCGCGGCGGTGTTCTGGATGTTCCGCTCGGCGCTCGACCATGCCCAGACCCAGGATGTGAAGCTCGAGGGGACCTGGAGCCTGCTCACCCAGAACCGCCGGGTTCAGCTCGGCGCGCTGAGCATCTTCACCTATGTCGGCGCCGAAGTGGCGATTGGTTCGAACCTCATCGCCTATCTCGGCGATCCCGGCGTGATGGGGCTGGACCTTCAGGCGGCGGGCAAGCTGGTCGCGATATACTGGCTGGGCGCGTTGATCGGCCGGTTGCTCGGCGGTTTCATCCTGCGGCTGGCGAAACCGGGACGGGTGCTCGCGATCTTTGCGGCGGGGGCGATCTCGCTGATCATCCTGTCCGCCGTGACATCGGGAGCGCTGTCGGGTTGGGCGCTGATCCTGGTCGGCTTCTGCAATTCGCTGATGTTCCCGACGATCTTCAGCCTGGGGACCGAGGGGCTGGGCGAGCGAACGCCGCAGGGGTCGGGCATTCTGTGCACCGCGATCGTCGGCGGGGCGATCGTCCCCTATCTCTTCGGTACGGTCGCAGACATCAGCGGCAATATCCGGTTCGCTCTGGCCGTGCCGCTGATTTGTTACGCGATCATCGCGGGCTTCGGGCTGTGGGCGGCGCGCCGCCCGGCTGCCTGACGGGGGCATGGGTCGATGCTGGGTGATCTGATGCAGACGATCGGCGGCCTGCTCGACCCGCACGGCCCCGCGGTGCAATCGGCGCAAAGCTATACGCCGACCGATTACAGCATCCACTTCTTCCTCCAGATCGCGGTGATCCTGCTGGCGTGCCGCGTCACCGGCTGGGCGGCGAAAAAATGGCTGGGCCAACCGCAGGTCGTTGGAGAAATGACCGCCGGAATACTACTAGGCCCCTCCCTGCTCGGCCTTTTCTTCCCCAGTATCCAGGCGGCGCTGTTTCCAAATGAAACGCGGAATGTCCTGTACGTGTGTGCGCAAGTCGGCGTCGGGCTCTACATGTTCCTTGTCGGCACGACGCTGCGGCTCGATCATTTCCAGTCAAAAGCGAAAAGCGCGGCGGGTGTTTCTGCGGCCGGCATCGTTGTCCCCTTCCTCTTTGCCGCGCTGATAACGCCCTATCTTCTGACCGTTCCCGGCCTTTTCAATGCCGCGATCGACCCGAGCAGCGCGACCTTGTTCATGGGAGCATGCATCGCGCTCACCGCCTTTCCGATGCTCGCGCGGATCGTCAACGAGCGCGGGCTTGCGAACAGCGCGCTTGGCACGCTGACGCTGACCGCGGGGGCGTTCGACGATGCGGTGTCGTGGTGCGTGCTCGCGATCGTCCTCGCGACGTTCGGCGGCGGCCCCGGTGTCGCGCTGATCGCGATCGTCGGCGGTCTGGGCTTCACCCTGTTCATGATCTTTGCCGGTCGCCCGCTGCTCGCGCCGCTCGGCCGCGCGGTCGAAGCGCGCGGCGCGATGAGCGACACGATGCTGTCGATCATCCTGATGCTGTTCGCGCTTGCAGCCTTCGCGATGGACGCCGCGGGCATCCATGCGGTCTTCGGCGGCTTCCTGCTTGGCGTCTGCATGCCGCGCGGCATGCTAACCGAAGAAATCACGCGCAAGATCACCCCGATCACCACGCTGCTGGTCCCGATCTTTTTCACATATTCGGGACTCAACACGCGGCTCGATATGGTCGACAGTCTGGCGCTGCTGGCGTTGGCGCTCGGCATCCTCGCCGTCTCGATCGCCGCGAAATTCGGCGCCTGCTGGCTGGCGGCGCGGCTCGCGGGCGAGAACAACCGCACGGCGCTTGGTATCGGCGCGCTGATGAATGCGCGCGGGATGATGGAGTTGATCATCATCAACATCGGCCTGCAAAAGGGGATCATCGGCCCGACGCTGTTCGCGATGCTGGCGCTGATGGCGATCGTCACGACCATGATGGCTGGGCCATTGTTCGAGCTTGTCTATGGCCGCAAGGCGCGCGCAGCGGGCGAACTCGGCGCGCTCGGCAGCGAAGAGCCCGGCGGTAGCAACGCTGCGCCGGCAGCGCAGCTCAACATCTAGGGCCAAAGGGGGACCCGCCTGCCTTTAGGGCGGGCGGGTTTTGGGTTGCCCGCGGCCGGGCGGAACCTGCTACACCGGCCAGCTAGACTTGCCGACCCCGACGCCGCAAAGTTCGGCGAAAGGGAGTGAATATGGCTGCGCTCGATCTGTCGCTCGATGACCAACAGGACCTGCTGCGCGCCAGCGTTCAGCGCTTTCTGATCGACAACGCCCGGCCGGGCTGGCGCGAACTCGCCGATGGGCTGGGGCTTGCCGGCATCGCTGTGCCGGAGCGGGCCGGCGGGTTCGGCGGCGGCATCGTCGATATCGCAGTGGTGATGGCCGAACTTGGTCCAACCTTGGCCGGCGCCGACTGGCTGTCGCATGCAGCGGCCACAAGGCTGCTCGCTCGCGTTGCACCCGATCACGCGGCCTTGCCCGGACTGGCGACCGGAGTGCGGCGTATCGCAATCGTCTGTCCTGCATCCGCCGCGTCGATGCCGACTGCGGAGAATGACGGAGCGGTTCGGGGATCGGCGACATTGGTGGCGGGCGCCGCCGAAGCCGATCTGTTCCTGCTCGCCGCCAGCGGGGTGATGCTTCTGATTCCCGCCGATCGCGGCAAGGTCGAACCGCGACACCGCATCATGCATGACGGCAGCGTCTCGGCCGACCTGTGCTTCATGCTGAAAGCGGGCGCCGCCGAAGTGCTGGCGACTGGCGCAGAAGCGCGCGAGCTCGCCGACCATGCGACGGACCTGATACTCGTAGGGCGCTGCGCCGAAGCGGCGGGCCTGATGCAGCAGATGATCGATGACAGCCGCGATTATCTGGGGCAGCGCAAGCAGTTCGGCGTCGCCATCGGTTCGTTTCAGGCGCTTCGCCACCGACTGGCGGACATGCAATTGGCGGCGATGAAAGCGGCAGCGATCACGGAGACCGCGATCCTCGCCGTCGACCAGGCACGGGGCGATCGGGCAGTGCTGGCGAGCGCGGCCTGCATCGAAGTCGCCGAGGCGGTGCGCATCGTCGGCGAGGGCGCGGTGCAGATCCATGGCGCGATGGGGCTTACCGAGGAATTGAATCTGGGGCGGCATTTCAAACGCGCGCTGGCCATCGCCGCCGCCATGGGGCCGCGCGCCGCCCATCTGGCGCGCTTCGCCGAAATGGCGTCTTAGCCGAGTATCAGGCGCGCGATCAGGTCGCGCTGAATCTCGTTCGATCCGGCATAGATGCTCGCCGCGCGGTCGTTGAGGTAGCGGGGAACTGCGACGGCCACGCCGGGCGCGGTTTGCCCGTCGGCTTCGGCCCATGCGTCATGGCCGGCCATCTCGCAGGCGAGGACGTCGATGCGCTGTGCCGTCTCGGTGCCAAGGATCTTGAGCGCCGAAGCGTAAAGCGCGGGATTGCTGCCCACGCCGCGCATCGCTTTCAATTCCAGGGCTTGCAGCGCAGTCAGATTGATCGCTTCGCGGTCGATCCGCGCTCTTAGAACCGGGTCCGAAATCGGCGGTGTCCGCAATCGCTCAAGCCGCTCGATCAACGATGGCGCATATCTTCCACCCCGCTCGAACGTCAGCAGGTGCTTGGCAACCGACCAGCCTTCATTCTCGCCGCCCAGCCGATTGGCCTGTGGCACGCGGACATCGTCAAAGAATATCTGATTGAATTCATGATCGCCGGCGAGCGTGAGAATCGGTTCGATCGTGATTCCCGGCGACGCCATGTCGAGGAGGAGGAAGCTGATACCCGCCTGCGGCTTGCCCTGGCTCGATGTGCGGACGAGCGCGAACATGCGGTTCGCGAAATGCGCGTGCGTGGTCCAGATTTTGGAGCCGTTCAGAACATAATCGTCGCCGTCGGCGATCGCCCGCAGTTGGAGCGCGGCAAGGTCCGATCCCGCGCCGGGTTCCGAAAAGCCTTGGCACCAATAATCCTCGCCCGACAGGATGCGCGGCAGATAATGGGCGCGCTGTTCAGCTGTGCCGTAATGCATGATGACCGGGGCCACCATCTTCAGCCCCATCGGAGCGAGCCCCGGCGCGCCGGCGCGCGCGCATTCGGCAGCAAAGATATAGCGCTGCATCTCGTCCCACCCCGGCCCGCCGAATTCGGCCGGCCAGTCGGGCGCCGCCCAGCCGCGCGCATTCAGGATGCGTTGCCACGGCAGGGTGACCGCAGGATCGATGAAGACGCTCGTTGCGCGGCTCGCGGCGCCGTGCAGATCGTCGGGCAGCGCGGATTCGAGAAAGGCGCGCACCTCGGCCTGAAAGGCGTCGAGCGCCGGATCGTTCAGCATATCCATCCGCCAAATGTAGCGATCGGACGGGATGCTGGCCAAGCTGGCGAATGCATCAGGCCGCCCGTGCGCCGACGAAACCCAGTCCGGCGGCGATCTGGATGGACTGCGCGCGCCCTGTCGCGCCAAGCTTTGCAGCGGCGTTGCGGAGATGAAACCGGACGGTCGATACCGACAGCGACAGGATGATCCCGATCTCGCCGTCGGTCTTTCCGGCGGCGGCCCAGCGCAGGCATTGCACTTCGCGGCGGGTCAGCGTCTGCGGCACCTTGGCGTTGCGCGGGCGTCCGCGCGCTTCATTATGCGTCGCGACCAATTCGAGCGCGAGATTGTGCAGGTCGCCGGCATGCGCCGCGAACAGCGCCTTGACGCCGACCGGTTCGCGCGAGCACCAAAAGACGGCGCCGACGAGCCCGCGCGGCAGATGCACCGGCGCAATAATCGCTTCGCCGAAATTGGGCGTGTTCTTTGCCTGCTCGCAATCGACGGCGTCGAGCAATCCGGTCGGTCGCCACGTCCGCAACCTCCCTTCGCTGTAATAGAAGGGCTCGGCCATCAATCGCGCCGCAGTCAGGAATGCGACCTGCAACGCGAGCTTGCGGTCGCGCCAATAGGCATAGTCGGGATCGATCCAGCGAAAGCTCGTCTCCGCATAGGGGCGTCCGCTTTCGTCGGCCATCGGCTCGGGATCGCCGAGGTCGGCCTGCGCCGCGATATAGGGCAGGCCGATCGAGTCGCCGATCGCCTGCACCTTCGCAACGAGCGCGGGAAGCGCCGTCCAGCATGTTGCCCGATGATCCGTCACGCGCCCTCTTTTCCGCCCATACTGCCACAGGTGCCAGCTTGTCGCTGACTCCACAATTTAGTCTTTGGGCAGCGTCCGGTTGTTGCGACGCTCGCACAAAGACGAGCCCCGCGACAAGCCGTTTGAGGGAGGATGAGTGATGAAGGCAATTCGAATTTTTCTGCTGGCGGGCACTGCGGCCGGCCTTGTGATCGCCGCGCCGGCGTTCGCTGCCGAGGAAGTCGCGGCAGATGCCGTATCGACCGAGGGCGAGATCATCGTCACCGCGCAGCGCCGCGCCGAATCGATCAACGATGTCGGCATGGCGATCCAGGCCGTGGATGGCGCGACACTCGAAAGCCTGCGCGTCACCGACATGCGCGACCTGACCGCTGTCGCGCCGAGCTTTACCGTGTCGCAAAGCTATCAGGGCGTCCCGACCTATACGCTGCGCGGCATCGGCTTCAACACGATCAACCTGTCGTCGACCTCGACCGTCGGCACCTATGTCGACGAAGTCGCCTATGCCTACCCGATCATGAACACCGGCCCGGTGATGGATCTCGAGCGTGTCGAGGTGCTGAAGGGGCCGCAGGGAACGCTCTATGGCCGCAACACCACGGCAGGGCTGATCAATTTCATCACTGCCAAACCGACCGACAGTTTCGACGGCAGCATCAAGGCCGACCTGGGCAATTACCAGACCTACAACATCGGCGGACATATCTCGGGCCCGCTTGGCGAGGGCATCGCCGCGCGCATCGCCTTCCGCAGCGAGAATAGCGACAAGGGCTGGCAGGTCAGCAACACCCGCGGCGAACGCCAGGGCGAAATCGAAAAGCTTGGCGTCCGCGGCGCGCTCGCCATCGATCCCGCCGACGGCACCCATTTCGACCTGTCGGTGACCTGGTGGCAGAACAAGTCCGACACCGTGGTCGGGCAGGGGATCGGCTTCACGCCGGCGACGAACCCGACCACGGGCACCAGCAACTCGCGCTTCTTCAACGCACCGGGGCTTGCGACCTATCTTGCGGCCAATTTCCCGACCAAGGCGACGCAGGCCGACTGGGCGCCCCATGCGCAGCGTTCGGCCGATATCGGGACCGGGCTTGGCCTCGACGGGCCGCTGGCCGAAGACAATCGCTTCTGGGGTCTGAAACTGCGTTGGGATCAGGATCTTGGCGATACGATGAAGCTGGTTTCGCTGACCAGCTATAACGACTTCAAACGCAACGCGCTGTCTGACTGGAGCGGTGCGCCGTTCGAGATCCTGCTCCAGAATACCGTCGGGCGGATCAAGAGCTTTGCTCAGGATGTCCATCTCGAGGGCGAAACATCGGCGGTGACGTGGCTCGTCGGCGCCTATTATGCGAACGACCGGATCATCGATTCCAACCGCACGATGCTTGGCCAGAACGCGAACGTCGGGCTGATCCGCGCCGCCGGTGCGCCGTTGCTCGCGAGCCCGGTCTTCAACTCGGGCGGCTATACGCTCGCGCAGCTCCAGCAAGCCTTTCGGACATACGAGGATTTCGGCCACATCCGGACCAAGACGTGGAGCGTCTTCGCGAACGCCGACTGGGAGCTCAGCGACCAGTTCAAGGTCAGCGGCGGGCTGCGCTACACCGAAGACAAACAGCGGTACAACGGTTGCTCGCGCGACTTCAACGGCAACATGCTGCCCAACGTCAATGTCGTGAATCGCGCGTTGTACCTGCAAACCTATGGCGTACTCGCCGCGCCGATTTCACAGGGACAGTGCAATACCTTCGATCCTGCGACGGCCAGCTTTGGCGAAGTCCAATCGGTGCTCGACGAAAATAATGTCGCGTGGCGTGTGGCGCTCAACTGGGCTCCGAACACCGATACGCTGCTCTACACGTCGGTCTCGCGCGGCTATAAATCGGGGACGACGCCGATCAACGCAGCGAACCTCGCGCGCCAGAACGCGCCGGTGACGCAGGAAAAGCTGACCGCCTATGAAGTCGGAATCAAGGCGACGCTCGCCGACCGCGCCGTGCAGGCCAATCTGTCCGCCTTCTATTATGATTATGCCGACAAGCAGATCAGCACCTATTTCGCCGACCCGATCTACACGGCGCTGTCGCGGCTCGACAATGTGCCGAAGTCGAAAGCCTATGGCGTCGAGGGCGAACTGACGATCCGTCCGGCCGACGGCCTGACGATGTCGGCAAACGCGCTGTGGCTGAAGACGCGGATCAGCGACTATAACGGCACCAATGCTGCGGGGCAGCCGCAGAATTTCGACGGCGCCGGATTCATCTACAGCCCCGAATTCCAGGGCAGTCTGACGCTCGCCTATGACACGCCGGTCAGCGACACGCTCGACCTTACCGGTGCGGTCAGCGCGCGGTACCAGAGCAAGTCGAACACCATTTTCGAGGACCTCGATCTCTATAAGGTCAAGGCCTATGGTACCGTCAATGCAAGCCTTGGCGTGAAGGGTGCAAGCGGCTGGTCGGTATCGCTGTGGGCGAAGAATCTCTTCAACAGCTATTATTGGTCGGCCGTCGCCAGCAATGCCAATGTCGTGGTCCGCTTCCCGAACGCGCCGCGAACTTATGGCCTGACCTTGGGTTTCGACTTTTAGGGGAGTGCGAACAGGGTGCAGCAAGGCAGTCTCGACAATTATCTGGGCACGATCATCGACTTTTCCTCGCCGGTCGGCGAGCCCGCCTTGTTGCCACCCGACAGCGTCCAGTGGCGCGTGTACAAGAACCCCATCGCGCTCGGCATCGGAGGCATCGCCGCGGTGCTGCTCGAATTCGCCGACCCGCGCATCCGGTCGGGCGTGTGGGACCATTCGACCTACAAGGTCGATCCGATCGGTCGCTCGCGCCGCACCGGCCTGGTTGCCATGCTCGCCTGCTACGGTCCGGCAAGCGTGGCGAAAGAGGTGATCGGCAAGGTCAATCGCCTGCACGGGAATGTGAAGGGCGAAACGCCGGGTGGCGAAAAATATCGCGCGCTCGATCCCGCGCTTCTCGACTGGGTCGCGGCGACCGCATCCTATGGCTTCCTCATGGCCTATGATCGCTTTGTCCACCCGCTCGGCGATGCCGACAAGGACCGGTTCATGCGCGATGGCGATAGGATCGGCCGCGAATTTGGTGCGCGGCACACGCCGCCGACGATCGATGCGTTCCTGGCGATGATGGCAAAGCTCGAGCCGCGCTTCGAACCGCACCCGATCCTCTTTGAATTTCTCGACATTATCGAGTCCGGCCGGGCCGCGCCCGGAACGCCTCGTTTTCTCCACCGTGCGATCGCGCGCGCGTCGGTGTCGCTTTTGCCGGGCTCTGTTCGCCGGACGCTCGACCTGGGCCCCCGTTTCGATCTGACGAGGCTCGACCGGCTGATGCTGCGCGCGGCGGGGCGGCTTGCAGACCGCTATGGCAGCCGGAAATCGCCTCCGTGCCAGGCGAGCGGACGGCTGGGCCTGCCCCACGACTTCCTCTTCAGATCGCAGCCGGCGCAAAGGCAGATGCTGGCGAACAGGGCGCGCTAGGCGAAGCGCCGGCGTGCCGAACGCGGCCGTCGAGATCGGCCGAAGATCCCTGCGCGCCGCTCCCGGGCCGCAAAGGCGCTTGTGAAAGCCGGCGGTCGGGCGGTAGGGGTGCGTCTATGGCTCAGCGCATCGATTCCTTGCCATCCCACGCGGTATCGGGCCGCGGATGACCAAGGGTAAACTCCATGACGGCGCACGGCCGACGATGGCGGATATTGCGCGCGAGTTGGGCGTTGCAAAAATCACCGTTTCGCGCGCCCTGTCGAGCCATTCCACGGTGAAGGAAAGCACGCGCGCGCTGATCCGCGAGACCGCCGAGCGTATGGGGTACCGGCTCAACATTTCAGCGCGCAACCTGCGGCAGCAACGGACGCGGACGATAGCCGTCGTCATCGAAATGGCGCCGTCGCACGACCGCCTGATGAGCGAGCCCTATCCGCTTTCGCTGCTCGGCGGGATCATGCAGGAGCTGACCGCTGCGGGGCAGAACATGGTTCTGACCACTATCGATCTGTTCGCCGAACATCCGCCCTCGGCCGACGGGGTGATCCTGCTGGGGCAGGGCGTGCACGACGATGCGGCGGCTGCGATCGAGGCGACCGGGCTTCCCTATGTGGTTTGGGGCGCGGCGCACGGACCGCCCGAACAAATTGTCGTCGGCAGCGACAATCGGGCAGGCGGTGCGCTTGCGGCGGAGTATCTGCTCGGTCGCGGGCGGAAAAAGCTGCTGTTCCTGGGCGAGACGCAGCATGGCGAAGTCGAGGATCGCCTCAGCGGGTTCGAGGCGGGTCTGGACGGCGGCGATGCCGCAGTCCTCGACAAGATCGCCTGTGCTTTCACCGTTGCCGCGGGACGCGACGCGGTGACGCGGCTCTTTGATCGCGGCAAGGCATTCGACGGCATTTTTGCGGCAAGCGACGCGATCGCGATGGGGGCGATCGAGGCGGTCGCGGCGCGCGGCCTTGCGATACCGGGCGACGTTTCGATCGTCGGCTTCGACGATTCACCGGGCGCGTCGATCTTCTCGCCCAAACTCACCAGCGTCCGGCAGGACTGGGCGGTCGGAGGCGAACTGCTCGCGCAGAAGGTGCTCGAACTCGTTGCGGGCGACCCTGTCGAGTCGCGCGTGATGGCGGTCGAACTGGTCGTTCGCGAAAGCTGACTCACCTGCGTCTGAAAGTAACCGAAACCGTAGGTTTTTTAACAAATGGTATCGATACCTTGACATCGATACCATTTTGACCGAGACACGCTCTTCAGAGTATCGGCCAGAGCAGCCGGTGCCGTGGGCGAGGACGAGTTGGCGATTTCCGAACATGATTGCGAAACGATGCGGCTCGTCCGGCGCGGTGCGGACGCGACCGGCGATCAGGCGGCGGCGCTCTTCGCGCTCGCCAACGGACTGGTCGGCGTCGAAGGCGTGATCGACGAACGCGATGCGGCACCCTGCGCCTATCTGCCCGACGCCTATGTCAGCCGGCCGATCGGCTATCATGAAAGCTTCCCGGGCTACGCGACGGCGACCGATACGCGCGTCGCCTGCCCCGGCCCCGCCTTGCTGCGCCTGCATGTCGACGGGAAGCCGATCGATTTTGGCGCCGCCGAACTGCTCGACACCGAACGCACGCTTGATTTTGCGGACGGTCAGCTGCGCCGCATATCGCGCTGGCGGATTGCGACGGGGCGGACGCTTGAAATCGCGGTCGACCGGATCGTCCCGCTCGCAGGCGGCGCCTGCGTCGCGTCGCGGATCCGCATCCGTCCGCTCGATTTTGCCGGTCACTTCCAGGCCTGGCTGACCTATGGGATCGACGGTGGGGGTGCAGGTGCCGCCGAAGCGGACGATCCCCGCATTTCGGGCCGGTTGCGGCCCCAATGGACGATCAATCTTCCCCTGCCGGGTGACACCCCTTCCGTTACCCGGTTTTCGCAGGATGCCGTCGCACTCGCCTATCGCCAACATGTCGCAAGCCCGGCCGCACAGGTCGCAGCAGTCCACGCTGGACATGTGGTGCGCAGCGAGTTGGTCGCCGGGGGCATCCTAGCGATCGACCGGGTGGTCGCAATGGCATGCGCCCGCGGCCGCCCGGTCGACCTTGTCGCGCTGAACGGCGCGACCGATTTCGACGCCATCGCCGAAGGCCAGCGCGCGGCGGTTCGGACCTTGTGGGGCAGCGCCGCTTTCGCGATCGACGGCGACGATGCGCTCGCTGCCGCGCTGCACTTCGACCTCTTCCAGCTCCACCAGTCGGCAAGCCGCGATCCGAACCATAGCATCGGTGCAAAGGGGCTGACCGGCGAAGGCTATGAGGGCCATTATTTCTGGGACGCTGAAACCTTCATGCTGCCCGTGCTTGCGCTGCAAGCGCCCGAACAGGCAAAGACGCTGCTCGCCTATCGCGTCGGCAAGCTCGATCGTGCGCGCGCGCACGCCGCTGCGCTCGGGCATCGGCGCGGCGCGCTCTACCCGTGGCGGACGATCGCCGGCGACGAATGCTCCTCGCACTATCCGACGGGGTCGGCGCAATATCATATCAATGGCGACATCGCCTATGCGCTCGCGCTCTATGTTGCGGCGACCGGCGACGATGCCTTCCGTGCCGAAGCCGCCGAAATGCTGTTCGAGACGGCGCGGATCTGGATGGAGATCGGTGCGTTCGATCCACGGCGCGATCGCGCATTCTGCACCCACGGCGTAACCGGGCCCGACGAATATTCGGCGCTGGTCGACAATGATTTCTATACCAACGCGATCGCGCGCCGGCACCTGGCGTATGCCGCCGACACCGCCAACTGGCTGCGCGCGCGAAACGAATTTGCTGTCCTTGCTGCTGCGATCGACCTTGACGACAAGGAGGTCGCGGACTGGCGCAAGGCGGCGGACGCGATGTGGCTGCCGGTTGATCCGGCGCTCGGCGTCAATCCGCAGGACGATGCTTTTCTGGGTCGCCCCGAACTGCCGGGTCTTGCGGCATCGGGTGATCGCCATGGGCCCTTACTCATGCGCTATCACCCGATGATCCTTTTTCGTCATCAGGTCGCCAAGCAGGGCAATGTCGTCCAGGCGATGGCGATGGACCTGGTCGGCATGCCGTTGTCGCAGCAGCGTCGGAATTTCGATTATTATGGCCGCGTCACCACGCATGATTCGACGCTGTCGTCGGTGTCCTTCGCGATCGCCGCGGCGCGCCTCGGCGACGAAAAGGCGGCGCTCGAATTTCACCGCGAGTGCGCGTTCGTCGATCTCGAGGACCGCCACGGCAATACCTCGCACGGACTGCATATGGCGGCGCTTGCGGGCAGCTGGCTGGTGCTGGCGCAAGGCTGGGGCGGGCTGCGTCTCGATGGCGCGATTCCCTCGTTCCGGCCGCAGCTCCCGGACGCTTGGAAGGGCTATCGCTTCCGCATGCAGTGGCGTGGCAGCGTGATCGAGCTCGCGGTCGATGCCGCCGGCTGCACCTATCGCCTGCTGTCTGGTGATCCGCTGGCGGTCGCCGACCATGGTCGCCCGTTCAACGTCGGGGCTGAACCGGTATTTGCGGAGCGACCCGGGCTGAAAGGCGTGATCTTCGACCTCGACGGAGTGCTCACCGACACCGCCGAAGATCATTATCAGGCGTGGCAGGCGCTGGCCGATACCCATGGTTTCGCGTTCGATCGCGAAGCGAACCATCGGCTGAAAGGCGTCGACCGCAGTAACTCGTTGCGCCTGATTCTCGACCATGCGGGCGCGCAGGTCGAAGCGGGCAGGTTCGACGCCATGCTCGCCGAGAAGAACGACATCTATCGCGCGCGGCTCGCGGGCTATTCGCCCGCCAATCTTTTCGAGGGTGTCGCCGAACTGTTCGATGGCCTGCGCGCTGCCGGACTGAAGATCGGCCTGGCGTCGGCCAGCCGCAACGCGGGCGACGTCGTGCGCTTGCTCGGCATTTCCGACCAGTTCGATTTCATCGCCGACGCGGGCGCGGTGGCACACGCCAAGCCGGCGCCCGACATCTTTCTCGCCTGTGCCGCCGGCATGGGCCTGAGCCCGGAACAGTGCATCGGAGTGGAAGATGCACAAGCCGGAATTTCGGCCATCCATGCGGCGGGCATGGTGGCCATAGGCATCGGGTCAGAAGAGGCGCTGCCCGATGCCGACATGCACCTTCCCGCCATAGGCCAGCTGACGGTCGCCCGGATCCTGTCGTCAGAACAGGAAACGGCGCCGCGTGCAGGCTTTTCAACCAGACCAGATAAAGTGGAGGAAATTTCATGTTGAACCGGACCCATCTGCTGGCGTCGATCGCGCTCTTCGCGCTGCCGACGACGGCCTTTGCCCAGCAAGCGCCTCAAGCCGACGACGCCGCCCCCGCGAGCGACGAGATCATCGTTACCGGCACTGCCGGTGGCGGGGTCAACCGCCAAGCCGCTGCCTTTGCGATCACCAACATCACGTCGGACGCCATCGACAAGGCCGCGCCGAACAGCACCGCCGACCTGTTCAAGGTCATTCCCGGCGTGTCGGCTGAAAGCTCGGGCGGTCAGAACGGCGCGAACATCTTCGTGCGCGGCTATCCTTCGGGCGGCGACGCCGAATTCGTCACGCTCATGGTACAGGGCGTTCCCTTCTTTTCGCCGCCGACGCTGTCGTTCCTGGAAAATACCCAGCTCATCCGCATCGACGAGACGATCGCCCGCGTCGAAGCCGTCCGCGGTGGCACCGGCGCCCTGTTCGGCAACGGCCAGCCCGGCTTGACCGTCAACTTCGTCCAGAAGGAAGGCGGCCGCGATTTCGAAGGCCTCGTGAAGGCCAGCGTCACCGACTATGGCGACCTCCGCGGCGACATGCTGCTGTCGGGTCCGCTCGGCGAGAGCACGAGCTTCATGGTCGGCGGCTATTACAGCAGCGGCCATGGCATCCGTAACCCTGGCTTCACCGCCGAAAAGGGCGGCCAGATCACCGGCAACATCCGCCATGATTTCGACAAGGGCTCGCTGCTTGTGTTTGCGCGCTATCTCAACGATCACGGCCAGTGGCTGCTGCCGATCCCGGTCATCCGCGATGGCAACAAGGTCCGCCAGTTCGGCAATATCGATCTCGGCACCGGCGCCCTCGCAGGTCCCGAAACGCGGCTCAGCACGCTGCCCGACGGCACGCGTGCCAATCTCGCCGACGGCCGCGGGGCAAAGCTGATCAACATCGGGACCAACGTCGATTTCGAGATCGGCGAAGGACTGCAGCTGCGTTATCGCGCGAGCTATCTCAAGGGCGATGCCGACACGACCGGCCTTGTCCCGGCAAGCACCGCGACGACCGCGAACGCTTATGCGGCTTCGCTTGGCAGCACCATCGGCAGCCTGACCTATGTCAACGGCGGGCAGGCCGTTGCGGGCACGCAGCAGGTGATCCGTGCGGGCACCTGGATCGTGCGCAAGCAGATCGAGGATTTCACCAACGATCTGGCCCTCGAATGGCAGAGCGGCAATAACAAGTTCACCGTCGGCCACTATTATTCGGACTTCTCGTCGAATGATCAGTGGAACCTCGGCAACGTCCATCTGCTGACGGCGGAGAACAATGGTCGCCTGCTGAACCTGACGCTGGCGAACGGCCGGATCGCGACCAACAATGGCTTCACGCAAGGGTCGTTCTTCAACGTCAACGCTGCCTATGACGGCCGCGAATATGCGTTCTATGCGGTCGACGAATATCAGATCACGCCCGAACTGCGTTTCGACGCCGGCATCCGTTACCAGAACTACAAGGCGACGGGTTCGATCGAAAACAACAGCTCGGTCGACACCGACAACAATCCCAACACCCTGTACAACAATGGCACGGCGGTGCTGAACGGCACCTTCCGCAATATTTCGTACAAGAAGGGCGCCTGGTCGTGGACGGCGGGCCTGAACTACGACTTCTCGTCGTCGGTCGGTGCCTATCTCCGTTACAACCGCGGCAACACCAACCCCTTCTTCGACAATCTGCGCGACGGAATTTTCGTGTCGCCGCGCGTCGACAACTTCGAGGGCGGGGTCAAGGTCCGCACCGATGTGGTGTCGCTCTATGCCACGCTGTTCCACACCAAGTTCAGCGGGCTGGTAACGACGGTCATCCAGAATGGTGCGCCGGTTGCCGACATTGGCGGCGCGCGCAGCACGGGCATCGAACTGGAAGGCCAGCTGCGTCCGGTCGACAATTTCTCCGTCGCTTTCTCGGGCACATGGCTCGACGCGAAATACCGCAATTTCTTTGCGGGCGGCGGAACGATCGACCTCAGCGGCAATCGCGTCCAGCGCCAGCCGAAGTGGCAGTGGCGCGTGACCCCGTCGTATGACATCGAATTCGGTGACGACAGCAAGGTCTCGCTCTTCTCGACCTTCAGCTACACGGGTGACCGTTTCTCCGACACGGCGAACACCCAGAGCCTGCCGCATTATTTCAAGATCGATGCGGGCGTCACTTTCGACGTCAACGACGCGCTGCAATTCGCGGTCACTGCCGACAATCTGACCGACAAGGTCGGACTGACCGAGGGCGACCCGCGCACGCTGGGGCAGGCCGGCGGACAGGTCGTCAACGCGCGCCCGATCCTGGGCCGCTCGTTCCGCTTCAGCGCCGCGTATAAATTCTAAGCGGCGTGGAGAGGATCGACCTCTTTTCGTAACTCTCCTACTGGGTGGTCGCGGCCTCTTCGCGGCCACCCCTTCTTTTGACCGTCCGGGGGATCGACATGGCGCGTACACGGCTGATTGCCGCACTGATATTGACCTATGTCGCCTTCGCGATGCTGCTCAACAGCGTCGGCACGGTCATCCTCCAGTCGATTTCGAGTTTCGATGTCACCAAGCCGCAGGCGAGCACGCTGGAAGGCTTCAAGGATATCACCATCGCCGTCGTGTCGTTCGTGACGGCGAGCTATTTGCCGAGGATCGGGCTCAAGCGGGCGTTGATCGGGGCGCTGATCCTGGCCGTCGCGGGGTGTCTGGTCATGCCCTTGTTCGGCAGCTTCAACGTCGCGCGGCTCCATTTCGCGATGGTCGGCGCCGCGTTCGCGGTCGCCAAGGTCGTCGTCTATTCGATGATCGGGCTGGTCACCGACAGCCCGCGCAAGCATGCCAGCCTGACCAGCCTGATCGAGGGCATGTTCATGGTCGGCGTGTTGTCCTCCTATTGGGTGTTCAGCGCCTTCATCGACCCGACGGGTCTGCGCTGGCTCAACGCCTATTGGGTGCTCGGGACGATCACGGCGCTCGCGCTGGCCCTGCTGCTGACCGCCTCGGTCGACGAGCAGCACACGCAGGAAGGCGACGAGGCTGCCGCGGACGAAGGCCCACCGTTCATGGCCATGCTGAAACTTGCGGCATTGCCGCTGGTCCTGATCTTTGTTGCCTGCGCTTTCCTGTTCGTGCTGATCGAACAAGGGATTCAGAGCTGGCTGCCGACGTTCAACAACGAGGTGCTGCATCTCCCGGCGCAGATGAGCGTGCAGGCGGCAAGCCTGTTCGCGGCCTGCCTGGCGATCGGGCGGTTCGGGGCAGGGGCGGTGATGGCGCGTTTCGACTGGTATCCCGTGCTGAACGTCTGTCTTGCCATACTCGCAGCGCTGATCATTCTCGTGCTGCCGCTCGCCGACGGGCTTGCGCCCGGGACGATCCACAATTGGCGCGACGCGCCGGTCGCGGCCTTCCTCTTTCCGCTGATCGGGATTGCGCTCGCGCCTATCTATCCGACGATCATTTCGGTGATGCTCAGCGCGATGCCCGGCCGTCAGCATCCCCCCTTGATGGGCCTCGTCGTCGTTTTCTCGGCGCTTGGCGGCACGACGGGGTCGCTGATCACCGGCCAGCTTTTCGCGCATCTCGACGGACGCTCGGCCTTCACGCTGATGCTCGTGCCGATCGCCATTCTTGCTGGCGGACTGATCTTGCTGCGCCGGAGTATCCCGACCAACAACGCCTGATTGCAACGAAAAGGGCGGATAATTCCGATCGGACCAATGGTCGCCTCAACTTATTCACACACTTGAGAGTGAATGTTGACTTGCGCGCCAATTGATGCCACTCAACCTCCATGCCGACGCACGATCGGCGAGGATGGGAGAGGGCATGATGAGAGCAATTTTGTTTGCGTCCGTTTGTGCGGGCGCGCTGATCGCAATTCCGGCGAACGCCGCCGCGCAAGAGAGCGCCGATACCGGCCAGCAGGCCGAAGAACCGCGCGGCAGCGACATCATCGTCACGGCCACGCGCCGCGAAGAGCGGATCCAGGACGTCCCTCTCAGCATTTCGGCCTATTCGCAGGAAGAGCTGACCGAAAAGGGCATCGTCGGTTATGAAGGCATCGGGCGCGAGACGCCGGGCGTCGTGCTGAACAAGCCGACCGCCAACTTCAACAATTTCACCGCCCGCGGCATCGCGACCAACGGCTATAATGCCAACCTGCAAAGCTCGGTCGCGATCTATATCGACGAGCTTCCGGTCTCGACTATCGGCAACACGACCGTCGTCGATCCCAATCTGTTCGACGTCGAGCGCGTCGAATTCCTCCGTGGGCCGCAGGGTACGCTGTTCGGCTCGGGATCGCTGTCGGGCGCCATGCGTATCCTGCAGAAGAGCCCCGATCTCAATGATTTCGACACCGCGGCGCTCGTCGATCTCGGCCTGACCGGGTCCGATTCGATCCGCCAGCGCTATAACGCGATGATCAATGTGCCGCTGGTCAATGACCGGCTCGCGGTACGCGCGGTCGGTTTCTACCGGCATGAAGAGGGCTATCTCGACAATGTCGGGACCGGGGTCCACAATTCAAACACGCTGGTCGACTATGGCGGGCGCGTGGTGGTGCTGTGGAAGCCGACCGACCGGCTGTCGATCAAGCTGCTCGGCTCCTATGAATATAGCAATCCCAGGGACAGCTCGCTGACGAGTCCCTCGCTTGGACGCAACAAGCGTATTTCGGACGAGCCCGACCGCTTCACGGGCAAGCAGGCGATTGCTAACGCGACGATCGACTATGAGTTCGATTTCGCGAAATTCACCAGCTCGTCGACCTATTCGGATTTCGAACAGCGGTTCTATGTCGATCTGGCCGGGACGTTCCAGCCCGGATCCTTCCCCGGCGCGCCGATCGCTTTCGGGCTCGATGCCGACGGTTATGACAAGGTGTTCGTGCAGGAATCGCGGCTCGCTTCGACGCTCGACGGGCCGTTCGAGTTCGTCGTCGGCGGCTTTTACTTGAACCGCCGCCGCGACGTCGATTATTTCTATCGCTCGAACCCCGCCTTCCTTGCGGCGCGTGGATATACGGGCCTTCCCGACAAATATTATCAGAAGCAATATACGCGTTCGATCAGCAAGGAACTGGCGGGTTTCGGCGAGTTGACCTATCGATTCTCGGAGAAATTCTGGCTGACAGGCGGGATGCGCTATGGCGAGACGTCGGCGCAAGGCTTCACCGAAGCTGGCGGCTATCTCGCCACCGCGCCGGGATTCTTCAACCTGAACTATCTGCAGGTCGCGCTGGGCGGCTTCCCGAACGTCGCCTTCACGGGGCGGACGCCTTATGCCGCGGTCGAAGGCCTGAAAGCCAAGGGGTCGAAACCGTCGTGGAAGGCGAGTGCGACGTTCAAGCCGAGCGAGAGCCTGACGACCTATGCGACTTTCTCGACCGGCTTCCGCGCGCCGATCGTCAACGCCTTTGCCGGACGGGCGAGCGTCGTCGACGTCAACGACATCATCATTCCGTTCGGCGCGACGTCGGACAGTCTGAAAAGCTATGAGGTCGGCGCGAAAGGGCGCTGGCTCGGCGGGCGGGTCAGCATCAACGCGGCTTTCTATCTGATCGACTGGAGCAATATCCAGGCGCAGGCAAACCGCGTGTCGGACTCGGTGCAGTTCGCAACGAACATCGGTGCCGCGCGCAGCAAGGGGTTCGAGTTCGAGATCGGGGTCATTCCGGCAACGGGCTGGGCGATCGGCGTCAATGGCGCCTATAACGACTCAAAGATCACCAAGCTGACCGCGGCCGAGGCGGCGATCTCCGGAGCCGTGCTCGGCCACCGCCTGTCGGCGCCGCGGATCCAGGGATCGGCCTATCTCTCCTACAGCTTCAAGCTGGCGAGCGACATCGATGCGATGCTGGCGGTCAATGCCCAGCATATCGGAGCGTACAACAGCAGCTTCCCGAACACCCCCGGACGACCGACCGTCCCGCTCGCGACCTTCGGCAAGACCGATGCCTACAGCAACGTCAACATGAGCCTGGGGCTGAAGAAGGGCGACCTGTCGGCGCAGCTGTACGTCGAGAATCTTTTCGACGATCATTCGATCACCTACATCCATCCCGAAGCCTTTTTGAACAGCCGCTTCGGCACGATGCGCCCGCGCACCTTCGGGATCCGCCTCGGCTATAGCCTCTAAGCCGTGGCAACCGACGCCCTCTCTCCTCCCACAACACGGCCGACGGCCAAACCGTCGTTCGTGCTGGGGATGCTGTGCTTCGTCTATGTCCTGAACTTCCTCGATCGGCAGCTGCTGTCGATCCTGGCCAAGCCGATCCAGGATTCGCTCCAGATAAGCGACAGCCAGCTCGGGCTGATCGGCGGACTCTATTTTGCGATGTTCTATTGCTTCATCGCGATCCCGGTCGGGTGGTTTGCCGACCGGACGAGCCGCGTCGGCGTGCTGTCGCTCGCCTGCGCGATCTGGAGCGGGGCGACCGTCGCGTGCGGGATGGCGGCGAACTATGGCCAGCTGGTCGCGGCGCGCATGGCGGTGGGCTTCGGTGAGGCGGGGGGCGTGCCCCCATCCTATGCGATCATCACCGACACCTATCCGCCGGGCAAGCGCGCCGCGGCGCTGGGCATCTTCAACCTCGGCCCGGCGATTGGCGCCGCGGCGGGCGTGGCCTTTGGCGCCGCGATCGCGGAACGCTTCGGCTGGCGAGTGCCCTTCATCGCGGTAGGGACGATCGGCATCGTCACCGCGCTGGCGGTGTGGCTGACCGTTCGCGAACCCCGGCACGGCGCGACCGACGCGGGTGGCCCGGTCAAGACCCGCGACAAGGCGCTTTTCTGGCCGGCGGTCCGCATGTTCGCGTCGAACCGCATTTTGATGCTCGCGGCATTGGGCAGCGGCGCAACACAGTTCGTGACCTATGGCCTGGGCAATTTCGCGGTGCTTTTCCTGATGCGCGAGAAGGGCATGGTGCTCGGCGAGGTCGCGGTGTGGTACGCGCTGGTGCTGCTGGTCGGTATGGGCGGCGGGATGATCGCCTCGGGCCGGGTGATCGACCGGATGGTTCGCAAGTCGCGCGCGGGCTATGCCGTGGCGCCCGCGCTCTCGCTGATGGTCGCGATGCCCTTTTACCTCGCGTTCGTCTGGGCGCCCGGCTGGCCGTTGGCGCTGGCGCTGCTCGCGGTGGTGATGGTGTTCAACTATTTCTACCTCTCCGCCTCGGTCGCGCTCGTGCAAGAGGAAGTGAAACCCAATCAGCGCGTTCTGTCGGGCGCGCTGCTGCTGCTGATCATGAACTTCATCGGGCTGGGGCTGGGTCCGACATGGGTCGGCTTCGCAAGCGACTGGTTCCAGGCGCAGGGCGACGTCCATGGCCTGCAATCGGCGCTCTACACGCTGACGCCTTTCTATGTCGTCGCGATCGCGTTGTTCTTGTGGCTGGCACGGCTGCTGCGCCGCGAAGGCCGTCAACCGGAGGCATCCGCATGAAAATGGCGCGTTTGATGATAATGGCCGCTGGGCTTCTGATGGCAGGATCGGCAGCGGCTGCGGCACCGCTGGTAAATGCCCCGGCGGGGGCGGTCGAAGGCAAATCTGTCGGCAAGGTCGCGGTGTTCAAAGGCATCCCGTTCGCGAGGCCGCCGGTGGGACCGCTTCGCTGGAAGCCGCCGGTCACGCTTCCCGCGTGGCAAGGCGTGCGCAAGGCGCAGAGCTTCGGCGCTGCGTGCATCCAGCCGCGATCGATCGGCGTCAGCATCTATACCAATCCACCCGAGAAAATGTCCGAGGATTGCCTGACGCTCAACATCTGGATGCCCGAAAAAGCGAAAGATGCGCCGGTGATCGTGTGGATCCACGGCGGCGCGCTGATGACCGGTTACAGCCACGAAGGCATGTATGACGGCGCAAAGCTCGCGGCGCGCGGGGCGGTGGTCGTATCGATCAATTACCGGCTCGGCGTGCTTGGATATATGGCGCACCCCGAACTCAGCGCGGAATCGCCGAACGGCGTATCGGGAAATTACGGCCTGCTCGACCAGATCGCCGCGCTCGAATGGGTGAAGGCCAACATCGGCGCGTTCGGCGGCGACGCGGGCAATGTCACGATTGCCGGCGAGTCCGCAGGCGGGCTCAGTATCCTCTATCTGCTGGCGTCGCCCAACGCGCGCGGGCTGTTCCACAAGGCGATCGCGCAGAGCGCGTACATGATCTCGACCCCGTCGCTGAAGGAGGTTCGTCATGGCGAGCCCGCCGCGGAAGCGACGGGCGCGAAAGTTGCCGCAGCGCTGGGTGCGAAGGATCTGGCAGCGCTCCGCGCGATGGATGCGACCGCGGTATCGGACGGCGCATTAAAGGCCGGCTATGGTCCCTGGGGCACGGTCGATGGCAAGATACTGCCGCGCCAGCTTGTCGACACGTTCGATCGTGGCGAACAGGCGCCGGTGCCGGTCATCGCGGGCTTCAATATCGGCGAAATCCGCTCGCTGCGCATTCTCGCGCCGCCGGTGCCCGCCAACGCCGCTGCCTATGAGGACGCGATCCGCGCGCGCTACGGCGATCTCGCCGACGCCTGGTTGAAGCTGTATCCGGCGCGCGACCTGGCCGAGGCGATCCTCGCAACGGCGCGCGACGCGCTTTATGGCTGGACCGCCGAACGGATCGCAATCAAACAGAGCGCGATTGGACAGAACGCCTATCTCTATCTGTTCGATCATGGTTATGCGGCGGCCGACGGGAACGGGCTCCACGGTTTTCATGCCGCGGAAATCCCTTATGTATTCGGCACCGCGAGCGAGACGCCGCCCTATTGGCCGAAAATACCCGACAGCCTCCCCGAACGTCGCATGGCGACCGCTATGGGTGACTATTGGGTTTCCTTCGCGAAGACCGGTAAGCCCGAGGCCGCGAGCCAGGCGGTATGGCGGCCCTATGGCAAAGACGCCGCGTTCATGGCGTTCGCCGACATACCGCGCGCCGGAACCAAGTTGATGCCCGGCATGTACGCGTTGCACGAAGCCGCAGTGTGCCGCCGCCGCGCGGCCGCCAATCTGCCCTGGAACTGGAACAGCGGGATCGTTTCACCCGTCCTGTCGAAGGGTGCGGGTTGCCCATGATCCACGGCTCGATGCAGGATTTTCCGCTGACGCTCGATAAATTCCTCGACCATGCTGCCCGCTGGCATCCCGATGCCGAAGTCGCGACGGCGCGCGAGGATGGCAGCATCGGCCGGGTCGGCTATGCAGCGCTGCGCGAGCGGAGCCTTGCCATCTCGTCGTTGCTTCAAAAATTCGGCGTGGGCGAGGGCGATCGCGTCGCGACACTGGCCTGGAACAGCCAGGCGCATGTCGAGGCGTGGTACGCCACGATGGGGATGGGGGCAGTGTGTCACACGCTCAATCCGCGTCTGACCGCGCCGCAGCTCGCGGCGATGGCCGTGCAATCGGCCGCGAAGCTGTTGATCGTCAGTGCCGACCTGCTGCCGCTCGCGCGGCTGATTGTCGAGCGCGCGCCCGGGATCGGTCACGTCCTTGCGATCGATGGCGCGGCAAGCGAATGGTCGGCCGCCGCGCCGTCGCTGGAAGAGCTGGACGCGTTGATCACCGATGCTCCCGGCGGCGCCAGCTGGGGCAATTTCGACGAGCGTGCCCCCGCAGGCCTTTGCTTCACTTCGGGCACCACCGGCGCGCCGAAGGGCGTCACCTATACGCACCGGGCGAGCTTCCTTCACACGATGCGTGCGCTGCAGGCCGACGTCATGGCCTTTACCAGCCGCGATGCGGTGCTGGCGGTGGTGCCAATGTTTCACGCCAATGCCTGGGGGCTTCCCTTTGCGCTTCCCGCGGTCGGAGGAAAACTGGTTCTGCCCGGTCGCCTGACCGACGGCGCCAGCCTTGCCCGGCTGATGGCGGCGGAACAGGTCACGATTGGCGTCGGCGTTCCTACCGTCTGGCTTGGGGTGGTCGAGCATCTTGAGGCCACCGGCGGCGAGCTTCCGTCGCTGAAACGGATCATCGTCGGCGGAGCGCCGATGGCGCCGGCTCTGATGGACCGGCTCGAGCGCAGGTTGGGCGTCACGGTCCAGACGAGCTGGGGCATGACCGAACTGTCGCCGCTCGGCGTGATTGCGCCGCCCGACGATCCGCACCGCTCGGCGATGGTGTCGGGCCGGGCCGCAGTGGGAGTCGATCTTTTGCTGACCGATGCCGGCGGTATCGCGCTTTCCGAACAGCGCGGCGTCGAGGGGCATTTGCATGTTCGCGGCGCCGCGGTGGTCGATCGCTATTTCGGACAGGACGAATCCGCGACCGACGCAGATGGCTGGTTCGCAACCGGCGATCTTGCGCGGATCGATGCCAAGGGCAATCTTGCGATCACAGGTCGCGCCAAGGATCTGATCAAATCCGGCGGCGAGTGGATCAACCCCGCTGAAATCGAGGCGGTGGTTGGCGCCCTGCCGCAGGTCGCGCTTGCCGCGGTGATCGGGCGGCAGGACGTGAAATGGGGCGAGCGTCCCGTGTTGCTGGTCGAGCTTTGCAACGGCGAAGAGATTGACGATGCAGCGCTCCTCGCGCCACTGGCTGGGCGCGTCGCGTCCTGGTGGATTCCCGACGCCGTGGTCCGGCTTTCCGCCATGCCGCTGGCGCCGACGGGAAAAATCGATAAGATTCGCCTGCGCGACGAATATGGCGGGGGCTGAAGCGCAGGCCTTCGAGGCCTTTCGCGAACAGGGATTGGAATCGGGACGAGTGGCAGATCAGGCGAAATCGCGTCGGCGGTCGACCAAGGCCGAACAGCGCGCCGAAATGATGGAACTGATGCTCGACGAGGCCGAGTATCTCTTTTCGAAGCACGGACTGCACGGCGTTACGCTGAAGGACGTCGCCAAGCGCGTCGGCGTCCATCACACGCTGCTCAACTATTATTTCGAGGACAAGAAGAAGCTGTTCGACGCCGTCTTTGCACGCCGCGCCGTGGTGACGATCACGAAGCGGATGGAGGCGCTCGACGCCTATGATCGCGCAACGCATGGCAAGCCGACGGTCGAAGGTGCTCTCCATGCCTTTCTCGACACCGACCTCGATCTGTATATCCATGGCGGCGAGGGGTGGAAAAATTACGGCGCGCTGGGTGCGCAGGTGGCGAACACTCCCGAATGGGGGGCCGAGTTGATGGACAGCCACTTTGACCCCGTCGTGCTCCGCCTGATCGATCTGCTCAAGAAAGCGATGCCCGACTGCGCAGAAGAGGATATCTTCTGGGGCTATCATTTCGTCACTGGCGCGCTGATGGCAACGTTGGCGCGAACCGGTCGCATCGACAAATTGTCCGATGGCGTCTGCAGGTCCGAGGATTTCGAGGCGATCAAGGCCCGCATGGCGTCTTTCATGGCCGCCGGCTTCAGGCAAATTTGCGCCAGCAAGACCGCCTGAACGGCCTGTCGCCTTCTGGCTGTGTTCCGTACCGATGAGTGAATTGGGCGCCCGTGCGGCAAGAAGGATCGCGGTGCCGTCGCGGTCGATATTGCCGCGTCCCTTGCACCGATCGCGCCATCGCGGCCCGCCTGAAGCCGCGCAATCCGCTGAATTTACCGGAGGCATATAAAAACTACTAGCAGGTAGATATATTTTGCGGCATATCGTTCAAACGAGTTGCCGCTATCAAAGTGGCGCCGCGCGGGGAGATACTGGTGTCACTATCCGGCTGCCTTGGGTCGATGCTATGACGGTGGCCGTGTCCAGTGATTCCATGATCCGCCCGCGCGCCTCCGGTGCCTCTCTCAAGTCCGAGTTCGTGGCCTTCAAGGTCAACCGTATCGTCGAGGCGGCGAGCCATCTGTTTTACGAGCGCGGCTATAGCAGTTGCACGCTCGACAATGTCGCGAACCAGCTCAGCGTCACCAAGCCTTTCCTCTATTCCTATTTCAAGAACAAGGAGGCGATCCTCGCGGCGATCTGCGAGGTCGGCATCAGCGAAGCGTTGGCCGTGCTGGAAGACGTGCTGGCGCACGAGCATGGCAGCCATCGCGCGCGGCTTGCCGAAGTGGTGCGCAAGGTCGGGCAGATCGTGATCGACCGCCAGGAATATGTCGTCGTTTATCAGCGCGAGATGAAGCATTTGAGCGCCGACGACTACAAACGGATCCTGCGCCTTCGGCATAGTTTTGACCACCAGATCGGCGAAATGATCCGCGAAGGCGTCGCCAGCGGCGAGTTTCGCGAAGATATCGACCCGTTCATCGCGGTCTGGATCGGCGGACTCATCAGCTGGATTCCAACTTGGTACTCGTCCAGCGGACAGCGATCAGCCGACGAGGTCGTCGAATATCTTGTGCAGGCCGCGCTGCGGCTCGCGGGCGCCGAATAGCGTGAAAGACATCTAACAAAGGCAGAAAAAGACCGGGTCGAAGTCACCCGACTGGCACGATCAGGCATTCAATTACTAGCGGGTAGAAATTATAAGCCCGGTAAATCAGGGAGAGACACGATGAATTCGAAGTTCAAGCATTTGCTGTCGGCGACCGCGATGGCCTCGCTCGCGATTGCGGCGCCCGCGTTCGCCCAGTCGGCGAACCCCGATGCCGCTGCGGACGGCAATGATGATGGCACGATCATCGTGACCGCGACCAAATCGGGCAAGTCACTGGAAGATACCGGCGCGTCGATTTCGGTTCTGGGCGCTGGGGACGTTGGGGCAGGCGGCATCGAAGACGCCGGCGATCTTGCCGCCGCGGTGCCAAACGTTTCCGTCGGCGACCAGTTCGGCGTCAACCGCACTTTCATCCGCGGCATCGGCCTGACGAGCATCGACCTTGGCGCCGATGGCGCTGTCGCCTTTCTTCAGAATGGCGCGATCATCAGCCGCCCCGCCGCTCAGCTCAGCGGCTTTTACGACGTGCAGCAAATCGAAGTGCTGCGTGGGCCGCAGGGAACGACCTATGGCCGCGGAGCGACCGGCGGCGTGATCAATATCGTGACCGCGCGACCGACGCCCGATTTCGACGGCTTCGCCCGCGCGACTTATGGCAATTATGACGCGCGCACGCTCGAAGCGGCGTTGGGCGGGCCGATCGCGGGCGAAAGCCTGATGTTCCGCGTCGCGGGAAAATATGAAAAGCGCGACGGCTATGGCACCAATTTGTTCACCGGCAATCCGGTCGATGACCGCGATGCCTATGCCGTTCGCGGATCGCTGCTGGCCAAGCTGTCGCCCGACCTCGAACTGCTGATCGTCGCCGACCACTTCAAGGAAGACGATAACAACTACGCGTTCCACTATTTCGGCCCGACCGTCGTTCCGGAGGCGGCGCTCGCATCGACGCTGCTCGGCGGCAACACGATCTACGACTATTATGCGGCGCGCGGCGAGAAACCCAACCTGCGCAACATCTATTCCGACGAAGACGCCGTCAACAAGCGCGACGGGTCGAGCGTCCAGGGCCTGTTGACTTGGGATTCAGGCGATTTCTCGGTGGTTTCGACCACCGCCTACCGCAAGTTCAAGCGCTTCAACCGCGACGACCTCGACGTCAGCGACATCAATGCTTTCGGCCAGAACAATTACACGGAAGACAGCAAGTCCTTCAGCCAGGAGGTCAATTTCAATTACAAGGTCGGCAGCCTGTCGCTGCTGGGCGGTGCGACCTATTTCGACGAAAAACTGTTCGGCGAAGTCCGCGTGCCGACCGTCAATCTGGCGTCCTATTTCAACATCGTGCTGGGCACGAACCTGCCCGCCAACCTGTTCGACAACGGCAATTACCTCCAGCGCGGGACGGTGAAGACGAAGGCCGCGGGCGCCTATCTCGAGGCATCCTACGAGATTCTGCCCGACCTCACCGTCACTGCGGGCGCGCGGTATAACTGGGAAAAGCGCAGCGGCGTCGGGCGCTTCTCGTTCGAAGCGCAAGGGCTCGACATTCCGACCGACAAGAGCGGTAGCTGGAATGCGATTACCCCGAAATTCGCGATCGAGTATCGCACCCCCGGCGGCACCCTCTTCTATGGCAAGGTGACCCGCGGCTTCAAATCGGGCGTCGTGAACATCGGCAGCATCAACTCGGTCATCAATCCCGAATATGTCTGGAGCTACGAAGCCGGGTTCCGTGGCGAAACCGCCGACCGCAAGTTCGGGCTGGCTGGCGCGGTCTTCTATTATGACTACACCAACCTGCAGGTCGGGTTCGTCAACGCGAACAGCATCGTCGAGACGATCAACGCGGCGTCGGCGCGTAACTATGGCGTCGAGCTCGAGGCGACCTTCCGTCCTGGCGACAACACGACGATCCGCGTCTATGGCACTTACCTCAACGCCAAATACAAGGATTTCTGCAACGGCTATTACGCCGCGGGCAATGCGACCCGGCCGCAATATCCGACCTGCGCGACCGACCCTGCGCTCGTCGATCTGTCGGGGAACCGTTTGTCGAACGCGCCCAAATATACGGTGGCCGCATTCGTCGATCAGCGTTTCAATCTGGGCGGCTCGGGCTTCCTCGACCTTTCGGCGGACGTCAATCTGCAGGACGAGGTGTTCTTCACCGAGTTCAACAACACCGACGCGCGGCAGGCGGCCTTTGCGTTGGTCAATGCCAGCATCACCTATCGTTCGCCCGACGAACGCTGGTCGGTGGCGCTGTGGGGCAAGAACCTCACCGACAAATATGCGCTGGCGAACACGATCATCTCGGCGCCGCTCTACAGCTTCGTGTCGGTCGGATCGTTGCGGCCGCCGCGGACCTATGGCGTCACGCTGGGTGTCAATTTCTGATCGGAGGATCCATCGTGGACGCAGCGTTTCGCATCGGTGGGCACCGGGTCTATCGCCTCGAGGAGTGGCAAGGCGGTTTCAGTCCGCCCGAAGCGCTCTTCGCCGAATATGAGGACGCTGCGTTCGCCCGGCAGCAGCCGGATTTCGAGCCCGATTTCTACCGCGACGGGCTGATCTATGGCTATCTCCAGAGCTGGCTGATCGATACCGGTAGCGAGCGGATCATCGTCGATACCGGAGCGGGCAATGACAAGGACCGCCCCGGTATCCCGATCTTCGGGCAGCTGGCGACTCCGTTCATGGCGGGCCTCGAAGCCGCGGGTTTCGGGCCGGGCGATATCGACAAGATATTCTGCACCCACCTGCATATCGACCATGTCGGATGGAACACCGAATGGCGCGACGGGGCCTGGCAGCCGACCTTTCCCAATGCGCGCTACTATTTCCCGCGCGCCGACGAGGAAGCCTGGAATCCGGCCAAGCTGCGCTATGCGACCCTCGCCGGGGCCGGCGTCAATGCCAATGTCTTCGAGGATAGCGTGCAGCCGATCATCGACGCGGGGCTGGCCGAACTGATCGATGACGGCGCGACGATCGCGCCGGGCATGAGGGCCTGGACATTTCCGGGACACACACCGGGGCATATGGTCCTGGAGGTCGAGAGCGAAGGCGATATTGCGCTGTTTACGGGCGATATCTTGCATCACCCGATGCAGGTCGTCCGCCCCGACTGGAACAGCGTCTATTGCGAGGACCGCGCCGTGGCGGCCTATACCCGGCGGCGCATCCTCGAGCGTGCGAGCGAAAAGCGCGCGCGCATCGTTCCGGCGCATTTCGGCGCGCCGCATTCGGTGTTTGTCGAGCGCGACGGCGAAGGGGCGTTTCGACCGCGCTTCGTCTAGATCAAGGAAGAGTCTCGATGACCGACCTCCGCGTGCCGTCTTTCACGCCCGACGATGCCTCGATGAAGGCCGATCCCTATATCGCCTTTGCCCGGCTGCGCGAGGAGGACCCGATCCACCGGTCCGACCTCGGCTATTGGGTGGTGAGCCGTCATGAGGATGTCCGCTCGGTCCTGATGAACCGCGAGGACTTCGGCCAGGGCGATTTCGTCGAGAACATCCGGCTCTTTTATGGCCCCGATTTCGATGTGATGGGGCAGCGCGGCTATAAATGGCTGTCCGAGGTTTTCCTGATGCAGGACCCGCCGCACCACACGCGGGTGCGCGGGCTGGTGACCGGCGCCCTCACGGCGAAGCGCGTGCGCGCCATGGAGCCTCGCATTCGCGACATCACCGACCGCTTGCTCGATGGCTTTCTGGCTGATGGCGGTGGCGATCTGATCGCGCGTTTCGCTTATGAACTTCCGGTGCGGGTCATGTGTGACATGCTCGGCATCGATCCCGAAGATGACCGCCTGAATGCGGTGATCAATGCCATCGCGCAAAGTTTCATCGTCTTTGAAGCGCGGGCGTTGACCGACGACGAACTGGCGACCGCGAACAGCCAGATCGCCGTGTTGCAGCAGTTTTTCGAGACGCTGTTCGACGAACGGAAAGCGGCACCGCAAGACGATCTCGCGACCGCCCTGGTTCACGCGGGCGGCGCCGAGGATGCGCTTTCGCACGACGAGCTGGTGACCGTGGCGATCGGCCTGTTCGGCGCCGGGTTCGAAACGACCGCGCACATGATCGGCAACGGCTTGCTCAGCTTCAGCCGCTTTCCCGATCAATGGCGGCGGCTCGTCGACGATCCGGTGGCGCTCGCGGCCGGTACGGTCGACGAGGTGCTGCGCTATGAAAGCTCGCTCGTCGCCACCTATCGCACCGCGCTGCAATCGACGGAGATTCGCGGACAGTCGGTCGCAAAGGGGGAAAAGATTCTCACGCTGATCGGCGCAGGAAATCACGACCCGCGTATGTTCGATAATCCCGACCGCTTCGACATCGGGCGCGACAATGCGGCCCGGCATTTAAGCTTTGGCGGCGGCATTCATTTCTGTGTCGGCGCCGAGCTGGCCCGGCTGGAAGGGCGGATTGCCTTTGAACGGCTGGCGACGCGGCTGCCCGGCCTTGTGGTCGATACCGATGCCCCGGCGTGGCGCGACGGGTTTCTGTTTCGCGGCATGAGCACGCTGCCCGCTCGCTGGTGACGCATCAGGGCGTGACGACAATCTTCCCGATGCGGGAGCGCGAGGCGAGCGCGGCGAATGCGGCGGGCGCGTCGGCCAGCGCAAAGCTCGCGCCAATGACCGGGGAAATCAAGCCGCGCTCGGCGAGCCGAAAGATAATCCCCAAAATGGCGCAAACCCGCGCCGGGTCGCTTTCGCCCAGATAACGCGCATCGACCCCTGCCAGTTCGCCCGACTTCAGAAGCGGAAGATTGGCGGGAAGCTTTGGGATGCCGTCGCCCGACGCGAATCCGACGACCAGATGTCGGCCGTGCTTGGCGAGCGAGCGGAAGCAGGCTTCGAACAGCGGGCCGCCGACGGGATCGAACACCCTGTCTACACCCGCCGGATAGCGGGCCTTCAACTGCGCCCGCCAATCGGGATCGCAATAGTCGAGCACCAGGTCGGCGCCCAGCGCGCGGACATGGTCCATCTTGGCATCGCCCGAGGCCAGCCCGATCACCGTGCCGCCGCAGGCGCGGGCGAGCTGGACCGCCGCCGATCCCACGCCACCCGACGCGCCAGCGACGAGCAGCGACTGGTCCGCGCGATAGTGGCCGCGATCGAAAAGGCCGTAATGCGCCGTCAGGAAGTCGAGGATCAGCGACGAGGCGGCGGCTGCTTCCAGCGCGTCGGGCACCGCGACGCTATGCGCCGCGCTGACCACGGCCTGTTCGGCCAGACCGCCGCCGAACTGCCAGCACGCGATGCGTTGCCCCAGAATGAAGCCGGTCACACCTTCGCCAAGCGCTTCGACACGACCGACGATTTCGCCGCCGGGCGTGAAGGGGAGGGGCGGCTGCGCCTGATAAAGCCCGCGCATGACCAGCGCGTCGACAAAGCCGAGCGATGTGGCCTCGACGCGCAGCAGAATTTCGCCAGCGCCGGGCGCGCCGATGGATTGCTCTTCCAGCGCAAAATCTTCGACCGCTCCCAGACGGTGCCCTCGAAACGCCTTCATCGGGCGAATTCCTGTCGCAGCTCAGCTCGCCTCTGCGAGCGTGGCGTTGTCGCCGTCGGTATATCCGAATTCCAGATCGTCCGGCTTCGGCGAGCGCGTCATTCGCCAGAATGCATCGTTGCGCCACGGCGTGATGGCGATGACGCGGCCCTTCTTGTTTCGGTACCAGTTTTCGGTCCCGGGGTGGGTCCACACCAATGTTTCGTGCGCTTCGTCGATCTGGCGGCGATAGTCCTGATAGACCGCATTCTTCACCTCGACCGTGTCGGCGCCGCGCGCGGCGCTCGCCAGCACGACTTCGCCGGCAAAGTGCATCTGGTTTTCAATATTGCGGATCATGCTGCCGCCGTGACCCGACCCGACATTGGGACCCAGCAGGATAAACAGGTTGGGAAAGCCGGGCACCAGCGTGCCCAGATAGGCCGATGCGTCGTCCTCGTCCCACAAATCGCGCAGCACCTGGCCGTTTCGGCCGATCACGTCATAAGATCCCAGCACGCGCGTCGTCTGAAATCCGGTGGCGAGGATGATCACATCGGCTTCGACCTCGATCCCCGACGAGGAGATCAGGCGATGACCCTCGACCCGCGCCAGATGTTCGGGGATCAGCCGGACATTCGGCTTGCGCAGCGTGCGGTACCAACCATTGTCCAGCAACATCCGCTTGGCGAAGGGCGGATAGTCGGGAAGGACATCGTCGATCAGTTCGGGTCGGTCGGCCAATTCTTCATGGACATAGCGGGTGAAGTGGCGGCGATGGCCGTCATTGATTTCGTTGACCGCGCGCTCGGGATGCGCCCAGTCCGGATCGCGGCGCAAGGTGCCGTGGACGCGATCGTTGAACGTCCACGACAGCCGCTGCTCCAGCCAGGCGCGGTACAGCGGGACCGCGCGCATCAGATACCGCACCCCATCGGGCACTGGCTTGCGAAACTGCGGGAAGGGTGCCGCCCATTGTTTCGATCGCGCAAAGATGGTCAGCGCGCTCGCGTCGTCGGCCACTGCGGGGGCGACCTGCATCCCCGAAGCGCCGTTGCCGATCACGGCGACGCGTTTGCCCGAAAGGTCGGTTCCCGCCGGCCAGCGACTGGTGTGGATCACGTCGCCGGCAAAGGATTCGAGCCCTGCGATCTTGGGATATTGCGGTATATTGAGCAGACCGACAGCGCTGAACAGATAGTCGGCGCGGTGGGTCGAGATCGTGCCGTCGGGTTTCGATACCGCAACTTCCCATTGGTCGGCCGCGTCGTCCCATTGCGCCGTTTCGACTTTCGAATTGAACTGCGCGTGAGCAGCCAGTCCGAACTCGCTCGCCGTGTCGAGCAAATAGCCCTCGATCTCGTCGCGGAGCGGGAAATATTTCGACCAATCGTTCGGGCGGCACGAAAATGTATAGGTCAGCGAGGGTGTGTCCACACCGCATCCGGGATAGCGGTTCTCGAACCAGGTGCCGCCAAAATCCTCATTCTTCTCTAACAGGACATAGTCGATGCCAAGGCGCTGCAATTCGATGCCGGCGCAAATCCCCGAGATTCCGGCCCCGATCACAATCGCAGACTTCTTCGCCAGCGATGGAGGAACGTCGCGCGCCGTGGCGGTGGGCCGCATGCCGGCAGCGACGATGTCACCATATTCCTCGGGGACATGCTCGGTCATCGCGACGCTCAGCATTTTTGCCAGATGGGCATTGTCGGGCTCGGGCAGCGCCAGGTCCTGGCCCCTCAGCCAGGCTTCGATCGCCTGGCGCGCATGGTCGCGCACCTCGCGCTGGATATCGGAGGGAAGCTGGCCGCTGTCATTGTCGTCGAGGCCCGGCGCGCGCTTTGGAACAAAGGGCTCTTCAAGCCATTTCGTTTCACCCGTCATCTGGTGAAGCAGCATCAGCAACGCGGGAATATTGCCCTGGTCGACACCGGATGCCAGCAATGCCCAGTCGATCTGGTCGGCAGCGATCGGCCGGTCGGGCATCGGATTGGTCATGTCGAAAATATCCTGGAACGATGAAAGAGAGGGGAGAGAGGGCGGGCGTTCATGGTGCGAAGGATTCGCGGCGCACGCGCATGCCTGCCGCTTCGCGGTCCCAGGTGTCGCTCGTCACGCCTTCCCGCCGAAGGTCGGTCTTCAACACCTTGGCCGATGGCGTCTTGGGCAGTTCTTCGAGCACCCGGAAATAGCGAGGAACCATGAAATAGGGCATGGTTTCGATCAGAAATGCCGCGAGCGTTCGGCAATCGATGGCGCGGCCGGGAACCGGAGCGACGACGACCATCACCTCGTCCTCTGAATATTCGCTCGGCACCGCGATGGCCGCTGCTTCACGGACATCGGGGTGACGGCAAACCTCGGCTTCGACTTCGAACGACGAGATATTCTCGCCGCGCCGGCGGATCGCATCTTTCACGCGATCGACGAAATAGAAATAGCCGTCCTCGTCGCGGCGAAACGCATCGCCCGTGTGAAACCAGCCGTTGCGCCAGGCCTCGGCGGTCGCTTCGGGGTTGGCGTTATAGCCGCTGTTCATCGCCCACGGGCGATCGGTGCGGACCAGCATCTCGCCGATCTCGCCGACGGCGACTTCGCAATCATTCGTATCGACCAGCCGGACTTCAGCCCCCGCGCGGACGCGGCCGCAGGTGCCGATCTTGGCCGGGTTGGCTTCCGAGACGATGGGCGACGAGATTTCGGTCATGTTGAAGATCGTATAGATGTCGATTCCGAAGCGTTCGGTGAAGGCGGGGGCATCGCCGGTCAGCGGGACCATGAAAGCCTTTTTGACGCCATGGTCGCGGTCCTTTTCGGCAGGCGGCGCCTTGAGCAAGAATGTCGCCATGACGCCCAGCAGGAACACGACGGTTGCGCCCGTGCGTTTGGCGACGGACCAGAATTCGTAGGTCGAAAAATTGTCGGCCATCGCGACCGAGGCGCCGCGGGCGAGCATGACGAAGGGCGGCCCCATGCCGCCAATGTGAAAGATGGGTGCGACGCACATATAGCGATCGTCCTCTCCCACCATCGGCCAGCTTTCGGGACCGGCGTTCGAAAACATATGGAGATAGGATGACAGGACGCCCTTCGACGGGCCGGTCGTCCCCGACGTATAGATGATCGACTGGATGTCCCATGGATCGATCGGCCGATCGAGCGCCAAGTCATCGGCCGGATCGCCCGTCACGTCGTCGAAGCGCACCGAAGCAAACCGCCCTTCATCGAAGGCGGCGGCGGTCGTGACGACCAGCAACTCGATGCCCGCCGGGTCGACCTCGGCCAGGCGCGGTACGAGGTCGGGGTGGACAAGCAGGATTCGGGCGGACGAGTTTGCCAGCACGTGCTCGAGCAAGCCGCCGCGATATGCCGTGTTGAACGGCACGAAGACGGCGCCCAGATAGTTGATCGCATAGAAAGCGACGAGGGCGTCGGGTCCGTTCGGAAGCCACACCGCCACGCGTTCGCCCTGTCGGATGCCGAGTTTCCGCAGCCCGGCCGCCTTGGCACGAACGCGCTCGCGGATCTCGGCAAAGCTCCATTCGGATCCGTCGGCAAAGACGATATGGGCTTTGTCGGGGCGCTCGGTTGCCCAGCGGTCGAGCAGATAGCGCAGCACGCATTCATCGCGATCGGGAATCCGCGGGTCCTGAAAGTCCCGCGATCGTTCGGCGTTCGTCATGGTCGGTGTCTCTTCCCCGGTCGCTTCTGCTGTGATTGATCGCGGCATCACGCGGCGCGGCGAAGGATTTCGAGAATGTCGGCGGCCGAGGTGACCGGGCGCGGGTTCGTGCGGCCCCAGATATCGAGCAGCGTGTAATCGGCGACCTGCTGAAAGCGGCTTTCGTCGACGCCGACGTCGCTCAGGCGCCGCGGCATTCCCAGTCGGGAGATGAAGGCGTCGAGCGCCGCCGACGCACTGCCGTGGCTTTCGCCCAGCACCGCCAGCGTGCGGCGCTGGCGGCTCGCGTCATGTTCGGCGTTCCACGCCAGGACATAGGGAGACATCACGCACGACGTATAGCCATGCGGGACGTCGCAGGTACCGCCCAGAATATGGCCGATGGCATGGCTCGCTCCCATCGGAACCCCGCCGATGATGCTGATCATCGATTGCCAGGCGCCGATCTGGCATTTCAGGCGGCCTTCCATGTCGCCGGGATCGGCCTTCACGCGCGGCAGGCCCTCGACCAGCAGGCGCAGCGCGCTTTCGGCCAGCCCGTCGGCGAAATCGTTCGACTGGTAGGAGGACAAAGTTTCCACCGCATGATCGACCGAGCGAACCCCGGTCGAAAGCCACAGCCACTCGGGCGTGTGGCGCGTGATCGACGGATCGAGGACAACCATCACCGGCGCCATGTTGCGATGCTCATAGCCCTGCTTGTGCTGCGTCACCTCGTCGGTGGAACCCGACAATGCGTTGAACTCGCCGCCCGACAGCGTCGTGGGGACACAGATGACCGGAATGTCGGGGCCGACGGTGATCGGATTGATCACTTCGCCCGCGTCGGTGACATAGGTGCGCAGCGGTTCGAACGCCTCGACACTCCGCACATCATGTTTGATGAGCAGCGCGACGATCTTGGCGCTGTCGGTCGCCGAACCGCCGCCAACCGACACGATCAGGTCGGCGCCGGCGGTTCGCGCGGCATCGGCCGCTTTCAGAACATCGGCGCGCGGAGCGTGCGGGGCGATCCCGCTGAAGGTGCCGGCGTGCCGCGCGCCCAGCGCCGCCTCGATCTTCCGGATTTCGTCGGTGCGTTCGCGCAACGTCGTCGACGCCAGCAAAAATACCTTCGAGCATCCCATCTTGCCGGCCTGGTCGGCTATCGCATCGGCGGTCGGGACGCCCATGGTGACCCGTTCGGTGCGCGTAAAGCGCAGCTCGCTGGGGGTGATCTCGGCCATTCTCCCAATCTCCTCTAACCGCCGGGTCTGTGCCCGGCTCGTGATTCAGATAGTGACAGGACAAGAAGATACTGGCTAGTATATTTTTCAACTGACGAGAATATAATGATCGGGTGCGTGATGCGACGGGGGACCAGATCCATATGAATCCACAAGAAAATGGCGGACAGGCGCCGATCGCGAAAATCCGGATATTGGAGTTTTCGGGGCTGGGGCCAACTCCATTCGGCGCGATGCTGCTGGCCGACCTGGGCGCCGAGGTGTTGCGGATCGAGCGCTATGGCGCCGCGCGCCCGCTCGGCGGCGACCCGCAATATGATTTTCTGTACCGAAACCGCCCGTCGGTCGCGATCGACCTGAAGTCGCCCGACGGCTTGGCGCTCGTGCGCGATCTCGCGACACGGGCCGATGTCGTCATCGAAGGCTATCGACCGGGAACGATGGAGCGCCTCGGCCTTGGACCCGAAGCGCTTTGCGACGCGAACGAAAGGCTGATCTACGCGCGCATGAGCGGGTGGGGGCAGACCGGACCGTTGGCGTCGCGGGCAGGGCACGACATCAACTATCTTGCCCTGGCCGGGGCGCTGCATCCGATCGGGCCAAGCGGTGCCCCGCCGGTCCCGCCGGTCAATCTGGTCGGCAATTTCGGCGGCGGCGGAACATTCCTTGCGATGGGCGTCCTCGCGGCGCTGGTCGAGCGGCAGCGGTCGGGACGGGGGCAGGTTCTCGATGTCGCGATGGTCGATGGAATTTCGGTCTTGCTGACTCAGATGGCGGGCTGGATGCAGATGGGCCTGTGGAACAGCGGGCGCGGCGGCAACCTTCTGGATGGCAGTGCCTATTTCTATCGCTGCTACGAAACCGCCGACGCGCGGTACATGGCAGTGGGCGCGCTCGAGCGCGAGTTTCACGACGCCTTTCTGGTGGGGCTCGGCCTCGATCCCTCCGATTTCGACGATTATCTCAATCCGGCCGTCTGGTCGGCTCGCGCCAGCGAGATCGAACAACTCTTCCGGACGCGCACGCAAAGCGACTGGTGCGGCATTTTCGACGAACGCGACGCCTGCGTGTCCCCGGTCCTGACGTTTCGCGAGGCGGCGGAACACCCAGCGAACCGCGCACGTCATGTCCACGCGCATTCGGGTCCGTCGCTGCAGCCATCGCCGGCGCCGCGCTTCGGACGGTCGCAGAACCGGCAACCCGATCCCGTCGTGTCCAAACCCGACATTCACGACAGCTTGCAGAACTGGTCGGTGGCGGCCGAAGAAATCCGCCGCCTCGAGCAAAAGGGTGTCGTCCTTTAGGGGCATTACCACCGACAAGGCGGAAATGTGACGCCCGAGCATATTTCCGGGCCTGTGCCGCTCCCATTTTTGCTGATGTTCCGCCGTCGGTGCGCGCGATACTGTCCTCTTCAAAATCACAAGAGGAGGATGCGATGGATCTGGGTCTTCAGGGCAAGAAAGTCATCATGAACGGCGGCGCGCACGGCCTGGGGCTGGCGTCGCTCAAGATTTTCGCGGCCGAGGGCGCCGATGTCGCCTTCTTCTCGCGCGATGCCGAAAAGGTCGCGACGGCGGTCGCGGCGATCGACGCTGCGGGGCCAGGCAAGGTTCATGGCGAGCAGTTCGACATGACCGGCAATCCCGACGGCTATCGCGAATGGCTGGGCAATGCGCGCGATGCGCTCGGCGGATGCGACATCTTCATCCACACGGCCAGCTCGTCGGGGCAGGGCGCTACCGGCGACTGGCAGCGCGGGCTGGACATGGACGTGATGGGCGCGGTCCATGGGGTCGAGGTGCTGACCGACGCGCTCGCCGCATCAGGGTCGGGATCGATCATTTTCATGTCGTCGACCGCAGCGGTCGAGACCTTCATTGTCCCGCAGGCATTCAATGCTCTGAAGGCCGCGCTGATCACCTATGGCTCGCAATTGAGCCAGGCGCTCGCGGCGCAGAATATCCGCGTCAACATCGTTTCGCCGGGTGCGATCTATTATCCCGGCGGCAATTGGGAAGTCATCAAGTCCGCCGTCCCCGCGCTCTATGATGCAACGCTGGCGCAGATGCCGATGGGTCGTTTCGGCGAGGCCGAGGAAGTCGCGAAGGGCATCGTGTTCATGGCCTCGCCCGCCTGTCCCTATATGACCGGCGCGCATCTCGTCATCGACGGCGGCTTCACCAAGCGCGTCCAGTTCTAGGCCGCGCGAAATGAAACTTTATCAATCGATCGGTCCCAATCCGCGCGTGGTGCTGATGTACCTTGCTGAGTCCGGAGTGCGCGTCGAACGGCAGTTCGTCGACATCATGGCGGCCGAGAACCGGCAGCCGGAGTTTTGCGCGAAGAGCCCGCTCGGCCACACGCCGCTGCTGGAACTCGACGATGGCGGCTGCATCGCCGAAAGCATCGCGATCTGCGAATATTTCGACGAGACAGCCGCGGGCCATGCGCTGCTCGGCGCGACCGCAGAGGAACGCGCGAGGACGCGGATGTTCGTGCGGATCGTCGACCAGCTCGTCGTGGTGCCGATGACAGCGGGCTTTCGCGGGGCAGAGGGGCTGCCGATGTTCCAGAGCCGGATGCTCTGCCTGCCCGATGCAGCGGCCGATCTGAAGCGTCTGGCCGCCGACGGGCTGGTAAAGGTCGACAACATGATCGGCGCGGGGCCGTGGGCACTCGGCGCGCGCTTCAGCCTTGCCGACGTCCTGCTCTATTCCTTCGTCGAATTCGGCGCGATGGTCGGGCAGCCGCTCGATCCCGCGCTGACGCATCTCGCCGCCTGGCGTGACCGCGTTGCCGCCCGTTCCAGCGCTACCGCGAGCGCCAACCCCCAACAGGGCATCGGAGAATCTGCATGACCGAGACGACGATCGATCGCGACACGCTGCGCGACATCTACACCCGCACGATGCGGGTGGCGCGTGCCGACGAGAAATTCCGCTCGCTGTTGATGACCGGAAAGCTGGCGGTGATTTATTACACCGTGCGCGGACAGGAGTTGGTGTCGGCGGCGGCAATGGCGGCGCTCAACCAGGACGATTATCTGGTCACCACCTATCGCGGTCAGCATGACCAGATCGCCAAGGGCGTGCCGCTGAATCCCTTGTTTGCCGAAATTGCGGGCAAGGTCGGCGGCACCTGCCGCGGCAAGGGCGGGTCGATGCATATCACGCACCCCGAAACCGGCGTGATGGTAACCACCGGCGTGGTCGGATCGGGGTTGCCGATCGCCAACGGCCTCGCGCTCGCGTCACAGAACCGCGGCGACGGCAAGGTGACGATGGTCTGTTTCGGCGACGGCGCGACCAACATCGGCGCGTTCCACGAAGCGATGAACATGGCGCAGCTGTGGAAGCTGCCCGTGATCTTCCTCTGCCAGAACAACCGCTACGGCGAGCACACCGCCTTTGCCGACCATACCAAGGTCGACTCGATCGTGACCCGCGCCAAGGCCTATGGGATGGCGGGCGTGAAGCTCGACGGCAATGACGCCATCGCGATGTACAACACCACCAAGGCGGCGGTCGATCGCGCGCGGGCGGGCGAGGGGCCGACGCTGATCGAGGCGATGTGCTATCGCATGATGGGCCATTTCTTTGGTGCCGACTTTTCGTACATGCCGCCCGAGCATCTGGCCGAAATGGCGGCGGAGGACCCGCTGCCGCGTCTGCGCCAGCTGATGCTCGACCACCAGTTCACCGAGGCCGAACTCGACGCCATTGTTGCCGACCTCGACGCGCAGATGGACGCGGCGGCCGAATTCGCCGCGAGCAGCCCGCTGCCGGGGCCGGAGGAGATCCGCAAGGATGTCTTCGAAGAGGAGATCGCGGCATGAGCGCGCAAATCACGATGACGCAGGCGATCAACCGCGCGATCGACGAAGCGATGGCCGAGGATGAGGGCGTGATCCTGCTGGGCGAGGATGTCGCCGCGAAACAGGGGGGCGGGGTGTTCAAAATCTCGGCCGGGCTCACCGAGAAATATGGCGAGAACCGTGTTCGCGCGACGCCGATTTCGGAACAGGCGATCGTCGGTGCCTGCGTCGGCGCAGCTCTCGCGGGCTTTCGCCCGATCGCCGAGATCATGCTGATGAACTTCGTCACCGTGGCGATGGACCAGATCGTCAATCATGCGGCGAAGCTGCGCTTCATGTCGGGGGGACAGACGAACGTGCCGCTGGTGATCCGCACCACGACTGGCGTCGGCGTCGGCTTCGGCGGTCAGCACTCCGACATGCTCGAAGCCTGGTTCGCGCATGTCGCGGGTCTGAAAGTCGTGACCCCGTCGAATGCCGCCGACGCCCAGGGGCTGATGCGCGCGGCGATCGCGTGCAACGACCCGGTGATCTTTATCGAGAATATCCTCTGCTACGGCCTGAAATCGGACGATCCGGGGCCGGGGCATATCGTCCCGCTGGGCAAGGCGGCGGTGACGCTCGAAGGGTCCGACTGTTCGATCATTACCTATGGCCGCACCGTGCTCGACGCGCTGGAAATCGCCGAGCGGCTGGCCGGCGAGGGGATTTCGGTCGAGGTCATCGATCTGCGGACGATCGCGCCTTATGACGAGGCGACGGTGACCGCATCGGTCGAAAAGACGGGCCGCGCGGTCGTGCTGCACGAGGCAGTGAAGCAATATGGCACCGGCGCGGAGATCGCCTCGCGTCTCAACGAGAAACTGTTCGGCAAGCTCAAAGCCCCGGTGACGCGCATCGGCGGCGCTTTCTCTGCCGTGCCGATGGCGAATGCGCTCGAACAGGCGTGGATCCCGAACAAGGATGCGATCGCCGATGCGGTGCGCGCCGCGATGAACTGGAAAGGCTAGGGCGATGGCGGAGGAACTGCGCATCCCGAAGATCGGCATGTCTGCGACCGAAATGACGCTCAACGAATGGATGTTCGGCGATGGCGAGCGCGTCGAGGTCGGCGACATCATCTACACCGTCGAAACCGACAAGACGACGGTCGAGATCGAAGCGCAAGTCGCGGGCACGATCCACCCGACGGGGGTCGAGGGCGAAGTCTATCCGGTCGGCGCGCTGGTCGGGACGATCGAATGACGCCGCTCGAAGCCAGCAAGGCGATGTACGCCGCGGTTGCGCGGGGCGAGTGGGGGGTTGTTGCCGACTTTATGGCCGATGATCTCGTCATCCATGAACCCGCGTCGCTGCCCTATGGCGGCGAATGGCGCGGGCGCGATGCGCTGCAGAAACTCTACGCGCATGTCATGACCTTCTGGGAAGATCCCGTCGTCAAGTGGCAGGAGCTGGTTGGCGGCGAAAAATATGCCGTGGCGCTGCTCCACTTCACCGTCACCGCGAAATCGAGCGGAAAGCGTTTCGAAACGCATATCGCCGAGGTCACCGAGTTCGACGACGCCGGCAAGATGGCGTCGATGCGCATCCATTATTTCGACACGGCCGACATGGTCGCGCAATTGAAGGCATAAAAGATGAGAGAAGCCCCGCACGTCATCGTCCTCGGGACCGGCGGCGCGGGGTTTACCGCCGCGATTGCAGCACACGAAGCCGGCGCACGCGTCTCGCTGTTCGAAAAGGGCGATCAGGTCGGCGGCACCACCGCCTGGTCGGGCGGGATGATCTGGATCCCGACCAATCACCACGAGGCGGGGCTGGGCGTCGAGGACAGCCGCGACAAGGCGCTGACGTACCTCATGTCGATGTCGCACGGGTTGATGCAGCAGCATCTGGTCGAGGCGTTTCTCGATCATGGGCCCGAGATGGTCGCTTTCCTGGAGGCAAAGACGCCGGTCCAGTTTCGGCCGATCCCCGAGTTTCCCGATTATCACGCGGAGTTTCCGGGCGGGATGCCGAACGGCGGACGCTCGCTCGACTGCCCGCTCTACTCCTTTCACGAACTGGGCGAGTGGGCCGCGAAGGTGACGCTGTCGCCCTATTATCCGATGCCTTATTTCTCGATCTACGACACCCCGCTGGGGCAGGCCAAGCCGCAACCGCTGTCGCCCGAAGAGTTGCAGCGGCGGATCGACGGCGATCTGCGCGGTAGTGGACAGGCGCTGGTGGGGCGATTGCTGCGGGCTTGCCTCGATCGCGGGATCGAACCGCAGACGGGGCATCGTGCGGTGCGGTTGATGATGGACGACGGCCGCGTCGCGGGCGCCGTGTTCGAAACGGCCGATGGCGAGATCGAGGTGGCAGCCGATGCGGTGGTGCTCGCGACCGGCGGGTTCGAATGGGATGCCGACCTGCTCCGCGCTTTCATCCGCGGGCCGCTGACGCACCCGCTCAGCCCGAAAACGAACACCGGCGACGGGCTGAAGATGGCGATGCGCGTCGGCGCGATGCTTGGCAATATGCGCGAGGCGTGGTGGATGCCGGTCGCCGAGGTGCCGGAGAGCGAGAGCGCGACCGGCAAGACGCTCGTCGCGGGTCAGCGCAGCCTGCCGCATTCTATCATGGTCAATCGCGCGGGGCGGCGCTTCACCAACGAGGCGGCGAATTACAACGCGATCGGCGCGGCCTTCCACGACCAGGACGTCAGCGCGTTCGACTATGCCAACCTGCCGTGCTGGCTGATCTTCGACCAGCAATATATCGACCGCTTCGGCTTTGGCATGATCAGCGGCGAGCGCGGGGTGGCCCCGCCGCAGTGGGCGATGCGCGCCGAAAGCCTGCCCGACCTCGCCAAGCGGCTGGGTATCGACCCCGATGCCCTGGATGCAACCGTCGAACGCTTCAACGCGCACTGTGCTACCGGACGCGATCCGGATTTCGGGCGCGGCGATGCGGCGCACGACCAATGGTGGGGCGATCCCGACGGGCGCGGCTCGACCGCGGCGACGCTCGGCCCGATCGGCCAGGGGCCCTTCTTCGCGGTCGAGATCAAGAGCGGCGCGCTGGGGACGAAGGGCGGGCCGCAGACTGATGTCGATGCGCGGGTGCTCAGCGTCGACGGCGGCGCGATTCCGGGCCTCTATGCCGCGGGCAACGTCATGGCCTCGACGATGGGCATGACCTATGGTGGTCCCGGCGGGACGATCGCGCCGGGGATGGTATTCGGCTTCCTTGCCGGACATCATGCCGCGACCGTGTCGGCGAAGCAGCTGGAGGGCGCGGCGTGAAGAAGATACTCGTCCTCGGCGCGCCGGCCGATCAGGGCATTCCGCTGCTCTCCGCGCTCAAGGCCAGGGGCCTCGAACCCACCGCAGGGGTGCGGCGACCGGGGGCGATGGCGGCGACGTCGCACCCCGACGTGCCCGAAGTCGCGGCCGACCTTTATGATGTCGCAAGCCTGACCGCCGCCTTTCGCGGACACGACGCGCTCGCGATGCACCTGCCGTTCGAATTCGACCGCGAACGGGCCGCGGCGATGGGACGCAATATCGCGGAAGCCGCGCACGCGGCAGGGCTGGGCAAGATCGTCTTCAACACCAGCTGCTTCGTCGCCGATCATGACCTCGACCTCTCGGCGCATGACGGGCGGCGCGACATCGAGGGCGCGATCCACGACAGCGGCGTGCCCTATGTCATCATCGAACCGATGGTGTTCATGGACAATATCACCCGGATCTGGTCGCGCCCGGCGATCGTGAACAGCGGTGTGTTCGCCTATCCGGCCGCCGAAACGCTGAAGATCAACTGGATCTGCCTGGAGGATGTGGCGGCCTATATGGTCGCGGCGCTGATGCACGAGGATCTGATTGCCGACCGGATCGCGGTGGGCGGACCCGAGGGGCTGGTGGGGGCAGAGGTTGCCGAGCGGCTGAGCGTCGCTGCAGGCCGCCCGGTGCGTTTCCAGAGCCTCAGCCCCGACGAATTCGCAGCGCGGATGAGCGAACTGGTGACCGGATCGCGCGATGTCCAGCCGTTCAGCATCTATGACGGGATGGCGAAATTCTATCGCTGGTATAACGATCAGCCGGTGTCCCCGGTCGCGCTCGATGCGGTGCCGGCGGCGCGGCTGCTCGGGGTGACCCCGACGCCCTTCGCCGAATGGGCGGCGCGGCAGGACTGGACCTGATCTAGCGCTCGAACCAGCGCCGCGTTGCGGCCAGCAAGGCACGGGCGCGGTTAGCTGCGTCAGGATAATCGGCGCGGAGCGCGGCGCTGCGCAGTTCGACGCTGAGCGGCGTGGCGGGCGGCAGTGCGGCGAGCAGCTCCGCCAGCGGCAAGGCGCCGTCGCCGGGCATCAATCGCAGGTCGAGCGCTTCGTGAATGATCGCGCCGACGTCGCTCGGCGGCGGGCCGTGCGCGGGCGCGTCGCAAAACTGCGCATAGGGGAAGCGGCGCGGCGCGACGGCGGCGAGCATGGCGGGCGTTCCCCCGGTCCTGGCCAGATGCAGCGGATCGATCAGCAGGCCGAGATTGTCGCAGTCGGCGGCATCGAGCAGCGCCAGCGCGCGCTCCAGACTGCCGACGGTCGTGAATGCGGCGAATTCCAGGCAGGCGCGCAGTCCCGCCGCGGCGGCGTGGTTGCCAAGCCGGTGGAGTTTGTCGGCGGCGCGGCGCGGATCGTCTTCGGAGCTGACGATCAGGACATTCTGCGCGCCAATCGCTGCGCCGGCGTCGATCGCCGCGAAATGCGCCGGATCGTCGTCGCCTGGTTTCAGCCAGATCACTTCGATGTCGAGGATGGCGACGCCCGCATCGGCCGCGCGGTCGCGGACTTCGATCGTCGTTGCGGCGGTCCATGTCGCCGGATCATACCAAATGCCGGTCGCGGGCCAGCCGCCGTCGATGGCCGCCGCCACGGTCTGTTCGGGCGAAAATTCGGGCAGCACCCCTGCCGCAAGCGACAGCAGGGGCGCGGTGTGCGCCATCAGCCGGGCAGCTCACCGCTCATATATTTGCTCAGCGTGCGGTGGAAATGCCGGATGCGGCTTTCCTGATAATGGCCGAGTTCGATGACGCCATTGGGTGAGGATTTCATGCCCTCCTGCACAAAGGGCAGGTTTTCCATGTCCTGGTCGAACACACCGGCGAGCGCGGCGCCGATCAGATGGCTGGCGTTCGCAAAGGGCTGGTCGTCGGGGATCAGGTACATCGGCGCCGACTTGGGGGGCTTTTCGCCCTTCGGCGTGCGCATCAGGATGCGGACCTCCATCAGGCAATGGTCGGTGTCGCCCCACGGGCGCCAGCGATAGACGATGTTCGGCACCAACCCGCCCCATGGCGACCAGTTGGGGAAAACATTGTAGGTGAAATTGTCGAGCATTTCGCTGTCGGTCGCGTCCGAATAATCACGCCCGTTCATCGCACCAAAGGCATCGCGGTTCGCCTGCGCCAGCACCTTGCGCGCGAGCATCGGGTCGTCGGCATCGAAACCTTTCAGGTCGGTCGGATCGCCGGTCGCGCGGCGGGCGCGGCTGTCGCCCGAACCGATGAAATCCTCCAGCGATTTCAGGACGTAGAACTGGTCCTTGCCCTTGATGTGCGGCGACATCGCGCCGGCGGGTGTGATCGCCCGATTGAGGAAGTCGCCATAAAGGTCGTAGCGCGTGTTCGCGTCGGCGGTGAAGCCCAGGATCTGCGGGTGGGTGACGATGCTGTGCCACGCCTCCATGAACGCCTCGGCGACCGCTTTCCAGTTGGCGGGAATGACGCGGCCGACCCACGCACCGGTATAGCATTCGTCGAGCCGCCAATTGTCATAATGTTCGACGCCGGGGCCGACCCATTCGCGGAAGCTGGGCAGATCGTGGTTCTCGGTCACGAGAAGGAAGCCCTGCCAGCTTTCGACCTTCAGCTCGGGAAGGCTCATGTCCTTGTCGTCGAGATGCTTGAAGTCCCACGCGCACGGCGCTTCCTTGAAGCGGCCGTCGTGGTGCCAGGCGAACCCGTGGAAGGGACAGCGCAGGTGGACTGCCGGTCCGCTCTCAGTGCGCAGCTTGCGGCCGCGGTGGAGACAGACATTATAGAAGGCTTTGACCGACAGGTCCTTTTGCCGGACGAGCAATATGCTCTTTTCGTTGATGTCATAGACAACGGTATCGCCGGGGTTGGGCATATCCTCTTCACGCGCGGCATATTGCCAGATGTTCGGCCACATCTTCTCGCGCTCGAGCCGCGCCCAATCGTCGCTGACATAGCGTTCGATCGGGATCGGTTCGTCGCCGAGTTCCTGGTTCGATTCGGCGAACAGATAGTCGGGGACGCGCCGCGTATCGGCCTTCAGCATGTCGGTATAGCTGGTGCCCGGACAGCGGTCGTCGCGGTCTGGCGCCTGGGGAGGACTAAGGTCGTTCATCGGTACCTCCGAAAGGTCAGGCGATCTGGTCGAGCGGCATGCCGCACGCGGCTGCGATCGAGCGGTGGACGCCGTGCAGCGCCGGCTCGTTCGCGCCGAGTACGACGTGGAAGTCGGCGGGCGCGGTCATCAGGTTCGCATAGCCGTTGCTCGCGACCCGATAATCCTCGGTCTGCACGACGGTTGCGGTCATGTCATAGGCCATCTCGCACATCTTGCGATGCTCGTCGCTTTCGACGCCGAACGGCGCATAGACTGCGAACTGGCAGAACATCTTGCCCGCGCCATCGGGGAACAGGCGGAAGAGCTGGGTGAAATAGACCCCGGGGGTCACTGCGCCGAAGAAGACAACGGTGTTCGGGAACAGGAAATGCACCCCGCCATATTCGGTTTCGGGCCAATCGCTCTCGTCCTTGCCGACGAGTGCACCGATCGAAAGGTCGGGGAAGCTGACACGGTGGTGGCGGCCGATCGGTTCATAGACGTTGCGATCGCTGTAATGCGTGCCGCCGATCGTCGAGGCGTGCAGCATCTTGAAATGATAGCTCTCGCCATAGGTGTCGAGCGCGAACTTCCAGTTGGAATCGGCGGTGAGAATGCCCTTCTTCACCGGCTCGGCGCGGTGAAGTTCGAGCTGTGCGAGCACCGGGCCGAAGTCGCCAAGATGCGCCTCGGCATCGATCGGCTCGCCATCGGGGTTCGCGCGCACGAAGATCAGGCCGAGATGTTCGGCACACGGCAGTTCGATCAGGTTGCGCGCGCCGATCTCGCAATTGGCAAAGCCTTCCTTGCCCGGCTGGCCGACGAGCTGGCCGGCAGGATCGAAGGTCCAGGCGTGAAAGGGGCAAACCAGACGCGGCCGCGGACCGCTCCACGGTTCGGTCTCCTCGACCAGCTTCGCGCCGCGATGCGTGCACATATTGAGGAAGGCGCGTGCGACCCCGTCCTTGCCGCGCGTGACGAGGATCGATGGGCCGACCGAGTCGAAGACGAGCGTGTCGCCCGTCTTGGGAATATCGCCCGACAGCCCGGCGACGATCGGCTCGTTCCGGAAGATATGCTCCATCTCGGCGGCATTGCGGGCTTCGCCGATGTAGATGCTCTTGTGCAGCGGCAGCGGCCCTTCCGCGCAATCGGTGCGGTTCTCGGCGACGATGGCGACCAGCTTGCGCAGTCCCGTGCGCGCGTTGCGTTTACGGATCGCGAACCAGTCCTGCGGCGCGATCTTCGGATCGGACTCGGCCATGACTCTCCTCACATTTTGCCCAGTATGACTCCGGGATTGGATGAGCTTATCGCACAAAGCCCAGCGCTTGTGCGCTAACGCTTTTGAGGGGGAGAGACAGATGACCGGACCCGGATCGCTCGCATCGCTCGGCAACATCATGCAGATGGCCTATGTGCCGTCGGATTTCGACGCGGCGTTGAAGCACTGGACCGAAGTGGTCGGTGCCGGCCCCTTTTTCCTGCTTCCCAATGTGTCGCTTCCCGGCGGCCGCTATCGCGGCGAAGTCAGCGACCCGGTGTTCACGATGGCGCTCGGCTATTGGGGCGACATGCAGATCGAGCTGATCCGGCCCGAGAATGATGCGACGTCGCTCTATCGCGGCGAATATGGCGTCGCCGACCGGCTCCACCATGTCTGCATCCTCGTCGAATCGATCGCCGATGCGCGGGCCAGCTGCCTGGCGGCGGGCGCGGAGATTGTCTTTGAGGCGCCGGTCGGCGACACGGGCGGGGTCATCTACGCCGATCCCGGCACCGGACCGGGAAATCTGATCGAGCTGCTCGAACCGCAGGCGGGCACGCGCGAGCTGTTCGCGATGATGCGGGACGCTGCGAAAAACTGGGACGGGAGTGAGCCTCTGCGGTCGCTGGGCTGATGCTCCCCTCCCGATCGCGGGAGGGGAAAGCCTTCAGCTATTCGCACCCAGATAGCCCAGCTGCCCGGCCTTGAAGATCGTCTGCGCGCGGTTGACCGAGTTCAGCTTTTCGCCGGCGCGGTGGACATGATAGCGCACCGTCGCGTGGCTCAGCGAGATGATCATCCCGATCTCGCGGTCGGTCTTGCCGATCGCCGCCCAGCGCAGGCATTCGACCTCGCGCTTCGACAGCTCGCAATCCGAAGGGATCCGCCGTTTCGTCCGCATCGCCGAGGCATAGCCCGCAATGAAGCGCCGCGTTGCGAGCGCCAGCGTGTCACCGATCGACCCGAACAGGTCCGACAGATCGGTGATCTCGGGGTTCGACGGCTGGAAGCTGTTCGCCGAAATCTGCCCGAACGGCAGGTGCACGGGAACGACGATCGCCGCCTTGTACCGCTCGTGCGCCGAAAAATAACGCGAGAGGTCGATATCGTCGAGATAGGGATTGGGCTGTGCGGTGCGAAACCCGTCGCTGTTGCACCAGAAGGGCTCGCTCTCGTACCGGCACGAGCGGGGCAGCGGCGAATGCAGCGCCAGCCTGTGATCCTCCCACCAGCGCTCGCCATCGCCGAGCCAGCCGAACAGGTCCGCGGCGAGCACAGCGCCGTCGGCATCGACCATCGTTTCCTTCGATGCGATATCGTCGCACAGCGCGACGCGCAGCCCGAATGCCGCCGCATAATCGCGCAGCAGCACGGCTGCATCGTGGATATCCTCCACGTTGCGGATCGTGACCGCATCGACGAGCGTCCTGGCATCCATTGGGGGCGCAAACCCGTCGACCGGCAGTTTTTCTGCCTGTTCTCCCATGAGCGGGACTATTTCACACTGGTCGGCAAGTCGCAATGCATGTGTCATAAGCGGAGCACCGTCTTTGCTATGATGTTTTTCTGAACTTCGCTCGAACCGCCGAAGACGGTCCAGGCACGGCTGTTGAGATAGCGCGCGGCGGCGACTTGTGCGTCCTCGTCGCCGATCGGGGGCGTGGCTTCATTGCCATAGAGCGGACGGATGGTCGGCAGTTGCAGGCCGTCGTAACCGTGCAGGTCCATCGCGAGTCCGTCGATCCGCTGATGGATTTCGGACGAGAGAAGTTTGACGAGCGACGTCTGCGGCCCCGCCGGGCGGCCCTTCGCGATGTCTGCCAGGATGCGCAGTTCGGTCGTCTCGAGCGCTTCGGCCTCGAGCCGCAGCTTCGCGATCCGCGTCGCGATCTGAATGTCGCCACCGAGCGATCCGTTATAGCCGCTGGGGGCGATGCCTGCGAGCTGTTCGATATGGTCGATCGCGCGGATCAGCCGCGGCGCGTGGAACGACCCGCCGCGTTCGTTTTCGAGCAGGAATTTGGCGATCGTCCACCCCTGGCCCTCTTCGCCGATGCGGTTGTCGACCGACGTACGCGCGGCGTCGAGAAAGACCTGGTTGACCTCATGATCGCCCGCCATGGTGATGATCGGGGTCACGGTGACGCCGGGCTGGTCCATCGGCACCAACACGAAGCTGATCCCAGCCTGCTTCTTGACCTCGCTGTCGGTGCGAACCAGGCAGAAGATCCAGTTCGCGTGATGGGCGTGGGTGGTCCATATCTTCGACCCGTCGACGACATATTCGTTGCCGTCACGCCGCGCGCGGGTGCGCAGCGAGGCGAGGTCGGACCCGCTTTGCGGTTCGGAATAGCCCTGGCACCAGTAATCGGTTCCGGCGCGGATCGCGGGAAGGAAGCGATCCTTCTGCTCCTGCGTGCCAAAGGCGCAGATGACCGGACCGACGAGCCTGAGGCCGAGCACCGACAGCGAAGGGGCGCCGGCGATCGCGCATTCCTTTTCGAAGATATAGCGCTGCATCGGTGTCCAGCCGGTGCCGCCGCAATCCTCGGGCCAGTGATAGGCGACCCAGCCCTTGTCATTCAGGATGCGGTGCCAGACCAGGCCGATGTCGGGCTCGACGAAGACGCCGGGCGTGCGTTTGGCGCCGTCGCGGACATAGTCGGGCAGCGAGGTGCGAAGGAAGTCGCGCACCTCCTCGCGGAAATTCAGTTCATCTTGGGTAAGGTCGAGATCCATAAATCCGCTAGCGTTCGAGGATCGCCACGGCCGAAAGGCCGGGCGCGCCATAGACATGACTATACCCCACTTTGGGGTCGTTCGGTACCTGCCGCTCGCCGCCGCGACCGCGCAATTGTACCGTATTTTCGTAAACTTGGCGCAGGCCGGAGGCGCCGATCGGCTCGCCGCAGGCAAGGCAGCCGCCGTCGGTGTTGACTGGCAGTTTGCCGCCGATCTCGCTCCAGCCCTCGGCAAACCATTGTTCCTGATCGCCGTCCGCGCAGAAGCCGTTTTCGGCCATGTGCATAATCTCGGCGCCCGACTCGGTGTCCTGCAGTTGCGCGACCGAAACATCCTCCGGGCCGATGCCCGCCATTTCGAACGCGGCGCGGCTGGCGACCTGGGTAGGCTTGCCGCCGCCGTTGACGCTGACCGACGGCGCGAACACCTCGAACGAACCTTCGGGCCGGGTCCGGAACGCGACGCTGGCGATGCGCACCGGATCGGACCCCAGCTCGCGCACCTTCTTGGCGCTTGCCAGGACCAGCGCGACCGCGCCCTCGGCGGGCGAGCAGAACATATATTTGGTCAGCGGATCATTGACCATCGGCGCGTTCAATATCGTGTCGAGATCGACCGGCGAACGACGCCAGGCATGATCGCAGAGCGTGCCGTTGCGAAAGGCCTTTTCGGCGACGAGCCCCAAGGTGCGGCGGCTGATGCCGTGCAGCGCCATGTACCGCTGGATCTTCAGCGCGAAGAATTGCGTCGTCAGCATCATGCCGGTTTCGCCATACCATTCGGGCAGGCCGTAATCGGATGGCTTGGCGTTGAATGCCCCGCGCGGATGCTTGTCGAACCCGACCGCGAGCGCGATGTCGCATGCGCCTGCGGCAATGGCGTTGCGCGCTGCGGTGAGCGCGCTGCCGCCGGTCGCGCAGCCGTTGGCGACGTTGATGAAGGGCACGCTGGTCAGCCCGAGTTCGTTGACCATGATGTCGGCCGATCCCGCCGCCGCCGAACCGCCATAAGCGAATTCCACGTCAGGCCATTCGATGCCAGCGTCGGCGAGTGCCTCGCGCACCGCGAACACGCCTTGGTCGCGTCCCGACCGACCGTCGGTTCGGCCAAAGGGATGGATGCCCGCGCCGATGATGTAGACGTCGTCGTTCATGGCTGGCGCTCCGGGCGAAAGGCATAGGTCGACCGCGCATCGTCGAAGGGAACCACCGCAAATTCCATCGGCATCCCGATGACGAGGTCGGCGGGTGCGGCGTCGACGATGCGCGTCTCGACGATCACCTCGCCGGGCAGTTCGACATAGCCGATGAGGAAAGGTTGAAAGGGCTGCGGGCCGCTATAGGGCTCCTTCGGCTCGAACCCCTGCGTCGTCCACGACCAGAGCGTGCCCTTGCGCGACAACGCAACCGGCTCGACCAGCGCTGCGGCGTCGCCCGACGGCACGGGAAAGATGATCTCGCCGTCGGCGCGGCGCGCGCCGATCAGCCGGGGTTCGGCCTCGTCGGTCCACAGGCCCGGCGCGACGGGGGCGAGCGCGCTCATGCCGCCCTCGCAAAGGTACGCAGGCAATGATCCTGGTCGCCGAACAATTTGTCGAGCAGCATCACACGCTTCAGCGCGTGGCCGATGGCGAGTTCGTCGGTCTGGCCCATGCCGCCATGCATCTGCACCGCCTCGAGCCCGATCTTCGTCGCCGCTTCGCCGACGAAGGCCTTGGCGCCCGCGGCGATCCGCGGCCAGTTGGCATCGTCGGTCGTCGGGTCGAGCATCGCGGTCCGCAGCACCATCGAGCGCGCCTGTTCGAGCGCGGCATAGCATTCCACCAGGCGGTGCTGGAGCGCCTGGAAGCTGCCGATCGCGGCGCCGAACTGCTGACGCTCGCCGACATAGGCGAGCGTGTCGTCGAACATCGTCTGCGCGAGGCCCAGCATTTCGGCGGCAGCGAGCAGGCGGACATCGCCGATCACGCGATCGAATTTTGCTGCGGGCAAGTCGAAGATTTCGGCCGCGGCGCGATGCAGGTCGATCGTTGCGGCGCTCGATCCGTCGATGACCGGATAGTCCTGCCGCACGACGCCCGCGGCGCTTTTGTCGATCTTGGCCAGCTTATCACCCGCGACCGTGATCAGCACTGTGTCGGCCAGCGGCGCCCCGAGTACCAATGTCTTGGCGCCGGCGACATGACCGCCGTCGGCCTTGGTTCCGACGGCCTCGGTTTCATAGCGGCGGGCGGGTTCGGCGAAAGCGACCGCCACGAATCGCGCTCCGACGGTCAGGTCGGCGACGAGTGCCGCGTCGCCCGCTGCGGCTGAGATCCGGATCGGCAACACTCCATTTTCTAGCCAGGGGTCGATGGCAAGGCCTTTGCCGAGCGCTTCCGCGACGAGCGCGAGGTCGACCATCGTCCCGCCGATGCCGCCCATCGTTTGCGGAGCAGCGAGCGCGAGCAGGCCGAGGTCTGCGATCTCCTGCCAGCGCGCGCGCGAATAGCCCCCGTCGCTTTTGCGCATGGCGTGCCGCGCGGCGATGTCGATCGGGCCGAGAAAGCGGCCGATCGTGTCGCGCACGAGAACCTGGTCTTCGTCGAGGTCGAAGTTCATGTGCGCCGCCGGAAATGGATCGGCAAACTGGTGAGCCCGCGCAGCAGCATGTTCGGCGGCCAACTCGGCGTGTGCCCCTCGGCGACGCGGAATTCCGTCAGCCGCCGCAGCAATTCGGTATAGGCGACCGCCATTTCCTTGCGGCTCAGCATATTGCCGACGCACATATGGATGCCCTTCCCGAACGCCAGGTGGCTGCGCGCGTTGGCGCGTTCCATGTCGAAACGGTCGGGGTCGGGAAATCTGGCGGGATCGCGGTTCGCCGCCGCATACCGCAACTGGACCATCGCGCCCTTCGGGATCTTAACGCCGCCAAGCTCGGCATCCTTCAGCACCATGCGCCACATGCCGGCAGTGGGACTCTCGGTTCGCAGCACTTCCTCGACAAGGTTGAGGATCGCGCGGTCATTGCCTTCGTCGACCGCAGCGACCGCCTTCGCCATCTGGTCGGGGTTCTCGATCAGCTGGAGAAGCCCGCCCGCGAGCGCCGAAGTCGTGGTCTCGTTTCCTGCCACCATCAGCTGCTGCATGATCGACAGGATTTCGGCGTCCTCGAGCGGCCGTTCGCCATCGACTTCGGCATACACGAGGTCGGAGAGCAGGTCTTCGGTCCGCTCGGCGCGGCGCTCGTCGATCTTCGCCTTCACGAAATGCTGGAATTCGACGACCTCGCGCGCGCATTCCAGCTCGCGGTCCTTGGGGATCATGCGGCCAAGCCGATCGACGAAGGCGTCCGACCAGCGCTTCACCTTGTCGAGGTCGTCGCCCGTCATCCCGATCTGGCTCGCGATCATCGCCACGGGAAGGGGAATACCGAAATCGCGGACAAAATCGGCGTCGCCCTTTTCCGCCATCTTGTCGATCAGCCCGGTAACGACGCCGCGCATGTCCTCTTCGATCGCGGCAACGCGCTTCATCGAGAAGGCAAGGTTGACCAGCTTGCGAAAGCGCGTGTGGGTCGGCGGGTCGGCGGTGAGCAGCGTGTCGACCTGCGGCCAGCCATCGGCCAGGATCGCGGCGACATCGCCATCCTCTGCCATCGCGCCCGACAAGGTGCCCTGGAAATTGTTCGAGAAGGTCTCGACGTCCCCGGTCGCTTGCGAACACAGATCATAGGAGAGGACGAGGAACATCCCGTCCGACAATTGCACGACGGGGCTCTTCGGCATCCAGGCGCGATAATAGTCGAACGGGTCCGCAATGACCTGCGGCTCGAAAAAACTGCCTGCGGCGATATCGTTCACGCGCCTCTTCCCTCGATCTTCTCTTTATACGCGCAACTATATGCTCCCGCTCCGGCGGCGCGATGCACTATTTCGTTAGGCCGCAGCGACGTGCGCAAGCGCATTGGCGAGCAATCGGCGGATATGCGGATCGGCATAGGCCGCCGGTCCGTCGCCGGGCTGCAGGTAGACGAGGCGGCCCGCGCCGACGGGCTTTTCCCACGCGATCCCGTCGCTTTCGGGGCGGTGATCCCAGCCGTCATTGCTGAACATCCGCCCCGCGACCGCCTGCGCCGCCGAATAGAAATTGTCGCGGACAAAGGCGTGATCGGCGCGGAGCAGCGGCTTGGCGGCGCCCCAGACCGGCGCCAGATAAAGCTCGTCGCAGAGCGGGAAACGCGGCGGAAGGCCGGCCGTCACCGGATGATCCGGATCGAGTACGACGGCGTCGTAGCGCACGTCGTGGCGATAGCCCGAGTCGAGATGCGCTTCGCCATGCGCTTCGCCGGGATCATACAGAAAGCGCCCGCCGACCATCTCGGCCCATTCGGGCCATTCGGCCCAGCCGGCGATTGCATGATGCATCGCGACCGCGCCGCCGCCGCGCGCGAAATAGCCGGCGATCGCGCGGCGATAGGTGAAGGAGGGCGGCCGCGTCGCGGCCTTGCCGTCGCCGAAGCTGTAGCCGGGCATGTCATAGAACAGAATCGCGTCGGCGTCGTTCGCGGCGCCCTCGGCGACGGCGGCTTCGGCCTCGGGATGGATCAGGTGCGTGACCGTCCAGCCGTCGAAGCTTGCAAGCAGGTCGGCGAAGGGTTCGGCTTCATAAGGATGGCCGCCCGACAGCACGAGAAGGCGGCGCGTTCCCCTCATGCGATCTTCAGGATCATCTTGCCCTGGTTGCTCCCGGCGAAGAGCCGCATGAAGGCATCGAAGCTGTTTTCGATCCCCTCGTCGACATGCTCGTCGGCCACCATCTTGCCCTGTTGCAGCCATGCCGCCATCGCCGCACCGCCTTCGGCAAAGCGCGGGATGTAATCGGCGACCAGCAACCCGCGGATCGACGCGCGATGGACGATGAGTTGCCATATGTTGCGCGCGCCGACCTTTTCGACGCTGTTATATTCGCTGATCAGGCCGCACAGTCCGATGCGCGCGCCGTGGCGGAGATTGTTGAGGCCGGCGTCGAGGATGTCGCCGCCGACATTCTCGAAGATGATGTCGACGCCGTCGGGTGCTTCGGCGCGGATCGCGTCCGTGAGCGCCTGGACGTCCTTGCCGCGATAGTCGATCGCCGCGTCGAAACCGTACCGCTCGACCAGCCTTGCGCATTTTTCGCCGCCGCCGGCGATGCCGATGACCTTGCTCGCGCCCTTGATCTTAGCGATCTGGCCGACGAGCGAGCCGACTGCACCCGCGGCGCCGGTGACGAGGACGACGTCGCCGTCCTTTGGCTCGCACACGTCGATATAGCCGAAATAAGCGGTCATCCCGACCGCGCCGAGAACCGACAGATAGTTGGTGACCGATGGCACCAGCGTGGCATCGATCGGCTGGGTGAAGCCGCCGAGCGTGCCGATCGAATAATCCTCGATCCCGTTGAGCCCCATCACCCATTGGCCGGGCGCGAAGCCGTCGGCCTTGCTCGCCTCGACGATGCCGATCGTCGACGCTCGCACGGGGTCGCCCAGCGGGATGGGCGGCATATAGCTCGGCGCATCATCCATCCAGCCGCGGATTGCGGGGTCGAGCGACGCATAATGGTTGCGGATCAGGAATTGCCCGTCGGCGAGCTCGGGCGTCGGTTCGGTAACGAGCAAGAAATCCGCCTGCACAGGTTCGCCATTGGGGCGGCGGGTCAGCAGGAAGCGGCGATTATCAGGCATAGGGGCTCCTCAAGCCGGGACGATGGAAACCGGAATCGCGCTTTGCAGCGACTGGCCGGTGATCGGGTCATAGGCGACGCTCTCGCTGACCAGACGATTGGTCGAGGCGCCATGCTCATGGACGCCGTCGGGGCCGATGTCGGGACCGCCGAAGGCATGCGCCATCGACACGACGCCGGGGCGCATATTCTCCGCCGCGCGCGCGACGGCGACGACTTCGCCGACGGCCGAACGGATGCGGACGGTATCGCCGTCGGCGCAGGGAACGCGCGCGAGATCGTCGGGATGCAGGAAGGCGGGGTTGGTCGTGCGCTTGGCGCGCAGCGCGGGCAGATTCTGCCCCGTCGAGTTGAAGCGGTGGCGGCTGCGGCGTGACACCATCCGCCAGGGGAAATCGGGGGTCGGCTGGACGGCGTCGGCATAGGCGATCAGCTCGTCTGGCATTGTGCCCGCCGTCAGGTCGAAACGGCCCGGTGCGTCGGGATCGCCCGCCTCGACGACGGGATGCAGATCGGCATAGATCACTGCCTTGCCATCGACGGTATCCGCGCGCACGACACTCGGCGCGACCGAGCAGCCCGCGACCATCAGGTCGAGAAACGCCTCTTTGGTCGGCCGCTCGTCCATCGGGCATGCGCCGCCCGCGAGCGGCATGCCGGAACCGATGCGGTGCGCGAGTTCCCAGAGCATTTCCCACTCCTCGAGCAGCCCTTCGGGCGCCTCGATCATCGCCTCGGTATAGCGAGCATAGGGGATTTCGTACCACCATTCGCTGAGGTTGCTGATGTCCTCTCGCTCGAGGCACATCTTGGGCGCTAGGATATAGTCGGCGCGTTTGGCGGTCGCTGAGTCGGCGTTGACGTCGATGCAGACGAGCAGGTCGAGCCCGTCGATCGCGCGCGTCATCTTGTCCTGATCGGGGAAGGCGACGACCGGGTTGCCGCCGATCACGATCAGCGCGCGCACCTGACCTTCGCCCGGCGTCAGCATCTCGTCGGCAAGGACATTGCATGGCATTTCCATGCCCAGATGGGTCAGGCCGCGGATGCGCGAGGCAGGGAACCCCTCGCCATAGAGCGCCATCGGCGGCGCGACCTGAGCGCGGCGCGGCGTGACGGGGGTGAAGACGCGCGGGATCGAGCTTTTTTCGCCCTCGCGGCAGAAGCGTCCGCAGATGATGTTGAGCGACGAGACGAGATATTGGGTGAGTGTGCCGTTGCCCGCCATTTCGGGGCCGGTGCCGGTCGAGACGACACCCCTGGTGCCGCCCGCGAACATCCGCGCTGCGGCGACGAGCTGGCCTTCCTCGACTCCTGCACGCGCGGCGGCGACATCGGGGGTGAAGCCCGCGACCGCGCGCTGCAGTTCGTCGAGGCCATCGACATAGCGCTGGACGAACGCCTTGTCGTACAGGCCCTCGGACAGGATGACGTTGATGATCCCCGCAAGCAGCGCGGGGTCTTCGCCCGGTCGGACGGGCAGGTGGATATGCGCGAGCGCTGCGACGTCGCTCTGGCGCGGGTCCGCGACGATCAGCTTGAGCCCGCCTTCGAGCGCGTCGCGCAGGCGGCGCGAGGGTGAGAAGGGCGGCAGCCCGCCCGGCGGGCCGTAATGCGAAACGATCGGGTTGTTGCCGATGAAGAAAGCGACATCGGCCTCGGCGAACGTGTGCATTCCGCCCATCCAGTTGCCGTAGCGCATCGTCGTATAGACTTTCGCAGGCTGGTCGAGCGTCACCGAGGTGTAGATGTTGCGCGTGCCGAGCCCCTGCGCAAAAGACATTGCGCTGCCGACCCCGGCGCTGTTCTGAAAGGCATAGGTGCCGCCATAGACCGCAACGGCGTGCGGGCCATATTCGGCGACGATGGCCGACAGTTTTCCGCCGATCTCGTCGAGCGCGGCGTCCATCGCGATATCCTCGAACGCGCCGTCGACGCGCTTTTGCGACACCGTCAGCCGCTGCGGGCCGTTGTGCGCCTCGGCGAGCTGGCGACCCTTGATGCAGGTATAACCGCCGAACACGGGATCGTCGGGGTCGCCCTGCACCTTGGTCACGCGGCCCTCGTCGACGGTGACGAGCATCGCGCAATTGGCGTGACAGAAGCGACAGAAACTGCGGCGTACCTCAGGCATCATCTCTCTCCCTGATCGCACCCTAGGCCGGTGCAGCCGTCAATCGACTGGCACTTTTGGCGGTGGTTGCCTTGTCCGCGCGGGCGCAATTTCGGCGCAGAAAAAGGGGAGAGTATCGATGCCGACATCGCGCCAATGGCTGCTGAACGGACATCCGCGCGGGCGCGGGATAGAAGACGGCGATTTCCAGCTCGTCGAAACCGAGGTCGGCGCGTCGGGTGCGGGCGAGTTGCTTCTCAAGACGCTCTACCTCGGCTTCGACCCGGCGCAGAAAGGCTGGATGGAAAATATCGCCGACTATGTCGCGCCGATGGCGATCGGCGATGTGATGCGCGGCAGCGGGATCAGCGAAGTCGTCGAAAGCAACCATCCGGGTTTCGCGGTCGGCGACCTTGTCATGGGATCGACCGGCTGGACCGAATGGCATCGATCGACCGGCGAAGGACTGGTAAAGATCGACACGAAATTGCCCCCGACTGCGATGCTGTCGGTGCTCGGGACGACGGGGGTCACCGCCTATTGCGGATTGTTCAAGGTCGGGCGGCCTGTCGCGGGCGACACGGTGCTCGTGTCGGGCGCGGCGGGGGCGACTGGGTCGGTCGTGGGCCAGCTCGCCAAGATCGCGGGGTGCCGCGCGGTCGGCATCGCGGGCGGCGAGGACAAGTGTCGCTGGCTCGTCGAAGAAGCGGGATACGACGCCGCGATCGACTATAAGGCGGGCGATGTCCGGCGTCAGATCAAGGAGCATTGCCCCGGCGGCGTCAACGTCGTCTTCGACAATGTCGGCGGCGCCATCCTCAACGACATGCTCGGCGAGATCGCGACCGGTGCGCGCATCGCGGTGTGCGGCGGGATCAGCCGGTACGAGATGGGAACGCTGCCTGCGGGGCCGCAGAATTATTTTAACCTGATCTTCCGCCGCGGCTCGATGGCGGGCTTCATCGTGCTCGACTGGGCGAGCGAGTTTCCCGAGATCCGCCGCCGCCTCGAAAGCTTCGTCCTCGACGGCCGGCTCAATTATCGCGAGGATGTGCAAAGCGGGTTCGAGAATGCACCCGACACGTTGAAACGCCTGTTCAGCGGCCAGAACCGCGGCAAGCAATTGTTGAAGCTCTGAGGAGAGGCATATGAGCAGGCTGGCAGGCAAGCGCGCCGTCATCATCGGCGCGGCATCGACGGGCAACATGGCGCAGGTCACCGCGCGACTGTTCGCGCGCGAAGGCGCGACGGTAATGGTCGCGGGCCGCAAGCAGGAACCGCTTGAGACGCTCGCGGCCGAGATCGGGGGCCATGCCGCGCTGTGCGACATCACCGACAAGGCGTCGGTCTTTGCGCTCGCCGATGCGTCGAAAGCCAAGATGGGCGGCGTCGATATCGCGATGAACGCGAGCGGCTGGGGGCTGCTCAAGCCGCTGCTCGACGTGACCGAAGACGAGCTTGCAAGCATCGTCGCGCTGCAGTTCACCGGCGTGCATCATTTCCTGCAAGCCTTTGTCGGCGCGATGCTGGCGAATGATCCGACCGGCGGCTCGATCATTCAGATTTCGTCGGCGACCACGCGCTCGCCGATCAGCAATCATGCGGCCTATATCGGTACCAAGACGGGGTCAGAGGCGCTGATCCGCTGCGTCGCCAATGATTTCGGCGGCGCGGGCATCAGGGCCAATATCGTATCGCCAGCCTTCACCGAATCGCCAATGACCGAGGGCGCGTTCGCGACGCCGGGGCTCGTCGATGCCTTTCTGCCGCGCTATCCGCTCGGGCGGCTCAACACCTCGCAGGATGTCGCCAACGCGTGCCTGTGGCTCGCCAGCGACGAGGCGTTCGTGACGGGCGAGAATCTGCAGCCGAACGGCGGGCTCGCGCTGCGCGGCAACCCGCAGGAAGCCGATATTGCGGCGGCCGTCGGCGCGGCGATGGCGAAGTTTCAGGCCTGAAATCCTCCCTGTCGCGAAGCGATGGGGAGGTGGCAGCGGCGAAGCCGCTGACGGAGGGGCCGACGCCGTCAGGCGTCGCGCGACCTTTCGGCCCCTCCACCACCGCTTCGCGGCGGTCCCCCTCCCCATGGCTTCGCCACATGGAGGATGTTCAACCAATCTGCCGCTCGCGCCCTTCCCAATAGGGCGCGCGGAGTTCGCGGCGCAGGATCTTGCCCGACGGGTTGCGCGGCAGCGCGGGAATGAAATCGACCGACTTGGGGCATTTATATCCCGCGATCCGTTCGCGCGCCCAGGCGATGATTTCGGCGGCGTCGGCGCTCTGGCCTTCGCGCAGCACAACGCACGCCTTCACCGCTTCGCCCCATTTCTCGTCGGGAATGCCGACGACGGCGACGTCGGCGACGGCGGGGTGGCCATAGATCGCATTCTCGACCTCGGCCGGATAGACATTCTCGCCGCCCGAGATGATCATGTCCTTCACCCGGTCATGGAGATAGAAATATCCGTCCTCGTCGGTGTAGCCGGCGTCGCCTGTGCGCAGCCAGCCGTCGGCGTCGATCGTTTCCGCCGTCGCTTCGGGCCGCTCCCAATATTCGCGCATATTGGCCTGAGCGCGAATTGCGATCTCGCCGATGGCGCGCGGGGGCAGGGGGTTGCCGTCGGTGTCGATGACCTGCATCTCGACCCCGCGCAGCGGTTTGCCGACCGATCGCATCCGTTCATTCCCCGCCGGATCGTGATCCTCGGGCGGCAGCGCGGCGATCGTGCCCGATGTTTCGGTCATGCCGTACATCTGGACGAAGCCGCACTGAAAGATGTCGATGCACTGGCGGAGCAGGTCGAGCGGGATCGGCGAGGCACCATAGGCGATGTGGCGGAGGCGCGAGAAATCGACCGCGCGGGCGCGGGGCTGATTGACGATGATCTGCATCGCGGCGGGCACCATGAAGATTTTCGAGATGCCATAAGCCTCGATCAGGTCGAGCACGCCGCCGGGATCGAACTCGCGCGTGATGACGCCGGTGGCACCGTTGGTCATCACGGTGATGCCGTATCCGGTGCCGCCGATGTGAAAGCAGGGCATGGCGACCAGCCCGACATCGCCTTCGTCCCAGCGCTCCCAGTCGGCCTGGAGAGCGGGATCGCGGTCGAGCGTCGATCGGAGCACCGATCCGTTGGTGAGCACCGCACCCTTGGGCTTTCCGGTGGTGCCCGATGTGTACATCTGGATCACCGCGTCCTGCTCGCCGCGCGGCACGTCGGGATCGCTGTCGGGAAAGGTGTCGCGCCATCCGCGATAATCGGGAAAGCCGCTGGCCGCCCCTTCGACCGTGATGACATGCTCGACGCCTGGAAAGGCGCTTCGGTTCGCCGCGACGAGTTCGGTGAACTCGGGGCCGACGCACAGGAAGCGGGCGCCGCAATTGTCGATGATCCACGCGATCTCGGGCACCGCAAGCCGCCAGTTGACCGGCGTCATCACGCCGCCGGCCTTCGCGACGGCCATCAGCAGTTCGAAATAGAGATCCGAATTCTTGCCAAGATAGGCGACGCGGTCGTCGGGTTTCAGCCCCAGCGCGATCAGGCCGTTGGCGGCGCGGTTGCTGTTCGCGTCGAACGCACCAAAGCTGGTCGCACGCCCCTCGAAATGAAAGAGGATGCGGTCCGGGCGCTCGTCCGCGTTGATCCGCGCGACGTCCGCGACCCGCTGAAACGCTGGCACCTTCACATCACTCTCCCGATTATGCGCGCCCTGCACCCAGCGCTTGCCGATAGAGTATCGAGTCGGCGGCGTAGAAATTGCAATGGAAGCCTGACGGCACGCGGAACGGCACCTGCACCGTCGCGACCGGTCCCGCCGCGATATCGAGCGCGTCGAAGATGGCGAGCTCGCTCGTCGCCGCGCCGGCGCGGTGGACCAGCGTCATCGCATAACCGTCGCCTTCGCCCTGCGCGCCGACCCTGGGCGCAAAGATCAGCTCACCGCACGAGGCGCCGTTGCCGAAGTGATAATAGTCTTCGGCGCCGCTGACCGTATCGAAACGCAGCACCCCGTCCATACCCTCGGCGCGGCCGTCGCGGCTGTTCAGGTTGATGTTCGCAAAGCTGTGGCGCGAGGCGCGCGTCATGAAGCGGTCGTCGGGGCGCGGGAACTGGATGTCGCGGTCGTTGAGCGTTTCTTCCTTGATCCACGTTCCGTTGCCGTTGGTTCCTGGGTCGATCGTCCAGCGGCGCAGGCTTTGCTGCGTATCGCCGTGCGTCTTCTTCACCCCGGTCTCGTCGGGGAACAGCGCGGTGCCATTGGCGGCAGCGACGTCGGCGATGATCTTGCCGTCCTGCTCCCATACATTGAGCTCGTGGAACATATGGCGCGGTTCGTAGTCGAACCAGCGGACGTCGCTTGCCGTTCCCTCGCGCGGCATCACCGCGAATTTGGTCGGGCGGTCGTTGACCCAGGCGGTCATGGGTCCGCCCTTCATCGCCCGGCCGATATCGACATCGATCGGGATCACCGGAAAGACGACCCAGTTCTCGGTCAGGAAAAACGTGTGCATCAACGCGTTGTGCGGCATGTCGATGACCTCGGCCTTGCGCACGCTGCCGTCGGCGGCGATCACGTCGTAGCGGATCTGCGCGGCGCCCATCGGGCCGTTGATCATCGCGCCGATATTGACGAGTTCGCCAGTATAATGGTCGATCTTCGGATGCGCGGAAAAGGTCGTGGTGATCGTTCCGCCATAATGTTGCTCATCGAGCGTTTCGAGCGTGCGCGGATCGAGTTCGACCGCGGGCGCGCCCTCCATGAGCGCGAGCAATTTGCCGCCGTGGACGATGATGTTGGTGTTGGCGGTGTTGTATCGCTTTCCCGCGACCGAGGGGTCGGCCGTGATGGGATTGCCGAACAGGCCGAACAGGCGCTTGCCGGCGGCTTTCTCCAGCTCGAACTTCTCGGTCCGCACCCAGCGGTTGAGCATCGATGCGCGGCCGCCCTCAATGTGAAAGGCATAGACCATGCCGTCGCCGTCGAACCAGTGATACTCGCCCTCGCGCGTGGGATACAGCGGTTCGGGGCCGTTGCGATAAAAGACGCCGACCAGATCGTCTGGGATTTCGCCCTTAACGATCAGATCGGGCGCCGTGGCCTCGAACCGCACCGGCTGGTGATGTCCCGACAGAAAGGGATGGTCGAAAAAGGCCTGTGTCATTCTGGTCCCTCTGTGATTGTCGGGGCGCTTTATCAAACAAGGGGCGGTGCAATGCGCCGCCCCTTGTTCTCTGGGCCCCCTATGCGGTCCCGCCGTGCCCGTGGCGGGACCGTCCCGTCGCTAGAACTTGAAGCCGAGTTCGACACCATAAGTCCGCGGCTCGATCGCGCCGGAGAAGGTGAAGAGGCCGGCAACCGGCAAGGTGCTGCCGATGTCGCGCACATTGGTCAAATTACGGCCAAACACCGCGACGCTGACCTCGCCGCTGCCCGTGCCGAAGGTATAGGAGACCTGCCCCGAAAGATTTTCGCGGTCCTTGGTGAAACAGCGGAAATCATTGGTAACCGCACCGAACACGATCGGGCGGTTGGCCGTGATGCAGGTGGCCGTCTTGCTTTGGAAGCGGAGTAGCAGATTGGCATCGAAACGCCCCGACCCGATTTCCTTCGAATAATTGACCCCGGTCGAGATCTGGAACTTCGGTGCGCGGCGCAAGGTCAGCGTCGACACGTCGTCGCCGACATTGTCGCCGTTCAGATCCTTGAGGAAGGTGCCATATTTGGCATCGAGATAGCTGGCCGACGCCGTGAAGTTCAACGAGTCGGACGGCTGCATGATCAGTTCCAGCTCGGCGCCGGTGATCGTTGCCGATGCGGCGTTTCCGACGACCGTTTCCTGCGGCTGCGCCGAACCCGGCGGCGAAGGCTGGACGACCTCTTCCTGCTTGTTGTCATATTTGGTGTGGAACAGGGCGATGTTGGTGCGCAAGGTGCGATCCAGCCAGTCGGCCTTCAAGCCGACCTCGAATGCATCGACGGTTTCCGGGAAATAGGGGCCAAGCGATGTCGGCGACGCCGCTCGTCCGTTGAAACCGCCCGACCGGAAACCGGTCGAATAGGATCCATAGATGATCTTGTTGTCGCCGACTTCATAAGTCGCGTTGGCGCGCCAGGTGAATTTGCCGAACGACGCCTGGCCCGAACAATTGTTTGCCGGGCCGAACGTGGGAAGTCCGGCCAGCGGACCGGGCCCGAAGACCCCCGTCACGCGAACGCACGAGCGTCCGTCGAAAGTCGGCTGGCTCAATTCGACGAGCCCGACGACCTGGCCATAATTGTTGAAGGTTTCCTTTTTGTCGCGGGTGTAGCGGCCGCCGAGTGACAGCTTGAACCGGTCGCCCAGCTTGAACTGCGCATCGGCGAACCCGGCATAGGAGGTCGCCTTGTTGTCGGTGTAGGCGCGAAGCGTTGCGCCGGTCGCGCTTTGCGAGGGCACGGGGCCCAGACGCGTGAACTGGTCCAGCTGGTAATTGCTGTTGTAATAATATCCGCCGACCAGCAGGTTGACCGTGTCGCTCAGCTCGGCAAGGACGCGAACTTCCTGGCTGAACTGTTCGAATTGCTGGATACGCCGGGTCGCGAAAAAGTCCGCCGAACTGCCGTCGAAATCCTGCGCCACATTTTCGTCGTTGGTGCGATAGCCGGTGACCGAAAAGAGCGTGAAATTGTCATTCAGCGACCAGGTGATGTTGCCGGTGACAGCGTCGGTGTCGTTGGTGACGTCATGCGGCGCCAATTGATAGGTTGCGTTCATGCCGCGATCGGCCGTCCCGAACCGGTTGCATTCGGCGACCGGCGAAAACCCGGGCGCCCCTGCGGCCAGGCAGATCAGGTCCCGGCTTGACGATTCGGGGATCGATACCGTCTCGCCGCGCTCGCGGGTGTGTTCATAGGTGATTTCGGCCGAAAAATCGCTGCTCGGCTCGATCAGCGCGGTCACCCCGCCGGTCAGCGTTTCATAATTGCCGTCGCGGCCGCCGGTGCTGAGGTTCCGGACAAAACCGCCGGTCTTGTCGTAATAGCCGAACGCCTTGATCGCGATGAAGTCCGCGAGCTTGCCGCTGTTCACAACCAGACGCGCGCTTTTGGTATCGAACCGAGCGTAGGAAAACCGCCCCTTCGCTCCAAAATCATCGGTCGGCTTGCTGCGCTTCACTTCGATCACGCCGCCGATCGTGTTCCGGCCGAACAATGTGCCCTGCGGACCGCGCAGAACCTGAAGGCTTTCGAGGTCGAAACTGTCGAGCAACTGACCGGTGTTGGTGCCGATGAACACGCCATCGACGACGACGCCGACGGTCGGGTCAAAACTTTTTTCAATGTCTTCGAACGAAATGCCGCGAATGGAAATCGCGGCCGCGCTTGGGCCTGCCGAAACGCTGTCGATGACCAGGCTGGGGACACGTCCGGCGACATCGCGAATATCCTGCACCATGCCGGTGTCCAGGGCCTTGGCGTCCAAGGCGGTAATCGCGACCGGGACGGACTGTGCGCTTTCCTCGCGCTTCTGCGCGGTGACGACGATTTCGCGGATCGCGCCGCTGTTGCTTTCCTCGGCCGGGGCCTCCTGTGCGAACGCCGGAGTGGCAATCGCGAGTGCGACAAGCGATACCGTGGCATAGACAGCGGGTAGCATTCGGGCGTGCGTGGACATCGGCTTTCCTCCCTCTCGCGCCGACGCATAGGCTCGCCGGTCACGTTGAGAGCAAGGTCCGCTTAATGCCTCATTTGAACAATCATCAAAAATATCAGGCGTGCCGTAACGGCGGTCAGGCCGTTGATTCTATTGGCTTTGAGTCGCTCCGCCATCGACGAACAGGCCGTGGCCGGACATGAAACGCGCGTCGTCGGAGGCCAGAAAGGCAACGACGTCGGCAATATCGTCGGGCCGCCCGAGCCGTCCGAGCGCGGCCTTGTCGATCCAATGTTGCTTGAAGTCCGGCATTGCGGAAAAGGCCGGCGCGGTCATTGGCGTGTCGATGGCGCCGGGCTGGATGCAGTTGACCGTAATGCCGAATGCGCCAGCCTCCGCGGCGACCGATTTGGTCATGCCCAGCACGGCGTGTTTCGACGCGCTATAGGCGGTCATGCCTGCTTCGCCGAAGCTCGACATCACCGATCCGATCAGGATGATCCGGCCGTGCGGTGATCGCTTGAGCAGCGGCAGCGCGTCGCGCATCAGGCGAAACACCGCGGTGACGTTGACCGCCATCATCGCATCGAAAAAGGCGTCGTCGTGTCCGTCGAGCATCTGCATTCCGGTGATCCCGGCGCAGGCGACGACGATGTCGAGGCCGCCCAGCCGCGCCTCGGCCTCGGCGGTCAGCTGCGCGTTGATCCCCGGTTCGGTGACGTCGGCGACGATGTCGACATCGCCCGCGCGATCGACAGTCAGCACCCGCGCGCCATCGGCGGCGAGGCGCTGCGCGGTTGCGAGGCCGATCCCCGATCCGGCGCCCGTGACCAGCGCGGCGCGGCCGTCGAGGCGCCCGGCGGTCACAGCGAACTGCCGCCGTCGACGCGGAATTCCGCGCCGGTGGCAAAGGCCGATTCGTCGGAAGCGAGGTAGAGGACGATCGCCGAAATTTCCTCGGGCTTGCCGAGACGGCCGATCGGATGCGTTGCGACCCAGCCGTCGTAGAGCGCCTGGGGGTCGTCGACCTGCGCCATCACCTTGTCGAGAATCGGCGTGTGGATTGCGCCCGGATGCACCGAGTTGCACCGGATGCCATATCCCTTGCGCGCATAATGGAGCGCGACCGATTTGGTGAGATGCGTCACCGCGGCCTTGGCGGCATTATAGGCCGCGAGGTCACCCTGCGCGCGGACCCCACACATCGACGACATGTTGATCACCGATCCGCCATGGTCCTTCATCTTCGGAATGATGTGCTTGCAGCCGAGGAAGACGCCGTCGACGTCTACCGAAAATTCGTGACGAAAGGCGTCGATCGTCAGATCCTCGATCGATCCGTGCGTGGTGATCCCGGCGTTGTTGACCAGAATGTCGATGCGCTCGCAGGTGTCGAGCGCGGCCAGCCAGTCGGCTTCGTTCGACACGTCGAGCTTGACGAAGCGCTGGCCCAGTTCGGCGGCAAGCGCTTCCCCGGCCGCCGCATCGATGTCGGCGATCACGACGCTGGCGCCCTCGGCGACGAAACGCCGCACGATGTCGAGGCCCAGCCCCGACGCGCCGCCTGTGACGAACGCCATCTTGTCGGCAATCCGTCCGCTTGTTCCAGCCATCCTGTCCTCCCGATTTTGTCCCGGCACTATCACGCCGGGCGGAGAGCGAGGGGACTATTTATTGCGCTAGGTGCGTGGACCGCACCCGCGGTTCCACATCATGCCGGGACAGGAGAGACGGCATGAGCGCTGGCTGGGACTATATCATCGTCGGCGCGGGATCGGCGGGCTGCGTGCTCGCCGAGCAATTGAGCGCCGATCCGGACATCCGCGTTCTGCTGCTCGAAGCGGGCGGGAGCAACGACAATCGCTGGGTCGCGATCCCGAAGGGTGTCGCGAAACTCGTGACCAATCCTGATCATATCTGGGCCTATGGCGTCGTGCAGCCGCACGGCGATGGCGGCGCGCCGGGCGAGGTGTGGATTCGCGGCAAGGGGCTCGGCGGATCGTCGGCGGTCAACGGCATGATCTGGAGCCGCGGCGAACCCGCCGACTATGACGAATGGGAAAAGCTTGGCTGCACCGGCTGGACCGGCGCGGCGATGACCGACGCGTTTCGCAGTCTCGAGGATCATGGGCTGGGCGCCAGCGAGATGCGCGGCGGCGGCGGCCCCGTGGGCGTCGCGCCCAAGATCCACAGCTATCCGCTCGCCGAGACGATGGTGCAGGCGGGGGTCGAGATGGGGCTTCGGCCCGTCGACGACCTCAACGCCGTCACCTCCGACCGCGTCGGCTTCTATGCGCACAACGTCCGGCGCGGTCGCCGCGAGAGTGCAGCGACGACCTTTCTGGCGCGGGCAAGGAAGCGCCCGAACCTGCGCGTCGTAACACATGCGATGGCCGAGCGGCTGATAGTCGAGAGCGGGCGCGTGACCGGGGTGGAGGCAAAGGTGGCCGGGACAGCGCAGCGGTTCGATTGCGCCGGCGAAGTGATCGTGTCGGGCGGCGCGCTCGAAAGTCCGCTGCTGCTTCAGCGGTCGGGAATCGGCCCTGCCGACATTCTTCGCGGCGCCGGAGTGGACCCGCTGGTCGACGCCCCCGACGTCGGCGGGCGGATGCGCGAGCATCTGGGGTTCAGCATGCCGCACCGCCTGTCGCGCGATGTCGGCAGCAATCGCAGCTTCTTCGGGATCGGCCTGATGCGCGCGATGGCGCAATACATGCTGACGCGCGGCGGTATCATGGCGACGGGGCCGTTCGAAGTCGGCGCGTTCCTGAACCTGACCAGCCGCGACCTCAGGCCCGACCTGCAGCTCTATCTGGGCGGCTACACCTTTGCGTTGGGCGACGACAAGCATCCGGTGCCGCTCAGCAGCATCGACCGCAAGCCGGGGATGACGATCTATGGCCAGCTGCTTCGCCTGACGAGCGAGGGCAGCATTCGCATCATCGGCCCGGGCAGCGACGCCGCTCCCGATATCAAACCGAACTGGCTGTCGACGCGCGAGGATGAACGGACCGCGATCGCCGCCGTCCATGCGATGCGCCGCTATATGGCCCAGCCGGCGCTCGTCGGATTGGTCGAACGCGAGCTGCTACCCGGCGCGGCGGTGCAGAGCGACGCGGAAATCCTGTCCGCTTTCCGCCGCCTTGCAACTTGCGGACTGCACGGGGTCGGCACGTGCCGCATGGGCAGCGACAATCGCGCGGTCACCGACGCACGGCTGCGCGTCAACGGCGTTCGCGGGCTGCGCGTGGTCGATTGCTCGGTGATGCCGTCGCCGGTGACCGGCAACACGAACGCCCCGGCGATGGCGCTCGCACTGCGCGCGGCGGCGCTGATCCGCGAAGACCGGCGCACATTGCGCGCGGTAGCCTAAACGCTCTCACGTTCCTTCAACCAGCCGATCCCGCGGCGCAGCAGGTCATAGAAAACCGGCAGATCCCATGCGCAGCGGTCGACTGTTGGCCACCAGTCCATCATCGGCTGCAGGTCGTAATGCCCCCGGCAATGGCCAAGCGTAAGATAGAGGACGGCGCCGGCGCCGTGCTGCTTGATATAGAAAACCGGATAGGTGCCTGGCGCATCCTCGGCCTCGACGAACCCCGTTCCCGGCCCGGTGCATTCGGTATCGAGCAGGACGTGCAGGTCGCCGTGCGTTTCCAGATGATAAAGCTCGTCGGTGGTCTCGAACGGTTCGATGCCGCGGGTGAGCGCATGGTCGGCGTCGGCGACCCGCACCATATAGGGTTCGATCGCAGGATGGGTGATGAACTGCGACCCTAGCAGGTCCATCATCAGCGGCGCCCAGCGCGGCGCGTCCCAGACGCCGGTGTCGAGCAGGCGGAGGATCGAGTTGGTGCCGTGCAGCGCATACCAGCGCCCGCCGCGCTGCAGCCAGTCGCGCAGCGCTTCCTGCGCGGGCAGCGACGGCGTGACGTCGCACGTATAGGTGATCAGCATATCGGCGGCGGTGATCGCGGCGATATTGTCGTAATTCTCGAACACGCGCGTGCGGATCGCCGGGTCTTCGGCGAGCAGTTTCAGAATCTCCAGCCGCGCGAAATCCATGTCGTGCCACACGCCGCCGCAGATCAGCACGCAATCGATGCGGGGCGGATGTTCGCTTTCGCTCATCGTCGATCCTCTCCTATATTCTGTCGCTCTATCATGCGGGGCGGACGCCGGTGCGTCACCTTGCTCAAATGATAGGTTCCTGTCGCCTGCGAAACTGGCAAGACGGCCAATGAGAGGAGAGGCGCGATGCAGCAACGACTGCGCGACAAGGTCGCTTTGGTCACGGGCGGGACGAGCGGGATCGGTGCGGCGGCGGTGCGGCGAATGGTGGGCGAGGGCGCTCGCGTCGTCTTCACCGGCTCGAATGCCGAAGCTGCGGCGGCGATCGCCGGTGAAACCGGCGCGACCTTCTGTGCGCATCGCGTGCAGGATGCCGACGCATGGACTGTTCTGATGGCTGATATCGAAGCCGAATATGGCCGACTCGACATCGCCTTTGCCAATGCGGGGACCGAGGCAGGCGATGCGAGTGTCGAGGATATCGGCATCGACGCCTGGAATCATATCGTCGGCGTGAACCAGACCGGCGTGATGCTGACCGTCCAGCACGCGATCCGCGCGATGGCGAAGAATCCGCACGGCCCGGCGGGATCGATCATCGTCAATTCGTCGATGAATGCGCACCGCGCGATGGGCAATTATGCGGCCTATTCGGTGACCAAGGCCGCGGTCGTCGCGCTCGTCAAATCGGCGGCGATCCATTGTGCGGGCAAGGGTTATGCGATCCGCGTCAATGCGATCCTGCCGGGCGTCGTCGAAACCGACATGATCCGCGGCGTGATCGACCGCGCCCCCGATCCCGCGGCGGCGCGCGCGGCCTTCGAAGGGATGGCGCCGATGAAGCGCATGGCACAACTGGATGAAGTATGCGCGCTGGTGGCGTTTCTCGCGTCCGATGAGGCGGCGTTCATTTCGGGCAGCGACTATGTAATCGACGGGGCGACGACCGCCGGCATGATGGGGGTCTAGACCCTAGTTCGGCTGGGTCCGGTACAGCCCGCGATGCTCGCGCGGCTCGCTCCGCTCATATTGCGGTGGCACCGCAATCGTTGCGCCGAGGGCCGCGGCGGCGTGCCACGGCCAGCGCGGATCATACAGCGCCGCGCGGGCGATCGCGACCGCATCGGCGTCGCCGCGGGCGATGATCGCCTCGGCTTGCGCCGGATCGGTAATCAGCCCCACGGCGATGACCGGCATGGCGACCGCATCCTTGACCCGGCGCGCCAACGGCACCTGATATCCCGGCGCCAGCGCAATTTTCTGCGCCGGGTGCAACCCGCCGCTCGACACGTTGATCGCGGCGCACCCACGTGCCTCGATCGCTTGCGCAAGGATGATCGTCTCCTCGATCGACCAGCCGCCATCGACCCAGTCGGTCCCCGAAACGCGCACTGTCACCGGTCCTTGCGCGCCGAATGCCGCGCGGACGATATCGAAAATCTCTAACGGAAAGCGCATCCGGTTTTCCAGGCTGCCGCCATAGTCGTCGTCGCGCCTGTTCGACAGCGGCGACAGGAATTGATGGAGCAGATAGCCGTGCGCGGCGTGTAGCTGGATCGCGTCGATCCCCAGCCGCGCGGCGCGGGCGGCGGCATCGGCAAAGGCCGCGCGGATCCGGTCCAGCCCCGCACCGTCCAGCGCGGCGGGCGGGTTCTCGCTATCGAGGAACGGGATATTCGACGGGGCGACGGTCTGCCACCCATCGACGGCATCGGGCGCAATCTGGCCGCCGCCGCGCCATGGCTTCGCCGTGCTCGCCTTGCGGCCGGCATGTGCGAGTTGGATCGCGACGGGGATGTCCGTCCAGCGCCGGATGGCGGACAGGACGCGCCCCATCGCCGCTTCGGTGGCATCGTCGTACAGGCCGACATCGGCATAGCTGATGCGCCCGTCCGGCGACACGGCGGTGGCCTCGATCGTCAGGGCACCCGCGCCCGAGACCGCGAGCTGGCCCAGGTGCATCATGTGCCAGTCGGTCATGCATCCCTCTTCTGCCGAATATTGGCACATCGGGGCGATGACGATGCGATTGGCGAGCGACAGCCCGCCGATCGCGAACGGCTCGAACAATTGGACCACGATATTCTCCCGCTGCGCCGACATAAGGACCTGTCCCGCCGGTGCCGCCAGGCCGAAGGGATCGTGCATGATAGGCCGATAGTGCCAACAGATGCATTCGCAAAACTGACAAGAGCGAGGGGCGATGCACGGTGATGCTGGTTCGGCACCAGGCGGTTTTGACGCGTGAAATTGAATGTCCGAAGCCCGCCGACCCTGCTAGGCGGCAAAAGCAGAGGCCACGTCCTCCCCGCTCGACGCGGGTTCAAGTCCGGGACGGCCCGGCAGCTCTGGATGGAGGCTGCCATGCCATGGATTTACCTGACGATCGCCGGACTGTTCGAAATCATCTGGGCTTTCGCCATGAAACAGTCGGACGGCTTTACGCGCCCCGGTCCGACCATCGTCACCCTCGTCGCCATGATCGCAAGCTTCGCCTTGCTCTCGCTGGCGATGAAATCGCTGCCGCTGGGGACGGCCTATACGATCTGGACGGGGATTGGTGCAGTCGGCGCGTTCGTGGTCGGGATCGCGGTTCTGGGCGAAGCGGCGAGCGCGATGCGGATCGTCGCCGCGCTGCTGATCGTTGCGGGTCTGGTGCTGATGAAAATAACCGCGCCCGGGTGAGCGACTGTTGACATCGCTGTAAATAGTTGAAAGCTTGACGCGTCCTGAGGGGAGCCTTCGACTTGGCCTCGACCGCCCTGCCATTGCCCGATCAACCGCCCGAAGCATCGGCTTTGCGGCCGCGCGTAGTGGCGGCCTATGCGGCGACCGCCGGGCCGACGGTCATCCTCAGCCTGCCGTTCAGCGTCTATCTGCCGCCCTATATTGCCGAAGGCGGAGTGATCGCGGTCGGCTTGGTCGGCCTGCTCTTTTCGCTGACCACGATCTGGGACGGGATCGTCGATCCGCTGATCGGGTCTGTCGTCGATCGCGTCCAGCCGGGGATTGGCGCGCACCGGCGCTGGATGCTGCGCGCGCTGCTGCCTCTCGCGCTGTTGCTGCTGCTGATCGTGACGGTCGGTGACCGCCTGCCATTCGCGGCGCTCTTTGTCGCGATGATCTTCTTCTATTCGAGTTTCAGCCTCTATGAAGTCGCGCAGCTGTCGTGGGGCGCGGCGCTGGTCCGGACACCCGCCGATAGCGCGCTGCTCTATGGCATGCGCGACTGGTTTTCGAAGATCGCGCTGATCGTCGCCTTTGCGGCGCCCGCGGCGGCGCAGCTTCTGATGCCGGGGATCAGCCTGCAGGGGCGGATCATGGCCTATGCCAGCATCTTCCTGATCATGGCGCCGGTCGCGCTGTTCGCGATCGGCCGCATTCCGCCGCGCGCCATCATGGTGGAACAGGGGATCGGCTGGCGTGCGGAGCTTCGCGCGACGCTGTCCTTCCCTCCGCTGCTTCTGCTGTTCGGGGTCCAGTTTCTCAACAGCTTCGCTTTCGGATCTTTGACCTCGCTCTTCATCTTCTTCGCCGCAGCGGTGCTCGATCTAGACACCCAAAGCGCGCTGCTGCTGTTCGCAAGCTTCATCGGCGGAGCGCTCGCCTCGCCGGTGTGGACCTTCCTCGCGCGCCGCTTCGGCAAACCGCCGATGATGATGGCGATGGGCGTCCTGACCTCGACCCTGTTGCTGGCGACACTGGCGCAACCGCCGAACGGCTTTGCGCAGGCGGCGGGTTTCTCGATGCTGCTGGGGACGGGTTTCGTCGGGTTGCTCTTCACCTATTCGATGCTGGCCGACCTGATCCCGCAAGATGCGACGCGCTGCGGTCGCAACCGCTCTGCCTTTCTGTTCGCGCTGTTGAACCTGATGCAAAAGTTCGGCGTCGCCGCCGCGATCGCGGTCAGTTATATTCTGCTCGACCTGATCGGCTTCGACCCGAAGGGCGACGGATCGGCGGCACGCGGGCTGCATCTGCTGTTCGCGTTGCAGCCGACCGCGAGCTGGATCGTGATGATCGGCCTGCTTGTCCTGCTGCAACGCCGCCTTGCGCATCGGCACGCCCCCCTTTGACTTGCAATCGCCGGATCGCACCGGTAAAGGCCGCATCATTCGGACAGATGCGCCGTTTTCCTTCCGCCTTTCGCCGACCTGCTCGGGGAGGGTGGGCGGACTATTGCCTGAAGCGCGGTTGACGCGCGGGGGGCGGCTACCCATCTGGCCCGGATCATTGGACGTTTGAAGGACAGGACGCGCGACATGGCCAGGCCCAAAATTGGCGAATTCGTCAACCAGGTGAAGACCGAAGCCACCAAGATCGTGTGGCCGACCAGCCGCGAGACGGTGCAGACCACCATCCTGGTGCTGATCATGACCACGATCCTGTCGCTCTTCTTCTTCGGCGTCGATACGGTTTTCAAATTTCTCGTCAGCTGGCTGACGTCGCTCGCGCGCTAAATCGCGGAGCCAAAGGACTTAAAAGGGACACGCATCATGGCGCGCTGGTACATCATTCACGCCTATTCGGGCTTCGAGAACAAGGTTCGCGATTCGGTTCTCGCCGAAGCCGAGCGCATGGGGCTGACCGATTTCGTCGAGGCGGTCGAAGTGCCGGTCGAAACGGTGACCGAAGTCAAGCGCGGCAAGAAGGTGCAGGCCGAGCGGAAATTCTTCCCCGGCTATGTCCTCGCCAAGCTCACGATGAGCGACGATGTCTATCACCTCGTCAAGAACACGCCGAAGGTCACCGGCTTCCTGGGTTCGATGGGCAAGCCGCAGGCGATCAGCGAGGCCGAGGCCGCGCGCATCCTGAACAGCAAGGAAGAGGCCGCGGCGCGTCCGAAGACCGAAATTCGCGTCGACTATGAAATCGGCGACCAGGTCAAGGTGCTCGAGGGTCCGTTCGCAAGCTTCAACGGCATCGTCGAGGAACTCGACTTCGACAAGGCGCGCGTCAAGGTGTCGGTGTCGATCTTCGGCCGCGCGACCCCCGTCGAGCTCGATTTCGAGCAGGTCGAACGCATGAAATAAGCGTCGCCCCCGCGAAGGCGGGGGCCGTCGGCAGCCTTGCGCTATGCCGACAGCGGCCCCCGCCTTCGCGGGGGCGACCGGCAAAGGGCAGGCCGTCACATGACATCGCTCACTCCCCAAGAGATGCAGGCTCGCGCCGACCATGCGCGCGCGATTTTCGCGAGCGTCGATCGCGCGCGCCTTGTCCGCCATATCGTCCATCTCTTCGCGCTCGAAGCGGCGGACGAGCCCGACGAGTTCACCTATCCCGCGTTCAAGACCCCGCGCCGCAACCGCATCTTCGGCGGCCAGGTGATCGCGCAGGCGATGGTCGCCGCGGCGCGCACCGTCGATCCCGGCAAGAGCATCCACTCGCTCCACGCCTATTTTCTGCGCGGCGGCGATGAATCGAAGCCGCTCCATTTCCGCGTTCACCGCGACTTCGACGGGCGCAGCTTTGCCAATCGCCGCGTCGTCGTGCGCCAGGACGGCAAGGTGATCTTCAACCTGACCGCCTCCTTCCATGTGCCCGAACAGGGGCTGGCTCATCAGATCCCGATGGAAGGCATCTTGCCGCCCGAGGAATGCTGGGACTTCGCCGACTTCGTCGCCGTCGATCCGGCCATCTCCGATGACCGCATTGCGCACGTCGCGCACATGCATCCGTTCGAGGTGCGCAGCTTTCGCCCGCCGCCGTCCGAGCGCGCGACGCGGCATTATGAATGGTTCCGCATTTCCTCGCCGGTCGGCGACGATCCTCTGATCCACCGCGCGCTGCTCGCTTATGCGTCCGACATGGGGCTTCTTTCGACCGCGATGATGCCGCATGGCCTGACCTGGGATACGCCGGGCGTCTCTTCGACCAGCCTCGATCATGCGATGTGGTTCCACGACGATGTCCGCGTTGATGACTGGTTCGTCTATGTGATGGACAGCGACTGGAGCGGCGGCGCACGCGGCATCAACCGCGGCCGCATCTATCGCCAGGACGGCACGCTGATTGCCTCGACCGTGCAGGAAGGGCTGATCCGCTACGATCCCTCGGCCGCATAAGGCTTGTTTTCCGGGGCGTTTGCGCTTATGCGCGCCGCTTCGCGTCAGATACGGGCGTGATTCCGCGCGGGAGGAAGGGGTGATGCCCTTCTGTTCGACCGCTTATTTTGAGCTCACTTCGACCGGCCTGTGTTGGGCCTGTCGAAAGAGGCGACAGAAAGATAGGAGGCCATCATGGCTAAAAAGATCAGCGGCTACATCAAGCTGCAAGTTCCGGCGGGGACCGCAAACCCTTCGCCGCCGCTCGGGCCGGCACTCGGCCAGCGCGGTGTCAACATCATGGAATTCTGCAAGGCGTTCAACGCCGCGACCGATTCCCTGGAAAAGGGCACCCCGACCCCGACCATCATCACCGTATTCGCCGACAAGAGCTTCTCGTTCGTCACCAAGACGCCGCCGGCAAGCTATCTGATCAAGAAGGCCGCGAACCTGAAGTCGGGTTCGAAGGAGCCCGGTAAGATCAGCGGCGGCAAGATCGCCCGCTCGAAGCTCGCCGAAATCGCCGAGATCAAGATGAAGGATCTCAACGCGAACGACATCGAACAGGCGACGAAGATCATCGAAGGCAGCGCCCGCTCGATGGGCCTCGAAGTGACGGAGGGCTGACCCCATGGCAAAGCTGACCAAAAAGCAGAAGGCCCTCGAGGGCAAGGTTGACGCGCTGAAACTGCACAGCGTCGACGAAGCGTTGAAGACCGTTCGCGAGCTGGCCTCGGCCAAGTTCGACGAAACGCTCGAAGTCGCGATGAACCTGGGCGTCGATCCGCGCCACGCCGACCAGATGGTCCGCGGCGTCGTGACGCTGCCCGCCGGTACCGGCAAGGACGTCAAGGTCGCCGTGTTCGCGCGCGGCGACAACGCCGACAAGGCGCTGGCCGCCGGTGCCGACAAGGTCGGTGCCGAAGACCTGATGGAAGACATGCTCGCGGGCAACCTCGACTATGGCCGCGTCATCGCGACGCCGGACATGATGGGCATCGTCGGCCGCCTCGGCAAGACGCTGGGTCCGAAGGGCCTGATGCCGAACCCGAAGCTGGGCACCGTCACCCCGAACGTCGCCGAAGCGGTCAAAGCAGCCAAGGGCGGCCAGATCGAATTCCGCGTCGAAAAGACCGGCATCATCCACGCCGGCATCGGCAAGCTGTCGTTCGGCGAGGAAAAGCTTCGCCAGAACTTCGACGCGTTCGTCGATGCGATCGTCAAGTCGAAGCCGGCCGGCGCGAAGGGCAAATATGTCCGCAAGATCGCGCTGTCGTCGTCGATGGGCCCCGGCGTGAAGGTCGATACGGCCGACGTCACCGGCGCCTGATTTCGATCGGCACTTGATACAGAAAAGGGCCGGAGGAAACTCCGGCCCTTTTCTGTTGCGCGTCACAGCAAGCGGCGCGGTTTCATACACCTATCGCCATCCCGGACTTGATCCGCTCGTCATCCCGGACTTGATCCGGGATCCACAGCTGCGTCGAAGTCATGGACCCCGGATCATGTCCGGGGTGACGAGGAGCGCTACTCCCGCAAACCCCGCAGCGCCGCCCCGGCCGCGAACGGCCCGATCACCGTCAGCAACAAACTCGCCGCCGCCAGCAGTTTCACCGCTCCGCGCGCCGACGGATCGAGCATCCCGGCGCCAAAGATCAGCATCGGCACCGCAAGCGGCAGGATGAGCAGGCCGCCGATCGCGCTGCCGCCCCTGAGGTTCGCGGTCAGTGCCGCGCTCAGCACCGCGAGCGACGCGAGCGCGGGGATGGCGATGGCGATCCCCGTCGCCAGCGTTGCGACCCGCGCGCCATCCTGCGCTAGCAGCGCCGCCGCCGGCAACAGCGCGATCAGCAAAGGCAGGCCGAAACCAATGGCATGCGCGCCGATCTTCACCGCCGCGATCACTTCGTCGGCAAAGCCGCGCACCGCGAGCTGATCGAGCACTCCGGCATCCTTGTCGGGCCGCACCAGCCGGTCGATCGGCAACAGCGCTGCGAGCAGCGCCGCCACCCACACCATCCCGCCGCCCGCGCGCCGCAGCAGCGGCGCATCGGGGCCGACCGCAAAGGGAAAGGCGGTCGCGACGAGCAGGAAGAACAGCACCGGAAGCCACAGCGCCCCGCTGCCCCACGCCCGCCGCAGGTCGCGCCAGAACAGCGCGATCAGCGCGGTCATGCCAGCACCCCCATGTCGAGTTCGGCGAGGTCCGTTATTCCCAGCGCGAAGTGCGAGGCCAGCAGCACCGCACCCCCATTCGCGCGATGTTTCGCCACCGCCGCGACCAGGCGCGCCTGTGCCGCATCGTCCATGCCGTTCGCGGGCTCGTCGAGCAGCCAGATCGGCGCTCCGCTCGCGATCACGCGCACCATCGCCGCGCGCTTGCGCTGGCCGGTCGACAGCATCGCCACCGGCACCTCGGCAAGTGGGGCCAGCGCCATTTCGTCCATAGCGCGGTCGACCGCGTGGCCATCGACCGTATCGATCCGCGCCCAGAAATCGATCGCGCGGCGCAGCGGCAATTCGGTGTCGAGCGCTGACGCTTCGTCGATCAGCGCAACGCGCTCGCGGCGTTCGACGGTGCCAGCGGCCGGCCGCAACAGCCCTGCCGCCAGCCGGATCAGGCTCGACTTGCCCGCGCCATTCGGGCCGCGCAGCCACAGCGCATCGCCGCGCGCCAGCGTCAGCGACAGATCCTCGAACAACAGCCGGTCGCCGCGGATACACGCCACGCTGTCGAGCCGCAGCAGGATGCTCATGCCCCCCGCGCGCGGTTGCTCGCTCACGTTATCGCCTCGAGTGCGTGCATGTCATCGTCGGAGAAGCCGAAATGATGGCCGATCTCGTGGATAAGCACGTGGCGCACCAACCAGTCGAGCCGTTCGCCGCCTTCGATCCATTCGACGAGCAGCGGAACGCGGTACAGCGTCACGCGGTCGGGCATGCCGCCACTCGCATCGATGCTGCGCTCGGTCAGCGGGCGGCCTTCGTAGAGGCCGGTGAGGTCGTATGGATGCTCGATATCGAGCGATTTCAGGATGTCGTCGTCGGCGAATTCCTCGACCGCGATCACGACGTCCCGAATGTGCGGCTTGAACACCTCGGGCATCGTATCGAGCGCCGCCTCGGCCATCGCGAACAGCGCGTCGGCATCGGGGGCGGTTCCGGTCCAACCGGCCGGAAGTCGGGGCAGGGCACTCTTGTCGCTCATCGCGCCCTTCCTTATGGCGGCGGCACGCCCTTTACCAGCCGGAGAAGAAAATGGTCCAGAAACTCGACGATGCACAGCGCGCCGCGCTCTTCGCCCGCTTCCCCGACTGGACGCATGAACCCGAACGCGACGGCATCACGCGCCAGTTCAAGTTCGAAGATTTCGCCCGCGCCTTCGGCTTCATGGCGAGCGTCGCGATCGTCGCCGAAAAGATGGACCATCACCCCGAATGGTCGAACGTCTATAACCGCGTCGACATATTGCTGACGACGCACGATGCCGAGGGGCTGTCCGAACGCGACGTGGCGCTGGCCGAAGCGATCGAGGGGCTGCTTTAATTTTTCGTCACCCCGGATCAGGTCCGGGGTGACGGGGAAGGGTTGCGCCCGGCGTTAGCCCCCTTACAAACAGGCCCAAGAACAAAGGGGAGCCCAGAATGACCGACAGCCTGCTGCGCCGCAAACCCATCGTCCCGGACCATCAGGACGGACATGCACTCGCGCGAACGCTCAGCTGGCCGCACCTCATCGCGCTCGGCGTCGGGGCGATCGTCGGCACCGGCATCCTGACGCTGATCGGCGTCGGCGCCGACAAGGCAGGCCCTGCGGTCATCCTCTCCTTCGCCGTCGCGGGCCTGATCTGCGCCTGTGCTGCGCTCGCCTATGCCGAAATGGCGACGATGATCCCCGCCTCGGGAAGCGCCTATACCTACAGCTATGTCGTGATCGGTGAGCTTATCGCGTGGATCGTCGGGTGGAGCCTGATCCTCGAATATTCGCTTGTCGTCAGCGCGGTTGCGGTTGGCTGGTCGGGCTACGCGGCGCCCTTGCTGCAGGCATGGGCCGGCGTCCCGATGACCTTGATGCAAGGGCCCGAGCTTGGCGGCATCGTCAATCTGCCGGCGATCGCGATCATCGCGATCGTCGCGGGAATGCTTCTCTACGGGACGCGCGAGAGCGCGACGGTCAATGCCATCCTCGTGATCGTGAAGATCATCGCGCTGGCGGTGTTCGTTGCCGTCGCGCTGCCGGCGTTCGATGCCGCGAACCTCGAACCGTTCAGCCCGTTCGGCTTTGCCAAGCATGTCGGACCCGACGGCGTCGAGCGCGGCGTCATGGCGGCGGCGGCGATCATTTTCTTCGCTTTCTATGGCTTCGATGCGATCGCGACGGCGGCCGAGGAAGCGAAGAATCCCGATCGCGATCTCAAGATCGGGATCGTCGGGTCGATGTTCGCCTGCGTCCTGATCTACATCCTCGTCGCGGTCGCTGCGGTCGGCTCGATCAGCTACAGCCACTTCGCGAACAGCCCTGAACCGCTCGCGCTGATCCTGCGCGAACTTGGTCAGCCCGGCGCGGCGAAATATCTCGCGCTCTCGGCGGTGGTCGCGCTGCCGACCGTGATCCTGGCTTTCTTCTTCGGGCAAAGCCGCATCTTCTTCACCATGGCGCGCGATGGCCTGCTGCCCAAGAGCCTCGCCAAATTGTCGTCGCGCGGCACGCCGGTGCGGATCACCATCTTCACCGCGATCGTCGTCGCGATCCTCGCGGGCTTCATTCCGCTCGCCGAGCTGGCGGCGCTGGCGAATGCGGGCACGCTGGCGGCGTTCACTGCCGTATCGGTGTGCATGCTCATCATGCGTCGCCGCGCGCCCGACGCGCCGCGCACATTCCGCACGCCGATGCCATGGCTTGTCGGCGGCATCGCCGTGTTCGGCTGCTTCTATCTGTTCCTCAGCCTGCCGGCCAAGACGCAGATCTGGTTCGGCATCTGGAACGTGGTGGGTCTGGTCGTCTACTTCCTCTACGCGCGGCGTAACGCGATCGTCGGTTGAAACCGATCGTCGCGCCCGTCGTAAGCTTGGGCCCAAGGCCGCCTTGCTCCAAGTCGCATGGGCCCCGGCTTTCGCCGGGGATCACGGATCTGGCGACAGCGGTTCAATCGAACAGGTCGCTCAGGAAGCTCTTGGTATAGCTCTTCTTCTTGTAGGGCTTGCCATATCGGTCGCCATCATGGCGCTGCTCGCGATATTCGGGCTGCGGCGTGGCCTGGCGCGGCGGTGGCGAGGCGGCTGGGGGTCCCTCGCTGCGCTCGATGATCTTGTCGAGTTCGCCGCGGTCGAGCCAGACGCCGCGGCATTGCGGGCAATAGTCGATCTCGATCCCCTGACGCTCGGACATCGTCAAATTCACGCGGCAAGTCGGGCAAAGCAGCCCCTGGGCATCGGTCACGAATATTCCTTTCATGCGAAAGGCGGCCCACTGGCCGCCATCTCTTTCAAACTGTCGGCGCGGCGTTGCGTTCCGAAAGCAGAAGGGGCCGAAAACAGAAAAGGCCCCGTTCCGCCCGGGGAAGCGGAACGGGGCCAGCTGTGCGCCGCGCTGTCTTCAGCTGTCGGCTTCGAACGCCAGCAAGTCGCCGGGCTGACACTCGAGTTCGGTGCAAATCGCCTCCAGGGTCGAAAAGCGCATCGCCTTGGCCTTGCCGGTCTTGAGGATCGACAGATTGGCCAGCGTGATGCCGATGCGGTCGGACAGGTCGGTCAGCGTCATCCGCTTCGCGTGAAGCAGATCGTCCAGTTTCACGACGATCGCCATCAGACGGTCCCTTCCAACTCGTCGCGCATCGCGGCGCCCTGATCGAAGACCGCGGCGAGGACGAAGGCGAGCAGGATGGCGAGCACGCCGCCGAGCGAGAAGCCGCCCATGGCATGCAGGTCGCCTCCCGCGTCGGCGATCCGGCGCGCGACCCAGCCGAGCGGGATCGCGACAAGCTGCACGACGACCAGCGCCCAGCCGATATGCCGCAGCCGTCCGGCGTTGGCGGGGATGAAGGGGTCGGTCGCCGCGCTGGCGACGAGGCCCTGCAACTGGCGCAACATATAGGCCGCTCCCGCGAGGATGGTCAGCAACAGCACCATCAGCAGTCCGAGCAGCGGGCGGATCGCCGCGGCGTCGATGAAGCTTTTGCTGTTCTTGATCTCGACCAGCACCTCGGGCCACGCTGCGATCAGCGCGCCGCTGACGACCAGCACGAGCAGCGCTGCCGCCGCGACCAGCCCCAGGATCAACCAGAGCAAACCGCGCGTCGCGCCGAGCAGGGTTGGATTGGCGATAGGCATATCGTTCTCCGATCAATTATTTATCGGAGAATGATATGACGTGATTCATTCATATCGTCAATCGATATTATCGAAAAACGATAATTATCGGATTATTCCCCGCCTTCGTCACCCCGGACTTGATCCGACGCCCAGGACTTCGATGCTGGACGTGGGTCCCGGATCAAGCCTGTCCTGAGCCTGTCGAAGGGTCCGGGATCACGCGGGCTTAGGCGACGGACCTCCAGTCGAACGCCAACGGCGCCTCGCGGAACGCAAAGCGGTCGAGGTGGCGCGCGACAACGCCTTTCATCGCCTCGACATGCTCGTCGCCGCTGGCATCGATGCGGACCGACAGCGCGTCGGCGCCCGCATCGAAGGTGACGATCGCGTCGCTTGCCCAGGTGGCCCCGCGCGCATCCTTGGGGAAGGTCACGGAGCCGTGGTCGGGGGTGAATTCGACCGCCAGATTATGTTGCCAGTGCTTGCACAGCTGCTGCAGATATTTGCTCGCATGTGCCGTCGGCACTACCGCGACCGCGGCGGCCGCCATCACAGTCGTTCGATCTTCTGCGCCGCTTCGTCGATCAGCGCCACCACCTCGTGCAACGTCGCCTCGTCGAGATCGCGGTCGCCCAGCCGGTTCACCAGCACGGCCTTCAGATTGCCCATCGCGCGGCGGACCGACGCGCTGTCGGTGCGCTGGCGTTCCTCGCCGACTTCGGTCAGGCGTGCGATCAGCCTTTCGATGATCTCCTTGTTCGCGGCGAGTTCGGCCTGGCCAGCGTCGGTGATCGCGAACAATTTCTTGGCGCCGTCGCTGTCGGCCGCTTCGATCAATCCCATGTCGCCCAGCAGGGTCAGTGTGGGATAGATGACGCCGGGGCTCGGCGCATAGGCGCCGCCGGTCAACTCTTCGATCTGGCGGATAAGGTCGTATCCGTGGCGCGGTTCGTCGGCGATCAGCTTCAAGAGGACGAGCCGCAGCTCGCCGCTGTCGAACATCCGCCGGCGGCGGCCCTGTCCGTCGTCGTCTTGCCCGTGGCGCCCGCCAAAGCCGCGCCCGAAGCCGCGTCCGTGGCCCAAGCCGCCGTGGCGCATCGCCTGCCGCATCATGCGGCGCATGGCATGGCGCTCGTCGCACCCATGCCGGTTCATTTCATGTCGCATCTTATACTCCTTCATGCGATTCGATGGGTCTAAGATATATCTTGAAACAAACTTTGCAAGAGCCCGAATGCACGCGACGCGACACTTTCGCCAACTTTCGCCAACTTCCGCCGATTTCCTTGACTTGCCGCCCATAGCCGCTATGAGCGCCCCCGTGTTGCCGCGGGTTCGCCCGTGACAATTCCGTCCGAGACAGTTGGTGAAGGGACTATGCCCTTCTTAATTTCCAGCCGAGACGGGGAACAGTCTTCTATCGGTCGCCCGCCTGCCATGCAGGTGACGCGGCTTGACCGACCCCATCGGACATCGTTGCGCAAATGCAGGTGAGCCTTGGCTCGCAGCGGCATTTGCGTGTGTTAGCCGCCCGGCGGCGCGTGCGTATTGGCGTGCGCGCATCCGGGCAGATGAGTGGAGTATAGGCATGGATCGTACTGAAAAGGCCGAAGCCGTATCTTCGCTGAACGCTACGCTGTCGTCAGCTGCCTCGGTTGTGGTCGTCCGCAATCTCGGCATGACCGTCGCCCAGTCGACGGTGCTGCGCCAGCAAATGCGCGATGCGGGGGCCGACTTTCGCGTCACGAAGAACCGTCTTGCCAAAATCGCGCTCGATGGCACGTCCTATGGCGGGCTCAGCGATCTGCTGACCGGCCCCACGGCCCTTGCAACCTCGACCGACCCGGTCGCGGCTGCGAAGATCGCCGTGGAATTTGCCAAGACCAACGATCGGCTTGAGATCGTTGGTGGCGGCATGGGCGACGTCGTCCTCGACGTGAATGGCGTGAAGGCGCTGGCTTCGCTTCCCTCGCTCGACGAGCTCCGCGCCAAGATCATCGGTCTGGTGCAGGCTCCGGCCACCAAGGTTGCGCAGATTGCTGCAGCCCCGGCCGGCCAGTTGGCGCGGGTTTTTGGCGCATATGCCGCCAAAGAAGCAGCGTGATTTCGAACTGAACTGAAACTACTGCCGGGACATCCCGGTTCTGATGGAGAATGAACATGGCTGATCTTGCAAAGATCGTTGAAGAACTGTCGTCGCTGACCGTCCTCGAAGCGGCTGACCTGTCGAAGCTGCTCGAAGAAAAGTGGGGCGTTTCGGCCGCCGCTGCTGTTGCTGCCGCTCCGGCCGCTGCCGCTGCCGGCCCGGCTGCTGAAGAGCAGACCGAATTCGACGTCATCCTGACGGGTGACGGCGGCAACAAGATCAACGTGATTAAGGAAGTCCGTGCGATCACCGGCCTGGGTCTTGGCGAAGCCAAGGCGCTCGTCGAAGGCGCGCCGAAGGCCGTCAAGGAAGGCGTCAACAAGGCAGAAGCTGAAGAGCTGAAGGCCAAGCTGCTCGGCGCCGGCGCGACCGTCGAACTGAAGTAATCCGGCGCAAGCCGATTACGAAAAAAAAGGGCGGTGCCGTTTTGCGGCGCCGCCCTTTTTCTATTCGCTTTTCTATTTGCCGCAGCGGCTCAGCTTTTCGTCCAGCTGGGCTTCAGATCCGTGCGGACCGTGCGGCCGGGTTCGAGGCGGCGCACTTCCTGTTCGGTCGGCGCAACCGGCGCCTGCCGCTGTGCGATCTCCCATGCGCTCACCGGCTTACGGGCCGGTTCCTGCTGGCTGACGAGCGTCGCATCATATTCCGTGCGTTCCTGACGGTCGAGAAAACGCGCGCGGGCCAACCTTTTGCTCAGCGTCGGGAACGGGTTTTCGGGCGTTGGGCCGGCCATTGCCAAGGCTTCATGTCGCCCCATGCTGCCGTGCGGCGCAGTGGCAAAACTCGGGGTATTGGCTTGCGATGCCGGTGCGGGCGGCGACGCCACGATCGTTTCCTCGCGGGCCACGAAGGTCGGTTCTGTGGTCGGGGCCCATTCGGCGTTCGACGCGCTGTTGTCAAAATCCCACACTTCGGTTGACGCACGGCGGCGACGCGCAAAGGCGAGACCCGCCCCGCCGGCGATCAGCAACGCCGCAGCGCCGCCAGCGATTTCCCAGGGGAGGCTGTCACCGCTGGTCGTTGCTTTTGCAACGGGCGCGGGAGCAGCCTCGGCCACCGGCTGAACCGGTTCTACGACGGGCGGCGCAATCGGCGCGACATCGTCGATCGGCGCAGACGTTATCGCCACTGGTTCGGCGGCCACGGGTTCTGCTCGTGCGGCTGTGACGCGGGCCGGTGCAGGCTGAGCAGCGCGGGCGCGCGCAGCGGGACGCTCGGCACGGGCGCGGGGCGGCGTTGCGGCCTCGCGTTCGACGACCTTGGGCACGGGAGGCAGATCAAGAGGCACGCGGATCACGGGCTGCGCGGTCGGCGCCGTCGCAGGGGCAACAGCGGCGGGCGGTTGCACCGTCGGCGGGGCCGACGCCGGCGGCGCGACGACGGGCGGGGCCATCGGCATGGTCGGCGCTTCCTGCGCGAAAGCGACGGGAGTGGACAGGACCAGGAACGCGGCAATCGCGCTCGCGGCGGGGCGGATAAGGGGAGCATTTTTCATCATAGTGAGGGAGCAACGAACCGTGCGTGCAAAGCGCTGCCCGACGGCCTGTGTTTCCGCGATGAGCCGTGCGTCGCTGACGGCGCGGCGAAGATTTCGTGCCTGTTCGTCCCGCCTCGAAACCGCTTTGGCGGTCAGTCGATGGGTGCCGTCTGCGGCGTAGCGAGAACCATGGCGCCCGCGGCCGAAATCGCTGCACCGATCAGCGACATGTCACGGTCGAGCCGCTCTTCCAAGGCGATATCGGCAAACGCTGCCATCTCTACAATCAGCGGCATCGACAGTGACAGGCGCAGCGTTCCCGCCATTCGTCCGTCAGCAAGCGGGTGCGTCTTGACCGGTTGGCCGAGGCGGATTTCCTGCCCCAGCCACTGGCGCGACTGGCGGGCGATATGGCCGTGCATCGCCTTTGCGGCGTCGAAATCGCATTGCGGCCAGCGCGCCGACAGGTCGAGCGTGCGCAGCGTTTCGGTGGCGAGGCAGCTCGTCCCCGCGCCCGCGACTTCGGCTAGCTCGAGTCGTTTGACGAGGCGCATGACGTGATGGCTGAAGCGCGCCGCGACGTGCGTGACGCGCTCGGCGGGCAGCGCGGCGAAGCGCTCCATTTCGAAGAGGGCGGCCTCGAGGCGCACGAGCAGGCCGAAATTTCTGCTCGCATGCAAACCGTCTGCACCGGGCCAGTCGGCTGGCCACTCGGCGCGGTTTGCCACGCGGCGGAAGCCTTGGGGAAGCGGCAGCGCCCGCTCGCGGATCGCCGCCGGGACGAGTGCAAAGCCGCTGAACGGCGGGCCGCCCGCGAATTTCGATCCCGTCATCAGCACGACGCAGCCGAGATCGAGGTATCGACGGACGATCGAGGGCGTGATGCGAAGCTGGCAGGCATCGACGACGATCGCCATCGCATCGCCATGCCTCGCAACAAGCCGCTCGACGTCCGGAAGCGCAGGAAGCGCGAGGCCCGATTTCGAGCCATGAACGACATGCACGACCGCGCGGCGGCCATTGGCGGCGGCGCGCTCGACATGAAGCGAAAGCTCGGCAGCGACCGCGGCGGACGCACGCGGTCGCCCCGCGGCGTCGCGTACCGCGACATCGATCAGCTCGGTTCCGGCGAAAGCGGGGTCGATGGCCGCCTGCGCTACGACGCGCGCGCCGGTAGCGGTTTCGGCGGCAAAGAAGCGACCAGCAGCGCTGTGGATGCAGCCGCTGCCGACTTCGTCGCGGCCAAGAAGCACCGCCGTCAGCGGTCGCCCGTCGAGGGCCGCGGCAAGGCCGACATATTCGAGGTCGGTACCCGACGCCGCAAAGACGATCGCGTCATCGCCCGCGAGACCGAAATAGGCGGCGAGCCGATTGCGAATGGCGGCGAGACCTCCGGCATAGTCGGTGGCAGCGACCGGCCGGTCGAGCCTGTCGCGCCACTGGCCGATCAACGTCTCGAACGCCTGTTCCGAAATGCTGCTGATCGTCGACGAGCCATAAGCGAGCGCGTCGCTCGGCGCAGCGCTGGCGAAATATTGATTGCGCCCCTGCGCGTCGAGCCGGATGCGGCCATCGCCGCCGCTGACCAGTGCCGACGCGAGCCGCGCAGCGTGGCGGCTGTTCGACGAGGGCGCTTTTTTTTCGAAGCTTTTGGGGTTCAGAAGCATGGCGGCATATCCGATCGGCAGGGGGCTATGGCGCCGAAGTACCGGCCGAAGATGACAGTGATTTGGCGTTTTGGTTGCAGCCCGGTCATCAAAAGGTCATGCGCGTGAAACTTGCGCGTGGTCAGAGCGTCACATGCGAACCAACGACCTTGCACCCACCCGGCTGCCCGATCGCTTGCGCGACACGCAGCGCCTTCTCTTCATCGCCAAACATGCGAAATGGACCGGCGGACTCCATAGCGAGGACGGCAATCATGCGCTTTATCATCGCGAAACGCGCGAGATATTGGAGGCGCTTGGCATGCCGCTCGTCGTGGCCGACAATTACGCCGACCTGTTCGACCGGCCGACCGCCGACTTCGTCTTTCCCCTGCTGAACCGCGGCGGTTTTTATAACAGCGAGATGCTTCTGCCGCTGCTCTGCAACCGGCTGGGGCTTCGCTATGTCGGTGCGTCGCCGATCGTGCGCGGCTTGTCCGACGACAAGCATCTGACCAAGCTGGAGGCCTCGGCGCGGGGCATTCCGACGGCGCCCTGGGCGATCTTCCGTCGCGGCGCGCCTGTCGATGCATCGCGTTGCCCGCCTGCCAAGCGGTGGGTGATCAAACCCAACAACAGCTCGGCGTCCTGGGGTATTCGCGATGCCCATGATCGCGTCGAGCTCGCGCAGGCGATCGCCGAGATCCACGCGCTCGACCATGACGCGATCGTCGAACCCTTCATCGAGGGCAGCGACGTCGAAGTCCCCGTGATCACGCTGCATGGTGAGCCGGCGATGCTGCCGATGATGATTTTCGAACAGGCCGACCCGGGCCATTTGCGCACCTATCAGGAGAAGCGCGATCTGGTCGATCGCAGCCAGAAATATAGTCTGAAGCTGTTCGACGACGCCGCGATCGGCGCGGCGCTGACTCGATATACGGCGCAGATGGCGGAAATCTTCCGGCCCTTCGATTATGGTCGTTTCGAGTTTCGCGTCGATTCTTCGACGGGTGAGATCCGGCTGCTCGAGGTCAATCTGAATTGCAACCTCTGGTCGGAAAAGGTCTTCGGCCGCGCCGCCGTCGCCGCGGGCTTCAGCCAGGCCGACCTGATCGAGACGATCGTGTCCGAAAGCATGATCCGCCAACTCGTCGGGTTCGCGCGGAGGGATGCGGCATGAGCGGTTCGATCCTGATCCTCGCGGGCCGCCGTCCGGGCGCGATCGATGCGCTTGCCGAGGCGCATGGCGTCGCTGACAAATGCCTTGTGCCGGTAGCAGGGCGACCGATGATCGCACATGTGCTGGAAAGCGCCGCCGATAGCGACGCCGAACGGGTGCTGGTGTCGACGCATCATGCCGCCCTGATCGACGATCTGAACGACCCGGTCGTCGATTTGCTGGGGGATCGGCTGGTCGTCCTTCCGGCCGCCGACAATCTGGCCGATTCTGTGCTGCTTGCCGCAGGCTCCGCGCGTTTCCCGTTGCTGATCACGACCGCCGACAATTGCCTGCTGACCGCTGCCACGATCGCCGAGATCGGTGCCGAAGCGGCGCGATTGGATATCGAGGCGGGCGTCGCGCTTGCCCGGCGCGAGGATGTGCTGGCAGTGCATCCCGAGGGACAACGGCGCTTCTATGAATTTTCCGACGTCGCGGTGTCGAACTGCAATGCCTATTGGATCGGCCATCGCGGCGCGCTGAAAGCCGCCGAGGCTTTCCGCGGCGGCGGCCAATTCGTGAAGAAACCGATCCGGGTGATGCAGGCGTTCGGCCTGATCAACCTGCTACGCTTTCGCTTCGGGCTCGGCCCGATCCACCACATCTTTCAGCGCCTCTCGCGCCACCTTCAAGTCGACATTGCCCCGCTGCTCGTAAGCAACGGGGCAACGGCGATCGACGTCGACAACGAACGGTCGCTGCGGGTGACAGAGGCGCTGATGAAGCGGCCTGACGTGGTCAATCCGCGACCCAGTTCCCGTGAAACCCGGGCGGCACGCGATGCGGCAGGTGAACGACGGCTTGTGGCGATCCGGTAAAATCATCGGCATTCAGGATGACGAGATCGGTCGTCTCGTCGTTCATGTTGACGACGAGGCCGATCAGCCAGCCATCGTCCTCCGCGCCGGTTTCGCTGCGCGGGACAAAGACGAACTCGCCGGGGTGACGGCCAGGGCCGAAGTCGTGGATGGCGGTCGCGCCTTCCTCGAGGTCGTGGCGGAATAACCGCGTATCGGCGATCTGCCATTCGGACGCTTCGGCCTCGGGAATCGCGACCGTATAGGCGTAGCGATAGGGTTTGGTCGTCAGTCGCTCGTCATAGCGCGGGAATTCCTGCGCATGGTCGTGGGTGACGGCGCGGACCGACGTGCGCGCGGCGGGGTCGAGCGTCCAGCGTTCCATGCGCGCCTTCTGGCTGTCGGGTCCGCGCGTCGATTCGGCAAACATCGTTTCGTGCGCGACGACGTCGACGATGATCTTGCCGTCCGCGGTCTCGAACGCGTTGGCGGGGTGGAAGACATAGCAGGGCTCGACGGGAACCCAGATGATGTCGTCCGCAGTGCCTTTCCTGGGGAGGAGGCCGACACGCGCCTGATGCTTTTCATTCCATGCATAGGGGAAACGAAAGCCCGCGAGCAGACGCGACATCGAGAAGGTGACGGGCAGGTCGAGGATCAGCACATAATTTTCGGTGATCGCGCAGTCGTGTATCGAGGGGCCATCGCTGACCGGGATCGCGAGTTCGCGGATGACGTGAGCCTGCTGGTCGACGACGACGTGCCAGACCGTGTTGAAATCGTCGCCCTTATAGGTGATCGAATGCATCTCTTCCGTGAACGGGTCGAGGTGCGGGTGCGCGGTGTACGGACCCTTCAGCGTACCGTCGAAAGGGTTGTGGGCAATCGTGTTCAGCTCATAACCGAGTTCGACCGGCTTGCCGCCAGCTTCGACGATCGCGAAAGTCCGGCCGTCGACGCCGATGACATTGGTGTTCGGCGCATCGTTGCTTTCGGCGCGGGGGCCGGGCGGGACGTCCTCGCCGAGGACGGCGCATGCCTCGGCGCCGCGGACCCAGCGGTTGCGGTACCAGTCGGCCTTGCCGCCTTCGATGCGGATGCCGTGGACCATGCCCGCGCCGGTGAACCAGTGATAGCTCGCCGGGTCGGGCGCGACCGCCGGGTTCGGGCCGTTGCGCAGGTAGCGGCCGGTGAGGGCGGCGGGGATTTCACCTTCGACGCGCAGTCCCTCGAGCGTGAACTCTTCGGTCATCGGGGTGTGGATGCCGGTGAGATAGGGATGTGCGTCGGTGGGGCGGGGGAGGCGCTTGCGGTTGAAATCGGCGACCTTGCCGATGCCTTTGGTGACGGCGCCCCGGATCAGGCTTTCGACGTTGCTTGCCATGGTGATGCTCCTTACGGAAGTTGGCGAAAGTGTCGCGCAGTGTGGAGGGGATTGCACTGGCGACTCGGAATGTTTACGGTGACAACATGAGCGAAGAAGATAACAGTGTCAACATAGAAAATGCCGACGCCAGAAGTTCGGGGTCGTATCATCACGGCGATCTGCACGCTGCGGTGATCGCTGCTGGGCTCAAGCGGCTGGAAGAGGGCGACGGCGCCGAGCTTGGCCTGCGGGCACTGGCGCGCGACGTCGGAGTCAGCGCGACAGCACTTTACCGCCATTTTCCGGACAAGGAGGCGCTGCTCGATGCGCTCGCCGATGAGGGGCTTCGCCGGCTCGGCGCGTTGCAGGCGCAGGCGTGGCTAAAGGCGGGCGGCGGGCGCCAGGGTTTCCTGGCGGTCGGAGTCGCCTATGTCCGCTTTGCCCATGACGAACCCGCGGTCTTCCGGCTGAGCTTCACGCGGCAGATGCGTGACCGCTGCGAACCGGGCACCGACGGCGGCGAGGTTGGCTATAATCTGCTCCGCGCAGGCATCGCGCAGACAATGCCGCACCTCGACGATCCCGAAGTTGCCGCTCTGCATGCCTGGTCTCTTGTGCACGGCGTCGCCATGCTCGTCCTCGACCGGCGGATCGAATGGGACGAGGCGCAGGTCGAGCAGATTGTCGGCATGACCTTCGGCGGGGTCGACTAGAATCTTAACGCGCGTGATTTTGCCGTATAATCGGGTTAAGCCGCAGCAAATGTTAGCGGTTTATTTTCCAGTTTTCGGATAGATTCGGGATATGACGCGATCGCTCTCTCCCGGAGTCGAAGCGGCGTTATGGTCGCTGATGACGGCGCTCGGCTATTTCCTGATGGCGAGCCTGTCGCTCTACGCGACCAAAGGCGCCGACAATATCGCCGCGGTCTGGCCCCCGAGCGGCTATTTCCTGGCGCTGTTGCTGCTGATGCCCCGCCGCGCGCACGCAGCATCCTTTGTAGGGATGGCGGCGGCCAGCCTCGCCGCGAATATTCTGGGCGGGACGCCGCCGATCGTGTCGGCCGCTTTCACGCTCGCCAATGCGTCCGAAGCCTTCGCAGCGCTGTGGCTGATCCGCCGCCGTCATGCGAGCGAACTGTCGTTCATGGCCCCGCGCCCGGTGGGCGATTTCTGCATCGCAACGCTGTCGGCAAGCGCGCTCAGCGCTTCGGTGGCGACCGCGCTTGCGGGCAAGGGGGTCGATTTCTTCTTTTCGTGGCTCACGACGGTTGCGCTCGGCATGCTGATCGTCACGCCGCCCATCGTGATGCTCGCGCGGATGATCGACACCAAGGCGCTCGACAATATGTCCGCGCGCATGAAGAGCGAGGCGATCCTGATCCTGACCGCCGCCGCAGCGGTGACCGCCACGGCCTTTTCGCAATCGCATTTCCCGACGACATTCCTGCCGTGCATCGCGGTGGTTGCCGCGGCGTACCGACTCGGCCCGTTCGGCGCCGCGACGGGTATGCTGATCGTGACGATCATCGCCTCGCTGCTGACGGGGCAGGGGGCGGGGCCGATCGCGGTGATCGACGACAGCCAGAAGGTCCGCGTGCTATTCCTGCAATTCTATCTGTTGGCGCTGCTCTTTACGACGCTGCCGCTTGCGGCATTGCTGGTCGTGCAACGGCGGCTCGCCAAGCGGCTGGAACAGAGCAACGGCTGGCTGGTCCAGGCCGAGGCCGCAGCGCTGGTCGGCCATTGGCGCGTCGATCTGGTCCGCTGGACGATCCAGTGGTCGGACCAGACCTATCGCGTCCATGGCCTGGAGCCCGGAACCCCGGTCGATGTCGACTATAGCGTCGAGCAATATGTCGAGGAGGATATGGCCGCGGTCCGCAAGATTTTGGCCGAAGCCGTCCGGACCGGCCATGCTTTTGAATATCAGGGCCGCATCCGGCGCACTGACGGCGAAATCCGCTATGTGAAATCTCACGGCTCAATTGAAAAGAGTCGGGGCGGTAAAGCCGTCGGCATTTTCGGCACCATTCAGGATGTGACTGAAACGGTCGAGAATGCGCGTATCCTGGAAGCCGCGCGCAGCGCTGCCGAGCGGGTAGCGAATACCGATATGCTGACCGGGCTGCCGAACCGGCGCCATACGCTGGCCTTTCTTGAACGCGCGCTCGTCGGCGCGCGCGAGCATGGCGCGCCGCTCGCGGTCGCGATCTTCGACATCGATCATTTCAAGCGGATCAACGACACGCATGGCCATGCTGTCGGCGATGACGTGATCCGCCGGGTTTCGCAGCGTGCCAAGGCAGCGCTGCGCGACGGCGACATGGTCGGCCGGATTGGCGGCGAGGAGTTCGTCTGTATCCTTCAGCGGTCGAGCGCGCAGGCGGCCGAGATCGTCGCCGAGCGGGTGCGCAAGGCGGTCGAGAACGGCACGGCCGAGGAAACCGATGTGCCCGACACGACGATCAGTATCGGGCTGGCGCTATATGATGGCGATATCGACGCCGAGGAACTGCTCCACCGGGCCGACCAGGCGCTCTACACCGCAAAACGCGACGGACGGAACCGGCTGCGGATGGCGGCCTGAGGCCGCTGTAATCAGTTGGGCGGACTTGCCTTTTCCGCTATCGTGCCGGGTGATGGCGCAGGAGGCTGACATGGACCGGGACGATGTGATGGCGCGGCGGATGCTGCTGGCGAGTGTCGCCGGGATTGCGGGACTGGCGCTGATGCCCGGCGCGCTGGCGAAAACGGCAGCGGGCGGTTTCAAGGGATTGATCAGCGGCGCCTCCGACGGCGCGCTCGAGCGGCTGGCGCAGCCGGGCGCCTTTTACGCCGACACGGCGGTTCGCATCCTGCTTCCCGGTACCAGCGGCAAGCTTGCATCGAAGCTGCTTGGAGCGGGCGACAAGCTGGGCCTCACCACCAAGCTGACCAGGAGCCTTAACGATGCGGGCGGTCAGGCGGCGGGCGCAGCCAAGCCGGTGTTCCGGGCCGCGATCGACACTATGGGCTGGAACGACGTGCCCTCTCTGGTGTCGAAAAAGGACGGCGCGACGCGCTATCTTCAGTCGAGTGCGGGCGGGGTGCTGACCGAAAAGGTCCGCCCGCTGATCATGGGCGCGCTCGACAGTGTCGGCGCCTATCGCCAGCTCGACCAGCTGGCGGGCAATGGCTCGCTGCTATCGATCGCGGGGATCAGTCACGACCGGCTGACCGACTCGGTGACCGATCAGGCGCTGAAAGGCATCTTCCTGTACATGGGGAATGAGGAAGCGGCGCTGCGCAAGAATCCCGGCAAGCTGCTGAAGGGAATTTTCTGACGCCGTTTGACACCGGGAGCGCCCGACCATGAGTGTGAAGGACACGTATCTCGCGGTTTTCACCAGCAACAAGGCCGGCGCGCGCTGGCAGGCCTGGTATGCGATGTCGGACGAGGAAAGGCGCGCGACGGACGAAATCGGGCTCGCCGCGCTGAGGGCCTGGGACGAGGCGCATGCGGACGCCATCGTCTATGCGGGCGGTCCGCTTGGCGCGACCAAGCGCACGTCGCCGGGCGGCGTGGCGGACGCGGTCAACGAGCTGACGGTTTTCGTCGTCGTGCGTGCCCCTTCGCACGAGGCGGCCGCCAAGCTGTTCGAGAGTCATCCGCACTTCACGATCTTTCCATGCGATGGTGTCGACGTGATGCCGCTGCTTGGCCCGGATCCGGACGGCTGAGGGTGGGCGGCCGGTAGCGGGCGATTTTGACGTGTTCCCTGGCGAAGGCCGGGGTCCATGACGTCACCGCTGCCGTGGATCCCAGATCAGGTCCGGGATGACGAGTGGCTGAAAACCACCATCTCATGGACGCTATTGGCCCCTTGTCGGCCCGCAATCGACACCTGCTAACCGGCGGTGGCATCACCTGCCAGCGCGATGGCGTCGATCTCGATCTTGAAGCAAAAATGCAGCGGTCCCACCGCGATGACGGTTCGGGCAGGGCGCAGGTCGCCGAAGAACTGGCGGTACACCTGATCGACCGCGCCCCAGTCGGCGATGTCGCTAAGATAGACGGTCGTCTTGAGAAGCTGCGCCAGCCCGACGCCGGCGCTTTCGAGAACGGCCTTCAGATTGCGGAGCGTCTGTTCGGCCTGCACGTCGAAGGGCGCGTCGGCGAGCGACGTGTCGCGGGCGGGCAGCATCGGGAGCTGCCCCGATACAAAGATCAGGCCGCCGCCGACGGTGAAGGGCGAATAATGCGGGCCGGCGGGTTGTTCAGACGTCATGTCGTCGATCTCCAAATCAGATTCTTCCCGTGATACCAATCATGGCCGTGGTACCATTTCTGAAACGCGCCTGCGATACGCGCGATCACGCAAAGGAGATCGGATCATGCCCTGTTCGCACGAGTCCACCATCCGCACCGTTGTCCCCAGCGCCAAGGGGTGCGAGGAGTGCCTGCGGATCGGGAGCCTGTGGGTGCATCTGCGGCTGTGCCGGGCGTGCGGTCATGTCGGGTGCTGCGACGATTCGCCGCACCGCCATGCGCGGTCCCATTTCGAAGAGACCGGGCATCCGATCATCGAAGGCTATGATCCGCCCGAAGGCTGGGGATGGTGTTATGTCGACGATGTCGTGGTCGACCTGCCCGACCAGACGCCGCAAGTCGGGCCGATCCCGCGCTATTTCTGAACCGTCATAGCGCGGGTCCAAATCCCCGGCTTCATCCGCCGCCGAATTTCGTCGTCAGCTGCACCCCGATCACGCGCGGTTCGCCCGCATAGAGCGTGTTGAAGCCAAGGCTGTTGTCGAACTGGACGCCCGAGATCGCATAGCGGCGGTTGGTCAGGTTGGTGCCGAAGATCGCGACCTCGCTGCCGATGCTGTCGATCTTCACCGCTGCGCGCGCGCCGAGCAGGCCATAGGACCGCTGGCGGAGGCTGTCGCGATAGATCGCCGAGCCGACGAGCTGGACGCTGCTGCGCCAGTTCCAGTCGACGCTGAGGCGCAGCTCGCCGAAGCCGAGGGGGGCGGCATAGGTCGCGCCGAGGCGATAGCTGTATTTCGGAAACTGGAACGGTTCGTTCGACCGGTTGCCGGTGACATCGACGAATTCCAGATATTTGGCGTCATTGACCCCGACGCCGCCCGACAGGGTGAGGCCATCCACCGGCACCGCCGTGATTTCCAGCTCGCCGCCGCGGATGCGCGCGCGCGCGGCGTTGGTGACCAGGCTGATGATGGCGCCGCCTGGCGAGGCCTGGACGATCGTGCGCTGGATGTCGCGATAATTGGCCTGGAAGATCGCGGCGTTGATGCGCAGCCGGCGATCGAGCAGGTCGGCCTTGGCGCCGACTTCATAATCGGTGACGGTCTCGGGTGCGAAGGCGGCAAAGCTGTCGACCGTGCCGGTGCCGCGCAGATTTTGGCCGCCGCCCTTGAAGCTGCGCGCGGTGCGGGCATAGAGCAGCAGGCCCGGCCGCGCGGTCCAGTCGACGCTCGCCAGATAGCTGTAATCCGAAAAGCCGTCCTTGAAGCGGGCCTGACAGGTTCCGCCGAGCTGAAGCGCTGGTGGGATGTTGCACACGGCGCCGCCGAACGAGCGGTTGAATGACCGCAATTCCTTGCTCTCTTCGGTCCAGCGCAGGCCGCCGGTAAAACGGAGAGCGTCGGTGAGGTTGTAGTTGAACTGGCCGAACACCGCCCAGCTGCTGTTCTTGACGAAGCCGTCGGTGATGTTCGGGTTTGCCGGGTTGATCGTGCCGAGCGCCGTTGCGCGCGAAAAGTCGCGGCCGGTTTCCTCGTTGAAATAGGCGCCGACGATCCAGTCGAGCCGCTCGCCGACATTGCCCGCGAACTGGAATTCCTGGCTGAGATTCTTGGCGCGGCTCGCTAGGCTCGCCTCGAGCAACGGATAGGGCGAGGAATCGAGATCGACGTCGAGCGAGCGCTTCAGCCAGCGCGCCGCCGAGATCGAACGGAACGACAAGGACGGCGTCAGCTCGACCGCCAGGTTCGAGCTGACGCCATAGGTTCGGGCGTAAACGCCCTGGAGGCCCGTCGCATCATTGTCATAAGGACCGCGACGGTCGATCAGGCTCGCGAACAGCGCCTGCGTCTGCGCCAGCGCGGCGCCGATCGCGGGGCCGTTGGCGACGGGGTCGGCGAGCAAGGCGGGATTGAGAATGCCTTGGCTGATCGCGATGTCGATCAGCGCCGGGGCGGGGTTGGGGCTGCCCGCCGCGGGGCTGGGGAAGGGGCTCACGAACGCGAGCTTGCTGACCGGCGCGTCGCCCTTGGTGCGGGTGTAATCGGCCGATACCGACCATGTCACCGCGTCGCTGGGCGTGAAAAGCCAGTTCGATCGGAGCGCGATCTGTTCGCGGCCGCCGATGCCTTCATCGAGCCCGTTGACGCCGAGCGCGCCATAGTCGAGCCAGCGCGCCATCAGGCGGACGCCCAATTTGTCGGTCGCGATCGGCAGGTTGAACACCCCCATCACGTCATAGCGGTCGTGCGTCGCGCCGCTGCCCTGGACATAGCCGCCGACGGCGTCGAGGTCGGGTTGCCGCGTCGTGATGTTGATCGCGCCGCCTGTCGTGTTCTTGCCGAACAGCGTGCCTTGCGGCCCGCGCAGCACCTCGACTCGTTCGACGTCGGCCAGCGCGGTTTCGAGGTTCGACGAGCGGATATAATTGACGCCGTCGACATAGACGCCGATCGGCGATTCGATCGTCAGGATCGAATCCTGTTGCGACTGGCCGCGGATCGTCAGCAACACACCCGTCGGATCGGCGCTCGACGTCTGGACGAAGAAGTTCGGGGTTTGGCGGGCGACATCGGCGATCCCTTCGACATTCGCATCGGCAAGTTGCTGGCCTCCAAGCACGCTGATCGCGAGCGGGACGGTCTGCGCGGCTTCGTTCGTGCGCCGCGCGGTGACGACGATGTCCTGGATGCCGCCAGTTTCGGCGGCCTCGTCGGCGGGCGGGGCCGGGGCCTCTTGCGCCTGCGCCGCGAATGCCATGCCGGTGCCGGCCAGCAGCGAAATAATCCGTCCCGTTCGCGTCATAAATCCTCTCCCTCGTCCGCTCCACCGGCTTCGGCCGGTCTATGTGTAAAGCGAGACACGAGAGGCGACTTATCACACTAAGTGAGACAATAGCAAGATTTTGCCTCAAAGGATGCGATATGGTAGAGCGGCAGTCTCGCCGGGGAGGTCTATATCGCGACAATCGGTTCAATTCCGCGGCTTGCGGGCCATGACGCAGCGAAGGCAGCGGTGCTCGACGCGACTGCCGAGGTGGTGACGCGGATCGGATTCCACGACACGACGATCGACCATGTCGTGCGCGAATCGGGGGTGTCGCGCGCGACGCTCTATCGCTGGTTCGGCAATCGCGAAGGGCTGCTGCTGGCGCTGCTCCAGCATCTCGCCGGCCCCTATCTCGAGCAGAGCGGGAAGATTGCGGTCGGGCCGGGGCCGCTGGAGGACCGGCTGGAACAGGTGATTGCCGGCGGCATCCTGAGCATTTGCAACACACCGTGGATTCATCAGGTGGCTAAGGATGGTCTTCTCCACGATGATTTCTCGATCTTTCTGGCCGCGCACAAGTCGATCACCGGCGCGATCGTGCGGTCGATGCTGGAGGGCGCGTCGGCGTCGGGGGCGTGGACGCCGCCCGACGATCTGGAGCGGCTGATCGAATGGCTGCTCCACCAGATGCTCGTGCTGGGAGCCGACGACTATGCCTCGCTCGACGCAGTGCGGCGCCGCGTGGCGATCTATGTCACGCCGGTGCTCGCGCTGCCGGAGGCGAAGCGCGCGGCCGACGTCTTCGAGCGGCTCGGATCGATCGAGGCGAAGCTCGATGAAATCGGAAAAATGCGGTAGCCCCCTTTGACAGGCCGCACCCCCGATCCTATATGGCCGTCACACCCCATCGTCCGAGATAGAGCCTGAGTTTGCGCAACGGGCTGTACGGATAGGGCGGCGGGGATTTCGACAGGCGTTGGAAAGCTGCGGTAAACCGGCAACGGTTGCCTGCGGCTTTTTTCGCGTCGATGCGCTCGCGATCTGATTTTTCTTAAGGCGAGACAATCACTTATGGCGACCAAGGCGAAGTCGGTGGGCAAGTCCCTCGAAGCAACCGCGACCAAGCGAATCCGCAAGCTGTTCGGCAACATCCACGAAGCGGTGGAAATGCCCAACCTCATCGAGGTTCAGCGCGAATCCTATGAACAGTTCCTGCGTTCGGATCCGTCCGTGGGCTATGTGTCGGGCCTCGAAAAGACGCTGCGCAGCGTTTTCCCGATCCGCGATTTCGCCGGTACCGCCGAGCTCGACTTCGTCCATTACGAACTCGAATCGCCGAAGTATGACGTCGACGAGTGCCGCCAGCGCGGCATCACCTATGCAGCGCCGATGAAGGTCACGCTGCGCCTGATCGTCTTTGAAGTCGACAGCGAGACCGACACCCGTTCGGTCCTCGATATCAAGGAGCAGGACGTTTACATGGGCGACATGCCGCTCATGACCGAGAACGGCACCTTCTTCGTCAACGGCACCGAGCGCGTCATCGTGTCGCAGATGCACCGTTCGCCGGGTGTATTGTTCGACCATGACCGCGGCAAGACCCACTCGTCGGGCAAATATCTGTTCGCCGCGCGCGTGATCCCGTATCGCGGTTCGTGGCTCGACTTCGAGTTTGACGCCAAGGACATCGTCAACGTCCGCATCGATCGCAAGCGCAAGCTGCCGGTCACCAGCCTGCTGTACGCGCTGGGCATGTCGGGCGAGGAAATCCTCAACACCTTTTATGACCGCCTTGTCTTCGAGCGTGCCGAAAATGGCTGGCGCGTGCCGTTCATGGTCGAAAACTGGCGCGGGTCGAAGCCCGCGTTCGACGTCGTCGACGCCAAGACCGGCGAAGTCGTCTTTGCCGCCGGCCACAAGATCAGCCCGCGCCTGGCCAACAAGGCCGCGAAGGACGGTCTCGACACGCTGCTGATCCCGACCGAGGAAATCTTCGGCCGTTACAGCGCCTATGACCTGGTCAACGACGCGACCGGCGAGATCTATATCGAAGCCGGCGACGAAGTGACCGCCGACAATCTGGAAAAGATCGACGGCGCGGGGATCGACAAGCTCGTCCTGCTCGACATCGACCACAACAACACCGGTCCCTGGATCCGCAACACGCTGAAAGCCGACAAGGCCGAAGACCGCGACCAGGCGCTCAGCGACATCTATCGCGTCATGCGCCCCGGCGAACCGCCGACGCGCGAAACCGCGGAAGCGCTGTTCGACGGCCTGTTCTTTGACAGCGAGCGCTATGACCTGTCGGCCGTCGGCCGCGTCAAGCTGAACATGCGCCTGGGCCTCGACGCCGAGGACACGGTCACCACGCTGCGCAGCGAGGACATCCTCGCCGTCGTCAAGGAACTGGTGAACCTGAAGGACGGCAAGGGCGAAATCGACGATATCGACAACCTCGGCAACCGCCGCGTCCGTTCGGTCGGCGAATTGCTGGAGAACCAGTATCGCGTCGGCCTGCTCCGCATGGAGCGCGCCGTGAAGGAGCGCATGAGCTCGGTCGACGTGTCGACCGTGATGCCGAACGACCTGATCAACGCGAAGCCGGCGGTTGCCGCGGTTCGCGAATTCTTCGGTTCGTCGCAGCTCAGCCAGTTCATGGATCAGACCAACCCGCTCTCCGAAGTGACGCACAAGCGTCGCGTTTCGGCGCTCGGGCCGGGTGGTCTGACGCGCGAACGCGCGGGCTTTGAAGTCCGCGACGTTCACCCGACGCATTATGGCCGCATCTGCCCGATCGAAACGCCGGAAGGCCCGAACATCGGTCTGATCAACAGCCTTGCGACCTTCGCCCGCGTCAACAAATATGGCTTCATCGAAACCCCGTACCGTCGCATCGTCGACGGCAAGGTGACGAACGAAGTCGTCTATCTGTCGGCGATGGAAGAATCGAAGCACACGGTTGCGCAGGCAAACGCCGACCTCAACGCCGACGGCAGCTTCATCGACGAGCTGATCTCGGCACGCGAAGCGGGCGAATTCCTGATGGCGCCGCGCGATCAGATCACGCTGATGGACGTGTCGCCGAAGCAGCTCGTTTCGGTTGCAGCCTCGCTCATTCCGTTCCTGGAAAACGATGACGCCAACCGCGCGCTCATGGGATCGAACATGCAGCGTCAGGCCGTTCCGCTGCTCCGCGCCGAGGCTCCGGTCGTCGGCACGGGCATGGAAGGCACTGTGGCTCGTGACTCGGGCGCCGCGATCGCAGCGCGCCGCGGCGGCGTGATCGACCAGGTCGACGCGACGCGTATCGTCATCCGTGCGACCGATATGGTCGAACCCGGCAAGTCGGGCGTCGACATCTATCGCCTGCAAAAGTTCCAGCGTTCGAACCAGAACACCTGCATCAACCAGCGTCCGCTGGTTAAGGTGGGCGAGATCGTCCGCACCGGCGACATCATCGCCGACGGTCCCTCGACCGAACTGGGCGAACTGGCGCTCGGCAAGAATGTGCTCGTCGCGTTCATGCCGTGGAACGGCTACAATTATGAGGATTCGATCCTCATCAGCGAACGCATCGTGAAGGACGACGTCTTCACCTCGATCCACATCGAGGAATTCGAAGTCACCGCGCGCGATACGCGCCTTGGGCCGGAAGACATCACCCGCGACATCCCGAACGTCGGCGAGGAAGCGCTGCGCAACCTCGACGAAGCGGGCATCGTCTATATCGGTGCCGAAGTCGGCCCGGGCGACATCCTGGCAGGCAAGATCACGCCGAAGGGCGAAAGCCCGATGACGCCGGAAGAAAAGCTTCTTCGCGCCATCTTCGGTGAAAAGGCCAGCGACGTGCGCGACACGTCGCTGCGTCTGCCGCCGGGTGTGTCGGGCACGGTCGTCGAAGTTCGCGTCTTCAACCGTCATGGTATCGACAAGGACGAACGCGCGATCGCGATCGAACGCGAAGAAATCGAGCGCCTGAAGCAGGATGCCGACGACGAGCGCGCGATCCTGAACCGTGCGACTTTCTCCAGCCTCAAGGACCTGCTGATCGGCCAGACGACCAGCGCGGTGCCGAAGGGCCTGAAGAAGGGCGATACGGTCACCGAGGATATGCTGATCGAACTCGACCGCGCCGACTGGTGGAAGCTCGCCGTCGTCGAGGACAGGGCGCAGACCGCCCTCGAAGCGATCAAGGCGCAGTATGACGAGGCGATCAAGCGGATCAACGCGAAGTATGAAGACCGCGTCGAAAAGCTCCAGCGTGGCGACGAACTCGCCCCCGGCGTGCTCAAGATGGTCAAGGTCTTCGTCGCGGTGAAGCGCAAGCTGCAGCCGGGCGACAAGATGGCCGGCCGTCACGGGAACAAGGGCGTCATCAGCCGCATCCTGCCGAACGAGGACATGCCGTTCCTCGAAGACGGGACGCCGGTCGACATCGTGCTGAACCCGCTGGGCGTGCCGTCGCGCATGAACGTCGGGCAGATCCTGGAAACGCACCTTGGCTGGGCCTCGCGCGGCCTGGGGCAGCAGGTCACGCAGGCGCTGGAGGAATGGCGCAACGCCAATCCCGATGCGACCGGCGGCGATATGCCCGAAGCGGTGCGCGACCAGCTCGAGCATGTCTATGGCGCCGAATATGTTGACGATATCAAGGCACGCAGTGCCGAGAGCATCATCGAACTGGCGTCGAACCTGAAGGTCGGCGTGCCGTTCGCGACGCCGGTGTTCGACGGCGCGAAGGAAGCCGATGTGACCAACATGCTGACCCTGGCGGGTCTGCATGAATCGGGTCAGTCGGATCTGTACGACGGCCGCACGGGCGACAAGTTCGACCGCAAGGTGACCGTGGGCTACATCTATATGCTGAAGCTCCATCACTTGGTCGACGACAAGATCCACGCGCGCTCGATCGGGCCGTACAGCCTCGTCACCCAGCAGCCGCTGGGCGGTAAGGCGCAGTTCGGCGGCCAGCGCTTCGGTGAAATGGAAGTGTGGGCGCTGCAAGCCTATGGCGCGGCATACACGCTCCAGGAAATGCTGACGGTGAAGTCCGATGACGTGATCGGCCGCACCAAGGTTTACGAAGCGATCGTCAAGGGCGACGACACCTTCGAGGCCGGCATTCCCGAAAGCTTCAACGTGCTCGTCAAGGAAATGCGCTCGCTGGGCCTCAACGTCGAACTGTCTTCCTATGCGGAGACCGATCCCGACGAAGCCCCGGACGCTCTTCCCGAAGCCGCCGAATAACCATTCCACCCCTCCCCGTCAGGGGAGGGGCCGGGGGTGGGGTCTCGCAAGGTAGAACCAAGCCGAGACACCCCATCCCAACCCCTCCCCTGACGGGGAGGGGCTAAGCGAGGAACCGAATATGAACCAGCTTACCAACTTCATGAACCCGGTCGCGAAGCCCGAAACCTTCGACATGATCAAGATCGGCATCGCGAGCCCGGAACGCATCCGCTCGTGGTCGTTCGGCGAAATCAAGAAGCCCGAGACCATCAACTATCGCACGTTCAAGCCCGAGCGTGACGGTCTGTTCTGCGCGCGCATCTTTGGCCCGATCAAGGATTATGAATGCCTGTGCGGCAAGTATAAGCGCATGAAGTACAAGGGCATCGTCTGCGAAAAATGCGGTGTCGAAGTCACGGTGACCAAGGTCCGCCGCGAGCGCATGGGCCATATCGAGCTCGCCGCGCCGGTTGCGCACATCTGGTTCCTGAAGTCGCTGCCGTCGCGCATCGGCCTGTTGCTCGACATGCAGCTCAAGCAGCTCGAGCGCGTCCTGTATTTTGAAGCCTATATCGTTCTGGAGCCGGGCCTGACCCCGCTCGAGAAGTTCCAGCTGCTCACCGAAGACGAGCTGCTCGACGCGCAGGACGAATATGGCGAAGACGCTTTCTCGGCCGGCATCGGCGCCGAGGCGATCCGCGTGCTCCTCGAGAATCTCGATCTGGAGCAGGAACGCGTCGACCTGATGGAAGATCTGGCGACGACGAAGTCGGAGCTGAAGCCCAAGAAGATCATCAAGCGCCTGAAGGTCGTCGAGAGCTTCATCGAATCGGGCAATCGTCCCGAGTGGATGATCCTGGAAGTCGTTCCGGTCATTCCGCCCGAACTGCGCCCGCTGGTGCCGCTCGACGGCGGCCGCTTTGCGACGTCGGATCTCAACGATCTGTATCGCCGCGTGATCAACCGCAACAACCGCCTGAAGCGCCTGATGGAGCTGCGCGCGCCGGACATCATCGTCCGCAACGAAAAGCGCATGCTGCAGGAAGCCGTCGACGCGCTGTTCGACAACGGCCGCCGCGGCCGCACGATCACCGGCGCCAACAAGCGTCCGCTGAAGTCGCTGTCCGACATGCTCAAGGGCAAGCAGGGCCGCTTCCGTCAGAACCTGCTCGGCAAGCGCGTCGACTATTCGGGCCGTTCGGTCATCGTGACCGGTCCCGAACTCAAGCTGCACCAGTGCGGCCTGCCGAAGAAGATGGCGCTCGAACTGTTCAAGCCGTTCATTTACGCGCGCCTCGACGCCAAGGGTCTGTCGATGACCCTGAAGCAGGCGAAGAAGTGGGTCGAAAAGGAACGCAAGGAAGTCTGGGACATCCTCGACGAAGTCATTCGCGAGCACCCGGTCCTGCTGAACCGCGCCCCGACGCTTCACCGCCTGGGCATCCAGGCGTTCGAACCCGTGCTGATCGAAGGCAAGGCGATCCAGCTGCATCCGCTGGTCTGCGCCGCGTTCAACGCCGACTTCGACGGTGACCAGATGGCCGTTCACGTCCCGCTGAGCCTCGAGGCGCAGCTGGAAGCGCGCGTCCTGATGATGTCGACGAACAACATCCTCAGCCCCGCGAACGGCAAGCCGATCATCGTTCCGTCGCAGGACATGGTCCTTGGTCTCTATTATCTCTCGCTGGAGCGCGAAGGCGAGCCGGGCGAGGGCATGCTGCTCGCCGACATGGCGGAAGTGCACCAGGCGCTTCACATCGGTGCGGTCACGCTGCACACGAAGGTGATCAGCCGCGTTCCGCAGACCGACGAGCAGGGCAAGGAGTATTTCAAGCGCTTTGAAACTACGCCGGGCCGCATGCTGATCGGCGAATGCCTGCCGAAGTCGCACACCGTCCCCTTCGACGTCGTCAACCGCCTTCTGACCAAGAAGGAAATCGGCGACGTGATCGATCAGGTCTATCGCCACACCGGCCAGAAAGAGACCGTGCTGTTCGCCGACGCCATCATGGCGCTGGGCTTCCGCAACGCGTTCAAGGCGGGCATCTCGTTCGGCAAGGATGACATGATCATTCCGGCGTCGAAGATCGGGATGGTCGACGAAACCCGCGCGCTGGTGAAGGATTTCGAGCAGCAGTATCAGGACGGCCTGATCACGCAGCAGGAAAAGTACAACAAGGCCATCGACGCCTGGTCGCAGTGCGGCGACAAGGTCGCGAACGCGATGATGGACGAAATCCGTGCAACGCCGAAGCTGCCCGACGGCCGTCTGGCCCCGATCAACTCCATCTATATGATGGCGCATTCGGGTGCCCGTGGTTCGCAGGCGCAGATGAAGCAGCTGGCCGGTATGCGCGGCCTGATGGCCAAGCCGTCGGGCGAGATCATCGAAACGCCGATCATCTCGAACTTCAAGGAAGGCCTGACCGTTCTCGAGTATTTCAACTCGACCCACGGTGCGCGCAAGGGCCTGGCCGATACGGCGCTCAAGACGGCGAACTCGGGTTACCTGACCCGTCGTCTGGTCGACGTGTCGCAGGACTGCGTCGTGATCGAGGATGATTGCGGCACCGAACGCGGCATGGAAATGCGCGCGATCATCCAGGGCGGTTCGACGATCGCCTCGCTGGGCGAGCGCATCCTGGGCCGCACGACGCTCGAAGACGTCGTCGACAAGGACGGGACCATCATCGCGACGGTGGGCACGTTGCTCGACGAGCCGACGACGCAGCGGATCGAAGATGCCGAAGTCCAGTCGGTCAAGATCCGTTCGCCGCTGGTTTGCGAAGCGACGCTGGGTGTTTGCGGCAAATGCTATGGCCGCGACCTGGCGCGCGGTACGCCGGTCAACATCGGTGAAGCGGTCGGCGTTATCGCGGCCCAGTCGATCGGCGAACCCGGCACGCAGCTGACGATGCGTACCTTCCACATCGGTGGTGCGGCGCAGGTCAACGAACAGTCGAACGCCGAAGCGATCTCGGACGGCACGATCGAATATCGCGACATGGCGACGATCGTCGACCAGCGTGGCCGCCGTCTGGCGCTGTCGCGTTCGGGCGAAATCGCGATCATCGACAGCGAAGGCCGCGAACGCGCGTCGCACAAGCTGCCTTATGGTGCGCAGATCCTGCACAAGGACGGCGAAAAGGTGAAGAAGGGTGACCGGATTGCCGAATGGGATCCGTTCACGATGCCGCTCATCACCGAAAAGCAGGGCGTGGTGAAATATCAGGATCTGGAAGACACCAAGACCCTGATCGAACAGGTCGACGAAGCGACGGGCATCGCTCAGCGCGTCGTGATCGAATATCGGGCGGCGGGGCGCAGCAAGAAGGAAGACCTTCAGCCGCGCCTGACGCTGCTCGACGACGCCTCGGGCGAAGCTGCGCGCTACCTGCTCGCGGTCGGCACGATGCTGTCGGTCGAGGACGGTCAGACGGTGCAGGCGGGCGACGTTCTCGCCCGTGTCAGCCGCGAAGCGTCGAAGACGCGCGACATCACCGGCGGTCTGCCGCGTGTTGCCGAGCTGTTCGAAGCGCGCATTCCGAAGGACAACAGCGTCATCGCGAAGATCAGCGGTCGTATTGAATTCGTCAAGGATTACAAGGCGAAGCGCAAGATCGCGATCGTTCCGGAAGAAGGCGATCCGATCGAGTATCTGATCCCGAAATCGAAGGTCCTCGAAGTGCAGGAAGGCGATCAGGTCCGCCGCGGCGACGCGCTGATCAGCGGCTCGCCGAACCCGCACGACATCCTCGACGTCATGGGCGTCGAGGCGCTGGCCGAATATCTCGTCGCGGAAATCCAGGAAGTCTATCGACTGCAGGGCGTGAAGATCAACGACAAGCACATCGAGGTGATCGTTCGCCAGATGCTGCAGAAGGTCGAGATTACCGATGGCGGCGACACCACGCTGCTGCCGGGCGAGCAGCTCGATTATCTGGAGATGATGGAGTATAACGCCAAGCTGCCGAAGAATGGCAAGCACGCCGAAGGTCGCCCGGTCCTGCTGGGCATCACCAAGGCGTCGCTCCAGACGCGCAGCTTCGTTTCGGCCGCGTCCTTCCAGGAGACGACCCGCGTTCTCACCGAGGCTTCGGTGCAGGGCAAGATCGACTCGCTGCAGGGCCTCAAGGAAAATGTCATCGTCGGCCGCCTCATCCCGGCGGGTACCGGCGCTGCCATGAACCGCGTCCGCGTCACGGCCTCGTCGAAGGATGCCGCTCTGCGCGCTGCGATGCGCGTGAACCAGGAGCATCTGATCGCCCCGCAGTCTGCCGCCGAAGAGCGTGCAGCCGAGCTGGCGCAGGGCCCGGAAGCGGCGATGGGCGACGATCCCCTGGGTACCGTCGAAGGCGAAACCCACGGCACCGACGCGGATGCCGGCGATTACCTGATCAAGGGCGACGAGGCGTAAGCCCTGCCGTCGCTGTCGGGTGACAGCCTGAAGAGACAAGCCCCGCCGGAGCGATCCGGCGGGGCTTTTTCTTTGGCACCAAGCTGGTAGCCTCCGCTTTCCAACGGGAGGAGAGGGATGATGCGAGCTTATTTGATCGGGGCCGCGCTGCTGGCGGCCACCACGCCGGTCCACGCGCCGGTCCACGCGCAGGACAACAGCAATATCGAGGGCGAAGTCGTGGTGACGGCGCAGCGCGCGTCGGCCGACTATCTCTCCGACGAACAGACCGTCGTCGGGTTGCGGCGCACCGCCGACAGCGCGATCCAGCCGGTGCAATTCACATCGGACTCGCGCGACGAGGATATGCGCAAGCGCGAGATCCATGCGATGCTGGAGGCGGCGATCGGTCGCGCCAGCGCCGCCGGGGTCGATCTCGTCACTGGCGAGTTCGAGCTCACCCGGCTGACGCTTGCGAACTACAAGGATCTGGTCTTCGGCCGCGGCTCGCGGCCGGACACGAGCGAGATCGAGCTGTATGTGAAAGCCAGCCTCGCGGGCTCGGTCGGCAGTGCGCAGGGCCGGATCGACAGCTTCATCAAGGCGGTGCCGCCGAATGGCCGCGCGTTGCTGGAGAAAAATGGCGAGATCACGCTGACGATCATCAATCCCGACCAGTATCGGCCCGAGATCGTCAAGCTGGTGGCCGCCGAAGCGTTAAAGACCGCGGGCGCGTTCGGCCCCGACTATGGCGTCGAGGTCGCGGGGCTGAACGAGCAATTGATCTGGGCGCAGGCGAGCGCGACCGAGGTGTTCCTGTACATCCCCTATCGCTTCAGCGTGCGCCCCAAATGAAAAGGGCCCACCGGGGTAGCCGGTGAGCCCTTGGTTCTTGGGAATGTGCGGGCCGGTGCGACTGCGCCTTCAAGGCGACCGGCCCGGGCTGTCCTAGGGCGCGAGGATCGCGACCGCGAGGTATAGCAGCAGAGGCAGGCCGAAGCCGAGCAGCGTCAGGGCGACAAAAGCGACGCGCGTCCACAAGACATCGATGCCGAACTGGTCTGCCATCCCGGCGCAGACGCCGAAGATCAGGCCGTTGCGACGATTCTTGCGAAAACCCTGGTTCATTTCTTTCCTTTCGATCCCGGCCATCAGACCGGCGTTTTTGCTGGGTAGCGGGGGCTGGTCAGGCGACCAGCCCACCGAAGTGTGCAGCGTTCGGGCCGACAGCGGCGAGGAACATCAGCGAGCAGTAAAGCGAAGCAACACCGGCGATCGCGTAGCTCTTGAACGTATCGACATTGAAATGGGCCATGATATTTATCCTTCCTGTATGTGTTCCACCGGACCATCCGGGGATGCCCAATGTAATGCAGGAGGCGTGCCAATTTCATTCATTGGCGGTTAACCGCGGATTTTTGGTTCCCGACATAATATTTCAACGGGAATTTTGCGGTGAGTTGGTAAAATTTCCCGATGATGGGAAAAATTTCATCTCACCTAATCGTCATCACAGCGAAGACCGGGCTCTGGCCGGTGCGTCAGGATGCCAGCGTGAGATCCCGGCCTTCGCCGGGATGACGGATTGTGAAGTCTGGTGTCGGGCCAGCGGCTAAGCTAGGCGCGATACAACATGACGCTCACCCGCCTTTCGTTGACCGATTTTCGCAATCACGCCGGCGCGGATATGGCGGCGGGGACGGGGCTGGTCGCGCTGCACGGCGACAATGGCGCGGGCAAGACCAATATTTTGGAAGCGATCTCGCTGCTGGCGCCGGGGCGCGGCCTTCGGCGCGCCGCGCTCAGCGACATGGTACGCGACGGCGCCAACGGCGGCTTTGCCATCTTTGCCGAGGTGCAGGCGGGCATCGATCTGGCGCCGGTCGCATTGGGGACGGGGATCGAGCCTGCGCATCCGGGGCGGCGGATCGTCCGGATCAACGGCGCGGCGGCGGCGGCGGCTTCGCTTGGCGAGTGGATCGCGGTGCTGTGGCTGACGCCCGCGATGGACCGGTTGTTCGTCGAGACCGCGGGCAACCGGCGGCGCTTTCTCGACCGGTTGGTGCTCGCGCTCGACCCGCGACACGCGCAGCACAGCAACCGCTATGAGGCGGCGTTGCGCGCGCGGAGCAAGTTGCTCGCCGACCTTGCGAGTGCCGACCAGCAATGGCTGGCCAGCCTCGAGGCGCAGCTTGCCGAGCATGGCGCGATGATGGATGCGGCGCGGCAGCATATGCTTGCCGCGTTGTCGACCGAACTGGCGGGGCAGCCCGATGCGCCCTTCGCGCGGCCACTGCTGACGCTGGTCGACAGCGACGGGGCGCCGCGCACTGCGCCTTATGATGCCGAGGCGTTGAAGCTGCTCTTCGCGTCGCGCCGCCGGATCGATGCCGCCGCGGGCCGCGCGACCGCGGGGCCGCACCGCGACGATCTGTCCGCCATCCACGCGGTGACGGGGCGCTCGGCGGCGCGTTGCTCGACCGGCGAGCAAAAGGCGATGCTGCTTTCGCTTGTCCTGGCGCACAGCGACTGTGTCGCGCGGCTGCGCGGTGCGCGTCCGGTACTGCTGCTCGACGAGGTCGCCGCGCACCTCGACCCGCTCCGTCGCGGCGCGCTGTACGATCGACTGGCCGGGCAGGGCGGGCAGGCGTGGCTCACCGGGACAGAAGCCGCGCTGTTCGACGCGATGCCGGGGCCGGTTACGCGCTTTCACATCGCGGGCGGGCGGATCAGCCCTTCGGCTTGACCGTCACCCAGATGTTGATCGGCGCCGTGAATTTCCCCGGTGCCGGCTTGCCGACATCGATCCGTTCGGCGGTGACGAGTTCGCCGGTCGCGAGGTTAAAACTGGCCCAGGGCTTGGGCATGCGGCCAAAGCTCATCGACTGGATCGGCTGGCCGGTGGCGGTGTTCATGATCGTTGCGGTGATTCCCATGGCGTGCGGGTAGCGAGGCGCGCGCGATTCTGTCCAGAAGCGATTGGGGGAAAGCGGGTGGTTTCGTCTCGCCTCCCGCAGGCGGGAGGGAAGGATTCGCTGCACCAAGCTGGCCCACCCCTCGAAACCAGCTGTCGCCCCCGCGAAGGCGGGGGCTGCTAGCCACCTATTCCTTCGCTCCTGCGTAAACCGACATCGGCCCCCGCCTTCGCGGGGGCGATGTTGTCGAGACGTCCGTTTGCGAGGCGGACGGCGGCCCCGCTCTCAGAGAATCTCGCGCACCACATCCTGCGGGCGGCAATAACGGACGCCCTTGTCGGTCTCGACGAACGGACGGTTCACATAGGGCGGATTTTCGACCATCGCGGCGATGATCGCGTCGTCGCCGGCATTGGCCAGTCCGCGTTCCTCGGCGTCGGTGCCGCGCAGGCGGAGGGCTTCGCGGGCGGTCAGGCCGGCGTCGCGGATGAGCTGGCGCAGCTTCGCCTCGGTGTAGGGGGTTTTGAGATATTGGACGACCTCGACCTCAATGCCGGGGGTCTCTTCGAGAATCGCCAGCGTCTTGCGCGAGGTGCCGCACGCGGGGTTATGCCAGATGACTGCCTTCATGGCGCGGGTCCTAACGAGAGCTTACAGCAGCGTAAACCCGCTATTCATGGCATATATGGCACATCTTCCCGCATGAAGGGGAACCATCAGCTTGCCTTTCGCGGCCGAGACACGACTTATGCAAAGTCGAAGGACCGCCAGAGCGGCCAATGCGGGGTTGCAGTCAAGTGAATGAATCGATCGATCGGCGGAAGCTGCTGGCGGCAATGGCGGGCGCAGGTGCGCTGGCCGCGACGTCGGCGCGTGCCGCCCCCCTGGCCGACTGGATTGCCCAGACGTCGCCGTCCGGCGTCCTGCCACCTCCGGCGCCGATGCCGGCACCGGTCGACTATCTGGCGGTCGCGAAACGCCAGCTGGCGATGCAGGATCGCAATATCCACCAGAGCGACCGCGTCGGCATCGTCGATTTCGGCCTGCCGTCGTCGCGGCCGCGCTTTGCGCTGGTCGACATGGTCGCCGGCAAGATCGAGATGTTCCCGGTGACGCACGGCCGCGGGTCGGACCCGCAGCATGACGGCTGGCTCAAGCGCTTTTCGAATGCGCCGGGCTCGCTCGCTTCGTCGCGCGGCGCGTATCGCACCAGCGATTATTATTGGGGCTCGAACGGATCGTCGATGCGCCTCGCGGGGCTGGAACCTGACAATAATAATGCCGACATGCGGGCAATCGTCATTCACGGCGCCTGGTACGCCGACCCGTCGCTGATCGCGACGCAGGGCAAGCTGGGACGGAGCGAAGGCTGTTTCGTGTTCGGCGAGGATCTGCTGCCGATGGTCCTCTACAAGCTGGGGCCGGGCCGACTGCTGTTCGCCGACAAGCTGAGCGTGCCGCCGCCGGCGCCGCTGTTCCAGATGCCGACCAACGACCCGCTGCCGGGGACGGAGAATATCATCCGCACCAGTGCGGGAACGGTGATTCCGAAAACCGCGGATTGATATCGTCGCCCCCCGCCTTCGCGCGGGCGACGTGGCCCATCGCGTTCCAGCAGATCAATAGACGCCGCCGCTTCCCGGTTTCGAAAGCGGCGGGGTCGTCTGTGCCACCGGCACGGTCGGCACCACGGGCGGCGGGTTCGGCGAGATCAGCACGGCCGCAGCGCGGCCCGGCTTGGCGAAGCTCGCCACCACGGGCGCGTCGCGGCCATAGATGTCGGCAAGCTTGCTGATGCCGGTGCCCGCCGCGTTGGGGATGACGGTCCAATACGCGACATAGACGGGAAAGGGCTGTTCGAAGGAAAATTTCGTCGTCTTGCCGCTGGCGATCGCTTCACCGAATTCCTCGGGGCTGCGGCCGGCGAAATAGACCGCCATGAGGCCCGAGAAATGCAGCGCCTTTTCGGTGCGGATGCAGCCGTGGCTGAACGCCCGCGCGGTCGACGCGAAAGCGCCCTTTGACGGAGTGTCGTGCAGATAGATGGCGTGCGGATTGAGCATTTCCATCTTCATCACGCCGAGCGCGTTGCCGGGGCCGGGCTGCTGGACGACCGAAAGCGTCTTGCCGCTGCCGGTCCAGGTATAGCCCTGCGCGCGCGCCGCGCGGGGGCTGCGCGCGATCGTCGCGCCGATGCCTTCGGCGATGATGCTTTTCGGCAGCGTCCAGGTCGGGTTGACGATGATGCCGGTCGCCATCGGATTGAGCTGCGGCGTCGGGGTCGTCGGTTTGCCGACGACGGCCTTGTGCGTGGCGATGATCGTACCGCCATGGACGACGCGGGTCAGATATTCGGGAACGTTGCTGACGACATAGCGGTCGCCCAGGTCGCGCGGCATCCAGCGCCAGCGTTCCATGTTGACGCGGATCGCATTGGCATCGACGGTCGTCTTTGCCGACTTGAGCGAAGCCTTGAGTATCGCGAAATTCTTGTGCGTCGGGTCCAGCGCCACGAGCGCTGCGGGGACGGTGCCCGACACGAGCGCCGAGGTCAGGAGCGCGATCAACGGCGTCTTCTGTACGTCGCTGTCGGTCATGAACCATTGTTTGCGCGCGGCGTTGGGCGTGCGGCCGTCGCGCATGTGCGTCGCGAGCAGCAGGAAGCTGTCGGTCGCGACCTTGTCGAGCTGAATCTGGTTGCCGCCGTCGATTGCGGCCTGAAGCCCCTCGGGATTATAATCCTTGGGGAACAGGCCTTCGTCGCCGCTCGTCTTGATGAAGGTCAGCAGCGATTTTGCGTTGGCGGTCGACCAGCTCGGCAGGTTGGCTTCGGACATCGTCTCCACGACCGGCGCGTCGTCGGCGACCTTGTCGGGTTGCAGGACGACCGAATCCTCTTTCACCGCCTGGGCGAAGGCGGGCGCCGCGAGCAGCGTCATCGGGAGGATCAGCGCCGCAGCTTTGCGCACGGAAAGGGGAGATTTTCTGGCCATGGTCAAAGCCCATAGCCAAAAAGGGACGGTAGTGAAAGTGAGCTGAGCCACAGCTCGTCGTCATTGCGAGGAGCGAAGCGACGCGGCAATCTCCAGCCCTCGGTCTGGCGCAAGGCTGAGGGCTGGAGATTGCTTCGCTGCGCTCGCAATGACGAAGACAAGATGGATCAGGCTTTCGCCTCTTCATCCTGCCGCGCGAGCCATTCCTCCAGCCATTTGATCGTATAATCGCCATGGATGACATCGGGGTCGGCGAGCAGCGCCTGATGGAGCGGGATGTTGGTCTTGATGCCGCCGATCACCATTTCCTCGAGCGCGCGGCGCATCCGCATCATGCAGCTTTCGCGCGTGCGGCCGTACACGATCAGCTTGCCGATCATGCTGTCGTAATAGGGCGGAATCGAATAGCCGGCATAGAGCCCACTATCGACGCGCACATGCATGCCGCCTGCGGCGTGATAATTGGTGACCTTGCCCGGCGAGGGCAGGAAGGTGCGCGGATCCTCGGCATTGATGCGGCATTCCATCGCATGGCCGCGAAATTCCAGGTCGTCCTGCTTCACCGACAGGCCGGCGCCGCCGGCGATGCGGATCTGTTCGCGGACGAGGTCGAAGCCGGTGATCATTTCGGTCACCGGATGCTCGACCTGGATGCGCGTGTTCATCTCGATGAAGAAGAATTCGCCATTTTCCCACAGGAACTCGATCGTCCCGGCGCCGCGATAATGCATCGCCGCCATCGCGTCGGCGCACACCTTGCCCATCCGCGCGCGCTCTTCGGCCGAGATGATCGGCGAAGGCGCTTCTTCGAGCACTTTCTGGTGGCGGCGCTGCAGCGAGCAGTCGCGCTCGCCCAGATGGATGGCATTGCCCTTGCCGTCGCCGAACACCTGAAATTCGATGTGGCGCGGGTTGCCGAGATATTTTTCCATGTAAACGGTCGGATCGCCGAACGCCGCCGCCGCTTCGCTCGACGCCTGACCCATCAGGCTTTCGAGGGTGTCGGCTTCGGCGACGACCTTCATCCCGCGCCCGCCGCCGCCCGAGGCAGCCTTGATCAGCACCGGATAGCCGATGCCGTCGGCAATCTTGCGCGCTTCGTCGCCATAGGTCACGGCGCCGGGCGAGCCCGGAACCACCGGCAGGCCGAGCGCGACCGCGGTGCGCTTCGCCTCGACCTTGTCGCCCATCGTACGAATATGCTCGGGCTTCGGGCCGACGAAGATCAGATTATGCGCTTCGATAATCTCGGCGAACCGCTCGTTCTCGGAGAGGAAGCCATAGCCGGGATGGATCGCGTTGGCGTTGGTGACTTCGGCGGCCGAGATGATCGCGGGGATGTTGAGATAGCTGTCCTTGGCCGCGGGCGGGCCGATGCAGACGGCCTCGTCGGCCAGGCGGACGTGCATCGCGTCGGCGTCGGCGGTCGAATGGACGGCCACGGTCTTGATGCCCATCTCGTGGCAGGCGCGGTGAATGCGCAGCGCGATCTCGCCGCGGTTGGCGATCAGAAGCTTTTCGATCGTCATGCGTGCCTCAGCCGATGGTGAACAGCGGCTGGTCGAATTCGACCGGCTGGCTGTTCTCGACATGCACCGCGGTCAGCGTGCCCGATGCGGGCGCGACGATCGGGTTCATCACTTTCATCGCCTCGATGATCAGGATCGTGTCACCGGCCTTCACGGCGGATCCGATCGCGGCGAAATTGGGGGCACCGGGTTCGGGCGACAGATAGACGGTGCCGACCATCGGCGACTTCACCGCGTCGGCGAAGCTGTCGGCGGCGGGGGTGGCGGGCGCAGCGGCAACCGCCGGAGCGGCGGCGGGGGCGGCCACGGGCGCGGGGGCGTAAGCGACGGGTGCGGCAACCGCGGCTGCCTTGCGCGCGACGCGCACTTTCCGGTCGCCATCCTCGACTTCGATCTCGGTCAGGCCGGTGTCGTCGAGAAGCTCGGCGAGCGCGCGGACATAGGCCGGATCGATATTGATGCCATCGTCTTTATGGTCACCCATGAGAATGTTCCTGTTGCTGCGGCGTTCCTTGATAAGGACGCTCGGACCCCGTTTTTGATGCGCCCTATTGTCAGAGACGCGCGGCGGCGTCCAGCGCCAGCGTATAGCTGTTCGCGCCATGGCCTGCAAAATGCTGGACGGCAGCCATGCCGACATAGCTGATGTGGCGAAAGGCTTCGCGCTGCATCGGGTCCGACAGATGTACCTCGATCACCGGCACCTTGATCGACTTGATCGCGTCGTGGATCGCGATCGAGGTATGCGTATAGCCGCCGGCGTTGAGCAGAACCGCTTTCGCTCCCGCGATATAGGCCTCGTGCAACCAGTCGATCAGCACGCCCTCATGGTTCGTTTGCCGGCATTCGAGTTTCAGCCCCAGCCCTTCGGCCTGCGTTTCCAGCCGCGCGTGAATGTCGTTCAGCGTGTCGTGGCCGTAAATCTCCGGCTCGCGCGTGCCGAGCAGGTTGAGATTGGGGCCACTCAGGACATAGACGGTGGGACGATCAGACATCGCGATCCTGATAGCGGAAAATGATGGTCATCATGCCGCGAAAGGCTGACCGAAAATCTTGGTGACATCGTCCTGACGCGAAAATTCGGGATTGTGGCTTGCAATCCTACGGTCGATCTCCGCCAGCTCGTCCGGCGTCAGTTCATATCCTTCCGAAAAGGACTCCATCAAAGCCGCCAGCGACCCCTCGACCGACGCCAGCCGGTCTGCAGGCAGCCGCTTTGCAAAGGAAAGAAATTTGTCGAGCATCGTCATGCTTTCCCTATAGCAACAATTTCCCGGTTCGGAAGGCTTGCACTCCCCTTGAGTATCGGAGCGCTCTTGGGCTAGGCGCGTCGAAGCGATGAAATCTATCTCGATCATCCTCAACGGCGACCCGCGGCAGGTCCGCGAAGGCAGCATCGCCGACCTCGTTGCCTCGCTCGGCCTCGACGTGAAGAAGGTCGCGGTCGAGCGCAACCGCGCGATCGTGCCGCGCTCGACGCTTGCCGACGTCGCGCTTGCCGAGGGCGACGCGCTGGAAATCGTTCATTTTGTAGGAGGCGGTTGTTGACCGACAGTTGGAGCGTTGCCGGACGGACTTTCACGTCGCGGCTGATTGTCGGTACCGGCAAGTACAAGGATTTCGAGCAGAACGCCGCCGCGGTCGAGGCATCGGGGGCCGAGATCGTCACGGTCGCAGTGCGCCGCGTCAATGTGTCGGACCCCACCGCACCGATGCTGACCGATTATATCGATCCGAAGAAGATCACCTACCTGCCGAACACCGCGGGCTGCTTCAATGCCGACGACGCGATCCGCACCCTGCGGCTGGCGCGCGAGGCGGGCGGCTGGGATCTGGTGAAGCTGGAAGTGCTCGGCGAAGCGAAGACGTTGTATCCGAACATGCGCGAGACGCTGGAGGCGACCGAGGTGCTGGCCAAGGAAGGTTTCCTGCCGATGGTCTATTGCGTCGACGATCCGATCGCGGCGAAGCAGCTCGAGGATGCGGGCGCGGTCGCCGTGATGCCGCTCGGCGCGCCGATCGGTTCGGGACTGGGAATCCAGAACCGCGTCACGATCCGGCTGATCGTAGAGGGTGCGTCGGTGCCCGTGCTGGTCGATGCCGGGGTCGGCACCGCAAGCGACGCGGCGGTGGCGATGGAGCTCGGCTGCGATGGCGTGCTGATGAACACCGCGATCGCCGAGGCCAAGGATCCGATCCGCATGGCGCGCGCGATGAAGCTGGCGGTCGAGGCGGGGCGCGATGCCTATCTGTCCGGGCGAATGGGGCTGCGGCGCTATGCCGATCCCTCGAGCCCGCTGGCCGGGTTGATTTGACCGAAAACGCGCGGCGGCTTGCGATGTTCCGCCTGTGAAAACTATTATACGACAAGTGGTTAGTCGCAAAAATTCGCAACTTTGCCCGCTGTCCCTCGTTGATCCTGCATGAGGCGACCCCCTCGCGCCTCAGTGATCAAGGAGATACCCCATGGGCGAACTCAAGGACAAAGCAAAAGGCCTCGCCAACGAAGCCGTTGGCAACACCAAGCAGGCGATTGGCAAGGCAACCGACAATGAAAGCCTCCGCGCCAAAGGCGAAGCGCAGGAGCGCAAAGGCGAAGCCCAGAATCTGAGGGGCAAGGTCGAAGGCGCGCTCGGCAACAAAGTCTGACGATCGTTCGTCCCGCATGAAAAAGGCCCCGGGGATTCCCTCTCCCCGGGGCCTTTTCATTGCGTCTCGTGATTTGGCTTATTGGCCGCGCGCCTTATTTGCCCCCGGAGGCCACCAGGTCGACGTCGGTCATGCCGCCGTCTCGGCGCAGCATCACGACATAGGCCAGATCGCCTTTCGTGCCGCCGAGCATATGTTCGTCGCCGCGCACGCGGTGGTCGCTCGAATAGCCGGCGCGGACCGCCATCGTGTGATAATAATCGAGCACGGCCTGCGTCGATGCCGCGGTCTGGAAATTGACGACGCGGACGTTGCATTTGCCGCCCGCGACGCCTGCGGCCTCGCGCAAGGTTGCGCGCGGATAGACCTTGAACGCGGCTGGCAGGCGATCGGCCCAGGCGTTGCCATAGGTCAGCTTGGCGTCGCAGCCGCCCTTTTGCTGGTCACGCGCCAGCCCGCCGATCGTGACCGGACGTTTGGCGGCGCAATCGCCGCCGCAAGTTTCCTCGAACGGCAGGGCCTTGGGCGCTGCGAGCAGCTTGCCTGCGGCCTGCGCGGCTGCGGCTTCCGCGGCGGTGGCCGCCTTGCCGCCCGCCACGCCGGGCACGCCGCCGTCGACGGGCCTGTTGCCCGGACCGACGGCATTCTTGTTCGCTTGACCCGTCAGCTTCGGGTCGACCATGATCTTGTCTTCGAGCGCGCCCTTGACCGCCGGATCGGCGTTGGTCAGCCCGTCGTCGAGCGGCGCGAGATCCGCCTTGGCGTTCGGATTGTCGCGGCACCCCGCCAGCGGCGCGGTCGCCATCAGCAACCCGGCAACCAGCCATTTTCCCCGCACGATCATAGCTAACACTCCCTTAATATCTTACAGGGAATGCCCGATCCTGGTTAAAAAGACGCAAATAAAATGCGTTAACGGGTAAGACTTTGTTAGCCGAAAACTGTCTCTGAGCGAGACGGATCGAGGCCGGGTGCGGTGCGGATCAGCCGCGACGTCTCGACCGCGGCCTGGCGGTGGATCACCGCTTGCCGGTAAACGGGGTCGGTGACCATCTCCAGAAACGCGCCGCTGTTCGGATATTCGGCGACGAACATCGCGTTCCATGTCTCGTCCGCCGGGCCAATCAGCATGGCCTCCATCGTGCCGCGCCAGACGATGCCGCCCCCGACGCGCTGGAAGACCGGGCCGCTGTCCTTGCCATAGTTCGCATAGGCCTCGGCGCCGCTCAGGCCTGCGGCCGCGAGGGGATGATCAGCGGGATAGGTCGCCTTTTCCTTGAAGCGGACGAGGTTGAGCATGTGGATTGTCGTGTCGCGCGGCAACGCCTTGAACGCTTCGAACTGGGGGCGTTCGGGATCGATATGCTGGTCGCTCACGGCAGAAACTCCTTGCGATTGACGCGCCACTTGTCGGCGGTCTGGCGCCAGGCGTCGACGGGCGCGTCCTGAAACGGAGCGGGCAGGCGGGTGGGGCCGCTGTTCACTGCGCCGAGCCGCTTGGCCAGCGCCTGCGAGCGCGTGTTTGCGGGGTCGATGCAGTGCAGAAACTCGGACCATTTCAGAAACTCGACCGCAAAGTCGCACGCGGCGACCGCACCCTCGAACGCATAGCCCTTGCCGGCGAATTTCTCGCGCACGCCATAGGCAATCTCGTGCCCCGGCCAGCCGTCGGGCTCCCATGGACCCAGCCGCCCAACCCACTCGCCGGTTTCGCGCTCGATCACCGAAAACATCGAATATCCCCGGATATGCCACGCCCCGGCCAGTGTGCACCACAGCCGCCACGCCGACGCCCGCGGGCAGGCGCCTCCGATGAAGCGCATCGTGTCTTCCTCGGCGCACATTTCGGCGAAAGCGTCAAAATCCTCGGCGGACGGCGGGCGCAGGATCAACCGCTCGGTCACGAGCAGAGGGCCGTTCAACATATTATCACTCCCGCAGCATCTGGCCGATGCTTGTGCGGGAAGCGCGCGGGAGGGGCAAGCCGGATATGCCGACATGCCCGATATGCCGACATGATTGAGGGCGCCGACCGAAGTCGACGCCCTCTCCATCACGAGGTGCAGGTGGAGGGGTCTCGAACCCACACCCGCAACGGGTTCCTTTATCGCTTAGCGGCAGCGATATTTGTCTCTGTCGATCTCGCGACCCAGAAGCGCGCCACCGGCGGCGCCCAGCACCGTACCGAGCAGCTTGTCACCGTTGCCGGCGATCTCGTGGCCAGCCAGGCCGCCAACGGCGCCACCGATCAGCAGGCCGGTCGTGCCATTGTCTTTCTTGCAGCGATAACGGCCGTCGTTATCGCGCCAGATGCGCGTGTTGCCGTTCACGCGCTGGTCGCGTGAGGCGTAATAGCGGCGATCCTTCTTGCGATAAAAATCCGCCGACGTTTCGGCCTTGTGATAGCCCTGCGCCGGAGCGGCGCTCGACAGGCCGGCATAGGCCGGTGCGGTGCCCATGACGCTCGCGGCGACGAACACGCCCATCAGGCCTTTGGTGAGAGTCCGCATATCAAGTCCTTTCCTGGTCTCGACGCCTCGATCCGGTCAGGGACCCGGCGCTTCGAGAGGGAAAACGACCGGGGTCCGCCGGCCGTTGCATGAATATGCGGCAACAAGACGAAACGAGTGCATCCGTCGATGAGCCGAAAGCCTCTTGAAGGCGGGCGGCGGCCATGCGACATATCGGCCATGCTCAACATTGCCTCGCTCGTCATCGGCGCCATTGCGCTGGTTCTGGCCGTTTTCGCCTTCATCCCGCTGCTCGGCTGGGCGAACTGGCTTATCGTGCCGATCGCCGTCGTCGGTCTCGCGCTGGGTGCCATCTCGGACAAGACGGCCGGACGAAACCTCAATATCGTCGTCATCGTCATCGGCGTCGTCCGCCTGATGCTCGGCGGCGGCATCATCTGATCCAGAGCGGTTGACCGTCATGGCGCGTGCACCGGCCCCCGCTGGGAGCCATCAGGGCGGGCTGCCCTATGCGTTGGCGGCCTATGGCATCTGGGGCTTTGTCCCGCTCTTCTTCAAGCTGCTGACCAGCGTGCCGCCGGCCGAGGTGCTGGCCCAGCGGATCGTGTGGTCCTTGCCGCTCTGCTTTGTCATCATGGCGTTCCGGCGACAGATCGGCGACTATCTGGTCGCGCTGAAGGACTGGAAGACGCTGCGGTTGCTGCTGGCAAGCTCGGTGCTGATCGCGGTCAACTGGCTCGTCTATATCTATGCGATCTTCAGCGATCATGTGCTCGCGGCAAGCCTGGGCTATTATCTCAACCCGCTGATCAATGTGGTGCTGGGGATGATCTTCCTCGGCGAGCGGCTGTCGCGGTTGCAGTTGCTCGCGGCGGTCATCGCGGGGATCGGGGTCGCGATCCTGCTCGCGGGCGCGCTCGATACGCTGTGGATCAGCCTTACGCTCGCACTCAGCTTTGGTACCTATGGCCTCATCCGCAAGATCGTGCCGGTCGGGTCGCTGCCGGGCCTGGCGATCGAGACTACGGTGCTGCTGGTGCCTTCGCTGCTCGCGGCGGGCTATTATCTGTGGATCGGCGACGAGCGGGGCTTTGGATCGGGGACGTCGATCAGCCTGCTGTTGATGGCGGGCGGCGTCGTGACCGCCGTTCCCTTGCTGCTCTTCGCGACCGCGGCGCGCAGGATGAGCTATGCCGCGCTTGGCTTCGTCCAATATCTGGCGCCCAGCGTCGCTTTCCTGCTCAGCCTGTTCGTGTTCGACGAACCGCTGAAACCGGCGCAGCTGGCCTGTTTCCTGCTGATCTGGGTCAGCATTGCCGTGTTCAGTTTCGATATGTGGCGCAAGATGCGCGCCGATCGGATGATCGAGATCGCCTAGACGGTCATCGGTTTCGTCATGCCGCACTTGATCCGGCATCCATCGCGGCGCGGAAGGCATCGACCCCGGATCCAGTCGGCAATGATCCCACTGGGGCACGGAGGGGGTGCTCCCCTGGGATTTATCCCGATCCAGTCCGGGGTGACGAAGATTTTATACGATCCGCCACCCCAGCGTTTCGCCGGCGTGAAAGGGCACGACCTCGCCGATCGTGTCCGGCACCACCGTCGCGCCGCGTTCCAGCGTGATCGTGTCGCCGTTGAGCGCGAGGCCATAGAAATTCGGGCCATGCTCGCTCGCAAAGCCTTCGAACTTGTCGAGCGCGCCTTCCTCGTCGAACACCTGGATATAGCTTTCGAGCGCGTAGGGCGCGTTGAAGATGCCCGCACAGCCGCAGGCGGCCTCTTTCGTGTGCACGGCATGCGGCGCGCTGTCGGTGCCGAGGAAGAATTTGGGCGAGCCCGACACCGCCGCCGCGCGCACCGCAAGCCGATGCTGCTCGCGCTTCGCCACGGGCAGGCAATAGGCGTGCGGCCGGATGCCGCCGACGAGCATCGCGTTGCGATTGATGTGAAGATGCTGCGGCGTGATCGTCGCGCCGACATTCGCGGGCGCCGCGTGGACGAACGCGACGGCTTCGGACGTCGTAATATGCTCGAACACGATCTTGAGCTGCGGCAACTGCTGCACCAGCGGCGCGAGCGTGCGTTCGATGAACACTGCTTCGCGGTCGAAAATATCGACGTCATGGTCGGTGACTTCGCCGTGGATCAGCAGCGGCATGCCGATATCGGCCATCCGTTCGAGCACCGGCATGATGTTCGCGACGTCGGTGACGCCGTGCGCGCTGCCCGTCGTCGCGTGCGCGGGATAGAGTTTCGCCGCGGTGAACACCCCTGCGGCATGGCCGCGCTCCATCTGGCCGGGGTCGCTATCATCGGTCAGATAGGCGACGATCAGCGGCGTGAAGTCGAGGTCGGCAGGCACCGCGGCGCGAATGCGGTCGCGATAGGCGGCGCCTTCCTCGGCCGTCGTGACGGGCGGCGACAGATTCGGCATGATGATCGCACGCGCGAACTGCCGCGCGGTATAGCGCGCCACATGATCGAGCATCGCGCCGTCGCGCAGATGGACGTGCCAATCGTCGGGGCGGCGGATCGTCAGGCGGTCGGTCATGCGGGTCTCGCGGAAATGGATGCTTGGTTTTGGCTCGGCCGTCCCTAAATTATCGCCATGGCTAATACCACCCTGATCGACCGCGCGCTCATCCGTCTCTCCGGCGAGGATGTCCGCGGCTTCCTCCAGGGCCTCGTCACCAACGACACGTCGGGCAATCTGCCGGTGTGGGCGGCGCTGCTGACCGCACAGGGCAAGGTGCTGTTCGATTTCCTGATCTGGGGCGACGAGCAGGACGTGCTGATCGACTGCGAGCGCGATGCCGCGGGCGATCTGGCCAAGCGGTTGACGCTGTACCGGCTGCGCCGCGCGGTCACGATCGAACCCGAGCCCGACCTGTGCGTCCACTGGGCGCGCGAAGGCGACCTGGGCGTCGTCGACCCGCGGCTGCCCGAGCTTGGCCAGCGCTGGCTGGCGCCGGCCGGTGAAGGCGAAAGCGCCGATGCCGCATGGCGCGCGCATCGCCTGGCGCTCGGCGTCACCGAAGGCCGCGCCGAGCTGGGCGACGGGACGACGCTCTGGCTCGAATGCAACGCTGCCGAGCTCAACGGCGTCAGCTTCAGCAAGGGCTGTTATGTCGGGCAGGAAAATACCGCGCGGATGAACTGGCGGCAGAAGGTCAACCGGCGGCTCGTCGTCGTGCCGATCGCCGACGCCGATGCAAAGCGGCAAGTGGTCGCCTGGCCCGAACTGGGCTGTTCGGTCGAGCATCGCCGAGTCGAGGCGATCGATCCGGCCGCGGCGCCCGCCTGGATGCGCGAGGCGCTGACCGTCACCGGTTCATGACAGGTGCAGGCGGCTGTGATAGTCTTCCCGCCATGCGCGCTCTGCTGATTTCGTCGGTGCTTGCCGCCGCCTTCGCCGTTTCGCCAGCCCTTGCGGCCGAAACCTTGCTCGTCCCCGTTGTACCCGAAGACGCGTCGGCGCCCGCAAGGCTTGCGCCGCTCGCTGCGGATTCGCCGTGGACGGCGCGGTTCGAGGCGGCCGCCGACGAGTTGCTGCCCGCGCTCCGGTCGGGGGATGAAAGCCGTTGGGCGCCGCTGCTCGGCGGACGATGGCTCGCTACGGCCGATCGCGCGCGCGTGTCGGCGTTGCTGAGCGAACGGAGCAGCCCGTTTCGCCACGCGCTCTTTTCGCGCGCCTTGACCCATCGCGCGATATTGGGATGGCAACCGCCGGCGTCGCTGACCGCCGACGAGCAGGCCGCGATCGCGGCGCGGCCCGAAGCCGAGGCGATCGTCTGCTGGTCTTCCTATGGCGATGACCAATGGCCAAGCACCGCCGCCGAAGCCGACAATGCGCCGGGCCGGCGCTATGCCTGCACGCGCGTGACCTACAGCATTCGCGGCGAAACGCCGACGTGGCGGGCGTTTATCGAGCAAGGCGCAGGCGGGCCGGTTTAACCTTTCTCCAACCATGGCGGTTATAATATGCGCCGATGCTGGGGCGCTTTATCTCCTTGGTCGCGGTCATCGCGGCAGGCGCGATCGCGGTGGGGAGCATGGCGACCCGCGAGGTCGGCAAGGCCTCGCCCGTCGAAGCGTCAAATCACGGTAATGACAATTGGACGACCCAGCCGCGCAGCCATGGCAGCGGGCAAGCATCCGCGGCCCGCTCCTCGTCGGGCGAAGTGCGGATCGGCCGTGCCGGGGATTCGCATTTCTATGCCGATACCGCCGTCAATGGCACCAATATCCGCATGATGGTCGACAGCGGCGCGTCGCTCATCGCGCTGACGCGCCGCGATGCCGAGGCGATCGGGATCGATGTCGATCGCCTGCCCATCGCGGGGACCGCGAAAACGGCGGGCGGCGATGTGCCGATGCGCGTCGTGGTGCTCGATAGCGTCGAAGTCGATGGCATCGAGGTCCGCCGCGTCGAAGCTGCGGTGATCGATGCCGACATGGGCGTATCGCTGCTCGGCCAGAGCTATCTTTCCAAACTCGACGCGGTGAACGTCGAAGGCGACACGATGACGCTGCGCTAAGACGCAGGCTTGTCAAATCGGCGCGCTTTGCCCACATCGGGCGCCATGAACGCTCCCAATCCTCCGCTGCGTGCGGCGATCGTGCCCGTCACGGCCTTCCAGCAGAATTGCACCCTGCTGTGGTGCACCGAAACCAACAAGGCGGCCTTCGTCGATCCCGGCGGCGACCTGCCCAAGCTTCGCGAGGCCGTGCGCCAGACCGGTGTCGAGATCGAGAAGATCCTGGTGACCCACGGCCATATGGACCATTGCGGGCAGGCTGGCGTGCTGGCGAAGGAACTGGGCGTGCCGGTCGAAGGGCCGCACGAGGACGACCGTTTCTGGATCGAGGGGCTGGCGACCGCGGGCGAACGCTTCGGGATGGAGGGCGAGCCGTTCGAGCCCGACCGCTGGCTCGTCGATGGCGACAAGGTGACCGTCGGCAATCTCGAGATCGACGTGATCCATTGTCCCGGCCACACGCCGGGGCATGTCGTGTTCCATCACGCGCCGTCCAAGCTCGCGATCGTCGGCGATGTGCTGTTCCAGGGATCGATCGGCCGCACCGACTTTCCGCGCGGCGACCATCAGCAGCTGCTCGATTCGATCACGCAGAAGCTGTGGCCGCTCGGCGGCGATACCATCTTTCTGCCAGGGCATGGCGCGCACAGCAGCTTTGCGCAGGAGCGGCGCACCAACCCTTATGTCAGCGATACCGCGATCGGTGGGTGATCCCCCTCCCGCTAGCGGGAGGGGCGAATCCTACTTCGGCGCGACGATCTCGGTCTCGACGACCTTCGAGCTGAAGCTGACCGGCGTCAGATAGACGATCGCCACCGCGGTGATCGCCAGGCCGAGCTGCGTGACCATCGTGATGATCGTTCCGGCCATGCGGCCCCACATCATCCCGTCCATGCCGAGCGCGTGGAGGATACGGCCGACCAGATAGAGCGCGCCGACGGCCCACAGCCATATCGACGAGCCGAGGCCGAGTTCGACGAGCGCGAGCAGGATCAACACGAACGCCGTGTTCTCGACGAAATTGCTGTGCGCGCGCATGCGGCGGATCAGCGGTTCGCTGCCGCCGTCGCCGATCGACACCTTCTCGGTACCGCGGACCCGGCCGACGCGCATCGTGAGCCACAAATTGAGCAGCGCCGCCCCCGCGGCAATCGTCAGGCTGATCGGCAAGATTATCATATCGCTTCCCCCATATATTTGGCCGGTATTCCGGCGTGAGCGAGATGTGGCATTGCGCGACGGGTAGGGCAAGAGCGCCAATCTTGCTTCGTCATGGCGGAGTTGATCCCGCATCCGCCGCGGCGCTGACGCCATGCGCTCCGGATCTGGTTATCCCATCGGAGCAAATATGTGTCCCCCCGCGAAGGCGGGGGTCCAGCTTCGACGCGAAGCGCCGAAGTGTGCGCTGCCGCGCGCGTCCCTTGGGCCTGGGCTCCCGCCTTCATGGGGGAACATCTCTTTCTTCCCGAAGGGGGCAATTGCCGATCGGGTCCGGGGCAACGAAGGGAGAGTTGACCTTGCGCGATTTGTTACGTGCCTCAGGGGTTGCCTTTGCGGGCAAAAACGCTATAGCCCCGCCCGATCCGGCACCCGACACCAACTGGCGTTGAGGCACCTTCCGGCGGAAGATTTCTTGTCATTTTACAGGCAGGAACCACCCTTCGCACGGCGGGCGGGCCAGTCATTTCCGGCAACGGGAACGACAAGTTCGGGTTCGCCGATTCGTAGAAACATTTGATAATACAGGAAATATCATGGCTGTTCCCAAGCGAAAAACCTCGCCCTCGAAGCGCGGCATGCGTCGTAGCCACGACAGCCTGAAGGTCGAAGCCTTTCAGGAATGCCCGAATTGCGGCGAGCTGAAGCGCCCGCACAATCTTTGCAATGCTTGTGGCCACTATAATGGCCGCGAAGTGGTCGCCGGCGCCTAAGCCAAGCCGGAGGGCGCCCAGATGAGCCTCACACCGCGAATCGCAATCGATGCGATGGGCGGTGACGTCGGCGTGCGCATGATGCTCGCCGGCGCCGCTATGGCGCGCCATCGGCACGACGGCCTTCGCTTCATCCTCGTCGGCGACGAGGTGCAGATCAAGGCCGCGCTCGAAAACCACCCGAACCTGCGCGCCGCGTCGGACATCATCCACACCGATGGTGTCGTCAGCGGCGAGGACAAGCCCAGCCAGGCGATCCGCAAGGCGAAGAACAGCTCGATGGGGCTCGCGATCGACGCGGTGAAGCGCGGCGATGCCGGCGGCGCCGTTTCGGCGGGCAACACCGGCGCGCTGATGGCGATGGCAAAGATCGCGCTGCGCACGATGCCCGGCATCGACCGGCCGGCGCTCGCCGCGCTGCTGCCGACGCTGGGCGACAATGATGTCGTCATGCTCGACCTTGGCGCGAACACCGATTGCGACGCCAACAATCTGGTCCAGTTCGCGGTCATGGGTGCTGCCTATGCACGCACCGCGATGGGGCTTCAGCGGCCGCGTGTCGCGTTGCTCAACATCGGCACCGAAGAGCTGAAGGGCACCGACGAGATTCGCGACGCTGCCGCGCTGCTGCGCGATGCCAAGGGCCTGCCGATGGAATTCGCGGGCTTTATCGAAGGCGACAAATTGTCGCGCGGCGATGTCGATGTCATCGTCCATGACGGCTTCTCGGGCAATATCGCGCTGAAGACGATCGAGGGGACGGCGCGCTTCGTGACCGACCTGCTGCGCCGCGCCTTCACCAGTTCGGCGCGCTCGAAGATCGGCTTTCTGATCTCGCGCCCCGCGACCGAGTTGCTGCGCCATCATCTCGACCCGAACAACCACAATGGCGCGGTGTTCCTCGGCCTCAACGGCGTCGTGCTCAAGAGCCACGGCAGCGCCGATGCCAAAGGCGTGGCCAACTGCGTCCACCTTTGTGCCGAGTTGATCGAAAAGGATATCACGCGTCAGGTGACCGAGGATCTTGCCAATTTCCGCGGCCGGAACACGGCATGACCCTTCGTGCGATTCTGGCGGGTACCGGCTCGGCGTTGCCGCGCACCCGCGTCTCGAATGCCGAGCTCGCCAAGCGCGTCGACACCAGCGACGAATGGATCGTCGAACGCACCGGCATCCGCTTTCGCCACATCGCCGAGCCTGACGAGACGACCGCGACGCTCGGCGCTGCGGCCGCACGCGAAGCGTTGAAGGCGGCGGGGCTCGAAGCGTCGGATATCGGCCTGATCATCGTCGCGACGGCGACGCCCGACAATACGTTCCCGGCGAGCGCCACGAAAGTGCAGGCGCTGATCGGCGCGCCCGATTGCATCGCGTTCGATGTCGCGGCGGTCTGTTCGGGCTTTCTCTATGCCGTATCGGTTGCCGACTCGATGCTGCGCACCGGCGCCGCGAAACGCGCGCTCGTCATCGGCAGCGAAACCTTCAGCCGGATCCTCGACTGGGAGGATCGCACCACCTGCGTGCTCTTCGGCGACGGAGCAGGCGCGGTCGTGCTTTCGGCCGAAGACGTTGCCGACGATCGCGGCATTCTGGCGACTCGGCTCCATGCCGAGGGTAAATATACTGACATGCTCTATGTCGATGGCGGTCCGTCGACGACCGGCACCGTCGGCCATGTTCGCATGCAAGGGCGCGAAGTGTTCCGGCATGCCGTCACCAATCTGGCCAATGTGCTGGGAGAGGTCATGGCCGATGTCGGGATGTCGCCGACCCAGATCGACTGGGTCGTGCCGCACCAGGCGAACAAGCGCATCATCGACGCGACCGCGAAAAAGCTGGGTTTGCCGCCGGAACGCGTCGTTCTGACCGTCGACCAGCATGCCAATACCTCGGCGGCATCGGTGCCGCTCGCGCTCGATCTTGCGGTGCGCGACGGGCGCATCAAACGCGGCGATCTGGTCGTTCTGGAAGCGATGGGCGGCGGCTTTACGTGGGGCGCGGCGGTCCTGCGCGTCTAGAACGCCGCTTCACCGCATCAACTTCTCGCTCCATCCGTTTCAGTTTGGCGGATTAATTCGCATTTGTTACATAGAACACAGGGACTCGTGACGGTGGGGGCTGTCAGAGGCTTTCTCGTGCTTATGCTTCAGGAGGGGAAGGGAACATCATGGCAGCAGGGACTCTTACGCGCGCCGACATCGCGACGCGGATCAACCAGCAGATTGGCCTGTCGCGGAACGAGTCGGCGACGATCGTCGAATCGATCCTCGATTCGATGTCCGAGGCGCTTGCCGACGGGCAGAATGTGAAGATTTCGGGGTTCGGCACCTTCGTACTGCGCGACAAGGCGCAGCGGATCGGCCGCAATCCCAAGACCGGCATCGAAGTGCCGATCCTGCCGCGGCGGGTGATGACCTTTCGTGCCAGCCAGTCGATGCGCGCGCGCGTCGCCGGCAAGTAATCCGGGCGCGGGGCCCGCATTATGTCTGATTTTTCCGAGCGCAGCGACGGCGGCAAATCCGCCGGCGCGATGCTGGCAATCGGCGAGCTTGCCGACCGCATCGGCGTGCCGACGCATGTGCTGCGCTATTGGGAGACGCGCTTCCCGCAGCTTCGCCCGCTCCAGCGCTCGGGCCGTCGCCGCTATTACCGCACCGAGGATGTCGCGCTGGCCGAACGCATCCATCACCTGCTGCATGTGAGGGGCTTTACCGTCGAGGGCGCGCGCAAGGCACTGTCCGAGCCGAATGGCGCGGCGCGATCCGAAGCCCCCGCGCCGATTGGCGTGCCCGCCGCAAACGGAGCGCAAGCCATTCCGGTGGAAGCGCTCGTCGCGCTGCGCCAGCGGCTCGCCGCCGCGCTCGGCTGACCGGCGTCAGCGACCGCCTTCGCCGGTTGTTGCCGTTGATCCTCCCTGTCGCGCAGCGATGGGGAGGTGGCAGCGCGCAGCGCTGACGGAGGGGCCATGACACCGCCGTCGCAAGGCCCCTCCACCATCCGCTTCGCGGACGGTCCCCCTCCCCATGGCTGCGCCACAGGGAGGAACCCCTCACTCCTCGTCATCCTGAACTTGTTTCAGGATCCATGGGGCGCCGTACCCTTCAGCACCGCGCGAAATGAAAGGTCCGGCCGTGGATGCTGAAACAAGTTCAGCATGACGGAGGGCTAGCGACCGATTGCGGATGATCGTGACGTGTTCCCCGGCGAAGGCCGGGGTCCACAGCGTGCGCACGCAACGCCGGCTCTGCGACACCCTGGGCCCCGGCTTTCGCCAGGGAACACGCTGGGTCGGACGAACGGTCCGCTCACCACCCCAAATCGGTCGCCGGCGTCAGTCGTCGTCCATCGCCGGCGCGAGCGCCGGGTCGAGATCGCGCGGGCGGACAAAGGCCGCGATCCGCGCCATGTCGACGTCGAGATCGTGCCAGTCGGCGATGTCGAGTTCGAGCCGGACGAGCGCCGAGGTGGGAAGCTTCTCTTCGACCTCGGCGCGCAAGGCGCCGCCCTCGCCTTCGGGAACGAGCATCAGCACCAGATCCTCGAGCCCCGGATTATGGCCCGAGATCAAAAGGTCGGTCGATTCGCGCCCCATGTCGCGGATGACGTCGATCAGCGTCGCCGCCGAAGCGAGATAGATGCGCCGGTCCCAATGCGGTTCGATACGGTCCAGATTCGCCGCAGGCTGGAACAGGTCGAGCGTTTCGGTGACGCGCACCGCGGGCGAGGCGATGATCCGGTCGACGGGCATTGCCTGCCGCTTCACATATTGGCCGATGATCTCCGCGCCGCGGCGCCCGCGCGCGTTGATCGGGCGGTCGAAATCGCGCTCGACCTGCACGTCCCAGCCCGACTTCGCGTGCCGCAGGATGGTCAAAGTCTTCAAAATCGCTCCCCGCGCTGCCTCGATCCCCTCAATCAAAAACTCTGTGCCGCAATCTTATGACGGTGAAAAGGCGGGATATGCGCTTTTTCGCTGTCGGATATTGGCAGCCGCGACGTGATTGACCGCTTCGTCGAGCGGCAGGCGGCGGATCGGCGTGCCTTCGGGGAAGGCGCTGAGCAGCCTGGAAGGGAAGCTGGGCGAGAGCATGACGAACTGTCCGAAATCGTCGGCGCGGCGGATCAGGCGGCCGAACGCCTGGCCGATCCGCGCGCGAATCACGCTGTCGTCATAGGCGCTGCCGCCCTGCGCGGCGCGGCGCGCGGCGTGGAGGATCGTCGGGCGCGGCCAGGGGACGCCCTCCATGACCACCAGCCGCAGCGAATCGCCCGGAACGTCGACCCCGTCGCGCAGCGCATCGGTGCCGAGCAGCGAGGCGTGCGGGTCGGCGCGAAAGATATCGACGAGCGTCCCGGTGTCGAGCGGATCGACATGCTGCGCATAGAGCGGCAGCCCGGCGCGCGCGAGGCGATCGGCGATGCGCGCATGCACGATGCGCAGCCGCCGGATCGCGCTGAACAGTCCAAGCGCGCCGCCGCCCGATGCCTCGATCAACCGGCTGTACGCGCCGGCGAGCGCGGGCAGGTCGCCGCGCGCTATATCGGTGACGATCAGCACCTCGGACTGGCGCGCATAATCGAACGGGCTGGGCACGGCGAAATGCTGGACGCCGCCGTCCATGTGCCGCGCGCCGGTGCGGATGTCGGCGTCGGCCCAACCGCCGTTGCCGGGCGCACCGCTGCGCAGCGTCGCCGACGTCACGAGCACGCCTTGCGCGGGGCGATAGACGATCTCGGCAACAGGACGCGCCGGGTCGAGCCAGTGGCGGTGGAGCCCAAGGTCGAATTCGCGCCCGTCGAAGCGGTCGACCGCAAGCCAGTCGACGAAGTCGGGATTGGCGGGCCCGCCGACGCGGCCGAGCAGCGACAGCCAGCCGCCCAATGTGTCGATCCGGGTCCCCAGGCTGTTGCGCGCGCCGTCGACGCGCGCCCGCGCCTGGCCATCGAGCCAGTCGGGAGGATCGTCGACCAGCGCGTCGAGCCGTTTGCCGAGCGCCATCAGCGGGCGCAGCAACGCCTCGATCGCATCGCTCGCGCTTGCTGCTGCGGCGACCAGGTCGGGGTCGGGGTCGGCGAGTTCGGTCTCGAGGCCATAGCCGCTGTCGCCGGTCCGCGCGTCGACCGCGCGCGCATAGACCATCGCGCGCACCGCAACGAGCAGCCGCTCGATCGCGCCCCACGGATCATTTTCGGCGAGCCGCGCGAGCCAGCCGTCGCCGGGCAACTCGCCTGCGGCCTGGATCGCGGCCTGAATCGCCTTGTCGCCGCCTTCGTCATAGCTCGCGACATCGGCCAGCCGCGCCGCCAGCCCGCGCCGCCGCCCGCGCGACTTGCCTTCGGGGCCGAGCACCCAGCGGCGGATTTCGACCGCTTCCTGCCCGGTCAGCGCCGCGGCAAACATGCTGTCGGCGGCGTCCCACAGATGATGGCCTTCGTCGAAGATCAGCCGCGTCGCCGGCGCGCCGCCGTCACGTGGCCGCGCGGCCTGCACCATCGTCAGTGCATGGTTGGCGATGATGATGTCGGCCTGCGTCGCGGCGCGCGCCGACCGTTCGATGAAGCATTTGCGGAAATGCGGGCAGCCGGCATAGATGCACTCGCCGCGCCGGTCGGTCAGCGCCGTCGTCCCGTTGCGGCGGAAGAGGGCAGGGAGCCAGCCGGGCAGGTCGCCGCCGACCATGTCGCCGTCGCGGCTATATGCCGCCCAACGCGCGACGAGCTGCGCAAGGATCGCGGCGCGGCCCGAGAAGCCGCCTTGCAGGGCGTCTTCCAGATTGAGCAGGCAGAGGTAATTTTCGCGCCCCTTGCGCACGACCACCTTTTCGCGGTGCGTCGCGGCGTCGGGATAAAGCTTTTCGGTCTCGCGCGACAATTGGCGTTGCAGCGCCTTGGTGAAGGTCGAGATGCAGACGGCGCCTGCCGACTGGTCGATCCACTGCTTGGCGGGGGCGAGATAGCCCAGCGTCTTGCCGATGCCCGTGCCCGCTTCGGCGACAAGCATCTGCGGCGCATCCTTGCGTTCGCGCGGCTCGAAGATCGTCGCGGTGGCGCGGGCATAATCCTGCTGGCCCGATCGGCGCTCGGCCCCGTCGCCGGTCAACCGGTCGAGCCGGGCGCTGACGTCGTCGGGGTTGATCGTCACCTGCCGCGGCTGCGCGCGCGGCGGCGCTTCTTCCCATTCGGGCAAGCGCGCGAACAGCCAGCGATCGGCCTTGTCGGGCGGGTCGAGGCGCGGCTGGATCAGCGAAGCCCACGGCCAGCGCTGGCGCGCCAGCGCCTGCAGCCCGTGCCACGCGCCCTCGCGCTCGGGCCAGTCGGGATCGTCGAGGCTCGCCAGCATCGCTGCCGCGGCTTGCGGCAGGAAGAGGGCAATATCCTCTTCGGTCTTCGGCGCGTCGAGCCCGGCTGCCGCGGCGATGCCCGCGGGGGTCGGTACCGCGAAGCGCGCGGGATAAAGGAAGGCGAAGAGTTCGAGCAGGTCGAGCCCCGACAATTCGGGGTAGCCGAGCCGGTCGCCGGTCAGCGTTGCGCCGAGCAACAGGTGCGGCGTCGCCGCGACCGCCGCAATCGCCTCGCCGCGCCCGACACGCTGGACGCGCCCGTCGGCGGTCGCGATCCAGATGCCGACATGGCTCGCATGAATCGCGGGCAGGGCAAGAGGATCGACGCGGGGGAGCATCGGGCGACGCTAGGGACAAAAGGCGAACGCGGCAAGCAGGGCCTTGCGCTGATACGATCTCCTAATCCGTTTGTCCTGAGCTTGTCGAAGGACCGCTCTTGCCTTTCGCCAGCACCGAAATTCGATCCCAATTGCCGCGGATCAGCGCCATCATTTTCGCGCGGCTCCACCCTTTTATTCGGCTTTATTCGACGCTCTGCCTCCAGCGCCTCAATTCGCGCCGAAAACTCCTGACTCCAAACGAGCGTGACGGCCCTTCGACAAGCTCAGGGCGAACGGATCAATCCGTTATGGATCAGCTCAGCCCGCGACGCCCAAAGACCGGCGCGCGGTTGTTCAGGAAAACCTGCGCCGGGTCGACCGGCACGATGTTCCGCGCGCGATTCAAGGCGTTGTAAAGCGGACCGTGCGTCAGTTCATAAGGGAAGCGCACGCCCATGCGGTCGATCTCCGACCACATGACGACCGCATAGACGACTTCGCCGCCATAATGGATTTCGCAGCGTGATCGCGCGGGCATGCTCGCTCCGTCGATCCGCGCACCGCCTTCCGACAGATCGGTGATCTGGCCGTCGATGAAGTTGAGCACGCCATTGACGGTGACGTCGATCGCGACCGGAGTGCGTTTGTGGCTGCGCGCCGTGGGGGAGCGAAAATCTTCCATGCGCCGACGCTACGCCGACATGGTAAATTTTGTGGTAACGATGTTCGCGCCATCGCGGCCGATCGGGGCGGCCTGTTGCAAGCCGCGTCCGACAATGATTTACCGAGCGCATGGTCCGCCCGATCATCCTCTACGGCATCGGCCTCGCTGCGGCGGCCTTTCTGCTCGAGTGGCTGAATTACAAGCATGTCGTGCACCGCTGGTCGGCCGAATTCTACATCGCCTGCATCGCGGTGATTTGCGTCGCACTCGGCATATGGGTCGGCAGCCGCCTGACCGCGCGGCCGCGCCAGGCCTTTGTCCGCAACGATGCCGCGATCGCCGCGCTGGGGATCAGCGCGCGCGAGTGCCAGGTGCTCGAAATGCTCGCCGCGGGTCACGCCAACAAGGTCATCGCGCGCCAGCTCGATATCTCGCCCAACACGGTCAAGACCCATATCGCCCGGGTTTACGAAAAGCTGGCGGTCGCCAGCCGGACGCAGGCGGTGCAAAAGGCGCGGACGCTGGACATTCTGCCGTAAAATCGGGCTAAATTGGCCAAATCACCCGTTTGGGCGATGGATTTCGTCCGTTGTTTCGGCCCATCCCGCATGGCATTCATCCATCGGGGAGACAGGATATGGGCAGGATCATCGCAGTCTATGGCGTCCTATCGGGCGTCATCGTTATTCTTGGCATGTATACCAGCATCGCCGTCATTTCCGATCATGGCACGATGGGGATGGTCGCCGGCTATCTGTCGATGCTGGTCGCGCTGCTGTTCGTTTTCGTCGGCGTGAAGCGCTATCGCGACGTCAATCTGGGCGGCGTGATCGGTTTCGGAAAGGCATTGATGGTCGGGCTGGGCATCGCGGGCGTCGCGTCGCTCTTCTACGTGCTGAGCTGGGAGGTCTATATGTGGCAGACCGGCGGAACCTTCATGGCCGAATATATTGCCCAGAGCATCGAGAGCATGCGCGCGGCGGGCAAGTCGGCGGCGGAGGTTGCCAAATTTTCGGCCGAGATGAATGCGATGGCCGAGCAATACAAGAACCCCGCCTTCCGCATGGCGCTGACCTTCATGGAAATATTGCCCGTCGCGCTGCTGGTGTCGATCGTATCCGCGGCCTTGCTGCGCAAGAGCAGCTTCATGCCCGCGACACAGCCGCGCGGGTGAATCGAGGCGGCGCAACATTTCCGGGCGGCGACCGAACTATCGGCTTTCCTACATTGCACCGGCGTGCTTCATAATGCCAATGCCGCCAGCCAACGCCCTTCTGCTTAAAGCCACAAAGGACACATTTTGGGCGCGCGCGTGCGGGGCTTTTGTGGCTTTAAGCCTGGGCAAGGACGGGGCAGCAACGCGAATTGCGCGTGAAGTTACGCAGTTTTCTGCGCTTCTTCCCATCAGGCCTTGTTGCCGCTATGGGCGCAGCCATGACTGACTTGCACCTGCATCCTTCGCTGCGCGAACCCGCGCAAACGTCCAAGGCCTGGCCGTTCGAGGAAGCGCGCAAGCTGGTGAAACGCTATCCCGACGGCAAGCCCGGCGGCGACGCGATCATCTTCGAGACCGGCTATGGTCCGTCGGGCCTGCCGCATATCGGCACCTTCAACGAAGTGCTGCGCACGACGATGGTCCGCCGCGCCTATGAGGCGCTGACCGCCAATGAATCGGGAGTGGCCGCGGCGACGCGGCTTGTCGCGTTCAGCGACGACATGGACGGGCTGCGCAAGGTTCCCGATAATGTGCCGAACGGCGACATGCTGCGCGCCTATCTTGGCAAGCCGCTCACCGACATTCCCGATCCGTTCGGCAAGTTCGAAAGTTTCGCGCACCATAACAATGCGAAGCTGCGCGAATTTCTCGACCGGTTCGGCTTCGAATATGAATTCGTCAGTTCGACCGAGCGCTACAAGGCGGGCGCGTTCGACGACGCGCTGAAGAATGTGCTGCGCCACAATCAGGACATTCTCGACATCATGCTGCCGACGCTGCGTGCCGAGCGTGCGGCGACCTATTCGCCGATCCTGCCGGTCAGCCCAAAGTCGGGCGTCGTGCTCCAGGTTCCGGTGACCGTCGTCGATGCCGATGCCGGGCTCGTGTCGTTCGAGGACGAAGGCGAGACGATTACCCATTCGATTCTGGGCGGCGGCGCCAAGCTGCAATGGAAGGTCGACTGGGCGATGCGCTGGGTCGCATTGGGCGTCGATTATGAAATGTACGGCAAGGACCTGACCGACAGCGGCGTCCAGTCGGGCAAGATCGCCAAGGCGCTCGGCGGGCGGAAGCCCGAGGGGCTGATCTACGAGATGTTCCTCGACGAAAAGGGCGAGAAGATTTCGAAGTCGAAGGGCAACGGCCTCAGCCTCGAGCAATGGCTCGACTATGGCAGCGAGGAAAGCCTGGCCTTTTTCGCCTATCGCGAGCCCAAGGCGGCGAAGCAGCTGCACATCGGCGTGATCCCGAAGGCGGTCGACGAATATCTGCAGATGCGCGGCAATTATCCCACGCAGGAGCCTGACAAGCGGCTCGGCAATCCGGTGCATCATGTCCATGTCGCGCGCGGCGAGGATATCCCTCCGGCCGAACTGCCGGTGACGTTCGGCTTGCTGCTCAATCTGGTCGGGGTGATGGGCGCCGATGCGTCGAAGGACCAGATCTGGCGCTATCTCGGCCAATATGTCGAAGGCGCGAACGCGGCCACCTATCCCGAGCTCGATCGGCTGATCGACAATGCGATGGCGTATAACCGCGACTATGTCGCGCCGACGCTCCATCGCCGCAAGCCGCAGGGCGGCGAAGGCGCGGCGCTCGCCGAACTCGACGCAAGGCTTGCTGCACTGCCCGCCGATGCCGGCGCCGACGATATCCAGAATATCGTGTACGAGATCGGCAAGAACGAAGCCTATGCGTTTGAAAACCTGCGCGACTGGTTCAAGGCGCTTTATGAGACGCTGCTCGGATCGAGCGCGGGGCCGCGCATGGGCAGCTTCATCGCGCTGTTCGGGATCGACAACACGCGGCGGCTGATTGCCGAGGCTCTGGCGTGACCGGAACGATCGAGATCTTCACCACCGGCGGGACGATCGACAAGGTCTATTTCGACGCCTTGTCCGAATATCAGGTGGGCCCGACGGCGCTTCCCGACCTGCTGCGAGAGAATAATGTCCATGTCCCGCACCGCGTGACCCAGTTGATGCGCAAGGACAGCCTCGAACTCGACGATGCCGATCGCGCGAAAATCCGGGCCGCGGTCGTCGCCAGCGACGCGTCGCGCATTCTCGTCACGCACGGCACCGATACCATGCCCGTCACCGGACGCGTCCTGAAGGATATTCCGGGCAAGACGATCGTGATGACGGGTGCCATGCAACCGGCGTCGGTGCGCGCGAGCGACGCCGAATTCAACGTCGGCTTTGCGCTGGCCGCGGCGCAGACCTTGCCGCCTGGCGTCTACATCGCGATGAACGGGATGATCTTCGACCCCGCGACGACGGTGAAGGACCGCGCGGGCGCGCGCTTCGTGTCGAGCGCCGCATGACAATCGCCCGCGCGGCGTAACCTTTTGCCGATCCGTCCGAATACTCAGCATGGACGGACATCGGGTCCCTCCATCGCACCATCCTGGGAGGATCCATCATGACCAACAGCAAATTTGCCGCCGCCATCGCCGCTTCGGCCACCGCTCTCGCACTTGCCGGCGCAGCCATGGCCGCCCCGGCGCCCACGGGCAGCGCGGGCGCCGCGGTCAGCGCCAATGACACGGTGCATTGCTACGGCGTCAACAGCTGCAAGGGCACCGCCGACTGCAAGACCGCGTCGAACGAATGCAAGGGCCAGAATGAATGCAAGGGCCATGGCTTCAAGGCGATGGCCGCGGCCAAGTGCCTGACCGGTGGCGGCGTCATCGGCGACATCGGCTGATCGTCACTTCCCGTGCGGCCGCCCCGCCGCACGGGAAGAATTCCTTCGCCTGTGATCCAGATCATGCCACAAGGCCTTCGGGTCGTGTGACAAAACACGGGGGCGACGATTCGCCCCACCTTATCTGGACAACCAAGGGAAGGGACGATCTATGACTTCGAACAAACTCGCCGGCCTGATTGCCGCATCAGCGACCGCGCTCGCGCTGTCGAGCGCAGCCGTTGCTGCCGACAAGCCTCTGCCCAAGCAGATCAGCGCCAGCGACACGGTGAAATGCTATGGCGTCAACAGCTGCAAGGGCTCGTCGGACTGCAAGGTCGAAGCGGCGTCGTGCAGTGGCGATTCGGGCTGCAGCACCGCGGGCAACAGCTGCGCCGGCGCGAACAGTTGCAAGGGCAAGGGCTTCAAGAAGCTCGCGGCGGGCAAATGCCTGACCGACGGCGGCAAGATCGGCGTCTGACCGTAAGCGGCGGGTCCGGCCGCGCGCCGGACCCCTCGTTACCGTGGAGATGATGCGTGCACCCAGATGATTGCAGGACGGTGCCGTCGCCGGGCTTCGGGCTGGGCCTGCGCCCCGATCATTATCGCGATTTCCTCGCCGGGCCGCAGCCGGTCGACTGGCTCGAGATCATCTCCGAAAATTACATGGTGCCGGGCGGCAAGCCGCTGGCGATGCTCGACGCGATCCGCGCCGACTATCCGATGGTGATGCACGGCGTGTCGCTGTCGATCGGGTCCGACGAGCCGCTCGACGGCGAGTATCTGGCGCAGCTCAAGGCGCTGGAACGGCGCGTCGAGCCGCTGTGGATTTCGGACCATCTGTGCTGGACCGGAATCAACGCGCACAACAGCCACGATTTGCTGCCTTTGCCTTACGACGCGCCCGCGCTCGACTGCGTCGTCGACAATATCCGCCGCGTGCAGGATTATCTCGGCCGCCGCATCCTGATCGAAAACCCGTCGAGCTATGTGACCTTCCGCTCGTCCGACCGCAGCGAGTGGAACTTCCTCGCCGAAATGGCAGAACGCGCCGACTGTCTGCTGCTGCTCGACGTCAACAACATCTATGTCAGCGCGCGCAACCATGGCTTTGACCCGCGCGACTATCTCGCCGGATTGCCCGCCGACCGCATCCAGCAGGTCCATCTCGCGGGGCACAGCGACATGGGCGACATCGTCATCGACACCCATGATGCGGCGGTGTGCGACGCGGTGTGGGATCTTTATTCCAGGGCGATCGCCCTGTTCGGCCCCGTTGCGACGATGATCGAGCGCGACGACGACATTCCGCCGCTCGCCGATGTCATCGCCGAACTCGACCGGGCTAGGGCGCTGGCGGCGCAGGCGATGGAGCCAGCCCATGCCTGAGGCCTTGCGCGAGCTTCAACACCGCTTCCTTGCTGCGATCATCGGCGGCGATGCCGGCGGCGAGGCGCTGATCGTCGACGATGCCCGCGTCGGCGCGGCGCGGCGGCTCGACATCTATCGCAACAATTATCGCGCCAGCCTGGCGGGGGTGCTTGCCGACCATTTCGAACGGCTGCATTCCTATCTGGGCGACGAGCAGTTCGACAATATCGCAGGCGCCTATCTGACGGCGCACCCGTCGACGACGCGCAACTTGCGCTATTATGGCGTCGAGTTTCCTGCATTTCTTGCGCAGCATTTTCCGGATGACGGCGAGCTGGCCGAACTCGCGCGGCTCGACTGGGCGTTGCGCAGCGCCTTCGATGCGCCCGACACGCCTTCGCTCGATGCCGCGGCGGTGGGTGAACTCGGCGACGCGTGGATCGAGCGGCGGTTGATGCTTCATCCTGCGGCGCAACTGGTCGCGGTGCAATTCAATGTCGCGGCGCTCTGGAGTGCGCTCGACGCCCAAGAGGCGCCGCCCGAGCCTGCCGCCTTCGCGGCGCCGGTGACACTGCTCGTCTGGCGCAGTGGCCAGCAGCCCAGTTTTCGCAGCCTGTCGGAGGGCGAGGCCGATGCGCTGGCGCAGCTGGCAGTCGGTGCAAGCTTCACCGACCTCAGCGCGCATGTCATCGAGCGAGTGGGCGAGGCGGCGGCGATGAAAGAGCTGGCCGCCTGGCTGGGCCAGTGGCTCGCCGACGGGGTGCTCATTCTGGCGAACTAGCCTTTGGCAGTCACTCGCCGCAGGACCGCCGCATAGCCCGGCGCAATCGTCATCGCGTCATGCTTGCCTTGCCGGCCGAGCATCGCATGCACCGCGGGCAGCCGATAACAGGGTACGCCCATGAACAGATGATGCTCGGCGTGAAAATTCACCCAATAGGGCGCGACCGTCGCGCGTGCGATCCAGCCGGCATAGGTGGTGCGCGCATGCGTGAACGGGTCGTCGCTGCCGGTCGTCGTACAGGCATGCTCGGCGATGTTGCGGACGCGCAGATACAGCTGAAAGGTCGTCGCCAGACCGGCAAGCCAGAGCAGGTAGGGCGTCCAGCCATAGAGAGCGAGCGAGGCAGCAAGCAGAACGCCTTGCACGACCAGAAAGCGCCCGACCGAGCGGGCCACCGTCATCGCGCCGGCCACGTCGATCGTCGGTGACGTCATGCCGTCGTCGGACTGCTTGTTGAAGGGCGTTCCGGCCTTGGTGCTGGCCCGGCCTTTCTCAACCTGTTCGCCCCGCAGCATGGCTTTCAGTCCCTTGAGCGCGAATCCGAATTGCGCCGCACGCTGTTTGAAAAAGGTCTGTCCGGTCAGGTCACGAAGCGCCTTGCGGCCCAGGCTCGCGCGCGTTGTCGGGAAGGGTTTCGACAGCGACAGGTCGGGGTCTTCGGGCTGCTGCGTGAATTTGTGATGCTGCAGATGATAAGTGCGATAGGCGATCAGGTCCGATCCGACCGCGGCGCCCGTCAGCCATTGGCCAAGGAAATTGTTCAGTTTCCGATTCGGATGGAGAAGCCCGTGCGCTGCCTCGTGCATCAGGATCGCGAGGCCAAGCTGCCGCCCGCCGACGATCGCGACCGCGAGCAGCCACGCTGCGGGATTTCCGCTCCATGCTGCCAGCCCGACCGCGGCGATGCTGACGATCCACGCATGCGCGACGAGCCAAGGGCCGCGCCAGCGCGACGCGGTCGTTATCGCGGACCATTCAGCACGGTCGAAAAAGCGATCGGGAGGCAAGAGGCGAACGGCGGACACGGCAACACTTTAACGAGTTTCGATCCGAAACCAAACCCCTTCCGTTTTGGCTCGCAAGCGCCGGCAATCGGCGGCGCTGGCCGCTTGCCTTCGTGGGAAAACATGATTCTTGTGGCCTTCAATCCGCGATGTGGCCGCGGACCATCACCCAATCGACCTTTTCCAGCGTCGTGACATCGGTCAGCGGATCACCGCTCACCGCGATCATGTCTGCCGACATGCCCGGTGCGATACGGCCGATCTCGCTGTCCATCGACAGGAGTTTGGCGGCGACCGTCGTCGCGCTGGCCAGCGCTTCGCGCGGCGTCAGCCCATATTTGACGAGCAGCGCGAACTCGCCCGCATTGCGGCCATGTTCGAACACGCCGGCGTCGGTGCCGAAGGCGATCGGCACGCCGAGCGCTCTTGCACGGCCGACCGCTTTGCCGACGTCGTTCAGCGTCATCCGGACCTTGGTCTCGACCGTCGGTGTATAGATGCCCTTGCCGAGCCGTTCGCGAATGCCCTCGAATGCCATCAGGGTGGGGACCATATACGTGCCCTTGGCCTTCATGACCTTGAGCGCGGCATCGTCGGCGAACGTGCCATGTTCGATGCTGTCGATCCCTGCCGCGGCCGCCGATTCGATTCCGCGCGCGCCGTGCGCATGCGCCATGACCTTCAATCCGAGCGAATGGGCGGTGTCGGCGATGCTGACCAGTTCGGCGTTCGAGAAATGGCCTTCGAGCCCGCGGCCTTGCTGCGACAGCACGCCGCCGGTTGCCGTGATCTTGATGACGTCGGCGCCCGCGCGCGACGCCTTGCGGACCTTCTCGGCGCATTCGATCGCACCCGTGCAGGTATAGCCCTGGTCGAGGACGGCATGGATGTCCTCGCGAAATCCCGTGACGTCGCCGTGCCCGCCGATAATCGACAGCGCCGGACCGGCCGCGATGATCCGCGGCCCTTCGATGAAACCCTCGGCCGTGCCGCGGCGGAGCGAGAAAGCGGTGTATTGCGCCGACCCGGCCTCGCGCACCGTGGTGAAGCCGGCACGCAGCGTGACGCGCGCATTTTTGGCGCCGACGACGACGCCCCATTCATCGGGTTCGACGGCTTCGCTGCGAAAGTCGCCGCCGGGATCGCCGGTCAGATGCACGTGAAGGTCGATCAGTCCGGGAAGCAGCGTCTTCTCGCCCAGATCGACGACCTCGGCATCGGCGGGCGCCGCGGAGCGGCCCGGGGTGATCGAAATGATGCGATCGTCGGTGACGGTGATGGTCGAGGGGCCTGCGGCAGGCTTGCTGGCATCGGTGATGACGCGGCCGGCATAGATGATCGTGGTCTTGGCAATCGCGGTGCTGCTCAGCAGCGCGCAGGCCGCCGCGGCGACGAGTCCGATTTTACGCATATGATCTCCCCTGTCTGTGCCGTCATCGTGGCGCGCGGGACAGGGTAGGGCAAGGCCATAAAAAGAGGGGCCGGACGAGCCGACCCCTCAGTTTCACTTCAGGTAACCGAAAGGAATATTACCAGAAGAAGTCATAGATCACGTCGACCACTTCGCCGGAGTAGGTGTCGACGAGCAGCGCGTCGTCGTAATAGCGGATCCAGCGATAGTCGCCGTAAGCGGCCGGCAAACGGTAGTAGCTGGGGTCGTTGATCCAGTAGCGTTGGCTGTAGAACAGCGAGTTCAGCGAGAAGCCGATGCTGAACCGGGTGTAGCCATAGCCGCGATACGGGTTGTAATAGCTGGGCATCCGGTAATAATTCCGGTTCCGCTCGCGGTAGTTCCGCCAGTCGTAGCGGCGGTCGCTGCGCCAGTCGCGGTTCCAGTTGTTGCCGGAGCGGCCATCGCGATAGCGCCGATCGACAGAGCCGTTGCGGTTCTGGTCGTAACGGCGATCGACGCGGTTGTTGTCGTTGCGATCCCAGCGGCGGTCGAGGTCGCCGTTGCGATTGCGGTCATAGCGGCGATCGACCTGTCCGTTGCGGTTGCGGTCCCACTGACGGTCGACCTGACCGTCGCGGTTGCGATCCCACTGACGGTCGGTTCGGCCATTGCCGTTGCGGTCATAGGTGCCCCGCTGGCCGGTCACGCGCTGTTGCTGCACGACCGGGCGCTGCTGCTGGACGACCGGGCGTTGCCCGTCGCCGCGTTGACCCTGCCACTGACGCTGGCCCTCGCTGCGCTGGCCCTGCCACTGGCGCTGGCCGTCGCTGCGCTGGCCCTGCTGCTGGCGCTCACCGTCGCCGCCGCGTTGGCGCTGACCGTTCCAGCCGTTGCCGCCGCGATCGCCGCGCGGCGCGCGTTCGACCTGCTGAACCTGCTGCGTCTGCGGCGCGCTTTCGGTGCGCTGGCGTTCGCCGCGCTGACCGTCGCCGTTCCCATTGCCGCCGCGACGGACTTCGGGGCCGCGCGGGCCGCGCTCGCCGCCACGATCGCCGCGCTGGGCAATCTGGATACGCTCGCCGCTTGCCTGGGCGGCAGCGGGCGCAATGGGGGTGAGGATTGTCGCTGCGATGAGCAGCCCTCCAAGCGTCTTCTTCATCTCGGCATTCTCCAATGTCCCACCCGGCACCCAGCCGATCGGGAAGATGAAGTGGAAATTACCGGACGCAAGATGGATCGTGGCTGAACCCGGTTGTTGCCTGCGGTTCAGCTAGATGAACATCACTTGGTGCGATAGGTCTTGTGACAGCTTTCGCAATCGGCGCGGACGACTGCCCACTGCGCCGCGAAACCCGGCTTGTCGTTTGCCTTGGCAAGGTCCGAAAGCTTGGCGGCATCCTCGCTATATTTGGCGGCGATGGCCCGAAAGCCGGCATTGTCGCTCCACACGGTCGGCAAAGCTTCTGATCCGGTGATATTCGATCCCGCCGGAAACATGGCGGGGAGGGCGGCGGCCCAGGCTGAAAGCCCGCGCGCCCCGAACGCCCATTTGTTCACATCCTCGTCGGCGTCGATCGTGTGCTTCATCGCCGCAACGATTCCCGCCGACATCGTGAAGGAGGCTTTGCGTGCCGCCACGATCTGCGCCTGCGTCGGGCTGGCAGGCTCTGCCGCAGGTTTGGCCAGAGCGGCGGCGCTGGCGGTGGCGACAAGCGCGGCGATCGTCAGGGTGGACAAAAAGCGCATCGTCATTCTCCTCGATGGTCAGGGGGCAGGCGGCGGTTTCAGCGCTGGAACGGCGCGCGCCGCATCGGCGGGGCGGATACCCGGCGGCGGCGCAGCGGCAATACGTTCCTCGCCGCGCAGCACGCGCCCGGCCCGGCTGATCGCGGTGCGGATTCGCGGATAGGTGCCACATCGGCAGATGTTGGTCATCGCCGCGTCGATCTCGGCATCGCTGGGATTGCTGTTCTTTCGCAGCAGGGCCGCGGCGGCCATGATCATCCCCGACTGGCAGAAGCCGCATTGGGGAACCTGCTCGGCAACCCAGGCCTGCTGCACCGGATGGCTGCGGTCGCGTGACAGTGCCTCGATCGTCGTGACGAAGCGGCCTTCGCATTCGGCGATCGTGACCATGCAGCTGCGGATCGCTTCGCCGTCGATATCGACCGTGCACGCGCCGCACTCGCCGGTGCCGCAGCCATATTTGGTGCCGGTCAGGTTCGAGGCATCCCGAAGCGCCCACAGCAGGGGCGTTTCGGGGTCCATGCGATATTCGACCGGCCGGTCGTTGACCGAGAATCGTGTCATGCAGGCGGTCTTAGCCGAACGGCCGGATTAGTCACGCCAGCTCGTGTCGATCTTGTCGATCTTGCGCACCATCGCATCGAATTCGGCCTTGCCCGACTGGCCAGGAATCGCCGCCATATAAAGGTCGCGCTGGTGGACCTTGATGACATCCTCGCCGACCAGGATCGGCTTGCCCATGCTCATCGTCGCGAGCTGGATTTCGCAGGCGCGTTGCAGCGCCCAATATTTGATGAACGCATCGCTCAGCGATTTGCCCATCACCACGGGGCCGTGGTTGCGCAGCATCAGGATGCGCTTGTCGCCAAGATGTTCGACGAGCCGAGCCCCTTCTTCCTCGCGTACCGTGACGCCCTCGAAATCATGATAGGCAAGCTGGCCCATGAAGTTGCAGGCATAGAAATTCGTCGGCTGCAGCCCGTTTTCGAGGCCGCATACCGCCACCGTTGCTGTCGTGTGCGTGTGGATGATCGCATGCGCATCGGGCAGGACGCGGTGGAACAGACTGTGCTGGACAAAGCCCGCCTTGTTGACGTGCCAGGGATTGTCCTCGTCCAGCTTGTTGCCGTCGATGTCGATCTTGATCAGGCTGGACGCGGTCACTTCGCTGAAGTGCATGCCATAGGGGTTGATCAGGAACGCGCCTTCCTGATCGTCGAGCTTCACCGTGATATGGTTGAAGATCATTTCGTCCCAGCCCATCATCGCAAAGATGCGGTAACAGGCGGCAAGTTCCTGCCGCGCCGTCCATTCGGCTTCGCTATATTTGCTGTTGCGCTTGAGCTGGGTCGCCATGGCCTGTCCCTTTGTCATGTTAGTTTCGTCCTGCTACCTATGCCACAAGCCGAGGGGCTGGCACAATCCCGAGAGCGGCAAGTCCAGTCTCGCGGCGTGACCCGCGCGGTTCGCCGCGCGGGGGCTTGCATTTTGCCGCGAATCTCTCTAGTTGGCGGCCCATCGGAACGTCGCGTGATCGCGGCGCTCTTTTTATTGCCCGAATATCGGCGACTTATGGCGAACCGGATCTGTGCCGGGGACATGGTCGTTTTGACGAACAGGAGACGACACGGCGTATGCAGATCATCGTTCGCGACAATAATGTCGACCAGGCCCTTCGCGCGCTCAAGAAGAAGCTGCAGCGTGAGGGCGTGTATCGCGAAATGAAGCTGCGCCGTCATTACGAGAAGCCCAGCGAAAAGCGTGCGCGCGAGCATGCCGCCGCTGTCCGCCGCGCCCGCAAGATGGAGCGCAAGCGGATGGAGCGTGACGGTATCAAGTAAGACCGTCTCCCGTTCGGGATCCTGATTCGAGAAAAGGGCGCCGCGGCAACGCGGCGCCCTTTTTCGTTGGGGCATCTGGTATGCGGGCCGGTCCCGCCTTTCGCGACAGCGGAATAATGTCTCTGGACCCTCCCACGCCGCTCCGCCTATAGGCGTGCGCGACATTTGCTCCGCCGGGGCAGGGGAAGGATAGCGACGATGAGCGTAACGACGGTTCCATTGCGCCCGGTGAGCAAGGGCGGCCTGTGGCTGATGTGGATCAGCCTGATTGCGCTGCTCGTCGCGGGCGTCGCGCTGGCGTTCCATTTTACGCCGCGTATCGGCTTTGAAACGGTGAAGGCGGGTACCGGTCCCAGCCCCACCAAAGCCGACGTCGTCCTCATCAAATATGAAGGCAAGCTCGACGACGGCACGGTCTTTGACGCCAATGAACAGGCGCCGCTTCAGGTCGCGCAGGTTGTTCCGGGATTCGGCCAGGCGCTGGCACGCATGCAAAAGGGCGGCAAGTACAAGGTCGTGATCCCGCCTGCGCTAGGCTATGGCGACCGTGCCGCGGGACCGATCCCCGCGAACAGCACGTTGCACTTCGACATCGAACTGCTCGACTTCCGTTCGGAAGCCGAAGTCCGCGCGATGCAGCAGATGATGCAGCAGCAACAGCAGCAGCAGATGATGCAGGGCGCGCCGGGCGGTGCTCCCGGCGCTCCTCCTCCCGCGCCCCCGCAGTAATCAAAACATGGTTTCGGGTTAGGTGCTCGCCGCCGCTTTTGTTTTGGCGGCGCCGGCATTGCGTTCGGCTTCGCGTTCGAGCGCGACCTTGATCATCGCGACGATCGGATCGGCCAGGAACAGGCCCATGATGCCGAGCAACGCGCCGAACAGGATTTGCGCGCCCAGGACGAGGGCGGGGGCGAGGTCGACCGTCTGCTTCGCGACCATCGGCACGATCAGATAGCCGTCGACGGTCTGAACGATGAAATAGATCGCGATCGCCCAGAGCCCCGTGTCGACCCCTGCCGAAAAACCCACGAGGACGAGCAGCACGCCTGACACAATCGCCCCGATGTTGGGGATGAACGCGAGCAGGCCGGTGAGCAGCCCCATCAGCGCGGCCATTGGGATGCCGACCGCCAGGCAGGCGAGCCAGGTTCCGACACCCTCGACCAGCATGCCGAGCAAGCGGCCAGCCATCAGTCGGCGCAGCGTAAAGCCCATGCGCGCGGTCGTGATATAGAAATTCTCGCGGCTCTTCATCGGCAGCATCCACGCGACGCCGCGCTCGTAAAGCCGAGGCTCGATCGCGATGAAGATGCCGAGTACGAGGACCATGATCAGGCTGGTGAGCGCGCCGAGCACTGTGCCGACCGCGGCCGTGACGCGCCCGAAGGTGCCGGCGATATTGTCGGTGATCGTTTTCGTATCGAGCTGGAGGTCGCCCATGCCATGCTCGCTCGCCCACGCGGCGATGCGTTGGACCTGCGACATCACGACCTGTTGCAGGGTCGCGGCCTGATCGGCGATCTGCGAGCCGGCAAACATGACCGTCCACGCCATGAAGGCGACGAGCGACAGACAGACAATCAGCAACCGCCATCCGCGCGCGATCGGCAGAACGCGGCCAAGCAGGCGGGTGCCGCCGTCGAGCATGGCCGCCATGACGATTCCGGCGAAGATCAGCAGGATCGGCTGGATCAGGATGATGCAAACGCCGATCAGCAGCGCGAGGCCAAGCCACACACCGGCGCGGAGCAACTCGCTGCGGACGAGCTGGCTGCGGATCTCGGTCGGGCCGACGGCTTCCTTGTGATCGTCCTCGGGAACGGCGGGCGACGCTTTGGCCACGGCCTTCGCGCGTGTCGTGGCCGGTTTCCTCGTCGTCGCCATGCCCTTACTCCCTATTTCACTGTGGCATCATGCGCCGGACGCAGGTTGGTTCCCGCGCGGTTCGACCGCAGCGCGCTGAACCAGCTCAGCGGATTGTACCATTCGGCGGTGCCGTCGGTCGAAAAGCTGATGATTTCGGCGCGTCCGGCGATCGCGTCGAACGGCACGGGGCCGCCCAGACCCTTGCGGTCGACCGATACGCGGCTGTCGGCGCTGCCGTCGCGGTTGTCGCCCATCAGGAACAGATGGCCGGCCGGGACTTTCTCGGGGCCATAGTCGTCGGTCATATAGCCCGGACCCATATCGATCGTGTCGAATGTTGCTCCTCCGGGCAGCGTTTCGCGTACGATCGGCAGTTCCAGAACATCTTTGCCGCTGGCATCCCGGTCGAGGAAGCGCCCGAGCGAGCTGTCTGCGCCGGGCATATTGCCGTCGACCGGGACGCCGAGCATCGGCTGCACTTCGCGCTTCACGGGCTTTCCGTTGATGAACAGCGCGCCGCCTTTCAGCTCGATCGTGTCGCCGGGCAGGCCGATCACGCGCTTGATATAGTCGATGCGGGTCACCGGATGTTCCAGCACGACGATGTCGCCCCGTTCGGGCAGCTTGCCGAACAGGCGTCCGGCCGTTTTGGGCGCGAGGTGAAAGCTGACCGAGGCGTAGGACCAGCCATAGGGATATTTGGACACCACCAGCCGGTCGCCGTTGCGCAGAACCGGCATCATCGAATCCGAGGGGATATAGAAAGGCTTGGCAACGCAGCTGTGGATGCCGAGCACCAGCAGCAATATCACCACGATATCGCGGATCAGCTTGCCCCAGCTTCCGTCGTCCTTGCCTGTCGTTTTCGTCATTCTCAGTCCTTGATTGCCTCGATGATGACGAAAGCCTGCGCCCAGGGATGGTCGTCGGTCAGCGTCAGATGGATGTGCGCTGTATGTCCCGGCGGAATCATCGCGGCGAGCCGTGCCGCTGCTCCGCCGGTCAGCGCGAGCGTCGGTGCCCCCGACGGCTCGTTGACGACCCCGATGTCCTTCATGAACACCCCGCGCTTGAAGCCGGTGCCGACGGCTTTCGAAAAAGCCTCCTTCGCCGCGAAGCGCTTGGCATAAGTGCCCGCGCGAGTGAACGGACGCCGCGCTGCCTTGGCGCGCTCGACGTCGGTGAAGACGCGATTCTCGAACCGCTCGCCAAACCGGTCGAGCGAATTCTGGATCCGCTCGATATTGCAGAGGTCGGAGCCGAGGCCGATGATCATGCCGCGCCGCGCGCTTCGTCCATCAGGCCGCGCATGCGCTGGATCGCATGCTCCAGCCCGGTGAAGATCGCTTCGCCGATCAGATAATGGCCGATGTTGAGCTCAGCGAGCTGGGGAATCGCGGCGATCGGTACGACATTGTCATAGGTCAGGCCGTGCCCGGCATGCGGTTCGATGCCATTCTTCCACGCGAGCGCGGCGGCATCGGCGATGCGGCGGAGTTCGGCGGCGCGCTCCTCGCCCTCGACATGCGCATAGCGGCCGGTGTGGAACTCGACGACCGGCACGTTCAGCCGCATTGCCGCTTCGATCTGCCGCGGGTCGGGTTCGATGAACAGGCTGACGCGGATCCCCGCGTCGTTCAGCCGTCCGACGATCGGCGCCAGATGATTATGCTGGCCAGCGGCGTCGAGCCCGCCCTCGGTGGTACGTTCTTCGCGCTTTTCGGGGACGATGCACGCCGCGTGCGGCATATGGCGCAGCGCGATCGCCAGCATCTCGTCGGTCGCCGCCATCTCGAGATTCAGCGGAAGGTCGGTCGCCGCCTGGATGCGCGCGAGGTCGTCGTCGCGAATGTGTCGCCGGTCCTCACGCAGATGCGCGGTGATCCCGTCGCCGCCGAACGCCGCGACGATTTCGGCCGCGCGCACCGGATCGGGATGCTCGCCGCCGCGCGCGTTGCGGATCGTCGCAACATGATCGATGTTGACGCCGAGCCGCAATTTGGAGGGGGAGGCGCTCAAGCCGCTACGCTCCGGCTCCCGGGCTTTATCGCCGGCGTCGATGCCAGTTCTGGCGGGAGTTCATTTTCAGCATAGGTCGGGAAATTGATCGCGACGAGGGGATAGAAGGGCACCCCAAGGTCGATATTGCTTCCCGCCGAGCGGTCGACGAGCGCAGCCTCGGCGACGACCTCGCCGCCTGCTGCGCGCACCGCTTCCATCGCTTCGCGCGACGACAGGCCGGTGGTCACGACGTCCTCGACCATCAGGACCTTTGATCCCGGCGCGATGGCAAAGCCGCGGCGCAGTTCGAAAACGCCCGTCGGGCGCTCGACGAAAATCGCCGGTTTGCCGAGCGCGCGGCCCATTTCATGGCCGATGATCACGCCGCCCATCGCGGGCGAGACGACGATGTCGATCGCCTGCCGCAGTTCGCGCGGCAGCTTGCCTGCCAGCGTGACGGCCAGGCGGCCCGCGCGCTCGGTATCCATCAGCACGCGCGCGCACTGCAGATAATATTCGCTGTGGCGGCCGGAGGAGAGCAGGAAATGTCCCTGCAGCAGCGCGTCGGCGGCGCGGAATTCGGCCAGGATGTCGTCATCGGTCATGGGAGATTTTATCTTTTGTTCCTGTCGTCGCCCGGATCGGGCGACTGCGTTTCGGCGGCGAAGATTTGCCAGCCGTAAAATAGTGTTAGAGATGCTTGAGGCAAGCGGCAAGCGGGTCTATAGCGCCCGCGAGATTCAGCCTCGGGGACGGCTGCCGTGACGTATGTCCGGCCATCCGGATAAAGGGCTGGGGCATCGACAAGAACAACAGGCAACGGGCGGCACTATCCTTATGAAGAGCTTGAAAACCAGCTTGCAAACCATTGCAATCGCAGCGGCTTTGTCGCTCGGCGCGGTGGGCGCCGCGCACGCGGCTGCTCCTGCTGCGACCCCGGCAGTCACCGTGACGGCGACTCCGGCTCCGGCGACCGCCGATGCGGCCGCGACGACCGCTGCTCCCGCTGCGGTCGAGGCGACCAAGGCTGCCGCTCCCGCGGGCGATGCAACCTATGTGCCGATGAAGCCGACCCCCGGGATCGGCCAACCGGTCGATGCCGGCATCAATTTCCAGCCGCAGGTCACCCCGATCGGCGAGCAAGCCTACTGGTTCAACCATGCCATCCTGTTGCCGGTGATCACGGTGATCTCGCTCTTCGTTCTTGGCCTTCTGCTCTGGGTTGTCGTGCGCTTCCGTGCAAAGGTGAACCCGGTGCCGTCGAAGACCACGCACAACACCTTCATCGAAGTGATCTGGACGGCGATCCCGGTGCTGATCCTTGCGGTCATCGCGGTCCCGTCGATCCGCTTGCTCGCGGCGCAATATGAGCCGCCGAAGAAGGACGCGCTGACGATCAAGGTCACCGGGTATCAATGGTATTGGGGCTATGCCTATCCCGACCAGGGCATCGGCGAATATGTCTCTAAGATCCTGCCCGAGGACAAGGCCAAGGCTGCAGGCGAACCCTATCACCTCGCGGTCGACAACCGCATGGTCGTTCCGGTCGGGCGTCAGGTGAAGCTGATCATTACCGGTTCGGACGTGATCCACAGCTTTGCGGTTCCTGCCTTCTGGACCAAGATGGACGCGGTTCCCGGCCGCGCGAACGAAACGACGTTCACCGCGACGAAGGTCGGCGTCTATTACGGCCAGTGTTCGGAGCTTTGCGGCGTCGACCACGGCTATATGCCGATCGCGGTCGAAGTGCTGCCGGTCGACAAATGGGAAGCCTGGGTCCGCTCGAAGGGCGGCAACCCCAAGCCGACACCGGCGGCGCCTGCCGCCGCTGCCCCGGCTGCTGCCGCTCCGGCGCCCGCCACCACCGCTCCCGCTGCCGCCGCACCGGCTGCAGCCGCCACGACCGAAGCAGCGCCGGCTGCGGCTCCCGCCGCTGCCCCGGCCGCCAAGAAATAATCAAGGGGTCCGACAGATGACCGATATCGCAGCGACTGCACCCGCGCACGGCCACGACCATGCGCACGATCACGACCATGATCATGACACGCCGGGCTTTTTCGTCCGCTGGTTCATGTCGACGAACCACAAGGACATCGGCACCCTCTATCTGATCTTCGCGATCATCGCCGGCATCGTCGGCGGCGTGATTTCGGGCATGATGCGCCTCGAACTCGCCGAACCCGGCATCCAGTATCTTCCGGGCTGGGCGGCAGCGCTCGGCAGCGGCGCCGACGAGGTTGCAGGCAAGCATCTTTGGAACGTGCTCATCACCGCGCACGGCCTGATCATGGTCTTCTTCATGGTCATGCCCGCGATGATCGGCGGTTTCGGCAACTGGTTCGTGCCGCTGATGATCGGCGCGCCCGACATGGCCTTCCCGCGCATGAACAACGTCAGCTTCTGGCTGACCGCGGTCGCGTTCGTGATGCTCGTCGGATCGAGCTTCGTTCCGGGCGGCAGCGGGCATGGCGCCGGCACCGGCTGGACGGTCTACGCGCCGCTGTCGACCAGCGGGTCGGTCGGCCCGGCTGTCGATATGGCGATCTTCTCGCTCCATCTTGCCGGTGCAGCGTCGATTCTCGGCGCGATCAACTTCATCACCACGATCTTCAACATGCGCGCGCCGGGCATGACCCTGCACAAGATGCCGCTGTTCGTGTGGTCGGTGCTGGTGACCGCCTTCCTGCTGCTGCTCGCGCTGCCGGTTCTGGCCGCCGCGATCACCATGCTGCTGACCGACCGCAATTTCGGCACGACCTTCTATGATGCGACGGGCGGCGGCGATCCGGTGCTCTATCAGCATCTCTTCTGGTTCTTCGGCCACCCCGAAGTGTACATCATGATCCTGCCCGGCTTCGGCATGGTCAGCCAGATCATCTCCACCTTCAGCAAGAAGCCGGTGTTCGGCTATCTGGGCATGGCCTATGCGATGGTCGCGATCGGCGTTGTCGGTTTCATCGTGTGGGCACACCACATGTTCACGGTCGGCATGAGCGTGAACCTGAAGATGTACTTCACCGCGGCGACGATGGTCATCGCGGTCCCGACCGGCATCAAGATCTTCAGCTGGATCGCTACCATGTGGGGCGGTTCGGTCAGCTTCAAGACGCCGATGGTCTGGGCGATGGGCTTTATCTTCATGTTCACCGTTGGCGGCGTCACAGGCGTCGTGCTCGCCAACGGCGGCGTCGATACCAACCTGCACGACACCTATTATGTCGTCGCGCACTTCCACTATGTGCTGTCGCTGGGCGCGGTCTTCTCGCTCTTCGCCGGCTTCTATTACTGGTTCCCGAAGATGTCGGGCCGGATGTACAACGAGTTCCTTGGACAGCTGCACTTCTGGGTATTCTTCATCGGCGTGAACGTCATGTTCTTCCCCCAGCACTTCCTGGGCCAGCAGGGCATGCCGCGCCGTTATCCCGACTATGCGGAAGCTTATGCCTATTGGCACCACGTCTCGTCGCTCGGCTATGTGATCATGGCCGTCGGCATGCTGTTCTTCTTCGTGAATATCGGCTGGTCGCTGTTCGCGGGCAAGAAGGCGGCCGACAATCCGTGGGGCGAAGGTGCGACGACGCTCGAATGGACGCTGTCGAGCCCGCCGCCGTTCCACCAGTTCAACGAACTGCCGCGTATCGCCTGATTGCATCCGCCCCCTGCTGAAAACTTGGCAGGGGGCGATCTGCTTTCCGGCCTGGAGTTAGCATGGCGCAGAGCCTGACCCACGGCGAACCGGCGCTTCCGGCCGACTGGCGCGACCTGTTCGCGCTCACCAAGCCGCGCGTGATGTCGCTGGTCGTGTTCACCGCGCTTTGCGGTCTGCTCGCGGCACCGGGCAGCGTCCATCCGGTCCTCGCCTTCTCATCGATCCTCGCGATCGCGCTGGGCGCGGGGGCGTCGGGCGCGCTCAATCAATGGTATGAGGCCGGGCTCGACGCGAAGATGAAGCGCACCGCCGGACGGCCGCTTCCGGCGGGACGGCTCGATCCGCAGACCGCGCTGCAGTTCGGAGTCGGACTCGCGGCTTTCTCCGTCTTTCTGATGCTCTTCGCCGCCAACTGGCAGGCGGCGGTGCTGCTGACGGTGTCGATCCTTTTCTATGTTTTCGTCTACACCATGTGGCTGAAGCCGCGGACGCCGCAGAATATTGTCATCGGCGGCGCGGCAGGCGCCTTTCCGCCGCTGATAGGCTGGGTCGCCGCGACGGGCAGCATCGCGCCGCTGCCGGTTTTGCTCTTTCTGCTGATCTTCCTGTGGACGCCGCCGCATTTCTGGGCGCTCGCGCTGTTCATGCGGTCGGACTACGCCGCCGCGGGTATCCCGATGATGCCGGTCGTCGCAGGCGAAACCTCGACGCGGCGCCAGATCCTGTTCTACGCGCTGATCATGGCGGCGTCGGCGATCGCGCCATGGCCGCTGGGCTATGCCGGCGCGCTCTATGGCTGGACGGCGGTCATCCTGTCGATCGTCTTCGTCCTGCTGTCGATCCAGGTCGGCACGCGGACCACGGGCGAGGGTGACATGATGCAGCCCGAAAAGCGTCTCTTCGCCTATTCGATCGCTTATCTTTTCATATTGTTCGGCGCAGTCGTCGCCGACCATTGGTGGCCCCTATGACCGACGAAACTCCCCCCGAACCCTTCGACGAAGCCGAATATCGCCGCCGTCAGCGCAGCCGTGCGAACATGATGGGGTGGATTCTCGGCGGGCTTGCTTTCCTGTTCTTCTTCATCACGATGGCGCGCATGGTGGTGCCCAAGTGAGGACGATGTCGCGGAACGCGAAGACCGGATCGCTGGCGGCGCTACTCGCAGTTGCAATGGTGGGTCTCGGCTTCGCGGCGGTGCCGCTCTATAATCTCTTCTGCCGCGTGACCGGCTTCGGCGGCACGACTCAGCGCTTCGATCCGGTGGCCGCCGCCGCCGAGCCGAAGATTCTCAGCGACACGATCTCGGTCCGTTTCGATGCCAATGTCTCGCCGAATCTGCCGTGGAAATTCTATCCCGAGCATCCGACCGATACGGTCAGCATCGGCGCGCGCGACATGGCGATCTTCATCGCCGAAAACCAGTCGCCGCACGAGGTGATCGGAACCGCGAGCTTCAACGTCACGCCCGACGCTGCGGGCAAATATTTCACCAAGATCCAGTGCTTCTGCTTCACCCAGCAGACGCTGAAACCGGGCGAGCAAATCCGCATGCCGGTGCTGTTCTTCGTCGATCCCAAGATCAAGGACGATCCCGACGCGCGCGACATCGAGGAAATCACGCTGAGCTACACCTTCCACCCTGTAGACGGCGACAAAAAGGCGAGCTAAGGCCGCGATCAAAGAGTCTTACAAAGGACCGGCGGGCGATGGGGAATCGCCATGCTGGGGCTGCTAAAACGGGAAAAACGCCATGTCCGGTGCCAAACATCATGACTATCATCTCGTAAACCCCAGCGTCTGGCCGCTCATCGGCTCGGTCGCTGCGCTTACGATGTTCTTTGGCCTGGTGATGGCCATGCACGCCGACTATTTCGGCGGTGCCGGCAAATGGGTGCTCGGCCTCGGCCTGGCAGGTGTGATCGCCACCTTCTTCAGCTGGTGGTCTGACGTCATCAACGAAGCGCATGCAGGCGACCATACGCCGGTCGTTCAGTTGCATCTGCGGTACGGCATGATCCTGTTCATCGCGTCCGAAGTCATGTTCTTCGTCGGCTGGTTCTGGGCCTGGTTCGACTTTTCGCTTTTCCCGGTTCCGGTTGAAATCGTCGACGGCGCGGTCACCTCGCTGTTCGGCCAGGACGGCGCGCTCGCGGCGACGGTATGGCCGCCGAAGGGCATCCACGTCATCGACGCCTTTTCGCTGCCCTTGCTCAACACGCTGATCTTGCTCTGCTCGGGCACGACGATTACCTGGGCGCACCATGCGCTGATCCACGGCGATCGCGAGGGGCTGAAAAAGGGTCTGTGGGCGACGATCATCCTGGGGATGCTGTTCACCTCGATCCAGGCCTATGAATATGCCGAGGCGCCGTTCCACTTCGGCACGATCAACTATACCTCGGCCTTCTTCATGGCGACGGGTTTCCACGGTTTCCACGTGCTCGTCGGCACGATCTTCCTGATCGTCTGCCTCGTCCGCACCTATAAGGGCCACTTCACTCCGACCCAGCATTTCGGTTTTGAAGCTGCTGCCTGGTACTGGCACTTCGTCGACGTGGTGTGGCTGTTCCTCTTCATCATCGTCTATGTCTGGGGCGGCTGGGGCGCGCCGGTCGCCGCGCACTAAATTGCCGCAAGACGAGCCAACACAAAAAGGGCAGCCGCCGGTCTGGCGCGCTGCCTTTTTTGGTCTCTGTCCCGAATGCGGTGCGCCCGGCTTGTTCGAGGGCGCGGCCAGTTTTCGCGAGCGTTGCCCGTCTTGCGGGCTCGAATCCGGCCGATACAATGTCGGCGACGGCCCTGCGGCCTTCCTCACCCTGATCATCGGCGCCTTGCTGATCGCGCTGGCACTCGGCGTCGACGCCGCGTTCAGGCCGCCGCTCTGGGTCCATGTCGTCCTCTGGGTGCCGCTGACCGCCGCTGCCGTCCTTTACGGGCTGCGCGTCGGCAAGGCGGCGCTGCTCGCGAGCGAGCACCAGCGACAGGCCGCCGAAGGGACAACGCGTCATGACTGAACCCGCCGAAACGACGCTTCGCCGCTGGCCGGTCGTCTCGACGATCGTCGTGCTCGCGGCCGTCGCGGTGATGATCGCGCTCGGCGTCTGGCAGCTCCAGCGCAAGGCCGAGAAGGAAGCGCTGATCGCGCTGTACGAACGCAACATGGCGATGTCGTCGCTCGTCACCTATCCCAAGCTGCCGCCGGTCGCCGATGCCTTTCTGTTTCGCAAGAGCAGCGTCGTCTGCCTCGAGCCGACGCGCTGGGATCCGCGCGGCGGCACCGACCGCACCGGCAAGACCGGCATTCGCATGATCGCCGATTGCCGCACCGGCGCCGAGGGCCCGGGCGTCCTCGTCGACGTCGGGATCGCCGACGACTTCAAACCGCCGCAATGGAAAGGCGGAACCGTGCAGGGGACGATCGTGCCCGGTCCCGAACAGCCGTCGATGATCGAGCGATTGACGGGTAAGGCGGTTCCCGCGCGCGCGATGCTCGTGGCCGACGCACCGGTCGCGGGGCTGCGCGCAAGTGAGGTGCCGTCGGGGGCCGACGTCCCGAACAACCATCTCGCCTACGCCGTGCAATGGTTCATTTTCGCTGCCGCCGCGCTGATTATCTATATCCTGGCGGTTCGCCGCCGCTTGCAGCGGTGACGGCGCGCCGCTAGGCGCTGTGCCGTCATGGATTATATCAGCACCCGCGGCTCCGCGCCGACTCTCGACTTTCGCGCCGCCACGCTCGCGGGGCTCGCCAGCGACGGGGGGCTCTATGTTCCCGCCGTCTGGCCGCAGATGACGACCGACGAGATTCGCGCGCTTGCCGGGCTCGATTATGTCGAAACCGCGGTTCGCGTGATGACCCCGTTCGTCATCGGCATCCTGTCCGAGGACGATCTGCGCGCGCTTTGCAAAGCCGCTTATGGCCGCTTCAGCCACGATGCGGTGACGCCGCTCGTCCAGCTCGACCATCGGCATTGGCTGCTCGAACTGTTCCACGGCCCGACGCTGGCGTTCAAGGACGTCGCGCTGCAATTGCTCGGCCAGCTGTTCGAGAAATTCCTGAGCGGCGGCGACACCGACATCACGATCGTCGGCGCGACGTCGGGCGACACCGGCTCGGCGGCGATCGAAGCGGTCGCGGGGCGCGAGCATATCCAGATCTTCATGCTTCATCCCGAGGGCCGCGTCAGCGACGTCCAGCGCCGCCAGATGACGACGGTGCTGGCGCCGAACGTCCACAATATCTCCATCGACGGCAGCTTCGACGATGCGCAGGCGATGGTGAAGCGGCTGTTCGGCGATGCGGAGGCGCGCAGCCAGGTGACGCTGTCGGCGGTGAATAGCATCAATTGGGCGCGGCTGATGGCGCAGATCGTCTATTATTTCTACGCCGCCGTCCGCCTCGGCGCGCCCGACCGCCAAGTCGCCTTCAGTGTCCCGACGGGCAATTTCGGCGATGTGTTCGCAGGCTATGTCGCGGCGCGCATGGGGCTGCCCGTCGCGCGGCTCGTCGTCGCGACGAACGTCAACGACATCCTCCACCGCGCGCTGTCGAGTGGCGATTACAGCGCGGGCAGCGTCACCGCGACCGCGACGCCGAGCATGGACATCCAGGTCAGCAGCAATTTCGAACGGCTGCTCTTCGACCTGGCGGGCCGCGACGGTGGCGCGATTACCGGCATGATGCACGAATTCGATGCGCAGCGTGCGATGACGATCCCGGCCGACATGCTCGTCGGTGCGCGCGATCTGTTTTCCAGTGCGCGGATCGACGCCGACGGGATGGCGCTCGCGCTGCGCTGGGCGCAGGAGAAGGCAGGCCAGATCATCGATCCGCACAGCGCGGTCGGGCTGGCGGCAGCGCGCGAGCTGCAGATTGACGCCGATGTCCCCGTCGTCACGCTGGCGACCGCGCATCCGGCAAAGTTCCGCGACGCGGTCGAGCGCGCAACCGGCGTTCGCCCGGCGCTTCCCGCCCGCCTCGGCAATCTGTTCGAGCGCGAAGAACGGTATGAAAAGCTGCCCGGCGATTATGACGCGGTGAAGGCCTATATTCTCGGCGAAGCAGCGCGTGGCTGATCAGCTGCCTTTGATCACGCTGATCGGCGAGGCGTGGGGCGATTATGGGCTGGTCGACAGCGGCGGCGGGCGCAAGCTCGAACGCTATGGCGCCCACCGCTTCATCCGCCCCGAGCCGCAGGCGATGTGGCAGCCGGCGCTGCCGCAAAGCGAATGGGACGCCGCCGACGGCGAATTCATTCCGGCGTCTGACGACGATGGTGGCGGCCGCTGGTATTATAACAAGCCCGTCCCGACCGAAGGATGGCCGCTGGGATGGCGCGAGACGCGCTTCACGGCGCAATGCACGCCCTTTCGGCACCTGGGCTTCTTCCCCGACATGGCGCCCGTGTGGGACTGGCTGCGCGCGCAGGTCGCCGACAAGGCCGATCCGGCGTTTCTGAACCTGTTCGGCTATACCGGCGTCGGCAGCCAGGCCTTGGCCGCGGCAGGCGCATCGGTGACCCATGTCGATGCATCGAAGAAATCGGTCGCGCAGGCGCGCGAAAATGCCGAGCTGGCGGGCATGGCCGACAAACCGATCCGCTGGATCGTCGACGATGCCGGCAAGTTCACCGCGCGCGAAGTACGACGCGAGCGGCGCTATGACGCCATCCTGCTCGACCCCCCGAAATTCGGGCGCGGGCCGAACAACGAACGCTGGCAGCTCGAGGAAAGCCTGGCGCCCTTGCTCGCCGATTGCCGCCAGCTGCTCGACGCCGACAGCCGCGCGCTGTTCCTGACCGTCTATGCGGTGCGCATGTCGGCGCTCGCGATCGGCGAGCTGCTCGCGCAGTTGTTCGCCGATCTGCCGGGCCAGGTCGAATGCGGCGAACTCGTGGTGCGCGAGGAAACGCGCGGGCTGTTGCTGCCGACCGCAATCTTTGCGCGCTGGAGCCGTTAGGCCGCTTTGGGTTCGGCTAGCTCTATGCGGTTTCGGCCGTTTTCTTTCGCACGATATAGCGCTTCGTCGGCGGCTTTGAGTGCGGCGCGCGCATCGCCAAAGCCGAACACGTCGGCAACGCCGCCCGAAAAGGTGATCTGGCCAAAGGGCTGATCGGTCTTGCGGTTGATCAACCGCCGTTCGGCCAGCCCTTCGCGTGCCTCGTCGAGCTTCTTGACCGCTTCGCTCGGCGGCAGGCCGCGGAACAGCATCACAAATTCTTCGCCGCCGTGGCGCGCGACATGGCAATGGTCGTTCGAGATGCGCGCGAGCGTATCGGCGATCAGCTTGATGACGCGGTCGCCCGCCTCGTGCCCGTGCGTATCGTTGACCTTCTTGAACTCGTCGATGTCGCAGAAAGCGACGCTGAGCGGTTCGACCGCGGCGCGTGCTTCCTCGTAATGATGTTCGAGCAGCACCTCGAACGCCCGTCGGTTGGGCAGGCCGGTCAGATAGTCGACCTCGGCATCGCGCTTGGCGCGGGCGAGGCTCTTGCGAAGCGCCTTGGCCTCGTCCTCGCTCTTGCGCATTTCCTCTTCGGCGTGGCGCGTGCGTTCGAGCATGACCTTCGCGATGTCGGCAAGGTGCGACACGAGTTCGCCGGTCTTTTGCACCTCTTGCAGGTCGCTGACGTGCGCCTCCAGCTTGGTGCCATATTCACTGGTGGCGCTGCGCGCGGCTTTGGTGTTGGTCTGAAAGGTTTCGAGGTTGGTTTCGAGGCGCGCGACCATCCGGTCGATGTCGGCGCGGTCGGGCTGGATCGGTTCCTGTTGCGCGAGTTCGTCGAGCCACTGCTGCGTAATGCCTTCGCCGCCCTGCGCGCGTGTTGCGATCTGGCGCGCAAGCCGGGGATTGATCCCCGAAAAGGCGCTGTGCGCGATCAACAGGTTCGTCGCCGTGACGTCGAGATCGTGATCGAGCAGGAAGGCGCCGATCGCGCCCACCAGTTGGCGGCGCCCCTCGCGCAGCAGGTCGCGCGTGACGGCGGCTGCCGGCGCTCGATCCTCGTCACGGGTTCCGCCTTGGGCATTGCGGAGTCCCAGCCATCCCAGGAGCCGCCCAACCGGCTCGTTCGAAGGTGTTGCATGTGTGGTCATGCGACTTTTAACGGGCGCCATGGACCCGATTTAAGCCGAACCGAAAATTATCATGCGCGTCGTCGGGCGCCTTTTGAAACCCGTCGCTGCACCTTGGCTCAGGGCATGATGCGGCCTTCGTCGCGCCCCGGCATCGGCGCCAGCATCGGGACGATGATCGCCGAAATCGTCAACCATCCCGCGGCGGCGAGAATCGCGGTGGAAAGCGTCCAAAGGTCGGCGATCGCCCCGAACAGCCATGCTCCGAGCGCCATCGCGCCAAAAGTCACGGCTTGATAGATCGCCATGCATCGCCCCAGGATCGCTTCGGGCGAGCGAAGCTGCATCGCGACGTTGAGAGTTGTCAGGGTCGATACCCACGCCATGCCCGCGACAAAGGCGGCGGCCAGGATGATCGGCAGGCTTTGGGTCAGCGCGACGGGCAGCATCGCCGCCGCATAGACCAGCGAGGATGCGCTCACGATCCGGTCGCTGCCCCAGCGCCGGCGAAGATTGCCCACGAACAGCGCCGCGAGGATCGAGCCGATGCCAAATGCGGCCAGGCATACGCCGTATATCGTCTCGGTCCCGTGCAGCCGGTCGCGCACGAGTGAAGGCAGCAAAGCCTGAAAGGTAATCGCGGGGGTCCCGAAGACGAAGCCGCGGATCAGGATGCGGCGCACCGGATCGGACTGATAGCAAAAGCGCAGGCCCGTTGCGATCGACGCGAGCATGGGCGTGCGTTTCGGCGGCTCGACCTCCGGATGCCAGCGCAGCAGCACGACGATCAGCGCCAGATAGGAGATCGCGTTGAGCGCAAACGCCGGCGCCGGGCCGGTGATCGAAATGAGCAGCCCGCCAAGCGCGGGCCCCGCGCTTCGCGCAAGGTTGAACGCGATGCTGTTGAGCGCGATCGCTTGCGGCAGATCTTTCGGGCCGACCTGCATGCGCACCGAGGCCTGCCACGCCGGGCCATTCAGCGCAGTGCCACAGCCTACCGCGAGCGTGAAGAAGAGCAGAAGAAAGGGCGTGATCGCCCCCATCCATGTCGTCACCGTCAAGATGGCCGAGACGATGAGCATCCCCGTCTGCGCGGCGAGCATCACGCGCCGCCGGTCGTAATTGTCGGCAATCGCACCGGCAAAGACGCCGAGCAGCAGGATCGGGATCGTCGCGCCGACCTGGACGAGCGCGATGAGCAGATGCGACCGTGTGAGCTCGGTCATCAGCCACGCGGCACCGACCGACTGGATCATCGACCCCATGTTCGACGCCAGGTTGGCGATCCAGATGGCGCGAAAGGCGGGGTAGTTGAAGGGGGCGAGCGCGGAGGGCGGGGAGGGCGTGTCGGAACTCACACCCATGCGCCTAGACCGGCATGGCCACCGTCGCAAGGCGCTCCACTTCGACAAATGAGTCAGTTTTCCGCAAGGTAGGAATGATTATAGAGGGCCGATGACGTCGATCCTCTCTCTCGGCCGCAGCCGCATGGCTGGCTTGCTGGCCTGGATGGCGCTGCTGTCGCTCGGCGCGTTCGGCGCGCTGAACGATCCGGCGGGCGCTCGCGCGCTCGACGGCGCGGTGAAGGTGTCGGCGGTGCGGGCGCTGGTCGAGGCACCGGCGCATGTGGGACGCTTGGCCGCGATCAAGCTGACGCCGCATCGAACCGGCGACGACGATCACCGGCACAACCCATCGGGTCCCGACCCGCTGGCGCTGGTCGCGGCGATCCTGCTGGCGGCGCGTTCGGCGGAGGCCGCCGCTTTCGTCACGCTTCCGCTGGCAAAGGTCGCCGGTTGGCACGGTGCGCCCTACGCCGCACGCGCGCCGCCTTTTCCCTCCATCGGCTAATCAGCGCCGCCCTTGGGCGGACCCAATTCGACGCCCCCTTCGCGGGGGCGCAAGCGATGGAATTTGAAATGACGGACATAATCGAAAACGGGGCTTCGGCCTCGACCCAGGCCGTGCGCGCGGAAGATATCTTCCGCCGTTACCCCCACATCAGCGACGCCGAGGCGAAGGAGGCCGTGGTCTTCCTCAAGAAGGGGCGGCACCTCGACATCGGGCTTGTCACCGGTATGGTCGATCTCAAGGAGAATATCGCGGCGTTCCGCGATCAGCATGCGCGGCAACTCGACCTCGCCTGGGGCGAGATCATTGGCTTCACCACTTTCTTTGCCCTGATGTTGGTGACGGTCGTCTGGCTGCTCGCCAAATAACGCCGGGTACGGGATTGCGGCGGCCCCGCGCTGCCGCAATCCCGTCTTTTTCCGCGCGTAGGGCGCGGATGAAATAATCGCACCGACCCCACTGGCGCGCTCCGGTCCGACTGGTTACATGGGCCGCCACCAAACGAATCGCGTGTGTCGTCCCGAAACGCGGGGCAGATGCCGCCCGCATGAGAAAGTGGCACCCATGGAAATCATCACCGGCCTGACCTTCGACGACGTGCTGCTGGTGCCCGGTGCTTCGGATATCCTGCCTTCCGACGCCAATCTTTCGACTCAGCTGACCAGCGAGATCACGCTCAATATCCCGATCCTCTCCTCGGCAATGGATACGGTGACCGAGGCCGACATGGCGATCCTGATGGCGCAGATCGGCGGTATCGGCGTTCTCCACCGCAACATGACGATCGAGGAACAGGCCGCAGCGGTGCGGCAAGTGAAGCGCTTTGAAAGCGGCATGATCGTCAACCCGATCACCATCACCCCCGACGCGCCGCTCTCTTATGCGACCGCGCTGATGGACCAGCACAAGATTTCGGGGATTCCGGTGGTCGAACCCGGCGGCAAGCTCGTCGGCATCCTGACCCACCGCGACGTCCGCTTTGCCGACAACCCCGGCCAGCCGGTGCGCGAGCTGATGACCGCCGAACATCTGGCAACCGTCCGCCCCGGCGTCGGGCAGGACGAGGCGCGCAAATTGCTGCACCAGCGGCGCATCGAAAAGCTGCTCGTCGTAGATGACGATTATCGCTGTATCGGTCTGATCACCGTCAAGGACATGGAAAAGGCGGTCAACTTCCCCGACGCGACCAAGGACGGCAACGGCCGCCTGCGCGTTGCCGCGGCGACGAACACCGGCGATTCGGGGATCGAGCGGGTCGAGGCTTTGCTCGACGCCGAATGCGACCTGATCGTCGTCGATACCGCGCACGGCCACAGCAAGGGTGTCGGCGCGACGGTCGAGCGGATCAAGAAAATGTCGAACCGCGTCCAGGTGCTCGCGGGCAATGTCGCGACGGGCGATGCGACCAAGGCGCTGATCGACGCCGGCGCCGACGGCGTAAAGGTCGGCATCGGCCCCGGATCGATCTGCACCACGCGCGTGGTCGCGGGCGTCGGCGTGCCGCAGCTCACCGCGATTCTCGACAGCGTCGAAGCCGCTGAAAAGCTGGGCGTTCCCGTCATCGCCGACGGCGGCCTGCGCACGTCGGGCGACATAGCAAAGGCGCTCGCCGCGGGCGCGTCGAGCGTGATGGTCGGCTCGCTCCTCGCCGGCACGGCCGAGGCGCCGGGCGAAACCTTCCTGTTCCGGGGCCGGACGTACAAAAGCTACCGCGGCATGGGCAGTGTCGGCGCGATGGCGCGCGGTTCGGCCGACCGATATTTCCAGCAGGACATCAAGGACCAGATGAAGCTGGTTCCCGAAGGCATCGAGGGCCAGGTCCCGTTCAAGGGCCCGGCGAAGGATGTGATCCACCAGCTCGTTGGCGGGGTGAAGGCCGCGATGGGCTATACGGGCAGCCGGACGCTGAAAGACCTGCGCGAGCGGGCAAAGTTCGTACGGATCACCAATGCGGGGCTGCGCGAAAGCCATGTCCACGACGTCGCGATCACCCGCGAGGCGCCGAATTATCCGGCGGGTTGAGGATAGCGCAATGCACGGCGAAGCGACTCCTGCAAGCCCCTCCCTTTCAGGAAAGGGATCGGGGTGGGGGCCGTCAGCCTTGCGCAAGGCCGATGGGCCCCACCCGCTGCGACTAGGCCAGCCAGTCGGCAAATCTCGCTGCCCCCTGAAGGAGAGGGAGAAGGCGTTATGACCCCCGCCGCCCGCCTCCAGACCGCCATCGAGATTCTCGACGCCATTGCCGCTTCGGCGCGTGAGGGCGGGCCGCCGGCCGACGCCATTTTCGCCGAAGCGATGCGCGCGCGCCGCTATGCGGGGTCGAAGGATCGCCGCGCGATCCGCGCGCATGTCTATGATGCAATCCGTGTCGTTCGGTCGGCGCCCGCGTCGGGGCGCGCCGCAATGCTCGCGCTCGTCGATGCCGATCCCGCGCTGACGGAGCTGTTCGACGGCACGCCCTATGGCCCCGCGCCGATCGCGCCTGACGAACCGCGCGCCGAGCCCGGGCTTGCGGCACAGGCGCTCATCGATCTCTTCGATCCGCTCGTCGGCGAAAGCGAGCGCGACGCGATGCTCGCGCGCGCTTCGCTCGATCTTCGCGCCAACCGGATCAAGGCGACCGGCGACGATCTGGCGACATTTTTTCCCGAGGGTAAAGCGATCCCCGGCGCGGCCGACGGCTGGCGCCTGCCGCCCGAAACCGCTGCCGCCCAGCATCCCGCCTATGCCGAGGGCCGCTTCGAGGTTCAGGACGCTGCGAGCCAATATGCGTCGGCCGCTCTGGGCGCCGCGGCCGGCGCGAAGATCGTCGATCTGTGTGCGGGGGGCGGCGGCAAGACGCTTGCCATCGCTTCGTTCACCGGAAACGCCGCCGATATTCTGGCCTGCGACACGAACCGCGCCCGCCTGCAGCAACTCGCGCCGCGCGCCGAACGCGCAGGCGCGACGCGGATCGAAACACGGCTGCTCAATCCGGGCCAGGAACTGGACATGCTCGCCGACTGGCAGGGCAAGGCCGATCACGTCATTGTCGATGCACCTTGCTCGGGCAGCGGCACCTGGCGGCGCAGTCCCGAATTGCGCTGGCGCCTCACCCCCGCGCGCCTCGATCGTCATCTCGCCGATCAGGCGAAGCTCATCGGCATCGGCGCCGATCTTGTGGCGCCCGGCGGCAAACTCCTCTATGCCGTCTGCTCGATCATCGCGCGCGAGGGGCGGGCCCAGGTGGACGAGTTTCTGACGCAAAATCCCGGCTGGACGGCGGATCAAGACTATCTGCCCCGGGGCATCGGCCGCGCTGCGGGCCGCGGTTTTCTGCTGACGCCGGCCCACGACGGCTGCGACGGATTTTTTCTCGCACGGCTGACACGCCCATGTTAGCATCGCCGCGAATGACAAAATGGGAGAATGCGATGCGCGTCAGTCTGTTGGCTCTTGGTGCCGGCCTTATTCTTGCCAGCATGCCCGTGGCCTCCGATGCGCAGCGCGCCGACAACGACATCCTGCCGCGTTCGACCGTGCTCCAGAAGCAGGGCGAAGCCGCGCAGACCGCGGGCAATCTGACCCAGGCGGTCGATTTCTATGAATCGGCGCTCGCCGCCGATCCGCGCAACCGCTCGGCGATCATCGCGATGGCGCAGGTCGCGCGCGCGCAGGGGCTGCCGGGCAAGGCGATCGGCCTCTATCGCGAAGCGCTGCTCCTCGAACCCAACGACGTCACCGCTCTGACCGGACAGGGCGAAGCGCTCGCCGACAAGGGCGCGCTCGAGCTGGCGCGCGAAAAGCTCGCCGACGCGAAGCGGCTGTGCAAGACGACCTGTCCGCAGGTCGCGACGCTCGAAAGAGCCATCGCCAGCAGCGACGCAAAACGCGTCGTCGCCGCCGAAGCGATCGCACCGAAGCCCGTCGTAGCGACGGTCGGCACCAGCAACCAGAATTAAGCGCTCAACGTTCGCGCCAGCGCGACCCACTCGGCGACGCTGATCGTTTCGGCGCGCCGTGTCGGGTCGATGCCGAGCGATTCGAGCGCCTCGATGGCGCCTTCCATCCCTTTCAGGCTCTGCCGCAGCATCTTGCGCCGCTGGCCAAATCCCTTCTCGGTGAGTTTCGACAGGATGCGCGGGTTGACGCCTTCGGGCTGCTCGGTCGGTGTCACGTGGACGATCGCCGACATCACCTTGGGCGGCGGCGTGAACGCCGAGCGATGGACTTTCATCGCGATCTTCGGGGTCGAACGCCACTGCGATAGCACCGCGAGGCGCCCGTAAGCGCCCGATCCCACCGGCGCGACGATGCGTTCGGCGACCTCGAGCTGGAACATCAGCGTCAGCGACAGCCACAGCGGCGGCCACGCCTTGGGCTCGAGCCAGCGCGTGAACAGCGCGGTGCCGACATTATACGGCAGGTTCGCGACGATATGATATGGCGCGCCCGCGATCGCATCGGCATCGATCGCCATCGCATCGTCGGGAATGACGGTCAGCCGCCCGCCGAACGCGTCCGACAGCTCGCCGAGCAGCGGCAGGCAGCGGTCGTCGCGCTCGACTGCGGTCACGCGCGCGCCAGCGCGGAGCAACGCGCGCGTCAGCCCGCCAGGCCCCGGTCCCACCTCGAACACCGCCGCGTCGTCCAGGTCGCCCGGCAGCGCCGCGATCCGGTCGAGCAGCTGTTCGTCGAACAGGAAGTTCTGCCCCAGCGCCTTGCTGGCCTGCAGGCCGTGGACGCGCACCGTCTCGCGCAGCGGGGGCAGGGGATGCTTGGGTTCGACGGTCACTTCGCCGGCGCGTAGCTTTGCTCGCGCGCGGCGGCCATGCGCGCCGCCATCGCGATCGCTGCGATCGTCGGTCCCGGATCGGCCGTCCCCGCTCCGGCGATGTTGAACGCGGTGCCATGGTCGGGCGAGGTGCGGATGATCGGCAGCCCCAGCGTCAGATTGACCCCGTCGTGGAAATGCAGCGCCTTGAACGGTGCGAGCGCCTGGTCGTGATAGCCGCACAGGATCGCGTCATACCGATCGCGAATGCCCGGGGCGAACAGCGCGTCGGCGGCCAGCGGGCCTTCGACGATGATCCCTTCCTCGGCGAGCTGCGCGACCGCGGGGGCCATGATGCGGATTTCCTCGTCACCGAGCTGGCCGCTTTCGCCTGCGTGCGGGTTGAGCCCTGCGATCGCGAGCCGCGGCTGCGCGACGCCGAAATCGCGCGCCAGCCCGCGCGCGACGATCCGCGCCTTGGCGACGATCAGTTCGATCGTCAGCCGCTCGGGAACTTCGGACAGGGGGATATGGACGGTCAGCGGCACGACGCGCAGGCTCGGTCCCGCCAGCATCATCACCGCATTGGTGTGCGTGACGCCGCAGCGCTCGGCGATGAATTCGGTCTGCCCGGGGTGCGTATAGCCGATGCCGTGCAAGGCATGCTTCGACACCGGGCCGGTGACGAGCGCCGAGCTCGCGCCATTGCGCGTCAGGCCGATGCCGGTTTCGAGCGCGTGGAGCGCGCAGGTCGCGCCGGCCGCGGTCGGTGTGCCGGGGGTCAGCGGCCCGCTGTCTTCGAGGTGCCAGACGGGGAGGGCGGTATCGAACGCGCGCTCGGCCTCCTCGACATCGCCCACGCGCGCGATCGGCCCGTCCCAGACGGCTTCGACCGCGGCAATGTCGCCGATGGCAATGAAAGGCGGAAGGCCATGCTCGCGTCGCGCAACCCACGAACGGGCTGCGACTTCGGGTCCCACGCCGGCCGGGTCACCCATGGTGACCGCGATCGGCCGCGGAGTATCAGGATCGGGCATCAGCTATATTCGATCACCGCGTCGCGTCGCAGATCGCGCAGATACCGCTGGGCGCGCTTGTTGACCTTTTCCTCGAGCAGGCGCTGCTCGATCTGCTGGAGATCGGGCGCGGTCGCCGTCTGCGGCATATCGCGGCCGCACAGCACCAGCACGCTGATGCCTTCGTTCGCGGCGCCGAAAGGCTGCGTCGTCTGGCCGATCTGCATCGAGGCCAGCGTCGATTGCAGAGGGGCAGGCAGCGCGCGCATTTCGATATTGTCGCGCGAGACGATGGCGGCGCCAATGCTGGCCGCCACCGCGTCGGCGGCGCCGCAGCCGGCGATATTGCGCGTCGATTCGGCAAATTTGCCGGCGAGTTCGGCGGCGCGCGCTTCGTTCGTCCCGGCCGGGAAATCGAGCGAGATCTGCTTCAGGCTCAGCACCGCGTCGCGCGGATCGGCGGTCAGGACCTGGCGCCGGTCGATCATCAGCATGATCGACACGCCGCCCGGAACCTCGATCGGGCCGACCAGCTGGCCCGGCTGCATCTGCCCGGCGGCTTCGGCCATCGATGTCGGCAACTGCGCCGACTTCACCCAGCCAAGGTCGCCGCCGACGACCGCGGTCGATGCTTCTGAAAACTGGCGCGCATAGGCGGCAAAGCTGCCGCCCGCCTGTAGCGCCTGGATGATCTTGCGGGCATTCTCGACGATGGCGGCGGCGTTTTCAGGCGTCGCCGACAGATAGATTTCGCCGATGTGAAATTCGTCCTGGCCCTTGGATTCGTTCATCTGCTTGACGATCGCTTCAACCTCTTCGGTCGACACGTTGGTCGTCGACTGGATGTTGCGCGACAGCAGGCGGTCCCAGGCATATTCACCGCGGATCTGTTGCTTGACCGCGGCCGCCGAAGAATTTTTCGACACCAGATATTGCGTGAACTGGTCGGGCGTCTGCTTGAAGCGCGCAGCCAGGCGGGCGAACTGATCGTTGATGACATTCTCGTCGATCTCGATCTTGGCCGCCTTGGCTTCCTGGATTTGCAGCTTTTCGTCGATCAGGTTGCTGAAAACCTGGTTGCGCAGCCGCTGCAATTCTTCGGGCGGCAGCTCGACATTGTTGTTCGCGATGCGGATCAGCGCCATGCGCTGTTCGATGTCGGTCGCGGTCACGATCTCGCCATTCACCGTCGCCGAGGGGCGATAGACATTCGGCTTGGCATCGCCGTAGATCTGGACGTTGCCCGGAATGTTCAGGCTGGTCGTCGGCACTTCATTGTCGGGGACGGTCTGCGCGATTACCGGCGTGATACCCACGGCCGCCGCGGCCATCAGCCCGATCATGGTCGAAATTTTGATCATTTTTACCCTATTCGAGAGGTTCCGGCCCGCTCCGTATCAGCGGACGTGCCCGATGGTCCAGCGCAAACGCGTGTCTGCATGTCATAACTGGGCCCGATCTAGCGTTGAAACGCTGAACGGGGGCTGAGCAGAATGGGGGAGGCGTGCGCTTTGCGACGGTGGAGGGGGGAGGCGCCTAGCTCCGCTTCGTCATCCCGGACTTGATCCGGGATCCACGACGACGGTGCGGCTATGGATCCCGGATCCAGTCCGGGATGACGAAGAGGATCAAGTCCGGGATGACGAAGCGGATCAAGTCCGGGATGACGAAAAGTGCAAGATGACGAAAAAGGGAATATCCGCTTCCACGCGTCAGCGGGTAGCTAGAACCCCAGATTGCGGAAGGCGATGCGGAACGAGAAGCTGTTGCCGCGCCGCGCGTCGCCGGTGTCGATATAGTCGCGGCGCCAGGTCAGTGCGATCGACAGGCATTCGTCGTCATAGGCGACGCCCAAGCGATGCCGAATCGGGTCGAAGCCGTCGGCGACGCTCAGGGGATCGTCATTCTTGCTGGTCAGGTCGACGATGGCTGACCCGAAGATCGACCAGTTTTTCGCAAAGGCGACGCGGCCGCCGACACGCGCTTCCTCGCGGTCCTGCAAATCCTCGCCGAGCAGCAGGATGTCGCGGTTGAGCCGCGAATAGCCGAGCACGGCATAGGTCGAACGGCTGCCGATCGTCGCGTCGAATTCGTTGCGGCGGATCGCCAGATTATCCTTGTCGAGCCGGAAGCGGTGCGTCAGCCGCAGGAAGTCCTTGTACGCAACCGTCGTGCGCCCGACGACGTCGGAGGTCCGGTCGGTCAGGCCGGTGCCGTCGGGGAACAGGCTGGGCTTGTCCGACAGGCGATAGCTTTGTCCGATCACCGAACTGACATTGAACCCCGGCCGGCTGTAATTCCATTCGACGCCATAGGTGATGCGCGCGCCATCCTCGAACCGGTCGTATCCGGAGAAGCGGTTGATCGCGAACAGGTTGCTGTCTTCCAGATCGAACGCGCGCGAATCCTCGTTCGGAATATCGAGATTCTTGAGCTGCGGCGTCGCGACGATCTGGACGCGCGGCGTCAGCGTCTGTGTGCCGCCGGCGAATTCGCCGATGAAGGGCCAGCGCATGTCGGCGGCAACGGCAGCGATACCGCGGCCTTCCCAGCCCGATTTGCCGCGATAGCCGGGCACAGAGGTCAGCAGGTTTTCGTCGCTGTGATAGACATCGCCGCGCACGAGCGCGGTCAGCACGACTTCCTGGCCCATTCCGGTCAGCCCACGCAGATTCCAGGACGCGCCGGCAAAGGCGCGCTGCGTGTCCTGGCCAGACGTGCGGCCGATCGCGAGCGTGTTGAGCTGCAACTCGACCTGCCCGCCCAGCACCGGATCGGCAAAACGCTGGCGATAGTCGATGATCGGCAGCGCAATGGGTTGCTGGCCCTGCTGATCGCCGGCGCGCAACGTTTGCGTCGCCCAGCCGGCGATCGACAGATAGCTGCTCCCGCCGATCCGTTCGAGCTCGAAGGTCGAGCGCAAGCGGTCGTCGCGGCTGATGTCATAGCGGCGCATGAACGTGCGGTCGGTCGCGATGCGACCCGAAAAGGTGAAGCTCCAGCGCGGCGAGAACTGGAACTTGCCTGCGCTTTCCAGATAGCCGCGAAACTCGTTTTTGCCGGGAACCGTCGGACCGCTCACGTTGAGCGGCACGACCGAGCTGGACGTCGCATAGCCATTGATCCGGAACGATCCGACATCGGTCAGCGCCCGGAATTCGCCTTCGAGCATCGGCGCCGCGCCAGTGTAGATATGCGGCGTGATCGTGATGTCGCGATCGGATGCAATGCGCAGATAATAAGGAACCGCGATCTCGAAGCCATTGGAGCGCGCGAGGCGGATTTCGGGAACGAGAAGCCCGCTTCCCGCCTGCTGGTTCGCAGGGTGGCTGAGCCCCGGTAGAGGGATCAGCGGCAGGCCGAACAACTCGATCCGCGCGCCCTTGTACCGAATCTTGTTCTTCGCGCGGTCATAGATCACGCGGACGGCGCGGACCTGCCAGCTCGGATTCTTCGGGCAACCGCTGCCATCCTCGACAGGGCAGGGCGTATAGGCGGCGTTTTCGAGCTCGATATTGCCGTTGTCGAATCGTGTGCCCTTCACCGCAGCGAGGCGCGCGCCATTGTCGAGCACGACGAGCAGATTTTCGACCACGCCGTCGCGCAGCGTGTCGGTCAGGACGATACGGTCGCCATAGGCGGTGTCGCCCTCGGGATTCTTGATCGCGACATCGCCTTCGGCGACGACTTCACCGGTCTTGCGGTTCCACGTCACCTTGTTCGCGCGCATGTCGACCGTGTCGCGGTTCATCGCGACATTGCCCTCGGCGACGACGATGTCGCTGTCGCTGTCGTAATTGATATTATCGGCGGCAAAGCCGATCTGATCCTCGGCCCTGGAGGCGGGAGCGTCGGTGGCGGCGGTAGAGACGTCGCGATTCTGCAGGTCGGGCTGGCCCTGTGGCGCCTCGATCTGCGGCGGCTCGACCGACTGTTGGGCGGCGACGGGGCACGCCATCAGCGCGACGCCGCTCGCGGTCACCAGCCACAAGGGGCGCGTGCGCGTCGACCGATGGAACAAAGCCCAGCTCATTTGATATCTTTGTCCCAGACCCTAGATAACGGCAATCCGGCTTGGACCGGCTGCTTTGTTTTTGCAACTCGCAGGCGAAACCCCTATCGATCCGGCACGTTCCAATCAATCTCCGCATATGAAAGTTAAGGCATGAACATCCAGTTTGTCGCGCAAATCGACACGTCTGCCGACGTTGTCGCGTTTCCGGTCCGCAAGGGAGAGGCGAGCGCGCTGGGCGCACTGCTCGGCGCCGCGGCCCAGCAGGCGCGCTTCGAAGGCGCCGCCGGCGCGATTGCCGAAACCGCCGCGATCGACGGCGAACAGGCGAAGCGGCTGTTGCTCGTCGGCATCGGCGAAGGCAGCGTGCTGGATCTCGAGCGCGCTGGCGCTGCGCTCGTCGCGCGGCTGCAAACCAGCGGTGTCCAGACGCTACACGTCGATTTCGCGAGCACGGCGCAGAACGACGAAGACGATGTTCTTGCCTTCGCCATGGGCGCAAAGCTGCGCGCCTGGCGCATCGATACCTATCGCACGCGGTTGTCGGATACGGCGAAGCCGAGCCTGAACAGCATCCTGATCGCGTCGCCCGCGGGCGATCTGTCGGCACGCTGGGGCAGCTATTCGGCGGTTGCCGACGGCGTTGCGCTGACCCAGACGCTCGTCGCCGAGCCGCCGAACATTCTTTATCCCGAAACCTTCGTCGAGCGCTGCCAGCACCTCGCCGACCTGGGCATCGAGATCGAAATCCTCGACGAGCGCCAGATGAAAGCGCTCGGCATGGGCGCCCTGCTTGGCGTTGCGCAGGGCTCGACGCGCCCGCCGCGCCTTCTGGCGATGCGCTGGAACGGCGGCGAGGCAGGCGAAGCGCCGGTCGTGTTCATCGGCAAGGGCGTGACGTTCGACACCGGCGGCATCAGCCTGAAGCCTGGGCCGGGCATGGACATGATGAAATGGGACATGGGCGGCGCGGGCGCCGTCGCCGGCGCGATGAAGGCGATTGCCGGGCGCAAGGCAAAGGCGAATGTCGTCGGCGTCGTGGGCCTCGTCGAAAATATGCCCGACGGCAACGCGATGCGTCCCGGCGACATCGTCACCACCATGTCGGGCCAGACGGTCGAAGTGCTCAACACCGACGCCGAGGGCCGCCTTGTCCTCTGCGACGCGATCAGCTGGGCGCAAAAGGCCTATGATCCCAAGGTCATCGTCGATCTTGCCACGCTGACCGGCGCGATGGTCATCTCGCTCGGCCACGAATATGCCGGCATCTTCGCCAATGACGACAAGCTGGCGACCGATCTGATCGCGGCGGGCGAGGGCAGCAACAACAAACTGTGGCGCTTCCCGCTGTCGGCTGCTTACGACAAGCTGATAGACAGCCCGATCGCCGACATGAAGAATATCGGCCCGCGCGAAGGCGGCTCGATCACCGCGGCACAATTCCTGAAGCGCTATGTCGACGAAGGCGTCGCCTGGGCGCATCTCGACATCGCGGGGATGGCGTGGGCCGACAAGGACGGCGCGGTCCATGGCAAGGGCGCAACCGGCTATGGCGTCCGCCTGCTCGACCGCTACATCGCCGACAACCACGAAGGCTGAGAGGGCAGGGGAGCATGTCCCGCGTCGACTTCTACCGGCTGACGCGCGACCCCGTCGAACGGGTGCTCCCCGCGCTTGCGACGCGCATTCTGGCGAATGGCGACCGTCTGCTGGTGGTCGCCGCCTCGGCGATGCAGCGGCAGGCGATCGACGAGGCGCTGTGGACGCTGCAACCCGCGGGCTTTCTGCCGCACGGCAATGCCGGGTCGCCCGACGAGGCGATCGAGCCGATTCTGCTTGCCGGTACGCTCGATCCCGCGCCGCCCAACCGCGCAACGCACATCGCGCTCGCCGACGGCGAATGGCGTGACGAGGCGCTGGGGTTCGAACGAAGCTTCCTGCTGTTCGACAACAGCCGCATCGACGACGCACGCGCGACCTGGCGTACGCTGGCGGCGCGCGACGATGTCGACAACCGCTTCTGGAAGCAGGACGAAAACGGACGCTGGTCCGAAGGGCCCTGAGCGCTAGGCGTCCATCAATATCACGTCCCAGCGATACTTCGCCGGACTGTCGAGCCGCGCGACCGCCGTGTCGGCCCAGTCGCCAAGGCCCTTGTAAAGCACGTCGTTCGCGTTGGTGTCCGCATCGTCGGCAAAATACATCTGCGAGATGAGACGGTGACTTTTGCCATGGACGTCGAAATGGATGTGCGGCGTCCGCCGCCCGATCGGCGAGTCATAGGCGGCGGGCTTGATCGTAACGATCCGCCATTCGCCGTCCGCGCCAGTCCTGATCTGAGCATAGCCCTGGAAATTCGGGTCAATCGGCGCTGTCGCGATATCGTTCGGATGCGCATAGCGGCCGACCGAATTGGCCTGCCAGACTTCCAGCGTCGCACCGGACACCGGCTTGCCATAGCGGTCGAGCACGCGGCCGCTGACCTCGATCACATCGCCCATCGCGCGTTTGTCGTGCCCCTTGATCCACGTCAGGTCGGCATCATCCTCGGCGAGTCTGTCGATCGGGTAGAAAGGTCCCAGGTCACCCGATGCCGTGGGGCGCAGCGCGGCCTCCGCCGCTTTTGCCCCGCTAGTCAGCGCGATAGATGCCGCCAGTGCCGAGCCTGTGAAGGCACGCCGGGTCATTCCGTTCAGCCTGTTCGTCATAGATGGTCCCCCCGGCAGCGTTGATAGCATGAAAACGTGCCGTTTCGCAGCGTATTTGGGTCCGGCGACCTTGCAGTGCAGCAAAAGCGCGGCTAGAGGCGCGCGCATCAGATAAGAAACCAACGCAGGAGCTTTCCCATGGCGATCACTCGCACCTTTTCGATCATCAAGCCCGACGCGACGCGCCGCAACATCACCGGCGCCGTCACCAAGATGCTGGAAGACGCCGGCCTGCGCGTCGTCGCCTCGAAGCGCATCCACATGACCCGCGACCAGGCCGAAGGCTTCTATGCGGTTCACAAGGAACGCCCCTTCTTCGGCGAACTCGTCGACTTCATGATCAGCGGCCCCGTCGTCGTTCAGGTCCTCGAAGGCGAAAACGCGATGCAGGCGAATCGCGACATCATGGGCGCCACCAACCCCGCGAACGCCGAACCCGGCACGATCCGCAAGGAACTGGCCGAGAGCATCGAGGCGAACACCGTCCATGGCAGCGACAGCGACGAGAATGCGGCGATCGAAATCGCCTATTTCTTCAAGCCCGAAGAAATCGTCGGCTAAGCCCCGGGGCGTAACCGAACCGAAGAGGCCGCCGGAGCGATCCGGCGGCCTTTTTCATGCCGCGGCGGCGATCATCGCGTCGAGGTCGGGGGTTTCGCCGCCCTTGCGCGAATCCTTGGCGATTGTTTGACGCCGTCCGATCTCGGACTGAACATGCGCGACGAAAGCCTTGCGCTGTTCGCGCAGCACCGCGTGCAGCGCCTTGCCGGCCGCTTCGGGCCGTTCGATCAAGCGCTCTGCCGCCTTGTGCGCGATCACCAGCGGGTCGAGCAGCTTTGGCCGGCGCCCCTCATAGGTTCCGCCCGCGCGCGTGCCGTCGCGCGCGCCGACGTTGACGAAAAACAGCCGCCCCTGCTCGGTGAGCGCGCTGAGCGTGAAATAGGCATCGGTCAGGCGCTTTAGCTGTTCGTCGCTGCCGATCGGCGTTTCCGGCTTCGCGCAAAGCTCGACGGTCAGCAGCATCGCGATCGCCTTGTCGGCCCACACCGCGACATCGCGGCTGCGCAGGCTGTCGGACTGATAGCGCCGCCAGCCCATGTAAAAGCCCGCCGCGGTGATGAACACCGAAAGGGCGGTTCCCGCCCACGCGATCCACTGGTCCATCTGTCCCCCTTAAAATTCGTCCGCGATCCCCATCAGGCCCGCCAGCTTCTTCGGCGCGATCGCCAGCCAGCTCTTGCGCAGCCATTCGCCGATCGCGTCCCAGTCGGTGTCGCCGAGGTCGAGCCGGATGCCCACCCAGCCGTCGCCGAAATAGGCTGGACGATAATAGCGATCGGCGTCGAGTTCGATCAGCATCGCCTGTTCCTCGGCGCCGCTGATCTTGACGAGCAGCGCGGTTTTGCCGTCACCATGGTGATCCTGCGTGAAATAGGCGAATTTCTTGCCCTTCACGATCCCGAAGCACGGCATGCCATGCGAGCTGACCTCATCCGCCTCGGGCAGCGCCATCGCGAGGTCGCGGACGCGGTCGAGCAGATAGTCGGGGGAGCGTTCGCGCGCCACAAAGGCGGCAAGCGTCCGCGGATAAAGCTGATGCTCGGCGAACCGCACCCGCTCGGCCAGCGTGTCGGCGGTGTCGCCCGCGACGATCGCGACGGGCGTCTGCGCCAGCACGGGCCCCTCGTCGACGCCGGGCGTCACGATATGGACGCTGCACCCGCCGAACGCATCGCCGGCGTCGATCGCCTGGTCGTGCGTGTTCAATCCCGTATATTTGGGGAGCAGGCTCGGGTGGATGTTGAGCATCCGACCCGCCCAGCGCGCGACGAAATCGTCGCTCAATATCCGCATATAGCCCGCGAGCGCGACGAACTCGACACCGGATTTGCGGAGTTGTTCGTCGACCAGCGTGTCGAACGCCTCGCGGTTCAGGCCCTTGTGCGACAGGCTCCAGGTGGCAACGCCCTCGGCTTCGGCGATCGCGAGTCCCGGTGCGTCGGGGTTGTTGCTGCCGACGAGCACGAGGTCGTAGGGGCAGTCGGCAGCCTTCGCCGCATAAAGCAGCGCGGCCATATTGGTGCCGGCGCCGGAGATCAGGACGGCTACGCGCGCCTTAGCCATTATGCGTCGCGGTCCACGCGCCCATCGCGCTCCAGGTCTCGGCACTGCCGCTGACCGTGCAGCCCTTTTCGCCTTCGGCGATATGCCCGATGCGGTGCACCGTCTCGCCCGCGGCCGCCAGCGCCGCGGTGACGTCCGCCACGTCGGCTTCGCCGACGACGACCGCCATCCCGATCCCGCAATTGAAGGTGCGCGCCATTTCCTCGGGCTCGATATGGCCCTGCGCCTGCAGATACGCCATCAGTCGCGGCTGTTCCCACGCGTCGGCATCGACATGGGCATGCAGCGTCTTGGGCAGGATACGCGGGATATTCTCGAGCAACCCGCCGCCGGTGATATGCGCGAGCGCATGGATCTTGCCGGTCTTCACCAGCGGCAACAGGCTCTTCACATAGATGCGCGTCGGCGCCATCAGCGCGTCGATTAGCAGCACATTCTGGTCGAAAAGGGCAGGGCGGTCGAGCTTCCATCCCTTGTCGGTGGCTAGGCGCCGCACGAGCGAGAAGCCGTTCGAATGCACGCCCGACGAGGCCAGGCCCAGAATCACGTCGCCCGCCGCGACCTTGTCGGCGGTCAGCACCTGGTCGCGCTCGACGGCGCCGACGCAAAATCCGGCAAGGTCGTAATCGCCGTCCGAGTACATGCCCGGCATTTCGGCAGTCTCGCCGCCGATCAGCGCGCAGCCGGCCTGCTTGCAGCCCTCGGCGATGCTCGCGACGACTTCGGTCGCGACATCGTTATCGAGCTTGCCCGTCGCATAATAGTCGAGGAAAAACAGCGGCTCGGCGCCTTGGACGATCAGGTCGTTGGCGCACATCGCCACCAGGTCGATTCCGACACCGTCATGCTTGCCCGATTCGATCGCAAGTTTCAGCTTGGTGCCGACCCCGTCGTTCGCCGCGACGAGCAGCGGATCGTTGAACCCCGCTGCCTTCAGATCAAAGAATCCGCCGAATCCGCCGAGGTCAGCGTCGGCGCCGGGCCGCCGCGTCGCACGGGCGATCGGCGCAATGGCACGGACGAGCGCATTGCCTGCGTCGATCGATACCCCGGCCTGGGCATAAGTGTAGGAGGCGGGCTGGTTGTGCTTGGAATCCATGGCTCGCGCGACTAACGGTTCCAGCCGACAAATGCCATGATTTCCTTGTCGCGACCCGCGCTTTTGGGCAGAGCATAGAGTAGATATGACGTCGGCCGCTTTCCCCCGCTTCGCTTCAGGCTTCACCCTTCGCTCCATCGCACCCCGCGACTGGCGCTGGGCGGCGCTTTTCGGTCTTTTCTTCGCAATCCTGCTGGCGGGGATCGTCGAGGGACAGATCAGCCGCGGCGATCGCGGCATCACCCCGATCAACAGCAGCGGCGATTTTCTGGCGAGCGGCATCACCGTCGATGTGATGGGCGACAATGCCGAGGATGCCCGCGAAAAGGGCTGGCGCGAGGCGCAGCGCAAGGGCTGGACCCAGTTGTATCGCAAGATGAACGGAACCGACGGCCCCGCGCTTGGCGATTCGGTCCTCGACGGCATCGTCACCGCGATCGTCGTCGAGCATGAAGAAATCGGTCCGCGCCGCTATGTCGCGACCTTGGGCGTCCAGTTCGACCGCGTTCGTGCGGGCCAGATTCTTGGCGTCAGCGGCCGCACGCTGCGCTCGCCGCCGTTGCTCGTCATTCCGGTCTATTCGGTCGACGGGATTCAGCAGGTGTTCGAACAGCGCAGCGCCTGGCAGCGCGCATGGGCGGAATATAACACCGGCCAAAGCGCGATCGACTATGTCCGCACGGCGGGCACTGGCGCTGATACGCTGTTGCTCAACGCGGGCCAGACCGGCCGACGCGGTCGCGTCTGGTGGCGCGTGATCCTTGACCAATATGGCGCCGCCGACGTGCTGACCCCGATTGCGCGCGTCGAGTACAGCTATCCCGGCGGGCCGATCAAAGGCTATTTTGCGGCGCGCTTCGGCCCCGACAACAAGCTGATCGGGACGTTCACGATGACCGGCCCCAGCCCCGCTGCGCTCCCCGACATGATGGAAAAAGCGGTCGCGCGGATGGACGGCCTTTACACCACCGCGCTCGCCGAAGGCGTGCTGCGCACAGACGCCTATCTCGTCCTCGAAAAGCCGGTCGAAAAAGACGATCTGCCCGAGGATGTTGCGGCCGAGGACGACACATTGCCGAGCGAGGTCGACAGCAGCGCGACGACCGCGACACCGGCGGTCGGCGTGCAGAGCTTCACCGTCCAGTACACCTCGCCCGATGTCGATTCGGTCTCGGCGACCGAACGCGCCGTTGCGGGCGCCGCCGGCGTCCAGTCGGCCTCGACCACCAGCCTAGCGCTCGGCGGGACATCGGTGATGCGCGTTTCCTTCCGCGGCGATCTTGCGGCCTTGAAGGCGGCTCTCGCGGCGCGCGGATTCAAGGTTCAGGAAGGCGGCGGGCAGCTCAGGATCAGCCGCTGATGGCGGCTCCCGGGCAATTTGCGCTGCCGCTCGACTGGAGCGCGGGCGGCTCGAACGATGGCCCGTTGATCGTCGGCGCCAGCAACGCCGATGCGGTGCGCTATCTCCGTCATGTTTCGACCTGGCCGGTGCGCACGGCGGTGCTGACCGGCCCGCGCGGATCGGGGCGCAGCCTGATGGGGCGCTTTTTCGCGCGCGAAACCGGCGGACGGGTGATCGACGGACCCGCCAGCGTTTCGGAGGAAGAGATTTTTCATGCGTGGAACGCGGCGCAGGCATCGGGCACACCTTTGCTGATCATCGCCGACGCGCCGCCGCCCGAATGGAACATCCAGCTTCCCGATCTTGCGTCGCGCCTGCGCGCGGTTCCGGTTCTGACAATTGGCGAGCCCGACGATTGCCTGGCGCGCGACCTGATCGAGGCGCTGTTCGCGCAGCGCGGCATGGCATTGGCGCCCGAAGTGGCGTCCTACATCGTCCCGCGCATGGAACGCAGCTATGCGATGCTCCATCGCGTCGTCGCCGCGCTCGATGCCGCATCGCTCGAAAAAGGGCGGGGCGTTAGCATTCGTCTTACCCGTGAAACATTACTGTCACAGGGGCTGATCGATCCCGATCTCCTTGAACGACAGGACGAAGCACAATGTCGATAGCCGGCGGCCCTCTTCGCGCAGACAATCGCGCAGACAATGACGCCGATACGGCGCACCCGACGTTCGGCCCCGAGCGCTTCTTCAATCGCGAACTGTCGTGGCTCGCCTTCAACCGGCGGGTGATGGAGGAAGCGCGCAATCCGGCGCATCCGCTGCTCGAACGCCTGCGCTTCCTGTCGATCTCGGGCAGCAACCTCGACGAATTCTTCATGGTCCGCGTCGCGGGGCTGAAGGGCCAGCAGCTGCAGGGGATCGACGATCCCTCGGCGGACGGCCGCTCGCCCGGCCAGCAGCTTGCCGAGATCGAGGCCGAGGTGAACCGCCTCGTCGACCAGCAGCAGAGCGAATGGCAGCTCCTTCACCGCCAGCTTGGCGAACAGGGTATCGTGGTCCACGGCACCGGGTCGGATGTCGAGGCGCTGCGCCGCGTCCTGCGTCAATATTTCCTCGACCAGATTTTCCCGATCCTGACGCCGCAGGTTCTCGATCCCGCGCATCCCTTTCCTTTCATCCCGAACCGTGGCCTGGGCGTGATCTTCGACCTCCAGCGCAAGGCGACCGGCGACACGGTGCGCGAACTCGTGATGATCCCGGCATCGCTGCCCCGCTTCGTCCCCGTTCCCGGCGAGCCGAGCAGCTTCGTTCCGGTCGAATATCTGATCGAGCTGTTCGGCGACCTGATGTTCCCCGGCTTCGCGATCCGCTCGCTCGGCGTCTTTCGCATCATCCGCGACAGCGACATCGAAATCGAGGAAGAGGCCGAGGATCTGGTGCGGCTGTTCCGCACCGCGATCCGCCGCCGCCGCCGAGGCCGTGTGATCCTGATGGAGCTGGAGGCCGACATGCCGGCCGAAATCGCCGCGGTGCTCAACGCCGATATCCAGGGGCATGAAGCGATCGTTGCCAAGATCGGCGGCTTCATAGGCTTGGCGGCGCTGTCGGCGCTGGTGGACGTCGACCGCCCCGACCTCAAATTTCCCGCTTACTCGCCGCGTTTTCCCGAACGGATCCGCGAACATGGCGGCGATTGTTTTGCGGCGATCCGCAGCAAGGACATTCTGGTCCATCATCCCTATGAAAGCTTCGAGGTCGTCCTCGCTTTCCTGCGGCAGGCGGCCGCCGATCCCGACGTCGTCGCGATCAAGCAGACGCTGTACCGCGCCGGCGACCAGTCGCCCGTCATCCGCGCACTGATCGAGGCAGCCGAGGCGGGCAAATCGGTCACGGCGGTCGTCGAACTCAAGGCGCGCTTCGACGAGGAGCAGAATCTGCTCTGGGCGAACCAGCTCGAACGCGCCGGGGTGCAGGTCGTGTACGGCTTCATCGAGTGGAAGACGCACGCCAAGATTTCGATGGTCGTCCGCCGCGAGGGGCAGGGGTACAAGACCTATTGCCACTTCGGCACCGGCAATTATCACCCGGTGACCGCGCGCATCTATACCGACCTCAGCTTCTTCACGGCCGACCCGCGCGCGGGGCGCGATGCGGCACAGCTGTTCAACTATATCACCGGCTATGTCGAACCCGAGCGGCTCGAACTCGTCACCATGTCGCCGCTCAACATGCGCGCGCATCTGAGCGACCTGATCGACGCCGAAATCGCCTCGGCCAAGGCCGGACTGCCGTCGGGCGTCTGGGCGAAGATGAACAGCCTCGTCGACCCCGACATCATCGACAAGCTCTATGAAGCGAGCGCTGCCGGCGTGCCGGTCGAACTGATCGTTCGCGGCATCTGTTGCCTGCGCCCGGGCGTGCCGGGGCTGTCGGAGACGATCCGCGTCAAGTCGGTCGTCGGCCGCTTCCTCGAACACAGCCGCATCTGGGGCTTCGCGAACGGCGCGCGCCTGCCGCACAGCGCCGCAAAACTCTATATCTCCAGCGCCGACTGGATGCCGCGCAACTTCGACCGCCGCGTCGAATATATGATCCCGATCCAGAATCCGACGGTGCACGACCAGATTTTGGACCAGGTGCTCGTCGCGAACCTGATCGATAATGAACAAAGCTGGGTGCTTCAGCCCGATGGCGTGTACAAGCGCGTGAATCCTGGCGACAAGCCTTTCAACCTGCACCATTATTTCATGAACAACCCATCGTTGTCGGGGCGCGGTACGGCACTCCACAAACGCCAGGACGTCCCCACCCTCGACTTCCATATGCGCGAAGATTGAGCAGTTTGGCTCCGCTCCGCTCCTCGAAACAAACGGTCCATCGCTCTGCCGTCATCGACATTGGATCGAACTCGGTCCGCATCGTCGTCTACGAAGGCCCGGCGCGCGCGCCGGCGGTGATCTTCAACGAAAAGGTCGCCGCCGGACTGGGCCGGGGCCTTTCGACCGACGGCCGGATTGCGCCCGAGGATGCCGAGCGCGGGCTCGTCGCGCTGCGCCGATATGCGCTGCTCGCCAAGCATATGGAGGTCAGGGATCTGCAATGCGTCGCGACTGCCGCGGTGCGCGATGCCGAAAATGGTCCCGCCTTCATCGCCGCTGCCGCCGAGGCGGGACTCGAGATTCGCTTGCTGACGGGCGAGGAAGAAGCCGAAGCCGCTGGCTATGGCGTGCTGTCGGCGATCCCCGATGCACGCGGCATCGCCGTGGATCTCGGCGGCGGAAGCCTCGAACTCGCCGAAGTTGCTGACGGCAAGGTCGGACGCCGCGCGTCCTTCCCGCTGGGCGTGCTGCGCTTGCCGGCGCTGCGCAAGGACGGCGAACAGGCCTTCGAGCGGGCGATCCGCAAGATGCTGCGCGCCGCGGACTGGCCGGGTGCAGGGCTGACCGGACTGCCGCTTTATCTCGTGGGCGGATCGTGGCGCGCGCTGTCGCGCCTCGACCTTGAACTGACGAAAGACCCGCTCGCCGTGCTCGACCAGCACACGCTGCCGCGCAGCGCGATTCGTCGCCTGATCCGCGCGAGCAAGCGGCTCACCTTCGAGGAATTGCGCGCCATCCCCGGCATGGCATCGAACCGCGCTGCAACCTTGCCCGATGCAGCCGCGCTGCTCGCCGCGCTCGTCAACATTCTCGACGTGCCCGAGATGACGGTTTCTTCATCTGGGCTTCGCGAGGGGCTGCTCTATCAGGCGCTCGACGAGGATGTGCGCGCGCAGGACCCGCTGATCGTCGCTGCGGAATTCGAGGGCCGTCGCCTCGCGCGCTTCGCACCGCATGGTCGCGCCATCGCCGACTGGATCGCGCCGCTTTTTGCCGACGAGGTGCCCGCCGACAGCCGGGTGCGCCTCGCGGCGAGCCTGCTGAGCGACGTTGCATGGTCGGCCAACCCAGATTTCCGCGCCGAACGCGGCACCGAAATCGGCCTTCACGGCAATTGGCGCAGCATCGACATTCCCGGCCGGGTCCTGCTCGCGCGCGCGCTTTATGCGGGCTTCGGCGGCGCCGATTCCGAATTTCCGGCGATGGGCAACCTCGTCGCACCCGACCGGCTTGCGCGTGCCCGCCAATGGGGACTCGCGATCCGTCTCGCGCAGCGATTGACAGGCGGCGTCGAAGCGCCGCTCAAGGCCAGCGGCATCGCGCTCGTCGACGGCAAGCTGCGGCTCTGCCTTGATGCCGGCTGGCACCAGCTCGCCGGCGAGTCGGTCGAGCGCCGCCTGCGTATCCTCGCGCAGGCGCTCGACGCCAAGCCGGACCTGGTGCTTCTGTAAATTCGTCTGCCGCCACCGCGCGGGGGCGACGCAGAGTTAGATTTCGCTCACCGTCGCGGCGTCGATCTCGCTCATCACCAGCTTGCCGTTGACGACGGCAAAGCCCATCCGGCCTTCGACCAGATCGACCGCGGCATGGCCGAACACGTCGTAGCGCCAGCCCTGCATCATCGGAATATTGTCGCGTGCGCCCGCGGCCAGCGCTTCCAGATCGTCGCTTCGCGCGATCAGCCGCGCCGCGACATTGAGCTCGCGCGCGCGGATCTTGAGAAGAAGCTTCAAAAGGTCGCCGACAAGCACGCCTTCCTTGCCGAGTCCAGGGCCACGCGGCGCGCGGTCGGGCATGTCGTCTTTCGACATGAGCTTGGCATTCGCAAGCGAATCCATCAGCCGGCCGCCGATGTCGTTGGTCCGCCAGGTCGCCGACAGGCCGCGGACACGGCCGAGGCCATCCTGGTCTTTCGGCGGATGCGCGGCCAGGTCGGCGAGCGTTTCGTCCTTGACGATGCGCCCGCGCGGCAGATTCTTGTTCCGTGCCTCGCGTTCGCGCCACGCCGCGAGGGCCTGTAACCGGCCCAGCACATCGGGCTTGCGCGACGGCACCTTGATGCGTTGCCAGGCATTTTCCGGATCGAGGTTATAATTCGACGGATCGGCGAGCTTTTCCATCTCCTCGTCAAGCCAATGGCCGCGCCCCGTCTTGACGAGCTTCTTCAGCATCATCGGAAATATTTTGGCGAGATGCGTGACGTCGCCGATCGCATAATCGATCTGGCGCTTGTCGAGCGGGCGGCGGCTCCAGTCGGTGAAGCGCGCGCCCTTGTCGAGCTGCAGTCCGATCCAGGCTTCGACGAGGTTCGAATAGCCGACCTGCTCGGCTTGCCCCAACGCCATCTGGCCGATCTGCGTGTCGAAGATCGGGTGCGGCGTCTTGCCGGTCAGATTGAATATGATTTCGACATCCTGCCCGCCGGCATGAAAGACCTTCAACACGTCTTCATTGTCGACCATCAGGTCGAGCAGCGGCTTCAGGTCCATTCCGGCGGCCATCGGATCGATCGCCGCCGCATGATCGGTGTCGGCGACCTGGATCAGGCACAATTCGGGCCAGAAGGTGTTTTCGCGCATGAATTCGGTATCGACGGCGATGAAATCGCTGCCTTTGATCAGATCGACGAAATCGACGAGCGCTGCGCTGGTTTCGATGAGCGGATGGATTTGCATGATCGAGCCTATACAGCGATTTGGCGTTGCGGGCAGGAAAAAATACCCGCTGCAAACAAAGTCGGACACAGCGTCAAATCGGCCCTTCACCCTTGACAAATGGTGCGCCGCGCTGCCTTAGGCGCGGCCATATCGGCGCGTTTTTCGGGCGCGCCTTCCCGGACATTGAAAGACGAGAAAATGCACGCCTATCGCACCCATAACTGCGGCCAGCTTCGCGCCGAGACCGTCGGCCAGAATGTCCGCCTGTCGGGCTGGGTGCATCGCAAGCGCGATCATGGCGGGCTGCTGTTCGTCGACCTTCGCGACCATTATGGCCTGACGCAGATCGTCGCGGACAGCAGCGATCCTGCCTTCGCGATCCTCGACGGCCTGCGTTCCGAAAGCGTCGTGACGGTCACCGGCGACGTCGTTGCGCGCTCGGCCGAGACGGTCAATGCGAACCTCCCTACCGGCGCAATCGAAGTGCGCGCGCGCGATGTATCGGTGCAGTCGGCCGCCGCCGAACTGCCGATGCCGGTCGCCGGTGAGCAGGAATATCCCGAGGATATCCGCCTGAAATATCGTTTCCTCGATCTGCGTCGCGAGCGCTTGCACGCCAATATCCTGCTGCGCTCGAACGTGATCGCGTCGCTCCGTCGCCGCATGGTCGACCAGGGTTTCACCGAATATCAGACGCCGATCCTGACCGCTTCGTCGCCCGAGGGCGCGCGCGACTATCTGGTGCCCAGCCGCGTCCATCCCGGCAAATTCTATGCGCTGCCGCAGGCGCCGCAGATGTTCAAGCAGCTGCTGATGGTCGCCGGGTTCGACCGCTATTTCCAGATCGCGCCATGCTTCCGCGACGAAGATGCGCGCGCCGACCGTTCGCCCGGTGAATTCTACCAGCTCGACTTCGAGATGAGCTTCGTGACGCAGGACGATGTGTTCAACGCGATCGAGCCTGTGCTGGCGGGCGTGTTCGAGGAGTTTGCCAACGGCAAGTCGGTGACTCCCGCAGGTTCGTTCCCCCGTATTCCGTACCGCGATTCGATGCTGAAGTACGGCAACGACAAGCCCGATCTGCGCAACCCGTTGATCATCACTGACGTTTCGTCGCACTTTGCCGGCTCGGGCTTCGGCCGCTTCGCCGATATTGTCGCGGCGGGCGACGTTGTGCGCGCAATCCCCGCGCCGGCGACCGCGGAGAAGAGCCGCAAATTCTTCGATGACATGAACAGCTGGGCGCAGGGCGAGGGTTTCGCGGGTCTGGGCTATGCGACGCGCAAGGGCGGCGAGTGGGGCGGCCCGATCGCCAAGAACCACGGCACCGACAAGATGGACGCCCTTGCTGCCGAACTCGGCACCGGTCCCGACGACGGCCTGTTCTTCGCCGCGGGCAAGGAAGCGACCGCCGCGAAGCTTGCCGGCTTCGCACGCACCCGCGTTGCCGAGCAGCTCGACCTGATCGACCCCAGCAAATTCGAGATGTGCTGGATCGTCGATTTCCCGATGTTCGAAGCCGACGAAGACACGGGCAAGATCGATTTCAGCCACAATCCCTTCTCGATGCCGCAGGGCGAGCTCGAAGCGCTGGAAACCAAGGATCCGCTCGATATCCTTGCATGGCAGTATGACATCGTCTGCAACGGCGTCGAACTGTCGTCGGGCGCGATCCGGAACCACCGTCCCGACATCATGTACAAGGCGTTCGAGATCGCGGGCTATTCGCAGGCCGACGTCGACAGCAATTTCGCGGGCATGATCAACGCGTTCAAATATGGCGCGCCGCCGCACGGCGGTTCGGCGCCGGGCGTCGATCGCATCGTGATGCTGCTCGCCGACGAACCCAATATCCGCGAAGTCGTCGTCTTTCCGATGAACCAGAAAGCCGAAGACCTGATGATGGGCGCGCCGGCGCCGGTCAGCGACAAGCAGCTCAAGGAACTGAGTATCCGCATCGTGGACGGCCCGAAGGGCTGAGCGTGACCGGTCAGCCGCGCGAGCACCGGCTGGAGACGCCGGAAGGCGAAATCTGCTGGTTTGAGTGGGGCGAGCAGGGAGCGGGGCCGTCGGTCCTGCTTCTCCACGCCACCGGCTTTCACGCGCGCTTGTGGGATCAGGTCGTCGCGGCGCTGCCTGCGGGCACGCATGTCGTCGCGCCCGACCATCTGGGCCACGGCCGGAGTGCCAAGCCCGCCTCGCTCTCCGATTGGTCGGAAACCAGCGCAGCGCTTCTGCCGGTCGTCGACCGTTTTGCAGGCCATCCGCTCGTCGGCTGCGGACACAGCATGGGCAGCTATGTGCTGAGCCGCCTTGCGGCCGAGCGGCCCGGTGCGTTCGGGCATGTCTTCCTGATCGACCCGGTGATCATGGACCCGGTCTTCTATGCCCATGCCGCGGGTCAGCCGATCGCCGATCCGTCCGAGCATCCGGTATCGCGCCGCCGCAATCGTTGGGATGGCTGGGAAGCCATGCTTGCAAGCTTCGCGGAGCGCCCGCCCTATGCGCATTGGCAGCCCGCAGTGCTCGCCGACTATTGCTATTACGGTCTGCTCGCCGCCGCCGACGGGGAGGGGTGGGAGCTTGCCTGTCCCCCGCGGCTCGAAGCGTCGGTCTATCTCGGCGCGGCGCATACCGACCCCTATGTCTGGCTGGACGGCATCACCGCGCCGTCGACCGTCATCCGCGCCCGCAGCGGCGACCGCACGAGCAATCTCGACTTCTCGGTCAGCCCGACCTGGCCCGGCCTCGGCGCCAGATTGGGCGCCGTTCGCGACGAGCAATGGGCCGAGCTCAGCCACTTTATCCCGATGGAAGCGCCGCAGCGCGTCGCCGACCTCATCGCCACGGCGCTTTGACAGCCTGGCCACGCTGCGATAGCCCGTCGCGGGGTCATTGATCGGGGGGTGAATTTCATGCGCACGCTGCGTCCGCTGTTTGCTGCGACTTTGCTGTGCCTGGGCACGCCTGCCGTTGCGGAGACGCTTCCGATCAGTGGCAGCGATCCGGCTGCGGCCAACGTCAATGATCTGCTCCGCCTGTCGGTCGACCGTTTCGAGGGCGAGGATGGTTCGGCTTTTGCGCAGCGACTGGAGGCCGCGCTTGGCGACGCCCGCTTTGCCGGCCTGTCCTATTACCGCATCGTCGCCCCCGAATCGGGCGCGCCGATCGACGGCTTGCTGACCGGCACGACGCGGGCGAGCGTCGACGAGGTGCCGGTGACCGAAAAGCGCAAGAAGTGCACCGAGTATGACCCGGCCGACAAGAACAAGTGCGTGAAAGAGATCGAGGTCGATATCCGCTGCCGCCGCCGCACGATCAGCGTTGCGACCACGGCGCGGCTCGTCGCGATCCAGGACGGAACGATCCGCTACACGCGCCCTCTGAACGCCCGCGACCAGCAGACATATTGCCCCGACCGCTCGGCGTCGCGCACGGTCGACGACTATATCGACTGGGCGCAGAAGGATCAGGTGCAGGCCATCCGCCGCGATCTCGCGCCGACGGGGTATAATCTCGACGTGCGCGTCGACGAGAACCGCAAAGGCCTGTCCAAGCCGGCATCGGAAAGCTTCAAGGAAGCGATCCGCCTGACGAAGAGCGATCCGGCGGCTGCCTGCGCCACCTGGGCAAGCCTGACGAGCGGAGCAGAGCCGACCGCGGCGCTTGCCTTCAATCTGGGTCTTTGCGCCGAGATGGGCCGCGACTTCGACGCCGCCACCGACTGGTACGGACAGGCGCAGCGGCTCGGCTCGAAGAACCGCGACATTGGCGAGGGGCTGGCGCGCATCGAACGCCATCGCCGCGCGCTCGCCGACTGGGATGCGCGCAAGCGGCTGATGGGCGTAAACTGAGCCAGCGCCGGGCCCATTGTTGTGCCGGAACCGGACACATCGCGCGCTTGGTCCGGCGCGTCCGCTTGGCTAGGATGGCGGCATGACCATCTCGCTCTCCGACTATGAAGCCGGCGCCAAATATGGCGGCGACTATGCCAAGGACATCGTGGCGCTGGAGGAGCGGATCGAGCGGTTGCAGGCCGCACACATCACGCATGGCCAGCGCAGCGTCATCATGCTCGAGGGTTGGGACGCCGCAGGGAAGGGCGGCATCATCCAGCGGCTGACCGCGTCGCTCGACCCCCGCTATTTCGAGGTCTGGCCGATCAGCGCCCCGACCGACGAGGAAAAATCGCGCCATTTTCTCTGGCGTTTCTGGAAGCGCCTGCCGGGAACCCGCGAAATCGCGATCTTCGACCGCAGCTGGTACGGCCGCGTCCTGGTCGAGCGGGTCGAGAGCTATGCGACCGAGGCCGAATGGCGCAAGGGCTATGACGAGATCAACGAGTTCGAGGCGCAGCTGACCGGCAACCGCACGAACCTGGTCAAGCTGTTCGTCCACATCACCCAGAAGGAACAGGACGAGCGTTTCGCCGACCGGCTGAACGATCCGTGGAAGCGATGGAAGACCGGCGCCGACGACTATCGCAACCGGTCGAAGCGCAAGGATTATCTCGCGGCGATGGAAGAGATGTTCGAGCAGACCGACACGCGCTGGGCGCCGTGGAAGGTGATCGACGGCAACAACAAGAAGGCCGCGCGCATTGCGGCACTGACACATATCATCGAGGTGCTGGAGGCTGCGGTTCCGATGACGCCGCCCGAACTCGACCCTGCGGTGGTCAAACTGGCGCACAAGGCGTTCGGGTTTTCGCCCAAGGACTGATCCTCCCCTTCGCTGCGTGACAGGGAGGATTTGAGTCCTAAAGCCACAAAAGACACGGACGGGCGTGTCCGAAGTGTGTCCTTTGTGGCTTTACGCCGCTGGGGCGGGCAGCTGCGCAAATGTTCGGGATGATCGACGATGGCAAAGAGCCGAAGCGCAAGGCTGGCATGATCGAATATTGTAGGAAAGCCCTTTTTATGGGCTTTTGCGCCCCGCCGCCTAGCCAATCCGCGGCCCAGTCGCTACATGGGGTGGAATGAGCCGCGCCAAGAGATCCGATGACTGGGGTTTTCCCCGCTGGCGCCCCTATGGTTCGAGCAACGAGGCGCAGAAGGTTCGCCTGTGCGACCGCCATGGTTGCACCAACGCCGGCAACTGCCCGGCGCCCAAGTCACCGAACAGCCCCGACCGCTGGTATTTCTGCGAAACCCATGCCGCCGAATATAATCGTGGATGGGACTATTTCGAAGGATTGAGCGCCGAAGATGCCGCCGAACGCGCCGCCGACGAGGCACGCGGTGCGCGCAGCTATGCCCGCGCGCAGCATTATGCGTGGGGCGGATCGGGCGACGGCAGCCGCAGCGCAGACGAGATGCGCGCGCTCGAAATCCTCGACCTTGAACCCGACGCCGATTTCGAAACGGTCAAGAAAGCCTGGCGCGCGCTCGCCAAGGAAACGCATCCCGATGTGAAGCCGGGCGACGCCAATGCCGCCAAGCGTTTCGCGGCGGGGCAGGCGGCGTTCGAGGTGCTGAAGCAGGCCGAAGAGCGGAAGACCTGGAAGCCGGCCGGGGCTTAGTGGCCGCAAGCGACTGAAAGCCGACACTCCAAATCCTCACCGTTTCGGGGAGGATTTTTCCCTTCGCCACCCCGAACAGCTTTACTTGTAAATACACCGATCCAGCCCGTCGCGCCCGACCACGCCGATCCGCGCGCGGATCGAATTGCCGTAGCGCCGCGTGAAGCCGGACGGGCTCACCGCTTCGCGCTTCTTGGGCAGCGGCAGGATCGCGGCGATGCGCGCCGCTTCGGCGGGGGTCAGCTTGCCCGCGCCATGTCTGAAATAGCGCTGCGCTCCGGCTTCGACGCCATAGGTGCCAAGCCCGGTCTCGGCGACGTTCAGATAGACTTCCATGATCCGCCGCTTGCCCCAGATCTTTTCGATCAGGAACGTGAACCACACCTCGGGCACCTTGCGGATATAGCGGGTCCAGCCGCTGCCCTGCCACAAGAAGACATTCTTGGCGGTCTGCTGGCTGATCGTCGATCCGCCGCGCATCCTTTTGCCCTTGGCGTTGCGCTCGATCGCCTGTTCGATCGCTTCGCGGTCGAAGCCGTCGTGGCTGCAGAATTTGCCATCCTCGGCCGCGATCGCCGCGCGCACCATATTGCGGTCGATGCCCGAAAGGCTGGTCCAGTCCTTGGTGATCCCGTTGCCGTCGGTCAGCATGGTGATCGTCACCGGTGGCGGCACGACGGCATAAATCGCGACCCACACGACCGAGAGGAGGATGAACCACAGCAGCCATTTGAACGGCCGCAGATACCAGGGGAGCTTGCGCCTCTTCGCGCGCGATTGGGTTGCCATGAAGCGCAAACTAGCCGCTCGTGGGCAGGTGGCAAGCCGGGATGATGGATAAAATAATCGTCAGCCCGGACATGATCCGGGGTCCATCGCGACGGCGCCGAATGGACCCCGGATCACGTCGGCGATTATCCCACGGGGACAGGGAATGGGTGTGCCCCCGCGAAGGCTGGGGTCCAGCGACAAGGAAAGGCGCGCGTGCGGCAGCGCGCCCTTCGACGCTTCGCGTCGAAGCTTGGACCCCCGCCTGCGCGGGGGACCACATACTTGCTCCAATGGGATATATCCGGATCACGTCCGGGGTGACGCAGGGGGATGCCCGGCTCAGGCGTTGATCAGCCGCCGGTCGCCCGCGAGCTTCAGCATCGCCTTTTGCAGCTTTTCGAACGCGCGCACTTCGATCTGGCGCACGCGCTCGCGGCTGACGTCATAGACCTGGCTCAGATCCTCGAGCGTCTTGGGGTCGTCGGTCAGGCGGCGTTCGGTCAGGATATGACGTTCGCGCTCGTTCAGCGTTTCGAGCGCTTCGTTCAGCAGCGAGTGCCGCACATCGCGTTCCTCGGCCTCGGCGACGCGTTCGTCCTGCAACGGGCCTTCGTCGCCGAGCAGATCCTGCCACTGGCTGTCGCCATCCTCGCCCATCGGGACGTTGAGCGACGTGTCGCCGCCCATCGCCATGCGGCGGTTCATGCTGGTGACTTCTTCCTCGGTCACGCCAAGGTCGGTCGCGATCTTGGTCAGATGTTCTGGGCTGAGGTCGCCGTCCTCGAAGGCTTCGAGGCTGTTCTTCATTCGGCGAAGGTTGAAGAACAGCTTCTTCTGCGCCGCGGTCGTCCCCATCTTCACGAGGCTCCACGAGCGGAGAATGAATTCCTGGATCGAGGCGCGAATCCACCACATCGCATAAGTGGCGAGGCGGAAGCCGCGTTCGGGGTCGAACTTCTTCACGCCCTGCATCAGGCCGATATTGCCTTCGCTGATCAGCTCGCTGACGGGCAGGCCATAGCCGCGATAGCCCATCGCGATCTTTGCGACGAGGCGGAGGTGCGACGTCACGAGCTGCGCCGCAGCTTCATTGTCGCCATGCTCCTGGAAACGCTTGGCGAGCATATATTCCTGCTCGGGCGTCAGAAGCGGAAATTTGCGGATCTCGGCCAGATAGCGGTTCAGGCTCGCCTCACCGCCGAGCGCGGGCACCGTTGCCGGAACATTGCTTTTGTTAGCCATTGCGTCTTCCCTAATTATTCAGAGGAGAAATATGCCGCGGTTGGTCCCTGCGGTCGAGATAGATTTTCATTCGAAACTTAAACACGCAGTTCATCGATCAGTTCCCGCATGTCCGCGGGGAGTTCGCTGTCGAGCGCGATCCTGTTACCGGTCACCGGATGAATAAAGCCCAAATGGGCAGCGTGCAACGCCTGACGCACGAAATTACGGGCTTTTAATGTTTCGGACAGCGGCTTTTTGGCGCGTCCATAGACCGGATCGCCGACGAGCGGATGGCCGATATGCGCCATATGCACGCGCACCTGATGCGTGCGCCCGGTTTCGAGCCGGCATTCGACCAGCGTCGCATTCTTCAGCGGCTCGATCGTCCGATAGTGCGTGATCGCATGCTTGCCGCGGCCCTCGGCGACGACCGCCATCTTCTTGCGGTTCGTGCTCGATCGGCCGAGCGCGGCGTCGATCGTGCCGCTCGCGGGCATCGGCCGCCCGGCGGCGATCGCGATGTAGCGGCGGTCGATGCTGTGCGCAGCGAACTGTTTTGCGAGCCCTTCATGCGCCTTGTCATGCTTTGCCGCGACGATCAGCCCGCTGGTGTCCTTGTCGATCCGGTGGACGATGCCGGGGCGCGCGACGCCGCCGATCCCCGACAACTGCCCGGCGCAATGATGGAGCAGCGCGTTGACCATCGTCCCGTCGAGATTGCCCGCCGCGGGGTGGACGACCATCCCCGTCGGCTTGTCGATGACGATCAGATGCTCGTCCTCATAAGCGATGACGAGGCCCATATCCTGCGCGACATTGTGCGCTGGAGCGGGAGCGGGGAGGCGGACCGCAAGCTTTGCCGCCGCCGCCGCCTTGGCCGAGGGGTCCCACAGGACCGTCCCGGCGGCGTCGGTGACGCGGCCGCCCTTGATCAGCGTCTTCAATCGTTCGCGCGAAAGATCGGGGAGCGCTTCGGCGAGCGCCCGGTCGAGGCGTAGCCCGTCCGCGCTGTCCGAAAGCGTCACAGTCAGTATTTCGTCGTCCCCCAACATTGACCGGAATGTGGTTTTCGGACGCCGAATTTCAAGTGGCGGGGTGACGAAGACGGTCGGGTCTGGCTCATCGCGCTTGCTCTTAACCATGTCCGTGCCTTAGGGAGCGAGCGCGAGCTGGAAAGGTCCGGTCTGCGGGGAGTGCATCGATCCATGTCCGACGATCGCGTCGATTTCGCTTCCATGCTGGCGTCGCGCCTTTGCCATGATTTGCTCAGCCCGGTCGGCGCCTTCGCCAACGGACTCGAACTGCTGGCAGACGAAAAAGACCCCGAAATGCGTGCGCGCTGTATCGACTTGCTCGAACAGAGCGCGCGGACATCGGCGAACAAGCTCAAATTCTTCCGCCTTGCCTTTGGATCGGCGGGCGGTTTCGGCGACCTTGTGCCCGCCGATGAAGCGAAATCGGCAATCCAGGGGATTATCGGCGACCGCGCGATCGACCTGAACTGGATGATCGGCGGCGATCCGATGCCGAAGCCCGCGGTGAAGATCATCCTCAACCTGTCGCTGCTGCTCGTCGATGCGCTGGTGCGCGGCGGCAGGCTCGACATCGGTTGCGAAAATCAGGGCGACGGCATCGAAATCGCGCTGCACGTCGAGGCCGACCGGATCTTCCTCGACGCCGACGTCGAGCGGATATTGGCCGAGGGCGAGGGCGCCAGTCCGATGACGTCGCGCACTGCGCCGGCGGTGCTCGTTCAGGCGGTCGCGAAGCAGAACGACGGCACCGTCATGCTGGCGCGAGAAACGCCGACGTCCTTGCTCGTCGGAGCGGTTCTCAGGGGCGGGTAGCAGGCCAAGTTCGGCAGCCCTTTTTTCCTTCCGGATTCTCCCAAGAGCAAACCCTCCATTAACCATTGTCGGCCATTGTGATCCCGAGATTTTGGGGCGCACCGGTACCGTAATGGACGATTTGCTGAACGATTTTCTGGCCGAAACGGCGGAAATCCTTGCCAAGGCTGGCGGGGCGCTGGTCGCGTGGGAAGCGGATCCTGCCGACCGGGCGCAGCTCGACGCGATTTTTCGCCTCGTCCACACGATCAAGGGCAGCTCGGGCTTCCTGTCGCTGCCGCGCATCACCGCGCTGTCGCATGCTGCGGAGGATGCGCTCGACCAGGTGCGCCGCGGCAACCGCCCCGCCGACGCCGCGCTGGTGACCGGCGTGCTCGGGATCATCGACCGCCTGACCCAGCTCAGCGATATCCTCGGCAAGAAGGGCATCGAGCCTGCCGGCGACGACAACGACGTGATTTCGGCGCTCTCCATTGCCGAAGACGTTGGCGGTGCGCCGGCCAAGACGAGCGAGATCATGCTTCGCCGCGATGACGATCTGGCGGCCGACCTTCAGGGCTGGCGCTCGATCCGCGTGCCGCTGCCCTTGCTCGACAGCGTGATGACAGGCGTCACCGACATCGTTCTCGCGCGCAACGAGTTTGCGCGCATGCTGCGCGATTCGGGGGCTGCGCCTTCGCTGATCGCTTCGTTCGACCGGCTGTCGGATTCGATTGCCGGAATGCGCCAGTCGGTCAGCCAGATGCGGATGCAGCGCATCGACAAGCTGTTCGCGCCGTTGCCGCGCGTCGTTCGCGATCTTGCAAAGGATCTGGGCAAGAAAATCCGCTTCGCCACCAGCGGCGGCGAAGTCGAACTCGACCGCGAGATGATGGAAAATATCCGCGATCCGCTGATCCACATCGTTCGCAACGCCATCGACCATGGCATCGAGAGTCTCGATGGCCGCGTCGCCGCTGGCAAGGACGCCACCGCGACCATCTCGGTCTCGGCGCGCCAGTCGGGCAACCAGATCGAGATTGAAGTGCGCGACGATGGCCGCGGCCTGTCGGCCGATGCGCTGGTCGCAAAGGCCATGTCATCGCGCATCCTGTCGGCCGCCGACGCGCGCGCGCTGACGCCGAAGGAAAAGTTTGAACTCATTTTCCGTCCCGGTTTCTCGACGGCTGCCAAGATCACCTCGATTTCGGGGCGCGGCGTCGGCATGGATATCGTCAAGGCGAATGTCGAGAAGATCGGCGGCATCGTTGAACTGCGCAACGAAGAAGGACGCGGGCTCGCCGTCGTGCTGCGCGTGCCGATGACGCTGACGATCATCTCGGGCCTGATGGTCCGCGCCGCGGGGCAATATTTTGCCATTCCCAGAGGCTCGGTGCGCGAAATCCTTCTGGAGACGAGCGACAGCGTGCGTACCGAGCGCGTCGGCGGCGGCGAGATCGTCACGGTGCGCGGCGAACAATTCCCGTTGCTCCGTCTCGAGGCCATGCTTGGCCGCGCGCGAGACCATCGCGACGATCCTGAAGACCGCGCGCTCGTTCTGGTCCGGCCGGGGCAGGGGCAAAGCTATGCGCTCAGCGTTGCGGCGATCCACGACCATGAGGAACTGGTGATCAAGCCGGCCGCGCCGATCATCATGGCGACCGGGCTCTATGCGGGCACGACGCTTCCCGACAATGGGCGTCCGGTGCTGTTGCTCGACGTCCAGGGCATATTGGCCGCGGCAGCGATCGATGCGTCCGAAGCCGGCAGGACGATGGACCAGGCGGTCGAGGCCGAAGCCGCCGCCGCCGCCGCGCGCAACGCCGCGCAGCTCCTCCTCTTCCGCGACACCAACGGGCGCACGCGCGGCGTCCGCCTGTCGGTGATCGAGCGCGTCGAGGAAGTTCCCGCGCTCGCGCTGTTCGAAAGCGCCGGGCGGATCCAGGCACAGATCGGCGACGATATCTTCCCTGTCCACGCCTCCACGCTTCCGGGCGAGCTGGGCGCGCTGAAGCTGCTTCGTCTCAACGACGGCCATATGGTGCTTTGCTATCCGATCGACGCGGTGATCGACATCGTGCGCCTGCCCGAACTCGTCCAGCCCGCCGCGGCGCCCGGCCTGATCGCGGGCGTCGTGCTCGTCGGCGGCGAGCCGGTCGAGCTGATCGATCCTTTCTGGCTGATGGAGCAATATTCGGGTGGCGCCGTCGCGCCCGCCGCGCGCCAGCCGGTGTGCCGGATCGCCGACGACCATGACGGGTGGGGCGGCAATTTCCTTGCCCCGATCTTGCAGAATGCGGGCTACCGCGTCGTGGCAGAAAGCTCGGAAGAGACCGCCGACGTTCTGCTCTGCCTCATCGGCGACGATGGCGCGTGCGCCCATGCCGGCGGCGAGGTTCCGGTGATCCGCTTGCGCGCTTCGGTCGCGGCGGCCAGCCCCGACGACGACACCGTCTATCGCTACGATCGTGGCGCGCTGCTCGATGCGCTCCGCCGCCGCGTCGGGGGAGCCGGTCGATGATGGACAAGCTGTACCTGATCGCGCGGATCGCCGACACGCGCGTGGCGCTGCGGTCGCGGTCGATCAACTCGGTCGTTACCGTCGGCACGCCGGTCGAAGTGCCGGCCGCGCCGCCGCATGTTGCCGGGCTTTTCGCGCTGCGCAGCCGTGTGTTCACGCTGATCGATCCGCATGTCGTGGTCGGCCTGCCCGCGGTCCCGGTCGCACCGGGCCAGCGCGTCGTCGTCGTCGACGTCGCCGATCATGGCTATGCGCTGCTCGCCGACGAGATCGAGGATGTCTGTTTCATCGATGCGCCCGAAACGCGCATCACCGGCAAGTTGCTGCCCGGCTGGGCGCGCGTGGCCGAAGCGATGATCGAACATGAAGGCCATTCGCTTCTGGTGGTCGATCCATCCTATTTTATCACTTTGCCCGCCAAGAACGCGGCGTGAATTAACGAGCTGAATACCCCTTCAGATTAGCATGATGCGAAACCGGGGTGCGGAGGTAATGATGTCGAAGTCTTGTCTGGTCGTCGATGACAGTAAAGTCATTCGCAAGGTCGCTCGACATATTCTTGAAAGTATGTCTTTTTCTGTCGATGAGGCGGCTGACGGACAAGAGGCGCTGACCTTTTGCCGCGCCAACCGTCCTGACGTGATTCTGCTCGACTGGAACATGCCGGTGATGAGCGGGATGGAGTTCCTGACCGCTTTCAACGATCTGGATTTCGGGTTCGAAGAGCGGCCGCGGGTCGTTTTCTGTACGACCGAAAACAGCATCGACCATATTCGCGCCGCCATCGAGGCGGGCGCCGACGAATATGTGATGAAGCCGTTCGACCGCGAGACGCTCGAAGGAAAGTTGCAGCTCGTCGGCGTCGCCTGAGGCACCGCCGATGGCCCGCCCGCAACCCCTTATGTCTGACCCTGCCGGGGCCGAGCTGCCGGTCGGACGCAGCGTTCGCGTGATGCTTGTCGACGACAGCCTTGTCGTCCGCAGCATCCTTGAACGCATCGTCGACCAGACCCCGGGCTTGCAGGTCTGTGCGTCGGTCGCCTCGGCGCACGACGCGCTTGCCGTCCTCGCGCGCGAGCCGATCGACGTCGTCGTCCTCGATATCGAAATGCCGGGAATGAACGGCATCGACGCGCTGCCGCACATTCTCGACCGCGCCGCCAATGCGCGCGTGCTGATCCTCTCGTCGAACTGCGTCGAGGGCGGCCCGGCGGCGATCGAGGCACTCGCGCTCGGCGCCAGCGACACGCTCGCCAAGCCCGGCCGTGGCAGTTTTTCGGGTCGCTTCGCCGAAATATTGACCGAACGCATCCTGTCGCTGGGCCAGCAACTGGCGATTCCCGCGGCGACGCGCGTCGCCTATCGTCCACCGGTTCCGCCGACGCCGGTCGCGGTCGACGCCGACCAGGCGCTCGACTGCATTGCGGTTGCCGCTTCGACCGGCGGTATTCCCGCCTTCACCAATTTCATCACGCACCTCGACGCGCGCATTACCGCGCCGATTCTGCTCACCCAGCATCTGCCCGACGCGTTCATGGAATTTTACGCCAAGCAGATCGCGACGATGACGAAGCGTCGCGTCCGCGTCGCCGAAGCAGGGATGGCGGTCGAGCCGAACCACATCTATCTCGCGCCCGGCGACGCGCATCTGACGATCGTGTCGACCGGCCGCCGCCGCGAAATCGCACTGGATCGCCGGCCCGCGGAGAATGGCTGTTGCCCCTCGGCCGACCCGATGTTCGCCTCTGTCGCGGAAGTCTATGGCGCAGGCGCCGTGGCCGTCGTGCTCAGCGGCATGGGGCGTGACGGCGTGAACGGGGCCGAGCGGCTGAAAGCGGCCGGCGGTACGATCTTTGCGCAGGCTCCCGAAAGCTGCGTCATCTGGGGCATGCCCGGCGCCGTGGCCAAGGCGGGTCTTGCGGCCGCAACGCTCAACCCCGACGCGATCGCCCTGATGCTCGGCAGCTATGTCATGGGGCGCGGCCGGCCATGATGGGCGGGAGCGCCAGCGAATCGGCCTATCGCGTGCTGATGGGCGTGCTCGAATCGCGAACCGGACAGACGCTGTCGCCGAACCGCATCTGGCGGATCGAAATGTCGCTGAAGCCGGTGATGCAACGCCACGGCATTGCCGACCTCGACGCGCTCGTTGCCGCGCTGGTCACGTCGAACAGCCGCCAGTTGCTCGACGACACGGTCGATGCGATGCTGAACAACGAGACATTTTTCTATCGCGAACACAGCGTGTTCGATGATATAGCTAATACCGCGCTCGAACATATTCGACAGGTCAATGCGCACCAGCGGCGGATCACGATCTGGCATTGCGGCGTGTCGACCGGACAGGAAGCCTATTCGATGGCGATGCTGCTGGCCGAGCAGGACGTGAAATGGGCGGGCTGGCAGATCGACGTCGTCGGCACCGATGTCAGCTATCATGCGATCAGCCGTGCCCGCGTCGGCCTTTACACCCAGTTTGAAATCCAGCGCGGGCTGCCCGTGCAGCGCATGGTGCGCTGGTTCGACCAGACCGAGGCCGGCTGGCTCGCGAAGGCGGACCTGCGCCGCAGGATCGACTTTTCGGTGCAGAATATGCTTGTCGACCGGCCGCCGCTGGCGGGTTCGGCCGATCTGATCTTCTGCCGCAACCTGCTGCTCTATTTCTCGCTGCCGATGCGGCAAAAGGCGTTCGCGCGCCTGCGCGCCATGGCGGCGCCGCAAAGCTTCCTGATTCTGGGGGCGGGCGAGACGGTGCTCGGCCAGACCGACCAGTTCGTCGCGAGCCCGCGGCTTCGCGGGCTTTACGAGCCTGCCGACCAGCAGGTGCGCCGTCCGCCGATCGCACCCTCGCTCGCCGCCTGACCTTGCTTTTTGCGCCCCGCTGGCGCAATCGACGCTGAGGCAAGCACAGGACGGACCCACAGAGCGCATGAGCGATTTTATCGAACGCTGGTCTCCCAATTTCGACGAGCGTTCGCTGCCCGTTTCGATGATCGTGCTCCATTACACCGGCATGAAGTCTGGCGCCGAAGCCCTTGATCGGCTTGCCGATCCCGACGCAAAAGTGTCGGCGCATTATGTGGTCGGCGAGGACGGCCAGATCACGCATATGGTGCCCGAGGACAAGCGCGCATGGCACGCGGGCAAGTCGCACTGGCGCGGGGTCAGCGATATCAATTCGGCGAGCGTCGGGATCGAGATCGTCAATCCGGGGCATGAATTCGGCTATGTGCCGTTTCCCGATCCGCAGGTCGCCTCGGTCGTCCGCCTTGTCCATATGATCAAGGACACTCACGCCATCACGCGCGGCAATGTCGTCGGCCATTCGGACGTCGCGCCGACGCGCAAGCAGGATCCTGGTGAACTGTTCCCGTGGGAAGAGCTCGCACGCCGGCGCCTCGCGCTGCCGCGTCCGACCAAAAAGCTTACCGATCCCTTATGGACCGACGCGGGATTTCTGCTCGCGCTCGAACGTTTCGGCTATGATGTAACCGACGGATTTGCGGCGACCGTGGCGTTTCAGCGCCGGTTCCGCACCGAGCTGATCGATGGCACGATCGACGGCGAATGCCGGGCGATCCTGCTCGCGCTGCTGCTGCCCCAGCCCGAGGGCAATTGACTGGTCAAATCCGGCCGCAGCGCCTATACCCGTTCGCGCCAGAGGGTCGGGCGATCGCCGCCGGTGGGGTATCCTGCCGGGGGAGGAAAGTCCGGGCTCCACGGAAATCACGGTGCCGGATAACGTCCGGCGGGTCGGCCCCCGGGCCGGTTCAGGGAAAGTGCCACAGAGAGCAGACCGCCAAAGGCTTCGGCCCGGCGAAAGGTGAAAGGGTGCGGTAAGAGCGCACCGCGCGGACGGTAACGGACGCGGCACGGCAAACCCCACCGGGAGCAAGGTCGAATAGGGATGGCACGGAGCAATCCAGGGCTGGTTCCGGCCCCGCTGTCCGGGTTGACTGCTTGAGCGTTCGGGTAACCGCACGCCTAGAGGAATGATCGCCCATCCCCGGCAACGGGGTGGACAGAACCCGGCTTACAGACCCTCTGGCATTTCTCTCCCATCACGCGCGCGGGAACCGCGTGCAGCCGGCCCGCGTTCTAGGGTCGGGCCCCGAAGAGGAGACGAACCATGCACGTCGTCGACGACCATATCGAAGTGACCGAGACCGAAGCGAGCGGCGGAGTGAAGGGGCAGGGCGTGCGCTATGTCCTCGTCATTTCGCTGATTCTGGCAGTGATCGTAATGTCGGCGGTCTGGATCATCCCCGCGCTGATGAAATAGGCCGCGCGGCTATTTGCCTTACGATGCAATGCCCAGCGTCGCGTCGGCGTCGGGCGTGTCCTCCATATAATAGGCTTTGACCGGCCGTTTGAAGCGCTTGACGGCCGATTTGTCATAGGTCGCGTTTTCGCCGCTTCCGACGAGTTTCATCGTCGTCGCGATGACGTTGCCGGTCAGGACGTTCCAGCTCATCTCGGCGCCGTCATGCGCGTATGTGCGGCTGTAAAGCGTTGCATCGAGCCCGATCAGCCGCATCTTCGGCCGCGCCTTTTCACCACGAAAACGATAGGTCGCCTGGATGGCGGTCGTGCCGCCGGTCAGATCGGTCACGACCAGCACGCCTTTTGCGATCACAATTTCGGCGGGGCCGAGCGGATAGGCGTCGAGCGCGAGCGTGCCGGCGGGTTCGTGATAGAGTTCGAACTCGCTGCGAGCCGCGAACTGGACGTGCAGCGATCGGCTGTCGTCGCCGCGAACGATATATGCGGTGTCGATATCGCCATCGCCGTTGAGGTCGCCGTCGATCCGGCCTTCGACCCCTTCGCCGTCGTTCAGATTTGCCTGGATTTCCGCGTCGCTGAGGACGGGCACCGCGTTGCGCTGCACGGCTTGCGCCGTGCCCGCCGCCAGCACCAACGCTGCCAATGCCAGTATCCGCATATGTCCCTCCGTCCTGACGATCGATGGCCTGTCTAGGCGTTCTTGATGCCGTTGTTAATGACGGCGCTCACAGCGAAATTGCGCTTTCCTACAATAAGCGGGCGACCTACGCTGCCACCATGGCCTTGTGATTGGTGATCGACGCGCGGCAGCGTCGACGAAAAGGCGAATTCAGAGTGAAGTTGCGCAGTCTTCTGCGACGTTTGGGGGAGGCGATTTGCGCGTGGGGAGAGCGAATATGGGCGGTGGAAAATGGCTGGGCGCACTGGTCGGAGCCGCGATTGCTTGCTGTCTCGTGCCGTCGGCGGGGGCGCAGACCGCCGCGTGCGGCACGGCGCCGCTGAAAGGCGAGCGCGTCGCGCTGCTCATCGGGAACAGCGCGTATAATGATTGGGAATGGCCGTCGCTCAAGAATGCGGTCAACGACATCGACTTCGTCTGCGACGCTTTCGCCAAGGCCGGTATCGCGCCGCGCATCATCCGCAACGCCGACAAGGCGGCACTCGACGCGGCGCTTGCGCAGTTCGCAACCGAAGCGAAGGGCGCCAAATCGGTGGTTCTCTATTATGCCGGGCACGGCTTTGAATATGGCGGGCGCAACTGGCTGGTGCCGATGGATGCGCCGCCGGCAACGCGCCGCGCCGACGTCGAGAAGCGCTATCTGTCGATCGAGGCGCTGGTGAAGCGCGTCGTCCCGCAAGGTGCCTTCACCTTGCTGTTCGTCGATGCGTGCCGCACCGCAGAGCCGGTCGTCCGGATCGAGGATGCTGCCGTTGCGGCCGGCGAAGCCGGATCGGCGCCGCTCGGCCTGCTCGACATCGGACAGGGCGCGGTCTTCTATTCGACCGCGAAGGGCCGCCCCGCGCTCGATTTCGCGCCGGTCGGATCGCCGGTCAGCCCCTTCGCTGCTGCGGTGGTCAAGGAACTCGGCATTCCCGGCCTCGAAATATCCGACTATTTCAAGATCGTATCGCGCGACGTGTACAAGCGCACTTACGGCATGGAGCTGGGACCACAGCAGCCCTTTCACTATGGTAGCTGGTTCGAGGATTATTATCTCGTCGCGCCGGTCGAGGTACCCGAACAGGGCAGGCGCGGCGGGGGCTTTGGGTCGTTCTCGGCGGCGCCGCCCGCGCCGCCGGCGCCATCGAGCCCCGCGCGTGGTGCCGCCAATCCGCTGGCCGACATCTCGCTCGACCGCTTGGCGATCGAGGACGAGCCGGTGCTGATCGCCGACGTTCTCTCGCGCCATCCCGCCGCCGAACTGGTCGGGCTTGCCGACGGCGGCAACGCGCTCGCGCAGCATCTGGCGGGTTATATGTATTCGCTGGGGGTCGGGGTAAAAAAGGATGTGCCGCGTGCCCGCGCCTATCTCGAACAATCGGCGGCGCAGGGTTTTGCGGCCGGGCAGCAGGAGCTGGCCTATCTGTTGCTCGAGAACGACCCGACGCCCGAGAATGTGAAGCGCGCCTATGACCTGTATGTCGCCTCGTCGAACGCGGGCTTTTCGAAAGCCAAGACGCATCTGGCCTACCGGCTTGCCGCGGGCACCTTTGGTCCTGCCGACTTCGTCCGTTCGCAGGCGCTTTATTCGGAGGCGGCAGCAAAGGGGCATCCGGCGGCAATCTTCGCGCTGACCTATTTTCCCGACACCCGCGCCGCGAATCTGGCGCGCCTGCGCAGTATCGCCGATGACGGCAATCCCGAGGGCAACCACTGGCTTTGCGAAGCGCATTTCGCCGACAAGACGCTCGGCGCCGCGATCGAGGATTGCGGCGTCGGCGCGCGGGCGGGTTTTGCGGGTTCGCGCGCGATTCTCGCCTGGGCCTATGCGAAGGGCAGCGGCGTCAGCGCCGATGCCAAGGAAGCGGCCTATTGGGCCAAGCTGGCGCGCGACCTGCCCGAACTTCGCAAGGACCAGCGCGAGTTGATCGCCGGGATCGGGGATTGACGGTCAGGGATAGCTGACCGCCAGCACTTCCCATTCCTTTGCCCCGGCAGGAAGCTGCACTGTGCGAAGATCGCCGATCGCGGCGCCGCGGAGCGCGTGGGCGAGCGGGCTGTTCCAGCCGATCCGGCCTTCGCCGGCGTCGGCCTCGTCGTCGCCGACGAGCGTGACGATGCGCCGCGCGTCGTCGTCGTCGGCCAGCTCGACGGTGGCGCCGAACCAGATGCGGCTCTTGTCGGGCTGTTCGGCGGGGTCGACGACGCGCGCCGCCTTCATCCGCCGCGCAAGGAAGCCGAGCCGCCGGTCGATTTCGCGCAGCCGTTTGCGGCCATAGATGTAATCGCCATTCTCGCTGCGGTCGCCATTGCCCGCCGCCCAGCTGATCACCTCGACCAGTTTCGGTCGCTCGTCGCCCAGCAACGCCTGATATTCGGCGCGCAGCGCAGCGAAGCCCGCGGGCGAGATAATGTTGGTCTTTTCTCCTGCCACGGCGTGTCAGCCGGGCGTGCGCTTGCCGAGGTAAAAGCTCAGCGGCGCTTGCGGCAGCGTCCGGCCATCGCGCAGCGTGTCGTAAACGACGGCATTTTCAAGCACTCGCTGGACATAGTTGCGCGTCTCGAAAATCGGGATCGCTTCGATCCAGTCGACCATGTCGATCCCGCCGCTGCGCGGATCGCCATTGGCGCGCAGCCATTTGTTCACATTGCCGGGGCCGGCATTGTACGCGGCGACTGCCAGCGGATAGCTGCCGCCGAAATAGCTCAGCATCTGCTGGAAATAGGTTGATCCCAGCGTCATGTTGTAATTGGTGTCGACGGTCAGCGACCCGGCGTCATAACTCAGCCCCAGCTTGCCCGCGACCTCGCGCGCGGTGCCCGGCATCAGCTGCATCATTCCGCGCGCCCCGGCATGGCTCACCGCCTGCCGGTCGAACTGGCTTTCCTGTCGGGTGATCGCGTGAATGAACGTCCAGTTGCTTTCGTGGCCCGCCGGAACGCGGACGGTCGGAAAACCCGATACTTCGACGGCGTCGAGGCTGTTCGCCTGCGCGCTGCGGCCAATCATCACGCCCAGGTCGGGACGGCCGATCGCCGAAGCAAGCTGGCCCGCGAGCACATGGTCGGCCGGCGAGGTCGCGCGCTGTGCGATGGCGCGCAGGAACAAGGATTGCTCGCGCCAGGCCCCGATCTCGCCGAGTGCGCGCGATGCGCGAACGAGCCGGTCGTCCTCGAACGCGCGTTTCTGATCGCCGCTGACCTGGATCGTCGGCGTCGGGAGGGGCTTCGGCTGTGGGCGGCCGAGCCGTTCGAGCGCAAGCTGGCCGTAATATTGGTCATAGTGCTGCGCGGCATCGGCGAAATGGGTGTTGGCGGTATTGGGATCGCCCGCGGCAAGCGCGGCGCGTCCCGCCCAGTAAAAGCCTTTGGTCCGCGTCTGCGCCGACCGCGCCGCCTCGCCGTAGAGGCGGAACAGACGCACCGCTTCGCGTGGCCGTCCGACGCTCTTGTAGGCGAGTTGTCCGGCCAGCCACGCAAGCGAGGTATAATCGTCGCGCACGCTGAGCGGCGCCTCGCGGATGACGACCCCCGGCGCGAACGTGTCGTCGAGTTGCTTGGCGATATTATACGCCGTCATCTTGTCGCCCGCGGCATCGGCCGCACGCGCGTTCGTCAGCAACGTCTCGAGCCATTCCTCGGCATCGGTCGGTGCCTTGGCAAGCGAACGCGGCGCCGCGAGCAGCGCGCGCGCTTCGCCGACGCGATTGCCCTTGCGCAGCCAGGTTGCCTTGTCGGCGATATATCCCGCGTCGGTGCGGACGAGCGACGGGTTCGTGATTTCGACGGCGGACGCCTGCAGCGCCGCGTCGACCGTGCCGCTGCGCATTGCCAGCCGCGCGGCGAACACCGCCCGCTTCTCGGGCGACGTATAGGCGATCTGGCGTGCGGCGGCACCGGTCGCTCCGAGCCACAGCAGCCGGTCCATCCGCGCATCATGGTCGGCGACGGTCAGCGCGCCGGGGAAGAAGGTCAGGACGCGGTTGGTCTCATAATCATCGAGCGTCCCGCCGGTCCACGCCCGGCGAACGGCGGCGTTCGCCTCGTCGCGGCGGCCGGTCGCGTTGAGCGCGAGCGCATAGCGCACCTCACCGCCCGGCGTGCGCGGCGGATAGGCCTGGAAATAGGCGAGCGTGCGCTGCGGGTCGTAGCTGTCGAGCGCAATCGCCTTTTCGGCGCGAACGCGCAATTTGTCCGCATCGGGCCAGTCGCGGTTCGCCATCAGGAAGCGCGACAATTGGTCAAAGGATGCGGCGTTCGTCGCGGTCAGGCGGCGCCATTCCATCACCGCGTCGCCGACCGAGCTGGTCGACGGCGGCGGACCCGACGAGGACGCAAGCCCCATCTGCGCACGGTACCAGGCCATCTGCTCGGGAGTGAGTTCGCTGGCATGGGCGGCGGTGGGAACAACGAGGGCCAGCGCGAGCGCCAGACGGGAAATACGGGGCAGCGAAATCATAGCGGCCATGCTAGTGCCAAACTCCTTGCGGGGCGCTGAATAGACGTCCATGAGGCGGCGCGCCGAGCTTTCCTATCGGTCGGGCCACGGTTTTTGTAAAGGAGCGGTGCATGTTTTCGGGGTCGATTCCCGCCTTGGTGACGCCATTTCGCGACGGTGCGTTCGATGCGCCGGCGTTCAAACGGCTTGTCGGGTGGCAGATCGATCAGGGAACGAGCGCGCTGGTACCGTGCGGGACGACGGGCGAGAGCCCGACGCTCGGCTTCGACGAGCATTACCAGGTCATCGATACGTGCGTCGAGGCCGCGGCCGGACGCGTGCCGGTGATCGCCGGCTGCGGGTCGAACGACACCGCGACGGCGATCCGCCACATGCGCTATGCGCAGCAGGCCGGCGCGACGGCGGCGCTGATCGTCGCACCCTATTACAACCGGCCGACGCAGGACGGGATGCTCGCACATTTCGGCGCGCTGGCCGATGCCTGCGACCTGCCGATCGTGGTGTACAATGTTCCCGGCCGCACCGTGGCCGACATCAGTGCCGAGACGATGTGCAAGCTGGCGGAGATGCCCACCGTTGTCGCGATCAAGGATGCGAGCGGCGATCTGGCGCGCGTGACCATGCATCGGGCGGGCGCTGGAGCCGGCTTCTGCCAGCTAAGCGGCAACGACGATCTATGGCTGCCGCATGCGGTGATGGGCGGCGTCGGTTGTATCTCGGTCACCGCCAACGTCGCGCCGCGCCTTTGCGCCGATTTCGCTTCGGCCTGTGCCGCGGGCGACTGGGCCGGCGCGCTCGTCCTGCACGACCGGTTGTTCGATCTGCACAAGGCGATGTTCTCCGACGCGTCGCCGGGACCGGCAAAATATGCGCTGTCGCGCGTGCATGACTGGTTTTCGCCCGAAGTGCGCCTACCTATCATTCCGGCGTCCGAAGCTTCGCGCAAAGCCGTCGATGCCGCATTGTCCGCGGCGGGAGTGATTTAGGTTCTTCGCAATGGCCCGTCCGCAGTCCGCCGCAGAATTCGACAAGAAAAAGGTCGTCGCCGAGAACCGGCGCGCACGCTTTGATTTTGCCATCGAGCAGGTGTTCGAGGCCGGGATCGCGCTTCAGGGGACCGAGGTAAAGTCGCTCCGTTTCGGCGAGGGGACGATTGCCGAAAGCTATGCCGAGGTGAAGGGCAACGAGGTGTGGCTGATCAACAGCAACATCCCCGAATTCAGCCACGGCAACCGGCACAACCACGAACCGCGGCGCCCGCGCAAACTGCTGCTCAACGGGCGCGAGATCAACAAGATGCACGCCGGTGTGATGCGGCAGGGGATGACGCTTGTCCCGCTCTCGGTCTATTTCAACAGTCGCGGCCGCGCCAAGGTCGAGCTTGCACTGGCCAAGGGCAAGAAGGCACACGACAAGCGGGAGTCGATCAAGGAACGCGACTGGAAGCGCGACAAGGCGCGGCTGATGAAGGAACGCGGATGAGCGGGGGCACGCCCAACGACTCCAAATCGCGCGACAAATCGGCCGTGATGAACTGGATCCGCAAGAATTCGCCGACGCGCGAGGAGTTGCTGGCCAGCCGCTTCGTCAAACCCTTTTCGCACCGCGTCTCGCACAGCCATTTGTGGCGGTTCACGCGCACCTCGGTGCGGCGGGGAACTGCGCTAGGGCTGTTCGTCGGCATCTTTTTCCTGATCCCCGGCATCCAGATCCTTGGCGTTGCGCTGCTTGCCTTGCCGTTTCGCGCCAATATCCCGATCGGCGCGGCCATGACGTTCCTGTCGAATCCCGTAACGACCCCGCTGATCCTCGCGGCATCGGTGTGGCTCGGCAATGTCCTGTTCGGGATGCACACCAATATGTCCGGCCTGATCGGTCTGTACGAAAGGTCTGCATCGCTTCACGACTGGTGGCTATGGTTCACGGCAAACGCGGGGCCGGCGTTGCTCGGCGGTCTCGCCGGGCTGTTCGTGATTTCGGCGGTCTCGGCGATCGTGGGCTACCTTCTCGCCTCGGTGATCTGGGACAACTGGATTCGCCTTCGCTGGCGCCGCAAGATTCGGCGCGCGCGCGACCAACGACTTGAGTCATCGACGAGCGACGCCGCCGCCGGTTGAACGGCGAAGTGGCGTGCGTATAGCTGTCCCATCGCAAAATCGGACCCGCAGCGCGAGCCGCGGGTGCATTTCCGTTTGTTTCATCTGGGGAATATCATGACTCGTCAGACACTTTCTTCGCGCCTGATGGCGACCGCGGCGTTGGGCGCCGTTTTGCTGGCGTCGGCGCCGGCTTTTGCCAAAGACGCAGCCACGGCGGCTCCGGCGCCGACCGCGACGGCCGACAACCCCGAAATCGGTGATTTCGGCTTCGATCTTTCGGGCATGGACAAGACCGTCAAGCCGGGCGACGATTTCTATGCCTTCGCCAACGGCACCTGGTCCAAGAATACCGCGATCCCCGCCGACAAGTCGAACTATGGCATGTTCACCGCGCTTGCCGACCTGTCGCAAAAGCGCACGCGCGAAATCCTCGATGTCGCGAAAGAAGATCCGAACAGCATGATCGGCCGCGCCTATTCGTCCTATCTCGATTCGGCGGCCGTCGAAGCGAAGGGCCTGGCGCCCATCCAGCCCTGGCTGACCAAGGTCCGCAGCGTCGACAAGGCGGGCCTGGCCAAGCTGCTCGCCGAAGGCGACCGCAGCGGCATCCAGCACTTTTTCGGCGGTTATGTGGGCCAGGACGACAAGAACCCCGACGTCTATATCTACACGATGTTCCAGGGCGGCATCGGCATGCCCGACCGCGACTTCTATCTGAAGGACGGCGAGCGCAACGTGAAGTTGCAGGGCGCGTATCTGAAGCATCTGGAAAATGTCCTGACGCTGGCCGGCGAAACGAATGCCGCACCGCGCGCCAAGGCGATCTATGATTTCGAAAAGCAGATCGCGACGGTTCACTGGGACAAGAACGACAGCAGCGACGCGACCAAAGTCTATAACAAGATGACGATCGCCGACCTTGCGAAGGCCGCACCGGGTTTCGACTGGATGACCTTCATCCGCGGCCTTGGCGTCAACGAGGATTCGCTCCTCGTGTCGCAGCCGAGCGCTTTCACCGGCGAAGCAAAGCTGATCGCCGCAGCGCCGATCGAAGTGATCCGCGACCTGATGGTCGTGCGCAGCCTTGACGGCTTCTCGGGCGTGCTGCCCGACGCGGTCGCGCAGGAAACATTCTCGTTCTACAACACCGCGCTGTCGGGCACGCCGCAGATGCAGGAGCGCTGGAAGCGCGCGGTCGATTTTACCACCAACAATATGGGCGAAGCGGTCGGCCAGGATTATGTCGCGAAATATTTCCCGCCCGAAACCAAGGCGGCGATGGATGTGCTCGTGAAGAATGTCCTGGCGGCGCTCGACACGCGCATCGGAAATCTCGCCTGGATGCAGCCCGCGACCAAGGTCAAGGCGAAGAAGAAGCTCGCCAACTTCACGACCAAGATCGGCTATCCCGATCGCTGGAAGGACTACAGCAAGCTCGACATCCGCGCCGACGACCTGTTCGGCAACGAACTGCGCTCCAACCAGTTCGCGCATGACGATAATGTCAGCCGCCTTGGCGGTCCGATCCGCCGCTGGGAGTGGGGGATGACCCCGATGGAGGTCAACGCCTACGCCAATTTCGGGATGAACGAGATCGTCTTCCCCGCCGCGATCCTGCAGCCGCCCTTCTTCGATCCCAAGGCCGACGCCGCGATCAACTATGGCGGCATCGGCGCCGTCATCGGTCACGAGATCAGCCATCATTTCGACGACCAGGGCGCGAAGTATGACGAGACCGGCAAACTTGCCGACTGGTGGACGCCGGAAGACGTCGCGGCGTTCGAAGCCGCGGGCAAGGCGCTCGTCGCGCAGTATGACGCATACGAAGTTCTGCCCGGCGAACATCTCGACGGCACTTTCACCCTTGGCGAAAACATCGGCGATCTCGCCGGTCTGACCATTGCCTATGACGCCTATAAAAAGTCGCTCGGCGGCAAGCCGGCGCCGGTGATCGACGGGCTGACCGGCGACCAGCGCTTCTTCCTGGGCTGGGCGCAGGTGTGGCGTCGCAACTACCGCGAACAGAATCTGTCGCAGCGGATCACGACTGATCCGCATTCGCCCTCGATTCAGCGGTCTTGGGTCTCGCGCAACCTTGACCCTTGGTATAAGGCCTATAGCGTCAAGGAAGGCCAGAAGCTCTATTTGGCGCCGAAGGATCGTGTCCGCATCTGGTGATGCGCCAATAGAAAGAACGCTGTTTGACCGCGCAAAGCCTGCCTTCCGCTGATGAAAGTTTCAGCAGGGGGGCGGGCCCCGCGGGCGCACAGTCGGCCCGGGCGATTCTATCGCGCGTCGATTTTGCCATCATCGGCGGCCTTGCGCTTCTGTCGGTCGCCTTGCTCTTCTGGGCGACGCGCAGCTTGGCATTGGCCGCCGGCTTTCTTGCCGGACTGGCGATCGCCGTCGGAGGCGCCTTGCTCGCGCGGCGGCTGTTTCCGGGCACCATTGCCGGCGAGGCTAGCGCGCCCGACTGGACGATGCTGCGCCAGGCCGTCAATCATGACGATGTCGCGATAGCCGTGACCGATCGAGCCGGGCGTCTGGTGTGCGCCAACGACCTGTTCGCGACCTGGATGGGCGGTTTCGTGACGCCTCCGGGCCTGCCGCTCGAAGCGCGCGGCGCCGAGCTGCTGAAAAACGCGGGACGCGCGGCGTGGCGCGACGGCGAGGGCGGTGTCGACGATATTGCGGTCGGGCCGCTGCAACTTCGCGCGCAGGTGATGCGCACCGGTCAAGCCGAAGATTATCTCGTCTGGCGCTTTTCCGCGGTCGAGCGGCTTGACCTCACGACCGAAATCGTCCGCCATCTTGATGGCCCGGCCGGCCGCACGCTTGGCCATGCGGGCGTGATGGCCGCACTTGTCAGCGCCGAGGGTCGCCTTCGCACCGCAAATCCTGCCTTTCTTCTGCGTGCGCTGAGCGATGGCGATCAAGCGCATTTTGCCGGCCGCGATGTCGCGGCGATGCTGCGGCTCGACGATGCGGGCTCGCTCTATTTTGCGCGCGAAGGCGACCGCGCGACGCCGGTGCGGATGATCCAGATTCCGCTGGCTCCGGCCGATGCAAACGGCCCCGTGCTGCTCGCGATGCTCGACGAGGAAATGGGGCCTGCCGATCGCGGGACCGCGCAGGCCTATGTCGAAACGCTGCTGTCGTTGCTGCCCTTCGGGCTCGCGCTCGTCGATCGCGATGGCCGGTTCCTTTACATGAACCGCGCTTTCCTGCGGGCGGCGGCGGTCGGCGAAGGCAAGCCTCCCCGCTATCCGGGCGATCTTGTGGTCGGAGAGGACAAGAGCCCGCTTGCCGACATGATCCGCCGCCATAGCAGCGGACAACAGGTTGGCGGCGACCTGTCGATCCGCCTGATCGGGCAGGGCGATGAGCCGGTGTCGATGCGCGTCGTCGGCGTGCGCGGGCTAGGCGAAGCGGCGGTGCTGCTCAGCCTCAAGGATTCGAGCGAGGAATCGCGGCTCAAACGACAAGTCGCGCAAGCATCGAAGATGCAGGCGGTGGGGCAGCTGGCCGGCGGCGTTGCGCACGACTTCAACAATATCCTGACCGCGGTGCTTGGCGCCTGCGACCTGATGCTGATGCGCCATACGCCCGGCGACAGCGACTATGACGATATCCAGCAGATCCGCAGCAATGCAAACCGGGCGGCCAGCCTGACCCGGCAATTGCTCGCCTTCTCGCGCCAGCAGACGCTCCGCCCGCAGATTTTACAGCTGCCCGACGTGATTTCAGAAGTGTCGCACCTGTTGAAGCGGCTCATTGGCGAGAATGTTCAACTCGATGTCCATCACGGTCGCGGGCTTGGCGCGGTGCGCGCCGATCCCGGCCAGCTCGAGCAGGTGATCATCAACCTGGCGGTCAACGCGCGCGACGCCATGTCGGGCGGCGGGACGCTGACGATCGAGACCTATCCGGTATCGGCTGCCGACGTGCGCCAGATGGGGAACGAGTTCATGCCCCCCGCCGACTATAGCGCGCTCAAGGTCCGCGATACCGGAACCGGCATTCCGGCCGATGTGCTGCCCAAGATTTTCGAGCCTTTCTTTACGACGAAGGATGTCGGGAAAGGGACGGGGCTCGGCCTCTCGACCGTCTATGGCATTATCAAGCAGTCGGCGGGTTTCATTTTTGCCGACAGCAAGCCGGGCGAGACGAGCTTCGTCATCTATCTGCCCGTTCATCGCGCCGAAGGCGGTGCGCCTGTCGCCCCTGCGCCCCCCGTCAAGCCCAAGAAGAGCCAGTGGGGCACCGGCACGATCCTGCTCGTCGAGGACGAGGATATGGTGCGCGCTGTCGCGGAACGAGCGCTGACCCGTGCGGGTTATACTGTCGTGACCGCATCGCAGGGAGAAGAGGGATTGGAGCGTTTTGCCGCGATGGACAAGATCGACCTGATCCTCAGCGACGTCGTGATGCCGACGATGGACGGCCCTGCAATGGTGCGTGCGATGCGCGCGAAGCGGCCGATGCTGCCGGTGCTGTTCATGTCGGGCTATGCCGAGGAGCAACTGCGCCAGTCGATCAACATCGACGACGTCGCCTTTCTGCCCAAGCCCTTCTCGGTTGCGCAGTTGGCCGAGGCCGTGTCGGCGGCGCTCGATAATGCCGCGCACCGGGGCGTGGCCGATGGCTGACGGCCATCGCATCCTGCTTGTCGAGGATGACGTGCTGATCGGCATGATGCTGGTCGACATGTTCGATGCGCTGGGGTTTCCCGAGCCAGCGCAAGCGACGACCAACGAGGAAGCGCTCGCGATTGTCGCGGCCGGGTCCATCGACGCGGCGTTGATCGACATCAACCTCGGCGACGAAAAGGGCTGGCCGATCGCTGATGCCCTGGCCGCGCGGAATATCCCTTTCGCATTCACGTCGGGCGGCGGCGATGTGATTCCCCAGGAACATGCGCATCGCAAGCTGGTGGCCAAGCCATTTCGGCTCAGCGACATCGAGGCAACTCTGGGCGGGTTTTTCGTTTAAAACCCGATCGATCTGAGCCCCCAACTTTATTTTGTTCCCCCCTTGTTCCACGAGAACATATGTGGCACATCGGTCTGGCGTTGCGATGCTTCGGCTGTCGCTCTAGAGCTGGAAAGGGACGGTTATGGCCGGACAATTATCACTCGTCGAATCGGGGAAATCAGTGAACGGAACGGACAGGCAGAAGGCGCTCGACGCCGCACTCGCGCAGATCGATCGCGCGTTTGGCAAGGGCTCGGTAATGAAGCTGGGCTCGAAGGAAACGATGCAGGTCGAGTCGATCTCGACCGGTTCGCTCGGGCTCGACATCGCGCTCGGCGTTGGCGGCCTGCCGCGCGGCCGCGTGATCGAAATTTACGGCCCCGAAAGTTCGGGCAAGACGACGCTCGCGCTGCACGTCCTCGCTGAGGCGCAGAAAGGTGGCGGTACGGTCGCCTTTGTCGATGCCGAACATGCGCTCGACCCGGTCTATGCCCGCAAGCTTGGCGTGAACATCGACGAACTCATCGTGTCGCAGCCCGACACCGGCGAACAGGCGCTCGAAATCGTCGATACGCTTGTGCGTTCGAATGCGATCGACGTTCTCGTCGTCGACTCGGTCGCGGCGCTGGTTCCACGCGCCGAAATCGAAGGCGAGATGGGCGACAGCCATGTCGGCCTTCAGGCGCGTTTGATGTCGCAGTCGCTGCGCAAGCTTACCGGCTCGATCAGCCGTTCGCGCTGCATGGTCATCTTCATCAACCAGCTGCGCATGAAAATCGGCGTGATGTACGGCAATCCCGAGACGACGACCGGCGGCAATGCGCTGAAATTCTACGCCTCGGTTCGCCTCGACATCCGTCGCACGGGCCAGATCAAGAATGGCGACGAGATTGTCGGCAACACGACGCGCGTGAAGGTCGTGAAGAACAAGGTCGCGCCGCCGTTCAAGCAGGTCGAATTCGACATCATGTACGGGCAGGGCATCTCCAAGATCGGCGAGATCCTCGACCTTGGCGTCAAGGCCGGGCTGGTCGAGAAATCGGGCGCGTGGTTCAGCTATGACTCGATCCGCATTGGACAGGGTCGCGAAAATGCAAAGACCTTCCTGACCGACAATCCCGAACTGATGCAGCGCCTGGAAAGCGCGATCCGTACCCGCACCGACGCGGTCGCCGAAGAAATGATGGCGGGCCCCGACGATGATGGTGACGACGAAGGCTGATCCCACCCGATAGCCATCCGGCCGGTTTCCCTCTCCTGTGGACCGGCCGGCCGACGGCGGCGGGCCCGGCAACGTCCTTGTAGCTGCTGCGTATCTGCACATGTCCCTCTCCTGCAGGTCGGCCCGCCCGCCGTTGCATTTCCTGTTGTCCGACTAGGGTCCTGACCCTGGCTGCCGTTGCGCCTTGCGCGACCTTTGCCAGCGGTTACAAGCAGCGCATGCCTGCGATCCGCCTTTTCGGCTTGCCCACCGACATCAACAGCAGTTTCGAACGCGGCGCCGCGGCGGGCCCTGCCGCGATCCGCGCCGCGCTGCACAGCGACCGCGGCAATCTCGCCAGCGAGCTTGGTCCAGAAATCGGAGTCGACATCGCCTTCGCCGACGATGGCGACCTCCCGCTCTGCGAAGACAGCGTGCGCGACGACGCAGCGATCCGGCGCCATGTGGCGATGTTGCAGGAAGACGGCGAAGTGCCGCTGGCGCTCGGCGGCGACCATGCGGTGACCTTTCCGCTTGTCGAGGCCGCGGCGACCTGTTTCGGGCCGGTGACGATCCTGCATTTTGACGCACACCCCGATCTTTACGACGATTTCGGCGGCAATCCGCGCAGCCATGCGTCCCCCTTCGCGCGCATCTGTGAAGCGGGACATGCGGCGCGGCTCGTGCAGGTCGGCATTCGCACGCTCAATGGCCATTGCCGCGAGCAGGCCGATCGCTTCGGGGTCGAGATTGTCCCGATGGCCGGCTTCACGCCCGACGCGGTACCGGTGCTCGGCGGTCCGCTTTATATCTCGATCGACCTTGACGGGCTCGACCCGTCGGCGGCGCCCGGCGTCGCGCATCCCGAGCCCGGCGGGCTGACGGTGCGCGAGGTGCTTGCGGTGCTCCACAAGCAAACCGCGCCGATCGTTGGCGCCGACATCGTCGAACATCATCCGGGCCGCGACATCGGCGACGTCACCGCGATTCTCGGCGCCAAGCTGGTGCGCGAGCTTGCGGCGCTGATCGACCGCAACGGACCGTATCAATCCTGACCCCCGAAGGAGAACGCCTGTGAGCCTGATCGTCCACCATCTCAACAACAGCCGCTCGCAGCGCATCTTGTGGCTGCTCGAGGAAATCGGCGCGCCCTATGAGATCAGATATTACGATCGCGATCCCGTTACCAACCTCGCGCCGCCCGAGCTGCTCGCGGTCCACCCGCTCGGCAAGTCGCCGGTGATCGAAGAGACCGACGATGCCGCCCCCGGCGAAAGGGGCCGCGTGATCATCGAATCGGGCGCGATCACCGAATATCTGTGCGAGCGCCATGGTGGCGGCGCTCTCGTCCCCGAACGCGGCACCGACGATCATATCAGCCATCTCGAATGGCTGCATTTTGCCGAAGGATCGGCGATGACGCCGATTCTGTTGCGCCTCTACACGGCGCGGCTGGGCGAGGCGGCAGCACCCATCGAGCCGCGTATCGCGCAGCAGCTCGATTCGCATTTCGCCTATATGGAGAGCCGGGTCGGAGAGAATGGTCATTTCATCGGCGACAGCCTGTCGGCCGCCGACATCATGCTGAGCTTTCCGGCCGAGATTGCAATCATGCAGGGCATGGCGCCCCGCTATCCGAAGCTCGCCGCCTTTGTGAATGCGTGCCACGTCCGTCCTGCCTGGCAGCGCGCGCGCGAAAAGGGCGGCGCCTATTATGGTTATTGACCGGGTCCGCGCGGCGCTTGCCGCGGCGGTCCTGCTTGGCAGCATTCCGGGTGCCGGTGCGGCACCGCCCGCGGTCGCCCCCGAAGTCGAGCGCGACGTCGTGGCGCCCGAAGGCATCAGCTTCAACCCGAGCCCAGGCGACGAAGAGGGCGCCGTCGACCGGTTCACGGCCTATACGATGGCGCTGGCGAAGCGCGATTTCGCGGCGGCCTATGCCATGCTGCGGCTGTCGTTCCAGGCGTCGAACCCGCGGCTCGAATGGGAAATGAACCAGCGCCAGCGCCCGGCGCTGTGGGCCGACGGGACGATCCGCGTGCTGCGCCTCAGCTGGTATCTCGATCCGGCGGGCCAGCCGCCGGGCCTTTATGCCGCGTTCGATTTTCGCGGCGACCGCAAGGACGGGACGATGGATTGCGGCTATGTGGCGGTCCATCGCGCCAAGCCGGGCGACAGCTTCACCGTGGTGCGCGTCGATACCAGCGAAGTGCCGCGCAACCTGCTGGAAGACGGCGTCCCCAAAGCCGATGTGCTGCGCCAATTGCCCTGTTATCTGGGCAAGGGGATCGCGACGGCATTCTGATCGATGATCGCATGACGATGGGCGCCGTTTTGGGCGCTTGTCGTCATCCGATAAAATCCCTAATTCGCGCGCATGACTTCGACCAACGACATTCGCCGCTCTTTCCTCGACTATTTCGGGGAGGCCCAGCATCACATCGAGCCGTCGGCGCCGCTGGTGCCGTACAACGACCCGACGTTGATGTTCGTCAACGCGGGCATGGTGCCGTTCAAGAATGTCTTCACCGGGCTGGAAAAGCGCCCGTATGTGCGCGCCGCGTCGTCGCAGAAATGCGTGCGCGCCGGCGGCAAGCACAACGACCTCGACAATGTCGGCTATACCGCGCGGCACCACACCTTTTTTGAAATGCTGGGGAATTTCTCGTTCGGCGATTATTTCAAGGACCAGGCGATCGAGCATGCGTGGACGCTGATCACCAAGATTTGGGGCCTGAAGCCCGAAAAGCTGACCGCGACCGTCTATCACACCGACGATGAGGCGTTCGACCTGTGGAAGAAGATTGCGGGCCTGCCCGAGGAGCGGATCATCCGGATCCCGACGAGCGACAATTTCTGGTCGATGGGCGACACCGGGCCGTGCGGGCCGTGCAGCGAAATCTTCTATGACCATGGCGATCATATCTGGGGCGGGCCGCCGGGGTCGCCCGAAGAGGATGGCGACCGCTTCGTCGAGATCTGGAATCTGGTGTTCATGCAATATGAGCAACTGCCCGGCGGCGAGCGCGTCGACCTGCCGCGGCCGAGCATCGACACCGGCATGGGGCTGGAGCGCGTCGCGGCGGTTCTGCAGGGCGTTCACGACAATTATGACACCGACACGTTCAAGGCGCTGATCGCGGCGTCGGTCGACCTGACCGGCGTACCGGCCGAAGGCGCGACGCAGGCGAGCCACCGCGTGATCGCCGATCACCTGCGTGCATCGAGCTTCCTGATCGCCGACGGGGTGCTGCCGTCGGCCGAAGGACGCGGTTATGTGCTGCGCCGGATCATGCGCCGCGCGATGCGCCACGCGCATCTGCTCGGCGCGAAAGATCCGCTGATGTACCGGCTGTTGCCGTCGCTGACCGCCGAGATGGGCGCCGCCTATCCCGAGCTGATCCGCGCGCAGCCGCTGATCGCCGAGACGCTGGAGCGGGAAGAGACCAAATTCCGCCAGACGCTGCAGAACGGTCTGCGGCTGCTGGACGAGGCGACGGTCGGCATGGGCAAGGGCGACACCTTGCCCGGCGAGGTCGCGTTCAAGCTCTATGACACATATGGCTTCCCTTATGATCTGACCGAGGATGCGCTGCGTGCCGGCGAAATTTCGGTCGACCGCGCGGGCTTCGACGCCGCGATGGCGCAGCAGAAAGCCGCCGCGCGCGCCGCGTGGAAGGGCAGCGGCGACAAGGCGTCGGACGACATCTGGTTCGATCTGGCCGAGACCAACGGCAGCACCGAATTCACCGGCTATGGCGCCACGGTCGGCGAAGCGACGGTGATCGCGCTGGTCAAGGACGGCAAGCCGGTCGACGAAGCCGGGGCGGGCGACGCGGTCGTCGTGCTGACCAACCAGACGCCCTTTTATGGCGAAAGCGGCGGCCAGATGGGCGACGCGGGGACGATCGCGACGCTCGACGGCGCCAAGGCGGCCGTCAGCGACACCGGCAAGCCGCTCGGCCGCCTGCACACGCATCAGGCCAAGATCGAAGCCGGCAGCCTGAAGGTCGGCGACACGGTGCAGCTGACCGTCGACGCCGCGCGGCGCGACCGCATCCGCGCCAACCACAGCGCGACGCACCTGCTGCACGCGGCGCTCCGCAACCGTTTGGGCGGGCATGTGACGCAGAAGGGCAGCCTGGTCGCCGAAGACCGCTTCCGCTTCGACTTTTCGCATCCCAAGGCGCTGAGCGCCGAGGAAATTGCCGATGTCGAAGCCGAGGTCAACGCCCAGATCCGCGGCAACGAAACGGTGACGACGCGGCTCATGACCCCCGACGACGCGGTCGCGGCGGGCGCGCTGGCGCTGTTCGGCGAGAAATATGGCGACGAAGTGCGCGTGCTCAGCATGGGGCATTCGGACGATCATCATTATTCGGTCGAGCTTTGCGGCGGCACGCATGTACGCGCGCTGGGTGACATCGCCCTGCTCAAGATCATCGGCGAATCTGCGGTCTCGTCCGGCGTTCGGCGGATCGAGGCACTGACCGGCGATGCAGCGCGCGTCTGGCTGAATGGCCGCGACGAAGCGCTGAAAGCCGCCGCTGCCGCGCTCAAGACCTCGCCCGACGATGTCCCGGTGCGCGTCGCGCAGCTGGCCGAGGCGCTGAAGAAGGCCGAGCGCGAGCTGGCCGATGCGAAGAAGGCGCTGGCGCTTGGCGGTTCCGGGGGTGGCGGCGGTGCGTCGGGCGGCCCTGCGGTGGAGCAGGTCGGCGAGACGGCCTTTGTTGCGCAGGTTGTCGACGGGCTCGATCCCAGGGAATTGCGCGGCACGGTCGACGGGCTCAAGAAGCAGGTCGGCAGCGGTGTCGCGATGCTGGTTGCGGTCAATGACGGTCGCGCCTCGGTTGCGGTGGGCGTCACCGACGACAAGATCGGCAGCGTCAGCGCGGTCGACCTCGTCAAGGCGGCGGTCGCCGCGCTTGGCGGGCAGGGCGGCGGTGGGCGGCCCGACATGGCGCAAGGTGGCGGACCCGATGGCGCCGCCGCGCAAGACGCCGTGGCCGCGGTCAAAGCCGCGCTCGCTTGAAACCGACCAAGAAGACGCGGCGCATCGATCATGCCGAACGGCTGATCGCGGCGCCGCTGGTCGACGTCTTTTCAGCCTTCACCAGCGAAGCGAAGCTGGCGCGATGGTTGCCGCCCGAGGGCGCGACGGGGACGTTCGAGCATGTCGACTTGAGCGCCGGCGGCGGCTTTCTGATGCGGCTCAGTTTCGATGACGCCGATGTCGAGACCAAGAGCGATGATGATAGCGATGTCGTCGAAGTTTATATCCCGACGCTCGACGACGGGCGGCTGATCGTCTGGGAGGTCGAGTTCGCCTCTGACGATCCGCGCTTTTCGGGGACGATGGCCATGCATTGGCATCTGTCGCGGCAGAGCGGGGGAACCCTGGTGACGATCGATGCGCACCATGTGCCGCCGGGCATTTCGGCGAAGGATCATGTCGAGGGGTTGAACTCGTCGTTGGTTAATTTGGCGGCGGTCGTGGAAAACACCGCCTCCTGAATCCGTTCGGCCTGAGCCTGTCGAAGGACCGTTCTTTCGTTCGAACTCGAAGAAGAACGGTGCTTCGACAAGCTCGGCACGAACGGGTTCAGGCCTCGACCCCCTTCGCTTTCCCCCACGCCCTTGCCGCGGTGTACCCCAGATACCCCGTCCCGAAGAGCGCGTAGAGCGGTTCGGGGATGCCCGCGAGATAGGCGTTCATTCCCTCGGCAATCCCCCTCGCCATGTCGGGGCGTGCGGCCGCGATCAGGCCCATCGGGATCGCCCACAGCAGCAGCACATACATGACATAGAGGAAGCTCGGCCGCGCGCGGCTGGTCCATGGGTCGGCGCTGTTCGCTTCGGCGACAATTGCGGTCATCCGGGTGCGGATGGCCTCCATCTCCTGGCTGCCCTCCATTTTCAGAAGCTCCAGCTTGGCGCGGTCGCGCGCTTCGGGGTCGGGGATAATCTTGTCGATCAGCTTTGCGAGGGGACCGATCAGCCCTTCGATGATGCTCATTTGCGTTCTCCCATGTGGTCAAAGTTCAGTAAAGTTCAGCCCAACGGAGCGCCGCGAAGCGTCAATTCGGGTCGATGCGGCCCGCCAGCCAGCCATAGAGGAACGCCTCCTGGCTCGGGCGACGTTCGGCGAGCGCGATGTAGCGTTCGCCCTGCAGCGCTTCCATGGCGCGCAGCAGCACGGTTTCACCGCCGGGTGTGCGCGCGCGCAGAAAGGCATCGAGCGCCGACAGGGTGCGCGGACCGATATCGCGATCGACCGCAATGTCCGGATAGTCGCGCGCGGAGCGATTGAGCGCGTTGAGCGCGCGCTGCAAGAAGCCGACCGCCGTAGCGGTGCCCATGTTGACGCCGGTATCGAACAGTTCGGCAGCGATCCTGGGTGCCCGCAGCGCAATCTTGTCAAAAACGGGACGCAGCCAATAGAGTCGGTGATAGATCGACGCCGCGTCCTCGCGCGGCAATTCGCGCATGCAGCCGTCATAGCCCTGCGCGCGGGCGACCGCTTCGGTGATGCCCCAGCAGGTCGGGCCGCCGCGATCGGCAGGGTGGTTTACATATCGGCCTTCGCGGTCGATGACGGCATCGATCATCGCGTCGGCGTCGGAAATCGATGGATCGGGTCTTGGCATGATTCGCTCCCCAGGTTGGATGGACGACATAAATGAACCATATGGGTACATTGTAGGAAAGGGCTTTTTTGATGCGGGCTTTGCAGGTGCGTGAATTGCTGCCCGATCATGCGGGCGCGGGACTGGTCGATTTGCCTGTCCCTGCACCTGGTCCCGGCGAGGTGCGCGTTCGCGTGCGTGCGGCGGCGGTGAACTTTCCCGACCTGTTGATGACGCGCGGGGCGTATCAGTTGAAACCCGACCTGCCGTTCGTGTCGGGTCTGGAATTTGCGGGCGAAATCGATGCGGTTGGCGACGGGGTGAGCGGCTGGGGGACCGGCGACGCGGTCGTCGGCGGCAACCGGTTCGGCGCGATGGCCGAATATGCGGTGGTCCCCGCCGCTTCGTTGCGGCGCAAGCCCGAGACGCTGAGCTGGGAAGAGGCGGCGGCCTATCCGGTCGCCTATTTGACCGCCTATGTCGCGTTGGTCCGTTGCGCGCGGGTCGAGCTTGGCGAGTGGCTGCTCGTGCATGGCGCGGCCGGCGGCGTGGGCCTTGCGACCGTGGACCTGGCGAGGGCGCTGGGCGCCAGGGTCATCGCGGCGGCCAGCAGCGCGGAGAAGCGCGACGCGATCGCGCGGCTTTATGCCCCCGACGCCGTCCTTGCCGCCGACCCGGGCTTTCGCGAAGAGGTCAAGGGGCTGACGGGCGGCAAAGGCGCCGATGTGATCTTTGATCCGGTGGGCGGCGATGTCTTCGATGAATCGACGCGCTGCATCGCATTCGGTGGGCGGCTGCTCGTGATCGGCTTTGCGTCGGGGCGCATTCCCGAGGTGTCGGTCAATATGCCGCTGATCAAGGGCTTTTCGGTGGTCGGGGTGCGCGCGGGCGAATATGGCCGCCGCTTTCCCGAGCGCGGCGCAGAGAATGTTGCGGCAATCGACGCGCTGGTCGCGGCGGGCAAAATCCGTCCGCATGTCCACGCCTCGCTCGACCTCGCCGACTGGCGCCAGGCCTTCGCGATTCTCGAACGGCGCGAGGCAATCGGCAAGGTCGTGCTGAAACTGTGACGAGCCGAACGGCCATGCCATAGTTTTGCGACACCGGGGCTGCCATGTCCGCGCCGGGGCCGTCCGGCGCGTTTGCCGATATGACCAAAAGGACATGACATGAAGAAACTGATGATTGCGGCGTCGATCGCCGTGGCTGTTCCGGCCATCGCTGGCGCCCAGCCGCCGCAGGATGGCGGCCGCATCTTTGCGATGATGGACACGAACGGCGACGGCAAGCTCGACAAGGCCGAGATTACCAAGATGGCCGAAATGCGCGCGCAGCGGCAGGGCGATCCGTCGATGGCTTCGCCGGACAAGGTCGACGCCTTCATCAAGCATGTCGATTCGAACGGCGACGGCTTCATCGAAAAGTCCGAACTGGAAGCGATGCGCAACGCGCGCGCCGCGCCGCCGCCGCCCGAAGCACCGCAGGACGCCGCGCCGCAGGACGCGAACTGATAATCGGGCGGGGCGGCAGGGTGCCGCCCCGCTTCGGTCAGGCGATGGCGATTCGGAGCGCCTGAAAACGGCCGATGGCGGACGATGTCGATGTGTTTCCCGGGCGAAGGCCGGGGTCGAGGGCGTGGTGCGTGACGTGGGCTCTCGAACGCCCTGGGCCCCGGCTTTCGCCGGGGAGCATGCTGGGCAAGGTGCCCCGGCTTTCGCCGGGGAGCACGCTGGGCAAGGTGCACCGGCTTTCGCCGGGGAGCACGGCGGGCCAGGTGACCGTCTGCTCTCCGCTCCGTTTCGGCGATATCAAGATCGCCGCCGATGGCAGAAAGCGACCGAAAGCGGCGTTCTCCATCATCGTCATCCCGGACTTGATCCGGGATCCATGAGCGCCACGGCAGCCATGGACCCCGGATCAGGCCCGGGATGACGAACGATGAAGGCGATCGCTCTCCGCCGCCTTGCGGACATTCCATGGCGCTGCTCGCGCACCGCGCCCACGCGCATATCCTGCACAGCGCTTGCGCGAGGGCGCCGACGCAAGACGGGCGGCTCTTGCCACCCGCTTGACGCATTGTTTGTTGGTAAATTTGGTCGGGACGAGAGGATTCGAACCTCCGACCCCCACACCCCCAGTGTGATGCGCTACCAGGCTGCGCTACGTCCCGACCGGCCCTTTCGGGCAGGCGAGGCCCCTAGCGCGGCTTGGCGGTCGATGCAAGGCTCTCCTGAGCAAAGTCGAAGGACGGCGATGGCGTGGCGGCGCAATCTGTGCCGCCGCTCTTGATCTGCCCCTGCCGCTCCCCATTTCGGCCCTGCTTGCCGTGGGGGAGGATGCAGCGACTGTTGCGCGCCACGCCCCTGCGTGATAGGCGCCGCGCCATTCTTGCTTGGCTTTCCGATCCGGAACGGCCGATGCTGCAAAGAGAAAGTTTTCATTCATGTCGACCAATTTGCTTCTGACCCAGGCGGCTGGTTCCGGGGGCGGGGCCGCCGGCTTTATCATGCTGGTGCCCTATCTGCTGATCTTCGTCGTTTTCTGGTTCTTTCTGATCCGCCCGCAGCAGCAGCGCGCAAAGGACCATCGCACCAAGATCGCTGCGGTGAAGCCGCGCGACCAGGTCGTGACCGGCGGCGGGATCGTCGGCAAGGTGACGCGCGTCGATGACGATTATGCCGACGTCGAAATCGCGCAGGGCGTGAAGATCAAGGTCGTCAAATCGACTCTCGCCGACGTGCTCCAGCCCGGCGCAAAGCCCGCGAACGACTGACGCGCCGGCGCCGCGGCGCCGCCAGACTGACCGGAACAACATATGCTCGATTTCCCGCGCTGGAAGACCATCGGCATCAGCCTTATCCTGCTGCTCGGTATCATCTTCTCGATCCCCACCTTCCTGCCGACAAAGACCTTCGACAACCTGCCCGGTTTCGCGCAGATCAAGGTCAACCTTGGCCTTGACCTTGCGGGCGGCAGCCATCTGCTGCTCGAAGCCGACCTGGGCGATCTGCAAAAGACGCAGCTGGCCAATATGGAAAAGACCGTGCGGACCGCGATGCGCGGCGAGCGCGGCCCCGACGACGATATCGCGATCGGCGAGCTGTCGACCGCCGGTGGCAAGATCAGCTTTCTCGTTCGCGACCAGTCGCAACTCGACGCAGCGCGCGACCGGCTTTTCAACGAGACGGGCGGCGCCGGGATGACCGGCCAGCGCGACTGGAAGATCGATGTCATCGACACGACGCGCATCGTGCTGACGCCGACGCAGGCCGGACAGGCACAGGCGATCAAGAACGCCATGGATACGGCGCGCGAGATCATCGACAAGCGCGTCAACGCGCTGGGCACGCGCGAACCCACGATCATCCGCCAGGGCGACGACCGCATCGTCGTCCAGGTCCCGGGCCTGCAGGATCCGCAGCAGCTGAAGGACCTGATCGGCAAGACCGCGCGGCTCGAGTTCCGCATGGTCGATCCGAATGCCGACCCGAATGAAGCCGCGGCCGGCCGCGCGCCGGTGGGCAGCGAAATCGTCCCCTATGCCGAAGGCGAAAGCGCTGGCGCGCCTTACGAGATTCTGCGCCGCCAGGTGATGATCAGCGGCGAACAGCTGATCAACGCGCAGCAAAGCTATGACCAGCAGTCGGGCCAGCCGGTCGTCACCATCCGGTTCGATTCGGGCGGTTCGTCGACCTTTGCCAAGGTGACGGCGCAGAATGTCGGCAAGCGCTTTGCGATGGTGCTCGACGGCAAGGTGTTGTCGGCGCCATCGATCAACGAACCGATCCTGGGCGGCAGCGCGCAGATCTCGGGCAGCTTTACCGTTGCGAGCGCGAACAACCTGGCGATTTCGCTGCGTTCGGGCGCTCTGCCGGTGAAGATGACCGTGGTCGAAGAGCGCACGGTTACCCCCGAACTGGGCAAGGATTCGATCCAGAAGGGCGCGCTCGCGGGCATCATCGCGACCGTCGCGGTCCTGGTCTTCATGATCGTCGTTTACGGACGCTTCGGCGTCTATGCGAACGTCGCGCTGATGTTCAACATCGGCCTGATCATCGCGACAATGGCGGCGTTCAACGCGACGCTGACGTTGCCGGGCATCGCAGGCTTCGTGCTGACGATCGGCGCCGCGGTCGACGCGAACGTGCTGATCAACGAGCGCATTCGCGAGGAGCTGAAGCGCGGGCGCCGCGTGTTCCAGGCCGTCGAGCTTGGCTATTCGGAAGCGAGCCGTGCGATCTTCGACGCCAATATTACCAATGTCATCGCGGCGGCGCTGATGTTCTGGTTCGGCACCGGCCCGATCAAGGGTTTTGCCGTGGTGCTGACCATCGGCATCGTCACCAGCGTCTTCACCGCCGTTACCGTCACCCGGATGTTCGCAGCCCAGTGGTTGCACAAGACGCGTCCGACGACGCTGAATATTTGAGGAGGGACCAGATATGCGTCTCCTGAAACTCGTCCCCGACGACACGAACATCCAGTTCCTGAAGTGGCGCAATGTCGCCATGTCCATCAGTTTCCTGATGATCGTCGCGTCGATCGCGCTCGTTGCGGTGCGCGGGCTCAACTTCGGCGTCGATTTCGTCGGCGGCCAGTCGGTGCGCGTCGAATTCACGCAGGCCATGCCGCCGATCGACCAGATTCGTACAAAGGTCGATGCACTCGGCCTGGGCGAAGCGACGATCCAGCAGTTCGGTTCGGACAAGGCGGTATCGGTGCGTACCGCGCTGCCCGATGGCGGCAAGGGCGCGGCCGATCAAGCGGGCAAGCAGCTTGTCGCCGGGATCCAGAAAGCCTTTCCGACCGCGAAGACCGGATCGGTCGAAACCGTGTCGGGCAAGGTGTCGGGCGAGTTGCTGCGCACCGGGCTGCTCAGCCTCGGCCTCGCGATGGCAGCGATTTCGATCTATATCTGGATCCGCTTCGAATGGCAGTTCGGCATCGGCGCGCTGTTCGCGCTGTTCCACGATATCGCGCTGACCTTTGGCTTTTTTGCGCTGACGCAGTTGCAGTTCGACCTCAACATCGTCGCCGCGTTGCTGACGATCATCGGCTATTCGCTGAACGACACGATCGTGGTGTATGACCGTATCCGCGAAAACCTGAAGAAATACCGCAAGATGGAGATTGTTCCGCTGCTCGATCTCAGCGTCAACGAGACGCTGGCGCGCACGGTGATGACCAGCTTCACGATGCTGATCGCGCTCGCGGTGCTGCTGTGGGTCGGGCCGGACGTGATCTTCGGCTTTACCGCGGCGATGCTGCTCGGCATCTTCATCGGGACCTATTCGTCGGTCTATATGTCGGCGCCGATCCTGGTGTGGCTGAAGGTCGGCCCCGACAGCTTCGTCCCGCGGACGAGCGCAGCGAACGAAGGCGCCGAGCGCGTCGAGCGCAAGGACGACGGCGCGGTGGTTTGACGCGCTAGCGGACCGCGCAGCGGCGGAGGTGCTCCGCCAGCTCGCGGCCGTTGCGGTCCCAGTCGAAGCGGCCATCGAGGCTCGCGGCGACGTCTGCCTGTGCGGGCGGGCTGGCCAGGATCGATCGCACCGCGTCGGCGATCGCGTCGGGCGTGCGGTCGACGATGCGGCCGGCCATTGGCGAAGCCACCAGTTCGGATGCGCCGCCTGCATCGCTGATCACGATCGGCGTCCCGCAGGCGAGCGCTTCGACCCACGCATTGGCCAGGCCTTCGCTGACCGAAGGCATCACGACGACGTCGGCGGCGCGATAGAGCTGCGGCAGGTCGGCGTTGGCGACCGACCCCATGACATGCACGCGGTCGGCGACACCGAGCCGGGCGGCCAGCGCACGGTAGCGGCCTTCCTCTTCGCCGGCACCGGCAAGCCGGTAGTGGACGCCGGGCAGCGCCGGCAGCGCTTCGATGACCAGCGCTTGGCCCTTGCGCGCGATCAGCGCGCCGACGGTCAGGATCGTGGGGGCGTCGCCGATGCCCAGCGTCGCGCGTGCCCGGGAGCGGTCGCCGGGGTGGAAGCGGGCCGTGTCGATGCCGGTGTAATGGACCGCGACCTTGCTTGCGTCGATGCCGATGGCGGCCATATCGCGGCGCATCGCATCCGATACGGCGAGCAGGCCCGCGGCTTTGTCGGCGGCCTCCAGCACTTGCGCCCTTGTCGCCGCATCATGGCCGAAATGGCTGATGTCGGCGCCGCGTGCCTTTGCGGAGAAGGGTAGGTCGAGCGCGCTGGCGACGCGCATCGCCGCCGGGCCGTCGGGGTAGAAAAACTGGGCGTCGATCACGTCGAAATGGTGGCCGCGCACGACCGGCAGGACCGCACGCGCGATCGCTGCCGGATTGAGGCGGGCGCCAAGGCGCGGGACCAGCGTGAAGCACGGGCGATGGACGGTCAGGCCGTTCCAGTCTTCCTGTAGCGGAAGCGCGCGCAGCGCGCGGTAGCGCGGGTGGAGCGACAGCGGGAAGGGCGGCAGGCCGACGGGCGCCACGACGGTGAGTTGTACGCCCGGCTGCGCCGCGAGCGCGCGCAGGCTCCGCTCGACAAACAGACCGAAGTTGGGGCGAGCGACGTCGGGGAAGAGCGTCGCGATCGACAGGATGCGCAGCGGAGTCATGCCTATCCTCTCATCCATTTGTGCTGAGCCCTTCGACTGCCTCGGCGGCGCTCAGGACAGGCTTCAACAAGCGCAGGGCGAATGCAATTCCAGCTAGAGCGAGCGGATGAGGCGGATCGCCACTGCGGCCCAGGGCGGATTGCTCACCACTTGCTGGCGCTGTCCGGTTCCGAGCGGGAGCAGATGGAGTTTCTCGCCGTCGACGTTGAGCAGCCGCGCAAAGAAGAAGCGGCCGGCGGGGCGGGGAACGAGAAGGTCGCGATTGAGCGCGCTGGCCCAATCGCCCTCGATACGGCGGCACCAGATTTCGTCGCCCGCGCGATAGTCGCCGATCGACGAGGAGACGCGTACCGCGACCATATCCTCGCCGGGCCGTGCCGTCAGCGCCTGTTCGACGCGCGTCGGTGCCTGCGCACCGTCGGGGCCGAGGTGCGCCGTGATCGTAAGCTGCGTATCCTGCGGCAGCTGGACGAGTTCGGCGGCCTCGACCCCGAGCGCCTTTGCGATGCGGTTCATCCAGCCGAGCGAGAGCGTTCGCGTGCCGGTTTCGAGGCGACCGATCGTCTGGGCGGTCGTTGGAGGATCGCAGCGCTGGCCCACTTCTTCGAGCGTCAGTCCCTTGGCGCGGCGGACGGCGCGGATGCTATTGATCATGGCAAAACCCCAAATAACCAAATCGGTTTCTTCTTTCCTACAAAATAATCCAATGTCAAGCGAGTCGTGCAGTTAGGGAGAATCGCATGATCGCACGTCGCCTTGAAACCCGCCTTCACCCCGACGACCGGATCGATCCCGGAAAGGCGGGGCCGCAGGTGATGCGGTATGTGACAGTCAATGTCGCAGAAAGTCCGGTCGCCTGGCTTGCATCGCGCGGGATGTTGACGATGGGGCAATTGCACGCCGGGGAGCGGCTTCGCGCCGATTATGAGCGCGCGGGGTTGGCGGCGCGGGTGACGATGCGCTGGGACGCCGCACCGCCGGCGAAGAGCCGCGGCGGCGCGCGCGCGGGGGATGCGTCGCTGGCGCGGATCGATGCGCACCGGCGCTTTCATGCCGCAGTCGACCATGTCGGGCCGGGGCTTGCCGATATTTGCTGGCGCGTGATCTGCGCAGGCGAAGGGATCAGTGGGGCGGAGAAAGCGCTGAGGTGGCCCGCGCGGTCGGGGAAGCTGGTACTTGGGTTGGCGCTCGACCGCCTGGTGCGGTTTTATGGGTTGGGGTGATTTGAGCGCACTGATCGGGCGTTGCGCCTTTGTCGTCACCGCGGACCCTTCGACAGCTCAGGACAGGCTTGATCGGCGATTAAACCACTGAGACGAGGAAGGGGCGTTTCCCCGCGAAGGCGGGGGTGGAGCGTTTACGCGAAGCGTCGAAGGGGGCGCTGCTGCACGTCTTTCGTGGCAGCTGGACCCCCGCCTTCGCGGGGGAACACATGCTTGCATATCCGGACTGCATCCGGGGTCCATGTACGTCCCGTCGAAATGGATCCCGGATCAAGTCCGGGATGACGACAGAATATTGGGATGAGGATAGAATATTGGGAGGAGGATAGAATGCCGGGATGACGAAAGAATGCCGCGATGGCGAAAGAATATTGGTCGCCGCCTTCGGGCGGGTGAAGCTTAGCCCAGCGCTTCGACTTCTTCCGCCAGCGCCAGCCAGCGGTCTTCGGCTGCCGCCTTTTCGCCGCGTAGCTTGTCGAGCTTTCCGGTCAGCGCGTTGAAGCGCGCGTTGTCGCGCGTGAACAGATTGCCGTCGGAGAGTTCGGTCTCGACCCCGGCCATCTCGGTTTCGATCGCCTCGATCCGCCCGGGCAGCAGATCATAGTCGCGCTGGTCCTTGTAACTGAGTTTCTTGCGCGCGGTCGGCGGGGGAGGCGCAGCAGCCGCAGCCGATTTGGCCTTTGCGGCGACCGGCCTGGTGCGCTTCGCTTCCCAGTCGGCGTAGCCGCCCGCGACGATATCGACCTTCCCCGAGCCATCGAGGCCGAGGGTCACGGTGACGGTGCGGTCGAGGAAATCGCGGTCGTGGCTGACGAGCAGCACGGTGCCTTCGTAATCGGCGATGACTTCCTGAAGCAGGTCGAGCGTTTCGAGGTCGAGGTCGTTGGTCGGCTCGTCGAGGACGAGCAGGTTCGATTCGCGGGCGAATTCGCGCGCGAGCAACAGCCGCGAGCGCTCGCCGCCCGAAAGCGCGCCGACGTTCGCTTCGGCGACGCCCGGATCGAAGAGGAAGTCTTTCAGATAGCCCTGGATATGCTTTTTGACGCCGCGCACCTCGACCCAGTCGCCGCCATCGGCGAGAATGTCGCGCACGGTCTTTTCGGGCGAGAGCAGGCTGCGCTGCTGGTCGATGACGATGCCGTCGAGCGTCGGGGCAAGCGTGATCTTGCCTTCGTCGGGCTGGATTTCACCGGTGAGCAGCTTGAGCAGCGTCGATTTGCCTGCGCCGTTGGCACCGACGATGCCGATGCGGTCGCCGCGCTGGACGCGGAAATCAAAGTCCTTGATGATCGTGCGGTCGCCGAAGCGTTTGGTAATATGGTCGGCGACGATCACCGATTTCGAGCGGACATCGTCGTTGGCGAGGCCGAGCTTGGCCACGCCGGGGCCGCCGATCATCGCGGCCCGCGTCGCGCGCATTTCCTTCAGCTTTTCGAGCCGCCCCTGGTTGCGCTTGCGGCGCGCGGTGACGCCGCGTTCGAGCCAGTGCGCCTCGAGCCGCAGTTTCGAATCGAGGCGCTGCGCCGCGCGCGCTTCCTCGGCGAACACGGCTTCGGTCCATTCGTCGAAACCGCCGAAGCCGATTTCCTTGCGGCGGATGCTGCCGCGGTCGAGCCACAAGGTCTGGCGCGTCAGGCGCGTGAGGAAGGTGCGGTCGTGGCTGATCGCGACGAACGCGCCGGTATAACGCGACAGCCAGTTTTCGAGCCAGTCGATCGCGGCAAGGTCGAGGTGGTTCGTCGGCTCGTCGAGCAACAGGACATCGGGGTTCTGCGCGAGCGCGCGGGCGATCGCGGCGCGGCGGCGCTCGCCGCCCGAGGCGCTGGTGGCGGTGCGGCTCATGTCGATGCCGAGCTGGTCGGCGATGGCCGCAACGTCATGTTCGGCGGGCGCGTCGGCGCCCGATGTGGCGAACGCCATCAGCGTGTCGAACGCCGACAGGTCGGGTTCCTGTTCAAGAATCACGACATGCGTGCCGGGGACGATCGTGCGCTTGCCCTTGTCGGCGTCGATGCGGTTGGCGAGCAGCTTGAGCAACGTCGTCTTGCCCGCGCCGTTGCGGCCGATCAGCGCGAGCCGATCGCGTGCGCCGACATAGATGTCGAGATCCTGGAACAGCCAGCCGCTGCCCTGCACGAGGCCGAGGCCCTCATAAGATAAAATCGGTGCTGCCATGATGAACGGCGGGCTAGCGACCTGTTCAGCATCATGCAAGCGCGGCGGGGCCAAAGGCGGGAACGGGTCTGCTCCGTCAGCGTTACGGGGTGGGCAAAAGGCCGGGGGTTCCGGCTGACAGGAGACATATATGACGAAGCATCTGTTCACCGCTATGGCCACTGGCATCGCATTGATGGCCGCTGTGCCGGCAATCGCACAGCAGGGAGGATCGACGGTGACGACGGCTACGACGCAGGGACCGATTCTGAGCTTCAGCGTCGATCAGGAGGTGCGCTCGCGCCCCGATCGCGCCAGCATCGGCGCGGGCGTGACGAACACGGCGCCGACCGCGGTCGAGGCGCTGCGCGCAAACAGCGTCGCGATGGAAAAGCTTGTTGCCGCAGCCAAAAAGCGCGGCATCAAGGCCGAAGACATCCAGACGAGCGGCATCAACCTGTCGCCGCAGTACGACTATAACAATCAGGGCAATGGCCAGCCGCCGCGCTTCATCGGCTATCAGGTCAGCAACACCGTGCGCGTCACCACGGACGAAATCGGCAAGCTGGGCGAACTGCTCGACGCGCTGGTTGCAGCGGGTGGCACCAATGTGGACGGACCCTATTTCGCGATGAGGGATCCCGACGCGATGCTCGTCCCGGCGCGCAAGGCGGCGTTCGACGAGGCCAATGCCAAGGCGGCGGATTATGCGCGTCTTGCGGGTTATCGCTCGGCGGAGCTGGTTTCGGTCACCGAAGGCAGCGCGTTTCAGGGGCCGCGGCCGATGCCTTTCGCCATGGACGCGCGCGTCGCCAATCAATCGGCGAAGGCAGTGATCGAGCCGGGGCAGGTCGCCAATACGCTGACGCTGAGCTTTCAGTACAAGCTGGTTCGCTGAACCACCTGGGGGAGTTGGGCTTAACCCAGCTCCCCTTCGGCCCACGGCCAGGGGCGTTCGCGGAACCATTTGGTGATGATATATTTGCGCCCCTTTCGCACCTTCATCCCGTGGTGAAGCGTGTCGGGGTTGGGGGTGCCGTCGGCGCGGACGTTGTTCCAGGCGAGCAGCTTGCCGACCTCTGGCTGGTGCATCTTGCCGGTTGCGAGGAAGCGCGTGGCGCCGCCCGCTGCAGGTTCGTTGAGATAGATCATCAACGTCCAGCTGCGCTGGCCGGGAACCGCGCAATACAGATCCCAGTCGGCGCCGTCGGGATCGAAATAGTCGGTGTGCGCCTTGAACTCCTCGCCGACGTCATAGCGCTGGCCCTGGAGCGGTTCGCCATAGGGGTGCGGAATGCCGGTGAGCGCGTGGAGCCGGTCGTTCACGCCGACGACAAGCGGGTTGCGGTGGTCGAGGTCGCAGGTCGAACTGGTGCGGAACGCTTCGTCGCCGTTCGGGTCGGCGATGGTCGACGGGCGCGCGTCGCCGTCGATCAGCGCCATCAGCCCGGCGCAGGTTTCGGCGTCGAGGAAGCGCGAAAGCATGAACTGCTGAAGCTTTGGAGTCGGCGCGCGCCTGATACCCGGAACGGCAGCGAGCCGTTCGCCCGTGCGGTCGGCGCCCGAGGTCGCCATATCGACATGATGATTGCCAGCCATGCGGGGCTTTTAGTGGGGCTGGCCCGCGCGAACAATGCTTGACGAACAGGGGGGGCGCGCCTATCGCCGCGCGCTGTCGCAGGCGGTTTCGCCGGGCATGTGGCGATCATAGCTCAGTTGGTTAGAGCGCCGGTTTGTGGTACCGGAGGTCGCGGGTTCGAGCCCCGTTGGTCGCCCCATTTTCTCGATTTTCACGCCTAGGCGGGATTTGGGGTGACTCGTCACCCCTGTTGCATTATTACGTCTCCACGTAATTTTTTAACGCGAGGAAAAGCCATGTCCGCTGTGTGGGATTTCGCCGATTTCGACGATCATGAGCATGTCCACATGTTCCGCGATCGTGCCAGCGGACTGACGGCGGTCATCGCGGTCCATTCGACCCACCTTGGCCCCGGCGCGGGCGGCGTGCGATACTGGCATTATCCGCAGCGCGCCGCCGCGATCACCGACGCGCTGCGCCTGTCGCGCGGCATGAGCTACAAGAATGCGATGGCGGGCCTGCCGATGGGCGGCGGCAAGGGCGTGATCCTGGCCGACGAAAATGGCGCCAAGACCCCTGAACTGCTCGCGGCCTTTGGCCGCGCCGTCGATTCGCTCGGCGGCGCCTATGTGACCGCCGAGGATGTCGGCATCACCGACGCCGACATGGTCGAGATCGCCAAGCAGACGAAGCATGTCAGCGGGCTGCCCGTGGCGAGCGGCGAGGCCGGCGGCGATCCCGGCCCGCTGACCGCGCTGGGCGTCTATCTGGGCGTCAAGGCGGCGATCAAGCAGGGCCTGGGCGCCGACGATGCCAAGGGCGTGCGCGTCGCGATCCAGGGTGTCGGCAGCGTCGGCGGCGGCGTCGCGCGGCGGCTGGCGGCCGAAGGCGCGAAACTGACGCTCGCCGACGTCAATCTGGCGCGCGCGAAAGCGCTGGCCGAGGAACTGGGCGCCGACCTGGCCGATTCGGCGGCGATCATGGAGGTCGAGGCCGACGTGCTGAGCCCCAATGCGCTCGGCGCGATCCTGACCGAACGGAGCATCGAGAAGCTGCGCGTGCCGATCGTCGCGGGCGGCGCGAACAATCAGCTTGCGACCGCAGCCGACGGCCAGCGCATCCACGACCGCGGCATCGTCTATGCCCCCGATTATGTGATCAACGCCGGCGGTATCATCAACGTCGCGCTGGAATATCTGGGGCAGGGTAGCCGCGAAGAAGTCGAAAGCCGCATCCACCTGATCCCCGGCCGGCTGGCGGAGATCTGGGCCGAGAGCAAGGCGAGCGGAACGCCGGCGTCGGTCGTGGCCGACCGGATGGCGCAGAAGCTGATCGGGCGGGGGTAAATTAGCCTCCCCATTTTCGTTCGTGCCGAGATTGTCGAGGCAGCGTTCTTCTTTCTTCGACCGTTGCAAGAGAAGAACGGCGCTTCGACAGGCGCCGCGCGAACGGAGTGGGTGGCAGGGCCATTCAAATCCGCTAAGCCTCCTTCCCGATGAAACGGCATTTCTATCTGGTCGCGGGCTGGGCGTCGCTGGGGCTTGGCGCGATCGGCGCGTTCCTGCCGCTGTTGCCGACGGTGCCGTTCGTCATTCTGGCCGCCTTTTGCTTCGCCAACTCGTCGCCGCGGCTGGAGGCCTGGCTGCTCGATCACCCGCATTTCGGGCATCATATCGTCGCGTGGCGCGAGAAGGGCGCGATCAGCCGCAAGGGCAAGATCGCGGCAAGCGTGGCGTTCGCGGTGAGCATCGTGCTGGCAGCGATCTTTTCGCCCTGGCCGTGGGTGATGGCGCCGGTGATCGCCGCGGCAGTGACCGGAAGCTGGATATGGACGCGGCCGGAGGGGTGATCGGTCAAAGATGATTTTCGTCATTCCCGCGAAAGCGGGAACCCAGCGAGCGAACGTTGCAACTGGGTTCCCGCTTTCGCGGGAATGACGAAGAGAGGAGTGGCGATCCGGCACACCAGGAGTGTCCGGAAGCTTGACGTCACGCCCCGCCCGCGCAACAGAGGCGCCGCCGGGTCGCGCCGGGGCAATTCACTGGACCGATAAATCGGCCTCACCTAAAGACGACGCGAAACCGATGCACGCTTACGCCAACCCGACCCGCTTTCTGGCGATTGCCAAGCCGCTGACGCCATGGCTGCTCGGCGTCGGGCTTTTGCTCGTGCTCGCGGGGGCCTGGGCGGGGCTGATGCTGGTGCCGGGCGAGGCCAAGCAGGGCGAGACCGCCCGCATCCTGTATGTTCATGTGCCGTCGGCCTGGCTGGGCATGGGCGGCTGGACCGCGTTGGCGGTTGCGGGGCTGGTGCAGCTTGTGTGGCGCCATCCGCTGTCGGGGATCGCGGCGCGCGCGATCGCGGTGCCCGGCATGCTGTTTTGTGCGCTGTGCCTTGCGACCGGATCGATCTGGGGCCGCCCTACCTGGGGGACCTGGTGGGAATGGGACGGGCGGATGACCTCGATGCTCGTCCTGCTGTTCCTTTATGCGGGGTTCGTTGCGTTGACGAGCGGCGATGAGGGCCAGCGGCAGGGCGGATCGCTGTCGCGCGGCGCCGCCATCTATGCGCTGGTGGGCGCGATCAACATCCCGATCATCAACCGTAGCGTCGTGTGGTGGAACAGCCTGCACCAGGGACCAAGCATCACGCTGGGCGGTTCGTCGATCGACGGCGCGCTGCTCTGGCCTTTGGGCTTGACCGTATTGGGTTTTTCGCTGCTATTCGGCGCCATCGTGCTGATGCGGATGCGGCGGATCATCGCCGACAATCGCGTTGCGGCGCGGCTGCGGCGGCTCGCCGACGACGAGGAAAGCTGAGCGATGACAGGGGTGATCAGCGGGGGCGGACAATGGGCGTTTGTTGCCGCCGCTTATGCTTTGACTGCGCTGCTGACCGGCGTCGTGCTGTGGACCAGCTGGCGCGCGATGAAAAAGGCCGAGCGGCGCAGCGACGCTTTGCGTAAGAACCGCACATGAAAGCAAAGCATCAGCGGCTGATTCTGGCGCTCGTCGCGTTGGGCGGCATCGCGGGGGCCGGCGTGCTCGGCGCGAGCGCGCTGCGCGACGAAGCCGCCTATTTCCGCACGCCCGTCGAAGTGAAAGCCGGCAAGACCGTCGTCGGCGAGCCGATGCGACTGGGCGGCATGGTCGCCGCGGGCAGCATCAAGCGACAGGCCGACGGGCTGACGATCGATTTCGTCGCGACCGACGGCAAGGCCTCGATCCCGGTGCAGTTCAAGGGCATCGTCCCCGACCTGTTCGCCGAAAATTCGGGCATGGTCGCCGACGGCCGGATGCGCGCCGACGGGACCTTCGTCGCCGACCGCATCCTGGCGAAGCACGACGAACGCTATATGCCGCCGCAAATGGGCGAGATGCCGAAGAATATGAAGGTGGCGCCGAAGGTATGATGACCCTGTACCGTCGCCCCCGCGAAGGCGGGGGCCGTTGGAGGCCTGCTCCAGCGCCGCTGTGCAAAACGACTGCGGCCCCCGCCTTCGCGGGGGCGACGGATCTTTTGCCGGGCGTTTACCAATGATCGCCGAACTGGGCCTGGCCCTGCTGTGGATCGCGGCGGCGCTGGCGAGCCTGTCGCTGGTCGCGGGCGTATTTTACCTGCGCAGCGGCAAGGACGATCTGGCCGCGCTGGTCCGCCCGGCGAGCGTGGCGCAGGGCGTGCTGACCGCGGTGTCCTTTGCCTTGCTGATCACGCTGTTCGTGCGTTCGGACATGTCGGTCGAACTGGTCGCGCGCAACAGCCACAGCCTGAAGCCGATGCTGTTCAAGGTCGCGGGCGCCTGGGGCAATCATGAAGGGTCGATGCTGCTGTGGCTGACGATCCTGGGCGTATCGGGCGCGCTGGTCGCGATCTTCGAGAAAAGGCTGCGCAATGACACGCTGATCGCGACTTTGGCGGCACAGGCGGCGCTCAGCCTGGGTTTCTTTGCTTTCCTGCTGTTTTCGTCGAACCCGTTCAAGCGATTGCCGGTTGCGCCGCCCGATGGGCAGGGGCTCAATCCGCTGCTCCAGGACCCTGGGCTCGCCTTCCATCCGCCGACGCTCTATGTGGGCTATGTCGGAATTTCGATCGCCTTCAGCTTTGCCGTCGGGGCGCTGATCACGCGCGAGATCGGTCCGGCCTTTGCCCGCGCGATGCGGCCGTGGGTGCTGGGCAGCTGGATCTTCCTGACGCTCGGCATCACCGCGGGCAGCTATTGGGCCTATTATGAGCTCGGCTGGGGCGGCTGGTGGTTCTGGGACCCGGTCGAGAATGTGTCGCTGATCCCCTGGCTCGCGGGGACGGCGCTGCTCCACTCGGTCGCCGTGACGGCAACGCGCAACGCGCTGCGCGCCTGGACGGTGATGCTGGCGGTGATCGCCTTTTCGATGTCGATGGTCGGTACGTTCATCGTCCGGTCGGGGCTGCTGACCAGCGTCCACAGCTTTGCAGTCGATCCCGAGCGCGGAACGTTCCTGCTCGCGCTGATGGCGATCTATATCGGCGGCGCGCTGACTCTGTTCGCGTTTCGCGCCGGAACGGTCGCCGAGGGCAAGAAGTTCGCGTTGATGAGCCGTGAGGGATCGCTGGTGATCAACAATCTGTTGCTCACGACGATTCTGGCGCTCGTGCTGCTCGGCACGCTCTATCCGATCGTCGCCGAAGCGATGGGCGAGAAGATTTCGGTCGGGCCGCCCTATTACAACAAGGTCGCGGGACCGCTGGCGCTGATCCTGTGCCTCGTGATGGTCACGGGGCCGCTGCTGAGCTGGCGCCGGGACGACGGCAAGAAGCTGTGGACGCGGCTGCCCGTCGCGATCTTTGCCGGTGCGCTGGTGCTGTTCGGGCTCGTGCTGTTCGGCGGCAAGGTCGGCGTGCTGCCGCTGCTGGGGATGACGGTCGCGGGCGTCGTTGCGGTCGCGAGCCTGGCGCCGCTTTGGAAGCGCAATCTTCGCCGCACCCCGCTGCCGACATGGGGCATGGTGATCGCGCATTTCGGCATCGCTGTTGCGCTCGCCGGGATGGCGGCCGAAAGCGCCTTCATCAAGGAACGGCTGGTCGCCGCAGCGCCGGGCGAGACGGTGAAAGTCGACGATTTTTCGGTGAAGTTCGCCGGGGTCAAGCCGGTCGCCGGACCGAACTTTACCGCGATCCGCGGGACGCTGATCGCGACGACGTCTTCGGGTGCGTCGTTCACGCTGCACCCCGAAGCGCGGACGTTTCCCGGCCTGATGGGGACGGCGCCGACCGAGACCAACGAAGCCGCGCTGCTGACGCGGCCGGGCGGACAGCTTTACGTCGTCCTCGGCCAGCCGGTGCCGAGCGCCGATGGGCTGTCGGCCGACCGCTATCAGCTGCGCCTGTGGTGGAAGCCGCTGGTGTGGTGGATCTGGCTGGGCGGTGCGCTGATCGCGATCGGTGCGTCGCTGTCGCTGCTCGGCCGCGCGCAATTGCTGGAAATCTGGCGCGCGCGGCGCGCGCGTAAGGCGCAGGAGCGCTTCGCATGAAGAAGAGCTGGGTCCTGTTCGCGCCGCTGGCGATCATGGCGTTGCTGTTCGGCGCTTTCATCTATCGCCTGACGGTGCCCGCCGAGACGCTGATCCAGTCGCAATGGATCAACAAGCCGATGCCGCTGTTCGACCTGCCGCCCGCGACCGCGGGGGTCGAGGGACTGAAGAGCAGCCAGCTGGCCGACGGGCGGCCGCGGCTGGTCAACGTGTTTGCGAGCTGGTGCATTCCGTGCCGCGCCGAAGCGCCGCAGCTCGAGGCGCTGAAAGCCGCGGGGGTGCCGATCGACGGCATCGCGATCCGCGACCGGCCCGACGATGTCGCGCAGTTCCTGCAGGAAAACGGCAATCCGTTCGAGCGCATCGGGTCCGACCAGCAAAGCAGCGTGCAGATCGCGCTGGGTTCGTCGGGGGTGCCCGAGACCTTCCTGATCGACGGCAAGGGGATCATCCGCGAGCAGATCCAGGGCGTGATCCTGGCCGAGCAGGTGCCCGAAATCGTCGCCAAGCTGGAGGCGATGAAGTGAGCGTGCGGCAGCTTCTTTCAACTGGTTTCCCCGCGAAGGCGGGGATCCAGAGAGGCAAGAAGCCGGCGCGACAAAACCTCGCCCTGGACCCCCGCCTTCGCGGGGGAGCACGGGTGTTTTTGGTTTCGCTGCTGATCCTATTACCCTTCCCCGCAACCGCCCAGGACCGCCTGCCACCCGCACCCTATGCCTATCAACAGCTGCGCGATCCGGCGCAGGAAGCGAAGGCTAAGGCGTTGATGGAGACGCTGCGCTGTCTGGTTTGTCAGGGGCAGTCGATCGCCGACAGCGATGCGCCGCTGGCGGGCGACATGCGGCACGAGGTGCGCACGAAGATCGCCGCGGGGGAGGACCCCGATGCGATCCGTAAATGGCTCGTCGCGCGCTATGGCAATTGGGTGAGCTATGATCCGCCGTTCGATGCGGCGACCGCGCTGCTGTGGCTTGGGCCTTTGCTGTTTCTCGCGCTCGGCGGCTGGCTGGCGTTCGGGCGGTTTCGCCGCGGCGACGCCGACGGGGAGGATGCGGCATGATCTGGGTGTGGATCCTCATCGCAGCCGCGCTGACGGCCGGCGGCATCTTCTGGATCGGCAAGCTGCCCGCGGTCTCGCGGCCGCTGGCCGGGGCGGCGATCATGCTGGGGCTTGCGGGTTATGCGTTGCAGGGCAGTCCGTCGCTGGCCGGCAAGCCGGTGGCGAAGGCCGCCGAATCCGAAGGGTTCGGCGAAGCGCTTACCGACCGGCAGCAGGGCATGGCCGACCGGTTCGGTCCGGCGGCGCAATGGATCGGCATGTCGGACGGCTTCATGCGCACGGGCAAGACCGAGCTCGCCTCGCAAGCGCTTGAAAAGGGGCTGGAGAAATATCCCGACAATGTCGACCTGTGGGTCGGGCTGGGCAACGCGCTCGTCGCGCATGGCGGCGGTGTGATGTCGCCTGCGGCCGCGCTGGCTTTCGACGAGGCCGCGAAACGCGATCCGTCGCATCCGGCGCCGCCCTTTTTTGCCGGACTCGCGATGGCGCAGAGCGGTGACTTGAAGGGCGCGGATGCCGTGTGGAGCCAGCTTCTGGCGCGATCGCCCGCCGGTGCGCCATGGCGGCCTGACCTGGAACTCAGGCTTTCGCAGCTTCGCGAGGCGATGGGACCGGTCTTGCCGCCCGAGACGCAGGCCGCGCCCTAGAGATGCGTTCCGAATTGGAACCTATTCACTCTGCGCAGGCTCGTCTAAAGGCGCGCAATGACTGCTGAGTCGCAACAGGCGGCGAGCGGGTCGGGCATCGCCCCGACTGCTGCCGCCGAAACGGTCCATTACGGCCACGGACATCATTCGGATGGCAAGCTGAAGCTTGCCGTCGGCGCGGTGGGCGTGGTGTTCGGCGACATTGGCACGAGCCCGCTTTACGCGTTTCGCGAGACCTTTGCGGGCCATCATTCGATCGAGGCCGACCAGCTGCACATCTATGGCGTGCTGAGCCTGGTGTTCTGGTCGATGATGCTGGTCGTGACGTTCAAATATGTGCTGACGATCATGAAGGCCGACAACAAGGGCGAGGGGGGCAGCCTAGCCCTGCTCGCGCTGATCAGCCGGCAATCGGAAGGCAAGCGCTGGACGTGGCCGATCGTGCTGCTCGGCGTGTTCGCGACCGCGCTGTTCTATGGCGACAGCATGATCACGCCGGCAATGTCGGTGCTGTCGGCGACCGAGGGCCTGCAATATGTAAGCCGCGGGTTCGAGCCCTATATCGTGCCGATCGCGCTGGCGATCCTGATCGGCATCTTCGCGATCCAGTCGCGCGGGACGGCGAAGGTGGGCATGTTGTTCGGCCCGATCATGCTGCTGTATTTCGCGATGCTCGCGGTGCTGGGCGTGATGCACATCGTCGATCATCCGACGATCGTCATGCACACGCTGAACCCGGTCAACGCGCTGCGCTTTTTCTATTACGACGGGTTCACCGCGTTCATCGCGCTGGGCGCCGTGGTGCTAGCCGTGACCGGCGCCGAGGCACTCTATGCCGACATGGGGCATTTCGGGCGCGCGCCGATCGGACTGAGCTGGCTGGCCTTCGTGCTTCCGGCGCTGATGCTGAACTATATGGGGCAAGGCGCGATGGTGCTGGCCGCCGAAGTCGCGCCGACCGCGCAGCTTGTCCAGGATCCCTTCTTCCTGATGATGCCCGAGGCGTGGAAAGTGCCGGTCGTCATCCTCGCGCTGCTCGCGACGATCATCGCGAGCCAGGCGGTGATTTCGGGCGCCTTCTCGCTGACCCAGCAGGCGATCCAGCTGGGCTTTATCCCGCGCCTGCGCGTCGAGCATACGAGCGCGTCGGCGCAGGGGCAGATCTATATTCCGGTCGTGAACTGGTTCCTGATGATCATGGTGATCATCCTCGTCCTCTTCTTCGGATCTTCGAGCAACCTGGCCGCGGCCTATGGCATCGCGGTGACGGGCGCGATGTTCATCGATACTTGTTTGATGAGCGTCGTGCTGTTCGTGCTGTGGCGCTGGCCGGCATGGAAGGCGTTGCCGGTGCTCGCCGTCTTCTTCATCGTCGATATCGCCTATTTCGGCGCCAACCTGATCAAGGTGCCCGACGGTGGCTGGGTGCCGCTGGCGATCGGCATGATCATCTTCACGATGCTGACCACCTGGTCGCGCGGACGCAAGCTGATGCAGCAGGAAATGGCCGAGGGCGCGATGCCGATCCCGGTGTTCGTGAAGTCGGCGGCGAACAGCGCGACGCGCGTGCCGGGCACCGCGGTCTTCATGACCTCGAGCTCCGACGGCGTGCCGCACGCGCTGCTGCATAACCTCAAGCACAACAAGGTGCTGCACGAGCGGATCATCCTGCTCACGATCAAGATTGCCGACGTGCCCTTCGTTCCCGAAGCCAAGCTGTGCCAGCTCGACGCACTGGGGCAGGGGTTTCACCGGCTGATCCTGAATTATGGCTTCATGCAGCCGGTCGATGTGCCCGAGGCGTTGAAGCGCACCACCGGATGCGGCGGCGAATTCAAGATGCTCGAGACGAGCTTCTTCCTCTCGCGCCAGACGCTGATCGCCGCGAGCAAGCCGGGCATGCCGATCTGGCGTGAAAAGCTGTTCGCCTGGATGCTGCGAAATTCGGAAAGCGCGATGGAATATTTCCGCCTGCCGACGAACCGCGTGGTCGAACTGGGCAGTCAGGTCGCGATCTGACCCGATAGGCGCTTTGGCGCTATAGCCGGACCTTCGCTTCGAGTTCGCGGCGCGCAGCGATATATTGCGCCTCCAGCTCGGCAACGAACTCGGCGACCGGGCGCACGGCGGTGACGGGGCCGATGCCCTGGCCCGACCCCCAGATGTCCTTCCACGCCTTGACCTTGGTGTTGCCGCCCGAGCCGAAGTTCATTGTCTTGAGGTCGCCTTCGGGCAGGTTGTCGGGATCCATGCCCGCCGACACGATCGACTGGCGAAGATAATTGCCGTGCACGCCGGTGAAGAGGTTCGAATAGACGATGTCGCCCGCGCGGCCCTCGACGATGCCATTCTTGTAGCCGTCCTCGGCATTGGCTTCGGCGGTCGCGATGAAGGCGCTGCCGATATAGGCGAGGTCGGCGCCGCAGGCCTGCGCGGCGAGGATCGAGCGGCCATGGCCGATGGCGCCCGACAGCGCGACGGGGCCGTCGAACCATTCGCGAATTTCCTGCACCAGCGCAAAGGGCGACTGGCGGCCGGCGTGGCCCCCGGCCCCCGCCGCGACGGGGATCAGGCCGTCGGCCCCCTTTTCGACAGCCTTGCGCGCAAAACGGTCGTCGATGACATCGTGGAGCGTAATGCCGCCCCAGCTGTGCACCGCCTGGTTGAGCTCTTCGCGCGCACCCAAGGAGGTGATCGTGATCGGCACCTTCCACTTGGCGCAGGTCGCGATGTCCTGTTCGAGGCGGTCGTTGGATTTATGGACGATCTGGTTGACGGCATAGGGTGCCGACAGCCGGTCGGGATTGTCGCGGTCCCATGCCGCAAGCTCTTCGGTGATCTGGTGCAGCCACTCGTCGAGCAAGGTCTGCGGGCGCGCGTTGAGCGCCGGGAAGCTGCCGACGACGCCGGCCTTGCACTGTGCGATGACCAGCTCGGGGCCCGAAACGATGAACAGCGGCGAGCCGATGACGGGCAGGCGCAGGCGGTCGAAGATCGGGGGAAGGGCCATGAATCACTCTCTCAAGTTGCGGATTGAAACTTACCTTAACGTAAAGGGAAGGTCGTGCAAGAGGGGATCAGCTGACGATATCGCTAGCGATCGTCCGCTGAAATAATGTGTGCGCCCGCGGAGGCGGGGGCGCATCACCTGGTGGCGCTATCATGAAATGGCGGAAGATGGGTCCCCGCCTTCGCGGGGACACTGCGCTCTTCTCAAACCACCGCCCGATTGCGGCTGGCCTTGAAGGCGAAATAGCCGAGGGCGACCATCAGGACCAGCAGGCCGCCCTGGGCGAGAGCGAACGGCGGCTCGTTGCCATTGGGCGCCAGGGCGTTGAGCGCGGGGACCTTCAGGAAGGATTGCACGATCAGCACGAACAGGTTGAGCCAGAGACAGATCGTTGCGGTGACCGCATAAATCGGTGCAGCACCGCCGGCGAGCTTGCGGCCGTACCAGGCCCAGAAAGCGACCGCGAGGATCAGCGTAGACAAGATGCCAACGCCCAGCGCCGGCGTGAAGGCGACAATCGGGAAGAGGAAGCCGGTCAGGTTGGTGAGCTGTGTGAACCAGAGGAAAATGACGTTCGTGCGGGGCAGGACGCGGCCTCGGGCAAAAGCGGGAAGCGCGATGAGGCCGGCGAGGATGCCGACAAGGCTGATCAAGACATGCAGCGTGGTGAATTGCGGGATGGTCAAACCGAGGATCATGACACGTCTCCTTAAAAGGCGAGGAGGCGCGGTGGGGGAGCCGCGCCTCTTCCTTATCAGCTGTTGATGAAGTCGAGAAGGTCGGCGTTGAACCGGTCCTGTTCGGTGACCGTCAGGCCGTGGGCGCCGCCGGCATAAACCTTGAGCACCGCCTGCTTGACGATCTTTACCGTCGACAGCGCAGCGGCGCCGATCGGCACGATCTGGTCGTCGTCGCCATGGAGGACGAGCGTCGGCTTGTCGAACTTCTTGAGATCCTCGTTGAAGTCGCTCTCCGAGAAAGCGCGGATGCTGTCGAGAAGGCCCTTGAGGCCGCCGTTCATGCCTTGGCGGACGAATTCATCGCGGACGGCTTCGCTGACCGTCGCGCCGTCACGGTTATAGCCATAGAAGGGGAGCGTCAGGTCCTTGAAGAACTGCGCGCGGTTGTCGAAGGTGCCCTTGCGGATGCCGTCGAAAACGTCGAGCGGCAGGCCGCCGGGATTGGCTTCGGTCTTGAGCATCAGCGGGGGAACCGCGCCGATCAACGCGACCTTGGCAACGCGGGCAGTGCCATGGCGACCGATATAGCGGGTGACTTCGCCGCCGCCGGTCGAGTGGCCGACGAGGATGACGTCCTTCAGGTTCAGCTGTTCGATCAGCTCGCCAAGGTCGTCGGCATATTGGTCCATATTATTATTGTCCCAGACCTGGTCCGACCGGCCGTGGCTGCGGCGATCGTGGGCGATGGTGCGGAAGCCCTGGTTTGCGAAGAACACCATCTGGGCGTCCCAGGCGTCGGCGCTGAGCGGCCAGCCGTGCGAGAAGACGATCGGCTGCCCGTCCTTCGGACCCCAGTCCTTGTAGAAGATGTGCGTGCCGTCATTGGTGGTGATCGTGGTCATGTCATGGTTCCTTTCGCTTCGTGAAAGACGGGTCGTCCGCCGGTGAAAACAGAGATAGGCCGGTCCGGGGTTGTGCGGGATTGGCGGACACGACATTATGCGGGCCGATTGCGAAACGAGAGCGACGAGGGGACGCGATATGCCGAAACTGAAGGTGCCCGACGCCCCGTCTACACTGATCGAGGTCGGGATGATGCTGTATCCCGATTGCCAGATCGGCATGGTCCACGGGATCACCGACCTGTTCCACATCGCGGGACGGTTTGCGGTCGATCATGGGCGCGCACCGATACGTGCGAGCCACTGGCGATTGCAGGACGGCGGCGGCTTCGCGCGCTGTTTCGACAGCCATCCTGACGAGCCCGCCAGCAATTCGCCCGCAGTGATCATTGCGCCGGGGAGCCTGCACAAGCTGCTCGAGGCCGAGGAGGTCGCGCCCTATGCGCGCTGGCTGCTCGATCGGCACGCGCAGGGCACGACATTGGCGTCGAATTGCGGCGGGTCGTTCGCGCTCGCGGCGACGGGTCTGCTGAGCGGCCGGCCGGCGACGACACACTGGTACTTCGCCGAGGAGTTCCGCACACGCTTTCCCGACGTACGGCTCGAAGCCGACCGGATGGTGATCGACGACGGCGATATCGTCACGGCAGGCGGGTTGATGGCGTGGACCGACCTGGGGCTGCGCATCGTCGAACGGCTTCTGGGGCCGTCGGTGATGATGGAGACGGCGCGCTTCCTGCTGATCGACCCATCGGGGCGCGAACAGAAAAATTATGCCAGCTTCGCGCCGAAGCTGACGCATGGCGACGAGGCGATTCTGAAGGTCCAGCACTGGTTGCAATCGCGAGGCGCCGGGCCCGTCACGCTTCCCGAGATGGCAGGCGAGGCCGGGATGGAGGAGCGCACGTTCCAGCGACGTTTCAAGGCCGCGACGGGCATGACGCCGGTCGAATATGTCCAGCATATCCGCGTCGGCAAGGCGCGCGAGCTGCTCGAATTCACCAAGCGAACGGTCGACCAGATCGCCTGGTCGGTCGGCTATGAGGATGCTGCGGCGTTCCGCAAACTCTTTCACCGCATCACCGGCCTGGCGCCGCAGGAATATCGCCAGCGCTTTTCGGCGCCGCATCCGTTGGCGGAGGTCGCGTGATGCGCGCGGTCGCGCTTGCCGCCGCGCTGCTGGTTGCGGGACCCGTCGTTGCGCAGGAGGCGCCCGCGGAAATCCCCGTCGCCGAGCCGGCAGCCCTTGCGGCGGTGCCGGTCGAGGTCGCGACGCGGACCGAAGCCGACGGCACGGTAACGATGACGCACAGCGCGTTCGTGGCGGCGCCGCCTGCCGAGGTGTGGGCCGCCGTCTCGACGCCCGAGGGCTGGACGACGTGGGCGGTGCCGCTCGCGCGCTGGGCGGAAGGCGAAACCGGCATCCTGGAAACGAGCTATGACCCCGCCGAACTGGCGGGGGGACCGGGAGCGATCTGGCAGCAGTTCGTCGCGCATATTCCCGGGCGGCTGCTTGTGTTCCGCACGATCAAGGCGCCCGACGGCTTTCCGCACTGGGATGATTATAAGAAGGTCACGGGAATTTTCGAGCTGGCGCCCGAGGGCGAGGGTACGCGTTTGCGGCTGACGTCGACGGGCTATCCCGATAGCGAGGGCGGCCGCGCGCTCGTCGCATTTTTCGCGAAGGGCAATGCCGCGACGCTCGAAAGTCTTCAGCGCCGCTTCGTCGATGGGCCAAAGGTCTGGGTGCCGGCACCGGCCGGATGACGCCGATCGGCGGCGCTCCGTCGCGCGGCCGCGATGCCGTTGGTCGATTCGGAGGGGGCGCCCGTCGAAAGCGGCGGCGGGTCATGCCTCTGCCATGCGAATGAAATAGCACCGATTTTATGAGGTCGCCGACGCTGTGGGGGCGCCGACCCGACAAGGCCGCATGTGCGGCAAGGAGACACATAGCCGATCAATCTTCGCCCGGTGGCGGTCACAGCCTTTCGGCTTGCTCGCGGCCCCTTCGCATCCCCCCAACGAAGGTCTTCCCCTTGTGAAAATCCCCCCCGACAATCGAGACGATCGGCCGCGCGGCGGCTGCGATTGTCTGCCGCGCCCGACCGATGCCGGACAGGAGCGCGCTGCCGTGCCGCAGCCCGAGCCGCGGCCGACCGACACCTACATGCTGCGTTATGAGGACCGCTGGTTCGGACTGGAGAAGCGCGTGACGTTCGAGGCCGAGGATGTTGCGGCGGCGCTCGCGCTGATGGAGCACGAGCCGATCGGCAGCTGGGCCGAACTGACGAAGGATGGCGAAACCGTGTGCCGCCGGGGGCGGACCCCCAGCGGCGACACCGACTATTGGACGGTCGACTGACCGTCGGCGGAGAGGCTCAAAAGCGCTCGCCGACCATCTCTTCGCTCTTTGCCCACAGCGCCTTGGCGGTTTCGGCGTCGAGCGCATAGGCGCGCACGCCGGCGCGCACGCCTTCGCCTTCGACGAGGTCGGCGACGTGGCAATCCTCGCAATAGCGGCCGCCGACCGCGTCGGCATTGGCGACGACCGCAGCCCAGACCGACGTCGCGGCCCCTTGTGGGATAGATTTGAATTCGAAGGTTTCGGCGCCCGATTCCTTCGCGGCTGCGTTGATCCGCTCGACCAGCGCTTCGAGATCGCCGGGCGAGAGATGGCGGCCGAGTTCGGTGTGGATGCCGCCCGGATGGAGCGCGACGCCGCGGATGCCGCGGTCCTTGTGGCGCCGGTCGAATTCGACCGCGAAGAGGATGTTCGCGGTCTTCGCGCGGCCATAAGCGATCCACGGATCATAATCGCCGCGGTCGAAGTTCGGATCGTCGAGGTCGACGTTCGAGAAGCGGTGTCCCGACGACGCCAGGCTGACGAGGCGGCCGCCCTCCTTGATCAGCGAGGCGATGCGGTTGACGAAGGTGAAGTGGCCGAGGTGGTTGGTGCCGAACTGCGTTTCGAAACCGTCGACGGTCTTGCCGAAAGGCGCAGCCATCACGCCGGCGTTGGTGATGATGACGTCGAACGTGCGACCGTCGGCGACCAGCTTGTCGGCGGCAGCGCGAACGCTGGCCAGCGAGGCGAGGTCGAGTTCGATCAGCTCGAAGCTGCCGCCGCCAGCCGCGGCGGCCTCGCGGACTTCGGCGGTCGCGCCTTCGGCCTTGGCAAGGTCGCGCGCGGCGCCGACGACATCGGCGCCGTGAGCGGCGAGGCTGCGCGCGGTTTCGACGCCGAGGCCGGCCGACACGCCGGTGACGAGAATGCGCTTGCCGGTCAGGTCGACGCTCGCAAGCACGTCGTCGGTGGTCGATTTGGCATGGAACTGGGTCATGAGGGACTCCTTGGGATTGCAGGGCGGGGGAGGAATGCCCTGTCCCGCTCAACATAGGCCTTCGCGCGCTTTCGGCGCTGCCCGATCATGGCGTTCGCTTGCCCGATCCTATCAAAGCATGCGCAGCCGCGGAGCCAAAGCTTGCGCGGCGCCCGGCAAAGGCCGATGTCGGCATCATGCAAGACACGCTCGACTCGATCCGCGCTCAAGTGATGCGGCACGTCAATTCCGCCTATTATGAGGCGCCGATCCCGCGCGTCATCATCAGTACGATGACCGAGCCGACGACCGGAACCGCGACGCTGTATGAACCGGTCACCTGCCTGATCCTGCAAGGAACGAAGCAGGTGGTCATCGGCGATGCGGTGGTGAATTACGACGCGTCGAGCTATTTCGTTGCCTCGCTCGACCTGCCGGCAGTCGGCCGCGTGGTCGAGGCGAGCCCCGACAGACCCTATGTCGCCGCTGCTTTACGGATCGACCGCGCGGTGCTTGCCGATCTGATCGCGACGATGCCGGCGGGGTCGATCGGCGTCGAACCGCCGGGCAGCGAACAGCCGGGATTTGCGACCAGCGCGGTGACTCCCGCCTTGCTCGAAGCGTGGGCGGGGCTGCTGGGATTGCTCGACCGGCCCGACGATATTTCGATGCTGGCGCCGATGCGCGAGCGCGAGATCCTCTATCGCCTGCTGCAGGGGCCGCTCGGCGGTCAGCTTTGCCAGATCGCGCAGGAAGACAGCCGCCTGTCGCGCGTCCGCCGCGCGATCGGGTGGATGCGAACGCATTATGACGAGGCGCTGCGCACCACCGCGCTCGCCGATATTGCAGGGATGAGCGTCGCGTCCTTCCACCGCCATTTCAAGGCGGCGACCGCGATGAGTCCGCTGCAATATCAAAAGACGTTGCGCCTTCACGCGGCGCGGCGGTTGCTGGCGAGCGGCGCCGAGGCGAGCCGCACGGCCTATTCAGTGGGTTATGAGAGCGCGTCCCAGTTCAGCCGCGAATACAGCCGCGCGTTCGGTTCGCCGCCGTCGCGCGACGCCGAGCGGTTGCGCGGGATGGCACCGCTCGGCGTCGGGGCGGTCTAGGCCGCAGCGGCCGGCCGGACGGCGCGTGGCCGTCGGTCGGGACCCACCGCGACGAAGATGAAGATTGCCTGCGTCACTTTGTGGCCGTCCTCCGCATGGCGGTCGCGCGCCCAGGTTTCGACCTCGACATGCATCGAAGTGCGGCCGACCTTGATCAGCCGTCCGAACACCGACACCTCGTCGCCGACAAAGACAGGTCGGTGGAAGGTCATCCCTTCCACCGAAATCGTCACCGCGCGGCCGCGTGCATGGAGCGAGGCGACCGAGGACGCGGCAAGGTCCATCTGCGCCATCAGCCAGCCACCGAAGATGTCGCCATAGACATTGGCGTTGGCGGGCATCGCGGTGACGCGGACGGCGGGCTGGCCGTCCGGCATCGCCTCATTTTGCAAGATAGGCCTCCTTGACCAGAGCGCGGGCGCGCATCGATTTCGCCGCGGCGACCATCGCGGTCAGCGCGGGGCGCACCTCGTCCCACTTGCGCGTCTTCAGCCCGCAGTCGGGATTGACCCAGATCTGCTGCGGCGGAAGATGCTTGCCGGCGAGCGTGAGGAGGTCGGTCATCTCGCGCTCTGCCGGAATGCGCGGGCTGTGGATGTCATAGACGCCGGGGCCGACTTCGTTCGGATAGGCATAGGACGCGAAAGCGTCGAGCAGTTCCATCTGCGACCTTGCGGTCTCGATCGAGATCACGTCGGCGTCCATCGCACCGATCGCCCGGATGATGTCGTTGAATTCCGAGTAGCACATATGGGTGTGGATCTGCGTGTCGTCGCGGACGCCGCTGGCGGTGATGCGGAAGCTTTCGACCGCCCAATCCAGATAATGCTGCCACTCGGAGCGGCGGAGCGGCAAGCCTTCGCGCAGTGCGGCTTCGTCGATCTGGATGATCGCGGCGCCAGCGGCTTCCAGATCCTGCACCTCGTCGCGGATGGCGAGCGCGATCTGGCGGCAGCTCGTCTCGCGCGGCTGGTCGTCGCGGACGAAGGACCAGTTGAGGATGGTGACGGGGCCGGTGAGCATGCCCTTGACGGGCAAGTCGGTCTGGTCCTGCGCATAGCGCCACCAGGCGACGGTCATCGGCGCCGGGCGCGACACGTCGCCATAGAGGATCGGCGGGCGGACGCAGCGCGAGCCATAGCTTTGCACCCAGCCGGCGCGCGTGAAGGCGAAACCGCTCAGCTGCTCGCCGAAATATTGCACCATGTCGTTGCGCTCGAACTCGCCGTGGACAAGGACGTCGAGGCCGATCTCTTCCTGCCATTTGACCGCGGCGCGCGTTTCGACGCGCAGATATTGGTCATAGGCGTCGTCGTCGATCTCGCCCTTGATGTGCGCGGCGCGGGCCTTGCGGACCTCCGCGGTCTGCGGGAAGCTGCCGATCGTCGTCGTTGGATAGGCGGGGAGGGCAAGGCGTTTCTGCTGGGCGTTGCGGCGCGTCGCAAACGGCGCGGCGCGGCGGGTGGCGGCTTCGTCGAGCGCGGCGAGGCGCTGCGTAACGGCGGGGTCGTGAATTTTCGGCGAGGTCTTGCGGGCGACCGCAGCCATCCTTGACGCCGAGAAGGCGACGAAGCTGGCGTCCCCGCCCTCGTTCAACGCTTTGGCGAGCGCCGCGAGTTCCTCGATCTTCTGCACCGCAAAGCTGAGCCATTGGGCGATTTCGGGGTCGAGTGCGGTTTCGAGATCGAGGTCGACGGGGGTGTGGAGGAGCGAGCAGGATGGGGCGAGGATGAAGTCGCGTTTGCGCGCCAGCTCCTTCAGGCGCCAGTGGAGGTCGGGGAGGTTGGCGCGCCAGATGTTGCGGCCGTCGATCACGCCGAGCGACAGCAGGACGTGCGGCTGAAGCCTCGCCAGCGCGGGTTCGAGCTGCTCCGGAGCACGGACAAGATCGAGGTGGAGGCCGTGGACGGGGAGGTCGGCGACGAGATCAAGATTGTCGCCGAGGCTGCCGAAGTATGTCGTCAGCATCAGCTTCGGGCCGCGGGTGGCGAGGCGGGCGTAAGCCCGTTCGAACGCGGTGCGTTGTTCGGTGGTGAGGTCGAGGACGAGGCAGGGCTCGTCGATCTGGACCCAATCGGCGCCCAGCCGGACGAGGCGCGACAGGATTTCGGCGTAGGTGTCGAGGAGTTGCGGCAGGAGCGCCAGCGGCTCGACCGCCTTGCCCTTGGCGAGCATCAGATAGGAGACGGGGCCGAGGATGACGGGGCGCGTCTGGTAACCCAGTGCTTTCGCTTCCTGAAATTCGTCGAAGATCTTGGTCGAGGCGATCCGGAATGTCTGGCCGGCGGTGAGTTCGGGGACGAGGAAATGATAGTTGGTGTCGAACCATTTGGTCATTTCCTGCGCGGTCGTGTCGTGGCTGTGGCCGCAGGCCGCGGGGCCGTGGGCGCCGCGGGCCATGGCGAAATAGAGGTCGGGATCGACCGTCTCGCCGCTCCAGTCATAGCGTGGTGGGACGGCGCCGATCAGGGCGCTGGTGTCGAGGACATGGTCATAGAGCGAGAAGTCGTTCGACGGCAGGATGTCGGCGCCGAGCGCTTTCTGGCGGGCCCAGTTGGCGACGCGGAGGCCCGATGCCGCGGTCTGGAGGTCGGCGAGAGTCGATTTGCCGGCCCAATAGCTTTCGAGGGCATGTTTGAGTTCGCGGCGAAGGCCGATGCGGGGGAAGCCGAGGGTTGCGACAGCGACGGTCATGATCAGGCACCTTGCGTTGGGCAAGGGCGGCGGACGGACGCGACGGCACGGGGATCCGCACCCCAAAAGGCAAGACGGGGCGCAGCCATGCATCGGCCAGCCCGGACACCCCGCCGGAGGACGTATCTGACGAGGCAGGTCTCCTGGCTTGCGGGTCAACGCAGCGGTCGGGCCTTCCCGGTCCTTGCCGAACCAGTGACGCATGGTGACCGCCGCTCGCCGCTTACAGTTGCGGGGGCAGCGCCGGATTTGCACCGGCTTCCCGTCTTAGCTCCGCGCCGCGCAAGCGATGCGGAGAACCTCGACAGCTTTCAGGATAGCGGGAGGCGGCCCGTTGTCAACAGGCATATAAAGAATTCTTTATATGCCTGTTTCATCGCTGCCGCAGAAAGGCGCTTACGCCTCGTTCGCCGTGCGATGCGCGGCGGCCTGGCTTTCCTTTTCGGCGCGCAGCTTTTCGGTGTGGAGCAGCTTGTCGGCCATCGCCTGCCACGCCGCAGCGGCGCGCAGATTGCGGTCGCGGACCTGGCTGAGCGGCGAGGCGTCGGCCTCTGCCGAGCATTTTTCGGCCTGCGTGCGATAGAAATCGATGGTGGCCGACATGGCTGCTTCCTTAGGGTTTAGGTCAATCGACCATATCGGCGATCAAACGCCGGAGCTCGCGGCGCGACAGGGTCGGACGGCGGCGGCGCGACGGGCTGGCCGTCATCGCCTTGCCGGCCAGCGACAGCGCGGGCAGAGCGGGGAAAATCGAAGTGGATTGAAACATCGTCATCATTTTTATCTTTGCTTGTGTGTTGTTTTTTTGGGCGTCGGCACCGTGTGCGCCGCAGCCTTTCTGGAAGGGGTCACCGCGCCTTTGGCGCCGGGACCCGAACCCGGTCAGCGCCGTTTGCGCTGGCCGGGGGTGACCGGTCCGCCACCGCGTTCGCGATAGACGAGACGGCCTTTGGTCAGGTCATAGGGAGTCATCTCGACGCGAACCGCGTCGCCGACGACCGACCGGATGCGGAAACGCCGCATCCGGCCGGCCGTGTAAACGATGACCCGATGACCATTTTCGAGAACGACGCCGAAGCGCCCGTCGGGCAGGATCTCGTCGATCTGCCCTTCGAAAGTCATCAGTTCCTCTTTGGCCAAATGATCAGGCCGACTGGAGGTTGACTGCCGAGGTCTTGCCGTTCTTGCCGGTTTCCAGTTCGTAGGAGACGCGCTGATCCTTGTTCAGCGAGGTCATGCCGGCGTTCTGGACGGCCGTGATGTGGACGAAATTGTCGCCCGAACCATCTTCGTTTTCGATAAAGCCATAGCCCTTGTCGATGCTGAAGAATTTTACGATGCCGGTAGCCATAGTGTTTTCCTTTCACGGAAATAGGTGATCCCCCGGCAAAAGGCACCGGTGGGAGCTGGTAGCGTGTGAAGGGAAGAATCTGCCGTATCGGCATCATATTTCCGTCGCATGCGACGTTAGCCTCCCGAATATGGGGTAAAAGAGTCGAAAAGTCAAATCGGACGCAAAATCAATCCAAAATCATCGGGGTTCGCCGCGGCTTATCGAAGCCGCGGCACGGCGTCGAATTGGGCAAAAACATTTCGCGGCGACCGCCACGATATTGCTTTGCCGCGCACGAATATTTGTTGCGCTCTTTCAGCGTTCGGGCGGGCGATAGAAGCGGTACCGGTCGACGACGCCGTCGATGATATTGCCGGCCAGCCGCAGGCGGATCTCGTCGGCGCCTTCGCCGGTGGTGCAGACGACGCGCGTGCCGCCCGATTTCAGCGGCTCGATCGCGCTGACGCTGATCCCCGCGGCGCGGCAGATCGCCGTCACTTCGCTTTCGGGGAGCGTGAGGTTGATCGCGCGGCTCATGGGTCGTTGGCGGCGCGGGCGCGGATCGCGTCGGCAACGCGGGCAAAACCCTCGGCACTGGCGGTCGCAAGCGCGAGCGGACGGCCGCCCAGCTCGGGATTGTCGGCGTTGAGGAACGCCACCGCCGGATCGCGCCCGCCCATCGTCAGAAAGGCAAGCTGGCTGATGTCGCCCTGGCGCTGTGCCTCGTCGCGCGGCAGCGGGACGCGGTTCCGGCGAAACGTATAGCTCGACCGCGGCTTTGCGGGAACGGGCGGCGTATCGGTGTCGGTGGGGTCCATATGTGCGGCTCCTCCTGGTAAGCGGGAGCGCCCAATCATAACGGGGGGTCTCTCAGCCGCGGCGGCCTACGGTTGAACCTGTGCCGCGATGAACCCGATATGGGGGCGAGGTGGGGCGATTGTAAGGCATGGGTTGATGGCGGCGGTGCATGCGTGCGGCGCCATCGGCCTCTCGTCAGCCTGTGCGGGACCGCTACCTTCCCGCGGTTTCGCCGCAGGAAGGATCTTGTCTCGCACAAAGGCACCAAGACGCGAGGAAGGCGCGAGACGCGGGCGGAGCCCTGCATCGCGCCCGGCAACGGCTCGACGATTTCGTCAGGGCGCCTGTCGGCGCGGATCTGCCTGTCGTTCTGCCTCTGTGTCCTTGGCTGTGTCCTTGGGCGAGATTCCTCCGCCGTCGTCGTCGCGTCCGACGTCATTCGCCGGATCAGGCAGCGCGAAGAAGGCGCGGCGGGCGGTTTCGCCGGCCTGGCGCAGCGGGGCGAAAGCGGTGGTGCGCGCGTCTTCCCAGGCAACTTCCTCGTCGATGTCGAGCGCGCGTTCATAGTCGTCCTCGCCGAACGCGCCTTCCTCGGTGCCCGCGAAGCCCTCGGGCGGCGGGAAATTGGTGCGCCATTCTTCATGGTGGTCGTCGTGCCACACGGTCATCGCGGCGGCTGCGTCCTCGGGGGTGATATCGGGCGCGTTGTCGTTTGCGGAAGCGACGGAAAACTGCGCAACTTCATGCGCGATCGCGGTTCCGCGCCACAGGCCGGCGAGCGGGTTGGCGCGGTTGTCGCGCCCGGCGAGCCAGAGCGCGAGGGCGGCAGCCATCCCGCCCGTCTGTTTCGCCTCGGCGTCGCTGTTCTCGGCATCGATGGCGAACAGCGACAGGAAACCCGGCCAGTCGCCGGCGATGACCTGCGCGAGCATCTCTTCGCCTTCGCGGGCGCGCGTTTCGACCATCTTGTCGAGCCGCGCGAGCATGGCGAGGCCAATGCGGCTGTCGATGCGGCGGCGCTTGGCAAAGCTGCGGCCCTCCTCGCGCATCAGCTCGGCCGTCTCGTCATGCCCCCAGATCGCACGGTCGAGCAGCTCGTCGACGAGCCGCCCGCGCGCGATGAGCAGCGCCGCGGCGCAGCCAAGCCTGAACGCCGCACCCTCGGTCCGCTGCTTGAGCTGATAGACCGCGGACGGCGACATGCCGACCTTGGCCGCGGAAATCTTCACCGACCCGTTGGCGGCGAAGGCCTCGAGAAAGTCGCGCTGGAGTGTCGGGGTCCAGTGATAGCTGGCGGGGGCGGGGATAAGCGCGGGGTTGTGCGGGGTGTCGTCCATCGATTCGTCCTTTAGGTTATGTGAAACCATTAGAATGAACCATATGGGTGAATTGTAGGAAAGGCTTTTCTGAAAATTTTCGAGGAAGCTTTCTGGCGCCATCTGACGCGAACATTTTGCGGGCGGCGGCAGGTCGTAACCACTTCGCCGGTGTTATCGCCCCTCCACCACTCGCTGCGCGAGCGGTCCCCCTCCCCATGCCTTCGGCACAGGGAGGATTTGGAGGGATTTAGGGGTTTGGTCCGGGATGGAGGCGGTTCGCCTTCTAATGTTCCTCCCTGCGCCGTAGGCGTGGGGAGGGGGACCGCCCGTAGGGTGGTGGAGGGGCTAGGGCGCCTGCGCCATTGCCCCTCCGTCAGCCGCTTTGCGGCTGCCACCTCCCCATGGCCTTTCGGCCACAGGGAGGATTGATTGGGGAGGGGTTGTGGGGCGTTCGACTTCCAGAGCTACGGTGAAGATCGCGCGCGGGTTGCGACGCAACATGTCTCCGCCCGAGGTACTGCTGTGGCAGCGGTTACGGGCGCGGCCGGGCGGGGTGAAGTTTCGGCGGCAGCATCCGGTGGGAGCCTATGTGGCGGATTTTTATGCGCCGGATGTGCGGTTGATCGTCGAAGTGGACGGGTTGGCGCATGACTTTCGGGTGGAGCGCGATGCTGTGCGCGATGCGTGGCTGATGGGGCAGGGCTTTGGTGTCGTTCGGGTGGCGGCTGCGGATGTTTTGAAGGATGTGTATGCTGTGGTTGAGGGGGTGGTTCGGCTGATTTTGGCGTCGCGCTAGTGGCCCCTCCGTCAGCGCTTCGCGCTGCCACCTCCCCATGCCTTCGGCACAGGGAGGATCTTGGCGGTGTCGCTTCGCGACGCTTTTTGCACGGGTTCCTCCCTGTCGCGTAGCGGCGGGGAGGGGGACCACGAAGTGGTGGAGGGGTGGACTTTTACGCGCCATTTGCCGCCGACAGGATCGCCCGCACACTCGCCGTCGCAACGTCGGTGTCGAGCCCGCAGCCGAACAGGCTTTTCCCGTCGGCGGTGCGGCATTCGACATAGGCCGCGGCTTGCACATTGCTGCCCTGGCCGATCGCGTGTTCGCTGTAATCGACGATGTCCATGATCGGGCCGCCGCTTTCGGCGAGCGCGGCGATGACGCTGCTCATCAGGCCGTTGCCGCGGCCGCTGACGCTGCGTGTTGCGCCGTCGATGGTGAGCTTGCCGGCGAAGATGCGGTCGGTTCCTGCATGACTCTCCGACCAGTCGACGAGCTGGAAGCGCTTGTTTTCGGTCACCAGATAGGCGTGGTCGAAGGCGCCCCAGATATCGTCGGCGCCGAGTTCGCGGCTGGTTTCGTCGGCGAGCGACTGGACGATATGGCTGAAACTTGCCTGCATCTTCTTCGGCAGCTTCAGGCCCTTGTCCTGTTCGAGCACCCAGGCGACGCCGCCCTTGCCCGACTGGCTGTTGACGCGGATCACCGCTTCATAGCTGCGGCCGAGGTCGGCGGGGTCGATGGGGAGGTAGGGGACTTCCCAGCGCTCGTCATTCTGGCGCGCGCGCGCGGCGAAGCCTTTCTTGATCGCGTCCTGATGGCTGCCCGAGAAGGCGGTATAGACCAGCTCGCCGCCATAGGGGTGGCGCGGGTGGACGGGCAGGCGGTTGCAATATTCGACCGTCGCGATGACCTCGTCGACGTTCGAGAAGTCGAGCGCGGGGTCGACACCCTGTGTGTAGAGGTTGAGCGCGAGGGTGACGAGGCAGGTGTTGCCGGTACGCTCGCCATTGCCGAACAGGCAGCCTTCGACGCGGTCGGCGCCCGCGAGCAGGCCGAGCTCGGCCGCCGCGACGCCGGTCCCGCGGTCGTTGTGGGTGTGCAGCGAGATGATCGCGCGGTCGCGGTTCGGCAGGTTCTTGCAGAAATATTCGATCTGGTCGGCATAGATGTTCGCGGTCGACGCCTCGACCGTCGCGGGCAGATTGAGGATGATCGGGTTTTCGGCGGTGGGCTGAAGGATCTCCATCACCGCTTCGCAGCAGGCGATGCTGAAATCGAGCTCGGCGGTCGAGAAGGTTTCGGGGCTGTACTGAAAACGCCAGTCGGTGCCGGGCAGGCGCGCGGCATTGTCGCGGAGCTGTTTCGCGCCCTCGATCGCGATGCCCTTGATCTCGTCCATCTCCATGCCGAAGACGATGCGGCGCCACGCGGGGCTGACCGCGTTATAGACATGGACGATCGCGGTTCTTGCGCCGGCGAGGCTGTCGAAGCTGGTGCGGATCAGGTCGGCGCGGCTCTGGGTCAGCACCTGCGGCGTCACGTCGTCGGGGATGCGGCCCGAGCGGACGAGGTTCTGGATATAGTCGAAATCGGTCGCGCCGCTGGCGGGGAAGCCGACCTCGATCTCCTGGAACCCGCATTTGACGAGCAGGTCGAAGAAGCGGGTCTTTTTCTCGGCATCCATCGGGTCGATCAGCGACTGGTTGCCGTCGCGAAGATCGGTCGAGAGCCAGATCGGGGCCTTTGTGGTGACGCGGGTGGGCCATTCGCGGCTCACCAGGGGAACCTGGGGGAAAGCGCTGTATTTCGCGGACGGATCGCGGAGCATGGTCATGGTCGGGTAACTTCTTCTGCGGTGGTTGCGATAGGTGTCGATCGGACCCTTGAGCGGGTGGCCGCGACTAGCGCGCAGCCAGTGTCACGCCCAAGGGCGTGTAAGTCGCAGAAGAAGAAGGGCGTTGCCGCGCATGGGGAGGCTCTTGGTTCAAAATGTCGTGCTTGGCAAGGGGGGAGTGGGAAAATTGCGTCATTGCCACCCCTTCGTCATTCCCGCGAAAGCGCGAACCCGGCGAGCAAGCACTGCCACCGGGTTCGCGATTTCGCGGGGTGATGACCGCTTTTGACCGAAAGACGACGTCCGTTTTTTCGTCATCCTGAACTTGTTTCAGGATCCATGGGCTGCCGTTTCCTTCGGCGCGGCGCGAAAGGAGAGGTCGGGCCATGGATGCTGAAACAAGTTCAGCATGACGGAGAGCTAACGACCGATTGCGGACGATGCTGACGTGTTCCCCGGCGAAGGCCGGGGTCCAGAGCGTGCACACGCAACGCCGGCTCTCGAACGCCCTGGACCCCGGCCTGCGCCGGGGAACACCATGGGTCATGGACCCCGGCCTTCGCCGGGGAACACGCTGGGTCGCCAGGTTCGCGCTTTTGCGGGAATGACGAGGTCTGTTCGTGAGCGGCTCAGCCTTTCACCCACCGCACCTTTGCGTCGTTGTAGTCGACGACGTCGGCCAGTTCCCACACGTTGGGATAGCCATAGCCGACGAGGTTGATGAAGGTCTGGATATTGAGCGCGAGCGGCGCGGCCTTGACGCGGACGGGGGCGCGGTCGTTCGAGAAATTATTGTTGCAATAGATGAGGATAGGCCGGTTCGGATCGGCGCCGATCACCGCGGCGAGGCTTTCGGCGGTGAAGTCGGTGAGCGGCAGGTTGACGGCGCCCTGGATATGCCCCGCGGCGAAGGCGTCCTTCGAACGCGCGTCGAGGAGGAGCGTGCCCTTCTTTGCCGCTTCGGCCTGGAAGCGGTCGAATGCGAGCAGGCGCCCGGCGCGCGCCGGGGCGACGCTGGCGGTCAGCATCTGGAAACCCGGATAGTCGATCTGGGGATTGGCCTCTGCGAACGCTGGGGTGGCGACGAGCGCGGCGGCGATAAGCAGGATGCGGTGCATGATGATCCTCCCTTTGGTGCCCGCGAGGCTATGCGCGCGATGCTGGACGGGGGATGAATGCGCTGTCAGCGCCCGCCGCTGCGGCGTTCCTCGAACCAGTCGCGGATCAGCGCCGCGGTGCAGCCGGTCCAGCCGTTCGAGCCGACCGCCGAACAGCTGTTCGGGCGGCCGACGCGTGCGATAGAATCATATCCCTCGACCGCCGAGGCCCAGCTGCCGCCGCCGGCGGGCGCGTCGTCGTCCTTCAGTTCCTCGCGGAGTTCCTTGGGGACGCGGTAGCGTTCGGATTCGGGGCGCTGCGCGCAGACGACAATCTCGTCGCCCTGCGCTTCGGGGCAGGGATCGTCGCCATAGGTGTAGAGGATCGAGGTGCGCTGCGGCGGCGTGCCGCGCTGCGCCAGGTCGCCATCGTCCTGCGCCTGCACGGGGACGGCAAGCGCGAGAAGCAGAAACGGGGCCAGTCTTTTCATCACACGCATTCCCTTGGCCCCAGGAGATGGTGATGAACGCGCCAATATGAACCCCAGCCGAACTGGCGGTCATCCGCGGCGGGGAATTCGCAAGCTTCTAAGCGAAGATATATCCGCTGCCGCCCTTGGGATCGGGGCCATAGCGGTTCGAGCCCACCGTGCCTTCGAGGCACATGAAGACGAACAGGATGAGGCCGCCGATATAGGGGATGAAGCTCATCAGATAGAACCAGCCCGATTTGTCCTGATCGTGCAGGCGCCGCACGGTGACCGCGATCGAGGGGATGATCGTCCCGACGACGAACAGGCCGAGCACGACGAGAAAATAATTCTCCGCCAGCGTATGCTCTTCGCCCGCGGGGCTGCCGAAAAAGATCGCGAAGCCGAGCAGGACGACGATCACGATCAGATAGAAGAGCGTGAACATCCAATATTCCATACGCTGCGACCGGCCGCTGAAATCGGCGTATCGTTCGAGCGGCATGATCATCCAGTCCATCGCGTCCCCCTGCGTTCGTGCGGTGCGGGAGCCCCCTCCCGGCGAAGCAGGTTTAGCGAAATGGGGTTTACAGGTGGTTGATCGGGGCGGGGAGGCGGCAGCCCGCAGGGCGACGGCGGCCCGTTGCGCACCGTCGCGGCGCCTCCACCAGTTGCTTCAAGAACGGTCCCCCTCCCCACGGCTGCGCCGCAGGGCGGATCAAACGGCGTCCAGCGACGCTCCGATCGCGGCCCACACCTGCGCCAGTTCATCGGCGGTGATGCCATAGGGCGGCATCACATAGACGCTATTGCCGAGCGGGCGGAGGAGGATGCCGCGGTCGCGGTAAAAGGCGATCAGGCGCGGCGTCAGCGTCGAGAGATAGCCCGCGTCCGTCACGACGATGTCGAGCGCGGCGATGGTGCCGAGGCGGCGGGGGTTGGCGATGCGCGGATCGGAGCCGAGCAGCGACAGATGCGCGGCCTGCGCGTCGGCGAGCGCGTCGATGCGATCTTGCACCGGCTCGTCGCGCCAGATGGCAAGGTTGGCGTTCGCGGCGGCGCAGGCGATCGGGTTCGCGGTATAGCTGCTCGAATGATAGAAGGTCCTGGCCCGGTCGGTCGAGAAATGGGCTGCGAAGATCGGTTCGATGCAGAGCGTCACCGCAAGCGGGAGCGCGCCGCCGGTCAGGCCTTTCGACAGGCAGACGATGTCGGGAATGACGCCCGCCTGGTCGCAGGCGAAGCGCGTGCCGGTGCGGCCCCAGCCGGTCATCACTTCGTCGGCGATGAAGAGAACGCCGTGGCGGGCGCAGATCGCGCGCATTTCGGCGAGCACCCACGCGGGATAGATCAGCATGCCGCCGGCGCCGAGGATCAACGGCTCGACGATGAAGGCGGCGGGCGCGCTATCCGTTTCCTGGCTTGCACAGGCGGCTTCGAGCGCGTCGAGCGTCGCCTGCTCCAGGCCTTCGTGCGGGAAGGGGATCGTGTCGACGTCGAACAGCAAAGGCTGCCAGGCGCGGTTATAGACGCCGCGCTCGCCGACCGACATCGTGCCGATCGTGTCGCCATGATAGCCATGTTCGAGGACGAGGATGCGGCTGCGCGGTTCGCCGATGTTGAACCAATAGCCCAGCGCCATCTTCAACGCGACCTCGACACTGGTCGATCCCGAATCGGAGAAAAAGACGCGGGTGAGCGGGGCCGGCGTGATGCGGATCAGCTCGGCGGCGAGCGTCTCGGCCGGTTCGTGCGTCCAGCCGGCGAAGATGAGCTGGTCGAGCTTTTCGCTCTGCGCGCGGATCGCGGCCATGATGCGCGGGTGCGCGTGGCCGTGGGTGGTGACCCACCAGCTGGAGATCGCGTCGATCCAATGGTTGCCGTCGGCGTCGTAAAGGCGCGCGCCTTCGCCGCGGGCGATGCGCGGGATCGGGTCGCCGAGGCCGTGCTGGGTGAAGGGGTGCCAGACGGGGGAGGGATGGGTGTCCATGGCGTGATCTATACCCGTTCGTCATTCCCGCGAAAGCGGGAACCCAGTTCTGGCGTCGCGTTCGGGTTGCCACCCTGCGGGTGAAAATCTTCTTTGCGCTGGGTTCCCGCTTTCGCGGGAATGACGAATTTAGCGGAAGTCAGCGACGCTGAAGTTCGAGCGAAATGCGGCCGCGAGGCTTTCGGGTGTCAGCGGGTCGAGGCGCGGCAGGCGGCCCAGACGGCGAACGCCGCTGATTTGCGGGATGATGGTTTCGCTGTCGGGCATCGTATCGCCGAGGAAGGCGATGCCGTGGATCGGGACGCGGCGGCTCTTGAGCGCCTCGATCGTCAGCAGGCTGTGGTTGATCGTGCCAAGGCTGGTGCGCGCGCAGACGATGACCGGGATTTGCCAGCGCGCGAAGAGATCGGCGTAGAGCAGGCTACGCGTGACGGGGACGAGCGCGCCGCCCGCGCCTTCGACGACCAGAGCGCCTTCGGGGGGCGTCAGCCTGTCGGGGTCGATGGCAACGCCGTCGATTTCAGCGGCGAGATGCGGCGAGGCGGGGGTGACGAGGCGATAGGCTTCGGGCACGATGGCGACATGCGCGAGGCGCGCGACGGTCTCGCTGTCGGTTTCCTCTTCGAGTCCGGCCTGCACCGGTTTCCAATAGCGAGTGCTGGTCGCGCCCGCGAGCGCGGCCGAAAAGACGGTCTTGCCGATGCCGGTATCGGTGCCGGTGATGACGAAGCGGGTCATGCCGTGGCCATAGCGGCCGACAGGCTCTCCGTCATCGCATCGATTTCGCGCTCGCCGACATTGAGCGTGATCGCGAGGCGCAGGCGCGCGGTGCCGTGCGGGACGGTCGGCGGCCGGATACCGCGGATGTCGAAGCCGTCTGCCTGAAGCGCGCTCGCGATGCGCATCGTGCGTTCGTTGTCGCCGATGACGATGGGAATGATCTGGCTGCCGCTGGCGGAGACACCGAGCTTGGCAAGCCGCGCTTCGGCGTGGCGGACGAGCGTGTGGAGGCGTGCGGCGCGTTCGGGCTCGTTGGCGACGATTTCGAGCGCCTGGCGGACCAGCCACGCCATCAGCGGCGAGGGCGCGGTCGAGAAGATGAAGGGGCGCCCCCGGTTGATGAGGAAGTCGCGGACGATCCGGGGGCCGCAGAGCAGCGCCCCTTCGCAGCCAAGCGCCTTGCCGCAGGTGTGGAGCGTGATGAGGTTGTCGCGAGGCGCGAGGGCGTGCGCGAGGCCCTGGCCTGCCGGGCCATAGACGCCGGTCGCATGGGCTTCGTCGATGACGAGGATGGCGTCGTGACGGTCGGCGACCGCCGCAAGATCGGCGAGCGGCGCACAGTCGCCGTCCATGCTGTAGAGGCTTTCGACGGCAATCCACGGGGTCCCGGTGGCACCCGCGGCGCGCCAGCGAAGGATCGCATCGTCAAAGGCTTGCGCGTCGTTGTGCGCAGCGGCGGTGCATTCGGCGCGGCCGAGCTTCATTCCGTCGTGGGCGCTGGCGTGGATCAGCTCGTCATGGACGATCAGGTCCCCGCGCTGCGGCAGCGTCGCGAAGAGCGCGGCGTTGGCCGCGAAACCGGTGGGAAAGAACAGCGCCGCCTCGCTGCCATAATGGCGCGCGGCATGGGCTTCGAGTGCTTCATGTTCGTCGTGGTTGCCGCGCAGCAGGCGCGAGCCGCCCGATCCGGCGGGAAGCCCGCGCTGAAGGCCGGTGGCAAGCGCTTCGCCCAGCGCATAGGACCCCGCAAGCGCGAGATAGTCGTTCGACGCGAAGTCGAGACCGGCACGCGGGACGAGGGCGCGGCGGCGATTCTCGACCGCGAGGGCTTCGAGATCGGCGCGGTGGGCAGCGAAGGGGGAGTTGGTCATGCTGCGCCCTTTGTATGTCATTGCGAGCGAAAGCGGGACCCCGGCCTTCATAATGTTCCCCGGCGGCAGGCGGGGTCCATTTCCATGTTGCAGTGGATCCCGGCTTTCGCCGGGAAACAGGGTATAGCCGGGTTGCCGATTTCGCGGGAATGACGAGGTTCAGTAAGGCACGGGACCCCGGCTTTCGCCGGGGCGACGGCCTGGTGGGGCCGTCAGTTGACCGCCTTGTCCACCAGCTTGTTCTTGGCGATCCACGGCATCATCGCGCGGAGGGCAGCGCCGGTCTGTTCGATCGGGTGCGCGGCGGCGGCCTTGCGGCTGGCCTTGAGTTCGGGCTGGCCGGCCTGGTTGTCGAGGACGAAATCCTTGACGAAGCGGCCCGACTGGATGTCGGCCAGCACGCGCTTCATTTCGGCCTTGGTTTCCTCGGTGATGATGCGCGGGCCGGTCTTGATGTCACCATATTCGGCGGTGTTCGAGATCGAATAGCGCATGTTCGCGATGCCGCCTTCATAGAGGAGGTCGACGATCAGCTTGGTTTCGTGGAGGCACTCGAAATAGGCCATTTCGGGAGCGTAGCCCGCCTCGACCAGCGTTTCGAAGCCCGCCTGGATCAGGTGGGTGATGCCGCCGCAGAGCACGGCCTGTTCGCCGAAGAGGTCGGTTTCGCACTCTTCCTTGAAGGTCGTCTCGATAATCCCGCTGCGGCCGCCGCCGACCGCGCTGGCATAGCTGAGCGCGAGCGCCTTGGCGTGGCCGTTGCCGCTGTTGCCATTGGCTTCCTGCGCGACCGCGATCAGGCAGGGGACGCCGCCGCCCTTTTGATATTCGCTGCGCACCGTGTGGCCGGGGCCTTTCGGGGCGACCATGAAGACGTCGATGTCGGGGCGTGCCTCGATCAGGCCGAAATGGATGTTGAGGCCGTGCGCGAAAGCGAGCGCGGCGCCGGGCTTCATGTTCGGGCCGATGTCGTCGGCATAGATCTTGGCCTGATGCTCGTCGGGGGCGGCGATCATGATGACGTCGGCCCATTCGGCGGCGTCCTTGTTCGACAGCACCTTGAAGCCCGCCGCCTCGGCCTTTTTCGCGGTCGCCGAGCCGGCGCGGAGCGCGATCGCGACGTCCTTGACCCCGCTGTCGCGCATATTCTGCGCGTGGGCGTGGCCCTGGCTGCCATAGCCGACGACGGCGACCTTCTTGCCCTTGATCAGATCCTGGTCGGCGTCGCGATCGTAATAAACCTGCATGTCATTCTTCCCTATTTTTCGTTCGTCATGCCGGGCTCGATCCGGCATCCATGGACCCCGGATCAAGTCCGGGGTGACGATGGTTGAAACCCGAAATGCGTAAACTCTAGAGCGCCTCCGACCCGCGGCCGATGGCGACGACGCCGGTGCGGCCGACTTCGACCAGCCCGCATTCGCGCATCAGCGCGATGAAGCGGTCGACCTTGTCGCTCGTCCCGGTGATTTCGAAGATGAAGCTGGTCAGCGTCGTGTCGACGACCTTGGCGCGGAAGACGTCGGCCATGCGCAGCGCCTCGATCCGCTTGTCGCCGGTGCCCGCGACCTTGACGAGCGCGATCTCGCGCTCGACGTGCGCGCCGCCGTCGGCCAGGTCGGTGACGCTGTGGACCGGAACGAGCCGGTCGAGCTGCGCGATGATCTGATCGATCACCGCGGGCGGCCCCGAGGTGACGATGGTGATGCGGCTGAGCGCATGATCGGCGCTGATGTCGGCGACGGTCAGGCTTTCGATATTGTAGCCGCGCGCCGAGAAGAGCCCGGTGATCTTGGCGAGGATGCCCGCCTCGTTATCGACGGTGACGGCGAGCACATGGCGCTCGCCCGCTTCGGTTTTGATTTTCATGGGCTTAGACCAGTGCTTTCGCTTCGTCGTCCATCGTGCCGGTGACGTCGCTCGGCTGAAGGAGCATTTCGGTGTGCGCGGCGCCCGACGGGATCATCGGGAAGCAGTTGGCGAGCTGTGCGACGCGGCAGTCGACGATCACCGGCCCCGGCGTGGTCAGCATCGTCTGGATGCCATCGTGAAGCTGACCCAGATTGTCGATGCGCAGGCCGGTCCAGCCATAGGCGTCGGCGAGCTTCACGAAATCAGGCAGGCTGTCCGAATAGCTGTTCGAATAGCGGCTTTCATAGGTCAGTTCCTGCCACTGGCGAACCATCCCCATCCATTCATTGTTGAGGATGAAGATCTTCACCGGCAGGCGATATTGCGCGACCGTGCCCATTTCCTGGATGTTCATCTGAAGGCTGGCTTCGCCCGCGATGCAGATGACGAGGCGGTCGGGCTTGGCGATCTGTGCGCCGACCGCGGCGGGAAAGCCATACCCCATGGTGCCGAGACCGCCCGAGGTGAGCCAGCGGTTGGGGGCCGAAAAGCCGAAATGCTGGGCCGCCCACATCTGGTGCTGGCCGACCTCGGTGGTGATGATCGGGTCCATGCCGCGGGTCGCGTCGAACAGCGCCTTGACCGCGCGCTGCGGCATGATTTCGGCGGTCGCGTCCTTCTTTTCGGGGAAGTCGAGGCAGCGCGTCGCGCGCCAGCCGTCGATACGGCGCCACCATTCGCCCAGATCGCGCGCCGTGTGGCCCGCCTCCTGCCAGCCCGCGATGATCGCGTCGAGCGCGCGCCCGGCGTCGCCGACGACCGCAAGATCGATGGGGACGATCTTGTTGATCGAGCTGCGGTCGATGTCGATGTGGATCTTTTTCGCTTCGGGCGCGAAGGCGTCGAGACGGCCGGTGACACGGTCGTCGAAGCGCGCGCCGACCGCGATGATCAGGTCGGCGCGGTTCATCGCCATGTTCGATTCATAGGTCCCGTGCATGCCGAGCATGCCGAGCCATTTGTCATCGTCCGACGGGAAGGCGCCAAGGCCCATGAGCGTCGAGGTGACCGGCGCGCCGGTGAGCGCGACGAGCTGGCGGAGCGCGGCGCTGGCGTCGGGGCCAGCGTTGATGACGCCGCCGCCGGTGTAGAAGATCGGGCGCTCGGCCGCGGCGATCATCGCGACGGCGGCCGCGATCGCGTCGGCGTCGGGTTCGACCTGCGGGCGATAGCTTTTGTGCGCGATCTTTTCGGGGATCACATAATTGCCGGTCGCGACCTGCACATTCTTCGGGATATCGATCACGACCGGGCCGGGGCGGCCGTGCGTCGCGATGTGGAACGCCTCGTGCATGATCGGCCCCAGGCGTTCGGGGTCCATCACCAGATAATTATGCTTGGTACAGTGGCGCGTGATGCCGACGGTGTCGCATTCCTGAAACGCGTCGGTGCCGATCAGCGCGGTCGACACCTGGCCGGTCAGCACGACCATCGGGATCGAATCCATCAGCGCGTCGGTGATGCCGGTGACGGCATTGGTCGCGCCGGGCCCCGAGGTGACGAGCACGACGCCGGGCTTGCCGGTCGAGCGGGCGTAGCCCTCTGCGGCGTGGGTCGCGGCTTGCTCGTGCCGGACAAGAATATGCTGGATGGTCGGATGCTTGTAGAGCGCGTCATAGATGGGAAGGACCGCGCCGCCCGGATAGCCGAACACCGTATCGACCCCAAGGTCGACCAGCGCCTGAACCACCATGTCGGCACCACTCATTTCCGTCACGACAAAACTCCTTTCGCAAGCGTTGCAGACCCGCCAGCGGATGCGCTTGTGCGGTGCAACAGGGTTGCGGGCAATAGGTGCATGATTCTAACCTGTCAACAGTCTATCACGTAATATTATTGCTATTTCCTTGATCGAAGTGATGTTTAATGATTCAGGGTGACGCGGCCAGTCGGGCGGGGGCTGATGCCGGAACCACGTAAACTGGCGCTTTGCATATTGTCGCGTCGCCGCCTGCGCCTGTTCGAGCGCTTCCTCGCGGGTGAGGTCGCCGCGAAGATGCGCCGCGATCTGCGGCACGCCGATCGCGCGCATGACGGGAAGGTCGGGGTCGAGATGGCGCGCGAGCAGCGCGTCGACCTCGTCGATCGCGCCGGCATTGAACATCAGGGTCAGGCGCCGGTCGCAGCGATCGCGGAGCCAGTCGCGCGGCGGCAGCAGAACCAGCGGGGTGAGCGCGATGTCGTCCGCGATGCCGCCTTCGCGCTGCTCCTGCCACGCGCCAAGCGTCCTGCCGGTCGAACGGACGACTTCGAGCGCGCGGGCGATCCGCGTGCTGTCGGCGGGGTTCAGCCGCGTCGCTGCTTCGGGATCGGCCTTGGCGAGCTCGGCCTGGGCCTCGGCAACGGAAAGCGCGCGGACCGCCTCGCGGATGACGGGGTCGATTTCGGGCACCGGCGCGATACCATGGAGCAGGGTGCGCAGATAAAGCCCGGTGCCGCCGACGAGGACGGGAACCTTCCCCTCGGCGTGTGCGTGAGCGATGACGCCGCGCGCTTCATCGGACCAGCGCGCGGCATTATGCGCTTCGGCGCCGTCGATGTGGCCGAAGAGCCGGTGGGGCACGCCTTGCATGTCTTCGTCCGACGGGCGCGCCGAAAGGAGAGCGAGGTCGGTATAAACCTGGCTGGCGTCGGCGTTGACGACCGTCCCGTTCCCGAGCGCTTTTGCGAGCGCGACCGCCAAAGCGCTCTTGCCGCTCGCCGTGGGTCCGGCGATAAGCGCGACGGGCGGAAGACCCGCGCGCGAAGAGATAGAAGGAGAGGCCATGTTCGTAGCCACGCTGATAGCAGCCGGAAAGCTGACCGACGAGGTGGTTCGCGAAGCGATCGACCGGCTCGACGCGACAGGCCATGATGTCGGCGCTCCGCACTGGCTCGACGTGGGCGATGCGGCCGATATCGTCTTTCAGGGTAGCCTGGTCAGCGCGCGGAAAGAATTGGCGCTGATGGACCATGGCGCGCTCGACGTGGTCGTCCAGCCGCAGGGCGATCGCACGAAAAAGCTGATCGTCGCCGACATGGATTCGACGATGATCACGGTCGAATGCATCGACGAGCTTGCCGACTATGCCGGGATCAAGGACGAGGTCGCCGCGATCACGCAGAAGGCGATGCGCGGCGAGGTCGATTTCCGCGGCGCGCTGAAGGAACGCGTCGCGCTGCTGGGCGGGCTGCCCGAGGGCATGCTGATCGAATGCCGGTACGAGCGGGTCAAGCTGACGCGCGGCGCGCGCACGCTGGTCCAGACGATGAAAGCGCACGGCGCGCATAGCGTGCTGGTGACCGGCGGATTCACGGCGTTCGCCGGTCCAGTGGGCGAAGCGATCGGGTTCGACAAGGTGGTCGCGAACGAACTGCTGATCGAAGGCGGCAAGCTGACCGGCCAGGTCGGCGAGCCGATCATCGATTCGAGCGCAAAGCTCGAGACGCTGAAGGCCGAAGCGGCCAGGCACGGCCTGCCGCTCGCCGACACGCTGGCGGTCGGCGACGGCGCGAACGATATTCCGATGATCACGAGCGCGGGCCTGGGAATCGCCTTTCACCCGCATGCGGCCGCGGCGGAAGCGGCGGACGCGGTAATCCGGCACCATGACCTGACCGCGCTGCTGTGGGCGCAGGGCTATCCGCGGCGGAGCTGGGTGCTGGGGTAGACGGCGCCGAGAGGCTGCCAAGCGGACGTCCGTTCCCCGTCATCCTGAAACAAGTTCAGGATGACGGGGTGAGATCGGGGTGTCCCAGCCCAATGAAGACACCGGTGTTTGACCCTTGGGTCGCCCCCGCTTCGCTCTCGTCCGTCAGCCACGCCCTGAACCGCGCCATCGCCTCGCTCTCGGGCCGCGACATCAGGCGGGTGAGCCAGTAGCGGCCGGCGTCGATCTGGATATCGAATGGCTGGACGAGCAATTCGGCGGCGAGTTCGCGGGCGAACATCGACGGTGGGGCGAGGGCGATGCCCTGGCCCGCGGCGGCGGCAGTCGCCATCAGGGCGGAGCTGTCGAAGATCGGGCCGCGCAGCACCGGTACCGCGACCCCCGCAGCGTCGAACCACCGCGCCCATTCGTCGGCGCGGTACGAACGGAGGAGCGGTTCGTGGACCAGGTCGGTCGGCGTCTTGAGCCTCGCGGCGATCGCGGGCGCGCAGAGCGGGCTCATCGGCGCGGCGACCAACGGTTCGGCATGGGTGCCGTGCCAGGCGCCGTCGCCGAAGCGGATCGCGAAATCGAGCGCTTCGCCCGCGAGGTCGACGCGGTTGTTGTTGGTCGAAATGCGCAGGTCGATGCCCGGGTGCGCGCGCGCGAACGCGGCGAGGCGCGGGAGCAGCCAGCCGGTCGCAAAGGTGCCGACGACACCCACCTTGAGCGCTTCACGGAAACGGCCATCGGCATATTGGTCGAGCGTCGCAGCGACGCGGTCGAAGGCGTCGGCGACAACCGGGACGAGCGCATGGCCTTCGTCGGTGAGCGCGAGGCCGCGCGGCAGGCGGTGGAAAAGACGCGTCCCGAGGCGGCGTTCGAGCTGCGCGACCTGATGGCTGACCGCGCCCTGGCTGACGCAAAGTTCGAGCCCCGCACGCGTGAAATTGAGGTGGCGCGCCGCGGCCTCGAAAGCGCGCAGGGCATTGAGCGGGAGCTGGGCGCGATCCATGGGACCTCTTGCATTGCCTGTTCCATCATCACCCCGGACTTGATCCAGGGTCCACTCGCGCCGCGGCCGGGCCAATGGATCGCGGATCACGTCGGGGATGACGAAAGAAATGAAGGCGATGCATGAATCATTCTCATGCCTTTGTCGAGAAAACATGCTTTGTCGGTCGCGCCGCGGATTGGCATCCCCCTGGACGAAGGGAGAAAAGATCATGATGAAAGCCTTGATACTCGCGCTGTGGGTCATCGTAACGGCGAGCGCGGCGGAGCCGGTTGCGGGCGACCCGCTGACGCGGCCCATCGCCGCCGAACGGGCGAAGCAATGGCTTGCACCGGTGCCGCCCGAGAAGATTTTCGGGACGACCTATCTGGTCGGTTTCGGCGGGATGAGCGTCGCGCTGATCGACACGGGCGACGGGCTGGTGCTGGTCGATGGCGCCTTGCCGCAGGCGGCCCCCGCGATCCTCGCCAATGTCCGCGCCCTCGGCTTTGACCCCAAAGACATCAAATATATTCTGAGCACCGAGCCGCATTTCGATCATGCCGGCGGGCTGGCCGCGCTCGCGCGCGATACCGGCGCGACGGTGGTGGCGAGCGCGCGCGGCGCCGAGGGGCTGCGCGCCGGAGCGATGGCGGCGGACGATCCGCAGCTCGCCTATGGGGGCAGTTGGCCCGCGGTGACGCGGCTGCGGGTGATGCAGGGCGGGGAGGTGCTGAAACTGGGTACGGTCGCGATCACCGCGCTGGCGACACCGGGTCACACGATGGGCAGCATGAGCTGGAGCTGGCAGGCGTGCGAGGGCGAAGACGGGGGCAGGGCGTGCAAGGCGATCGTTTTCGCATCGAGCCTCAATCCGGTGTCGGCCCCCGGCTATCGCTATACGTCGGCGGCGGGGGCCCCGTTCGTTGCCGCGTTCGAGGCGAGCTATGCGGCGATGGACGCGCTGCCGTGCGACGTGCTGATGTCGGCGCATCCCGATAATGCGGGTTCCGGCCGGTATAATGACACGCCCGGCGCGTGCCGCGCCTATGCCGACCGATCGCGCGGGTTGCTGGCGACGCGGCTGGCGGGCGAGCGCGCGGGGACGGTGAAGTAGGGGTGCATGATCCTTCCCGTCGCGCGGCGACGGGAAGGGTTCGGGCCTACTTCGCCATCACCATGCACGCCTGACCGCTCTTGCGGACGGTCGCGCAGAAGCTTTCGGCGTCGGCCTTGCTGGCAAAGCCGCCAGCTTGCAGGCGGGTGAGCGCGCCGGCCTTCACCAGAATTGGCTCGCGGCTCGCGACGACGGGATGTTTCCTTTCGAGCGCCGCCCAGAGGTTGCGGGCGTTCGCTTCGACGCCGAACGCGCCGAGCTGAGCGCGCCAGGGCCCGGCGTCCTTTTGGACGGCAACGGCCTTGATCGCCGCCGGCTTTGTGGGCGCGGGCTTCGCGGGGGCGGGCTTTGCGTCGACCGTGGCGACCCGAATTGGCTTGGCGGCGACCGGCGCGGGCTTGGCCGCGGGCGGGAGCTTGCCGGATTCGGGGGGCGCGGCGTAGCTGGTGCCCGGCGCCGCGGCCATTTGGGGAACAGCGGCGGCGGCCGTGGCAGCATCGGCTGCGGCGGCCGCTTCGCTGGCCGCCGATGCAGCGGCAACGGCGACCGGGGTCGAGGGCTTTGCAAGGACCGGCGCAGGGGTCGAGGCGGGCGCAGGCGCAGGTGCCGGGGCTGGCGTCGGGGGCGTGATCACCGGCGGCGGCGCATAGCGGGTGCCGGGGGTCGAAGCCGGCAGGCTGGCGGTCTTGATCGGCGAGGGGAGGGGCCGAACCGGGACCGGAGCGACGGCGTTGACGGCGGCCAGGCGCGCGCGCGCCTCGTCCTTTTCCATCTGCGGCAGCATCGCGAGGCCCTTTTGGCGCTGTTCGAGCGGAATCAGCCGGTCGAGCTGCGCGAGCCGCGCCGACGCGATTTCGAGCCCGGCGTCGCTGGCGCGCTTGGTCAGCGCATAAGCGCGCGGCCAGTCCTGGCCGGCGAAGTCGCCGTTGAACATCGCGGTGCCGAGAACATATTGGGCGCGCGGTTCGCCGCGGTTCGCCGACGCGTTGATATAGGGCATGGCTTCGTCGCGCTTGTTCGCCGTGAAGAGGATGAGGCCGAGATTGTCCTCGGCCTGAAGATGGCCCTGCTTCGCGGCGCGGCGGTACCAGCTTTCGGCCTGGGCAAGGTCGGCAGCGACGCCGCGGCCAAGCTTGTACGCCTGGCCGAGATTGAATTGCGCGTCGGGATCGCCGGCGACGGCGAGCGGGCGCCATTCGGCCACGGCTTTCTGGAAATCGCCGGCCTGCCATGCATCGACCCCGTCCTTGACGTCGGCCAGCGCGGGTGCCGTCAGGGCGAGCGCCGACAGCGGCAGGGCCAAAAGGGCGATGGTGCGGAATGAACGCATCTGATTCTCCAATGACGTGCGCCGCAGTCGAGCCCACACCCGCGCAGCCGCAGCCGTCAGCGATGACCTACGTCATAAATGGCTAACAGCGCGTTAGCATCGCTCAGCATCGGCCCATTCCGTGCCGAACCGGGACACAAGGACGTTAAGTCCGCATTTACCATGAATGCGAGGATGTCGTTCACCCTCTTTTTATCATCGTTAACTCAATTTTAGCGTCCTGCGTGCCATTCCTCTGGCCGATTTTGGTTTTCCTAGGGGGACAGCAGTGCGCGTTTTGGCATTGGCTTCACAAAAGGGCGGGTCGGGTAAAACCACCTTGTCGGGTCATCTCGCGGTGCAAGCGCAGCTTGCCGGCGCTGGTCCGGTCGTCCTTATCGATATCGACCCGCAGGGCTCGCTCGCCGACTGGTGGAACGAGCGCGAAACCGACCTTCCGGCCTTTGCGCAGACGACCGTCGCGCGGCTGGCCTCCGACCTCGAAATCCTGCGCCAGCAAGGCTTCAAGCTGGCCGTCATCGATACGCCGCCGGCGATTACCATGGCGATCCAGAGCGTGATCAGCGTTGCCGAGCTGATCGTCGTCCCGACGCGTCCCAGCCCGCACGATCTGCGTGCGGTCGGCGCCACCGTCGATCTGTGCGAACGCGCCGGCAAGCCGCTGGTGTTCGTCGTCAACGGCGCGACGCCAAAAGCCAAGATTACCAGCGAGGCCGCGGTCGCGCTGTCGCAGCACGGCACCGTGGCGCCGATCACGCTGCACCACCGCACCGACTATGCCGCATCGATGATCGACGGCCGCACGGTGATGGAAGTCGATCCGAACGGCCGCTCGGCCGAAGAGATCCGCCAGCTGTGGGGCTATATCAGCGACCGGCTCGAAAAGAATTTCCGCCGCACCGTCTTCTCGGCTCCGATGCCCGCGCAGCCGGGTTATGGCACCGTCCGCCCGATGGGTGGTGGCTTCGGCCGCCGCGTCGCTGGCCAGTGACGGGGAGCGCAGGAACCATGGGCGAACCCAAACCACTCGCTTCGCTGAGCGCCGGACTGCTGGCCCGCAAGGGCGGAGCGCGTCCCGCGATGCGCCGCGCTCCGCTCGGCAGCGGCCCTGCCGCACCGATGAACGGTCAGGGGTATGACGACCTCGGCTGGAACGACATGGGCTATGACGTCGATCCAGACCAGAACGCCGCCGAATCGGCGCGGATGGTCGATCTGAAGCCGTTGCTCGCCGGATCGGTGCTGGTGCACAATGTCGAGGCCGAAAATGCCGTCGACGAAGGTCCGGGTCATGAATTGTACCCCGAACTCGCCGATGCCTTGGCGGACGACTTTGCCCGCGAACCGGTCGAAGTCCCCGAAATCGTCCGCCAGCAGGAATCGCTGGTCGACCGCGTCGCTGCCGTCGCGCGCAAGGTCGAAGCGCGACCGGCGCCGAAGGTGAAGAAGGAAAAGGCACCGCGCGGCCTGCGTGCCCGCGAAAAGGCGGCGTTCACGCTGCGCCTCGACGCCGAACGCCATCTGCGCCTGCGGCTTGCAAGCGCAGTGACGAACCGGTCGTCGCAGGTGATCCTGACCGACTTGCTTGACGAATATCTGGCTTCGCTACCCGAAATCGACGCGATGGCGAGCCGCCTGCCGGCGGCGCGTCCCGCGCGCCAAACGATGCAACCGTAAGAAACGTTGGGGGACCAAAGATGAACCGCAAAGTCCTGATAAACCTGGCCGTTTCGGGCTTCGTCCTGAGCGTGGTCACGGGTTGCAGCGGCATGGGCAAGATGGCCAATGCCGCGCCGTCGAACGAACCGGTCCCGGCATCGGCGTCGAAAGCCGCCGACAAGGCGCGCGAAGCGCTCGAAGCGGGCAAGGTCAGCAAGGCGGTCAGCCTTGCCGAAGCCGCGGTCGCCGCCAGCCCGCGCGACGCGGGTTTCCGCGCGCTGCTCGGCCAGACCTATTTGTCCGACGGACGGTTCGCTTCGGCGAGCACGGCGCTGAACGACGCGGTGGAGCTTGGCGCGAAAGACAGCAACACGGTCATCGCGCTGACCCTCGCCTATATCGCGCAGGGCAAGAATGCCGAGGCAAGCGACCTTTTGAAGCGCAATTTCGAGGTCGTTCCGGCGTCGGACATGGGCCTGGCGCTCGCTTTGTCGGGCGACACCAATTCGGCGATCTATGTGCTGACCGAAGCGGCGCGCGCCCCCGATGCCGACGCCCGCACGCGCCAGAATCTGGCGCTCGCTTTCGCGCTCGACGGCCGCTGGGCGCAGGCGCGCCTCGTCGCCTCGCAGGATCTGTCGATCGCCAAGATCGAAGCGCGCATGGCCGAATGGTCCAAGCTTGCCGAACAGCAAAGCCCGCAGCTTCGCGTGGCGAGCCTGCTCGGCACGACGCCGCGCGATGACGCCGGCATGCCGGTGCGCCTCGCGCTGAGCAATTTCTCGGGCACCGAGATGGCCGCTGCCGATGCGCCGGTCGAGCTGGCGAGTGCCGATCCGGCGCCGATCGCAGCCTATGCCCCGCCGCCGCCCGCCGAAGAAAAGCCCGCGGTGGTGACGGCTTCGGCCGATCCGAGCCCGATCCGCACGGTCGAACTGCCGATGCCGCAGCGCGATGAAAATGGCGTGGTTCCGGTGACCGAATTGCCGCAGCCGAAGCCGGCCGAAATCCTGATGGCCGACGCCAAGCCCTATCGCGCCGCACCGCGCGTCGCGGGCCAGCGCGCCGAAACGATCCGCCCGGCGCAAAAGCAGGCGCTGGAGCCTGCGACGAAAATCCTGCCCAAGGCGATGGCCTTTGATTCGAAGAAGCCGTCGGGTTGGGCGGTGCAGCTCGGCGCGTATGACAGCCTGGGCATCGCCAAGGAAAAATGGGGCGTTCTCAAGAAGAAGAGCGGCCTGCTCGCCAGCTATCCGGCGTCGAGCCACGCCGCGACGGTCAATGGCCGCAACTTCTATCGCCTGACCGTCAACGGCCTGGCGACGCGCGCCGATGCATCGAAGCTGTGCGGCGAGCTGAAGACGCATGGCCAGACCTGCTTCGTCCGTCAGATGGGCGGCAGCGAGACGATCCAGTGGGCATCGGCATCGAAGCCGGGCAAGCCCGTGCGGATGGCCTCGCGCTAAACGACATTGGGGCGCCTCCCGCCAGAGGGAGGCCAAGGGGAGGGGCGCGGCCAGACGGCTGCGCCCTTTTTCGTGCGCGGGTGCGCGGTGCGCGACAGGATGGACAGGTCAGCGGATCCGCTGGCCGCCCTTCCACAGCGCCGTCGCGCGGCCTTGTACCGGCATGCCATCGAAGGGGGTGTTGCCGGCGTAAGCGGCCATTTTCTTGGCATCGACCTGCCACGGCGTGCCTTCGTCGATCAGGATGAGATCAGCCTCGTGACCCGCCTCGAGGCGGCCGGCCTGGAGGCCGAGCAGCCGGGCCGGGTTCGCGGCGAGGAGGTCGAACAGGCGCGACGGCGTGACATGGCCGTCGCGGACGAGCTGGAGGCCCATGGCGAGCAATGTTTCGGCGCCCGCCATGCCGGGCTGCGCTTCGGCGAAGGGGAGGCGCTTGTCCTCCGGGCCGCGCGGATCGTGGCCCGAGGACAGGGTGTCGATCGTACCGTCGTGGATCGCCGCGAGGCAGGCGCGGCGGTCGTCCTCGCTGCGCAGCGGGGGGGAGAGGCGCGCGAAGGTGCGGAAATCGCCGATCGCGGTGTCGGAGAGGAACAGATGCGCAGGCGTGATGCCGCAGGTGACAGGGAGGCCCTTTGCCTTGGCCTCGCGAACGAGCGAAAGGCCGCGCGCAGTGGTGACCTGGCGGAAGTGGATCGGCGCGCCGGTTTCCTCGACGAGGCACAGGTCGCGTGCGATCGCCATCGCTTCGGCGATCGCGGGGGCCGAGGCGAGGCCGAGGCGTGTCGCCATTTCGCCGTCGGTCGCGACGGCGCCCGCCGTGAGGCCTTCATCCTCGGCATGCGCGATGACGGTGAGGCCGAGCGCGGCGGCGTAGGCGAGGACGCGGCGCATCACGCCCGCGTCGGCGATACGGCCACGGCCGGTCGCGACAGCGCGCGCGCCCGCCTGCTTCATCAGGCCGATCTCGGCGAGTTCCTTGCCCGCGAGGCCCTTGGTTGCGGCGGCGATGGGGTGGACCCACAGGTCGGGCTTGCCGCCCTTGGCCGCGCGTTCGACGAGACCGGCGCCGTCGAGCGGGCCGCTGTCGGGCATCAGCGCGGCGCGCGTGATGCCGCCGAAGTGGAACGCGGGCTTGTCGGTCGCAAAGACGCCGAGGTCGATGATGCCGGGCGCGAGCCACTGGCCCTTTGCGTCGATGATTTCGGCGCCGTCCGGCGTCTCGGCTGGGTTGATCGCGGCGATGCGGCCCTGAACGACAAGCAGGCTCGCGCTGTCGCCGCCGAGCAGGCGGGCGTTCGCGATCAGGAGCGGCTTCAGTTCCATCCCGCAACTCCCCGTTTGCGGCGCGTCAGGATGTCGAGGCACGCCATGCGCACCGCGACCCCCATTTCGACCTGCTCGGTGATCGTCGAGCGGGTGGGGTGGTCGGCGATGCTGCTGTCGATTTCGACGCCGCGGTTCATCGGGCCGGGGTGCATGACGATCGCGTCGGGCTTCGCTTTTTCGAGGCGCTTCGGCGTCAGGCCATAGAGCGCGTGATATTCGCGCGCGCTGGGCAGATAGGCGCCGTCCATGCGCTCGTTCTGAAGGCGGAGCATCATCACGACGTCGGCATCCTTGAGCCCCTCGTCCATGTCGGTGAAGGTTGTGACGTGCATGCGGTCGATGGCGGGCGGGGTCAGCGTCGGCGGCGCGACGACGCGGACTTCGTTGCCGAGCAGTGTGAGCGCGAGAATATTCGACCGCGCGACGCGGCTGTGGAGGACGTCGCCGCAGATCGCGATGGTCAGCCCCTCGACCTTGCCGAGGCGGCGGCGGATGGTGAGCGCGTCGAGCAACGCCTGCGTCGGATGCTCGTGGCGCCCGTCGCCCGCGTTGAGGACGGGACAGTCGACCTTGTCGGCGATGAGCTGGACCGCGCCCGAGCTTTGATGGCGGATCACCATCGCGTCGGCGCGCATCGCGTTCAATGTCATCGCAGTGTCGATCAGCGTCTCGCCCTTCTTCACGCTCGACTGCGCGGCGTGCATGTTGACGACATCGGCGCCGAGGCGTTTCCCGGCGATCTCGAACGACAGCAGGGTGCGCGTCGAATTTTCGAAAAAGGCATTGATGATCGTGAGGCCGGCGAGCCGATCGTCATGCTTCGCGGCGCCGCTGCGGTTCATCTCGACCCATTCCTCGGCGGCGTCGAGGACGTAGCTGATCTCCCACGGGGTCAGCTGGGCGATACCGATCAGGTGGCGATGGCGAAAAGCATCGCCGCCGGGCGGATAGTCGCTGGCGGGTCGGGTGGTTGAGGTTGTCATTAAAGCCGAGCGTCTATGCCGGGTTTGCGAAAATCGCAAGTCATGATCCTCCCCATCGCTGCGCGACAGGCAGGATCAGTTGATCCAGAAATCCGAACGCCCAAAGGACGAGCAGGATGATGTCGAGCCAGAGCCAGATCAGCATCCAGGTCGCGAAGGGTTGCTTGCGCGTCTTGTGGCGGACGAGGCGCGCGGCGAGGACGGTGCCGAAGGCGCCGCCGAGGAAGGCCCACAAGAGCAAGGTGCTTTCGGGAATGCGCCATTCGTCCGCCTCTGCCTTGCCCTTGTCGAGAACCATCAGCACGAACGCGATCAGGTTGGCCGCGATCAGCCAGTAGATGACGTAGCTGGTCAACGGCGGGGGGCTTTCATCGGGTCAGCGCGTCGATCGCGCCCTGGAGGATGAAGGCGGCGGCGGCACTGTCGACGCGTTCGGCGCGTTTGGCGCGGCTGACGTCGGCGGCGATCAGCGCGCGCTCGACCGCGGCGGTCGACCAACGCTCGTCCCAGAGGAGGAGAGGAAGGCCGAGCGGCAGGAGGTTGCGCGCGAAGGCGCGGGTGCTTTGGGTGCGCGGGCTGTCGGTGCCGTCCATGTTGAGCGGCAGCCCGACGACGAGGCCGACGATGCCGTGCTGGGCGACGAGCATTTTGAGCGTTTCGAGATCGGCGCTGAACTTCTTGCGGATGATCGTCTTGTCGGGGGTCGCGAAGCTCCAGTTCACATCGCAGAACGCAACGCCGATGGTCTTGGTGCCGACATCGAGCCCCATCAGGCGGCCGCCGTCCGGAAGTGTGGCGGCGAAGTCGGGAACGGCGGTGGTGATCATGCGCCGCCTTTATCGCCTAAATTCGTCATGATGAACCTGATTCGGCATCGGGGCGCCGATGCGCGATGTCAGGCTATGGATCCCGGATCAAGTCCGGGATGACGAAGGGGGGGCAGGCGCAGTCGCGGATCAAGTCCGGGATGACGAAGGGAGGGGAGCAGGCGCGGTCGATGCCGGCAGCGGCGGCGCCAGCGGCGGAACAGGCGAGGGCTTGCGCTCAAAGGTGGCGAGCCGGCGCAGCGCGTCGGCGCGGACGTTGGCCCAAAACAGGGTGATGTCGAAAACGTGGTAATTATTGCCCGGCAGCACATAGCTCGGCGCATAATCCTTCGCGATCTCGGCATCGCCGATCATCAGCAGCCCGCGCGCATCGTCACACTTTGCGCCGATCTTTCCGGTGATCAATACACCAGCCTTGAAGCCTTCCGACGGCTTCAGCGTGCCGAGGTTCGCCTTGGGCGCCGCGGCGGTGTCGGGGATGCCCGTGAGCGGATTGGTGCAAAGCATCCGCGTGCCGGCACGCGGACGACCGTCGAAGCCGATCGTGCCGTCATAGGCATCGAGGATCATGATCGGATCGGCGGGCTCGGCGAAGCTCGCCCAGCCGAGGATGCAGCCCTTTTGTTCGGGGGTCTGGCATGCGGGAAGCCCCAGCGCCGCGAGGTCGGTGTCGAGGCTGATCGGCCAGCCGATGACATAGGCGGCAACGATACGTTTGGCGAGCGGGGTGCCCGCGATGCGGTTCTTGAGCAGCGTCGTGAGGTGGAGCGCGCCCTGGCTGTGTCCCGCGAGGATGATCGGCTTGTTCTTCGGGATCGCGGCGATGAAGGCGTCGAACGCCTTTTCGACGTCGCGATAGGCGGCATCGATCGCCTTGCCCGCGGTGACGCGGTCGGTCGCGAGGAACGCGCCGAGCGTCGCCTGGCGATAGCGCGGCGCCCAGACCTCTCCCGCGTCGCCGAACGCGCTGGCCATGCCCTGCATGAACAAGGTGGCGCGGTAATTGGCATCGCGGTCGTCGAGCGGCGCGTTCCAGCTCGCCTTGCTGTAATAGCTGGTCGGGTGGACGAAGAAGATCGCGGCGTCGCCCTTCGGCGTCGCATCTTCGGGCGCTTCGGCTGCCGTCGCTGCCCTGGCGCGGGGGATCAGCTTGTCGCCGCCCTCCGATGACGTGCCGTCGGTGCCATCCTCGGCGGGCGGGCGCCAGTTCGACGGATCGCTCTCGACGCCCGGGCGCGAAAACCACATTTGGGGGTCGTCATAGGTGTTCGGCGCCGCCACCGTCTGCTCGACGAATTCGCTCGACGGCACGAACGCGACGCGGCCGAACCAGCCCGGATTGAGCTGATAGGCGATGCCGAAGCCGAGGATGAGGATGATGATCGCGGCAATCAGGTACAGAAATTTGCGGGCCAAATGGGGGCTCCATGGGGAGAGAATTTCAGGCTCTCTAGCCGGTCACGCCGAGCCCTTCAAATATCTCGTCACCCTGAACTTGTTTCAGGGACCTTGTTTCCGCGTCCATGGCCGGTCGCCTCCTCCGCTGCTGCGTCGGACGCGCGATCAGTCCATGGATGCCGAAACAAGTTCAGCATGACGGCATTCGGAAGTAGATGTGGGGCATGACCGACGCACCCGCAAGCGCTTCCGCCCCCGATTCGGCTCGGCCCGTCTCCGCCCGCCTCGACGACAGCGATCTGCCCTGGCCGCAGCGGCCGTGGATCATGGCCGCGATCTGCGCGTTCGCGGGGCTGGCGTTTCATGCCGTGATCGACTGGCGATACGCACCGAACCACGACCCCGGTCACAATGCGCTGGCTGCGTTCATCACGGTATCGACGCTGGTTTTCGTCCTGGGCGTCGAGCTTCGCCGTTGGCACTGGGCGCTGGGCTTTGCGCTGTTGTGGGGCGCAGTCATCGCGCTGATCATCTGGACGTCGGCAGGCTATAACGTCGACGCATCGCCGTTCGAATGGCCGTTCTGGTCGGGGCTGCTCGCGGTGCTGATCGCGACGCCGCTGTTCCAGACACGGCGCGACGTCGCGCCCGACTGGCGCTTCTGGAAACTGTGGGAGATGCCGTATGAGCGCCTGCACAGCCATGCCTGGACCGACGCGGTCATCGGTGCAGCGGGCCTTGCCTTTACCGGGCTGACCTTTTTGCTCGTGCTGCTGATCGGATCGATGTTCAAGCTGATCGGGATCGACCTGGTCATGCAGATGTTCGAGACCGGCTGGTTCCCGTGGATGCTGGCAGGCGCGGCGTTCGGCGGCGCGGTGGGGTTGCTGCGCGAGCGCGACAAGCTGGTGTCGACCTTGCAGCGGCTGGTGATGATCGTGCTCGCGGTGCTGGCGCCCGTGCTGGCGGGCGCGGTGGTCCTGTTCCTGCTTTCGCTCGTCGGGACGGGGCTTGGCAAGTTGTGGGCGTCGGGCTTTTCGACTGCGGCGCTGATGATGGCGGCGGCCGCTTTTGCGGTGCTGCTTGCCAATGCCGTGATCGGCAACGGGCGCGACGACCGGTCGGGCAACCGTTTTCTGCACGGCGCGGCGGCGGTGCTCGTCGTCGCGGTGCTGCCACTTGCGATCATCGCCTTCTATTCGATGCATTTGCGCGTGATCCAGTATGGCTGGACCCCCGAGCGTATCTGGGGCGCTGTCGCGGCAATCATTGCGCTTGCTTATGGTGCGGCCGGACTGTGGGCGGTCGTGAACGGCAAAGGCCGTTTCGATGATGTGCTGCGCCCGTTGCAGCAGAAGCTGGCGATCGCGATGACGCTGCTCGCGCTGTTGCTGGCGTTGCCGATCGTCGATTTCGGAGCGATCTCGGCGCGCGACCAACTGGCGCGATTGAAGGCGGGGACGGTGAAGGCGGAAAAGTTCGACTGGGCGGCGATGGCGTTCGATTTCGGACCCGCCGGGCGCAAGGCGCTGGCGGGAATCGCAAAGTCGCCCGACAAGGCGCGGGCCGAGCTGGCAGGCTTTGCCTTGAAGGCCAAGGATCGCTGGGAGCTGCTGGGATCGGGCGACACGATCGATGCGAGCGACGTCGCCTATGGCGCCAAGCCGATCGAGGACAAGGTGCGCGTTTTCCCCGCGGGACGGAGCCTGCCGCCCGAAGCCTATGCCGTGCTCAACACGCGGGGCGAGTGCAAGACGGCGCCGTGCATCGTCTATTCGCTTGGCGACGCGCGCTTTGCGCTGGTCACGCGCGGCGGCAATGTCGGGCTGTTCGCGCGCGAGGCGAAGACCGGGCAATGGGCGGAAGATTATACGGCGTTTCAGAGCGGCGACACGACGCGCGGGCTGACGATCGACGAGCTGGAGACGGTGGCCGACGTCGAGGTGCGGCCGGTGCAGCGGCAACAGCTGTTCGTGAACGGCAAGCCGATGGGTCAGGATTTCGAGTAGCCCTGGCCGGAAGAGCGTGACAGCCGCAGGGGCGATCGCGACGGCCCATTGTATCAAGGTTTTTGGCCCGCCACCTTGAAGCCCGCGCGCGCGGATGCTAGCGGCGCACCTTCTCCCGATAAGGCGATCATGATGGCAATCGATCAGGCAACAGTGAAGAAAATCGCGTCGTTGGCGCGCATCGCGATCAGCGATGCCGAAGCCACGGCGATGGAAGGCGAACTGAACGGCATCCTGGGTTGGGTCGAACAGCTCGGCGAGGTCGATGTGACCGGGGTCGAGCCGATGACCGCGGTTATCCCGAACCAGCTGCGGCTGCGCGACGATGTCGTCGACGCCGATCCCCTGACCGGCGGCGGGCGCCGCGACGACGTGCTGGCGAACGCGCCGGCGGCGATGCATGGCTTTTTCGGTGTTCCGAAAGTGATCGAATGATGGCGGAAAACCATCATCCGATCATCCCCGCGAAGGCGGGGATCAACCACGAGACGTCTGGAGATGCGCCCCTGCCTTTGCAGGGGCACGGGGTTTTGAATAATGACTGATCTTACCAATCTGACGGTCGCGCAGATCCGCGACGGACACCGCGCGGGCGATTTCAGCGCGGTCGAAGTGGCGGAGGCGTTCAGCGCCAATGTCGCGGGCGCCAAAGCGCTCAATGCGTTCATCGTCGAGACGCCCGAGCATGCGCTTGGCGCAGCGAAGGCCGCCGATGCCGACCGCGCCGCCGGAACGTTGAAGCCCCTGTCGGGCGTGCCGATCGGGATGAAGGATCTGTTCGCGACCAATGGCGTGCAGACGACGGCTGCAAGCCACATTCTCGAAGGCTTTGTGCCGCGGTATGAATCGACGGTGTCGGCGAAGCTGTGGGATGCGGGCGCCGGGATGCTCGGCAAGCTGAACCTCGACCAGTTCGCGATGGGATCATCGAACGAGACGAGCTATTTCGGCAATGTGATCAGCCCGTGGAAGCGCAAGGATGGCGGCAACGCCGCGCTTGCGCCGGGTGGATCGTCGGGTGGCAGTTCGACCGCGATCGCCGCGCGGCTGTGTCCCGCGGCGACGGGGACCGACACCGGCGGATCGATCCGCCAGCCGGCGGCGTTCACCGGGATTTCGGGAATCAAGCCGACCTATGGCCGCTGCTCGCGCTGGGGCATCGTGGCCTTCGCCAGCTCGCTCGATCAGGCGGGGCCGATGGCGCGCGACGTGCGCGACTGCGCGATCATGCTTCAGAATATGGCGGGGTTCGATCCCAAGGACGCGACGAGCCTGAACCTGCCGGTACCCGATTGGGAAGCCGCTTTGTCGAGCGATCTCAAGGGCAAGAAAGTCGGTATTCCCAAGGAATATAGGCTGGAGGGCATCGATCCTGATATCGACGCGATGTGGGATGCGGGCATCGCGATGCTGAAGGATGCGGGGGCCGAGGTCGTCGAGATCAGCCTGCCGCATACCAAATATGCGCTGCCCGCTTATTATATCATCGCGCCGGCCGAAGCGTCGTCGAACCTCGCGCGCTATGACGGCGTGCGGTATGGTCTGCGCGATTTGCCGACCGGCGCGGGGTTGCAGGACATGTATGCCGCGACACGCGCCGACGGCTTCGGGCCCGAGGTCAAGCGCCGCATCATGATCGGCACCTATGTGCTGTCGGCGGGCTTCTATGACGCCTATTACACGCAGGCACAGAAGGTGCGGACGCTGATCGCGCGCGATTTCGACGCAGCGTTCGGGGTGTGCGACGTGATCCTGGCGCCAACCGCGCCGTCGGCGGCGTTCGGGCTGGGCGAGAAGATGGCCGATCCGCTGGCGATGTACCTCAACGACGTGTTCGCGGTGCCCGCGAGCCTGGCAGGGTTGCCCGCGATGTCGGTCCCCGCGGCGCTGAACCGCGAAGGGCTGCCGCTGGGGCTGCAAATCATCGGCAAGGCTTTCGACGAACAGGGCGTGCTGAACGCCGGGCTGGCGATCGAGGAACGCGCCGGGTTTACGGCGCGCGCCGAGAAGTGGTGGTAATTTAACGAGCTGTTCCCCCGCGCAGGCGGGGGTCCATCTCCGGATAGTTCTGGTTGAGGCGGCGGGAGATGGGTCCCCGCCTTCGCAGGGACACACTGAGGATTTGAAATGACTGATTACCGCATCAAGGGCGAAACCGGCGAGTGGGAGGTCGTGATCGGCCTGGAGGTTCACGCCCAGATCACGACCAACGCCAAGCTGTTTTCGGGCGCCGCGACGGCGTTCGGCGCCGAGCCGAACACGCAGGTGTCGCTGGTCGACGCCGCGATGCCCGGCATGCTGCCGGTGCCGAACCGCGAATGCATCCGCCAGGCGGTACGCACGGGGATGGCGATCGAAGCTCAGATCAACGCCTGGTCGCGGTTCGACCGCAAGAATTATTTCTATGCCGACCTGCCGCAGGGGTACCAGATTTCGCAGCTTTATCATCCGCTTGTCGGCGAAGGTTCGCTGACGATCGAGGCGGACGAAAAGGCCGGATTGCCCGAAGCCAAGGTGATCGGGGTCGAGCGTATCCATGTCGAGCAGGACGCCGGCAAGCTGATGCACGACCAGCATCCGACGATGTCGTACGTCGACCTGAACCGCTCGGGCGTCGCGCTGATGGAGATCGTCTCGCGCCCCGACATGCGCTCGCCCGCAGAAGCGGGGGCGTATGTCCGCAAGCTGCGCTCGATCCTGCGCTATGTCGGATCGTGCGACGGCAATATGGAAGAAGGCTCGATGCGCGCCGACGTCAATGTCAGCGTCCGCAAGCCCGGCGACGAATTCGGGACGCGGACCGAGACGAAGAACGTCAATTCGGTGCGCTTCGTGATGGCGGTGATCGAGGGCGAAGCGAAGCGTCAGGTCGAACTGATCGAAGGCGGCGGCACCGTGGTGCAGGAAACGCGGCTTTACGATCCCGACCGCAACGAAACGCGGTCGATGCGGTCGAAGGAAGATGCGCATGATTACCGCTATTTCCCCGATCCCGACCTGTTGCCGCTCGAACTCGACGATGCGTTTCTGGCCGAGTGCCGTGCGAGCCTGCCCGAACTGCCCGACGCCAAGCGCGCGCGCTATCTGGCGGCGGGGATTTCCCCGTACAACGCCGATGTGCTGACCGCCGAGGTCGAGGCGGCGCGCTGGTTCGACACGCTGCTCGACGCGGGCGCAAAGCCGGTTGCGGCAGCGAATTGGGTGACGAGCGAGCTGTTCGGCGCGCTCAACCGCATGGGCCGCGACATTTCGGATTCGCCGGTATCGCCGGGGCATGCGGCGGAATTGCTCGGCCTGGTCGCCGACGGCACGATTTCGGGGACGATCGCGAAGGCGGTGTTCGAAAAGATGCTCGAAAGCGGCGACGCCGCGGGCGTGATCGTCGAGCGCGACGGGCTGAAACAGACGAGCGACACCGGGGCGATCGAGGCCGAGATCGCCAAGATCCTGGCCGACAATGCCGACAAGGTCGCGCAGTACAAGGGCGGCAAGGACGCGCTGTTTGGCTTCTTCGTCGGGCAGACGATGAAGGCGATGCAGGGCAAGGCGAATCCGCAGGTGGTCAACGAGCTGCTGAAGAAGGCGCTGGGTTAGGCGCCGACTGCCCCGCCGCTCCGGCTGCCGGAGGACTGTTCCCTTTCAAATTTGCTTTGACGCTGGACAGCGCATGGCTAAGTTCGCCCCGCGTTGCGGACCAGGGGCGCATGGTCCTTTGCGCTGGATGGGGACGGCCGGTTGACCTCGGCCGAGGGCCTTTATGGCCCACATTTGGGGGGGGACGGGCATGCATGCTCCCGTCGAGACGCGTTTTGCCGTCGCCGGCGCGATGGCGGGCCTGGCGCATCCGGAGCTCGATCAGCTGCTGCCGGTCGTGCGCTGGTCCGATCATTTCAGCCTGTTCGGCCTGCAACGCCGCGAACTGTTGATCGTCCGCGCGGATCGGCTGCTAGGCGGTCAGGTGTCGACCGATTTCGAGATCGGAGACGAGTTGTTCGACGAGCGCGCGCAAGCGTGGCTCGGCGCCCTTGCGGGTCGGATCCGCCGCCCCATCAACGTGCGGCTTGACGATATTGCGCGCGTCGCTGTCGCGCTGTCGTCGTTGACCGACGGCTTTCGCCGAGAGCGCAAATCGGCGGTGTTCCGCATCGAAACCCGCGACGGGCAGGCGCACAAGATCGAGCTGCCGCTGGTCGAAGCGATCTTCGTCCTCCAGGCGCTCGACCGGCTGATCGGCCAGCGGCTGGAAGCCGACGAGGCGATCTTCACGGCGCTTGAAACGCGCGCCGCGCAGATCGAAGCCCGCGCCGAAGCCTTGACGCGCGCCAATCGCGAGAAAGCGGGATCGAGCCCGCAGCGCAGCCCGACCCTCGGCGCGGTTTACATGGCGGCGGGCCTGATCCTGCTGGCCGGGTGGCCGCTGCTGATGATGCTCGACAACTGGATTCCGTTTGCGGCAGCGATCTTCCTTGGCGTGCCTTTCGGCGCGGGGCTGTTTGAGGTGGGGCGGGCGATGCGCGTGCCTGCCTATGATGACGTCATGGCGCAGGATGCGCGCGCGCCGGTCACCTATTTACGCTCGTTCGGCAGCGAGGATGTGCAGTTGCCCGAAAAGCCGCCGGGCGTGATGGGACGCGTCATTCTGCGGATGTGGGACCGCGCGTGGTTCTTTTCGATTCCCGGGTCGATCATCGCTTGGCTGGCGCGACTGGCCTATACGATCGCGGGACGCGGTTCGAACCGGCTGGAGGAGCAGCTGACACGCGCAGTCGGGGCGGTCGGGCCGATGGTTGCGGTCGGGCGGCCCGGCGAAGATGTGGCGACACTGGGCGCGGCGCGCGCCTACCTGGCCGACGACGACTGGCAGGGGTTCGTGATCGACCTGCTCGGCCGGTCGCAGCTGGTGCTGTTGCAGATCGAGTCGACCGAGGGCACCTGGTGGGAGTTCAGCGAATGCGTTCGCATCGTGCCGCGCGAGCGGCTGGTGCTGATGCTCACCGCGCGTTTCGGGTCGCAGCAGCGGTACGACGAAATGCGCATTCTGGCAGGAGCGACGCTGGGGCTGATGCTGCCGCGCAATATCGGCGATGCCGCTTTTCTCTATTTTGATGCCGACGGGACCGCACATGGCGCGCCGATGGTCTGGTATTCCTTCCTGACCGCGTGGGCGCGGCCGGGGCACGTCAATATTCGCAGATCTCTGGCTCCGGTTTTCGCAAAAACAGGCCAGAGCTGAAAAAAAGGGGAGGGGAAGAACATGCGGTTTGGTTGCATCGGATTGATCATCGGCGCGGCGCTGACGTGGGGCGGCGGGCAGCAAGTCTATGAAAGCTGGAACGCAGGCAAGAAGGTCGACATGACGCTCGCGCAATTCCTGGCCGAAAAGCCGGGTGTCGGTTGGTACCGGCTTACCGATGCGCATTGGCGCCTGGTCGACGCCGGGGTGATCACGGGCGCGGCGGGAGCCGCGAGCGGCAGCATCTATGCCCCCGTCACGGGCAAGGTGCCGGACAACAAAGCGCCGGACAGCGAGGTGCCGGACAGCAGCGGGCCGGGCAAGGCCAAGATCCGCGTCCTGCTCCACCGGTCGAACGACGCCGAGGCCGAGCGGCTGGCGGCGCTGTTCAAAGAGACCGATCCGACGAAATATGACGCGCTGCTGAGCGCCGACCCGACGCTGGCCAAGGAACGACCGGTCGAAGGCATGGTCGAATTCGGTATCAACTCCGACGACAAGGACAATGACGCGATCAAGCGTTCGTTTGCCGGCGAGTTGGCCGACGATTATATCGTGATTACCGATGGGGCAGAGCCCGCCGGATATCTCTGGCCGCTGCTGACGTTGCTCGCGGGCCTGGCGCTCCTCGGCTTTACGCTACGGGGCCTCGGCAAGGAAGGCGAGCCCGACGCCGTCGATCAATAGGGGGCGCCAGGCCGCGCCGAAGCGAGGCCCGCCTATACCTGTTGCGGCGGCACCTCGCTCGGCCCGCGGCCGGGCGCGTCGAAGTCGCCGCCGCCAGGGCTGCCGGGAATTTCCTGCGGCTGGCCGGCGGGGTCTTCCTGCGGCGTCGGCTGGACCGGATGCTCGGGGGGCGCTTGCGGTTCGATCGTGTCGGGCTTCGGGTTGGGAAGCGGGTCTGCGCTGGCAGTCATGATGATTCTCCTCGGTTAACTAACGAACCGGCGCGGCGCATGTTCCGGCCAAGCCGTTCTGGGCAGAAAAGGCGGCTTTGCGCCCTTGCCCTCGGCAGCGCGTCTGCTATAGCCCCGCGCGGCCCGCACGGGCGTGCGCGGCAGCGCGCGATTTCGTGTACCCGGCCGAAAGCACCTGCGGGCGTGGCGGAATTGGTAGACGCGCTGGTTTTAGGTACCAGTATCGCAAGATGTGGGGGTTCGAGTCCCTTCGCCCGCACCACTTCGCTGACGCAGGCCGGGATATGGGGAACTCCGCCGATAGGGCAGGGTTCATCGATACGAGATTTTGAGCAAGGATAAGACCAAGGCAATGAAGACCGTCGAAACGCTGAACGAAGGCCTGAAGCGCGAATATCGCGTCACCATCACCGCGAAGGATATCGACGCGCGCGTCGACGACGAGGTGAAGAGCATCGCCCCGACCGTGCGCATGCCCGGCTTCCGCCCCGGCAAGGTTCCGCCGAACCTGATCCGCAAGATGCACGGCGACGCGCTGAATGCCGACGCGCTGAACAAGGCGATCGATGCCGGCGTCCGCGACCTGATGGCCAAGGAAAAGCTGCGCCCCGCGTTGCAGCCTGCGGTCGCTCTCGACGAAAGCTATGAGCGCGGCAAGGATGCCGAGGTGACCGTCGCGCTGGAAGTGCTGCCCGAAATCGCAACCCCGTCGATCGACGGGCTGAAGCTTGAACGCCTGACCGTTCCCGCCGACGACAAGGCCGTGATGGCCAAGATCGAGGAATTCGCGGCGCAGATGAAGCGTTTCGAAGACGCGCCGAAGACCAAGAAGGCCGCACAGGGCGATCAGGTCATCATCGACTTCGCGGGCAGCGTCGACGGCGTCGCTTTCGACGGCGGCACCGGCGAGGACATGGCGGTCGAAATCGGTTCGGGCCAGCTGATCCCCGGTTTCGAGGACCAGCTCGTCGGCGCCAAGGTCGGCGATGCCAAGACGATCAAGGTCACCTTCCCCGAGGAGTATCCGGTCGAGAATTTGAAAGGCCAGCCCGCCGAATTCGCCGTCACGGTGAAGGAAGTGAAGGTTCCGGCCGCGTCGAAGATCGACGACGAGTTCGCCAAATCGCTTGGCCTTGAAAGCCTCGACAAGCTGAAAGAGCTGATGAAGGATCAGGTCGAGCAGGAACTGAACGGCCTGACGCGCACCTATATGAAGCGCAAGCTGCTCGACCAGCTTGCCGCGGCGCATGATTTCGACGTGCCGCCGACGATGGTCGAGGCCGAATTCGGCCAGATCTGGCAGCAGCTCGAGCATGAAGCGACGCACGAAGCCGATCCCGACGCGGCGAAGGCCGAACTCGAAAAGGATCGCGACGAATATCGCTCGATCGCGGTGCGCCGGGTTCGCTTGGGCCTGCTCCTCTCGGAAATCGGCCAGGCGCATGGCGTCCAGGTGTCGAACCAGGAAATGCAGCGCCTGATCATGCAGGCCGCGCAGCAGTATCGCCCCGAAGACCGCAGCCGCTTCATGGACTATGTCCAGCAGGACGCGCTCGCCGCCGCACAGCTTCGCGCGCCGCTCTATGAGGACAAGGTCGTCGACTTCCTGTTCGAAAAGGCCGACGTCAGCGACCGCGAAACCACCCGCGAGGAACTGGAAGCCGCGATCGAAGCCGACGACGATCATGTCCACGGCCCGGGCTGCGGTCACGACCACCACGATCACGACCACAAGCCCGCCAAGAAGGCTGCCGCAAAGAAGCCGGCCGCCAAGAAGGAAGAGGCCGTAGAGGCTGCTCCCGCCAAGAAGGCGCCGGCGAAGAAGGCCGAACCGGCTCCCGCCAAGGCGGAAGCCAAGCCGGCCGCGAAGAAGGCTCCGGCCAAGGCTGCCGAGGAAAAGGCCGAGCCTGCCAAGAAGGCTCCGGCCAAGAAGGCGGCTGCGAAGAAATAAGCTTCGGCTGACGATCAACAAAAAGGCCGGGTGGAGCATGGCTCCGCCCGGCCTTTTGCTTGCCCTTAGCGACCGGGTTCGCGCTTTCGCGGGAATGACGAGGGATGGCGAATTAAGGACGCTTCGATCCGAGGGGCAGTCACGATTTCTCGCCACCTCGTCATTCCCGCGAAGGCGGGAACCCAGTTCGACCTACCGGATCAAAGCCGAAATCTTCCGCCAGGTCGCGCCAGTCGGGATTATCCTTTTCGATCAGTTGAAGCTTCCAAGCGCGGTTCCACTTCTTGATCCGCTTTTCGCGCCGAATAGCCGAGTCCATCGTAGCGTGCTGTTCGAACCAGACGAGCGACTTCACTCCATACTCGCGAGTGAAGCCCGGGATCAGGCCTTCGCGATGCTGATGGATGCGTTGAATGAGGTTGGATGTGACGCCGACGTAGAGCGTGCCGTTGCGACGCGAGGCGAGAAGGTAGACGGTCGGACTAAAGTTTTCGTGCATCGAGGTTGCTACTGGGTTCCCGCTTTCGCGGGAATGACGAGGGGGGGGGGGGGGGGGGGGGGGGATGGCGGGGGCACGAATGACGGGGGAAGGAATGACGCGGGAGCGGATGGCGGGGGAGGAGGGACCGGCCGCCTAGATCACATCCATATTATAGCAGTGCCAGCTGAAGATCGCCGCGGCGCCGCGGTGGGGGCGCCAGGGTTCGGCGAGTTCGCGCACGGCCTTTTCGTCGGGGCGCGTGCCGAGCAGGAGGATGCGGCCGACGGCTTCCTGCACCGCCAGATCGCCGGCGGGCCAGATGTCGGGGCGCCCTTCGGCGAAGAGCAGGTAGATTTCGGCCGACCAGCGGCCGATGCCCTTGACCTTGGTCAGCAGCGCGATCGCCTCCTCGTCGTCGGCGGGCAGCGCGTCGAATTTCAGTTCGCCGTCGAGGATCAGTTGCGCCAGGCTTTTGGCATAGCCCTGTTTCTGGCCCGAGAGGCCGCAAGCGCGCAGCGCGTCGAATTCGGCGTTGGCGATGGTTTCGGCAGGGCAGCCCGCGCCGAAACCCGCCTCCAGCTTGTTCCAGATCGAGTTGGCGGCCGCGACGCTGACCTGCTGGCCGACGATGGTGCGGAGCAAGGTCGTATAGCCCCGCTCGCGGATCCGCGGTTCGGGATAACCGGCATTGCCGAGCGCGCGCGCGAAGTTCGGATCGCGCTCCGCCAGCGCGTCGATTCCCGCGTTCAGCTGCTGCTGGCTGAGCCCCATCGCCACATTCTCCTTTTGTTCCCAGTCCTGCCATTAGCAACGCTTGATTTGCCGCGCAACGCGCGACATAGCGCCTGCGACAAGAAACCTATGGGGACGAGCATGGCCAAGCTGATTGTCGTGACGCGCGACGGGACCGAACATGAAATCGAAGGCGACACCAGCCTGACCGTGATGGAAAATATCCGCGATGCGGGCTTTGACGAGCTGCTCGCGCTGTGCGGCGGCTGCTGTTCGTGCGCGACCTGCCATGTCCATGTCGAGGCAGGCGACAAGGACGCGCTGCCCGCGATGAGCGAGGACGAGAACGACCTGCTCGATTCGACCACGGACCGCGACGAGACGTCGCGCCTGTCGTGCCAGCTTCCGTTCAGCGAAGCGCTCGACGGCCTTCGCGTGCGGATCGCCGCGGAAGATTAAGCGGACCATTCCTCGTCATGGCGAAGAGCCTGGCGACGAAACAATCCCAGCTATCGGCGTCGCGGCTTCGCCGATGGCTGGCGGTTGCGCCCAGGCTTTCGCCGGGGCCGCCGTGACGGGCGCTATTGGCCCGCCGTCGCGACCGCATAGAGTGCGACGGCCGCAGCGTTCGAGATATTGAGGCTTTCCATCCGCGGCGAGATGGGGAGCTTTGCCAGCACGTCGCAATGCTCCATGACATTGTGGCGCATGCCGTCGCCTTCGGAGCCGAGCACCAGTGCCACCTTGCTGCCGTCGAGCGTCGACCCGAGCGTCGTTTCGGTGTCGCCGGTCAGGCCGATGCGCCAATATTGCGCTTCGGCGATTTCCTCGAGCGCCCGCGACAGGTTGACGACGCGGACCCACGGCACGGATTCGAGCGCGCCCGACGCCGAGCGCGCGATGACGCCGCTTTCGGGTGGGCTATGGCGATCCTGCGTGACGATCGCCGCGGCATCGAACGCCGCGGCCGAGCGCAGCACCGCGCCGATATTGTGCGGATCGGTCACCTGGTCGAGCACGACGATCGGGCGTTTCCTTTCGAGGTCGACTTCCTGATGCAGCAGGTCGCCAAGATAGACTTCCTCGAGCGGATCGACTTCGATCACCAGCCCCTGGTGCGGCGCATCGCGGGCAACAAGGCGCGCAAGGTCGGTGACATCGGCATAGCTGATCGGAACAACGGGCGGCAGATCGAGCTGGCCGAGCGCCTCACGCGTGCCCCAGATGCGTTTGACGGTGCGTTCGGGGTTTGCGAGCGCCGCCAAAACGGCATGGCGGCCCCAGAAACGGACGGCTTGGCCGCGCGGGCCTTGGCCCTGCGGGCGACGATGACGGGAAAATTGTCTCATGCGCGCGCCTTACCCACGAGCGGCATTGACAGGCAAGCCTCGTTTCGCCATTGGGCCACTTCCCAAAGCGGGCCCCAAGGACAGGTGGCCGAGTGGTTAAAGGCAGCAGACTGTAAATCTGCCCGGGTTTCCGTACGCTGGTTCGAATCCAGCCCTGTCCACCAGGGGGCTTCCCCACACGACCGAGAGCATCCACGGAAAGCCTGGATTTTGCGGGGCTTTCGTGTGATTCGCACCCCAACACGTTCAGATACTGCTGCGCCGAGAGCAAACGCGCGATGCCTTTTTCGGGCGTCCGGGCCTGCGGGGCAAAACGTCGCGCGGCGGAGGCGATGGGCCGGCTGGCTCGCGATCAGGACAAGAAATATTCGTGGCGCGAGTCCGGTTTGGGATCGCATCCCCGTTTCTCATCATAACCGACGCCGACGATTGCCTGCGGCCCTGTCCGCATCGCAACGCCCCGTGCCGTTCGGCCTGGAGGGATATGATGAGGGACCCGATTTTCCTGCGCACCGGCAGCTACGCCACATTGGCCAGTCTCCTCGCGGTATGGGGCGCGACGGCGGCTATGGCACAGGACCCGCCACGACGGATTCTTCGGCCGATTGTCGTTCCGGTCCAGGCGCCAGCTCCTGCGCCGGCCGAGGAAGAGGTCCGAGTGGATACCGCCGAAGGGTCGACGCCGAGCCCGACCCCGCCACGCGTGCCGGCGCAGATCAGGCGCGTGCCGACCGTCGGCGTGACGCCCGCTCCCGTTCCGGCCACGCCGCGGATCCGGCGGACGCCCGTCATAACCTCGCCGGCCGAGACCGAGCCAACGGCCGAGGAAGTGGCGCCGCGGCGGCGCGTTCCCGTCGTAGTGTCACCGCCCGAAACCGGCCCCGAGCCGGTCCGCGTCGCGCCACGGCGCCGGATACCCGTCATCACATCGCCCGATGGCGAGGTCGCACCCGACGCCGACCGGCTTCGGCGTCCGCCGCCCGTCGCGGCAACGCCTCCGGAACGCGAGCCGACCGGGCCGGTACGGCCGCGGCGCGTGCCTCCCGTGATCACCGACCCGGCATCCGATACGGACGCCGCTCCCGAGATACGCCGCCGTCCGCCGGTCATTACGACGCCGTCAGCCGAGGATATGGGCGAGGTCCGCCGCCGTCCTCCCGTCGTTACATCGCCGCCGCCAGGAGAGCTGCGGCGACGTCCGCCGGTGATCACGACGTCCGACGCCCCCCCCAATGACGACGCGCCTTCGCCCACCTTTGCAGCGCCGCCCGAGCGGCGGCCGCTGACTCCCGTTCGCCCCAGGCCCGGCACGAAAGCCAATATCCTCGCCACCGAAATCATTCCGCCTGCCGATGGCCAAACGCTGCCGCTGGCGGGTTCGGTGACATTGCGGCGCGGAGGATTCGGCGACCTGATCAAGACGATGCCCGTCGTCCGGCAAATGTCCGGCGCGCAGCTTCGCGCCAATCCGATGATCAAGGTCGGCAAGTCGCAGCTCGATTTTCGCAAGATGCTCGCCAACCCCAAGGCGCTGGTCAATATCGCCGATCGATTGGGCGAGATGCCCGATCTGGTCGACGTCCGGCCCGGGCAGCTTACCGCATTCGAGGTCGGGAAGGGCATCGTCGTGCGCGATTTCCTGTCGTACAGTTTCAAATCCGGTGCGTGCAGCAGCGAACGCAATCGCGCCCGGATCGCAGCGACGGGAATATCCTGTTTTACCCGCTCGCCCCCCGCCGACATAGACGCCAGCTATGCCAAAGCAGGCAGCCTCCGTTTTGTGCGCGATCCGATCAAGCGCGCGCAGGCGCTTGCCGAAGCGAAGGCGCGGCGCAGCCAGGTCGGGCAGGATATCGACAGCCAGATCGCCGAGTTCCGGAGCCAGCTCGCCGACCCGGCGATGCGCGCCGAGCTGGTCGCGTCGGTTGGCGACGCCGAAGTGGCGCGGCTGGAAGCGCTCGATGACACGACGCTCGCCGGCGAACTGATCAACAGCAGCGACAATCTGATCGAGCAGGTGTTCTACGTTCCCGTCGACGCTCCGCCGCAGGAGCCGGCGACGCCCGCACCGCCGCCGCCGCCGAAGGTGGAAGATGTCAACGCATCCTATCCGCTCGGCACCCACACCTATCTCGCCGGCTTCACGCTGGGCCGCGATTTCGAGTGGAGCCAGGGCGTCCAGACAACGATCAAATGGTGCCTCCTGGGGTGCAAGAAGACCTATTACGCCAAAGTGTCCGCGGGCTTCGGCTATAAATTCGGCCTGCGCTTTCCCATCCAGCTATCCGGCACCTATGATTATGCGCTGAAAAACAATGCGCAGAGCGGGTCGGTGACGACACAGATCGTGACGATCAACGGCAGCGCAACCGATTATGCCGCGACCAAGCTGCCCGCCAATCTTGTATATGATGGCAAGGAACTGGTCGCCAGCTTCTCGGCGCATGCCGGCGTCGCCGCGAAATTGCCGATCGTCGGGCAGTTGGGACCGATCGACATCCCGCTGCTCGATTATGACCTCACGACGCTGCTTCCGGGAGACTTCGCCAACGGTCAGTTCAAGCCGCCCGAGCCGGGCGTACCGGGCCCGTCGGCGCCCTTCATCCTCGAACAGCTCGATCTGCTCGGCGGACGCGGGAATTTCGGGGTGCTGGGCGGGCAGGTCTTTCCTGCGGTCGATGTCCGGATGGACGCGACCTTGTTGACCTTGTCGCTGACCGACAAATTTGCCGCCAACAAGGCCCCGATTACCTTGTCCTCCGGAACGACGACGGTGCCACTTGCGCTGAAAAACGGAGCTTCGGAATTCATCATCGGCAATCCGCAATATGGCATCCAGTTCACACTGACTCCCGGCCTGAACGCCCGGCTGTTCATCGATCTGGCGGTATGGGGCGCAAAGGTCGACTGGCCGGTATGGTTCCCTCAGCTCGCAGTGACCGTGCCGTCGGACGCGCTGAAGTTCGAATGCCATGAAGGGACCGTCTGCTCACACGAATTCCGCTTCACGCCGAACGGCGCGCAGTCCGTGTTCCTCGGCAAGGTCGAGCAATGGGGGCTGGATTTCGAAAATCTCTATCTGCCGAAATGCATCGACGAGACGTGCCGCTTCGGTGTGAGGCTGGCCCAGAACACGGTCATTTTCGAAGGGAAGAAAAAGGACGCCGACAATCCGGCAGGCGAAACCAACGCGCTGTACCAGTCGATGACCCCGTTCTTCATCGAAGCCACCAAGCGCGCGAAAGCCTATATCGCCGAGGCGCAGGCGCGCAAATCGCAGGCGGTTTCGAATGCGATGGGCATATTGGCGCAGGCGATCTGGACCAAGCAGTGCAAGGACAGCCTCTGCTTCGACAATATCACGGCGCTGGCCGCCCAGATGGGGCCGCGTGCGGCGCAGATTGCGAACGCGAACCCAAGTCTGGGAACGATGAAGATCAACCAACAGGTCAACAAGGAATTCGTCCCTCAATTCCAGAAGGAAGTCGGCGATTCCGAGCTGCGCGAGTCGATCGCGCAAGCGCAGCTGGTGGCCCAGCAAATCAAAAGCGGCAAGCAGCCCAAGCCGATCCGGTAGGCCGTGTCCGCTTTCGCCGCGCTTTGCCGTCTATTCAAGCAGGAGGCTCCGTTTGCCGGGCGCCGCCGATTGGAGGGAATGAAGATCATGCAGCCAAAGCTTTGGGTGATACTTGCCCTGATGGCGAGTGCGGGCCTGTCGCCGTTGCCGGCCTATGCCCAGTTCGCGGCCGAAGATTCTGCCAAGCTGCCTGCGACGGGCGACGGGGCCTATGACGAAGCGGCCTATGACCAAGCCGACGCGGCGGCGCCCTATGGCACGGCGCCTTCGCAGTCGATCGGCGACCGCAGCGTTGCAGAGGTGGCAACCAGCGTCCTGGGGATCAAAGGCGCGCAACGCGTGCAGGACGCCGAGACGATCGTTCGCACGGTGATCGGCAAGGCCGGAGGCAATGGCGGAACTCCCGGATCGCCCGGCGCCGACCCTGCCGGGCTGGCTCAGGACATACTGACGGCGGCCCGGAAAACGAAGGACCCGCAATAGGCGGCTCGGATCGCCGCAAGGGCCGCGCATATCATCGATTGAAAGGACGTTTCGCATGACCAATTTTCGCAATGCTTCGACCCTATTGCTGGGGACCTTCGCGCTCCTCGCCGCCGCCGGTGCTGCGAGCGCGCAAGCCAAAGGTGAGCCCGACCTGTTCGCTTTTTCGGAAGGCGCCCGCCTCGTCGAATATCCCGACGATGTCATGATCAGCCAGATGGACAGCAGCCCGCTCAACCTGATCGACGGCTTCGTCGCGACCGACTGGACAGGGCAAGCTTCGCCGGCACCGGCCTTCGTGCTCGAATTGCCCGAGCGTACCGAACTGAGCCGGATCTCGTTCGACACCAGCCCGCTCAACCGCGACGCCAAGGCCGTCAAATCGGTGACCGTCGAGGTGTCCGATACCTCGTCGACCAGCGGCTTCGAAACGGTCGCGGCGGTCACCTTGAAACGCCTCAAGAACAACCAGAGCTTTTCCTTTGATCCCGAGTTTCTGCCCGTGGGCCGCTGGGTGCGCCTGACGGTCGTCGATAATTACGCCGGCGACGAATATTCGGCGCTCACCGGCTTCCACGGCTATGGCAAGCAATTGACCTCCGTCGCCAAAATGCCCAATGTGACAGGTACTTACGAAGGCCATAGCGGTTGGGGCGAGATTCACCTGACGCAACAGGGCAATGAGGTTACCGGCTGTTATGCGTATCTGAACGGCCGGGTCACCGGCGTTATCAAGGGGCGGACGATGATCCTCACCATGATCGAGACTGGGCTTGATGGATCGCCAATCAAGCATCGCGCCTATTTCGGGATGAGCGCCAATGGCAAGGAATTGATCGGCATCGGTCGCAACACCGACCCCGCGCTGGGCGAAGGCTATTTCGATTTCTACGCGGCCGACCGCACCGGCAACCGCGCCGGCAGCTGCGGCTGATACCGAAACATTTGAGGACGAAGGATCGATCGACATGAAGACTTTATCATTTGCTGCGGTGCTCTCGGGCGCTCTCGCTCTGGCAAGCTGCGGGCAATCGGGCGACACCGCCAAGCCGGGCGAGCAAGTGGATGCGAAAGGCGGCTCGGCGGCGCCTGCCGGCTGGAACGCCGCCGACGCCTGCTCGGTTGTCGACAAGGCGAAAATGGCCACGACGGCAGGCAAGCCCGTCAGCGAAGCCAGCCTTGGCCTGGTGCATGAAAGCAGCGGCGGCGGCGATGCCACGACCTCCGAATGCAGCTATGTCATGGAGGACGGCAGCCGGGCGTCGGTCCTGCTGCGCTGGTCGCCGATCGGCGACAATACGCCCGATGCCATGGCCGCGGCGCTCAATACGTCCAAACAGTCGGTCGAAGCGTTTGGCGGAACCGTCGAGCCGATCGAAGGGCTTGGCAAATCGGCCTTCTGGATCGGCAAGATCGACGCGATGAATGTGTTCATCGGCAACGACAAATTCGCGATCATCACCTTGCCGAGCAGTCCATCGTCAAAGGAGCAGGCGACGGCGCTTGCCCGCGAACTGGGAGCCTGATCGCACAAGCAGGGCCGATCGCTCCGATTTTCATTCGCGCTTGCCAAACCCTTGACCGGCCCGCATAATTTCCGCGGGCACGGCAGGCGGTCCCTGAGCAGCGCGGAGAAAGTCGATCGGTTCGGATACCAGCGCCGCGCAGGATTTTCCGGGGAGCGCCGATGACCTGATGGCTTTGCTCTACAGCGAGCTTCGGGTCATCGCGCGGCGCGAGCATTTTCGCGCTGGTGGTCCGCAAACCTTGCAGCCGACCGCGCTGATCAACGAAGCCTATGTCAAATTGCAACGCCGCGAAGGGTGGGACAGCAAGGCCCATTTCCTCGGCTGCGCGGCGACGGCGATTCGCCATATCTTGATCGACGCGGCCCGCGCGCGGCTGGCGTCGAAACGCGATGCGCCGACGTTCAGCTTTACCCAAAGCCTCGATTCCATGGCGGCAGCGGTTCCCGAGGATGGCGAGATCATCAAATTGGGCGACGCGTTGAAGGCGCTCGCCGATGTCGACGCCAATCTGGCAAAGGTCGTCGACTGCCGCTTTTTCGCCGGCCTGGACGAAAAGGAAACCGCCGAAATTCTGGGCGTTTCGGATCGCACGGTGCGGCGCTGGTGGGTGCAGGCACGGGCCTGGATCCACGTCGAGATGCTGGCGGCCTAGCGCGCCTTCGTTTGTCCAGCGGTTGCCAGTCGCTTGCGCAGCGCTGGAAAGACTTTGAGGTAGCTTTCTCCGGTCGGGCCCATCGCCTTGAAAATGGTTTCGGCGCGATCGGCGGACGCGTTGGCATCGGCAATGCGCCCGACCTTCAAGAGCGTGATGGCGCGCGCGCGCTCGGCGATGCCGTGCGCGGGACCGTCGGGCATAGCCTTCAGGATCGGGTCTATCTTGCCCAGCACCGTCAATGCGCCGGCGGTATCGCCCGCTTCGGCGAGCGCTTCGACCAGCGTTCCCGCGATGATCAGCGTCGGTGGCGCCGCTGGACTCAATTTCTCGCTCGCCATCGGCCAGGACTCGGCCAGCAACATGCTTGCGTCCTTGTACTTCTTGAGAGCGACCTTCACTCGGCCGAGGTGGAATAGATCGACCGCGAGTCCTGCCGATCGGCCGAACACGGCCCTGCGCCGCGCAACCACGCGCTGCAAGATCGGCTCGGCGCGCTCGGGCTGATCCAGCTTGGCGAAGCGCACGCCCTTGAGCTGTTGCATCGCAAGCGCCAGCGTGCTGTCGCCTTGCCGGTTTGCGGCGGTGATCTTGTCCGCTCTGGCAAAGATCTCGGGCATCGCATCGATCTGGTTCGCCTCGACCATATAGGCGAGCAGATTGTTATAGACCGTCATGCGGTCGCGATAATTATCGGCATAGGCGATATCGGCGTCGGACAAGGTCGCCCTCAGCAAGGTGATGGCATCCTCGATCCGGCCGGTGCGGCGCCAAAGCTGCGCTCGGGTCAGGTTGATATCGACAAGTTCGCGGCGAAACCGCACCGGATCGGCGCGAAACACGGGTTCCGCAGCATCGATCAGCGGCGCCATGTCATCGGTTCGTCCCAAAGAGGCTGCGGAGGCCGCAGCGCGGACCTTGAATTGCGCGGTCGCGACCCTGTCGCCCTTGCCGATGCCGCGCGCCAGCGCTTTGGTGATCAGGGCGTCGGCGCCGACCGGATCCTCGAGCGTGATATAGAGATCGAACAGCGTAGACACCAAGGTCGCGGATTCCGCGCTGGTATCGACCGAGTTGACCAACCGCTCGGCGGTCGAGTCGAGCATCTGTTTCACGGTCACGCTGTCGCCCGCATCCGATTCCGCGGTGTCGCGCAGCATGACTTGCAGCATCTGGTTGATCGATGCCGAGCGCTGCGCCGCATCCTGGGCCAGGTCGCGCTCGATTGCGGTCTGATGCGATTGCCAGACGATGCCGCCCACCCCGACGAGCAAAGCGGCAAGGGCCGCGCCGCCCGCGGTCACGGCCAGTTTGTTGCGGCGAACGAAACGCCCGAGCCGGTAGCGCGTCGACCCGTCACGCGCTTTGACGGGCTTGAGCGCCTGGTGCCGTGCAATATCGTCCGCGAGTTCGAGCACGCTGCCATATCGTTGACCGGGATCGCGCCGCATCGCTTTCAAAACGATCGCGTCGAGGTCGCCGCCGATCGCCTGCGAAGCGATCGGCGCGCCATCGCGCGCGGCGATCCTGCTGGGCAGCGGCGGATCTTCCTGCAGAATGCGGCGTACCATCATCGGAACCGAACTGCCGTCCCGCTGCCAAGGCGACGTGTCGGTCAACAGCTGAAACAGCACGGCGCCCAGTGCATAAATATCGGTCGCGACGGTGACCTGCTCGCCGCCCAATTGCTCGGGCGCCGCATAGTCCGGGGTCAGCATCGCCTGTGTGGTCTCGGGAGCAGCGAAATCGCCGTCGATCAGCTTGGCAATGCCGAAATCGAGCAATTTGATCGAACCCTGGCCATCGATCATTATATTCGACGGTTTGAGGTCGCGGTGAACGACAAGGTGCGCGTGTGCATAAGCGACCGCCGCGCAAATATCACCGAACAGCCTCAGGCGGGTCGAAAGACCGGTCTCGCGCGCGCGAACAAAGGCGTCGATCGGCTGCCCGTCGATATAGTCCATCACCATATAGGGCCGACCGTCGGCCGAAACGCCGCCGTCAATCAACCGGGCAATATTCGGGTGATTCAGGCTGGCGAGCAGGCGGCGTTCGCGGGCAAAAAGCTGGGCACGATCGGACGCTTCGATACGCAACAGCTTGATGGCGACTTTCTGGAGGAAATCGTCAGTCGTGCGATGCGCCAGATAGACTTCGCCCATCCCGCCGCGGCCCAGATAGGCGTCGATCGTGAAGCCGCCGATGACGTGCCCGTCGGCGAGCGAGGCAAAGCTGTCGCTGGCGTTCTGGTCGTCGGATAGCATCGGCGAAACGCCATCGAGCACGCCGCCCGAGCGGTTGGCGAGGAGCATCGCCCGGGCCTTCGCGACGACTTCGGGAGGCGCATCGCACAGGTCGAGTTGCCGGTCCTGCTCGGCGGGAGGCAAATCGACCAATCGGTCGAACAGCCGCTGTACCGCCGACCAACCCGATGCCTCATTGTCCATAATTTCCCCGATCCATCACGGGGTTATCAGATGCAGGGGCAAACGCAACCGAGAGGGAAGGGCGGTATCGGGCAGCGAAATTGTCGACCGGCATGGCCTATCAACCGGCCATTTGATCGCGCCGAATGACGGGCGCTGCCATTCTGTTTCATCCCGCAAGCGCGTCGCGCGATGCCGGCTTGGACCACATCCGATCGCAAAGCCACCTGACCCGACCGCCGAGATTCAGAAAGAATGCGCCGACACGATGGCCGGCGCATTCCTTCCCTTTGGGACCATTGGCTCTTAGTCGTTGCGGGTGTTGCCGCGTTCGGCGCGGTTGCCCTTCTGCGCCGCCTGCGGCGCCTGCGGGGCCGGCTGGCTGGCAGGCTGAGCGGCAGACGCGTTGCTTGCGTCGTCCTGCTGCTCGGCGGTCTTCTTCAGCTGGCCCTTGGTCATGCCGGTGACGAGCACATCGCCCGAGCCGGCAAAGCTCGCGGCGGGCAGCGTCGCGACGCGGTCGCCGACTTCGACCGTCACGGCCTGCACGACGCCGCGGCTCGTCTGGCGCAGCTCCTGAACATAGCCGATGACCTTGCCGCGTGCGTCGGTCACCGCCATGCCCGGCTCGACCGCGAACATGCCGGCGCCATTCGCGGCACCGCTGCCCGCGGCGGCGAGCTGGCCGAGGCTGCCCTGGAAGCTGCCGGCAATAGAACCCGCTCCGCTGACGGTTCCCGACACGCCCGACAGCGCGCCTCCGGCCTGATCGCGCACATTGCCCGCCGCGCCGCGCGCGGTGCCTGTCACGGTCGAAGCGGTGCCGTGCGCCGTACCGACAACGCCGTGGGCGGTCTGGCCGGCATAGTCGGTACCGACCGCCTGCGCATCGAGAGCGCCATTGCCCGAAGCGCCGCCCGACCCGTTGGCGTTGCCACCAACCGGGGTGCCGAGCAGATTGCCGTTGCCGCCCGCCGAACCCTTGCCGTTCGCATCGGCGTTGCCCTTGCCCTGGACGCGGCCCGAGCGGCGGTCGATGTTGGTGTCACCGCGGCCCGATCCGGTCAGATCGCCCGCTGAACCAACAGTCCCGCCGATGGGTCCGCTGGGATTGCCAATAGTCCCGCCAAGGCCGCCGCCGAGGTTGCCGCCCAGGCCGCCGCTGCCGCCGAGCAGCTGCGCCGAAGCCGGAGCCGCAAGCGCCATCGCCGATGCGGCGAGCGCGATGGTCGAAATGAAAATGCGATTTGCCATAGTTCTAATCCTGAGTTTGCGGCCCGGAGGGGTTGGGCCTGAAGAGAGAACGATGGCGCGTTCGATTTTCTTCCAAAAAAGATGCGGAATGCTCAGCGGCGGCCGCAAGCGCCGCAGATCAGCCCGTGTCCAAAGATGGTGTCGCGCCCCTTCTTGCCGAGGTCACGGGCTTCCAGGACGAGCGCGGCGACCGCTGGGCCGATCCGGTCGATTGCCGGCCCCGGATAGCGGAGCGCCAGCCGCCCGGCGACCAGCGGCGCGGCAAAGGAGGTGCCGCGCAAACGGTCGGTCCCCGCGACGCCGGTCGCGGCGAACACGCCGTCGCCAGGGGCCGCGAAATCGACGTGGAGCGCGCGGCCCGCTTCGGGCAAGGCGCGGCCCTTCGCATCGACGCCGGTCACGGCCAATACGCCGCGATACGAGGCTGGGTAGGCGGGCGGCGCGGCAGGGCCGTCGTTTCCAACCGCCGCGACGATCAGCATACCGCGGTGCTGCGCTCGGATCACTGCCGCTGACAACAGCTTGTTGTCCGCACCGACAAGGCTGATCGTCGTCACCGCGATGCCGTTCTGGGCCAGCCAGCCGAGCGCGCGGACGATCGCGCTCGCATTGCCGCCTGCGGGGTCCGTCCCATAGACATCGGCGGCGAGCAGACGCTGCCCCGGGGCCGCGCCCTGCACGGAGCCCGCACCGATCAGAAGCGAGGCGACGGCGGTTCCATGGCGGCTGGCCGACGGCGCGCCCTTCGCGAAGCCGCGTTGTTCCACACGCCCTGCGACCGAGGGATGCGCGGCCACGCCGCCGTCGATCAGACCCAGGCTTGCCGGGCCGGCCGACGCAGCCGCAGCGGCGAGCGCGCTCTGCCGCAAAGCTCCACCAGGCCCGCTCGTGAAATAGATATTGTCGACGTCGACCTCGGCATCGGGCAGCAGCTTCGCGAGCTGCTTGCGCGCGCGCGCCACGCTTCGCCCGCCTGGCACTCGAAAGCGCGCAATGTCGAAATCGAGCCCGTCGATGCGCTCGCGGTCGATCAGCGCGAAACCCTGCTCGGCGGCGCGTGCGATCATGACTCCGTCGACACCGCTCGCGATCAAGACGCCGCGAACCGCAGGTTCGCCGCGCTCGTCGAGCTCGATGCTGTCGCGGTTTCGCTGGACGAGCGACGTGATCCGGTCGAGCCGGGCTTCGGTCAGCCGGTCGCCCGCCGACATCAGCGGCTGCGCATTCACGTCGGGCAGCGTGGGAAGCGTCCGGGCGGCATCAGGAAGCTGGACCTGCGGCAGTCCGACCTGCGCGGCCACGCCCGGAGCGACCCCGCCGAGCAGGACGCACGATGCCGCCAATATGATTGCCCGAATTCCCATCATCACTCTCTCGCGCATTGCTCTTCCACAAAAATTTAGCAGGATGCGGAAGAAACGATAGAAGGCTGTCGTTTCTTCCTCAGACAATTGAAAAGGCGACAATGCGCTTCGAAGAGGAACTGATCGACTTGCTGCCCCGCCTGCGTCGCTTTGCGCGCGGGCTGGCGCGTGACGTCAGCGACGCCGACGATTTGTGCCAGGCCGCGATCGAACGCGCGCTGAAGTCGCGGGATCAGTGGCAACAAGGAACGAGACTGGATAGTTGGATGTACCGCATCACCCGTAATCTCTGGATCGACGATCGACGCGCCGCGGGTCGGCGCGGCGTTCATGAACCGATCGACGATGCCGTCACGCAGGTCGCAGGCGACGGCGCGGCGGGGGTCGAGGCCGGCGCGCTGCGCGGCGATATCGACGGCGCGATGGCGCGCCTGCCCGACGATCAGCGCGAAGTGGTGATGCTCGTCCTCGTCGAAGGCTATGCCTATCGCGAAACCGCCGAGATATTGGAGGTGCCGATCGGCACCGTCACATCGCGCCTGGCGCGCGGCCGCGAGATGTTAATGCACCTGCTGGGAGAAGCGGCATGAGTTTCGACCCTGCCACGATCGCCGCGTTCGTCGATGGCGAGCTGGACGATCTGACCGCGCGACGCATCGAGCGCGAGGCCGAAAGCGATACGGCGCTCGCAGCCGAAATAGGGCGTCACCGCGCATTGAAGGCGAGACTTTCGGGGCATTATGCGCCGGTCGCGGAAGAGGTCGTCCCCGAACGGCTGCGCGCGCTGCTGATCCAACCAAAGGTCGACACCAGCCTTGTCAGTCGCCGCGCGACAAAGCGCGCCCGCTTTGCCCCGATCCATTGGGGCGCGATCGCCGCATCGCTGGTGCTCGGGCTGACATTGGGCGTTAAACCCTGGACCCCGGCGGCCAATGTTGACCAAGCGAAGGGCAGGCTCGTTGCGTCCGGCGCGCTCGCCAAAACGCTCGACACCCAGCTCGCGTCGAACCAGTCTGCGGGCGCCGATTTTCGGGTCGGGCTGAGCTTTCGTGCCAAGGACGGTAATATGTGCCGCAGCTTCGAAGGCCGCGATCTGTCGGGCATCGGTTGTCGCGACGATGGTCGCTGGGCGCTCGAACGTACAACGGGCGGACAGGCCGGCAGCGATTATCGGCAAGCCGCGTCGGGCGCGCTTGCCGCGGATGCCGCGGCGATGATGGAGGGCGATCCCTTCGATGCAGCTTCCGAGCGCGCTGCCCGCGATAACGGCTGGGTTGATTGAATTGATCTGGCAAAACGAAGTCTGCTTTGCGACCGATGCCTGTTCAACAGCGGTCCGTCAGCAAACGGCCACGCGGCGACCGCTTATTCGCTAAAATCAAGGTAGTTCGGCGCTCGTCGCTTCGAGATAGGCCTGGATCGCAGGCTCGTCGGCCGGATTGATCGGCGCTTTATAGACATCCTTCATCTTCTTGATGATCCCCGTCCATTGATCCGGTTTCAGCTTTGGCTGGTTCAGGACCATCGACGGCGAATGGCAGGCCGCGCAATTGCGCGTCATCGCGTCCGATCCCGCGCGCACCGGAAAGACGCCGTCGTCTTCGGGAAGCGTGATCGATCCATTGGCAAACTCGAACTTCTCGCTCGACTGGCACCCCGCGAGCGCGAACAGCAGCGCCGAGATCACGACCCGCTTCATGCCGGCACCAGCGCGATGAACTCGACGCCCCCGCGTGCATAGCCATTGGGGTTCCAGCCTTGGTCGAGCGGCTGGCTTACCGACTTCACATTGGTACAGCGAGGACCGATCCGGCCCGCTCCTTCGGGCAGGGTCAACGACCAGCGACGGAAGCCATATTCTCCCTCATCGGGTCCGAGCGTCGCGGACAGGACCTTGTCGCCGACCAGCACATCGACCTTGGCGACGCCGCAGTCGCCGCCCATGGCGATGCCGCGCAGTTCGACCGGCTTGCCGACCGCGATCTTGTCGCCGTCGGCATGGTTTGTAATCCAGGCGTGCGGGACCATCGGCCCGATCGGTGCGGTCGGGAAATCCTTGTCGCCGGGCTTCACCGGAACGGTCGGCATGCGATAGGCCTTCGCCATCCAGAAGCCATCATCCTCGCGCGTCAGCACTTCGATGTCGTTCAGCATCTTGACCCAATAGGTCGCGTACCAGCCCGGCACGACGAGCCTCAGCGGATAGCCATTGAGCAATGGCAGCGCCTCGCCGTTCATCGCGAATGCGATCATCACGTCGTCGCGGCGGGCCACGTCGATCGGGATCGACTTGCGATAAGCCGGAGCCTCGGCAACCAACGGTTCGTCCAGCCCGCCGAAGCGCACGAATTTGGCGTCGGCGTTCACCCCGGCTGCGTCGAGCAGATCGCGAAGCCTGACGCCGCGCCACTTGGCATTGCCCATCGCGCCAGGCCCCCACTGGGCCCCGGGAATGCGAGGAACGAACTGGCCGCGTCCATTTCCGGCGCACTGGTTGACCGCCGCCAGTTCGATCGTTTCGCCGCCCTTCACGACCTCTTCGAGCGCCAGCGAAAGCGGCTTCTTTACCGCGCCGCGCACCGCGAGGCGAAAACCTGCGGCGTCGATCTCGGTCGGCATTGGATAATGCCACCGTACATAGAAACTCTCGTTCGGTGTCAGCACGCCGTCGTCGAATAGGGAGAAGGGGGTTTCCAGCAATGGCGGGTGGACACGCTGGACGATCATCTTCCCCTTGCCGGGAAAGCCGGGCTCGAACGGGCGCAGGCTGGGGCCGCCGGGCAGCCGCAGGTCTGCCATCTCCTTTGCGAGGACCGGCAGGGCCAGCGCAGCGCCGGCGCCGCCGGCGAGCAAAGTGCGTCGCGATATCATCGCCGACTTGTCCTTACGCACGCGCCGTATGTCAACATCTCTGCCTCCCGCGCGGAATGAGCGTCGGCCTGCCAAAAGCTGACCGTCGCGTTGAATGAATTGCAGATCGCGTCGACGTCGGCCCAGGAATCCCGTCCGCTGTCGAGCCTCGGCCGGCTCAGCTGTCATTGGCAGTCGTGCAGGGTCTGCAAAGGTTCTGCTGCGACTGAAAAGCGGTCCGGGAAAGCGCCGGGGCCGCTTGATCCGCAACCGGCTGAACCACGGCCTGTCGGTCAGGGCCTGTTGCCTTGGGGCATGGCGATCTGCAGTTGAAAATAGTCGGTAAATTCTGCTGGCGGCCGACGCGGGCAACCGCATTTTATGTCGCGACAGCCTGTCGAGACCGACTCCTTGTCCCGATATGGGACCACGGGCGCAATCTGGGGAAATAAGGGCGAATTACAAAGGGGTTAGCTCTCCCTACCCCCATGTTAATTTATGATTCGCCTTTTCGCTGGTTCGCGTTAAAGTTCCTTAATCTCATAACAAAATATCGAGTCGCGCCCAGTTGTCGCCTTAAGGGAGGTATTACTAATGCGAAGTTCACTACTCAAAATGGCCGTCGCCGCAGCCGCGGTTGTCGCCATTCCGGCAACCGCCGGCGCAGCCGTCACCATCGGTACGGTCACGCCCGGTTCCGCAGTATATGCGGGTCCGACGCCGACCTATAATTTCGATCCCAACGGGACCGCGCTGGTTTCTGCCGGCTCGATCACGAGCACGAGCCTGGACGGCGTCCGCGCGAAGCCTTTGGGCAGCACGGGCAACTTCTGGAGCGTCGGGCCGACCGAAGGAAATCCCGGTGTGCTCGACCTGTCGGCAATCGGCGATATCTTCAGCCTGAGCTTCATCTGGGGTTCGGTGGATGCCTATAACAAGATCGAGTTCCTCGATGCAGGCAACGTTGTGCTGGGCTCTTTCACGGGTTCGGACATTTTCAATCCGGCCAATGGCAACCAGACGGATCCGAATCTCAACCCCGTCGTGCTGTTCAACGTGACCGGCGCTGATGTCACCAAGTTGGCCAAGATCAAGCTGACCTCGACCAGCAACGCTTTCGAAACCGACAACTATGCGATCAACGCGGTTCCCGAGCCGGGCACCTGGGCGCTGATGGTTTTCGGTTTTGGCCTGATGGGCTTTGGCATGCGTCGTCGGCGTCACTTCGTTTCGCCGCAGTTCGCCTGACCACTGGCTACTGAGTAAAAGGAAGAGGCGGCCCTTGTTGGCCGCCTCTTTTCTTTTGAGAATCCGCGCGTTGTCGAAGGTCGGTAGCGCCGGGACAGGCCAGCGCATTGATCAGGCCCGCGCTCGGTAGGCGGCCAAGCCGCTGCTGCCGTCAAGCGCCGTTCCCGCGGCACAACTGGCAGCCGACTTGGCAGACTGTCCCATTATGGGACATCGCATATGCGCCCTATCAGCGGCAGGCCGTTTTTTCAGCTCATTTGGAAGCTTGGCTTCGGGCGTCGTTGCGCCGCCATGCGCGGGGCATGACATCGCCATTTGCGCTCTCATCAACGCGCTTGCCACTTAATTTACGGATAAGATTGGTAAAAAGTTTTTAAGAACTTTTCACATGGTTAAGATGCTGTTATCCGTCCTTCCACACAAAAAAATGGAAGGCTCTCTCATGAAGCGTATTTCTATGCTCGCAGGCGCGGCGGCTTTGGCGCTCGGCGCGCCGTCGGTCGGTCAGGCTGCAACGGTCGTAACAGTCAATGCGCAGGGCAATAGCTCTTCGGGCGGGACCGGCCTCAACACCGGCCTTGGCTTCACTGCAGGCGATATTTTCTCGACCAGCGTCGCGCTGACCGACCTTTGGAGCGCCGGCGCTCTTCCGCGCTGGTCGACTGCGAATGGCCTGACCGGCAATCTGGTCGCAACCGGAACGGACGAGTCGGGCCAATTGGCCGGGACTTTGATCGGATCGAACTTCGGAACCTGGACGCAGGACGGTTTTTCCGCCCCTTATGGTGCGCTCGTCGGCAAAATCGGCAACACGTACAAGCTCCTCGGCACGTCCTATAACGGGCCGGCGTGGGATACGGGGACGTTGCAGCTGTTTTACTGGGACAGCAACAATGGCGATAACAGCAATTCGGTTGCTGTCTCGATTGCCGCGATTCCCGAGCCTGCAACCTGGGCCATGATGCTCTTCGGTTTCGCGCTCGCTGGCTTTGCGATGCGCCGCCGGACGAAGGAAGATGTACGCGTCACGGTTCGCTACACCTGACCTTTGCGGCAATCCAACGACATAAAGCCCCCGCCATTGTGCGGGGGCTTTTTGTTTTTGGGCAACGGGTGCCGGCTTTCTGGGTCGGGCTTTCGGGTCCGTGGCGTGCATGCGCTGCAGCCCGCTAGCCGCTGCGACGCCGACTAGGTCTCGCCGAACTGGCGCGCCGGAAAACAGACCCGGCCCGCCGGTCGGCGACCGGGGCCGACGGGCGGGATTGTAACGAGCTGGCTACTTCGCCGGAGCTGCGGGCTTCTTGGCCGCCGCGGGAGGAGCGAAGCCGGGTTGGTACGTGATTTCGGCCGAAGTGCGCGCCTGTTTCAGACGCTGCTTGAGGATCAGCGTGCAATAGGCACCCCCGTCGGGGGGTGATCGGCGTGTAAAAAGGACCCCTTCATCCCGAGGATTTAGGCGGCTGACTGGTTTGATCAGTTGGCGAGAACGGGATGTTGGTAGTGGAGACAGTGGTTCGGATTCGGCGTGAGCATGCGTCTGGGAAGGCGATCAAGGCGATCGCCCGTGATCTTCGGTTATCGCGCAAGGTGGTCCGGAAGGCGATCCGGTCGCCGGAGGCGGTGTTCAACTACCAGCGCACAGTCCAGCCTTTACCGCGGATTGGCCCCTATCAGGAACGGCTCGATGTGCTTCTCGAGGAGAACGAGGCGCGAGGTCGCCGCGACCGGCTGCGGATGACGCGTATCCATGATCTGCTTGCGCGCGAAGGGTTCGAAGGTTCTTATGATGCGGTGCGCCGCTATGCGGCGCGCTGGCGTGTGACGCGCCGGAAGGATGCGGGCGAAGGTGCTCCGGCCTTCATCCCGATGACCTTCCATCCTGGCGAGGCTTATCAGTTCGACTGGAGCCACGAGGATGTAGAGATCGCCGGCAAGCCGATGCGGGTAAAGGTTGCGCACGCTCGTCTCTGCGCATCGCGCACACCTTACGTCCGGGCCTATCCGCGTGAGAGCCAGGAGATGCTGTTCGATGCTCATGCTCGGGCGTTCGCTTTCTTCGGCGGCGTGCCCCGGCGCGGTATCTACGATAATATGAAGACGGCGGTGACGAGCGTGTTCGCCGGTAAGGAGCGCGTGTTCAACCGCCGCTTCCTGATCATGACCGATCATTACATGGTCGAGCCGACGGCCTGCTCACCAGCAGCGGGATGGGAGAAGGGCCAGGTTGAGCAGCAAGTCCAGACGATCCGGGGCCGCTTCTTCCAGCCGCGGCTTCGGTTCGCCAGCCTAGCCGAGCTCAACGGGTGGCTGGAGGCGGAGTGCCGACGCTGGGCCGAGCATCACGCCCATCCCGAGCGCAGCGACATCACCGTCGCCGAGGCGCTGGAGATGGAACGACCGGCCCTGCAGCCGATCCTGGCACCGTTCGACGGCTTCCATGAGAGCGAGCACGCCGTCACCGGAACCTGCCTCATCAGCTTTGATCGGAACCGCTACTCGGTCATGTCGACGGCCGCGCGCCGGACCGTGCAGGTGCGTGCCTATGCCGATCGTATCGTCATCCGTTGCGGCGAAGAGATCGTCGGGGAGCATGAGCGCCACTTCGGTCGGAACCGCACCATTTACGATCCTTGGCATTATCTGCCGGTCCTCGCGCACAAGCCCGGCGCGCTCCGTAATGGCGCGCCGTTCCAGGACTGGGATCTGCCGCCCGCGCTGCATCGATTACGGCGAAGGTTGGGCGTCGGGGACGAAGCAGATCGCAGGTTCGTGCGGGTCCTCTCGGCGGTGCTCACCGATGGTCTGGAGTTGGTCGAAGCTGCCACGCGCGAAGCGCTGGCGACCGGAACGGCCAGCGACGAGCTGATCCTCAACATCCTCTCGCGGCACAGCGAGCCGGCGACGCCCCATAGCATCGTCACCTCGGAAGACCGGATGCTGCGCCATCCTCCGGTTGCCGACTGCGCTCGCTATGATCTGCTGCGAGGCTATGATGCAGCGGCATGATATGATCGATACGATGCGTGGCCTTGGCCTCAAGGGTATGGCTGCGGCGTTCGACGAGGCCGTCACCACCGGCCTCCAACGCAAGCGCACCATTATGGAGATACTGACCGACCTGCTCCGCGCTGAAGCGACCCACCGGGATGCAGCCTCGATCCGTTATCGCATGACGGCGGCCAGGCTACCCGTGGTGAAGGATCTGGAGCGGTTCAGCTTCGACGGCACTCCGATCAATGAGGAGATGATCCGGTCCCTTCATGATGGCTCCTTCCTGCCATCCCGGCGCAATATCGTGCTTGTCGGCGGCACGGGGACGGGGAAGACCCACCTTGCCATCGCGATCACCGCCAATGTCGTGCGAAGAGGCGCTCGCGCCCGCTACTTCAACACCGTCGATCTGGTGACACGCCTCGAAGAGGAGACCCGGATCGGCAAGGGCGGGACCCTGGCGGCGCAGCTGTCGCGGCTCGACCTGATCGTGCTCGACGAGCTTGGATATCTGCCGTTCGCACGCTCGGGAGGGCAGTTGCTGTTCCACCTCATCAGCAAGCTTTATGAGCGCACCAGCGTCATCATCACCACGAACCTCGCGTTCGGCGAGTGGCCTACCGTCTTCGGCGATCCCAAGATGACCACGGCGCTGCTCGACCGCGTCACCCACCACTGCGATATCGTCGAGACGGGCAACGATAGCTGGCGCTTCAAAAACCGCAGCTGACCGCCACCTTCGCCGCCTTCAAAAATCTATCTTGCGCTGCGTGCGCCTCCGGTCGGGCTACGCCCGACCTCCGCCGCACGCAGCGCAAGGCTCACCTCAACAAACCCCCATCATATCCGCAAGGGGGTCCTTCTTCGACGCCGATCGGGGGTCCCGTTTGAACGCCGTTTGACACACCACGGGCAGCCCCTCCATCAGGCTTGGCAGAACGAAGATATCGGCTTTGGCCATTTCGACCAGCGTTGCGCTTTCGGGAAGCGACCCGGCAAAGCGGATATGGTCCTCCAGCTTCTGCGACTTTGCATCAGCCCGGATCGCGTCCGCAGCAGGGCCGTCGCCGACGATCGTCAGCGAGAAATCGAGACCTTCCGCAGCAAGTCCCGCCAGAGCCGCGAACAAGCCCGGATAACCCTTTTCGGGCGATAGCCGACCGACGCAAATCAGCTGCGGCGGATCGCCCATTTTCGTTTGATGCGCCGCAGGCCGGTCGGGCACGGTCGACAGATCGATCCCGCAGCGGACGATATGCATCTTGGCCCATTGATCGTCCGCGACGAAGCGCATCGCCTGCGCACGCATGAAATAGGATGCGCACGCGACGAAAGTCGCGCGCTTCACCTTTTCGGCCAGGAGCGCCCCGGCCGGATAGTCGGTTTCCGAGATGCCGTGGACCGTCAGGCTCCATGGCAGTTCGGCGAAATGCGCCGCGAGCATGCCCACGGTTGCGCCGCTGTTCGCGAAATGATTGTGGAGGTGCCGCACGCCTTGCCGGTTCATCAGGCGCGCAAGAAGCAGGGCCTCCAGAAAGTGGAATTGCGACCAGACCAGCGCGCGAAGTCCGCCGACCCGATGTCGGAGGGCAAGCGCCCAGCAGGAGAAGAATCTGCGCGGGCGGGTCGCTAGTGCCCAAAACAATGCGGCGGGATAGTCCAGGACCGATCGTCCCAGAAGGCTCTCCGCTGTTTCTCGGTCTTGGCCGGGCTGGACGCTGAACGCGGCAATCGCGATTCCCAGCGAGCGAACGGCCGCTACCTCGCGACGGACAAATGTGTGCGAAGCGGCTCCATAGTCGCTGACAAGATAGGCGATGCTCATTTGTAGAAAATCGCGCCCTGTCGGCGCCCCGCGATCGATGCAAACTGGAAGCGCAGGATTCCCAGCATCTCGGCGAATTTTCCGAGCATCAGCAGCATGGCCTTTTTGGCTCCTTCACGGCGGGCGAGGCGCCCGAGTTGTGCGCTCCAGAGCAATGGCGCCACCAGAATCGCCAGCGGTCCGAAAGCCAGCGCGAGCAAGCCGGCAAGGCCGATGATCCCGACGGTCCATGAAAATGCGCTGATGATCTGCCGCCCATAGAGCACGTCGCCGCCGCTTCGTTTCGTTTTCCGCCACACCTGTGCGTAGCCGAAGCCGCTGCGAACAGCGCGCATCCACCATTGGCGCAAAAAATGCATATCGGCGTCGTGGATCGTCATCGGCGCGTCGAGCCGCCAGATGCGCCATCCACGCGCCCGCATCCGCTGGCAGAGTTCGGGCTCCTCGCCTGCAATCATGGCAGGATCATAGCCTTTCGCATCGACGAAAGCCGCGATCCGCATCATCGCGTCGCCGCCGCAGGCACGCGCTTCGCCTGTCGGCGTGTTCCACTCCTCGTCCGCCATGCCATTGTAAAAGCTTGCTTCGGGAAAGCGCTCGCGACGACGCCCGCACGTTGCCGCCACATCGGGTTCGCGCGCCAGAAAAAGCTCCGCCGTTTCCAGCCAGCCCGCTTCCAGTTCGCAATCGCCATCGACGAACTGGACATATTCGATATCGGGGTGCGCGGCGTAGAGCGCGTCAAAGCCTTCGTTGCGCGCGCGGGCAGCGGAAAAGGGCAAACGCATGTCGAGCGAAACGACGAGCGCCCCGACCGAGCTTGCGAAGGCAACGCTATCGTCGGTCGATGCGCTGTCGACATAGGCAACAGGGATGGCCGACGGGATCGAGCGGAGGCAGCGTTTCAGCCTTTCGCCTTCATTCCGTCCAATCGCGACGACGCCGAACCGAGACACCCCTTCGTCAGCCATGCACTTGCATACCCTCCCGGACCCAATCGCTGACCCCGCCGGTTAGGCCCAACAGGGACGTCGCTTCGCGAAACAGGAAGATCAGGGCAAAGAAAGCGAGAGTCAAAACCACATCGTGGCGAAGGAACTGCAACCCCGTCCTTCGTTTTCGCCAGGCGAGGACGGCATAGCGCGCGGCCTCGGCAATGACGAAGGCCAGCATGGCCGCGTTCAGGCCGAAACGCGGCAGCAGGATCGGAAGCGTGAAAGCGATCACGGCGAACTTGACGCCATTGCCAAAGGCGACGCCCGACGGCTTTCCGATCCCCATCATCATCGCTTCGGCCATCGCCGAAAGAATTGCGAACCAGGTGCCGACCAGAAGCACCGACAGGAAGAAGCCGGCGTCGTGGTAGCGCGCGTCGTAAACGAGATAGATGAATTGGTCCGCAAGCGCGACGCCCAGCGCGAGGCCGCAGGCGACGACGCCGAGCAGGGCCAGGCGCATCGGGGCGATTGCGACGCTGAGTTCGGCACCGCGCAATCCCGTTGCAGAAACCTTGGGAAAGATGAGGAAGTTTCCCAGGCGTTGGAAGAGTTCGGTCACCGCATCGGCAAAAGTCCGCGCAATCCCGTATATGCCCAGCAGCGCGAGCGGGATCACGTCCGCGAGGTACAGGCGGTCGAAATTCATCGCGAGAAAATAGACGATCGATGAAAGGAAGATCCATTTGCCGAAATGGATGATCGCGTGAACAGCTTCCTTTTCCCACCGCAGGCGGTGCATGCGCCAGTCGATCAGGAAAAAGCTCGCGATCGCCGGGACGGCCGTGCCGATCAGCAGCCCCCATATCAGCGCCCACACCGTCGGCATGAGAAAGGCGAGGAGAATCTGGGCGCTCGCCCCGAATACGGCCGATCCGAGGTCAAACAGCGCGAGCTTGCGTACCTCCATCCGCTTCTGGAGGAGAAAACGCGCCGGCGATGTCAATCCGGTGAAGATGAAGAGAGGCGCTACCGCCGGGAGCAATATGAGCAATTCCGGCTTGTCATAAGCATGGGCGATCGGAACGGTGAGCGCGAGAGCGACGAAGAAGAGCAGCGCGCCGCGCAGCAACTGGATCGTCCAGGCCGTATTGAAAAAGGCGGGATCCTCTCCCCGCCGGTTGTTGACGATGCTTTGGCCGATGCCGACGTCGGTCAGCAACTCGCCGCCGGTGCGCAGCGCATTGATCAGCAGCATCGTCCCAAGCAGCGCAGGAGCAAGCAGCCAGGCGAGAAGGATGCTCGAAAAAAGGCGAATGATCTGCTGGGCCGCGTAAGTCGCTGCAATCCAGCCTGCCGCGTTGGCATGGATTTGCCACGATCGCGGCGGCGTCAGAAATTTGCGTTTCGTCATGCGCGTGCCGATGGTCTGGTGCGCGTCACCCGAATGCTCTCGATGTCGGGCGGCGGAGTCGCGGCCTTTTTGCTCCGAAGCCGTGCCTGAGCCAACCGCTCGATACGCGCCTGCCTGATGCTTCCGGCGATGATCCCGAGTGATATGGCGAACACATATTGCGTATTATAAACGACGAAGATCCATTCCCAGAAACTGTGCAGCGCCGTCACGAAGACGGCAACGCTTGCGCCGAGGACGACGTCGCCCCTCGGGTCTTTGCGATTTGTGAACGCGAAGGCAAGACCGCGCAAAATCGTCCACACGAACAGCGTGACAAGCGTCAACAGGCCGATCCAGCCGGTCTCGGCTGCGACAAGCAGATAGATATTGTGGACATGCGCGGCGCGGCTGCTGGAATTCCAGACGACGCCGGCATTCTGCGAATAGCCTTTTGAATTGGCTATGACGACATACTGGTTTGCGCCCACACCCATCGGATGGTCTTTCCACATCGCGCTGGCTGCTCGCTCGAATGCCCCGCGTTCGTCGTAGGCGGGTTCCGCGGATGCAGCGGCTTGAAAGCGTTCGTCCAGGCTCGATACGGCGAGCGGCGCGGCGACCGCGAGCATCAACGCTCCCAGGCCGGCCATTTTCCATTTGTGCGGGGTCATTTGGCGCGCCATCGACAAAATGAACAGAAGAGCGATGCCGAGCGCGATAAAGCCAGCCGCGCCGCGCGAAGCGCCGAGCGCGACCGCAATGAGCGACGCCAGCACACCCAGCATGATGACTTTGCTCCGTTCTCCCGCCAGCAGCAGGGCGAGCAGCGGCAGCGTGACGAAATGCAGCATCAGGCCCAGAATATTCTGATGCGCCATGGTCCCCGTGGCCTGGATAGCGCCCGAAAAGCGCTGGTCGATCGTCACTACGCCCTGAAAAATGGCGCCCGCCGCAAGGCCGAAAGCCAGCCAACGCACCGCGCCGGGCTGTCCGGCCACCGAGGCGACCGCTACGAACACCAAAAGTATGCGAAGAAGTTGAAACGCATAGAAGCTCGAGCTCATCCACTGTTCGGAAAAGGCCATCGATAGCGTGACCGCCAGCATATAGGCGGTCAGCGGACCCAGCAGGGGCAGGTTTCGAAACGGCGCCCGCGCGACGAGAATCAATGCAATCGCAAGCGTGTCGAGGATCGAAACGATCAATCCGCGCGCAAAGCCGGGCCACGTCGCCCAGTTGATGAACGCGACGTCGAGATTGGCCCAGCTCATCGTGAAGGGCAAAATGCCGATCGCGAAATACGCCCATTTGCGCTGGCGCGGATAAGCGCGCACCCACCATATGAATATGGGTAGTGACAGCAGGATGAGGAGGATGCCGAGGAAACGCATGGTCGGTACTAGGCGGCGCGGCGGCGTTCATGCAGCATGCGCGATGCCGCGCCCACGCCGTCGATCACCACCGGTTCGCGCTCAATACGCATTTTTGTGAATGACGACCCGGGCAGTCTTGAGCATGATCATGATATCGCTCCAGAGCGACCAGTTGGAAAGATATTCGAGGTCGCAACGAACGCGAAGGTCAAGATCCTCCACCCGTTCGGTCGTGCCGCGAAATCCCCTTATCTGGGCAAGCCCGGTGATGCCAGGCTTTAGCGCATGACGCAGCCAATATTGGCGCGAAGCGTGCCAGAAAAGCTCGTCGCCTGCGGTCGATCCGAGCGCGTGGGGGCGCGGCCCGACCATGCTCATCTCGCCGCGCAGGACGTTGAGCAACTGCGGGAGTTCGTCGATGCTGGTCCGGCGGATCAGGCGACCGAAGCGCGTGATGCGATTGTCGTCGCGGCCGGTGGACGTCGTCCCGTCTTCGTCGCTGCGATCCTGCCGCATCGATCGGAACTTGAATATCCGGAACTGCCGGTTGCCTTGCCCGACCCGCCATTGGCGGAAGAATATGGGACCGGGCGTGTCGATCTTGATCATGACCGCCACGGCCAGCAGGACAGGGGACAGTAGAACGAGCGCCGCGGTTGCGGCCGTGAGGTCGAGCAGGCGCTTCTGCACCCGGTTCATCAGGTTGAGCGGGCCGCGCGACAGGACGATCGTGTCGCGGTGATCATATCGACCCAGCGCCACCGCGCCGTGTAGCAGGTCGCGATCGAGAAGGATTTCTCCACCGACGTCATGGCCCTTGAGGAACGTCGACCACTCGGGGCGATGCTCGAAGCGCGATGCGATGATGACGCGGTCGAACGGTGAGATCAGGCGCGAGAGGGCGTCGATCATGTCGGGCTGGTCGAGGTCGGGCCAGATGCCGAGTGCCTCGACGTCGACGACGATCGCGGATCCCTCGGGCTTGGCGCTCAGGCCGTCGAGGAGCAGGATCGTCGCGACCACCGCCTTGCCCAGCGTGACCTTCACGATCCATTCGAGAAGGAATTTCCCGAGAATGATGAAGCAGGCGCCGGCTCCGAATGTCACGGCCAGTCCCAGCCGCGAGATATCGTCGGCCTTGAACAGAAAGCCGAGCCCGATGATGACGATTGCCGTCGCGCCGAGCGCGCCGAGCGCGCGCTGCGTTCCGAGCACGCGGTTCTGAAGCGTTTCCGCATCCTGCGCTTCGCGCGCGATCTCGAACATCACGAATATGGGAAGCGCGATATAGATGATCGAATGGCCGCCGGCACTCAGCCATTGAGTGTCGCGCAGTTCGATCGCGCACAGATAGCCCAGAATCAGCGCGAACACGTCGAGCAGGAGCGACAGAATATACAGCATCGACCGCTTGTCGCGCGCCGACGACAGCATCCCCGCCTCCTGGCCTCGCGGCCGACTGGGCAATCCAGGGATGTTCAGGTCCCTCCCGATATCGATTTGCCGGCTGTCCATGCGCTTCTTCGTCAACCTGCTGGTGTTCGGCGACATGCGCCCAACCTCCCAATTTCTGCGACGTTCGGGGGGTGCTCGAATGATAGGGTGAAGCGGTGGGCCGTCAAGCTCGCATCGCCGCAAATGGCGCGTGCTTTACGCTGCGTCCCGTTATGGGAAGCTGGTGGCCATACAGGTTACCGTTGTTGGAAAGGGATCGGCACCTTGAGCACAGTGAAGATGTAAATGACGACACCGACGAACAAAATTGCCGCGAAAAGATCATATCCCTCGTTGCCGAGATAATTGACGACCGCGCATCCGACCGCAGGCGGACCGTAATGCCAGAGCTTGTCGCGCGGAGTTTCTTCGCTGGACCGTTGCAGAAGCAATGTCGCGAGGCCGGAAAACGCAATGACCGTAATCCAATCCCAAATCGTTTCCACTCTCGTCCCTCCCAAGCGTGCCTCGTCGGACTGCCGGCCTCGACAGACCCCGACCTTTACAACGTCCTAGCAGGGCGCGGCGGAGTTCGATAGCCGACATCTTGCTCAAAACGCCCCGAGACGGGACTCCGGTTTTCGGGGCGGTTTCGCGGGGCCGGATGATCGTCTGATATCGATCGTGCAGATCCGTTCCGTCGCGGTTTCCATGGTATCATCCATCATGAACCGGGCCGCGTCGCGCGCGCTCGATCAACCCTGTCTCAATGCCGTCGGTCATCGCGCAGCAGAGGTCAGGAACCTTCGCCTCGCAACAGCGTTAACAGCGCATCTACGCAAGACTTTTCACCGGCGGTTCGCCGCTCCACCGGAGCATTTGTTCGGGAGGGTGAAGTCGCGCGTCCAGGAGGAGACTGACTATGTTTAAATGGGCTATTATCTTTGCGGTCGTCGCACTTGTCGCGGCGGTTCTCGGTTTCGGCGGTGTCGCCGGTCTTTCCGCCGACTTCGCAAAAATTCTCTTGGTTATCGGCGTTGTGCTCTTTGTCGTCGCGTTCCTGTTTGGCAGGGGCGGGCGCACCACGCTGCCGTAAATCGGACGGGCAGAAATCTGCCGTTTAACGAACAACGACGCCGGCGGCTTCTTTTCGAGGCCGCCGGCGTTACACGTTGATCGGACGGATCGCTCTTGCGCGCGGCGTCGCTCGCGCGCATATCATGGCTATCGTCAACAAGCGAAAGGAGGTGGTCCGATGTCTCATTGTCCAATGCCGCACGCGGCAAATCAGGTGAACATGGCCTCTTTCGCGGGGGCCGCGCTCTCCTGAGCTAACCCGCGTCAGCCACGACAATGGAGGGGCCGCCCGCGAGGGCGGCCCTTTTCATTTTGACGGCAATGGGCGACGGGGCTGATCATCGGCCGCGCCGCCATCGATACGTCCTGGCCCTAGTCTTTCTCGACCAGTTCGCGCAGCAGGAAGGCGTGCAGCATCGCGGCGCGCACAGCGTCTTCGGCATGGTCGGCGCCGACCGAGTGGCCGCCTTCCAGATATTCGTGATAATAGACGCTGTTGCCATATTCGGCGAGGCGCGCTGCGAATTTGCGGGCGTGGCCGGGATGGACGCGGTCGTCCTTGGTCGACAGATAAAGGAAGATCGGCGGATATTTCACACCCTTGCGGATGTTTTGATAGGGCGAATATTTCGACAGGAACGCCCAGTCGTCGGGATTGTCGGGATCGCCATATTCGGCGACCCACGATGCGCCCGCGAGCAGCTTGTTATAGCGGCGCATGTCCTTGAGCGGTGAGCCAGAGATCACCGCGCCATAGAGGTCGGGACGCTGCTCCATCGCTGCTCCGACAAGGACGCCGCCGTTCGAACGACCCGAGATCGCTATCTTGCCTTTGCGGCTCACGCCGGTCGCGACAAGATCTTCGGCGACGGCATGGAGGTCGTCGAAGCTGTTCTGCCGCTTTTCGCGCAGCGCCGCCTGGTGCCAGGCTGGCCCATATTCGCCGCCGCCGCGGATGTTGGCGAGGACATAGGCGTTGCGATCCTCGACCCAGAACAGGCCGAGCGGGCCGGCGCGATAGGGTTGGCCGGTGAGATAGCCCGGCGTCTGCGCGGCGCGGAAACCGCCATAGGCATGGACCAGCGCCGGGACGGGACCCGCGGCGCCCGTCTTGCGGACCAGGAAATAAGGGATTTTCGTTCCGTCCTTCGACGTCGCAAAGCGTTTTTCGACGGTCATGTCCTTCGCGTCGAAGGTCGCGGGCAGGCTTTGGATGGTCTGCGGAGCGCCGGCTTCGCCGACAGCGTAAAGCGTGGGCGGCATCAGCATCGTCTCGGCGGTCACGAACGCCAGGTCGCGGTCATCGACGGTGCCTGCGATAGCCATCGTCGCATTGGCCGTGACGGGGACTTCCTTCTGGCTCCAGCGGCCATGGGGCTGGTCGCGGCGAAGCGCGAACAGCTTGCCTTCGACATCGTCGAGCGCCTTGACCCACAGGACATTCTTGCTCGCGGCGACATTTTCGATCGCCTGCGATTTTGTCGGGGTCATCACGGGGACGAAGGGCACCTGGTCGCCGCGCGCCATCGTGTCGAGCGGCAAAGCAAGGAGCGATCCTGCGGGGAAGTCGGCGAAGGCTTCGTTGAGGAAAATGATGGCCTGACCGTCGATCACCGCGCGCAGATCCGCCGTGTCGGGAATGATGCTGCTGTTGTAATCGCCGTCGGCGGGGTGGGGGAGATAGACGTCGCTGGTGTAGAAAGTCTTGTTCCGGCTGATCATCGGCCATCGCTTGTCGCCATCCATGAACGCGAAAACGCCCATCCCGACGTCGCCGGCTTCGCCCTCGATGAGTGTTGCGGCGGCGGAGAGCGGCGTACCGCGCTTCCAGCGCTTGACGATGCGCGGATATCCCGACGCGGTCATGCTGCCGGCGCCATAGTCGGTCGCGACGAGAAGCGCGTCGGCATTCTCCCAGGTGACGCTGCTCTTCGCCTGCGGCAGTGCGAAGCCGTCCTTGACGAAGCTCTTGGTCGGGCGATCCCATTCGCGGACGATGTCGGCGTCGGTGCCGCCGGGGCTGACCGAGATGAGGCAGCGTCTATAGTCGGGGGCGAGGCAGTCGGCGCCGTGCCAGACCCAGCTCTGTTTCTCCGCCTTGCCGAGCGCGTCGACGTCGATCAGCGTTGTCCAGACAGGCTTGCCGGCCAGATAGGCGTCCAGCGGGCTTTGCCGCCAGATACCGCGCGGATTGGCGGCGTCGCGCCAGAAATTGGTGATGGTATCGCCCATCACCTCGCCGGGGTCGGCGATCTGACGATTGTCGTCGAGAATTTCCTTGGCGCGCAGGCGGTCTTTCTCGAATCCCGGACGATTGCGGATCAGCTTGTCGGTCGCCGCATTTTCCTTTTTGACCCAGTCGAGCGCCTTCTTGCCCTCGATATCCTCCAGCCAGAGATAAGGGTCCTTGGCGTCCTGGGCCGCCGCGGCGACGGCCGCGAAAGAACAGCTGAGAGCAAGCGCGGCGAGTGTGGCGCGGATCATGTTCGGAAATTCTCCCCTGGGGTGTCGTGCGGCTGTGCGAGAGCCATGACCCTAACATCGCGGGACACCCAAGGGGAAGGGGGAGGGCGCCCCTATTGGTCGATGATGATCGTGCCCGGATGGTGCTTGTCGAGGTGCCTCTTGATGATCTTCAGATTGCGGCTGTTCGAACGGAACAGAAAGTCGAAGGCGTCGCCGGCAATCGGGATCGCGCCGAGCGCCGTATCGACGCCCAGATTACCGATCATGCGCCAGATATGCCATTTCGACATGCCCAGATTGCGCGCTTCCCAGATGATATAGGCGCCCATCGTCGCCGTGATCACATCGCCGACGACGGGCACCAGGCCGACGATCGCATCAAGGCCGATCGGGCGGTTGATGCCGGGAATCACGAAGCTGCGCTCGAGCAGCATTTCGAGCGTCTCGACGCGCTTGCGGAGCGAGGCCGGGTCGCGGCGATTCTGGATCAGCGCGTCGAAGATCGCGTCGGGATTCGGGCTCGAAGGGGCCATCTGGGTCCTTTCACACAGCGCCCGGAAGTTGAGCGCCGCTGTATTAGTTAGGTAAGGCAATCAATCTATTCAATGGGTGCGTGGCGCGGACGTTCGGACGCAGCCCGGTCAGGCGCTGCGAAGCGACGGACCAGCGCAACGGATAGGCAAGCGGAATGAAGGGGGTATAGCGCGCGAGCACGGTCTCGGCCTCTCCGACCTGATGCGCCCGCTGGCCGGCATCGATATTGATCGTCGTCGCGTCGATAAGCTCCTGCGCTTCGCGATTGCAGAGCGTGTCACGCTGGCACGAGAGGCGGCGCAGCGCCCAAAGCGCGTCGTCGTTTGGCGCCACCTCGTCGATCAGGCGGAGGTCGGCAGCCGAGGCCATGGTGACGCGGCGACTTCCGATGCCGAGCCGGGCAAAGTCGGCAGCGACATAAGCGAAAAGGATGCGGCCGCCGGGCGTCGACGGCACTGCGATCCGCAGCGGTGCGATCTCGCGGCCGCTGGCTCGATATGCATCCACGACGCGCTTCGCCTGGACGAGGCGCGATTCATCGTCGAAATCGGCCCACGCGGGCAGCAATGGCTCGGGTCCGCCGTCGCGGCGATATACCGACGGGCGCAGCGCCGTCTGCGGTTGCCATTCGGTCAGCCCGAAGGCGTCGATCAGGCGCTGGCGCCGGATCGCCCGCGACAGCGCGTCGCGGTTGGCGTCGGTTGCGAGAAAGCCCTCGGCGCGCGTGAAGGCAAGGCCGAAAAGCCCCGGCGCCGGATCGACGACAAGGCGTGAGCGGCCGATGTTCGAGGAAATGAAATAGGGCAGCGTCGAAAAGCGCCCGCCGACGACGCCGTCGGCATAGCCGTTCTTGAACCGGGCCAGCGCGCCTTGCGGCGTGGTGCCGGTCAGCTCGATCGATGCGGACGGGTCGTTCGCCGCGGCCTCGGCCGCGGCGGCGTCTTCGGCAAGCGGATCGGGGACGGGCGACAAGAGCACGGCGCGGCCGATCCGTTTCGCGCGCATCGGCCCCCAACCCATGCCCTTGTAAACCACCGCCATCGAAGGCTGCGCAAGCAGCTCGAGCATATTCGGCTGGGGTACCGAGAGGCGGATTTCGATGACGCTGTCGGTCATCGCCTTGATCGTCTGGATCTCCGGAAAATTGCTCTTGAGGACATGCTGGCTCGCCGGCGCGAGATAGGCGCGCAGCACGGCGGCGACATCTTCGGCGTTCACCTTGCGACCGCTGGCCCATTTCGCCTCGCGGATGCGGAAGACATAGCTGCGCCCGTCGGCGGTCACGGTCCAGCGCTCGGCGAGCCCCGTATCGATCTGCCCTTCGCCGTCGAAGCTGACGAGCCCTTGCGCCGAAAGATCGAGCAACGCGGCGTTGCCCGCCGACAATTCGCCGTTCAATGGCGTTGCCCCGGTGCTCAGCGCACCGATCGCGGCGACCCTGACCGGCCCGCGCGAACCGAAAAGGCCGCAGCTTGCCAGCACGAGCGCGGCGGAGGCGGTGAGACACACGGCGGCGGCAGGACGAAGGAGGCGCATCGCGGCGCATCCTAGGACGCCGACGCAAGCAAGGCCATGCTCTTGTGCGTCTTTGGTCGCGGTACCGGAAAATGGATGGTGCGGACGCCGGGACTTGAACCCGGATATCCAGAGGATGGCAGATTTTAAGTCTGCTGCGTCTACCGATTTCGCCACGTCCGCACAGATGGTGTCGGTCAAGCCGATGGGTCCGTGGAGGTCAAGCGCTGTTTGGCGCTTCACCCGGCGCGATGGCTCGGCTAGACGCGGGGGCATGACTGCAGTCCTCGAAATTTCCGGCCTCGGAAAGACGTACAAGAGCGGGCACCAAGCGCTGAGCGGTGTCGATCTGACCATCAACAAGGGCGAGATTTTTGCGCTGCTCGGGCCGAACGGGGCGGGCAAGACGACGCTGATCAGCATCGTCTGCGGGATCGTGACGCCGAGCGCAGGCACCGTGGTCGTCGGCGGACACGACCATCGGCAGGGCTATCGCGCTGCGCGCTCGATGATCGGGCTGGTGCCGCAGGAACTGCACACCGACGCGTTCGAAAAGGTGATCACGACGGTGACCTTCTCGCGCGGGCTGTTCGGCAAGCCCAGGAACCCGGCGTTCATCGAGCAACTGCTCAAGGATCTGTCGCTCTGGGACAAGCGCAATTCGAAGATCATGGAGTTGTCGGGCGGGATGAAGCGCCGGGTGATGATCGCCAAGGCGCTGAGCCACGAGCCCGAAATCCTGTTTCTCGACGAACCGACCGCGGGGGTCGATGTCGAGCTGCGCCGCGATATGTGGAACATGGTCCGCGGGCTGCGCGAGCGCGGCGTCACGATCATCCTCACCACCCATTATATCGAGGAGGCCGAGGAAATGGCCGACCGGGTGGGGGTGATCAGCAAGGGCAAGCTGATCCTGGTCGAAAACAAGGACGCGCTGATCAAGAAGCTGGGGCGCAAGACGCTGACGCTCAATCTCGCCGAGCCGCTGACGACGGTGCCCGAGGAACTGGCGCAGTGGAAGCTGCAACTGGCGGGCGAGGGGTATGAGCTGGTCTATGAATTCGACAGCCAGGCCGAGGCAACGGGCGTGCCGTCGCTGCTGCGGCGGATGACCGACATCGGGGTCCAGTTCAAGGATTTGCACACGCAGCAAAGCTCGCTCGAGGATATTTTCGTCGGGCTGGTGCACGAAACCAGGTCGGAGCAGGCGGCATGATCCAGAATTTCCGCGGCATCCGGTCGATCTATCTGTTCGAAATGGCGCGCTTCGGGCGCACCTTCTGGACCAGCCTGATGCTGCCGGTGATCACGACGACGCTCTATTTCGTCGTCTTCGGCTCGGCGATCGGCAGCCGGATGAGCGACGTCAGCACCGTCCCCTATGGCGCCTTCATCGTTCCCGGGCTGATGATGCTGACGATGTTCACCGAAAGCATCAGCAACGCGAGCTTCGGCATCTATATGCCCAAATGGACGGGGACCATCTACGAGATGCTGTCGTCGCCGATGTCGCCGCTGGAATTGCTGATCGCCTATGTCGGCGCCGCGGCGACGAAATCGGTGATCATTGGAGCAATCATCTTCGCCACAGCCCACCTCTTCGTCGATGTGCAGATCGTCCATCCGATCCTGATGGTCGCGTTCATGATCCTGATGGCGGTGACTTTTTGCCTGTTCGGTTTTATCATCGGCATCTGGGCGCAAAGTTTTGAGCAGCTGCAGGTCATCCCGCTGCTCGTCGTCTATCCGCTGACCTTTCTCGGCGGCGCCTTCTATTCGCTCGACATGCTGCCCGCGGCGTGGCGCACGGTCACCCTGTTCAATCCGGTCGTCTATCTGATCAGCGGCTTTCGCTGGACCTTCTTCGGGCAGGGCGATGTCGGCATTGAAGTCAGCATGGGCGCAGTAACGCTGTTCCTGGCGCTGTGCCTGGCGGTGATCTTCTGGATGTTCCGGACCGGTTACAGGCTCAAGAATTGAGCGCGTAGCCGGACGCGCGATCAGTCGTTCAGACGCTCGCGCATTTCCTTGCCGGGTTTGAAATAGGGTACTTTTTTCGCATTCACTGCGACCGGCGTGCCGGTGCGCGGGTTGCGACCGGTGCGCGACTCGCGTGCGCGGGTGGAGAAAGCTCCGAAGCCGCGCAATTCAACGCGTCCCCCCGCCGCCAACTGGTCCACGATCGAGTCGAAAAACGCATCGACGATTCGCTCGACCTCTTCAACACGCAAATCGCTGTTTTCACTTGCGATTTTTTGCACCAGTTCCGACCGGATCATGTGCTTCCCCTAATATAGTCACGCGCATCCCGCGGGATGCAGGCCATCCGGTCTTTGCCGGTTCGGTGTGCGTGAGGACCCCTCCCGACGCGGGGGGAAGACTAACATGAATCAGTGTTCGGTCAAAATATATCACCGAAAGAAAAAGGCCCGCAGAGGGACACTCTGCAGGCCTTTTCTGTTGCCTTGCGGCGAAGGGCTGAAATTATCAGTCCTTCTTGCCGGCCTTCAGCGCTTCGCCGAGAATGTCGCCAAGCGACGCACCCGAGTCCGACGAGCCATATTGTGCGACGGCTTCCTTCTCTTCGGCGATCTGCATCGCCTTGACCGAGAAGCTGGGCTTCTTCGAACGGTCGAAGCCGATGACCATCGCGTCGAACTTCTGCCCAACCTGATAACGCTCGGCGCGCTGTTCGTCGCGGTCGCGGCCAAGGTCGGCGCGCTTGATGAAGCCGGTGGCACCATCTTCGCCGGCCTGGACTTCGAGGCCGTTGTCACGAACTTCGAGGACCGAGACGGTGACGACGTCGTTCTTCTTCAGCGAACCCGTGCCCGCAGCGGCGCTACCGCCACCCACGGCCGGAGCACCCTTTTCAAGCTGCTTGATGCCCAGGCTGATGCGTTCCTTCTCGACGTCGACGTCGAGAACGACGACCTGCACGGCCTCGCCCTTGCGGTGAAGGTGCAGCGCTTCTTCGCCCGAGATGCCCCACGCGATGTCCGACATGTGAACCATGCCGTCGACGTCGCCCGGCAGGCCAACGAACAGACCGAATTCGGTCGCGTTCTTGACTTCGCCTTCGACGACCGAGCCGACCGGATGCGTTTCGGCAAATGCGCCCCACGGATTCGACTGGGCCTGCTTGAGGCCGAGCGAGATGCGGCGCTTGTCGCTGTCGACTTCGAGGACGATGACGTCGACTTCCTGGCTGGTCGAGACGATCTTGCCGGGGTGAACGTTCTTCTTGACCCACGACATTTCGCTGACGTGGACCAGGCCTTCGATGCCGGCTTCGAGTTCGACGAACGCACCATAGTCGGTGATGTTCGTGACCGTACCCGACAGCTTCGCACCGACGGGATACTTGGCGGCGACGCCTTCCCACGGATCGCTTTCGAGCTGCTTCATGCCGAGGCTGATGCGCTGCGTGTCGCGGTTGATGCGGATGATCTGGACGCGGACGGTGTCACCGATGTTGATGACTTCGCTCGGGTGGTTGACGCGCTTGTAGCTCATGTCGGTGACATGAAGCAGGCCGTCGATGCCGCCGAGGTCGACGAACGCACCATAGTCGGTGATGTTCTTGACGGCGCCTTCGATGATCTGGCCTTCCTCGAGGTTGAGGATCAGGCCCGAGCGCTGTTCGGCGCGCGTTTCTTCGAGGATGGCGCGGCGCGACACGACGATATTGCCGCGGCGACGATCCATCTTCAGGATCTGGAAGGGCTGCGGAAGGTCCATCAGCGGGCCGACGTCGCGCACGGGGCGGATGTCGACCTGCGAACCCGGAAGGAACGCCACGGCGCCGCCGAGGTCGACGGTGAAGCCGCCCTTGACGCGGCCGAAGATGACGCCTTCGACGCGCGCTTCCTTGTTGAATTCTTCTTCCAGGCGGTCCCAGGCGGCTTCGCGGCGAGCGCGGTCGCGGGACAACATGGTTTCGCCATTGGCGTTTTCGACGCGGTCGACATAGACTTCGACTTCGTCGCCGACATTGATGTCGGCTTTCTGGCCCGGCATGGCGAATTCGCGAAGCGGCACGCGGCCTTCGCTCTTCAGGCCAATGTCGATTACTGCCAGGTCGTTTTCGATCGCGGTAACGGTGCCCTTGACGACGCGGCCTTCAAAGCCGCCGTCGGCACCACCAAGCGATTCATCGAGCATCGCGGCGAAATCGTCGCGCGTCGGGAAAGCCGTAGTGGCCATGGATGGTATTCCTTACTTCATTTGTTCCGGCCAAGCGGTTGGTTCCGCTGGTCTTGTGGCCGATTCCGCCACGCTCGCCGGATGCGATGCGCAGCACCCTTCGAACCTTCGTGGACGGGGCAGGGCAAAGCAAAAAGGGCGCGACAGGTGCGCCCTGTCACGCCCGACGCTCGTATTGGGAGCGGCGGTTTGTCCGTGCCTCGACCGGCCAAAAGCCCGTCGGACGGGGCGCCTATATGGCCGAGGGCGCGGATTAGCAAGGAAAAGCTTGCCCGCATCGTCACCCGGGCTTGCTCCGGGGGAGCGCCGCGACGATTCCTGAATCGACCCCGGATCACGCCCGGCGTGGCGAAGGGATTGGGTAAACCGCATCGTAAGACCTTGCTTATAGATTCTCCCAGGCAATCGAGAGGGGTCTCACATGCAAGGGGCGGTTCACGGCAAATTCGCCGATCCGGCGGTCGAAGCGCGTTTTCAGGAAACGGCGCGCTCGCTGCGGCTGCCTTTCGTGCGCATTTACGGCGTGCTCTTCATGCTTGTCGCCCTTGCTTACACCGTCGCCAATCCGCTGCTTGTCAATCCGGTCGATACCGCGAAGCTCGCCGTGCTGTTCGGCAGCGTGCTGGCGCTCGCTGGAGCCTACATCGGGACGACCTTTTGGCGCGGCTATGTGGTGCGGCCCGGGATCGATTTCGCCGCGCTGCTCGGGATCGTCTTCCTTGTCGGGCACATCAACCTGATCCTGTTCGACGAGCTGATCGACATGCAGGAGGAAATGCACGCGGTCGGCGTGATCAATCGCCTGTCGGTCAGTGCGTTCGCGGCCGTCGCGCTTGCGGGCCGGCCGCGGCTGTTCCTGCTCTGGCTGGGGCTCGACCTGACGGTTTTCCTGTCGACGGTGCTGCCTGTGCAGAGCCACGGCGCTGGGCTTTGGTACGGGCTGCTCAGTTATCTCAGCGGTGCCACGATCATGGTGGCGATCAATTTCGCGATCGACCGGTCAAGCCGCGGGTCCTTCGCTCTCGCCGAAGCGCTGGAGGCCGAGCGCAAGAAGAACGAGGATCTCGTCTATAATATGCTGCCGCAAGCCGCGGTTGAAAAGATCCGCGACGGACGGATGGTCGCCGATTCCTACGCGGACGCCAGCGTGATCTTCATCGATATGGCCGGGTTCACCAAGCTGACCAAACGCGTGTCGCCGGGGCATCTCGTCGAAGTGCTCAATGCCTTTTTCAATCATGCCGACCGCTGTGCCGCGCAGCATGGGGTGGAAAAGGTCAAGACGATCGGCGATGCCTATCTCGCCATCGCCGGCTGCAATGCGACCCGCGGCAATAGCGCTGACGCAGCGATCGCCTTTGCGCGCGACGTACTCGCCGGGGTAGAGGAATTACAGCGTGTCGCGGGCACCGACGTCGGGCTTCGCGTCGGCATCCACAGTGGGCCGGTCGTCGGCGGCGTCATCGGCGCGACGCGGATGGCCTATGACTATTGGGGCGAAACGGTGAATATGGCGGCGCGCCTCGAAGGCACGGCGCCGGTCAACGGTATGGCGATTTCGGAAAGCACCTGGCTCCGCGCCAAGGACCGTGCCGCTTTCGGTCCGCCGCATAACGAGTTATTGAAGGGCGTCGGGGAGACGTGCGTCTATCACGCTCAGCCGGTGCCGGTGCGCAGTCCGTTGCCCGATATCAGCTGGGTCGCCTGATCTGCTGCTCGACGAAGGCGATCGCGGCGGCAATCGCGGCGGCAATATCCATACCGCTATTATCGAGCAGCAACGCGTCGTCGGCGCGGAGTAGCGGCGCGTCGGCACGGCCGGTATCGCGCGCGTCGCGGCCATGGATATCGGCAAGCACGGTGTCATAGGTCACCGCAACGCCGCGGCCGAGCATTTCGGCATGGCGGCGGCGCGCGCGTTCGTCGGCGCTCGCCGTGACGAACAGCTTGGCATCGGCATGCGGTGCGATGACCGTGCCGATGTCGCGTCCGTCGAGCACCGCGCCGCCCGGCTGGTTCGCAAAATCGACCTGGCGCTGGAACAGCGCTTTGCGAACCGCGGGGTGAACCGACACGCGGCTGGCGAGGCTGCCGGTGCTTTCGTAACGGAGTGCGGGGTCGTCCAGCAGGGTATCGGGGAAATCGCATGCGGCCAGCGCGTCTGCAGCTTCGTCAGGGTCGCCATGGGTCAGCTGCGTCTGATAGCCGACCGCGCGATACAGCAAGCCGGTGTCGAGGACAGGCAGCCCGAAATGGTCGGCGAGCGCGCGCGCAATGGTACCCTTGCCCGATGCAGTCGGGCCATCGACGGCGATGATCATTGCTGGAGCCCGGCGAGCAACGCTTCGAAATTGGGGAAACTTGTCGCCACGGGGGCGATGTCGTCGACTGTGATGGGCGCCTTGCTGACGAGCCCGGCGATCGCGAAGCTCATGCAGATACGGTGATCGAGATGGCCGGCAATCGTGGCGCCACCGGGAAGCGGGTCGCCGCCGGTGCCATCGATGACAAGGCCGCCCTCGCTTTCCTCGACGCGCGCGCCGATCGCTTTGAGGCCGGTTGCCATGACCGCAAGCCGATCGCTTTCCTTGACGCGCAATTCGTCGAGGCCGGTGGTCGTCGTGCGGCCTTGCGCCAGCGCGGCGGCGATGAACAGGATCGGGAATTCGTCGACCATGCTGGGCACCACGGCGGGATCGACCGCGATACCCCTTAGCGTGCTGTGGCGAACGCGGAGGTCGGCGACGGGCTCGCCTCCGACGTCGCGGGAGTCCAGCAGTTCGATATCGCCGCCCATCTGGCGCAGCACCTCGACCAAGCCGGCGCGCGTGGGGTTGAGGCCGACATTGGCGATGGTGACGTCCGAACCGGGGACGATCAGCGCCGCGACGATGAAAAAGGCCGCCGATGAAGGGTCGCCGGGCACGACGATGGTCTGGGGCCGCAGTTCGCTCTCGCCGCGGATGCGGATGTGGCGCACGCCATCGGTGCCCAATTCGACGGTCAGGTCGGCGCCGAAGCCGCGCAGCATGCGCTCGCTATGATCACGGGTGGGCACCGGCTCGATGACCTCGGTGATGCCCGGTGTATTGAGCCCTGCGAGCAGCACGGCGCTTTTCACTTGCGCCGATGCCATCGGCAGGCGGTAGGCGAGCGGGATCGCCGGTGCGATGCCGCGCACCATCAGCGGCAGGCGGCCGCCCGGTGACGCGCCGATATCGGCGCCCATCTGCGACAGCGGATCGATGACGCGGCCCATCGGGCGGCCCGACAGGCTGGCATCGCCGATAAAGGTCGCGGTGATCGGATGGCTCGCGACCAGGCCCATCAGCAGGCGTGTCGAGGTGCCGCTGTTCCCCATGTCGAGCGCTTCGCGTGGCTGGAGCAACCCGCCGACGCCGACGCCGTCGATCACCCACTGGCCGTCGGGCTGGCGGACGATCGAGGCGCCCATCGCGCGCATCGCGGCCGCAGTGGCGAGCACGTCATGCCCTTCGAGCAGGCCGGTGACGCGGCTTGTGCCCACCGCGAGTGCCGACAGCATCAGCGAACGATGCGAGATGCTCTTGTCGCCCGGAATCGCGATCCTACCTTTAAGCGGAACGGACGCGGAAAAGCGGCGTGGGGTGGCGGTCTGGTCTGTCATTGCGTGCGGCTTTTGACAGCGCCCTTACAATCTGGCAAGGCGCACGCCGATTTGACGGATGCTTGTCCAGCACCCGGCGCTCTCCAGAAATTTTGTTCTGTTTCCAGAAGGTTACGAGGCTTATATGGTAAAGGCTGAATGGGGCACGAAACGCAGTTGCCCGAAATGTGCCACGCGATTCTATGATTTGACCAAGGATGACCCGGTCAGCTGCATCAACTGCGGCTATGCCTGGCTGCCGGAATCAGTGCTGAAATCGAAGCAGCCGATGCCGTTCGAGCAGATCGAAAAGCCCGGCAAGGTCGTCAAGGAAGAGAGCGTCGACGAGGATCTGGATCTGGACGTCGATGTCGATGAGGACAGCGATTCACCCGACAATGACGTCGACCTCGGCGGCGACGACGATCTGGGCGTTGCCACGGGCGACGACAGCGACGAAGAAGTCTGACGATTATCGCAAGGGGCCAAATAAGCATCGGATGATGCATTTGGCCCCTTGCATATAAGACGCGCGCTGGTAAAGGCGGCGTCCCGGTCGCACCACCCAGGGCGACCCTCGAAATGGCACGGGGCCTTAGCTCAGCTGGGAGAGCGCCTGCATGGCATGCAGGAGGTCAGCGGTTCGATCCCGCTAGGCTCCACCATTTCCAACCCAAGCTCAAACAGCAGGGATACTCCCCTCAAGGGACAGCCGAACGCCGACGTCGTTCGTCCTCAACGTCACCGACCCGGCCTGCCAGTTCATGCTGTGCAAATTCGCGCAACACACAGTTCCGCAATGCGGAGCTTGGATGCGCTTTGCGCCGCCCTCACAACGTGAAAAAACGGGGAGGAAGATATGGCCGGAACGCTGTTCGACAAGGTATATGGTTGCCTGATCGGCGGAGCCATCGGAGACGCGATGGGCGCGCCGGCAGAGGACTGGCACTATACCGACATACGCCCGACATTCGGCCAGATCCGGACTTTTCTGCCGCAACCGGCACGATCGCGCGACGGGGCGCCCGGGCAAATCACCGATGACACCTCGCTTCGCCACTATATGTGCCTGGCGATCATCCGAAAGGGCGGCCGCATCACGCCCGACGATTATGCCAGGGTCTGGCTGTCCGATCTCAACCCGCTGCGCCTGTTTTTCACCGAACGGATCGTCGTCGAGAAGCTGAAGCTGGGTATGAACCCATGGGAGACCGGCCGCGGTCAACCGCTCGCCGATGCCGCGATCATGGCCGTGGCGCCGGTCGGCATCATCAATGCCGGCAATCCGTCGCAAGCCTTCCAGGATGCGTTCAACCTGTCGTCGATCCATCAGGACGGCGTCGAACGCGACGCGGCCGCGACCACTGCGGCGGGATTTGCAGCGGCGTTCGAGCCCGATGCCACCGTTTCGTCGGTGCTCGATGCCATGGTCGATTGCAGCAGCTTCGACACGCGGCGGCTCGTCACGATCGGGCGCGACCTGGCGGCCGAAACCGGCGACGTCGACCGTTTCACCGAGCAATTTTATCTCCGCTATCTCGATCGGTCGTTCCCGCGCCCGCCGGCGTGGGTGTGGGACAAGGATCGCACCGTCAGTCCGACGAGCCGTGAGGTTTTGCCGATCGTGGCCGGTCTGTTCCAGCTCTGCGGCGGACAGCCCGAAGCCTGTATTTCGGCGGGGGCAAGCTTTGGCCGCGATGCCGACACGATCGCGACCGTGCTCGGCGGGCTGAGCGGTGCGCTGTTCGGCGCCTCGTCGATACCCGCCGACTGGATCGAGCAGTCCGAGGCGGCAAATCTGGACTTCTTTCGCGAGGTATCGCCAGATGAAGACAGCAATTTCCGGTCGACCGCTGCGGCAATGGTCGGCGCGCTCAAGGCCGAACGCGACGCGGTTGCCAGGCGCGTCGCGTGGCTCGATGCGCTGGTTGCCGACGTTTGACGCCGACGCGGGCGTTCGATGTTGTCGTCCTGGGATGTCTCTACATCCCTTTCGCCTTCGATCACCGTGCCGGCGCGACGGGGTGCAGGCGAGTGTGCGATAAGCCGTCGCGGCTTTCGAGGGTGCGCGGCGGCCGGCCGTCCTCCACCCAACGCTCGAGCGCCAGTCGGACGTCATAGGCGGGCTGCGCGACGCGGGCTGGCGCGTCGATCGACTGACCGAAGCTCACCGCGCCCGTGCCGCCCTGACAGTGCAGCATGCCGGGCACCATGAACAGGCGATAGAAATCTGCGGTCCTTCCCGGTTCCGTCGAGAGCTGCTCGACCGACCGATACCATTGCAGGCCCAATTCCGGCGCGATGACCGCATCGGCCCAGCCGAAATAGGACAGGATCTTGCCGCCGCGTGCACGGTAGGCTTGTAGCTCATCGGGGCGCACGTCCAGATTGGCCGACAGCGTCGCCGCGTCATGCCGGGCGAAGAAATATTGCTGCGCCTGGTCGGCGAAGCGCAACTGCGACGGCGTCGCCGGATCCGGGTTGACGACCCAACGCTGCCAATCGGCCATGTCCATGGCGGCGGGCGCATAGCCGGCGCCGATGATGGCCTGCAGGCTGGCCCGTTGCGCGGCCGAGAGGCACGATGCCTCGGCAGCGTGCCGGCACATCAGCCGGTCCCAGTCGGGGCGGCAGGCATCGGGGCGCTGTGCGATCCCGTTTCGAACCGATCGCGCCGGGCAGGCGGCGATCGCGGTGCGCCGTATCAGGTCGAGTTGCGGTTTGCCGAGCCAGGCGCCGGGCGCGCGGACGGCCCGTTGCACCTGCTCGAAGCGTTGCAGTTGGACGGTCCAGGGATTGGCGGGCGCACCTGCGATGACGCCGTCCCAATCCGCGGGCCATCGCGCCGCTGCCATCAACGCCATGCGGCCGCCGTTCGAGCAGCCCATGAAATAACGGTGCGCGGGTTTGCGGCCATAATAGGCGAAGCTGATCGCCTGCGCGGCGTCGCGCGTCGCCTTGATCGAGCGCCAGCCATAATCGGCGAGCGCTACGGGATTGCCGCTTGCCCAGCTTGCGTCGAAGCCCGTGCCGTGATGCCCCGTATCGGTGGCCGCGATCGCGTCTCCGCGGCGAGCGCCCTCGTCGAGCGTCGGGAGATGGATGGCGCCCCCGAAGCCGCCATTGCCGATCTGGTAATAGCGTCCACTCCAGCGGTCGGGGGCGGGGAGGTAGACGGTGAAACCGATGGCCGAACCCGGCACCGGATGCGCCGAGCCGCTGACCTTGCAGATGCCATCCGACAGCAGCGCGCTGTCGACGACAGCCTTGTCGAGGGTCAGCTTCTCCAGCCTGGCGCAGGGATCATCCGCCGCGGGACTGCCGAGCGACAGGAAGATCGGCAGCCAGGCGATCGCGTCAGGCAGCTTGCTCGTCTTCCCATGCGAATTTGAACGCGCCCGCGGTCGGGTCGATCCCCGCGAGCATCATACCCTGGCCACGCGAGCTATGGCGGTCGTTCAGCGGCACGTCGGCGGGATCGCGAAGCTGGATCAGCAAGGTCGTGCGCGGTTCGTCCGACGTGTTGAGGCCCGACCCATGCACGGTCAGATAATGGAAGAACAGCGCGTCGCCCGCTTTCGCCGGAAGCGGGGTGGCCCTCTCGATCGGATAGATTTCGGTCGAGGCATGATGGTCGGCGCCCTCGGCGGGGAGCGGGCCCAGCTTGTGCGTGCCGGGATAGACGCGCAGGCATCCCTTTTCCTCGGGCGCATCGTCGAAATGCACGATCACCGCGATCATGGAATGGTCGCGATGCGGAAAATAGGGATAATCCTGATGCATCGGAAAGGGCGATCCCTTTTCGGGCGGCTTGATGAACATCTTGTTGTGGTGCAGCTGGACATTCGGGCCGATGATGTCTTGCGCGACGTCGGTCAGCCGGGGATCGGTGAGCAGCCGTGTCACCATCGCCGAGCGGAAATGGACGTCGTGGCAATGGGTGATCGTCGTCCCGCTGCCGCGCACGCTGTCCCACGTGGCATCGCTGTTGCCCTCATTCTCGGCGATGCGGTGCATTTCCGCGCGGAAGGCTGCGGCCTCGTCGGTGCTGAACAGGCCGGGGACGAGGACATAGCCTTGCTCGTCATAGAATTTTTTCTGTTCTTCGCTCAGCATCGCCGTCCTGCCTCATGTGTCTCGATATTGCGGATGGTGCCGCTTCCCGGTGATTGCGGCAATTGGCATGGGTCCGCTCCTGTGGTAAAAAATCGAATATGGAAAAGCTGATCCTGTCGGTGGAAGACCTGCCGCGCCTTGCGGTTGCGGGGCAGTTCTTGCTGGCGGATACGGGCTTTTCGACGATCCACCGGGGGCGCACCCATGCGCTGCACCTCCATGGCTATACCGGTGAGATGGAACTGGCGGGGACACGTATCCCCATCATGCCGGGCGACATCACGCTGAGCCCGGCAGGCCTGCCGTCGAGTTACGATCTTGCAGGGCCTGGAACGCATTGGTGCATCCACATCGAAGCGGGCGAGAGCAAGGGCGTGCGCGTGCCGGTGGCGCTGCATCTTCCTGGCTGCGCGGCGCTACGCGAACGCTTTGCGCATGTGAGCGGGCTGTTCGCCACCGCGAGCGATCCGATTGCGCATATCGCGGCGCGGCTCGCGGCGCAGGAATTGCTTCTGGTCCTCGCCCGCCGTACCGACCCGCTCCCCGAAGACGATGCGGCGGCGCGGGCGGCGGAGTTTATCGACAGCCATTTCCATCAGTCCATCGGCGTCAGCGACATCGCTGCCGCGGCGCAGCGCTCGCCCGCCTATCTGGCGCGAGTCTTTCGCAGCCGCTTCGGCACCACGGTACCGCACCGCTTGCTGCAGCGCCGGGCCGAGCATGCGCGCTTCCTGCTCGAATCGACCGACCTGCCAATCTGGCGCGTCGCCGAGCGCTGCGGCGTCGCCGACGCGCAGCGCTTCAACAAGATGGTACGCAGCCTGCTCGGCGCCAGCCCGAGCGCGGTGCGGGCGCGGGTGAGGGGACCGGTCGTCGATCCCGACCGGTGATTTGGTGCGCACGACGCCACGAAGCCACAAGGATCCCCGCTAATCCGTTTGCCCTGAGCTTGTCGGAGGGCCGTTCGTCCCTCGTTCAGGGAAAGAGCGGTGCTTCGACAAGCTCAGCACGAACGGAAAAGGGGTGACCTTTGCGGCCTCATGATTTCGGGCGCGCCAATCACTTATCGGCGCGGCACCACGTTACCGCCACGCCAGCCAGATCGCCGCAGTCCACGAAAAATCATCGCCGCCGCTGCCCGATCCGTCGACGGGGCTGTACGCTTCATAGAATCCGTTGCGTTCCATCAGCGCGAGCGTGTCGTGCCGCACGCGCGCCGCCTCGGCATCGAAGCCCGCTTCGGCGAGGCCGGTACCGATCATGTAATTGACCACTGCCCACACGGGACCGCGCCAATATCGGATCATCTGGAAACCCGGATCCTCGGGGTCGAGGCTGGGCATCAGATATTCGACCTTGCTGCCGATGCGATGCAGATGCGCGAGCATCGCCGCGTCTTTTGCCGGGTCGGCGAGTCCGGCGTAAAAGCTCAGGAACGACGCGCTGGTGATAAAGCCCGACGAGCGGCCGGTCAGCAGGTCGCGCGAGCACCAGCTGTGCTTTTCCTCGTCCCATAGCCAGTCGATTCCGGCTTCGGCGGTCGCGATCATCTTGCGCAGCTCGGCGGCTTCTTCGTCACGGCCCAGATAGTCGGCGAGGTGGAGGAGGTCGCGGTTCGCGCGCAGCAGGATCATCGACATGCCGATGTCGGCAACCTTGAAGGGATTGCCCGCGGTGATCTTTGCATGATCCCAGCCCTGCGCGACGCCATATTGGACAAGCGCGAGATAGCGGTCATATTCCAGCTTGGTCGGCCGCATCTTCGCGTCGAGATGGCCGGTGTCGCGGCGGGTATATTCTCCGACGCCCGAAATATCGATCGGCTCGCCCGGTGCGTCCCATTCGGGCGAATTGTCGCGGCCGGTTTCCCACGGGTGCATCGCGACGACGACCCCGCGGCCGTCGGGATCGCGATAGTCGCGGAACCAGCGGTGCCACGCGATCAGCTTGTCGAACAGGGCTTCGAGGCGGAGGCGATAGGCGTCGTCGGCGTCGGCCGCGATCGCGCTGTCCCACAGCTTGCGGACCACCGTCGCCGCGACCGGCGGCTGGGTGATGCCCGAGGTGACGGGCGTCTTGCCCGTCGCCCAGACCGAGGGGCCGGGGAAATAGCCGGGATCGTCCTGCCAGAAGACGATGTGCGGCAGGAAACCGTCGTCCCACTGCGCGTTGAACAGGGTCTCGACCTCGGTCCACGCGCGGTCGCGGTCATAGCTGTCGAAGCCGAGGGCGACGAAGGCCGAGTCCCAGTTCCACTGGAAGGGATAGACCCGGCCGTTGGGGACGGTGTAGCCGCCCCGGTCGTTGGCAGTCAGGATGGCGCGGGCATCCGCGTCAAGCTTTTCAATCATCATGTCGCGGATGCCCGTTTTCTTTTAGAAGTTGAAGGTAGCGCGCGCCGTGATGCGGCGCGGCAGGACCGGACGGCCCACGAAATAGGCGCCTCCGACCGTCTGGTTGTTGTCGAGACGCGGCGACCCTTCGGTCGTTGCGTCGGTGTCGAACACGTTGAACACATTGACCCCAAGGCGCAGGCTGTTCCTGCCGATCGGCACGGTATAGCCGGCGTCCAGATTGACGATGTTCCACCCGTTGAGCTTGATGCTGTTGTTCGACGCCGTGAAATTGTCGCCGGTGTAGTTGGTGAAGAACGACACATCGAGTGCGCCGTCGTCATAATAGAGCCCGGCGTTGTAGAGGATCTGCGGCTGGCGCTCGAGGTCATTGCCGATGATCGCCGGATTCGACGTCGGAACGCCGCCGACATTGCTCTGGAACTCGGTATATTTCGCTTTCTGGATCGTCAGGTTGCCGTTGAAGCGCAAATTGGTGAGCAGCTTCAGGTCGAACACCGCCTCGACGCCATAGGATTCGGTGGCGACCAGATTGACGAGCTCCTGGAAGCCGCCGCCCGGGGCGTTGACGAACAGCACCTGCCGGCGATTCTTGAGGCTGGTGTAAAAGGCAGCTGCTTCCAGGCTGAAGGCCGGCTGGCTGACCTTGATGCCGCCCTGGATCTGCTTGATGATTTCGCCTTCATAGCTTTGCGTGCCCGGCGAGGCGCTGGCATTTGCAGCGGTCCCGGCGGGCAGCGGCAGGAAGCCGACGGCGCGAACCTCGGGGAAGAAATAGCCGCGGCTGCCGTTGAGATAGAGGCTGACGTCGTCGGTCAGCTTGTACAGGCCGCCCGCAGCGATCGCCCATTCGGTCGTCGACACCTTGCCGGTCAGATAGCCGTCATTACCCCAGACCACGTCGCGCAGAGCGCCCGACAGGTTCGGCGTCGTTGCATCGGTGACCGTCGTCGAGGTCCGCTCGCGGCTGATGTCGCCCTTATAATGTTCGACGCGCCCGCCGATGTCGAAGTTGAAGCGGTCGCCGATCTGCATCTGGTCGGCGAAATAGACGGCATAGCGTTCGGCCTGGTGCCGGTTGTTGACGTAGCCGGCGCCGGCGTTGAGCAGGCCGTTGCGTGAAATCACCGTCGTGGCGCCGCTGACCGGATTGGTGACGGTCAGGTTCACCAGCTGCGGCTGGTTGTTGAACGCGCCGAGGAAGGTCGTCGTCACATTGATATCGCGCGCGACCGTATCGGCGTAAAAGCCGCCCAGCGTAAAGCTGTGCTCGATGCTGCCGGTCTTTGCCTCCTTGGTCAGGTTAAGCTCGGCGGAGAAGTCGTGCATCGGCCGGTTGCGGTCGGTGAAGCGGTTGGCGAACAGAATGTCGTTCGCCCCGACCGCGCCGCCCCCGACATAGGTGAAGGTCGCATTGGCGGCCGTGATGCCGTTGAGCTCGGGGATTTGTCCGCGGCGTGCGGCGTTGGTGACGAACGCGTTCCGCGTCTCGGGGACGTTGACGACCCCGTCGCCGTCCGACCACAGGCCGAATTTATGCTTATATTCCGAATATTTGACGCGGCCGTTGATCCCCCAGCCGCTGTCGCCGAAATCCTTGTCGAAGGCGATCGCCGCTTGCCCGCCGCGCGTGGTCACCCCGTCGGTGATATTGGTGGTGAAGGCGCCGTCGGGGGTGTTGAAACCGAGCCCTGCGACATCGGGCGTCATCAGCGCGAAAACCGTCTTGCCGTCGTTGCCGGCAATGCGGTTGCGGGTCGTGCCGTCGAGCGGGACGGGCAGATAGAATTGCACCTGATCGTCGATATATTGGCCAGACAGCGTGATCGAGCCGCTGTTGTCGGGGAACTCGTATTTCAGGTTGCCGCGGAGCTGATACCCCTCGGTATCGAGGCCCGTCTTGATCGGGCCGTCATCCTTGCGATAGAATCCCGACAGCGCGAAGAACAGATTTTCACCGAGCGGCCCGCTGATCGCTGCGTCGCCGCGGTAGCGACCCTTTTCGGCCCATTCGATCTGCGCCGTGCCTTCCAGCTCGTCGCGCCCGGTCTTGCTGATATAGTTGATCAGGCCTGCGACCGAACCCGGCCCGAACAGGTTGGAGACGCCGCCGCGGACGAACTCGAGGCGCGAAATGCCCAGGTCGTTGCGGTAATAGACGTCATAGGCCGACGAGTTGAGGCCGAACGTCGACATCACCGGTACGCCGTCATACATCAGCGGCGTGAACTGATATTGCCCGCCCGAGGGAAGGCCGCGCACGAACACGTTCGATGCAACTTCGCCGCCGCCTGCGTCGGCCTTGATCGTCGGGATGCTCGCGAGAATGTCGGCCTGGCTGCTGACACCAAGGCGCGCCAGGGAATCTTCGCCGACCGAGGTCACCGCGAGCGGAGTGTCGAGCGCGATACGCGCACGGCTGGTGCCGGTGACGATGATCGTATCTTCATCGCCTGCGGTCGCCTCGTCGGCGGGCGGGGCGGCGTCCTGTGCTTGCGCGGCCTGCAACGGAATCAGCGCTGCGGCGAGCGGCGTCGCGCTCAGCAAAGCGGTGCGGAACGTGCGCGAAAAACGGCTGCGGATGGTCATGCTGGTCTCCTCCCATAGAACTCTTCCGGCCTTTGACAGACCTTTGTCATAAAAACTGAAGGGAGGGGTGCCTGAGCGAAAGCCCGTATTGTTGCAACGCTGTGTTGCTGATATCGAGACTATCGACACCGAAATGCGGGCCAAAATGCGGGAGAGAATCGATGCTCGATCTGGGCGATTTGCAGGTCTTTTCAAAGATCGTCGAGACCGAAAGCCTGACCAAGGCGGGGCAGGCGCTCGGGCTTCCCAAATCGACCGTCAGCCGCCGCATTTCACGCCTCGAAGAAAATCTCGGCGTCCAGTTGCTCCACCGCTCGACGCGGTCGGTCACGGTGACCGAGGATGGCGCGATGTTCTTTGAATATTGCCTGCGGTCGCTCGGCGTGTTGCGCGATGGCGAGCGCGCTTTGCAGAACCGGCAGAATGTGCCGCGCGGCGTCGTGAAGATCGCGATCCCCTATGTGCTGGGTCAAAGCCTGATCGGCCCGCTGCTCGCGAGTTTCCTCGACCTGTATCCCGACGTGCGACTCGTCAGCGTGCTGACCGACGACGCCGTCGGCCTGCTCCGCGCCGGCTTCGACGTCGCGCTCGCGGTCGGGCCGTTCGCCGATTCCGAACTGGTAGCGGTGAAGCTGGGCATCACCGAATGCGGCATCTTTGGAGCGCCCGGCTATTTCGAGCGCAAGGGGATGCCGCAAAACCATGTCGAACTGCCGCGCTTCGACCTGCTTGCGACAGGCACCGTCGATCGCCGACACCGCTGGCCGCTGCACACCGACACCGAGCAGGTGACGGTCGAGTTCTCGCCTCGACTGGTGTGCAACGACCTGATCCTGCTTCGCCACGCGGTGCGGTCCGAACTGGGGATCGCAACCTTGCCAGCCTTTCTGTGCAAGAGCGATCTGGCCGAAGGGAAGCTGGTCGAAGTGCTGCCGGGCTGGCAGGCGCCCGACATGAGCTTCTATGCCCTTTTCGCCGATCCGAAGGGCGTGCCGGTGCGCGTGCGATCGCTGATCGACTATCTGTCCGAGAAGCTCAGGCCAACGCTTTCGTGGGAAATTTGAAGTCGTTGCGAAAAATGGAACATAGTGTTCCGGAAAGCCCAGCTAGCCGCCTTTGCCGCTCTGCTTCACCCCAAGGGGCAAATCATAACGGGAGGATGTCATCGCTACCGATGCCGAACAGGTGAACCGGACGAGCCAGCGCGAAAAGCTGATCGCGCTGTTCCGCGAGTCGGTGCGCGCGGTCAGCCCCGAGGTCGCGATGCCGCGCAAGATTCCCCATTCGCCGCACGGCCGCACCGTCGTGATTGCCGTGGGCAAGGCCGCCGCCGAGATGATGCGTGTTGCGCAGGTCCGCGCCGAACAGCCGCTCAAGGGCCTGGTCGTCACGCGCCACGGCCACCTTCCCCAGCCTGAGCCTTCGTGGCCCGATGTCGAGATCATCGAGGCGGGTCACCCCTATCCGGACGAGAACAGCCTGGTCGCCGCCGACCGCGCGCTCGCGATCGCCAACAGGCTGGAGGCAGGCGACAATCTGCTCCTTTTGCTGTCGGGCGGCGGATCGGCGTTGCTCGCGGCGCCGGCGGCGGGCCTGAGCCTCGCCGACAAGCAGCAGATCACCCGCGCGCTGCTCCAGTCCGGTGCGACGATCGAAGAGATCAACTGCGTCCGCAAGCATCTCTCGCGCGTCAAGGGCGGGCGGCTCTCGGTCGCTGCGGGCGCTGCGCATGTGACGACGTGGATCATCTCCGACATCCCCGGCGACGACCCCAGCTTCGTGTCGTCGGGGCCGACCGTCGCCGATCTCACCAGCCTCTCCGATGCGCGCGACATCGTCGCCAAATATGGCATCGATCCGTCGCCGCAGGTCGCGGCCGCGCTGAACGACCCTGCGAATGAAACCCCCGCCGCCGACGCGCTCGGCATTGCCGGGGGCGAGACGCAGATCATCGCCAAGGCGCGCGACGCGCTCGGCGCCGTACAGACGATGGCGGGCGCCCAAGGCTTTCAGGTCACCAATCTGGGCGACCAGCTCCAGGCCGAAGCGCGCCATCTCGGCGCCAGCCACGCCGCGCTCGCGCGCCGCATGGCAAAGGACGGCAGCGCGCGCGTCATCATCTCGGGCGGCGAGACGACCGTGACCGTGACCAACAAGGCGGGACGCGGCGGTCGCAACCTGGAATATCTGCTCGGCCTCGCGATCGCGCTGAACGGCGAGCCGGGCATTTTCGCGATTTCGTGCGACACCGACGGCATCGACGGCACCGACGATGCTGCGGGTGCGACGATCGGCCCCGACACGCTGGCGCGTGCCCGCGCCGCCGGGATCGATCCGGGCGAATATCTGGCGTCGAACAACGCCTACAGCTTTTTCGAAATACTCGGGGACCTGGTCATAACCGGGCCCACATTGACCAACGTAAACGACTTCAGGGCGATCTTGATCGACCCCGAAGCGTAAGGGAGAGCGGACATGGTGGGGAATAGAGGAGGCTTGGCGGCACGCGCCAACTATCCGTGGATCATGATCGGGCTGCTTTGGCTCGTCGCTTTCCTCAATGCGGCCGACCGCAACATCCTGCTCGCGGTCCTTCCCGACCTGAAGGCCGAATTCGACCTGACCGATACGCAACTGGCGCTGCTCGGTTCGGTCTTTTTCTGGATCTATGCCGTCGGGGCGTTCGTCGCGGGGCGCATCGGCGACAGCGTCCGGCGCAGCCGCCTCATCATCTTCGGCCTGGTGTTCTGGAGCGTCGCGACCGGTGCGTCCAGCCTTGCGACCGGCTTTGCGCTGCTGCTTTCGATGCGCGGATTGGTCGCGATCGGCGAATCGACCTATTATCCCACGGCAACCGCGCTGATCGGCGACTGGCACAAGCCCCAGATGCGCAGCCGGGCACTGTCGCTGCATCAGACCGCGGTCTTTGCGGGCTCGGGTCTCGGGGCCGTCGCTGCGGGCTATATTGCCGACGCGTTCAGCTGGCACGCGCCCTTCCTGATCTTCGGCGCCGTCGGGCTGATTCACGCTGCGATGCTGTGGTTCTTTCTCCATGATGCGCCGATCGTCCACACCGCAGCAGAGGCCGACAAGCCCGCCGAGCCGATCGGGATCGTGCTGCGCATTCCCACGGCGCTGATGCTTTGCGGCGTCTTTGCGCTCGCCACCGGAGCATCGACGGGGGTGACGTTCTGGGCGCCCTATTTCGTCAAGAATCTGCTCGGCATGAACCTGGCTGATTCGGCGTGGGTCGGGTCGGCAACGATCAATATCGCGGGCTTCTGCGCCGTGCCGCTCGGCGGATGGCTCGCCGACACGCTCGCCAAACGGTCGTCGATCGGGCGCTTCACGACGTTGACCATCGGGTTGGGCCTCGCAGCGGTACTGTTGTTGCCTCTGCTCGGCGCAAAGACCGCGACGCAGATCGGCATGGTATTGGTCGCGACCAGCATCGCCAAAGGGCTGTTCGACGGCTGTATCTATGCCGCGATGCAGGATGTCGTGCCGCCGCACGCCCGCGCGACCGCGGTCGGGATGATGACGATGATCGGTTTTCTCGGCGCCGGCGTTACGCCGATCCTGGTTGCGTGGATCGGCGGCGGGTTCGGGATGGGAGCGGGGATCGTCGCAATGGCCGGGTTCTATGTGCTTGCCGTGCTGATCCTGTTCGCTGCGCGCGCACGGGCCCGCGTCGATGTCGCCGCCAATTCGCAGGAGGTTTAGCATGTCTTCGAGTAGCGCGCTGATTCTGACGGCGCCGCGGTCATTGGAATTTGAAGACAGCGACTGGGTGCCGCTGGGATCTCAGGAGGTGCGTATTCGCACGCTCTTTTCGGGGATCAGCGCCGGGACCGAGCTGACGCAATATCGCGGCACCAATCCCTTCATGCATCGCCGTTTCGACGAGGCGCAGCGCCTGTTCGTCGATGCCGAGGTACCGAGCTGGGACTGGCCGGTGCGAAACCTCGGTTACGAAGAATCGGGCGAGATCGTCGAGGTCGGCAGCGACATGGCGGACCTGACGGTCGGGCAGCGCCTGTTCGGCACCTGGAACCACAAGACGCACCATGTCGCGACCGCCGATTATGCCCGCGAGCGATTGCTTCCCGAGGGCGCCGACCCGCGCATCGGCATCTTCTCGCACATCGGCGCCGTCGCCCTGAACGGCGTCCATGACGCGCAGATCCGGATTGGCGACACCGTTGCGGTGTTCGGCCTCGGCGTGCCCGGGCAGATCGTCGCACAGGCCGCGCGCGCATCGGGTGCCCGCGTGATCGCGATCGATCCCGATGCCGCACGCCGCGCCATCGCGCTCCGCCATGGCGCCCATCTCGCGATCGAGCCCGCGGGCGCCGCCGAAGAGATCAAGCGGCTGACCGGTGGCCGCGGCGCCGATGCATGCATCGAAGTATCGGGCGCGCCGCCTGCGCTTGGCGAAGCGATCCGCGCTGCCGCCTATAACGCGCGCGTCGTCGCGATGGGCTTTTTCCAGGGCGCGATTCCGGGGCTCAAGCTGGGCGAAGAGTTTCACCACAACCGCATCCAGGTCATCTGCTCGCAGATTTCGGGCGTTTCTCCCGACGCGAGCTATCGTTGGTCGAAGCCACGGCTATGGCGCAGCGCGATCGAGTTGCAGCATGACGGCACGCTCGATTTGATCCCGCTGGTCACCCACACGGCGCCCTTCGCCGACGCGCCGAAACTGTTCGAACAGCTCGATCAAGGCGCGCCGGGAATGCTGCAGGCGATGCTGGAGTTCGGCGCATGAGCATGCTGCGCGTGGGCTTGCTCGGTTGCGGCGGCATCGGTGCACGCCATGCGGGCGCGGTTGCCGAACTGTCGGAAGATATGGAACTGGTTGCCTGCTGCGGCCGCGATGCGGAGAGGACGAGGGCGTTTGCGGAGGGTCGCAACAACGCCGCCTATATCGACCTCGATGCAATGCTGCGGCAGGAGCGTCTCGATCTCGTCATTGCGACATTGCCCCCCTACTCCCGCGGTGGCGAGATCGAGCGCGTCGCCCGCGCCGGCGTGCATCTGTTGGTCGAAAAGCCGATTGCGCTGAATCAACCGGCTGCCGATGCGATGGTTGCCGATGTTTCGGCGACGGGCGTCGTCGCCGCGATCGGCTTCATGTATCGTTTCGGCGATGCGGTGCGGCGCTGGAAGGCCGCCGACACCGGGCGGGTCGGGCTCTATGCGGGCGCCTATCATTGCAACGCGCTGCACGCCCACTGGTGGCGCGAGGAAGCGAAGTCGGGCGGGCAGATACTGGAGCAGGTCATTCATCAGATCGACCTGATCCGCCATCTGATGGGAGAGCCCGACACGGTCTATGCCCGCCGCACCAATTTCGCGCATCACGATACGCCGGGCTATGATGTCGAGGATATCAGCGCGATCCTCTTCGGCTGGGACGATGGCCGCATCGCGACGCTCAACGCCTCGAACATCGCGGTCCCCGGCGTATGGCACAAGGAATGGGCAGTCTATGCCGAGCGTATGACCGGGCGCTTCACGAGCTGGAACGACGCGGTGCTGACGCGGACCGCTGGTGAGATCGCCGCCGAAGAAATCGCCGGACCAACCGATCCTTTCGTTGCGCAGATCGCCGACGTCCATCGCGCGGTCACAACAGGGTCCGCGCCCTATATTCCGCTGGCCGAAGGCGCGGCGACGCTGAAGCTGGCGCTCGCCGCGCGGCAATCTGCCGACGAGCGGCGCGAGGTCCGGCTGACGCCATGATCTCATTCGAGAAGAACGGAATCGTCATCGCTGCCATCGAGCCGTTGCTCGATGGCGCCGTACCGGCGCACCGGCCGGCGACCGTCTTGCCGGGCGGCGTCGAGTGGGCACTCGCAAGCGGCGGCGCGCTTCGACTGGCGATCGTCGACGACGGCGAGATCATTCGTCTCGATATGTGCGCAAGCGCTCTGTCGGAAGCGCCGCTTTCGCTCGGCATGCGGTTCGGCGCTGTCAGCGGCGTGCAGCGCTATCTGCGCAACGGCTATCACAGCTGGGACGGCAGCTTCTTTGCTGACCCCGGCACGCCCGCGGGCGATGCCCCGCCGGGCAAGGAGCCGACGCTGGGTTTCGCGATGACCGCGCTCGTTCCAACCGATGCGCCGGGCGCCGTCGTGCTGGGTTTTGATCGTCACGACCGGTTCCAGAGCCGCTTCCGCTTTGGCGGCGATGCAGGGGCGATGACGATCGACGTCGAGACATTGCTCGACCGCACCGGTGCGACCGCCGCCGAAACCCTGTTCGTCTATTCCGATCCGGACGTCGAAAACGCGGTGATCCGCTGGTCCGACCGTGTCGTTGCGGCCTCTCCGACGCATCCCCGGATTCCCGAAAAGCGGATCAAGGGATGGTGCTCCTGGTACAATCTCTATGCGGCGATTACCGAAGAGAATATCCGCGAGCATTTGGCCGCCGCCGCTGCCTATCGCGACGCGCATGGCACCGATCTCGACATCTTTCTGATCGACGACGGCTTCACGCCGGAGATGGGCGACTGGCTCGATGTCAAACCGCAATTCCCGCACGGCATGCAGCCGCTCCTCGGTGAAATTGCGGGCGCTGGCTTTACCCCCGGCTTCTGGATCGCACCTTTCATGGTCGGCAATCGCAGCCGCCTCTACGCCGAACATCCCGACTGGGTCGTGCGCGAAAAGGCGACGGGCGAGCCGCTGATCCAGATGGCCTTCTATGGCGAGTTTCGCTGGCACAAGCGCAGCGAGGAATATTATGTCCTCGACATCACGCATCCGGGCGCCGAGGCCCATATCCGGCAGGTCTTCAGGACCTGGGCGCTCGAATGGGGGGCGCGCTATTTCAAGACCGACTTCATGTTCTTCGGCGCCGAATACGGCCCCGACCGCGCCGTCTGGCACCAAATCGGCCTCTCGCGCATCGCCATCTGGCGCAAGATGGGTACGATCATTCGCGAGGAAATCGGCGACGCGCTCTGGCTCGGCTGCGGCTGCCCGCTGTGGGCGTCGGTCGGACTGGTCGACGCGATCCGCATCGGGCGCGACGTCGGGGTCAAATGGGCGGGCGACCAGTCGGCCGAAAGCCTGCTCCGCGACCAGGCGACGCGCAACCATGCTGCGGGGCGACTGTGGCAGGCCGATCCCGACTGCATATTGCTTCGCGACCGCTTCCACGACCTTTCCGATGCGCAGGTAACAAGCCTTGCGCTGCTCGCGGGTCTGTCGGGCGGCGTGCTGATGACCAGCGATCATCTCGGCGAATTGTCACCGGAACGCGCCAATCTGCTCGATGCGCTCGCAGGGCTCGACGTCACCCGATGCCGCTACCCGTCGCTCGGTAATGGCGAAGCGATGATCGTCCAGCGCGCAACGCTCGCCGATGGACGAACGCTCGAACTGCAACTCGACCCTGAAACCGGTGAAAGCCGCTGCACCGATGGCGACGGACACATCTGGCCATGACAGCCTTCGACCCGACCGAACATCCGCACCGCCGCTACAATCCGCTGCGCGGCGAATGGATCCTGGTATCGCCGCATCGCGCGAAGCGACCGTGGCAGGGTGAACAGGGCAGGGTGGCGGCAGCGCCGCCGCCGAGCTACGATCCGACCTGCTATCTTTGTCCCGGCAATACCCGCGCGAACGGCGTGACCAACCCTGCTTATTCGGGCCCTTTCGTTTTCGAAAACGACTTTGCCGCACTGCTGCCCGACACGCCCGCACCCGATGCTGCCAGTGACCCGCTGTTCCGCGCCGCCGGGGCGTCGGGCACATCGCGCGTGATCTGCTTTTCCCCCGATCATGCGCGCGGATTGCCGATGCTCTCCGACACCGAAATCGCCGCCGTTGTCGATTGTTGGTGCGACCAATGCGCCGACCTCGGCCAGACCTATGCGAACGTCCAGCTCTTCGAAAATCGCGGCGAGATGATGGGTTGCTCGAACCCGCATCCGCACGGACAAATATGGGCGACGCGCCATATCCCAGCCGAGATCGAATGCGAGGACGTCAGTCAGCGCGCCTGGGCCGGTGCCAAGCCCATGCTGATCGAGCTCGCCGAGCGCGAAGCTGGCGGCCCCCGTGTCGTCGTCGAGCATGGCGATTGGCTCGCGATCGTTCCCTATTGGGCAAGCTGGCCGTTCGAGACGCTGTTGCTGCCGCGCTTTGCGGTCCGGCGCCTGCCCGATCTCGACACCGGGCAACGGCAAAGCCTCGCCGCAGTCCTCGGCCAGCTCACACGCCGCTACGACGCGCTGTTCGACAGCGCCTTTCCCTATTCGATGGGCTGGCACGGCGCCCCGTTCGGCGAAAGCGACGCCGGGCACTGGCAACTCCACGCGCATTTCTACCCGCCGCTGCTGCGCTCGGCGACGGTGCGCAAGTTCATGGTCGGCTATGAAATGCTGGCCGAGACGCAGCGTGACCTGACCCCCGAACAGGCGGCCGAGCGGTTGCGCGCGGTGGATGTCGGCGCATGACCCTCGCCCAGCGGACGATGGCGTTGTTCGGCACGTTGGTCGGCGCCCCGCCCGACCTCGCAATCCGTGCGCCCGGCCGTGTCAACCTGATCGGCGAGCATACCGACTATAACGACGGCTTCGTCCTTCCCGCCGCGATCGGGCGCCAGAGCATCGTCGCGGCGCGTCGACGCGGCGATGACGTCGTCCGGATGATCGCCGCCGACCTCGGCAATGCGACCAGCGAATTTGATCTGGCCCGCCCGGTCGACCGCGCGCCCGACCAGCCATGGTCGGACTATCTTCGCGGCATGGCGGCGACGATGCAGCAGCAAGGGGTCAAACTCGGCGGGGTCGACCTGCTCGTCGCGGGCGACATTCCGCAGGGGTCGGGATTGTCGTCGTCGGCATCGCTGTCGGTTGCGACGGGGATGGCGCTCGCCGGCCTGTTTGCTCCCGGTCAGTTCGACGCGACGCGGATGGCGTTGACTGCGCAGGCGGCGGAGTGCGATTTCGTCGGCATGCGCTGCGGCAATATGGACCAACTCGCCTCGGCGCATGGCGTCGCGGATCATGCGCTGCTGATCGACTGCCGCACCCTGGACGTGCGTCCGGTCGCGTTGCCGGCGGATGCGGCGATCCTGATCGTCCACTCGGGGATCAGTCGCGGGCTGGTCGACGGCGCCTATAACGAACGCCGCGCGCAGTGCGAGGCCGTCGCGCGCCAGCTGGGCGCTGCCGCCCTGCGCGACGTTTCGCTCGACCGGCTCGACGCCGCGCGCGCTGGCCTGGACGCGACAGCCTATCGCCGCGCGCGTCATGTCGTCACCGAAAATGCCCGCACGCTGGCGGCGGCGGATGCGATGAAGGGCGGCGACCTGGTGACGCTCGGCGCCCTGATGGCGGCATCGCACGCGTCGATGCGCGACGATTTCGACATCAGCTTGCCCGCGATCGATCGGCTCGCCGCGGTTATGCAGCGCGCGATCGGCGCCAGGGGCGGCGCTCGGATGACCGGCGGCGGTTTCGGTGGAGCGGTCGTCGCGCTGGTCGAGGCCGATGCGATCGGGGATGTGGCCGCCGCGGTCGAAGCGAGCTATCGCACCCCCGACGGCCGCAAGCCGGCGATCATGATCGAACGCGCCAGTGCAGGCGCGTCGGTCCTTTAGACGGGAGATTCGGGGCCATGGACGGCAAGGTTGCGCTGATCGAGGCGGGCGGCACCAAATTCATCGTCGGCGTCGGAGACGCCTCGCGGCGGATTGACGCGCGCACCCGCATCGATACGACGCGGCCCGAAGAGACGATCCCCGCCGCGATCGATTGGTTGCGGCAGCAGGGCAGCCGCTATTCGGCGGTCGGCATCGCGTCGTTCGGGCCGCTCGACCTCGACAGGGCTTCGCCGACCTGGGGCCATATCACCCGCACGACGAAACCGCATTGGAGCAATGCCGATGTCGCGGGCCCGGTCGGTCGTGCTCTCGGCTGCCGCGTCGCGATCGATACCGACGTCAACGGCGCGGCGCTCGCCGAGTGGATGTGGGGCGCGGGGCAGGGGACGGGCTCGACGCTTTATCTGACGGTCGGTACCGGCGTCGGCGGCGGCGCCGTCGTCGGCGGGCGGCTGGTTCATGGCATCGGCCACCCCGAGATGGGGCATATCCGCATGCCGCGCCATCCCGCCGATCTGGGCTTCGCCGGCCATTGTCCCTTTCACGGCGATTGTCTGGAAGGGCTTGCCGCCGGTCCCTCGATCATCGCGCGCTGGGGTGCCTCGCTGTCCGATCTTCCGGCCGACCATGAAGGGCATGAGATCATCGCCTGGTATCTGGCGCAGGCTGTGCAGACGTTCCAGGCGATCCTCGAGCCCGCGCGAATCGTGCTGGGCGGCGGCGTCATGGCAACGCCGCGATTGCTCGATCGCGTCAGGCGCATGGCGGTCGCGGCATCGGCGGGCTATTTCTCCGGTGATCCGGCGGCGGTCATCGTGCCGCCGGCATTGGGCGACGATACCGGACTTCTCGGCGCGCTGGCACTGGTCGAGCAGCCAACGCCCTGATAGCAAACAGCGCCGCGTTCAGCGTTCCTGTTGTCAGAAGACGCCACAAATGCTGAAATTGGGACACGATCGATTATAGATAGCGATTGCCCGCTGACGCGGGAGGGCGTTATGCAGCGCCTTTCACCAACGAGGGGAATGCATGTGAGCGAGCAAGTCGCCAAGGATACCGTGCTGGAATATATCTCGGGATCGGACCATCCCGACCTGCAGGTGTATCGCCGCGACGTTCAGCCCGAGATGATGCCTCTGTGGGTTTGGAAGATCCGGCACGTCTGCGATCTGGGCGGCTTCTACGGCAAGAGCATCCTCGAGGCGGGATCGGGCTTTGGCTGGGATGCGGTCGGGCTGTCGATCATCGGGAATAACCACGTCACCGCGATGGACATTCTGCCGTCCATGATTGACGGCATGACGCAGTGCCTCGACACCATGGCGAACAAGGGAAAGCCGCTCAACGTAACGCCGCTGCTCGGTGACGTCTGCAACGTCGATCTGCCGAAAGCGTCGCTTGACGGTATCGTCTCCTTTGAGGCGGTCGAGCATGTCCACAGCCTCGAACAAATGTTCGCGCACTGCTTTGATCTCCTCAAGCCTGGCGCCCGTCTGGTCATCATCAACGACAGCAACCGCTGGAACAGCGAGTTCCGCGAAGCGACGTTCGAGATGTGGAAAGAGCGCGACGGCTCGTGGGAACATGCGCAATGGCTCGCGGCCGAGGTCCGTCCGGTCGAGCACGCAGGTGCGAAGCCCTATGCCGTGATGCGCGAGGAAATCTTGGCCACGGTGCCGTCACTCGACGATACGGCACGTCAGAATCTGGTCGCCGCGACCGCCGGCATGGTCCGCCCCGAAATTCTTGCCGCTGCCGAGGCGTATGGCAAGCACGGGACTTTGCCGACGCGGCCCGATTTCTCGTGGTGCCGCAACCCCGAGACCGGCGAATATGCGGAGCGGCTGCTCGATCCGTTCGAGATGAAGGAAATGCTGCGCGCCGCAGGGTTCAAGGCAAAGCTGCGACACATCTTCCGCAAGGCGCCGTTTCACCTGGCGAACGGAATCGATTTCAAGCCTGTAAACAAGAAGCTGTTCGACATGCGCGCGCAGTTCGCCTTGATCGCGGAGAAGCCTTGATACGCGGGTAGAAGCCGGTTCGGGCGGCGTCCCGGAAACCGTCCGGCTTCTCCCTGCATCCGTTAAATTGTCTCGGGATCAGATCCGTTCGATGATGATCGCCGGTGCCATGCCGCCGGCCGCGCACATCGTCACCAGGCCATAGCGACCGCCCGAACGCTCCAGCTCGTCGAGCGCGGTGCCGATCAGGATCGATCCCGTGGCGCCGATCGGATGGCCGAGTGCCATTGCGCCGCCGTTGATGTTCACTTTCTCGCGATCGAGGTCGAGGTCGCGTATGAATTTTTCGGCGACGACCGCGAAAGCTTCGTTGATTTCCCAAACGTCGATGTCTTTCTTTGTCAGGCCCGCCTTTTCGAGGACCTTTTTCGCCGCGGGGACAGGAGCGTTGAGCATCAGCGTCGGATCGTCGCCGACATTGGCATAGGCGACAATACGCGCGCGGGGCTTCAGCCCGTTCTTGTCGGCATAGTCCTTCGACGTGATCAGCAGCGCAGCGGCGCCATCGACAACGCCGGAGCTGTTGCCCGCATGGTGGACGCCTTCCCATTCGAGGTCGGGATAGACACGCTGGATCTGCTTGGCGAAGGTGACACCGCCGCCAAGGTCGAAATCCTTGAGCGCGCCAAAGCTGGCTTTCAGGCCGGCGAGCCCTTCGGCAGTCGTTTCGGGGCGCGGAAATTCTTCGCGGTCGAGCGCTACGCTGCCGTCCTCATTATAGACCGGCACGACCGATTTGGCGAAGCGGCCTTCCTTGATCGCGCGGTCGGCGCGCTGCTGGCTTACGAGCGCAAGCGCATCGACGGCTTCGCGGCTGATCCCTTCGCTGGCGGCGATCGCGTCGCCGCACACGCCCTGATGCGACTGGGGATGGATCGCGTCGAGCGCGGCATTGCCTGACCCCATGCCGAGCGGCTTGATTCCGGCATTGGCCTCCTCGGCGCCGATGGTGGCGGTATAGCTCATCATCTCGGTCCCCCCGGCGATGACGCAATCTTCCATGCCCGACATCACGGTCGCGGCAGCGAAGTTCACCGAGCTGATCCCACCGCCGCAGAAGCGGTCGAGCGTCGTTCCCGACGCCTTGGTGTCATAGCCTGCGGCCAGCGCGGCCATGCGGCTCAAGTCACCGCCCTGCTTGCCCTTTTGGGTCGAGGTCGACCAGATGATATCATCGACTTCGGCGGTATTGAGGCCGTTGCGTTCCTTGATCGCTTTCAGCACGGTCGCTGCCAGATGCTGGGGATGCAGGTGCGACAGCGCACCCTTGCCGGGCTTGCCAATCCCGCGCGGGGTGCGGACGGCGTCGATGATATAGGCTTCGGACATGATGGGCTTCCTCGTGATCAGGCGGGAATCTGGTTGAACGCGACGCCCTTGTCGGGGCGATGGTCTTGCGGCAGGCCGAGGATCTTTTCGGCGATGGTGTTGAGCAACGTCTCGTCCGATCCGCCCGCGATGCGGCCGGTGGGTGCGTTGATCCAGCTCGCGGTCCAATCTTCTTTCTGCGACGCATGGTCGTCATAGGCAAAGCCGCCGCTGCCCTGCAGATCGATGGCGAGTTCCGACAATTTCTGGCGTGAGCGCACCGCGACCAGCTTGTTGAGCGAACCTTCGGGCCCCGGCACCATGCCCGCCTGCATCATCGCCATGGCGCGCGCGGTGATCGATTGCAGGCCGCTCCGCATCGCATAGTTGCGCGCAATCTGCTGGCGGATCCGGCCGTCCTCGATCGCCGGCTTGCCGTTGAGCTCGGTGTCTTTGGCCAGCGCGACAAACAGGTCGAGGTGCGGGCCGAACCCGGCGCTGTCGGTCGCGACATAACGTTCGATCATCAGCGTCGCGATCGCGACGGCAAAGCCGCCGCCAACGGGCGACATGCGGTGATCGTCGCTGATCTTCACATCGTCGAAGAAGACTTCGTTGACATGGCTATCGCCCCCGACAAGCTTGATCGGGCGCACGGTGACGCCGGGCGCTTTCATATCGACCCAGAAATAGGTCAGCCCCTTGTGCTTGGGCACATTGGGGTCGGTGCGCACGACGATGACGCCATAGTCGCTATATTGTGCCCAGCTGGTCCAGACCTTCTGGCCATTGATCTTCCACCCATTGCCGTCGGCTTCGGCCTTGGTGCGCAGTCCTGCGAGATCGGAGCCGCCCGAGGGTTCAGAGAAGAGCTGACACCAGATTTCCTCGCCCTTCAGCGCCTTGAGCACGCGTGTCTTGACGAACTCCTTGTCGCTGCCGAACTGCATCAACACCGGGATCGGCATGCCGAGCGAGATGCCGAAATAAAAGCTCGGGAATCCGTGCTTCATTTCCTCGCTGTCGAACGTGACCTTTTCCAGGTGACCCAGGCCCTGGCCGCCATATTCGGTCGGCCAGTTGATGCCCGCGAACCCGGCGTCGAATTTCGCCTTCTGATATTGGCGGGCGACTGCCAGGTCTTCCTCGACCGACAATCCCTTGCGGGCTTCCTTGCCATAGGTCGGGATCATCGATTCCAGCCAGGCAGCGGCTTTGGCGCGATAGGCGGTAAGGTCGCTCATGCGGCTTCTCCGGTCAGGCGGTCGACGAGAATATCTTCCCAGAACAGCAGATTGCCCTGTTCGAGCGCCAGGCTGCGCGCGCGGCGGCTGTGGAGGTGGAGGCCCAGCTCCCACGTCACCCCGATGCCGCCGTGGATCTGCACGCAATCGCGCGATGCGGTGTCATAGGCTTCGGTGGCCGAGATGCGCGCGGCGGCGGCGGCGGCGATGAAATCGGCCTGGCCTTCGCGCGACGCGGCATGAATGCAATTGGCGCGCGCCAGTTCGACGAAGCCATAGAGTTCGGCGATGCGGTGCTTGATCGACTGGAAAGCGCCGATGACCTGGCCAAAAGCACGGCGCGTGACGGCATAATCGCGCGCGATTTCCATCATCGCCTCGGCGCCGCCGGTCTGTTCATGTGCAGTGATCACCGCCTGCAGGGCCAGGATATGCAGCGCTGCGTCGCGCGCGGCGCCACCGACGACAAGCGCCTCGGCGGGCGTCCCGGCAAAGGCGAGATCGGCGTAAAGGCGACTGTTGTCGAAGCTGTCGATCGCGGTGCGCGTGACATTCGACAGGTCGGCGATCGTGAGGACCGGCATGCCGGGGCCGTTGGCGTAAACCACCGCGAGATCGGCCGCGTGTCCCCCTGCGACGCCGGTCGTGATGCCGTCGAGACGATCGTCGGTGAAGGTCACGCCGGGCCGCGTCGGCAGCGCGTTCGAGCCCGAGGCAAAGGCGATCGCGCCAATCGTCTCGCCGCTCGCCAGACCGGGCAGCCACTTGGCCTTCTGCTCGTCCGATCCGTAAAGTTCGATCGCCTTGGCCGCACCGAAGTTCGAGGTCAGGAACGGCGCGCCGCTCAGCGAGCGGCCGGCCTGATGGGCAATCAGCCCCAGTTCGACGAGGCCGAGGTCGAGGCCGCCATATTGCTCGGGCAGGGCAAGGGCGGTCCAGCCCTGTTCCTTTGCCGTGTCCCAGAACGTGCCGAGATATTGGCCGGTCGTTTCGAGCAGCGGCAGCAGCTCGTCCTTGTTTACCCGGGCCTCGAGCACGCGCCGCGACTCGGTCGCGATCGCTTGCTGGCCTTCGTCGTACAAAATCGACATGCGCCTTGGTTCCTCACCCTTTTCGTTAAACGCATCATCCGGACGTTGACGTAAACGTCAAGCTGTTTGCGGTGCCAGCTAGCGGATGGTGAATTTCTTCGCCTTGTCGGCCATCAGCGCCGCGCGGTTTACCTGCGGTACGCCGACCGGATTGCCGATCTGGCAATATTTGAGGCCTTGTTGCAGCGCCACCGAGCGGGGGAGGTCGAGCGATTCCCAGATCGCCTTGACCGACCCTGCGGTCGCTGCAGGCGGCTTGGCGGCGATTGTCGCCGCCAGTTCGGCGGCGCGCGGCCAAAGCTCGTCCCATGTCGTGATCTCGCTGACCAACCCGATCCGCAGCGCGGTGCCCGCACCGATCCGCTCGTCATTGCCGAGCAGCACCATGCGCAGCACGTCGTGCAGCGGCATATGATAGGTCATCCCGATCGGCTCGAGCGCGCTCGTCATGCCATAGGTGACATGCGGGTCAAAGAAGGTCGCTTCCTCGGAGCAGATGATGATGTCGCTTTCGTTGAGCCAGTAAAAGGCGCCGCCCGCCGCCATGCCGTGCACCGCGGCGATCACCGGCTTCCAGCAGTTCATCGACTTGGGACCAAGGGTATTGCCCGGATCTTCGCAATGCCAGATGTTCGCCAGATCGACGACGGTGCCGCCGGGCTTTTGCGATTCCTTGACGTCGACCCCGGTGCACCACGCCTTGCCGGGAGCGGCGCGGAGCACGCAGCAATGCACATCGTCTTCGCGGCCGATCCACTTCCACAGATGCTCGAATTCATCCATCATCTGCTTGGTGAAGCTGTTCATCGCCTCGGGCCGGTTTAGCGTGATCGTCGCGACATGATCGGCGACATCGACCAGGATGGTTTCATAATGCATGATCGCTGCTTCCTCTCCGACCCGGCCCCATGACTGGCGTTCTCATGGTTGACCTAGTTATACAACTCGCTATGACACAAACCGCAACAAGAGGGCAAGGCCTGCGATGAATTTCGACCTTAGCGATGAACAGAAAATGCTCGGCGAGCAAGCACGGTCGCTGCTCGCGGATATGGCATCTTTCGACCGTTTGCGCACGCTGATCGATTCGGGTGCCGAATGGGACGAACCGCTGTGGCGCGCGCTCGCCGACATGGGCTTTCTCGGCGCGGCGATTCCCCAGGACTATGGCGGGCTTGATCTCGGCGCGCTCGATCTGGGCGTGATCATGGAAGCGCTGGGCGGCGCCAATGCGGCGGTGCCCTTCATGAGCTCGATCATCCTCGGCGCCGAGGCGATCCGCCTGGCGGGAAGCGACGCGCAAAAATCGGCGTGGTTGCCCAGGCTGGCGAATGGGGAGGCCGTTGCGACCTTCGCCTATGCCGAGGGACCGGGGCCGGTGTTCGGTACCGGAGCAGCGCTGACGGACGGCCGGCTGAGTGGCAGCAAGTCGCCGGTCGCCGATGCCGGCATCGCCGATGTCGCGATCGTGCTTGTCGCCGGCGGAACCTTCGCACTTGTCGACCTCGATCAACCTGGCGTCACCCGCACCAGGCTCGAAAGCTTCGACCAGCTCCGCCCGCATTATCGGCTCGATTTCGCTGACGCCGCGGCCGAGGCGATGCCAGGGAGCGGCAAGCTCGACAGGCTGATCGACCAGGCGGCGGTGCAGGCGGCGTTCGAAGCGGTTGGTGCGTCCGCGGCCTGTCTGACCATGGCGCGCGACTATGCCATGGATCGGCAGATGTTCGGGCGCCCGCTTGCGGGGTATCAGGCGATCAAGCACAAGCTCGCCGACGTGGCCGTCGCGACCGAGCTCGCGCGCTCCAACGCTTATTATGGCGGCTGGGCGGCGGAATCTTCGCCCGACGACCTGCCTGCCGCGGCGGCCGCGGCTCGGCTGTCGGGCATCAAATGTTTCGAACAGGCGGCGCGCGAGAATCTCCAGGTTCATGGCGGCATCGGCTATACGTTCGAGGCGAATTGCCACTTCTATTACCGGCGCGAACGCATGCTCGCTGTGCATATCGGCAATCGCGGCTTCTGGGCCGACCGGTTGCTGAACGCGCAGCCGGGCAGCCAAGGGAAAGCGGCGTAAGATGGATTTCAACGACACCGCCGCAGAGGCCGCTTTTCGCGCCGAAGCGCGCAGCTGGCTCGCCGCGCACGCACCCGCGCACGAACTGATATCGGGCGAAAAGATGCCCGATACCGAAGAAGCCGACCGCGGCCGCGCCTGGATGCGCGAGCTGTACGCCGGCGGCTGGTCGGGGCTGACCTTCCCGAAAACCCTGGGCGGGCGCGGCCTGTCGGGCGCCGAGGCAGTGATCTTCGCCGAAGAGGAAGGGAGATATCATCTGCCAAAAGGCCCCTTCACCTCAATAGGCACCGGCATGGCGCTTCCCGTGATCGCGAAACATGGCACCGACGAACAGCGCGCCCGCTTTATCGAAGCGACGCTGAAGGGCGACCTGACCTGGTGCCAGCTCTTTTCCGAACCTTCCGCAGGCTCCGATCTCGCGGCGCTCCGCACCAAGGCGGTGCGCGCGGATGACGACAGCGGCGACTGGATCGTCAATGGTCAGAAAGTCTGGTCGAGCTGGGCGCACCTCACCGACTGGGGCATCCTGGTCGTGCGCACCGACCCCGGTTTGCCCAAGCATAAGGGGCTGACCTTCTTCGTCGTCGACATGAAGACGCCGGGGATCGAGACGCGACCGATCCGTCAGATTTCGGGCGCGAGCGAGTTCAACGAAACCTTCCTAACCGACGTCCGCATTCCCGACGCGAACCGGCTCGGCGCCGAGGGCGAAGGCTGGGCCTGCTGCATGACCGTGCTGATGGGCGAACGTCTCGGTTCGGGCGCGCATCGCAGCGGGGTCGAGCCTTTGCTCGACTATGCCGCCGCCACCCCCGATGGGCATGGCGGCACGATGCTCGATGATCGCGCCATCCGTCAGCAACTCGCCGAAGCGCTGGCCGAAGAGCAAGGCGAACGTTTCTTTCAGGCGCGGCTGCGCACGATGGTGTCGAAAGGCGAAAATCCCGGCGCGCTCGCGGGTATGGTCAAGCTTGCCTATGCCGGCCGCTACCAAAAGACCAACGGCCTCGCGCTCGAACTTCGCGGTCTCGCTGGCATCGCGCCCGAGGCGGGCGATACGAAGACCGGCGATGTCCAGTACGACTATATCTATTCGACGGTGATGCGGATCGCCGGCGGCGCCGACGAGGTGCTGCGCAACCAGATCGCCGAACGCGTGCTCGGCATGCCCGGCGAAGTGCGGATGGACAAGGATGTGCCGTTCGAGACGCTGAAGGGATGAAAACTCCCTCTCCTTTAGGGGAGGGTCGGGGTGGGGCATGTCGGGGTGGCGCTATGCCGCTGGCCCCCACCCGCTGCGACTAGGCGGCAAGCCGCCAAGTCTTGCTGCCCTCCCCAAAAGGTAGGGTTTTTGTTGCTAAGCCGCCCTTCGCCGGTCCGCTGCGGCCTTTGCCAGCGGTGCCGCCAGATCCTTCTTCAGGATCTTCCCGTTCGGATTGAGCGGCATGGCGTCCATCACCACCAAAGTGCGAGGCACCTTGTTGTCGCCGAGATGCTCCTTGCAAAAAGCGATGATGTCATCGCCCGTGGCGGCCCGACCGGGGCGGAGCGTCACGGCCGCGGCGATATCCTCGCCGAGGATCTCGTGCGGAACACCGACCACCGCCGCCTGCTGCACCGCGGGGTGCAGATGCAGCACGGTCTCGATCTCGAGCGGGGTGATGTTGTAGCCGCCGCGGATGATCAGCTCTTTCGAGCGGCCGGCCATGATCAGGTCGCCGTCCGCGTCGACGAAACCGAGGTCGCCGGTCTTGGTCCAGCCGCCCTTGAAGCTTGCGGACGTTGCCTCCGGATCGTTCCAATAACGCCGCGCATGCTTTTGCCAGCCATAAATCTCGCCCACCACACCAGGCTCCGTGACGACATTGCCGTCCTCGTCGCGGATCTGCATATGCGCGGGTAGCTTGCCGACACAGCCGGGTTTGAGCACCTGTTCCTGGCTGCGCGTACCAAGTCCGACGCCGCCCTCCGACATGCCATAGCTGTTGCGGATCCGCAGATGCGGCCAAAGCTTTGCGGCGCGGACCACCGAATCATGCGGGAGCGGCGCCGTGCCGGTCATCAGATACTTCACCCCGTCCATGTCGTAATTGCCGACGTCGGGGTGATCGAGCACAAGCCGCAGCATCGAGGGCACCAGATAGACCAGGTTCGGTCGCTTTTCGCGCGCCAGATCGAGGAAACCCTTGGGGTCGAATTTCTGTTGGGTGATCGCGGTGGCGCCGCCGCGCGCCGGCAGCATCACGATGCCGATGTTGCCACCCGACCCGGTGAGCGGCAGCGCGTTCAGCGTCGAGCGCGAACGGTCCATATTGTAACCGGTGACATTGGTCATCAAATCGAGATGCGAAACGACAACGCCCTTGATCTTGCCGGTGGTGCCCGACGTGCCAAGGATTTCGGCATCGGCCGCCGGGTCCAGGCTCGCCTGGTCGGGCAACGCGGACAGGTCGCGCGGCATATCGCCGACGTGCCACGATCCGGCGAGGTCAAGGTCCTTCACCAGGTCAGGCGCATCGGTCAGGCAAAAGCGCGGCTCGCACAGCGCGGCATAATCGGCAATTTCGCGCGGGCTCAGACGGGTGCTGATCGGGCAGGCGATGCCGCCAGCGCGGAACACCGCGAACACTGCGATCGCCATTTCGATCGCATGGGCATTGCTGATCGGCAGGAAGACGCGATCGCCCGGAACGAGCCCCGCGGCCGCCAGTCCACCGCCCACTTCGTCGGCTTCGCGGTCCCATTCGGCGAAGCTGATTTGCCGCAGCGTGTCGTCGTGCGCGATGTCGTCGGCCTGATGCTGTGCACGCACCTTCAAGGCATCGCTGATGCGGCGAACTTCCATTGCGGCTTAATCCCCTTGCGTCACTTCAGGGGATGTATTACCTAGTTATATAACTCGTGACAAGGGAGATATGCGATGGCCGAGGCGAAAAACGACATTAAAGAAAGCGAAGAGTGGCAGAAGGCCGTCGGCTACGAGATTACGGACGCGGATATCGACCGGCAGCGCCAATTGCTCGGTTTTGATCAGGCCGCCAAGACTCGGGAATATATTCAGACCGCGACCGAGGATAATATCCGCAACTTCGCGCACGGCATGGGCGACGACAAGCCGCTCTACACTGACCCGCACTATGCCAGGAAGACGCGCTGGGGCAGCATCATCGCCCCCGGCATGATGGCCGGGATCATCAACCGCCCGATGCGCGGCGATCCGATTCCCGACGAGATCAAGGCGCTGCGCAAGAGCCTGTTCAAGGGCATTCACGTCTTTGTGTCGGGGTCGCAATGGGATTTCTATCGCCCCATCTATCCGGGCGACACCATCTATAGCTTCAACGGCGACGAGACGTGCGAGGTCAAGCAGTCCGAATTCGCCGGACGTTCAGTCATCGGCGTGCGCCGCGACGTGAAGATCAACCAGCGCGGCGAAGTCGTTGCGGTTTATCGCATCCTGCGGGTCCTGACCGAGCGCAAGACTGCGGCCAAGAAGGGCAAATATTCGGCGATCGAACCAGCGACCTACACCGAGGAGGAAATGCAAGCGGTCGAGGATATCTATGCTGCCGAGCGCGTTCAGGGCGCCGAAAAGCGTTGGTTCGACAGCGTCGAAAAGGGCGATTCGCTGGGACTTCAGGCTAAAGGCCCGCTGACCGTCACCGACGTCATCTGCTTCCATGCGGGCGGTTACGGATTCGTACCCTATGCACCGACGGCAAACCGCTTAGCGCACAAGAACCGGCAGCGCATCCCCGCCTTCTACGTCAAGAACGAGCATGGCATCCCCGACGTCGCGCAGCGGCTCCACTGGGACCCGACCTGGGCGCAGGCGATCGGCAATCCGATGGCGTATGACTATGGAGTCATGCGCGAAAATTATCTGTGGCAATATCTCAGCGACTGGGCCGGCGATGACGCGGTCATCACCCACATCCACGACGAGATTCGCAAGTTCAACTATATGGGCGACGTCCAGCGCGTCACCGGCGAAGTGCTGGCAAAGCGCCAGGAAGGCGGCCAGAGCCTCGTCGATGTCGCGGTGAAATTCACCAACCAGCGCGACGAGGAAACGGTACGCGCAACCGCGACGATCGCGCTGCCAAGCAAGGATCGACCGCTGCCGCTCTATCCGCAAGTGCCAGACGAGCTGGCCCAAAAGGCGGTACAGATGCTCGCGCGCCATCGCGAACTCGGCGGGGATTGACCGCGCGGCCTTTTCCTTTTCTCGTCACCCTGAACTTGTTTCAGGGTCCAAGGGCCTGCCCCATCCGTGGGCGCTGCGCCGAAATCGACGTCGGGACATGGATGCTGAAACAAGTTCAGCATGACGAAAAAGGGATGGCGGGAGAGGAACTATGGCGGACGAGATACTGATCGACGATGATGCGGGTGTCCGTACCATCACTCTCAACCGGCCCGACCGGCTCAATGCGCTTACCAGTTCGATCATGGCGCCGCTCGCAGACGCGTGCGCCGACGCGGCACGCGATGCGTCGGTCGGCTGCGTTGTCGTGACCGGCGCGGGCCGAGGGTTTTGCGCCGGCGGCGACCTCAAGGAAGGCGGCGCCGACAAGGCCGTCGTCGCTGCCAATTCCGACGTCGGCAGCCGCAACGAACAAGGTTTCGTCCGGCTGCGCGGTTTCATGGAAACGTCGCGTCTGCTCCATGAAATGCCAAAGCCGACGATCGCGATGGTCAACGGCCCGGTCGCGGGCGCAGGCATCGGCATCGCGGGAGCGTGCGATCTGCGCTTTGCAGGCAAGAGCGCGAGCTTCCTTACCGCCTTCGATCGGATCGGGGCAGGCGGCGACTTCGGTTCGACCTGGTTCTGGACCAAGATCGTCGGCACCGGCGTTGCGCGTGAATTGTTCCTGCTCGGCGAAAAGCTTACCGCCGACGAGGCCTTCGCCAAAGGCCTCTACACGCGCCTGTTTGACGATGAGGCGCTGCGCGAGGAAACGATGCAGGCCGCCCGCCGCCTCGCCGACGGTCCGCGCATGGGCTACCGCTATATGAAGGCGAACCTCAACAATGCCGAGGATTGGGCGTTCGAGGCAGCGCTCGACGCCGAGGCGCTGAACATGGGACTGTCGACCAGCGCGACGGCGATGATCTGGCGTGAGAAGAAAAAGGCCGAAAATCCCAATGGCTGATTTCGCGCATATCCGGATCGACCGTCACGACACGGGCATCGCCGCCGTGGTCGTCGCGCGTGCCGATATCGGCAATGCCTCGTCACCCGAAATGCTCGGCGAGATACGCGACGCGTTCGCTGCCCTGTCAACAGACCGCAGCGTCCGCGCAATCGTCTTCGCGGCCGAGGGCAAGCATTTCTCTGTCGGCGCCGATTTCGCATTCTTGCAGCGGCTTACCAGCATGTCCGCAAGTGACATCAAGGACACGGTTTACGCCAATTTCCAGGGTGCGGCGCGCGCGATATATCGCTGTCCGAAGCCGACGCTGGCGCTGGTACAGGGCGCCGCCGTAACCGTCGGCTGCGAACTCGCGCTCGCCTGCGACTTCCGCATGGCGGCGGACAGCGCGATGTTCCAGGAAAGCTGGATCAAGCTCGGCATCATGCCGCCACTTGGCGGGACCTTCCTGCTGCCGCGTATCGTCGGGCTCGGCCGGGCGATGGAAATGTGTCTGCGTGGCAAACAAGTGCGCGCAGACGAAGCGTTGAGCATCGGATTGGTCAGCGAAGTCGTTCCGAAAGACGATCTGGCCGCGCGGGGCATGGAACTGGCTCGCGAACTGGCCGCGTCTGCGCCGCTCGGCTATGCGACGGTCAAACAGTCGATCCAGCGCGCGCTCGAAAGCAGCATGGAGGCCGAATGGCAGGCTAACCTGCCGAACCAGGCGCTGCTCCTCGGCAGCCAGGATCATCGCGAAGGGTTGGCAGCGGTGACCGAAAAGCGGGCGCCGGTGTTCAGCGGGGAATAGTCAACGCGGCCGCCCCGGCCCGACAAACACCGTTTGTGTTCCCTTGGCATAGACCCCGTCTGCGTCGGCGAAGACGCTCTGCGCCACTGCATGGCCATTGCCCGCACCTTCAGTGTGGGCGTCGAGCAGGAACCAGTCGCCGCGCGGCATCCGAAAGAACTGGATCGAGATGTCGAGGTTGGCATAGCTCCATTCATGCGCATACGTCGCGCTGCCGACACCATTGCCGAAATCGGCGAACAGGCACGCTTTGACGAAGGGCGAGGCGGTGACACCCAGCACGACCTGTCCGTCCATTCGCATCCAAGAGACCCCGCGACCCGGCTCGCGCACCCGGCCCATGATCGGGCGCGTCTTGATAGCGCCCGCCATGCTCGCACCGATCAGGAAATTATCCTCGGGCACCTCGGTGGGAGCGGGATGCGGCTGCGGCGCTGCAAATTCGGGCGTCGCCAGCTCGCGTGCCAGCAGCACATGCGCCTGCGCCACAATCTTGGCGCCCGCGAGCAGTTCGATGCGAACCAGTTGCGCCTGCCGCCCCTGCCGCACCGCCACGATGCGCGGTACCAACAACGCGCGCGGCACGACGCCCAGGATGTCGATCGTCACCCGGCAAATCTCGAACCCCGGGTCGAATTCCGCCTGCTCGATCACATGACCGAACAGCGCCGAAATCGGGCCACCCGCCACGGCATCGGCGAACCAGGGGTTGCGCGACAGGCCGGTGGGGTCGAAACCCCCGTCACGGTGGACGAAATAGTGCGGGATCGGATTGCTGTCGTCGGTCATCGGCGCCCCTTAACACGCTTCGTTCGGCGCACAACATGGTTGACGTAGTTATATAACTCAAGCATAGAATCACCGAGGATATGGGAGAGCAAGCGATGGACCTGAGCTATGGCGAGGCCGCCGAAGCCTTTCGCGCGGAGGTCCGTACCTTTCTGTCGTCGCATTGGCCTCCTGCTGCCGACCTGCGCGGCGCCGACCTCAAAGCGTTCATCCGCGCCTTCCGGAGCCAAGCGACCGATGCGGGCTATCTCTATCGCGCGATCCCGAAAATCTATGGCGGGTCGGAGCAGCCGGTCGATGTCATCAGGGCGCAGGTAATCCGCGAGGAATTCGCCCGCGCCCGCGCGCCGATGGAAGTCGGCGGTAACGGCATGAACATGACCGTGCCGACTTTGCTCGAAAAAGGGACCGACGAACAGAAGACGCTGTTCATCCGCGGCACGGTCGAAGGCGATTATATCTGGGGGCAGGGCTATTCCGAACCCGGGTCGGGCTCTGACCTCGCGAGCGTCCGCACCAAGGGCGACCTGTCGGCCGATGGCAGCAAGTGGATCATCAACGGGCAAAAGATTTGGACGTCGCAGGGGATGCAGTCGACGCATATGTTCATGCTCGTGCGCACCGAGCCCGACGCGCCGAAGCATGACGGCATCACCTATCTGCTGATCGACCTCGACCAGCCCGGCGTCACCCGCCGCCCGATCCGTCAGATGACCGGCGAGGAGGGCGATCACACCTTCTGCGAATTCTTTTTCGACAATGCCGAGACCCCGGTGAGCTGGCAGGTCGGTGAGCGGGGGCAGGGATGGTATATCAGCCGCACGACGCTGAAGCATGAACGCGCCAGTATCGGCAGCGCCGACGGGCTGGGGCGCCAGTTCGCGAAGCTCGTCGAGCTGGCGCAGGAGGTCGGCCGCATCGACGAACCGATGATCCGCGACAAGCTCGGGCAGATCGAAGGTTTTGTGCTGTCGCACCGCTATACCAGCTTTAGGCTGTTCAGCTGCGCCGCGTCGGGCGAGGATCCGGGGCCGGTGTCGCTGATGATGAAATTGCTGCTGACCGAGATCGGGCACGAGATGGCGCTGCTAGCGCAGGAGTTGATCGGCGAACATGGCTTTGTCGAACCCTCGGGTGCGGGCGGGCGCGGCAATCGCGGGCCGCGCGGGCCGGAGAAATGGCTCGACCAGATTATGGGCAGCCTCGGCAATTCGATCGCCGGCGGCGCGTCGAACATTCAGCGCAACATCATCGGCGAACGCGGGCTCGGCCTGCCGCGTGATCTGGCGATGAGCGGGGAACGCTGACGTGCATTTCCACCTGACCGAAGAGCAGACGGCGATCCAGGACGCGGTGCGCGGCACCCTGGCCGACAGCTGGCCGATGGAGCGGATGCACCTGTTCGCCGATGGCGATGATGATTTCGACCGGCCAAGCTGGAACGCGCTGATGGCGCTCGGCCTCGGCGGCATCTTGCTGCGCGACAGCGGCATGGGGTTGCTCGACGCCGCGCTCGCTTGCGAAGTGGCGGGCGAGGCGGCGGCGCCGGGGCCGCTTATCGGCCAATGGCTTGCGGTTGCGGCGGTCGCGGCCGCCGGGTCCGACGCTATTCTCCTCGATGCGCTGGTCAGCGGCGAAACCGTCGCGACGCTGGTGCACGGCGGCAGCGCCTATGTCCCGTGCGCGCGCGCCGCCGACTATTTCCTGGTCGTGGACCGCCGAACCGGGGTGCGGCTTGTGCCCGCGGGCGACGGCGTCACGATCGAAGCCGTCAAGGCGACCGACCGCAGCCGTCCGGTGTCAAGGGTCGCGATCGCTGATGCCGCGGGGCAGTTGCTCTTTGCGGCCGACGACGCGATGACCGCGCGCCTTGCCGACGCGGCGCTCGTCCTCGTCGCGGCCGATGCGCTCGGCGGCGCGCAGAAGGTGACCGACCTGAGCGTCGGCTATGCGAAGGAACGCGAACAATTCGGTCAGCCGATCGGGCGGTTCCAGGCACTCAAGCATCAGCTCGCGCATATGGCGCTCGACGTCGAACCCGCGCGCGCACTGCTGTGGTACGCCGCCTATGCGTGGGATGCGCGGCTGCCCGACGCGGCGCGCGCGGCGGCCATGGCCAAGGCGCATCTGTGCGACGTCTATGTCCGCTCGGCGCGCGCTGCGGTCGCCGCACATGGCGGCATCGGCTATACGTGGGAATATGGCCTCAACTATTGGTTCCGCCGCGCGATGTTCGATCGCGCCTGGCTGGGCAGCCCATCGGAACACCGCGCCCGCGCCGCCGATCTGGCGGGCTGGTAAGCGGTGAGCGGCTCCGATCCGTTGCGATTGGCCGCCGGGGTACGGCGCTTGCGTCCCGACGATCATTTCATGATCCTGTCGGAAACCGACGCCTCGCCGATGCATGTCGGCGCGCTGATCCTGTTGGACGTCCCGGAGGATGGGCAGGCCGATCTCGCCGCGGCGATCCGCCGCCAGTTCGCCGACCGCCTCCCCGCGACGCCGCTGCTTGTCCGGCTGCACGAAGCGCCCGACGGCTATGACAGCGACGTCTGGGCCGACATCGCCGCCGCCGATCTCGAAACGATCGTCGCGGTCGAACCGCACGATGGAGCGTGGAGCGACGCCGAAATGTACGATGCGGTCGCGGCGCTCAATATGCGCCGCCTCGACCTGTCGGGCCCGCCCTTCGCCGCGCATGTCTTCGAACGGCTCGCGACCGGCGGCAGCGCGCTCTACCTCAAGATGCATCACAGCGTTGCCGACGGCATCGGCTTTCAGACTGCCATGGGCTTGCTGAGCGACAGCACCCCGCCCGCGACCGCGCGCTTCGTCGATGCGCGCCTGCCCGAACCCGAAAAATGGCGCGAAAAGGCCGACGCGCGCTTCGCCGCCGAAGCGGATTTGCGCGCCGAACAATCGGCGCGGCGCAAGGACGCGCTTGCCGCGCTCGAAGCACATAAGGGCGACCGCGAGCCCACTCCGGAATTTACGCTTTCCGGCCCGACCTCGGCCGACCGCCGTTATGCGACGATTAGCCTGCCGCTGGCGCGGGTGAAAGCAGTTGGCAAAAAACTCGATGCCACGATCAACGATATCTTCCTGACGCTCGCCAGCACCGCGCTCCGCCATTACCTTCTCGAAACCGGTGAGCTCCCCGACACGCCGCTCGTGGTCAATTCGGCGCGCTCGTACCGTCGGGCGGACCATGGTGGCTTCGGCAATCGCATCGTCGCACTGCATCCGCATCTCGCGACGCATCTGGCAGATCCGGTCGCGCGGATAAGAGCGATCCAGGCGTCGATGGCGGGCGAAATGCGCCGCACACCCTATGATGAAAGCTTGCTCGACGCGGCCGAAAAGCCGTTCGGCGCGCGCGACCGCCGCGCGGCTTTCGCCGACCGGATGGCGGGCGGCAAGCGCCTAATCCCCGGCAACCTGACCTTGTCGAACGTGCCCGGTCCCGCCGAGCCGCGCAGTTATGCGGGCTTTCGTCAGGTTCACAATTATCCGGTGCCGATCATCGGATCGGGCCGCTTCCTCAACATCACCTCGCGGCGCAGCGGCGACAATCTCGACATGGGCGTGATCGCCGATGCCGCGAAGGTCGCCGACGTGGGCCGTATCGCCGTGCTGTTTACGGCTGCCCTCGACGAACTGGAGTCTCTTGCATGACCGATGACTTGACCTTCAGGCTCGAGGACGATCGTTACCACCAGCTTTCCGACGATCCTTATGAGACCGAAACCAACTGGTGGTCGTTCAGCATCCCCGAACGCAAGATCGGGTGCTGGATCCACGCGCCCTATTATCCCAACCGCAAGAGCGTCACCTGGCGCATCTTCGCGTGGGACGACGAAGGCTATGATCAGGCGCGCATGGCCTATTACCGCAAGGTCGAGGAAGCGCCGATGCCCGACGCTCCCGACCTCACCGACATCAGCTTTCCCGGTGACAAATATGGCGGCGGCTACAGCTTGAAAATGGTCGAGCCGGGGATGAAATATCATCTGCGGTACGACGATCCCGCACGCGGCTTCGCGCTTGATTTCACGCATACGGGCCTTCACGAACCGCATCGCTTTCCGCCGGGCAAGCCGCCCTTCATGCAAACGCCGCATTACGACCAGCTCGGCCATGTCGAGGGCTGGATGACCTTGCGGGGCGAGCGTATCCGCATCGACGGCATCGGCGTTCGTGACCGCACTTGGGGGCCACGCGGCGGACCTTATGCGGCGAGCCCCAAAGTCTATGCGAACGACATGGAGCGTGTGAAGCATCCCGGCGGTGCCCGCTGGCGCGAGATCGAGCGCGAACGCGGTCGCGGGCGCATCCAGTATATCTTTGGTCATCGCAAGGACGGAACCGGCTTCCTGGGCTTCGCGCGCGTCCAGGATGGCGACGCCGACGGCTGGTCGCCGATGAACGCCGGCTGGATCCGTCGCGATGGGACTTTCGGCAGCCTGGATGCCGCAAAATCACGCATGCGCGTCTTTCGCAGTCCGAAGACGGGCTGGAGTACGCATATGCAGGTCGATCTGGTCGACGAGCATGGCCGTGCCATGAAAAGCGAAGGCTTTGTCGTCAGCACGATGAGCGAGGCCGGTTACGGCGTGAACCAGCTCATGCGCTGGGACATCGACGGCGGGATCGGCTGGGGCGAGGATCAGGACGTCTGGAACCCGGCCCATTATGTCCGGGTGCTCGACGCGCTCAAGGCGACGGGTTAGTCCATCGCCAGCACGATGCGGCCCGCGCTCTTGCCGGTCGCTGCATCCTCCATTGCGGTGCGGAAATCCTCGATCCTGTAACTTTGCGCAATCGCGGGGCGCAGCTTGCCTTCGGCGGCCAGCGCAAACACGGCGTCGCGGTTGGCCTCGCTCTTTTCGGGCTCGAAGAGTCCGAACTGCCGAATATCGACCCCGACCAGGCTGGCTCCCTTGAGCAGCGGCAGGTTGGTTCGCAGCGCCGCGATGCCGCCGGGAAAGCCGATCACCAGATGTCGCCCGTTCCAGCCGAGCGACCGAAACGCCGGATCGGTCGCGTCGCCGCCGACGGGATCGAAGACGACGTCGACGCCCTTGCCGTCGTTCGCCGCCTTGACCTGATCGCGCCAGTCGTCGCCGCGCGCATCGACCACCGCATCGGCGCCTCCGGCCGTCGCCAGCGCACGCTTGGCGTCGCTCGACGCCGATCCGATGACGCGAGCGCCCAGATATTTGCCGATCTGCACCGCGGCGTAGCCGGTCGCACCCCCCGCGCCCAGGACGAGCAGCGTCTCGTCCGCCTGAAGCTTAGCCCGGTCGACGAGCGCGTGCCATGCCGTCGCATAGCTGACGGGAAACACAGCGGCTTCTGCAAAGGACAGCGCGACGGGCATTTTGCGCACCGTTTGTGCAGGCAGGTTCACCGCCTCGGCGAACATCCCGCCCCAGCCGCTGCCGACCACCCTGTCACCGACCGCCAGCCCCGATACATCGTCGCCGACCGCCGTCACCACCCCCGCGCATTCGCTACCGGGAATGAAGGGTACCGGCGGCTTGACCTGATAGCCGCCGCCAGCTGTGAGCACGTCGACAAAGCTGATCCCCGCAGCCCTGATAGAAATGCTCACTTGTGTGGGCGACGGGGGACCCGGATCATGATCGACGAGGACGTAGTTTTCGGGCGGACCGAGTTCGTCTGCACGAACGGCGCGGGGCGGGGGAGCGGTCATCGGACACCTCTTGTCATCATGGGTTTAGAAGTATAACCAAGTTATATAACTATTGGAGGGAAAGCGGATGGGCTTCAAGACGCGGATCACCGAAATGCTCGGTATCGAGCATCCGATTGTTCAGGGCGGCATGCAAGCCGTCGGGACGGCCGACATGGCAAGCGCAGTATCTAATGCGGGAGGGCTGGGCGTCATCACCGCGCTGACGCAACCGTCGCCGCAGGCGCTGCGTGACGAGATCGAGCGCTGTCGGTCGCTGACCGACAAGCCGTTCGGCGTGAACCTCACTGTCTTTCCGACGATCAACTCGCCCGACTATAACGCCTATGCCGATGCCGTGATCGAAAGCGGCGTCAAAATCATGGAAACCGCGGGAACGCCGGCGGTGCGCGAGATATGGGCGCGGGTGAAGCCGCACGGCGTGATGATCTTGCACAAATGCACAGCGGTGCGCCATGTATTGTCGGCCGAGAAAGCGGGCTGTGATATTATCTCGATCGACGGCTTCGAATGCGCGGGCCACCCTGGCGAGGACGATATTCCGGGGCTGATCCTGATCCCCGCGGCGGCCGACAAGGTGAAGATTCCGATGCTCGCGTCGGGCGGGTTCGGCGACGGGCGCGGGCTGGTCGCCGCGCTTGCGCTGGGCGCCGATGGTATCAACATGGGCACGCGCTTTTGCGCTACGAAAGAAGCGCCGATCCACGACAATGTGAAGCAGGCCTACGTCGATAACGACGAGCGCGGGAGTTTTCTGATCTTCCGCAATTTCAAGAACACCGCACGCGTCGGCAAGAGCGAAGTCAGCGAGGAAGTCGTCCGTCGTCTGTCGCAGCCCGATGCGAAATTCAGCGACGTGCAGGAACTCGTCGCGGGAACCGCGGGGCGTGAACTGCTGCAGACCGGCGACCTCAGCAAGGGTGTGTTCTGGGCCGGCATGATTCAGGGATTGATCCACGATATCCCGACCTGTCAGGAACTGATCGACCGGATCATTTCGGACGCCGAGGCGATCCTCGACCAAAGGCTGGCCGCGTTCCGCACCTGATCTAAAGTTGCCCGCCATCGACGCGCACCAGCGCGCCGGTGGTGTAGGACGACGCCGGACTCGCCAGCATCAGCGCCGCCGTGACGATCTCCTCCGGATAGCCGGGCCGCCCCAGTGCCACCGGCTGCTTTTCGCGCTTCGGCTCGTCCCACGCGTCGGCGATGTCAGTCAGGAACGGCCCCGGGCTGATCGTATTGACCCGCACTTTCGGGGCATATTCCCGGCTCAGCGACACCGTCATTGCGTTGAGCGCGGCCTTTGCCGAGCCATAAGGGACGACCATCGGCAGCGCCATCAGAGCGCCGGTCGAACTGATATTGATGATGGTACCGCCGTCGCCCTGCGCCATGCGGTGCGCGACCTGGCTCGCAAGGCGGAACGGCCCCTTGAAGTTCAGGTTGAGCACCGAATCGAACAGGCTTTCGGGCAGTTCATGGCTCGGGCAAGCGGGCGACATGCCGGCGTTGTTGATCAATATGTCGACGCGCCCGAATGCGTCATAAGCTGCGGCGATCAGACCGTCGATCTCGTCCCACCGCCCACAATGCACGGCGTAAGCCATCGCCTTGCGGCCGAGCGCACGGCATTCTTCGGCAACGCTCTCGCAATTCTCCAGCTTGCGGCTCGCGACGATCACATCGGCACCGCGCTCGGCCAGCGCCTTGACCATGCGATAGCCGAGCCCTCGCGATCCGCCGGTGACGAGCGCGACCTTGCCGGTGAAATCGAACAGCGGATCGGGGGTCATGTCATTCTCCTGAAGGGGCGGTCATCGCTGCGGCGGCGGCCATCAACCCGGCGTTGCAGCGCTCGGAAATCGCGGCGCCGGGCACCGCGTTGAAGGCGTGGATGGCGCCGGCATAGCTGTGCAATTCGACGGTCACGCCCACTGCTGTCAGACGCCGCACATAGTCGAGATTTTCGTCGAAGAAGAGGTCGAGGCTGCCCGTCGCGATATAAGCGGGCGGCAGGTTCGCCAGATCGTCTGCCAAGCTCGGCGAGAACCACGCTTTCCGCGCATCGTCGGCCGCATAATTTCCGCGCAGTGCCTTCCAGCCGAACCGGTTGCTCGCGCGTGTCCAGATGAACTCGCCGGTGGTCGGGTTGCCGTAAGGACAGCCGTCGCTCCCCGTGCGATGATCGAGCATCGGATAGGTGAGGAGTTGGCCCGCGATCGCCGGTCCGCCAAGGTCTCGCGCCATGATCGCCAGCGCCGCCGCCAGGCCGCCGCCCGCGCTTTCACCCGCCACGACGATCCGGCTTCGGTCGAAACCAAGCGCTTCGGCCTGTCCTGCGAGCCACACCAGCGCCGAATGACAATCCTCCTGCGGCGCGGGGAAGGGGTGTTCGGGCGCCAGCCGATATTCGACCGACGCCACGGGGACCCCCGCCGCCATGGCGAGCGTCGCCGGGACGGACTGGATCTGCTGCGCCGATCCCATCACCATTCCGCCGCCATGGATATGCAGGATCGCGCCACCGCCCGGTTTCGGCTCGGGCGGGCGATAGAGGTAGATATCGATGTCCGGCCCGCCATGGGTCGACGGAGCTACCCGTTTTTCGGGCAGGATGGCCGGGGGCGGCATGAAAGCATAGGCTTGGCCCGCCTTTTCGCGAAGCTCGCCGATCGGTGCAGATTCGAGGTCAACCGGCGGGAACATGTCGAGCAGCGGCGCAATCTCGCGGTCGACGAGGTGGCGGGTGGTCATGGCATATCCTCCGTTCAGCTCTGCCGCGCCCGGATCGCCGCCAGCCGGGTCGGGATATGTTCGCTGGGAAACAGGCCCGTCGCCGGCTTCGCATTTTTGAGATAGGCTTTGGCGACCTGCACCTTGTGCACTTCGGTCGGCCCGTCAACCAGTGCAATCGCGGGTAGTCCCATCCACATGTCGGCGAGCGGCGTTTCCAGCGTCACGCCCAGGCTGCCGTGGAGTTGGATCGCGCGCTGGACGATGTCGTGATAGACTTTCGCCATCTGCACCTTGCACATCGCGATATGCGTGCGCGCGGCGCCATGTGGCTCGTTGTCGATGATCCAAGCGGTCTTCAGAACGAGCAGGCGGAATTGTTCGAGCTCGATGATCGAATCGGCGATCGCGCCCTGCACGAACTGATGCTCGCTGAGTTGCTTGCCCTGTGTGCGGCGTGAAACCGCGCGTTCGAGCATCATGTCGATCGCGCGCTGGCATTTGCCGACAGTGCGCATCGCGTGATGCACGCGCCCGCCGCCGAGCCGCGCCTGTGCGACCTTGAACCCCTCGCCGGGGCCGCCGAGCATCGCGTCCAGCGGCACGCGGACCTGGTTGTACCGGATATAGGCGTGGGTCCCGTCATCCTTGCCCTTGCTGTCGCCCATCGTCTGCGAATGACGGATGAACTCGACCCCTGCCGTGTCGGCGGGCACGATCAACATCGACATGCGGTTATAGGGCGGATTGTCTGGATCGGTAACGACCATGACGATCAGGAAGCTGGCGTAGCGCGCGTTCGACGAGAACCATTTCTCGCCTTCGATCACCCACTGGTCGCCATCCCGATACGCGCGGCAGGTGAATTCCTTGGGGTCGGCGCCGGCCTGCGGCTCGGTCATCGAAAAGGTCGACACGATCGTGCCGTCCATCAGCGGCTGCAGGTAACGCGCCTTCTGGTCGTCGGTACCAAACATCGCGAGGATCTCGGCGTTGCCGGTGTCGGGCGCGGCGGTGCCGAAGACGGTTGGCGCCCAATAGCTGCGGCCGAGGATTTCGTTCATCAGTGCAAGCGTCAGCTGGCCATGGCCCGGTCCGCCCAGTTCCTTGCCGAGGTGGCACGCCCACAGGCCCTGCGCCTTAACCTGCTTCTGGAGTGGTGCCATATAGGCGCGCGATTCCGTGTTCGCGACGTCATATGGTGCGCCGTGACCGGGAAAGAGCAGGTCCATCGGCTCGCATTCTTCGCGAACGAATTTTTCCATCCAGTCGAGCTTCGTCTGCAATTCGGATTCGATGCGGAAATCGATCATGATGTCGTCCTTGGCTTAGCCGATCAGGCGGATGAGTTTTTCGGCCTCGGCGAAATTGCCGCGCACCAGCCGGTCGAAAAAGCGCCCGGTTTCGGCGCTCAAAATGCCCTTTGCCGCCTGCGCGACCTTATATTCGAGGATGCAGCCGCCCTTGAACATCGCGAGGATCAGATAATAGTCGAAGCTCGCCATGCTGCGCCCGGTGCCTGCAGCATAATGTGCCATCAACTCTTGCCGCGTCGGCCAGTCGCCGACATTGTACAGCGCCTTTTCGGGGACGTGGCCGGGGAAACGATCGTCGCATATGCCGTTGCAGAACCAGGCAAGGTCGAGCAGCGGGTCGGCGATCGTCGACAGTTCCCAGTCGATCAGCGCGGTGAGCCGGCACGGCGGGTCGAAGGCGAACAGCGCGTTGGGCGTGCCGACGTCGCCATGGATGATGCCTGGCCGGAAATCGACGGGTTTGTTGGCGCGCAGCCAGTCGCGCGCCAGCCCAAATCCGGGCAGCTCGCGCCACTCGAAATCATAGAGCTGCTTGTAGCTCTTGATCTGGCCCTCCCAGCGGTCGACCTGGCGCTCGAGGAAATTGTCGGGGCGCCCGAAATCCTCAAGGCCCACAGCCTTGTAATCGACATTGGCCAGCGCGATCAGCCCGTCGACCATCGCGAACGGTACTTCGCGCGCATGCGGCGGCTTGTCGAAGGGTCGGCGGTCATAAATCCGCCCGTCGCGGAGGTCGGCGGGCCAGCCATCGACCAGATCCATGACATAGAAGGGGGCGCCGATCACATCGGGATCGGCGCAGCTCCCATGGCAGTAGGGATGCGGAACGGCGGTGCCGCGGAGGGCGGTCAGCACCCGCGCCTCGCGCATCACGCTTTTTTCGCTGCCCGGCGGGGGGACGGCGGGCGGGCGGCGCAGGATCAGCGTCCGGCCGCCGCGGTTGAGTGACAGGATGACGTTCGATGTCCCGCCATGGATGTTCGCAATCGCGAGCGGGCCGTCGCCGAGAGCCGGAATATGGGCGTCGAGCCAGGCTGTCAGCCGCTCGGGATCGGCCAGCGCCGCCACGTCGTCGCTCATGCCTCGCGCTCCCGCAAATAGGCTTCGATCTCGGTACGGATCGCGTGCATGCGGTCTGCAGCCTCTGCGAAAGCCGGACCCTCGATCCGCGTCATCACCGCGCGCGTTACCGCCTGCGCTCGCACATGGTCTGCGGCCTTCAACGTGCGTCCGGCCTTGGTTGCGACGATCAACGACGCGCGTTTGTGATCCGGATTTTCGGCAAAGGCGGCGAGCCCGAGTTCGGCGAGCCGGTTCGCGGCGCGCTGCACCACCTGCCGCGGATGGCCAAGGCTGCGCCCGATCTGTGCGACCGTCGGCGCCGTCGCGGCGTTCACCACTGCGGTCAAGACCGTCAGCTCCATCTCGGGCAGCCCGCTCTCGGCGCGGGTTTCGGTGAACAGCGCCCGCATCCGTCCACGCAGCCGCGCGACTTCGTCGGCGAATCGTTCGAAATCGGTGAAGCGCTCGGACATGGCACGTTGATGTCAAATTGACACAAAAGTGTCAATTGTTCGATTTGCCGATGACAGAGGCGGCTATCGCGACGTCATCCGATCGAACAGCGATCCCTCCGCCTGCCAGTCGATCCGCACCCGCCTATGCCCAAAGCGCCAGCCGTGATCGGTGCGCACCAGCCGGTCGTCATAGGTGCCGCTATGGTCGGGTCCGAAATTGCTGTGCACCGTGAAATAGCTGCGCGCGGTCGCCCCATCGCCCTCGACCGCGATGAGCGGGTTGGTGATATGGTGGCGGACAAAGGTCAGCCGCTCGTCGCGTGTCCCCGACGACAGCGCGGCCTTGATCGCAGCAGGCCCTTGCGGTGCCTTGCCGGGATATTCGAGCACGCCGTCGTCAGCGAAACAGGCGGTCATCTCGTCGAGCCGCCCGCGATCGCCATTGTAGGTATAGCGCGCGAGCAGGTCGCGGATCGCGTCGCGATCGGTCGCCAGATCAGCCATGATAGTGAAGCTCCAGTCCAGGTTCGTCCCACCGTGTTTTCATCAGCCGACCCGTGGTCGACAAGGTTATATAGGCGTCGCGCATGTCGGCGCCGCCAAAGGCGAGGTTGGTGACATACCGCTCATCGGCAATGTCGAACTTGCTGACCCTGCCGCCGGGCGTGATCGTCGAAATGCCGCCGGCATAGAGCGTCGCGACGCAGATATTGCCCGCCGCCGTCACCGCGAGGCTGTCGAATCCTACGGGCCCCGGCGCACTGGCCACCCAGACCGGACGTTGTGCCTCGACCTTGCGGTCGTAGCGCCATAGCCGTGCCTGATGGGTGTCGGCGACATAGACATGCTCGCCACCGGGCGACAGGCCGACGCCGTTGTACGACACGGCATGGCGGTTGATCGCGGTAATCGCCGATCCGTCGGGCAGCGCTGCGAACAATCCGCTCGCCGTGCGAATGCCGTCGTGCGTTTTGCCCAGATCGGTGAACCACATCCGTCCGTCGGCGTCGAAGACGATGTCGTTTGGCGCCTCGAGCGCAATCCCGTCGCAGCGATCATAGACGCGCTCGACCTTGCGGGTCGAAAGGTCGATGCGCTCGATGCGCCCCTCGTGGCCGGGCCCGCGCGCATTCTGGAATTTGACCGGGTCGAGCCCGCCATTGTTGCACACATAAAGCGCGCCATCGGGGCCGATGGCCGCGCCATTGGGGCCGCCGCCGACCTCGCACACCGTCTCGGTTCGCCCGTTCCAGCAACGCGTGATGCGCCCGGCCGTCATTTCGACGATGATCACCGATCCGTCGGCCATGACCACGGGCCCTTCGGGAAAGGCCAGGCCCTCCGCGACGATTTCCATCGATCCGATCCTGTATAACCTAGTTATGTATGTCTTGACACGCGGCGGGGTAGCGCGCAACCCTTGGCGCCGGGAGAGACGCCTTGCCGGTACCGCAGCATCACATCGTGGCGACGCCGCCACCCTTTGACCGTCCGCCCTATCCGGCGGACATTTTCGCGGGGCAGACCGTTCTGGTTACCGGCGGCGGGTCGGGAATGGGGCTGGCGATGGCAAAGGCGTTTGCCCAGGGCGGGGCGCAGGTCGCCGTGATGGGACGCAGCCTCGAACGCGCCGAGGAAGGCGCGGCACAAATCGCCGCGCTGGGCGTTCGCGCCCATGCGATGAGCTGCGACGTCCGGCTGCCCGATGCGGTGGCCGCCGCCTTTGACGAAGCCGAAGCCGCGCTCGGTCCGATCAGCCTGCTGGCGAACAACGCGGGCGCGAACTTTCCCGTCCTCGCGGAGAATATCTCGCCGAACGCCTGGAACGCGGTCACCCGCATCGCGATCGACGGCACCTTTCTCTGCTCGGCGGAATTTGCCCGCCGCCGTATCGCGCGCGGGCAGGGCGGGGCGATCGTCAACAACAGCGCGCAATATATCTGGACGGGCTTTCCCGGCGACGCGCACAGTGCCGCGGCGAAGACCGCACAGGCGACGATGACGAAAAAGCTCGCTGCCGACTGGGCGCCATTCGGTATCCGCGTCAACGCGATCGCCGCCGGCTTCTTTCCGCACGAAGGGTCGGTCTCGGGTCAGCGCGAAGGCGGAACCGAGCCGCTGCAGAACATGATTCCGGCGGGCCGGACAGGCAGCATCTGGGAATTCGGCTGGCTGTCGGCGATGACCTGCACGCCGCTGTTCGGGGACATGACGGGGCAGGTGATCGTTCAGGATGGTGGCGAAAGCCTCCGCCGCTCGCTGATGATGCCCGACTTCGTCCCGCCGCGCGAACGCGCCGATGGGCCGTGGGGGTGGCAATGAGCGGCTGGCTGACAGGAAAAAATGTGTGCATCGAGGGCGCCGGCCCGGCGATCGCAGCAGCGCTTACGGCGCAGGGTGCCGCGCTTGTCGAAGGCGATGCCTGTGACATCTGGGTCCATATCGCGCCGCCCACCATGGCCAAACCGGCGCATGAGCTGAGCCACGACGAATGGCGCGCCAGCCTGGCCGCCGGTCTCGACCGCCGGTTCCTTGGTGCCAAGGCGTTTGCTGACGCATGCCGCACGCGCGGGAAGGGCGGCGCGGTGCTGTTCGTCGGAGCGCCCGAACAGGCGCTCGGCGCCGATCAGGCCGCGGCCGCGGGCGCGCTGGGCAATCTGACCAAAACGCTCGGCGTCGAATGGGCGCGCGACGGCATTCGGGTGAACAGCATCCTGACCCGCGATGCGGGCCAGACGCTCGGCAATCTCGCCGCCTATCTGGTCAGCGACTATGCGGCCTATGTCACTGGCGCGGTGATGGGGATCGACCTCGATGACTGACCGCTCGCGTCTGAACGGGCAGGCGGCGTTCGTCACCGGCGGTGGCGGCGGCATCGGGCGCGCCATTGCGATCCGCCTTGCCGAAGCGGGGGCGGACGTCGCGATCTTCGACATTTTTCCCGAGCGTGCCGAAGAAGCGGCCGCGCGCGTGCGCGACGCCGGGCGACAGGCGCTGCCAATCGCTGGCGATGTGATGGACAGCGATGCCTTGCGTGCCGCCATCGACGCCGCCGCGACGACATTCGGTCGCCTCGATATCCTCGCCAACAACGCTGGTGGCGTATCTGCACGACCCTTCCTCGATCAGAGCGAGCGCAGCATGCGCAAGCATATCGACATCAACCTGATGTCGATGCTTGTGGCGACCCAGGCGGCGGCAAAGCATATGGTTGCGGGCGGGCGCGGCGGTGCGATCATCAACGTCGCGAGCATCGAGGCCAGTCGAGCGGCGCCGAATTTTGCGGTCTATGCGGCGTGCAAGGCGGGGATGCTCAGCTTTACCAAGTCGATGGCCGTCGAATTCGCGGAGCATGGTATCCGCGTCAACTGCATCGCACCCGACCATACGATTACGCCCGGCAATCAGGGGAATCGCGCAGGTCCGGTCGATCCGGCGGCGTGGAAGCGGCGCAGCGACGAAGAGGTTGACGCGATGAACCGGCTGATCCCTCTGGGACGCGAGGGTGTCGACATGGAATGCGGCGACGCCGCGGTCTTTCTAGCGAGCGCGATGTCCGCCTATATCACCGGTGTGCTGCTGCCTGTAGATGGAGGGACCTGGGCTTCGTCGGGCTGGGTGCGCGGACGCGATCACCGGTGGACGCTGAACGAAGGGCTGGCTTTTGGCGCTTGAGCGACAGGTTCGGTGCCCGGCATTGCGAATTTGTGCAGGGCGCCATAATGACGCAGCAAGGAAACTCCTGATTTGACGGGTTTGGCAAAGGGGCAGGTGCATTGCAGAGCGACAGGGACAACGGGCGGATTCGGGTTCCCAAGACGTCTGAACTGGTAGCGGACCAGATCCGCGCGCAGATCGTCCGGGGTGAGCTCACCGAAGGTGACTCGCTGCCGCCCGAAGGCGTGCTCATGAACACGCTCGGGGTGTCGCGCCCGACCCTGCGCGAAGCCTTTCGCATCCTGGAAGCCGAAAGCCTGATCAGCGTCGTGCGCGGGTCGCGGAGCGGCGCACGGGTGCATCAGCCCTCGGTCGAACTGGTGTCGCGCTATGCCGGCTATCTGCTCGAAGCCGAAGGAACGACGATCGCCGATCTCTATGCCGCGCGGCTCGCGATCGAGCCGACCGTGGTGCGCTGGCTTGCGACGGCCAGCGGCAAGACGCCGGGGATGAAGCGGCTCAAACAAACGCTCGCCGATCTCGACGATATGCTCAAGAATGAGCAGTACGACGATTTCATCGACAATATCTCGCACTTCCACCAGACGCTCGTCGAAGCGACCGGGAACAAGACGCTCAGCCTGATGAATCGCATGTTGCTGAACCTCGGGCGCACGCATCAGAATGATTATCAGCGCCGCCATCCGCGCTCGACCGAAGACCGGCTGAAAAGCTTTCGCGCCGGCTTCAAATCCTATGACAAGCTGATCGCGATGATAGAGGCAGGCGATGTCGAAGGCGCCGTTGCGCATTGGCGGCTCCACCTGCGCAATGCCAACGACACCTGGGCGGCGCGCGGCGAGGGCGAGCGGATCGTCGACTCCCTGCACGGATGAATTTTATCGAGGCGATCATCGCCGCGGCGGCGCGGGCGCCGGACGCGCCGCTGACCATCGCCTCGGAACAGCTGCCGTGCACAACCACCCTGGGCGAAGTCGTCGCGGCCGGGCGACGCATGGGCACGCGAATGACCGCGGGCGGCTTTCAGCGCGGCGACATCGTCGCGTGCATGCTCGCCAACTGGCGCGAATGGCTGGTCGTCGCCGTCGCCGCAGCGCAGGCCGGTGCGGTGATGCTTCCCGTCGTCACCATCTATGGCGCGAAGGAACTTGGCTTCATCCTGCGCCAGTCGGGCGCCAAATGGCTGTTCACTCCTGACCGCTTCCGCAATGCCGATTATGTTCGGGTGGTCGCCGATTGCGGCGACCTGCCGGCGCTCGATCGCCATATCGCCATCGGCCCCGATTTCGACGCGCTGGAGGCCGACGGGCCAATCGGCGATCCGGTGGCGGTCGACGCGAACGATCTGGCGTTGCTGGTCTATACCTCGGGCACCACCGCCGATCCCAAGGGCGTGATGCACTCGGCGCGCGGCTTCATCGCCGAGATGGAAACGATGCGAGCGATGCGCAGCGGCAGCGACGATGATGCGGTCATCTCGCCCTGGCCCCCCGGCCATGTCGCGGGCGCTCTGTCGATGTACCGCTTCCTCTGTCAGGGCGTGCCGCTGATCCTGATGGACCAGTGGGACGCGACGCTCGCGGCGCAGCTCATCGATCGGCACAAGGTCACCTCCTCATCGGGCACGCCGTTCCACCTTTCGGGAATGATTGCCGCCGCCGACGCGCACGGCTTTGACCTGAGGTCGCTCCGCCAATATCTGGTCGGCGCCGCGCCCGTGCCGCCGTCGCTGATCGAACGCTGTCAGGCGCAAGGCCTTGCGGTCTATCATTGCTATGGATCGAGCGAGCATCCGACAGTGACGTCGGGGGTTGTGGAAGACCCGATCGACAAGCAACTCCACACCGAAGGCCGCGCCATCGCCGGGTCGGAGATGCGCTTCGTCGATGACGACGGCAACGACGTGCCCGGCGGCGAAGACGGCGAAATCTGCACCCGCGGCCCCGAATTGTTCATGGGCTATCTGGACCCGGCGCTCGACGAAGCCGCGTTCCTTCCGGGCGGCTGGTACCGCACCGGCGACATCGGCCGCCTCGACGAAGCCGGCTATCTGCTCATCACCGACCGCAAGAAGGATATCATCATCCGCGGCGGCGAAAATATCTCGTCGAAGGAGGTCGAGGCGGTGCTGCTGACGCATCCGGCGATCGCCGATGCCGCCGCCGTCGCTGCGCCCGACGACCGGATGGGCGAAGTGGTGCGTGCGTGCGTCGTGCTGGCCCCGGGGGCGTCGCTGACGCTCGACGCGGTGCGCGGTCATTTTGTCGCCGCGGGCATCGCGAAACAGAAAACGCCCGAGCGGCTGACCATCCTGCCCGAACTGCCGCGGAATGCGTCGGGCAAGATCCTGAAGCATCAGTTGCGCATGATGAATCCGCCGTCGACGTTGAGCGCCTGACCGGTAATCCAGTCGCCCGCGGGCGAGCACAGCAAGAGCAGCGCGCCGACCAGATCCTGCGGCTCGCCGCGCGGCTGTTTCACCACCCGCGCCATCGCCGCCTGTACGAAAGGGCTCTCCTCCGGCGTCAGCGCCTTGCCTGCGTCGGACATGGTCATCCCCGGCGCGATCGCGTTGACGTTGACATTCATCCGCCCGAGTTCGGTCGCCAGCGTCGTGGTCAGCCCCAGCAGCGCGACCTTGCTGATCCCATAGGTCGTTTGCGCCGGGAACCCGCCCGCCGACAGCTGGTTGACGATCTTGCCGCCGCCGCGCGCCTGGAACAACGGCACCGCTGCCTTTGAACAGATAAGCGCGCCGGTCAGGTTGACCCGCATCAGCTTGTCGAAATCGGCGATGCTCGTCTGGATCGCCGGTGTCCCCACCGCTTCGACCATCAGCGCCGCATTGTTGACGAGAATGTCGAGCCCGCCGAACGCCGCCACCGTCGCCTCCATCATCGCCGCGACCGAGGCCTCGTCGGCAATATCGACCTGCACCGCAAGCGCCTGGCCGCCCGCCGCTGCAATCTCGCCCGCGACGCGCTCGGCGCCGTCCTTGTCGAGGTCCGCGACGACGACGATCGCGCCCGCATTCGCGAGTCCGACCGCATAGGCGCGCCCGATGCTGTTGCCGCGCCCGCCCGCACCGGTGACGATTGCCACCTTGCCGTCGAGGCGGAACTGGTCGTTGGTAAAGTCGGCCATGTTCAGCTCCTCACTTGGGAAAGATCGGCGCGCCGACGCCGATGGTCACGGTCTTGTAATGCAGGAACTCGTCGATCCCCGCCTTGCCCCCTTCCTTGCCGAAGCCCGAAATCCCGACGCCGCCGAAGGGCGTGTGCGGATTGATCTGGAACCCGCCATTGTTATAGACGCCGCCCGCGTTGAGCCGTTCGGACAGCCGGTGGACGCGCTGCAGATCGTTCGACTGGATATAGGCGGCAAGGCCATATTCGCTGTTGTTGGCGATCGCGACCGCTTCATCCTCGGTGTGGAATTTGATCACGACCACCGCGGGACCAAAGATTTCGACCTGGCTGATTTCATGATCGGGATCGGCATCGACGATCAACGTCGGCTCGATGAAATTGCCCTCGGCCAGGTCGCCGCCACAGCGCCCGCCGCCGAGCAGAAAGGTCGCTGCCCCGTCGGCCTTGGCGCGATCGAACATGCCGGTGATGCGATCGACCGCGGCCTTGTTGATCACCGGCCCGACCGCGACGGTCGGATCCATCGGATCGCCGACCTTGAACTGGCCGATGATCGCTTTCAGCCGGGCGACGAAATCGTCATAGATATCGGCGTGGACGAGCTGGCGGGTGGGGAGGGCACAGCCCTGTCCCGACAGGCAGCCGACGGTCCAGAACACCGCGCGCTCGGCGGCCGCCTGCACATCGCAATCGGGGAAGACGAGGCTGGCCGACTTGCCGCCCAGCTCCATCACGCTCGGTTTGATCTCTTCGGCGCAGGCGGCGAGGATCTTGCGCGCGGTGATCGGCCCGCCGGTGAAGCTGATCTTGCGGACCTTCTTGTGGCGTACTATCGCATCGCCCGCCTCGGCGGTGCCGGGCAGGATCGACAGCACGCCGTCGGGAACGCCGGCCTGCGTGCACAGTTGCGCGAACAGTTCGGGCGCGAAGGGCGTGATCTCGGCGGGCTTGCAGATCACGCAATTGCCCGCGGCAAGGGCGGCCGCGACCTTCATGCCCAGCGATATCAGCGGTCCGTTCCAGGTGATGATGATGCCGACGATGCCGATCGGCTCCGGGACGGTATAGCTCAGCTCACCGCGCGTATCGAAGGTGCTGATCAGCTCGCCCGACATCTTGTCGCACCAGCCGGCATAATAGCGCGTCCAGCCGACTGCGGTGTCGACCCCGCGTTCGCCGACCATCAACGTCGTGCCGCCGTCGAGCGCCGCCATGTGCGCCAGCTCGGTCTTGTTCGCCTCGAGCAGGTCGGCGAGGCGGTTCAGGATGTCGCGCCGCGTTTCGGGCGGCGTGCGGCGCCAATCTTCGCGCACGCTCTCGGCCTTGGCGACCGCTTCCTCGACTTCCTTTGCCCCGGCGAGCGGAATGTCCGCCTGCGTCACTTGCGTCACGGGGTGCAGGTGCGGGTGCGTCCCGCCACTGCCGCTGCTGCGTTGTTCGTGCCCCAGATGCAGGTGAACTGCGGGTGCTGCGCTGGCCATCATATTCTCTCCCGATTGAATGTGTTCAGGCGTCCCACGCCAGATGCAGATGCTCGAGCGCCATCACGCTGCCGCCGCGGCATGTCTCGTCGCCTTTGGTGACCTGACGGAAATGGCCGACGCGGCTGAACCAGGCGCGATAGAAGACGATCAGCTCCATGCGCGCGAGGTGCAGCCCGAGGCAGGTGTGGATGCCCGAGCCAAAGGCGGCGTGGCGATAGAATTGGCGTTCGACCGACACCGTCTTGGGATCTTCGGTCAACCCCTCGTCCCAGCCGACGAGCGGCAGCGGCGCGAGGATGCAGTCACCGGCGTGCAGCTGTGCCCCGGCGAGCTCGGTATCCTGCGTGACATAGCGCGGCGTCGCGACGAAGGCATAGCGGCGCAGCAATTCCTCGACCATGTCGGGGATCACTGTGGGATCGTCGATCGCGCGCTGCCGCAGGGCCGTGTCATGCGCGAGGTGGCGCATGCCGAAGCTCATCGCATTGGTCACGGTGTCGAGCCCCGCGAGGAACATCAGGAAGCCGATCGACATCAATTCCTCGAACGTGACCCGGCGTCCGTCGACTTCGCTTACGACGATCCTGGAAATCATGTCGTCGCGCGGCTCGGCCATGCGCTGCTGGATCAGTTCGGCCAGATGGCCGACGATCGCCTGCGCCAGATTGTTGCGGTTCTCGTTGCTGGCCTGCGAATGGAAAAAGCCGGTGACGAGGCGGCGGAACTCCTCGAACTTTTCCATCGGAAAGCCGAACAATTCCATGAACACCGCGACGGGCAGCCGCGACCCGATCGCTTCGACGAAATCGCACTCGCCCTTGCCGATGACGTCGTCGAGCAACTGGTCGGTCCACGCCGACACCCGCGGTTCCAGCGGCTCGATCGCTTTCGATTCGAAGAAGGGGCGCAGCATCTGGCGATACGGCCGGTGCTCGGGCGGATCGAGCATTTCGGGGATCATCCTGGGCTGGTCGGGATTGGGCGGAATCGACAGATAGCGGCTGGAGAAGATGTCGGGATGCCGCACGACATGCTGCACCGCGGCGCCCGTGTTGCACACCCAATGTCCGCCATGCGCGCTGGTCCAGAAGACGGGCGGCGCCGTGTCCTTCAGCTCCCAATAGCGGGCGTGGCAATCCACGATCAGCGCCGGGTCGGCGATATAATCGAATTCATAGACCGGCGAACGCGCCGGCCCCTGCGACTCGGTCATTTTCTCTCTCCCATTGACGTAAGTAAACGAGCGTTTACATAAGGAGTCAACGGGGAGATGTGATGCCGACGACAATGGAATTGCCCGCGCGCGATGCCGACCGCACCAAAGCGGCAATCCTGTTTGCTGCGCAGCAAATTTTCGCCGCGAAGGGCTTTGCCGAGGCGGGGGTGCGCGACATCACCGCGCTCGCGGGGGTCAACCCGTCGCTCGTGAGCCGCTATTTCGGCGGCAAGCTGAAATTGTTCGAGGCGGCGCTCGATGCGGCGCTCAACACGCGGCTGATGACCGATCTGCCCAAGGAGGATTTCGGCCGGATGATCGTCGCGCGCTTCGCCGACGAAGACGACCGCGTCAGCCCGCTGCCGATGATGTTCAGCGCCGCGTCCGACCGCGAGGCGCGGGCTGTTGCACAAAGATTGCTGCGCGAGCGCGTGTTCGCACCGCTCACCCGGTGGTTCGGCGGCGAGAGCGCCGACGTGAAGGCGGCGCGCTTCATGATGGTCTCGCTTGGCTTCTTCGCCTATCGCGACCAGCTCCCGCTCGCCGAATTCGCGGGCCGCGTCGAACCGCGGTTGCGCCAATGGCTGGAGCGCGAGTTCCAGGCCATCGTCGACGACTGACATCGTCAATCGAGCAGCAGCGCTGCGTCGGCGGGTGCGATGAACTGCAACAAATGTGCGCGCTTCAGGCACAGGTGCGGCGCCGCCTCGTCGGTCATGCCGATGCCGCCATGGACCTGGATATTGGCGCGGCCGTTGTCGAGCGCCGCCTGATCGGCCAGGCGTTTTGCGGCGGTCACATGAAAAGCCGCATCCGCAGTATTTTCATCGAGCGCGCACGCCGCGTAATACAGCTGCGACCGCGCCACCGCCGTGCGGACCGCCATGTCCGAACAGATATGCTTGAGCGCCTGGAACCAGCCGATGGGCCGGTCGAACTGCTCGCGCAACCGTGCGTAATCCGCCGCCATGTCGCGCGCCGCATCGGCGCAGCCGACGGCATAGGCTGCGGCCAACAGCTGCAGATGAAGGGGAGGGCGGGGGTCGTCTTCGGTCCACACCGCAGTGGTCGTCCACTCTTGCCGGCTCTGCACGGTCGACAGATCGATCGTCGGACTATGCTCGGTGTCGTGCCGCTGTCCGGTCGTCTGGTCGGTGAAGCTGTCGGGGATATCGAACACGCGCACCGTTCCGGGTTGCAGCATCAGGACCGCCGCCGAATCCACCGGGTCGAGCACGCGCATCGGACCCGGTTCGCCGCTCGTCAGCGCCAGCGCGACCTTGCCGTCGAACGGATCGTCGAACCAGCGGTTCGCGACTGCCGAGGACAGCAGTCCGATCGGCGCAAGAAAGCGCCCGAGTTCGGCGAACACCAACGCCTCGGTCGCATGGTCGAGCGCAAGCCCGCCATTGGCCTCGGGCGCGGTAAGGCGCGGCAGGCCCATGGATTCGAGCTGGTCCCATAAACCTGCGGCGCGGTCGCGCGCTTTATCCAGCGGCATATGATCGCGGCACCATTCGGCGGTCGCGGTCTGGAAGGCGATCTGATCGTCGTTGGCGGTCAGGTCCATCGCATGGTCCTCGCTTCTGGCGTTGCCTCTGGGGCCCGGCCGGCGCCGGCGCGCGATGCCCGCTGCGCGCTCATCGCGACTTCGGCAGGCCGAGCAACCGCTCGCCGATGATGTCGCGCTGGATCTGCGCCGTGCCGCCGGCGATCGTCGCGGCAAAGCCGCGCAGATAATCCTGCACGCCATTGTCGTCGCCATAGACGAAGTCGATCATGTCCTCGCCCATCAGCAGCACCGCCATCCGTTCGAGCCGCTGGCCGAGTTCGGACGTGAACAGCCGGATCACCGACGCCTCCGGCCCGGGCTGTCCGGTGCGCACGACCTCCGAGATATTGCGATAGGTCATCGCGCGGAGCGCGGCGACCTCGGCGCGCATCTGCGCAAGCTGGTCGGCGATGCGGTCGTCCTTGATCATGCCGTTGGCGCGCGCGGTCGCGATCAGCTCGGCGATTTCTTGCCCCGCCTTGACCTGGTCGGCGATGAAACCCGTGCCGCGCTCGAAGCTGAGCGTCGACATCGCGACCGCCCATCCATTGCCGAGTCCGCCGACGACATTGGCGAGCGGGATGCGGACGTCGTCGTAAAAGACTTCGGCGAACTCGGTCTGCCCCGACATCTTCCTGATCGGCCGGATCGTGATCCCCGGCGCGTGCATGTCGCAGATCGCCCAGCTCAGCCCCTTGTGCCGTGTCGACCCTTCCTCTGTCCGCAGCACGAGCTCCTGCCAGTCGGCGACGTGTGCAAAGCTCGTCCAGATCTTCGACCCGTTGACGACCAGCTCGTCGCCCTCGATGCGCCCGCGCGTCTTGATCCCCGCCAGGTCGGATCCAGCGCCGGGCTCCGAAAACCCCTGGCACCAGATCGCTTCGCCCTTCAGGATACGCGGCAGGTGGTACGCCTTCTGCTCTTCGCTCGCGTTGAGGATCAGCGTCGGGCCGCCATGGTTCACCCCGACGAAATTGGCGCCGATCCACGGTGCGCGGGCTGCGGCATATTCCTCGAGCCAGATGACCTGCTCGACGATCGACAGCCCGCGCCCGCCATAGTCGCGCGACCAGTTGATCCCGGCCCACCCCGCATCGAACAGCCGTCGCTGCCATGCCTTGTCGAACCCGATCGCGTCGGCGGCGTCGAGCGGGCGTTTTTCGCCGGACACATTGGCATGCAGCCAGTCGCGGCACTCCTCGCGAAAGTGCGTCTCTTCGGGGGAGAAGCCGATGTCCATCAGTCGGCCTCACGCGCGGCGGCGATCGGTTCGCCTTTCTTGCGCATCGCCGGATCGAACCCTGCATTGCGCATCAGTTCGTGGTTCAGGCCGGCGCCGATCGCCATCCCGTCGGTGTCATAGATCAGCCGTTTGTTCTCGGCATTGCTGTGGCGGCTGTTGCCCAGAATCAGCGCCGCCAGTTCGGCGACCTTGCCGTCGAGCGCATCGTCGGCAACGCAATAGTTGGCCAGCCCCATCGCCGCCGCGTCCTCGCCGGAACAGGGCTGGCACGTCAGCATCATTTCCAGCGCCTTCGCCTGCCCGACGCGACGCGGCAATCGCTGCGACAGCCCCCAGCCGGGGACGAGCCCCCATTTGCCATGCGTGTCGGCAAAACGTGCGCTTTCGCCGCAGACGATGAGATCGGCCGCAAGTGCCAGTTCGAGGCCGCCGGTGTAGCAGGTGCCGCGAATCTTCGCGATCACCGGCTGGCGCAATTTGGTCAGCTTTTCGACGATCAGCATCTCTTGCCGCAGCCAGCCCAGTGCATCGGCATGCGGCGCAGATTTCAGGTCGTGCCCTGCACAGAAATGCTCTCCTGCGCCGGTGATTACGACCAGCCCGGCGTCACCGACGCCTTCCTCGATATCCCGGACATGCGCGCGAAATTCGCGGAACAGCTCGCGATTGATCGCGTTGCGCTTTTCAGGTCGGTTGAGCGTCAGCGTGCACACGCCGCCCGCATCTTCGCGCAGGACCAGGGCGTCGCTCATGCCTTGTCTCCACGCGATTTGGCGATCGCGGCAGCGGCGGTCCCGCTCTCTCTCGCGCGCTTTCCGAACTGCTCGCGGATCGGCACGAACTCGGGCATCACCAGGCTGCGCCGCAGCCAGTTCGCGGCATCGACGACCAAGGTATGGCCGCTGATGTAGCTCGCATAGGGCGAGCAGAGGAAGGTCGCGGCCCAGCCCAGCTCGCGCACTTCGCCGACGCGCATCCCCGGGATCGTATTGTCGCCGCGCTCGCCGACGCGGTGGCGCGTCATATGATCGGGCAGGTCGTCGTGCGGGAAGCGTCCGGGGGCGATGCAATTGACGCGAATGCCATCAGGAGCCCATTCGACCGCGAGGCTCTGCGTCAGATTGGTGACGCCTGCTTTCGCCGCCGCCGAATGCGAGGTGCCTGGCCCGCCGGTCCAGCTGTAGGTTGCGCCGATGTTTAGGATCGCCCCCGGCAATCCGGCAGCGAGCCGCCGGATCGCGAATTCGCGGCTGCAATTATAGGTGCCGCCCAGCACGATATCGACGACGGTGCGAAATCCGTTCGGGGTAATTTCCTCCGCAGGCGCCGGAAAATTGCCCGCGGCATTGTTGATCAGCACGTCGACCGGACCCAGCGTGGCCTCGATTTCGTCGAAGGCAGCGGCAATGGCTTCAGGATCGCGCACGTCGCAGGCGACCGCAATCGCTTCCGCCCCGACTTCGCGGATGGCGGCGAGCCCGGCCGCCAAATGCTCGGGCTTGCGGCTGAGCACTGCGATCTTTGCGCCGAGCCGCGCGAACTCGACCGCCATTCCCTTGCCAAGCCCGGTGCCGCCGCCGGTTACGGCGACGACCTGTCCGTCATAGGTTCCGTCGGGCAAGGCTTTCGCGCCGAGCGGCGGCGGGGAAGGGAGCGCCATCCTATTTGCCTTTATAGTTGGGCGCGCGCTTTTCGCGGATCGCGGCGCGGGCTTCCTGATAGTCTTCGGTCTTGAAGAGATAGCTTTGCGCATAGAGCTCGGCGCGCGTGCCGGTGCGGATTGTCGCGCCGTGCATCAGGTTGATCATTTCCTTCGCCAGCGCGAGGTTGATCGGTGGCTTTGCGGCGATGTCGTGCGCGATCTCCAGCGCCCTGGCGTCGAGTGCGTCGGGTTCGACGACGAAATCGACCGCGCCCCATTCGAGCGCGGTCGCAGCGTCGATTCTCTGCCCCGTCATCACCATATATTTCGTCCGCGACGGCCCGATCAGCGACGTCATCATCTGCGTGCCGCCGGTGTCGGGGAGGACGCCATAGAGTATCTCGGGCAACGCCATTTTCAGCGTCGTGTCGCTGACACGCATATCGGCGGCGAGCGCGAGTTCGCACCCGCCGCCGATCGCGCCCCCCTTGAGTGCGGCAATGATCGGCTTCGTCGATTCCTGCATCCGCAGGCGCCCTTCCTGGTGACGGCGTACGAAGTGAAAATCGCTTTCGTCGCGAGCCCGATGCCCCAGCACATTGGTGTCGCGACCCGAGCAGAAACTCTTGCCGGTTGCGCGGATCAGGATCGCGCTCGACTCGGTCTCGTCGAGCGCCTCGCCGATGCGTTGCTGGAACAGCGCCGACATGCCGTCGTCCATCGCATTGTGCCGGTCGGGCCGGTTCAGCGTGATGATGCGCAAGGCGCCTTGACGCTCGCTCAGGATCAGTTCCGACACGCTCCGCTCCCATCATCTTTGGAATAAGGCTTGCACCAGTTATATAACTAAGTCAATTATGTCGCAACGACACGAGGGAGAGAGATTGATGGAGCTGACCGGCAAGACTGCGCTCGTCACCGGCGCATCGCGCGGCATCGGCGCAGCCATTGCGCGCCGCCTTGCGGCGGCAGGGGCGCATGTCGCGGTCAATTATGCGGGCAGCAAGGAAGCGGCCGAAACGCTGGTCGCCCAGATCGTCGCGGCCGGCGGGAAGGCCTTTGCGGTGCAGGCCGATGTTGGCAACCTCGATGGCATTCGTTCGATGCTTGCGGCGTGCGATGGCATGTTCGGGGGCGCGCCGAACCTCGACATTCTGGTGAACAATGCCGGCGTTGGCGGCGAGGGCGATACGGCCAGCCTGACCAAATGCAGCGAGGAACTGTTCGATCGCATGATTGCGGTCAACCAGAAGGCCCCGCACTTCATCACGCAATATTGCCTGGAGCGCCTTCGCGACGGTGGCCGCATCATCAACATCGGTTCGCTCGGCGGCCGCGCGGCGCTCCCGCCCTTCGCCGCTTATGCGGCGACCAAACGTGCGCTGCAAAGCCTGACCTTTTCGACGGCCGTCGTTGTCGGTCCGCGCGGCATCACCTGCAACCTCGTCGCGCCCGGCGCGGTCGATACCGAATTCAACAAGGCCCTGTCGGAAAAGCCCGGCTGGGCAGAGGCGACGTCGAAGCTGACCCCGATGAAGCGCCTCGGCGTGCCCGAGGATATATCGGACGCGGTGATGATGCTCGCCCGCGACGATGCGCATTGGGTAACCGGTCAGGTGATCGAAGCCAGCGGAGGATTGTTTCTATGACCGGCTTTGCAGGAAAGACGGCACTGGTCACCGGCGGCTCGCGCGGGATCGGCGCCGCGATCGTGCGGCGGCTTGGCGCAGCGGGCGCGCATGTGGCGGTCAACTATGCGGGCAGCAAGGATGCCGCCGACGCGCTTGCCGCGGCTATCGTGGCGGCCGGAGGCCGGGCGTTTGCGGTTCAGGCCGACGTATCGACTCTCGCCGGGATCGATGCGCTGTTCGCTGCCTGCGACGCAGAATTCGGCGGCGCACCCAATCTGGACTTTCTGATCAACAATGCCGGCGTGGGACGCAGCGGACGCGATGGTACGCTGAAGGGTGCAGGCGAGGACCTGTTCGACGAATTGTTCGCGGTGAACGTGAAGGGTCCGCATTTCGTGACGCAGGCCGCGCTGCCGCGACTGCGCGACGGTGGACGCATCGTCAATATCGGCTCGATGTCGGGCAAGGTCGGCCAGCCCTTTGCCGCGAGTTATGCGATGACCAAGCGGGCAATCCAAAGCCTGACCTTCTCGACCGCATTGGCGGTCGCGAAGCGCCAGATCACTTGCAATTGCATCGCTCCCGGCGCCGTTGCCACCGACTTTATCACGGCGCTGCGCGAACAGCCCGGCTGGGACGAGGCGACCGCCAAGCACACCCCGATGGGCCGCATCGGCGAGCCCGAGGATATTGCAGGCGCCGTCATGATGCTGCTCGGCGACGATGCGCGCTGGGTCACCGGGCAGATCATCGAAGCGAGCGGAGGGCTTGCCCTGTAATGGCGCTGATGACCGAAAAGCTGCGCGCGATCATGGCGCTCGATCCCGATCGGACCGAGATCGATTTCGAAGGCATCGACTATAGCTGGCGCCAGATTGCGGAGAATGTCGGCGCGATCGAGGCTGCGCTCGACGCCATGGGACTGCCCGAGGATGCGCGGATCGGTGTGATGCTGCGCAACCGCCCGGGCCATGTCGCGGCGATCGTCGCGGTCCTGTCGACCGACCGTTGCCTCGTCACGCTCAACCCGATTCTTCCCGACGCAAAGCTGTTCGCCGACGTCGAAGCGCTCGGCCTGCCGGTCATCATCGCCGACGCGACCGACCTGGCGCGCGCCGGACTGGCCGAAGCGCTGGATCGCGCCGGCTCGGCGGTGATCGAGGTCGGCCCGCGGCTGGAGGGCGTGCGGGTCGTCCAGAGCGAAGCGCGCACCGCGATCCCTGTCTCGCCCGGCGTCGCGATCGAAATGCTGACCAGCGGCACCACCGGCAGTCCGAAGCGCGTGCCGCTCAGCCGCGATGCCTTTGACGCCAGCTTTCGCGGCTTCACCAGATATGAGCGCGGACGCAGCTTCGACGATCCGCCCCAGCTCAACTCGGGCTGCACGATGATCGTCAATCCGCTGACGCATATCGGCGGCATTTACGGTTGCATCGGCGCGCTAGCAGCGGGCCGCAAGATCGCGCTGCTCGAAAAATTCAGCGTCGAGACCTGGGTCGCCGCGGTCAAACGCAACCGCCCGGCGGTCGCGCCGGCGGTGCCCTCCGCCGTGCGCATGCTGCTCGACGCCGACGTCAATCGCGAAGACCTGTCGAGCCTCAAGGCGCTGATCTCTGGCACTGCGCCGCTATCGCCGGATCTCGTCGATGCGTTCCTCGAAAAATACGGGATCCCGATTTGCGCCAACTATGGCGCGACCGAATTCGCTGGCGCCATCGCCGGCTGGACGATCGATGACTTTCGCGCGCGCTGGGCCGAAAAGCGCGGTGCCGTCGGCCGCGTTCATGGCGATATCGAGGCGCGCATCGTCGATCCTGAAAATGGCGCAGCGTTGCCGACCGGCGAAGAGGGCCTGCTCGAACTCAAGGGCCGGCAGCTGAACAATGATCTGCAATGGATGCGCACCACCGACCGCGCGATCCTCGACGACGACCGCTTTCTGTTCATCCGCGGCCGCGCCGACAATGCGATCATTCGTGGCGGCTTCAAGGTTCATCCCGACGATATCGTGCACGCCCTCAACGATCATCCGGCGATCCGCGAGGCCGCGGTGGTGGGCGTTCCCGACGAGCGCCTCGGCGCCGTCCCCGCCGCTGCGATCATCCTCAAGGACGGGGTGGACGCGCTGGCGCCCGACGACCTCAAAGCGTGGCTCAGGGAACGGCTGATCGCCTATCAGGTGCCCGCGCATATCCGCATCGTCGCCGATTTCCCGCGCACCCCGTCGATGAAGCCGTCGGCGCCGGGACTGCGCGCCCTGTTCGAAGGAGGAGCAGCCTGATGGAGGATTTTTCCGGCAAGTCGGTGATCGTCACCGGCGGCGGCCGCGGTGTCGGGCGCGGCATCGCCGAGGCTTTCGCCGCCGCCGGCGCGAAGGTCATGCTCGGCGCGCGCACCATTGCCCCTGCCGAGGATGTGAAGGCCGGCATCGAAAAGGCGGGCGGCGTCGCCGAATGCTGCGCTGCCGACATCGCGCGCCATGCCGATTGCCGCGCGCTGGTCGAGGCGAGCGTGGCGGCTTTCGGCGGCGTCGATATCATCGTCCATGCCGCTGCCGACATTCCGCACGGCGGGCTCGGCCATGTCGACGACGAGCGGCTCGAGGCGGGCTTTGCAAGCATCGCCAAGGCGGCGTGGTGGCTGCTCGACGCCGCGCGGCCGCATCTGGCCAAGGCCAGCGACGGCGGCCGGTTCATCGCGATCGGGTCGATCAACGGCACCTTCAATGTCGTTCCGAACATGACGGCCTATGGCATGGCCAAGGCGGCGCTCGATGCCTTCATCCGCGCCGCGGCGGGGGATGTCGTGCGAGAGGGCATCACGGTCAACGCGGTCAATCCGGGCCTGGTCGCCAGCGATCGCGCCAAATCGGTGCTCGGCGACGAAGGGCTCGCCGCCTATGGCGCAACGGTGCCCGTCGGGCGAGCGGGAACGCCGGCGGATATCGCGCACGCCTGCCTGTTTCTCGCCTCGGCGCGCTCCGACTATATCACGGGCACGACGATCAAGATGGATGGCGGGTCGACCGTTGCGGCGTCGCCGGGCCGCAACGATATTCTGCAGGACCGCCTGAAGCTTCAGCACGGAAAGGCGCCCTGATGGACCTGGGGCTGGCAGGCAAGGTTGCGCTCGTCTTTGGCGGCTCGAAAGGAATCGGGCTTGGCTGCGCGCACGAGTTCGCGCGCGAAGGGTGCAGGACAGTCATCGCCGCGCGAACGCAGGCGACGATCGACGCGGCGGTGGCCGACGTGAAGGCGGCGGGCGGGCAGGCGGTCGGCATTTCCGCCGACTGCACGACAAAGGACGGGATAGGGCAGGCTGTTCGGGCGGCGAGCGACGCCTTCGGTGCACCCGATATCTTGATCTTCAACGTCGATTCAGGGCCGAAGGGCGCGTTCCTCGATGTCGACGACGACACCTTCGCTGCGGCGAACAACAATAATGTGATGGCCTTCCGCTGGGCGGTGCAGGCCGTGGTGCCGCATATGCGCGCGAAGGGCTGGGGCCGCATCCTCACGATCGGCACCAATTCGGTGAAGGCGCCGCACCGCAAACTCGCACGCGCGGCGCAGAACACCTATCGTGTCGGCGCACTGGCGCTGTCGAAAACGATCTCGGCCGAGCTTGGCCCGATGGGCATCACGGTCAACACGCTTGGCACCGGTGCGATCGCGACGCCGCAGTTCAAGGAGGTCTTCACGAAGATCGCGGCCGAGCACGGCCAGACCTATGAGGCGCATATTGCCGAGCGCACCAGCCACTATCCGATCCAGCGCATGGGCACGCCCGAGGACATGGCGGCCGCCGCCGCCTTTCTCTGTTCGGATCGCGCAGGTTTCATCACCGGCCAGGTGCTCGTGGTCGATGGCGGTAATCTTGAAGTTCTGCAATGATTGGCAACCAAAGGAAGACATATGGAACTGGGCAATAATATCGCGGCGGTGGTGACCGGTGGTGCATCGGGCCTGGGCCGCGCCAGCGCCGAGGCGTTGGCGGGGGAAGGGCTGAAGGTCGCGGTCTTCGATGTCAACGAAGAGGGCGGCCAGGCCGTCGCCGACGCGATCGGCGGTGTCTTCTGCAAGGTCGACATCACCAGCGAGGACAGCGTCGTCGCGGGCTTTGAGGCTGCGCGCGCCGCGCATGGGCAGGAGCGCGTGCTCGTCCATTGCGCGCAGATTTCGAAGGGCGGCAAGACTGTCCGCTACGACAAGACGAGCGGCGGCTATGTCCGCTACTCGACCGACGACTATGCTTTCTCGGCGCAGGGCATCCTGATCGCGAGCTATCGTCTCGCCTCGCTCTCCGCGCTCGGCATGGCGAATGCCGAACCGCTCAACGGCGATGGCGAGCGTGGCGCGATCATCCTCACCGCATCGGCGGCCGCGCAGGACGCACAGATCGGACAGGTCGGCTATGGTTCGCTGAAAGCGGGCGTCAACGGCCTTGTGCTGCCGCTGGCGCGTGATCTGATGGACCTGGGCATTCGGGTCAATTCGATCATGCCGGGCATCTTTGCCACGCCGCCGATGCTCGCCGTCAAGGATCGTGCGCCGGCGATCTTCGAGGGGCTCGCGGCGTCGGTGCCGTTCCCCAAGCGGCTCGGCCATCCACAGGAATTCGGCTCCCTGGTGCTCGAACTTGTCCGCAACGGTTATTTCAACGGCCAGACTCTGCGGCTCGACGGCGCCATTCGCATGCCGCCCAAATAGGATCGATGACTTGAACGCACCCCAGACATTCCCCTTCGCGCGCCAGTCGGCTGGCCCCGCGCCGCTTCGTCGGCCGGGCTCGGTTCGCCGGACGACCTCGATCGATTCGGACTGGCCCGACGGGTTCGGCGAAGCGTGGGTGATGGCCGGACGCGCGCGCGACCTTCTGACGCCGTTCGAGGGCGGGGCGGTCGAGCTGGCGAGCGGCGAGTTCCGGATAAAGACGTCGCCGCTGCGCGAGATCATGGACATTGCGATCTCGGCCAATCATCCGCGCGCGCACGAAATGGTGGGCGTCCGTGCTGGTGGGGCAAGCCGGACGGCGCTTGCCGACGTTCTGGGCGACCTGCGCGGAACCCCGCTCTTCCAGGTGCTCGACGATTTCGCGGGCGCCAGCCTGGTCGCGGGGTGGATATGGTCGCGCTGGACCGACGACTGGCACGCGCGCATGGCGAGCAACCGGCTGAAATCCACCGCCGGCAAGAAGGGGCGGATGGTCAACATCTGTACCGGTTTCACCGAGGGCGGCAGTTCGCTCGCCGAGGACGGCAGCGTCGACCATAGCGACCAGTCGGCGACCGAAGTCGGGCCGCTTGCCAATCCGGAGGACCCGGTCGGTTGGCACGACATGCCCGTTCAGGAAGGGCGCCCGCAGGCGCGGCGGGCGCGCCGGATCGATGTCTGGCGCGCCGAAGGCGTCCTGAAAGTCGATGCCGCGTTCCAGGATAGCGGTCCCAATCCGCAGGGGACGCGCACCGCGATCCACGAATATCGGGTCTATGCCGAAGTAGACGAGGCCAGCGGTTCGCTGTTGTCGCTGCAGGCCTTGCCGTTGATCCTGCCGTTTCGCGAATGCCCTGGCGCGTCGATGAAGGCGGCGCGCATGGTCGGGCAGAATGTGGGCGAGTTTCGCCAGGCGGTCCTCGACACGCTTGTCGGAACGCTGGGCTGCACACACCTTAACGACGTTCTTCGGGCGCTAGCAGACGTGCCGACGCTCGCACGGATGTTGCCGAAAGAGCACAGCTGACGCCTGATGACGCTACGTTTCTCGACAAATAACGTAATCCACTTGTCTGTCTTGTTAGACTTAGTTATATAACTCGCCAAGCGAGGACGCCAGGAAGCCTCGCGGGGAGGATGTTGACCATGAAATTCAAGCAGAAGCGCGATTCGGCCAGGATGCTCGTTGCCGCGTCGATGGTGGCATTGGCACTATCGTCGGTCACCGCCTATGCGCAGGATGCCGCCGCGCCCGCCGACGATGCCAAAGAATATGGCGGCCTCGACGCGATTATCGTCCAGGCGCGCAAGGTCGACGAAAATCTTCAAGAGGTTCCGGTTGCGGTCACCGTGCTTTCGGGCGGCGACCTTGCCGATCGCAACGTCCAGCAGGTTCAGGATCTGACGAATTTTACGCCAGGCCTGTTGATCCGTTCGGGCTCGAATACGCCCAGCGCGTTGACGATCACCCTTCGCGGCCAGGTTCAGACGGACACGTTGATCACGCTCGATCCGTCGGTCGGGACCTATGTCGACGGCGTCTATTGGGCGAGGTCTTATGGCTTGAACGGCGATTTCCTCGACGTCCAGTCGGTCCAGGTACTGAAAGGTCCGCAAGGGACATTGTTCGGCCGCAATACGACCGGCGGCGCGATGCTGATCAATTCGAATAACCCCGACCTCAGCGAGTTCGGCGGCAGCCTCTCGCTCACCTATGGCCGCTTCAACGAGTTCCAGGCGACGGGCGTGCTCAACGTTCCGATCGTCGAGGACAAGCTCGGCGTCCGCGTCGCGCTTCAGCGCCTGACCCGCGACGGCTACACCACCAATACCGTTCCCGCGGGAACGGTGTCGGCGATCGCGGCGAACAACCCCGCCGTCGCAAAGGCGCCGTTCACGGGAACGCCCAACGGGGTCAAACTCGACGATCGCGACCGGTGGAACGGCCGCGTAAAGGTCGACTTCAAGCCGACCGAAAATCTGACGATCCGCCTGTCGGGCGAATATTTCCGGATGGACGAACAGTCGCCGTCGCGCCAGATCCGCCTCGCGACCTCGGGATTCACCGCGTCCAATTCGACCTATAACCTCGGCGGTACGGGTGCGCTGTTCGTCGGGCTGATCAACGGCGCGACGCCGGCGACGGCGACCGCTACGGGCCTGGCGCTGATCAACCCCGACATCGCCACGCTCGCCGCCGACCCATCGATCTCCTCGAACAACGAAGTGCCCTATGCCTTCGCCAAGACGAAGACATTTGGCGCGACGGGCATTCTCGACACCAGCTTCGGTCAGATGCAAATGATCCTCGGCTACCGCAAGATCGACACCTATGCCGGGGTCGATCTGGACGGCAGCCGGTTCGCCATCCACTTCACCGAGAGCCAGCAGTCGGTCGAGCAATATTCGGGCGAGTTCCAGATTACCGGTGTCGCGTTCAACGATAAACTCGACTTCGCGACCGGCGTTTTCGCCTTCCACGAAAGCGGGTCCGACCAGTCGATTTCGATCGTGGCGCCCGCGATCAATCCGGTGACCTCGCACTTCTTTGCCAATATCGATAATGACAGCATCGGGGCCTACGCGCAGGGCACCTATCACTTCACCGACCGCTTCTCCTTCACCGGCGGTCTGCGCTATTCGGTCGACGACAAGGGGATCACCAGCCTCAACAACAATTTCAACCGGACGACGCAGACGACGACCTGTTCGCTGTTCGCCGCGCCGGCGATCGTCGGTCCCGAACTCGTCGCCACGCCGCAATGCGCGGTCAAGCGTCGCGACGATTTTTCGGGTTGGTCCTATACTGCGGGGCTCGAATATAAGCTGACCGACGATACGATGGTCTACCTCAAGACGGCAAAGGGCTTCCGCTCGGGCGGTCAGAATCTGCGCGCGCCATCGGCAATCTTCCTCATCCCTTTCCAGCCCGAGGTCGCCTATTCATATGAGGCCGGGTTCAAGGGCGAGTTCTTCGATCGCCGCCTGCGGTTCAACGCTGCGATCTATCAATCGGACATCAACGACATTCAGCGCAGCACGCTGATCGCCCAGCCGGGCGCGAACCAAGGGGCCTCGGCCACTGTTCTCGGCAATGCGGGCAAGGTGCGCGTGCGCGGGTTCGAGGCCGAAGCGATGGTCGCCATCACCGACGATCTGCGCCTCAGCAGCTTCCTGGCGCATGTCGATCCGAAATATGTCCGTTATGCTGACTTGTCGGGCAACCGCAGCTTCGAACGGTTCGAATCGATTGCGCGTTGGCAATGGGGTGCGGCGCTCGATTTCGACCATGATTTCGGCGATTTCCGTCTGAAGCTTCACGGCGACTACAGCCATCTCGGCAAGAGCCCGACCGGATCCTATTTCTTCGCGCAGAATGCGGCGACGGTTCCGCCCGGATCGACCGCCGTTCCGAACGCGGTCAACACGCAGAACAATGCGGTCGTTCTGACGACCACACGCGATGCGCAGGATCTTTTCGGTGCGCGGGCTGCGGTCAGCTTCGCCGACGACATGTACGAAGTCGCGGTCTTCGTGCGGAACATCACCAACGACCGGACCTATGTGAACAATCTGCTCGTCGCACCGGTGGGTTATGTCTCATCGACGCGGCAGGAGCCGCGCACGTTCGGCCTGACCGGCACCGTGAAATTCTAGAGACCACAGGGCGCTCCATTGGAGCATTGGGGGAGGGACGGGCAACCGGACCTCCCTCTTTTTTTCCCCGCGAAAGGATCATTATGGCTTCGGAATCGTCAAATCGCCGCGGTCTGACCCTTGGTCTGCTCGTGATCGTTGCGATCCTCAGCTATGTCGACCGACAGGTCTTCACGCTGTTTCAGGATGACATAAAGGTCGAACTCGGTCTCGATGATGGCCAGCTCGGCCTGCTTACCGGCATCGCCTTCGCCGCCTTTTATGCGATCGCTGCTTTTCCGATCGCGCGCTATGCCGACCGCGGCGACCGGCGGCTGGTCATCGCGGTCTGCGTGTCGATCTGGAGCGCCGCGACGGCGCTGTCGGGCTATGCGCACAGCTTCTGGCAAATGCTCCTCGCGCGCATCGGTCTTGCGGCTGCCGAGGCTGGCGCGGGTCCGGCGGGCCTGTCGCTGCTCACCGACATTTTCCCGAAGGAGCGGCGCACCACCGTCATCTCGATCATGCTTGCCGCCAATGCCGTGGGCCTGTCGGGCGGGCTCGCTCTCGCGGGCTGGCTGTCGCAGTGGTATGATTGGCGCACGGTCTTTCTGATCGTCGGCCTGCCGGGCGTCGCCATCGGTCTTGCCGTCTATCTGCTGGCTGCCGAACCCCGCCGCCGCGGCGTTGTCGAAACGGTTCTTCCCCCGCAGGCCGGTCTCGGCGACGTGCTGCGCACCATGGCGTCGAATCCGTCGCTCCGCTGGGTGGGGCTGCTGCTTTGCATGGTGCCGCTCACCGGCTTTGCCTTCATCTTGTGGGGCGCGTCCTTCTTTCAGCGCGTGCACGGCATGGACAAGACCGAAACGGGCTTCTGGCTCGGCGGTGCGATGGCCGCGGGGCTCGTCATCGGCAATCTCGTCGCGGGCTGGGTCAGCGACCGCTATGGCCAGGCAAACCCGCGCTTCAACGGCTGGTTCGCGGGCATCGGCCTGTTGATTTCCTTTCCGTTCGGCGTCGGCTTTGCCCTCACGAGCAACGCCTATGTGGCGCTCGCCTGCTTCGTCGTGGTGAAGTTCATGATGACGCTGCACCTCGGCCCGATCATCGCTCTGTGCTTTGCGCAGGTCCCGGTGCAGATGCGCGCGATGATGTCGGCGACGATCAATATGTTCATCGGACTTGCCGGGGTCGGTCTTGGCGGCACCGTTGCGGGCTATCTCAGCAAGGCTTTCACCCCGACTTATGGCGCCCTGTCGCTGCAGCCGTCGCTGGCGATCCTGTCGGGGTGCCTGCTCGTCGGCGGAATCGCCGCGATCATGGCAGGGCGGACGGCAAAGCCGCTGGCGGAGTGAACGATAATCCTCCCTGTCGCGAAGCGATGGGGAGGGGGACCGCTCGCGAAGCGAGTGGTGGAGGGGCCAGCGACCGATGCGCCATCGCCCCTCCGTCAGCGGCTACGCCACTGCCACCTCCCCATGGCCTGCGGCCACAGGGAGGATAAATTTACGCCGCGACCTTCGCGCTCGTCGACACCTCGGGCGTAATTCCGAACAACCGCGCAGCGTTCAGACCCAGGATATTGCGCCGCACCTCGTCGCTGACGTCCATCCCTTCGAACAGTTCGTCGACGATGCGGCGGCTGATCGGGAAGGTCCCCTCGGCGTGCGGATAATCCGAACCCCACATGACATTCTTCGCGCCCGGCAGGCCCGCCGACGCCGACGCGATGCACGCGCGGTCGTGTTGAAAGCTGACCCAGATCTGGTCATCGACGATCTGGCTCGGCGAGCGGCTGAGTTTGGGGAAGACGAAATTCGCGTGCGCAACCGACACCTCGTCCATGCGCTCGGCAAGCGCGACGAGCCAGCTGGCACCGCTTTCGATGAACGCGACCTTGGCGCCGGGATTGCGGTCGAGCACGCCGCCCGACACCAGATACATGGCGCTGTGCTGCGCGTCGTTCATCTGGTTGGTGTAGTTGATGATCCCTGCGCCAGGGCCGCGTTCGACGATGACGCTTTCCAGGCCGGTCCCCGTGTGCATCACGAACACGATGCCCAGCGACGCGGCCTTTGCGAACACCGGATCCCACGCCTCACTATTATATTTGGGCAGGGTCGGCGGCGTCACCGCGGGCAGCATGGCGGCGGTAAAGCCCTTCGATGCCAGATAGTCGAGTTCGGCCAGCGTGTTCGAGAAATCGAGCACCGGCAGCATGCCGCAACGAACGAAGCGGTTCGGATGCCCGCCGAGGAAACTGTCGTTCCAGTCATTGTAGAGCCGCGCCGACGCGGCTTCGGCGTCCGGGTTGTCGAGGCAATAGAGCCACAGGCCGAGCGAGGGGAAGCAGATCTCGCTGTCGATCCCTTCAAGCTCCATATCCTCCAGTCGCCCCGCAATCTCGCGAATGCCGCGCCGTTCGCTGTCGCCCAGCGCCTTTTCGCGATGCTGCCCGACGCGCAGGCGATAGATGATCTTGTCCTTCGTGCCGGTGATCAGATATTCGCCCTCCTTGCGCGCGTGGATCGCATGATCCTTCAACGACGCCGGCAGGCCCTCCAGGAAAATGTCGCCAGGCTCCATGATGTGGCTGTCGGCGCTGAATATGAAGGGTTTCATGGCGAATATCCTCTCGACTCGGCTTGATCCGGTTTCGCATAACAAGTACCTAGTTATATAAGTCGCGGCAAGGATAATCTGGACAATCGGCATATCATCCCGTAAATAGATACCTATTAAGGGAGAGGATCATGCAATTGGCCGGTGGCAATGAAACGCTCGCAAGCCGCACCGCGCGTGCGCTGGCGGGGCTCAGTCTCGCGGCCGATCCTGGCGATTATCTGGGCGCCGAGGACGAATTGCTCGGGCGCTTCGGGGTCAGTCGGCCGACGCTTCGACAGGCGGCCAAGATGGTCGAACGCGACCGGCTGATCAGCATCCGGCGCGGCACCAAGGGCGGTTATTTTGCCGAGCGGCCCGACGCCCGCGACGCGATCCAGTCGCTCGCGCGCTTCCTGCGCATGCGCGGCGCGAACCTTGGCGACGTCATCCAGGTCACGCGCCCGGTGTCGGAAGAGGCGGCCGTCGCAGCGGCGCGCTTGCGAACCGACGAGGATGCCGAACGGATGCGCGAATTCGTCGGCCGGATCGACGGCCATGACACGGCGCGCGAACTGATCGTGGCGGAGGTCGAACTCGCCCGCATGATCGCACGGATGAGCGGCAATCCCGTGGTCGAGCTGGTCATGGAGATCGGATACAGCTTTGGCCTCGATGAACGGGACAGCGACCTGTACGCCGATCCCGACCGGCGCGCACGAACGCGCGCGATGCAGCGAAGCCTGTGCAGTGCGATCATCGACGGCGACGAGGATATTGCCCGCCTGATGATGCGGCGCCGGTCGGAACAATTCGACGTGTGGCTTGGTGTCGGCGCAGCGCCGGGCAACGCCGCATGAGCATCGCCCAGTATCGCGGTTTCGCGGGCGTCCGGATCGAGGCGGATGTGATCGGGGCTGACCATGATCCCGCGGTTCTGTTGCTCCACGGGGCCGGACAGACGCGCCGGGTGTGGGACCGCGTCGCCGACGCGCTGCAGCAGGCGGGACGGCGCGTGATCAGCCTCGATCTGCGCGGCCATGGCGGCAGCGAGTGGCCCGAGGACGGCCGCTATGATTTTGAGGCGATGGTCGAGGATTTGCGCGCCGTGCTCGCGCAGCTGGGCACGCGCCCGGTCATCGTCGCATCGACGCTTGGCGGCTGGATCGCCAGCGCGGCGCTCGAACGCGACGCGGCGCTGCTCGCCGCGGGGCTGGTCCTCGTCGATCTGCCGCTCAACGTCGATCCCGACGTGTCGCGAAAGATCGGTGCGCGCCTGCGCGACGCTGCGGCGCTCGCTCCGGGGCAGGCGGAGTGGGATGTCCGGATGCTCGGCGCCTTCGATACGGCATCGATGACCGAGCGCCTCAAGGGCGTTGCCGCCCATATCGCTTTGCCGACGCTCTATGTTCGCGGCGCGATGAGCGAGCTTGTGTCGCACGATGACGCGGCCGCCTTTGTCGAGCTGCTTCCCGACGGCGAACTGATCGAGGTGGAGGATGCCGCGCTCGTCGTTGTCGATGACCGGATCGATGCGCTGAATGGGCATTTGATCGATTTTCTGGAGCGCCGGGCGCCACGCGGTTCGCCTGAGTATCGCGCCGGATCGGACGCACGCACGTTTCGCGATGCGCTTGGTTGCTTCGCGACCGGCGTGACGATCGTCACGGCCTTTTGCCCCGACGGGACACCGGTCGGGCTCACCGCGAACAGCTTCACCTCGGTGTCGCTTGACCCGCCGCTGCTGCTCGCCTGTATCGCGAACGGCGCCGGCAGCGCTCCCTTCCTGCGCGAGGCCGAACGCTTTGCGGTCAACGTGCTCCAGATCGGTCAGCAACCCGCCTCGAACCGCTTCGCAGGGAAGGGCGAGGACCGCTTTGCGGCAACGCCATGGGAAACGGGGGAATATGGTACGCCGGTGCTCACCGGATCGCTCAGCAGCTTTGAATGCGCGCGCGACGCGGTCCACGACGGCGGCGATCATTTCATCCTCGTCGGGCGCGTGCTCAAGGCGATTTTCGAGCCGCGACGCGACCCGCTGCTTTATTTTCGCGGCAAGTATCGAACGCTCCATTTCGCTTGACCGCTGGACAAGCGTTCGCCACGATCATATTAAACCTAGTTAGATAACTGGGAATCGGGAGAGAAGCATGGCCTGGGCCAATCAGGATAAATGCGCGATCGTCGGTGTCGGGGCGACCGACTATTATGTGCGCGGCAAAAGCTGGCCGCGCACGATCAACGACATGGCGGTCGAGGCGATCATGAACGCCTGCGCCGATGCGGGGATCAGCCATAAGCAGATCGACGGCTTCTCCTATTATTCGACTGCGGGCGCGGGCTATCTCGACAAGTTCGACACCGCCAGCCTGATGGAGACATTGGGCATGCCGCATATCAGCTGGTCGGCGACGCTGACCAGTGGCGGCGGCGGTTGCCCGGGTGCGATCGGCCTGGCGACCGCAGGGCTGATGAACGAGGATTGCACCTATACGGTGACGCTGATGGCGCTGCAGCAATTGCCGCAGCATCGCCTGGGTGTCGTCTTCGGCTCGGCGGCGCCCAACCCCGAAAACAGCTTCCTCCAGCCGTCGGGCCTCGTCGGTCCCGGCCACCTGATGTCGGTTCTCGCGCGTCGCCACATGCATCTTTACGGCACGACACAGGACGCCTTCGGGGAAGTGGTGATGGCAACCCGGGCCAACACGCACAATCGGCCGAAAGCGGTACGCAAGGAGCCGCTTTCCAAGGAGCAGTATGACGCGTCGGTGATGCTCGCCGATCCGCTTCGCCGACTGGACTTCTGTCTTGAAACCGATGGTGCGGTTGCGGTGATCACGACCACGATGGACCGCGCAAAGGACTGCCGCCACAAGCCTGCGGTCGTCCACGCCGCCGCGCATGGCGGACAGCGCGAATGGGGCCGTGCCTTTGCGTGGATGGGGATGCCCGACCCGCATTTCGCGAGCTCGGGCCATAAATTCACTGCCGACCGCGTCTGGGCGCAGTCGGGGCTCAGTGCCAAGGATATGGACGTCGCGCTGATCTATGATCATTTCAGCCCGATGGTGCTGATGCAGCTCGAGGATTATGGCTTTTGCGAGAAGGGCGAAGGCAATGATTATGTCCTGTCGGGCAAGCTGCGCTATGATCCCGCGACCGGCAAGGGTGTCAACGGCGGCACGCCGGTGAACACCCACGGCGGCAACCTCAACGAGGCCTATATCATCGGCATGACGCATATCGTCGAAGGTGTCGAACAGGTGCGCGGCACCGCGATCAACCAGGTCAAGGATGCTGAATTCGCGCTCGTCTCGGGCGGCCCCGCGTCGCTCCCCGTCTCCAGCCTCATCCTGCGCAAGGATTGATCGACATGACCTATGGCCCCGCTCGCGCGCTCCCCGGCGACCAGATCCGTATCACCACCAACCCCGACACCGAGCCGTTCTGGCAGGCGGCAAAGGCGCATAAGCTCACCGCCTGCGAATGCGGCGAGTGTGGCCATTTCCGGATGCCCCCGACTGCGGTTTGCCCTGAATGCGGCAGCCGCGAGAAGCAATGGCCGGCACTCCCCGGCACTGGCACGGTGTTCAGCTATGCGATCTGCAACAAGAATCCCAAGAATGGCGAGGATTATGTCTATGTCCCCGTCGTCGTCGACCTCGACGGCGCGCCGGGTACGCGCCTCAATGCCAACGTCTCGGGCTGCGATGCCGAGGACGTCCATATCGGGATGAAGGTCGTCGTCGACTGGACTCCGATCCAGGACGACTGGGTTCTTCCCAACTTCCGCAAGGCCTGACCGATGCTCGGAGACCTTCGCATCGTCGAGATCGGCGAAGGGATGGCCGTCCAGGTCGCCGGGCTGATGCTGGCCGAACTCGGCGCCGACGTTGCGAAGGTCGAGCGCCCCGGCGGCGACCCCGCCCGCGGTACCGCGCCCTTCGCGAACTGGAACAGGGGCAAGCGGAGCGTCGTCCTCGACCTCGACAGCGTCGACGGGCTGGCCGCGCTCCACGACCGCCTGGTCGGCGCCGATGCCCTGATTCACCAGTTCACCCCCGCGCGCGCCAGGGCGCTCGGTCTCGATGACGCTACGCTTGCGGAAACTCACCCGCATCTGGTCGTCACGGCGGTCACCGGCTCGCCCGCGAACCACCCCGATGTCGAGCGCAGCGATGACGAACTGCTCGTCGCCGCGCGCGTCGGGGCGATGTACGAGAATGATGGCCACCGCGCCGGTCCGATCGTCTATCGCTATCGGCAGGGCAGCTGGGCGGCTGCGCATCTTGCCGCTTCGGCGCTCCTCGCACGCCTCGTCATGCGATTGCAGACGGGGCAGGGCGGCGCAGCGCACACCTCGATCTTTCAGGGCTTTCTCTCGACGCTGCCGCTCGTCTGGGCGCGCAACAGCGAAGGGCCGATGCCCGACCCCGTCACCTATCCGCCAGGGCCGCGGCCGATCGCACAGCAATTGTTCCAATGCGCCGGCGGCGACTGGCTCCAGATCATGGATCCGACCCGGCAGTTCGATTATGCCACGATGCCGACGATGTGGGACGTGATGGCCGAGACCGACGTCGATCTGGAAAGCGAGGCAGGCATCATCGACGCGTTTCGCCGCCGCCCGCTCGCTAGCTGGCTCGCCGACCTTCGCGCCGCCGACATCGCCGCCGAGCCTGCCTATCCGATGGGCGAAGTGCTGCGCCACGACGATGCCGAGGCGAACCTGTATGTGATCGAGGTCGACGACCCCGACCTCGGCAAGACCCGTCAGCCCAATGTCCCGTTCCACACCGACGCCGACCTGCCGCAGGGCCGCCCAGCACCGCGCCTGGGCGAGGGCGGCGAGGTTGCATGGGCGGCCAAGCCGGTCCCCGCCGCCCATCCGGGCCCTGAAGAAGTCCTGGAAGGCGTCCGCGTCCTCGACCTCGGCATGTTCCTCGCTGGGCCGATGGGGCCGTCGATGATGGGCGACATGGGCGCCAACGTCATCAAGGTCGAAGCGCTGACCGGCGACCGGATCCGCTTCATGCACCGCTATTATCAGGCGGCGGCGCGGTCGAAACGCAGCCTCGCGCTCGACCTCACCAATCCCGCCGCGCAGCCGATCCTCGAACGGCTGCTGCAATGGGCCGAACTCGTCCACCACAATATGCGCTTCAAGGGGGCCGCGAAGCTCGGGCTCAGCGAAGAGGGCATTCGCAAATATAATCCCGATATCGCGTTCAACTATTCGAGCGCCTATGGCCAGCGCGGCAATCGCGGCAACTGGCCCGGTTACGACTCGATCTTCAACGCGATCGCCGGTTGGGAATTCGAAAATGCGGGGGAGGGCAATCGTCCGGTTTTCAACCGTCCCGGCACGATGGACGTTTCGACCGCGCAAAGCTGCCTGGTCGAACTGATGGCGTCGCTTTATGCCAAGCGCACCACGGGCCGCGGCTATACGACGCAGACCTCGCTGCTCGGGCTCGCAGCCTTCACCCAGGGCGAAAGGCTGATCGGCGCCGACGGCGAACTGACCGAAACCTGTCACCTCACGAGCGACCAGACCGGCTTTTCGCCCTACCACCGCATTTTCGAGTGTGCCGACGGCAATTGGGTCGCCGTGGCTGCGCGCAAGCCCGGGCAACAAGCCGCGATGCGCGAAGCGATGGGAAGCGACGAAGCCGGGTTCGCGGATGCGGCCAAAAGCCGGCAAGCCGATGCGTTGATCGCGACGCTCGAAACCGCGGGCGTCCCCTGCGACGCGGTGAATTTCGAAAATGCGATGCACCGCTTCTTCGACGATCCGCTGAACCGCGCGCTCAATCTCGTCTCGGTTCTGCCGCAACCGCTCTATGGCATCGTCGAACAGCCCGGCGCCTTCTGGAATTTCGGCGATATGCCGGTCGTCTTCAAGCGTTGCGCGCCGGCAGTCGGACAGCATAGCGACGAGATCCTGCGCGAAATCGGATATTCGGATGCCGAGATCGCGGCATTCCGCGACGCCGGGATCGTCGGTTGACGATGGATCCGGCCTCGCTGCTTCCCGACGGCCTCGCCGCCGCGGTCGAAGCCGCGAGCGGCGCAGGTATCACCGCCGTCCGGCCGCGCGGCGGGGGCGGCGCGTCGCGCGACGGCGCCGAACTCGACCTCGCATGGCCCGACGGGCGCGTCGCCAGCGCCTATATGAATTACGACGTTCACAAGGCGGGGGCGGGCGACGATGCGGCGTTCCTCCGCGAGGCCGCGGTGCTTCGTGCCCTTTCGGGGCCGCTCGCCGATGCCGGCGTCCGGGTCGCCCCTTATTACGCCTCGGTTCCCGATCAGCGCGCGCTCGTCTGCGGCATGGTGTCCGGCAAGGATCGCTTTGGCGCCATCGCCGACGCCGCGCAGCGGACCGCGCTTGCCCAGGACTTCATGGCGCAGCTCGCCGCTCTCCACCGCATCGACGCGGTTGCAAGGCCGGTCGAGGGCATGGGGCCGGTCGAGCCGGCCGACATGTTCGTTCGGCGCCGCATCGCTGCCTTGCAGGCCGCGAACAGCGGCAAGGCCTGGGATCCGCTCATTCACCTGTCCTTGGCGTGGCTCGAGGCGAATGTCCCCGGCGACATGCCCGCGCCGGTGATTGTCCACGGCGATGCCGGTCCCGGCAATTTCCTGTACGAAGGCGACCGCGTCACCGCGCTGCTCGACTGGGAGCTCGTCCACTATGGCGACCCCATGGCCGACCTTGCGATGCTGTGCCTGCGGATGCTGTTTCAGGGCTTCGTGCCCTTGCCGCAGGCCTTTGCAGCCTATGAAGCGGCGGGCGGTCACCCGGTGGATCTTGCGCGCATCCGGTACTGGCGCCTGCTGTTCCAGACCGGTTTTGCGCGGCGCTCGCGCTATGACGATCCCGATGCGCCGCCGCCTCCGAACCTTGGCATGAACCTCGTCTATTCGACGATCCACCGGCGTGTCTTGTCCGAAGCGCTGGCCGAGGCGGCGGGGATCGCGCTGCCGCCGGTCGCCCTGGCCGACGCTCCGCGCGGCGCGCACGACCGCAGCTTCGCCATCGCGCTCGACGACGTCCGCGACAGCATCGTGCCGCGCATCGCCGACCAGCAGGCGGCGGTGAAGGCCAAGGGGCTGGCGCGGCTGATCAAATGGTGGCGCGCGATCGAACGGTACGAACCGGCTTTCCAGGCCGCCGAAAAGCGCGAAATCGAAACTGCGCTGGCATTGGGTTTTGCCGACCATTCCGCCGCGTGGGCGGCGTTTCGCGATGCGGTGGCCGGGGACCGGATCGCGCCCGAACCCGCGATCATCCTCTGCAACGCGCACGAAACGCGCGAGGCGGCGCTGATGGCCGACGCGATGGGCGGCCTCGCCGACACGAAATTCGCGCTGCTCGCCTGATCGCCGTGCTTCGCGCTGCCTAGCGCTGCCAGGCGATGGTTCCGCCGATCAGGGTCAGGCCGACATCGGCCAGTGCGCCGCTGTCCTTGGCCCAGTCATAGAGGATCAGATCGGCAGGCGCTCCGACCCTCAGCGGACGCGATTGATAGAGCGCCAGCGCAGCCGGGCGGCCGATCCGTTCGTCCGGCCCGATGATAGCGCCGCCGCGGGTGCGCCGGTCGGTTGCCGCGCGGATCGCGATCCATGGATTGGCGTCGCCATAGGGCGCGTCCGATCCGCCCAGCACCCGGACGCCGCGGCAGAGCAGCGACCCGGTTCGATAGAGATCGCCCAGATCCTGCTCGTCCATCTGGGCGCGGTAGCGGTCGCCGCGATCATGAATGAAATTGGGCTGGGTCACGACGGTCAGCGCCGCCGCCGCGATGTCGCCGATCAGGCTTTCGGGGATGATCCCGCCATGCTCGATGCGGTCGCCCGGCCGCGATCCGCCCGCCTGTGCGAGCGCCTGCAAAAAGAAGACGAGTTCGCCAAGCGTCACGCAATGCGCAGCGACAGGACGGCGATGCGCGCGCGCCGCTGCGATCCGGGCAGCGACGGTTTCGATCTCGGGCAGGTCGTTTTCATCGAGCAGCAGTTTGACCGGCCCCAGCGTATAGCCATCGCCGGCGGGCAGATCTTCGGTTCCCATCAGGACCAGGTGCTGCGGCATCGCCATCGCAAGAAGCTTCGCCTCGGCCGCGCCGTTCGACGCGCCGGCATCGGTCACGCCGGTGACACCCCATCGAGCGAACCGCGCGCCCAGCGCGTCAAGCGACGGCGGCGCACCGCCGATCCGATCGCGCAACCAGGCATCGCCGCGCCAGATGCGCCCGCTGGGGCGGCCATCGCCGTCGCGCTCGACGCAGTCGGGAAACGGCGGGCTGCCTAGTTTTTCGAGCGCCGCGCCGTTGAGCAGCCAGAAGGCGCCGGTGCGATCCTGTATCCGCAGCGGATGGTCGGGCAACCAGGCGTCGAGTAGCACGCGATCGGGAAGGCCGGCGGTTCGTTCGTCATAGCCGATCGCGCGCACCCAGGTGCCCGGTGCGCCGGCGCTCGTCCGCAGCCGGGCTATGGCGGCGTCGGCATTCGCCGCATCGGCCAGGTCGACCGACTCCATCCGCGCTGCGGTTGCCAGAAGGTGGAGGTGGTGGTCGTGAAGGCCCGGCCCTGCGGTCTGACCGCGCGCGTCATATTCGGGGCCGAAACCCTCGACATCGGGGCTCATCGCGGCAATCCGCCCGTCGCTTATGCCGATGGAGAGGTTCGCGCCCGATGCGTCCCGGGCGTTACGGATGAGGAGATCGAAGCGCTCGCTCATGCAAGCGCCGCCGCGAAGCGCGCGGCGGTCGGCGCGAGCGGAACGTCGAGCAATCCGCACTGCCCCGCCGCAAGCGCTTCGAGCGCGAGCGTCGCCGCGGTCAGTCCGGTCAGCGGGTCGGCCAGCGCGTCGCCCAGAAACCGGGGCTCGCCTTCGGGCCAGCCCACCAGCCCGCCCGCCGCGGCGCAGTCGTCGCCAAACCCGACACGCATCGCCGCCTCGCCCCGCCAGCCATGCGCGGTGATCGCGATCCAGAGCAATCCGGGGTTGAGCGCGAACACGCGCCGCTCGTCGAGGCCGAGCCTTGCCAACGCATGCGGCCGCCCCGACGTGATCAGCACTTTTGCGGCCCCGATCAAGGCGCCCAGTTCCGACGGTTCGAGCGTCATGCGCAACCTGCGCTTTCGGCCATTCAGCCGCGCATCGAGGCCGGGCGTATGGATGGGGGTCGGATCGGGCCGCGTCGTACTTTCGACCTTCATGACGTCATGGCCTGCCTCGGCGAGCAGGGCACCGCAATAGGGGCCGGCCCACAGCGCCGACAGGTCCAGCACGCCGCCATCGACGCGCGCGCCGTCTGTCAGCGGTTGCCGCGCGAGCGGCGCCGCTTCGCCCACGCGCGCGGCGGGCATATGCAACAGGATCGCGGCCTCGACCATTTCCGACGCCGTTCGATTGGCGGCGCTGGCAACGATCGCTTGCCAGGGATTCTCGTCGAAATCCGCGCCGGTCCACGCGGGCACAAGGTCGCGGTCTTCCTCGCGAGCGAGCGATATCGCGATCCATCCGTCGCGGCATCGCACAAGGCGGCAATGCCGATTGGGTGACCAAAGGCCGGGCTCGCCGAGCGCGAGGTCGTCGGCACGCGACAGGGCGCGGCGCGGGTCGAAAACGATCGCGTTCTGCGAGGCCGCAACCAGTCGGTCGCCTGCTGCCGCGACGGCGTCGAGAAGCCGGCTCATCGTCCGCTCTCGACCGCATGAAAAAGGCCCCAATCGAGCGCCTGCGCTGCACCGACCCTTCTGCCCGACAACAGCATCCACATGGTCCGGTGGCGCCCGATCACGCGCGCAACGGTTGCTGTGCCGCCCGCACCGGGGATCAGTCCCATCGCCAGTTCGGGCAGTTGGAACCAGCTATCCGCCGCCGCCACGCGTCGGTGCGCGGCGGCCGCCACCTCGATCCCCGACCCGACGCACGCGCCGTGCATGCAGACCGTCGCGCGATCGCCGAGTGCGTCGAGTGCGCGCGCGCAACTGTGCAACGTGCGGACAAGATGCGCTTCGGCCAGGTCATGCGCGGTGCCGAACTCGCTGAGGTCGCCCCCGGTCGAAAAACATCTGCCCGCACCGTCAATGCGAACCGTCGGTCGGGTCGGATCGTCGAGTGTGTTGGCGAGCGCTTCATACAGCGCATCGCGCATCGCCGCCGACATCGCGTTGCGGTTCGCAGGATCGTTCAACGTCAGCACGATGGAGTCGCCGTCACGCGCGACGAGCACGGGCACGGCCGGCGCTTCGCTGACAGAGCCGCGGCTGGCCGCTTCCCGCCACCGCGCGAACTCCGTTCCGCCGAGCAGCGCCGAATAGGCGAGCGATTCGACCGTGAGAGCATCGGCCAGCGGCAGCGTGCTGTTCAGCCGCAGGGTCGCAGCAGCAATCGTCGCTGCTTGCGGGTTCGCCTTCGCGGCGTCCGTCAACCGTCCGACCTGCGCATCGAAATTGCTGGCGTCGAGCGAGACCCACGGGCGCGTCGCGTCGGGTGCTGCGGTGAGCAGCACATCGAAATCGTCGGCCATAGTCGCAGGCAGGGCGCCGTCGCGATCGACGCCGATGACCACGGCCTGGATCGGCGCTTCCGGCCGCCGCCACGTCGCCGCATCGGTGACCAGCACCGGATTGCCGCCCGGCGCCGAGAGGCGGTCGGCGTCGAGATGGTCGGGGCCGGTCATAGGCCTTGTTAATCGGCGCAGACGGCTTCCGCCAGTTCGGCCTTCAGGATTCGGCGCAGCAGCTTTCCCGTTTCATTGTACGGAAGCTCGTCGCGGACGAACCATGCCTCTGGCGTCTTGGTCGACCGCAGGCGACCGCGGATCGCTGCCGCCATCGCGCCGGTATCGGGCTGGCCCGAGCGCGACACGATCACCGCGACGACTTTTTCGCCCCATTTTTCGCAAGGAATCCCCAGCACCGCGCAATCGGCGATATCGTCGAAGCCGCGCAGCAGATCCTCGATCTCGCCCGGCGATATATTCTCGCCGCCGCGCACGATGACATCGTCGAGCCGCCCTTCGACGAACAGATACCCGCCCTCGTCGATCCAGCCCGCGTCGTTGGTCGCGAACCAGCCGTCGTCGGCAATGGCTTTCTTGTGCAGATACTCGCCGGAGACCTGTTCGCCGCGGACATGGATTTCGCCATGCTCGCCGGCGGCGCAGCACGACCCGTCTTCGCGGCGGATTTCCAGTTCGATGCTTGGCAGCGGTTGGCCGACCGACGCGATGCGCCGGCGCACGGCTGGATCGTCGGAGGCGAATGCCGCCCGATGATCGTCGGCGCCAAGCAGCGAAATCGTCGAGCTGGTTTCGGTGAGCCCATAAGCGTTGACGAAAGCGACATGGGGCAACGTCGTCAATGCGCGCGCGATCACCGGCTCGGGCATTTTTCCGCCGCCATAGGACAAGGCGCGCAACGCGGGCAGCGTCTGGCCCGTCGCGGCCATGACGTCGAGAATGCGGTCGAGCATCGTGGGAACCACCATGGCATGGGTGATGCCCTCGGCAGCGGCGGTCGCGACCCAGTCCTCGGCGGTAAAGGCGGGCAGATAGACGATGCGTCGGCCGCCATAGGCCGCGGTCAGGATCGCCGAAATTCCGGCAATATGATAGGCGGGTACGCTGACCAGCGCCGCTTCGGCTTCGTCGGCGCCCAGGAACTCGACGGTCGACATGACATAAGAGGTAAGGTTCGCATGGCGCAGCACCGCCGCCTTGGGATCGCCTGTCGTGCCGCTGGTGAACAGCAGCACCGCGATGTCATTCTCGGCTTCGGGCGGCTCGGCCGTTTCGGGCGTCGGGCCGGCCATGAATTCGGCCTCGAAATCGCTCCGCGCGATCAGCTCGACGCCGTCCGTCGGTACGATCCGCGGCAGCATATCGTCGTCGACGATCAGCACCGACGGGGCGCTCCGCGCGACCAGCTTGTTGAGATCGCCGTCGGCGAGGCGGTAATTAAGCGGTACGAACGGCGTCCCCGCAATGCCGCAAGCGAAAAGAAGCACGGGAAGGGCGGTGCCATTCATGCCCAGAAAGGCCGTGTTCGCCTTGCCCTGTTCGGCAAGCCATCCAGCGACGCAGCGCGCGCGGGCGCGATAGGACAGGAAATCAAAGGCGTCGTCGCGGCTGCCGAGCGCGGTGCGCTCGGGACAGGCGTCGGCGGCAATATCGAGGAGCAACGACGTCCGCATGAAGATCAGTCCGAAGCGGGAAGCGGCTTGGCGCCCTTGACCGTCATCGCGGCACCGTTGAAGGCCAGCGAGCCTTTGCCGGCCTTGGCGCCGAGCACTTCCAGCCCGCTTTCCTCGTCGACATAGCGTTTGCCGATCGCGACGCCCTCGGCAAAGGCGGGATCGATCGCGCCGGTCGGAGCGGCCGGATCGTCGATCGGCAACACGGCAGCGCCGCCGCATTGCAGTTCGCCCGTCGCTTTCGGGGGCCGGACGACAACGAGCTGGGCGTCGCACACCGCGCTCTTCCAGCGCGAACCCGGTTTGAGGTCCATGATAGCTTATCCTTTCCCATAGCGCGCCAGCTTACGCCATGCTGTCGGCTTCTGCCTGCCAATATGTCAATCGACATAGAAAGTAAACGTAGTTATATAACTCATCGAAGATGGGGAGAGGTTGCCGATGCATCCACGATTGTTCGCGCGGTCGGCGCCCGACCGTCCTGCGCTCGTCATGGCCGCCGACGGGTCGGCAACCAGCTACGGCGAGCTGGAAGCGGTGGCGAACCGCGGTGCGCGACTGTTCCGTGCGCTTGGCGTCGCCGCGGGCGAAACGGTCGCGGTCTGGCTCAAGAACTGCCTTGAATTTTATCAGATATATTGGGCGGCTCAACGGGCTGGCCTTTATATATGCCCGATATCGACGCAGCTGACCGCCGAGGAAGCGGCCTATATCCTGAACGACAGCAGCGCGACATTGCTGGTGACGCACGCGGACGTCGCTGCGTCGGCGGCGCTGCTCGCCGACCGGTCATCGCTCGCGCCGCGTGTTCGGCATATTTTCGACATCGGCGCGGAGCTTGCGGGTGCCGAGTCATGGGACCACGCGCTCGCGGGCCATCCGCCCGTGCCGATCGCCGATGAAAGCGCCGGCTTTCATATGGTCTATTCGTCGGGCACGACGGGGCGCCCCAAAGGCATAAGGCTGCCGCTGACCGGGGGGCCTGCCGACGAGCCGCATATGCTCGCCGACCGTATTTCCGGGCGCTATGGCGTGGGCGAGGCAAGCATATTACTGTGCCCCGCGCCGCTGTATCACACTGCGCCGCTGGCCTATGGGATGGCGGCGCACCGGCTGGGCGCGACGCTGGTGATCATGGACAAGTTCGATGCCGAGGACGTGCTGCGGCTGATCGAGCGCTATCGCGTGTCGTTCATGCAGATGGTGCCGACCATGTTCATTCGCCTGCTCGCGCTGCCGGTCGAAACGCGCGGCCGTTACGATCTTTCGTCGCTCGAAAAGATCGTCCATGCCGCCGCGCCATGCCCCGTCGAGGTCAAGCGCCGGATGATCGAATGGCTCGGCCCCATAGTCTATGAATATTACGGTGGATCAGAGGGTAATGGGTCGACGTTCATAACGCCCGGCGAGTGGCTGGCAAAGCCTGGATCGGTCGGCCGCGCCGATTGGGGGACGCTCCACATCTGCGGCGAGGACGGCGGTGAATTGCCGCCGGGGTCCGACGGGCTCGTCTATTTCGAAGGCGGATGGGATTTCCAGTATCTCAACGATCCCGAAAAGACGCGCGACGCGCGGCACCCCGCGCATCCGGGATGGAGCACGCTCGGCGACATCGGCCATGTCGACGAGGAGGGCTATCTTTTCCTCACCGACCGCAAGAGCTTCATGATCATTTCGGGCGGCGTGAACATCTATCCGCAGGAAACGGAAAATCTTCTGATCCTGCACCCCGAGGTCGCCGACGCCGCGGTCATCGGCGTCCCGCACCCGGAGATGGGCGAAGCGGTGAAGGCGGTTGTGCAACCGCACCGCTGGGAGGATGCGGGTCCCGAACTGGCCGCGCGGCTGATCGACCATTGTCGCGCGCATCTGAGCCATCTCAAATGCCCCCGCTCGGTCGATTTCGACCCCGCGCTTCCGCGGCACGAAACCGGCAAGCTCTATAAACAACTGATCCGCAAGCGCTATTGGTCCTGAGGCGGCGATGCCTTCAGGCGCTTCGGTCAAAGCCGATTTGCGGATCGGTGCCGCTGATGCGTTCGAAATATTGCGCTATGTCGCGGCCCCGGGTTTCGACCCACTGGGCGTCGGGTACCGCATCTTCGATTTCCACCAATATGTGCCTGCGTCCGACGCCTCTGGCCTCGATCCCGCAGGCTTCGGCTTCGGCAAGAGCGGGCAGGATATTGCGGCTTCCGCACGAGAGCAGCATTTTCACGCCCGCGCCGAAGCGGCCTGGATCGGCTGCCAATATATCGGGCAGCTTTGCCAACTGGGTGCGGAATGCCGTGACCGAATTCATGCGATGCCTCTCTCCGCGCGGACCGGCCCTATTCGGCCGCCTCTTCCTTCTCGAACAGCGGTTCGATCTGGATCGGATCGGCCAGCGTGATGCGGTCGAGGATCGAGGCGGTGTCGTCGCGGACTTTCAGCATCAGGCTGCGCATCCGGCATTCGGCCTCGGGCAGGCAATTCTTGCATTGCTCGTGCGCGTTGCGCGCAGCGCAGGGGACGAGCGCCAGCGACCCGCGCGTCAGGCGGACGAGATCGCCATAGCTGATGTCGACCGGCGGCAGCGCAAGCTGATACCCGCCGTCGCGGCCGCGCTGCGAGATGAGCAGGCCTTCGCGCGCCATTTCGGACAGGATGACGGTCAGGAACTTCGGCGGGATATTCTGCGCGTCGGCGATATCCGCAAGCTGGACCTGCCCCTTGCCCCAATGGTCGGCAAGATGCTGGAATGCGCGGATCGTATAACGGGTCTTTTGCGACAGCATGACAGGCGTAGTGTGACATATTCATCCTTAATTCAACCTGTCTGGATGAGATATTGGTGCGAGGTTGATGAAAATCACAGCGGGTGGCATGAACCACCCCTACAGGGGTCGCGAACTTGCCCGGTCACGGGCGCGACAAGGGTGAATGAGATGATGCGGAAATTATTGGCTGCTCCCGCGGTACTCGCGGCCTGCCTGCTTGCGGCAGCGCCGGCGCAGGCCCAGTTCGGCGGCCTGCTGCGCAAGGTGACGACGCCGAAGCCGAAACAGAGCGAGGACGATAGCGGCGGCTGCCCGAAGGGCAAGAAGGGCAGCAGCGCCGGACGCGCGATCGTCGGCGGCGTGCTCGACAGTGCGATCGGCAGCGCCGCGAGCAGGGCGGGCGTCTACAGCTATGTGCCGATCGCAGAGGTGAGCGGGACGCTGACCAATGCGATTGCGTGCAAACTCGATCCGGCGGAACAGGTGCAAGCGGCGGCAGCGACCGAGGAAATCACGCGGAGCGGTGAGGTTGGCGAAACCGCCAACTGGACCAGCGAAACACGCGAAAATGTTGCCGGATCCTCGACCGTGGCGTCGAAGAACCAGCTCGCCGACGGTTCGAGCTGCATGAACGTAACCGACATCGTCATCGTCGAGGGCGAAGAAACGCGCGTGTCGAAGAAGATGTGCAGAGGTCGCGGTCAGTCGCGTTATGTCCTTGCCGCCTAAATTTTTCCGCCTCGTCCTTGCCGGTGCCGCGCTCGCGTGCCTGACCGGCGCCGCCAAGGGCAAGATGGACCCGGCAAACCCGACCTGCCCGGTCAGCCCCGACTGGTCTGCCAATACGACGATGCTGTTTACGCCGGTGAAAAAGGGCAGTGCCAAGGTGCTTCTGGCCGAGGGTCGGATCGACGCCGGCGCGCCCGATCGCCTCAAGAAAGTGCTCGCTGCGAACCCTGACGTTGCCGAGATATGGCTGCGCTCGCCTGGCGGCGATGCGCGCGCGGGCAATGCGGCGGGACGGATCATCCGGTCGAACTTCGGGCTGACGACGCGTATCCCGGCGGGCTGGGCCTGTTTCAGCGCGTGCAATTTCATCTTCATGGGCGGGCAGCCGCGCGTGATCGATCCGGGCGGGCTGTTCATCGTCCATATGTTCACGCGGACGGGCGATCGCCAGTCGATCGACATGAGCGTGGCGATGGGCACCGATGCGACCAAGGAACTGATCGGCGACATCGAACAGGATGCGGCACTGCTCGCAAGCGAGGACAATGATTTCCTGATCCGCATGGGCGTGTCGCGCAAGCTGTTGACCGAAGTCATGTATCAGCAGAAAGCGCTTGCGAACGCCGAAGACAAATCGACCCGCCGTTGCCTGACGCAGGCCGAGGTCAAGACCTATAACGTTGCAAATAACAACGAATGACGTAGATTGGCGGCCGATAAGGAGAGGCTGCCATGAACGACATGACGCATGAACATGCGACATTCCGGTCGATGATCGACGGGAAGCAGGAAGACTGGGACATCATCGCGCGCGAGCAAAAGCAGTTTGCTCCGAACAACGGCGCGCGCATCCTCGATCATCTGAAGCTGCTCGGCGGCGATTATGGCGGCTTTCCGGTCGACCGGCTCGAGCATTGCCTGCAAACCGCGACGCGCGCGCATCGCGACGGACGCGACGAGGAATATGTCGTGATGGCGCTGCTCCACGACATCGGCGACACGCTGGGTGCGTTCAACCATCCCGAGGTCGCGGCGGCGATCCTCAAACCCTTTCTGTCAGAACAGAATCTGTGGATCGTGCAGCACCATGGCATTTTCCAGGGCCATTATTTCTTCCACTATATCGGGCTCGACCGCGATATGCGCGACCAGTTCGCCGACAGTCCCCATGCGGCGGCCTGCGCCGAATTCTGCGAGAAATACGACGCCCCGGCGTTCGACCCCGATTACGACACGCTGCCGCTCGAGTTTTTCGAGCCGATGGTGAAGCGGCTTTGCTCCTATCCTAAGGCGAGCATCTACAAGAAGATCATGATCGAAGAAGCGGCGGAATAAATCATGCCGTCGCCCCCGCTTTCACGGGGGCGACGGATCATCACTTGCCCTTGAACGCGGTCTTGCGCTTTTCGACAAAGGCCAGCACGCCTTCGACCGCATCCTCGCTGTTGCCCGCGACGAACTGACCCATCGCTTCGGCGTCGAGCGTCTGGGCAAAGCTTTGCGACAGGCCGTCGCGCAGGATCTTGCGCATCGTCCCCAACGAGACGGTCGGCCCGTTGGCGAGGCGCGTCGCGAGCGCTTTTGCTTCGGTCATCAGGTCGGCATCTTCGACGCATTTATAGACCAGGCCCCAGTCGGCCGCCTGTTCGCCGCCGATCTTTTCGCCGAGCATCATCATCTGCGTCGCGCGCGGCAGGCCGACAAGGCGCGGCAGCAGCCACGACGATCCGCCGTCGGGAACCAGGCCGATATTGACGAACGCCTGCAGGAAATAGGCGCTCTTGGCGGCGAGGGTGAAGTCACCCGACAGGCCGAAGCTGCAACCGACGCCAGCCGCGGGCCCGTTGACCGCAGTGACCACCGGAATGTCGAGATTGGCGATCGCCAGCAGCATCGGATTATAATGGTTGCGCAGCGCCTTGCGGCTGTTCGCGCCGCCGCCGACGGCCGAAGCCGCGCGGTCGCCGCCCAGGTCGGCACCCGAGCAGAAACCGCGGCCCTCGCCGGTGATCAGCAGCGCGCGCGCGCCAAGGCTGGGCAGATGGTCGAGCGCGGCACGGATCTCGTCGGCCATCGCGGGCGGCATCGAGTTCAGCCGCTCGGGGCGGTTCAGCGTGATTGTCGCGACATTGTCGGCGACGTCGAGCTTGATCATCTCGAAGGTGGGAATGTCGGTCATGGGGAAGAAATCCTCTGCGCTAGGCCGTTGGTCTTTACCTTTACGTTCACGTAAAGTTGTGACCGATTCGATCGCCAAGTGCAAGAGAGAAGGGTGAAGACAGCGGCAGATGCCGACCAACAGACGACGTCCCTTTTTTCGTCATCCTGAACTTGTTTCAGGATCCATGGGCGGCCGTTCCCTTCGACACGGCGCGAAATGAGAGGTCGGGCCATGGATGCTGAAACAAGTCCAGCATGACGGAGGGCAAACGACCCATTGCGGACGATGCTGATGTGCTCCCCGGCGAAGGCCGGGGTCCAGAGCGTGCGCACGCAACGTGGGCGCTGCAACGCCCTGGGCCCCGGCCTTCGCCGGGGAGCACGCTGGGTCGGGCGAACATCCGCTTCCCACCCCAAAGCCGACGCTCGCTCCCGATCTCGATGCAATGGCGGCTAACGACCAATTGTTGCCGTTGATCCTCCCTGTCGCGCAGCGATGGGGAGGTGGCAGCGCGCAGCGCTGACGGAGGGGCCATGACACCGCCGTCGCAAGGCCCCCTCCACCATCCGCTTCGCGGACGGTCCCCCTCCCCATGGCTGCGCCACAGGGAGGAACCCCTCATTCCTCGTCATCCTGAACTTGTTTCAGGATCCATGGGGCGCCGTACCCTTCAGCACCGCGCGAAATGAAAGGTCCGGCCGTGGATGCTGAAACAAGTTCAGCATGACGGAGGGCTAGCGACCGATTGCGGACGATCGTGACGTGTTCCCCGGCGAAAGCCGGGGTCCACAGCGTGCGCACGCAACGCCGACTCTGCAACACCCTGGGCCCCGGCTTTCGCCGGGGAACACGCTGGGACGGACGAACGTCCGCTTCCCACCCTAACCGGCCCATCGCCGAGCGCAAATAAACGCTGTCCTACATTATTCCGCTGTGCCAGCCTCGGGTCTGGCTCTTTGATCTCGTCGATATCCACTCCTTCGCTTCAAGCGACAAAGGAGACGGTTTTGCCGTGCGCACGCGTATCTTTCGCCGCCTTAAAGCCACAAAGGACACAAAAAGCGTGTGTGCGTGCGGGGCTTTTGTGGCTTTAGGGGGTCTCCACGCGAACGAACCGCATGTCGCCCTCGGCGCGATGCAGCTTGAGTCCGCGATCGGTCCTTTCGGCGCAGGCCCCCTCGAAATTCACGACGCCCAAATCATTGGGAATGATCGTGACGCGCAGCTTGCCGCCGTCGGCTTCGGTCAACTCATATCGCGGTGCGGCGATGCCATGGATGGGCTCGCTGATCTCGACCCAACGCGGAACGCGCGTGTCGTCGTCGGGCATCGTCCAGCCATAATCCTGGGTATAGCCTTCGGCGGGGTCGCCGCTGTCAAAGCCGATGCGAAAATCGACGCCGGCAATCCCGTTGCCGTTCGGCCAGGTGACGAGCAGGGTGGGGATCGCCGCGTCGACCTCGATCAGCGCTCCCTTCTCGAACGCCGGGGGCACCGGCTTGGGCTCGGTGATCAGGCATACCGTGTCGCCGCGCGTTTCCCAGCGCCCCTCGGCGCGTTCGTCGAGCGCGCCCGCAGCGAGTGCATATTGAAAGCGGCCGTCGGTCCGGATGAGCAGCCCGCCGCCCACGTCGGGCCCTTCGGCCAGGCTGTATTCGCCCACAAAGGGCGAATCCTGGGCGGCGGCTGGGCCGGCGATCAGCGCGGCGGCGAGGAGCAGGGTTCGCATGAACCGACCATGCGCCGGGGGTTCTGCGGATGCCAGCCCCTTTCCACATCCCGCCCCACCTGCTAACCGCCCGCGCCATGCCCCATCCCGACCGCCGCACCTTCGCCATCATCTCGCATCCCGACGCCGGCAAGACGACGTTGACCGAGAAACTGCTCGTCGCCGGCGGCGCGATCCATATCGCCGGAGAGGTCAAGGCGCGCGGTCAGGCGCGGCGCGCGCGCTCCGACTGGATGAAGATCGAACAGCAGCGCGGGATTTCGGTGACGTCGTCGGTGATGACCTTCGAACATGCGGGTCTCGTCTTCAACCTGCTCGACACGCCGGGGCACGAGGATTTCAGCGAAGACACTTATCGCACGCTGACCGCCGTCGACAGCGCGGTCATGGTGATCGACGCGGCCAAGGGCATCGAGCCACAGACGCTGAAGCTGTTCGAGGTCTGCCGGCTCCGCTCGGTGCCGATCATCACCTTCATCAACAAGGTCGACCGCGAAGGCCTGCCGCCGTTCGAACTGCTCGACGAGGTTGCCGACCGGCTTGCGCTCGACGTGTGCCCCATGAACTGGCCCGCCGGTATGGGCGGGCAGTTCGAGGGGATCTACGATCTCGTCGATCCGGCCATCATGAAGCCGGGCGGCGATGCGTCGCGCATGTATGAGGGCGACCGGTTCGGGGTTTCCGGGCTGGACGATCCGGCGCTGGCGGCGAAGCTCAGTGCCGATGCGCTCGCGCTCCTCGTCGAAGAGACCGAGCTGGCGTCGGCTTGCTATGCGCCGTTCGACGCGGCCGCCTATCGCAACGGCGATCTGACGCCGGTCTATTTCGGATCGGCGCTCAAGGAATTCGGCGTGGTCGATCTGTTGAATGCGCTGGCCACGCACGCACCGGGGCCACAACCGCAGCCGGCCGAGCCCGCACCGGTTCAGCCCGATGACGAGGCCGTCACCGGATTCGTCTTCAAGGTGCAGGCGAACATGAACCCCGCGCACCGCGACCGCATCGCGTTCATGCGGCTCTGCTCGGGCAAGTTCGAGCGCGGGATGCGGCTGATGCAGGGCGGAACGGGGAAGGCGATCGCGATCAGCCGCCCGATGCTGTTCCTGGCGCAGGACCGCGAGATGGCGGAAGAGGCTTTTCCGGGCGACATCATCGGCATTCCAAACCACGGCACGTTGCGCGTCGGCGACACCTTGTCCGAACGGACCGACATCACGATCACCGGCCTGCCGAACTTTGCACCCGAACTGCTGCGCCGCGTCGCGCTCGTCGACCCGACCAAGACCAAACAGCTTCGCAAGGCGCTCGACGACATGGCCGAAGAAGGGATCATCCAGGTCTTCTATCCCGAAATCGGGTCCAACATGATCGTCGGCGTCGTCGGCCAGTTGCAGCTGGAGGTCCTGATCAGCCGACTCGATGCCGAATATAAGGTCGAGGCGAAGCTCGAGCAGTCGCCCTGGGATACCGCGCGCTGGATCGCGAGCGACGATCCGGCGGCGCTCAAGGCCTTCCAGGCCGACCATCGCGGCGCCAGCGCGACCGATCGCGATGGCGCGCCGGTGTTCATGGCGAAGGATGCATGGGAAGTCGGCTATGTGACGCAGCGCCACCCCGCGATCCGCTTTACCGCGACGAAAGAGCGCGTGTTCGCCAACGCGGGTTGATCGCGCCGCTCAAGTCCGCCACCATGACGCCAGTTTCGGTCACAGGTGGGGGTATCGATGCGCGGATGGATTTTGGCGCTCGCGGTTGCCGCGAGCAGCGTACCGGCGGCGGCGCAGACGATCAGCATGCCGATCGCCAAAGGCTTCTGGGTTGCCGCGAAGGACAAATGCGCAACCGTCACCAACGGCTATGCCTTTGACGGCGCGCGCTGGGGCGCGGTCTATTTTTATGGCCCCAACGCCAGCATGGGGCCGGTCGCCGAGCTCGAGAAGATCGGGCGGACCAACAGCGTGCCGGGCGGTTTCACGAATATGCAGCTCGGCGACTACCAGGGCGTCGGCTATTTCCATTTGAAGGCCGTTGCGGCGGGCAAGGCGATCCTCCGCACCGGCGCTCCGTCTCCCGAGGGCATTCAGGTGATGGACGATGCGATCATTCGCTGCGATTTCAAGACGCTGTCGCCCAGGATGCAGGCCGCCTTGAAGCGGCTGGCGCCCGCGCTGGCGGTCAAATAAGGCTCAGCAGGTCGGCGGGCGCCGCCGCAGCCTCGTCGTCGTCCTCATCCTCTTCACCCTCGAATTTGCTGAGCGTGACGCCGAGCAGGCGGATGCCCTGTTCGGTCGGGAGCAACGGCGTCAGAATCGCTTCGCCTGCGGCGAGCAGCGCGGCGCCGTCGAGGATGGGCGAGGGGGTCGATCTGGCGCGGGTGATCGTCTGGAAATCGGCATAGCGCAGCTTCAGCGTCACCGTCCGGCCGCGCGCGCCCTTCTTCGCCGCGCGGTCCCACACGACGGTGCAGACGTGCGCCAGCGCTTCGCGGATTTCGGTATCGGTGATCAGGTCGTTGAAGAAGGTGCGCTCGCCGCCGAGCGATTTCAGCGGCCGGTTCGACTTGACGCGGCGATGGTCGATGCCGCGCGCCAGATTGAACAGCCATTCGGCGCTGTTGCCGAAATGCTCGGCGAGCCACAGCGGCTCTTTTTCCGCCAGATCGGCGCCCGAAAAAATCCCGAGTCCTTCCATCTTCGCCGCGGTCACCGGGCCGATGCCGTGGAAGCGCCGGATCGAGAGCGTCTGGACGAAATCGGCGCCCTTGCCAGGCGGAATCACGGTCAGCCCGTCGGGCTTGTTCTGGTCCGACGCCAGCTTGGCGATAAACTTGTTGTACGAGACGCCGGCCGAAGCGGTGAGGCCCGTTTCGTCGCGAATGCGCTGGCGGATCAGCCTGGCCGTCGCCGTGGCGCTGCCGATGCCGGCCTTGTCCGCGCTGACGTCGAGATAGGCCTCGTCGAGTGACAGCGGCTCGACCTCGTCGGCATAGTCGCGAAAGATCGCCCGGATCTGGTGCGATATCTCGCGATAGGCGTCGAACCGCGGCGGCACGAAGATCAGTTCGGGGCATTGGCGTTTCGCGGTCACGCTGGGCATTGCGGATCGAACGCCAAATTTGCGCGCCTCATACGACGCGGCGGCCACGACCCCACGCCGCGACGAGCCGCCTACCGCGACCGGCTTGCCACGCAGCGACGGATCGTCGCGCTGTTCGACCGATGCATAGAACGCGTCCATGTCGACGTGGATGATCTTGCGAACTGGCGCATCGCGACCGTCGTCGGGGGCAGGGCTCTCGCTGTCGTCCACAGGCGCAACCTAGCATGTTGCTGAAATGTTCTCAACGCCGCGCTTGACGCCACGCTTGACGAAGGCGGGCCAAAATGGCAATCGCCGCCAGCCTTGGAAATGCGGGTATAGCATAGTGGTAATGCTCTAGCCTTCCAAGCTAGCTAGGCGGGTTCGATTCCCGCTACCCGCTCCAAGCTCGCATTCCATGATGTTCGTATTCATCTGGACATGGCCGCGAGATTCGCCATATTCTTCAATATTCGGACCGTTGGCGTTCCATAGCGTCCATCCCAAGCCGCCAATCCTTGGGGGCATTTTTTGGGGGCATCTCGCTGACGGTCAATTCGATGCCCCCACTGTTGGGGGCATTTCGGGAAATGATGAACCCGGAGGGAACCGATTATGGCGCTTACCGACGTGGCAATCAGGAATGCGAAGCCCGGTGGCAAGCCGATTAAGCTCGCTGACGCGGGCGGCCTGCATCTTCTTGTGACGCCGGCGGGCGGCAAGCTCTGGCGACTCAAATATCGGCTCAACGGGCGCGAGAAGCAGCTCGCGATCGGGTCCTACCCAGAAATCAGTTTGAGCGAGGCGCGCAAGCGGCGCGAGGCAGCCCGTACGCTCATCGCGAACGGCAAGGACCCCTCGCAGGAAAAGCGCCGCGAGAAGGTCCGCTCGCGCGTTGCAGCGGAAAACTCGTTCAACGTGATATCGGAGGAATACTGCGCCAAGCGTAAGCGCGACGGCGACAAGCGGTGGGCACCAGCAACGGCGACGCGGAGCGAATATTTGCTCAGCTTGCTCAAGGCGTCGATCGGACCGATGGCGATCTCGGAAATCGAGCCGGCCGATGTTCTCGACGCTGTCAGGCGGATCGAGCGGAAAGGAAATCTCGAGAGCGCGCGGCGGACGCTGCAGCTGGCAAGCATGGTCTTTCGTTACGCGGTCGCAACGGCACGCCTCCGCTCCGATCCTACGCGCGATCTCAGGGGCGCGCTCACTGCTCCAAAGGTGACGCACTATGGCGCGATTCTGAAAGCCGAACGGGTCGGCGAGTTACTCCGTGCTATCGATGGGTACGAAGGCATGGGCGTTGCGAAGCTGGCAATGCAGATCGCGCCTCATGTCTTCGTCCGACCAGGTGAACTCCGTCATGCGCTGTGGGAGGAAGTCGACTTGGGATCGGCCGTCTGGACAATACCGGCCGAGAAGACCAAAATGCGCAAGCCTCATCATGTCCCGCTTTCCCGACAGGTCGTGGCGTTGTTTCGAGAGGTTCCTCCCTTGTCCGGCCCCGTGGGATATGTGTTTCCGTCAATCCGCACGCGCGCTCGCCCGATGAGCGAGAATACCATCAACGCCGGTTTACGGCGCCTTGGCTATTCTAGCGACGAGATGACCGCGCACGGGTTCCGGGCGATGGCATCGACGCTTCTCAACGAGAGCGGAAAATGGTCCCCGGATGCGATCGAGCGCGCGCTCACGCACGGCGATGCCGACAAGGTGCGCGCGGCCTATCACCGCGGCGCGCATTGGCAGGAGCGCGTAGAGATGGCGCAATGGTGGAGCGATTATCTGGACGAGTTGCGGCGCGGTGACGAAGCCGCCTTTATTGGGGCACGCCAATGACCCGCGTGTCAGCGAAAGGACGGTATTTAGCTGAGCACCCCTTTGTCTCATTCGTCGAAGCATTGACCTGGATCGCGTTCGCGGACGCGATGTCTCACGACCATTTGCTCGAACAGATTGCGGGCCATAGCTCCACCGAGCCCCTTAGTGCCAAGGACAGGCTTCGGTCGTTTTTCGGAAGTCACGATGCGAAACCAGCGGACGGTCCGGGAACCGGCTATTTTGAGAATCGCGAGCGCGGGTTGCAGCGGCTGGCCGACGCCTGGCAGCAACTTCGCGAAAAAGCGGAGCGAGGCAACCTTACCGTGCGTGGCCGCTACGCGCATCACTTTACGCGCGCCGAGGCAGCCGTGGCAGATACGACGGACCTCTCTCGCAATGTGCTCGCTACTTTCTCGCAATTCGATGTTTCGACTGGCGGTATTCGACGCCAACCTGAAGGGTCCCCGGACATGCTTTGGCGCGACCATCCCGACGGCTTCGACCGCGAGTTCGACGCGCTTGGTACCGACTCGTGCATGGCTGACGGCTACCTCTTCGTCGAGGCCGAGCGCGCGGGGGTCGTTCGCTGTTGGCCAAACCCGCGCGGCGCACCCCGCATGCGCCAAGAAGACGTCATGCTGTGGTGCGAGAACTGGATAAAATCCGGAAAGGGCAACGGTATGGACAAGGCGTGGCGGGATTTCCACGCGGATCCTTCGCACGCAGGCCTTTCACGCGAAGATGTGTTTCGTCCCGCGTGGCGCAAAATAAAAGGAATTTAATTCAAAGGCTTACCTTACGCGGTTTTTCACGCGGAGCACGCGAAAAGCGTCTTTGCCGCGTGATCTCGATGTGGCGTTTTTGGATCTCGTTCAACGAGATACGAGGTGATTCCATGTCAAACGGCGTTCAAACGGGACCCCCGATCGGCGTCGAAGAAGGACCCCCTTGCGGATATGATGGGGGTTTGTTGAGGTGAGCCTTGCGCTGCGTGCGGCGGAGGTCGGGCGTAGCCCGACCGGAGGCGCACGCAGCGCAAGATAGATTTTTGAAGGCGGCGAAGGTGGCGGTCAGCTGCGGTTTTTGAAGCGCCAGCTATCGTTGCCCGTCTCGACGATATCGCAGTGGTGGGTGACGCGGTCGAGCAGCGCCGTGGTCATCTTGGGATCGCCGAAGACGGTAGGCCACTCGCCGAACGCGAGGTTCGTGGTGATGATGACGCTGGTGCGCTCATAAAGCTTGCTGATGAGGTGGAACAGCAACTGCCCTCCCGAGCGTGCGAACGGCAGATATCCAAGCTCGTCGAGCACGATCAGGTCGAGCCGCGACAGCTGCGCCGCCAGGGTCCCGCCCTTGCCGATCCGGGTCTCCTCTTCGAGGCGTGTCACCAGATCGACGGTGTTGAAGTAGCGGGCGCGAGCGCCTCTTCGCACGACATTGGCGGTGATCGCGATGGCAAGGTGGGTCTTCCCCGTCCCCGTGCCGCCGACAAGCACGATATTGCGCCGGGATGGCAGGAAGGAGCCATCATGAAGGGACCGGATCATCTCCTCATTGATCGGAGTGCCGTCGAAGCTGAACCGCTCCAGATCCTTCACCACGGGTAGCCTGGCCGCCGTCATGCGATAACGGATCGAGGCTGCATCCCGGTGGGTCGCTTCAGCGCGGAGCAGGTCGGTCAGTATCTCCATAATGGTGCGCTTGCGTTGGAGGCCGGTGGTGACGGCCTCGTCGAACGCCGCAGCCATACCCTTGAGGCCAAGGCCACGCATCGTATCGATCATATCATGCCGCTGCATCATAGCCTCGCAGCAGATCATAGCGAGCGCAGTCGGCAACCGGAGGATGGCGCAGCATCCGGTCTTCCGAGGTGACGATGCTATGGGGCGTCGCCGGCTCGCTGTGCCGCGAGAGGATGTTGAGGATCAGCTCGTCGCTGGCCGTTCCGGTCGCCAGCGCTTCGCGCGTGGCAGCTTCGACCAACTCCAGACCATCGGTGAGCACCGCCGAGAGGACCCGCACGAACCTGCGATCTGCTTCGTCCCCGACGCCCAACCTTCGCCGTAATCGATGCAGCGCGGGCGGCAGATCCCAGTCCTGGAACGGCGCGCCATTACGGAGCGCGCCGGGCTTGTGCGCGAGGACCGGCAGATAATGCCAAGGATCGTAAATGGTGCGGTTCCGACCGAAGTGGCGCTCATGCTCCCCGACGATCTCTTCGCCGCAACGGATGACGATACGATCGGCATAGGCACGCACCTGCACGGTCCGGCGCGCGGCCGTCGACATGACCGAGTAGCGGTTCCGATCAAAGCTGATGAGGCAGGTTCCGGTGACGGCGTGCTCGCTCTCATGGAAGCCGTCGAACGGTGCCAGGATCGGCTGCAGGGCCGGTCGTTCCATCTCCAGCGCCTCGGCGACGGTGATGTCGCTGCGCTCGGGATGGGCGTGATGCTCGGCCCAGCGTCGGCACTCCGCCTCCAGCCACCCGTTGAGCTCGGCTAGGCTGGCGAACCGAAGCCGCGGCTGGAAGAAGCGGCCCCGGATCGTCTGGACTTGCTGCTCAACCTGGCCCTTCTCCCATCCCGCTGCTGGTGAGCAGGCCGTCGGCTCGACCATGTAATGATCGGTCATGATCAGGAAGCGGCGGTTGAACACGCGCTCCTTACCGGCGAACACGCTCGTCACCGCCGTCTTCATATTATCGTAGATACCGCGCCGGGGCACGCCGCCGAAGAAAGCGAACGCCCGAGCATGAGCATCGAACAGCATCTCCTGGCTCTCACGCGGATAGGCCCGGACGTAAGGTGTGCGCGATGCGCAGAGACGAGCGTGCGCAACCTTTACCCGCATCGGCTTGCCGGCGATCTCTACATCCTCGTGGCTCCAGTCGAACTGATAAGCCTCGCCAGGATGGAAGGTCATCGGGATGAAGGCCGGAGCACCTTCGCCCGCATCCTTCCGGCGCGTCACACGCCAGCGCGCCGCATAGCGGCGCACCGCATCATAAGAACCTTCGAACCCTTCGCGCGCAAGCAGATCATGGATACGCGTCATCCGCAGCCGGTCGCGGCGACCTCGCGCCTCGTTCTCCTCGAGAAGCACATCGAGCCGTTCCTGATAGGGGCCAATCCGCGGTAAAGGCTGGACTGTGCGCTGGTAGTTGAACACCGCCTCCGGCGACCGGATCGCCTTCCGGACCACCTTGCGCGATAACCGAAGATCACGGGCGATCGCCTTGATCGCCTTCCCAGACGCATGCTCACGCCGAATCCGAACCACTGTCTCCACTACCAACATCCCGTTCTCGCCAACTGATCAAACCAGTCAGCCGCCTAAATCCTCGGGATGAAGGGGTCCTTTTTACACGCCGATCACCCCCCGACGGGGGTGCCTATTGCACGCTGATCCTCAGGCCGCAGGCGAATTGTGCGACGAAGGCCCGCATCTCAAGCCACCTTATGAGGCCAAAAAGGTCGTCGCTCATATCAAGCGGTTGCTCGCAGCGTCTCGCAGACAGGTTGCCCCAGAAGCGTAGGAACGTCGTTCCGGTATTGGGGCAGGAGGTCGATCGCCCTCGAAGCACCTCAGCCGGGCTTCGCCAGCAATAGCGAAGCGGCGGCTTTGGCGCTGGCGACCACGCCAGGGATGCCGGCTCCTGGGTGCGTCCCGGCGCCTACGAAATAGAGATTTTCGATCACGTCGTCGCGATTATGGGTTCTGAAGTATGCGCTCTGCGTAAGCGAGGGGAGAAGGCTGAACGCGCTCCCATGATGCGCGGCGAGATCGGTCTCGAAGTCCGGCGGCGCATAGCTAAATTGCGTCACGATCCTTTCACCGAAGTCCGGAACGAGCCGCTTCTCGATTTCGGCGACGATGCGCCTCGCCAGCCGGGGCCCCTCGATCGCCCAGTCGAGCGGGGCATCGCCAAGATGCGGCACCGGTGCCAACGCATAGAAAGTGCTGTGGCTAGGCGGGGCCAGCGACGCGTCGCTGGCGCTAGGGTGATGGAGGTAGAGCGCGAAATCCTCGGCGAGCACACCGTTGTTGAAGATGTCGTCGAGCAGTCCCCGATAACGCGGGCCGAACAGGATCATGTGATGGGGAATGTCCGGGAACAGGCCCCGTACCCCCAGATGAAGCACGAACAGGCTCGGCGACCAGTTTTTTCGCGCCAGCCGCCGCGCGCTCCGCTTGGCGCTCGGGTGATCGATGAGGTCTCGGTAACTGTGGAGAACGTCGGCATTGCACACGGCGGCATCGACCTCGATCCGGTAGCCCGCGCGTGTTTTGACTTCGCGCACGCGATCGCCCTCCGTGGAGATACGTTCGACCGGATCGTCAAGTCGAAGCTCGCCGCCGAGCCGCTCGAACTGTCGTACCATCGCCGCGACCAGCCGGTTGGTTCCGCCCCGCGCGAACCAGACACCGCCGTCCTGCTCGAGCTTGTGGATCAACGCGTAGATGGCGCTGGTCGCCATCGGATTCCCGCCGACCAGCAAGGTATGGAAGGACAGTGCTTCACGCAGCTTCTCATTCTCGACATAGCCGGAAACGGTTTTATAGACGGATCGCCATGCGCGTTGCCGTGCGAGGGCTGGCGCTGCCTTGAGCATCGAGCGGAAGTCGAGAAACGGGACCGCGCCAAGTTTGACATAGCCCTCCTCGTGCACCGCAGCAGAATAGGCGAGGAAGCGGGCATAGCCAGCGACATCGCGCGGGTTCAGGGCCGCAATGGCGGCCTCCATCGCGGCCTCATCATTGCCATAGTCGAATTTCGTGCCATCGGGCCAGCTCAACCGGTAAAAGGGGGTGACCGGGATCAGATCGACATCCGATCCGATGGCGTGCCCGCTCAGTTCCCAAAGCTCGGCAAGGCATGCCGGGTCGGTAATGACGGTCGGACCGGCATCGAAGGTGAAGCCGTCCTTCTCCCACACATAGGCGCGGCCGCCCGGTCGGTCGCGCGCCTCGAGGATCGTGGTCGCCACGCCAGCAGATTGAAGGCGAATGGCAAGCGCGAGGCCGCCGATTCCGGCGCCGATAACAGCTGCATTCTTCATGTTGCGCCTCCGTGGCATCAGGGAAGTTGGCGCGGGCCTAGATGGGGCACGGAACAGTCACCACCTGTCCTTTGGGGCGCCGGTCTGCCTGAAAGGACATATTGTAGCGTGGCCGCGGGCGTGATGCTTTGCCACGATGCAATATTCGTTTCGCATTTCACCGCTTGCGCGCGGCCTCGGCTGGGCGGGTTTGTTGCCGCAGGTCGCCGGCGTCGCCATGATCGCCTCACACAGCCCGGCGGTCTATTTCGCCGGGTTGTCCCTCACGGCCTGCTATGCCGCGTTGATACTGACTTTCCTCGGTGGCGTGTGGTGGGGTCTCTCCCTGACACGCCCGAATATTTCGCGCATGGCGCCGGTCGCAGCGGTCGCACCAAGCCTTGTCGCGCTTGGCTCCTTCATCCCCTGGATGGTTGGTCTTCCCTGGCCGCGCCCCTCACTGGTTCTGCTCGCTGTCGGATTGCTCGCATCGCCTCTGGTCGATCGGGTTCTGTTGGCCGGCGAACCCGAGGCCGCGCCATGGCTGGAATTACGGCAACGACTTTCGATCGGTCTCGGTCTACTCACCCTTGCTGCCGCCAGTCTCTGAGAATGGCGGGCCTTGATTTCCTCTGTCAACGCGCAATCGCTCGTCCCAGCGCGGAGCCGCTTTGCCAAGCATATTCAACGAAGCCATGCGAAAGCCAGTCTCCGCAGGCACCCAGCCGGAGCGCGTCGTTCCATAGCAATTCAGGTTCGCGGCCGGAGGGCTGGCTGAAGAGCCAGCGGTGCGCATCGGCGTGGAGTGGCTCGGGCATCGCCGTGCCGCCCGCTTCCCCAAGCGCGCTGAGCAGGAGATCGCACACGCGCGCCGGATCGCGCGTCAGGTGCTGCTCGGACCATGCCCAGTCCGACTGGACCACCCATGTTTCGCCGGGCGCGCGCGCTGGCTTGGCGCTGTTGCGCACCGCATAACTTATGGGTCCCACGCCGCGAATGAAATCGGGCAGCGTAACGATGGGCTTTGCAAACAGATACATCGCGCTCCAGCAGGGGTGCGAGCGGACCGACATCGCGGCGCGGGCCATGTCGAAATCGTGAAGCGACAACAGCGGCGCTGCCTGTTCGGCGGGTATGGCGACGACCGCTGCCTCGAAGGGCCCGTGCCGGACCGCTTCGATATGCACCCACCAGTCTTGCCCATCGCGGGTCAGCGCGGTGACGGGTGACGACCACCAGACATCATGGGCGTTCGCCTGTGCTCTGATCGGTGCGTTCATCGAGGGAGTGCCGACCCAAGCGTGCACTCCGGCCACGGGCCACGGGGCGACCAGACCCTGCGCGTGCCAAAGATCGACGAGCGAACGGAACTCGAGCGAGCGCGCGGTGAAATGCGTCGCGCCATGATCGTACGCCATGTGGCCGGACGGCGTCGTTACCCGGCGGGTGGACATCCGGCCGCCGGCGCCCCGCGCCTTGTCGAAAAGCGTGATGTTATGGCCCGTCTCGTGCAGCCGGTCGGCGCAGGCAAGCCCGGCGATCCCGGCGCCGACGATTGCGACGCGCATCAGTAGCCCATCAGTGCGAGCAACTCGCGGCGGCTGCCCGGATCGTCGAGAAAACAGCCCAGTAACCGGCTCGTCACCATGCCCACTCCCGGGGTTCGCACGCCGCGCCCCGTCATGCAGCCATGCTGCGCTTCAATGACCACGGCGACACCGTGGGGCTGCAAATTGTTCCATATGCAGCTGGCCACCTCGGCGGTCAGCCGTTCCTGGATCTGCAACCGCCGCGCATAAGCTTCGAGCACACGCGCGAGCTTGGAAATGCCGACGACACGGTCCTTCGGCAAATAGGCGATCGATGCCTTGCCCGTGATCGGCGCGAGATGATGCTCGCAGTGTGAGTGGAAAGGGATGTTTTTCAAAAGGACGATCTCGTCATAACCGCCGACCTCTGAAAATGTTCTGCTCAGATGAACCGCAGGGTCGTCGCGATATCCGCCGCAATATTCTCGCCAAGCGCGCGCCACGCGCTCCGGAGTCCCCGCCAGACCTTCGCGGTCAGGGTCATCGCCGGCCCAGCGCAGGATCGCCTTGACAGCCTCGATGACCTGCGACGGCACCTGCTCGCCAGCATACTCGTCGGTTTCGAAACCGTCTTTGGGAACAAAATTCATTGAGCAAAACCTCGAGCGGGAACGCGAGGGCGGCGTTCCTTCAGGATGGGGCTTGCATGAGCGCGGCCACATGGCACAACATGTCCCTTGGGGCATATGGCCTCTGGCTCGGTGCAAGGTTTGGTTCCCGGATGTCCCTCAAGGCGATGATCGCAACGAGCCCGATCGCGGCGGTTATCAGCGATCCGCGGCTCCCCGACAATCCGATCGTCGAGTGCAATGATGCCTTCATCGCGTTGACCGGCTATACTGCCGACGAAATCATCGGGCACAATTGCCGCTTCCTGACGGGCCCCGGCACGGAAGACGAACTTAGCGAGACGCTGCGCGCCGCGATCCGTGAACGGCGTCCTGCGCTCGTCGAAATCCTCAACTACAAAAAGGATGGATCGCCTTTCCGCAATGCCGTTCTTGTCGCATCGATCTTCGGGAGCGAGGGGAGACTTGAGTATTTTCTCGGCTCGCAGATGGAAGTGGACGATGATGCGGCACGTTTCTCCGAGCGGCGAGCCCTTGCGCTCCAGGCAGTCGAGCGCCTCTCGCCTCGGCAGCGCGAAGTCTTGTTGCTGATGGCGGCTGGTAATCTCAACAAGCAGATCAGCTTCGAGCTGGGTCTGTCCGAGCGCACTGTCAAGATGCACCGCGCCGCGCTGTTGCGCTCGCTCGGGGTCGAGACGACGGCCGATGCCATTCGGCTCGCCGTGGAGGCTGGATTCTAGCGCGCCTGTCGCAGGCCGGGTCGCTTCAACTGCACCTAAGGTCATCTATCTCCGACCCGTTGCGTCATGGCAGCGCGTCGGACGTCGCTCTGAGTGAGACAGGGCCGCAGGGCGAAGGGCAGGTGGCGTGATGGATAAACGGGCTTGCGTATTGGGCGCGAGTGGCGGCATCGGCGGCGCGATCGTCGAGACACTGGCGACATCGGGTAATTTTGGCAAAATCTATGCGGGCGCACGGCGTGAAGTCGCGAAGCGCCAGTCGCCGGTCGAGGGTTTCGCGTTTGACTTTGCCGATGAGGCGACGCTGTCAGTCGTTGCGGATCGCATAGCGGATGAAGGGCCGCTCGATCTCATCATCGTCGCAACCGGCTTGCTGCACCGTGCCACGAACATCCGACCGGAGAAAAGCTATCGGGAGCTGGACGCCGGTGCGATGGCGGAGGTTTTTGCGGTCAACACGATTGGTCCGGCGATTGCCGCGAAACATCTCCTGCCACTGCTGCATCGGGGGCGTCAATCGGTGATCGCATTCCTGTCAGCGCGGGTCGGATCAATCGGCGACAACCGTCTTGGCGGATGGCATAGCTATCGTTCGTCGAAGGCGGCGCTTAATGCCCTTGTTCGCTGTTTCTCGATCGAAATGCGAGCGCGCAATCCGCAGGCGATCGTGGTCGCGCTACATCCCGGAACGGTCGATACAAGCCTCTCCGTGCCGTTCCAGCGGGGCGTCCCTGCCGAACAGCTCTTTTCGGCCGAACGGAGCGCCACGCATCTTCTAGAGGTGATCGACGGGCTGACCCAAGATCATAACGGTGGATTCTTTGCCTGGAACGGCGACCCTGTCATTTATTGAAACGGTCGTGGTTGGGGCCCTTGCCCGCGTGAAATACGGGTCCGCCGGAATTTTCCGGCGGACCCGCCATTTGGTCACGAAGGCAAAAGTACGCCGTCGACAACATGGATTACGCCGTTCGATTGCAGGACATCGGCTGGCCCGACCTTTGCCACGCCGCCCTTCGCATCAGTTACGTAGAAGGCGCCGTCTTTCTGCCACACGGTGAGCTTGGCACCCTGCACTGTGGTGAGCACTGCCTTGCCGCCGTTGGCCTTCACTTGCGCCGCGATGTCCGCAGCGGTCAACCGGCCGGGGACGACGTGATAGGTCAGCACCGCGGTGAGCGTGCCCTTGTTTTCCGGCTTGAGCAGAGTCTCGACGGTTCCCGCGGGCAGCTTCGCAAAGGCCGCGTTCGTGGGGGCGAAGACCGTGAAGGGGCCGGGCGACGCGAGCGTATCGACCAACCCGGCCGCCTTCACGGCGGCAACAAGCGTCGTATGATCGGCGGAGGCGGCGGCGTTTTCGACGATGTTCTTGGTCTCATACATGGCGGCGCCGCCGACCATCGGGTTCTTGGCGAGAGCGGCGCCGCCGGTGGCGATCAAGGCAGCGGCTGCGAGCGGGAAGGTGATAAGCGAAAGCTTCATCGAATAATCCTTTCAAATACCTCATGATCTGGGGGGAAGTGATCCGAGGATAGAGAGGAGATGGATTTAATCAGGCGCACTGCCAATATGACCCTTCGGGCAAAATCCAACCCAGATCTCGACGTGCCAAACCCTAGAGCGTGGCGCCAAGATGCTTCGCAACTGAAAAGAAGTCCTTGTCGCCTCGTCCGCACAAATTGGCTAAAATGATGCAATCTCTCGGCATGGTGGGCGCTACCGCGGCGACGGCGGCGATTGCGTGGCTCGGTTCGAGGGCAGGGATAATCCCTTCAGTGCGGCAGAGCAGTTGGAAAGCGTCGAGTGCTTCAGCGTCGGTCGCCGACGTGTAGTCCACCCGACCAGTTTCCTTCAACCACGCATGTTCAGGCCCGATGCCCGGGTAATCGAGGCCGGCGCTGATCGAGTGACCTTCGACGATCTGCCCATCGTCATCCTGCAACAAATAGGTCTTGTTGCCGTGGAGGATGCCGGGACGTCCGCCGGCCAGCGATGCGGCATGTTGCTTGTCCAGACCATGGCCGGCCGCCTCGACCCCCAGCATCTTGACTGACGCATCATCGAGGAAGGGGTGGAAAAGACCGATCGCGTTCGATCCGCCGCCGATCGCTGCCACTAGCAGGTCGGGCAGCCTGCCGGTGCGGGTCAGCATTTGCTCGCGGGCCTCCTTCCCGATGACACTCTGGAAATTACGGACCATTTCGGGATAGGGGTGCGGACCGGCTGCGGTGCCGATGATGTAGAAGGTATCGTGAACATTGGCGACCCAGTCACGCAGAGCCTCGTTCATCGCGTCCTTCAGGGTTGCGGCACCGGCCGTAACGGGCACCACCTCTGCGCCGAGCAGCTTCATACGAAATACGTTGGGTGCCTGGCGCGCCACGTCCGCGGCTCCCATGAAGACCACGCAAGGCAGGCCGAAGCGCGCGCAGACGGTGGCGGTTGCCACGCCATGCTGGCCCGCGCCGGTCTCGGCGATGATGCGGGTCTTGCCCATTCGGATCGCCAGCAGGATCTGGCCCACGCAATTGTTGATCTTGTGAGCTCCGGTGTGGTTGAGTTCGTCGCGCTTGAACCAGACCTGTGCACCGCCCAGCTCATCGGACAGGCGGGGAGCGAAATAGAGCGGGCTTGGCCGGCCCACATAATGTTCCAAGAGGTCGTCGAACTCGGACTGGAAGGACGGATCGGTCTTCGCCGAGCTATATTCGCGTTCGAGATCGAGGATCAATGGCATCAGCGTTTCGGGGACGAAGCGCCCACCGAACTCACCGAAGCGCCCGTTCTCGTCCGGCTGGTTACGCAAGCTGTTCTTGAGAAAGGGCGCCTTGCCGCTATATTCGTGAGCTGGGGAAGTCGCCTTCGTCATGTCTCAATGTCTCCTGATGCTTATGTCCAGAGTCCTTTTTCATCAGGGGCAGCTTGTGGATGGACAACCTGTCAATAAGTGCGGCCGGGTTCGTTCCTGCGGATCCATGTATCCCAATTCCGGCAAATAGCGGACTTCATGTCGCTCCGCTTAAATCGGTGATCAATGTCCGCTTTCCATAGTGGCTTCCCCGAAACAGACCGTCTCCATCCGGCCAGAATAGCTGTGGAGTCGTGGAGATAGTTGAGCAGGCTTGTGCGAACGATACTGCGCGCCGTCGGAGGCAGATCTAACGTCGCGCCTGACGCACGTTGCGAGCCATCTCGTCGAGATGGGGCGCCCATGTTCCGCAGCAGCCGCCGAACATATCGATATGCGGATACCGCCGCGCCAATGCCCCGATACGGTGCCCGAGATCGACCGGGTCACCGTCTTCGATATGGCCGAGTTGGCAGAGGTCGATCTTGTCTTTCGCGCTGGCGTTCGGCCTCACGCTGCGGATCCGCAGCATCCAGTCTCCGGGTTCGAGCGCCGGCTCGAATTCTATCGGATGCGAGCAGTTGATGCCATAGAAGTCCGGCCTCGCGTCGCCTGCATCCGCATCGGCCGTCTCTATCGCTTCCTTCAGGCTTGGGCCTGATTTGAGGCGATGATTGCTGTCCAGGGTGAACGAGATGCCCAGCGGCAAGTCCAACCGTGCGGCAGCTCGTGCGACGCCGACCGCCTCAGGAACGCTATTGAATGTCACTGCGCTGACGAAGTCGACCTCTGCGCGCTTCAGTATCTCAAGCTGAAAGCTGTGATAATCTTCAGCCTCGCCGGCCGTGATTGTCCGGTTGATCGAGTAGGCGTCGCCCCTCGGGCCAAGCATTCCGCCGATCAATATGTCCGGGACTTGGCCTTCGTAGGGCCGAGCGACGGTGCGGAGGAACGTGATCGATTGTTCTATCGCATCCGCCAGCCCTTCACGAGTATAGCCGAGCTTCTCTCCCCAATCGGGACTAGCGCGGTAATCGAGCCCGCTGATCATCGCGGCGAAGCCGTGTTTTGCTGCAACGTCGAGCACCCGGCCGTACATTGTGGCCAGGTCTGCCATCGCGTCGGCATTTCCTAGCAGCGGATACATTGCAAACTCGGGCAGATCATGCCCGTGCCGATATTGGATTTCCGTCTCTTGGCCGCCTTCGGTCAGATACAAGACGTCATCGCGCTGCGGTGCAAATCCAGGCATTGCCATCCCCCTCGCAAGAGCGCTTCCAGCCTAGCTCATCCGAGGCGGGGATTGAAGCTAGTACATATTGGCGCACGAACAATGTCCGCTTGCTCAGCCGTGCAGCCAAAAGATGCCGGTCCGGTTCCGGCCAGGCCAAGCCATTTGTAGCACGCGCACCAGGATTTCCGTCAGCCGAGATCGGCCAGAAGAAATGACGCTGCGACAGCCAGCATGATTACCGCAAACACGCGCCGCACGATCTTGGTGCGCCCCGGGTCGGATAGCCAGTCATGCGCCGTGCTTCCGGCGGTGACGATCAACAGGTGAATGGATGTCGCAATGGCGACGCTGATCAGCGACAGGATAAGCGCATTGCGAATGCCGAGCGCCTCGCCATTAAGGAACTGCGGCGCCACCACTACGAAGAAGATATAGGCCTTGGGGTTGAGCAGATTGATCAAGGCCCCGGTCGCGAAGGCACGGCGAAGCGAACTGCCCTTACGTGAGGAGCGCGATCCATCGCCGGTGCCGCGCCATGCCTCGATTGCAAGCCACAGCATCATCGCCGCGCCCGCGAAGCGCAGGATGGTCCAGAGTTGCGGGGCCGCCTGCAGCAGCGCAGCGAGTCCCACTGCTGCAAGAACGCCGTTTGCAAGCAGTCCCAGCGCGACGCCTGCGACGGCAGCCAGGCCGCAACGCCGGCCTTCGGTTGCGGCAAGGCCGGCAAGCCAGGCCATGTTTGGGCCGGGCGTCAGCTCGATCAGCAGCACCGCCAGCGCAAACCCGATAATGTCCAAGCGCCCGTTCCTTCGCGGTTAAACGGCGGTTCCAACCAGTCGGCCGATACTTGCCGTCAGCGCCATGGCGAGCGCCCCCCAGAATATAACGCGCACCACGGGCTTCAGCGGCCTTGATCCGCCGGCGGTAGCTCCGACCCATCCCAGCAGGGCAAGAAACAGTAGCGACGCGACCGCCTCGCCGGGGACAAGCGAGGCTTGGGGAAGCAGGGCGGCGGCCAACACCGGGAGGAGGGCGCCAATGGTAAACGTACCAGCGGAGGTGAACGCCGCAGTGATCGGACGCGCCGAGGTCATATCGGTTATGTGAAGCTCGTCGCGGGCGTGGGTGCCGAGCGCATCGAACGCGGTCATCTGCGCGGCGACAGTTCTCGCGACATCGGCATCGACGCCGCGTGCCCGGTAAATGCCGGCAAGTTCCTCAAGTTCCGCTTCGGGACTTGTGGCCAGTTCAAGCTCTTCGCGTTCGAGGTCGGCGTGTTCCGTGTCCGACTGCGAGCTCACCGAGACATACTCCCCGGCCGCCATCGACATCGCGCCCGCCACAAGCCCGGCGATCCCCGAGACCAGGATTGCGGCGCGCGGTGCGCCCGATGCGGCGACGCCCATGATGAGGCTTGCGGTCGAGACGATACCGTCATTGGCGCCCAGAACGGCGGCTCGCAGCCAGCCGATGCGCGACACAAGATGGCTTTCGCGGTGGCTTCTCATCCATGGTTCCCCTGCAGTTTGGTTTCGACCGGCTTGATCGCGTCGCCATCGACCAGATCCTCGACCATCAGGGCCATCAGGCCGACTTGCGAATGCACCTCGGCCTTGGCGTAGATGCGCGCAAGTTGTGCCCGGATCGTCCCCGATGCCGCGCCGCGAAGGTGCGCAATTTCGGCCGCATCGAAACCCTTGAGCGCGAAGAGCGCGACATCGGCCTCGGCACCCGTCAGTTGCCAGTCTAGAAAGCGCTGCCGGATAAGGTCCGACATGGCGCCGCGCGCCGTTGCGACGGCCGTCTCATCCAGCCGGGCGCGAAGGATCAGCCAGTGCAGCTGGAGCGCGCCGAAGACGACCCCGGCGAGAAGCGCGACGGTCGCTCCGCTTTCGACGAGCAGGTGCATGCTCCAGCCATTGTCGGCGATGTCGCCAGCGACGTCGGCGACGAAGAAGATCGTCGCCAGGGCCTGGAGGATCACCAGAAAGCTGGTCGCGACCGCTCGACGTTCCAGCGCTCTGCGTCTTTCCTGCATGGCCACGGTTTACGCGCGCGCCGGCAACATAGCCAACAGGATTTCCCGGCCGCTGCGGCGCGTCTCGAAGATCACCCCGGCGATATGCAGCGCGATAAGAACGTAGAGCAGGTTGACTGCCGTCTCATGCACCTCTTCCCACACGTCCTCCTCGCCGCCTGCGCCTTCGGCCGCTTCATCGGCATCATGATCGCGCCGTTCCACGACAGCCTTCTGGGAAATCTCGCTCGACCGCTTCGCTTGATCGAGGAAAGCCGTCGAGGGTGGCCCCGCCATCGCTATGCCGCTGGCGATGATCACCCCGAGCATGCTCCAGATCGCATAGACCATCAGCGCGCCGAGCGGGTTGTGCGAACGATGAATCTGCTTTTTGCCGGCCCGTATGTCGCGCAGGTGGTCCAGCGCCCGGCGCGGGCTCGGGGGGAAGGCCGAGAAGCGGGCCTCGGCGGGGCCTATCAATCCCCACAGCAGGCGAAGCGCGAGGATAGCGGCCAATGCATAGCCGACCCAGATATGCGCGCCCGACCCTTCCTCGGTGACCAGTGCGTTGGCGAGGATGGCGATGACGATCGACCAATGCGTTATTTTTACGACAGGATCCCAGCTTCGGCGCGCGCGAACGGCTTTCCTGGCAACTTCGTCAGAATTTAGAGGGGGCGAGATAGGCATGACACGTTCCTTCGTTACATGAAGGTTCTGATCATGGGTAAAGGGTCCAGGCTATCGGCAAACTGCTTAGGATCACGGGTGTAAGCATCTGCTTATGCCTGGCCTCGCGGCCCGCAATGCGGCCAGAGGTCGACTTCTGATCTCGCAATCCCGCAGTATGTCTTCGGCCGATAGCGTCATTTCTGAACCAATTCCGATCGAAAACGTTCAGCGTTTCGACAATCTAGGGAGAGCCAATGTACAAGTGCGGCGAAGCCGAATTCCTGTCTTATGTTTCGGACCCCAGCTTTCCTTGCGTGGGCGCCAAATCGGCGGCGGCGCGAGGCAATCTGCGGATTATCCAGGCGCGAGATATGACGAGTGCGTGGAACGACCTGCAGATTCACCGCGCCTTGATCGATTGGGCCCGCGATTTCAGAGGAGCGCCGGAGGGGCTACGCAGTCTTGCCGTCTTGTTCGATGGCCCAGCGGACTTGTGCGAGGAAGATTTCGAAGCCGCAATGTGGACGCGCCTTCAGTCGTTCGCCGACAAAGATGCTTGGCTCGGCCAGCCGTATGACGCTGCTGTCAGTTCCGATCCGGAAGATGCGCATTTTTCGCTGAGCTTCGGCGGCGCCGCATTTTTCGTCGTCGGGTTGCACCCAAATGCTTCGCGTCCGGCGCGACGATTTTCAAGGCCCGTGCTCGTGTTCAATCTGCACGACCAGTTCGAGGAGCTCAGGACAAATGGAAGATATGAAAGAATGCGTGACGTCATTGTTGAACGCGATGTGGCTCTCGCGGGCTTTGCCAATCCGATGCTAGCCCAGCACGGCGAAACCAGCGAGGCCAGGCAATATAGCGGGCGGCAGGTCGATGCCGACTGGAGCTGCCCCTTTCGCGATCCACGCACTTGACGGCCGTGCGACTTGAAATCTTCCCGCGCAGCGGCGTGGCGTTCACCATGGCGGCGGGGCAGGCGCTGACGGTCTGGGACCCGTGCGGCGAACAGGTGTCCGACATGGTCGCCTATGCGCGCCGCGATACGGCGGAATATATGTCGAACGGGCGCACCTTCGACTATGAAGAGACAATCCGGCTGACCGCGGGCAATCGCCTGTGGTCGAACCGCTCGCAAGTCATGTTCGAGATTGAGGAAGACCGCGTGGGAACCCATGATTTTCTCCTCACGCCATGCGGCGAGGCGACCTTCCGGCATTTCTACCCCGATAAGCCCGTGCATCGTGGCTGTCTCGGAAATCTCGTCGAAGCGCTCGCGCCATACGGGATCGGGCCGGATTCCATTCCCGTCGCCTTCAACATCTTCATGAACGTCCCGGTCGATCCGGCAACGGGTAGCCTGTCGGTGTTAGCGCCGCGCAGCCGCGCTGGCGACTTCATCCGCCTGCGCGCCACGATCGACTGCATCGTCGGGCTCACCGCCTGCTCCGCCTACGCGTCGAACGGCGGCAGTTTCAAACCGATTCACTATGCCGTCGGCTGATCTGGCTGTCATGCCGATCGAACGGGTGGCTTCCTCGACGACCGGCGACATCGGCGCGGCGCTTGCTCGGTGTCGGGTCGCCGTGATTTACGGCTGGCGTCATCGTCGCCTGCTCAATCTCGACGCGCCGATCCGGTTCACCGAACTGGTTCAGATGCGCAAATTATATGATCGGTCTCCCGACCAAACGCTGCTGATGGACAAAGTCGCAGCCAAGCACCTCGCCGAGGTCGCGCTTGGAACGGAATGGGTGGTTCCGACACTTTGGTCGGGGAAGACCTTGCCCGACGAGACACCTTTCCCGTTTCCCGCCATCCTTAAAGCGCGCCACGGATGCAATCAAAATGCCGTGCTCTGCAAAGCGCCTGCCAGGTCGCAATGGCGCCGACTGCAACACCGGTCGCGGCGCTGGCAGCGGGCGCCATATGGCATTTGGCTCGACGAATGGGCCTACCGCGACGTTCCGCGCGGCTTGATTGCCGAACCATTGCTTGGCGGAAAATTGCCGCTGCCGATTGACTATAAGATCTACGTTTTCGGGGGTCACGCGACCCATGTGCAGGTTCATCTGGATCGTGGCGGCCGACATCGCTGGATTTTGCACGACCGCAATTGGAGGCCCTTGGTTGACGCCACGGATCGGCCTGACGCGCCGGCATCGCTGTCAGCGATGCTAGCCGCAGCCGAAACCCTGTCGCGCGGCATGAGCTTTCTTCGCGTCGATTTCTATGAAGTCGACGGCCGTCCCTATTTTGGCGAATTCTGTCTGTATCCCGGTTCAGGGTTCGACCCCTTCGCTGCGGACTGGATCGACCTCGAACTGGGCGCCATATGGCTAGACGCTATGGCGAGTTGATACTCGATCATTAGCGCTCCAGGTAACTGAGCGCGTAACCTGGATATTCCTTTGCCCGCTGCGTGACGTGCGATTTTTCAATCGAGACGCAAATAGCGGGGATCACGCGCTAAAAGCGTTTTGAAAGCGCGATACTGAATTGCCGGGGCGCCATGGGCGTATATTGCCGCATCGTCGCGAAACGGAGGGAATTGCCGAACGCAAAGCTGTCCTCGTCCTCGCCGAACAGGTTTTCGACGCTCGCGGTCAGATCGAAGCCTGCCAGCTCCACGCGCCCTTCGAGCCCGCCCTCGATGAGTTTCCCCATCGGTCGGTCGACCAACGGGTCGAAACTCAGCCTTGAAGGTCCCACGTAACGCAGGCGCAGCACAAGCGAGGCCGGTGCGCCTACAATATCGAAGTCGTGGCTGAGGGCGGCACGGACGACATAGGAAGGCACAACGGGTAAGCGGCGGTCGTCGAGCGCGATGCCAAGCTCATTCCGAATGAGGCTCGCCGACACGAGATTGGCGCCGCTATCAAGCTTCCACCCTCCGCCGAGCGGCAAGGAAAGGCTCACCTCGGCCCCGAAGATCCGGCCTTGCCCAGCATTGCGGGTTTCGATCAGTCCATCGCTCTCGAGCAGGTCGGACTGGATATGGTCCCAGCGGCTGTACCAGACGCCGGCGTCGAGCTGCCCGCTGCCCAGCTGCTGTCGCCAGCCGGCTTCGAGCGTTTGCAACTCGTCGCGCTTGAGCAATTGCAATTGACCCGCCGGATTAATGTCCGACCCGCCTTGCCGGACGGCCGACCCATAACGGAGGTAGATCAGTTGATCCCCGCGCGGACGCCAGGACAGCGCGACGCTGGGTGTAAAGCCGGTTCGCCCGACGCGTTCATATTCGGTCCCCAAAGGAGCGAGCCGCGATTCCGAGACACGGGTGTGGAACACGCGGCCGCCGACGTCGAGGCTGACAGAGGGCGTGAGCGCGACGCCGACATCGCCGAACAGCGCGAGGTTGCTCGTCGTTCGCCGATCGTCATCGATGAGCCGCGCCGCATTGGCCGACGCCAGTGAAACTAAAATGTCCTGCGTGGCGCGGATATGGGAGAGGCCGACGAGCCAGCGGATCGGTCCGCGATCGCCACTGATGCGCAGCTCATTGTCGAGCACGCGATACTGACGGTCGTCGCTCAGGATGAGCGGATCGGCGAGCCCAAACTGGCTGGCGCCGATCGTCGCATCGAGTTGGTCGTCGACCTCGTGCCAAGTCATGCCGCTGACCAGTTCGATGGTCACATCGCCTTCGCGAGTCAGGCGGGCGGCAATATGGCGGAGGTCATTGTCGTGCGGTTCGGGGAGCTGGGCAGCACGCGAGCGCGCGCCGGGGGCATAGACATATTGGCTGTCGCGCGACCCGAGAAACTGGACGAGTCCGGACAGGTCGAGCCGCCAGCGTTCGCCCAGTTCGACGCCAAGCGCCGCGCGGGCGCCCTCGACGCGGGAGCGATTGGCGTTGTGGCGGGTACCGGTGTCGATCCACCCTGGCTCGTCAGCGAGATAGCCGACCAGTCGCAGCGCTGCCTTTCCCTCAGCGAGCGGCAGATTGACGATCGCCGATCCCGATAATCCGGTGCCGCCGCCCGACATTATTGTTGCGCCGCCCGTCGTGCTTGCCGCGAAGTTCTCGGTATCCGGGCGCCGGGTGACGATATGATAGATTCCGCCAAGCGCCCCGGTCCCGTAGAGCGAGCCTTGCGGCCCCTTGATCACCTCGACACGTTCTACATCGACAAGTCGGATGTCGGGGTCGGGCGCTGAATAGGTAAGACGCGAGCCGTCGAGGACGATTGCGACAGTCGATTGGCTTTCGCCATTGAACGGGCTGTCGGCGATACCGCGCAGGAAAATTCGATTTCGGCCGGGGCCGAGGCCCGTCATCGAAAAGCCCTCCACCGCCGATGCGACGCGTGCGGTGTCGGACGCTGGATCCACCGCGTCGGACGAGGAGGGAATGTAGAGCGACACCGCTAACGGCAGATTGGCGAGCGGGGCCTCGCGCTTTGTCGCCGTGACGATGATCGTTCCGGGATCGTTCCAATCTTGTGGGCTGGAGCCGGAGGGCGGCGGGTGCGGGGCCATAGAGGCGCGCGCACGCTCGATCCGCCAGGCATTTTCGCCGACACGTCGGGCGACATAACCGGTGCCCGCCAGCAAGCGCACGAGTGCCTGATCGACGGTCAATTGGCCATGAATGGTGGGTGTGCGCAAATTGGGAAGCCGTCCCTCGATCCCGATCGAAACGCCCGCTTCGCGCGACAGTTGGTCGATCGCCCTCGGCAAAGTCGCGGCGGGGATGTCGATTGTCTGCCGCGCGGGTTCGCGCGCGTCAGCGGGCGGGCAATTCCAGGCGATAGCCGTCATCGCGGCGGTCAAGCCGAAGGCCCATGAGCCGCGAAAGATCGCGAAGCGCTGCCTGTCCATCGCCAATGACCAACGTCCCCGAAAACTGCCGGGCGGCGACGGCGTCGGCGACCACGACCTTGACGCCCGCATAGCGGGACAGGTCGGTCGCGACCAGCGCCAATGGGGCGCGATCATAACTGAGCCGGCCGCTGCGCCACGCGCCGACCTGCTCGCCGGGGATGGCGCGAACTTGCGCGATGTGCGTCCTGCCATCGACCTGCAAACTGCGGCCCCCGGACAATTCGACGCTGCGCGCGAGGCGCGCGCCCGACACCTTCACGCTGCCGTCGGCGACCGCGACGCGCACGCCGCCGGCCGCCGTCTGGATGTCGAACCGCGTGCCGATGTCGCTGATCGTCAGGCCTTCGGCGCTGATTACCATTTTGCGGCCGGGATCGTGACGAATATCGAACCACGCCCCGCCCGCCAGCACGAGGTGATCCTGATCGCGGCCCGCCACTTCGAGCCGGCTGTGCGGCGCAAGTTCGATGCGCGATCCGTCGTCGAGCGCGATCGCGCGTGTTGTCGCGTCGGTGACGTAGATGGCGGGGTCGGGTTGGGCGAGGCGTGGCACGAGCAGCGTTGCGACCAACGCTGCGGCAACAGCGCCGCCGCCCCAACCCAGCCATTTTGCGCGGCGAGGGACCGCCGGCGCGGCTTCTTCATCGTTGGCGGGCACAGCGATGCGCGGCGCCAGCGTCTCGCGATGGTCATCGACAATGGCGCCCGTCAGCATCATCTGATCATAGGCTGCGGCATGGCGCGGATCGGCCTCCAGCCACAGCGTCAGGCCGTCCCAATCTATCTCGTCGGTGTCGCTCGCGGCGTGCCATGTGGCGGCTTCGGCGATGATCCTGTCCATTTCCCCATTCATAGCTTTTCATCCGGTCGCGGTCTGGCCGCGTCTGACCGCCCATGTGATTGTAACGCCGCGGCGTCGAAAAATCCGCAGTCGGCCAGCGCATCGCGCAAATGTTTCATCGCAAGCGCGAGATGCTTCTCCACGCCGCTGCGACTGATACCCATGATCGCGGCGACCTCGGCCTGGCCATGCCCTTCGAAGCGGTGCAGGCGCAAGGCGCGCTGGGCTCCGGGGGGCAGCGCCGCGATCGCTTGTGCCAGAAGATCGGCTTCTTGTTGCAGCGCCAGCGCTTCGTCGGCGGGAGGGTCGGGATCGGCGCGAATCTCGCTCGCCACGGCTTCGCCATCGCCCTCCAGCCAGCGCCGGTCGCGCTGCATGGCGCGATATTGTCCGCGGCGCCGATCGAGCAAAAGATTGTTGGCCATCCGAAACAGATAGGCGCGGCCATTGGCGATCGGGCCGCTCGGGTCGTTGGCGGCCTTCAGCCATAATTCCTGAATACAGTCTTCGGCGTCGGGCGCGTTGCCACAGCGCGCGTGCAGGAACCGCAGCAATTCGCCGCGATGCCGATCGAACAGCGATGCGAGGCCGGCGGTCGGCTCCATTGTGGCGAATGTCTCCCGACCGGGGGCGCCGCGCCGAAACTCATCGGGTCGCAATGGCGAAAAGCCCCGTTACAGACTTTGTGATCGGCTGCGCTTGCACCGAAATGCAATCATGCGCAAATCCCGCCGCGACGAAGATGTCGAACAGCGCGCTTTCGTCATAGAGCCGGTGGAGGCCCGCGCGGGTGAACGACCAGCCGCGCATTGCGTCGCGATGGGTGACATAGGCAACGACCCGCCCGCCGGGTTTGAGTATGCGACGCAGGCGCGCGAGGGCAATCCCGTCTGCCTTGCAGAAATAGAGCATGTTGAGAAGCAGCGCGCCGTCGAAGCTCGCTTCTGGAAAATGCATCGTCTCGAGGCTTGCGCGATGCACCTTGCCGACGCCGTCGAGCCGCGCCGCGGCCATGCGCGCCATCAGGTCGGAAGGATCGATGCCGGTCACGCTCGCCGGAGCGCGTCGCCGCAAGGCAGCGAGCGCCGAGCCCGTGCCGCAGCCCACGTCGAGGATATGCTCTCCCGAACAGGGATGGAGCAGGTCGAGCGCGAGGCGGGTCGGCTTGCGGTTCGCGAAGTCCATGGCAAGGCCGACGAACCGCCCGGCCGCGCCGTGCGGCCGGGCGAGCTGCCCGGCAAAAGCGGTCGCCAGTGCCACGACCTACTTAGCCTTGGCTAGCAGCGCCTGAACCTCGCGCCGACGACCAGCATCCCAGACAGGGCGCGCGGTATCGTGCGGCGCGCGGAGCGCCTTTTGCAGGAAGGAGCGTGCGCCTTTGGGGTCCCCCTGATCGAGCAGGAAGTCGCCATAGAAATAATTGGCGTCGAGCCCGCCGGGATCGAGTGCCAGCGCTTCCTTGAGCAGCTTGCGCGCCTTGTCATCGTCACCGAAGCCGATCGGTGATCCGGGCACCTTGAAATAGAGGACGCCGAGGCTCATCGCGGCGCCACCATTCGCCGCGCGCGGATTGATCGCATAGGCGCGGGCAATAATATCGCGTGCCTTGGTGGCGAGTCCGAGCTTGTGCAGGAAATTAGCGCGGTTGGCCTGCTCGCTGGTGACGATCCCCTGCCACAACAGCGGTTCGGCCTTGCCCGGATTGCGCGCGACGATCTGCGCGGCCTGTTTCGCGAGCGCGTCGAGAGCCTTGGTCTGGGTGCTCGATCCGCGCACTTCATAGACGATATGCGCCCAGCCATCGTTGATCGACTTCACATCTTCGGTGACGCCGGCGAAGGCGCCGACGGGCATAGCGGCAAGAAGGATTGCGGCGACTGCGCTCGACAGGGTGAGACGTTTTTTCATTTTATGCTCCTTTGGCTTCGATCAGGAAAATTCGGCGCGGGCGCGCTTGATCTGCGGCGCGAGGCCGGAATCGATCAGCGCGGGGGACACGGCGTTGAGCGCCGCATAGACGCGCTCGATCAGGCCGATGTTGACCGTCGCCCGCTTGGCCAGGATCGCCGCGACAATACGCTTCGCCACCCAGTCGGGCGCATCGGCCTTCATACCCGTAATTTCGAGAAAGCGATTGACGTCGGCATTGTTGAACGCCGTGCGCGCGGCGCGTGGATTGATGTGGGTGACGGTCACGCCGGTGCCGCCGAGTTCGCGCCGCAACCCCTGGCTGAGTGCGGCGAGCCCGGCCTTGCTGCTCGAATAGGCAGCAAACCAGGGGTAGGGGATCGATCCCAGCACCGATCCGATATTGACGATCTGGCCATGGCCGCGCCGCCGCATCGGTCCTGCCACCGCGCGCGCCAGTACCGCAGGGACGAGCAGGTTGACGCGGTAGCATAGGGCGAGCGCATCGACCGGCTGGCTCTCGTGCAATCCGAAGCGCTGGATGCCTGCAATGTTGACCAGGATGTCAGGCGTGTCTTTCGCGAGCCGCTCCGTGAGCGCTGCGAGCGCAATGTCGTCTGCGAGGTCGGTGACGATATTCGCGTCGCATGCCACGCTTTCGATACGGTCGATGCCGATGGTCTGCGCCCCCGCCGCAGCGAGCAAGCGCGCGACGGGCGTGCCGAGCCCGCCCGCGGCTCCCGTGATCGCCACACGTTGCCCTTCAAGCGAGCGCATGTGCTGGCTCCAGTTCGATCGCCGCGAATATGCCGCCGAACAGGCCGAATATCTCCTGCGCCATCGTCAGGATGGCGTCGCGGTCCGAAGGATCGTCGAGCCCATTCACCATCTTGGCGAAAAAGGTCATATGCTCCTGGTCGAGCGCGCCGTGCGAGGTCAGATAGGTGAAGGCCTGCGGTGGCAAGCCGAGATTTTTAGCGACCGCCGAAGCTCCACGCGTTGCAAAGGCGACGCTGACGCTTTCCAGCACATAGACCATGCCGAAAAAGGCCATCGCATTGCCGCTCGCGATCCGGGCATAGGCATGGTCAACCATCGCTGCGGTGGCGGGTGCGGGCTCGCTCGCGCGCACCGCCTCGGCATCGCCGCCCGCTGCTGCGATGTCGGACAAGATCCATTCCTCATGTCCGGTTTCCTCGGCGATATAATCGTCGAGCGCGGCGACGATATCGGCGCGATCGGTCAGCCGCGCGCGCGCGGCCTGCATCAGCGGCACGGTATGGCGAACATGGTGATAGGCCTGCGCCAGATAGTCGAGATAGGCGCTCCGGCTGATCGTGCCGTTGAGCCCCGCCTGCAGTTGCGGGACCGTCAGGAAGCGCAGCCGCTCGCGGACGGTGCGGGCCTCGAGCTCGGTGAAGAAAAGGGGCGGACCGTCCAGATGGGCGGCGCGTATCGCTTCGCGGCGGAGGCGGCCATTGCCCGTCAGTTGTCCGTTCATCGGCGTAAAGTGCGCGGCCTCGCGCCACGCGCTTATTTGGGCATAAGCGGGCAGATTCTCATTTGCCCTTGCGACCGCCGCCACCAGATCGGCGTCGGGGTGGCTTGGAACGAGCAGCGCGGCAGGCGCCGGCAATCCATCGCCATAAACCATCGCCTGCATGATTTCAGGCTGCTCGATTATCGCCGCCTCGACCCATTCTGGCGATATATTGCGGCCGAAACTGGTGATGATCAGGTTCGATTTACGACCCTCGATATGCAGTCGGCCATCGCTGTCGATGGAACCTATGTCGCCGGTGTGGAGCGGCGATGCGGGCGCTTCGCCGCCCACCGCGCCGAGGCAGATCGGACCGTCAAGGATGATTTCGCCATCTTCGGCGACCCGTGCGGTCATATGGGGCAGGCAACGGCCGACTGACGACGGGCCGTCGTCGCGTGCGTCCTGCAGCGAAACGACCGACGCGCATTCGGTTAGGCCATAGCCTTGCCGGACGGGCAGGCCGAGCCCGCGGGCGCGGTCCATCAAGGGGATCGATGTCCGCGCGCCGCCGACCGCGACTAGCGTCAGGAGCGGCAGGCGCAGGCCCGTCGTCTCCATGACGCGAACCAAGCCCTCGAGATATTCGGGAACAAGGATCAGCGAGGTGATGCGCTGTTCAGCGATGATCGTCGCTGCCTTGGCGAAATCGGGCCGGAAAGGGTCGGCGAGCCCGATCATGGCCTGCGGCGGACAGACATAGCAGCCGCCCGCAAGCAGCGTCGGGAAGAAGCCCGCCACGGTCTCCAGAAGAATACCGGGCGGCAAGAGTGCGAGATGGCGCCCGGCATGCTCGGCGCCCACGGCGTCGACGACCGATTGCGCAACCGTGAGCATATGCTCGGACGAAAGGCAGATGCCTTTGGGCGTACCCGTCGATCCTGAGGTGAAGGTAATCCGCGCCGTCCCGCTTGGCAGCGGGACGGGCGCGGACCTGCGGGACCGGGCCGTTCCCAAGGGGCTTTGTATCGGGTCGGGTTCGGCGCCGCAGAGGGCGATGGCGTGGCGCGATTGCTCGCGCGTGAAAAAGGCCGGCAGCGATAGAACGGGGATCCCGACGCTGAGCAGCGCGAGTTCGATGATCGACGTGGCGGCGCCATGATCGCTTTGCAGGGCCACGGCACGGCTGGTCTCGTACCGTGCTGCCAGCGCTATCGACCGCTCGGTCAGTTCGGCGGACAAGGCGCCATAGGTGACGGGAGCACCATCGAGTGCATCGAGTGCAATGCGCTGAGGATCGGCCGCGGCATGGGCGGCAATGGCTTCGAATAACGGCATGTCAGGCAACCTCGCGGCGAAATCGGCGGTCGAGAAAGGCGTTGATGGCTTGCTGGCCATCCGAAATGACGCCCGTGCAGATGCGGGGGTCCTGGTCGAAATAGCCGCCCCAGTCGGCGGCCGCTGGTCCAAGCCGGTCGGCACGCGCTTCGGCGATCTCGACGATCGGCACGCCGATGCGCCGGAACATGTGTCGCAACGGTCGGGTCAGCGTGGCGACGGCAATCTCGCCGAGGGCCGACAGGTCGTTCGCAGCGGCGCCCCACAGCAGGATCATCGCCTGCGGACTGACTGCGGCGAAATTGCCGATCTCGATAATCTGCGTCCGCGCGACGGGACGCGAATAGGCCGCACTGACCAGTGTCTCGACCGGCTGATCGAGATAGGCCTCCAGAAAGAGCGGATCGATCCCGGCGCGGGCATAGCCCAGCGCCGCGGTCGATTCCTGATCGGTGCGGCAACTGATATAAGCCGCAAAGTTCGGCGACAGATTGGCCCCGAAGGTTTCGCGATAACGGTGGCCGATCATCTGCAATTCTGCGTGGCGCGACATGCATATCTCCTTGCACTCACACGAAAGACGCCGCCGCTCCGCCACCTCCACAGTCGGGAAAATGCAATCGCGGAAAAAATGTGCCGGCGCGCGCCGCCTGGCGCCGCGCGGTCACAAGGCCTTGCTTTGCAAATCCGCCGGTCTAATATCGCGCTTGGCAGTCAAGGGGCTTTGCTTGCCGTGTACGGGCCCCTTTGGTCCTCGAGATGAGGGATATTGCCATGCATAAATTTCTGACTTCCGTCGGCGCTGCAACGCTGTTGTCGATCGCAGCGCCAGCCCATGCCAGCGACAAGAGCTGGGACGATGCTGGTTCGATCGCGCGCGACGCGCTCGTCGTCGCGGCGTTCGGCGTGCCCGCCGTGCAGGGCGATTGGGACGGCGCATTACAGGCCGGCGGCAGCGTCGTTGTGGCCGGCGGGCTGTCGTACGGGCTAAAGGAAGCCTTTCCCGAACGCCGCCCCGATGGCAGCGACAACAAGAGTTTTCCGTCGGGCCACACATCGGTGTCCTTTGCCGCGGCGGCGACCTTGCAAAACCGATACGGCTGGAAGGTGGGCGTACCCGCGCAATTGGTCGCTGCGTTTGTGGGTCTGAGCCGTGTCGAGGCGAACAAGCATCATGTCCATGATGTGCTGGTGGGTGCAGCGATCGGCGAAGCGTCGGGTTTCCTGATTACGCGCAAAGCCAATGATCGCGTCCAGGTTTTTCCCTGGGGTGACACAAAGAGCGGCGGCATCGCGATAACAATGCGGTTTTGAAACGCCTTAGAAGCATCGATAGTATCGTAATGATCTCATTGGGAACATTTGTCCTCGACAGCGAACGCATGCCCGCAAACGTCGGCTCTCGCTAATTCTCGATCAAAAGCCGACCGTCTCCTAGCGGCCAATCTTAGTCGATTTCCCAGGAAGGCACAGGGTGCGTGGAGGGGAGGACGATCATCGAAGTCACTAATCCCGGTGCTTAGGGGGCATCTTTGGGGGCATATCTGAAAATGGTTCTATTATAATTTAAATAAATCAAAAAGGTACTGGATAAGTGTGATTCCCGCTACCGCTCCAGGTTGCAGCCCGATGCAGTTCGGCCGGATGCGTATCGCATCGTTGCATCGCGGAACGGCGCGCTCGGTGGTCGGGCGTTCTAGCTGGCCGACAATATGACGCGACCGAGCCGCTCGACGTCGAGCGTCGTCCTGTCGCCGGGTGCAAGCGCTTCGGCGGCGGTGGCGCCGCCCGCCATCACGATATCTCCCGCCTTCAGCGGTTCGCCCGACGTTGCGGCAAGACGCGCGGCCCGAACGAGCGACCGGATGGGGTCGCCGAGAATGGCGGCGCTCGAGCCCGTCTGCTTGGTTTCGCCGCCGATCGACATCGTGAAGTTCAGGTTCGCCAGATCGGGAAAGGGGGCGCTCCACGGCCCCACGACGAAGGCCGACGAACTGCTGTTGTCGGCCACAACGTCGCTTAGCGAGAAGCGGAAGTTTTCGTAGCGGCTGTCGATTAGCTCGAGCGCGGGGGCAACACCCGCGAGTGCCGCATAGGCTTCGGCTTCGCTGACTTCAGCGGCAAGGTCGGTGCCGAGAAGGAAGGCAATTTCGGGTTCGATGCGCGGATGGACGAAGCGGGTGAAGGGCACCGTCCCGCCATCCGCCACCTGCATTGCATCGGTCAGCCGGCCCCAGATGACTTCGCCGATCCCCATCTGCTCCATCTTGGCGAGGCTGGTGAAGCCCATCTTCACGCCGACACGCCGTTCGCCGCGGGCATAGCGCCGCGCCAGCGACGCGGCCTGGACGGCATAAGCCTGATCGAGGCTCAGCGGTTCGGCGAGCTGCGGCACCGCGTGGGCGTCGCGCATTGCGGTGTCGAGCCGTTCGGCGATGGCGGCGATATTCATGCTCGGTCTCCGTCAAATTCGGGGTCGCCGTGGCAGAGATAGTGCCACATGCGGTCGAAGAGCCCGCCCGCGCGCACGGCGCGCGCCGCGACCTCATCGGGCGTATATTCGCGCGGGCTTAGTCCCGCCGCGATGGCGGGAAGCAGGGCGAGTTCGATCCGCGCCGCATCCTCCAGGAAAAAGGCGAGCGAGGCGGCGTCTTCGATCGATGCGCCAGCGGTCACTGCGCCATTGCCGGCGAGAACGATCGCCGCGGCATGTCCCATCCGTGCCGCGACGGCGCGTGCGCTGTCGTCATCGCGCACCAGCGCGACGCCCGGCCAGAGCGGCGGCGCGGGCGCGAAATAGCTGCCGAGACCGTGGCGAACACGCGCGGTCTGGCCGAGCGCCGACAGGGCGATGACCGCGGGCGACTGGAACCGGCAGATGCCCTCGACATCAGGACGCTGCCGATAGATTTCGCGGTGGATGCGCACCTCGGGCAGCGCACCGGGCGGCAGGTCGCCGTCGAGCGGAACCTCGACTCCGCCCTGTCCCGGCGCGATCGTCCCGAGCGGCTGTGCCGGGCTGACCAGGAAATGCGTTTCCGACAATCGTGCTGAGACATGCCCATAGGCATGGGCAAGCCCATGCCGCGCCATGGCCCGCGCGGCGAGCCTGACCGCAAGCGCCGGATCAGCCGTCACGCGTCGTGTCGAATTCGGGAATATCGGGCTTCGACCCCCACATGCAAAAGCTCGACGGCTCGAAAGGGAAAGAGCGAGGGACATAGCTCTTCTCGTCCTCCGCCGTGATCGAGCGGACGCCGCAGCTATATTCATAGATGATGTTGTCGGGCCCCTGGAAATAGAGGAAGCGCGCGCCCGATGTCGGGTGACGGCCCGGGCCGAAGACGATCCGTACATTGCGCTGCTGCAGGAAGTAAAAGCTGCGCATGATGTCGTCGACTTCGTCGACCTGGAAATTGACGTGCTGGATCCCCGCATAGGCCGATGGGAAGAGCGCGACATTGTGATGGACTTCGTTGATGCGGATCAGCGCCGCGTCGCCGATCCAGTCGCTCACCTTCGCGCCCAGATGGCCGACCCAAAAGGCCTCGTCGGCGGTCGCGTTGGTGGTGCGCAGCCCGACATGGCTGAACGCATTGATGCCGGCGTCGCGCGTTCCGTAATAACGGCGGCCGCAATGCGCAGGCCGTGCAACGAGTTCGATGCTGTTGCCGGTGGGGTCGCTCATGACGACGAGGCCGCGCGAGCGGCGCTGTTCGCGTTCGGCGCTGGTGCCAGCACGGACGCGGATGCCCGCGGCCTCAAGACTGGCGGCCGCGGTGTCGAGGGCGTCCATGCTATCGACCTCCCAGCCGGTCGCCTGACCGCTCTCGCGGCCGCGTGTGTAGCAGATATTATGGTCGCGATCGTCGCCGCGGAGGTACGCGGCGTTCGCGTCGCGCTCCATCAGCTCGAGACCGAGGATATCGGTGGCAAATGCGATGCTGGTATCGAGATCCTCGCACCCGATGCGGACGTAGCGAATATCGTGAAGGTCGGCGCCCATGATCGTTCAGTTCGTCACCGGACGATCGTAATCGCGCGCCATATGCCCCTTGCCGGTCTGGTCGCCCCGCTTGAAGCCCCAGCTATAGCCGCCCTCCGGGTTCGAGAGGATTTCCCAGATATTGCCGTCGAGATCGGTCATGTAGAAACAATAGGTGCCGTGCTGGACCATCGGTTTCGTGACCTTTTGAATGCCCCATTTTTCCTTGTCGCGCTGGACGATCTCCCACGCCGCATCGACTTCGGCATCGGTCGCGACGTCGAGGCCGTTGTGGTTGAGGAACGGCATGTCGGCCTTTCGCCCTGTCGGGCTTTTTACGACGACGATCACCTGATCGCCGCCCATCCGCGCCCAGAAGGACACATCGGCCATCTGCACGGTATCGAAGCCGAGGAACTCCTCAAAAAAGGCGCGCGTTTTCGCGATATCGAAACATTCGAGCGTCGCGTGCGAATAGAAGCGGGTCTTCAAGGCCCCTTTGCTCGTCGTAGCTGCCTCGGCCATCGCGCCTCTCCTCGTCTATAATTTGATGCAGATATTTGTCGGTTCGGAATAGAAGTTGATGGAGTGCGCGCCGCCCTCGCGGCCGATTCCCGACAGTTTTGCGCCGCCGAACGGCGTGCGCAGGTCGCGCAGGAACCAGCAGTTCACCCAGCTGATCCCGACCTCCATCGCGCCGCCGATGCGGTGCCCGCGCGACAGGTCCCGGGTCCAGACCGAAGCGGCAAGGCCATAGGGCGAGTCGTTGGCGAGGCGGACCGCTTCGGCCTCGCTGTCGAACGGAATGATTGCGGCGCACGGGCCGAAGATTTCTTCGCGGCACACACGCGCGTCGTGCGGCAAATCGGTCCACAGCGTCGGTTCGACAAAGAAGCCGCCCGCCGCGTCGCCATCGAGCACGGGGATACCGCCGCCGGTCACGACGGTCGCGCCTTCCTGCTCGGCGAGGCGGTAGTAATCGAGCACCTTGTTCCGATGCTCTGCGGAGATGAGCGGGCCGAAGTCGACGCCGGCGTCGCTGGGCAGGCCGGGTTTGAGCGCCGCTGCCTTTGCTTTCATGCCGGTGACAAAGGCATCGAACACGCTTCGTTCGACATATATGCGCTCGGGCGCGAGGCAGACCTGGCCGGTGTTGAGGAACACCGCGCGCGACAGGCCCGCGACGGCGGCGTCGAGATCGGCGTCGGCAAAGACGATCGCCGCATTCTTGCCGCCGAGTTCGAAGGACAGCGCCTTCACATGCGGTGCGGCGCTCCGCATGATCGCGCTGCCGGTGCGGGTCTCGCCCGTGAACGTGATCGCGCGGACGCCCGGATGCGAAACGAGCATTTCGCCCGCCGAGCTCGGCCCGAAACCCTGCACGACGTTATAGACGCCCTCGGGCACCCCCGCCTCGGCCATCACTTCGCCAAGCAGCGTCGCGGTCGACGGCGTCTCCTCCGACGGCTTGACGATCACCGCGTTGCCGCACGCGAGCGCAGGCGCGACCTTCCACGTCATCAGCAACAGGGGTAGGTTCCACGGGCTGACCACCGCGACGACGCCGAGCGGGCGGCGCACGGCATAGTTGATCGCCTTGCCGCCATCGGGGGTGTCGAAGTCGAAGCTTTCGGTCGGCAGCGCCGCAATCACATCGGCGAATACGCGGAAGTTGGCCGCGCCGCGTGGAATGTCGAGGTGGGAGGCGAGGCTGTGCGGCTTGCCCGTATCGGCGATTTCCGCAGCCAGAAATTCGTCGAAGCGCGCCTCGATGCCGTCGGCAACCTTCATCAGCAGCGCGCGGCGTTTCGCGAGCGTCATGCTGCCCCACGGGCCGTCCAGCGCGGCGCGCGCTGCGGCAACCGCGGAATCGACGATCGCGGCATCGGCTTCATAGGCGGTGGCGTGCTGCCGGCCGGTTGCGGGGTCGACCACGGCAAAGGGCTTGCCGCCTTCGATGAAGCGGTTGCCGACAAAATTGCGCAGTTGGCGCAGCGCCGGAGCGGGGTCGCTGACTGCCTCGTGGATCGCTGCCTCGGTCATTCGATCCCTTTCGCGCCGGCGGCAGCGAAACGCAGGCTGTCGCGGACGCGGCTGGAGTCATATTCGGGCGCGAGCGCCGCCAGCAGTTCGAGCGCCGTGCGCGCGAGATGGCGTCCCGCGAGTTCGCCCGCCTGCGACGCATCGCCCTTGGCGATCGCCTCGAACAATTCGCGATGCTCGGCCTCGCCGCGCTGCCACCAGCCGGGCAGATGCGCGCCCTTATAGGCGGACTGATAGCGCTCGCTGCGCTTTTCCAATTGTTCGAGATCGGCCATCATCGTTGCGCCGGCGCCTGCGACGATGGTGCGGTGAAACTGGCGATGCAGCCGCTGCCATTCGGCAAAATCATCGTGCGCCTTGGGACTTTCCAGCGACAGCACGATCGCCTCCAACGCCCCGACACCCCCTCTTTCGAGCCGCTTGACCGTCATCGCGACTCCCAGCGCTTCAAGCACGATGCGCTTGGCATAAAGGGCGTCGATATCGACGGGGTCGAATTCGACGACGCGGCTGCGATAATTGGGTTCTCCCGTCAGCAGGCCGCCTTCCTGGAGCATTCGCATCGCCTCGCGTACCGGCGTGCGGCTGACCTGCAGCGCTTCGGCGATTGCGACTTGCGAAACGATCATGCCGGGTCGCAACGTTCCGTCGAGAATATAGGATTGCAGCACGTCATAGACGTCGATCGCCGTGCGACGACCCGCGCCGTCGGCTTCGCGATCGATGGGTTTCAGAATTTCAGCGAGCGATAATGTCATATTTTCCTCGGGCGCGGGTGCGCGCCGTCATACGATAGGCGTCACAAGTTCGCCAAGCGGACCGATCTCCATGCGGATTTCGTCGCCGGGCTTCAGATATTCGGGCGGCTTGCGGCCGTGGCCAACGCCCGCGGGTGTGCCGGTCGCGATGATGTCGCCCGGTTGCAGCGTCATGATCGACGACAGATGCCGGATGATCGCCTTCAGGCCATATATCATCTGGGCGGTGTTGCTGTCCTGCTTGACGGCGCCGTTGACGGTGAGCCGAACCGGCAGATCCTGCGGGTCGGCGATGAAGCGCGCGGGGACGAAATAGGGACCGATCGGGGCAAAGCCGTCGTGGGCCTTGTGCCGTACCCAGTCGACGCCGATCGGAGGCCGCGAGGCGACCCAGTCGCGTGCCGACAGGTCGTTGAAATTGATGTAGCCCGCGACATGCGTCAGCGCGTCGTCTTCGCCGACATGCTTGGCCGCGGTGCCGATCACGGCCGCGAGCTCGGCTTCCCAGTCCATCATCTCGACGCCCTTCGGCGCTTCGACGCCGTCGCCGCTGGCGCTCAGCGTGTTGTGCGTCGGCTTGACGAAGGCATAGGGATATTCGGGCGTCATCGGCATCGGCATTTCGGCGATATGGTCGTGATAATTGGCGCCGATGCACATCAGCGCGCCCGGACTGGCAAAGGGCAGGGCGAAATCGGCGCTGGCGGCTTCGATGCCCGCCTGTGCGAAGACGCCGCCACCGGCATCGATCGCGGCGTCAATCCGCGCCGAGGTTGTGGGCCAGTCGGCAAGTAACGGGCCGAGATCGATGCGCGGCGCCACTTCGCCGAGCAGGACGTGCAGGGGCGCCATGCGTCCACCATGTTCGGCGACGGCAAGCGGGCCGTCGACGGTTCGGATGACGGCGAGGCGGTAGAGGCTGGTCATGCGTTTCCTTCCAGATCGGCCTTGCTGCGGGTGCCTGCGCCCCAATGTTCGGGCGAGACCTCGGTGATGATCACGCGCACCTGCTCCTCGCGCACGCCGAGTGCGCGCTGCGTGCCTTCGGCAAGTTCGCGGATCAGCGCGCGCTTCTGATCGACGGTTCGGCCGGCAAGGATCGAGGCGTTGATGATCGGCATCAGACTCGCACCGCCGTGCCCGCCGCGACATTTTCGGGCGTGAAGACGCGCGCCATCTGGGCGGCGAGATGCGGCTCGGCCATGTCGAACAGCGCATTATTGCCTTCGACCCACTGGAAGTCGTGCTTGACGTAGGACATCTTCCAGACGCCTCCCTCGCGCACGAAATGCCCGTCGTACCAGCCATGCTGGTTATAGACCGACGCGCCCATGTCGGTCGCTTTCCAGTGGCGCGCGGTGAAATACCAGACCGCTGACGCGGCATCGCCATCGACGTCGATATGAAAATTGAAATAGCTGTGATGGCGCCGCACCGGGGTCAGGATCAGGTCGGCAAAGCGCGTCCATTCGTCGGCATCGACCAAGATGCGCGGGCTACCCGTCAGCCGCTCGAAATCGACAAGCAGCCGGTCGGTGAAGCAGCTACGATAGCCTGGCCAATCGCCGAGGTCGAGCGAGCGCCCAAAGCGCAGGATGACCTTCTTCACCGCCTCTTCGTCGAGCAGGCGGCGCAGTGCGGTTTCGACATCCATCACAACAGCTCCGGTTCGGGGGCAAGGCCCAGCGCGGTGCGTGCCGCCGGAATGTCGTCGATCCACCGATCCTTGTAGGGGTGCTCACCGCTCGACAGGTCGGCGAAGATCGCAGTCTGGTCGAGGTAGGCGCGCTGTTCGATCAGCTCGCGGCCGTTGTGGCGCACCACGTCGCAGCAGGGGATGAGCACCACCTTGCCGTCGAGCCGCTCATATTCGATCAGCGCCTCGACATAGACGATGTCACCGGCTTCGCGGACGCGCCAGATATTGTGGCGGAGCCGCCCGATCATCGTCCAGAAATGATTGACGACAGTGCGGGCGTCGTCCTTGCCGACGACCGGAGGGCGGGCGCCAAAGATGAAATGGTGATCCGCGCTCAGCATGTCGATGAATCCATCGATGTCCTTGCGGTCGACGGCGGCAAAACGTTCGAGCACCCAGGCGTTCTTCATTGTCACTTCCCCCTCACCACGCACGCACGCCGCCGTCGACCGCGATATCGGCGCCGGTGACATAGGATGCATCGTCGCTCGCGAGGAAGGCGACCGCGTTCGCGACCTCCTCGGGCTGGCCCATGCGGTTCATCATCGCGCGGCCCAGCTGGACGCGGCACCATTCGGGATCTTCCAGGATGAAGCGCGTCTGGTTGGTCTCGATCGTCCCTGGCGACACGCTGTTGGCGCGGATGCCGTGCGAACGGCCTTCCATCGCGAGGTGGCGCGTCATCGCGAGCACGCCGCCCTTGGCCGCGGCATGCGCGAGGCCGGGCAGGCGTTCTATCCCTGCCCAGGCGGACAGCGAGGCGGTGTTGACGATATTGCCCTTGCGCTTTTTCAGCTCTTCCCATGCGGCCTGCGTCATGTGGAAGACGATGTCGAGTTCCTCGTTAAGCGTTTTGCTCCAGGTCGCGGCGTCCATATCCTCGATCCAGGCAAAATAGGCCATCGCACCATTGTTGAAGAGCATGTCGACGCCCCCGAAGGCCTCGACCGCCGCCGCGACGACGCGGTCGCATTCGGCGCGGTCGGTCAGGTCGGCGGGATGAATCGAGATCATCGATCCCGCCGCTGCGGTCACCAGGGCAAGCGTTTCCTCGGCGCCCGCTGCGACAAGGTCGGTGCCGACGACATGCGCGCCTTCGGCGGCGAGGCGGAGGCATGCGGCCCGTCCGATGCTGCCGCCAGCCCCCGTGACGATACAGACCTTGCCCTTGAGGCGCGTCATGATCGGATTCTCAGTCGGCATAGAGCGGCCCCAGGTCGATATAGATCCACAGACGGTCGAGCGTGCCCGCGGCGTCGCGGCGCAGATGGCTGGCGACCGGCATCGTCACCTCGCGGCCGTCGGGCCGGGTATAGGTGACCTGGCTGCCCTGAAAGGCCGTGTCGCCATCGACGACCAGTTGCTCGCGCTGATGGCGCATGCCTTTGATCCCCGACCAGAAATCGGCAAAGGTCGCCTCGACCGCTTCGCGGCCCGCAATCGGCGGGATATTGGCGAGGCGCAGGTCGATGTCCGGGCCGAACCAGTTCATCAGCAGCGGCAGATCGAGCCGATCGGCGTCGCGCAGGAACGCTCCGGCCCAGTCGTCACCGGAGTGCGCGGGGCCGGTCACGCAAGCTCTCCGTCGCGCACCATCTGGCGCACCCGGTTCAGCGTTGCGGCGACCGCGCCGGTGTAGGCGCCGCGCATAGTGTCGCCCTGCGCCTGCTCGTCGGGGCTGCCTTCGGCGATGCCGGGGAAGGTGATGCCGAACGTGAAGGCCAGCAGGAGGCCGTCCGCCGACTCGCTGATCACATTGTCGATCCAGCCGGTGCCGTCGAGTCGCTCGAACTGGACCTTCACCGGGGCGAAGAGCGTGATGCGCTCGCGGTGCTGGGTGCCGCGAAAGGTGATCGTGCGCGTGATGACATTGGCTTCGCGGCTGTCGACGTCGCACTGGGTCATGCCATCGACGAAGGGCATGGCATTCTCGGCCTTTATTTCCAGCCCGCGCCAGACCTGCGCCTGCGTCAGTGTCGGTTCGGCGCCTGCGGGGTTGACCGGGATCGCGTGGGAGAGGGTATACATGCGCGGGGCATTCCTTTCAGATCGAGAGATATCCGCCGTCGACGGCCACGGCGGCCCCATTCATAAACGATGCGGCGTCAGAGAGCAGCCAGGCGACCGCTTCGCCGATTTCCGACGGCTCGCCGAAGCGGCCGATCGGGTGACGGGCCCGGATGCGGTCGAACATCGCCGAAAACGCAGGGTCGTCCGACAGGCGCGAAATCATCGGCGTGTTGACGATGCCGGGGAGCACCGCGTTCACGCGCACCCCGCGCGCCGCATAGTCCGCGCCCGCGGCGCGCGTGAGGCCGACCACACCATGCTTGGCCGCGACATATTCGCCCGCGCCGGGGATCGCGACCTGGCCGAGCGACGAGGCGGTGTTGACGATCGCGCCGCCGCCCGAGGCGAGCATCGCGCGGACCTGATATTTGATGCACAGGAACACCGCAGTCAGGTCGATCGCGATCGCGCGGTTCCACTCGTCGAGCGTCAGTTCGTCGAGCGGCTTGCCCCGCTGTTCGACTCCCGCATTGTTGAATGCACCGTCGAGCCGGCCGTAATGCGCCACCGCCTGATCGACGAGCGCCGCGATATCGGCTTCGCTCGCAAGGTCGGCGGCGACGAAGATGGCGTCGCCACCTTCGTCGCGAACCGCCGCTGCTGCCGCTTCGCCTCCCGCGACGGCGACGTCGGTCAACACCAGGCGAGCCCCGGCACGCCCGAGCACCAGGCTCGCGTCATGGCCGATCCCGCCGGCCGCGCCGGTCACGATCACCACCTTGCCGGACAGCGCCGCCGGCATCGTCAGAAGTTCAGCCCGGCGCGCAGGCCAAAGGTGCGCGGCGCCGACAGATAGGCCGTCGCCGGACCCGGAATACCCGCGGCTGCAGTCGCCGCGATCACCGCCTTGTTGGTCAGGTTCTTGCCCCAGATGCCGATATTCCAGCGCTCGTCATCGCTATACCAGGTCAGCGACGCATTGACCTTGGCATAAGGGGACTGTCGCACGCCGGGGTTGTGGATGAAGTCGGCGTACCATTCGCTTTCGTACCGGGCATCGGCCGCGGCGCGCAGGTAGCCGCCGCCGAAATGGAAGTCCTGGCTGAATCCGCCGCCGATCGTCCAGTCCGCAGCATAGGGTCCGGCCAGCCCGTTGAAATTCTGGCCGGCCGGGGTGATGAAATCCTTGTTGCGCGCGTGGACATAGCTGATCGACAGATTCAGTTTCGTATTCGGATTGGGCTGGAACAGGATGTCCAGCTGGTTCCCCGGAATCTCGACCTTTCCGGCGTTGAAGATCTCGTTGTACAGCTTGCTCGCGTCATAGGCCTGGATCGCAAGATCGGTGTAGACATAGAAGAAAGCTTCGTTGTTGATCTGTAGCCGATTGTCGAGGAAGCGCGCCTTGAACCCTCCCGAAATGCCCTTCATCTTGCCGGTCTTCACCAGGTTCGGGCGGCCCGGCAGGTCGACGACTTCGTTGAAAGTGCCGGGCTGATAGCCGGTCTGGTAGGTGGCATAGAGCATCACGCGGTCGGCGACGTCATATTCCAGCCCCGCCTTGTAATCGAACCGGCGGAAGGTCTTCTCGAACGTATATTGCGACACCTGATCGTCGAGCGCGATGCCGCGCGCCTTCTTGTTGTCGATGCCGTAACGCCCGCCGAGCGTCACGCGGAACACGTCCGACAGGCTGTAGGTCGCCTGGCCGAAGATCGCGCCGCCCTTCATCACATTGCTTTGCACGTTCGACGAGAAGAAGGGGAAGGGCGTGCCGGGGATGGCAGGGCCACCCGGGCCGACTGCGGTGCCGACGATGCCCTGGCCGACGCCCTTGTTGCGATAGGCGAACAGGCCGACGAGCCATTTGAACTTGTCGCTGTCACCCGTCAGGCGCAGCTCGTTGCTGAGCATGCGATATTTGTCGAGCTTGTACGCCGGCAACACGCCGAGCCAGTAGACCTCGGTTTCGGCGTCCAGATAGACATAGCCGGTGATGTTGGTCAGCGAGACGCTGTCGGTCAGATCGGCGTCGATCTGCAACCCCGTCGCGTAATTCTCGTAATTTTGCGTCGATGGCGTCGGCTGGCCGAAGGGCGCGGTTTCGGCGAGGACGCCGGGGCGCAGATCGTCCCACGGGCGGTCGCGCAGGAACGCCTTTTCGTCGAACACGAACTGGAGGTTCCCGCCGACATCGCGCACGGGATTTCCGTTGGCGTCGACGACCAGCCGCGACCCCTTGTTCACCAGGTTCGGTGTATTGCCATTCTTGTGAGTGGTGTTGCCCCACCAATAGATGCTGAAGCCGTCGTTGGGCTGATAGAGCAGGCCGATGCGTCCCGATATGTCGTCCTGCGAGTCCGACCCCGTCTCCATATATCCGTCGCGATAGGCGTAATCGACGCCGATGCGCAGCGCGAGCTGGTCGGACAGCATCGCATTGCCGACCGCCGTGCCGTGGATCAGGTCGTAATTGCCGACTTCCAGCGTCGCATTGCCGCCATTTTCGAACTCGGGCCTTTTGAAGGCGACGTTGACGGTGCCGCCGATCGCGCTGCGGCCATAAAGCGTGCCCTGGGGACCCGGCAGCACTTCGAACCGTTCGACGTCGAAAAGCGGAACGCTCGTCGCCTCGCGCGGGATGTTCACGCCGTTGAAGTTGAACGAGACCGACGGCTCGACGTTGGCGAAGTCGAGGTTGGACCCGATCCCGCGCAGGAAGACCTGCGTCGTATTGCCTTCCTGGTGGAAGCGCGCGCCGGGGACGATTTCCTGCGCGGAGCTGAGATCCTTGATCCCTGAAGCGACGAGCAGGTCGCCGCTGACCGCAGTCACCGCGGCCGGGGTGCGTTGCAGATTCTCGTCGCGCTTTTGGGCGGTGACGATGATCTCGGCAATGCCTCCTTCTTCGGATGCTTCCTGCGCATGGAGCAGGGAAGGGGCCGACAGGGCCAAAATACTCGTACAAAGGCGAAGCGTCCGCGCACTGGTTCCCATCTTACCCTCCCAATTATGCATGCATTTATCTAGCATGCTAGTGTATGAGGTGGGGATTAGCGCTGCTTATGTGTCACGTCAAATAAAAATGGATACAGTTTTGCAAGATTCATCGGTTCAGATAAGGGGCGCTTGGCCAAGCTGCGCTTTTCGTGCGCAAATTTTGAAGGGCCGAAACGGACATGACGGGACGATGGTTGGTCCGCGCGCCGGTTTGGCCGCCGACAGGGTTTGGGTGCGACGCCAGCGGCCGGCTTGCGACTCGACAGGCCATTGCAGCCACAGCCTCCGCTCAGTCGACGATTTCGTAGTTGCGGCCGAAATCGGCAGGCGGCGGGCCGTCCGCGGACCAGAGGAACATGCCGTCCTTCTTGGTCCATTCCTTCGCCTCCCATTGGAAGGACGCAGGGATGAAATCCATGTCATGGAAATATTCGCACATGCCGTTCCACGGATCGCGGAAATAGTGGAAATAGTTCGACCCCACGCCATGGCGTCCGGGCCCCCAGGCGTGCTTATATCCCTTTGAATAGAGGCGCACGGCGGCAACCTCGGCCTCGTCGATATTGGCCATTTCGAAACTGGCGTGGTGGAAACCCGGCGCGTCCGATTTCAACATCGCGAGCACATGATGATCGCTGTCGCCGGGCAGGCGCATGAAGGCTGCATAGCCGTCGGCGATGCGGTCGCTGACCACAAGGCCGAGCGTATCGCAATAGAAAGCCGATTGCGCGATCACATCGCGCGCGAACAGGATGAAGTGACCCATGCGCCGCGGGCGCGGGTTCATGTCGAACGGCGGGCAGCCCTTGGCGCCGACGCGGTCGATCAGGCCGGGGCGGTTGATCGCGGGCGCAGTGTCCAGTCCCTGCCACGGTGCCGGATCGGCGACCTGGACGTTGACCAGCGTGCCCTCGGGATCGCGAAACCAGAGGCCGTCGGGCGCGCCGACATAGGGCGGATCAAGCCGCGCGATTCCCTTGTCCTGCAGGCGCTGTTCGATCGTGGCAAGGCCCGCGGCGTCGGTGCCGAGCGAGAAATGGTGGAGCTTGCGGTCGCGGCCCGTTTCGACGAGCACGATCTGGTCCTGATCGCGGCCGTTACAGCGCATCGCGACATGATCGGCGCGTTCGACGGCTGCAAGCCCGAAGGCGTCGTAAAAGTCGACGCCGACCTTCAGGTCGGGAATGCCCAGGGCGACATGCTGCATCGACGTGATCATTTCTCTCTCCCATCCTGCCGTGGCTTATGACGCCAGTTTCGCGGCCAATTTTGCAACCAGTTCGCCCTGATGTCGCGCGCCGTCGAGTTCGTTCGCGGACGGCTGGCGCTCGCCTGTGCCACCGGCAATCGTCGTCGATCCATAAGGCGACGTGCCGGTCACTTCGTCGAGCCGCATCTGGCCCTGGAAGCTGTAGGGCAGGCCCGCGATGACCATGCCGAAGTGCAGCATGTTGGTGATCAACGAAAAGAGCGTGGTTTCCTGCCCGCCATGCTGCGTCGCGGTCGATACGAAAGCACTGCCGACCTTGCCGTGCAACGCGCCGCGCGCCCACAGGCCGCCTGTCTGGTCGAGGAAGGCCGCCATCTGCGACGGCATTCGGCCGTATCGCGTGGGGACGCCGAAAACGATCGCGTCATAGTCGGGAAGTTCGTCGACGGTGCAAACGGGCGCGGCCTGATCGGTCTTGAAATGGGCTGCTGCAGCGACTTCGGGCGGCGCCGTTTCGGGAACGCGTTTGACGACGGCTTCGGCCCCGCCCGCGCGGACGCCGTCGGCGATTGCGCCCGCCATCGTCTCGACATGACCATAGCTGGAATAATAGAGGATCAGCACGCGCGTCATGATAATGTCCTTTGGTTAGGCGACCGGATCAGCCGCCGCGATGCCCATTCCCGCATTCCATTGCGGGATGGGATGATAAAGAATGTGTCGCGGTGCAAACGGCCCCGCCGCGGCCATGGCCGCATAGGCCGCGACCCAGTTGCGCACCTCGTGCCCGCCGCAGCCGGCGACGCGCGTCAGTTCGCTCTCATCATAGCGGCCGACGCTTGCAAAATCCCCCGTCGCCATCTGCGCCATGAAATTGCGGTCCCACTCGGGTGCGAGCGGGGTCGCGCGGCCCTCGCCGCGGGCCAGCTTGCGCGCGGTCTCGAAATTCGCCTCTTCGCGGGCGCGTCGCGCCGCCATCGGGGGATTGCGCCCGGCGATCAGCATTTCGGCGACAGGCGGCGCGGCCGTCTGGATGTTCGGTATCGGCGGATCATGCGACAGTCCGCCCGAACCCAGGATCAGCACGCGCTTGCCAAGGCTCGCTGCCCACTTGCCAACCGCCGTTCCAAGCCGGCGGACCTGGTTGATCGACGGAAGCGGCGGGCCGGCACAATTGACGTGGATCGGCAACACCGGCCAGGCATCGACATTGCCGCCGAGCAGCACGAGCAGCTGCGCAAAGCCATGGTCCGCCTGCATTCGGTAAGACATCGCCACATCGACATCGGCGCTATGGAGCGACCGGACACAGTCGAGCGCCAGATCCTCCGGAACGTTGAAGGCACCGCTTCCGATGTCATAGTCACCGATTGCCTCTACGCGAATGCCGACCGTGAACGGCGGCAGCATGTCATAGAAAAAGCCCTTGAAATGATCGGGCGCGAACTGGATCACGAGTTCGGGATCGAAGGCGCGAACCTCTGCGCCCAGCGCCTTGAACGCTGCGCGCACCTCGGCATCGACAGCCGGATCGGCGTCGACATGGTCCATCAGCGGCGTGTGCGATGCGCAGATCAGGCGCACGGTCATCGATCGCGCTCCGTCACGCCGGCGCCAGCGCGTGGGTGCGCAGGAATTCGATGTGCAGCGCGTTGAATTCGTCCGCCTTCTCCCATTGCGGCCAGTGCGCGCAATCGTCCATGACCACCAGCGGCCGGGCGTTCGGGATGGCGGCGACGAAACGCTCGCCGGTCGCGACCGGCGCGGTCGGGTCATGGTCGGTCCAGATGACCAGCGTCGGCGCGCTGATATGCGTCAGACTCTCGTCGGTCAGCACGTTGCGCATGCGGATGTCCATGTCCTGCAAGCAGAGGATATGTTTCATCGCCTGAAGGAATCCGGGTTGGGTATAGATGCCGAGGCGAAGTTCGATCAGATCTTCGGTTACGCGCGCGGGATCGTTCATCAGCCATTCGAGGCGCGCGCGGACGGTGTCATAGCTCGCTTCCGCCACCGCCTTCATCGTGACGTTGTAGACGCGCTCCATGACCTTGGGGTCGGTGTTGAGCCCGCCCGCCGTGTTGAGCGTCAGCGACGCGGTGCGATCGGGATGGTCGATCGCGAACTGCGCCGCGATCCAGCCGCCGAGCGACTCGCCATGAACATGGATGCGATCGAGCCCCAGTGCGTCCGCGAAGTCGACGAGGTGCCGCACATAGTGGCGGATCTCGTAATCATGGTCGGGTTTGTCGCTGTATCCATGGCCGACCATGTCGAGCGCGATCGTTCGCCAATGCGCGGCATGCGGCAGGATGTTGCGAGTGAAGGCTTCGAGATGGCCGCCGGTGCCCGGTATGAAAACCACCGCCTCGCGCGCCGTTCCGTCTCCCGCCTCGATATAGCGGGTGCGGATCGGACCCGCGTCGACATAGCCCAGGCGGATCGTGCCCGCCGCGATTTCCGGCCACAGAAACATGCGCCTCTCCCCGTTCTGATTCGTTGAGGCATCCTAGCATGCTAGTTATCGTTCGCAAGCCGAAGTTGCGAAGGGCCGGAAAGCGGGCAAGGACGGTGCGGAACGCCGCCGGAAAATGCCCGCGGACCCAGGACCGATCTTCGGCGCGCAGATACGCGCCGCGATGCACCGAAAAGTTGCGTCCTTGCATTCTAGCACTAGGCAAGCTTATGTGGCGTCATTGCAGACAGGTCGATCGAGGGGCAGCCGCGTGAACAAGAAGGACGAAATCTACGACTTGCTCGTCGAGCGGTTGGTCGACGCGCATTACAGCTTCGGCCAGAAACTCTCCGTCAAGGAGCTGGCAGGTGACACCGGCGCGAGCCGTCAACCGATCATGGCGGCGCTCAACCGGCTGAGTTCAGAAGGATTCGTTCGGATCATTCCGCAGGTCGGGTGCGAGGTCGTGAAGCCCGACCGCAACGAAATAGCTGACTTTTACCTGATGTTCGAACGGCTCGAAGGGTTGCTTGCAGAACTCGCAGCGGCGCGGCGCACCGACGGACAATTGCGTGCCTTGCGGGCGCTTCAGGGACGCATCCTCGCGATCGATTTTGCTGATGCCGAGAATGCGCATGAATATGGCGAGCTCAACCGCGCCTTTCACCAGTTGATCCACGACATGGCGCAGTCGCCCTTTGTCGACGAGCGGCAGAACAGCAATTTCAATATGTCCGATTTCTTCATCAACCAGGCGGGGGGCTTCGATCATTTCATGGCCGACGCGGCGCGCGAACATGACGATATCATCGAAGCGATCGCGTCGAAGTCACCCGCGCGGGCGCGCGCGCTCGCGGAATCGCATATCGCCGCCGTCGCATCCTCGGTGCTTGCCGGCATGCGCGTCAGCAAGGCTGCCTGAACTAACATACTTGCATGTTAGTTTGACTTCGGCTACGTCGTCCACTCTGAAAAGGCCATTGCTCTCGAATCGAGGGACGGTCCCGGTTTGAACGCGAAGCGCCCAAAAAGAGGCGCCCGCCAAGGAGAGGTTTCGATGGGCGAGCGCCCGGTACAGGAAATCGACAGCGAAGGGCTGCGCGCGAAATACCTCGCCGAGCGCGACAAGCGCCTGCGCACCGAGGGCGACGCTCAATATCTCGACGCGGCGGGGGATTTTGCGGACTTCGTGGCCGATCCCCATGTCGATCCGGGCTTCACGCGCGACGCCATTGCCGAAGAAATCGACGTGCTGGTCGTCGGCGGCGGGATGGGCGGGCTTCAGACCGGTGCCGAGCTGCGCCGCCGCGGTATCGACGATTTCCGCATCATCGAGCAGGCCGGCGATTTCGGCGGCACCTGGTACTGGAACCGCTACCCCGGCGTCCGCTGCGACATCGAATCCTATATCTATATGCCCTTGCTCGAAGAGGTCGGCACAGTTCCGACCGAGCGTTATGCGACGGGCGCCGAGATTTTTGCGCATTGCCAGGCGATCGGGCGTCATTTCCATCTGTATGACCGTGCCCTGTTCCAGACGCGGGTCGAGCGCATGGCGTGGGACGTCGCGGCCGAACGCTGGATCGTCGAGACCGATCGCGGCGACCGGATCGCGGCGCGCTTTGTGACGGTGAGCCAGGGCCCGCTTGCCAAGGTCAAGCTGCCTGGCATCCCGGGCCTTCGCGATTTCCAGGGCCGGATATTCCATTCGGCGCGGTGGGATTATGATTATACCGGCGGCGATGCGAGCAGCGCGCTGGACAAGCTCGCCGACAAGCGCGTCGGGGTGATCGGCACCGGAGCGACCGCGGTGCAGATCGTCCCGCGCGTGGCCGAGCATGCGAAACAGCTCTTCGTTTTTCAACGGACGCCGTCGTCGATCGACGTGCGCGCCAACAGGCCCACCGACACGGCGTGGCTGACCGCGCAGCCCGCAGGATGGCAGCGCCGGCGGATGGACAATTTCCTGGGCATCGTCTCGGGCAAGCCGGTGCCCGAAGTGCTTGTCGATGATCGCTGGGGCGACCTGTTCCTTCGCTTCGGCGAGCTGATCCGCAGCGCGCAGGCAGCGGGCGAGCCGCTCGACCCGCACGCGCTGATGCAGCAATCCGATTTCGAGAAGATGGAGCAGATCCGGGCCCGCGTCGCTGCCGAAGTCACCGACCCGGTCCTCGCCGAGCGGCTCAAGCCCTGGTATAACTTCCTCTGCAAACGGCCGCTGTTCAGCGACGATTTCCTGGCGGCTTTCAACCGGCCGAACGTCACCTTGGTCGATACCGACGGACGCGGGGTCGAACGGATCACCGAAAGCGGGATCGTCGCGAATGGCGAGGCCTATCCGCTCGACCTGATCATTCTTGCGACGGGTTTCGACGTCGGCGCACCGCCGCACAAGGTTGGCGGTTACGAGGTGACGGGACGCGACGGCGTAACCCTGACCGATCGCTGGGACATTGCGCTTCGCACGCTCCACGGCACGCAGCTGAGCGGCTTTCCGAACTTTCATATCGTGGGCGGCACTGCCCAGGGGACCACCGCCTTCAATTTCACCCACACGCTGCGCATGCAGGCCGAACATGCTGCCGAGATCATCGCGCACTGCCAGGCGAGGGGCATCGCGGCGCTCGAACCCACGCCCGACGCCGAGGAGCGCTGGCACGATCTGCTCGAATCTAGGCATGTCGACCATGAGCATTTCTATGAGGAATGCACGCCGGGCTTTCTCAACAATGAGGGCAAGTTTCGCGACATGCCGACCTTTGTCGGCGCAACCTATGGCGGCGGACCGCTCGAATATGAGCAGATCCTGACCCGCTGGCGCGCCGAAGAGATCGATCGCGATCTGGTCGCCCCGCTGCGGGGCGGCGCAAGCGATATCATGCGGCAAAGCGCAACGCGATAAAAGGGCGAGGGGGCGAAGCGGTGGCTTGGTCTGGCACAAACTTACATGCTAGAATGCATAAGGGGAGAGACGGGATGAACAGGATAGTCAGCGGGCTGCTCGCGGCCGGTGCATTGGGCGCGCTCGTTACGGCGCAGGCGGCGCAAGCGCAGGCCACGGCGGCGACCGAAGAAGAGGGGGGCTATCGCAGCGACGAGATCATCGTCACCGCCACCAAGCGCGAGACATCGTTACAGGACACCCCGCTTGCCATCTCGGCGATCGGCGGCGCCGCAATGGAGGAGCGCGGCATCGACGATGTGGCGAACCTGCAAAGCTATGTTCCCAATCTGCGCGTCGGGCAGGAGCAGGACGGGGTCAAGATCACGCTGCGCGGCATAGGCATTCAGGGCACGAGTTCGATCACCGACAATGGCGTCGCCTTCTACCAGGATAATTTCTATGTCTCGCGCCCGGCCGGTGGCAGCGCGGTCTTCTATGACGTCAACCGTGTCGAGGTTCTGCGCGGGCCGCAGGGAACGCTCTACGGTCGCAATGCGACCGGCGGCGTCATCAACGTGATTTCGAACGAACCCTCGACCCGCGGATTTTCGGGCGAGGCGGGGGCGAGCTATGGCTCGCGAAATCTGTGGGAAGTCCGCGGATGGGTCAACGCGCCACTCGGCGACGTCGCCGCGGTGCGCATCTCGGCGGTCTATACCGAGGAAGACGGTTATCTGAAAAACCTCGGTGGCCGCGACCTTTACGGGACCGACGGCGACTTGACGGTGCGCGGCCAGATCAAGGTCGGCGACGTCGATAGCGTCGAACTGCTGCTCTATGGCCTGTACAGCAAGCTCAAGGGAACCGGGACGGCCAACCAGTTTCTGCTGCGCAACATCGGGGGGCCGCCGCCGGTTCAGGCGCTGCTGCGCACGCTGCCGCCGCTGACCAGCGACCCATTGGTGACCGACATTGACGCGCCTGCGTATCTGACCGTTGAAACCAAGCTGGCCTTTGCCCGTCTGCGCAAGGATTTTGGCGGCGTCGAGGCATATCTGCAGGTCGGCCGGATGTGGCAGGACAGCTATAACCAGCAGGATTTCGATGGCTCGCCGGTCGACGTGTCGATCTTCAACAAGGATCAGAACAACAAGTCGACGAGTGTCGAAGCCCGCCTGTCCTCGACCGGCGACGGTCCGTTCAGGTGGATCGTCGGCGGATATTATTTCGACGAGGAGACATATATCCTGCGGCGCGTTCGCCTGAAGGGACGGACCCCCGGCGGAATCATCAGCCTGCCCGACTTCCTGCTCGACGAATATGGCAACAGCTCGGCGATCGCGGGTTTCGCATCGGTGACCTATGCCCTCACGGATGCCTTCCGCCTGACCGGCGGGATCCGCTATACAGAGGACAAGAAGGACGGGCGGAAGATCACACGCGGCAATTTCGGCCAGCCTTTTCCGCCCGACTTGCCCAACGCGATGTTTCCGGCCGACGTCAAATTCGACAAGGTGACGTGGAAGGCCGGGCTCGAATATGACGTTGCATCCGACGTTCTTGCCTATGCCAGCGTATCCAACGGTTACAAGGCGGGCGGTTTCAATCTCTCGTCCGATGGCCGGCCTTATGATCCGGAGACGATCACGGCCTATGAATTCGGCGTGAAATCGGACCTGTTCGACCGCACCGCCCGGATCAATGTCGACGCCTTTTACTACGACTATACCAATCTTCAGCTGACGACGCTGGGCGTGGCGGCCGACGGCGTGACGCCGGGACAGTTCACCACTAACGCCGCGGCAAGCACGATCTGGGGGATCGAGGTCGACACGCGGTGGGAGTTGTCGCCCCGTTTCCGGTTCACCGCCGGCTATTCCTATATCGATGCCGTCGTCGACGAATATGTGAACCGCGATCCGCTCGCGGGACCAGGGCCTGCGCTCGACCTGTCGGGCAACCGGCTGCCCTTCGTGTCGAAGCACACGGTAAATCTGGGGATCAACTATGAAGTGTCGATCGGTTCGGGTACGCTGACCCTGGCCGCCAACAGCAACTTCCACAGCGACTTCTTCCTGCGTGAATTCAACAATTATGCGATCGATCGCGTGCCGGCGAATACCAAGACCGACCTGACGGTCACCTACCGGTTCAGCGATCCCGGCCTGCGTCTGACAGCCTATGCCACGAATCTGGAAAATAATGTCGAACGCAACAATATCTATCTGACGCCAGGCTTCATCGGGGTCAGCCCGACCACAGCCTATGGCAAACCGCGGACGATCGGCGTCCGGGTCGACTATTCGTTCTGACCGGACTGCAAGGCAGGGCGGGGCCATGCGTGGGCATCACTTGGCCCACCTATGGCTGATCTCGGTCGCGGCGCGCAGCAGTCTTGCCGCGAATTCCGGGGCGGTGCCTGGATGGAAGCGACTGGGCGATCCCGAGAGAGAAATCGCATAGTCGCTGCCCCGCGCTTGGGTCAGCGGCACCGCGACGCAGCCAAGGTCGTCAGCCATTTCGCGGTCGTCGATGGCGTAACCGCGTTCCAGTGTGAGCGCGAGTTCGATACGCAGCATCCCGGGGTCAGTGATCGTGCGCTCGGTGAGCGACACCAGCGGTGCGGCAAGATAGGCGTCGAGCCGCGCTTCGGTCAGGTGCGACAACAGGATTTTGCCTATGCCGGTACAATAGGCTTCGAGCTGGTTCTGCTCGCGCGTAAAGCCGGTCTGTGCGCCTTCCTTGACAAGATAGGTCACCATCTCACCTTCGAAGACGCCGAGATAGGCGGTCGCGCGATCCGCCTGCGCAAGCCGCCGCAGCACGGGACGCGCGGCTTCGATCAGCCGCGCGTGCGGGCTGACGCGTGCCGCGAGCTGGCGCAGCCGTTCGCCTCCCGCATAGTGTCCACGGGAAATCCGCGTCACCATTCCTCGTTCGACGAGCAACGCCAGCAAGCGGCGTCCTGTTGCGGGCGCCAGCCCGATGCTCGCGACCAGCTCGGCCGCCGACGTGCGGCCGGCGTCGAGCGTAATCGCTTCCATCAGCGCCAGCGCGCGCGCCGCCGATTGCGAACCTGGCATGTTAGAATCGCTCATATAGTGAGCATTTCTAACGGCCTTGGCCTATCGTGTCAAAGCGGCACCGCGTATGCACGTCAAATATGGGAGTGAGGATGACCATGGCCAATTATGATGAAATCGCCGCGCGTTTGCGAACAGCCTATGCCGGGCCGACCATTGCGCCGCTGCGTGAGGGGCTCGAACCCACCGATGTGGAAGGCGCCTATGCTGTACAGACGATCAACACGCAGTTCTGGGAAGCGCAGGGTCGCCGCATTGTCGGACGCAAGGCGGGGCTGACTGCCAAGGCCGTGCAGGCGCAGCTTGGGGTCGACCAGCCGGACTTCGGCGCGTTGTTCGACGATATGCGCGTCGCCGACGGAGGCACACTCGACCCGGCGAAGACCTTGCAGCCGAAAGCGGAGGCGGAGATTGCCTTTGTGCTTGGCGCCGACCTTCTCGATCCCGGCACCACGGTCGAACAGGTCGCGGCGGCGGTTGCGACCGTGCACGCCGCGATCGAGATCGTCGACAGCCGCATCGCCGATTGGAAAATCACCTTTGCCGACACGGTGGCGGATAACGGCTCGTCCGCCTTCTTCGTGCTCGCTGACGAGGGGCTGCCGCTGGCCGGGCTCGATCTGGAGGGCGCGGCGATGGAAATGGACGTAGGCGGTAAGACCGCCTCGACCGGCGTTGGCGCGGCCGCGCTCGGCAATCCCTTGAACGCCGCGGCCTGGCTCGCGCAGACGTTGGCCAGCCGCGGCGAACCGCTCAAGGCGGGCGATATCCTGCTCGCGGGCGCGCTGGGGCCGATGGTCGCACTGACGCCGGGCGATCTTGTCCATGCACGCATCGCCGGCATCGGCGAGTGCAGCTTTACCTACAAGGGTTGAGGCGATGGCGAAAACCAAGGTTGCGATTATCGGGTCGGGCAACATCGGCACCGACCTGATGATCAAGATCATGCGGCTCTCGGACAGCCTCGAAATGGGGGCCTTTGTCGGCATCGATCCCGAGAGCGACGGGCTGAAGCGCGCCGAGCGCATGGGCGTACCGATCACCGCCGGCGGGCTCGACGGCCTCGTGGCGATGCCCGGCTTTGCCGACATCGCGATCGTGTTCGACGCGACCTCGGCGGGCGCGCACAAGCGGCACAGCCAGGTGCTGATCGGGCATGGCAAGCGCGTGATCGACCTGACCCCGGCAGCGGTCGGTCCCTACACGATCCCGCCGGTGAACGGCGACGCCCATCTCGACGCGCCGAACGTCAACATGGTGACCTGCGGCGGGCAGGCGACGATCCCGATCGTTGCGGCGGTGAACCGGGTCTCGAAGGTGCATTATGGCGAAATCGTCGCCTCGATCGCCTCGAAAAGTGCGGGGCCGGGCACGCGCGCCAATATCGACGAATTCACCGAGACGACAAGCCAGGCGATTGTCGAGGTCGGCGGTGCGACGCGCGGCAAGGCGATCATCGTGCTCAATCCCGCCGAGCCGCCGCTCATCATGCGCGATACCGTCTATTGCCTGTGCGACGACGGCGACCGCGCGGCGATCGCGGATAGCGTCGAACAGATGGTCGCCGAGGTGCAAACCTATGTCCCCGGTTACCGGCTCAAGCAGGCGGTACAATTCGAAAACATCGGCAGCAACGCGCCGCTGCGCATTCCGGAGATGGGCGGCAGCTTCACCGGCCTGAAGGTCAGCGTCTTCCTCGAGGTGGAGGGTGCCGCGCATTATCTCCCGGCTTATGCGGGCAATCTCGACATCATGACCTCGGCGGCGCTCAGGACCGCCGAGAAAATCGCCGAAAGGATCGCCGCATGACCTTCGATCCGACGACCACCAAACTCTATATCCAGGACGTGACGCTGCGCGACGGGATGCACGCGATCCGCCACCAATATGGCCTCGATCATGTGCAGGCGATTGCGCGCGCGCTCGACCGGGCGAAAGTGGACGCGATCGAGGTTGCACATGGCGACGGTCTTCAGGGGTCCAGCTTCAACTATGGCTTTGGCGCCCACACCGACTGGGAATGGATCGGCGCGGTTGCCGAGGTTCTCGAACACAGCGTGCTTACCACTTTGCTGCTTCCCGGCATCGGGACCGTCCATGATCTGAAGCGTGCGTATGACCTTGGCGTGCGTTCGGTGCGCATTGCGACCCATTGCACCGAGGCTGACGTGTCGAAGCAGCATATCGAAGCGGCGCGGAACCTCGACATGGACGTCTCGGGCTTCCTGATGATGAGCCATATGTCCCAGCCCGAGCCGTTGGCGCAGCAAGCCCAGCTCATGGAAAGCTATGGCGCGCATTGCGTCTATGTCACCGACAGCGGCGGCGCGATGACGATGGACCAATATGCCGCGCGGCTTGCGGCCTATGACCGGGTGCTGAAGCCGGAGACGCAGCGCGGCGTCCACGCGCATCACAATCTCAGCCTTGGCGTCGCGAACAGCATCGTCGCGGTCCAGGGCGGCGCGATCCGCGTCGATGCCTCCTTGGCCGGCATGGGGGCAGGCGCAGGCAACGCGCCGCTCGAAGTCTTCATCGCTGCGGCCGATATTCACGGCTGGAACCATGGCTGCGACCTCTTCGCGCTGATGGACGCTGCCGAAGATCTTGTCCGTCCGCTGCAGGACCGGCCGGTGCGCGTCGATCGCGAGACGCTGACGCTCGGCTATGCCGGTGTCTACTCGTCCTTCCTCCGCCATGCCGAAAAGGCGGCCGCCGATCACGGACTCGACACGCGCGCGATCCTCGTCGAACTTGGCCGTCGCAAGATGGTCGGGGGGCAGGAGGACATGATCGTCGACGTCGCGCTCGACATGCTGAAACAATAGGTCGGGGAGAGGCCAAGTGGATCTGGGTATCAAGGGGCGCACGGCGATCGTCTGCGCCGCGAGCAGTGGTTTGGGCCGCGCTTGCGCGAAGGCGCTGGCGGGCGAGGGCGTCCATGTCGTGATCAACGCGCGCACCGCCGACACGCTGGAGGACGCCGCTGCCGAAATTCGGGCGCATGCACCCGACGTGGCGGTCACGACGATCGTCGGCAGCGTGACCGATCCGGCTGTCCGCAGTGCGCTGGTCGCCGCGGCAGGCGAGGTCGATATTCTCGTCAACAATGCGGGCGGGCCGCCGCCAGGCGACTATCGCGACTGGGACCGCGACATCTGGATCGCGGCGATCGACCAGAATCTCCTCGCCGCGGTCGAGCTCATCCGGCTGACCGCCGATGACATGGCGGCGCGCGGTTTCGGGCGGATCGTCAACATCACTTCGTCGGCGGTGCGCGTGCCGATCCCGGTGATCGGCCTGTCGAACGCGACGCGCGCGGCGCTGACCAATTTCGTCTTTGGCCTGGTGCCGCAATATTCGGCGAAGAATGTGACGATCAACAACATCCTGCCCGGTCCCTTCGACACCGGGCGGCTCCGCAACTCGAAGGAAATCACCAGGCATCTGACCGGCAATGCCGTCGCGGGCCGCATCGGTGATCCCGACGAGATGGGCGCGATGTGTGCTTTCCTGTGCAGCCGCCAATCGGGCTATGTGACCGGGCAGAATATCCTGATGGACGGTGGCCTCTATCCGGGCAGTTTCTGAAGCGGGATCGAATGACCGCCCAATTGCGCGGCGATGGCGCGGATGGCGTCGGGGTTCTCGATGGTCGGCGGTATGCCGACATCTTCCCCATTGGCGAGCCGGCGGATCGCGGCGCGGAGAATCTTGCCCGAGCGGGTCTTTGGCAGGGCCTCGACGATAAGGACCTGCTTCAGCGCCGCGACGGGTCCGAGTTGCTGCCGGACCAGCGCGATGATCTCGCGCGGCAGGTCGATTTCGGCGCCCGCGCCGCTCTTCACGACCGCGAAGGCGAGCGGCACCATGCCTTTCAGCGCATCGTCCGCCCCGATCACCGCGCATTCGGCGACAGCGGGGTGGCTGGCGACGATCTGTTCGATCTGGCCGGTCGAGAGGCGATGCCCGGCGACATTGATGATGTCGTCGGTCCGGCCCATGACATGAAGCAGGCCATCGGCATCGATGTGGCCCGCGTCGCCGGTTTCGTAATGGCCGGGGAAGCTCTCGAACGCGCGGCCATATGCTGCGTCATTGTTCCATAGCGACGAATAGCAGCCCGGCGGCAGCGGAAGCGCGATCGTCATATGGCCGCTCGCCCCCGAATCGACGGGGGCACCGTCGTCGCCCAGCACGGCAAAACGAAATCCCGGCACCGGGAAACCCGCCGATCCCGGCAGCCGCCGCAGGTCCTCGAGGCCGAGGCAGGTCGCAGCAGCGGGCCAGCCCAGTTCGGTCTGCCACCAATGGTCGATCACCGGCAGCGCGAGGTGCCGTTCTGCCCACAGGATCGTGTCGGGGTCGGCGCGCTCGCCGGCAAGGAACATCGCGCGAAGACGCCCGGTGCCGAGATCGCTGATGAAGCGGCCATCCGGATCTTCCTTGCGGATCGCGCGGATCGCGGTGGGGGCGGTGAAAAAGATGTCGACCTCGTGCGCGGCGATCGTGCGCCAGAAAGTCCCTGCGTCGGGCGTGCCGACGGGCTTGCCCTCGAACAGCAGCGTGGCACAGCCGGCGATCAGCGGGCCATAGACGATATAGCTGTGCCCGACGACCCAGCCGACGTCCGACGCCGCCCAGAACAGCTCGCCCGGCCGCGCGCCATAGACATGCGCCATGCTCCACGCGAGCACGACGGCATGGCCGCCATTCTGGCGCACGACGCCTTTCGGCATCCCCGTCGTTCCCGAGGTATAGAGGATATAGAGCGGATCGGTCGCATCGACCGAAACGCATGGCACCGGCCCCGCCTCGGCGACCCGTTCCGCCCAGTCGAGATCGCGGCCGCCCCTCATCGGTGCCTCAACCTGGCCGCGTTGCAACAGCACGACATGATCGACCCCATGCTGCGCCAGGTCGAGCGCTTCGTCGACCAGCGGCTTGTAGGGAATGATCCGCCCGCCCTCGATGCCGCACGACGCGGTGAGCAGCAGCTTCGGTGCCGCGTCGTCGATCCGCTTGGCCAGTTCGGGTGCGGCAAAGCCCCCGAACACTACCGAATGAACCGCGCCGATGCGCGCGCAGGCGAGCATCGCGAACAGCGTTTCGGGGACCATCGGCATATAGATGACGACCCGGTCGCCCTTGCCGACGCCGAGCGCCGCGAGCATGCCGGCGGTACGCGCCACGGCATCGAGCAATTCGTCGAAGCTGAAGCGCTGCCGCGTTCCGGTCACCGGGCTTTCGTGGATGACCGCCGTCGCATCGCCGCGCCCCGCGACCACATGACGATCGACGGCGTTGTAACAGCTGTTGAGCTTGCCGTCGGCAAACCAGCCTTTGCCTTCGCTCCAGCCCGTCTGCGGCGCTTCGATCCAGTCGATCGCTTCGGCCGCCTTCAACCAGAAGGCGTCCGGGTCGGTCAGGCTTTCCGCATAGGTTTGTTCGTAAATCCGGCTCATTGTCTCACACGGCGGCGATCAGGTCCTCGAGCAGTTTATGGTCGAGGATCGACGATATCTCGCCTTGTTCGTCGAGAAACGCAATCGGCCCGTAGTTGGTGAACAGCAGTTCGGTATATTCGGGAAAGGCCGTGTGGTCATGAACGACGTCGAGCGGCTCATAGCCATAGGTCCCGGCGGGCGCTTCGCCCATGCGGTACGTCATGCGCCCTTTCGTCACATAATATTCGCCGGCGCCGAGGTGCCGGTGCGGGCCGAAGAAACTGCCGGGCTGGGCGCGAAACAACACGGTCCAGCGACCTGTCTCGGCGCTTGAATAGAGTAGGGCGAAATCGATCCCCTCGGCCAGATTGGCCCAGGTCATATCGGCGGCGGTCGTCAGATGTTCGTCCATCATGGCGGGATACTCTTTGCTGGTTGATCAGAAGCGGACGGAGAATTCGGCGCCATAGGTCGCGCGTTCGCCATAATAGCGCGGCACGAATCCGAACCCGCTCGTGTCGGTCGCATCGACGATATAGGCCTTGCCGGTGACATTCTTGGCCCAGGCGGCAAGCTCCCAACCCTGGTCGGGATCGGCAAAGGCGACGCGCAGGTTGAGCAGGCCATAGCCTTCGCCCGAACTGATCAGGTCGCTCTCGGCATTGTTGTAATATTTCTTGCCGGTGTAGTTATACTCGGCGCGCCAGCGCGTCTCGAAGCGCCCGAGGGGCACGGTCACCTGTGCAAAGGTCGAGAGCGTGAATTTGGGTGCACCGGGCAGCCGGTTGCCGGAGAAATCGCGCGGATTGCCGGTAACGGGATCGATCGCCCCCGACAGGTAATTCTTGTACTTCGCATCCAATATGCCGAGGTTGAGCCCGAGGTCGAGCCAGTCGGTCGGCACGGCCGTCGCCTCGACCTCTATCCCCTTGATCGTCGCGTCGGCGGCATTGTCCAGACCGAGCGTCGGCACTGCGCTGCCCGCCTGCCGGTTGACCGACAGCACCTGCAGATCGGTATAGTCGTAATAGAAGGCCGACAGGTTCAGCCGCAAACGCCGGTCGAAAAGCGTACTCTTCAGTCCGATTTCGTAAGAGGTCAGATATTCGGGATCGACCTGCGTCCGTTCGGCGACGCTCGTGATGATGCCGATGTTGAAGCCGCCCGCCTTGAAGCCGCGATCGACACTGGCATAGGCCAGGATATCGTCGGTGACATCGACGTCGGCGCCGATGCGCCAGGAAAAAGATTTGAACGTATCGCGCAGCGCCGCGAACGGGACCAGCGGTACCGGCGCGCCATCGGCGATGTTGGCGTCGAAGAATCCGGACACCAGATCGGCGCGATGCGTCGCGCGTACCTTGTCGATCGTATATCGTCCGCCGAGTGTCACGCGGAGCGTCGGGATGATCGCATAGGTAGCCTGCCCGAAAATCGCATAAGCCCGGTTCTTGCGCGTCGCGCGCGTGATCAGCGGCAGTGCGCCTTGCGCGAAGGTCAGTTCGCCGAGCAGATCGGCATTGCTGTCGGCGTCGAGATCCTCCTGGAAATAATAAAGGCCGCCGATCGCGTTGAGCGGGCCGCCGTCATAGGCGAGCTGGAACTCCTGCGTCACCTGCTCGGCGTCGGTCAGGAAGGTGATCTCGTCGACGCGCTTGGTGCCGCCATCGACGTCGACGCGGTTGTCGACGTCGCTCTTGTCATATCCGCTGATCGACTTGAACGTGAAGTCTCCAAAGCTCTGCGCGATGTTGAGGTTCACGAAGACATTGTCGCTGTAGTTCCGCGACTCGCCGTTGAAATTCAGGATGTTGGAATTGTCCGGAAACGGATCGCTATACCCGAACAGGTCGGCGCCGTTGATCGTGCCGACGGGCTTGTTCTCCAGATAGTCGCTGCGGTCGCGGCCGCCGCCGACCGACAGACGCACGTCGGTATCGTCCGTCGGCCGCCAGCGCAGGATCGCGCGCGCCGCCGCTTCGTCGACATTGATGGCATCTTCGCCGGTGAACAGGTTCGTCTTTTCGCCGTCGCGGCGGCGGACGATCCCGGCGACGCGCAACGACAGCCCGTCGGCGAGCGGCAGGCTGGCCGCGGCCTCCGCCTCGAACAGGTCGAAGCGGCCATATCCGGCGCGCGCGTTGCCCTCGAACACGTCGCCCGGAAGTTTCGAGAAGAACTGGATCGCGCCGCCGGTGGTGTTCTTGCCGAACAGCGTGCCCTGCGGACCGCGGACGACTTCGATCCGTTCCAGGTCGAACAGCGAGAAGATCTGGCTGCCGGTCGAGGCGACGACGACATCGTCGCGATAGATGCTGATCGGCCCGATCGACGAGGCGTTGAAATCGTTGTTGCCGACACCGCGGATGAAGATGTTGGGGACGCCGCCAAAGGTCTTGATCTCCAGGTTGGGGACCTGATCGCCGATCGACAGGCTGTTGGTGAAGCCGGCCTCCTTGATCGCCTTGTCGTCGAACGCGGTGACCGAAATGGGCACGTCCTGCAGATTTTGCGCGCGCTTTTGCGCGGTGACGACAATCTCGCCAACCCCGCCTGCCGCCTGCGCCTCTTCGGTCGCCTGCGCAAAGGCCGGCGCGGCTTGCGCGAACGCGGCCAGCGCGGTCGCGGCATAGAGCGAATATCGGAAATGGTCGGACATGGACTCCCCCTTCATTGGCGCCGCGCCCTGCATTGGAGCGCCGCTTTCATCCTGCCTTCTAAAGGGCAGTCAGCGCTCCGGTCATGCGCGGGAGTGCTCCAAAAGTTGGTTGGCAGCGAACCGGTCGAGGATAGGGAAAAGCTGCAATTTGTGCGGCAAATACTGCCTGATTTGCGTCGTTGCGTCCCATGTCTTGTGCCAGCGCGAACCCGCTGCGCCGCGCGATTGCATCGATGCCGCAAACACCGTAGCTTTCCGGGCGGAGAGGGATGAACCTATGCTTTCGAGCGAAGAACGGTGGACGTCCGCGTCGCTGCCGCCGCCGCGCCAGTTGCCCGGTTTCCAGGAGATGTTCGACCGCACCCATTTCCATTGGGGCCTCAGCGGTTCGGGCGAAGACCATTATAATGCCAAGGTGCGCCGACGCGCGATCGACGATTTCGTCTTCACCGATATCGTGTGCGATCCGGTGACGGGCTATCGCACGATGGACGATGTGAAGCGCGGCGCCGACGATTATTTCTGCCTCCTGTATTTCGAGGAAGGCAATTGCCTCCTCCAGCAGGGCCGCAACGAAGCGATCATCCGCCGCGACGTCATCGCGGTCTGGGACAGCGCGCGCCCCGCGATGTTCCATTGCGACGAGCAACTGCACCAGCTGTCGATCCTGATTCCGCATCAGATGGCCAAGACCATCGTGCCGGGCATCGAGGATATGTGCGGCCTCACCGTCGATGGCAGCGCTGGGCTGGGGTCGATCCTGCTCTCGCATCTGCGGCAGATTCACAAGACGGTCGAGGGGGTCGATCCGGAGGATCGAGCGGCTGTCCTCCGCGCGACCGTCGAGCTTGTCGCTGCCGCTTTCCGGCCCGAGCCCGACCGGCTGACGGGCAGCGCCTTCCGTCGCGCGCTGCTCGGCCGGGTGCAGGAATATATCGTCGCGCATCTGGGCGACCCGTCGTTGTCCGCCGCGACGATCGCCGCCGCCTTTCGCTTCAGTCCGCGCTATCTGCACCGCCTGTTCGAGGAGTTCGGGGTCACCGTCGGCACCTGGATCCGCGAGCGGCGGCTCGTTGCCGCGCGCAGCGACCTGTCGAGCCGGGCGATGGCCGGATACAGCATCACGCAGATCGCGATGCGGCACGGCTTTGCCGATGCGTCGCATTTCAGCCATGCCTTCCGCGACGCCTTCGGCATGTCGCCGCGCGATTGCCGCCAGTCTGCCACCGAGGCCGCGCGGGTCGAGCGCGCTGCGAGTTCCCTCCTGCCCAAATAGATCGCCGTTCTGACGCAAGCCAGAATGCGGCGTTCCACCTAGCCCTTGGTCAAGGAAATTGGGCAGGGACGGGATATGGGCGAGCGATTGCGAGACAAGGTCGCGCTGGTAACGGGCGCGGCGCAGGGCATTGGCGCCGGGATCGCCAGAGCGATGGCTGCCGAGGGAGCGACAGTGATCGCCGCCGACGTCAACCGCGCCGGGGTCGAAGCACTGGCGTCAGAGATTGGCGCGACGGCGTGGATGCTCGATGTCACCAGCGAAGACGGCTGGGCTGCCGCGGCGGACCATGTCGCGACCACGCACGGGCCTCTCTCGATCCTTGTCAACAACGCCGGCGTCGAGCTGGTCAAGCCGATGACCGCGCATAGCCTCGCCGACTGGCGCGCGCTGATGGCGGTCAACGTCGACGGCCTGTTCCTCGGCTGCCGGGCGTTTCAGCCGTTGCTTGCGGCAGCGGGCGGGCAGGGGCGTCCGGCCAGCGTCGTCAACATATCGTCGATCGCCGGCCTTGTCGGTTATCCCGATCAGCTCGCCTACAACACGTCGAAGGGCGCAGTGCGCCATATGACCAAGAGCCTCGCGATCGAATGGGCAGCGCACGGGCTGCCGATCCGCTGCAACTCGATTCACCCCGGCTGCATCCGCACGCCGATGCTGGAGATGGCCGTCGAGGGCTGGGTACGCGAAGGGTCGATCCCCGCCGACGATCCCTGGGCGGCCGTCGCGTCGCTCTGCCCGCTGAACGCTGTGGGCAGCCCCCAGGATATCGCCATGGGCGCGGTCTATCTGGCCAGCGACGAGGCGCGTTTCGTGACTGGCATCGAACTGGTCATCGACGGCGGATGGGTGGCGCGATGAGCGGGCTGGGCAATCGCAATGATCGACTGTGGATGTACGCCACGATGGTCAAGAGCCGCCACTTCGAGGCGTTGATCAAGCCGGCCTATTTCGAAGGCAAGAGCCCGGTGTTCAATATGGCGAAGGGGCCGCTCCCCGGCGAAATGCATCTTTCGGACGGTCAGGAGCCCTGCGCGGTCGGCGTCTGCGCGCATCTGCGCCCCGGCGACACGGTGACCGCGACGCATCGTCCGCACCATATTGCTATTGCCAAGGGCGTCGATCTCGACGCGATGACAGCGGAAATCTTCGGCAAGGCGACGGGCCTGTCGGGTGGGCGCGGCGGGCATATGCATCTGTTCGACGCGCGGGTGAACTTTGCCTGTTCGGGGATCATCGCCCAGGGGCTCGGCCCGGCGGTCGGCGCCGCTCTCGCGGCGAAGCTGCGCGGCGAGGATCATGTGGCGGTCGCCTTCCTTGGCGAAGGCGCGGCGAACCAGGGCGCGTTTCACGAGTCGCTCAATCTGGCATCGGTCTGGAAGGTGCCTGCGATCTTCGTGATCGAGGACAATAGTTATGGCATTTCGGTCGCCAAGCGCGATTGCACCGCGGTCGAGCGCAACGCCGACCGCGCCGCCGCCTATGCGATGCCCGGGCATCATGTTGCGGGCAACGACGCCGACGCGGTGCACGCGATTGCCGGTCAAGCTATCGCGCGAGCGCGGCGAGGCGAGGGACCGTCGCTGATCGAGATCGAGACCTGCCGGCTCGAAGGCCATTTCATGGGCGACGCCGAAGGGTATCGCCCCGCAGGCGAGGTCGCACGACTGAAGGCTGGCGATCCGATCCCGGCCTATCGCGACCGCCTGCTCGCCGACGGTTTCGATGCGGCGGATCTCGACCGCGCCGAAGCGCAGGCCCGGACCGACGTCGACGCCGCTTTCGTCGCGGCGCGCGCGGCGGCCTATCCCGATCCCGAGGAGGCCTTTGCCCATGTCTTCGCCTGACGTTGCCACTCTCGCCAAGCCCTCCCGCCGGCTGACCATCGCCCGCGCCATCGCCGAAGCGATCGGGCAGGAGATGGAGAGCGATCCGGCTGTCCTCGTCATGGGCGAGGATATTGGCAAGCTTGGCGGCGTGTTCGGCACGACCACCGGCTTGCTCGACAAATTCGGACCCGACCGGGTACGCGACACGCCGATCTCCGAAACGGCTTTCATCGGTGCCGCGGTCGGCCTCGCGGCATCGGGAATGCGGCCCGTGGTCGAGCTGATGTTCGTCGACTTCTTCGGCGTGTGCATGGATGCGATCTACAATCTCGCGGCCAAGCAATGCTATTTCTCGGGCGGGCAGGTGCCGTGCCCGATGGTGCTCATGACCAGCGTCGGCGGCGGCTATGGCGATGCCGGGCAGCACAGCCAGGCGCTATACGCGACCTTCGGCCACCTGCCGGGACTGAAGGTCGTGATCCCGTCGAACGCCTATGACGCCAAGGGGCTGATGCGCGCGGCGATCCGCGATCCCAACCCCGTCGTCTTCATGTATCACAAGGCGCTTCAGGGCATGGGCTGGCTCGGCACCGTCCAGCGCTCGATCACCGATGTGCCCGATGGGGATTACGACGTCCCGCTCGGGCAGGCGGCGGTCGTGCGCGAGGGCCGCGACATCACGCTCGTCGGGCTGGGGCTCAGCGTCCACCACGCGCTCGATGCCGCTCTGCGTCTGGCCGAAGCGGGCCATTCGGCCGAGGTGATCGACCTGCGCAGCATCGCGCCGCTCGACCGCGACACCCTGCGCGCATCGGTGCGCAAGACCGGCCGGCTGCTCGTCGTCGATGACGATTATACGAGCTATGGCGTCGGCGCCGAAGTCATCGCTACGATCTGCGAAGCGGGCATCACGCTGCGCGCGCCGCCCACGCGCATCGCCCACCCCGATATTCCCGTGCCGTTCACGCCCGTAATGGAGCATTTTGTGTTGCCCGATGCCGACAAGGTGACGGCGGCCGCCCTGCAAATGATGGAGTTCGCTGTCGATGGTTGATGTGCGTGTCCCTGCCGGATTATGGCGCGAAAGCGACGAAGCCGCGATCTCGGCGTGGTTCTACGCCGACGGTGATGCCGTCGCCGAAGGCGCCGTGATTGCGGAGATCATGGTGGAAAAAACCACCCACGAACTCCCCGCCCCCACCTCAGGCACGCTCTACATAACGGTAGCGGCAGAGGCACCAGTCGTGGCCGATCAAGTCGTTGCCCGGATCGATTGAAGCGCAAGGGCCTCCGCCGCTGCTGGAACGGGTCGCGCGAGCGATCGCTCCCGATATTCCGGTCGAGCCAGGGCACGGCGCCGCGGCGATCGACGAGGATGTCCATCGCCTCGATCGCCTGCTCGGCGAGCAGCAGGAGCGGCAGGTCATGCGGCTCTGGACCAATAGCGCGTGCCTTGTCACGACCCGGCGGTTCGCAGCGATGCGGGACTTCGACGACGCCGCAGTGCAAAGCCATGCTCGGGGATGGCCGGTGTTTGTCAGACGATCCGGCGGGACTACGGTTGTCCACCGACCCGGAATGCTCAACGCCAGCCGGTTCGACATATGGCGTTCGGACGAGATTGGCGTCGTCGATCGCTTTCGGCGGTTCGCGGACGATCTGGCGGGTTCGCTGCGATCATTGGGATTTTCGGCCGCCACGGGCGCGATCGCCCGGAGCCATTGCGACGGCCGTTTCAATATCATCGTCGATGGTCGGAAAATTGCGGGTACTGCGTCATTGTTCCGCCAGCGCCAGGGGTGGTCAGGCTTGCTGTCGCACGCGACCATCTGGGTCGAAGGTGATGTGCGAGCCGACATCTCCGCTGTCACCCGGTTCGAATGCAATCTGGGCCTCAAGCCCGACTATGACGCCGACGCGCACGCAAATTTGGTCGGAAAACAGCGCGATCATTCGCGGTTGAGCTCTCGCACGGTTGCATCCTGTTCGGCCTGATCCACGCGCTCAACTTGCTGGTGACGCGAGATTTGCAGGCGGCGCTGCTTCAAGCGGCCGCGGTTTTCGCGAGCAGGATCATGATCATGGCCCTGCGCATCGATCCCCGGTCGCGCGATCCATCGCTTCCATATGCGCTTCGGGCGGTTCGCACGGAGCGGGCGGTTCGCCTTCTGCCATGGCAAAGCGCGCGCCGCGTTCGAGCGTCCGGTGGACTGGGCAGCGCTCGGCAATTTCCATCATCCTTGCCCGCTGGCTGTCGTCGATCGCGCCTTCGATAGATACGCGAACATTGAAAAGATCGGGCTGAGGATTGCTCACTTCCTTCTGGTGGCCGACCACCGTGCGGATCCGCGTTACCGGCAGGCTCTTGCCGTCGGCATAGAGACGCAGCGTCATCGTTGTGCAGGCAGCGAGCGCCGCCGAAAGCAGGTCGAAGGGGCTGGGGCCGGAGCCCAGGCCGCCGACACTTGCAGGCTCGTCTGCCAGAAAGACATGATCGCCCGCCGTGATCGCAACCTGGAACTTCCCGTCGCCTGTCTCTTCGGCTTCGGCATCGACCGTCGGCGCGGGCGGATGGATCGGTGCCGTCAGATAGGGCGTGGCCCACGCCGCGATCATCGTTCCGACGCGCTCGACATCCTGTGGACGGCTGAGCAGATGATCAGCGTCGTCGAGCGAGACGAAACTCTTGGGATGACGCGCGGCGACGTAGATCTTGGTCGCATTCTCGATCCCAACCGTATCGTCGAGCGGCGCGTGCATAACCAGCAGGGGGCGGCGAAGAGCAGCGATGCGCGCGCCCTGATCCTGTCCGCGAAGATCGTCGATCAATCCCTTGCCGACGCGGAAAGGCCGCCCGGCAAGCCGCACGTCCGCCGCCCCTTCGGCATCGATCACTGCAAGCGCTGCAGGGTCGAACTGGTGCAGCGTGTGCGCGACGTCGAAGGGCGCATTCACCGTCGCGACCCCGCGGATCGAGGGGAGGCTGCTCGCCGCAGCGATCGCGGCGGCGCCGCCCAGGCTGTGTCCGATCAACAGCGAAGGCGCTTTGTCGTCGGCTGCCAAGGCGCGCGCCGCCGCTTGCAGATCCTGGACGTCATAGGAAAAGCGACTGTCGGCGAAATCGCCCTCGCTTTCGCCGAGCCCGGCAAAGTCGAAGCGCAGGACACCGATCCCTTGGCGTGCGAGCAAACGCGCGATGCGTACCGCGGCGCGATTGTCTTTCCCGCATGTGAAGCAGTGCGCGAACACTGCCCAGCCGCGCACCCGCCCGTCGGGCAATTCCATTCGTCCCGAAAGCTGTTTCCCGGTCGATCCCGAAAATTGAAATGGACGCGTGACCATGGCGCTTTCTCCCCTGCGCGCATCGACTCCTGCGACGGCGTCCCGATGGTCACGCTTCGCGCGTCGATTGTCCAACAGGAACTTTCGGGCGCCGCCGCCGTTTAATCACCGCACTTACGATGCACGAAAAAACGGCGCGGCGGTTTCTCCCGCGCTTCGGCACTCGGCTTCTTCACGCCGGTTGCGGAAGCGGATTTGCGCGTCGGCGAACTAGGAGACTTCACATGTTCAAATGGGCTTTGATCTTTGCCGTGGTCGCGTTGGTCGCCGCGCTGCTGGGCTTTGGCGGCATCGCCGGCACGGCTGGCGGCATCGCCAAAATCCTGTTCTTCATCGGGCTGGCGCTAGTCGTCCTGTTCGTCATCCTTGGCGCTGCTGCAGCGCGGAAAGTCACCTGAGCTTTGCAACGCGAAAATTTTCGCGGCTCTCGGGAACCATTCGGCCATGCAGGCGTTTCAACAGTCTATCTGATCGAAAGAGACGGTAGATAATGCTTCCCGTCTCAGGACGGAAGCTAGGGAGCCCCGCCGCAGAAATGCGACGGGGCTTACTCGTTTAGGGAGACTTCCCCTTGCGCCGATATGAACGGCGCCGCGATTTCACGACAATTTGCGACAATTTTGTGCTCTTCCGGCAACGGAGTGGGACAACTCGCATCTAGAACGACCTCATCGGGGCACCTTGATGTCCCTCCGACGAGGAGTTCGTTACGTGAAAAAGAAGATTTCCCTTTTGACGCTGGGCGCTGCGCTGATCGCCGTGCCCGTTCTTGCTGCTCCGGGTGCCGGCGCGCGCGGCGATTTCGACGGAAACGGCACGCTGACCCGCACCGAAGCTCAGGCGCACGCCGCCGAAAAATTCGCGAAGCTTGATGCCAACCAGGACGGAAAGCTCGACGCAAGTGATCGCGCAGCGAAGCGCGCGGAGACGCAGGCCAAGATGTTCGAGCGTCTGGACGCGAATAGGGACGGCAATATCAGCAAGGCCGAATGGGACCAGCATGGCGCCGACCGCGCAGCGAAGCGCGACGAACGCGGCGAGAAGCATGCCGATGTCGGTGGACCCGGCGAAGGCAAACGGCACGGCATGCGCGGCCATCATGGCAAGCGCGGTGGTGGTCATGACATGGGCGAGGGCAGGATGATGGCTCGCGCCGACACCGATGGCGACAGGGCGATCAGCCAGGCAGAGTTCCAGACTGCGGCGCTCGCACGCTTCGATGCGGCCGACGGCAACAAGGATGGCCAGGTGACCGCCGAGGAACGCGCAGCGCAGCGCGAGGCGTGGAAAGCCAAGGCCGCTGAATGGCGTGCGAAGCGCGCCGCGGCCCCGGCCAGCGAATAATCTTTTGGCAGGGGCCGCCGCGCGAAGCGCAGGCTACCCCCCTCCCGGCATTGCCTTTGCCGTCGGCCCCTGCCAGCATCGCCCACCGGTCCGTTTGGATCGGTGGGCGAACTACTGTATCTGAATGACGGATCGACGATGACCGACACGCCGCGCATCCTGCTGATCGACGACGAACCTTCGATTCGCGAACCCCTCTCCGAATATCTGGAGGCACAGGGTTTTGCCGTGACCGACGCCGCGAGTGCTGCCGAGGCGCGGTCGATCTTGCGCGCGCAATCGGTCGATCTGGTGGTCAGCGACATCATGATGCCCGGCGAGGACGGACTGTCGTTGACGCGCCATCTGCGCGAGACGAGCAGCATTCCCGTTATCCTGCTCACGGCGCGCGCCGAGGACACCGAGCGGATTATCGGGCTGGAAATTGGTGCCGACGATTATGTCGTGAAACCGTTCAACCCACGCGAGCTGGTTGCCCGCATCCGCACCGTCCTGCGCCGGACGCAGGCGAACGGCCGTGCGCTCGACAACAGCGGAACAAGCTATGCCTTCGGCCCATGGGTGCTGCGCGAGGTTGAGCGCGTCCTCGTCGACGAGGCAGGCGAGGAAGTGGCGCTGTCGTCGGGCGAATATCATCTACTTCACGCGCTGGTGCGCCATCCGCGCCAGGTGATGAGCCGCGACCGCCTGCTCGACCTGGTCCGCGGACGCGAAGCCGACATCTTCGATCGCGCTATCGACAATCTCGTCAGCCGCCTGCGCAAGAAGATCGAGGTCGACGCCGCGCATCCCCAGATCGTCAAGACCGTATGGGGCGGCGGATATACGCTCGCATGCGAGGTAAGGCGAATGGGTCCGGTGGCGTGAAACTGCGCCTCTGGCCCAAGAGCCTTGTCGGCCAGCTTGTCTTTGCGGTCGCGGTGATGCTGTTTCTCGCACAGGCGATCAATTTTGTCCTGCTGGCCCGCGGGATGAAGCAACAGACGCTTGCGCACGGCGGCGGCATGGCGGTGGCGCGCATCATCGATGCGATGGAGCGCGACCGGCGTGGCGATTTCAGGCGGCCGCGCGATCGCGACGATGAGGAGGCGCGCGAGCGCGCGTCGAAAATGTCGATCTCGGACCAGGCGCCGCCACTGCCGACGGGTGCTGTGCGCCTTCCCGATTTGTCCAGCTATGTCAGCGGGCTACTCGCAGACACCGATATCCACGCCGAGACGGTCGACGCCTGGGTGCTGCCGCCTCGGCAGCGGCAAAGATTGCAGCGCGCGGCTTTTCCCGACCGGGCCGTGACTGTGGTGGCAAAGGTCGACGGGCGATATTTTGCCGTGCGCACGCGTATCGCCGCAGGGGGTAACCGGCTTCAGGGCTTCCTCGTCTGGCAGACGCTGTCGTTATACCTGCTGTTGCTGATCCCGATCATCGTGATTGCCTACCGTGCCGCGCGGCCTCTGCGCGACCTGACCCGTGCCGCGCGCGCCAATCCGGCGCTGCGTGACACAATCCCGCTGGAGGAAGAGGGGCCCTCCGACGTCCGCGACCTGATCGCCGCGTTCAACGCCTATCGTATCCGCATCGGTACGATGTTGTCGGACAAGGACCGGATGCTCGGCGCGGTCGGGCATGACCTTCGCACGCCGCTCGCGAGCCTGCGCGTCCGCGTCGAGGGGGTTGAGGACGAGACGCTGCGCGACAAGATGATCGCCTCGATCGAAGAGATGACCGCGATGCTGACCGACATTCTCGCGCTCGCACGATCGGGCGCGGGAACCGAAGCGCAGGAGCGCATCGACCTGCGCACGCTGGTGCGCGAGCTGACGGAAGATTACCGCGAGCGCGGCAAGGACGTCGGCCTTGGCGAGATTGTCGATGCGGCGGTTTTCGCGCGGCCGATGCTGCTACGCCGCGCGCTACGCAATCTGGTCGACAATGCGCTCGCCTATGGCATCCGCGCGCGACTGTCGGTTGCAAGCGAGAGTGGCGACGCGCGGATCATCATATCGGACGACGGCCCCGGCCTGACCGACGAGCAGATCCGGACCTTGATCGAACCGTTCGCGCGCGGCGAGCAGTCGCGCAACCGCGCAACCGGCGGTGCGGGACTGGGCCTCTCGATCGCTCGCGAGATCGCGGGTGGCGAGGGCGGCACGCTGACGCTTGCGAGCCGCGCGGGCGGCGGGCTCGACGCGGTCATTGCGCTGCCGCTTCAGGCGTAGATCGCAATCGCCTGACTGCCGCTCAGTACCGGCTCGCCGTCGCGGTTCCACAGCATCATGTCCTGCACCGACACGCCGCCGCGCGCATAGCCGGTCTTCGCCGAGAGCAGCCACCAGCCGTCGTCGGTTTCGGGCGTGCCGGTCAGCATGTTGATCGTCCAGTTCATCGAGCTGATCGGGCCGAACTCGGTGAAAAGCGCCATCGCTGCCGGAGGCAGCGCATCGCCCATGGCGAGCAGCGCCACCGCGGGATGGCACGCCGGCTCTTCGACGAAGCGGACCCAGGTCAGATATTCGCCGACCTCGCTCTTCCAGTCGAACCTCGGCCCGGTCGTCGGCCGCATGTCGAAATGGCGCGTGAAGGATGGCCGCGCCTTATGATCGGGAACCGGCTGCAAGGTATCGGGATCAGGCGTGTCGGGGATCGTCAGGCGGTTGTGGTCGAGATGGCTTACGCGGTCGCCCGAGAAAGCGAAGACGGCTGCGGTGCCGAAGCCCTGATCGCTCGACACGCCGGCATCGATAAACAGGCTCGATTTGGACTGGCGGAGCACGCGGGTGCTTACTGTGCAATCGCCGCCGACCGGGCCCACGAAACTGATCTGGGCATAGCGGAGCGGTGTATCGGTCGGATGAAGCGCCATCGTGCCCGCAAGCGCGACTGCCGAGCTGATCCCGCCATAGGCGGTGCGGCCCTGCATCCAGCCTTCGTCGATATGCGCTTTGGCGACGTCGCCTTCGACGCGCACGGTGGAGAGAAGCGCGTCGAGCGCGCTGGGAGAGGTCGTCATGGGAAGCTTATTCCTCGATCTGGAACGTCAGTCCGGCATAGGCAGTCAGTCGCGCGATCAAAGCATCGCCGAGCAGCGCACCCGGTGTCCAGACGCCGCCCGCGCCCTTGTTTTCAAGCAGCGCAATACCCGTCTCGGCCAGCATCTTCGACGTCGAGCCATAGCCGGGGTCGCGGTCGCCCTGGACACTCGCGCGCACTGTCGTGCCGTCGGGATATTCGCCGATGAACAACACGTCATAGAATCCGCTTTCGCGCGCTTCCTTGCTTGGACCCTCGCCGGGTTTGATGCTCGGGTCGAAGGGGTTTGCCTTTGCCATCGCCTCGGCCATTGCCTTGCCTGCGTCGCCGATCGTGGTCATCACCATTTCGTCATAGACCAGATCGTCGCCCCATTTGTGACCGAGCAGGAAATTGGTGCGGTGAACATTTTTGGTGTTGATCGGAGCCATCACGAACGGCGCGGTCCAGGTTCCCGTCGCGCTGTCATATTCGGGCATCAATCCGGTCGGCTGCGATGGACCTTCAAAGCCGGGTGTCAGCGCGAAGGAGGATTTTAGCAGCAGCGCGAGTGAGGGCTTTTTGGCGATCGCTTTCAGCGTTTCGGTCAGGCTGGCGATCGTGCCGCCCGACGCGCCGCCTGCCATCTTGCGCACGCGACCCTTGACGCGCGGCGCCGGTTTGCCGTGACGCTTCACAGCTTCGGCCTGAAGGAACAGCACGCCGAGGTCGAACGGAATCGAGTCGAAGCCGCAGCTGAAGGTGATGCGTGCGCCAGAAGCCTTGGCCGACGCCTCATGTTCGTCGATCATCTCGCGCATCCAGCCCGGTTCGCCGCAAAGGTCGGCGTAAGCGGTACCCGCACGGACGCAGGCGGCGACGAGTTCATTGCCATAGAGCTGGTACGGGCCGACAGTGGTGAGCACGACCCGAGTGCTCGCGGCCATCGCGTCGAGGCTCGCGGGATCGCTTGCGTCGGCGACGATCAGCGGCGTCTCTTCGCTCGCGCCGATGAGGTCGCGGACTTCCGCGAGCTTGTCGAGGCTGCGCCCCGCCATCGCCCATTTCGGCGCGTCCTTGCGGCCCTTATAGTCGTGCGCGAGATATTCGGCGACAAGGCGACCAGTAAAGCCCGTCGCGCCATAGACGATGATATCGAGATCGCGGCCCGCGGTCATGGCAAACCCTCCCTTTACGTAAACGTTAAGTAGAGGCTAGCGCAGACCGCGCGCGATGCCAAGCGCGAAGCGTCAGCGGCGCCACCATGGGCGCTGCACCGCAACCGGCGTATCCACGGCTTCCGCACGGGCTTCAGCGCGGACGGCGCGGAGTTCGGCGTCGTGTGCGGCGAGTTCGTCGCGGCGACGCTGGCGCAGGCCGTCATAACTCCAGCGCGTATGGCCATAACCGAACAGGCACAACAGACCGCCCGCGATCGCGAGATTCTTCATCGCGGCCATCGCTTGCATCGGATCGGTAAACTCGCGGTGGAAAAAGAGGATGGTCATCAGCACGAAACCGGCGAGCAGCAACGAAAAGAGCCGGGCATAAATGCCAAGCGCGATGCATGTACCCGCAATCAACTCGAACAGACCGGTCGGTATAGCCAGGCCGCCGGGCAAACCGGCGGCGGAAATCATCGCGCTGGTGTCGCTGACATGGATCAGCTTGTTGATCCCCGAAACGACGAAGATCACGGCAATGAACAGGCGGCCGATGAAAACGGCGATCATGGACATGGGGCATCCTCCTTTGCGTGCCCCTCCGCCTCTGCGGTTAGGACGCGCGAAGGGCAGGGGAAGTTCCGGCCTAGCGTGGCGTGAAGATCAACGCGCTGACCTCGCAGTCGCTGCAATCGATCGCGCGGAGGGTGGCCGTGCCAGGTCCGGCGGGCAGGTCCAGCTCGGCAAGCTTTATAACCTGCCACGCGGTGCCGGCGGGAATGGCGACGCCGCTTTCGTCGATGCCGATGCGACCGCCCTTTGCCGAGCGCACGCGCGCAGTGACGGTCCACCGGCCCGCCTTCGCGACGTCGGCGCTGTAGCGCATCCACTCGCCCGTGACGAAGTCGGTGACGTAGGGGGCGCCGTCGGCGGCAAGCGCGATGTCGACGCCGTCGTTGCGATAGGTTGTGCCATTGTTCCACGGCGCCCGCTTGCCGCCGGTTGCGACATGATAATTGGCGTCGACACTATCATGATAGGCTTCCCCGGCAGAGCCGAGGTCATAGTCGGCAGCACCTGTTGTCAACGGCACTCCTTCAAGAGTTCGCGCGACGAACGGCGTGTAGCTTGCACCATGCGGCTGGCGGAACATCGCATCGATCACATCGGGCTTCGGAATGTTGCGGTCGAACCGGCTGTTGCGAGCAAGCGCCATCATCGCGGCATAGGCCTCGTCGGCGTCGGGTTTTGGCCCCTTTCCTGTTGCCCACGCAACAATCCTTGCCCAGCCGTGGCCAGGTTCAATCTCGAGGGGCTGGTTGAAGCCGATCTTCTTGAGGGGCCAGAAGTTCCATCCGATGCCTTCGCCCTCGACCAGTGCAATGGCGTCGCGATACCAGACATTGCTGTTCTCGCCCGACTCACCGAGCCAGATCGGGCGGCCATAGCTCGCGCGCATTTTCACCATGTCGGCGATGCTCGCAATGTCGTTGCGATTCCAGTATTTGTGGAAGCTGATCGCCATATTGGCGTCCCACGCGGGCGGCAGGGCCTTGTAATTATTGCCCCAGCAATTGCCCTCGATAATCACGATATGCTTTGCGTCGACCTCGCGGATCGCTTGGGTGATCCGCTGTTGAAGCGCCCACACCGTCTCGCTTTGGGTTTCGTCGCAGCCATTGCCTTTGCCCGGAGTCGCGAAGCTCCAGTTGGGCTCGTTGATCATGTCATACGCGCCGATCCACGGCTCGTCCTTGTAGCGCGCGGCCAGTTTCTTCCACAGCGCGACGGTCTTGCGCTGGTTCTCTTCGCTCTCCCACAGCGACGGTTTCGTCGGATCGCGGTCGGAGATGGCAAGGTCGTTGCCCTGACCACCCGGCGCGGCGTGCAGGTCGAGGATCAGGTACATGCGGCTCGCCTTGGCCCATTCGAGCAGGCGGTCGATGCGCTGAAAGCCGTCTTCAAGCCATGTGTCCTGACCTGGCGTCGGTTCCTTGTCTGCGGGAAGCGTCAACTGGTCGAAATGGATCGGCAGACGCACCGAATTGAAGCCCCATTTAGCCATCTGGTCGATGTCGGCGCGCGTCGTGTGGTTGTCGAGCCAGGCGCGGTAGAAGTCCGCGGTTCGGTCCTCACCGACCAGTTCGACGAGCTTGGCGCGGATTATATGCTGCTGCCCGACCTCGCCGAGCTGCAACATATAGCCTTCCTGCAGCATCCAACCGCCGAGCCCCATGCCCCGCAGGATCACTGGCTTGCCGCTGTCGTCGACGATCTGGGTGCCCTCGACCTTCAGATAGCCTTCCGCGCGCGCAGTGGCGGAGGAAAGCAACGCAGCGACGGCAAGTGCGATCGAACGTAATTTCATGGCCTCGTCCCCGTGTTTCTATTTTTGGGAACGTTATCATGCTTTGACTCCGAGGCAACCGCTCATCGTCCCTGCGGTCGGTGCGAAGCAATCCGGGGCGATTTATGAGACGCCGGATTACGCGCTGTTCCACCGTTCGCCATCACGATCTCTTGGAATTCAGAGCTTGGGCAAGGTAACGCCCTTTTGCCCCATATATTTGCCCGCGCGGTCGGCATAGCTCGTCTCGCATGGCTCATTGCCTTGCAGGAACAGGAACTGGCACGCGCCCTCGTTGGCGTAAATCTTTGCTGGCAGCGGCGTGGTGTTCGAGAATTCGAGCGTCACATGGCCTTCCCAGCCGGGCTCGAGCGGCGTGACGTTCACGATGATGCCGCAGCGCGCGTAAGTCGACTTGCCGAGGCAGATGACAAGCACGTCGCGCGGGATACGGAAATATTCGACCGTCCGGGCAAGCGCGAAGCTGTTCGGCGGGATGATGCAGACGTCGGTTTCGCGGTCGACGAAATTCTTCGGATTGAAATCCTTGGGATCGACGATCGTGCTGTCGACGTTGGTGAAAATCTTGAATTCGGGAGCGACGCGCGCGTCATAGCCATAGGAGGAGAGGCCGTAGCTGATGCAGCCGTCGCGGCGCTGCGCCTCCACGAACGGCTCGATCATGCCCTGCGTTTGGGCGGCTTCGCGAATCCATTTGTCGGAAAGTATGGCCATGCGTGTTTCTTGTCGGTCCTGTACGTCTTGCGCAAGCGGTCAGTCGATAAGCCCCAGATCCTTGGGCCCGAACGCCGCGGGCAGCAACTGGCTGAGCCGGTAGGTCCGGATTTCCTTACCGTCGCCCGAGGCGCAGTGGACAAGGATGTCAGTCTTTGACCGCTCGGCGGCCTCGTTCAGTATCTGGCGACAGCGGCCGCACGGATTGACGGGATCGCTGCCGATCAGCGCGTCACCGTCCGGACGGCCGCCGACGATGGCGACTTCGGCGAGTTCGCCGATCCAGCCCTCGTTCGCAATCTTTGCGATCGCTGCGGTTTCGGCACAGAGAGTAAGGCCATAGCTGGCATTTTCGACATTGGCGCCGGTGACGATGTCGCCATTTTTGAGCAGCAGCGCGGCGCCGACATGAAAGCTGGAATAGGGGGCATAGGCCCGGCTGGCCGCGTCGCGCGCAGCGGCGATCAGTTCGTCGAGGGTCTCACTCATCGCATCTCTCCTTGCGGGCGCAGCACGTTCCAGCCGACTGTGCCTTCGGCCCCGGTCAGGCGAATATAGTTGTTCGCCTGCCACATCGCCCATGGGTGTGCGCCGTAATCGGGTTCGAAGAAGTCGCGACGAAGCCACGTTGTGCGCGCGATACCCTGTGTGACCTTATAATCGGCCTCGAACGACGGGCCGGGAGCGATCAGGCTGCGCTTGCCGGTGTGCGCCTCTATCTGCGCGAGGAAGGTCGCGAGTTCGGAGAGCAGCAGCGCGCGCGTCGGGCGATCGGGGCACCGGTCGTCATAGTCGAGCCAGACAACGGCGGGCAGCGCGTCGGCTCGGCGCGGGACGTGGCGGATGAAATTTGCCGCCTGATCGGTTGCGAGCTGGCACAGGCTGTAGCGGTGGATCGCGCCGACCTGAACGCCGATCTCGCGTGCGTGCGTCAGATTGCGGGTGAACATCGGGTCGAGCCCTTCGGCGCCATCGGTGGCGGCGATATAGGCAAAATCGGCGCCCGCGGCCTTCATCGATCCCCAATGGACTTCGCCATTGTCGGCGCTGATCGTCACGCCCTGGGTCGGAAAATCGGTGCGGTCGGGCGTCCAGCGCGCGGCCCACCACAGCGCCAGGCCGGTCAGCAGGATCAGCGCCAGCAGTCCGCCCGCAACGCGGCGCAGAAAATGCGCGACGGTGCTGCGCCAGTCGCGCGCCGCCGTGGTCGCCTTTCTGGCTGCCCCCTTTGCCATCGTCAGCCCTTGATGTGCAGCACGCAGATCAGCGTGAACAGCCGCCGTGCGGTGTCGAAATCCACCGCAATCTTTCCGTCGAGACGGTCCATGAGCATTTCGGCGGCTTCATTGTGGAGCCCCCGGCGCGCCATGTCGACGGTTTCGATCTGTTGCGCGGTCGAGGTCTTGATTGCCTGATAATAGGAATCGCAGATCGCGAAATAGTCGCGGATGGGACGGCGGAAACGGCCGAGGCCGAGGATGATCGCCTCGAGCGGCGTGCCGTCCTCGCGGCTGATTTCAAAGATCAGACGACCTTCCTCGACGCGGAGCATCAGGCGGTAGGGGCCGGCATAGCCGTCGGGATGGCCGCGCTGCGGCACGAACTTATTGTCTTCGATCAAGTCGAAGATCGCAACGCGCCGCTCCTGCTCGACATCGGGATTGCGCCAGACGATCGAGCCCTCATCGAGTTCGACGGAAATGATGCGCTGTCGGGAAGGGTCGGCGTCGGTCATGCTGTCTGTGCTTCTACTTGGCCGCGCCTGAAGGGCAAGGGGACTTATCCCCAGAAGCACCCCCCGCTCTGCCGATCAGCACAGTATCACCGGTTGCACCGAACGGGGTGACGGAGCATGAAGCGCACATGTTAGATGTCGTCCGTCTCGCCACTCCGGCAAACGCCGGGGAAGAGCGTCAATTACCGCGCAATATTGAGGCCGAGGCCGCTTTTCTGGGCGCGATCCTGATCGACAACCGAGTCGTCGAGGATCTGCCGGTGCAGCTCAACGCGGCGCATTTCTTCGAGCCGCTGCACGGGCGCATCTTTCAGCAGGCGATGGCGCTGATCGAACGCAACAGCATTGCGACGCCGGTGACTCTCAAGCCGTTTTTCGAGGCCGATGAAGCGATGAAAGCGGTTGGCGGCGTCGGCTATCTGGCGCAGCTGACTGGCAGCGGCGCGGGACTGATCGGTGCGCGCGACTTTGCCCGGCAGATTTTCGACCTCGCGCTGCTCCGCGAACTGGTCGGCGTCGGCCGCACGCTCGTCGACAGCGCGCTCGACACGAGCGAGAGCGTCGATCCGCATGCGCAGATCGAAGAGGCCGAAACCGCGCTGTATCGCGTCGCGGGCGGTGAGGCCGAGATGGGATCGGTCAAAAGCTTCAGCGCGGCGAGCCTGACGGCGCTGCAGGCCGCCGAACGCGCGCTCAATTCGGGCGGTCACCTGTCGGGCATCACGACCGGTATCGGCAGCATGAACGCCAAGATCGGCGGCATGCACAACAGCGACTTGATGATCCTTGCCGGGCGTCCGGGCATGGGCAAGACCTCGCTGGCGACGAATATCGCCTATAATGCCGCCGAACGGTTCCGGCGCGACGAAGAGGACGGTATTCCGCCCGAAAAGAATATGGGCGCGAAGGTCGCTTTCTTCAGCCTCGAAATGTCGGCCGATCAGCTCGCGACGCGCGTGCTTGCCGAACAGTCGGGCGTGTCGGGCGAAGCGCTGCGCATGGGCAAGATCAGCAAGGAGCAGTTCCAGCAGCTGAGCCGCGCGGCGCAAACGCTCCAGACTTTGCCGTTGTTCATCGACGATACGCCGGGTCTGACGATCGCAAGCCTACGCACCCGCGCGCGCCGCCTGCAACGCCGTCATGACATCGGCTTCATCGTCGTCGACTATCTGCAGCTGCTGCAAGGCTCGTCGAAGAGCGGTGATAATCGCGTCCAGGAAATTTCGGAAATTTCGCGTGGTCTCAAGACTTTGGCGAAAGAACTGAATCTACCCGTGATGGCATTGTCGCAGCTCAGCCGTCAGGTCGAAAGCCGCGAAGACAAGCGTCCGCAGCTCTCCGACCTTCGCGAATCGGGCTCGATCGAACAGGACGCAGACATGGTACTCTTTGTGTTTCGCGAGGATTATTATGTCGCGGCGCGCGAACCCAAGCGGCCGATCGAAGGCGACGATGTCAAGATCCACGCGCAGCATGAGGAATGGGCGGCGGAGATGGAACGCGTCTTCGGGCTGGCCGAAGTGATCGTCGCGAAATCGCGCCATGGTTCGACGGGCAAAATCCGCATGCACTTCGAAGCGAAGACGACGAAGTTCAGCGACCTCGCGGATGATGCGATGGCATATGACGACTATGAATAGGCGTCAGAACGCCGGGTCGTTCGCCGGATTGTCGTCGATCGGCGACACCGCCTCATGGATGCCGCATTCGGTCTTGTCCCAGCCGCGCCAGCGGCCCGAACGCGGGTCTTCGCCGATCTGCACCTTCGACGTGCAGGGCGAGCAACCGATCGACGGATAGCCGTCGGCTTCCAGCGGATGGCGCGGCAGTTCATGCGCGTCGAAATAAGCGTCGAGTTCGTCGCGTGTCCAGTTGGCCAGTGGGTTGAATTTCAGGCGTCCGGTCGATCCGTCGAGCTCAAAGCGCGGCAGGCCCTGGCGGGTCGAAGACTGAAATCCCTTGCGGCCGGTGATCGACGTGTCGAAATCGGCCAGCGCCTTTTCAAGCGGCTTCACCTTGCGGATTTCGCAGCAGCCGTCGGGATCATAGGACCAGCGCAGCTCGGTCGCGTCCTTGGCGGCAAGATCGGCAGCATCGGGCGTCAGGTTGACAATGTTGAGTTGTAGCCGCGCGGCGAGCGCGTCGCGATAGGCGAGCGTTTCTGGGAAATGCTTGCCGGTGTCGAGAAACAGCACGGGCATGCCGGGCGCGGCGCGGCTCACGAGATGGAGCAACACGGCGCTCTCGGCGCCGAAGCTGGAGACGATCGCGGTATCGCCGAGCAGTCCCGCACCGATCACACTTGCAACGACTTCGGCGGCGTCCTGGCCACGGAACAGGTTGTTCAGGCGGATCACGTCGGATTGGGTGAAACGCGGCGCGACGTCGATCCGGTCGCGGGTGCGGTCGGTCCGGTTATCGGGGGGAGAGGTCTTCACGTCAGCCATGCCTTAATTTCCAGATCGGCACCGCGCCGTCGGCAGCGCCCTGATAATGTTCGGGCCAGCGCGACAGCGCTGCTTCGACATCGGCGGGGTTGAGGTCCTTTTCCGGCGCAAAGCTGTCGAAGCCGCAGCGTTTCAAATAGGCGATCTGGTCGACGAGGACGTCGCCCTGCGCGCGCAGTTCTCCGACATAACCCGCCTCACGCAATATGCGCCCCGACGAATAGCCGCGGCCGTCGCGGAACTTGGGGAAAGCGACCTCGATCAGCTTGAGCCGGTCGAGATAGGGAATCAGCGCACGCGCGTCCTCATCCGATTCGAGCCGCACTGCGGTCGCGTTCGATTGCTCGAGAAAAGCGTCGAGCGTGACGCAGGGTTCCTCGCCGTCCGAATGGATATGCTCAACCATAGATCGCCTCCTTGAAGGGGGCCATGCCGACGCGGCGATAGGTATCGACGAAGCGTTCGCCATCGGTCCGTTCGGCCAGATATTTGTCGGTGACGCGCTCGATCGCGTCGACGATCCCGTCCTCGTCGAACCCGGGGCCGGTGATCGTGCCGAGGCTGACGTCCTCCGCGCCCGATCCGCCAAGCAGAAGCTGGTAATTTTCGGTGCCTTTGCGGTCGACGCCGAGAATGCCGATGTGGCCCGCATGGTGATGCCCGCAGGCGTTGATGCAGCCCGAAATCTTGAGCTTCAGCTCGCCCAGGTCGCGTTGGCGCGCCGGGTCGGCGAAACGCTGTGCGATCTTTTGCGCGACCGGGATCGATCGCGCGTTGGCGAGGCTGCAATAATCAAGGCCGGGGCAGGCGATGATATCGCTGATCAGGTCGAGATTCGGCGTCGCGAGCTCCGCGGCGTCGAGCGCCTGCCAGATCGCGAACAGGTCGGCCTTGCGAACGTGCGGCAGCACGATGTTCTGCGCGTGGGTTACGCGCAGCTCGTCATGGCTGTACTTTTCGGCGAGGTCGGCCATCAGGTCGATCTGCGACGAGCTGGCGTCGCCGGGGATGCCGCCGACGGGCTTCAGGCTGATGTTGACGATCGCATGGCCGGGCACCTTGTGCTTCGCGACATTCTGGTCGACCCACACCGCGAAGTCGGGATCGCTGCGGTCGATCGCGTCCGCAGCAGAGGCATCGAGCGGCGGCGGCGCGAATTGGGCGGCGATGCGATCGAACTCGGCCTTTGGCGGGTCGATGCCAAGCGACTTCACATGCGCGAATTCTTCCTCGACTTGGCGGCGATATGCGTCGGCGCCCAGCTCGTGGATCAGGATCTTGATCCGCGCCTTGTAGATATTGTCGCGGCGGCCATAGCGGTTGTAGACGCGCAGGCACGCCTCGGCGTAGCTCAGCATATCGCCCAGCGGCACGAAATCCTTGATCAGCGGCGCGATCATCGGGGTGCGGCCCATCCCGCCGCCGACATAGAAAGCGGCGCCGTGCACGCCGTCCTTCTCGACGATCTGGATACCGATATCGTGAAGCCGCATCGCGGCGCGATCTTCATCGGCGGCGATCACCGCGATCTTGAACTTGCGCGGCAAATAGCTGAATTCGGGGTGAAAGCTCGACCACTGGCGAAGCAGTTCGGCCCATGGGCGCGGATCGGTGATCTCGTCGGCGGCGGCACCGGCCCACTGGTCCGAGCTGATGTTGCGGATGCAATTGCCGCTCGTCTGGATCGCGTGCATCTCGACCGATGCCAGATCGGCGAGGATCGCGGGCGCGTCCTCCAGCTTGATCCAGTTATACTGGATATTCTGGCGCGTGGTGAAATGGCCGTAATCGCGGTCGTACTTGCGCGCGATATGCGCGAGCATGCGCATCTGGCGCCCGTCGAGCGTGCCATAAGGCACAGCGACGCGCAGCATATAGGCGTGAAGCTGGAGATAAAGGCCATTCATCAAGCGCAACGGCTTGAACTGATCCTCGGTGATTTCGCCCGCGAGGCGGCGGCGCACCTGGTCGCTGAACTCGGCGACGCGCGCATCGACCATCGCATGGTCATATTCGTCATATTTATACATGTCAGATCACCCAGTCGCCGGCCGCGGGATCGGCGGGTTTCAATGTCAGGTCGGGGCGCACGGTCGGGCCGAGCGCGCGAATGCGGTCCTTGATATGCGCGGGGCGCGGACCTTCGTCGGTTGCCTCGCCCGCGATGATATAGGGCGCATTGACGCGGCGCGCGCCTTCTTCGGCGGCAAGGATCGCCTCGCCATGCTCGCCGACGTCGGCGGCGTCCTCGATATGCAGCGACCAGTCGGCGCCGGTCCACCAGGTGACAAATCCTGTTTTCAGGTCGTTGCCCGTGAGAAGTTTCATGTGAAGTCCCTTATTTTTGCAGCAACGCCGGGTGCTCCGAGGCAATCGAGCGCGTCGGCGCGCGCAGCGACCTTGCCGACGATGATCAGCGCCGGGCTGGCAATCTTCTCGCGCGCGACAAGGTCGCCGAGATCGGTCAGAAGCGTACGCAGCACGCGCGCTTCGGCGGTGGTGCCGCGTTCGATGACTGCGACCGGCAGGTCGGGCGATACGCCGTCGGCGATCAGCTTGTCTGCGATCGCGCTGGCAGTCGCGAGGCCCATATAGATGACGAGCGTGCGGCCATGGCCCGCAAGGCCCGACCAGTCCTGATCGGTCAGGTCCTTGCACTGGCCAGCGACGAAACTGACTGCACTGGCGTCCTCGCGGTGGGTTAGGGGCATACCAGCCTGTGCGGCGCAGCCGGCTGCGGCGGTGATGCCGGGGACGACTTCGCACGCGACGCCCGCGTCACGTGCGGCCTCAAGCTCCTCGCCGCCACGGCCGAAGATGAAGGGGTCGCCGCCCTTCAGCCGTACGACCTGTCTGCCCGCGAGCGTTTCGCGGACGAGCAGGTCGTTGATCAGTTCCTGCTTCATCGTGTGGCGGCTGCGCTGCTTCGCGACGCTGATCCGTTCGACATGCGGCGGAATCAGCGCAAGAACGCCGTCGCCGACCAACCCGTCGTGGACGACCAGATCGGCCATGGTCAGCAGCCGCGCCGCGCGCAGCGTCAGCAGGTCGGGATCGCCGGGACCGGCGCCGACAAGCCAGAGTTTACCGGCAGGGGAGGGAGTCTTTTCCATGCAGCATAGATGATCCCGTGCCGCTGGAATCGCAAAGCAGGCTTTATTGACGGTGATGAAGGTAAAATTGGGTCGCTATTCAACCGCCGCCGTCACGTCGGAGGATGGCTAAAGATACTTCTTGGTCACCAGCTGCGACCCTTCGGGATCGCGTACGCCCACGCCAATCGACGCACGGATCGCGTCGCTTTCGGCGCTCGCGACGGGATAGGCGCAATAGTCGGCAGCATAGAAGGCGCTGGGGCGATGGTTTCCCGACAGGCCTATGCCGCCGAACGGCGCCGCCGAGGAGGCGCCGTTGGTCGGCCGGTTCCAGTTGATTACCCCGGCGCGGGCATTGGCCCAGAACTGGTCGTAAAGCTGGGGCGTGCCGCCGATCAGCGACGCCGACAGGCCAAAGCTGGTGTTGTTGGCTTCGGCGATTGCCGCCTCGAAGCTGTCGACGCGGACGACCTGGAGCAGCGGGCCGAACAGCTCTATGTCGGGACGTTCGGGCAATGACGTCACGTCGATGATGCCGGGGGTGAGGAAGGGGCGGCCCGGGAAGGGCCGCGCCATGTGGCGGATAACCTTCCCGCCGTTCGACATCAGGATCAGGAAGCTTTCGGTCAGATGGTCGGCCGCCTCATTGTCGATCACCGGCCCCATATAGGGTGCGGGATCGGCGTGCGGATGATCGACAATCAATCGGCCCGCCAGCGTCTTGACTTCGTCGAGCAGCGCTTCGGCCACGCTTTCCTTGACGATAAGGCGGCGCGCGTTGCTACAGCGTTGTCCGGCGCTGAGGAACGCCGACTGGACGACCAGGATGGCGGCAGTCGCAATATCGGCCGTGTCCCAGACGACAATCGGATTATTGCCGCCCATTTCGAGCGCGAGGATCTTGCCCGGCCGGTCGGCGAACTGGCGATTCAACGCGACGCCCGTTTGCGCCGAGCCAGTGAACAGCAGCCCGTCGAGGCCGTCATGCGCCGCCAAGGCCTTGCCCGTCTCGGGCCCACCGATGACAAGCCGCAACACCTCTTCGGGCACGCCGGCACTGTGGAACAGCTCGACCAGCTTTGCGCCAACTGCCGGGGTCTTTTCCGAGGGCTTGAACACCACCGAATTTCCCGCGAGCAGCGCCGGAACGATATGGCCGTTCGGCAGGTGCGCCGGAAAATTATAGGGACCCAGAACGGCCAGCGTGCCATGCGGCTTGTGGCGCACCGCGTTGCGAAGCCCCATGGCTCCTTCGATGCGGCGGTTGGCGGTGCGCTCGGCATAGGATTTGATCGAGATATCGACCTTGTTCGCGACCGATTCGACTTCGGTACGCGCTTCCCACAGCGGCTTGCCGGTCTCGCGCGCGATCAGGTCGGCCAGCACTTCGCCTTCGGCTTTTACGCGGTCGGCAAAGCGGCGGAGCGTCTCGGAACGAAAAGCGACGGCTTTTGCGGCCCATTCGGGCCAGGCACGGCGGGCGATCGCGACTTCCCGATCGACATTGCTCACCGGGCCGCGCCATAGCTCGTCGCCGGTCGCGGGTTCGAAGGAAAGCAGGTCTTCGCTCATGGTCACTAGCGTCTTATCGGTGAAAACCGGCGGCGGCAACCGGTCCGGCCCATTTGGTCACGGATGGCTTGCGCCGCGAGCGCTGGTTGGCGATAGACGGGCGGGGCGAGACGGAAGGGGATGCGCGATTTCGGCGAGGCAGGACATCAAGCGCGATTGGGACGATCACTATTGGTGGTCGCACGACGGCGTCCGGCTGCACGCGCGCATCTATGCCGGACCCGCGGGCAGCGAAACCGCACCCCCGATCCTCTGCATGCCTGGTCTCGCGCGTAACGCCCGCGATTTCGAAGGGGTCGCGCCGTTCATGGCAGCAAAACGGCGTGTCATTGTCGTGGAGTTCCGCGGGCGCGGCGAAAGCGCTTATGCCAAGGATCCGATGACCTATGTCCCGCTGACCTATGTGCAGGATGTCATTGCGCTGCTCGACGGGATGGAGATCCAGCGCTTCGCGACGGTCGGTACGTCGCTCGGCGGACTCATATCGATGCTGCTCGCAGCGACGCAGTCGGGGCGGGTCGTCGGCGCGGTCCTCAACGATGTCGGACCCGAGCTGGAGACCGCAGGGCTGGAACGCATCCGCGACTATATCGGCTCGGGCGGCAGCCAGCCGACCTGGATTCACGCGGCGCGCGCCTATTCGGACCTCAACGGCGCCATTTATCCGCATTACGACATCCACGATTGGCTGCGCATCACCAAGCGCACGCACCGGCTGACGCCCGAGGGGCGGATCGTGACCGACTACGACAAGCAGATCGCGGCGCCGCTGCGTGTGCCGGGGGGCGGCGATGCCGGCGTCGACCTGTGGCCCGTCTTTCAGGCACTCGGCGATATTCCGCTGCTCATCCTGCGCGGCGAGCTGTCCGATATTCTCTCTGGCGCGGCGTCGAAGAAAATGGCCGACGCGCTACCCAAAGCGCGGCTCGTCGAAGTGCCCGGCGTCGGCCACGCGCCGACCATGGACGAAAGCGAAGCGCGCGCGGCGATCGACAGCTGGGTATCGGAGCTGCCCGCCGCGTGACCGGCGCCCGCGCTCCCGTGCGTCTCCTGCACCTTCATTCCAGCTTCTCGCTGGGCGGCAAGGAGGCGCGCGCCGTCCGGCTGATGAATTTGATGGGGCCGCGCGCGCGCCACGTCATCCTGTCGGCCGTTCCCGACGCCATGGGTGCGCGCGATGCGATCGATCCGGCGATCGACGTTCGGTTTCCGGCTGATGCGCCGCCGCTGTACGGCAAGCCCGGGCTCGTGCGTTATCGCGCGCTCGTTCGCTATATGCGCCGTTTCGACCTCGTCCTCAGCTATAATTGGGGATCGATGGACGCAGTGATGGCGCACCGGCTGTTTTCGCTGTTCCTGCATCTGCCGCCGATGATCCATCACGAGGACGGATTCAACGAGGACGAGAGCATCAAGCGCAACTGGAAGCGCAACGCCTTCCGCCACCTGGCGCTGCCGACGACCGACGCGCTGGTCGTGCCTTCGACCCTGCTCGAACGGATCGCCGCCGACGAATGGAGGAAACGGCGGCGCGTCCACCTGATCCGCAACGGGATCGACGTCGCCGCCTATGCCAACGGGCCGTCGGTACCGATCCCCGGTGTGGGACGGCGCAAGGGCGAGATATGGATCGGCACCGTCGCCGGGCTGCGCAAGGTCAAGGACCTGCCGCGGCTGGTGCGAGCCGTCGCCGCATTGCCTGCAACCGTCCGGCTCGTCATCGTCGGCGAAGGGCCCGAACGCGAGGCGATCGCCGCCGAAGCAGCGAAATGCGGCATGACGGATCGTTTGGTCATGCCGGGCTTCATGACCGACCCAGCGCGCTGGATCGGTCATTTCGACCTGCTGGCGTTATCGTCGCGAAGCGAACAGGCGCCGATCGCGGTGATCGAGGCGATGGCGGCGGGCCTCCCCGTCGTCAGCCCCGATGTCGGCGATGTCGCGGCGATGGTGTCGGGACAGAATTTCCCGTTCATCGCAACGGACGAGGATGGCTTCCGCAAAGCGCTCGATGCGCTCGTCGGCGATGCGGCGCTGCGCGCGCGGATCGGCCACGCCAACCGCGACGTCGCGGCGGCGCGGTTCGACGAATCAATCATGGTCGCGGCCTATGAAAATCTCTATGGTCGCGCGCTGAAGGGACGCCGCCTCTTCTCTCCCGAATAGGGCGTGCAACCATTGACTTTCCCTGCCGGTTTCCGCTTACGCGAAGCCGTATCGGGGTCGGTCGGCGAGCAAGCGATCGGCGGAGAGAAAGAGGTTCATGTGTTCAAAGGTCTGAAGCCCATCCTCTATGGTGGACGTGAAGTTTGGCCGCTCGTCGAGGGCGGCAAGGGCGTGTCGGCGACCAACCATATGTCGAGCGGCGCCTGGGCCGCGGCGGGCGGCATCGGCACGGTGTCGGCGGTCAACGCCGACAGCTATGACGCCGAGGGCAAGATCATCCCGCAGGTTTACAGCGCATTGACGCGGCGCGAACGGCACGAAGAGCTGATCCGCTATGGCATCGAAGGCGCGGTGGCGCAGGTCGAACGCGCCTATGAGGTGTCGGGTGGCAAGGGCGCCATCAACATCAACGTGCTCTGGGAAATGGGCGGTGCGCAGGAGATCCTGGAAGGCGTGCTGGCGCGGACCAAGGGCATGGTTGCCGGCGTCACCTGCGGCGCGGGCATGCCGTACAAGCTCAGCGAAATCGCAGAGCGGCATAATGTCATGTATTTGCCGATCATCAGCTCGGCGCGCGCCTTTCGCGCGCTCTGGAAGCGGGCGTATCACAAGGTCCCGCACCTTCTGGGCGCGGTGGTTTACGAGGATCCCTGGCTCGCCGGCGGTCACAACGGCCTGTCGAACGCCGAGGATCCGCTGGTGCCGCAGGATCCTTATCCGCGCGTCGCCGCGGTGCGTGAAACGATGCGCGCCGAGGGCATTTCGGACGATGTGCCGATCGTGATGGCGGGCGGCGTCTGGTACCTGCGCGACTGGGAGAACTGGATCGACAATCCCGAACTCGGCCAGATCGTTTTCCAGTACGGCACGCGGCCGCTGCTGACCGAAGAAAGCCCGATCCCGCAGGCGTGGAAGGACCGCCTCCGCACCCTCGATGACGGCGACGTGCTGCTCCACCGTTTCTCGCCCACCGGATTCTACTCCAGCGCGGTGCGGACACCCTTTTTGCGCGACCTGGAAGCGCGCTCGGAGCGCCAGATTCCTTATTCGAAACAGGAAGCCGGCGATCATATCGTCCAGCTCGATGTCGGGGTGAAGGGCAAGAATTTCTGGGTCACGCCGCACGACCGCGCGCGCGCGCGCGCGACTGGGCGGCCGAGGGTTATACCGAGGCGCTGAAGACCCCCGACAACACGGTGGTGTTCGTTACCGAGACCGACAAGGCGGTGATCCGCAAGGACCAGACCGATTGCATGGGCTGCCTGTCGCATTGCGGCTTTTCGTCGTGGAAGGACCATGACGATTACACCACCGGCTACCTCGCCGACCCGCGCAGCTTTTGCATCCAGAAGACGCTGCAGGATATCGCGCACGGCGGCGATCCCGAACAGAATCTGATGTTTGCGGGCCACGCCGCCTTCAATTTCAAGACCGATCCCTTTTACTCGAACAACTTCACCCCGACGGTGAAGCAGTTGGTGGACCGGATTCTGACGGGGGATTGACCGCTTTGGGGGTGGCGCTCAGGCCCACCCCTCCAGCACCTGATCGGCGGGCCGGTGCCCGTCGCACCAGGCGCGGATATTGGCGATGACCTTTTCGCCCGAAGCCTCGCGGCCCTCGATCGTCGCCGAGCCGAGATGCGGCAACAGCACGACATTCTGGAGCGCGAGCAGCGCGGGATCGACCGCGGGTTCGTGCGTATAGACGTCGAGCCCCGCGCCGGCGATGCGGCCCGTCTGAAGCGCCGCGATCAGGGCCTTTTCATCGACGATCTCGCCGCGCGCGGTGTTGATGAGATACGCCGTCGGCTTCATCGATCCGATGCGCGCGGCGTTGACCATCTCGTGCGTTTCCGCGGTGTGCGGGCAGTGAAGCGTCACAATGTCGCTGATGCGGAGCAGCGTATCGACGCTGGCGTGATAGCTCGCCCCCAATTCTTCCTCGATCGCCTCGGGCAGGCGGCGGCGGTTGTGATAGTGGATCGACAGCCCGAAGGCGCGCGCACGGCGGGCGACGGCGAGGCCGATGCGCCCCATGCCGATGATGCCGAGCAATTTGCCGCCGACGCGGTGTCCCAGCATCGCGCTCGGCGCCCAGCCGGCCCATTGACCCGAGCGCATCAGCTTCTCGCCCTCGGCAAGGCGGCGCGGGACGGACAGGATCAACGCCATCGTCATATCGGCCGTGTCTTCGGTGAACACGCCCGGCGTGTTCGACACCATGATGCCCTTTGCGCGCGCGGCTGACAGGTCGATATGGTCGACCCCCGCGCCGAAGTTCGCAATCAGCTTCAGCCGGTCGCCCGCGGCGCTCAGCACGTCGGCGTCGATCTCGTCGGTCACCGTCGGCACCAGCACGTCGCAATCGGCGACCGCGGCCTTCAGCTCGTCGGTGGTGAACGCATGGTCGTTTGCCGAGAGCGCGACGTCGAACAATTCGGCCATGCGTGCCTCGACATGCGGCATCAGCTGGCGGGTGACGATAACGCGCGGGCGTTTGGGGCGGGATGAATCGGGCATGGCCGCCGATAGAGCGCGCTCGCGGCGAAGGGTCAAGGGGCTGGCGGTGGAAAAGGCTGGGGACAGACGCAGCCTTTCGCGCGGCGAACGGTTGTAAAGCGCGGACGAGTTTGACAAGGCAGAGCGATGACCAGCCGCCAGATCCTAACATTGCTAGCCTTCGCTGCCGCCGTGGGGCCGGCCGCCGCGCAATCCGACGTCGAATTGCCCTATTGGGCATCGATCAACGTCGACGAGGCGCGGATGCGCAAGGGGCCGTCGCCCGACGTGCCGGTGACATGGGAATATCGCCGCAAGGACTTGCCGGTGAAGGTGATCGCGCGCTTCGAGACGTGGCGCAAGATCGAGGATCCCGATGGCACGCAAGGCTGGATGGCGGCGCGGCTGTTAAGCCGCACGCGCACGGCGATCGTGACTGGCAGCATCCAGGCGATGCGCGAGGAGCCAAACCTGTCGGCCGCGGTGTCCTATCGTGCGCAGCCGGGTGTCGTTGGCCGCATCACCGACTGCAAGGACGGCTGGTGCCTGCTCGACGTCAAGGGCCGCAAGGGCTGGATCCAGACCGACCATATCTGGGGCGACTGAAGCCGCCCCCGATACGGCGGGTTTAGCGGCTCACTTCTTTTTCGGGGCCACCGTCACGACGGTGCCGTCATCCGCGGTTGCGGTAAAGCTGCCATCGGCGCCGGGCTTTGTCACCGCCCAGCACATGCCCATTTCGTCGCCGTCGGGATCGAAGCAATCCTTGCCGTCGTGGGTCGCATACTGGCCCTTGATTTCCTTGCCCTTCGCGTCGGTGTCGACATAGGTGCCGTCGGCGTTGATCGTCGTCGAGGCCGTCGTGCCGTCGGCCATCTTGACGTCATAGGTTCCCGGTTGGGTTCCCGAGTCGGTCGCCGCGGCGGGTGCGGGCGCTGCCGCCTCGGCCGGTGCCGCAGCCGTTTCCTTCGACTCTTCAGCCTTTTGCGAACAAGCCGCCAGCGCCGCCAGCGCGGCGATCAGAACGAATTTTTTCATGGCAATGTCTCCCCTTCGACAAGGAGCCAAGGCTATGCCCTTTCGGGGTGCCCGGCAATGGCAATCGCCGAACCGAACCGAGAAAGGGCCCGGCGATTGCGCGCCGGACCCTCTCCCGTCAATGCCGTGTCCGGCGATCAGCGCCAGCGGAACTGGTTGCGATAGACCTGGACGACCCGGCCGGTTCGCACGTTGACGAGCAGCAGGTCGTTATAGTGGCGGACATAGGTCAGGCCGCGACCCGGGTGCGGAACGCCCCAACGGCTGTCATAGGTCGGCCGATACGCCGGCGTATAATAGTTGGAACGAAGCGTCGCGCCGACGCGAAACTGCTGATATTTGAACGGCGCGCGATAGTTCTGATAGCGCGTGTCGCGGCGCCAATCCTGCTTGCTGTCGCGCAGATCCCGCTTCGCATCGCGATATTCGCGGCGCTCCTCGCGGACATCGCCGCGATCGCCATAACGCTGCGCGTCACGAAGCTCTCCACGCTCTTCACGGACGTCACGACGATCATTGCGGATCTCGCGCGTCTGGGCCTGCGCCACTGCGGGAACCATCATCGCGGCGATCAGGCCGGCGGTGAGAAATTTGCTCTTCATTGTGCCATTCCTTTTCAGTCGGTCAGGGGGAAGGGGATCTGCCCGATGACTGAGGAACGAATTACGCGAGTCGATTTGAATTGTTCCGGAACGGCGTGTTTATTTTCAATACATTAGTGTCGCAGTTTGTCGCAGAACGCGACGAAACGGCGCCGTCGTGCGACGGCGCCGTGCAACCATTCGAACGCGTAACTCAGACCAGTTCGATCGCAACCGCGGTCGCTTCGCCGCCGCCGATGCACAGGCTTGCGATACCGCGCGTCTTGCCATGGCGCTGGAGCGCCGCGATCAGCGTCGTGATGATGCGCGTGCCGCTGGCGCCGATCGGATGACCAAGCGCGGTTGCGCCGCCGTGAACGTTGATCTTCTCGCGCGGAATGCCCAGGTCGTGCATTGCGAACATCGCGACGCAGGCAAAGGCTTCATTGACTTCGAACAGGTCGACATCGCCGATGGCCCAGCCGGTCTTGGCGAGCAGCTTGTTGATCGCGCCGACGGGGGCGACGGTAAAATCCTTCGGCTCCTGCGCGTGCGCGCTGTGCGCGACAAGGCGCGCGACGGGCTTGGCGCCTTTCGCATCGGCGACCGACTGGCGCGTCAGCACCACTGCGGCGGCGCCGTCCGAAATCGAGCTGCTGGTGGCGGCGGTGATCGTGCCGTCCTTGGCAAAGGCAGGCTTCAGCGTCGGGATCTTGTCGGGCATAGCCTTGCCAGGCGCTTCGTCGGTGTCGACGACGACGTCGCCCTTGCGCCCGGCGATCGTCACCGGAGCGATTTCGGCGGCAAAGGCACCGTCGGCGATCGCAGCCTTCGCGCGGCTCAGCGATTCGAGCGTATAGTCGTCCTGCGACTGACGGCTCAGCTGATAGGCGTCGGCGGTGTCCTGCGCGAAAGTGCCCATCGCGCGGCCGGCTTCATAGGCGTCTTCCAGCCCGTCGAGAAACATATGGTCATAGGCGGTGTCGTGACCGATGCGCGCGCCCGAGCGGTGCTTCTTGAGCAGGTAGGGCGCGTTCGTCATCGATTCCATGCCGCCCGCGACGACCAGGTCGACGCTGCCGGCGGCGAGCGCTTCGGCGCCCATGATCACCGTCTGCATGCCCGAACCGCACACCTTGTTGACGGTCGTCGCCTGCACCGACTTGGGCAGCCCCGCCTTGATCGCAGCCTGACGCGCCGGCGCCTGGCCAAGCCCGGCGGGAAGCACGCAGCCCATATAGATGCGCTCGATATCGTCGCCCGAAACCCCTGCGCGCTCGACCGCTGCCTTCACCGCGGTCGCGCCAAGATCGGTCGCGCTGGCGTCCGAAAGCGCACCCTGCATGCCGCCCATCGGGGTGCGTGCATAGGAAAGGAAAACGACGGGATCGGTGGCGGTCATGGCAGAAGACTCCGTAAGGGAAAACTGTGTCGGCGGCCCGATTAGCGGAAATGCTGCAAATGCGAAAGGGGGAGGAAAGCCGATCTCCGGGCCCGCTCATTTCGGGAGAAGGGCAGCCAAAGTTCAGTGAAGTTCAGCCTCATGACGATCCCGTCGGGCTGCCGCCTGTGGCGACACGCGTGCGGGTTGCGTGCTGGGGCGGGAAGGGTGCTGCTCATCCACCATCTTGAAGCATAGCAGGATATTGTAGGAAAGAGGTTTTTCCGGGCAGGGCGTCGGGGCCGTCACCGTAACGCGGCGAAGGACCGGACCGGGGTGGAAGGCTGCCCCTCAATTCTCGTCATGCTGAACTTGTTTCAGCATCCACCGCCTGAGCTCGAATTTGGCGCTGTGCTGAAGGAGACGGCGGACCATGGATCCTGAAACAAGTTCAGGATGACGATGAAAGGGACGTCTTCAATTGGTTGTTAGCTGCCAATCCCCTCAGACCAGCAACGAGAGTCCGAAGCGGATTGAGAGCGATCGTCTTCTCCTTCGTCACCCCGGACTTGATCCGGGGTCCATAGCTGCCGTGGCACTCATGGATCCCGGATCAAGTTCGGGATGACGATCGATTGGGCGTCCGGTTGGGGTGGGGAGCGGGCGGTCACCCGACCCAGCGTGGTCCCCCGCGAAGGCCGGGGTCCAGGGCGTTCGAGAGCCGAGGTCGCGTGCGCACGCTCTGGACCCCAGCCTTCGCCGGGGAACAGGTCAAGATCGTCCGCAATGGGTCGTTGGCCCTCTGTCATCCTGAACCAAGTCCGGGATGACGACAAAACGGACGTCGTCTTTTGGTCGTCAGCCGGCCCTCCGCGCTCCACTGCGGCTCGGAGGCCCCGGCGTCGGGGCCGGGCCTTGGCGCCCTCGATCACGCGGTGCGCGCGGGTTTCAACTTGCAACTCACCGCGCGGCATGGTGAACTGCGGCAAATCCAAACAGGGAGATGGGTCATGGCCACCGCGATCAAGCAGGATATTGCCGGCGAAACGGCGCGCATGGACGACGTGCTCGCGGCGCAGAAGGCGAGCTTTACGGCTGCCATGCCCGAAAGCCTTGCGGTGCGGACCGATCGCATCGACCGCGCGATCGCCATGCTCGTCGACAACGCCGAAGCGTTCGCCAAGGCGGTGAGCGAGGATTTCGGCCATCGCAGCCGCGAACAGACGCTGATGACCGACATCATGCCGTCGGTCAGCGCGCTCAAGCACGCGAAAAAGCATATGGCGAGCTGGGCGAAGGGCGAGAAGCGCAAGCCGACGTTCCCGCTCGGGCTGCTCGGCGCGAAGGCCGAGGTCGTCTATCAGCCCAAGGGCGTCGTCGGCATCGTCGCGCCGTGGAATTTCCCCGTCGGCATGGTGTTCGTACCGATGGCGGGCGTGCTCGCGGCGGGCAACCGCGCGATGATCAAGCCGAGCGAGTTCACCGAAAATGTCTCGGCGCTGATGGCGCGGCTGGTGCCCGATTATTTCGACGAGAGCGAGATGGCGGTGTTCACCGGCGACGCCGATGTCGGCATCGCTTTCTCGAAGCTTGCTTTCGACCATATGATCTTCACCGGCGCGACGAGCGTCGGGCGGCATATCATGCGCGCGGCCGCGGACAATCTGGTGCCGGTGACGCTCGAGCTTGGCGGCAAGTCGCCGACCTTCATCGGGCGCAGCGCGAACAAGGATCTCGTCGGCCAGCGTGTCGCGCTCGGCAAGATGATGAACGCCGGCCAGATCTGCCTCGCCCCCGACTATCTGCTCGTCGCCGAGGATCAGGAAGGCGATGTGATCGACAGCGTTACCAAAGGCGCCGCGGCGCTCTATCCGACGCTGCTCGCCAACGACGATTATACCTCGGTCGTCAATGTGCGCAATTACGACCGGCTGCAAAGCTATCTGACCGACGCGCGCGAGAAGGGCGCCGAGGTGATCGAGGTCAATCCGGGGAATGAGGATTTCGCGAGCGCCAACGGCCACAAGATGCCGCTCCACATCGTCCGCAATCCGACCAGCGACATGAAAGTGATGCAGGAAGAAATCTTCGGCCCGATCCTGCCGGTCAAGACCTACAAGACGATCGACGAAGCGATCGACTATGTGAATGCGAACGACCGCCCGCTCGGCCTTTATTATTTCGGGCAGGACAAGAGCGAGGAAGACCGTGTGCTGACGCGGACGATCTCGGGCGGCGTGACGGTCAACGACGTGCTGTTCCACAATGCGATGGAGGATCTGCCCTTTGGCGGCGTCGGGCCGTCGGGCATGGGCAATTATCACGGCGTCGACGGGTTCAGGACCTTCAGCCATGCGCGCGCCGTCTATCGGCAGCCGAAACTCGATGTTGCGGGACTTGCCGGCTTCAAGCCGCCCTATGGCAAGGCGACGGCCAAGACGCTCGCGAAAGAGCTCAAGAAATAGCTTGGCAAAAAGCGGCGCTTCGCTTTAGGGGATGCGCCGCGCTGCAAGCGCCGTGCCCCTGTGGTGAAATTGGTAGACGCGCCGCACTCAAAATGCGGTTCCGCAAGGAGTGCTGGTTCGAGTCCGGCCAGGGGCACCATCATCGCTCAGATCCGCCCAGAATAGCCGATATCCGTTGGATATCGTCCGCGCCCAAACGCGCGGTGCGCGTCAAATCGCGCGCCTCTCTTCGGTCGATATGCCGAAACCGGACGCTTGTCGGCGAGCGAACCGGTTCGCGGCGGCGATTTACCTGATTTTCCATTTAATCCTGCCGATCTGGCACCGTTAAATTAAACGAAATGAGAATTTTATTCATATTCGGCGGGCATGCAGGTTTCAGGGTTCGGGTTAATAGGTCGAGTGACTGTTAACTACGGGTGGCAACAGCATTGAGTAACAAGCGAAATTTCGATATGAACCATCAGCATTATTCGAGCGGATCGTAATATAGATATGAGCTATTCCCGTTCGCCCGGCGCTGTTCCACATGAGGATGGCATGACGAATCCGCATGCTCCCAGTGCAGCGCCGCAGCCGCTCCAGCCGCCTCAGCCGGTTCCCGGCCCGGACAGCGATCGTCGCGTCGCCGATCGCTATCGCACCGTCTGGCGCATCGCGAAAGTGAAGCGCGACGGCGACGTCGGTCTGTGGCGCGTGCGCAATATGTCGGATCGCGGAATGATGCTGGCGGCGGACGTCCCCGTTGCCGTCGGCGAAGTGCTCGAGGTCGCGCTGTCCGATGCCGTTGCCGTCCGCGGTACGGTCGTCTGGTCCGAAGGCGGTCGCTGCGGCGTGGCGTTCGACGAAGAGGTCGATGTTGCCGACGTGCTGAAGCGTCTTGCCGCCGAACAGCGCGCGAGCGGCTATCGCCAGCCGCGGCTGCCCGTGCACACCCAGGCGCAGGTCGTCACCGACGAAGGCACAAGCAGCATCGAACTGGTCGACCTGTCGCAGAGCGGTGCGGGCTTCATCCACGAGGGCCATTTCGAGGTCGGCAAGGAACTCGACCTCGTGCTTGCAAGCGGCATCCGCCGCAAGGCGATCGTGCGGTGGGCGCGGGGAAATCGCGGCGGGCTATGGCTGACACAGCCGCTCGACCGCGCCGATCTCGAAAGCATTCGCCACTTCCAGAACTGACGCTCAGGCGGCGCCCTTGACGATCCTGGCCCAGGGGTTGAGGTCGGGTTCGGCGATCTTTTTCAGCTTGTTCCGGTCGCGGTGCAGGAAAGGCTCGTCGCGGCCTTTGACGACCAGCATCGTGTCGGAAACATAGCTCCACGACCCGTCGTCGTGAAAGTCGACCGTCAGTTGATAGCTGTCGGTCCGAAAGGCGAGGTCGAGGAACGTCGTCGAACAGATGCCATATTCGGTCTGCCCGCGCTCCGCCTTGACGACAAGCCGCTTCGCGTCGGGTTCGGCATGCCCCGACGCGATCGCGATCTGCCCGCGCGGGATCGCCAGCGTCTGCAGGATCAGTCCCGTCGCGGCTTCGTACAGCCAATAGCCGACCTGATCATGGAAGGTGATGTCTTCCTCGCGCGTGTTGACGTGGAGATGATAGCGCAGACCATATAAAAGCTGCGGCCCGTTCGCCTGCGGGTCGATCGGCTGCATCTCGATCCGCTCGTAATATTGGCGCGTTTCCGGGCCGTCGGCCTTGGGGTTGATGTCGACGCCGCGCTGGCCTTCCCAGATGCCGGCCAGTCGCCGCAGCGGGCCGAGATTAGCCAGCGTTTCGGGATCGACGTCTTCGGGTTCGGTGAAAATATCGTCGGGTAATTCCATGCTCGCCCCCAAGCTGGTTCAGATGTCTTCGACGAGCCGTCCGTAAAGCTGCGGCCGGCGGTCGCGGAAAAAGCCCATGCCGGCGCGGTGCTTCGCCGCGCGGTCGAGGTCGATCGTTTCGACCAGCACGCCGGTCTCGGCCGCGCCGAACGCCTGCGTCATGTCGCCCCATTCGTCGGTGATGAAGCTGTGGCCATAGAAACTGGCATCGGCTTCGGTGCCGATGCGGTTCGCGGCGATCACCGGCATGCAGTTCGACACCGCATGCCCCTGCATCGCACGGCGCCACATCCGGCTGGTGTCGAGATCGGCGTCATAAGGCTCCGATCCGATCGCGGTCGGATAAAACAGCAGCTCGGCGCCCATCAACGCCATCGCGCGCGCGCATTCGGGATACCATTGGTCCCAGCAGACCCCGACGCCGATCCGCGCGCCGAACACATCCCAGACCTTGAAACCGGTGTTGCCGGGGCGGAAATAATATTTCTCTTCATAGCCGGGGCCGTCGGGAATGTGGCTCTTGCGATACGTCCCCATGATGTCGCCGTCGGGGCCGATCATCGCGAGCGTGTTGTAATAATGCGGCCCGTCCTTCTCGAAATAGCTCGTCGGGATCGCGACCTTCAGCTTCGCGGCGAGCGCCTGCATGGCGAGGACGCTGGGATGCTCGGCGGTCGGGCGCGCGCTCGCGAACAGCGCTTCATCCTCGACCTGACAGAAATAGGGCCCCTCGAACAGCTCGGGCGGCAGGACGACCTGCGCGCCTTTGCCCGCCGCTTGCTCGACAAGCGCCGTGACGGCGTCGATGTTTGGCGCGGCGGGGCCAGGCAGGGGAAGCTGCAGCGCAGCGACGGTGATCGTGCGGGTCATGCGGGTCCCTATGCCGGAAGCTGCTGGCTCGAGCAATGGAAGCTGCCGCCGCCGACGATGATGCCGCGCGCGGGTACACCCACCGCGCGGCGATCGGGGAAGAATGCGGCGAGGGCATCCACCGCGGCCTGATCGTTCGCGACGCCATAGGTCGGCACCACCACGACGCTGTTGCCGATGTAGAAGTTCATATAGCTCGCGGCCGCGAGCTCGCCGTCGACTTCGACGCGGCCGGGCGAGGGGAGGTCGACGATCTCGACTCCGCCAAAAGCGGCAGCGCGCGCGCGCGCATCGGCATAGATAGGGGCGTTGGGATCATCGCTGTCCGCCGCGACCGGAATCGCCAGCCGCCCTTCGCCAACGAAACGCGCCAGATTGTCGACATGGCCGTCGGTATGATCGCCGACCAGCCCGTTGCCGAGCCACAGCAGGCGCTCGATCCCGAGCGACTGGTGCAGCCGCACGGCAATATCCTCGCGCGTCAGCGCCAGGTTGCGGTTGGGGTTGAGCAGGCATTCCTCGGTCGTGACGCACAGGCCTGCGCCATCGACGTCGATGCCGCCGCCCTCGAGCACCCAGTCAAGATGCTGCGTCGGCAGATCCGCGTGCGCGGCCAGGATCGCCCCGATCTCGCGGTCGCCGGGCATCACGAATTTGTTGCCCCACCAGTTGAAATCGAAATTGCGCGCTTCACGCTGGGCGCCGGTGCCGACGATGATCGGGCCCGTATCGCGAAGCCAGATGTCGCCGAAGGGAGCGACGAACAACTGCACGCCTTCATCGACCAGCGCTTCGGCGATATCGGCATTGTCATGGTCGCGAACGAGAAGATGCACCTTCTCGCCGCGGCCTCCGTCATGGACGGCGTTGGCGAAGGCGGCGACATCGCGCCGCGCCGCGTCGATCTGGCTCGACCATTCCTCCGCCATATGCGGAAAGCCGATCCATACGGCGACGTGCGGCGCCCATTCGGCAGGCATTTTTTGCGTCATGGGCGCCTTCCGGTCACTTCGCGGGACGCGACTTGTCGCGCGCGGCGCGGAACTCGTCGCCATCGTTCCAGTTCGGCCATGCATCGGTCGATGCGAGCATGCGGCCGGCAGCATAGTAAAGCTTCAGGTCGGCGAGCATGCCGTCCCAATTCTTGATCGCAGCATATTCGTCGGCCGGTGCGTGATAGCGGTTCTTCTCATAATCCTCGTGCGCCTTCACGCCCGCATCCTTGCCGCCCTCGACCAGGTCGTCGCCCGCGCCGAAGTTGAAGAAGGGCACGCCGAGCTTCGCGAAGCTGAAGTGATCGGAGCGGTAATAGAAGCCCTTCTCGGGGGTCGGCTCGTCGACGATCGCGACGTTCGCGGCCTTGGCGATCTTTTCCAGATACAGGTCCAGCTGCGACTTGCCGCGCCCGACGACGACAATATCCCTTGCCGGGCCGTTGGGATTGAGCGAGTCCATGTTCACGCCGCCCACCGTCTGCGCGAGCGGGAAGACCGGGTTCGCGGCATAATAGGCCGAACCGAGCAGGCCCGATTCTTCGCCCGTCACCGCAAGGAAGACGACGCTGCGTTCGGGTGCGCCGGCCTTTTTATAGGCCTCTGCCAGTGTGACGAGACCAGCGATGCCGCTCGCATTGTCGACCGCGCCGTTGCAGATGTCGTCGCCATTCACGGGCGTACAGCGGCCGAGGTGGTCCCAATGGCCGGTGTAGAGGACATATTCGTCCGCGCGCTTGCTGCCCGGAAGCACGCCGACGACGTTGCGCGACATCTTCTTCGCAATCTCGTTGTCGAAGGCGAAGTTTGCCTTCACGCCGGTCAGCGCGACGCCCTTGAAGCCCTTTTTGCCGGCCTCGGCGCGCAGCTTGTCGAAGTCCTGGCCCGCGCTGGCAAAAAGCTCCTTCGCCTTGCCGAGCTGGATCCAGCCGTTCGCCGCGGTCTGGTCGGCGCCGCCATCCTTGCTCTCGGCCAGATAATTGGCGCCGGTGTTGCTCGATTCGACGACGTTCCAGCCATAAGCGGCGGGTTCGGTGTCGTGGACGATCAGCGCGGCAGCAGCACCCTGACGCGCCGCTTCCTCATATTTATATGTCCAGCGGCCATAATAGGTCATCGCGCGGCCGTTGAATTCGCCCTTGGCTTCCTTGGTCTGCCAGTCGGGATCGTTGACGAGAATGACGACGGTCTTCCCCTTCACGTCGAGCCCGGCATAGTCGTTCCAGCCCTTTTCGGGGGCGTTGATGCCATAGCCGACGAACACGACGTCGCTGTCCTTGATATCGGTCTTCGGCTGCACACGATAGCTGAACGCGACAAAGTCCTTCGCATATTGCAGCGTGACCGGCGCCTTGCCGCCCGCAAAGGTCAGCGGCGTGGCATTCTTGGTCGTGATCTCTACCAGCGGGACGTCCTGCGTCCACTTGCCATTGTTGCCGGGCTTCAGCCCCGCTTCCTCGAATTTCTTGATCAGAAAAGCGACGGTCTTTTCCTCGCCGGCGGTGCCGGGCGCGCGGCCTTCATAGGCGTCCGACGACAATTCCTTCGTCACATCCTGAAGCGTCTTGAGCGACAGCTCGGGGAACTGGACGTCGGGAAGCGCGGCCGTATCGGGCGCGGCCGCCTTGTCGGCGCCGCCACATGCGGCAACGGAAAGCAGGACCGCGAAAGCCGCGGCGGTTCGGGGGAAGCGAAGCATGGAATTTCCTTGGAAAGTTACAGTGCGGGCGACCGGGCTTCTGCCAGCCCGATGCCGGGCGTGCAAGCGCCGGTTGGGAACGGAACATCTTCGCTCTTGGCAATCGCGCGACACCGGTTAAGCAGTCAGGGAACGGGACCGGATAACAGGGAGATAGGGGATGCAGGGTCGCTTTCTGTGGTTGTTGAGTGCCGGACTGATGGCGAGCGCGGCACAGGCGCAAACCGACGACGCCGCGCGGCGTTTTGGAACGCTCGGCGGGATCACGCAGGTCAGCCTGTCGCCCGACGGGCAGCGGATCGCCTTCGTCGCGCCGAACAAGGGACAGGCAAACGATCTGTTCGTTGTCGAGATCGCCGATGGGGCCGCGCCGCGCCGGATCCTCCGCGCGAGCGGCGATCCCGAGATGTTGCAATGGTGCCGGTGGGCGACCGATGCGCGGATCGTCTGCCAGATCGGCGGACGACAGAAGCTGGGAGACACAATCTTCGGCTTCACCTCGTTGCTGGGCGTCGACGCGACGGGAGGCAATGTGAAGACGCTGAGCACCCGGCGAAGCGACAAGGCGCTCAGTTTCGATTTCCGCGGCGGTTCGATCATCGACTGGCAGCCAGGGCCGGCGAACAGCGTGCTCGTGATGCGCAGCTATGTCCCCGAAGCCAACCGCTACAGCGCGTCGCTGATCACGAAGGACGAGGAGGGGATGGGCGTCGACTTGATGGACGTCACTGCCGGTTCGGCGAAGCCGGTCGAAAAGCCGCGCCGCGATGCGAGAGAGTATATTACCGACGGCAAAGGCAAGGTCCGCATCATGGGCACCCAGCCGATGGAGGGACGCACCGGCAATCTGAGCAGCGTCGTGCGCTATCTGTTCAAACCGGCGAACGGTGGCGACTGGCAGTCCTTGTCGTCGTTCGACATCCTCTCGCGCGAGGGTTTCGATCCCTGGGCGATCGATGCCGCGACCAATCGGGCGATCGGTTTCGGCAAGATCGACGGGCGCCAGGCCGTGCTTGCGGTCAACCTCGACGGAACCGGGAAGGGCGAAACCCTCTATCGCCATCCCGAAGTCGATGTTGACGACCTGGTCCGCGTCGGCCGCGACCAGCGCGTCGTCGGCGTCACCTATGCGACCGACCGCCGCCAGATGGTGACGACCGATCCGAACGTCGCGGCGATGGCAAAGTCGCTGTCGCGGGCGCTCGGCGGGCGCGATGTCTATTTCATCGACGCATCGGCCGATGAATCGCAGTGGCTTGTCTGGGCCGGCTCGGACGTCGATCCCGGCCGTTATTATCGGTACACGCCGGCCGCAAAACAGCTTCGCCCGTTACTGGATGAGCGCCCGCTACTGGCAGGGCAGACATTGTCGCCGGTGAAGGCCGTTCGCTATCCGGCCGCCGATGGCACCATGATCCCCGGCTATCTGACGCTGCCGCCCGGACGAACCGATGCGAAGGGGCTCGCCGCCATCGTCATGCCGCACGGCGGACCGTCGACACGCGACGAATGGGGGTTCGACTGGCTCGCGCAATATTTCGCCCACTCGGGCTTCGCGGTCGTTCAGCCCAATTATCGCGGATCATCGGGCTATGGCGACCAATGGTATCAGAACAACGGTTTCCAGTCGTGGAAGACTGCGATCGGCGACGTGACCGACGCCGGCCGCTGGATTCTGTCCGAAGGTGCCGATCCGGCGAAGCTGTCGATCGTCGGCTGGTCCTATGGTGGCTATGCGGCATTGCAGTCGGGCGTATTGGCGCCCGATCTGTTCAAGTCGATCGTCGCCATTGCGCCGGTGACCGACCTTGGCAAGATGAAGGACGAAAGTGCCCGCTACATCAGCGGTACGATCACGCGCGATTTCATCGGCTCGGGCCCGCACATCCGCGAAGGATCGCCGGCGCAGAATGCGGGCCGCATTCAGGCGCCTGTGCTGATGTTCCACGGCACGCTCGACCAGAATGTCGATATCGATCAGGCCCGCATCATGCGGGGCGCGTTGACCGGAGCCGGGCGCAAAGTCGAACTGATCGAATATCCCGGACTTGCGCACAATTTGAACGATAGCGACGCGCGAGCCGCGATGTTGGCGCGGATCACGCAGTTTCTGCCGCATTGAATCGAAAAGGGGCGGCCCGTTTCCGGACCGCCCCCTTTGAATTCGATAGCGAACTCGATCAGCGCGAATAGAATTCGACGACCAGGTTCGGTTCCATCTTCACCGGATAGGGGACTTCGTCGAGCGTCGGGACGCGGACATAGGTCGACTTGGTGCCGTCAACCGACAGATATTCGGGCAGGTCACGCTCGGGCAGGCTCTGCGCTTCGGCAACCAGCGCCATTTCCTGCGCCTTCTTGCCCAGGGTGACTTCGTCGCCCGGCTTCACGAGACGGCTCGCGACGTTGCACTTCACGCCGTTCACATAGACGTGACCGTGGCTGACGAGCTGGCGCGCCGAGAAGATCGTCGGGGTGAACTTCGAGCGATAGACGACGGCGTCGAGGCGACGCTCGAGCAGGCCGATCAGATTCTGGCCGGTGTCGCCCTTCATGCGCGATGCTTCGAAATAATTCTTCTTGAACTGCTTCTCGGTGATGTCGCCGTAATAGCCCTTCAGCTTCTGCTTCGCGCGGAGCTGGATGCCGAAATCCGACATCTTGCCCTTGCGGCGCTGGCCGTGCTGGCCGGGGCCATATTCGCGGCGGTTGACCGGGCTCTTCGGGCGACCCCAGATGTTTTCACCCATCCGGCGGTCGAGTTTATACTTGGCGCTTTGGCGCTTCGACATATGTCGTCTCCAACTTGCTGTGTGCCGAGAAATTTCGGCGATTCCCGGGTCGCACCATATGGGCTGAGCCATATGCGACCGCCGCTTCACCGGGGTGCGGGGTCCATTGCGAAGGCGCGCGGTTAGACGGCGAAGGCGGCAAAGTCAAGCGTTCAGGCCCCCGAACGGGCCATCCCTCGACAGCACAAAAAAAGCCGCTAAAGGCAGCGCGCATGACCGCCGCCAAACTTCCCGACCCGAAACGTCCCGATCAATGCGAGACGATGACCGACGTGCGCGCCGGGGTCGATCAGGTCGACCGCGAGCTGGTCGCGCTGCTCGTGCACCGCTTCGCTTACATGGACGCTGCCGCGCGCATCAAGACCGACCGCGACAGCGTGCGCGACGAAGCGCGCAAGGCCGAGGTGCTCGACAATGTCGCACAGGAAGCCGCGGCCGCGGGGCTGGAGCCCGCGCGACTACGTGCGGTGTGGGACGAGCTTGTCGAGCAGTCGATCGCTTATGAAACGACCCGCTGGGATCGCCTGCGCGCCGGGAGCTGATGCGATCAGTTGGTCGCGCCGGTCGACGGCTTGTTCGGCTCGGCGCTGGCTTCGTCTTTGGGTTGAGTCGGTTCGACGACCGTCCGGCACACGCGCTTGGGGATATTGCTCCCCGACATTTCGACCCTTTCGCAAACCTTTTTGGGTTTGGCGGGCTTGGCAGGCTGCCCGGCGTCGGATCCCGCCGCCGCAAGCGCCAGCGAAAGAAATAGGCTCATCATCTAAATCAAACTCCTGGGGATCGCCGACCGATTGAGATCATCGGTTCGGCGGTCGACATGCTGCATTGCAGCATGGCGCCGTCCGATTGTCAATTCTTGGCGTCGCCCATCCGCTTGCTGGTCGAATCGGCCTGACGATTCCAGTCTTCCTGCGTGCGGCATTCGCGCTCGGAAAAGCGGCTGCCGGTGTCGGCGATGCGGCGGCAGATCAGCTTGGGCTTGGCCTTTTCGGGCACGGCGGTGGTTTCGCCCGTCGGTTGCGACGTGGCGGCTTCGGGGGCGGCGGCCGAAAGGGCCAGGGAAATAAGCAGGGAAAACATTGCTGTGGAGACTCCAGGGAGGGAGCGCGTCAATTATCGTGATCGCGGCTCTCTGCCAAGTATCGTAATGATGCCGTGCAGCATCCGGATGTCATTGTGCGACCAGCCGGTCTTGGTGAGCGTGGTCCGCAACGTGCGAAGCGTCGCTTCGGTACGGCCGGCCGGAAAGAAATAGCCGGCGGCATCGAGGTCACGGACAAGATGCTGGATCAACTCCTCCATCTCGGCATGCGGCGCAGGCGGCTCGAGCGGAACGTCGGGCGGGCTGGCCAGCGCTATGCCTTTCGACCATTCATAGGCGATCAGGATGACCGCCTGCGCCAGGTTGAGCGATCCGAATTCGGGATTGATCGGCACCGTGACGATGCTGTGCGCGACCGCGACGTCGTCGGTTTCCAGCCCCGAACGTTCGGGTCCGAAAACATAGGCCGAGCGGCCCGCGGCGGCGTGCACCTGCTTCGCGGCAGCTTCGGGCGTGAACACCGGTTTGGTGACCCCGCGCTTGCGCACGGTAGTCGCATAGATATGCGTGCAATCGGCGACGGCGTCGGCCAGCGAATCGAAAACCTCGGCCGATGCAAGCACGATGTCGGCGCCCGCCGCGGCCGGACCCGCGTCGGGATTCGGCCAGCCGTCGCGGGGGGCAACAAGCCGCAGGTCGGTCAACCCGAAATTCAACATCGCGCGCGCCGCCTTGCCGATATTCTCGCCAAGCTGTGGCCGGACAAGGACGATGACAGGGCCCCGTCGAGACGCGCCTTCGCCGGGGCTCGGTCGCTCTTCGGGACAAGCGGAAGACAAGGAATTGCGTTCGTCCTGAGCAGGAACGGAGACTGAGCTTGGCGAAGTCTCTGTTTCGTCTCGAAGCACCCTGGCACGGCTGGCCAGTCGGCGAATCGCCGGCCAATCTCCGCGGATCAATGCTTCCTTCTTCGCTCGTGACCAGCCCTTGATCTGGCGTTCCGCTTCAAGCGCATCGGCCTGTGTCGAAAACTCCGCGCTCCAGGCCAGTTCCACGGGATGCCTTGTTGCCGTGTAGCCTGGAATCTCTCCGGACTGATGCTGTCCGACGCGCATTTCCAGATCGTCGGTATGTCCGACATAATAGCTGCCGTCGCGGCAGCGAAGCATATAGGCCCAGAAAGTCATGTGGATTTCAGGATCCGCCCTTCTTCGCCGCCTCGGTGATCGACGATGCAAACTCCTCGAAATCCTTGGCTTCGGTGAAGTCGCGATAGACGCTGGCGAAGCGGATATAGGCGACATTGTCGAAGCCCTTCAGCGCTTCCATCACCATTGCGCCGATCTGCGCCGCTTGCACTTCATTGTCGCCCGAGGTTTCGAGCTGGCGCTGGATTCCCGACACCAGCCGTTCGATCCGCGCGCCGTCGATCGGGCGTTTGCGACAGGCGATCTGGACACTGCGCATCAGTTTCTCGCGGTCAAAGGGTTCGCGTCCGCCGCCTGCCTTGAGCACCGCGACTTCGCGCAGCTGAATGCGCTCGAACGTCGTGAAGCGCGCGCCGCAATCCTCGCACTGGCGCCGGCGGCGGATCGCCGCGCCGTCCTCGGTCGGACGGCTGTCCTTCACCTGGCTGTCTTCATGTCCGCAATAGGGGCAACGCATGGTTAGGGTCCAAACTCGATGGCAGCATCGCCGAGGCGCCCAAATGGCGAACAGCTCGGGCCGAAAGACGCGCCGGGAAGGCTGGTTGCCTTTCCAAGCGGCTTTCGGGCCGCGATGGAAGCTATTTGGGCGTCCCGAAGCGATTTGATCAAAATGGCCCATCGCTTCGTCGAGAGGCCTTGAAATATTGACATATTACTGCGTCTTCTCTCCTCGCGCTGGGCCATTTTGCTTCAAACCTCGACGATGCCGCCATCGAGTTTGGACCCTTAGCGTTTCACCCGACTATAGAGTGCGATCGCAGCTCCAGCGAACAGGCCCACCGGCCATGTCACGACCGGCAGCAATATGCCCGCGACGGCGCCGATCGCGCCGCCGGTCAGCACCGGCTTGGTCGACGGATGGGCCAGCCCCTGCTTGCCCATCGCCTTGACCTCTTCGATCGTCGTTTCGACCAGCGTCGGTTCTTCTGGGCTCTGCCGTGCCATCGCTCTTATCCCTGATAGATGGGGAAGCGTTCGCAGAGCGCGCGGACGCGGCCCCGCACATCCGCCTCGACATCGGCGTCGCCATGCTCACCCTTTTCGCGCAGCGCTTCGAGCACGTCGGCGACCATGTCGCCGATGGCCTCGAACTCGGCGATGCCAAAGCCGCGCGTGGTGCCCGCGGGCGAACCGACGCGAATGCCGCTGGTCTTGACCGGCGGCAGCGGATCGAAGGGGACGCCGTTCTTGTTGCAGGTGATTGCGCTGCGTTCGAGCGCTTCGTCGGCGTCGCGGCCGGTGATGCCGAGCGGACGAAGGTCGATCAGCGCGAGGTGCGTGTCGGTGCCGCCCGCGACGACGTCGGCGCCGCGTGCCTTCAGCCGGTTCGCGAGCGCCTGCGCGTTGGCGATCGTCGCCTTGGCATAATCCTTGAACTCGGGACGCAGCGCTTCGCCGAAAGCGACCGCCTTCGCGGCGATGACGTGCATCAGCGGACCGCCCTGGAGGCCAGGGAAAACCGCCGAATTGATGCGCTTGGCGATCGCCTCGTCATTGGTCAGGATCATGCCGCCGCGCGGGCCGCGCAGCGTCTTGTGCGTCGTCGTGGTGACGACATGGGCATGCTCCATCGGCGACGGATGCGCGCCGCCCGCGACCAGACCCGCAAAATGCGCCATGTCGACCATCAGCAGCGCGCCGACATCATCGGCGATGGCGCGGAAGCGCGCGAAGTCGAGCGTGCGCGGATAGGCCGAACCGCCCGCGATGATCAACGACGGGCGATGCTCTTTCGCCAGCGCCTCGACCTGATCGAAATCGACGAGATGGTCGTCGGCGCGCACGCCATATTGCACGGCATTGAACCATTTGCCCGACATCGCGGGCGGCGCGCCGTGCGTCAGGTGGCCGCCAGCGTCCAGGCTCATGCCCAGGATCGTCGCGCCGGGCTTTGACAGCGCGAGCATCACCGCGCCGTTCGCCTGCGCGCCCGAGTGCGGCTGGACATTGGCATAGCCGCAGTCGAACAGCTGCTTGGCGCGGTCGATTGCCAGCGTCTCGACCTCGTCCGACGGCGCGCAGCCCTGATAATAGCGTTTGCCCGGATAGCCCTCGGCATATTTGTTGGTGAAGACCGACCCTTGCGCTTCAAGCACCGCTTTCGAGACGATGTTTTCCGACGCGATCAGTTCGATCTGATATTGTTCGCGATCCATCTCGTGCTTCATCGCCGCGGCGACAGCGGGGTCGGTGGCGGCAACGCCATCGGTGAAATAGCCGGCCGATTTGATGGGCTTGTCGAGCGTGTCTGTCGTCATCGGCTGGTCTCCAGTTGGGGCGGATTGGAAAGCTTGTCGACGCGCCGCGCGTGGCGGCCGCCTTCGAATTCGGTGGCGAGAAAGGCGGTTACGCACGCCTTCGCCATGTCGATGCCGGTCAGGCGCGCGCCCAGCGCGATGACGTTGGCATCATTGTGCTGGCGGGCGAGCGATGCCGAAAGCGGCTCATCGACGCGCGCGCAGCGGCAGGCGGGGTTGCGATTGACCGAGATCGAGATCCCGATACCCGATCCGCAAAGCGCGATGCCGCGGGTCGCGCGCCCGTCGGCGATCGCTTCGGCCAGCGCATAGCCATAATCGGGATAGTCGACGCTGTCGGTGCTGTCGGGGCCGAGGTCGGCGACCTCATAGCCTTCTCCGCGCAGCCAGTCGGCGAGCACGGCCTTCAGCTCGTAAGCGGCATGGTCAGAGGCGATCGCGATGCGCATGGCGCGGCTCCCGAAAGGTCAAAGGGAATCGATGAGCGCGCTTTAGGCGAAGCCGTCGCCCTTGGCCATAAGCGAGGTGGCAAATTTGTGACGCCGACGATAAGGCGGCGCGATGTCCGACACGATCATTTCCGTGCTGATGCTGACCGGGGTCGTCCTGACCGCCGGTGCAGCCTATGTCTTTCGCATGGGCGACCGCAAGCGCGCGCTGCTGATGCTCGTCGCGGCGCTGGTGATGTTCGCCAATGTCGCGATCTGGCTGGTGCCGACGACATGACATGACGTCCTCCCCACGCGGGGGGAGGACCCCAAGGTCAGCGGATCGGCGAATCGGGTGCGAGCCGCATATCCAGATAGTTATCGAGCGACTTCATCAACTGGTCGAGCTCATGCTCGAAGAAATGGTTCGCGCGCGGGATCTCGTCGTGATGGATCGTGATGCCCTTTTGCGTGCGCAGCTTGTCGACGAGTTTCTGGATCGCGGCGGGGGGGACGATCTCGTCCTGCCCGCCCGCGACGATGATGCCCGACGAGGGGCAGGGCGCCAGAAAGCTGAAGTCGTACATGTTCGCCGGCGGCGCGACCGACAGGAAGCCGCGGATTTCGGGGCGGCGCATCAACAGCTGCATGCCGATCCACGCGCCAAAGCTGAAGCCCGCGATCCAGGTGGTCTGCGCTTCGGGATGGATCGACTGGACCCAGTCGAGCGCCGAGGCGGCATCGCTCAGTTCGCCGATACCGTTGTCGAACGTGCCCTGGCTGCGGCCGACGCCGCGAAAGTTGAAGCGCAGCACGGCAAAGCCGCGCGCGACGAAGCTCTTGTACATCGCCTGCGTGATGCGGTCGTTCATCGTGCCGCCGCCCTGCGGATGCGGGTGAAGGATCAGCGCGACCGGCGCGCGCGGGCGCGGCGGCGGCGAGAATCGACCTTCGATGCGGCCCTCAGGGCCGGGGAAAATCACGTCGGGCATGGGAACACCTCTTATCTTTTTGAGCTCCGGCGCGAATCGCCGGTTGGCGGGTGGCGGAGCGAAGATGGCGCCTATATAGAAAATGCGTAGCAAGTTGCAACTTTTGCGAATCGCTCGCAATAGGGGGAGTGATCGGTCTCTCTTCGTCATCCCGGACTTGATCCGGGATCCATGCCAGCAGCGCCGGAATAGTGGATACCGGATCAAGTCCGGGATGACGATAGCCGAAGAGCATCGCTCGACACCGGCAGGATTAGCAGGCAAATGCCGGCGATGATCTACCTCGATTATCAGGCCACGACGCCGCTCGCTCCCGAAGCGCGCGAGGCGATGATGCGCTGGCTGGGGGGGCCGGGCGCCGATGACTTTGGCGGCGGTGGTTTTGCGAACCCGTCGAGCACGCACAAGGCCGGGCGCGCCGCCGCTGCCGCTGTCGAAGTCGCGCGCGATCAGGTCGCGGCTCTGCTGCCGAAGGGCGGGCGCGTCTTCTTTACCTCGGGCGCGACCGAGGCGCTCAACTGGGCGCTGTTCAGCGGCGCGAAAGCCAGGCCGGGCGGCGTCGCGGGGCTCAGCATCGAACACCCCGCTTCGCTGCAATGCCTCGAACGATTGAATGCCGCGATCCTGCCGGTCGATAGCGCGGGGCTCGCGCTTCCAACCGACGATGCATTGATTCCGGACAATGGCATCGTCGCGACGATGCTGGTCAACAACGAGGTCGGGACGATCCAGCCCGTCGCCGATTTCGCGGCGGCCGCGCATGCCAAGGGCAGCTTGCTGCTCTGCGACGCGGTGCAGGGCTATGGCCGCGTCGCGATTCCCGACAGCGCCGACCTGATCGCGCTTTCGGCGCACAAGATCCACGGGCCAAAGGGCATCGGCGCGCTGTGGGTTCGCGACGGCATCGACCTTGATCCGCTGATGTTCGGCGGCGCGCAGGAGCAGGGGATGCGTTCGGGCACCGTGTCGCCGGCACTCTGCGCCGGCTTCGGCGCTGCGGCGGCGCTCGCGGCCGAACGTTTCGATGCCGACGGCGCGCATGTCGAGCGCCTCTGGTCGCTCGCGATGGACCTGCTCCCCGAATGGATGCTCAACGGCGCCGCCAGCCCGCGCTATCGGGGCAATCTCAACGTCCGGCGCGAAGGCGTGAACGGGCTCCGCCTGATGTCGGACGCCCGCAACATCGCTTTCTCGCTCGGCAGCGCGTGCGGCAGCGGGTCGGGCAAGGTCAGCCATGTGCTGCGCGCGATGGGGGTGAGCGAAGCCGACGCGCGCGCCTCGATCCGCCTCGGCTGGGGACGGTATACCAGCGAGCTTGACCTGCGCGAGGGTCTGGCCGCGATCAGGGAGGCCGCGCGCCTTCAGGGAGTGAATTGATGCGCGTCACCTTCATTCACGCCGACGGCAAGGGACGCACAGAGGTCGAGGCTGAACCGGGCTCGATCCTGCTCGACGTTGCGCAAGCCCATATGATGCCGCTGGAGGGAACGTGCGAGGGACAGATGGCCTGCTCGACCTGCCATGTCATTGTCGACAAGGAGGATTTCGGCCGCTTGCGACCTGCCATGTCATTGTCGACAAGGAGGATTTCGGCCGCTTGCCCGAAGCCAGCGAGATGGAGGAAGATATGCTCGACCTCGCCGCGGGGGTGCGCCGCACGAGCCGCCTGTCGTGCCAGATCGTGCTGACCGGCGACCTCGACGGTTTGACCGTGCATATTCCGCCCGAAAGCCGCAATATGCAGGGACCGCGCTGATACTACCGGCAATCGCAGAAGACGTCGGCGCGTCTTGATCGGGAGAGGAGGGGCAATGCGGGGATTGGCCTTTTCGGTACGGGCATCATCAGTATTGGCATCGACACTGGCGCTGCTCGGGGCGTGCGGTACGCCTGCGGAAAAACGCGATCCGCCCGTCGCCTTTGCGAAACTGTCGCCCGATCGCGTCAAGCATGGCGAGCGCCTCGCGATCGTCCTCGGCTGCTCGGGGTGCCACGGCAAGGATCTGGCCGGCCAGGACTGGAGCGAGGACGGCTATGGCCGCCTGTGGACCGCCAACCTGACCGTCGCGGCGGCGGGCTATAGCGACGCGCAGCTGGAAAGTGTCATTCGCAGCGGGAAAAAGCCCGACGGCACGCCGCTCTGGGATATGCCGTCGAACCTCTTCACGCAGCTCGCCGACGCCGACATGGCGGCGCTGATCGCCTATATCCGCAGCCGTCCGGCCAAGGGCGCGGCGCATCCGCCCCCGACTTTCGGCCCGATCCTGAAGGCCGAGATGGCGAAGGGCACCTATTACTCATCCGCCGTCAAGGTCGAGCGCGAGGGCAAGGCGTGGCCGCCCGACGCAGGGCCGCAGCATCGCCTCGCGCGCTATATGGTCCGCGCCACCTGCGCCGAATGCCACGAAATGAACCTGCGCGGCGGGAAGAGCGGGCCCGTCAAGGCCGAACGGCCCGACATCCGGATCGCCGCGTCCTACGAATCCGGGGACTTTGCCCGCCTGCTCCGCACCGGCGTTCCGGCGGGCGAACGCAAGCTGGGGCTGATGGGCGAAGTCGCGCGGGGACGCTACAGCCATTTCACCGACGCCGAAATCGCCGCCATCCATGCCTATCTGAAGGCCGTGGCCGAACGCGATCCCTGACCGCGCTTGATTTTCGCGCCGGTCCCCGCCATATGCGCGCCGGGAGTCGGGCGGACGCAGTCTTCGCCAACCCGGTCAGGTCCGGAAGGAAGCAGCCGCAACGAATTTGCTGCGGGTCGTTCCGGCTCCCACCCTCATCTGTCTCTCTGGTTTCGTCACCCTGAAACAAGTTCAGCATGACGAGATATGGGAACCCCCGCTTTCCCCTTCGACAAGCGCCCCGGCCGTCCCTAATACGAAGCGCATGAGCGATTCCGCCGACGACGATATCCCGATGCTGGGAATGGACCTGCCCGCGACCGCTCCGCCGGCGTCGAGCGGCCCATACCGCGTTCTGGCCCGCAAATATCGCCCGCAAACCTTCACCGAGCTGATCGGGCAGGATGCGATGGTGAAGACGCTTGGCAACGCGATTGCGCGCGACCGGCTGGCGCATGCGTTCCTGATGACCGGCGTGCGCGGGGTCGGCAAGACGTCGACCGCGCGCCTGATTGCCAAGGCGCTGAACTGCATCGGTCCCGACGGGCAGGGCGGGCCGACGATCGACCCGTGCGGGATCTGCGAACCATGCCGTGCGATCACCGAAGGCCGCCATATCGATGTGATCGAGATGGACGCCGCGTCGAACACCGGCGTCGACGATGTGCGCGAGATTATCGAGGCGGTGCGCTATGCTGCGGTGTCGGCGCGCTACAAGATCTACATCATCGACGAAGTGCATATGCTGTCGCGCAACGCCTTCAATGCGCTTCTGAAAACGCTCGAAGAGCCGCCGCCGCACGTCAAATTCCTGTTTGCGACCACCGAAGTCAACAAGGTGCCGGTAACAGTCTTGTCGCGTTGCCAGCGTTTCGACCTTCGCCGCATCACGCCCGATATGCTGTTCGCGCATTTCAGCTCGATTCTGCAAAAGGAAGGCGTCGAGGCCGAAGCGCCGGCGATCTGGCTGATCGCCAACGCTGCCGAAGGATCGGTGCGCGACGGACTCTCGATCCTCGACCAGGCGATCGCGCACGCCGATCTCGAGGCTGGAGGCGCCGGCGGCGGGATGATCGGCGCCGATCAGGTGCGCACGATGCTCGGCCTGTCCGACCGCAGCGCGATTGCGCAACTGATGGCGACGATCCTCGAAGGCGACAGCGGCGGCGCGATCGACCTGGCCCGCGCGCAATATGCGCTGGGGATCGAACCTGTCGCGATGGTGCGCGGGTTGATGGACCTGACGCATGCGGTGACGCTGGCAAAAGTGGCGCGTCACGACGACCCTGCGCTTGCCGCGAGCGACCGCGAACGCATCGGCGACTGGGCACAAAAGCTAGGCTTTGCGCCGCTCAACCGTCTTTGGCAGCTGCTTCTCAAGGGCCATGACGAGGTTCTTCGCGCGAACAACCCGGTCGAGCATCTCGAAATGCTGCTGCTGCGCGTCATCTATGCCGCGTCGCTCCCCGATCCCGGCGAGTTGGCAAGGCTGCTGGAATCGGGCGGTGTGCCGACCATGCCGCTAGCGGCTCCCGCCGTCGCCGCCGGGCAGGAAAGCATGGCGGCCGATCCGGTCGCATCGGCCAATCCCGCATCCGCAAATCCCGCGTTGGCCAACCCCGCGCCACCGGTCTCCGCGCTCACCATTGCGCAGATTCAGCAGCTTCTCGAAAATACCGGTAATCATCAGCTTGCGCGGCAAGTTTATGACGACGTCAAACTTTTGGAGCTCGAACCCGGCCTGCTCGTCTACGCCGCTGTGCCGGCGCTCGACGCGGGTTTCGGGCGCGCACTCGGCGATGCCCTTCTGAACGCGACCGGCAGCCGCTGGCAAGTCCGCGCGGGCGAGGGCGAGGGTCGCCCCAGCCTCGGCCAGATGCGCGCCGCCAAGCTTGCCGACAACGAGGCGCGAATCCGCGAATTGCCCGTCGTGAAGGCGGCTCTGGCCGCGTTTCCGGACGCAAGGCTTGTCGAAGACGATAACAATCAACATAGGTCCCAGTCATGAAATCGATCGAAGAAATGATGAAGGCGGCGCAGGAAGCCGCCGCCACCGTTCAGGCGCAGATGCAGGAAGCGCAGGCGAAGCTCGACAGCGTCGAGGTCGAAGGCGTGTCGGGCGGCGGTCTGGTCAAGATTCTTGCGAGCGCGAAGGGCCGGATCAAATCGATCCACATCGACGACAGTCTGATGGTCCCCAATGACAAGCAGATGCTCGAAGATCTGCTCGCCGCGGCCTTCAACGACGCTCGTGAAAAGGCCGATCGGGTCAGCAACGAGGAAATGGGCAGAATGACGAGCGGCCTGCCGCTCCCGCCGGGTTTCAAGCTGCCGTTCTGACCTGATAATCCTCCCCATCGCTTCGCGACGGGAGGGGCTTGCCACCGAATGACCTTGCCCCCTCGCAATCCCGCGTCGCCGTGTGGCCCGTTCAGCATCGCGACATTGAATGCGCGCCAAGTTACGCCATATTAGCGATGAACACCCTATAAGAGGGGCGGAGCCGCCGAAGCCGGGGCACGCCCAGGAGCCGTAATGACGCAATCTTTTCCCCTGTTGCCGCTGCGCGATATTGTCGTTTTCCCGCATATGATCGTTCCGCTCTTCGTCGGCCGCGACCGCTCGGTCGCCGCGCTCGAAGCCGCGATGGAAGCCGACAAGGAAATCTTCCTCGTCGCCCAGCTCGATCCGGGCGAGGACGATCCGCAGCGCGACGACCTGTATGAAACCGGCGTCATTGCGACGGTTTTACAGCTTTTGAAGCTGCCCGACGGCACCGTCCGCGTGCTCGTCGAAGGCAAGGAGCGCGCAAAGCTCACCGGCCTTTCGACCGAAGGCAAGGCGGTCGTGGCGACCGTGAAGCCCATTGCCGACACGCTCGATGACAGCGTCGATACCGCTGCGCTGATGCGCTCGGTCGTCGACCAGTTCGAAAGCTACGCCAAGCTCAACAAGAAGATGCCCGCCGAAACCGCGGTGCAGCTGTCGCAGATCGAAGACGCCTCGCGTCTCGCCGATTCGGTTGCCGGAAACCTCAACATCAAGGTGTCCGACAAGCAGGCGCTCCTTGTCGAGGATGCGCCGGCCAAGCGGCTCGAAATGGTCTTCGCCTTCATGGAGGGCGAACTCGGCGTGCTGCAGGTCGAAAAGAAGATCCGCGGCCGCGTGAAGCGACAGATGGAAAAGAGCCAGCGCGAATATTATCTCAACGAACAGTTGAAGGCGATCCAGCGCGAACTCGGCAACGACAATGGCGAGGGCGGCGACGATCTGGCCGAGCTGCAAGTCAAGATCGACAGCCTCAAGATGTCGAAAGAAGCCAAGGCCAAGGCGAACGCCGAGCTCAAGAAGCTGCGCGCGATGGCGCCGATGTCGGCTGAAGCCACCGTGGTTCGCAACTATCTCGACACGCTGATCGGCCTGCCGTGGGGCAAGAAGTCGAAGCTGAAGAAAGACATCGCGAAGGCGCAGGCCGTCCTCGACGACGATCATTATGCGCTCGAAAAGGTGAAGGACCGGATCGTCGAATATCTGGCGGTCCAGGCACGCACCAACAAGCTGAAGGGGCCGATCCTCTGCCTCGTCGGCCCCCCGGGCGTCGGCAAGACCTCGCTCGGCCGTTCGATCGCCAAGGCGACGGGCCGCGAATTCGTCCGCCAGTCGCTCGGCGGCGTGCGCGACGAAGCCGAAATCCGCGGTCACCGCCGCACCTATATCGGCTCGCTGCCGGGCAAGATCGTGACGAACCTCAAGAAGGCCGGCACGATGAACCCGCTGTTCCTGCTCGACGAGATCGACAAGCTGGGCCAGGATTTCCGCGGCGATCCGGCTTCGGCGCTGCTCGAAGTGCTCGACCCCGAACAGAATGCGAAGTTCCAGGACCATTATCTGGAGATCGACGTCGATCTGTCCGACATCATGTTCGTCACGACGGCCAACTCGCTGAACCTGCCGCAGGCGCTGCTCGACCGCATGGAGATCATCCGGCTCGAAGGCTATACCGAGGACGAGAAGGTCGAGATTGCAAAGCTCCACCTGATCGCCAAGCAGGTCGAGGCACATGGCCTGAAGGACGGCGAGTTCACGCTGACCGACGAAGGGCTGCGCGACCTGATCCGCTACTACACGCGCGAGGCGGGCGTCCGCACGCTCGAGCGCGAGATTGCGCGTCTGGCGCGCAAGGCGCTGCGCCGCATCCTCGAAGGCAAGGCGGAAAGCGTCACCGTCACGCCGGAAAATCTCAACGAATTTGCGGGGGTCCGCAAATTTCGCCACGGCATGGGCGATCTGGAGGACCAGATCGGCGCCGTCACCGGCCTGGCATGGACCGAAGTCGGCGGCGAACTGCTGACGATCGAGGCCGTGACCGCGTCGGGCAAGGGCCAGGTGCGCACCACGGGCAAGCTCGGCGAAGTGATGACCGAATCGGTTCAGGCCGCGCTCTCGTTCGTGAAGGCGCGGGCGCCAAGCTATGGCATCAAGCCCAGCCTGTTCGCACGCAAGGACATCCATATCCACTTGCCCGAAGGGGCGGTGCCGAAGGACGGCCCGTCGGCGGGCGTCGGCATGGTCACCGCGATGATTTCGACGCTGACCGGCATTCCGGTGCGCCGCGATGTCGCGATGACCGGCGAAGTCACGCTGCGCGGCCGCGTGCTTGCGATCGGCGGGCTCAAGGAAAAGCTGCTCGCGGCGCTGCGCGGCGGCATCACGACAGTGCTGATCCCCGAAGAGAATGAAAAGGACCTGGTGGAAATTCCCGCCAATATAACCAACGGCCTGAAGATCATTCCGGTCAGCCATGTCGATCAGGTGCTGGCCGAAGCGCTGGCGAGTCCCATCGTGCCGATCGAGTGGACCGAGGCGGACGAACTCGCCGCGTCGCCCCCGATTTCGCCGGGAAGCGACCCCGAGACCGCGATTCGGCACTGAGTCATCAGTGCCGGAAAGCATTTCGACGTAAATTCGTCGCAGAATCGACGTTTTGGGTAGTTTTTCGGCCTTTTTTGCTTTGACAAGGTGGGGCGAAACATCGTTAGTGGCGCGCCATGGCTTCGGGCCATGAATCATTCAACCAACCATAACGCAGGGGTTCCTTAGGCATGAACAAACAAGACCTGATCGCCGCCGTCGCTGACTCGAGCGGCCTGACCAAGGGCGACGCGAGCAAGGCCGTCGAAGCTGTTTTCGACGCGATCACGGGCTCGCTCAAGAAGGGCGGCGAAGTCCGTCTCGTCGGCTTTGGCACGTTCGCCGTCAGCAAGCGCAAGGCCTCGACCGGTCGCAACCCGCGCACCGGTGAAACGATGACCATCGCGGCGTCGAACCAGCCGAAGTTCAAGGCCGGCAAGGCCCTCAAGGACGCCGTCAACTAAGTTGACAGGCACCTTCTGGTGAAAACATTTCGGGCCGTGGCGCAAGCTGCGGCCCGATTTGCATGGGCGGACGGGGGCGCCTGCAAATGGACGTTGCATTACCCGCGCGAGCGGCTATGGACGTCCGGCTTTCGGAGCATCGACCATCGGTCGGCACCGGGACGGGCGCGTAGCTCAGCGGTAGAGCACACCCTTCACACGGGTGGGGTCACAGGTTCAATCCCTGTCGCGCCCACCATTGTCCCAAGCGAAACGGCTGCCGACCCGAACGTCGGCTTGCTGTCCCATTCATCGCCTATTCAATGCGTCGCCTCTAGGACCTTGGGCATGTTCCGCATTCTGACCACTATGCTCGTTCCGGCTCTGCTGCTCGCCAGCGGCGTGCCCGCTATCGCGCGCGGCGATCGCGACCAGGACAGCCTGCGCGATGCCGCGGCGCAGGGACAGGTGATCCCGCTCAACCGGCTGATCGCCGAAGTCCGGTCGCGCCCGCCGTACAGCGGCATGAGCTATCTTGGCGGCCCGCAGTTCGACCCCGACCGGATGATCTATGCGCTGAAGTTCATGGACGGCGCGCAGGTCGTCATCGTCTATGTCGATGCCCGCACCGGCCGGATCGTCGGACGCAAACCCTGACATTCGCGAAAACGCCGCACCGTCTGTCGCAACGAGATTTTGCGGTGGGCGTTCGGACTTGATACACAGTTGTCACAGAGCGGCCTGGCGCGACCGGGCACGCAGAGGAAAGGCGCTTGAATGCGGATTTTGATTGTCGAGGACGAGCCCACGCTGGGCCCGCAGCTCAAGGCGACGCTCGAAGGCGCCGGCTATGCCGTCGACCTCGCGACCGATGGCGAAGATGGCCATTTTCTGGGTTCGACCGAAAATTACGACGCGGCGATCCTCGACCTCGGCCTCCCCGAAATCGACGGCCTGACCGTGCTCGACCGCTGGCGCCGCGAAAAGCGCAATTTTCCGGTGCTTGTCCTCACGGCGCGCGACAGCTGGTCGGACAAGGTCGCCGGGCTCGATGCCGGCGCCGATGATTATCTTGCCAAGCCCTTCCAGACCGAAGAGCTGATCGCCCGCCTTCGCGCGCTGATCCGCCGCGCTGCGGGCAATGCCTCGAGCGAGCTGATTGCGGGCAAGGTCCGCCTCGACACCCGCTCGGGTCGCGTCACGCTCGATGGGGAGCCGGTGAAACTGACGGCGCAGGAATATAAGCTCCTCTCGTACCTGCTCCATCACAAGGGCAAGGTCGTCTCGCGCACCGAATTGATCGAGCATATCTATGATCAGGATTTCGATCGCGATTCGAACACGATCGAAGTGTTCGTGACGCGCATCCGCAAAAAGCTGGGGGCCGACATCATCACCACCATCCGCGGTCTCGGTTACCAGCTCGACGATCCGCAATAAGGCATGGCCGAAGCCGACGTCGCCTCGGCGGTAGCATCCGATCCGGCGAAGCCGGCAGCGCTCACGAGCCGTATCACGGGCTCGCTCGCGCGGCGCATGATCGCGATCGCGACGCTCTGGATTTCGGTGCTGCTGATCGGCGGCGGCTTCGCGCTCGACCGCGTGCTGACCACCGCGATCACGCGCAACTTCGATTCGAGCCTCGAATATGTGCTGATCGCGATGATCCGCTCGTCGGAGATCGGCCCCGACGGCGAGGTACGGCTGATCGAGCCGCTCGGCGACCAGCGCTTCCTCGAACCCTATAGCGGCCTTTATTGGCAGATCAGCGGCGGCGGGCAGGAGCCTTATCGCTCGCGGTCGCTGTGGGAACGCTCGTTGACGCCGCCGCGCGAGCATGTCGATGACGCGCTTCACACCTACAACAGCAACCAGTTCCCCGACGAGGAACTGCGCGTGCTCGAACGCAATGTCATCCTGCCGGGCAGCAAGACGAGTTGGCGGTTCCAGATCGCCCAGTCGCGCGACGCGCTCGATCTGCAGATCCGCGCGGTGCGCGCGACGCTGATTCCCAGCCTGGCGTTGCTCGGCGTCGGGCTGATCGTGCTTGCGGCGCTCCAGACCTTTTATGGCCTGCTGCCGCTCCGCCAGATCCGCCGGGCGATCGCCGCGATGCGCGGCGGCCAGCATCGCCGTGTTACCGCACCATTGCCGCTCGAAGTGCAGCCGATGGTCGAGGAACTCAACGCGCTGCTCGCGCATAACGAGAAACAGGCCGAAGAAGCACGGCTTCACGCCGGCAATCTCGCGCATGCGTTGAAAACGCCGCTGACCGTGCTTGTGAACAGTGCGGCGGGGTCGGGCGATGAATTGGCGCAGACCGTCCGGCGCGAGGCCGCGACGATGCAGCGGCAGGTCGACCACCACCTCGCGCGCGCGCGCGCCGTCGGACGACGCGGCGCGGCACAGGCCCGCGCCAACATCCGCGACAGCGTCGACAGCGTGTCGCGCGCTGTCGGGCTGCTCTATCCAAAGGTCCGGCTCGATGCCTCGGGCGACAAGGCGTTGATCGCACGCGTCGAGCGGCAGGATCTCGACGAATTGATCGGCAATCTCCTCGAAAATGCTGCCAAATACGGCGGCGGCAGCGTATTCGTCACGGTCCAGCGCGAAGGCGCGACTGCCGAAATACTGGTCGAAGACGACGGCCCCGGCATCTCGCCCGCCGACCGACAGCGCATCTTCGACCGCGGCGTGCGGCTCGACAGCGGCAAACCGGGGACCGGACTGGGTCTTGCGATCGTTCGCGACGTCGCGGAAATTTACGGCGGCAGCATCGCGCTCGAGGAGAGCGAGGATCTGGGCGGACTGCTCGTGCGGCTGAAGCTGCCGGCGGGTTAGTCGGCTTGGCGTGGGAAGCGGACGTTGCTCCCTTCGTCATTCCGGGGAAAGCGGGAAGCTGGCGACCCAGCGTGTTCCCCGGCGAAGGCCGGGGTCCACAGCGTGCTCACGCAACGCCGGCTGTCGAACGCTCTGGACCCCGGCCTTCGCCGGGGAACACATCAGCATCGTTTGCGATTGGTCGTTAACCTCCGTCATGCTGAACTTGTTTCAGCATCCATGGCCGGACTTCTCATTTCGCGCCGTGTCCAAGGAAACGGCCGCCAATGGATCCTGAAACAAGTTCGGGATGACGACAAAAGGGACGTCGTCTTTCGGTCGCGTGCAGTCGCTATTGTTTCATGTCGCGCAGACCACCAGCCCGCGCTGCACGGCAGGTCGCGCGAGGCCGCGTTCCAGCCATGCCTGGACATGGTGGAACCGATCGAACCCGACGATCGCGGCAGCGTCATAAAAACCGATCAGGTTGCGGATCCAGCCGATCAGCGAGATGTCGGCGATGCTATAGTCTTCGCCCATGATCCACGTCCGTCCATCGAGCCGCCCGTCGAGCACCTCCAGCAGCCGCGCCGATTCCGCTGCGTACCGGTCGCGCGGGCGCTTATCCTCATAATCCTTGCCTGCGAATTTGTGGAAGAAGCCAAGCTGGCCGAAGATCGGACCCGCGCCGCCCATCTGCCACATCAGCCACTGGATCGCTTCATAGCGCCGCCCTGGGTCTTCCGGCAGGAATCGGTCGGTCTTGTCGGCCAGATAGAGCAGGATCGCGCCCGATTCGAACAAGGCGAGCGGCTTTCCTCCCGGCCCGTCGGGATCGTAGATCGCGGGAATCTTGCCATTGGGATTGAGCGCGAGGAACGCCGGATCGTGGCTCTCGTTCGCCATGATGTCGACGCGGTGCGCTTCATAAGGCAGCCCGCATTCCTCGAGCATGATACTGACCTTGACGCCATTGGGCGTCGGCGCGCCGAACAGCTGAAGCCGATCGGGATGCTCGGCGGGCCATCTTGCAAAGATCGGATGGTCCGGCGTCATACGCCTGCCTCGCGTTTCACTTGCTGGTGATGCCGGATCACTTCCTCAATGATGAAGCGCAGGAATTTTTCGGTGAAATCGGGGTCGAGATCGGCGTCGCGCGCCAGGCTGCGGAGTCGCTCGATCTGCCGTTCTTCGCGCGACGGATCGGCGGGGGGCAGGCCGTCGCGGGCTTTGAGTTCGCCGACCGCCTTGGTCACCTTGAACCGTTCGGCGAGCATATAGACGAGTGCGGCGTCGATATTGTCGATGCTCTGGCGGTAACGGCTCAGTTGGTCGTCCATGCGGGTTCCTCTCGTATCCGGCACGCTTGGCACCGGGCAGGGCAGCAAAGCAAGCCGAAAGTCGTTGCAAATTTACGGCCCTCCGGCCAAGGCTCGCCCCATCATGACTGCCGAGATCCACCTTCTGCACGGCGATCGTCCGCCCTCGCTCGACCCGATGATGGCGCTCGTCGCCGCCGATATGAACGAGGTGAATTCGGTCATTCTCGATCGCATGCAGTCCGAAGTTCCGCTGATCCCCGAACTCGCCGGCCATTTGATCGCGGGCGGTGGCAAGCGGATGCGCCCGATGCTGACGCTCGCCTGTGGCAAGCTGCTCGATTATCCCGGCCGCCGCCACTGCAAGCTCGCTGCTGCGGTTGAATTCATTCACACGGCAACGTTGCTGCACGACGATGTCGTCGACAAATCGGGCCTCCGGCGGGGCCGCAAGACCGCCAACATCATCTGGGGCAACAGCGCCTCGGTCCTCGTCGGCGACTTCCTGTTCAGCCGCGCTTTCGAGGTGATGGTCGAGGACGGATCGCTGAAAGTGCTCAAGATCCTCTCGCGCGCTTCGGCCGTGATCGCCGAGGGCGAAGTCAACCAGCTGTCGGCGCAGCGCCGGATCGAAACGAGCGAAGACCAGTATCTCGCGATCATCAATGCCAAGACGGCCGAGCTGTTCGCCGCCGCGTGCAAGATTGCCGCGGTCGTTGCCGAGCGTGACGATGCCGCCGAAGCTGCGCTCGACGCCTATGGCCGCAACCTCGGCATCGCCTTCCAGCTCGTCGACGATGCGATCGACTATGTCTCCGACGAGGAAACGATGGGGAAGGGGGTCGGCGACGACTTCCGCGACGGCAAGGTCACTCTGCCGGTCATCCTGGCCTATGCGCGCGGATCGGCCGACGAGCGCGACTTCTGGAAACAGGCGATCATCGGGCATCGCACGTCGGACGAAGATCTCGCCTATGCCACCAACCTGCTCCGCAAGCACGGCACGATCGACGACACGCTGGCGCGTGCGCGCCACTATGGCCAGCGCGCGGTCGACGCCATCGGCGGCTTCCGCTCCAGTCAGGCGAAAGCGGCGTTGACCGAAGCGGTCGCCTTCGCGGTCGCGCGCGCTTATTGAGCTGGCGCCGATGGCGATGATGGGCCCAGCGGCGGAAAGCCCCGACGCCTATGTCGCTGCGCTTTCGGGTTGGCAGCGCGAGCGCTGCGAGATGATGCGCGCCGCGATCATGGGCGCCGCCCCCTTCGACGAAGTGATCAAATGGACCAATCTCGTCTTCATGGCGAACGGTCCCTGCGTATTGATCCGCGCCGAGGATCATCGCGTATTGCTCGGCTTCTGGCGCGGAAAGCGGCTGCGCGAGGTCGATCCGCGGATCAAGGCGAGCGGGAAATATGAGCTCGGCAATCTGGTGATGACCGAAGCGACCGAGGTCACCGCCGACCAAGTGTCGCGCCTCGCCGCCGAAGCGTTCCGGCTCAATATCGAACTGGGCAATCCTGCGGCGCGGACATGACGACCATTCCGCTGCCGATCGATCTGGTGCTGCCCGACATCATGGCGGCGCTGGTGTTCAAGCCCAATGCCGTCGTCGTCGCCCCGCCGGGGGCGGGCAAGACGACGCGCGTCGCGCCGGCGTTGCTCGACCAGCCGTGGTGCAAAGGCAATGTGTGGCTGCTCTCGCCGCGCCGCCTCGCGGCGCGCGCCGCGGCGGAACGCATCGCCGAAGAAGTGGGCGAGGCTGTCGGCGGCCGCGTCGGCTATGCGACGCGGCTCGACAGCAAGCAGTCGGTGGCAACGCGCCTGCTTGTCATGACGCCCGGGCTGTTCCGCAACCGCATCCTCGCAGACCCCGAATTGCACGGCGTGTCGGCGGTGTTGTTCGACGAGGTGCATGAGCGGAGCCTCGACGGCGATTTCGCGCTCGCGCTGGCTATCGACGCGCAGCAGGGGCTCCGCGACGACCTTCGCCTCGTCGCCATGTCGGCGACGCTCGACGGCGCGCGCTTTGGCGCGCTGCTCGGCAATGCGCCGGTCGTGCGGAGCGAAGGCAAAAGCTGGCCGCTGGACCTCCGCCACATCGGCCGCCGCGCCGAAGACCGGCTGGAGGCGTCGGTTCTGATGGCCGTCCGGCAAGCGATGGCTGACGAGCAGGCGGGCGACATGCTCGCCTTCCTTCCGGGCGCTGCCGACATCGAACGCGCCGCCGCCGCGGTCGAAGCAGCGGGATTGCCGCTCGTCGTCCACCGGCTTCACGGCCAGATCGATCCGGCGCTGCAACGCAAGGCGCTCGTTCGCGACCCCGATGGCGGGCGCAAGCTGATCCTCGCGACGAGCATCGCCGAAACCAGCCTCACCATCGAGGGCGTACGGATCGTGATCGACGCGGGTCTGTCGCGTCGTCCGCGTTTCGACAAGGCCGCGGGTATCGCACGCCTCGTCACCGAACGCGCGAGCCAGGCATCGGCGACGCAGCGCGCAGGCCGCGCGGCGCGGCAGGGGCCGGGGGTCGCCTATCGCTTGTGGGAAGCGGCGGCGACCGCCGGTATGCCGCCGTTCGATCCGCCCGAGATTCACGAGAATGACCTGATGCCCGTCGTGCTCGATTGCGCGAGCTGGGGCATCATCGACCCGCGGCAACTCGGCTGGCTCGACCCGCCATCGCCCGCGGCGATCAGCGAAGCCAAATCGCGTTTGCAGGCGATCGGCGCGCTCGGCGCCGACGCGCGCATCACCGCGCACGGCAGGGCATTGGCTTCGATCCCGCTGCCGGTGCCGCTGGCGCATATGGTGCTCGATGCAGCGCGCGCCGGCGAAGCCGAACTGGCCGCACGGCTGGCCGTTCTGCTGACCGAGCCGGGGCTTGGCGGGCGCGGCGTCGATGTCGAGGCGCGGCTCGCGCGCTGGAAGGGCATGAGGGGCGACCGCGCCGATGGGGCGTCGAGGCTCGCGCGGCGGCTCGCAAGTATCGGAGAAAAACTGGCGATCGGAGCGGGCGGCATGCGCGAACGCTCGGTCGGCGGCTGGATCGCGACCTCGTGGCCCGACCGTGTCGCGCGCCAGCGGGCGGGACAGCGCGGCGACTATCTGAGCGCAGGCGGCCGCGCGTACAAACTCGACCCGCTCGATCCGCTGGCGAACAGCGAATGGCTCGCCATCGCCGATGCTCAGGGGCATGCGGCGGGCGTGCGTATCCTTGGCGCGGCACCGGTCACCCTGGCCGAGGTCGAGGCGATATTTGCCGACCATATCATCAGCCGCTCGGCGAGCAGCTATGACCCCGCCAGCGATCGCGTCGATCATCGGCGCGAGCGCCGTTTGGGCGCGATTGCCCTGTCGAGCGGGCAGGCGGGGCGCAGCGAGGGTGCCGAAGACGATGTTGCGATGCGGCTCGCCGCCGTCCGCGAAAAGGGGCTTGGCCTTGTTGGCTGGGGGCCGGTGTCGCAGGCGCTGCGCCAGCGTGCGTCCTTCGCCGGGCTGGACGCGCTGTCGGCACCGGCGCTTGCCGACAGCCTTGATCTCTGGCTCGCGCCGCTGCTCGAACGGTCGCGCGGCCTGCGCGACATCGGCGACCAGCGACTCGTCGATGCGCTGTCGGGGCTGCTCGACTGGTCTGCGCGGCAACGCCTCGAGAAGCTTGCGCCTGCCGATTATATGACCCCTGCGGGTAGCCGCCACGCGATCGACTATGGCGCCGATGGCGGCCCGGCGGTCAGCGTCCGCGTGCAGGAGATGTTCGGTCTGGCGCGCCATCCGGTGATCGGCGATCCACCGATCCCGCTCGTCCTTGCTCTGACCTCCCCCGCGCACCGGCCGATCCAGACGAGCCGCGACATCGCGTCCTTCTGGAGCGGCAGCTGGTACGAAGTCGCAAAGGAGATGCGCGGGCGCTATCCGAAGCATAGCTGGCCCGACGATCCGGCAAGTGCCCGCCCCACATTGATGACGAAAGCGGCGCAGGCACGGCGCGATGCGCAATAGGCACGTCCCGGAATATTCGTCATCCCGGACTTGATCCGGGATCCACCACGCCAGCGCCGAATGGATCCCGGATCAAGTCCGGGATGACGATGGAGAGGATGGTGGCCTTTTTCTTCCCTTTTCGCGGCTGCAGCTTCCCGCTAAGGCGGCCTTACCGGCACCCAGTTTTAGGACGATCCCATGAAAGCGCGCATTTTCCAGAAGCCCAAAAATGCGATGCAGTCGGGCCGCGCCGGAACGCAGCGCTGGTTCCTGGAGTTCGCGCCCGCCGAAGCGCGCAAGGCCGATCCGCTGATGGGCTGGGCGGGCAGCGGCGACACGCAGCGCCAGCTTCGCCTGGGCTTTGCGACCAGCGACGAGGCCGCGGCCTATGCAGCGAAGAACGGTATCGAGGTGGAGATCGCACCCACGCCGGTCCGCACCCTGAAGATTCAGGCTTACGCCGACAATTTCCGTTGATGACGTCGCTCCCGCATTTGCGGGGATGACGGATTACTCGGCTTGCGGCTGCAACAATTTGTGCAGGTGGACGACGACATATTTCATTTCGGCATCGTCGACCGTGCGTTGCGCGGCGCTGCGCCAAGCCTTTTCGGCCGATTTATAGTCGGGAAACAGGCCGACGACGTCGAGGTTGTGTAGGTCGGTGAAGTCGAGACCCTGCGGATCGCTGACGCGTCCACCGAACACGAGGTGCAATTTGCTCATGACTGCTTTCCTTGCGGATTAACGCGGGGAGGGGAGAAGGCGCGGCCCCTACCAGCGCTTCGCCGTTACGGCAAGCCGGTCAGTCGTCGTTGCGGCCTTTGGGCAGCAGCGACCCGAGCAAAGCGCCGATCGCGACCGCGCCGGCGACGAGTGCCAGCGGCTGCTTCTCGGCAACGTCCTTGAGCTTGCTGTTCGCGCGCTTGGCCTGCACCTTGCCCTTTTCATACACCTCGCCGGCGACTTCGCGCGCGGCGTCTGCCTGTTCGCGGCTCTTCGCGGCGAGTTCGCTCGTCGCGGCGCGGGCGCGGCCGTATCCGTCCTGGATCCGCGCCTTCGCCGCCTCGGCGGTCGCGCGCGCATTTTCGGCGGTTTTCTCGGCAAGTTCACTCGCTTTGGCGCGGGCTTCGCTTGCGGTTTCACTGATCGGCTTCATCATGGTCCTCCGTCAAATCTTCGTCGGCTGTTTCAGGCCTGAATTTCTCGATGGCCGCTTCGGCCAGATCCTGCACCTTCTGCGCAAGCCGAGGTGCATGCTCCTTGATCGGTTCGCGAAACAGCCACGCCAGCCCCGCCACCGCAGCGAGCGCAATCGGCAGGCGGTTGTTGCGAAACTCCCGCCGCACCGCCTGCGCGGTGTCGTCGATCTTGGCGTCGAGGCGGTATTTTCCCCGCGCGACCAGCGCCTTCGGCTTGAGCGCCGCCTGCGCGACGTCGAGCCGCCGGTGCAGTTCGGCACGCTGGAGCATCGAGCGGCGTGCGGCATTTATCAGGCGGTTGCGCGATCGCATCAGTCGTCGGGGCTTTCGTTCGTGAGATCGCGGCGAAGCGCGGTGCGGATGTCGCCATAGCTGAGCCGCGCCCGCCATCCCGCGAAAGCAGCAATCAGCAGCAAGAGGATCACGACGATCAGCGTCGCCGCCAAGGGCCCGACGAGCGGCGTCAGCACCAGGATGGCCCCGAACGCAAGCGCCAGCATCGCGACGCCCAGCGCGCTGGCGGCAATGACGCCCCACGCGGCGGACCAGCTGGCGCCATGCAGCGCCAGCTCGCCGCGCGCTTCGATCAGCGCCAGCTCGGCCTTTGCCGTCGCCGACAGATTGTCGACGACATCGCCGACGATCTTGTCGAGCGGCACGGGCGGCGGCGCGACAGGGCGGCCGCCGGGCGCATAGCCGTGGCTCACGCGCTCATAGGCACGCGCATCGCCCTGCGGCGGTTCGGAATCAGGAGGTGACATCTGTGCGACTGTAGCGGTCAGTCGCTGCTCGAGCCACCCTTGAGCATACGGGCAAGCACGAAACCGATAACGGTCGCCGCACCGACTGCAATCGCCGGGTTCTTCTTGACCATATCCTTGGTCGACGCAGCGAGCTCGTCGAGATCCTTTTTGTCGAGCGTCGAGGCGAGACCGGCGACGGTTGCAGCCGCCGACCGCGCATAATCGCCATATTGCTTGCCGAACTTGCTATCGACGGTGCCGGCGCTGTCTTCGAGCATCTTCGCCAGGCTGCCGACCGCCTCGGCGGCCTTGTCCTTGCCCTTGGTCGCGGCGCCGCGCGCCCTGTTCGATGCCTGGTTCGCAAGCGTGCTCGCATCGCTTTTCAGCGCGGCAGCCTTTTTCGTCGCTTCCGACTTGATGGTGTCGCGCGTTGCGGCAAGCTGGTCACGGATCGGATGATCCTTTGTGGTCGCCTTCTTGGCGACGGGCTTGCGCGCGGGAGCGGCCTTGGCGGCAGCAGGTTTGGCGGGAGCCTTGGGCGCGACTTTCTTTGCGGCGGGAGTGGCAGCTTTGGCCATGGGCTTTGTCCTCTTCTCTTCGGGCCTTACGTCGGCGGGGGATGCCGGGCGGGTCCCTTTTCGGTTCTACCACATTATATAGCAAGACGGGGCGATTGGTTCCATAGCGCGGCAAAATTCCTATGCAGCGGTTGCACTAGCGGCAGGCCGTCGATAACAGGCGGGCGCCTATCCCACTTGGCCCGCCCGGGGCTGCACAGCAGGACGACCTTCATGACCGCCATCATCGACATCCACGGCCGCGAAATTCTCGACAGTCGCGGCAATCCCACCGTCGAAGTCGATGTGTTGCTGGAGGACGGCAGCTTCGGCCGCGCCGCGGTGCCGTCGGGCGCGTCGACCGGCGCGCATGAAGCGGTCGAGCTGCGCGATGGCGACAAGGGCCGGTATCTGGGCAAAGGCGTCACCAAGGCGGTTGCCGCCGTCAATGGCGAGATCGCCGAGGCGCTGCTCGGCCTCGATGCCGAGGATCAGCGCGAACTCGACATGGTGATGATCGATCTCGACGGGACCCCGAACAAGGCGCGCCTCGGCGCCAACGCCATCCTCGGCGTCAGCCTGGCCGCTGCGAAGGCCGCGGCCGATGCCCGCGGCCTGCCGCTCTACCGCTATGTCGGCGGCGTTTCGGCGCGGACCTTGCCCGTTCCGATGATGAACATCATCAACGGCGGCGAACATGCCGACAATCCGATCGACGTTCAGGAATTCATGATCATGCCAGTCGGCGCCGGGAGCATCGCCGAAGCCGTGCGCTGGGGCAGCGAGATTTTCCACACACTGAAGAAAGGCCTGTCGGCAAAGGGCCTCGCGACAGCGGTCGGCGACGAGGGCGGCTTCGCCCCGAACCTCGCTTCGACCCGCGCGGCGCTCGATTTCATCGCCGCCTCGGTCGACCAGGCGGGCTTCAAGCTCGGCACCGATGTCGTCCTCGCGCTCGATTGCGCCGCGACCGAATTCTTCAAGAACGGCAAATATGAGATCAGCGGCGAAGGGCTTTCGCTCAGCCCCGAACAGATGGCCGAATATCTGGCCGCGCTGGTCAAGGATTATCCGATTCTGTCGATCGAGGACGGGATGAGCGAAGACGACTTCACGGGCTGGAAGGCGCTCACCGACCTGGTCGGCGACAAGTGCCAGCTCGTCGGCGACGACCTGTTCGTCACCAACCCGTTGCGCCTGGAGCAGGGGATCAAGGACGGTCTCGCAAACTCGCTGCTCGTCAAGGTCAACCAGATCGGCACGCTGTCCGAAACGCTCGACGCGGTCGATATGGCGCATCGCGCGCGCTACACGGCGGTGATGTCACACCGTTCGGGCGAGACCGAGGATTCGACCATCGCCGACCTCGCGGTCGCGACCAACTGCGGCCAGATCAAGACCGGCAGCCTCGCGCGGTCGGATCGGCTCGCCAAGTACAACCAGCTGATCCGTATCGAGGAAGAGCTGGGTGATATGGCGCGCTACCCGGGGATGGCTATTTTCGGGTAAAGCTTCGCACCCAATTTCGTCATCCCGGACGCGATCGGGGATCCATTTCGGCGCTTGACCACCTAGACCCCGGATCATGTCCGGGGTGACGAAGCGAGGGGGTCACTTCGCCTTCAGATATTTGTCGAACCACCCGATCGTGCGGCGCAGCGCATCGAGCTGCGTTTCGCGCTTCTGAAAGCCATGGCCCTCGGCGGGGTAGAAGACCGTCTCGACCACATTCCCCTTCGCCTTGAGCAGCTCGTTGACTTCCTGCGCCTGGCCCCTGGGCACGCGAATGTCGTTTTCGCCCTGCAGGCTGAGCAAGGGGGCCTTGGCGGCCTGCATGTAAGTCAGCGGCGACGACGCGTCATAGACGTCGGGATTCTCTTCGGGCGTGCCGAGCAGCGAGCGCTGATAGGCTTTGAGCAATTCGTCCTGATCGCGGTACATCGTGCGCCAGTTGATGATCCCGAACCATTGCACCGCTGCGGCAAATTCGTCGGGGGTGCGGCCGATCGCCATCAGCGTCATGAAGCCGCCGTAGGATCCGCCGAAAATGCCGACGCGCTTTGGATCGACATAGCCCGACTGGACCAGGAAGGTCTTGGCCGCGACCGTATCCTTCAAATCGCCGCCGCCCAGATCCTTGAAATTCGCTTCCTGGAACGCCTTGCCATAGCCGGTCGAGCCGCGGAAATTCGGCTGGATCACCACATAGCCGCGCGTTGCGAACGCCGTTGCATAACGCGAAAAGCCATCCTGCGACTGGCCTGTCGGGCCGCCGTGCGGGATCACGATCGCGGGATTGCTGCCGTCGCGCTTCAGGTTGAAGGGCGTCGTAACGATCGCGCTGATCAGCGTTCCGTCAAAGCTCTTGTACGTCACGACCTGCGACTTGGGCAGCATCGCGGGCGTCAGGCTGGCCATCGCCAGCGGAACGACCGGCGTCGCGCGATTGGCCGCCAGGTCGTAAGCATAGAGCATCGTCGGTGAATCGGCCCCGCTGCGCGTGACGAACATCTTCGCACCGTCGGGCGAAATGGCCGCCAGCCCGGGGATCGCGTTGCGGCCGGGATCGAGCGCGAGGTCGCTCTTCGCCATCGTCGCCAGGTCGACGCGCGCCAGCGTCGAGCGCCCGTCGTTGTTCGTGCGGACGAACATCGCGGTCCCGTCGGGGGTCATGATGTCGCTCGACTCCTCCCACGGCGTCGGGGCGAGCCAGCGCCATTTTTTCGTCGCGATATGATAGGCGCCCGCGTGCGACTGGCCCGTTCCTTCGTCGGTCGTGATGGCCAGGGTCGCGCCGTCGGGCGTCGCGCCGGTCGCCTGATAGATGGTCTTGGGCTTGGCGAGCAGCTTGGTCGCGGCGCCGCTGGCTGCATCGATCCGCCAGACTTCGCTGTCGACGCCGTCGACGCGGACGCGGTTGGCGATGATCGCCTTGCCGCCGTTGACCCATGCCGCCGCTGCCCAATTATAGGCTGGGTCCTTTTCGGCCGTGAGCGCGCGAATCTTGCCGCTCGCGTCCATCACGCCGACGTTGGTCTGGCCTTCGCTCTTGAGCTTGGTGGACACGGCGATGAGATCACCCGCCGGGGCGACGAGCAAGCTGTCCTCGCGGCGGTCGGGCGTGTTGGTCAGATTCTCGACCGGGCCGCCGCCCACCGGAATGCGGTAGATGTCGGGATATTCGTTGCCGCCGATATCCTGGGTAAAATAGAGCCATTTTCCGTCGCGCGACACGGCGAGGCCGGACTGCGCGTCGTCCGACTGGGTGAGTTGCACCGGCCAGCTGCCATTCGCGTCCATGCGCCAGATGTTAATGCGGCCGGTCAGGTCGGTGGCGACGAAAATCTGTTTGCCGTCGGTGCTCCACACCGCGTCGTAGAGCGCGCGCGTGACCCCGATGTCGTCGAGCGGGACCGGGCGGCTGTCGGCGTTGGCGGGCGAGACGACCGATTTGGGATCGGTGACCGGACGGTCGGGCGTTGCGACCTGCGCGGCGAGCGGCGATGTCGTGGCGAGCAAGACGGCGGTCAAGATCAGGCGCATGGCAATTCCCTATTTTATGGCGGGCTTCAAGGTGTCAGACTTCACGCTGTATTACTAGAGTAAAACGCATCGGTGCCGGCGCGGACAGTTGACCGGGCGTCATCGCGACGTTGCTTCGCGGAATTTCCTTGGAAAAGTGGCTTCTTCGCCTTGACGCCGCGAATCAACTCTGATTCAAGGGCCGAAATGACGCAGAAGCACAAATTCCGGAAATCGATGAACAGGGCGGTCGGCCCCACCGTGGCGCTGATCGCGGTGCTGGCGATGATCGGCTACATCATTTTTGGTCCCACCGGCCTTTATGCGTGGGGCGATTACGGCCAGTCGGTCGAAAAGAAGCGCGTCGTGCTGACTCAATTGTCCAAGAAGCAGACCGAGCTGCAAAACCGCGTCAACCTGCTCGATCGGCGCCGCGTCGATCCCGACCTTGCCGATGAATATGTGCGCGAAAAGCTGGGCGTCATGCACCCCGACGAAATCGCAATTCCGGTGGAGCCTGAAGCCAAGCCCTGAGGGCTTTGGCTATATCCTCAATGCATACGAAAACAGCAGCGAAGTCATGCCCAAGCGGACGTTGCCAAACAGGGCTTCGCGCTCCTATAGGAGTGCCCTGCCGTAACGGCTAACCGTAAAGGAACCCGCCTTGGCCAAAGCCCCTGCGCGCAAGACTGCTGCGCCGAAAAACACTGCTTCCACCCCGGCTCCTGCCAGCAATCGCGAGTCCCCGCGCGATCCCGCACCCTATGATGCGACGCCCGCGGAGCTCGAGAAATTCTATCGCGAGATGCTGCTCATCCGCCGTTTCGAGGAAAAGGCGGGGCAGCTTTACGGCCTCGGCCTGATCGGCGGCTTCTGCCACCTCTATATCGGTCAGGAAGCCGTTGCGGTCGGATTGCAGTCGGCGCTCGACGGCGACAAGGACAGCGTCATCACGGGCTACCGTGACCATGGCCACATGCTCGCCTATGGCATCGACCCCAAGGTGATCATGGCCGAACTCACTGGCCGCGCTGCGGGTATCTCGCGCGGCAAGGGCGGTTCGATGCACATGTTCAGCGTCGAGCATAAATTCTATGGCGGGCACGGCATCGTCGGCGCGCAGGTTTCGCTCGGCACCGGGCTGGCGTTCGCGCACAAATATCGCGGCGACGGCGGCATCGCGATGGCCTATTTCGGTGACGGCGCGTCGAACCAGGGCCAGGTATACGAGAGCTTCAACATGGCCGAGCTGTGGAAGCTGCCGATCATTTTCGTGATCGAGAACAACCAATATGCGATGGGCACGTCGGTCAACCGCTCGTCGGCCGAAGATCAGCTCTATCGACGCGGCGAAAGCTTCCGCATCCCCGGCATGCAGGTCGACGGCATGGATGTGCTCGAGGTTCGCGGTGCCGCCGAAGCGGCGATCGAATGGGTGCGCGCAGGCAAGGGGCCGGTGCTCATGGAGCTCAAGACCTATCGTTATCGCGGCCATTCGATGTCCGATCCCGCCAAATATCGCAGCCGCGAGGAAGTGCAGGCGGTGCGCGACAAGAGCGATGCGATCGAACATCTCAAAAAGCTGATGCTCGAGGCGGGCATCACCGAGGACAAGTTCAAGGAGATCGATAAGGAGATCCGCCAGATCGTCAGCGACGCCGCCGATTTTGCCGAAAGCGCGCCCGAACCCGAACTGCATGAACTTTATACCGACGTGCTGGTGGAGCAATATTGAGATGGCCATCGAACTGAAGATGCCGGCGCTGTCGCCGACGATGGAAGAGGGCACGCTCGCCAAGTGGCTCGTCAAGGAAGGCGACACGGTGAAGTCGGGCGACATTCTCGCCGAGATCGAAACCGACAAGGCGACGATGGAATATGAAGCGATCGACGAAGGCACGATCGGCCAGATCCTCGTTGCCGAAGGCACCGACAATGTGAAGGTCGGCACCGTGATCGCAACGATCACCGGCGAGGGGGAGGATGCCGCTCCGGCGGCTGCGCCTGCCGCGGCACCGGCACCGGCGCCTGCGCCTGCACCTGCTGCCGAGGCTCCCGCCCCGGCACCTGCTGCTCCCGTTGCGGCTGCACCGGCTCCGGTCCAGCGCGCTGCTGACCCATCGCTTCCCGAAGGAACCGCGATGGTCCGCCTGACGGTGCGCGAAGCCCTGCGCGATGCGATGGCGGAGGAAATGCGCGCCGACGACCGCATCTTCGTCATGGGCGAGGAAGTCGCCGAGTATCAAGGGGCGTACAAGGTTACGCAGGGCCTGCTCGAGGAGTTCGGCCCGCAGCGCGTCGTCGATACGCCGATCACCGAATATGGCTTCGCCGGGCTCGGCACCGGCGCCGCGATGGGCGGCCTGCGTCCGATTATCGAGTTCATGACCTTCAACTTCGCGATGCAGGCGATCGACCACATCATCAACTCGGCCGCAAAGACCAATTATATGTCGGGCGGCCAGATGCGTTGTCCGATCGTGTTCCGCGGCCCGAACGGCGCGGCGAGCCGCGTCGCGGCGCAGCACAGCCAGAACTATGCGCCCTGGTACGCCAGCGTTCCCGGCCTGATCGTGATCTCGCCCTATGATTCGGCCGATGCCAAGGGCCTGCTCAAGGCCGCGATCCGCAGCGGCGATCCGGTGGTTTTCCTCGAGAACGAGCTGCTCTATGGCCGCAGCTTCGACGTTCCCGACGTCGCCGACTATGTTCTGCCGATCGGCAAGGCGCGCATCATGCGCGAAGGCAGCGATGTCACCATCGTCAGCTATTCGATCGGCGTCGGGCTTGGGCTCGAGGCCGCCGATGCGCTCGCAGGTGAGGGGATCGAGGCCGAGGTCATCGATCTGCGCACGATCCGCCCGCTCGACGTCGCAACGGTTCTGGCCAGCCTCAAGAAGACCAACCGCCTCGTCGTCGTCGAGGAAGGCTGGCCGACCTGCTCGATCGCCAGCGAACTGGCGATGGTCGCGATGGAACAGGGCTTCGACGATCTCGATGCACCGGTCGTTCGCGTCTGCAACGAAGATGTGCCGCTGCCCTATGCACACAATCTCGAAAAGAAGGCGCTCGTCGATACGCCGCGGGTGATCGCGGCGGTGAAGGCGGTCTGCAATCGCGCCTGACGCGCCGGAAACGGCTGCGTATCCGGATATCCGCGATCCGCGTGTGATGGTGGCGGTGCCGCGCGAGCGGCGCGCGGCCGTCGTGGCGCTATGGGGGCTGGCCGAGCGGTTGACCAGGCTGCTGCGCGATGCGCGCGAGCCGCTGATCGGACAGATCAAGCTCGCCTGGTGGCGCGACATGATGGCGTTGCTCGAAAATGATCCTGTGGCGCTGCCGAAGGGCGAGCCCTTGCTCGCCGAGTTGCAGGCGGCATGGGCGGGACCGCGCGGACTCGCGACGCTCGTCGATGCGGCCGAAGCGATGCTGGTCGCCGAGGATGACGCAGCGCGGCGCGACGCGGCCTCGGGGTTCGGCCAGGCGCTGTTCGGCTTGTCGGGCGGCGCAGGTGGCGCGCGCTGGGGTCTCCTTTGGGGGGCGGCGCTTCAGGAAGGCGCGCACGAAGCGCGGCAATTGTTCGCCGACGCGCGTAACCAGCCGACCCTGCCACGCGTATTGTTCAAAGGAAACCGCGCCTTGCTGATGCTCGATCGCTGGGCCGCCGCCGTCGCTGCGCACGACGGCGAACGGCGCTGGCGAAGCGAGGGTTTGCTGCTGTTCCGGATCGGCCTGATCGGCCGCTGACGGAATAATGCCGCTGGGGGGTGGAAAAGCCGCCGCCAAACATCTATCTAGTGCGGTACAGAAATAGGGTCGCAGGGGTCATAGATGATGTTCAATGGGCTGATTGCCTATCTGGATTCGATCAAGGCGCGCGATCCGGCGCCGCGGTCGCGCGCGGAAATCCTTCTCTATCCGGGCCTTCTTGCGGTCGGCATGCACCGCATGGCGCACTGGCTGTTCGAGGCCGATCTGTTTTTCCTCGCGCGCTTCGTCAATCATTTCTCGCGCTGGATGACGGGCATCGACATCCACCCCGGTGCGAAGATCGGGCGCCACCTGTTCATCGATCACGGCTTTGGCGTGGTGATTGGCGAGACTGCCGAGATCGGCGACAATGTCTCGATCTATCAGGGCGTGACGCTCGGCGGCACCGATCCGGCGAACGGCATCGGCGGCAAGCGCCACCCGACGCTGTCGGACGATGTCATCGTCGGCTCGGGCGCGCAGATTCTGGGTCCGGTCACCGTCCATTCGCGGGCGCGCGTCGGCGCCAATGCAGTGGTAACGAAAGATGTGCCCGAAGGCGCGGTGATGGTCGGCATTCCGGCGCGCTCGACATTGCTCGACGCCAGCGAATATGCGCGCGAATTCGTGCCCTATGGCACGCCGTGCAGCGAGACCTTCGATCCCGCGACGCAGAAGGTCGAATTGCTGCAATGCCAGCTCGAGCTGCTCCAGAAGCAGCTGAAGGAGCTGCTCGACGAACGCGATGCTGCGGCGGAGGATGAGATGCCGCAGCGCAAGGGGGGCCGGAAAAGCGCCTAGGGGTCAGAACTGATCCATGACGCATTCGAGGTTTGAAGCGATTTTGTTCAGGGCATGGAAGCGAGACGCAGGCATATGAGCATATTCCAAGGCTCGCTGACGCGGACATGGACAAAATCGGTCAAATCCCGAAGGGACGCCGACATGGCTTCGATCTCGAGCCTGGGTACCCTTGCAGATGAAGCTGCCATCGGCGGCGTGTGCCCGAACCCGATATCTTCGCCATCTCCGCGCTTCGAACGCGTCATGGATCAGTTCTGACCCCGTGGGAACGGTAACGCCTCTGCCGTTCGCGACCAGGACGGTACCGCAGCAGACCGGTTTCGAGCGTCCCGAACTGATGCGCATCCTCGACCTTTATGGCCGGATGGTCGCCGCGGGGCATTGGCGTGACTATGCGATGGATTTCCACCGTGACGCGGCCATCTTTTCGGCCTTTCGCCGCGCCGCAGAGCGCCCCGAATATCGCATAGAAAAACGCCCCGCCTTGCGGAGCCGCCAGGGCATGTGGGCCTTGGTCTCCGAAGCCGGGGCAGTTCTCAAGCGCGGGGACGAGCTTTCTAACGTGCTCGCCCCCGTCGAGCGCAAGCTTATGAAGCTGGTTGGGGACTGACGGTCCGCATCGTCGCCGGCAGCTGGTCCGCCAGATTGTCGGGCAGGAAGCCGACCACCGCAGCACGGGCATTCTGCCAGAAGGCCGAGAGCAGCAGCAGCGCCGAACCGATCACGAAGGCCGTCAGCGCGACATTGAGCTCGACCGCACCAAAGGTCCGGAACAGCTGCGTCATCGCGAACAGCACATAGGCGAGCGCCGAGACAAGCAGCGCGCGGCGGTCGATCGCCAGCGCGATCAGCCCGAACAGGATGTAGATGCCGACGACGAGCACCGCAGCGCCGCTGCCGATATCATCGCCGCGCGTGACGCCGAGCAGGTGGAAGATCGGATGCACGATCATCGGCGCGGCAAGCAGGTGGAGCCAGAAGGCGACATCGCTGCGGCGCGTCTGACGGACCCGGTCGCTGCGGTCCCACCACATCGCCAGCGCAAAGACACCGAGCCCGGCGATCAGCACGAGCACCATCGGCAGCGCGCCATCGGGGCTGGGCACACCGGTGATCGCAAGGACGAGCGCGACGGCGGTCGCCGCCAGCGCCGCGGTTCCGGCCGCGACGGTGATCGGCACCATGAAGCGCTTCCAGTGGAACCAGGTCGCCGCGGCGGTCACCATGGCGACCGCGCCGACGATGACGGCCAAGATGTTCTCGTTCGGATGGTTGCCGAAAATCGCTTCGCCATGCTTGAACAGAAATCCGATCATCGTCGCGCACACGCCCGCCGAAAAGGCGAGGACCAGAACGATGCTGGGCAGCGCCATGCGGCGCCTGCGCGTGAAATATTCGGCGAGGAACCAGGCCGAGCCCGCGACGAAGATGCCGGCGAGCGCCGGGTGGATCGACTGACCGATCCAGCCCACCGCGACGAGCAGGATCACCGCCGCGATGCTGACGAAAATATCGTTGAAGCCGGTGATGAGGCGGAAGGATTCTTCATCCGCCGCGGGGGCCGAGCGCGTCGATGCCATATGCGACCGGAAAGCCGAAGCGGCCTCTGGTGTCAGTACCTTTGCATCGACCGCAGCTTGCAGGTCGCTTTCACTATACATCGGGGTCGTCCTTCTTAGACCGATCCCCTTGCCCCGCAGCGATCATAGCGCAGGTGTGTTGGTGATGCAATACGATAAATCAGGCGAAGATATGTGCGGCCGTCAGCCGCTCGCGCTGCGCATTGGTGATGCTGTCCACCAGCCGGTATGCGGCGGGATACAGCGCCAGACTGATTGCCGATGCGACGGTACCGATCTGGAGGCCCAAGGTGAATTCCTCGACGGAAGAGGGGTTTAACGACAGGCGGAACGAGACGTTCGCCGCGATATTCGACAGGATCCATGTGCCCCACCACAGCGCGAGCAGGCCGTTGCCGTCGTCGAGTCGCTCGTTCATGGCGCCGTGGCTGGCGTTCCAGATTTGCCGCATCGCTGCGAATGGCTTGAACAGATTGGCGATCGGGATGAAGAACCAGCCGACCGACCAGCCGGCGGTGTAGGCGAAGCCATGGACTTCGGCCGCGACGACATTCGCGGCGGCGCGATAGATCCACATCGAAAAGACGATGATCGTCACAAGAGCCAACAGCCCGTCGCCCAGCGTGATCGCAGTGTAGAGCGCCGCGGCGCTCGTCATTTCGATATTGGGATCGAGTGAAACCAGGCCGCGCAGTTCGGCAAGCTGGCCGACCAGCACGGCCGCGATCAGGACGAACCCTGTTATCAGCATGAATTTGAGGAGCTTCGCCCGCTGCTGCAGCAGATCTATCCCCTCGGAGAGCCCCATCTCCGCCATATCATTCCCCCAAACAGGGGACGCCGCCCCGGCGTCCCCGGCAGGGAGATGCTATCAGGCTCAGCCCAGCGCCTGCAAGGCGCGCATGACCGCCATCGACTGTTCGCTGCCCGATTGCGGGACGGTCTCGCCATTACGGTCGATGATCTTGTCCCACGCGGCGGCGACGCCTTCGGGGGTGCGCTCGCCTTCGGGGAGCGCAACGCCGGGGGTCATGGTGACATAGGCGGCATGGAAAGCGCCCGCGCCGGCGCCGATGATCATGTTGGTCGGGGCGTCTTCGCTCACCAGATAGAGCGCGGCCGGGACAACATTCTCGGGAGTGAATTTTTCGAACAGCTCGGGCGGAAAGATGTCTTCGGTCATGCGCGTGCCCGCAACCGGCGCAATCGTGTTGCAGCGGATGTTGTACTTCGCGCCTTCCAGGTGGAGCGTCTTCGTGAGTCCGGCAAGACCCAGCTTCGCTGCGCCATAATTCGCCTGCCCGAAATTGCCGTAGAGGCCGGTCGACGATGCCGTCATCAGCAAGCGGCCATAGGCCTGTTCGCGCATCGTGTCCCAAACCGCTTTGGTGACGTTGGCGCTACCGTTGACATGGACCTTCAGCACCAGGTCGAAATCGGCGGGTTCCATCTTCGCAAAGCTCTTGTCGCGCAGGATACCGGCATTGTTGATGACGATGTGGACGCCGCCCCATTCTTCCTTCGCCTTGGCGACCATTTCGACCATCTGATCATATTCGGTAACGCTGCCGCCGTTCGAAATAGCGGTGCCGCCTGCTGCGCGGATTTCCTCGACAACCTGGAGAGCGGCGTCCGAATGACCGGTGCCGTCGCGCGATCCGCCGAGGTCGTTGACGACGACCTTGGCACCGCGGCGCGCGAGTTCGAGCGCATAGGCGCGGCCAAGGCCGCCCCCGGCGCCGGTGACAATGGCAACGCGCCCGTCAAATTTGATCGTCATGATGGTCTCCAAGGATGAGGCGGCTTGTCGAAAACGGCCCGAAAAAACTGCAACGTCCTTAGCCGTTCACATTGGGCAGGCAAGAGGGCGAGTGCGCGATGCCGATGAAATAAAAATGTCATCCGCATGACGTGCAATTGTCACAAATTCGTCATAGCAGCACCGCCAACGCCACCTTACGCAACGGAGCCGATCCACCCATGCGCCACACTCTATCCGCCGCCCTGCTGGCAACCACCATGCTCTGCCTGCCCGCGGCCGCGCATGCACAGGCTATGAGCGCCGACGAAGCGGCGGCACTGCGCGCCGAACTCGCGGCCCTGAAGGCGCAGGTGAATACGCTCGAAGCGCGCCTCGACGCGGCGACGGGGCAGCCCGGAGCGGCGCCCGCTCCGACCGTGGCGGCGATTCCCGCTCCCGCGCCTTCGGTCACGGCGAAGCCCGCGACCGACATCGCGTGGAAGGGAGCCCCCGAATTCAAGACCGCCGACGGCTGGAGCTTCAAGCCGCGCGGCCGGATGCAGATGGATCTCACGAGCATCAACGCGCCCGCTGGCGTGACGGGCTCGCACGGCGGTGTCGGCACCGAATTCCGCCGCGTTTTCCTGGGCTTCGAAGGCAAGATTCCCGGCGGCTTCGGCTATCGCGCCGAAATGGACGTCGCGAACAGCTCGGTCGAACTGACCGATGTCTACATGACCTATGGCACGGGGCCGCTGTCGGTTACCGTTGGTCAGCACAAGCCCTTCTGGTCGCTTGAAGAACTGACCAGCGATCTGTTCACCAGCATGCTCGAGCGCGCAGCCTTCGCCCAGGCCTTCGGCTTCGAGCGCCGGGTCGGCATGTCGGCCCAGTACAAGGGCAAGGCGCTGCTCGTGCAGGGCGGCGTGTTCGGCGACAATGCCAACGACCTGCTCAGCGATTCGAACAACAGCGTCAGCCTCGACGCGCGCGCGGTCTGGATGCCCAAATTCGGCGACGCGCAATTGCATCTCGGCGGATCCGGCCATTGGCGCAACCTCAACCAGGCGCCCGCCGGTGTCCGCTATTCGCCGCGGCCGTTCGTCCACACCACGAATACCCGTATCGTCGATACCGGCGCGTTCAATGCATCGAGCGAGCGCGGTCTGGGACTCGAAGGCGCGGCGATGGTCGGGCCCTTCCACGTCGCGAGCGAAGGTTTCTGGCAGACCGCGCGGCGCCCGGGCTTCGCCGATCCCACCTTCTTCGGCGGCTATGCCGAGGTGGGCTATGTGCTGACGCGCGGCGATGCCCGCGTGTACAAGGACGGTGCGTTCGACCGCCTGGCGCCGTCGCGTCCGATCAATGCCGGCGGGCCCGGCGCGATCGAGGTCAACGCCCGGTACGACTATCTCGACCTCAACGACGCCGGGATCGTCGGCGGCAAGCAGAAGACGATCGGCGTATCGGTCGTCTGGGCGCCGATTTCCTATGTCCGCGTCACCGCGAACTACGGCCGGTTGATGTTCGACAATGCCGCGATCGGCGCCGCGAACGGCGACCGCGACTATTCGGCCGATGCCTTCGGCCTCCGGACGCAGCTCGACTTCTAAGCGACGCGATTGCATCGCATCGAAGGCTGCCTTGAGGGTAGGGACGGTCATCCGTCCGCCCCCCGTCGCCATCCCGACGCCCCCGTCGTCATCCCGGACTTGATCCGGGATCCACGACGACGGCGTGGTGATGGATCCCGGATCAAGTCCGGGATGACGATGAAGGCAAGGTCCGCTCCGAACCGCCAGTCGGCTCTCAACCCTTACCCGAATCCAGCGCATAGCCTGCCGAGCGCACCGTGCGGATGATGTCCGCGGTGCCCGGCAGGTTGATCGCTTTGCGCAAGCGGCGGATGTGAACGTCGACCGTGCGCAGCTCGATGTCGCTGTCCTGGCCCCAGACGCTGTCGAGCAACTGCCCGCGCGAAAAGACGCGGCCCGGATGTTCCATGAAATGGCGCAGCAGGCGAAACTCGGTGGGCCCCATCGCGACGATCTGGCCGCCGCGCACGACCTTGTGCGCGACCGAATCGAGCTCGATGTCGGCATAGGCGAGCAGTTCGCCCGCGAGCGCGGGGCGCAGGCGGCGCAACACCGCCGAGACGCGCGCGACGAGTTCGCGCGGGCTGAACGGCTTGGTCACATAATCGTCGGCGCCGGTTTCGAGGCCGCGAATACGGTCCTCTTCCTCGCCGCGCGCGGTGAGCATGATGATCGGCACGTTCGCCGATTTCGGGTTGCGGCGCAGACGCCGGCAAACCTCGATTCCCGGCAGGCTTTCGATCATCCAGTCGAGCAGGACGATGTCGGGAACGCGCTCCTCGACCAGGACAAGCGCGTGCTCGCCATCGGGGGTCTGGCGGACCGAAAAGCCTTCGCGCGCGAAATGCCATACGATGAGCTCGGCGATCGCCTCGTCATCCTCGATCAGCAGCAGGTCGGGCTGGGGCATCAGCCTTGCTCCTGCCCGGCCGAGGCGCTGCTTTCGGGCGTCTCGCCGCGCTCGCGTTCCTCCATATGGTCGCCGGTGACGACATAATAGACCATCTCGGCGATGTTCGTCGCATGGTCGCCCATGCGTTCGAGGTTCTTGGCCACGAACAGCAGGTGCGCGCTCTCGGTGATATGCTTCGGATTTTCCATCATGAAGGTCACGAGGGTGCGGAAGATGCTGTTATAGAAATCGTCGACATTCTTGTCGCGGACCGTGACGCGAACGGCGAGTTCGGCGTCGCGCGCGGCGAAGCTGTCGAGTGCGTCGTGTATCAGCTCGGCGACGTTCGCCGACATCGACATCAGCACCGGGATCGCCTCGATCTGCCGCGTCTGGTCCATCGATGCGACGCGCTTGGCGATATTCTTGGCATAATCGCCGATGCGCTCGACGACCGAGACGATCTTGAGCGCCGCGATCATTTCGCGCAGGTCGTCGGCCATCGGCGCGCGCAGCGCGATGGTCTGGACGGTGAGCTGTTCGACTTCGGCTTCCAGCGCGTCGATCTTCTTGTCGTCACGCACGACCTGCGCCGCGAGTTCGAGGTCGCCATTGTTGAGCGCGCTCATCGCCTGGAGCAGCGCCTGTTCGGCGCGGCCACCCATTTCGCTGATCAACCCGCGGAGGCGGTTGAGGTCTTCGTCGAAAGCCTTGACGGTGTGATCGTTGACTACTGCCATCGTTCTTGTCCTATCTTGGAGGCCGCTTTCAAATCCGGCGACCAACCCTTGTTTTCCTCATCATGCTGAACTTGTTTCAGCATCCATGATCCGCCCTCTCCGTCGACACTGCGCTGAACGACAGCGCAGGCCATGGATACTGAAACAAGTTCAGTATGACGAAGGGGGAGGGCGCAAGGCATTTCATTATCTCTCAACCGTAGCGGCCGGTGATATAATCCTTGGTGCGTTCCTGCTTCGGGTTGGTGAAGATGTCGGTCGTCTTGCCGTACTCTACCAGCGTTCCGAGGTGGAAAAAGGCGGTGCGCTGCGACACGCGGGCCGCCTGCTGCATATTGTGCGTGACGATCACGATAGCATATTTGCCGCGCAGTTCGTGGATCAGCTCCTCGATCTTCGCCGTCGCGATCGGGTCGAGCGCCGAACAGGGTTCGTCCATCAGGATCACTTCGGGGTCGACCGCGATCGCGCGCGCGATGCACAGCCGCTGCTGCTGGCCGCCCGACAGCGCGGTGCCGCTTTCCTGGAGGCGATCCTTGACTTCGTCCCACAGGCCCGCGCGCACCAGCGCGCGCTCGACGACGACGTCGAGGTCGGCCTTCGACGGCGCGAGGCCGTGGATGCGCGGGCCATAGCCGACATTGTCATAGATCGACTTGGGAAAGGGGTTCGGTTTCTGGAACACCATGCCGACGCGCGCGCGCAGCTGGACGACGTCCATCGACGGCGCATAGATATCCTCGCCGTCCAGCTCGATCCGCCCGGTCACCTTGGCGCTCGCGACGGTGTCGTTCATGCGGTTGAGCGAACGGAGGAAGGTCGACTTGCCGCAGCCCGACGGGCCGATGAAGGCGGTGACCAGGTCGGTGCCGACGTCGATCGAGACGTCGTTGATCGCCTGTTTCTCGCCATAGAAGACGTTGACGCCGTGCGCCTTCATCTTGGGGTCGGCGATTGTGAGATCGTCGTTTGTCGTGGTCTGGGGGGTCATGATCACCAGCGTTTTTCGAACTTGTTGCGAAGATAGATCGCGAGAGCGTTCATCGACAGCAGCACGATAAGCAGCACGATGATCGCGGCGGAGGTTTTCTCGACAAAGCCCCGGTCGACTTCGTCCGACCAGAGGAAGATCTGCATCGGCAGCACCGTCGCCGGCGAGCAGACGCCGCTCGGCACATCGCCGATGAAGGCGCGCATCCCGATCAGCAGCAGCGGCGCGGTCTCGCCCAGCGCACGCGCCATGCCGATGATGGTGCCGGTCAGGATGCCGGGCAGCGCGAGCGGCAGCACATGGTGGAACACGACCTGCACCGGACTCGCGCCGACGCCCAGCGCCGCGTCGCGGATCGACGGCGGCACCGATTTGATCGCGTTGCGGCTGGCGATCACGATCACCGGCATCGTCATCAGCGCGAGCGTCAGTCCGCCGACGAGCGCGCTGGCCTGACAGAGGCCGAACCAGTTGATGAACACCGCGAGCGCGAGCAGGCCAAAGATGATCGAGGGCACCGCGGCCAGATTGTTGATCGACACTTCGATGAGGTCGGTCCAGCGGTTCTTCGGCGCATATTCCTCAAGGTTCAGCGCAGCCAGAACCCCGGTCGGAAACGCGATCAGGAAGGCGATGAAGATCGTCAGCACCGACCCCTTGAGCGCGCCCCAAATGCCTGCGACCGCGGGATCGGTCGCATCGGCGTTCCTGAAGAACGGCCAGTGGATTCCGGTCGACAGCTTGCCGTCCTTCTCCAGCGCTGCGACTTTCGCTCCCATCGCGCCTTTCGCGCCTTCCTTGGCGGCGATATCGACTTCGGACGAGGTGGGGAGGTGAAAGGTCGACTTGCCCTTCAGCAGCGCCGGGTCCGCCTTGATCGCGGTTCGCACTTCCTTCCACGCATTTTCCGAGATCATCTTCGATCCGTCGGTTCCGAGCGCTTCGTCGGCGGCAAAGCTCACGATGTCGGCCAGCCCGGCGTTCGCGATCGCCTGGTCGGCGTCGGCATCGCCGAGCCGCGCGGCATCGACGGTCAGCGGCATCGCCTGGAAATCGACCGGCACCTCGACATTGGTATAGGTAAAGCCGCGCAGGCCGTTGCCGACCATCACGAACAGCAGGAAGGCAAGGAACGCGCCCGACAGCAACACTGCGCCCAGCCCGATCAGCTTGAACCGGCGCTCGGCGGCATAGCGTCCGGCGATGCGCTTTTGCATCGCGGCGCCTTTCCAGTCGGTGGGGGCGGTTTCCCTATTCATAAGCTTCGCGATACTTTTTGACGATGCGCAGCGCGACGATGTTGAGCAGCAACGTCACGATGAACAGCACGAGCCCGAGCGCGAAGGCGGCAAGCGTCTTGGCGCTGTCGAATTCCTGGTCGCCGGTCAGCAACTTGACGATCTGCGCGGTCACCGTGGTAACGCTGGCGAAGGGATTGGCGGTCAGGTTGGCGGACAGGCCCGCCGCCATCACCACGATCATCGTCTCGCCGATCGCGCGGCTGACGGCGAGCAATATGCCGCCCATCACGCCGGGCAATGCGGCAGGGATCAGCACCTGGCGGATCGTCTCGTTCGGCGTCGCGCCCAAGGCCAGCGATCCGTCGCGCATCGCCTGCGGCACCGCATTGATGCTGTCGTCGGCCATCGAAGAGACGAACGGGATGATCATCACGCCCATCACGATACCCGCGGCGAGCGCGCTTTCGGTCGACGCGTTCGGGATGCCCAGCATCACCGCAAATTCGCGCAGCGCCGGCGCGACGGTCAGCGCAGCGAAATAGCCGTAAACGACGGTGGGCACCCCCGCGAGAATCTCGAGCAAGGGCTTGACCCAGCGGCGCACGCGCGGCGCGGCATATTGCGTCAGATACACTGCGGTCATCATCCCGATCGGGATCGCGACGATCATCGCGATGATCGCGCCGATCAGCACCGTGCCCCAGAACAGCGGAATGCCGCCGAACGTGTCGTCGACCGGCGCGCCGCTGGTCGGCGCCCAATTGGTCCCGAACAGCAATTCGGCGGGCGAGACGAGGCGGAAAAAGCGGATCGATTCGAACAGGAGCGACAGCACGATGCCGAATGTCGTCAGGATCGCGACGAGCGACGCGACGATCAGCAGCAGCATCACGATCTTTTCGACCCGCGTCCGCGCGCGGAAATCGGGCCTGATCCGCGTGAAGGCATACAGCCCGCCCGCGAGCGCGAGCGCCAGCATTGCGGCGATTCCGATCCAGGCATGGCTGTGCGTCGCATCGGCATAGGGTTTGACCAGCGCCGCCGCGGCGGGGATGCGCACCGCGCTCTGGTATCCCTCGGCCACGTTGCGCGCATCGGACAGGATCGCGCCGCGTTCGAAACCGAAGGCGGGCAGGCTCTGCGCCGCGTCGCTCGCGAGCACGCTGTTGGTGATCAGCGCGGGCGACACCGCGGCCCAGACCGCGAGGAACATCGCCGCGGGCACAAACAGCCACAGCGCGACATACCATCCATGATATTGCGGCCGCGAATGCAGCTTGGTCCCGCTGCGCACCGACAGCAACGACGATCGCGCGCGGCCGGCAAGCCAGCCGATCAGCGCAAAGCCTCCGATGAGCAGCAATAAGGCGGCGGCGTTGAAGGTCACATCGTCCTCGTCATTGGGCTCATCCCCGATCCGGGCCCGTTCCCCCGCGAAGGCGGGGGCCCATCTGCTGCGCTATCGCGTTTCGCGACAGGTTGCCGAGGAGGGCGAGGGTAGGTGATGGCCCCCCGCCTTCGCGGGGGAACACCGGAAATGTTGAGCGAGTATTTACTTCAGAACCGAACCGTCGAGCACGGTCATGCCCTTGGCATTCGCCGCGGCTTCGTCGGCGATCTTCTTCGACGAAACGATCAGGCCCTTGGGCGCCAGATAGCCGCCCTCGGCCGAACCCTTCAGGAATTCGGCGACATATTCGGCCAGGCCGGGGATCACGCCGACATGCGATTTCTTGACGTAGATATACAGCGGGCGCCAGCCGGGATAGCTGCCGTTGGCGATCGTGTCATAGGTCGGCGACACGCCCTGGACGGGCACCGCCTTGATCTTGTCCTTGTTGGCTTCAAGATAGCTGTAACCAAAGATGCCGAGGCTGGTCGGGTTCTTGTCGAGCTTCGAGATGATCAGATTGTCGTTCTCGCCCTGCTCGACATAGAAGGGCGCGCCGCGCAGCGCGGTGCAGGTCGCTTCGTGCTTTTCCTTGTCGGTATCTTTCAGCGCCTTCATCTCGGGATTGGCGTCGCAGCCCTTGCCCAGGATCAGCTCCTTGAACGCATCATAGGTGCCGCTGGTCGACGGCGGACCGAAGACCGAGATCGCGACTGCGGGAAGCGCCGGATTGACGTCCTTCCAGGTTTTCGCCGTGTTGGGCTTGCCATAGGGGTTCGCGGCGAGCGCCTTGTAGACATCCTCTTCCGACAGCGCGAAGCCGGGGCCGCGCGTCGATTCGCCCAGCGCGATGCCGTCGATGCCGATCTGGACTTCGACGATGTCCTTCACGCCATTCTTGGCGCAGGTGTCGAATTCCTTCTTCTTGATGCGGCGCGAGGCGTTGGCGATGTCGGGGGTGTCACCGCCGACGCCGGCACAGAAACGCTCGAAGCCGCCGCCGGTGCCGGTCGAATCGATCTTCGGCACCTTGTTGCCGGTCGCTTCGGCGAACTTCTCGCCGACTGCGGTCGCAAAGGGATAGACGGTCGAGGAGCCGACGGCGCTGATATAATCGCGCGCGGCACCACCCGACGAAGCCTGGTCCTGACAGGCGGAAAGCGCCAGCGCGCACACGGCGGCGCCGACGGCGAGAGCGATTTTCTGGGCCATGGAATATCCTGTAGAGGGGTCGTTACCAAACCAAGCCGCCACCCCTGCAGCGACTCGCTGACTGCCCTCTGATGGATTTGTGTGACGCGTATGTGACAGCGAGTGTCATATAAGTGTCATGCGATGGGATGGTCGATTGTCGTATTTTGCATAGCAGGCTATCGAAATTCTGAATCTCTCTGATGCCTGATGCGCTACTGCGCAGCAGTTCGCCGCACAAATCGGCGCGAGAGCGCAAGAGAAGGGAACGTAGCGCATGAGCTATAGGGAGCAGGCCGCATGATCCTCATCACCGGCCACGTCATTCTCACCCCCGAGCATCGCGAGCGCATGATTGCGCTCGGTGCCGAGCATAGCGCGCGGTCGCGCGCTGAGCCGGGATGTCTCGCGCATAATTGCCATATCGATAACGAGGATCCCGCGCGGCTCGTCTTTGTCGAGGAGTGGGAGAGCATCGATTCGGTGCGGACCCATTTCGCGGTGCCTGCTTCGGGCGCCTTCGTCGCCGAAATGCGCGCCCTTTCGCCGCAGCCGCCGGTGATCCGCATCTACACCGCCGAGGATGTCACCGCGAAGCTGATGGGATAGGGTGGCGCTCGCGCCCTTTGCTGTGCTTTCTTTTGTCGTCACCCCGGACTCGATCCGGGGTCCCGCGCGGCACCGGCGAAAAGCTGGACCCCGGATCGAGCCCGGGGTGACGAAGGGAGCAAGAGCGGAGCCGGAAAAAGCGCTTTCCTACAATATCCGGCTGTGCCAGCCTCTATCCGTCTCTTTCAATTCATGGACAAATATGGGTGCCCCTCGCTGTTCGGGGCGGCTGGGTCGTCTTGTCTCGCGCATCGGGCAGGGAAACGGCAAATCGGCTCCTGAGGCTGAACTTTGCTGAACTTTGGCATCACGGCGCGCCTTTGCGCCGGGTGCGCCCGCGCGCGACGGGCTTGATTGGCGGCGCCGTTGCGATAGGGGCGGATCGAGGACGAAGAGGAGCGATACGGGGCATATGGGCGGGTTCGAATTCATCTTTTCGCTGTTCGGGCTGATCCTCGGCCTCGCGCTCGCCGAGGGGCTGGGCGGGCTGGCGCGGGCGCTGAAGGCGAGCCACCGCGTCCGCATCGGCTGGCCGACCGCGCTGCTCGGCCTGTTCGTGTCGTGCGACGTCGTGACCTTCTGGATGTATGGCTGGAGCCTGCGCGACCTGCTGCCGCTGAGCTGGCCGGTGCTGTTCGGCGGCTTCGTGGTCACCGCGATCTATTTCGTCGCCGCGTCGCTGGTCTTCCCCGACGATCCCGAAGCGTGGGGCGACATGAATGCGCATTTCGACAAGCAGTACCGGCTGGTGCTCGGCGGGGTGCTGCTCTGCAACGTTGTGCTGATCGCCGCGACGGTCGCGCTCGTCGGCGATGCCTGGGCGTGGAGTTTGCGCACCGCGATCGTCACCTGGTCCTTTTTCCCCGTCGCCGCGCTGGCGATCGCGGTGAAGGACCGCCGTGCGGTATGCGCCTGCCTCGTCTGGCTGATCGCGCTCTATCCGCTGTCGACGGTGTGGCATTGACGCCATGTGATCCCCGGACTTGATCCGGGGCCCAGTATCGACGCGACAGGCGTTCGACCCCGGATCAAGCCTGTCCTGAGCCTGTCGAAGGGGGCGGGGTGACGACGAAGGAAGAACGGACTTTCGCTACTTCCCCAACAACGGCGCCAGATACTGCCCGGTAAAGCTGCGCTTTTCCTTCACGACCTGTTCAGGCGTGCCCGCCGCGACGATCTCGCCGCCCTTGACCCCGCCCTCGGGGCCCAGGTCGAGGATATAGTCGGCGGTCTTGATGACATCCAGATTATGCTCGATCACGATCACGCTGTTGCCCTGGTCGACGAGGGCCTGCAGCACTTCGAGCAATTTGCGGACATCCTCGAAATGCAGCCCGGTCGTGGGCTCGTCGAGGATATAGAGCGTCTGTCCGGTCGAGCGCCGCGACAATTCCTTGGCCAGCTTGACGCGCTGCGCCTCGCCGCCCGACAGCGTCGTCGCCTGCTGACCGACCTTGATATAGCCGAGCCCGACACGGACGAGCATCGCCATCTTCTCGCGGATCGACGGCACCGCCTTGAAGAACTCCGCCGCATCCTCGACCGTCATGTCGAGCACGTCGGCGATGCTGTGGCCCTTGAACTTCACCTCGAGCGTTTCGCGGTTGTAGCGTTTGCCGTGGCACGTCTCGCACGTCACATAGACGTCGGGCAGGAAGTGCATCTCGATCTTGATCAGCCCGTCGCCGGTGCAGGTCTCGCACCGCCCGCCCTTGACGTTGAAGCTGAAGCGCCCCGGCTTGTAACCGCGCGCCTGGCTTTCGGGCAGGCCCGCGAACCAGTCGCGGATGATCGTGAAGGCGCCGGTATATGTCGCGGGGTTGCTGCGCGGGGTGCGGCCGATCGGCGACTGGTCGATGTCGATCACCTTGTCGCAATGCTCCAGCCCCTTCAGGCTGTCGTGCGGCCCCGCGACCATCCGCGCGCCGTTGAGTACGCGCGCTGCGCTGGCATAGAGCGTGTCGATGATCAGGCTCGACTTGCCCGATCCCGACAGACCGGTGACGCAGGTGAAGGTGCCGAGCGGGATCTTCGCGGTGACATTCTGCAGATTGTTCGCGCGCGCGCCTTTCAGCACCAGGTCAAAGCCATTCCCCTTGCGGCGATGCTTCGGCACCTCGATCCGCTTCGCGCCGGTCAGATAGGCCGCGGTCAGGCTGTTCTTGTTCGCGAGCACCTGATCGAGCGTGCCCTCGGCGACGATCTCGCCGCCGTGCAGGCCCGCGCCGGGGCCCATGTCGACGACATAATCGGCGTGGCGGATCGCATCCTCGTCATGCTCGACGACGATCACCGTGTTGCCCAGATCGCGCAGGCGCTTGAGCGTTGCGAGCAGCCGGTCGTTGTCGCGCTGGTGGAGCCCGATGCTCGGCTCGTCGAGGACGTAGAGCACGCCGGACAGGCCGCTGCCGATCTGCGAGGCGAGGCGGATGCGCTGGCTCTCGCCGCCGCTGAGCGTGCCGCTGGTGCGGTTCAGGTTCAGATAGTCGAGCCCGACATTGTTGAGAAAGCCCAGCCGCTCGTTGATCTCTTTCAGGATCGCCTTGGCGATCTGACGCTGCGTATCGTTCAATTTCTCGTCGAGCGTGCTGAACCAGCCGAGCGCGTCGGCGACCGACCGCTGCGCCGACATGCTGATGTCCTCGCCCGCGATCTTCACCGCGAGCGGTTCGGGGCGCAGGCGCGCGCCGTGGCACGTCTCGCACGGTTGCGGCGTCTGATATTTGCTGAGCTCCTCGCGCATCCATGCGCTTTCGGTCTGGAGCAGGCGGCGGTTGAGGTTGCCGATGACCCCCTCGAACGCCTTGTGCGTGGTATAGCTGCGGCGCCCGTCCTTGAAGGTCAGCTCGACGGGTTTGCCGCCGCTGCCGTACAGGATGACGAGCTGCACTTCGCCGGGCAGATCCTGCCACGGCGTCGTCAGGTCGAAGCCATAGGCTTTGCCCAAGCTTTCGAGCACCTGCATATAATAAGGCGAGGGCGGGTTCGATTTCGCCCACGGCACCACCGCGCCCTTCTTCAGGCTCAGCGCATGGTTGGGAACGACCAGATCGGGGTCGAACTCCTGCCGCTCGCCGAGGCCGTCGCACGCCGGGCACGCACCCTGCGGTGCGTTGAAGCTGAACAGCCGCGGTTCGATCTCGGCGATCGTGAAGCCCGAGACGGGGCAGGCGAATTTTTCCGAAAAGATCAGCCGGTTCGCGGGAATGCCCGCGCCCTTCATCGCGCCGCCGGTATCTTCGTCCTCGCGGCCTGGGACCGGGCCGTCGGCAAGGTCGACATAGGCAAGCCCTTCGGCGAGCTTGAGCGCCGTCTCGAAGCTGTCGGCGAGCCGCGTGCCGAGTCCTTCGCGGACGGCGATGCGATCGACGACAACCTCGATGTCATGCTTGTATTTCTTGTCGAGGGTCGGCGCCTCGCCGATCTCGTAGAATTCGCCGTCGATGCGGACACGCGTGAACCCGTCTTTCTGCCACTGCGCGAGTTCCTTCTTATACTCGCCCTTGCGGCCGCGCACGACAGGGGCAAGCAGATAGGCGCGCGTGCCTTCGGGCAATTCCATCACGCGGTCGACCATGTCGGTAACCGTCTGCGCCGAAATCGGCTCGCCCGTCGTCGGCGAATAGGGAATGCCGACGCGTGCCCACAGCAGGCGCATATAGTCATAGATCTCGGTCACCGTCGCGACGGTGGAGCGCGGATTGCGGCTTGTCGTCTTCTGTTCGATGCTGATCGCCGGCGACAGCCCGTCGATATGCTCGACATCGGGCTTTTGCATCATTTCGAGGAACTGGCGCGCGTAAGCGGACAGGCTCTCGACATAGCGCCGCTGCCCCTCGGCATAGATGGTGTCGAAGGCGAGCGAGGATTTGCCGCTGCCCGACAGGCCGGTGATGACGATCAGCGCATCGCGCGGCAGATCGACGTCCACCCCTTTCAGATTATGCTCGCGCGCACCGCGCACCTTGATGTGGGTCAGCATGCGGACCGCCGACGCTGACCTGGGATGTGGGTGAGACTCATGGGGGAGGTATGTTCCAGATTTGTTCTTTCGGCGCAAGAGGCCGTTGCGGCGTGAAGATAGGGTGTCGGATTTGGGACCACAATGGATCAGCTTGGTGTTTCCGTCCAACAGCGTCCGCCCATATCCTGACCCCTTCATCGCATGTGTCGGTGGGGAGACGGAAATGCCAGACTGGAAACCGATTGTTGGATTGGCGTTCAACCAGCAAGAATTCGACCGGTATTGCAAGGGGCTGAACTGGTCGGCATGGCGGCCGTCCTTCATCACCGTGCACAACACGGCCGTTCCGTCGCTCGCGCAGCGGCCGAACGGTTTCTCGATGCAGCATATCCGCAATCTTGAGGGCTATTACAGAGGGCTGGGCTGGCGCGCCGGACCGCATCTGTTCGTCGACGACCGGCAAATCTGGGTGTTCACGCCGCTGACCACCACCGGACGCCATTCGCCGGGCTGGAACAATGTCTCGATCGGCGTCGAGATGCTGGGCAATTACGATATCGAAGCTTTCAATTCGGGCCGCGGGCTTGCGGTACGGCGCAATGCTGTCGCGGCGGTGGCCAGTATCGGTCGGCGGCTCGGGCTCGATCCTGCGACCATCCGGTTGCACAAGGAGGATCCGGCGACGACGCATGACTGCCCTGGTCACAATGTGAGGAAGGACGAGTTCATCGGCGACGTGCGGGCTAAGGTCGCAGCCTTTTATGATGGCGAGCACGCCCCCGCCGATCCGCATCCGGATGATTAGCAGCCATGCAGCGCTCATTGCTTCGAGCGTTGCGCTGCTTTCCGGCTGCACCGTCATCAACGTCGGGGCGGGCCAGACGGCGGACATCACGTCGGTCGGCATCGTTCGCGTCCGCGTCCCCGTCCTGGCCGAAGGCCTGTTTGCTATCGAGCGCGCGGGGGCGGGCATCGGTTGGGACACATTGCCGGGCGGCGGGGCCTATCTTGGCTGGAGCGATGCGCGATGGATCATGGCCGACCCCTCGCAATGTCAGTTGCTCATCGTCATTCGGACACCCGGGCAGGCAAATCATACGAAGGACATCTTGTCGAAACTGAAGGGGCAATCCTTATGCGTCGTCGACCAATCGGCCAGCTTGCAGCCATAGCATGCCTGATCGCTACGAGCGGCTGCGTACAAGCAACCCGCCACAGCAACATGATGGTATTCGGGACGAATACGTCGTTCGGGATCAAGGTGGGAACGACGCCAGGCCAGGTTCCATCGGTCGTGGTCGGCTATGATCGGCAAGAGGCGGTGTTGATGCCGCTGCTGGCCAATACGGACGATCTGAAGACCAGCGCTTCGAAACAAAATCTCCTGTCTCCTTGCAAGGTGTCGCCGTCGGGCGCGTCGGTGCAAAGCCATCCCTGTCTGTTTGCCGCGCGGCGCGGGGACGCGGTCGACGCCTATTCGGTTCTGGCGAGCTTCGGAGCCAATTTCGAGGGTGGGAACAGCGCGACAAATGCCACGGCAAAGGGCGGCCTGGCACAATATTTCTCGACCGGTATGGCGGCGCAGATTCTGGCGCTGACGGGAGGGGCTTCGGTCGTTGCAGTGGGCGAGGCTGCAAGGGAATCCGCTGAGTCTGCCCCCGAAATGGCGGCGGCAGCGGTGACGCTCTTCGGGGAAGAATATACGCCGCCCGATGCAGCCCGACGAGCCCAGATCGATGCCGTCGAAACGCAATATGAAAGCTTCAAGCAAAGCTTTCTCAGTCGCTTGATCGCGCTCCCGGACGACAGCTTCAGGCAGAGTGTCACGGGTTTCGAGGATAAGCACGGCCTCGGCACCGAGCTGTCCACTGCCTGTCCGACCAAGCTCGACTGTATTCGCTATTTTGACGGCCGCGATGTTTGGAAGACCCATTTCAAACTCGACGGTGCGAAGCGTGCGGCGATGATATCCGATGCCGATGCATTCTGAGGGGAACTGAAATGGCCGACGACAGGATTTTGGTCTTCATCTTCGACTCGCGAGACAGAGCGGAAGAGGCTGTCGATGCCTATTATGGGCAGCATCGTGTCGCCATCGGCCCTGCCGATGTCGTGGAGGTCTATGATGGAAAGGGACCCAGCAAAGTATGGGGTTCGCATGACGATACGCAGTGGCACATGGTTGTCGTCTATAAGGACGAGCCGACGGTCATTCCGAAATCGGACTGAATTCGTCATCGCCTGAGCCACAGCGGATGCGAAGGCAGGTGAGGATTCTCCGCGCGCCACGGCGAACGCGGCTTTCACCTGCCTGTCTTTCCACCAACATCCCAAAGCCTTCGACCAGCGTCCGACCCGTCGCTTGACCCTTCCGCCGCGCGGGCGGACAAGCATGGCCATGTACGCCGCCTCGACCCGGCGGCGCGGGGAATTAGGAGACTGGGGAAATGAAGAGCTTATTCGCAGGAGCAGCCGGACTCGCGATTGCGGCGGCATTGATGGCATCGCCTGCCATGGCGCGCGATGCGGCGCCGGCGGCGGAACTGACCGCTGCAGCCGACGATGCGGGCGGCAAGGACGAGGGATCGCTCAAAGCGCTGACCTTCGGCAGCTGGGGTGTCGATCTCGGGGCGCGCGACACGTCGGTGAAGCCGGGCGACGATTTCGACAAATATGCCAATGGCGCCTGGTTTGCGCGCACCGAAATTCCCGCCGATCAAGCGTCGGCAGGGGTCGACTACGACGTCTATAACCTGACCCAGCGCCAGCTGCGGCAGCTTGTGACGGGCGCGCCGGCGACGAGCCAGGTGGGCGGACTTTACCAGAGCTTCCTCGACGAAGCGCGCGTCGACGCCCTCGGCGCCAAGCCGGTGGTCGCCGACGTCAACGCGGTTGCGGCGATCAAGGACAAGAGCGCGATGGCGCGCTTCATGGGGACAACGCAGGGCACTTTCGGCGCGACGATTGTCGGCGGCGGGCCTTATGCCGACACCAATGATCCCACGACGAACGTGCTTTGGCTGGGGCAGGGCGGCCTCGGGCTGCCCGAACGCGACTATTATCTGAACGACAGCTTCAAGACACAGCGCGACGCGTATCGCAACTATATCGCTCGCACGCTGAAGCTGGTCGGCAACGCCGCGCCTGACAAAGCGGCCGATGCGATCATGGCGTTCGAGACCGAGATTGCGAAGGTCAGCTGGGCGATCGCCGATCGCCGCGATATCGGAAAGATCAACAATCCGATGTCGTCCGACGAGCTCGCCGCCTATGCGCCGGGGCTCGATTGGAAAGCCTGGTTCGAGGGCGCGGGAATCGCACCGCAAAAGCGAATCATCGTCAACGAGAACACGGCCATTCGCGACATTGCAGCGCTCTATGCGAAGACGCCGCTCGACACGATCAAGCTGTGGCAGCAGTTTCATGTCGCGGACAACGCCGCGCCCTATCTCTCGAAGGCATTCGTCGACAGCCGTTTCGAATATACGAAGGTGCTGAGCGGTGTCGGCGAACTGCGCCCGCGCTGGAAGCGCGGCTTGACGCTCGTCGACGGCAGTCTCGGCGAACTTGTCGGCGAAACCTATGCCAAGCAATATTTCCCGGCGAGCGCGAAGGCGAAGATGGAGACGCTGGTCGCGAACCTGAAACTTGCGATGGGCGACCGCATCCGGACCAACAGCTGGATGGCCGCCGAAACCAAGGCCGCGGCGCAGGCAAAGCTGGAAAAGATGGACGTCATGGTCGGCTATCCCGACAAATGGCGCGACTATTCGGGGCTGAAGATCGACCCTGCCGACCTTTACGGCAATGTGAAGCGCAGCGCGGCGTTCGAATATGCTTATTCGCTGTCCGACTTGAACAAGCCGGTCGACCGCAAGAAATGGTCGATGAACCCGCAGGAGGTGAACGCTTATAATGGCGGGCTCGAGAACAAGATCGTGTTCCCGGCCGGTATCCTGCAGGCGCCCTATTTCAGCGAAAGCGTCGATGATGCGGTGAATTATGGTGCGATCGGCGCCGTCATCGGCCACGAGATCACGCACGGCTTCGACGATCAGGGACGCAAGATCGACGCCAATGGCGCAGTGCGTGACTGGTGGACGGCCACCGATGGCGCTCGCTTCGAGGAGCAGGCGAAGGGCTTTGGCGCGCAATATGCGACCTATGAGGCGGCGCCGGGTGCGTTCATCAACCCCGACCTGACGATGGGCGAGAATATCGCCGATCTCGCGGGGCTCGAGGTCGCCTATGATGCCTACCACCGTTCGCTGAACGGCAAGGAAGCGCCGGTGATCGACGGGTTGACCGGCGACCAGCGTTTCTTCCTCGCGTTCGCGCAGGCGTGGCGCGACAAGGCGCGCGATGATGCGACCAAGCAGCAGGTCGCAAGCGATCCGCACAGCCCGGCGCGTTGGCGGATCATCGGGCCGGTGCGCAACGTCGACGCCTGGTACAAGGCGTTCAACGTGACGCCCGACAGCAAATATTACATCAAGCCCGAAGCGCGCACGCGCATCTGGTAATCAGTCGGAGAGGGCGGGGGCGGCCGTGGGTCGCCCCCGTACCATCATCACTGCGAGCGATATGGCCGCGCCGATGATGACGAAGAGCGCGGGGAAACCGCCAAGTACCGACATCATGCGGATGCCGTCGATCCCCGATGCAGCGACCAGCACGACCGCTACCAGCCCGACCGCAACGCCCCACACGCTCTGCACCGCCATGGGAGCCTCGGGCGCGTCGGGCGTGATGCCGCGCGTAGACAGCGCGCTCATTGCCGAGACATTGGCGTCGGCGCCCGCGACATAGGACAGGAAGATGGTGAAGAGGATCAGTCCGGTCGCGGCAGGCCCTCCGCCGAGCGCATCGAAAAGACGAAACAGGACCGAGTCCGGACCTTTTGCAGCGATCACGGCATAGAGGCTGGCGCTGCTTTGCTGGTCGATGACGATCGCCGACCCCGCAATCGCGATCATCCACAGGGCGCCGAAAAGCGAGGGCAGGACCAGGTTCATCAGGATGAACTCGCGTACGCTATACCCGATCGCCAGACGACCGAGGAACAAGGCGGTCACCGGCGCCCATGCGAACCAGTTGCCCCAATAGAAGATCGTCCATTGCCGACTCCAGTCGCCGTCGACATCAAGGCCAAGGTTGCGCGGCACGAAGGTGCTGAAATATTCGCCGCCACCGCGTAGCGAGAGTCCGAACAGTTGCGACGTCGGGCCGGCGAGCAGCGCAAAGGCGATGATCGCAAAGAACAGCCAGGTATTGAGCACGGACAGGCCGGCAATGCCTTTTTGCAGACCGGTCGCTGCGGAAATCAGGAAGCTCGCGACGATCAGCGCCGCGATTCCCCATCGCAGCGGCATGCCGCCCGCAAATCCCCCCAGATTTTCAATCCCTCCCGCCAGCGACAGGATGCCTGCGCCCATCGATGCCGCCATACCCGCAACGAGCGCATAGAGGCAGATGATGTCGATGGCGGTTCCGACCGGACCATGCGCGCGCCGGCCGATGAGCGGAACGAACAGCGACGACAGGCTGAAAGGTTCGCCGCGGTTGTAATAGACGAGCGCGAAAGCGAGCGCGGCGACAGTGTAGATTGCGTATGGGGTCAGCGTCCAATGCAGGAACATCGTCGACATCGCGAACGTTGCCGCGGCATCGCTGCCCGGCTCGAGGCCCAGCATCGGGGGTGGGGCGTTGAGGTGGAACAAGGGCTCGGCGGCGCCCCAGAACAATATGCCCGTGGCGATCGTCGTGCAGAGCATCACGGCGAACCAGCGCCACCGGCCGAGCAGCGGCTTTGCCCCTGCGCCGCCGATGACCGTCTTTCCGAGCGGAGAAAAGGCGACGATGACGAGCAGAAGGATGAAGCCCAGTCCCGCGCCCGCAAACACCGGCCCGAACGCGCGCAAGATCCAGTCGTTTGCCCGCGTTTCCGCCGCGACGAAATCGGCGCCGAACCACAGGCTGAGCACGAGCGCTGCGGTCAGGATTGCGAGCGGTACGAAAAAGACCGGACGATTGATCGGGTGACGCGTTGGTGCTGGCAAAGGACCCGCCGTTCGGACAAGAAGGAGGCGGCCAACATGGCGGCAGCGCGACGCGACGTCAAACTTGCGGATGGGACGCGCCGATCGGGAACGCCATTGCGGGGCGGAGCGTTGGACGGACAGGTGCCTCGATAGAAGGAGAGCTTCGATGATCAGGACGATTTTCACGGCGACCGCAGCGATCGCGCTGCTCGCGGCAGGGTCGGCGGCGGCGATGCAGAAACAGGCCGACGGCACGACCGCAGAAGAGCGTGCCAACACCGCGCGCCTGAATGCCGAACAGCAGGCAAAAGCGAAGGCCGAGACCGACTCCTATAACGCCCAGGTCGCGGCGGCGGCGCAGGCCGAGGCGTCGGCACAGGCCACATTCACCCAGGAAACGGCAACATATGAAGCCGAAAAGGCGCGCATTGCTGCCATGTCGGCCGAAGAGCGGATTCAGTGGGAAGCCGATGTCGCGGCTTGCAAGGCGGGCGACACGACACGCTGCGCGCATCCCGCGACGGCCCAGCCGAAGAACTGATTTCTATTTCGGTGGCGCAGAAGGCTCCGGCGGATCGTCGGGGCCTGTTTGCTGCGCGGTGGGCGCTGTCGCTGCGTCTTCTGGAAGCGCGACCGGCACCACCATTGCCGGCACCGCCTTGACGGCGAGGGCGGGCGGATCGGGAAAGCGTCCGCCATACCGATAATCGTCGTCCGCGCGCTCCGTTGGCATATCCATGTCCACCGCGCCCAGTTCGCGGAAGGGTTCGCTCATCCTCTTGTCGTGCTCGGCGCGCAGTCGCCCGCCTACGCCATAGCTGTCCGCACAATCGAGGCACGGGGCGGCCGACACGCCGCCGTCGGCAACAAGTGCATCCGGATTGGCGCTAAGCTGCGCGAAGGAGGGATCGTCCGCCAAGCCACCGGACAAGCCGCCGCCGACAGTCAGCATCCCGAGCGCGCCGCCCGCGGCAAGGCCCGCCATTGCCAGCGCCAGTGCGAACACCAGCCGACGCTGGACGACATCGCGACTCGCGGTCTGCTTGCGCTTCCTTGCCATGCGAGAAGAAGGCCATGATGAACGGCAGATTACAAGCTTTCGGCCATTGGTCGATGCGCAGACGCGCTTTGTCTTTCCAATCGACAAGCGCGCGGGACCGGTCGAACCGCGCACGCAAAGCGCGCCAGATTGGCGCATCTCCTGATTGCGGGATGCGGAAGGGTTTTAGTCTTCCCCGGTTCTAACTCCTTTCGTGTCCCGCATCATCATCCCCCAGATGAGAGGACACTCCCCATGTCGAAACTATCCTTTATCCTGATCGCCGCCATTGCGAGTGGCGGGGCTGCGGTTCCCGCCTTCGCGCAGGACGATCTCCAACGCCCAAGCGTGACGATCCACTATAACGATCTCAACCTTTCGACCTCGGCCGGTCGCGAACGGCTCGACACGCGGGTCCGTATGGCGATCAAATCGATGTGTTCGGTCGATTCACGATCGCTTCGTCAGCGCGCCGCGGCACTGGAATGCGAAGCCGCAGCGAAGCGCAGCGTCGAACCGCAGGTTGCGGCGCTGTATAATGGCAGCCACGCAAGGTTCGCGAGCGAGAAGCCGCCGCTGGTCGCCGCTCCCTGACGGATATCGGTGCTTCGGCCGCCCACAAGCAGGGGGCGGGTCGCGGCGAAGGCGGTCATGCCCCAGAGCGGCATGGCCGCCTTGCTTGTTCAGGCGTGCATGATCGCCTTTACGTCGTGCAGGTAAGTGCGCCCGATGCGGTGGACTCCGCCCTCGCCCAGGTCGACGCTCCAGGCGCCATCGCCATGATGTTTCAGGCCGACGATGCCGCCACGGCGGATCATCTTCGACCGGTGGATACGCATGAACTGATCGGGGTCCATCCGGGCTTCCAGCGACTTGATCGTCTGATGGATCAGCCAGCTGCGTCCGCCGACGTGCAGGCGCATATAGTCGCGCTCGGCCTCGATCAGGTCGACCTGGCCTGCATCGATGCGCAACATTTCGCCGCGGTTCTGGACCCAGAATTCACCGATCCATTTGCTCTTCTGCTTGGGCGCGCGCTCGGCGGCGCGCCATTCGCGGACGCGCGCCAACGCGCGGGCGAGACGGTCGGGCGACACGGGTTTGAGCAGATAGTCGACCGCCGCGACGTCGAAGGCGGCGACGGCATATTGATCGAAGGCGGTGACGAAGACGACCGCGGGTGGATTGTCGAGCTGTTCGATCGCGGCAGCGACCGCAAGGCCGTTGAGGTCTGGCATCGCGATGTCGCAGAGGACCAGATCGGGCGCGAGAGCATCCACCAGACGCAGCGCCGAAGCGCCGTCGCTGGCCGTGCCGACAAGCGATACGCCATCCTGTTGCCCGGCAAGGATCTGAAGCCGTTCGATCGCGAGCGGCTCGTCGTCGACGATCAGGGTGCGCAATGTTTGAAGCATATCAACAGCCTTCCCGCGCCAAAGGTAGCCACAGCGAGACGAAGAAACCACCGGTGTCCGAAGGCCCCCATTCGCAGCCCGCGGTGGGTCCATAACGGGTGAGCAAACGCTCGCGAACATTGCCGAGGCCGAGACCGGTTCCGGGTGGCGGCGCGGGCGCCTTGGGGTCGATGTCGTTCTCGACGCGCACCACCATCAAGCCATATTCGCTGCTTGCGGTCAGCCGGATTGCGATTTTGCCCTTACTGGGTGCGACGCCATATTTGATCGCATTCTCGATAATCGGCTGCAGAATCAGGACCGGGACGCAGGCATTTTCCAGATCTTTCGGAATGTTCACCTCGACCTGGAGGCGGTCGGGAAAGCGCGTCTGTTCGATGTCGAGATAAAGGCGCTGTAGCGCAATTTCCTCGTCGAGGCTGACGAGCTGTTCGGGGTCGACGGCAAGGCTGGAGCGAAGGAAGGACGCGAGATTCATGATCATCGTCTCGGCCTCGCTCTTCGATCCGCGCAAGACCAGCGTCGAGAGCGAGTTGAGCGTATTGAACAGGAAGTGCGGATTGACCTGATAATGCAGCGCGCGAAGCTGCGCCGTCTGCGCCTCGATCCGGAAATGATTTGCACGGCGCTCGACCGCGCGCATCTCGTTCGCATAACCGAAAGCGACATAGAGCGCGGCCCACACCGCAAAGAAGAAATACCAGCGGATTGAGCTGTCGACGATCAGCACCGTCTCCCAGGCAATGGGGAATTTGGACTGGACTTCCTTGATGATCTGCTCGGCATCGGGGCCGGGAAACCAGTAGAAGAAGACGAGCAGATTGATCGTGGCATAGACCGCGACCAGCGGCACCGCTGCGCCGAGGGCCAGGCCCAGCCGTGCGCCGAAGCCCTGGGGCTGGACGCGCTGGATGAGCTGGTAGAGCACGAAGGTGCAGAGGATGCCCGCAACCACCACCAGAGCGCGGCGGCCAGCATATTCCCATTGCTCCGCGCCCGCCAGCATGCCGAGCCCGGTCGTGATCAGGAAATAGAGCAGCCACATGGCGAGGATCGAGCCGATTGCGACGCGGGGATTGACGCGGGCGTCGGAGGCCCGCCAGTCGGGTGCCGCTGCCAGCATCTTCGCCCGCTGGTCGCGCAGCGCCTCTTTGCGAATGGTCATGTTCATTGGGGCTGCTTTAGCGTCAAACATTGTGCCGAAGCTAGCAGACGTCGGGCCGCCAGTCGAAGGGGTGAGCGCTTTGGTCGAAGAAAAAGGCTCAGACCGCTTTCGCCTGGGGCAGCGCGCGGCGCCAGTTTCCGCGTTTGTACACCGCCCATGCCATGGCAAGCGAGGCGAGCGACGAGAGCGGGAAGCTCCACCACAGAATGTCGCTGCCGATCACCGGATAACCGAAATAATAGATACCGAGCCGGATCGGGAACATCGACAGGAACAGGATGACGAGCGGCGGGACGACCGAGCCGTTCGCGCGCAGCGTGCTGATCAGCACGATCGTTGTCCCAAAGGGCAGGAACGTCCACGTCGCGATATACTGGATGTTGCGCGCGACATCGATTGCCGCGCTGCCACTGCCGAGGAAGAGGGCGAGCGCAGCGCGGTCGAACAGCAGGAGCAGCGCGATCAGCACGCCGGTCATGGCGAGGTTGATCGCGATGCCGCTATTCGTGACGCCGGCCACGCGGTCCCAGCGCTGCGCGCCGATATTCTGCGCTGCCATCGAGCTGACGGCGGCACCGACGGCTAGCGCGGGCATCTGGATATAGTTCCACAGCTGCAATGTCGCGCCATAGGCCGCTGCGGTGACGAGCCCCTCGCGGTTGACGAGCCCGACCATGATCAGCCCCGCGCCCGAGATGACAAGCATCTGGGCGCCCATCGGCAGGCCGCGGCCGATGATGAAGCGCAGCTCGCCCCAGTCCGGAAGCAGATAGGCAAGCTCGCGGCCGCGCAGGCGCAGCACATGACCCTTGGCATAGAACCAGCCGATCATGCCGATCAGGCTGATCGTGCCCGCAATCGCGGTCGCAAGCGCGCTGCCAGCGATGCCGAGCCGGGGCGCGGGGCCGAGCCCGAGGATCAGGACCGGGTTCAGCACGACGTCGAGCACAACGGTCAGGATCATGAAGCGCAGCGGCGTCACCGCATCGCCCGCCCCGCGCGACGCCATCGAGAGCATCACCATCAACATGCTCGCGGGCACGGCGATGAATGTGACGCGAAGATAGTCGTGTGCGAGCTGGAAGGCTTCGGGTGGGGTTTCGAGCCAGCGCAATATCCGATCCGACGCGAACCAGCCGATCAGCGCAATGACGAGCGAGAAGCCGATCGCGAGCCCGATGGCGCCGCCGCTCGCGCGCCGCGCCGCATCGATATCGCCGCGGCCCATCGACTGGCCGATGAGGACGGTTGCCGCCATGCCAAATCCGAAGAAGGCACCGAACATCAGGAACATGATGATGTTGGCATTCGCGGTCGCAGCGAGTGCACTTTCGCCCAGGAATTGGCCGACCCAGATCGAATTCACCGATCCTGACAGCGTCTGGAGGATGTTGGATGCGAGCGTCGGCAGCGCGAAGAGGATCAGCGTCTTGGCGATCGGCCCGCTCGTCAGGTCCATCCCGCCGCCGCGCGCCGTTTGTCGTGGCGGCACCGGCCCCGCAGCGGGGTCGGCGGCGGCCGCCACGGGTGTCGGCGTCAAAGGCGCGTCGTCGGTCACCCCAGCCTTGCCAACGCGGCGGTCAGGCGGTCGGCCTCGGCGTCCTTGGCGGCGTGGTCGGCGCGCGCCTTGTCAACCGCTTCGGGCTTGGCACGCTCCACGAAGCTTGGGTTGTTGAGGCGTCCGGCCAGGCCGTCGCGCTCTTTCGCCGCGGCGGTGAGCGCCTTGGTCAGGCGGTCGCGTTCGGCCGCGATATCGATCACGCCTTCGAGCGGCACCGTGATCGTCTCGCCCTCGACGACGAGTTGCGCCGAGGCACCCGCCGGGGCGGGGTCGAAACTGATCGTGTCGAGGCGCGCGAGGCGGTCGAGCTGCGCCGCAAGCTTGTCGGTGCGACCGTTCAGCGACGCAGGGAAATGTGCGGCAAGGCGCGCTCCGGGCGGCAGACCGAGTTCGGCCTTTGCCGTGCGCAATTCGCTGACGAGCTTGATCAACCAGTCGATGTCGGCGCTGGCGTCGGCGTCGCGCACGGCGCCGGGCGCGGGCCACCTGGCGGTGATCAGCGGATAGTCGGCGCGGTCTCCCAGTCCCGTCCACAGCTCTTCGGTGATGAAAGGCATGAAGGGGTGGAGCATGACGAGAATCTGGTCGAGCACCCAGCCTGCGACGGCCTTGGTCTCATCGTCGATCGTGCCCCTCTCGACCTCGCTCGACGCAGGCTTGATCAGCTCGAGATACCAGTCGCAGAAGCGGTCCCACGCAAAGCTGTAGATCGCATTCGCCGCCTCGTCGAAACGATAGTCGGCCAGCGACTTGTCCATTGCGGCGACGGTTGCGGCGACCTCGCCGATGATCCAGCGATTGACCGGCAATGTCGCGGCGGGCGCTTCGAAGCTGGTCGAGGCCGATATGCCGTTGGCTTCGCAAAAGCGCGCGGCGTTCCACAGCTTGGTCGCGAAGTTGCGATAGCCCGCCAGGCGCGCGTCATCCATCTTGATGTCGCGGCCCTGGCTTTCCATCGCTGCCATGAAAAAGCGCAGCGCGTCGGCGCCATATTGGTCGATCAGCCCGAGCGGGTCGACGACATTGCCCTTCGACTTCGACATCTTCGCGCCGTCTGGCGCTCGGACGAGGCCGTGGAGATAGAGCGTCTTCCACGGCACCTTGTCTTCGGGTCGCTCACGCTCGGGGCCCATGAACTCCATGCCCAGCATCGCCATTCGCGCATCCCAGAAGAACAGGATGTCGAAGCCGGAGACGAGGACGTCGTTCGGGTAATGGCGCTTGAGCAGTTCGGTGTCTTCGGGCCAGCCGAGGGTGGCAAAGGGCCAGAGGGCGGACGAGAACCAGGTGTCGAGGACGTCGGGATCGCGGGCGATCGCTACGCCGGCTCCGGCTTGGGCCTGCGCTTCTTCTTCGGTCTCGGCGACGAAGATGCGGCCGTCGTCGGCGTACCACGCCGGAATCCGGTGACCCCACCACAATTGCCGCGAGACGCACCATGGCTGGATATTTTCCATCCAGTTGAAGAAGGTCTTTTCCCACGTCTTCGGCACGATGTTGATGCGCCCGTCGCGCACCGCCGCCATCGGAGGCTGGGCGAGGGTTTCGGCGTCGACATACCATTGGTCGGTCAGCCAGGGCTCGATCACCACGCCGCCACGGTCGCCGAACGGCGTCTGGATCGTGCGCGGTTCGGCGTCGTGTTCGACGACGTCGCCATCTTTTGGCGTCACGACGTGGGGGATCAGGAAGCCCTGTTCCTTCATCCGCGTCACGACCAATTCGCGCGCGCCATCCTTGCCGTCGCGCTTGAAGCGGTGAAGGCCCAGATATTCGTCGGGGATCAGGCCATCGGCGGTCTGAATGACATTGGCGTCGCCGTCGAGCATGTTGAGCATCTCGCCAGCCCTGAAGCCCGCGCGCTTGCCAACGTCGAAGTCGTTGAAATCATGCCCCGGCGTGATCTTCACCGCGCCCGACCCCAGTTCCGGATCGGCATGTTCGTCGGCGACGATCTTGAAGCGGCGGCCCGTGATCGGCTGGAGGATGTCCTTGCCGATCACGCTCGCATAGCGCGCATCGCTTGGATGCACCGCGACGGCCATGTCGGCGAGCATCGTTTCGGGGCGCGTTGTCGCGACCTCGATATAATTGCGCCCGTCGTCGAGCGTCACGCCGTCGGCGAGCGGATATTTGAAGTGCCAGAAGCCGCCCTGAATCTCGTGCGTCTCGACCTCGAGATCCGAAATTGCGGTCTTGAGTTTGGGGTCCCAATTCACAAGGCGCTTGTCGCGGTAGATCAGCCCCTTTTTGTGGAGGTCGACAAACACCTTCACCACGGCGGCGGTGAAATGCGGGTCCATCGTGAACTGTTCGCGCGACCAGTCCATCGAACAGCCGAGGCGGCGGAGCTGGCCGGTGATCTGGCCGCCGCTTGCCGCTTTCCAGGTCCAGACCTTCTCGACGAATTCCTCGCGACTGTAATTGGTGCGCTTGTCCTGCTGCTCTTCCAGCTGGCGTTCGACGACCATCTGCGTCGCGATGCCGGCATGGTCCATGCCAACCACCCACAGCGCATCCTTGCCGCGCAGCCGTTCGTAACGGATCAGCACGTCCTGCAACGTATTGTCGAGCGCATGACCGATGTGCAGCGCGCCGGTGACGTTGGGCGGCGGGTTGACGATCGTGAAGGGGGTCGCGTCGGGACGCGCGGGGCGAAACAGCCCGCGGCTTTCCCATTGATGGGCCCATTTCGCCTCGATAGCGGCGGGATCGAACGTTTTTTCCATCGGCATAGCCGGGCGCCTTTGCCAGCCGGGGTGCGGACTGGCAAGCCGGATCGGCACAGATTAGACTGGCGCCAGCGTGCAGGAGCCAGGCCATGAACGATACGATGCGCAGCGGCGTCATCCGCTTTTCCGACCATGCGGAAAAAGTGCCGACGCCTGAGGGCGAACGGTCGGTGCTGGCGCTGAAACGCGGGACGCTCGACGTCCGCCTGTCGGTTCCCGTTCCGCCGAACCGCCAGACGCCGCATGAGCAGGACGAGCTTTACGCAGTCGTCCGAGGCGGAGGCGTGTTGATCCACGACGGCGAGCGCACGCCATTCAGCGCGGGCGACCTGCTGTTCGTCGCGGCTGGAGTCGAGCATCATTATGCCGATTTCAGCGACGACCTGGCGCTATGGCGCATATTCTATGGCAAGGCGGGCGGCGAAGCGGCGACGGGGTGATCGTCCGAACAGCGCTATTTCTTCGTCATGCCGGACTTGATCCGGCACCCCGCTTTCAACATCGAAAGAAAGAAGCGGGACCCCGGATCAAGTCCGCGGTGACGAGAAGACAGAAACCTGACGCTATTTCTTCAGATGGCTACCCAGCCAGTTGAACACCGTCTGGTGCCACTGGACGCTGTTCGCGCCCTTCAGAACCCAGTGATTTTCGTCGGGGAAGACCAGAAGCTGGCTTTCGATCCCGCGGCGCTGGAGCGCGGTGAATGCGGCGAGGCCTTGCGTATAGGGAATACGGAAATCCTTTTCGCTGGTGATCACCAGCATCGGGGTCTTCCACTTGGCGACATGATTGACCGGGTTCCATTTCTCGAACTCTTCGGGGACTTCGTAATAGGGGCCGCCATGCTCCCATTCGTCGAACCATAGCTCCTCGGTTTCATAGGCCATGGCGCGCGCGTCGAACACGCCGTCGTGCTGGACGAGGCATTTGAAGCCGTCGGTCCACTGACCGGCGATCCAGTTCATCATATAGCCGCCATAGGAGGCGCCGAGTGCGCAGGCGTTGGCGATGTCGAGCTGTGCGTCCTGCTTGCCCGCCGCAGCGAGGCCGAGGCGAAGGTCTTCGAGCGGCTTGCCGCCCCAATCCTTGTTGATCGCGTCGGTGAAGGCCTGGCCATAGCCGGTCGAGCCGTGGAAATCGACGCTGACAACGCCATAGCCTTGCTGTGCGAAGAGGCGCGGGTTCCAGCGCGTCGACCAACCGTTGCCAAAGCTGCCCTGCGGGCCGCCGTGAACGATGAAGGCCACCGGCAGCTTGGCGGTCGCGGCGGCGGGCTTCAGGATGATGCCCCACACCTTGTCGCCATTCGCACCGGCGAACTGCATGCGGTCGAACTTGACCGGGTCGAACTCGGCAAGCGCCGCGGCATTGGCCGCCGTCAGCTGCTTCACCTTGCCCTTGGCATCGCGGACATAGAGGTCGGTTGGCGCGAGGGCGGTGTTGCGCGTGTAGAGCAGCGCGCCGCCCGGAAGCGCCGTCACGTCGCCGACCGTGCCGTCGAACGCCTCAGCCGACGCCTTGAGCTTCTCGACCTTGCCGGTTGCGACGTCGACCTTGAACATCGGATGGTCGAGGACATCCTGCGCGGTGACGAAGAGCGACTTGCCGTCGGCCGCCCAGGCGATCGAATCGACCGAGCGGTCCCATGCGTCGGTCAGCTTGCGTATCTCACCGCTTTCAAGATTGCGCAGCATCAGAACCTGACGATCGGCTTCGTAACCCGGCCGCGCCATCGCGACATAAGCGAGCGACCTGCCGTCGGGCGAGGGGGCGGGCAGCGTGTCGGTCGCATGATTGTCTTCGGTCAAATTGACCGGCATCATCCGGCTGTCGACCAGCCAGCTATATATATCGAGGTTGGTCGAGGTCGGTTCGTCCCGGTCGGCCTTGCGCATCGTGAAATAGACAGTGCGGCTGTCGGCGCCCCAGGCGAGTTCGTCGCCGCCGCCCATCGGCTTTGAGGGGCTGTCGCCGGTCAGACCGGCATCGACGGCACGCGCGACGCTGGCCTTGCCGCCGTCGAGATTGAAGACGAACGGACGGCTATATGTGCCTGGCGTTTCCCATGCATCCCAGTGGCGGACGAAGCCGGCACCGTCTTTGTAAAGGCGGCCGCTGCCGGGCCCGACGAGGGCGCCCTTGTCCTTCGCATCGCAGCCGAAGTCGGTGCACTCCCTGGGGATGTCGCCCCAGGCGAGCAGCTTCTTGCCGTCGGGCGAGATTTTGAAGCCTGCGACATCGGCCTTGGTCTGGGTCACCTGCGTTGCGGCAGCGCCAGCCGCAAGATCGATACGCCAAACCTGATCGGTGCCCGAAGCGTTCGAGAGGAAATAGAGGCTGCCGTCGGGCGCGAACGCAGGGGCGGTTTCATTCTTTCCCGCCGTGTCGGCGATCTGGACGGGCTTGGCGCTTTTGGCATTGCGATCGACGAGCCAAAGGCCGGTCGACCGCTTGTAGCTGCCCTTCTCGGTATCGGTCTGCTGAAAGACGACCCAGCGCCCGTCGGACGATGCGGTCGGCGCAGCGACGCGCTTGAGCGTCGCCAGATCGACCTCGGTCATTGGGCGAGCGAACGCGGGGGAGGACAGGGCGGCGGTGAGCGCGATCGCGCTGATCAGGAGCATGTTACGCATGGCGAGGGTTTAACGCTGCGGCGAACGCTTTCAAGCGCGATCGTCAATCGAGCTTCGCCCGATCAAATCAAAGCTCTCTGGATCACGCCGCCGCGATGGTTCATCCGCGCTGGCCGAAGAGGAGAATCACGTGTTCCGGGCGCTGACAACATCGACCACCAGACTGTTCGTACCCTTGCTCGCGGGCGCAAGCCTGCGCGACCGCACGATCGGCAGCCTCGGCGCGCTGATCGGCATCGCGGTTGCGGGCGGGGCTTGCTTCGTCTTGTTCCCCGCCGCGACGCCGTGGATCGTGGCGCCGATCGGGGCTTCGGCGGTGTTGCTGTTCGCGGTTCCGGCAAGCCCGCTTGCGCAGCCGTGGTCGATCATCGGCGGCAATGGCGTGTCGTCGATCTTCGGCGTTGCCGTCATCAGCCTTGTCCCGCAACCTGCGCTGGCGGCCGCGATCGCCGTGGGCGGTGCGATTCTGATCATGTCTTTGCTCCGCTGCCTTCATCCGCCGGGAGGGGCTGCCGCGCTGAGCGCGGTGGTCGGTGGGGACATGGTGCAATCGGGGAATATTGGGCACCTGCTGCTGCCGGTGCTGGTAAACTCGCTGATCCTCGTCGCAGTCGGATGGCTGTACCACCGCTTCTCGGGCCACAGCTATCCGCACCGTGCCAAACCGGTCGAAGGCAGGGCCGTTGTGCCAGTCGTCGTTTCCGGACTCCTGATGGCCGACATCGACGCCGCACTCGACGATCTGGGCGAGACGTTCGACATCAGCCGCGAGGATCTTGCGCTGCTGCTGGCGCGCGCGGAGGTGCATGCGGAAGCGCGGGGTGCCGTGAAGCGCTAGCGGACGACCGCGCCGCCCTTCATCACATGGTCGATCTTTTCGAGCGACCGGATGTCCTTGAGCGGATCGGCCTTCACCGCAACCATGTCGGCATAGCGGCCGGGCGCGATGGCGCCGATGTCGGCGCGGCCCATTTCTTCCGAGGCGCGGCCGGTCGCGGCCTGGATCGCCTGCATCGGGGTCATGCCATATTTGACCATATAGGCGAATTGCCGCGCGTTGAGTCCGTGCGGATAGACGCCGGCGTCGGTTGCGAAACCGATGTTGACGCCCAGCGCGACCGCGCGTGTGAACGCCGCGCGCTGGGTGTCGGTCGTTTCGCGGTTCTTGCGCAGATATTCCTCGGGCCAGCCTTCCTTGGTGCCGACATCCTCGATGTAGTCTCCGTTGTAGATATCCATCGCGAGCCACGTGCCGTGCTTCTTCGCAAGCTGAAGCGTCGCTTCGTCGGCAAGGCTGGCATGTTCGATGCTGTCGACGCCGGCATTGATGGCGTTCTGGATACCGATCGCGCCATGCGCGTGGGCGGTGACCCGCTTGCCGCGCGCATGCGCCACTTTCACGATCGCGCGCAGCTGGTCGACGGTCAGTTCGGGCGCGCCGGGTTCGGTGCCGATCGCCAGCACCGCACCAGTCGCGATCGTCTTGATGAAGTTCGCGCCATGATCGAGGAGGTAATTGGTCTTTGCGGCCGCTTCCTCGGGCGTCGCGGCGACGCCAAGGCGCATGTCGGGGGGCAGTTGATCGTTGGGAACGACGCCGTTGAGCTCGCCCCCGCCACCGGGAATGGTGAGATAGGCGCCCGCAACCCACATGCGCGGGCCAGGTACGTCGCCGCGATCGATCGCGTTACGCAGCGCGACGTCGGTCAATCCGCGATAGGTGCCGACGTCGCGGACACTGGTGAAACCCGCATCGAGCGTCACTCTGGCGTTGCGGGCGCCGACCAGCGCGGTTTCGGCGGGCGAAGCTTTCATCGGCGCGGCAAGGTCCGCGCTCTGCCCAAGGTCGGCAAGATGCGTGTGAAGGTCGATCAGTCCGGGCAATACCGTGTAGTCCGACCAGTCGATGACGGTCGCGCCATCGGGCGCCTTTCCGCACGGACCGACCGTCTTGACATGTTCATCGACGATCGTGACGCACTGGCCGCTCCGCACCTCGTTCGACAGGCCGTCGATCAGCTTTCCTGTCTGGACATAGACCGTATCGGCCGAGGCGGGGGCCGCGGCCAGCGCCGCGGCCGCGATCAGAGCGACGCGTTGAACGTGTCGCACTGCTTCGGATCCCCCGTTTGCAGGCCGCGACGCAGCCAGGTCATGCGCTGTTCGCTGGTCCCGTGCGTGAAGCTCTCGGGAACGGGGCGCTGCCCGGCCGAGCGCATCAGCGTGTCGTCGCCGATCGCGTTCGCGGCACGCATCGCTTCTTCCATGTCGCCGGGTTCCATGACCTGCGCCCCGTCCGCGTTGCGCGCACGGCTTGCCCAGACGCCGGCGTAACAGTCGGCCTGCAGCTCCATGCGGACCTGGAGCGCGTTGCCCTCGGCCTGCGAGGCGCGTTGCTGGGCGCGGCGGACCTGGTCCGAAATGCCCGTCACGGTCTGGATATGATGGCCGACCTCGTGCGCAACGACATAGGCTTGCGCCGCGTCGCCCGCGGCGCCGAATTTGGTCTGAAGCTCGTTGAAAAAGGCGGTGTCGAGATAGATGCCGTGGTCGGCGGGGCAATAGAAGGGGCCCATCGCCGCTTGCGCGGCGCCGCAGCCCGACGTGTTCCGGTCGGTGAAGAAGCGCAAGCCGGGTTCCGAATAGCCGCTGATCTGGGTCGCCCAATATTTGTTCGTCGAGCTGAACACGTTGCACGCGAAGCGCTCGGCCTGGGTGTCGCAAACAGCGCCCGTTGCGCCGCCTGTCGCTGCACCGCGGCTGTCGGCTGCCGGATCGACGGTGCCGCCGCCGCCCAGCATCTGCATGCCGCCGCCGAAGAAGAAAAAGGCGAGAGCGCCGAGCAGCAAGATCGTGCCGCAGCCCATTTTACGGCCAAGAAGCATCGGCAGCAGGCCGATAAGCAGGCCGCCCATGCCGCCGCCACCCCCGCCGCCGCCGAAACCGCCACCGCCGCGCCCAAGGTCGCGGATATCGTCGCCGGGGTCATAGTCGTCGAGACGCATGGGGTTCCTCCAGCTGCTAACTGCTTGTCCGGCCCCGTTTGTGGCAGCGCGCGGGGGCAATTGGAAGAGGCTTCGCGCAACCGTTGTCGCTTCGGCGCGCTTGCAATTGCCTGTGTTGCGGTGCACAAAAGGGCGCGGGTGCCGACCGCAGAGAAAAGGATCGTCCGAGTCCATGCCTCGCCGTGCCGCCCGTGCCGCCTTGCCGCTTCCCGATGTCGTTGTGCTCGTCCTTCAGGGCGGGGGCGCGCTTGGGGCATTTCAGGCCGGCGTCTATGAAGCGCTGATCGACCTTGGCATCGAACTCGACTGGGTCGCGGGTATATCGATCGGGGCGATCAACGCTGCGATTATCGCTGGAAATCCGCGCGATGCCGCGGTCGGAAAAATGCGCGAGTTCTGGGATGGCGTTTCGTCGGCGCTGCCGTCGCTGCCGATCGTCGATAATGACTGGGCACGCGAATGGACGCACATCGGGGCGGCGGCGCAGGTCGCGACCTTCGGCGTGCCGGGCTTTTTCGTGCCGCGCATTCCGCCCCCGATGTTTGCCGAACGGCAGACGCCCGCGGCGGTAAGCTTCTACGACACGACCCCGCTGATCGCGACGCTCGACCGGCTGGTCGACTGGGATCGCTTGAACGACGGCAAGGTGCGGCTGTCGGTCGGCGCGGTCGCGGTTGAGACGGGCAATTTCCGCTATTTCGACACGACCACCGATCGCATCGACGCGCGGCATATCCTGGCATCGGGCGCGTTGCCGCCCGGACTGCCGCCGGTCGAGATCGACGGTACCTGGTATTGGGACGGCGGGCTCGTCTCGAACACGCCGCTCGAACATGTCGTCGAGGCGACCGACGCCGATATGCTGGTGTTCCAGGTCGACCTGTTTCCTGCGCGCGGCGATCGGCCGCACGACCTGGAGGAAGCCTGGTCGCGCGAAAAGGACATCCGCTATTCCAGCCGCACGCGGCGAATTTCCGACGGGCTGGTCCGCCGTCGCAAGGAACACCGGCTGATCGACCGGATGCTGAGCAAATTGCCCGCCGACTTTACCGACCTGCCCGAAGTGAAGGCGGTGCGAAAGATGGTCGACTGCAAAGCGCTCAACGTCGTTCAGCTCATCCACCAGCCGCCGGTTTGGCAGACCGGCGCGCGCGATTTCGAATTTTCGCGCTCGACGATGGAGGTCAACTGGGCGCTCGGCCGCGCGGCGGTCGAGGCGGCGATGAAGGACGGGCATCTGCTTGCCGAAAGCATCGTCGAAGGGCGCTCGGACAGCTTTGCCGTCCAGTCGGGCGACCTCCGCCCCAAGACCGGATCCTGAACTCCCCCCACTGAAAGGACTGACCATGCACCTCAAAGGCAAGACCGCTCTCGTCACCGGATCGACTTCGGGAATCGGGCTCGGTATCGCCAAGGCGCTCGCGGCAAGCGGCGCGAACATCATCATCAACGGCTTTGGCGAAGCGGCGGCGATCGAGGCCGAACGGACCGCGATCGAAGTGCTGAACGGCGGCAAGGCGGTTTACGACGGCGCCGACCTGACGAAGCCCGACGAGATCGAAGCGATGTTCGGCCGCGCCGACAAGGATTTGGGCGGCGTCGACATATTGGTGAACAATGCCGGCATGCAATTCGTCTCGCCGGTCGAGGATTTCCCGCCCGAGAAATGGGACATGATCATCGCGCTCAACCTGACGGCATCGTTCCACACCATTCGCCATGCGGTGCCAGGGATGCGCAAGAAGGGTTGGGGACGGATCATCGCGACCGCCTCGGCGCACTCGCTCGTCGCCTCGCCGTTCAAATCGGCCTATGTCACCGCAAAGCACGGCCTTGCCGGGCTGACCAAGACGGTCGCGCTCGAGGTTGCCGAAGCGGGTATCACGGTGAATTGCATCAGCCCCGGCTATGTCTGGACTCCGCTCGTCGAGAACCAGATTCCCGATACGATGAAAGCGCGCAAGATGACGCGCGAGCAGGTCATCAACGACGTGCTGCTCGCGGGCCAGCCGACCAAGGAGTTTGTCACGGTCGAGCAGGTCGCGGCGATCGCGAGTTTCCTGACCCGCGACGAGGCGGCGAACATTACCGGCGCGAACCTCAGCGTCGATGGTGGCTGGACCGCCGCCTGATCGGGAAGCGGCCTTGAGCATTCCCCTTTCGCCTCCTAAGGTTAAGCGATAACCGACCAGGAAGGACGGATCATGCGGGGTCGCATCCCATATATTTCGACGCTTGCGCTGGGGCTGGCTCTTGGTGCTTGCCAGACGGCGCCGCCGCCGCAGCCGACGCCTCCGCCGCCCGCGGTGGCCGACGCGCCGCCTGGCGAGGTCGACGCCGCGGGCACCTGGCGCGCGACGGCGACCGCGCAGGACAAGCAGCGCATCCGCAACTGGTATTCAAGCTGGGAAGCGGCGCTCGCCGATGCGCGCGCAAAGGGCTCCGGCGACAGCATCGACCGCGAAGGCGTGTTGTTGCAGCCGATGGCCGCGCTGCCGAACCCGCATCTTCCGCCCGGCGAATATCGGTGCCGGACGGTCAAGATCGGGACGCAGGGCGCCAGCACGCTCGCCTATGTCGCCTATGACTGGTTCCGTTGCCGCGTCTCGGCGGAGCAGGGGCTGATGAGCTTGACGAAGGTGAACGGGTCGCAGCGGCCGGTCGGCCTGATCTTTTCCGACAATCTGAAACGACAGGTGTTCCTGGGTACGCTGGTGCTCGGCGACGAGTCGATGCCGGTCAGCTATGGCTCCGACCGGATGCGCGACATGGCCGGGCTGGTCGAACGGATCGGCGACAATCGCTGGCGGCTGGTGTTGCCGTCGCCCGCTTATGAATCCTTGCTCGACGTGATCGAGCTCGTACCGTCAAGCTGACAACAGGGGAAAATATGATGCGGATCTTGTGGACGGGCGTTGCCGCCCTTGCGCTTACCATGCCTGCCGCGGCGCAGGATCTCGGCGGCGAGGTGCAGAAACAGATGCCGTCGCTGATGAATATCTACAAGGATCTGCACGCCAACCCCGAACTCAGCTTCATGGAAGTGCGCTCGGCAGGTGTTCTGGCGGCCGAAGCGCGCAAGCTGGGGTTCGAAGTGACGGAAAAGGTCGGTGGCACCGGCGTCGTCGCGGTGCTCAAGAACGGGCCGGGTCCGGTCGTGCTCGTCCGCGCCGACATGGACGCACTGCCGGTGGTCGAACAGACCGGGCTTGCCGGTGCGTCAAAGGTGCGCGTGACAACGAAGGAAGGCGTCGAGACCGGCGTGATGCACGCTTGCGGTCACGATACGCACATGACTGCTTGGGTCGGCACCGCGCGGCTGATGGCAGCGAACAAGGACAAATGGTCGGGGACGCTGGTGATGATCGGGCAGCCCGCCGAGGAACGCGGCGCCGGCGCGCGGATGATGCTCGCCGACGGGCTCTACACGCGTTTCCCGCGGCCGCAATATGCGATCGCTTTCCACGACGCGGCTGGCTTTCCTGCCGGAATGATCGGCTACACGCCGGGCTATGCGCTCGCCAATGTCGACAGCGTCGATATCCTGGTGAAGGGTCTCGGCGGGCACGGCGCCTATCCGCAGGCGACAAAGGACCCGATCGTGCTTGCGAGCCGGATCGTGACGACGTTGCAGACGCTGGTATCGCGCGAGATCAGCCCTCTCGACAGCGCGGTCGTGACCGTCGGCAGCTTTCATGCGGGCGCCAAGCATAATATCATTTCCGACGAAGCGCGGCTGCAACTGACAGTGCGCAGCTATACGGACGAGGTGCGTGCGAAGCTGCTCGACGGTATCGCCCGGATCGCGAAGGGCGAAGCGATCGCCGCCGGCATCCCCGACGACAAGATGCCCGTGGTGACGGTCGAGAAGGACGAGTTCACGCCCGCCATGTTCAACACGCCCGATTTCACGCAGGAGATGGCGGGTTTTCTTAAAACGCGCTTTGGCGAAAAGCGCGTCATGCAAATGCCGCCCGTGATGGGCGGCGAGGATTTCAGCCGTTTCTCGCGCGAAGAGAATAAGGACATCAAGAGCCTGATCATCTGGGTTGGCGGCGTCCCGCAGGCCGAGTTCGATGCGGCGAAGAAGGAAGGGCGGACCCTGCCCAGCCTCCATTCGCCCTTCTGGGCGCCCGATGCGCCTGCGGTCATTTCGACGGCGACCGAGGCGCTGACGGCGATGGCGATGAACCTGATGCCGAAGAAATAGGCGGAACGCCCGCGTCCGATTGACCGCAAGCGAACCTTCTTTTCCCGTCCCGCTCCATCTTCGTCATCCCGGACCCTTCGACAGGCCCAGGTGCTCCGGCCTTCGCCGGGGAACACGACGGGTCGCCAGCTTCCCGCTCTCGCGGGAATGACAAAGGGAGCGATGACCGCTTTCGACCAGAACGCGACATTTATAGCCTCGTCATCCTGAACTTGTTTCAGGATCCATGGGCTGCCGTTTCCTTCGGCGCGGCGCGAAAGGAGAGCTCAGGCCATGGATGCTGAAACAAGTTCAGCATGACGGAGAGCAAGCGACCGATTGCAGACGATCGAGACGTGCTCCCCGGCGAAGGCCGGGGTCCAGTGCGCGCGAACGCAACGTCGGCTGTCGAACGCCCTGGACCCCGGCCTTCGCCGGGGCGCACCATGGGTCGGGTGACTGTCCGCTTCCCACCCCCAACCAGCCATCCGCCCCGCGAAATGCCGCTTTCCTACATTGGTCCGCTGTGCCAGCCTCGGCTCTGGCTCTTTGACTTCGTCGATATTCGCTCCTTCGCCTGAAGCAAAACTGGAAGCAGTTTCGTGCGTCCATGCGTATTTTGTGTCGCCCGAGCCTGTCCCGAACTCGCGAAATCCGGTCTTAAAGCCACAAAGGACACAAATTCGATGCGCGCGTCCGGGGCTTTTGTGGCTTTAGGCGTCACTGGACCTCAATCAATCCACCGCCGTCAGCGTCGCGAGCCAGTTCAAAATCTCGCTCTGCAACCGGATGCGGGCGTCGGACCAGCTATGATCGGTCGCGACGTGCAGCGTTTTCAGTTTCGAGCCGCCGCCGGTTTCGATCGCTGCGGTCAGCGCGTCGCTCATTCCCGCGAGTCCGTCGTCAGAGGTCAGGACGAACAGGTTGGTCTGCATGAGGCGCGGCGCCGCTTTCACGAAATCGAAGCGATCCTTGTTGGCGATAATCTCGTCCGCCATGATTTCGGGCGTTGTTCCGGCGAGCGCTTCCAAGCCGTTGTCGCGAAGCAAGCCAACCGCCTGGTCGCGCGGCAGCCCGCCGATTACGCCCATATTCCCTGCCGAGATCATCGCTGCACCGATCAGATCCTTGTCGTGCGCCGCGGTCAGCGCGGCCACCCATCCGCCCATGCTGTGGCCGACGACGACCAGACGCTTCGGATCGATCCGAAGCTTGGCGGCGTTGCCGGCGTCGCGCGCGAAGGCGAGGGCCGCGTCCGCATCCTCCAGATTCTGCGCAAAACGATATTCGCCGGGGCTGCCCCACGAACCGCGATAATTGAAGGTGATGACCGTCCAGCCTGCGCGGCGCATTGCTTGGGCCAGATCGAGGTTCTTCTCGTTGCCGGGCAGGCCGTGGCAGAGCACGACGGTCGGATGCGGACCTTCGCCCGCGGCGATATAGACGACGCCATTGATCAGGGCGCCGCCGCTTGGAATGTGGACGACCTCCATCGCGGCGGGATGGACCTTGTCCGGCGCCGGGTCGGTGTAGATGGCGGCGGGCATGTCGGGCGCTGCGGTAGCGGGCAGGGGCAGAGCGAGCAGGGCGGCGGCGATCCATATCCTCATCGTCATTCTCCGTTGAACGCGGCAAAGCTGCCGCCGCGACCCGTGCCGTCTGTAAAGCGCTTCGCCCCGGGAGACGCGCCTTCGTGAAGAGGCACAACGCCGGCGTGAGCTTCATGCGCGAGCGCGCCCGCGATATCGAAATCCCACTGGCGATAGGCGCTGATCCGGTCGCTATTCAGGCAGATTTGCGGGAAAGCGGCGATCTGTTTTGCCAGTTCGATCGCGGCGGTGCAGGTGTCGCCATCGGCGACGACGCGATCGGCAAGGCCGATACGATACGCCTCGTCGGCGGCGACCGGTCGCCCGGTCAGGATCATGTCCATCGCGCGGCCCTGACCCACGATGCGGGGCAGGCGCACCGTCCCGCCGTCGATCAACGGCACCCCCCAACGACGGCAATAGACGCCGAACACGGCGCTTTCCGCCGCGATGCGCATATCGCACCAGAGCGCGAGTTCGAGCCCTCCCGCCACCGCATGGCCCTCGACCGCGGCAATCACCGGCTTGTCGAGCAGCATGCGCGTCGGTCCCATCGGGCCAGGGCCGTCGGGATCATAGCGCGACGTGCCGACTGCGCCGAGGTCGAAGCCGGCACAAAAATGTCCTGCGCTGCCCGTCAGGATCGCGACACGAGCGTCGGCGTCGGTCGCGAAAGCCGTGAACGCATCGCGCAGCGCGACGGCGGTGTCGGGGTCGACGGCGTTGCGCTTCGCCGGCCGGTCGATGGTGACGATCGTCACCGGGCCATCGCGATCGATCAGAACGGTCATCCACTCTCCCCCTTGGCTCGGCGATCCGATGCCTTTCCGGGCTAGCACGACGAATGGGGCAGGGGCAAAGCCTTGTAAGCCGGAGCAGGACATCCTAGATACCAGCCATGCGGGCCGGGCCCCTCTGGCGTCGGCGGAAGAAATTCCGCCACGTGATGTCGGACCGCATCGGGTGACACCGATGCTCTGGGCCCACCTCCCCCCTCAATCCCGGGTCCGGCATCGGCGTCACCTGCTTGATTATCCAATCAGGAGGCCCTTCATGACGCTCAATACCCGATTTTATCGCCTGACCATGCTGCATCGTCAGCTCGACGACGCGTTGCGCCACGAGAATCGCCGCCGCGGCGCCGATCCGTTCCGGTTGCTGCGGCTCAAGACGCTGAAGCTCGCGGTCCGGAACCGGCTCGCCCGGCTGTCGCGCCCGCCCGCACTCGCAACTTAATCCGACATAAGAAGCGACCAGAGACGCTGCCTCGCAAGGGCGGCGGCTTTGGCGTATGCCAGGGATCATATCATGGAATTTCTGTTCGCCGACTGGCTGGGGACCCCGGCCTGGTTCTGGCTGGCCTTTATCGGCCTTGTCGTTGCGCTTACCGCCTTCGACCTCGGGATCCTCAATCGCGAAAACAAGGAGATGGGGATTGGCGAGAGCCTGAAACTCTCGTTGCTCTACATTTCGATCGCGCTCGCCTTTGGAGCATGGATCTGGATCGAGAAGGGCGGCGAGGCCGGCCTCCAATATTACACCGGCTTCTTCATCGAGAAGGCGCTGTCGATCGACAATATCTTCGTCATCTCGCTGATTTTTGCGACCTTCGCGATTCCGGCGCGCTACCAGTATCGCGCGCTTCTGTGGGGCATCGTCGCGGTGATCGTCCTTCGCGGGATCATGATCGCGGGCGGCGCAGCGCTCGTCACCGAATATGGCTGGTTGCTCTATGTCTTCGCGGCGTTCCTCGTCTTCACCGGTGTGAAGATGCTGTTCGCGGGCGACAAGCCGATGGACGTAGCCGGCAATCCGGTGGTGAAATGGCTCTCGCGGCACATCCCGATTACAAACGAACTGCATGGCGAGAAATTTTTCGTGCGCGTGCCCGACACGAAGACCGGCAAGCTTGCACTCGCGGCGACGCCCTTGTTCCTCGCGCTTGTCGTGATCAACCTCGCCGATCTCGTGTTCGCGGTCGATAGCGTGCCCGCAATCTTTGCGATCACGACCGATACCTTCATCGTCTATACGTCGAACATCATGGCGATCCTCGGCCTACGCGCGCTGTACTTTGCGCTCGCGGCGATGGTGCACCGGTTTCACTATCTCAAATATGCGCTCGCGCTGGTGCTCGTCTTCATCGGGTCGAAGATCTTCGTCGCCGACTTCCTTCTCGGCGGCGACAAATTCCCGCCGCTCGTCAGTCTGGGCGTGACAGTCGCGTTGATCGCAGGCGGCGTGATCTGGTCGCTGGTCAAGACAAAGGCGGACGAAACCGCGGTCGTGTAAGGTAGGGGCGGGCGGCCGCGCCCGCCTCTTATACTGCCATCAGCAGGACGTCGTCGTCGCGCGGTGCCGCGGCCTCGAAGGAAGGCAGCGGCTCGAACTCTTCCTCTTCGAGCTCGGGCTGGCCAAGGCCGTCGAGCTTGAAATGGCCCAGGCGTCGCTCGTCGTCGGAGCGCCATGCCTTGTCGAGATTGAGCGCGCTGACGAACAGCGCGCCGTGGCGCTCAAAGAGCTGGTGCGGGGCCAGCGTCATGCGCGTGCCATTATATTGCGCCGTGATGCGGCGGCGGCGCGCGATCGCTTCCATCAGCTTCAGCCGGTTGTCGCTCATAGATTTTACCTTGGGGAGAGTTTTGTGCGTTGCACCATAATGCATACCCCGATGCACTGCTGCAAGAGGTAAGCGTTGTCACAATGGCCAAGCCGTTAAAACGAAAGCGCAATAAAAATGTCCGCCGGAGGCCCAAGGGCTTCCGACGGACAGGCTTTCCTCCCCAGGAAAGCTCGGGAGGCGCGGGGGCGTCAGGTTGCAAGGCGCCCCCGCGCCAAGAAGGGTGGCGCGAGGGGGTGCAACGTGCCCCTCGCGCCGAACTCGTTTAAGCGGCGAACTGGTTCATCGTATTGTCCTTGCCCGCGGCCTTGAGGGCCGCTTCGCCGGCGAAATATTCCTTGTGGTCGTCGCCGATGTCGCTGCCCGACATATTCTGGTGCTTCACGCACGCGATACCCTGGCGGATTTCGGCGCGCTGGACGCCCTTGACGTAGCCCAGCATCGCTTCGTCGCCGAAATATTCCTTGGCGAGATTGTCGGTCGACAGCGCTGCGGTGTGATAGGTCGGCAGCGTGATGAGGTGGTGGAAAATACCCGCCCGTTTCGCGGCGTCGCGCTGGAAGGTACGGATGCGGTTGTCGGCTTCGTCGCCGAGCTCGGTGCCGTCATAATCGACGCTCATCAGCCTGGCGCGGTCGTAAGCGCCGAGATCGCGACCTTCGGCGTTCCAGGCGTCGAACACCTGCTGGCGAAAGTTCAGCGTCCAGTTGAAGCTCGGCGAATTGTTGTACGCAAGCTTGGCATTGGGGACGACTTTGCGGATGCGATCGACCATGCCGGCGATCTGATCGATATGCGGCTTTTCAGTCTCGATCCACAAGAGGTCGGCGCCGTTCTGCAGGCTCGCGATGCAATCCATGACGCAGCGGTCTTCGCCGGTTCCGGCTCGGAACTGATAGAGATTCGAAGGTAGGCGCTTCGGACGCATCAGCTTGCCGTCGCGGTTGATCAGCACATCGCCGGGGTTGCCCGCACCTGTGACCTCTTCGCAATCGAGGAAGCTGTTGTACTGGTCGGCCAGATCGCCGGGTTCCTTCGAGAAAGCGATCTGCTTGGTCAGGCCGGCACCGAGGCTGTCGGTGCGCGTCACGATGATGCCATCCTCGACGCCGAGTTCCATGAAGGCGTAGCGGCAGGCGCGGATCTTCGCGATGAAGTCCTCATGCGGGACGGTGACTTTGCCGTCCTGGTGACCGCACTGCTTTTCGTCCGAAACCTGGTTCTCGATCTGCAGCGCGCAGGCGCCGGCTTCGATCATCTTCTTGGCGAGCAGATAGGTTGCCTCGGCATTGCCGAAGCCTGCGTCGATATCGGCGATGATCGGCACGACGTGTGTTTCATGATTGTCGATCGCCGACTGAATCTGCTTCGCCTTGAGCTCGTCACCCTCGGCGCGCGCGGCGTCGAGTTCGCGAAACAGGCCGCCGAGTTCGCGCGCGTCGGCCTGACGCAGGAAGGTATAGATTTCCTCGATCAGAGCGGGAACGCTGGTCTTTTCATGCATCGACTGGTCGGGAAGCGGACCGAATTCGCTGCGGAGCGCGGCGATCATCCAGCCCGAGAGATAGATGTATCGGCCCTTCGTCGTGCCGAAATGCTTCTTGATCGAGATCATCTTCTGCTGCGCAATGAAGCCGTGCCAGCAGCCGAGCGACTGGGTGTAGTTCGCTGGGTCGGCGTCATAGGCGGCCATGTCGGCACGCATGATCCGCGCGGTGTAGCGCGCGACGTCAAGACCGGTCTTGAACTTGTTCTGGGCGCGCATGCGGGCGATGCTTTCGCCGCTGATGCCGTCCCATGTGCCGTCATAGTCGCGGATGAGGCGGCCTGCCTGTGCCATGTCGTCCTGGTAGCCCATCGTTTGAGTCCTTGTGAGGAGGTGATGGGTGGAAGTTGACGAAAGAGCCGCGCAAAGTGAAAAGCTTTGTCAATAATATTTGTGAATTACAGCGATAAGGTGTAAATCAGCGTGTAAATTAGTAAAGAAAGTTACAATTCATGGCGGAGCGGCGGGTGTTTGCGGGGCCGGCGGTGCGCAAGGTGCGGCGCGAGGCGGGGATGACGCAGGCGGCGATGGCCGAAGCGCTCGCGATCTCGCCAAGCTATCTCAATCTGATCGAGCATGGCCAGCGCCCGCTGAGCGCGACGGTGATCGTAAAGCTTGCCGAACGCTTTGGATTCGATGCAGCGAAGCTGGGAGCCGAGGATCTGCCCGGCGGGCTCGCGGGGCTGCGGCGGCGCCTGGCCGATCCGCGCTTCGCCGATCTGGGGATCGGGACGCACGAAGTCGAGGAGTGGATGCAGACCGCGCCCTCGACCGCCGCGGCCTTTGCGCGGTTGTTCGATGCCGCGCCCGAAGGACGCGCGCCAAGTGAAGGCGATGCGCCCGAAGTTGCCGCCGTGCGCCGCGCGATCGAAAAATGGCGCAATCATTTTCCCGATCTGGACGCGCGCGCCGAGGAACTGGCCGACGAACTGCGGCTTGCGGGCGGCGATCTCTATGGCACGATTTCGGAGCGGCTGCGCACGCGACACCAACTGGGCATCCGCATCCTGCCGAGCGACGTGATGCCCGACCGGTTGCGCTGGCTCGACTGGCACGCGCGGCAATTGATGCTCAGCGAATTGCTCCGCCCTGCCTCGCGCACCTTCCAGGCCGCGGCCACGCTCGCGCAGATCGAGGCGAAGGCCGAGATCGACGCACTCGTCGCGGGCGCCGAGTTTGCCGAAACCGCCGCCGCGCGAATGTTCGAGCGGCATCTGATCCATTATTTCGCTGCCGCGCTGATGATGCCCTATGGGCGCTTCCTGCGCGCCTGCGATGCGACGGGGTATGACCTGCTGCTGCTGCAGCGGCGGTTCGGCGCCGGCTATGAGCAGGTGGCGCACCGGTTGACGACGCTCCAGCGCGTTGGCGCACGCGGCCTGCCCTTCTTCATGCTGCGCGTCGACCGCGCGGGGCAGGGGAGCAAGCGCTATGCCGGCGCCAGCCAGTCGCCGCTGGTCGACGGCGACGCGCGATGCCCGCTGTGGGGCGTCCATGAAGCCTTTTCGCGGCCCGGCGAGGTGATCGCCGACCTGGTCGAGATCGAGGACGGATCGCGCTGGTTTACCCAGTCGCGCAGCGTTGCGGCGCCCGGCGCGACCGGCAGCGGCACGCCGGCGCGCTTCGCCGTATGCGTGGGGGTCGATGCCAAGGTCGCGGCGCCGCTGATCGCGGCGCGCGGGATCGACCTGATGCGCAGCCCGGCAACGCCGATCGGACTTGGCTGCCGACGCTGCACGCGGACGGGCTGCATCCAGCGCTCGATGCCGCCGCTTGGCCGCCCGTTGCGCTTCCGCGAGGGCGAACGTGGCGTGAGCGCGTTCGATTTCGCCGGCGATTGACGGGGTCCGGACGCGTCGATGACGCGTCGACGCTAAACTCTCGGAAAGAAAAGCCGTTATGACTCCGAAGCTTGACGTCTGCTGGGGCGTCATTGGCCATTGGGACCGAAGGAATGCTGGTTCGGATCAAACCGGAGGATGTCGAGATCGGCATGTTCGTCCACGCCTTTGACGGGTCGTGGTTCGACCATCCGTTCTGGACGAAGCATTTTCGCATCGAGACCGCCGAACAGCTGCTCCGTATCCGCAATTCGTCGATCGACGGGCTGGTGATCGATCAGAGCCGCAGCAGCGTTGCGGCCGCCGAACCTTTGTCGCGCGCGCCAGTGGGCCGTTCCGCACCGTCGCGAGAGGCGCCGCTTCCTGTCCGCCGCGAACCGATGGCCTTTGCGGCGAAAGCGGTGCCGCAGCGAGACGAGCCCCGCCGCAAGCTCGGTTATAACGGCGAATGTCGCCGCGCCCGGCAGGCCATCGACCGGTCGCACGATGCGGTCGTCGATATGTTTGAGAAGGCACGTCTCGGCCGGGCGGTCGAGGCGCGACGCATGGTACCGCTGGCGCGCGCGATCGGCAATTCGATCGAGCGCGACGCGAAGGCGCTGATCAACCTGGTCCGGCTGAAGGAGAAGGACGAATATACCTATCTTCACTCGGTTTCGGTTTGCGCGCTGATGATGAACTTTGCGCGCCACCTCGGTCTCGAGGAGCCGGTCGTGCAGGATCTGGGCGTCGCCGGCCTGCTCCACGACGTTGGCAAGGTGGCGATATCGGAAGCCATCTTGAACAAGAATGGCAGCCTGTCGGAGGGCGAATTCCTCTCGGTCAAAAGGCATCCGCTCGCGGGCCATGCCTTGCTCGAAAGTTCGCCGGGCGTCCCCAAAGCAGCACTCGAAGTGTGCCTTCGCCATCACGAAAAGCTCGACGGCCGCGGCTATCCCGATGGCCTGCGCGGCGAAGCGCTGTCGCTGTTCGCGCGAATGGGCGCGATTTGCGATGTCTATGACGCGGTCACCTCCGACCGGCCTTACAAGAACGCGTGGACGCCGTGCGACGCGCTTACCGAGATGAAGGGCTGGGCAGGCCATTTCGACGAGGGCCTGCTGGACCGATTCGCCGACAGCCTGGGAATCTATCCGGTCGGCACGCTGGTCCGGCTGTCGACGGGCGAACTCGGTCTGGTCATGGGCAGCGATGGCGAGGCGTATGAGGATGTGGTCGTGCGCGTCTTTTTCGATTGCGACACGCTGGCCGAATGCGCGCCGTTCGAGCGCGCGATCGCCCCGTCGGCCGAAAATCCTCGTATCCTCGGCCGCGACAGCCCGACCTTCTGGCGCTTTCCCGACTGGGAGATGATGCGGCTGGAGTTGATGGCGGCGGATCTGCCGGGGTAGGAATCGGCGCCTTCGCCGGCCTGCCGATACTGCTCCGGTTGTCCGGTTGTGGGTGATCAGCGGACATTCGCGCCTTCGTCATCCCGGACTTGATCCGGGATCCACCGCACCCCTGACGTCATGGACCCCGGCCTTCGCCGGGGAACACATCAAAATCGTCCGCTTCCCTTCGTCCGCCGTCATCGACGACCCCGAGGAATGGGCCGATCAGGCAGCTATTTGCGCGCTTTTGCTGCCGCGCGTACATCCTGGCAGCGGCTCAGCGGCATCACCAATATATCGTCGCCATCGACGATCACCGCGACATCCTCCATCCCGATGATCGACACGCGCTTGCCGCCGGCGCGGATCAGATTGCCTTTGCTGTCGTGCACGAACACATCGCCGGTCAGCGCGTTGCCGGCGGAATCCTTGTCCTCGGCAAGCGTATGGACCGCGTGCCAGCTTCCCAGATCGGACCAGCCCATCGCAACCGGCACGACGGCGACGCGATCGTCCTTTTCCATCACGGCATAGTCGATCGAATCCGACGGTGCGCGTTCGAACGCGGGGGCATCGGCGTAGAAGGCGTCGCCGTCGAACATCCCCGCCGCGACGGCGCGATCGGCGGCTTCGAAGATCGGGCGGCAATGTTCGAGCATCGCGTCGCGCATCCGACCGGCACGGAACAGGAAGATGCCGGCGTTCCAGCTATAGCCGCCGGCAGCGAGCATCGTTTCAGCCTCGTCCAGCGGCGGCTTTTCGATAAAGCGATCGACGACAAAGCCGCCGCCATCGAGCGCGTCGCCGCTGGCGATATAGCCAAAGCCGGTGTCGGGACGGTCGGGGGTGATGCCGAAGGTGACGAGCCAGTCCTGCTGTGCCAGCTTTGCGCCGACCGCGATGGCGGCGTGAAAGGCCGAAACGTCCGCGATGACATGATCGCTGGGCATCACGAGGAGCAGCGTATCGGCGTCGGAGCGCGCCACCGCGAGCGCAATGGCCGCTGCAGTATTGCGCGGCATGGGCTCGACGAGCAGGCTGGCTTCGCGGTCTTCCATCTGCTCGCGAACCGATGCGACATGGCCATCGCCGCAGACGACAACCGGCGGACCGAAGCCCGCGCCTGCGGGCGTCCGCCGCACGGTCTGCTGGAACAAGCTGTGGCTGCTGTGCAGCGGCAGAAATTGTTTTGCCCGGTTGCCGCGCGATTCCGGCCATAGCCGGGTGCCCGCGCCGCCGCACAAAATGACGGGCTGAATCAAAACAGTCATGGCGGTGCTGTATCGCCTTGCTCGGCCCCGGTCACCCCCCGATGGGACCAAGAAACAAGTGTAAAATTAACCGACAGTTGACGCCTCCTTGCTAGGGTCGGCTCCCGAAAGGGCCCGATTTTTCCATGTTCCGATTGTTCAAACATTATGTGCCGCACGCGGTGGTTTGGCTGGCGCTCATCGAGTTCTTCGCGCTGCTCGGTTCGGCCGAGGCGGCGTGGCGCCTCTATGCCCATTTTGCCGGTTTCGATGCGGGCCTGCTCGGGGCGCGCTGGCTGCCGCTGACGACCTTTGCGGTGGCCAATTCGCTCGCGATGATGGCGACCGGAATGTATGGCAACGAAGCATTGCGGTCGATGAAATTTGCGACCGCGCGCCTTCTCGCCGCCGTTTCGCTCGGCGTGATCTTCCTTTCGGTCGTCGGCTTTCTGTTGCCGACCGCGACGCTGTGGCGCGTCAACAGCCTGTACGCGATGGCGCTTGCGATTTTGGCGCTGTTCGTCATTCGCCTGATCCTGACACAAAGCGCCGGGGCCGAGGCCTTCAAGCGGCGCATCCTGGTGCTCGGCGCGGGAACGCGCGCGGCGCGGCTTCAGGCGCTGGCCGACGCGCCGGGGAGCGGGATCGCGATCGCGGGTTTCGTCGCGATGTCGGGCGGCGAGAAGGTCATGAAAGCGGCGGTAGCGCGCGAGGCCATCGCCAATCTGTCCGAGCATGTCGTCGCGCTTGGCGCCGGCGAAGTGGTGCTGGCGATGGAGGAGCGGCGAAACTCGCTGCCGCTTGGCGACTTGCTGCGCGTCAAGACAACGGGTGTGCACGTCAACGATATCGCCAGCTTCATCGAGCGCGAGACAGGGCGCGTTGATCTGGCGACGACGAACCCCAGCGCGCTGATCTTTTCCGACGGCTTTTCCGCAGGACAGCGGATTTCCAAGGCTGGCAAACGCGTGTTCGACATTCTGGCCAGCCTGATCGTGCTGGTGATCGGCCTGCCGCTGGTCGCGATCGCGGCGATTGCCGTGAAACTCGATAGCAAGGGGCCGATCTTCTATCGCCAGGCGCGCGTCGGCCTGTTCGGCGAGCCCTATGAAATCGTGAAAATCCGTTCGATGCGCACCGACGCCGAAGTCGCGGGCAGGGCAGTCTGGGCGGCCGAGAATGACCCGCGCATCACGCGCGTCGGCAATATCATCCGCAAGCTTCGGATCGACGAGCTGCCGCAGCTGTGGTGCGTGCTCAAAGGGCATATGAGCTTTGTTGGCCCGCGTCCCGAACGGCCGAGCTTCGTCGAGGAACTCGAGGAGCAGCTGCCCTATTATGCCGAGCGCCACATGGTGAAGCCGGGACTGACCGGCTGGGCGCAGATCAACTATCCCTATGGTGCATCGGTCGAGGATGCGCGGGTCAAGCTGGAATATGATCTTTATTACGCCAAAAATTATTCGCCCTTCCTGGACCTGCTGATCCTGCTTCAGACGGTTCGCGTCGTGCTGTGGCCGGAGGGGGCCCGCTGATCGTGGCGCTCTCCGGTCTTTCCGAGATTCTGTCGGCGCTCGCGCTCGCGGCGTTCGCGGGTGTGGCGCTGTGGCTGTTCGCGCGGCCGCGCAGCCGGATGATCGTGCTGATGCCGGCACCGCGCTGGCTTGCCCTTGCCGCGGCAGCGACCGCCGCCTGGTGCACCGCGTTCTATATCTGGTCGCCGGGGTCGTCGCAGGCGCTGGTCGCGCAGGCGCTGCGCGACCTTGCGATGCTCGGCTGGTTGCGCGCAACTTTCTGGTCGAAGGCGGCGCCGATGTCGCGTCCGCTGCGCCTTGTGCTGCGGCTGCTGGTGACGATCAGCGCCGCGATGCTGTTGATCGGCGGCGCTGCGCACTGGCAGCGCGGTGCCGATGCCGCCGAATGGCTGGGGCCGACGCTGGCGATTTCGGCGATGATTGTCGCGACGGGCGGACTGCTCGTCGTCGATGGCGCGGTGCGGCGAGCGAGCACAGCGCTGCGCATGCCGGTGATGGCGGTCGCCGGCGGCTTTGCGATGCTGTGGGCGTATGAACTCAACGTCCAGCTGATCGGCGCGCTGACCGGCAAACCGGCGTTGACGCTGATCCACTTGTTGCCGGCGGTGGCGCTGCTCATGCTGCCGACGTTCGTCGTCGCTGCGATGGATGTCGGGCGCGAGCGCATCCGCCTGTCGCGCACCGCTGCGATGCGGACGCTGATCCTGATCGGCGCGGCGACCTATCTGGTCCTGATCGGGCTTGTCGGTGCCGTGGCACGGCTGGTTGGCGGTGACTATGGCGATCTGGCGCAAGGTACGTTTCTGATCTTCGCACTCGGCGCAGGCGGCCTGTTGCTGCTGTCGGAGCGGGCGCGGGCGTGGCTGTCGGTGATGATCTCGAAGCATTTCTTCGAGCATCGGTACGACTATCGGGCCGAATGGATGCGCTTCACCGCGACGCTCGCTCAGAGCGGCGGCGACGACGACCGCAACCTTCACCGCCGCGTGGCCAAGGCGCTGGCCGAGCTGACCGGCAGTCCCGGCGCGCTGCTGATGCTGCCCGACCCGCTCGGCGCGTTTCGCGTTGCCGAGCAGTGGCACTGGCCCGCAGGGATCGAGGAAGAGGGCGCCTTGTCATTGCGGTCGGCTTTCATGCTGCAGGAAACGCGGCATATCGTCGACCTGGACGCCGAACGGCGAGGCCGGCCGGCGGACGAGCAGGATCTGGCGATTCCGGCCTGGCTGATGACCGACAGCCGCGCCTGGGTGGTTGTCCCGGTGCTGCATTTCCAGCGGATGATTGCGGTCGCGGTGCTGCACCGCCCGCCGGTGTCGCGCGCGCTCGATTGGGAGGACCTCGACGTCCTGCGGATCGCGGGCCAGCAGGCGGCAAGCTATCTCGCCGAATCGCAGAGCCAGGCGGCGCTGTCCGAAGCCAAGCGCTTCGACGAATTCAACCGGCGCTTTGCCTTCATCATGCACGATATCAAGAATCTGGCGAGCCAGCTCAGCCTGCTCGCGAGCAATGCCGAGCGCCACGCCGACAAGCCGGCCTTTCGGGCCGACATGGTCGAGACGCTGAAGATTTCGTCGGGGCGCCTCGCCGATCTGCTCGTCCGCCTGTCGCCGCGCGAGCGAGGGCGGACGGCCGAGGCCGAACGGACGCTGGTCGAACCGGTACTGAATGCGATTGCCGCCGAAGCCAAAGCGCGCCGCGCGCTGTTCGTGGGGTGCCAGGCTGGGCTCTCTGCGTGGGGCGATGCGGGATCGATCCGGCAGATCGTCCAGCATCTTGTCGCCAATGCGATCGACGCTTCGCCTGCGGACACGACGGTGCAGGTCATCGCGGTCGCCGAACAGGGCCGCGCCCGGATCGATGTGATCGACCAGGGCATCGGCATGACGCGCGCCTTCATCCGCGACGAACTGTTCAAACCCTTCGTCTCGACCAAGGAGGGCGGCTTCGGCATCGGGGCGTTCGAGGCGCTTCAGCTGGCGCAGGCGATGAGCGGTTCGATCGAAGTGGCGAGCGAGCCGGGCAGAGGCAGCAATTTCACCTTGTGGCTGCCGCTGGCCGACGCGCGTGCCGACAGCGCAGCCGACGAGCGGATCATGAAAGTTGCAAAGACATGAGCGAGGGCAGGACCGACATTCGCAAGCTGCTGGTGGTCGAGGACGATCCCGGGCTGCAGGCGCAGCTCAAATGGGCGTATGACGGATATGAGGTGCTGATCGCGGGCGATTATGACAGCGCGATCGAGCTGCTTCGCGCCGAGGAGCCGGCGGTGGTCACGCTCGACCTGGGCCTGCCGCCGGATCCCGACGGCACGCGCGAGGGGTTTCGCGTTCTGAAGGCGATCCTTGAAAACAAGCCCGACACGAAAGTCGTCGTCGTGTCCGGGCATGGCGAACGCGCGAGCGCGCTGGCGGCGATCGCGAACGGCGCGTGGGATTTTTATCAAAAGCCGATCGACATCGACGAACTGGGATTGATCGTCCGCCGGGCGTTCCATGTTCGCGAGCTCGAGGTCGAGAATGCACGGCTGGCGGGGCAGGGGAGCAGCGACAATCGCGTTCTCGGCGGCATGATTACCGGCGCACCCGAAATGCTGAAGGTCGCGCGCACGATCGAGCGCGTCGCGAATCTCGATGTGTCGGTCATGCTGCTCGGCGGCAGCGGCACCGGCAAGGAGCTGCTAGCGCGCGGCCTGCACGAAGCGAGCGGGCGGCGCGACGGCGCGTTCGTTGCGATCAATTGCGCCGCGATCCCCGAGAATTTGCTCGAAAGCGAATTGTTCGGGCACGAAAAAGGCGCCTTCACGGGCGCGGTCAAGACGACCGAAGGCAAGATCGAGCTGGCGCATGGCGGCACGCTCTTTCTCGACGAGGTCGGCGACATCCCGCTGCCGCTCCAGGTCAAGTTGCTGCGCTTCCTTCAGGAGCGGACGATCGAGCGCATCGGCGGGCGCAAGGCGATCGCGGTCGATACGCGCATCGTCTGCGCCACGCACCGCGACCTGGACGCGATGATCGCCGAGCAGAGCTTTCGCGACGACCTGTACTACCGGCTTGCCGAGATGGTCGTGAAGATCCCGTCGCTGGCCGAGCGGCCGGGCGATTCGGTGCTGCTCGCGCGGCATTTCCTTCATCAATATGCGCCGACGATGAACCCAGCGGTCCGCGGCTTCGCCCCCGACGCGCTTCAGGCCATCGACGAAGGGCGCTGGCCAGGCAATGTCCGCGAGCTGGAAAACCGTATCAAGCGTGCGGTGATCATGGCCGACGGCAAGCTGGTGATGAAGGGGGACCTCGATCTTGCGGCCAGCGAAGGCGAGGCGGGTGAGGATTACCTCAACCTGCGGAGTGCACGCGAAGCGGCCGATCGCGTCGCGATCCGCCGCGCAATGACGCAGAGCGAGGGCAATATCTCGCTGGCGGCCAAGCTGCTCGGTATCAGCCGACCGACGCTTTACGACCTGCTCAAGCAATATCGGATGCACGCCTGAATGCATCTTTTGCGCCTTTTCCTTTTTCGTCATGCTGAACTTGGTTCGGCATCCACGGCGGCCGCTTTCGTCATGCGCTGCGTATCATGCGAAGCCGGACCATTGGCCTTGAAACAAGTTCAGGGTGACTACGCATGAGGCGCTTGCTTGTCGGGCTGGTCGCCGCCGCGGCGCTGGCCGGGTGCGATGGGGCACGTCCGGACAGCCCGCGCCAGCAATGGCAGCAACAGATTGCCGAACTGCAACGGACGACGGCGAGCGATCCGAACGCGATCGAAGCGTGGGTCAAACTTGCGCGCGCGCAGATCGGGCTGGGCGACGGGGTTGGCGCCGAAGCGACGGTGAAGGCCGCGCTGGGCGCGGGCGCCAATGACGAATATCTTCGTCCGCTGCTTGCCCGCGCCTATGCGCTGCAAGGCGACGGCAGCCGCGCGCTGCAGACGCTCGATGGAGGCCCGATCGCGCCCGCCATGATCGGCGAGGCCGCGTGGGTCGCGGGCGATGTTCACCTGGACAATGGCGACCTGGGCGCCGCGCGCGACGCCTATGATCGCGCGGTGCGCGAACTGCCGCGCAATTCGATGTTGTGGGTCGATGTCGCGCGCTTCCGCGACGCCAATGCCGATACGCTCGGCGCGCGCGATGCCGTCGACTTTGCGATCGAGCTCGACAGGGGAAACTGCGCCGCGCTGGCGTATAAGGCGAACCTGGTTCGCACCCAGCAAGGTTTGACGGCTTCGCTGGGCTGGTATGACAGGGCGCTCGCAGCCGATCCCGACAATGCCGATGCGTTGATCGAACAGGCGGCGACGTTTGGCGACCTGGGGCGCTACAAGGATATGCTCGCGTCGCTGCGCCGCGCTGCCCCACTCGTCCCGCGGAACCCGCGGCTGTATTATCTGCAAGCCGTACTCGCCGCACGCGGCGACAATTATGCGCTCGCGCGCAGCTTGCTGCAGCGAACGCGCGGCGCGCTCGACGAGGAACCCGGCTTCATGCTGCTGAGCGCGATCGTCGAGTTGCAACTGGGCGGCGAAGCGGTCGCCGCGACATGGGGCGACCGGCTCGTTGCCGAACAGCCGGAGAATTTTACCGCACGGCGAATCCTTGCGGCCGCGGACTGGGCCGATGGCGACACCGACGCCGCGGCCGAAGCGCTGGCGCCGATTGTGGCGCGTGCCGACGCCGACAGCTGGTCGCTGCTGCTTTCGGCGCGCATCGCTGCCGAACTGGGCCAGCAGGTCGCATCGACCGGCTTTCTTGCGCGCGCCGCCTCGCTGAGCCGGGGCGGGGCTGCGCCCTTCGCGGTCAGCGACAGTTACGGTCTGCTGGTAACAGGCGCCGACGCCGAACCGCTCAATCCGGCAAAAGCGATCCCGGCGATCGCGGCCGATATCACGGCGGGCAATGTTGGCAGCGCCATCGCGCGGGCAACGAAACTGCGCGATGCCAATCGCGGCGTTGCCGACGCGCATATCCTGCTTGGCGACACGGCGCTGGCGGGCGGGCGCACCGATCTTGCGATCCAGTCCTATCGCGCCGCACGCGATCTTGATGCCGGCGAGCGCACGACGTTGCGGCTGGCCAATGCGCTATTCGTAGCGGGAGATTCCGCAGGCTCGGGCGCTGCGATCCTGGCGCTGCGCGACAGCCAGCCGTCGAGCATCGCGGCCGATCTGCTCGCGGGGCATCTGGCGATGGACATCGAGCATTGGGATCAGGCCATCGCGCATTTCGAGCGGGTGCGGCAACGCATCGGCAATCGCGACGTGGTGGTCCTGCGCGAACTCGCGCACGCATGGGCCGCGAAGGGCGACAAGGATCGCGCGTTGCGGCTGATCGGCCTGGCCTATCGGCTGCAGCCGCTCAATTCGGAGATCATGCTGTTCTATGCCGACCTGCTCGAACAGCGCGGTGACCGGCAAGGCGCCGAAGATTTACGCGAAAAAGCCGAGCAGATCGGGCAGTAGTCGCCCGCGTCATCGCGGCCTTTAGCCGGGATGACCAATGATTATACGGCGTTCGCGATCAAGCGTCGGTGAGGTCGAGGAGCGTCCGCGCGTCAAGCCCGATGCGGCGCATCTGTTGCGCCACGGGCGGCCAGACATTGGTCAGGAAATCGTGACGCATCAACTCGCGCAACCGGTCGGTCGCGCCCTCGGCGACGAACATGCCGACGCCGCGCTTGACCGTAACCAGACCTTCGTCCTGAAACGTCTGATAGGCCTTGGCGACGGTCAGCGGGTTCGCGCCTTCCTCGGCAGCGAGCGAGCGGACCGACGGGAGCATGTCGCCGTCGCGAAAGCTGCCGTCGAGAATGGCGTTGGCGATGACGTCGCGCAAACGCTGGTACACGGGTTTGGACTGATCGAGCATGCCGCCTTAATGCCATAAGACAGCAGCACAGTCAAATCATGAAAATTATCAAAAATATGCCTGCATTGTAATTAAATGTCCCAGGCGTGGACGACATCCTCATATTCGGGCCGTGGACGCTCGGACAGATTGGCGCCCGCGGTGCCGATGAAGAAATAACCGACGATTGTGTCGTGATCGGCGACTCCAAAGGCTTTCGCGACATCGGGACTATAGGCGGCCCATCCGGTGAGCCAGCTGCCGACGAATCCCAGCGCGTGGGCGGCGTGGAGCAGGTTCATTCCCACGGCGCCTGCCGACATCTGTTGCTCCCACACCGGAATCTTGCTGCCGGGGACGGGGGTGGAGACGAGCACGAGCAACGAGGGCGCTTGGTGCGCGAACTGGTCGAGCGCCGACAGGTCGAGCCCCGCGGCGCCGGGATTTTCTGCAACCCATGCGTCCTTGAGCAGCGTCGCGAAGGCATCGCGCTGATCATCGGCGATCGTGACGATCCGCCACGGCGCGAGTTTGCCATGATCGGGCGTGCGCAGCGCGAGCGTGATGATGTCTTTCAGTTCCCCAGCATCGGGACCGGGCGTGATCATGTCGCGCGCCTTGCCCGAACGGCGGGTCGCGAGGTGCGAGCGGAGGGTGCTGGTGTCGTTGAACATGGAGCGCATTTGGGCGCGCTGTTCGCCGTGCGCAAGTGTTGCGATCGATTCGCAATAATATTTTTGACTGCCGCCACTTGGTTTCACGCGCAATTAGATTCTTCCCTTGCGTAATTTTCGCGCTAGGTTGCGCGATCAAATCGGCAAGGGGGCGGGATTTCCGCGATGCGGAACAGGCGCCTCCTCAATCAAAATATACCGGGGAGCCCGACACATGACGAATGAAGTGGACCAGAATGCGTCGCTGGAGCCGGGGGCGCCGCCTGCCGACGTCACGATGATCCATCCCGGCGACCATAATGGCTGGTTCGGCCACCCGCGGCAGCTGAAACGCCTGTTCACGACCGAGATGTGGGAGCGCTTTGGCTATTACGGGATGCGCGCCATCCTGACGCTGTACCTCGCCAACCATTTCCTGTTCAGCGATACGACGACCGCCGGAATTTATGGCGGCTTCACGGCGCTGGTATATCTCACGCCGCTGATCGGCGGGCTGATCGCCGACCGGTATCTGGGATCGAAGCGATCGGTGAAGTTCGGCGCGATCCTGATGGCGCTTGGCTATTTTACGCTCTGCTTCGGCGGCGAGACGGCCAAGCCTTTCGCGACGATCGATGCGCAGCGTTATGACGTCGCGGTCGAGGCGAACGCCGATGGCGGCCAGGCGCGCTTCATCACCGTTGACGGGCAGAAGCTGGAAATTCGCGGCAACGAGGACAAATCGGTCTCGCTGCTTGGCGCCGACGGCAGCGAAACGCGCAAGATCGCTTCCGACAATTTCAAGTCCGACGCCGAACGTTCGCCGATGTTCGTCACCATCCTGCTTATCGGGCTGGGGCTGGTCACGATCGGCAACGGATTTTTCAAGCCCAATATCTCGACGATTGTCGGCTCGCTCTATGCCGATGGCGATCGCCGCCGCGACGCGGGTTTCACCATCTTCTACATGGGCATCAACCTTGGCTCGCTGGTCTCGCAATTCTTTTGCCCGATCCTCGCGCAAGCCGTCGGCTGGTGGGCAGGTTTCGGCCTGGCGGCGATCGGCATGACCTGTTCGTGGCTGCTCTTCCAATTCGATGGCGGACGCCTCAAAGGCTATGGCGAGCGCCCCGAAGGCGCCGACGCCAGCAAGGACTGGTATATCTATGGCGGCGCGCTGCTCGCGATTCCGCTCGTCTATTTCCTCTTCTCGAACCTGATGGGCTATGTGAAGCCCGAGGCTGGGACCGGCCTGATCGGCTATCTTGCGACGCTGCCTATCATGGGCAAGGTCATGTTCGGCACCTTCATCCTCGCGATCCCCGGCATTCTGGCCTGGGCATATTTCAAGGGCAGCCGCGTCGAGTTCCAGATGATGCTTGCCGCGATGGTGCTGATCATCTTCAACGTCGTGTTCTGGACGCTGTTCGAACAGGCCGGCTCGTCGCTCACGCTGTTCGCCGAACGCAACACGATGCTCGAGGTCGGCTGGACCCAGCCGTTGTTCGCCATGTTCCGTGCGACGCCGATCAGCTATTATCTCTTCTTCGCAGGGCTGTTCGGCGGGGTCGCCTGGCTCGCCTGGTGGTTCTTCTCGCGCGGCGAGGATGCGGCAGTAAAGCGCATGATGGCGATCGTGTGGGCCGGCGTCGTCGTGGCCGCGATGATCGGCATGCATGTCGCGCGGATCAACGGCTTTGGCAGCGAGCGGGTCTATGTCATGCCCGCGGGGCAGACGCAGATCTTCAACGCGCTGTTCATCGTGCTGCTCGCGCCGCTGTTCAGCATGCTCTGGAACGCGCTGGCAGCACGCGGTCTTGAGCCCAATATCCCGGTCAAGTTCGGGATCGCGCTGATGGGCGTCGGCGCGGGCTTCCTGTTCCTTGTCTGGGGGGCGCAGTTTGCCGACAGCAAGTTCCAGGTCGGGCTGGCATGGCTTGCCGGCCTTTATCTGATCCACTCGATCGCGGAACTCTGCATCTCGCCGGTCGGCCTTTCGATGATCACCAAATTGTCGATCGCGCGCGTCGTCGGGCTGATGATGGGCGTGTGGTTCCTGTCGATCGCTACCGCGCAATATGTCGCGGGGATCGTCGCCCAGTTCGCAAGCGTCGAGACGGTCGGCGGGCAGGTGACGAACCTGCGCGTCAGCCTCGATACCTATGTGGGCGTGTTCCAGACGATCGGTCTGATCTCGATCGTCATCGGCGGGCTGCTGCTGCTGTTGGCATGGCCGCTGAAATTTCTGATGCACGGCGTAAAATAAGGGGCTTGTGATCATGCGTTTATCGATTGCGGCGCTGCCGCTGCTCGCGCTCGCCGCCTGCGCTTCCTCGGGCGGCGGTGCGAAGTCGGCGGGCGACAAGCCTGTCACGACGGCATCGGCCGACAAGCCGGTCAAGTTCGACAAGGATCCCTATCCCTCGACCTACAAGGGGTATCCGACGCGGCTGACCGTCGTCCGCAACGTCACCATCTTCGACGGCGAGGGCGGGCGGATCGACAATGGATCGATCGTGCTGTCGAGCGGCAAGGTCGACCGCGTCGGCGGCCCCGACATGGAATTGCCGACCGACGCCGACGTTTATGACGGCACGGGCAAATATCTGACGCCGGGCGTGATCGACATTCACAGCCACCTGGGCGACTACGCAAGTCCGAGCGTCGAGGCGAATTCGGACGGCAATGAAGCGACGGGTCCGGTGACCGCCGAGGTCTGGGCCGAACATAGCGTCTGGCCGCAGGACCCGGGCTTTACCCGCGCGCTCGCGAACGGCGGAATCACGACGCTGGAAATCCTGCCCGGCAGCGCGAACCTGATGGGCGGCCGCTCGGTCGTGCTGAAGAATGTCCCCGCGCGCACGGTGCAGGGAATGAAGTTCCCCGGCGCGCCCTACGGCCTGAAGATGGCGTGCGGCGAAAATCCGAAGCGTGTGTACGGCAGCAAGGGGCGGATGCCCTCGACCCGCATGGGCAATATGGCGGTCGACCGACAGACCTGGGCGAAGGCGGCGGCGTACAAGAAGAAACTCGACGAAGGAAAGCCGGTCGATCGCGACCTGGCGATGGAGACGCTCGCAGGGGTTCTGTCGGGCGAAATCCTGGTCCAGAACCATTGCTATCGCGCCGACGAAATGGCGCAGGTCATCGATATGAGCCACGAGTTCGGCTATAAGGTTTCGGCCTTTCATCATGCGGTCGAGGCGTACAAGATCGCCGACCTGCTGAAGAAGGAAGGCATTTGCGCGGCGATGTGGGCGGATTGGTGGGGTTTCAAGATGGAAGCCTATGACGCGGTGCCCGAGAATATCGCGCTGATGTACAAGGAAGGCGCGTGCACGATCGTCCATTCGGATGATGCGAACCAGATCCAGCGCCTGAACCAGGAAGCCGCCAAGGCACTCGCCGCCGGCCGCCGGATGGGAATGCAGATCACCGATGAGCAGGCGTGGACATGGCTCGGGATCAACCCCGCGAAGGCAATCGGCCTGCAGGACAAGATCGGCAGCCTGAAACCCGGCAAGATGGCCGACGTCGTGCTGTGGAACGGCAATCCGTTCAGCGTCTATACGCGGCCCGAAAAAGTCTGGATTGACGGTGCGCTGATGTTCGATGCCAATGATCCCAAACGGCGGCCAGTGACCGATTTCGAGCTTGGCCAACCGGGTGAAGGAGACGTGAAATGATCCGCGCGCTCCTTCTGTCCGCTGCCGCGCTGATCGCGCTTCCTGCCGCCGCGCAGGATATCGCGATCGTCAATGCGAAGCTCGTCATCGGCGATGGCAGCGCGCCGATCGAGGGCGGCACCGTGGTCGTACGCGGCGGCAAGGTTGTCGCCGCCGGTGCCGGCGTTGCGGTGCCTGCGGGTATCGAACGCATCGATGCGCAAGGCCGCTATGTCACGCCGGGTATCGTCGCGGCGTTCAGCCGCGTTGGCCTGGTCGAGATCGACGCCGTCGATGGCACCAACGATCGTTCGGCGAACAAGTCGCGCTTTTCGGCAGGGCTCGATATCGCGCCAGCGCTGAACCCCATGGGCTCGCCGATCGCGGTGAACCGCGCCGCGGGTGTCACGCGCGCGATCGTCGCACCGGGAAGCAGCAGCAATCTGTTCGCCGGACAGGGCGCCGTCGTCGACCTGGGCGACGATATGAACATGGTAACCAGGCCGCGCGCGCTGCAATATGTCGCGTTCGGTGAAGATGGTTCGGCCAAGGCCGGCGGCAGCCGCGCCGCGACCTTTCTGCTGTTCCGCGAACAATTGCTCGCGGCGCGCAGCTATGCGCGCAATCCCGCGACGCTGGCCGAGTGGAGCAACGACACGCTGATCCAGCGTGCCGATGCCGAGGCCTTGGTACGCGTGATCAATGGCGCGACGCCGCTGTTCGTCCGCGTCGACCGCGCCGTGGATATTCTGAACGTCATCAAGCTGAAGAGCGAATTCCCGGCGCTGAAGCTGGTGCTTGTCGGCGCGACCGAGGGCTGGCTCGTCGCGCGCGATCTGGCCGCGGCGAAGGTGCCGGTGCTCGTCTCGCCGCTCACCGACCTGGCGGGCAGCTTCGAGCAGCTTGGCGCGACGCAGTCGAACGCCGGGCGCCTGAAGGCCGCGGGGGTCGATGTGTCGGTCGGCGTGTTCGACGACGATGACGCGCATAAGATGGGGTACACCACCCAATATGCGGGCAATCTCGTCGGCCTGTCGAAGATGCCGGGCGCGAGCGGGCTGACGTGGGATCAGGCCTTTGCCGCGATCACCAGCGCTCCGGCGCGGGCGATCGGCATGGATGCGACGATGGGATCGCTCAAGGCCGGCCGCGTCGGCGACGTGGTAATCTGGGACAATGATCCGCTCGAACTCGGCAGCCGTCCGACGGCGGTCTGGATCGATGGCAAACGCCAGTCGCTCGTCACGCGGCAGGACCGCCTGCGCGACCGCTATCTGACGCCGACCGAAGGGGCGTTGCCCAAGGCCTACGACAGGTAAGGCACGCGCCTGAACAAAAGCGGCCGCCGGGGAGGGGAGAGGGAGAAGGCTCCAATGCAACCGATGTCGCTTTTGATCGTCACGTGCGTCCTGTTCGTCGGCACCCATTTCGCGCTGTCGCATCCGATGCGCGCGGGCCTTGCCGGACGGCTCGGCGAGCGCGGGTTCCAGATCGTCTATTCGATCGTCGCCATCGCGACCTTCGTGATGATCATACAGGCGTACCGCGGGATGCCGCCCGAGCCGCCGCTGTGGGCGGTCGACGATCCGTTATGGATTCTCGCCTCGCTGCTCGTGCTGTTCGCGAGCATTTTGTTCATGGGGTCGCTGATCGGCAATCCGGCGCTACCCGCGCCGAATGCCGCCGCATCAGCGCAGGCCGCGCCGCGCGGCGTTTTTGCGATCACCCGCCACCCGATGATGTGGGGCTTTGCGCTGTGGGCACTGGCGCATGCGCTGGTCATGCCGACGCCGGGGCAGATTGTCCTGTCGTCGGCGATCGCGTTTCTCGCGCTTGTCGGATCCGCGGGACAGGATGCGAAAAAGGCACGGCTGATGGGCGACAGCTGGCGGCATTGGGCCGCGCGGACAAGCTTTGTGCCGTTCGGGCGGCAGGTTGCCGGCGTCACACCCTGGGCCGACGCGATCCCGCGCGCCCACGCCTTGCTCGGCGGAATCCTGTTGTGGCTTGTCGCGACCTGGGCGCATGGCGCGCTCGGCTATATGGTCGCGGGCATCTGGCGCTGGACAGGCTAGGAACGCAATGACCAACGAAGAGCAGATATCCGACCTGTCGCTGCGGTTGCTGGGCCGCGCTTACGATCAGCTCGATGGCGGCGAGCAGCGCGTCGTGCGCGCGATTGCCGAGCGCCAGCCAACGAGCCGCGATGTCGATGACGACGACGGAATGCAGGGCAGTTTCGGCGATCGTCTGGCCGACCGGGTGGCTGCGGTGGGCGGTTCGTGGGGGTTCATCATCGCGTTCGGCATCGTCCTGTTCGGGTGGATGCTCATCAATTCCAAGCTGTTCGAGAAGCTGGGCCTGACCTTCGATCCCTATCCGTTCATTTTCCTGAACCTGATGCTGTCGACGCTTGCGGCGATCCAGGCGCCGGTCATCATGATGAGCCAGAATCGGCAGGCCGCGAAGGACCGGCTGACCGAGCAGTTGGACTATGAAGTCAATCTGCGCGCCGAGCTGGAGATCATGAGGCTGCACGAAAAGCTCGACCAGATGCGCTTTCACGACCTTTCGGAAAAGGTCGCCGGCCTGTGCGACCGACTGGACCGGAAGGACTGAATGGAACGAGGGGTTTGGGATGACGATCGATTGAGCGTCCGGTTGGGGTGATGAGCGGTCATCGCTCCCTTCGTCATTCCCGCGAAAGCGTCAACCTGGCGACCCTTCATGTTCCCCGGCGAAGGCCGGGGTCCAGGGCGCCGGAGAGCCGGCGTTGCGCGAGCACGCTCTGGACCCCCGCCTTCGCCGGGGAACACATCTGAATCGTCTCCGACCGGTCCTTTCCCGTCATTCGTCGCCCCGATCAAGCCCGAGGCGACGAGTTTGGGACTGGATTTAAAGCCGCACCATCCGCATGCCCATTTCGCCATAGCGCGGCCCGCTGGTGCCGCCACGCGGTGCGGCGGCATCGATTGCGGCCAGGTCGTCGGCGGTCAGCGTGACGTCGGCCGCGCCGACGCTATCCTCCATCGTGACGCGGCGCTTGGTGCCGGGGATCGGAACGATGTCGTCGCCCTGTGCGAGCAGCCAGGCGAGCGCGACCTGCGCGTTCGACACGCCATGCTTTGCCGCAACGCCGGCGATCGCATCGACGATGGCGAGGTTGGCGGGCAAATTCTCTTCCGAATAGCGCGGATCGTTACGGCGCCAATCGTTTTCGGGAAGCTCGTCGCGGCTGCGGATCGTGCCGGCGAGGAAGCCGCGGCCGAGCGGCGAATAGGGAATGAAGCCGATGCCGTTGTCGCGGCAGGCTCCAAGGATTTCCTCTTCGACGTCGCGCTCCCAGATTGAATATTCGCTCTGCAGCGCAGTGATCGGCGCGGCCTTGGCGGCGCGGCGGATCGTGTCGGGCCCAGCCTCGGAAAGCGCGATGTGGCGGACTTTGCCTTCTTTTACTAGGTCCATCATTCCTCCGATGACCTCTTCTATCGCGATCGAGGGATCGACGCGGTGCTGGTAGAACAGGTCGATCGTGTCGATGCCGAGTCGCTGGAGCGAGCCTTCGCACGCCGCGCGCGCATTGGCGGGTGAGCCATCGACGCCGACGATCTGGTTGCCGTCGAATTTGAAGCCGAATTTGGTCGCGATGACGAGGCCGTCGCGCTTGCCCTTGATCGCTTCGCCGAGCAGCTCTTCGTTGCTGAAAGGGCCATAGATTTGCGCGGTGTCGAAGAAGGTGACGCCAAGGTCGATCGCGCGGTGGATGGCGCGCCTCGATTCGTCGAGGTCGGCGGCTTCGCCATAAAGGATGTTGCCGCCCTTGATCATCGGCATGCAGCCGATCCCGATAGCCGACACTTCAAGGCCGTGGCCGAGCTTGCGATACTTCATGAGGCTTCTCCTGCGGGGGGGGCGTCGTCATCTATACCATCGGCGGCATATTTGGTCGCGGCGACATCGCCAACGACATTGCCGAGCGTACGGAAGATATCGGGGAAAGTCTCGACCGCGACCAGCAGGCCGAGCGGCGCGACGGGGACGCCCATCGACACGGCAATCGGCGCGATCGAGGTCACGAAACTGATCGAGCCGGGCAGGCTGACCGACGACAGCGCCGCGGCAAGCGCGACAGCGAGGCCGACCGCCATCTCCCACGGCGTCAGTTCGATCCCGAACAGCCACGCGACATAGACGACGACCGCGAGGTTCATCGCCGGGCTGGTGAAGCGGAAGAGCGCAACCGCGAGCGGCAGCACGATGTCTGCCTTCTTTGGATCGACGCCGAGTTCGGCCGACGAGCGGAGCATTGCGGGCAGGCTGGCGAGCGAGCTTTGCGTGCTGAGCGCGACCGCGAAGGTCGGGACCATCGCGCGAATGAACCGCGGCAAGGGGATACGAACCACCAGGACGGCAAGCAGCAGGCCGAGGATGATCGTGCAGACGCCGATCATCGACAGCATCAGCACATAATGTGCCAGTCCGCCGAACGCCGCGATGCCCGCCTTGATCGCGAGCGCATAGCCAAGCGCGAAGACGCCGATCGGGGCAAGCGCGAGCACCCAGCCGATGACGACAAGCATCGCGTCGCCGAGCGCCTTGAAGAAGCCCGAAAGCGTCGCGCGTTCGGCGCCGCCGATGCGGGTGATCGCAAAAGCGAAGATGGTGGTGAAGACGATGAGCGGCAGAATCGCGCTGTCGGCTGCCGCGGCGATCGGATTCGTGGGGATCAGTGAAAGCAGGAAATCGGCGAAGTGCGGCGACGGCGCAGTTTCGGTGGTGCCGCCGAGCCCGTGGCGCAATCCCTCTGCCGCGCTGGCAGACAGCGGAAAGGCGCGCAGAAGCAGCGGCAAGACGAGCAATGTCATCAGCCCCGCAACCAGATTGGCGCCGATGAAGATCGCGACCGCGCGGCCCGCCAGCTTGCCCGCGCGCGCTGCGTCAGCGGTTGCAGTAATGCCGGTGATCAGGAGCGCAACGATCAGCGGGATGATCGTCATCTTGAGCGCGTTGAGCCAGAGAAGGCCGATCGGTTCGATGAAGGGAAGGCTGGCGGTGCCCGCGTCGACCGATATCGTCTCGACGACGATGCCCAGGAGCATGCCGCCGATCAGGGCCGAAAGGATGATCCATGCCGATTTCAAGCTCTATTCCCCCGAAGGTCGCGCCGGCCAACTTGCCAAGCCAAAATGAGTGACCTAGGGCCATCCCTTGATCGGGGCAGGCTCTTGTCCTGGCGACCGGATTAGGTAGCAGAGGTGCCATGCGCAAGTTTTTCGGAACCGACGGGATTCGCGGGCTGACCAACCAGGTTCCGATGACCGCCGAGACTGCGATGCGCGTCGGCATGGCGGCGGGCGCGCACTTCCTGCGCGGCGACCACAAACATCGCGTCGTGATCGGCAAGGATACGCGCCTGTCGGGCTATATGCTGGAAAATGCGCTGGTCGCGGGCTTCACCAGCGTGGGCATGGACGTCGTTCAGGTCGGGCCGATGCCGACACCCGCCGTGGCAATGCTCACACGATCGATGCGGGCCGACCTGGGCGTGATGATTTCGGCGAGCCATAATCCGTTTCACGACAATGGCATCAAGCTGTTCGGCCCCGACGGGTATAAATTGTCCGACGAGGATGAAGCACAGATCGAGCATCTGCTGACGGTCGCGCCGAAGCTTGCCGACCCCAGCCATATCGGTCGCGCCAAGCGAATCGAGGATGCGCGCGGGCGCTATATCCACGCGGTGAAACAGAGCCTGCCCGAATCGGTGCGGCTCGACGGGCTGAAGATCGTCCTCGATTGCGCGAATGGCGCGGCATATAACAGCGCACCGACGGTGTTCTGGGAGCTGGGCGCCGATGTCGTCGCGGTCGGCGTCGAGCCCAATGGCATCAACATCAACGACAAGTGCGGCTCGACGGCGCCGGGGCTGCTGCAGGAAACGGTTGTCGCGAGCGGCGCCGATATCGGCATCGCGCTCGACGGCGACGCCGACCGGCTGATCATCGTCGATGAAAAGGGCAAGATCGTCGACGGCGACCAGATCATGGGGCTGATCGGCGCGAGCTGGGCACGGCAAGGCTTGCTCAAGGGCGGCGGCGTCGTCGCGACGGTGATGTCGAACCTCGGCCTCGAACGCTTCCTCGAAAGGGAGGGGCTGCGGCTCGAGCGGACCAAGGTCGGTGACCGCCATGTGCTGGAACGGATGAAGAGCGGCGGCTTCAATGTCGGCGGCGAACAGTCGGGGCATATGATCCTGTCGGACCATGCGACGACGGGCGACGGCACGCTCGCAGCGTTGCAGGTGCTCGCCGAACTCGTGACCGCAGGCAAGCCGGCGAGCGAATTGCTCCATCAGTTCGATCCGGTGCCGCAGCTTTTGAAGAATGTCCGTTTCGCGGGCGGCAAGCCGCTCGAGAATGCCGATGTCCAGGCCGCCATTGCCGAGGGAGAGGCTGCGCTGGCGGGCCGCGGACGTTTGGTGATTCGCCCGTCGGGCACCGAACCGCTGATCCGCGTTATGGCCGAAGGCGACGACGCCGGACAGGTCGAGCGCGTCGTCGACATGATTTGCGACGCGGTGCGCGTGGCGGCGGCATGACCATTTGATTTTTCCAGAACCGAAAGAGACTTACCATGCTTGAAATGCGACCCGATTGCGAAAAATGCGGCCGCGATCTGCCCGCCGCCGTCCACGGGGCCTTCATCTGCTCCATGGAGTGCACCTTTTGCGCGAATTGCGCCGACAAGCTCGACGAAATTTGCCCCAATTGCCGTGGCGACCTGCTCGACCGGCCGCTGCGCGAGGGCGCTATTCTGGCGAAATTTCCGGCCTCGACGGAGCGAAAGCATAAGGGGTGACATATAGCCTCATTCGTCATGCCGGACTGGATCCGGTATCCAGCTCGGCCTCGGCGGCATGGACCCCGGATCAAGCCCGGGGTGATGATGGTCAGGACAAGGGCCGGTGACGGCGCGCGTATTGATCATCGCGGGCTCCGATAGCGGAGGCGGCGCGGGGATTCAGGCCGACGTCAAGACAGTGACGATGCTCGACGGTTATGCGATGACGGCGATCACGGCAATCACCGCGCAGAATACGCTGGGCGTGCAGAGCGTTCATGCGATTCCGACCGCGATGGTGCTGGCGCAGATCGACAGCGTCGTCGCCGACATCGGCGTCGATGCCGTCAAGATCGGAATGATCGGCAGCGCCGAGACGGCCGCGGCGGTCGCCGAGCGGCTGGCGCGTCCCGACCTGACGCAAGCGGCAGTGGTGTTCGATCCGGTGATGGTTGCGACAAGCGGCGCGGTGCTGGCCGATAGCGCGACGATTGCCGCGTTTCGCGCGCTCCTGGGTCGCGCGATGGTGGCCACGCCGAACCTGCCCGAACTCGAAGCGCTCGGCGGCGAGGAGGCGGTTCTGGCGCACGGCTGTTCGCTGCTCGTCAAGGGCGGTCATGTCGAAGGCGAGACGGTGATCGACCGCCTGCTCGAAACGGGCGAGGGCGAAGTCGCGCGCTGGGAAGCGCCGCGGATCGACACGACGAGCACCCATGGCACCGGTTGCACGCTGGCGAGCGCGATCGCGACGGGGCTGGCGCAGGGCATGCCGTTGGAACCGGCGGTGGCGCGCGCGCGCGATTTCGTGCGGCTGGCGCTGCTCGACGCGCCGGGACTGGGCAAAGGGCACGGCCCGATGGGGCAGCAGATGGTGCGCAACGACGGACTGTTCACCGGCCCGGCGCTCAACCAGATGACCTTGCCCGCGATCGACTATGCGGCGTCGGTCGCCTTCTACAAACAGCTGGGGCTGAGGCAGATCGTCGACAGTCCGGACAATGGCTATGCCCGTTTTGAAGCGGCGAACGGCGTGACATTGTCTATTCACGTCGGCGACGGCGCGGCGGGCGGAGCGACGACCTATCTGGAGAGCGGCGCGCTCGATGCCTGGGCCGCTTATCTCGCGCGGCGCGGCGTGCGCTTCGACCAGATGCCGAAGGATGAAGAGTGGGGCTGGCGCGAGGCGCGGTTGACCGATCCGGCGGGCAATCGGCTGTGTCTGTATCAGGCAGGCGAATATCGGCGGTATCCGCCCTGGCGGATATGATCGTCGGGGTCGACGAGGCCGGGCGTGGCCCCCTTGCGGGGCCGGTGGTCGCGGCCGCGGTGTTGCTATGTCCGGCAGGAATAGCAGGCCTCGACGACAGCAAGAAACTGACCGCCAAACGGCGCGGCGAACTGGAGATCGAGATCAAGGCGCGCTGCCGCTGGGGCGTCGGCGAAGCGAGCGTCGCCGAGATCGATAGCATCAACATCCTGCAGGCGACGTTTCTCGCGATGACGCGCGCGGTCGAAGCGCTGGGGTTCGAGCCGACCGAGGTCCTTGTCGACGGCAATCGCCTGCCGCGCTGGCGTTATACCGCGACAGCGATCGTCGGCGGCGACGCGCTGCATCCTTGTATTTCGGCCGCGAGTATTATCGCGAAGGAGCATCGCGACCGTTTCATGGTCGCTGCGGCGCGCGATTTCCCGCACTTTGGCTGGGATAGCAATATGGGTTATGGTACGGCGCGTCATCTCGCGGCGCTGCGTCAGCACGGCCCGACGCCGCTTCATCGGACGAGTTTTGCCCCGGTCGCACAAATGCAGCTGGTCTGAAAAAGCAGGAGAGAGCGATGCGCAGCGGATTTACCGCCGACGATGTCGGCGCGCAGGCCGGGCGACGTTTTCTGGTGACCGGCGCCAATGCCGGGCTGGGTTTCGAGTCAGCGAAGATCCTGGCGGCGCATGGCGCGCATGTGGTGCTGGCGTGCCGCGACGAAGGCCGTGCCGAAGCGGCCATGAACCGCATTCGCGTCGATGTGCCGACAGCCGATCTGTCGTTCCAGCCGCTCGATCTTGCCGACCTCGATCAGGTGAAGGCGGCGGCGCAGGCAGTGCTCGCGGGACCTCGGATCGATGTTCTGATCAACAATGCGGGGGTGATGATCCCGCCGAAGACGCTGACCAGACAGGGCTTCGAACTGCAATTCGGGGTCAATCACCTGGGCACGTTCGCGTTCACGGGCCTGATCCACCCACATGTCGACGACCGGATCGTGATCACCGCGAGCCTTGCGCACAAGGGCGGGACGATGGATTACAGCGACCTCGACGCGAGCCGCAGCTATCACAATTGGCAACGCTACCAGACGAGCAAGCTGGCGAATCTGCTGTTCATGTTCGAGCTCGACCGGAGGCTGGGCGCGGCGGGCCGCGCGACGCAGGCGATCGGTTGCCATCCGGGCGTCGCGCTCACCGAATTGACGCGCCACCTGCCGCTGCCGTTGCGGACGATGACGCCGCTTGCAGCGCCTTTTTTCAACAGCGCCGCGCAGGGCGCGTGGCCGACGTTGCAGGCCGCGACAGGTGCCAATGTGCAGGGCGGCGATTATCTGGGGCCGCAGGGGCTGGGCGAAGTATCGGGGCGATCGGGTCCGGCGCGCGCCACCCGCGATGCGCGCGACCCGAAGCTCGCGTCCGAGCTGTGGCGCCGTTCGATCGAACTGACGGGCGTCGATCCGGGGCTTTGATAAAAAAAAGTGGCCGGTGAGTCCTCGCCGCCACACCACCACCGGTTGAGTCCCCGAGTCGCGGGCGACTCCATATGGTGTGTCAGACTCGTTTCGTTCTCGTCCCGTTAACCATTTGGAGACGCGGAATCCCTAGAATCCTGAGCTTGACGGCGGACTCCGCCGGACTCATCAGGGGCTTCTTTCGGGAATGGACAGGGGCGAGACATGGGTGTGATGGAACGGGTCAAGGCGCCTGCGGTCAAGCAGCGCGCGCCGACAGCGGCGCCGGCGGACCTGCCGCTCGACAGCATCCTGCAGGGCGATTGCGTCGAGATGATGCGCAGCCTGCCCGCGGCGTCAGTCGACATGATCTTTGCCGACCCCCCCTATAACCTCCAGCTCGGCGGCGACCTCCATCGCCCCGACGGCAGCCAGGTCGACGCCGTCGACGATGAATGGGACAAGTTCGACAGCCTCGCGACCTATGACCGCTTCACCCATGCGTGGCTTGCCGAGGCCAAGCGTATCCTGAAACCCGGCGGCAGCATCTGGGTGATCGGCAGCTATCACAACATCTTTCGCGTCGGTACCGCGCTGCAGGATCAGGGCTATTGGATCCTCAACGACATCGTCTGGCGCAAGGCGAACCCGATGCCCAATTTCAAGGGCACGCGCTTTACCAACGCCCATGAGACCCTGATCTGGGCGTCGATGGGCGAAAAGGCGCGCTATACCTTCAACTATCGCGCGATGAAGACGCTCAACGACGAACTTCAGATGCGCAGCGACTGGCTGATCCCGATCTGCGGCGGGCAGGAGCGGCTTAAGAAGGGCGGCACGAAGGTCCATCCGACGCAAAAGCCCGAGGCCTTGCTCTATCGCATTCTGCTCGCCAGCTCGAACCCCGGCGACGTGATCCTCGATCCCTTTTTCGGTACCGGAACGACCGGCGCCGTCGCGAAACGCCTGGGCCGCCATTTCATCGGCATCGAGCGCGAGGATGATTATATCGCCGCTGCGCTGGAACGGATCGAAATGGCGCTGCCGCTCGACGAAAGCGCGGTGAAGACGATGATGGCGCCGCAGGCGGCGACGCGCGTCGCGTTCGGCACCCTGGTCGAGGGCGGCCTGATCGCACCGGGAACGCTCCTCACCGACGCCAAGCGCCGCTGGAAAGCGAAAGTGCGCGTCGATGGCAGCCTGGAATGCGACGGCCAGCCGGCGGGGTCGATCCACAAGGTCGGCGCCGGCGTGCAGGGCGCGCCGAGCTGTAACGGCTGGACCTTCTGGCACGTCGACACCGGCAAGGAGCTTCGCGTGATCGACGCCGTGCGGCAGGACTGGCTGCTGGCGAACGAGGCCTGATGTTTCAGCCGCTGACCAAGCCCGATTTCGGCAAGACGTGGGAGGATGCGCGCGTCTATTGCCGCCCGGCGTGCTTCGTCGACCGTCCGCACGAACTCGACGACGATTGTTTGCGCATCGCCGACACGATGGTCTGGTTTGCAGCATGGCATGTCAGCCTGCGCGACAATGACAGCGTCAAGTCGGCGATCATTGCGGTTCCCGAACTCGACGGCTGGATCGCGGTGATGCCCGACCGGCTGGCTGACGCAGTGCGCGCGCAGCGTGCCGCAGTCGCGCGGCCGCGCGGCACGATGCAATTGGGCGAACGCGTCGTGCGGCTGAGCGAGCCGCAGCTGATGGGCATCCTCAACGTCACACCCGACAGTTTTTCCGACGGCGGCAAGCATGTCGATACTGCCGCCGCGAGCGATGCGGGCTTCGCTCTCGCCTCGGCGGGGGCAGCGATCGTCGATGTCGGCGGCGAATCGACCAGACCCGGCGCACCGCCGGTCTGGGAAGGCGACGAGATCGAACGCGTCGAGACCGTCGTTTCGGCGCTCGCGCGCGGCGGCGTGGCGGTGTCGATCGACACGCGCAAGGCCGCGGTGATGGAAGCCGCGCTCGCGGCCGGTGCGACGATCGTCAACGATATCTCGGCGCTTCGTTATGACGAGCGCGCGATGGAGGTCGTGGCGAAGGCGGGCTGCCCGGTCGTGCTGATGCACGCGCCGTCGGCGAAAAGCGACGCGCATGAAGGCGGTCCCTATGCGCACGTCCTGCTCGACGTGTACGACATGCTCGCCGAGCGCGTCGCGGCGTGCACCGCGGCAGGGATCGATCCTGCGAAGATCATCGTCGATCCGGGTATCGGCTTCGGCAAGGGCGTCGCGGACAATCTCGCGATCGTGAACGGCCTTGCGCTCTTCCATACGCTTGGCTGTCCGCTGCTGTTCGGAGCGAGCCGCAAACGGATGATCGGCGCGCTCGACAACGAAGCGCCCGCCGACCAGCGGCTCGGCGGCAGCGTGGCGCTGCATTACCAAGCGGCGACGCAGGGCGCGCAGCTATTGCGTGTGCATGATATTGCCGAAAACCGGCAGGCGCTGCGCGTGTGGCGCGGATTGCGAGACGCTGCGCTGACGGGCTAGGCCGCCGTATCGATCCCCAGATCGCTCAATTTGCGATACAGCGTCGAGCGGCCGATGCCGAGGCGGCGAGCGACTTCGCTCATGCGGCCGCGATAATGGCCGATCGCGAGGCGGATGACGTCGGCCTCGATTTCTTCGAGCGGACGCAGGTTTCCGTCGGGAAGGTAGAGCGTGACACCGATCGCCTCGCCGTTGATCGCCACATCGCCTTCGCCGCCAGGAGTGCCGCCGCCAAGTGCGGCTTCGATCGCCTTGAAATCGGCGCTGGTGACGACGTCGGTCTTGCTGGCGGTTGCAGCGCGGAACAGCACGTCCTGCAGCTGGCGGACGTTGCCCGGCCAAGCATAGGCGGCGAGCAGGCGCAGCGCGTCGTCGGTGACGCCGATCGGACCCATGCCGGGCAGTCCGCCGATGCGCTGAAGCAAGTGCCGCGCGAGCGGGCCGACGTCGCCGCGGCGCTCCGAAAGCGAGGGCAGGGTGAATTGCGCGGTCGAGAGCGCATAGAACAGGTCTTCGCGGAAGTGGCCTGCCTCGATCAGCTTGTCGAGCGGGCTGGTGCTGGTCGCGATGATCCGGACGTCGACGCTCTGGCGGATCGATCCGCCGATCATCTGCACTTCGCCGGTCTTGAGGAATTCGACGAGTTTGGCCTGGGTCTCGAGCGGGATGCATTCGACGTGGTCGATGATGACGCTGCCGCCGTCGGCCTGTACCAACCGCCCAAGCTGGCGATCGAAGGCACCCGGAAAGGCGCCGCGCTCGTGGCCGAACAGGCCCGATCCGATCAGGCCAGGCGATACGGCCGAGCAATCGACCATCACCAGTGCGCCGCGCGCACGCGGGCTGGCGCTGTGGATCGCGCGGGCAAAGACTTCCTTGCCGGTGCCGGGCTTGCCGTTGATCATCACCGGGACGCGCGCTCGCGCCGCTTTGGCGGCGATGGCGAGCGCGCTGCGGAAATTGGGGCTCGATCCGATGATTTCCTCGAACGCCAGCGGCGCGCGGAGCTTTTCGGTGAGCGGGCGAAGCTCGCCCTGCGGGCCGCCTTGCGACACGATGCGGTCGAGCGCTTCGAGCAGACGGTCGGGCGCGATAGGCTTCTGAACGAAGTCGCTCGCGCCGGCGCGCATCGCGGCGACTGCAACCTCGACGCCGTTGCGCATCGTGATGACGATCAGCGGCAATGCAGGGCGCCAGCGGCGCAGTTCGGCAACGAATTCCGCCATGTCCATGCCGGGCGTGCCTTGATCGACGAGCACGGCGTCGAGCGCCATGCCTTCCTGCGTGCCGAGTTTGGCAAGCGCAGTATCGGTGTCCGCGGCGACGACGCTGCGCCAGCCGCCACGCGACACCAAGGCCGACAGGAAGCGCTGCTGAGCAGGCTCGCTGTCAACGATCATCACCGTTCGCATCTCGCGCGTGCTGGCCATTTTTTCGATTCTGCCCATTTCGGCCCCGCAGTGCCGTTTCGCCCACCCAAGGGCAGTGATGTAGGGCACATGGGTAAAGGGGCTATTAAGGCCGTTCGCCTTTTCCATATGACGCGCTTTTCGGCTGGCGCCCCTTGAGCAAGGGGCAAGGCGTGGCTAAGACCGGCGCGAGGTCCGATTCTGGGGCACGCTTTCGCGTACCCTGGGGCGATTCCGGGGCGCGCTTTCGCGTGCCGGGGCGATTTTTGGAGCGCGCGGGCGCGTGTCTTCGCGACGAACAGGCAAAGGGGACAGGTCATGGCGGAACAGGAAATGAAGGCAGCGAACGAAACCTATGCGGGTTTCATCAGCTTGTTCAAGGTTGGCACGATCCTTACCGTGATCGTGGCGGCCTTTGTCGTCCTCTTGATCTCCTGACCGGGCCGGCATGCGCATCGCTGTCCTGAAGGAGCTCGCCGCTGGCGAGACCCGCGTCGCCGCAACCCCGGAAACCGTGAAGAAATTCATTGGCCTGGGGGCCGAAGTTGCCATCGAATCGGGGGCAGGCGAAGTCGCTTCCATCGCCGATGCCGATTATAGTGCGGCGGGCGCCAGTGTCGGCACCCGCGCCGCAACCTTGAAAGGCGCCAACATCATTCTCGCGGTCCAGGGCCCGGATCCCAAGGATCTGACGGGCTTTGCCGATGGCGCCTGGCTCGCCGCGGGGCTCAATCCGTTTGGCGAGCGCGCACGCATCGATGGCTATGCGAAACTGGGGATCGAGGCGCTGGCGATGGAATTCATGCCGCGCATCACGCGCGCGCAGTCGATGGACATCCTCTCCAGCCAGGCCAACCTTTCGGGTTACAAGGCGGTGCTGATCGCCGCGAACGCCTATGGCCGCGCTTTTCCGATGATGATGACCGCGGCGGGCACCGTCAGCGCCGCCAAGGCATTCGTGATGGGCGTTGGCGTTGCCGGACTGCAAGCGATCGCGACCGCACGCCGCCTGGGTGCGCAGGTCAGCGCGACGGACGTGCGCGCCGCGACCAAGGAACAGATCATGTCGCTCGGTGCCAAGCCGATTTTCGTCGAGAGTGTCGCGGGCATCGAGGGCGAAGGCGCGGGCGGCTATGCTACCGAAATGTCAGACGAATATAAGGCGGCGCAGGCCGAACTCGTGTCGTCGCACATCGCCAAGCAGGATATCGTCATCACGACAGCACTGATTCCGGGGCGTCCGGCGCCGCGGCTGATTTCGGACGCCCAGCTTGCGACGATGCGCCCTGGCAGCGTGATCGTCGACATGGCCGCCGAAAGCGGTGGCAATGTCGAAGGATCGGTGCCGGGCGAAGCGAAGCGTATCCACGGCGTGACGGTCATCGGCGCGAAGAATATCGCGGCGTTGATGCCTGCGGACACCAGCGCGTTGTTCAGCCGCAACCTGTTCAATTTCCTGTCGGCCTTCTGGGACAAGGACGCTGGCAAGCCGGTGCTCGATGAGGAAATCGGCAATGCGGTGCGCCTGACACAGGGCGGCAAGGTCGTGAACGAGCGCCTGCTCGGCTAATCGCGCGCACTGTCTTTCTTCTGAAACCTTCGCGCCGCAGGGCGCGTTTCAAGGCGGGTGTCCGCGGATTCGAACGAGTCCGCGGCATTTTGCATTGGTCCAGAAGAGGAGAATCGCGATGACGAGACAATGGCCGTTCACAACCGCGCTCGCTGCCGGCCTGGCGCTTTCAGGATGTAACAAGACGCCCGAGCCGCCGAAGACCGAGACCGGCGCCGTAGCAACGGGCGATGTCGTCACCGCGAACAGCAATCCAACCGTCGGCGGCGCCGAAATGCTCCGGACCAGAACTATCGTCGAAAATGCCTCCGCCTCGCCGATCCACAAGACGCTCGTCGCGGCGGTCAAGCAGGCCGGACTGGTCGAGACGCTTTCGGGGGCCGGACCGTTCACCGTCTTCGCGCCGACCGACGAAGCCTTTACGCAGGTGCCCGCGGTGATGCGCGATGGCTGGATGCGCCCCGCGCAGAAAACTGTCCTCGCCGCCATGCTCAAATATCATGTCGTTCCGGGCAAGCTGACCGCAGCCGATATCAAAGCCAGGATTGCCGAGGGCAAGGGCCGCGCCGTGCTGAAAACCGCCGACGGCCAGGATCTGACCGCAACCAGTAGCGACGGTGCGATCCTGTTGACCAGCGCGAGTGGCAACAAGGCGGTTGTCACGCAGGCGGACGTCGACCAGTCGAACGGCGTGATCCACGTCGTCGATGCGGTGCTGCTCCCCAAAATGTAGCGCGCGCGTAATTATATTTCGCGCCGGGCGCGGGTTTCTCCCGTGCGGGAAGTCCGCGCCTTTCTTTTTGGCAGCTTTGGAGTCGACACGCCCCGTTGCGCACGGCAAGAGGTGCCCCAAGCGGAATCAGCAGGGGAGCCGGCCGTGGACTTCATTTCTATTTTCTCGATTTTTGTCCTGGCCTGTTTCGTCGGCTATTTCGTCGTCTGGTCGGTGACTCCGGCGCTGCACACGCCGCTCATGAGCGTCACCAACGCGATTTCTTCGGTCATCATCGTCGGCGCGCTTATTGCAAGCGCCGCCGCAGGATCGGCGTCGTCGAAATGGCTCGGGCTTGCCGCGGTCGTGATGGCGAGCATCAACATCTTCGGCGGCTTCGCGGTCACGGCGCGCATGCTCGCGATGTACAAGAAGAAGGAACGCTGAGATGGACATTCAGTCGATCCTTTCCGCCGCCGCGGGCGGCCATGGCCTCGCGGTCAACCCCTGGGCAGCCGTCGCCTATCTGGTAGCGGGCGTCCTGTTCATTCTCGCGTTGCGCGGGCTGTCGAGCCCGGCAACGGCGCAAAGCGGCAACCGTTTCGGCATGGCGGGCATGACGATCGCGGTCGTCACCACCTTGCTCACGCATGCGCCGGTCACCGGCGATGGCGGCCTCGACACCGTGGGCCTCGCCGAAATTCTGGGCGCGATCGGCATCGGTGCCGTGATCGGCATCGTGATGGCGCGACGGATTGCGATGACCGCGATGCCGCAGCTTGTTGCCGCGTTCCACAGCCTTGTCGGCCTTGCCGCCGTCGCGGTGGCCGCCGCCGCCTATCTCAATCCCGGCGCCTTCGGTATTGCTGACGCTGCGGGCGAGATTTTCACGGTCAGCCGTATCGAAATGGGGCTCGGCATCGCGATCGGTGCGATCACCTTCTCGGGCTCGGTCATCGCCTTCCTGAAGCTCAACGGCAATATGTCGGGTTCGCCGATCACGCTGCCCGGGCGGCATGTCATCAATCTTGCGACACTCGCCGCGATCATCGGCCTTGTCGCCTATTTTACCGTCGATCAGTCGCCGTGGGTCTTCTGGACCGTTACCGCGCTCAGCTTTGTCATCGGCTTCCTGCTGATCATCCCGATCGGCGGTGCCGACATGCCGGTCGTCGTGTCGATGCTGAACAGCTATTCGGGCTGGGCTGCCGCGGCGATGGGCTTCACGCTTGGCAACACGGCAATGATCATCACCGGCGCGCTCGTCGGCTCGTCGGGTGCCATCCTGTCGTACATCATGTGCCGTGCGATGAATCGCAGCTTCATCAGCGTGATCGCGGGCGGCTTTGGCGCCGACGCGGGGCCCAGCAGTGGTGGGTCGACCGAACAGCGTCCGTGGAAGCCGGGCAGCGCCGAAGACGCGGCCTTCCTGATGAGCCAGGCCGAAAACGTCATCATCGTTCCCGGTTACGGCATGGCGGTCGCGCAGGCGCAGCACGCGCTGCGCGAAATGGGTGACCAGCTGAAGAAGGAAGGCGTCAACGTCAAATATGCGATCCATCCGGTCGCGGGGCGTATGCCGGGGCATATGAACGTGCTGCTGGCCGAAGCGAACGTCCCTTATGACGAGGTTTTCGAGCTGGAAGACATCAACGGCGAATTCGCGCAGTGCGACGTCGCGTTCGTGATCGGCGCGAACGACGTGACCAACCCGGCGGCGAAGACCGACAAGACCTCGCCGATTTACGGCATGCCCGTGCTCGACGTCGAAAAGGCGAAGACCGTGCTGTTCGTGAAGCGCTCGATGGGCGGGGTCGGCTATGCCGGCGTCGACAACGACGTCTTCTATATGGACCAGACGATGATGTTGCTCGGCGACGCCAAGAAAATGGCTGACGATATCGTCAAGGCGCTGAGCGGTAGCGGCCACTAGTTCAGACGTCGCCCCCGCGAAGGCGGGGGCCGCCATCGGCCTTGCTCAAGGCTGCGAGCGGCCCCCGCCTTCGCGGGGGCGACGAATTTAAAGAGGATTGAGTTTTGTAATGCGTAAAATCGGCCTGATCGGAGGAATGAGCTGGGCGTCGACCGAGCTTTACTACCGCCATCTCAACAAGGGTGTGCAAAAGCGGCTTGGTACCGCCTGTTCGGCGCCGATCATCCTCGAAAGCCTCAACTATTGCGAGCTGTCGCGGATCACGACGCCCGAGCAATGGGCGCATGCGAAAGACGTGCTGATCGCCTCGGCGCAGCGGCTGGAGGCCGCGGGTGCGACCGCGCTGATGATCGCCGCCAATTCGATGCACAAGGTCGCGGAAGATATAGCCGCGGCGATTTCGATCCCCATCCTGCATATCGTCGATGAAACCGGCGAAAAGATGAAGGCCGACGGCATCAAGGCGACCGCGGTCATCGGAACGCGCAATGTGACGACCGAACCCTGGTTTCGCCAGCGCCTCGTCCGCCACGGACTGACGCTCGCGCCCTATGACACGGCACGCGTCGACGAGATCGACCGCATCATTTACGAAGAGCTGATGCTGGGCAAGGTGAACGAAAGTTCGCGCCGCACGATGAAGACCTTCATCACCGACATCGCAAAGCAGGACATCCAGGCGATCGTGCTGGCGTGTACCGAACTGGTGATGCTGGTCGACGCCGACGCGAATGTGCTGCCGATCTATGACACGACGCGCATTCATGTCGCGGCAGGGGTCGACTGGATCCTGGGCGAGACGCTGTGATGAAAATCCTCCCTGCCGCCTGGCGGTGGGGAAGGGGACCGTTCGCATAGCGAGTGGTGGAGGGGCCGCGCAATGGCCCTCCGTCGGCGCTTTGCGCAGCCACCTCCCCATGGCCTGGGACCAGGGGGGGGGATCGTTTCTCCTAGGCGATCCGCGTCCAGGTTACCGTGCGGCAGAAGACCGAAACGCAGCCCTTCATGGTCAGCGCATTTCCCCTCACACGCAAATGCGCCTTGTAATAGCGGCCGTCTTCGGGGCTGTAGCCTTCGCCTTTCCAGCCGTCGCCAGAGGGCGCGAGATCCCAATAGATTTGCAGGCCGGTCACCTTGCGGCTGCGCTTGCTCTTGTCCGGATTGCGTTCGTCGAGTTGGCCTCCGCTGGGCTGCTTGATCAGCAGCCGTTCGATGCGACCGCACATCTTGGTCCCGCACGGGGCCATGACGACGATGCCTTTGCCGTCGTCGGTTTTCCACCGTCCGGTCAGCGAAGCGGGCGCCGCAGCCGACGCCGGAACGGCGAAGGCGGCAAGCGCCAGTAAGAATATGCGACCCAAAGCGACCTTCTCCCCGTATTTAGCTACACGCATGTCAGCAACCCGCTTGGCATCCGTCAAGTCTTGCCGCATGTTTCCCGAAAATCAGGGAGAGATACATGCGATTCCACAGCCTCCGCCACGCGGCGACGCTCGTTTTCGTGTCGGCGCTTGCGGCCCACCCGGCCGCGGCCAAAACGATCAGCGTCCAGGCGGGAACGCCCGACGCCAACGAAAGGCTGCAAGAGGCACTGATTCTCGCCGAACCCGGCGACACGGTCGAACTCGGCGCGGGGACGTGGACGCTGTCCGACGGGCTGTCGCTCGACGTGAGCAATGTCACCGTGCGCGGCGCGGGGGCTGGCGAGGGCGGGTCTATCCTCGACTTTGCGGAGCAACAGGGGGCGGGCGAGGGGCTGCTTGTCACGTCCGACGATGTCCTGCTCACCAATTTCGCGGTCCTGAACACCAGGGGCGACGGCATCAAATCGAAAGGCGCCGACCGCATCGTCTATTACAAGCTGCGCGTCGAATGGACCGCTGGGCCCAAGTCGACGAACGGCGCCTATGGCGTCTATCCCGTCGAAAGCACCGACGTGCTGATCGACAGCGTCTTCGTGCGCGGCGCATCGGACGCCGGCATTTATGTGGGCCAGTCGAAGAATATCGTCGTGCGCGATTCGATCGCGCAGGAAAATGTCGCGGGGATCGAGATCGAGAACAGCTTCGACGCCGATGTTCACGACAATATCGCGACGCGCAACACCGGCGGCATATTGGTGTTCGACCTGCCGAGCCTGCCGCAACAGGGCGGCCATAATGTCCGCGTCTTCAGCAATATCATCCGCGACAACAGCACGCCGAACTTCGCGCCCAAAGGCAATATCGTCGCGAGCGTGCCGACGGGCACCGGCGTGCTTGTCATGGCGAACCGCAATGTCGAGGTGTTCGACAATATCCTCGAGGCCAACGGCACCGCCAATGTGATGATCGTTGGCTATCGCTACCCCTATGACGACGCGAAATATCAGCCGCTGCCAAAGGCGATCGTCGTGCGCGACAACGAACATGGCAAGGCCGGCTATGCTCCCGCCTTCGAGGGCGGCGACGCGATCGCGGCCGCGCTGGGCGGCTCGCTTCCGCCAGTGCTGTGGGACGGCGCGGGCGACGCGATCGTGCTCGACGAGGTCGGCGTGCTGTCGCTGGGCCTGCCCGACGTCAAGACGCCGCGCAACGCAGCGAAGCCCGCGCCCGCCACCCTAAAGGGGACGCCGCCCGCGGCTCTCCCCGAAATCAAGCTTCCGGCGAGCATGGAGGCGAAGGTCAAGTGAGACGATTTGCCGCGGCGCTCGCGGCGGCGCTGCTTTGCGTCAGTGCGGCGTTCGCGGTGTCGGAGCCGATGCCCGACCAGGCCGTAATCGACGGCGCGACGATGCCGCCGAAACTCTCCGCCTTCGGGCTGTTCCGGTCGGGGACGAGCGATCCGCTGCCCGCGCTGCTGCCGTACAGCCTGCACACGCCCTTGTTCAGCGACTATGCCGAAAAGCATCGCGCGATCTGGATGCCTCCGGGCACGACCGCGCCGATCGGCGACGACGGCGTTCCCGATTTTCCCACCGGCACGGTGATCGTCAAAAGCTTCGGCTGGCCCGACTGGAATGGCGGACGCCCGCTCGAAACGCGGCTCCTCATTCGCCGTGCTAGCGGATGGGTGGCGCTGCCCTATATCTGGGACGCCGACGGGACAGATGCGACGCTTGCGATCGCGGGGCGGCGCATACCCGTCACATTCAAGAGTCCGAACGGCACGACGCACAGCATCAATTATGCCGTTCCGAACAAGAACCAGTGCAAGGAATGCCACAGCCTGAACGGCGAGATCGTACCGATTGGTCCGAAAGCGAATAATCTGGAATTCGGCGCGGCGCGAAGCCGCCCCGATTTCGCGCGCTTCTTTTCCTGGCCCGCCAGCCCGATCGCACCGATGCCGCGATGGGACGATCCGAAGAGCGGCAGCGCCGCCGACCGCGCACGCGCCTATCTCGCGGTCAATTGCTCGCATTGTCACAATCCAGAGGGGAGCGCGTCGAACAGCGGGCTGTTTCTTCGCTGGACCGATCCGGTGACCGTCAATTACGGCATCGGCAAGCGGCCGACCGCCGCCGGGCGCGGCAGCGGCGGCCTGGATTTCGCGATCGCGCCGGGCGACCCCGAACACAGCTTTCTGATCTATCGCCTCGAAAGCACCGATCCTGGCATTGCGATGCCCGAACTCGGTCGCTCGACGGTGCATCGCGAAGGCGCAGCGCTGCTGCGGCAATGGATTGCCCAGATGCCGAAGGACGGGCATTAGGCGGCGCATGACCCAGCTCGTCCTCCACGATTATTTCCGCTCCTCGGCCAGCTTTCGCGTCCGTATCGCGCTCAATCTCAAGGGCCTCGATTATGAGCGCGTCGAGATCAGCCTGATCGCGGGCGAGCAGCGCAGCGACGCCTATCTCGAGCAGAATGCGCAAGGCTTTGTGCCGATGCTCGTCGTCGATGGCGAGCCGATCATCCAGAGCATGGCGATCATCGACTGGATCGACCGGGCGTTTCCCGAGCCCCGGCTCATTCCCGAAGAGGCGATGCCGCGCGCTGTCGCACTGGCAAGGGCGCAGGTCATCGCCAGCGACATCCATCCGCTCAACAATTTGCGCGTGCTCAAATATCTGACCCGCGACCTGGGCCTCAACGAACAGACCAAGGATCGCTGGATCTCGACCTGGATCGCGCAGGGGTTCGACGCGCTCGAAGCGATGGCGGGCGAAGGGACATATCTCGGCGGGGATGCGCCGGGAATTGCCGACTGCTGCCTGGTGCCGCAGATGTATAATGCGCGCCGGTTCGAGGTGCCGCTCGACGGTTATCCGCGACTGGCGGACATCGACGCTGCGTGCATGGAATTGGACGCGTTCAAGCGCGCGCATCCCGACGCGGTCAAGCCCGCGTGATCCGCCTTGTCATCGGAGTCGCTGCGCTGGCGCTGCCGGCGGCGGCGATGGCGAAAGCCCAGGATATATCGCTGCCCGAGGGAGTGGATGAAGGTTGTTATCTTCCCGGGCTGCGTTCGCTGCGCTCGAAAGACGAGATCGTCGTAACCGGCGCGGGCCAACTGCGACCGTCGTCCGGTGACAAGGTGCAGTCGTCGGTGGTTATCGGCGACCTTGATTTCGGCCTCGGCACGCGGATAGAAAACCGTTTGCGCGACGAGGCGGGTATCGTGCAGTTCCGACGTTCGGACGGTCGCAGTGCCCATCCGACGAGCCAGGGCGTCACGCTGCGCGGGCTCGGCGGCAATGCGTCGAGCCGTGCGCTGGTCATACTCGATGGCGTGCCGCAAGCCGATCCGTTCGGCGGCTGGGTGGCGTGGTCGGCCTATGACGCGATCAACCTCGGCGGCATCGTCGTGACCCGCGGCGGCGGGGGCGGCGTCGACGGCCCCGGCGCGCTTGCTGGCACCGTCGGGCTCTATTCGACGATGACCGATGGGGTGGAGGTAAGCGCCGCTTATGGCAGCCGCGACAGCCGCGACGTGTCGGCGTCGGCAGGAAGCACGATCGGCAACGGTCAGATTGCCGTCGATGGCCGCTACAGCCGCGGCGACGGCTTCACTCCCGTCGTCAAGGGCGATCGCGGGGGCGTCGATCGCGCGGCGCCTTATGAACAAGGCGGGCTCGGGCTGCGCCTGCGCTTCGACGCAGGGGACGACAGCCGGATCGAAGCAAGCGTGCGCGGCTTTTCGGATCGGCGTGACCGCGGCACCGCCTTCACACAAAGCAAGGTCGACGGCATCGATGCCAGCATCCGCTTCGTCCATGATCCCTATGGCGAAACCCGGTGGCTCGCGCTCGGTTATATCCAGCTTCGCGATTTCGAAAGCGGCTTCGCAAGCGTCGCAGCGGGGCGCAACAGCGTCGTGCCGGCGCTGTTCCAGCGCGTACCGGCCACGGGGCTGGGCGCTCGCGTCGAAGTGCGCCCCGGCATCGATGGCGAGAACCCGCTGCGGATCGGCGCCGACTGGCGCCGCACGGTCGGCCGCACCGAGGAGGATTTCTTTTTTAGCGGCGTGACGCCGGGCCGCCACCGCATTGCGGGGGGCAGCAGCGATACGATTGGCGCGTTCGCCGAGTGGACGTCGGGCGATGCGGGCAATGGCTTTCTCTGGACGCTGAGTGGCCGTGTCGACCGCTGGTGGCTTGCCGAGGGTTATCGGCTCGAGCGCAATATCGGCGGTTCGGTGATCACCAACCTGCGCTTCGCTGCGCGGCAAGGGTGGGAAGGCAGCGGCCGCGCAGGTGTGCGCTGGACGTCGGACGCGCTGTCGCTCCGCGCTGCCGCCTATCGCGGCTGGCGCCTGCCGACGCTCAACGAACTCTATCGCCCGTTCCGTGTCGGTGCCGAGGTAACGACCGCCAACGAAGGGCTGGAACCCGAGCGGCTTTGGGGCGGCGAGATCGGGGCAGACTGGGAACCCGACGACACCAAACTGTCGCTGACGCTGTTCGCCAACCATCTGTCGAACGCGATCGCCAATGTAACGCTCGCACCCAACCTCAACCAGCGGCGGAATCTCGACGCGATCGACAGCAAGGGGGTGGAGTTGAGCGCCGAGCATCGGTGGGGCGTCGCAACGTTGCGCGCAACCTATGCCTATACCGATGCGAAGGTCGATGCCTCGGGCGCAGCGCTGGCGCTCGACGGACGGCGCCCCGCGCAGATCGCGAAACATGGCGGCAGCCTTTCGCTACGCAGCAACAGCAGCGGTCCGCTCGGCGGATTCGCGACCCTCCGCTATATCGGCAGCCAGAATGAGGGCGATATCGGCCTGCTGAAACTCGACGACGCGCTGACGCTCGACGCCGGGCTGTCGTGGCGCTTTTCCGACGCTTTCAGCGTCGAGGCACGCGGTGAAAATCTGACCGACGAGCTGGTGCCGGCCGCCATCTCGTCGGCGGGGATCGTCGAACGTGCGACGCCGCGCACGCTGTGGATCGGCGCGCGCGTCACATTCTGACCTTCACAGGCCGTGTTTAGGCGATAGGGTGAAGGCCGCCGGGGATGGCGCTTGGGGGTTGGGAAAGCATGGCCGCGAAGAAACTGAATCTCGACAATTTCCTGCCCTATCGCTTGTCGATCGCTTCCAACGCCCTGTCGGAACGCATTGCCACCGAATATCAGAACCGGTTCGGGCTGAAGATCCCCGAGTGGCGGCTGATGGCGGTGCTCGGCGAGGGGCGGCCGCTGACGCAGCGCGAACTGGTCGCTGCGACGCGAATGGACAAGGTAACGGTCAATCGGGCTGCGAAGGCGCTTGCCGATCGCCAGTTGATCGCGCGGCAAGCGCATGCCGCCGACGGGCGCTCGCACCATCTGGAACTGACCGATACCGGACGGTCGCTTTATGACTCGATCGTCCCCGCAGCGCTTGCCAGCGAAGCACGGCTCGAATCGAACATCAGCGCCGGCGAACGCGAAACGCTGCTCGCCATTCTTGCCAAGCTGACGGCCGCCGCCGAAGATTATGGCTGATCCACGCTACCGCGCCGCGCCGCGCGACGCGCTGCGCATCGAGGCGCTTGGCGAGCTCACCGCCATCTTCGACCGCCGATCGATGCAGACGCACCTCGTCGTCTCGCCGATGCCCGAGTTGTTGGCGGCGATGCAGGGCGAGGCCCGCGATGCGGCTTCGCTTGCCGGGCGGCTGGCGGCCGATTTCGATCTCGAAGCCGAAGGCGACGCTGTGGCCGTCATCGCCGATCGGCTTGCCGAACTGGCCGCCATGGGGCTGGTGGCCGAAGCGTGAGGCACAGCACGCGCATTGCTGTCGGCCCGGTCCAGTTTCGCGTCGGGAGCGACTGGGCAGAGCCGATTGCCGCGCTGGCGCGGCTCTATGCCGCCTATCCCGAAGAAGCGGACCGTCCCGCCGATGCGACGGTGCGCCTGTTCGCGGCGCGGCCGTGGCGGCGCTGGTTGCGGCCCTCGGTGCATATTGGCGGCGATTTTATCGTTCCCGACGCCTTGCCCTTGCCGCTGTCGATGGGGCTGCTCGCCGCGGAAATGGGAATGAATTTGCAGGTCGCGCTCGGGTGGCGGCGGCACATGCTCCTTCATGCGAGCGCGGTCGCGCGCGATGGCCGCGCCGTCATCATGTCGGGTGAGTCGGGATCGGGCAAATCGACGCTCGCGGCGTTGCTCGGCGAAAGCGACTGGCGGTTGATGGGTGACGAGTTCACGCTGATCGATCCCGCCAGCGGCGACGCGCTCGCCTTTCCGCGCGCGGTCAGCCTGAAGAACGAGGCGATCGCGGAAGTCGCGGCGCGGGTCGATGCCGCACGGCTGGGGCCGCTCCTTGCGCGAACGCCGAAGGGCGACATCCGTCATCTCATCCCGCGTGCCGATGCGATCGCTGCGATGCACGAGCCCGCGCGTCCGGCTCTGCTCCTCTTCCCGCGCTTCGGCGGCGAGGCAGCGATCGAGCCGATGGGCGAGGGCGAAGCCTTCGTCCGGCTGACCGAAGCCTCGACCAACTATATTGCGCTCGGCGAGCCGAGCTTTGCAGCGTTGACGCGGCTGGTGCGCGAAACGCCGGCCTTCGCCATTTCCTATCCCGACAGCGCCGCGGGGATGGCACTTGTCGAACAATTGTGGGCGGAGGCGGCGCGATGAGCGCGATGCAGACGCTTGTCGACCTGTTCGCCGGGCGGCGCGACGCCGCGAAATTGACCCCGCGCGACTGGGACGGTGTCATCGGCGTCGCGCGTGCAGAGGCGATGCTGGCTACCCTGTCGCACCGCCTTGACGCCGCCGATCTGCCGCCTCCGGTGGCTGCGCTTTTTGCCGACCAGCGCGCAGCCGCGAAAGTTGCCCAGAACCAGGCCCTGTGGGAAGCCGAAATGGCGCGCCGCGCGCTGGCGCCCGAAGGCATCGAATTCATATTGCTCAAGGGCACGGCTTATGCCGCTGTGGGTTTGCGCTGCAGCGACGGACGCCAGATTGGCGATCTCGACATCCTCGTGGTCGCGCATCACATCCGCCGCGCCGAGAATGAACTGCTCGAAGCGGGCTGGGAGTGGGTCAAATCCGACCCCTATGACGATCATTATTACCGCGAACATATGCACGAGCTGCCACCGCTGATCCACAAGGCGCGTGACCGGATGATCGACGTGCACCACATGATTTTGCCGAAGACGCACCGGATCACGCCCGACGCGCTGTCGCTCGTCAGCGACGCTGTCGTGACCGAAAGCGGCCTGGCAGTGCTTTGCCCCACCGACATGGTCTGTCACTGCGCCGCGCACATGCTCGCCGACGGCGATTTGCAGGGGGGACTCCGCAATCTGTGGGACTTTCATTGCCTGACGCGCGATTTTGCGGCCGCCGATCCGCGCTTTTGGGACAAGCTCGACGCCCGCGCCGATCGGCACGGGCTCGGCGCCGCGGTTCACCGTGCGGCGCGGCTGGCGCGCGATCTTTTTGGCGCGGATCTTCCGCCGGGGTGGGACGGGCGGGACCCGGCCGATAGCTGGTACCGCCGCCGCCTGCTGGCGCGTGATGACTGGGGGCGGCCGACGAATTTCCTGCTTCAACAGGCCTTCTACATCCGCTCGCACTGGCTGCGCATGCCGCCGATGATGCTCGCGAAGCATCTCTGGACGAAGTGGCGGAAGGGCTGATTCGGGAGCGTCATACTCCTGTGCTATATCGAAGCGACCAGCAGGAGAGAGCCATGACGAGTCCAGCCATCATTCTCGTTCACGGATTTTGGGGAGGCGCTGCGCACTGGGGCAAGGTTATCCTCGCGCTCGATGCGCTCGGCCATAATTCGCTCGAAGCCGTCGAACTGCCGCTGACCTCGCTCGCCGACGATGTCGAGCGCACCACGAAGATGATCGCTCGGCATGACGGGCCTGTGCTGCTTGTCGGCCACAGCTATGGCGGCGCCGTCATCACCGGTGCCGGCAATCATCCCAATGTCGCGGGGCTGGTCTACGTCGCTGCTTTCGCACCCGACGAGGGCGAATCGCCTGGGGCGATCACGCAGCAGAAACCGCCTGCCGGCGCGGCGGCGCTGGCGCCCGACAGCGACGGGTATCTGTGGATTGCGCAGGATAAGTTTCACGCCAATTTCTGCCAGGATCTCGACGCCGATGGCGCACGGGTGATGGCGGTCACGCAAAAGGCACCGCTTGCGGGCACCTTCGGCGATACGATCAGCAATCCGGCGTGGCGTAACAAGGATTGCTGGTACCAGATTTCCAGTGAGGACCGGATGATCCATCCGGACAATCAGGCGCTGATGTCGGATCGGATGAACGCGAAGAAGATCATCACTTTGCCCGCAGGGCATGCGTCGCTGGCGTCGATGCCCACCGAAGTCGCCGCGCTGATCGACGAAGCTGCGCGGGCGATCGGCTAGAGCGTTCCGAGCAGCGGGACCAATTCGTCATAATCGCCGATCACGCGATCGGCGCCCAGTTCCCCTGCCGGGCGGTCGAGAAAGCCGAAGCCGACGACGATGCTGGGAACGCCTGCGGCCTTTGCGGCCATCACGTCATAGATGCTGTCGCCGACGAACGCAGCCCGGCCGCCGCGGCACTGCTCGATCATCGCAAGGATCGGTTCGGGCGAAGGCTTGCGAATGCCCAGCGTGTCGCCGCCGATGATCGCGGCCATGCGGTCGGCGAAGCCCAGTTCACCGAGGAGCTGGCGCGCCAGGCCCTCGGCCTTGTTGGTGACGACGGCGGTCAGAACGCCCAGCGCATCGAGCCGGTCGAGCGCTTTCTCAAGGCCAGGGAAGGGCCGGCTGTGGACCGCGATATGGGCGCCGTAAAAGGACAACAGCTCCGGATAGAGCCGTTCGACCGCGCCATCGGGAACATCGCCGGTCGCGAGCAGTCCCTGTTCGAGCATATGCTTCGCGCCGAGCCCGATCATCGGACGGACCTCGGCTTCGGTCAGCGGCGTACGATCGACCAGCGACAGTGCATGATTGACCGCCGCGGTCAGGTCCCCCGCCGTATCGACCAAGGTGCCGTCGAGATCGAAGCCGACAATGCGGAAAGGAAAATCGCTCATGCCCGCCCGCATGGCGCGATGCTCTGGAATCCGCAATGATTTGCTGGCATGGCAACGCGCATGAGCAATCCGATCGCCGCCATCGTCCTTGCCGCGGGCAAGGGCACTCGCATGAAGTCCGACCTCCACAAGGTGCTGCACCCGATCGCGGGCCGCCCGATGCTGCTCCACCTGATGGCAAGCGTCGATGCGCTGAACCCCGCGAAGAAGGTCGTGATCGTCGGCGACAAGGCTGACCAGCTCGAAGCCGCGCTGGCGGGAAGCGCCGACCTGGCGGTGCAGGAGCCGCAGCTCGGCACAGGGCATGCGGTCCAGCAGGCGGAAAGCGCATTGTCGGGTTTCGACGGCGATGTGCTGATCCTCTATGGCGACGTGCCTTTCGTGCCGGCCGCGACGATGCAGTCGATGATCGATCGCCTGGGCGCTGCCGATGCGCCCGCGGTCGTCGTGCTGGCGTTCGAGCCTGCCGACGCGCTGCAATATGGCCGCGTCATCGTCGCCAAAGATTCCGAGGGGCGCGACCGCGTCGTGAAGATGGTCGAGCATAAGGACGCGACCGAGGCCGAGCGCGCGGTGCGCCTGTGCAATTCGGGGCTGATGGCGGCCAAGGCCCGCGACCTGTTCGCACTGCTCGCGCGCGTCACCGACAACAATGCAGCGAAGGAATTTTATCTCGTCGATATCGTGAACATCGCGAATGCCGACGGCCGGCACTGCGCGGTCGTGAAGACTGATCCCGATGACGTGGCCGGCATCAACAGCCGGGCAGAACTCGCGGCGGCGGAGGCGCAGTGGCAGGCGTTCAGGCGCGACGAGGCGATGGCGGGTGGCGCGTCGCTGCGCGCGCCCGAGACCGTCTGGTTCTCGTGGGATACCGAACTTGGCCGCGACGTGACGATCGAGCCCAACGTCTTTTTCGGTCCGGGCGTCAAGGTGTCGGACGGGGTCAACATCCGCGCGAACAGCCATATCGAGGGTGCGATCATCGGCGCCGGGTGCGAAGTCGGACCCTTCGCGCGCCTCCGCCCTGGCACCATCCTCGGCGAGAAAGCGAAGATCGGCAATTTCGTCGAGACCAAGAAGGCCGTTCTGGGCAAGGGTGCGAAGGCAAGCCACCTGACCTATCTGGGCGACGCGACGATCGGCGCGGGCGCGAACATCGGCGCGGGGACGATCACCTGCAACTATGACGGCTATTTCAAATATCAGACGGTGATCGGCGAGAATGCCTTCATCGGGTCGAACAGTGCGCTGGTCGCGCCGGTCAAGATCGGCCGCGACGCGATCGTCGCCGCAGGCAGCGCGGTGACGCGCGACGTCGCCGATGGCGAGCTGCGCCTGGTGCGGGGCGAGCAGCTGGTCAAGCCGGGCTGGGCCGACCGCTTCCACGACGCGATGCGCAAGAAAAAAGCGGCGGACAAGAAATAACAAGATGCCCGCGCCGACGCTGACGACCGCGCGCCTCGTGCTGCGCCAGCTGCGCGAGGATGACGCCGCCGCGCTGTTTCCGGTGCTATCCGATCCCGAGGTTATGCTCTGGTGGTCGAGCGGGCCGCATGCGTCGCCCGCCGAGACGTCCGACTATGTCAAAGGCAACGCCAGCGAAGGGCAGGGCTATCTTTGCTGGGCGATCACGGCGGGCGACGATGTCGCGCTGGGCTGGGTGATCCTGATCGACGGCAAGCCCGACGTGAAAGAGATCGGCTATATTCTGCGCCGCGACCAATGGGCCAGCGGCATCGCGCGCGAGGCGGTCGGCCGGGTGATCGATCATGGCTTCGGCAACCTGGAATTGCGCCGCATTTTCGCCGACACCGATCCCGAGAATGCGGGTTCGATTGCGCTGCTCGAACGCCTCGGTTTCCAATATGAAGGTCGGCTGCGCGGCGAGTGGGAAACGCACATCGGCGTACGCGATTCGCTGATCTATGGTCTGCTGCGCGATGAATGGATGATGGAGAAAAGCAGATGAGTGACCGCTACGACGACAAGCCCTTCCTGCGCTATGTCGACGCGTGGGTGCTGAACGCGATCGGCCATCTTGATGAGGCGACGCGCGCCTATTGCGTGGCGATGGAGCCGACGATGCGCCAGAGCCTGACCCGCACCGGCAGCTGGACCGAGATCGTCGCAGCGCAGATGAAATTTCCGGCCGAGCTTCCCGCGCAGATCCGCAAGATCTGGGATGACGGCAAGTCGAAGTTCGAGGCGGCGAACGGACGCCCCGCCGATCCGGTGCAGTTTGCCATGACCTTCGTCGACAGAAACTTTGGACGCACTTGATTTGATATCATGATATGATATCAGACTCGCATGCGCTTCCTCGCTGACATTCCCGATACCGACGTCGAATGGCTCGACGCCCTCGCGTCCGACCAGGGGGTATCGCGCGCCGAGCTCGTTCGCCGCGCGGTGACGGCGTATCGCGCCGATGCTTCGGGCGATGCGATCGATAATGCGTTCGGCATATGGAGCGCGCGCGACGACATCGGCGACGGACTCAAGTATCAGCGCCGCCTGCGGGGCAAGCGCGAATGATCGATGCGCAGTTCGACAGCGACATATTGATCGATGCCCTTAATGGCGTCGACGCGGCGCGCAGCGAGATCCGCCGCGCGGGGCGCAAGAGCATCAGCCGCGTCAGCTGGACCGAAGTCATGTCGGCGGCCGACGCGCAGAGCCTGAAAGCCGTCGAAGCGTTCCTCGGCTGTTTCCAGGTCGAAGAGATCGGCGACGCCGTCGCGCGCCGCGCCGCCGCGCTCCGCGCCGAACGCAAGGGCTTGACCCTCGCCGACGCTTTCGTACTGGCGACCGCACAGATCAGCGGTCGCATTCTGGTTACGCGCAATATCAAGGTGTTTCCGGCATCGATGCCGGGTATTCGCATTCCCTACACGCTCTAGAAGAAAGCCAAGCTCCCATGTGCGGAATTATCGGAATCATCGGCAAGGACCAGGTAGCGGACCGCCTCGTCGACGGTCTGCGCCGCATGGAATATCGCGGCTATGATTCGGCGGGCGTCTGCACGGTCGAGGGCGGGCAGCTGATCCGCCGCCGCGCCGAGGGGAAATTGAACAATCTCGTCAAGGAACTGGCGGGCAATCCCGCGCCCGGCACGGTGGGCATCGCGCACACACGCTGGGCGACTCACGGCGCACCGACCACGAGCAATGCGCACCCGCACGCGACCGGCGAGATCGCGCTGGTCCACAACGGGATCATCGAGAATTTCAAGCCGCTGCGCGAAGCGTTGCAGGCGCGCGGCCGCAGCTTCGAAAGCGAGACCGACACCGAAGTCGTCGCGCACCTCGTTTCCGAACAGGTCGAGGCGGGGCAGTCGCCGCAGGAAGCCGTGAAGGCCGTTCTGCCGCAACTTCGCGGCGCCTTTGCGCTCGCCATCGCGTTTCGCCAGCACCCCGACCTGTTGATCGGCGCGCGCCTCGGCTCGCCGCTTGTCGTCGGCTATGGCGAGGGTGAGACCTATCTCGGTTCGGACGCACTTGCGCTCGCGCCGCTGACCCAGAAGATCGCCTATCTCGACGAAGGCGATTGGGTCGTGATCACGAAGGATGGCGCGCAGATCTATGACGCCGCCAACAATCCCGTGACGCGCGAGATCACCACCTCGGGCGTCACCGCAGCCGCAGTCGAGAAGGGCAATTATCGCCACTTCATGCAGAAGGAGATTTTCGAGCAGCCGACCGTGGTCGCGCAGACGCTCTCCTCTTACATCCGCCCGCTCGAACAGACGGTCGCGCTGCCGCAGATGGATTTCGACCTGTCGACCGTCGAACGCATCACGATCGTCGCCTGCGGCACCAGCTTCTATGCAGGCATGGTCGCCAAATACTGGTTCGAAACCTTTGCGCGCGTGCCCGTCGACATCGATGTCGCCTCGGAGTTCCGCTATCGTGACCCGGTGCTGCAACCGGGCGGGCTTGCGCTGTTCATTTCGCAGTCGGGCGAAACCGCCGACACGCTTGCGGCGCTCCGTCATTGCAAGGCGCACGGCCAGACGATCGCGGTGGTCGTCAACGTGCCCACCAGCAGCATGGCGCGCGAGGCCGATCTGCTTTTGCCGACACATGCGGGGCCGGAGATCGGCGTGGCGTCGACCAAGGCCTTTACCTGCCAACTCGCGGTGCTCGCGGCGCTCGCCGCGCATCTTGCGCTCAAGAAAGGCAAGCTTAGCGCCGACGAAGAGCATGAGATCGTCAAGCATCTGATCGAAGCGCCCGCGGCGCTCAATGCCGCGCTCGCGCATGACGAGGATATTGCGGCGATGGCGCATCTCGTCGCTCCCGCGCGCGACGTGCTCTACCTCGGCCGCGGCCCGGACTATCCGCTCGCGCTCGAAGGCGCGCTCAAGCTCAAGGAAATCTCCTACATCCACGCCGAAGGCTATGCCTCGGGCGAGATGAAGCACGGCCCGATCGCACTGATCGACGAAGCGGTCCCGGTGATCGTCCTCGCTCCCTCAGGGCCGCTGTTCGAAAAGACCGTCAGCAACATGCAGGAAGTCATGGCGCGCGGCGGGAAGGTCGTGCTGATCAGCGACGCCGAAGGCCTTGCCGAAGCCGGCGACGGCTGCATGGCGACCATCGAAATGCCCAAGGTCCACCCGCTGATCGCGCCTTTGGTCTATGCGGTGCCGGTGCAGTTGCTTGCCTATCATGTGGCGGTCGCGAAGGGGACCGATGTCGACCAGCCGCGCAATCTGGCGAAGTCGGTGACGGTGGAATGAGTTGGGAAGGCGCCTGTCATTGCGGCGCCGTCTCGTTGCGTTGTACCAGGGCGCCCGACGAGATCGCCGAGTGCAATTGCTCGCTCTGTTTTTCGCACGGCATCCTCTGGACCTATATGTCGCCGCGCGACGTGGTGATCGAGGGTGCGACGCGAACCTATAATCGCGCCGACAGGGAAAATCCCAATTCGGATCTGCATTTCTGTGCCATCTGCGGCTGCACGACACATTGGTCCGCGACCAAGGGCTTGATCGAGCGCATGGGCGGCGAAGTCGATCTGATGGGCGTGAACATGCGGCTGTTTGCGCCGTCGCTGCTTAGCGGTTTGACGCTGAGCTTTCCCGACGGGCGGAACTGGTCGGGCGAAGGTCCCTGGGGCTATGCGCGCGATGCCGCGATCATGCCGTGACGCCCGCGGCTCATTGGGACCCGTTCGCCTGCGCCAGAATCGACGCGGCAATATCCTCGATCTTGCCGGCGACCAGCAACGGCGCGCCGCCGACCATGCCGACCTGCGTCTGGCCGTTTTCATAGTCGCGGAGCCAGGCGACATTTTCGGCGATGACGAGATAATCGCCGCCGCGCGATTTCAGGGTAATGAACTTCATGCTGATGTCTCCTGACTCCGCTCGCTCTAAACCCGAAGTATGAAGATTGTGAGATTTGCATGACCCCCACCGCGATCATTTTCGACTTCGACGGCGTCATCGCCGACAGCGAAGTGCGCGCGAACCAGTCGCTTGCGGAGAGCCTGACCGCTGTGGGCATGCCCACCACCTATGACGATTGCCTTCGCGATTATTATGGCCACAATTGGCAGGAGACGCAGCGGCGCATCGAAGCGCGCTTTGGCCGCCCGCTGCCTGCGGATTTCCGCGAGACGCACCGCACCCGCGCCCGGGCGCGTTTCATGGAGGGGTTCGACGCCGTCCCTGGCGCGCCGGCCTTTCTGGGCACGCTGGGCACGATGCCCCGCGCGATCGCTTCATCGAGCCGCGCCGAATATATCGACTGGGCGCTTGGCCTGTTCGGGCTGCGCCATCATTTCGGCGCACATATCTACAGCGCTGACGGCTGGGACCGTGGCAAGCCGCATCCGGATATCTATCTCGCTGCGGCGAAGGGAATCGGGATCGACCCCGCGCAATGTTTGGCGGTCGAGGATTCGCCGACCGGGGCGCTGGCTGCGCTGGCAGCCGGGATGACCGTCGTCGGCTTTTGCGGCGCGAGCCATATCCCGGACCGTGCGGCGCATGGCGCGATGTTGCGCGGCATCGGCGTGCATCATGTGGCGCTCAGCTTTGACGATATTGCAGCGCTCGCCTGAATACCCTCCACGACGAGGGCGTGAGTTAACCCGTTCAAAAATCGCTGTCCTATAATGTACCGCTGGATTAGCCTCATCGCCTGTTCGCCTCCTGGTGAACCGCCGAATTGTCGAATCCAGAGTGAAGTTGCGCAGGTTTCTGCCGCTTTTCGAAAATGGTCTTCAAGGAGAGATGCGATGTGCGATGAATTCACCGAAGCCGATCTCGACCGTGCGGGCCTGTCTGTCGGGCGGCGCAGTTTCACCGCGCTCGCGGGTGTTGGCGCGCTCGCCTCGATGCTCCCCGCGCACGCGCTGGCGGGTAAGCCGGTCAAGGGCCGCGATGTCGAGATCAAGACTGCCGACGGCACGGCCGACGCCTATTTCGTCGCGCCGGCGAGCGGCAAGCATCCCGGCGTGCTGGTATGGCCGGACATTCGCGGCTTGCGCCCCGCCTTCCGCCAGATGGCCGACCGGCTCGCGGGAGAGGGTTATGCGGTGCTGACGGTGAACCCCTTTTATCGCTGGCAGAAGTCGCCGGTCGTTGATGCGACCAACGATTTCAACGACCCCGCGATCCGCGACAAGTTGTTCGGCTATCTGAAGCAGCTTAACAAAGCGCTTGTGACGACCGATGCGACCGCGCATCTCGCCTTCCTGGATGCCCAGAAGGAGGTCGATACCAAGCGCAAGCTCGGCACCACCGGTTATTGCATGGGTGGACCGATGACGATCTACACCGCGGCGCTCGAACCCGATCGCGTCGGCGCGGCGGCGAGCTTTCACGGCGGCGGTGTCGGCAGCGACAAGCCCGACAGCCCGCATCTGCTGATCCCGAAGACCAATGCCGGCTATCTCTTCGCGATCGCCGGCAATGACGACAAGCAGGATCCCGAGGAAAAGAACCGGCTTGAAGCCGTGCTGACGCCGCGAAAGCAGTGGCACGAGGTCGAGGTCTATGCCGGCGCGATGCATGGCTGGTGCCCGCCCGACGGCCGCGCATACAACGAGGCCGCTGCCGAAAAGGCGTGGGGGCGGATGCTGGGGCTGTTCAAGGCCCAACTCGCATAGCGGCTTCGCAAGGGGGGAGAGCGGCAGATGGTCTGGGCGATAATCGCGCTATTGCTGGCGGCGGTGTTGATCGTGAAGCTGACGAAGGGTGCGATCCCCGGCATCACGCGCGGCGGACAGGCCCGGCACGAGACGCCACGTGACAGCGGGGGTTCGGACTATTCGCCGCCGTCAATGATCACCGGCGACAGCGCGGCCACGCCCGTCTGCGACGTCGATGATCCTGCTGGCGGCGAGGATGGTGCAGATTGCGGCGGCGATTCGGATGGCGGCTCTGACTCGGGAGGTGATGGCGGCGGCGATGGGGGCGGTTCGGACTAGCTTTCTCCAGCGGAAAACGTAAGTTTACCGTGGGAGAGAAACGATGAACGATATGCTGGTCTATGACTGGATCGCGGAGAATGCGCAGCGTTTTCCGGACAAGCCCGCGACGATCGATATCCACAGCGGACGAACCCACAGCTATGCCGACATGCACGAGCGCGTTGCGCGGATCGCGGGGCATCTGACATCGATCGGGATCGCTAAGGGCGATCGCGTTGGCCTGCTGTCGATGAACAGCAGCGACATGCTCGACATCCTGTTCGCCTGCTGGCGGATCGGCGCGGTGCTGACGATGCTGAACTTCCGCCTGACTGCGCATGAGCTGGCCTTCATGGTCAGCGATAGCGGCGCGCGCGCGGTCTTCTATGACAGCGATCTTGCGGTCGTCATTCCAGCGCTCAAGGAAAAGACCGAGGTCGCGCACTGGATCACGATGGATCCGATGGGACAGAGCGGCGACCTCGAATCCGCAATCGGCGCAGCGGCGCCTGTTTATGCGCAAACGCCGCAACTCGGGACCGACCTGTGCATGATCATGTATTCGTCGGGAACAACCGGAACGCCGAAGGGCGTGATGTTCAATCACGCCCAATTCTATTTCATCAATGCCGGATCGGGCAGTGCCTCGAACGCGTCGAGCCGGATGGTCGGCATCGTCGCGCTGCCTTTGTTCCACATCGGCGGGCTCGTCGCCTATACGACCATTACCTTTGGATATGGCGGCACCGTCATCGTCGTGCGGGGATTTGAACCGCGCGGCATGCTGGGCCTGTTCGGCGACCCCGCGCTTGGCGTCACCCACTTCCTGGGCGTGCCGGCGATGTACAATGCCATGCAGGCGCATCCCGATTTCGGGGGCACCGATTTCTCGCGCGTTCAGACGATGAGCTGCGGCGCCGAAAGCGTCCCCGAAAGCCTGCTCCGAACCTGGTACGACCGCGGCGTCGTGATCCGGGAAGGCTATGGGATGACCGAAACCTGCGCTGCGGCGCTGATGCTCGACGAGCGCGACATTCCGGCGAAGATCGGCGCGGCGGGCCGTCCGGTGCGCCATTGCGAAGCCAGGATCATGCGCGGCGACGGGGTCGAGGCGGCCATCGGCGAGCTTGGCGAGATCTGGATGCGCGGGCTCAACATCACGCCCGGTTACTGGAACCGGCCCGATGCCAATGCCTCAAGCTTCGTCGACGGCTGGTTTCGCTCGGGCGACGTCGGGCGGCAGGACGAGGACGGCTATTTCTACATCGAGGACCGGGTGAAGGACATGTACATCACCGGCGGCGAGAATGTGTATCCGGCCGAGGTCGAGAATGCGCTCTATGCGATGGAAGCGATCCACGAGGTCGCGGTGATCGGGCTGCCCGACCCCAAATGGGGCGAATATGGCTGCGCCGTGATCGTCCCGCGCCCGGGCGCGACGGTGACCATCGAAGAAGTGAAGCTGCACTGCGGCGACCGCCTTGCGCGCTACAAGCATCCCGCGCGGCTCGAGCTTGTCGATGCTCTGCCGCGCAACGCGACAGGCAAGGTGCTGAAGTTCGAGCTGCGCGAGCGGTTCGGCTAGCCCATCGGGTAGAGGATGTCCTTGCCCACCTTGTTCAGCGTTTTCATGAGCTCATCGCTCAGAACCAGATCCTTCGCCGCGAGGATCGGGTCGACCTGATCATAGGCGCTGACGCCGACGATCGTCGAGGCGACGAAGTCATGCTGTTTCGACCAGGCGGTTGCCATGGTCACGGGGTGCAAGCCATTTTCTTCGGCAATTGCCAGATAACGCTCGGTCGCCGCGAGGCTCTTTTCATTGACGAAGCGGCGGCCCATCGCCGCCTGCCGCCCTTCCATGCCCAGATAGCGAGAGAAACGGGCCCCTTCAGGTTTCGCGCCGCCCTGATATTTCCCCGCGAGCACGCCGCCGGCGAGCGGCGAATAGGGGATCAGACTGACGCCCTCCTGCCGACAAACCTGCGCGAGCTCATCCTCGAAGCGCCGGTTGTTGAGGCTGAAATTATTCTGGATCGTATGATAGCGCGCGACGCCGAGTTGCTCGGACGCCGCGATCGATTTCATCAAGCCCCAGCTCGTCTCGTTCGAGCAGCCGAGAATACGGACCTTGCCGACGCGGACGAGTTCGTCGAGCGCGTCCATCATCTCGTCATAAGGCGCGTCATGATCGGGCCAGTGCGTCTGATACAGATCGACATAATCGGTCTGCAGCCGCGTCAGGCTGTCATCGATCGCCTGGAAGATATTCTTGCGGTCGAGCGCTGTCATGCCGCCACGGCACGGCGATTTGAACCAGACGTGGCTGGGGCCCGAGACCTTGGTTGCGAGGATGATCGCGTCGCGGTTCTTGGTCTTCAGCCAGCGGCCGACAATCTCCTCGGTACGGCCGACCCATTTGATGTCGGGCGGCACCGGATAGCCTTCGGCCGTGTCGTAGAAATCGATGCCCTCGTCGAAGCAGCGGTCGAGGATGCGAAAGGCTTCGACCTCGTCGGTCTGGCTGCCGAACGTCATCGTCCCCATGCAGATGTCGGAGACGTGGATGGCGCTTTTTCCGAGGCGGCGGCTTTGCATGCTCAATTCTCCGGTCAGGGGAGGGGAGCGCCGTCTTTAGGTTGCGGTTCGCAACCTTGCAATCGGGTCAAATCAGCAGTGCGAGCGATCCGACGAGCAAGGCCGCCATCGTCCAGTTGAAGGCGCGCAATCGCGTCGGGGTCGACAACCAGCCGCGCAGCGCTGTGCCCATCACGGCCCAGAGGCTGGTCGAGGGAAGGTTGATGATGCCGAAGATCACCGCGACGAGCAGCACCGCGGCCAGATTGCGGTCAGGCGCGTAGAGCGCGATCGCCGTCAGCGCCATCGACCAGGCTTTGGGGTTCACCCACTGGAACATCACCGCCTGGAAAAAGGTCATCGGCTTGCTGCGCGCGCTCTCGTCATCGCCCGGCGCCGCAGCATTGGCGATCTTCCACGCGAGCCAGAGCAGATAGGCGACGCTCGCAACCTTCAGAACGACGTTGAGCACGGGGAACAGATCGAACAGCCCCATGAGCCCGACGCCGACGAGGACGATCATCAGCGTAAAGCCAATCCCGACGCCAAGCGCGTGCGGCACGGTGCGGCGGAGGCCAAAATTGGCGCCCGAGGCCATCAGCATCATATTGTTCGGACCCGGCGTGATCGACGAGACGAGCGCGAAAGCAGAGAGGGCAGCGAGAGTGGTTTGTTCCATACGGCGCAACATAATGCGTTTCAATCGGCGATGGATTGCAAAGATGGTCTTCTTTGAGATAGATTATGCAACCTATGATCAAGATCGACAGTATTGGCCGCAAGATATTGCGAGAATTGTCGCGCGACGGCCGAATCTCCAACATCGAGCTGGCCGAGCGCGCGGGTCTGTCTCCGTCGGCATGCCTGCGTCGCGTGCAGGAACTCGAACGCAGCGGAGTTATCAAAGGATATCGCGCGGCGATCGACCCGGCGAAGCTCGGGCTGACCTTCCTGGCCTATGTGACGGTCGGGCTGTCGTCGCACACCAAGAAGTCGCAGGTTGATTTCGAGGCGGCGATGGCCGTCGCGCCCGAAGTGCGCGAGTGCCACAACCTCACGGGCGCAATCGAATATCTGCTGCGCGTCGAGACCGAGGATCTCGCGTCGTACAAACATTTCCACACCGAGGTGCTGGGCGTTCTGCCGCAGGTTCATTCGATCACCACCTATGTGCTGATGGACTCGCCGAAAGACGAGCGGGCGTAGTTTTTCTTCCATGTGCCCGCGAAGCAGTGAGGTTGAACCCGGCACGTCGCGACCGCATATCGGTTGCATGACGAAACTTTCCTTCCTCGACCTCGTGCCCGTGACTGACACCGGCACGATTTCGCAATCGCTCGCCCATGCCGCCGACCTTGCGCGCCACGCCGAGGCGCTTGGCTACGAACGCTATTGGGTTGCCGAGCATCATGGCATGGCGGGGATCGCCAGCGCTGCCACCTCGGTCGTGCTGGCGCATCTCGGGCAGGCGACCTCGACGATCCGTATCGGCGCCGGCGGCATCATGCTGCCGAACCATGCGCCGATGGTCATCGCCGAGCAGTTCGGTACGTTGGAAGCTTTGTTTCCGGGACGGATCGACCTGGGCCTTGGCCGCGCGCCCGGGTCCGACGGCACGGTCGCACGCGCGCTGCGGCGAAATTTGGCGAGTGACGAGCGGCAATTTCCGCAAGACGTCGTCGAGTTGCAGGCGTTCCTCGCGGGCGACGACCGGCTAGGGATCCGCGCCGTGCCCGGTGAGGGCACGAAAATTCCCCTCTGGATCCTCGGGTCGAGCCTGTTCGGCGCGCAGCTCGCGGCGATGCTGGGCTTGCCCTATGCCTTTGCCAGCCATTTCGCGCCAGATGCGCTCGACGAAGCGCTCGACATCTATCGCCGCAATTTCAAACCTTCCGACCAGCTTTCCCAGCCTTATGCAGCGGCCGCCTTCAACGTCTTCGCCGCGGACACGCGCGAGGAAGCCGAGCTGCTCGCCTCTTCGCAGCAGCAGGCGTTCGTCGCGCTGCGCACCGGCAACCCCGGCAAGATGAAGCCGCCGCTCGAAGGCTATAGGGACAGCCTTCCGCCCAACGCCCGCGCGATCCTCGACCATGTGCTGCAATGCTCGGCAATCGGTACGGTCGACGACATCGCTGCGGGGCTCAAGGCGTTTCAGGCGCGCACCCGGGTCGACGAGATCATAGTCGCTTCGTCGATGTACGACCATGAAGCGCGCAAGCACTCGGTTGCGCTCGCGATGGAAGCCGCGAAATCGCTCTGAACGCGTTGTGTTGACGCGGCTCTGGCCGCGGCAGTATAGGGACGGCCCGACCAAGGGCGGCCCGTTTGGGGTCGCCTTTTTACTTTTGTTTGTTTGGAAAGGTGCCCGCCATGTCGATCACGCCGCTGATGCCCGTTTATCCCCGGTGCGGTGTGCGTCCGGTGCGCGGAGAAGGCGCCTATTTGATCGGCGAGCGCGGCGAGCGCTATCTCGATTTCGCGAGTGGCATCGCGGTCAACCTGCTCGGCCATGGCCATCCGGTGCTGACGAAAGCGATCCAGGATCAGGCGGCGACGCTGATCCATGTGTCGAACCTTTATGGCAGCCCGCAGGGCGAAGCGCTGGCGCAGCGGCTCGTCGACAACACGTTCGCCGATACGGTGTTCTTCACCAACTCGGGCGCCGAGGCGGTCGAATGCGCAATCAAAACCGCGCGCGCCTATCATTCGAGCGCAGGCAACGCCCAGAAGCATAATCTGATCACCTTCAACAACGCGTTTCACGGCCGCACCCTGGGGACGATCTCGGCGACCAACCAGGAAAAGCTGCGCAAGGGTTTCGATCCGTTGCTGCCCGGCTTTGCCTACGCGCCGTTCGACGATCTCAACGCAGCGCTCGATCTGGTCGATGACAACACCGCGGGTTTTCTCGTCGAGCCGGTGCAGGGCGAAGGCGGCATTCGCCCCGCGTCGCAGCCCTTCCTGCAGGGCCTGCGCGACATCTGCAACGAACGCGACCTGATGCTGATTTATGACGAGGTCCAGTGCGGCGTCGCGCGCACGGGTTCGCTGTACGCGTATGAACAATATGGCGTTGCACCCGATATCCTTGCCAGCGCGAAGGGCATTGGCGGCGGTTTCCCGATGGGCGCGTGCCTCGCGACCGAACAGGCCGCACGCGGCATGGTGATCGGCACGCATGGATCGACTTATGGCGGCAATCCGCTCGCGATGGCGGCAGGGCAGGCGGTGCTTGATGTCGTCCTGGAGGACGGGTTCCTCGATCAGGTCAAAACAACCGGCGAGCGCCTTCGCGGCGCGCTCGAGCAGTTGATCCCGAACCATGATAGCTTGTTCGAAAGCGTGCGCGGCATGGGGCTTATGCTCGGCGTCAAGATGAAGAGCGACAGCCGCGCCTTCGTTGCGCACCTGCGTGACAATCACGGGCTGTTGACGGTGGCTGCGGGCGACAATGTGATCCGCATCCTGCCGCCGCTCAACATCGAACAGAGCCATATCGACGAGTGCATCGAGAAATTGTCAGCGGGCGCGGCGAGCTATACGCCGCCCGAGTCCTGATGTTTTCCGTTCCCGTGGAACGGAGGGCATGATGCGGCACTTCCTCAACCTGTCCGACGCGGGCGGGGATGCGGTGGCGGCGATGCTTGCCGACGCGATCGATCGCAAGGCCGCACGCGCCGGCTGGCCGAAAGCCAAGCCCGACGCCGACAAGCCGCTCGCCGATCATGTGCTGGCGATGGTGTTCGAAAAGAATTCGACGCGCACGCGCGCTTCGTTCGATATCGCCATCCGTCAGCTTGGCGGCGTGCCGATGATCCTCGACGCCGGCACGACGCAACTTGGCCGCGGCGAGACGATCGCCGACACGGCGCGCGTGCTTTCGCGCTACGCCGACGCGATCATGATCCGAACCGACGATCATGGAAAGATCGAGGAGCTGGCTGAATATGCCAGCGTTCCGGTAATCAACGGGCTGACCGACCTTTCGCATCCGTGCCAGATCGTCGCCGACCTGCTGACGATCGTCGAAAGCGGCAAAGCGCTGCCGGGCCTCGAACTTGCATGGCTCGGTGACGGCAACAATGTCCTTGCATCGCTGATCGAGGCGGCGGGGCTGTTCGGCTTTCATGTCCGCGCGGGTGTGCCGCAAGGCTATGAGCCCGATGCCGGTTTTGTAGAGGCCGCGCGGGCAAAGGGCGCCAGAATCGACGTCGTGCGTGACGCGCGCGAAGCCGTCGCCGGCGCCGATCTGGTCGTCACAGACACCTGGGTGTCGATGGGTCAGGATCACGCGCACAACAAGTTGGCGGCGATGGCGCCCTATCAGGTCGACGAGCGACTGATGGGCACAGCGAAAAGCGACGCGCTGTTCCTCCACTGCCTCCCCGCGCATCGCGGCGAAGAAGTTGTCGATGCGGTGATTGACGGATCGCAGTCGCGCGTCTGGGACGAGGCCGAGAACCGAGTCCACGCGCAAAAGTCGATCCTGCTCTGGGCGCTCGGCAAATTATGAGCGAGACGATCGAAACCTGGTTCGATCAGCCATTGGTCTTCACCATCGCCGAGCGGCACGTCCGCGGGCGGCTGGTCCGCCTTGGGCCGGTGCTGAACACGATCATGGCGGCGCACAACTATCCGCCCGTCGCCGAAAAGCTGCTTGCCGAGGCGTTGGTGCTCACCGTCCTGCTCGGCTCGACGCTCAAGGCAGACGGCGGCCAGATGACGCTTCAGGCGCAGACCGGCGGCGGCCCCGTCGAATTGCTGGTTTGCGATTATCGCGGCGGTGAGCTGCGCGGCTATCTCAAGTTCGATGCCGAGCGGCTGGCCGAGGTCGGGTCCGATCCGACGTTGTTTGCGCTGTTTGGCGAAGGTTTTCTTGCGATCACATTCGACCAGAGCGCGACAAGCGAGCGCTATCAGGGGATCGTCCCGCTGGAAGGCGTCTCGATAGGCGAAGCTGCCGAGCATTATTTCGAACAGTCGGAACAGATCGCGAGCCTGATCCGACTGTCGGCGCGGCATGATGCCGAAGCCGGATGCGTCGCGGGCGGGCTGTTGCTCCAGCATCTTCCCGAAGGCGAAGTCGGGCGCGACCGGTTGCATGTCCGGCATGATCATCCCGAGTGGGAGCACGCCAAGGCGATCGCCACAACGCTCAAGGGCGAGGAACTCACCGATCCCGCAACCTCGCTCGAAACGCTGGCGTGGCGCCTGTTCCATGAAGAGGAAGTACGCGTCGAACCGGGCATTCCAGTTTCGCGCGGTTGCCGTTGCAGCGTCGACTATTTCGCAGGTGTCCTGTCGAAATTCCCGGAGAGCGAACGGCGCGAGATGGCGGACGATGCGGGTCTGGTTCAGGTCGATTGCGCCTTTTGTTCGCGCGTCTTTCCGATCCCGCTCGACGAGATCGCAACGCACGGCTGAACGGGCGTCGCTCGTCCGTCCAGCGACCAGCCGAGGCGAATGAACGACAGGCGGTTGAAATGACCGCCGCCAGTTGCTACCTCTGGGTGAACGGGGTCGCAATTTTGCCTGGGCAAGGCAGCCGGATGGAAGGTAAAATGGCGATCTTTTCTCCCATTTTTCGAGTTTCCCTGGTCGCGCTTGGTTTGGCCGGCGCGGGCTCTGTGCCCGCACAAGCGCCGTCGCTTGCGATGCTGGATCGGCTGGAAAAGGGCAGTTGGCAACTTCGCGAGCGGGGCAAGGACGCGGTGTTGCAGTCGGTTTGTATCGGCGACGCGCGCCGCTTGATCCAGATCGAGCATCCGCGCGCCAATTGCTCGCGCTATATCATCGAAGATACACCGAACTCGGTGACGGTCCATTACACCTGTCCGGGCGCGGGGCATGGCCGCACGACGATCCGCAGCGAAACCAACCGCCTTGTGCAGATCGATACGCAGGGCATTGCGGAGGGACGGCCCTTCTCGCAGGCCATCGAGGCGCGCCGCGCCGGCGCCTGCTCCTAACCTCTTGTTAACCATTCTTCGCTAGACCGGGATCACGACGCACGGATGTGTGTCCTTCTCCCTAACGGCTTTCGAGCCGAACTGGGCCGTGCAGCAAGTGCCGCGCGGCCCATTTTCTTTGGTGCAGTGCACCACTTGCGCGCCCGTTGATCGGCGCCTATTTGGCGCCGATGCAGCAAGTTTCCGGAAAAACCGTGATCGTCCTTTTGTCGGGCGGGCTCGACTCGATGGTCTGTGCCGGCCTCGTACGCGAAGCGGGCGCGCGGATCGTCGCGTTGACAATCGATTATAACCAGCGCCACCGCGTCGAGCTGGAATCGGCGGCACGGATCGCCGAATATATCGGCGCGGCCGAGCATATCGTGCTGCCGCTCGACCTGCGCCGTTTTGGTGGCTCGGCGCTCACGGCCGATATCGATGTGCCCAAGGATGGGGTTGGAGGGGACGTTCCGGTGACCTATGTGCCCGCGCGTAACCTCATTTTCCTGTCGCTGACGCTCGGGCTGGCCGAAGCACGGCAGGCGCAGGACATCGTCATCGGCGTCAATGCGCTCGACTATTCGGGCTATCCAGACTGCCGCCCCGAATTCATTTCGGGTTTCGAGAAGCTGGCGCGGCTCGCGACGCGTGATGGCGACCAAGGGGTCGACTTCCGCATTCATGCGCCGCTTCAGCATATGACAAAGGCCGACATCGCGGCCGAAGCAGCGCGTCTCGGCATGGACGCGGGGATGAGCTGGTCTTGCTACGATCCGGCGCCGGGCGGACTGCATTGCGGCTATTGCGACAGCTGCCGCCTGCGCAGCAAGGGCTTCGCCGATGCGGGGCTTGCCGATCCGACGCGTTACGCTTGATCCGATGACTTACGCCGTCAAAGAGATTTTCCTGACGCTGCAAGGCGAAGGCGCGCAGGCGGGCCGCCGCGCGGTCTTTTGCCGCTTCGCCGGCTGCAACTTGTGGACAGGGCGCGAGCAGGATCGCGCAACGGCGGTGTGCAAATTCTGCGATACCGATTTTGTCGGGACCAACGGTACGCTTGGCGGAAAATATCGCGACGCGGAGACGCTCGCCAGGGTCATCGCCGAAAGCTGGGGCGAGACCGAGACAGGTCGGTATGTCGTTTTGACCGGTGGCGAGCCGATGCTGCAAGTCGACTCCGAGCTGATCGACGCGCTCCATGCCGAAGGCTTCACCATCGCGATCGAGAGCAACGGCACCATTGCCGTTCCGCGGAGCATCGACTGGATCTGCATCAGCCCGAAGGCGGGAAGCGGACTTGTCCAGACTAGCGGCGACGAACTGAAGCTGGTTTGGCCGCAGCCGGGTAGCGACATCGAACGGCTCGCGGCGCTCGATTTTGCGCATCGGCTGATCCAGCCGCTGGACGATCCCGATGCGGCCGCCAATGTGCAGGCGTGTATCGATTTGGTGATGGCCGATCCGCGCTGGCGCTTGTCGCTCCAGACGCACAAGAGCCTGGGGCTACGTTAAAAGCCTATTCGGCCTTTTTGGCGACCGCGTCAGGAGTCACGGCCTTTTGGCCGCCGGGTGCGGCGATGGCCTCGGGATCATCCGAAGTGGCCTCATTGTCCTCTTCGCTGGTCGACGCGTCCTCCGGCTTGGCCGCTTCTTTCTTCGTGCCGTCATCGGGAACGCTGTTGTCGATCGCGGTGCCATCGCCGGCGCTATCGTCGAGAATGATCATCGAATCGCTGATCGTTCCCGGCTGCACCTCGATCGCGTCGAGCTTGGCAGTCGATTTTCCAGCAGGCTCGCTGTTGCAGGCAGCGAGCATCACAAGGGGCAGGGCGATGAAGTATGTCCGCGTCATGGCGTTGTTCCTAATCGCTCTGCTGTAGCTTGTCGAGAAAGGCGGATGCCGTGTCCGAAAGCGCCTGGTCGACATCGACGAAGGTGGCCGGATTGCCGAGCGCGGCGAGGCTCGTCACCGGAAATTCTGCAATCCCGCATGGGACTATGCCGGTAAAATGCGTCAGGTCGGCGTTCACGTTGAGCGAAAAGCCGTGAAGCGTCACCCATCGCTTCACGCGCACGCCGATCGCGCCGATCTTGGCTTCGCGTCCGTCCGGCGTGTCGGTCCAGATGCCGATGCGGCCATCTGCACGGCGCGCTCGGACGTCGAGGAGCGCGAGCGCATCGATAACCCAGCCTTCGAGCGCCGCGACATAAGCGCGCACGTCGCGGCCGCGGTTTGCTAGGTTGAGCTGCACATACCCGATACGCTGGCCAGGGCCATGATAGGTATAACGCCCGCCGCGCCCCGCATCGAAGACCGGAAAGCGCGGGTCGAGCAGTTCGGCGGGATCGGCGCTGGTGCCCGCTGTGTAGAGCGGCGGATGTTCGAGCAGCCAGAGGCGCTCCTGCCCCATGCCCTCGTGAATAGCGGCGGCGCGCCGCTCCATGTCGGCAAGCGCTGCGGCATAATCGATCAGGCCGCGCGATACGGTCCATTCGGGGGCAGGGAACGATGGCATCGAGCGCTATCTGTCCCCTGCCGCGCCACCGCGCAAGAGGGCGGCGCAATTCTGTAACAAGACTGGACATTACGGCCGAACGAGGTCAGTTTCACCGGAAACCGGGCAAGCAATAAATTACGGGGTATAAATGGCAAAATTCGACATGGGCGCGGCCTGGGACGACACGGTGGCTCTGCTCAAATCGCATACGACGCTGACCGGCACGATTGCTGCGGTATTTCTGTTCCTGCCTTCGCTTGCCGTCGCCTGGTTCGGTCCGACACCGGTCGAACCGCCCGTCGGCGCGACGCTCGATCAGGTCATCGCGACAGTGCGGGAAAATGTCTGGCAGATGCTGCCTTATCAGGTCGTGGTGGGGTTGTTCGCGATGGTCGGGACCTTGGCAATTCTCCGGCTCTGGCTGTCGCGCGCCGCCACGAGCGTGGGGGAGGCCTTGTCCTTCGCGCTGCGGCTTTTGCCGACGCTGATCGTGTTGCAGATACTGGTCGGCATCATCCTTGGCTTCGGTTTCATTCTGCTTATCATTCCCGGGTGTTATTTGGTTGGGCGGTTGGGGCTGATTTCTCCGATCATCTCCGACCGGGGTGTTTACAACCCGCTCGACGCCATCGCCCAGAGCTGGGCCATGACCCGCGGCAATGGCTGGGCGATCTTCTTTTTCCTGTTCCTCGTCACGGTCGTGCTCGTCATCATCCTGATGATCATCACGGGCGTGGTGGGCGTCATCGCGGGGGCGGGGCCCGGCATTGGCCATATCGTGAGCGGCTTTTTCGAATCCGCGGTCGGCGTTGTCGCAACGATGGTGACGATCGCGATCTCGGCCGCGGCCTACCGTCAGCTGGCAACGGGGGCGATCCCCGAGGTATTCGATTGAACAAAAAAGATAAGGCAGGAGGTTGGGTCGCCTGACGTGGAGCCAAGAAGGTCAGGTTCAACAAAAGGGGGAAGTGACATGAAAATGAGTATCGGTGCGGCCTTTTCGGAAACCTTTGCGTTTCTGAAGGCCAATTGGATGCAGATGCTGATCTGGTTCGGCGGTGCGTTGCTCGTGGTCGGCCTGCTCGGCTATCTGATGCTGGGGTCGACCTTCTCCGCCATGGCGATGGCTCCCAATGATCCCACGCTGATCATGGGCGCATTCGGCAAGATCGGCCTGTTCGCTCTGCTCGCCTCAGTCATTCTCTATGGCGTTTGCATGCTGATCTGGCGAGGCGGCATGCACCCCGGCGAAGCGCCGAATCTGGGCTGGGCCTTCCAGGCCGGTCCCGCTTTCGCCTTTGGCATGTTCGTCGTGATGATCGCGGCCTATATCCTGATCTTCGTCGTCATGCTGATTTTCGGGCTGATCTTCGGCGCGGCGCTCGGCGGGGCGGGGGCTTTTTCGCCCGGCGCCCTGGAATCGGGCGCGATCGGTGGCGGAACGATGTTCTTCATGGTCATTCTTTATATCGCGGTCGTCGTCTTCATGCTGTGGGTACAAGGACGTTTCATCGTGGCGGGCCCGGTGATGGCCGATCGCCTGACCCGCAATCCGATCACGGGGCTTAGCGAATCCTGGCGGCTGACCGGCCCGTCGCAGTGGGTGATCGTGGGGTTCTACCTTCTCTTCACGATCCTGCTGTTCGTTTATGTGCTGGTCGTCGGGATGATCGTCGGGGCGATTCTCGGTTCGCTGCTGGGTGGATCGGTGGTCGGCGCGATGATCTCGCTGATCATTTCGGCCGCGCTGATCTATCTGCCGCTGATCATGGTGTCATTCTCGATACCCGTCGGCGTCTATCGTGCGATCTCGCCGAAAGCCGCGGCCGACGTTTTCGCCTGATCAAAGCTAACACATGAAAAAGGGCGCTCCGGTGACGGGGCGCCCTTTTTGTTTCAGCTCCATTTGGCGAGCGGCGGGAGGCTCATCAGAATCGCATCGATATTGCCCCCGGTCTTGAGGCCGAACAACGTGCCGCGGTCGTATACGAGATTGAATTCTGCATAGCGCCCGCGCCAGACCAGCTGTTCGTCGCGTTCGGTGTCGGTGGAGGGCAGGCCCATGCGCCGCCGCACGAGCTGCGGGAAAATGTCGAGAAAGGCCTCGCCGACCGCCTGAGTGAACTGGAAGTTGCGGTCGAACTCGACATCGTCGCCGCATTCGAGGTGGTCATAGAATATGCCGCCGACGCCTCGATGGACGCCGCGATGCGGGATATAGAAATAATCCTCGGCCCATTTCGAATAGCGTTCATAGACGTCGGGACCATAGGGCGCGCACGCGGCGCGTAGCCGCGCGTGAAAGGCGTCGGTGTCTTCCTGATAGGGAATCGGCGGGTTGAGGTCGGCGCCGCCGCCGAACCAGCGCTTCGTCGTCGCGAGGAAGCGTGTGTTCATATGGACAGCCGGAGCATGCGGATTGCTCATATGCGCGACCAGGCTGATGCCCGTGGCGAAAAAGCTGGGGTCATCGCCTGCGCCGTGAATCGACTGGGCAAAATCGGGCGCGAACTCGCCGCCGACGGTCGAGACGTTGACCCCGACCTTTTCGAACACCTTGCCGGTCATCACGCCGCGAACGCCGCCGCCGCCTTCGCCGACGGTCAGGCCCTCGGCTTCGCGGTCCCAAGGCGTATAGCCGAAGCGTGCGTTGCTGCCCGCTTCGCGCTCGATCGCTTCGAATTCGGCGCAGATACGGTCGCGCAGCGATTCGAACCAGGTGCGCGCCTGCTGCTGCTGGTTGTCGAGCGAGATCATGAAGGAAAGCCTTTCGTTTGCCGGAGCGCCTCGGCGAGCGCGATGCCAGCCGCCACCGCGACATTCAAGGATCGAAAGCCCGGCTGCATCGGAATCGCGACCCTGGCGGTCACGACGTCATGGACGTGATGCGGGACGCCCGCGCTCTCTGATCCGAACAGCAGAACGTCGCCCGGCTCGAAAGCGAAGTCGGGGAGCGGTGTCGCACCCGCTGTGGTCAGCAGCACCGTGCGCTGACCGCCGATCTGCGACCATTGGCGGAAGGCGTCCCAGCCGGGATGGCGGCGGACATTGGCGCGTACCGCATAATCCATCCCCGCGCGCTTCAGCGCCGCGTCGCCGAACGGAAAACCGCACGGTTCGATGATATGTGCCGGCGCGCCAAAGCAAGCGGCGGTGCGCAAGATGGTGCCGACATTGCCCGCGATATCGGGCTGAAACAGGGCGATTTCCATGGGCAGGCCATAGCCGCGCTAGTTCAGGGAATCGAGAGGCTTGGCCCCAAGCTGTTCGTACAGCGCGAGAAGCGGAAATTGCCTGTTGGCAAGCCCGGACAGTGCGGCTATCAGGCCCGCAATTCCCGGAGGGGCCGCCGGGCTGCGCCGCTTTGTGCGTGCGCAATTCAGGCGGGCTAATCCTTCGAGAACTATTGTCAGTTCACCCATGCAAGGGCAGTCGAATGGCCAGTGAAACCGATACTACCGCCGGCATCGAAGATGGCGTGCGGCGCCGGGACTTCATCAACATCGCAGCAGTGAGTTTTGCCGGTGTCGGTGCAGCCGCGGTGGTGTTCCCGCTGGTCAATCAGATGAACCCTTCGGCCGACGTGCTCGCGCAGTCGACCACCGAAATCGATATTTCGGCGATCCAGCCCGGGCAGGCGATCAAGACCAGCTGGCGCAAACAGCCGGTTTTCGTCCGTAACCTCGTCCCCGCCGAGATCGCTGCCGCGAAGAAGGTGCCGCTGAGCGATCTGCGCGACCCGCAGACGATCGATGAACGCACCAAGCCCGGCAAGGAAAACTGGCTGATCACGCTTGGCGTCTGCACCCATTTGGGCTGCGTGCCGCTCGGCGCGGCCGAGGGCGAGAATCGTGGCGATTTCGGCGGCTATTTCTGTCCGTGCCACGGCTCGCACTATGACACTGCGGCGCGTATCCGAAAGGGGCCGGCGCCCAAGAATCTGGTGGTGCCGCCTTATGAATTCAACAGCGACACCGTCGTGACGATCGGCTGAGGAGCGAGATAAGATGAGCTTTCCCTGGGCCAAAAACTACGAGCCGCAGCTGCCGCTGATGAAGTATCTGGACGAGAAGCTGCCGTTGCCGCGTCTTGTCTATAATGCGATCGGCGCAGGCTATCCGGTTCCGCGCAACCTCAACTATTTCTGGAACTTCGGCGTCCTCGCCGGTGCCGCGCTGGTCATCCAGATCATCACCGGCATCGTGCTGGCGATGCATTATGCCGCGAACGCCGGTGTGGCCTTCAATTCGGTCGAGCATATCATGCGCGACGTGAATGCCGGCTGGTTCATTCGCTATGCGCATATGAATGGCGCGAGCATGTTCTTCATCGTCGTCTATCTGCACATTTTCCGCGGCCTTTATTACGGTTCGTACAAGGCGCCGCGCGAGATGGTCTGGCTGCTCGGCGTCGTGATTTTCCTTCTCATGATGGCGACCGCCTTCATGGGCTATGTGCTTCCGTGGGGCCAGATGAGCTTCTGGGGCGCGCAGGTGATCACCGGCTTCTTCTCGGCGATTCCGATCGTCGGCGAGCCGGTTCGCCAGTGGCTGCTCGGCGGTTTTGTCCCCGACAATGCGACGCTGAACCGCTTCTTCTCGCTCCACTATCTGCTGCCGTTCGTGATCGCGGGCGTCATCATCCTGCACATCTGGGCGCTGCACATCCCGGGTTCGTCGAACCCGACGGGCATCGAGGTGAAGGACGAACAGGACACCGTCCCGTTCCACCCCTATTACACCGCGAAGGACGGGTTCGGACTGGGCATTTTCCTGCTGCTCTTCGTTGCGCTGACCTTCTTCAGCCCGAACGCTCTCGGTCATGCCGACAATTATATCCCGGCCAACTCGCTGTCGACGCCGGCGCATATCGTCCCCGAATGGTATTTCCTGCCCTTTTACGCGATCCTGAAGGCCTTCACCTTCAACTTCCTGTGGATTGACGCGAAGCTGTGGGGCGTCATCGCGATGTTCGGGTCGATTGCGCTGCTGTTCTTCCTGCCCTGGCTCGACAGCTCGCCGGTCAAGTCATCGACCTATCGGCCGCTGTACCGCTGGTTCTTCTGGGTCCTCGTCGCCGACGTGTTCCTGCTGGGTTGGTGCGGCATGCAGCCGGCCGAGCAGCCCTGGGTGATCCTCAGCCAGCTGGGTGCCATCTATTACTTCGCTCATTTCCTGGTGATTCTGCCGATCGTGTCGCGCATCGAACGTCCGTTGCCGATGCCGAATTCGATCACCGAGGCGGTTCTCGCCAAGCATGCCGACAAATCGTCGGCGGCCACGGCCTGAGCGCCGGACTTTAATAGGAGCTGATACAGCCATGGTTCGTCCGCTCGGTTTTCTCGTCGGTCTTGGTTTCATCACTGCGCTGGTGCTCGCGATTCTCACGACGCCGCTCAAGAATGAAGTCAACGTCGCGCACGAGTTTCACAAGCACCCCAAGCATCTGAAGCTCGCGAGCGACGGATTGATGCCGCACTGGGACAAGGCCCAGTTGCAGCGCGGGATGCAGGTGTACAAGGAAGTTTGCTCGGCTTGCCACAGCCTGCACCTCGTCGCGTTCCGCGACATCGGTGATCTCGGCTATAGCGAAGGCCAGGTGAAGACCTTTGCCAAGGGCTATGACAATATCCCGTCGATCAACCCCGACACCGGCGAACCGGCCACGCGCACGGGGCTGCCGTCGGATTATTTCCCGTCGCCCTATGCGAACGAAACCGCGGCGCGCGCAGCGAACAACAATGCGCTGCCGCCCGACCTGTCGCTGATCACCAAGGCGCGCGAAGGCGGCAAGGACTATGTCTATTCGCTGCTGACCGGCTTCCAGAATCCGCCGGCAAACCTGCCGAAGGAACTGCGTCCGAGCACGGGGCTGCACTACAACCCCTATTTCGCGAACCTCAATCTCGCGATGGCGCCGCCGCTGACCAAGGGTCAGGTGACATTCGCCGACGGTTCGCCGAACACGGTCGAAGCGATGGCCGCCGACGTCAGCGCGTTCCTGGTGTGGACCGCCGAGCCGAAACTGGTGAAGCGCGTGCAAGTGGGCTGGGCAGCCTTCATCTTCCTGCTCATTTTCACCGGCCTGACCTATTTGTCGTACCGCAACATCTGGGCCGACAAGAAGCACTGAGAATCCAGGGGAGGGCGGCCACGACGATGATCGCCCTCCCACCTCAGCCGGACCTCGACCTCGCGTCGCTCGTCCGCACCATCCCGGACTTTCCTAAGCCGGGCATCCAGTTCCGCGACATCACCACCCTGATCGGTGACGCTGCCGGCTTTGCCGAAAGCGTCCGCCGACTCAGCGCCCGCGCCGCCGTCTATCGCCCCGACTATATTGTGGCGGTCGAAGCGCGCGGTTTTCTGTTCGGCGCGGCGATGGCGACGGCGATGGGGCTGGGCGTCGTCCCGGTGCGCAAGGCGGGCAAGCTCCCCGGTGTTACCATCGGCGTCGACTATGAACTCGAATATGGCGTCGACCGGCTCGAACTGCACGAGGGCGCCGTGCTGCCCGGACATCGCGTCATCCTGGTCGACGATCTTCTCGCGACCGGCGGCACGATCCTCGCGGCAGCGGCGTTGATGCGCAATGTCGGCGCAGAGGTCGCGGCAGCGCTGTTCGTGATCGATCTGCCCGATCTTGGCGGGTCGCGGCGGCTCGAAGCGGCGGGCCTCGCGTGCGAGACGCTGATCGCCTTCGAGGGCGATTGACGCGTCGGTCCCTGTCAGGGCCGGATAAGCGCTGGCCCAGCGATCAGAGCACGCGCCAACGCATGGTTTTTCCACGCGGCTTGCGCGTGTAGAGTGCGGCCGCGCCGGCAACGATGATGATGCCGGCCATCTCCTGTATCGACCCCCAATTGAACGACGGCGCTCCCCGACCCAGAAGGTCGTCGAAGTGATGGAACGAGGCGGCGCGCAAAAGCACGAACAGTCCGATGAAGCCGAGACCCATCAACGCCAGTCGCACCATGGCGTGCGCGCGCCGGGTCAGCCACAACACGACAAGTCCAGCCACAGCGGTAGCGACGGTCAATCCGATGATGAAAAGATACTGGATCCGTCGGTGTTCCGGATACCAGCCGTTCGCCTTCGCATTGGCCCGCCCGATCATCGTCAGAAGCGTTTGCAGGTCGAGCAGTTCGTTGATGCCGAGAAAGACCAGCAATACGGCGGTGACTTGCCAGAAGGTGCGCTCACGCGCCTCTCGCCTCAGCGACGCATGCGTTGCTGCCCACGCCGACACGATGGCAGCAAGCAGATAGGCGGTCACGGTCACCCAATCGGCCATGTCCGCGTGCGCGATCGAAGCTTCCCAGTCGTCAATCATCGAACCGCGATCTGAAGCATGAGACGATATCCCCCCGGCGAAGCATAAGGTTCACCAGGGGGTTCGCAATCGATTTGAATACATGGCACGACCCGCGGCGATGATGGGAGATCGCCCGGCCCGCGGTCGCCGCCTAGAACGGTACCCAGTTCTGTTTCTTGCGGAACTTCATATAACCGACGTTCGCACCCAGGCGCGCGCCGACGCCGACGCGGATCGGGATCAGCACCACGTCGCCGCGACGCAGATAGGAGGCGTTGAATCCGCCGATCAGATAAGCGGCGCCTTCGCCCGCCGGATAGCGGCGGTACAGGTCGTTGCTGTCAAAGAGGTTGTAGACGAGGACGAAGGTGTTGCCGGCGTTCGCACCCGCATCGAAGCCGATCGAGGGACCGGTCCAGTAGGCCGGCATCTCGCCCTCGACCTTGTGGAACAATGTTCCCGAACCGTAACGCACGCCCAGGACCAGTGCGCCGCCGGCTTCGCGGCCGACGATATAGGCGTTGGGCTCGCCCTGCTTCTTGAGGATGTCCTCGATGAGACCGGCAAGCCCTTGAGCGCCCTTGCCGAAGACGCCTTCGGCCGCGCCGATCAGATCGTCTTTCTTGTAGGTGCTGCCCGGAGGAGCGGCGTTCACCGCCGCGTCGGTGGTGGCGGTCGTCGTGGCGGCATCGGGCGTTGCCGAATATTGCTGGTCGCCGGTCGCCAGGTCGCTGTCGAGCGCCGGGTCGCTGCTGGCGGGCGCGGGCGGCGGCGTTTCGGGGCGCGGATTGTCGAGGTCGGAATCGATCGCCGCATTGGGATCGACCGACGTCATCTGCGCGCCCGCCGCGACGGGCGAGAGCATCAGGCCGATCGACGCGACGGCCGTGACGGCAAAGGTGGTGAGCGTCTTACGCATTATGTCCCCCAAATCGGTCGGCGCATGGCGCGCCGCGCGGCTTAACCATGACTCCGACAGTGAATCCTCGGCAATGAATGGGCGATGACTTGAGTCGATTTTGCGCCAGACCGAATCATTTTCGCCGCGAGCCGCGCAACAAAGACAGAAAATGGGGCAATGTTTGGCGTTGCGGGTCGCGAAGCGCATGGCTATAGCGACCCGCCTAAGGCCAGCCTGTCGTTAGCGCGACAGACCATGCGGAGACGTGGGTGAGTGGCTGAAACCAACGGTTTGCTAAACCGTCGTACTGGTTAATCCGGTACCGAGGGTTCGAATCCCTCCGTCTCCGCCACTTTCTGTCATCGTCGATCGGGTCGCGGCAGGGTTGCCGTGACCTTCACGCCTCCTTGGCGTTGCAGCGCGGGCGCGCGGCCTTCGCGGGGGCCGGTGATGCGATATTCCTCGATGCCGACATCATCGGCCCGATGGCGCGAAGGGAAGCGCGGCACCATGGCCGGTGCGATGCAGCGGCGCGGCGCGTCACGATGCTCGCCGGGGAGAGAAGGACGGCCCGACTTTGGCTTCGGGAAAAATGCCTGAAATTTCGATTGATTGTTGTAATTGCGAATCGTTCTCGATAATGGCGGGCATCCTTCAGGTAGACCTTCTCCAGATGCATGCACCCCGAACCCAGCGACCGGCGACGAAGAAGAGCCGCAAGGCCTTTTGGCTGAAGCAGCTGCATATGTGGCACTGGATGAGCTCGGCGATCAGCTTGATCGGGCTGCTGCTGTTTGCGATCACCGGTTTCACGCTGAACCATGCCGCCGATATCGAGGCCACGCCGGTCGTCACGCAAGCGTCGGTGCAGATGCCGGCCGCGGTGCTCGGCAAGCTCGGCGCCGATCCCGCGGGCGGCAAGGGCGCGTTGCCGCAGCCGGTCGCAAGCTGGGTCGAGGAGCATTTTCCCGTCAAGGCATCGGGCGTTGCCGAATGGTCCGCCGACGAAGTCTATCTGCCCGCGCCGCGCCCCGGCGGCGACGCGTGGGTCGCGATCGATCGCGCGACGGGCGAGGTATCGAGCGAAGTGACCAGCCGCGGCTGGGTTTCCTACCTCAACGATCTTCACAAGGGCCGCAATTCGGGCGGCGCGTGGAGCCTGTTCATCGATATCTTCGCCTTTGCGTGCCTGATCTTCGCGCTCACCGGACTGGTCCTGCTGTGGCTGCACTCGGCGAAGCGCAAGAGCACCTGGCCGCTCGTTGCGGCGGGGCTCGTCCTTCCCGCGGCTGTCGCGATCATCTTCATCCACTAAGGAGAGCTTTCATGAAGTCCCCATCGCGAACGATCCTGATCGGCGGAACGCTGAGCGCCGCGCTGACGGCGCCCGTCCTTGCCGCGGCTGCGCCGGCCACCATGGACGTCACGGTCACCATCCCGCAGCTGAAGGTCGCCGAATATCACCGGCCCTATATCGCAATCTGGGTCGAGAAAGCCGGCACGCCGCCCAAGACTGTCGCCGTCTGGTACGACGACGACATGCAGAAGAACGAGGGCACCAAATGGCTGCGCGATGTGCGCCAATGGTGGCGCGCGTCGGGCCGCACGATGAAATTCCCTGCAAATGGCCTCTCGGGCGCGACGCGCGCACCGGGCGCCCAGAAGATTTCGTTCAGCCGGGCCCAGCTCGGCGCGACGGCAGCGGGCGAATATACACTTGTGATCGAAGCGGCGCGCGAAGTCGGCGGCCGCGAATTGCTGCGCATTCCGTTCACCTGGCCGGCCAAGGCCGGTGCGGGCGGGCGCGCGGCGGGCAAGACCGAACTGGGCGCCGTTACCGTCGCCTTCCGCTGATTTCTTGAAAGGGCAGGGCTTATGAAGAAGCAGTTTTGGGGTTTCGCGGCGACCGTCGCGCTCGCGGCGATGGTCGCGGTTCCGGCGAGCGCGCACCGTCAGTGGATGATGCCGTCGGCGACCGTTCTGTCGGGCGACGATGTGTGGGTGACGGTCGATGCCGCGGTGTCGAACGACCTCTTCTATTTCGAACACCAGCCGATGCGGCTCGACGCGGTAAAGGCGTGGGCGCCCGACGGCACCGAAGCCACAATCGAGAACAAGTCGACGGGGCGCTATCGCAGCACATTTGACATCCATCTGACGCAGAAGGGGACGTATCGCATCGCGTCGGTCTCCGACATGCTGCTGGGCAGCTATGACCTGAACGGGAAGACCGAGCGCTTGGCGCGCGGCACGACCGCCGCCAACCTTGCCGAGCGTGTTCCCGCGGGCGCGACCAACGTGAAAACGGCTGAAGCGAACAATCGCAACGAGATTTTCGTGACCGTTGGCGAGCCGACGACGACATTGTTCAAGCCGGTGGGCAAGGGGATCGAGCTGGTGCCGGTGACGCATCCGAACGACCTGATCGCGGGCGAAGCGGCCACCTTTCAGTTCCTGCTCGACGGCAAGCCCGCGGCGGATTTGCCGGTCACCGTCATTCCGGGCGGCATCCGCTATCGCGATCAACTCGGCGAACAGCACCTACAGACGGGCGCCGACGGCAAAGTCTCGGTCACCTGGCCCGAAGCCGGAATGTACTGGTTGAACGTCACGACGCCGCAACCCGAAGGGATGACCGAGGGCACGCCGCCGCCGATTGCGAAGCGCGCAAGCTATGTGACGACGCTCGAGGTGCTCGCACCCTGAGCGACCGCATATTGATCCCGCGCGCGCTGACGCCCGCCGCCTTTGCGGCGCGCGCGGCGGGCGCGGATAGCCAGAGCTTTGCGGGCGAGACCATGGGGACGAGCTGGTCGCTGCACGCCGTCTCGGCGCCGCCCGATTCAGGAGCCGGGGTTCAAGCCGCGCTTGACCTTGTCGTTGCGCAGATGAGCCAATGGGAACCTGATTCCGACCTGTCGCGGTTCAACCGGGCACCTGCGGGCGAATGGTGCGCGGTGCCCGCTGAGTTCGCGCATGTCATCGCTGCGGCGGTCGACCTTGCCGAAGCGAGCGGCGGAGCCTTTGATCCTTGCCTCGGCGACCTGACCGAGCGCTGGGGATTCGGCAGCGCCCAATCGGTCGGGGCTGTCGCTGCCGATGCCTTCCTCGTCCAGGGCGCCATCGAACTCGACAGGTCGGCCACGCGCATCCGGCGCAGCGAAGGCGCGAGGCTGGATCTGTCGGGCATCGCCAAAGGCTATGGCGCCGATCTTGCCGCCGAATGGCTGCTGGGGCAGGGCGTGCGGCATTTCCTGATGGAAGTCGGCGGTGAATTGCGCGGCGAAGGCATTCGTCCCGACGGGCAGCCCTGGTGGGTCGATATCGAAATGCCGCCAACTTCTTCAATTCCGTCCTGGCGCCTCGCGCTGCACGACCTGTCGGTCGCGACATCGGGCAATTACCGGCGCGGCTTCACGGTCGATGGCCAATATTATTCGCACAGCTTCGATCCGCGCACCGGGCGCCCGATCGCCAACGGGGTGTCATCGGTGACGGTGCTGCACCGCAGCTGCATGATGGCCGATGGCTGGGCAACAGCGCTGACCGTGCTGGGACCGGACGAGGCGATCGCGCTTGCGGATGCGCAGCAACTCGCGGCATCGATGGTCGTCGGCGATCGGGAGATCAGCTCGCGCGAATGGCGCGCAATGCTGACTTAGCTATCGGCCCAGCGTCGCAGCAGATTGTGATAGACGCCGGTCAGGCGCACGACCGTCTGATCGCCCTGGCCCAGCGCCATCGCCGCACCCTGAACCCCCATATCGAGGTCGAAGAGCAGATTACGCTGGCCCTGGTCGCGTATCATCGACTGGATCCACATGAAGCTGGCGATGCGCGATCCCGACGTTACGGGTTCGACGCGGTGGACGGTGGTCGAGGGATAGAGGACGAGGTGCCCCGCCGGCAGCTTGAGGCCCGGTGCCTCGGTAAAGCCTTCGACGACAAGCCCGCCCCCTTCATAGCTGTCCGGGTCCGCCAGGAAGAGGGTAGCGGAAAGGTCCGCGCGCATCCGGAAGTCGCTGCCGCGGCGCATGCGGATGGCGTTGTCGATATGGTCGCCGAAGGTGTCGCCGCCGGTGTACCGGTTGAAATAGGGCGGGTAGATCTTGAGCGGCAGCGCGGATGCGATGAATAGCGGCGTTCGGCCCAGCGCCTCAAGGACGAAGCGTCCTGCTTCGGCTGCGGTGTCGCCAAATTCGGGGAGCTGCTGGTTCTGCTTCGCGAGCGCCGCCTGCGGGCCCGACGTCTCGTTGCCGTCGGTCCAGTCGGCGGCGTCGATCAGCGAACGGAGTTTAGCAACGCCTGCAGCGTCGAGCACGTCGGGAATGATGCGGATCATACGCGCTTCTATGCCGAAAAGGGCGGGAACGGCAATCGCCGCGCCCGCCCTTCGCTGGATCAGAAGTTGTAGAAGAGGCTGAACACCGCCGAGCGCGATTCGCCGGGGGTCGCCCAGCCGCCGCTGACTGCGCCGCCGCCGACGACGCCGGTGCCGGAAATCGTCGCCGCACCGACATTGTTACGGACGCCGGTGTAATAATCCTCGTCGGTGAAGTTCGACACGTTGAGCTGAGCCACGAGGCCGTTCTTGAAGTCGTATGATACGAAGGCGCGGTGAATCAGGAAGTCGTCGACCATGAACTGCGTGCGCTGCGCGAGGTTACGCTGATTGGTCGCGAACTTGCCCTGGTAGGTCAGGCCGTATCCGATCTGCAGACCGAACGGGAAGACATAGGTGGTGAACAGGCTACCCGAATGCTTCGGGGTCTGGATCAGCCGGTCGCCGCGCTGCGGATCGGGGATGGCGGCATTGTTGCCGCAGCCGGTCGCGCCGGGGGTCCGAAGGCAAAAGTCCGAAACGCTCTGGCGCACATTGCTGTCGAGATAGGTGTAGTTGGCGAACACCGCCCATTCGGGGGTCACATTGCCGGTCAGCCCGATCGCGACGCCATCGACGCGCGATTCGCCGTCGAGAACCTGAAGTGAGTTGGGCTGCGCGGGATCATTCGAGGGCGTGCGGAAATTGCTGCGCTCGTTGCGGAAGAGCGCTGCCGTGAGCAGCAGTTTCCTGTCCGCAAGCTCTGCCTTGGCGCCGACCTCGTAGGTCCGCGCCTTTTCGGGAGCAACCGCGCAAGGATCGGCCGCACCCGTGGCCGGAACGACACCGCAGCCGAGGCGCACGGTTGCCGACGACGGCGTCTTCGCATTGCCATAAGCGGCATAGAGGCTGATGTCATTGGCCGGATGGAACACGGCGCCGAAGCGATAGGAGAAAAGATTCTCGTCGCTGACTTGCGGAACCTGCTGCAGCGCCGTCAGCGGCGTTGTGCCCGGCGGATAGGCGCCAAGCGGGATATTGCGGAATTCGGCGCGGTTCTTTTCGTAGCGCAGGCCAGCGTTCAGCTCGAACATCTCGCCAAGTTCGAGCGTGTCGAACGCATAGGCCGCGACATTATGGCTGTTGCTCCTCGATCGCGCGGTGACGGTGAAATTGACCGGGCCGGCGTATGTCGTGTTCGGATTGGCGAGATTGATCTGTGGCAACACCACGGCTTGACCAAGCGCATTGCGCGCGAGGCTGGCGGTGGTGATGCCATAATCTTCCCAGCTGAGCGATCCGCCGACGACCAGCGTGTTGTGGACGCCGCCCTTCGATCCGCTCGTGATCGTAAAGTCGGTCTGATTGTGTATCAGATTATTGACCTGATCGCGCACCAGTCCGCGCGGGCCATTGGGCTGGAAGAAGCCGGGGGCAACGGTGATCACCAGCGGGTTGGCAGTGGTACGGAATACTCCCGCGGAATCGACGACGTTGGTCAGCGAAACGGTGCAGGCGCTGCCCGTCGTCGCGTTCGCGCTCGATCCGATCGGCTGCTGATTGTTGGCGAGGCAAAAGGTGCCCTGCGGCGCACTCGTCTGGCTATACTGGCCTACACGCTGCCAGCGGGTCAGGTTGCGGACCGAGATGTTGTCATTGAACGCATGGCGGAACGTCGCGGTCAGCCGGTCGACCTTCGTCTTCTGCTTGTCGAGATTGACGATCCCGAAATAGTCGCTGTCGTTGACGCCCGGAAGCGGGCCGTCGTTCACGGTGCTGAGGAAGAAGGGAACGCCATAGATCGGCGTATTGTCGTCATCCTGGTGAAGATAGGCGAGCGTCAGGCTGGTGTCGCTGTCGACGCCGATCGTGATCGACGGCGCGACGCCCCAGCGCTGGTAGGATTCGACGTCGCGGCCCGGGACGTCGTTTTCGTGATACATGGCGTTGAGGCGGACGGCGATCAGGTCGTTGACGCGCCAGTTGCTGTCGACCGAAGCGCGGTAGTAATTATCGGTGCCGACCGCAGCCTGCACCGTCGTCGCGTCGCGCGAGAAGGCGATCTTGCTGACGAGATTGATCGTTCCGCCGACGCTGCCCGATCCGTTGAAGACCGAGTTCGCGCCATTATAGACTTCGATCTGTTGCAGGTTGAAGGGATCGGTGCGGCTGTATTGCGCGCTATCGCGAACCCCGTCGACGGTCAGGTCGTTGTTCGCCGAATAGCCGCGCAGATTGATCGAGTCGCCATAACCGCCGCCGCCTTCACCGGCACCAAAGGTAATGCCGGGGATCGTCGAAAGCGCGTCGCGCAGCGTGAGCAGATTCTGCTGGCGCAGCGTTTCCTGCGAAATAACGGTTACCGTTTGCGGGGTGTCGATGACCGGTGCGGTCGACTTTGGCGATTCCACTTCGGTGGCGAGCGAGCCGGTAACGACAATATCGCTGCGGCTGCCCGGCGCGTCCTGACCGGCGTCGGTTTCGGCGGCGAGCGCGGGTGCGCTGATCAGGCTGCCCACGCAGGAGAGTGCTAGGAACGAGGCGGATGAAGTCTTCACGGATAACCCCCTTTTGGTTTGGTTGTCCGGCCGCTATTGAGAGTCGTTCGCAGTGTCAACAGATATTGATAATCGTTCGCGACAATGTCGCAAATTGTTGCACTCGACAGCCGCCGTGACTGACCCAGAAATTATCGCCGGCTTTCGAGCCACCAGCTCTGGCGCCAGCCAAATGAGCTGGCGATCGGCTCGCCCGCGCCGTTGGTGGCAGGCCTGAAGCGGAAGCGCTCCTCGATCAGGCGGCAGGTTGTCGCGTCGAGCGAAGCGTCGCCGCTCGATCGTGTGACGCGACACCGCGTGACGCGCCCGGTCGGCTCGATGGTAAAGCGTACCTCTACATCGCCGCCGACCTTCGCGCGGCTGGCGTCCCTTGGATAGTCTCGGTCGCGGATCGCGCCGCTTCGCCACGCCGCCTTGGCGCCGCCGCCAGTGCCGTTGCCCGATCCCCCCGCGCCGGTGCCGTCGCCGCGCCCGCCAGCGCCCGATCCGGGGCCGGGGGTGGGGGTGGCACCGGCCGACGCGTCGCTTCCCGCGCCCGGCATCGGGGCGGCGGTGATTGGCGGCGGTCTGGGCGGCGGCAGCTTCGGCTTGGGCGCCATGACAGGCGCCGCCTTCGCAACCTTGTTCGCGGCCGACGCCCTGCCGCTGGCCTTTTCGCTGGCGGCCGTTTGCGGGACTGCCTCCTTGTGCGGCGGTTTCGGCGCGGGCAGGGCGATGGCGCTGATCGCCTCGCTTGCGACGCGGGCAGCGTGAAGGTCGAGACCGCTCATCAGGCCGAGCCCAATGGCGAACGCGACAAGCCAAGCGCCGCCGCCGGCGATCAATCGCTGTCGCCCTGCTATCTGTCCCGTATAGGCCATGCGGCCGCTTTTAGAGGAACGCCTCTAGCGTGGACATGAACCGGTCGAACTGGTCGTGATGCAGCCAGTGACCTGCATTTTCGAATTCGATGACTTTCGCGGTGTTGAAATGCTCGAGGCGTCCGTCACCCTCGGGATTGGAGGCCCAGCTGTCGGCACCATAGAGGAGGAGCGTCGGGCAGGTGATCGCGCGCCACAAGGCTTCGATATCGGCTTGCGGCAGGTCGACGATCGGCCAGACGTTCAGATAATTGTCGAACTTCCAGCTCCAGCTGCCGTCCTCGTTGCGGTTGATGCCGTGGATCGTCAGGTGGCGCGCCTGTTCGGGGGTCAGATAGGCATTTTCGGCAGCCATGCGCGCCAGAGCGTCGTCGAGGGTCGCATAGCGGCGCGGCTGACGCCCGGCCGCCAGACGCTTGTCGTCGATCCATTTGCGGAAGCGGTCGGCAAACGACGTCTCGGTCCGTTCGGCCAGGACCTTGGGCGACGGGCCGAGGCCTTCGATCGAAACGAGCTTCCTGACATTGTCGGGATAGAGGCCGGTGTAGCGGGTCGAAATATTGCCGCCCATCGAATGCGCGACGATCGTCACCGGCGCGAGGTCGAGCTGGTGGATCAGTTGCGCCAGGTCGTAGACAAAGGCGCCCATTTCATAATTGCCGTCGGGCGACCAGGCGCTGTCGCCATGGCCGCGCAGGTCGGGCGCGATCACATGATAGCGGCTGGTCAGCTTTTCGGCGACCCAGTCCCAGCTGCGGCAATGGTCGCGCCCGCCATGGACGAGAAGGAGCGGCGGTGCACCCTGATTGCCCCAGTCGACATAATGGAGCTTCAGCCGCTGCGAGATGAAGCTGTTCGAGGTGGGGCCACTTGCCATCGTCTTTTCCTTGCTGTCTGGTCAGGTTTCAAAAGGCGACCGAATGGCATCCGTCAAGTCCGGTCGGGAACATAGGGAAAGGGACGGCACGCGCATGACAAGTTTTCGGGACAATCTGCTCGCAGGAAAGACGGCGTTCGTTGCAGGCGGGACCAGCGGCATCAACCTGGGCATTGCCAAGCGTTTCGCCGACCTGGGAGCGAAGGTGGCGGTAGCGGGGCGCGATCCCGACAAGGCGCAGCGCGCCGCTGCGGAGATCGGTCACGACGCGATCGGCCTGTCGGGCGACGTCCGCGACTATGCGGCGATTCGCGGCGTGATGGAGACGGTTGCCGACAAGCTGGGGCCGATGGATATCGTGATCTCGGGCGCGGCAGGCAATTTCCTCGCGCCCGTGCTCGGCATGTCGGCGAATGCGTTTCGCACCGTGGTCGACATCGACCTCAACGGGACGTTCAACGTGTTTCGCGGCTGCCACGACCTGCTGAACCGTCCGGGTGCGTCGTTGATCGCGATCACGGCGGGACAGGCGATCAATGCCTCTGCGCTGCAAGCCCATGCCTGCGCCGCGAAAGCCGGGATCAACCAGCTGATCCGCGTCCTTGCGCTCGAATGGGGGCCCGAGGTGCGCGTGAATGGCATTTCGCCGGGGCCGATCGCCGACACCGAGGGCATGAAGCGCCTCGCACCCGACGCCGAAAGCCGCCAGGCGCATTATGATCGCATCGCGATGAAGCGGTGGGGCAAGGTCGAGGAAGTCGCCGAATCGGCGGTGTTTCTTTGCTCGCCGGCTGCTGGCTACATCACCGGCACGATCCTCGACTGCGACGGCGGCAGCCAGATCGGCGACGCGTCGCGCGGTGACCTGATGAAGGGCATGGCCTGAAACAAAGGCCGCCGACCAAACTCCAATTGCGCGCGTCGGGCGCGGGTGATAGCCGACCCGCATGGGGATCGAGCAACCGGGCAGTCGAAATGCCGTAATCGATGGCTGGCGAGGCATCAGCGTGCTGATGGTCATAGTCGGTCATTTCTTCGGATTCCGCGCCAAAGCGCTTTTTCCCGTCGAGGCACTGGATTCTGTCGGTTTGCCATTCGGCACCAAGTCTTTCGCGATCGTCTCGTCGCTTGGCGTTCTCGGCGTCTGCTTCTTTTTCATGATCAGCGGGTATCTGATCACGAGCCTTTTGGTCGCCGAAGAGGAAAAGCGAGGCCGGGTCAGCCTGAAGGCCTTTTACGTCCGTCGCGTCTTCCGGATCATGCCCGCCTTCTACGCCTATGTCCTCGTGGTCTTTCTGCTCGGCCGTGCCGGGCTGATCCTGGTTCCCGACGAAGCCCTGCTCCGCAGCTCGGTCTATGTGTGCAACTTCTCCGGCTTTTCCTGCTCGTGGTGGCTCGCGCACACCTGGAGTCTGGCGGTTGAGGAGCAGTTTTATCTTATTTGGCCGATGATCTTCGCGTTCGCGGCCGTGTGGCGGAGGGCGGCTGCGATAACGATCCTGGCCGCCTTGCTCGTCGCATCGGCATTTTTCGAGCCCCTCAGCGGCTTCACATACATCATGGCGGGCGTTTTCGTGGCGCTTGCGCCGCGTACCCGCGACCGACTTTCGGGCATTGACCGGCGCGTCATCTGGTTGGCACTGGCGCTGCTCGTCGCATTCCCGGTCGCGCCTTCGTCGATCGGCCGCTTCCTGATGCTCGCGCAGCCCTTGATGGTCGCGGTCGTGCTATTCGGCACGCTCTTCGGCGCCCCGGGCGGCATCCTCGACGCAGTGTTGCGCCACCCTTGGCTGTCGAAAATCGGGCTGGTCTCGTACAGCCTCTATCTTTGGCAGCAGCTTTCGCTGGCGCCGGTGATGTGGGGCGGGAAGGCCACCGATGCCGATGCGCTCTATGCGCTGTCGAACGTCGCGCTTGGCCTGGCGTTCATTCCGCTTGCGATCGCGTCCTATCTGTTGATCGAGAAGCCGCTCACCGCGGTGGGGCATCGCATTTCTCGCAAGATATTGGATCAGTCAGGCTCGGCCGTCCGTCGCACCGTCTGAGGGGAGGGGGCGGCGATGAAGGCGCCGCCGGAGTTGCCCGCGGACGTCCGCGATACGCCGCACTGCGGAGAGAGGCGGGTGATGCAACGCCGACCATCACGCCGAATCAAGCCTGGCCGGCCATTGTCGGCAGACATAGAAAGCCCCGCTGTCTCGTTGGAGAAGCGGGGCTTTTTAATGGTGGGCGTGGCAAGGATTGAACTTGCGACCCCTGCGATGTCAACACAGTGCTCTACCACTGAGCTACACGCCCATCCCTTGGGGTGACGCGCCCCTAATCGGCTCCGCGCGGCTTGGCAAGCCCTTCGCGCGAAGATGCATCGTTATTGTTGGCTTGACCGGTCGGCGCGGTCGAACATGGTATCGACCTCGCGAACCAGATCCTTGAGGTGGAAAGGCTTCGACAGCAGCTTCGCCTGCGGGACATTTTCCTCGGCGCGAAGCGACACGGCGGCAAAGCCGGTGATGAACATCACCTGCGTCTGCGGCGCGACCTTGGCAGTATATTGCGCCAGCTCGATCCCGTCCATTTCGGGCATGACGATGTCCGACAGCAGCAGGTCGAACGTCCCCGAATCGATATAGGGGACCGCAGCGGTGCCGCGATCGACCGCCGTCACATGATAGCCCGCGCTGGTCAGCGCCCGCGCCAGATACTCGCGCATCACGTCGTCGTCTTCCGCGAGCAAAATGCGAATCATGTTGAAATACGCCCCCTGGTGTCTTGTAGCGCCGGTTCCGGCAACGCCACTAACATGGTAAAGCCGCTGTATAGCGTCAGAGATTTAACAAATTCCCGCACCGCTGGCTTTAGCGAATAATTTTTGCCACGCTGAGTCATGCTGCCCCGCACCATCCTGTCGTCCGCCATTGCCGTCAACCGACCTGCGAAGCGCGGCCCCGTCATCGTTTCGGTCCCGCATGCGGGGCGCGTCTATCCGATCGAGATATTGGATGCGGCCCGCGTGGAGCGCGTCGAACTGGAGCGTCTGGAAGACGGGTGGTGCGACCGGATTGCCGCCGGGGCAACCGACGCTGGCGCGGCCGTCGTCGAAGCGCTGTGGGCACGCGCGGTGGCCGACTGCAATCGCGGAGAGGGGCAGATGGCGCCCGGCGAAGTTGCACTTGCGCTGCGAACGCAATTTTCGGCGCCGGGACGCAAGGAGCGCGCCGGGCTTGGCGTGGTGCCGACGCGCCTGACAGATTGCGGCCCCCTATGGAAAAGGCCGATCGACCGCGCGGCCCTCCACTGGCGGCTCGAATCGCTGCACCGGCCGTATCATGCTGCGCTTGCCGAGGAGTTGGCCGCTGCGCGCGATCGTTTCGGGCATGCGATCCTGATCGATCTCCACAGCATGCCGCCCATTCCCGCCGGGCAGCCGGGACATGGAGCAGGCATTGTTGTCGGCGACCGCTTCGGTGCAACAGCGGCCCACTGGCTTGTCGATCTGGTTCTGGATGAAGCAGCGCGAACGGGCGCGCCTGTGTCGCGAAACCAACCCTATGCCGGGGGTCATATCGTGCGCACCCATGGGCGACCTCGCGATGGAATTCACGCCGTGCAGATCGAGATCGACCGGAGCCTGTACCTGACGCCCAACCGCACACCCGACGCGATACGCCTGGCGCAGCTCAAAGGCTGGTTTGCGAATTTGGTACGGCGCGCTGCCGACCTGCGTCCGGGCGATGACCTGATCCCCCTCGCAGCCGAATAAAAAACCACCTCGTACCGGAGTACGAGGTGGCCAGGGTCCAGGGAGGACGCACCCACGTCATGCGACGGGGCACTCGCCGTGATGGAAAGGGGGAAAACCACGACGGCGTACCGACAATCTAGGCATTGTCGGTTCAGGATACAAGGGTTGTCGATTTCAAAAGAAACTGGTCGGGGAGAGAGGATTCGAACCTCCGGCCCCTGCCTCCCGAAGACAGTGCTCTACCAGGCTGAGCTACTCCCCGACCGATCCTGCACCGGCGAACCGGCGCGAAGGCAGGGCGGTCCTCTAGACGCGCATTTTGCGAACATCAAGCGCCAATCGGCACAATCACCAGGATTGCCCGAACTAGACGAGCCGGGCATGCCGAAAGCTGAAATGTCCGCTTTCGACAAAAATCAGATGATCGATCAGGTCGATGCCGATGAGCCGCAGGAGCGCGTGGGCTTCGCGCGTACAGCGTATGTCGGCATCGCTGGGTCGTGCGATCCCCGACGGGTGGTTGTGCGCCATCAGCACGGTTTCCACGCGCTGCGCGAGCAGGCGATTCCAGCAAGTCGGCGCGATGACGCAGCGGCCGCTCGCATCACCTTCGGCGCATTCGAGGCCGACCAGCCGCGCATAGCCATCGAAGCCGGCAAGCAGCACGGTTTCACGATCGGCGAAGAGGAGAGGGCGCAGCAAGTGGCGCGCGATCGCATCCTCGGCATCGCGCGGCACGAAGCCGGCGGCCTCCGTCGATGGCGGCAGCGTGCCTATGGGCTCGATCAGGGTCATGGCTCGGTTCATGCGGCGGGCGATGCGTCAGCAAAAGCGCCGACTGGCCCGTATTGGACGATTGCCGCCTCATACCTCCCGCGCCCCTTGTCGCATGGCCGCGTGCAGCCTAGCAAAGAGCGTCTCAACCAGGAGCGAGTCTTGCCCGATTCCATCCATTATGAATTGCAATATCTCGACCTGATGCGCCGCATCTGGGTCGAGGGTGACGAGCGGGTCGACCGCACCGGCGTCGGCACGCGCTCGCTGTTCGGCGAGACGATGCGATTCTCGCTGAAGGACGACGCGATCCCGCTGCTGACGACGAAGCGCGTCTATTGGAAGACGGCACTGCGCGAGATGCTGTGGTTCCTCACGGGCGATACCAATATCCGTTCGCTGGTCGCGCAGGGGGTCCGGATCTGGACCGACTGGCCGCTCGACAAATATCGCAAGGCGACGGGCGAGGCGATCAGCGCCGAGGATTTCGAGGCGCGGATCATCGCGGACGATGCCTTTGCGGCGCTATGGGGTGACCTTGGCCCCGTCTATGGTCATCAATGGGTGAACTGGCCGCGCTATGAACCGGCAGGCGAGGGGCTCTTTCGCCGCGCCGAACATGGGCACAACCAGATCGCGGCGCTGATCGACGGGCTTCGCAACAACCCCGGGTCACGGCGCCACATCTTCACCGGCTGGAACGTCGCCGACCTGGATCGGATGGCGCTGCCTCCGTGCCACATGACCTATCAGTTCCATGTGCGCAGCGATGGCGGGCTGTCGTGCCTGTTGTTCCAGCGCTCGTGCGACCTTGGGCTGGGCTTTGCATTCAATATCTTCGAGGCCGCGCTGCTGACGCGGATGATTGCCGAGCAATGCGATTTGCACGCGCACGAGGTCGTCTGGACCGGGGGTGACGTGCATCTGTATCTCAACCATGCCGAGCTGGTGGAACAGCAATTGCGGCGGGTTCCGGACGGCGCGCCGAAGCTGCGCATCCTTCGTCGGCCTTCGAGCATTTTCGACTATAAGTTCGAGGATTTTTCGGTCGAGGCCTACGCGCCGCAAGCGCATATTTCCGCGCCTGTCGCGGTCTGAGCGCTGCCGTTGCATTCCTATGGTGACCGTAATAATATGTCGCCACGGTGAAATATAACTAGGCGCCGATTCGCGCCCGAAGGGAAGAAGATATGCCTGAGACGGACGGGCGTCCGGCGAGCAATCTGCCGCCGCTGTCGCTTCATATTCCCGAGCCGCGCTATCGTCCCGGCGACGCGCCCGACTTTGGCGACATCGTCGTGCCAGCCGTCGATGCGACTCCGCGCCCGAGCGAAGCGACCAAGCCCGATGCGATGCGCGACCTTTGCTATGGTCTTGTTCGCGTGCTCGATTTCGACGGCGTCGCGAAGGGGGCGTGGGATCCCAAGCTGACGCCCGAGCGGCTGCGCACAATGCTGCGCTATATGATGCTGGTGCGCGCGTTCGACGACCGCATGTTCCGTGCCCAGCGACAGGGCAAGACCAGCTTTTACATGAAATGCACGGGCGAAGAGGCGACGTCGGTCGCTTCGACGATGGCGCTCGACCGTGGCGATATGTGCTTTCCCAGCTATCGCCAGCAGGGCATTTTGATCACGCGCGACTATCCGCTCATCCAGATGATGAACCAGATTTATTCGAACCGCGGCGACCATCTGCTCGGCCGTCAGCTGCCGATCATGTATTCGGCGCCCGAGCATGGTTTCTTCAGCGTGTCGGGCAATCTCGCGACGCAATATCCGCAGGCCGTGGGTTGGGCGATGGCGTCAGCGTCGAAAGGCGACAGCCGCATCGCGACTGTCTGGTGCGGCGAGGGGTCGTCGGCGGAGGGTGACTTCCACTCGGCGCTGACCTTTGCGACCGTTTACAATGCGCCGGTGATTTTCAATATCGTCAACAATCAGTGGGCGATTTCCAGCTTTTCGGGCTTTGCGGGCAGCGAGCGCACGACCTTTGCGGCGCGGGCGGTCGGATATGGCATCGCGGGGCTTCGGATCGACGGCAATGATCCGCTCGCAGTCTATGCCGCGACGCAATGGGCGGCCGACCGTGCGCGCACGAACAATGGCCCGACCCTGATCGAGCATTTCACCTATCGCAGCGAAGGGCACAGCACGTCGGACGACCCGAGCGCTTATCGCCCCGCCGACGAAGCCACCGCCTGGCCGCTCGGCGACCCGATCGGACGGCTGCGCCAGCATCTCGAAGCGCTTGGCGAGTGGGATAGCGCGCGTCACGAGGCGCAGGCCAAGGAACTCGAAGAGCTGGTAAAGACGACCCAGAAACAGTCCGAAAAGCTCGGTATTCTGGGCCACGGCATGCATCAGCCGTTCGAGACGATGTTCGAGGACGTGTTCGAGGACATGCCCTGGCACCTCAAGGAACAATGCGCGCAGATGCTCGCCGAGCAAGAGGCCAAGTTCGGCCCGAACTGGAAGCCCGAATGATGCCCGGCGAAACGAAAACCGCGACCAAGACGATGAACATGATCGAGGCGATCAACAGCGCCATGGACGTCATGCTCGAACGCGACTCGAACACCGTCGTGATGGGCGAGGATGTCGGCTATTTCGGCGGCGTGTTCCGCGCAACCGCGGGTCTGCAGAAAAAGCATGGCAAGACGCGGGTGTTCGATACACCGATCAACGAATGCGGGATCATTGGCGTGGCGGTCGGAATGGGAGCCTATGGCCTGCGCCCGGTCCCCGAGATCCAGTTCGCGGATTATATCTATCCGGGCCTCGACCAGCTCGTCAGCGAGGCGGCGCGGCTTCGCTATCGCTCGGCGAACGACTTCATCTGCCCGATGACGGTGCGGACGCCTTTCGGCGGCGGCATTTTCGGTGGCCAGACGCACAGCCAGTCGCCCGAAAGCATCATGACGCATATCTGCGGGGTGAAAACGGTGATTCCGTCCAACCCATATGACGCGAAGGGGCTGCTGATCGCGGCGATCGAGGACAATGACCCGGTCGTCTTTCTCGAGCCCAAGCGCATCTATAACGGCCCGTTCAGCGGCTATTATGATCGGCCGGTCGAGCCTTGGTCAAAGCATGAGGCGAGCGCGGTTCCCGAAGGCTATTATCGCATCGACCTGGGCAAGGCCGCGACCGTGCGCGCGGGCGAGGCGCTGACCATCCTGGCCTATGGCACGATGGTTCATGTGACGAAGACGATCGTCGAGGAAATGGGCATCGATGCCGAGATCATCGACCTGCGCACGCTGCTCCCGCTCGATATCGGGGCGATCGAGACGTCGGTGAAGAAGACCGGCCGCTGCCTGATCATCCACGAAGCGACGCGCACCTCTGGCTTTGGTGCCGAACTCGCGGCGCTGGTGCAGGAACGCTGCTTTTATCACCTCGAGGCGCCGGTCGAACGCGTCACCGGTTTCGACACGCCCTATCCGCATAGCCTTGAATGGGCCTATTTCCCCGGCCCGGTGCGCATCGCGACCGCGCTGACCAAGATCATGGGCAATTGACATGCGAAGCATGACAAGCGCGCGAGCCCCGGACCGCGATCCGGGGTCCATCAAGAAAAAGGACTGACGCCATGGCCCGCTATTCATTCCGTCTGCCCGACATCGGCGAAGGCATTGCCGAGGCCGAAATCGTCGCATGGCACGTCAAGATCGGCGAGCGCGTCGAGGAAGATGCGCAGCTTGCCGACATGATGACCGACAAGGCGACCGTCGAAATGGAATCGCCCGTATCGGGGATCGTCGTCGAGCTGGCGGGCGAGGTCGGCGACCTGATCCCGATCGGCTCGACGCTTGCGGTGATCGAGACCGACGCAGATGGCGATGTCGAGGCGCCGACGGAAGATACTGCAGTCGAACAGGAAATCGTCGCCGAAACGCCGGGCGCCGAGGAGATTTCGGTGGCCGAGGTCGCGGCCGCGCCCGTCGCGGCGTCGCCGGCTGCACCCGCGCCCGCCGCCGCGCCAGTCGCCGCGCCGTCGCACGACCGACAGGTGCTCGCTTCCCCCGCGGTTCGCGCCCGCGCCAAGGATCTGGGCGTCGATCTGGGCCAGGTCCATGCCGAAGGCGACCGCGTCCGCCACGCCGATCTCGATGCCTTCCTCCGCTACAGCGGCGGGCAGGGCTATCATGCGCCGGGCGCCAGCCGCGCCCGCGCCGACGAGCCGATCAAGGTCATCGGCATGCGCCGCAAGATCGCCGAGAATATGGCGGCGTCGAAGCGCGCGATCCCGCACTTCACCTATGTCGAGGAAATGGACGTCACCGCGCTGGAGGCCATGCGCGCCGATCTCAACGCCCATCGCGGCGGGCGGCCCAAGCTGACGATGCTGCCTTTCCTGATCGTCGCGATCTGCCGCACCATCCCCCAGTTTCCGATGATCAACGCGCGATACGACGACGAAGGCGGCGTGGTGACGCGATATGGGGCCGTGCATCTCGGCATGGCGACGCAGACCGATGCGGGGCTGATGGTTCCCGTCATCCGCGATGCCCAGGACAAGAATGTCTGGCAATTGGCGAGCGAAATCACCCGCTTGGCCGAAGCTGCGCGCACCGGCAAGGCGAAGGTCGAGGAACTGACCGGCGGCACGCTGACCGTGACATCGCTCGGTCCGCTCGGCGGCATCGCGACGACCCCGGTGATCAACCGGCCCGAAGTCGCGATCATCGGTCCGAACAAGATCGTCGAACGTCCGGTCTTTGACGGCGACGACATCCGCCGCGCGAAGCTGATGAACCTGTCGATCAGCTGCGATCACCGCGTCGTCGATGGCTGGGACGCCGCAAGCTATGTCCAGGCGCTGAAGAAGCTGGTCGAGACGCCCGTTCTGTTGTTCGCGGATTAAAGTCCGAGGCCGGCGAAGCTGGTCTGGTCGAACTTCAGCTTGAAGGTCACATAAGCACCCGACCGCGAGAAACGGGCCTCTTCGAAATCGCGGTCGTGGAAGCCCGCGAAGTTGTAACCGAACGTGATGTTGGCGTTCTTCATCGGCGCCAGCGTCACCGTCGGGCCGCCCGCCCATGCGACCGTGTCGCCGCCGGTGCCGACGCGCACGGTTCCCGAGGCGCCGACATCGATCTGTTCGCTCAGGTTGAAACGGAGGTCCGCGCCGATCAGGTTCGACCAGCCCTTCACGTCGTCGGCGCCGAAGCGGTCGAAACTGTAGCGCGTGCCCCAGAAGACGCCGATCTCCGCGCGTTCGTACCAGGTGTCGCCGGCGCCGATTCCCCGATCGCCGAGCGGTGTCCAATTCAGCGACAGGCTGTTGAGCAGCCGGCGGCTTGTCGCGTCGCCGTCGATCGTGAGCGCCGCGCCGCCGATCGGGCCGGCCTGACCCGCGACCGCGTCGCGGACCTTGTCCGAGCGGAACTCGCTCTTGTTGAGCCACGAGACCTGCGAGTCGGCGGGCCGGTGCGCCCAGCTGGCTTCAAAGGCGATGACTTCGGTCGTCGGCGTCGTGCCGCTGCCGCTCGCCTTCGCATAAGTGAACAGCGCGCCGAGCGCCTGACCTTCGCCGAACTGGCGCAGGCCGCCGAGCGTCAGGCCATAGCGGTTGGCGAGTTCGCCATCGCGATATTCGGCGCGGCCGGTGAGCGTCCAGCGCTGGGTACGATAGGTCGCGCCAGCGCTGATCGCGGTAAAATCTTCGGTGAGCGTGCCATTGCCGCCCAAAAAGCCGCCCGACGCGACCGGTTGGTCGATATTGAGCACGTCGCCGGCACGAATGCCGCCGATCGTGCGGTTGCCGTCGAGCGACAGGTCGAGTGACAGACGATCATTGACCTTCAGCGACTGCGACAGCCCATAGGCGGCAAAGCTGCGCGGGCCATATTCGCCGATTTCCTGGCTGTTTGCGGTGGCGAGCAGGCGGGCCCCAGCCCAGGGCGCCAGATCGAAGCCGATCCGTGCGGTGCGGGCGCGGATTGTGTCGCCGTCGGCGATTTCATAGCTGCCGACCAGATTGACGTCGCGCGTCACCGCGTAGCGCACGCCGATCCGGTGACGGGTGGGGAAATCGACGCTCGCATCCTTGCCGCCGAGCGCGAATTCAGTCTGGGCGTCGAGTTCGAGCTTTTTGTCGAACAACCGCTGCGTCGCGCCGAGTTGAACGATGTTCGACGTGTTGCGCGAACCGTCCGCGAGCCGGTCGTCGGCGTGAGTCAGTCCGGCGCGCATCACCGTGGTGCCATTGTCATATTCGACAAGCGCGCGCGCAGCACGGCGGCGCGCGTCGACATCGAGATAATCTTCCTGCCAGGCGCTGCCGGTAACCGACAGGCTGTGCGTCGCCTTCAGGCGCGCATCGAAGCCGAATTTCCGCGTGCCGTCTTCGCCGCGATTGAGCTGGCCGGCCCCGAAGCCCGCCTCACGTTCGCGGACATAGGCGAGGAAGTCGGCGTTGCTGCTGTGATGCTCGGCCTCGATCAGCCATGCTTTCGCGGTTCCCGCCGCAGCGGCGGCGGCGCCATTCTTCGCTTTCGCATCGCTCACGGCATATTCGGCGCGGACTTCGGTATCGACATTCGGGCGGTAGCGCGCATCCACGCCGCCGAGATTGGTCTTGGCGTTATTGTCTTCGTCGTGAATCAAGGTCGCACCGACACGCAGCTTTTCGTCATTGGACGTCAAGCTGACACGGCCACCCGCGTTCAGCACGCGCTCGCCGACACCATCGACCTCATATTCAGCGACGATGAACTGCGGGTCGAGGCTCGACGAGCGGCTGAGCACCGGCGACCGGAAGCGCAACGTGCCGGCCAGATAGTCGATGTCGTAATCGATGTGCCGGGTCAGGGTGACGCTCTCGACGACCCGTTCGCTGTGCAGACGATCGCGCGTCTCGATGACGATGCGCTCGCTGTTCGGCAACACATCGCGCGCGCCAAGCTGATACGGACCTGTCAGGCCGTTCCCCTGGATTTCGTCGCGGCGGAAGCGATACGGGGTGTCCGCGACGAACGCCGTCGCGGCGAGGTTGCGGCCGCGATATTCGGCTTTGCCGCCATTAAGCGCACGCTGATAGCGGGCGAGTTGCGGTTCCGAGATGCCGGTCTCGATATCGCCGAACATCGCGTAGAATTGCGGGCGTTCGAGGCGCAGGTAGAGTTTGCGCACCGATGCCGCGTCGTAGCGCGTTTCATTGCGGTCGGCATAGATCGTGTAATAGGCGCGTGGATCGATCATGCCGCCAAACCGGGCGTCGTCCGTGTCCTTGTCGCTGTCGTAAGACAGCGTCATCAGCCATTTGCCCTGCACGCGGCCTTTCGCATAAAGCGCCAGGCGGGCGTCGGCGCCCAGGTCATCGAGCGTCTCGGCCACCGGCTCCATGCGGTCGTCTAGCGTGTTGTAGCCAAGCGTGCCTGCGGCAAAGCCGACGACGGTCCACGGGCGATCGCCGGGATCGAGCCAGGTTTCGATCGTCTGCTTGCGCTCGATCTTGTCGTCGCGGAAATTGAAATCCATCGACAGCGTTCCCGACGCGGTTGTCGGTTCGAGCTCGATATAGGCAATGCCATCGTCACCATCGATGCGCCAGACGGGCTGCGCGCGTTCGAGACCCGCGAGTTGGCGTGCCTGCTGCGCGTCGGCTTCGACGGCAGGATAATAGGGGGCGGGGACACTGAAGTCTCCCGTCAGCCCGGCGCGGATCGGAGCGCCGTCGCGGTCGGTCAGCCGCACCGCAATCACCGGGCGCGTCACACCATCGGCCACGAGTACCGACTTTTCGCGGATCAGCGTCGCGCGCATCGGGGTGATCGAATAATGGACGCTGCGCTCGATCGTCTCGACCACGCCGCCATTCTCGTCTTTCACCTGGGCAACGAGCTTGTTTTCGCCTTCACCGACCGGGATACCGCGCCACAGGCTGACGGCGACAAGGCCATCGGCCGATTTGGTCACCCCGTCGAAACTCAGTTCGTCGACCGGCTTGCCGTTGATCGTCAAGGTCACTTTCTGTCCGGGCGCATGTTTGACAGCGGCGCGGATCGCTTTTGTCCGTGGGTTGTGATCGATGTCGGGGAAGAGCCAGCCGATGCCAGGCGCTTGACTGGCAAGCCAATCGCGGTTCGCCCCCGCAGCATCGGGATCGCTCATCGGTTTCGGCGCTTCGAATTTGCTCGCGCCCGACGCTGCACGCGGCGTAGCGGCAGTGGCGCGGAAGTCGGCGCGTTTCAGCGACCCGCCGCGGCCTTCGACAAAGCGCGAGATCGGGCTGCCCGCGCTCGCGGTCGAACGCGCGCAGTCGATCGCTTCGCGGTCGAGCGGAAGTGTCGACGGATCGATCTGGACGACATGCAGGCCGGGGCGGACGCCTTCGAAATGATAGCGTCCATCTTCATCGGTCACGGTGTAGCTGCCGTCCTGCAGCATCACGCGGACACCACCGACGCCCGGCGCCTTACCCGGATCGACGCTGCACCCGCCGTCGGTGATGCGACCGATGATCGTCATCCGGTCGCCAAGCTGGTCGCGTTTGATCGAGATCGTCGCCTCGGCGATGTTGCTTTTGCTACCGCGATTGTCGGCGGCCGAGGCGCGGTTGAGTGCGTTACCGGGCTGCGCTGAGACGGTGACTTCGGCGACGTATGTGAGCAGCACCGCCGCCGCGGGCGCGATCGAGGGTAGGGTGACGGTGAAATCGCGGCCGTTGGGGTTGACGATCGCATCGATGCGCGCGCCATTTGCGCGCACCGTATCGGCGCGGAGCCGCATGCCGGCGGGGAGCGTGTCGCTGATAGTCACTGCGCCCGTGGTGCGCCGTGCGTCGCGGTTTGCAACTTCGATCCGGTATTGCACGACGTCGCCGGGGACCGCGGTCTGCGTCGACGTGGTCTTGCGCAGGATCAGCGGCACGCCCGGCTGGTCGACCGGAACATCGACACGCACCGGGGCAGGGCTGTCGAGCGTGAAGGGCCGGCTATAGCTCGCGTCGGTGACCGTGAACGGCAAGCCGTCGTCGGGACGGCGCAGGCCGGCGAGATCCGCTGCGCTCGATTTCGAGGGCGCGGTGTAAGGCGCCGGCGGCTCGACTACCAATCGGTAGGTGCCGGGTGCCACGAACGGGAAGCGATAGTCGCCGGGGGGAAAGGTGTAGACCTTCCCGCTCGCGTCGGTGACATTCTGCCCCGTGATGACCGTTGAAGGATAAGCGGATACGCCGTCATCGCCGAACACCTGCGCCGGCTGGCCCGTCGCGGCGTTGATGAGCGTGACGCGGCTGCCCGGAACGGCCGAACCGTCGCCGCTGTCGAAAACGATGCCGAAGGGATCGACCAGAAAGTCGATCGTTGCGAGCGCGACCAGGCTGGCGTTCGCCTGGTCGGTGACGCGCAGCTGGATCGGCGATCCCGGATTGACCGACAGACGGCAGTCGCCTGCGACGACCGGCGGGGGCACGCCGATCGTGTTGATGAAACCGACGAACTCGCCGCTGTTGGCCGCAGTTTCGGTGAGAGTGATGCGCTCGCTGTCGCCATTGGCCAGGTCGAGGACCACTGCCAGCGTGTCGATCGCGTTCGGATCGACATTGGCGGATGCGAGCGTGACGCCCACCACCAGCACTTCTCCGGCGCGAAAGGAATCGCTGCTCTGGAGGGAAGCCGGGGCGGTCGGGATGCCGGCGTAAACGCCGGCCAGCTGAATGAGATTGCCGCTGCCGGTCGCCGCGACACTTTGCGCTGCGATGATCGAACCGCCGCAGCGCGTCGGGACGAGGGGCACCGACTTGTTTCCGCCGCTATCAAGCAGGCGATAGGTCTTGATGACGGGCTGTTCGGGCGGACGCGACCGAACGGTCACATCGACGCGGTTCGACAGCGTCTGGCCGCTCTGGCCATTGTCGGTCCATTGTGCCGACGCCGTATTGGAAATCACCTGCGCGTGCGCGACCGGTATCGCAGGCAGCGTGGCTGCTGCGACCAGGGCGGTCACGAAAGACAGATATTTCCGGCGGAGCTGCATCGCTGGTCCCGAAGAGGGGCAGCGGGAGGGCGCTTTATGCGCTCTGCCCGCTGCCCCGTCCTTCCGTCAGGTCAGTTGACCGTCGCGCGGAAGACGAGCGTGCGCGTTGCGCCCGCCGCGATCGTTGCGATGGTACCCGACACGTTCGGCGCGACGTAGCTGCCGCCCGCTGCGCCATCGGCGTTGCAGGTGCCCGCGGTAACCGTGCCGTTGAGCAGGATCGTGCCGGTGCTGAACGTCAGCTGGCCCGGAACCGGATCGTTGATCACGACCGACGTCGCTGCAACGCTGCCGCTGTTGGCGACCGAGATGCAATATTCGACGACGGCGCCCGGGATCAGCTTCGGATTCGTCGTACTGTTGAACGGATCCGAAATGACGCGGCTGGTCTTGGTGACCGCAAGCGTCGCCGTCTGGACGGTATAGTCGTCGTTGTCGCTGTGCGATCCGTCGCGCGCCACATCGCCGGCCACGCCCGCGATATCGGCGAAGACAGTGTCCTTGCCAGCCGTGTTCGCGCCCGCCGTTTCGGTGATCGCAGCGCCCTGGGTCCCCACCAGCCCGCCTTCGCGTGCAGTGGCCCGCAACGTCACGCCGGCAACGGCGCTATTGGCGAGCGCGGCCGGAACGTCCGCAACCACGAACAGGGTAACCGACGCATCGGCAGCCAGCTCGTCGATATAGGTGACGAGCGTGTCGGCAGCATCCCAGCTGCCGACCGTGCCGCTCGTGCTATCGCGGTAAATCCGGACGTTCGTGACATCGAATGTGTCGGTGCCACCGTGCGCGGCGGTGCCGCCCACGATCTGCGACGCGACGAGCGCGAAATCGAGCCCTTCGTTCGAATTGTTGGTCAACTGGAACGTGGTGACCGCATTGGCCTGGCTCGGCACGACGTTCGTCGTGACCGTCCCCACCTCGGTAACGGTCAGGTTGATCTTGCGGTCGACCGTAAACGTGTTCGACGCGCTCTGTTGGCCCTGTGAAACGCCGCCGACCTGATAGTCAACGGTTGCGGTATTCGTAATCGAGGCGCCCGCGGTGGTTCCGGCTGCATAAGCCGGGTTGGCAGCGACGACGGACGCCGCTGCCAGACCGATGGTGCCCCAGTAAGTCAGCTTGCTGGTCATAGCTGAGCTCCTTGGCTTGGTTGGTTGCCGTAATCCCCACCGCTGGCAACCGGTAAGCGGCTTACTTTAAACGCTTATTTTACAACTCCCCGAAACATGAGCTTGCCGGTCGCGCCTGCCGGGATCGGCTTTTGGAACGCCCAGCGGATGTGCGTGACATCGGCGGGCTGTGCTGCGCGCCGCGTGCCGTCAGGCTGAATCACGCTGAGTGTTTCGAGCAGGCCCCACGCCTTGCCGCCGTCGACCGAGACGAGCGGCGCGCTCGCGCTCCCTGCGCCGGCGAAGCGCACCGCCGAGGGCATCGGGTTGGTGATCACGAACTTGTCGGCAGGCTGCGCGCTTGCGTTGCGATAATTGAGCACGAACACGAGCCTGTCGCCGGGAACGACGATCTTCGGCTCTTCGAGCAGGACGCGCTCCTTGCCGCCTGCGTCGGTCGTCACGCGTTCGACGAACACATTATTGTCGAGTGCGACCTGGTTCGCGGCAAAGGCCTGCGCCGGCGCAAGCGCCGCCAGGAACAGGAAAAAGGCTTTGGTCTTCATCAGTTTATCCTTGTCCGGAAAGTGACGGTGCGGGTCTGGCCGCCGGCAACCGTGCCGAGGCCGACGCGAATTCGTGTTCCGTTGTAATCGCCGGCGTCGGCATCGACGGCGTCGGTCAGCGCGCTGCCGCCGAGCGTGATCGAGCCTGCGACATAGGCGGTGTCGGCCGGGATATTGTCGGTGATGGCGAGGCCGTTCACCGATCCCGACCCCGCGACGGTCGCGGTGATGGTGTAGGTTATCGTCGCGCCGGGAACCGGCTCGCTGCCACCGAAGGGGTCGACGACGGCCGCGGATTTGACGAGCGAGACGGTTGCCGCCGCGACGCGGAAAGCGCCATTGTCCTGGCCGTCGGCCCCGGTCGTACCGACAATCGCGTCGCCGCCGCCTTCGCCCTGACCCGCAAAGGTCGTGCCTGGAGCGCCGGTCCCGGTTTTCGCGGCGGCGACGAGCGTCACGATGCCGCGATTGCCGTCGATGACAGCGCCCGGTGTCGTGACAAGCACAAAAATACGGACGCTCTGGTCGGGGTTGAGGACCGGATCGTTGGTTCCGGCGGTGTAAAGCGTGTCGGTGCTCGCGTCGAACACGCCATCGCCATTGTCGATGTAGATCTGCGTGACGACGGGGTCGTAATTGTCGCCGCCGACATTGGCGATAGTGCTGAGGCCGAAGGCTTCCTGCCCGTTGCCGGTGTTGGTGACCGAATAGGTCAGCAGCTGGTTTGTCGCGCCCGGCGTGGTCGGCACGTCCGACGGATTGCCCGTCGCCACGGTGACATCGAGCAGTTCGTCGACGCGCAGGTCCACGCGGTTCGAATCGACGGTCAGCGTGCCCGAGCCATTGTCGAAGCTGGCGCTCGCGGTGTTGCTGATCGTGGTACCGGCGCGCGTGCCGGCGGCATAAGCCTGCGACGGCAACGCCAGCGCCAAGACGAGCGCAAGGGCAGTGGAAGAGGGAAGAAGAAGCTTATGATGCTTCGCGCCCCCCACAGGCGCTTTCATCATGATTTTGACTCCGATAGCTGGTCCGTGACGACAGCCATCGGCGAAAAAGGGTAATTTCTGGTTAAAATACCGATTGAAAACGGGGTTTTGACCCAATTGGAGACAGCTCGGCGGATCGGTTCATCGCAAATCTGGCCGACTGGCGCGAAGGGTAAAGGTCGCGTAAGACGAAGCGGTTAACCGGGTAGGGGATGCGTCGTGGCAGAGGACAGGGGGAGCAAGGACGCGCGTTCGGCGCCCGCAGATCCCCTGCGCCGCATCGAAATCGACGATTTCCGCCGCGATCGGCTGCTCGCTGCCCTGGCATTGATCTTTGGCGCAAGTTTCTGCCTCGGGCTGCCCTTTGCGCTGAAGGCCGGTGCCGAATTTTTCCTGCCTCTGACCGCGGCGATCGTGGTGTCGATCGCGCTGGTTCCGTTGCTCGAATGGCTCGAGCGGCGCGGCGTGCCATCGGGGCTGGCCGCATTCCTGTCGCTTGCGGGGTTCGTGGCGATCATCAATGCGGCGCTGGCGATCATCGTGCTGCCCGCAACCGGCTGGTTTGCAAGAATTCCCGAGTCGATTCCGCGTATCCAGAGCAATTTGGCGCCGCTGATCGATTTCTATTCGAGCCTGCAAAAATTCGTCGATCGCACGCTGACGTCGGTCGCCACCGGGACCGAGGCGACAGCGCAAGCGGTCGCGGCACAGGCGCCATCGTCGGTCGTCGACTATTTCATCTCGGCCGCGCCCGCTGCGGCGATCCAGCTCTTCTTCGCCGTGCTCGTGATCTTCTTCTTCCTGTCCGGCTGGACGCGGCTACGGCGCGGGACGATCCGCCGTCGCGGCAGTTTCGACGGCGCGATGCAGACCGCGCGTGTGATCCAGAATGTTGTCGACGCGACGGCCGATTATCTGGCGACGATCACGATGATCAACGCGATCCTCGGCCTGACCGTGTCGCTGCTGCTCTGGGCACTCGGCATGCCGTCGCCCTTCATGTGGGGCGGGATCGTCAGCATCTGCAATTTCGTGCCCTATCTGGGCCCGATCGTCGCCGCGACGCTGCTCGGGCTCGGCGGACTGATGACCTTCGATGCGGTGGGATTCGCACTACTGCCGGCGCTGATCTTTATCGGCGTGCATCTGGTCGAGGCGAATCTCGTCACGCCGCTGGTGCTCGGCAAGCGGCTGACGATCAATCCGCTTCTGATTCTGGTTTCCCTGAGCTTCTGGGGATGGGTGTGGGGAACGCCAGGGGCGTTGCTGGCGGTGCCCCTGCTGCTGATCCTCCAGACGATATTGGCATCGACCGGAACGCCCGATTTGGCAGGTTTCCTCTTCGAGCACGGGACCTTGACCACGGCCGAAGAGGTGCGCGACCGGTTAAATCGCACAAAGGACGAAAGCGACGGTTGACAGGCTGGAACGCGGCGCATATTGGCGCTGCTCCCAAGCACACGCGGGTGTAGCTCAGTTGGTTAGAGTGCCGGCCTGTCACGCCGGAGGTCGCGGGTTCGAGCCCCGTCACTCGCGCCATTCCTTCCTTTTTCGGAGGGGATGGCCACCGCGGCTTGGGATCCTTGCTCGGCTGGAATGAAAGCGCTGTTTCAGCGCGTCAGCCGCGCCATTTTCCCAATTCCATCCAGCGCAGCAGCGGCTTGAGCGGCAGCACCCAGATGATCCCGGCGACCAGATAGAAGACGGCCTGCACAAGGATCGGCCAAGCGCCCACCCAAGCGGAGAGCGCGACGACGATCACCGCCCAGACCGCGATCAGCGTCAGTATCAGGAAAATGCCGGCAGGCTTGCGCCAGCTCGGCGGCGGGTCGGCGGGTAGCTGGCTCACAGACGGTCTCCGGTGATGATGAATTCCTGCTCGGTCAGGATGGCGTCGAGCGCGATATCGGTCGGCTCGGCGGGCACGGCATCGATTTCCTGCACCGACCAACCGACACCGATCCGCAGCGCGGTGGGGTGTGCCGCGAAATAGCGGTCATAGTGGCCGCCGCCCTGGCCGAGGCGCGCCCCGCGGCGGTCGAAACCGACGAGGGGGCAGAAGATGAAGCTTGGCGTCGCGATTTCGGCGGCGGTCGCCGGCTGATCGGTGCCCCACGGGCCCTTGACAAGCGCGTCTCCGGTCACCCAGCGGCGGAAATCCATTGTTTCGACGCGTTCGGCGTGATGGGGAAGGGCAAGCTCGGGCTGGTCGGCCAGCATCGGCAGAATATCGGGCTCGTCGCCCCACGCGACATAGGCAGCAACAAGCGCTTGATCGGCAAGGATGGCGGCCACTGGCCCCGGGACGGCGCGAAAAGCCGTCAACCGCGCTACCGCGTCCAGATTCGCGGCGAAATGCTTGCGCCGAAAGCGCAGCTTTTCGCGTAAATGCTGCTTTTTCTCGGCGAGGCCTTCGGAAAGCATCTGTCTTCCGGCTCCTCGGATCGTCGTGCGGCGGGTGGCGGGACCACCGTGGGTCGTTTGCTGGAAGATCCTCTGACGCCAGTAACGTCAGGTGGGGACCATATACGTCGGACCAGGGTCCGGGCAGGGACAGCCCCCTAGGATGAAGTATCGCCTCAGGGATTTTCGCAAAAGCTCGTACCGGGCAGTGCCCGCCACCCCCTATGTAGGAGCCCGGACGGTCACTCTCAAGAGATTTGCTCGACCTTTCCGGCGAGCGCTTCAATGCGGTCAGCGATCTGGATCAGCGCGCGGTCGTGTGCGGGGCGCGGTGCCGCCTCGACGGGTTCGGCCTTTTTCAATGCCTCAAGCTCGGTGAGAGCCGCTTTGAGATCGTCACGCGCCTGCGCCTCGCGGCTTTCGGCAAGCGCCACCGCAGCGCGAAGCGAATCGGACCGGGGCTCGGCCTTGTCGGCTTTGCCGCGCGCTTCCTGCGCTTCGTCGGCGAGCATCAGCGCAGCAAAGAGCATCTGGCGGATTTCGGTCCCGCCCGGCATGCTGCGCACCTTCTCGTCGACGACGCCCGCAAGGCTCAACAGCTGGGGCTCTTCGCCATCGGCGCAATTCACATCATAGACGCGCCCGGCGATATGAAGCTTGACGTCAGCCACGTTTTGCCTCCGTGATCAGTCGGTCAAGTTCGCCGATAACCGCGACAACCTCGGCCTTTAGTGCCGATTGATCGTTGGCGGCAGGTTCGGGAGCGGGGCGGCTTTCCCGGTCGGTCAACGCCTTTTCGATCCGGCTGAGCGCCCGTTCGATGCGGCCGATGGCCAGGCTGGATTCGTCGAGATCGAGTTCCATGTCCATGAGGTAGCAGCGCGGGGGAAGCGGCGCAATCGCCTCTCGGCAGTGAAATGCGTGCTGATTTATGCCACGGGCGGTTGACTCCGCGGGCTACCACCGCAAAGGGCTGTCCCCACCGAATCCGGCCATCTTCACATCCTTTCCCGGGGGACTCATGACATTGCCCGAACGCCAGCTCGCCAACGCCATCCGCGCGCTTGCGATGGATGCTGTACAGGCCGCGAATAGCGGTCATCCGGGGATGCCGATGGGCATGGCCGACGTCGCCAGCGTGCTCTATTCCGATTATCTGAAATTCGATCCGACCGACCCGAAATGGGCCGACCGAGACCGATTCGTCCTGTCGGCAGGTCATGGCTCGATGCTCGCCTACGCGACGCTGCACCTTGCGGGCTATGCGCGGCCGACGATCGACGATATCCGCAATTTTCGTCAGCTGAATAGCCCGTGCGCGGGACATCCCGAGAATTTCGAGCTCGAGGGTGTCGAAACGACGACGGGGCCGTTGGGGCAGGGGCTGGCGACGGCGGTCGGAATGGCGATTGCCGAGCGGCATCTGAATGCGATCTATGGCGACGATCTGGTCGATCATCGCACATATGTGATAGCGGGCGACGGGTGCCTGATGGAAGGCATCAACCACGAAGCCATCGGTTTGGCCGGGCATTTGCAGCTCGGACGCCTGGTGGTGCTGTGGGATGACAACAAGATCACGATCGACGGCGCAACCGATCTGTCGACGAGCGAAGATGTGGCAGCGCGCTATGCGGCGACCGGCTGGCATGTCGACAGCTGCGACGGGCATGATCCCGCCGACATCCGCCGTGCGCTCGACGGGGCGCTGGCTGACAACCGGCCGTCGCTGATCGCGTGCCGGACGGTCATCGGCTTCGGCGCGCCGAACAAGCAGGGGACGTCGGCAACGCATGGCTCGCCGCTCGGCGCGGACGAAGTCGCGGCAGCGCGCGAGACGCTGGGCTGGACCGCCGAGCCGTTCGTCATTCCGGGCGATATCGCCGCGGCATGGGCAGCGTTTGGCGAGAAGGGCAAGGCACTTCATGCCGAATGGAATGATCGCCTGGCAAATAACGATAATAAAATAGAATTTGAGGACCGCCTGAGCGGCAAGGTCGTTCCCGGCGATGCGTTCAAGGCGTATCTGGACGGCCTGATCGCCGAGCCACCGAAGGTTGCGACGCGCAAGGCGTCGGAGAACACGCTGAGCGCTCTGACCGCCGATATCGGCGCGATGCTGGGCGGCAGCGCCGACCTGACGGGTTCGAACAACACCAAAACATCGTCGACCAAGCCGCTGACCAAGAATGATTATTCTGGGCGCTATATTTATTACGGCATCCGCGAATTCGGCATGTCGGCAGCGATGAACGGCATGGCGCTGCACGGCGGTATCGTCCCCTATGGCGGGACGTTCCTGGTGTTCGCCGACTATTGCCGCGCGGCGATCCGCCTGTCGGCGCTCCAGCGCCAGCGTGTCGTCTATGTGATGACGCACGATAGCATCGGGCTGGGCGAAGACGGGCCGACACACCAGCCGATCGAGCATCTGCAATCGCTGCGCGCGATGCCGAACCTGCTCGTGATGCGCCCCGCCGATGCGGTCGAAACCGCCGAATGTTGGGCAATTGCGCTGGCGGAGCAGAATCGCCCCTCACTTCTCGCGCTGACCCGTCAGAACCTCCCGCCGCTGCGTCATGACGTCACGCAAAATCTTTGTTTGAAAGGCGGTTACCGCCTTCGTTCGGCTTCGGCGGGCCGCAAGGTCGTGCTGGTCGCGACGGGCTCCGAAGTTTCGCTCGCGATGGATATTGCCGACAGGCTGGAGGCCGCAGGCCAGGGCGCCGATGTCGTCTCGATGGTCTCGACCGAGCTTTTCGACGAACAAAGTCCCGCTTATCAGGCCGATATCCTGCCCAACGACGTGCTACTCGTCTCGATCGAGGCTGGCACGACCTTCGGGTGGGAGCGCTATACCGGCCGCGACGGCCTGCGCTTTGGTATTGACAGTTTTGGCGCGTCGGCGCCGATCGAAGACCTATTCAAGCACTTCGGCCTTACCGTTGATGCTATTACCCCCCAAATCCTGGCACGGATCGGCGCTTAAGACCGACGGCCAACCCCGCAGAAAGGACTCCTCGACATGGCAGTGAAAGTCGCAATCAACGGTTTCGGGCGCATCGGCCGCAATGTGGCGCGCGCGATTCTGGAGCGTACCGATCACGATCTGGAACTGGTGTCGATCAACGATCTGGGCGACGCCAAGGCGAATGCCCGCCTGCTCCGCCATGACTCGGTGCATGGCGCGTTCAACGGCAGCGTCGAAGTCGATGGCAATGACCTGATCATCAACGGCAAGCGCATTCAGGTGACCGCCGAGCGCGATCCCGCCGCGCTGCCGCATGCCGCCAACGGCATCGACATCGTGATGGAATGCACGGGCTTTTTCACGAACAAGGCCGGCGGCCAGAAGCATCTCGACGCCGGCGCCAAGCGCGTGCTGATCTCGGCGCCTGCGAAGGAAGTCGACCTGACCGTCGTGTTCGGCGTCAACGACGACAAGATCACCGCCGATCATCTGATCATCTCGAACGCGTCCTGCACCACCAACTGCCTCGCGCCCTTTGCCAAGGTGCTGCACGAGGCGATCGGTATCGAGCGCGGCCTGATGACGACCATCCACGCCTATACCAACGACCAGAAGATCCTCGACCAGATCCACGACGACCCGCGCCGCGCCCGCGCCGCGGCGATGTCGATGATCCCGACCTCGACCGGTGCGGCGGTTGCCGTCGGTCTGGTTCTGCCCGAACTCAAGGGCAAGCTCGACGGTTCGTCGATCCGTGTTCCGACCCCGAATGTGTCGGTGGTCGATCTGACTTTCACGCCGCTCCGCGAAACGACCAAGGAAGAAGTCAACGCGGTGCTGAAAGCCGCAGCCGAAGGTCCGCTGAAGGGCGTGCTGGGCTATACCGACGAGCCGCTCGTTTCGATCGATTTCAATCACAATGCGGCCAGTTCGACCATCGACAGCCTCGAGACCGCAGTGATCGACGGCAAGCTGGTGCGCGTGCTCAGCTGGTACGACAATGAATGGGGTTTCTCGAACCGCATGATCGACACCGCGGGCGTGATCGCGAAATTTATCTGATTTGCGTACGCCCCTGCACAGGCAGGGGCCCATCTTCGGGCCTATCGGGATGGAGCGAACGACAGTAGGCAGCGAGAGCGCAGAAGATGGACCCCCGCCCTCGCGGGGGACCATGGGATTGGAGTGAGGAAACGTGGCTAGCTTCAAGACCCTCGACGATATCGGCGACGTCACCGGCAAGCGCGTTCTTGTCCGCGTCGACCTCAACGTTCCGCTGTTCGAAGGCGCGGTCAGCGATGCGACGCGCATCCACGCGGCGATGCCGACGATTCGCGAGCTGTCCGACAAGGGCGCGATCGTGTTGCTTCTGGCGCATTTCGGGCGACCGAAGGGCGCAAAGAATCCGACCCAGTCGCTGTCGCTCGTCATGGGCGGGGTCGAGGATGTCCTGGGCCATTCGGTGATGTTCATTCCCGATTGCATCGGCGAAGGCGCGAAAGCGGGACTCGCGGTGCTGGCGGCGGGTGATGTCGCGGTGCTGGAAAATACGCGTTTCTATGCCGGCGAGGAAACGAATGATCCGGCTTTTGCGGATGCCCTGGCCGAGATCGGAGATTTGTACGTCAACGATGCCTTTTCGGCGGCGCACCGCGCGCATGGCTCGACCGAGGGCATTGCCCACCGGCTGCCCGCTTATGCCGGCCGTGCCATGGAAGCCGAGCTGAAGGCGCTCGACGCTGCGTTGGGCAATCCCGCGCATCCGGTGGCGGCGGTTGTCGGCGGCGCGAAGGTATCGTCGAAGATCGACGTGCTGCGCAATCTGGTCAGCCAGGTCGACCATCTGATCATCGGCGGCGGCATGGCGAACACCTTTCTCGCTGCGCGCGGGGTCGATGTCGGCAAGTCGCTGTGCGAGCATGATCTGGTCGATACCGCCAATGCGATTTTCGACGCCGCCGATGCTGCGGGTTGCACGATCCATCTGCCCTATGATGTCGTCGTCGCGAAGCAATTCGCGCCGAACCCGCCGACGCGGACGGTCAATGTTCACGAGGTCGCCGCCGACGAAATGATCCTCGATGTCGGTCCTGCCGCCGTCGAAGCGCTCGCCGACGTGCTCAAGAATTGTCGCACGCTCGTCTGGAACGGGCCGCTCGGCGCGTTCGAGACGCCGCCGTTCGACACGGCGACGGTTGCACTGGCCAAGACCGCCGCTGCGCTGACCCGCGAAGGCTCGCTGGTCTCGGTCGCGGGCGGCGGCGATACCGTCGCAGCGCTCAACCACGCTGGAGTGGCCGGCGATTTCACCTTTGTATCGACCGCAGGCGGCGCCTTCCTCGAATGGATGGAAGGCAAGCCGCTGCCGGGTGTGGACGCGCTAAAAGCCTAGATTTCTTTGCGCATTTGCATCCCGGCACCGGGGCAGCTATGCGCGCCGCCACATACGTATGCAGAAAACCGGAGACGTTATGACCACCGCCAAAGCCGAGATGCTTCAACAGATCCAATCGGGGCAGGGCTTTATCGCCGCGCTCGATCAGAGCGGCGGTTCGACGCCCAAGGCGTTGAAGGGGTATGGCATCGAGGAAGACGCCTTCTCGAACGATGAGGAAATGTTCGCCCTGATCCACGACATGCGCAGCCGCATCGTCACCGCGCCCTGCTTCAACGGCGAAAAGGTGATCGGCGCGATTCTGTTCGAACGGACGATGGACGGCGATGCGGGCGGCAAGCCGGTCCCGGCGCTGCTGTGGGACCGCGGCGTGGTGCCGTTTCTGAAGGTCGACAAGGGACTGGAAGACGAAGCCGACGGCGTTCAGCTGATGAAGGCGAACCCCGGTCTTGACGCGCTTTGCGAGCGTGCGGTCGCAAAGGGCGTGTTCGGCACCAAGATGCGCAGCGTGGTCAATCTCGCGAACCCGGCGGGGATCAAGGCGATCGTCGAGCAGCAGTTTGCCGAAGCGGCGCGCATCGCAGCGCACGGCCTGGTGCCGATCATCGAACCCGAAGTGAACATCAAGAGCACCGAGCGCGATGCCGCCGACCGCCTGTTGCTGAAGGAAATGCTCGCCGCGCTCGACGAATGGACCGGCGCGCCGGTGATGCTGAAACTGTCGTTGCCGACCGAAGCCGGTCTGTTCCAGCCGCTGGTCGACCATGCGAAGGTGCTTCGCGTCGTCGCGCTGTCGGGGGGATTTGCACGCCCCGAAGCGTGCGTCGAACTGGCGAAAAATCCTGGCATCATCGCAAGCTTCAGCCGCGCGTTGCTGGAAGACCTGCGCCACCAGATGAGCGACGACGAGTTCAACAGCTCGCTCGGCGGCGCGATCAACGACATTCATGCCGCTTCTGTAGCGTGACGTGATGGGGCGCCCAGAATGAGTGGCGGGTGGCAAGCCGTCGATGAGTATATCGCCGGGAAGCTTCTCGGCGACGACGAAGCGTTGGCCGCCACCCTCGCCAACAATGAGGCGCACGGCCTGCCACCGATCGACGTGTCGGCGGCGCAGGGGAAGATGCTGTTTCTGCTCGCGCAGATAGCGGGCGCGACGCGCATCCTCGAGGTCGGGACGCTCGGCGGTTATTCGACGATCTGGCTCGCGCGAGCGCTGCCCGAGGGCGGCGAACTCGTGACGCTGGAGCTGGAACCGCATCATGCGGCGGTTGCGCGCGAAAATCTGGACCGAGCGGGCGTTTCTTCCAAGGTCGATGTCCGCGTCGGCCCTGCAGCCGACAGTCTGGCCGCGATGGTCGACGAAGCACCGTTCGATTTCGTGTTCATCGACGCCGACAAGCAAAGCAACGCGCTCTACGTGGACGAAGCGATACGGCTCGGGCGCTGCGGCACGACGATTGTCGTCGACAATGTCGTGCGCGAAGGCGGTGTGCTCGATGTGGATAGCGACGATGAGCGGATTATCGGTACGCGCGCGTTGTTCGACATGCTCTCAGCCGATACGCGGCTCGATGCGACCGCGGTGCAGACCGTCGGCGCGAAGAAATGGGACGGCTTCGTTCTTGCGCGGGTGCTTTAGAGCCCGCCTGCGAAGCGGAAACTGAAGCGATAATCCTCGGGCTTCAGCGCTACATTGGTCATTTTTTCCGGACGTACCGATTCCAGCGTGAATTGGCCGTCGGCGAGCTGCGTCGGTTCGCCGAGCGTTACCTCGAACGGCTGTTTCGCGCCATTGCCGCGAATCCAGACCATTTGCACACGCACGCGGCCTGCCCAGATGCACCGCGCGTTCATCGGGCAGCGGCTGTCCTCCAATACCTTGATCGGCTGGACGATCGGACCGTCGACCATCGCGCGCTGACCCAGCGCGACGTCGCTGCCGTCGCGGAGCGGCGTCTGCTGGCCGGTTGCCGCGCAGGCGGAGAGCGCGAGGGCGGCGGTGAGGACGGATGCGGCGAGGCGGGCTGTGTTCTGCATTTGCCCGTTTCTGACGGCATCGCTATGAACCCGCCATGACCACAAACAGCTGCCAGCTTTACCTGATCTCTCCGCTCGACGTCGGTGGCGATTTTCCGGCGAAACTCGAAGAAGCGCTCGCCGCCGCGCCCGTCGCGGCGTTCCAGTTTCGCGTCAAGGGCGTCGACCAGCACGAGGCCGCTCGTCTGGCTGCGCCGTTGCAGGCGATCTGCGCGGCGCAGAACACCGCCTTCATCGTCAACGACGATATGGCGCTCGCCAAGCGTCTCGGCGCCGACGGGGTGCATCTGGGGCAGGGCGACGGCGACCCGCGCGAGGCACGCCGCCTGCTCGGCCCCGACGCGCAGATCGGCGTGACCTGCCACGACAGCCGTCATTTCGCGATGGAAGCGGGGGAGGCGGGGGCGGACTATGTCGCGTTCGGTGCCTTTTTCCCGACGACGACAAAAGATGTCGAGCATCATCCCGAGCCTGAAATCCTGACCTGGTGGCAAGGCTTGTTCGAACTGCCCTGCGTCGCAATAGGCGGGATCACGCCTGACAATGCGCAGGTGCTGATCGATGCGGGGGCGGATTTCCTGGCGGTGTCGAGCGCGGTGTGGGCCAATCCCGAAGGGGCTGCTGCCGCGGTTCTGCAGTTCGACAAGCTGCTGGCGGGGTGACGCGCGCGCAGCGATCGCTCCTTTCCGCGGCGCTGTGCCTGGCCGCAACGAGCGGCGCCGCGATCGAGCCCGATGCGTTCGGCATACCCGTCGAGGGCATCAAGGCGTCCGACCTGATCGATAGCTGGAGCAAGACGCGCGCCGAGGGGCGATTGCACCGCGCCATCGATATTCCCGCGCCGGTCGGCACGCCGGTGCTTGCGGCGATGGACGGGCGGATCGAGAAACTGTTCGCGTCGAAGCGCGGCGGGCTGACGATCTATCAGCGCTCGCCCGATGGCGGCCTGATCCTGTATTACGCGCATCTGCAGGCCTATCGCCGCGGGCTTGTCGAGGGGCAGGTCGTCGCGAGGGGGCAGGTGATCGCAACCGTCGGCGCCAGCGGCAACGCCGACCCTGCGTTTCCGCACCTGCATTTCCAGATTCTGAAAACCGCGCCCGGAAGCGGGTGGCAGGATGGCGATCCGGTCAATCCCTATCCGCTGTTGACGGGCCGGCGCGCGCATCCCTGACGGGGCTAACCGACCGGAAAGTCGCGGCCCGGCGCCGTGTTGGCGTTTGCGTCGAATTTGGAAACGCCATCCTTGCGCCAGCCAAAGAGCCCTGCACAGGGTGCCGGACGATTCGGCCGCTTGACCACTGCCCCGGGGGCAGGGGGAGCCTGATTGGGAAGATCGATACTCATCATGCCTGTCGTTATGAATCACCGAGTGCCGGAGGGATTGGATCGATACGTCAAATCAGCTTCGGTTCATCGCCTTTTTGCTTGCTTGTCCGCCCAGCGCCCGCGACAGGTCGCAACAGAATTGGCAGGATGATGAATATGAGCCGCGATGGCACAGCAATGCGCGAACTGACCTGGCGGGCCGTGTTACTCGGCGGACTGCTGACGCTGATGTTCACCGCGGCGAACGTCTATCTGGGACTGAAAGTCGGTCTGACCTTTGCGACCTCGATCCCCGCTGCGGTGATTTCGATGGCGCTGCTGCGCTTCATGTCGGGCGCGACGATCCTCGAGAATAATATCGTCCAGACGATCGCGAGCGCGGCGGGCACGCTCGCGGCGATCATCTTCGTGCTGCCGGGGCTGATCATGGTCGGATATTGGCAGGGTTTCCCGATGATCGAGACGACCGCGATCACCATGTTCGGCGGCATATTGGGCGTGCTTTTCTCGGTGCCGCTGCGTCGCGCGCTCGTCGTCGATTCCGATCTGCCCTATCCCGAAGGCCGCGCCGCGGCAGAAGTGCTGCAAGTGGGCGCCGCGAGCGCCGAAGGCGCGGCGGAGAATAGCGCGGGCCTGTCGGCGCTCGTCTGGAACAGCCTGATTTCCGCGGGCTTCACGCTGCTGACGCAGATGAAAATCGCCGCCGGCGAAGTTGCGCATTGGTTCAAGGTCGGCGCGGGTGCGACGGGGATTGGCGGCGGGCTGGCCTTTGCGCTGTTCGGCGTCGGCCATCTGGTCGGCCTGTCGGTCGGAATTGCACAGCTGGTCGGCCTGATCACCGGCTGGTGGATCCTGCTGCCGATCCTGACGCAGGGCGGACCCGGCGATGCCGAGACCTTGGCGAACACCGTGTTTCGCGCGGACGTGCGCTTCTTTGGCGCCGGCGTCATCGCAATCGCTGCGATCTGGACGCTGATCAAGATCGCCGGCCCCGTGTTCGGCGGCATTCGATCGGCGATGGCGGCGAGCAAGGCGCGCGGCGCCGGCGCGGTGATGGCGGTCGAGGAGCAGGATCTGTCGGTGGGTTGGGTATTCGGCGGATCTTTGTTCATGCTGCTGCCTATCGGCTGGCTGCTGCATTCGGTGTTGAGCGGGGGGCCGCTTGCGGGGTCGTCGTTCATCCTGATCGCTGGTGCGCTTGTCTTCGTGATCGTGGCCGGGCTGATGATCGCATCGGTCACCGGCTATATGGCTGGGCTGATCGGCGCGTCGAACTCGCCCGTTTCGGGGATCGGCATTCTTTCGATCATCGCATCCTCGCTCCTTCTCGTCGGCCTGCTCGGGCGCGGGGGAGGCAGCGAAGCGAGTGCAGCAATGGTCGCCTATGCGCTGATCGTCACCGGCATCGTTTTTGGTATCGCGACGATCGCGAACGACAATCTTCAGGATCTGAAGACCGGCCAGCTCGTCGGCGCAACGCCGTGGAAGCAGCAGGTCGCGCTGATGATCGGCGTCGTCTTCGGCTCGCTCGTCGTGCCGCCGGTGCTCAATGTCCTCAACGACAGCATGGGTTTCGTCGGGGTGCCGGGTGCGGGCCCGAATGCGCTGGCTGCGCCGCAGGCCGGGCTGATCTCGTCGCTGGCACAGGGCGTGCTCGGCGGCGACCTCAACTGGACGATGCTCGGTTATGGCGTCGCCGCGGGCGTCGGTTTCATCCTGCTCGACGCTTTGCTCGGCCGCATGGGCAAGCTGCGCCTGCCGCCGCTTGCGGTGGGCATCGGCATCTATCTGCCGATGGCGGTGATCCTGCCGGTGACGATCGGCGCGGTCGCGGGCTGGTTCTATGACCGCTGGGCCGACAAGCGCGCGAACGCCGAGTTCGCGCACCGCATGGGCGTGCTCACCGCAACGGGCATGATCGTTGGCGAAAGCCTGTTCGGCGTGCTGTACGCGGGTATCGTCGCGGGCACGGGCAACGACGCCCCGCTCGCAGTCGTCGGTGAAGGGTTCCAGCTGCCGTCGGTTTTCATCGGGCTCGGACTGTTCGTCGCGCTCGTCGTGATGAGCTACGCGCGCACGCGCAAAGCCGTCGAGACGACCGCCTGACGCACGCACGGCTTGCCCTTCGCCGCCCACGCGGCTAAGGGCGCGCTCCTGTGACCGGTGCGTTCCGATGCGCCGGCGGCTCTTTCCATCCTTGAACCAGCGAGTGTGCGCGATGAAAATCACCGGCGTTGAAATCCGTCCCGGCAATATTATCGAATATGAAAAGGGGATCTGGAAGGTCACCAAGATCCAGCACACCCAGCCGGGCAAGGGCGGCGCCTATATGCAGGTCGAAGCCAAGAATCTGATCGACGGCCGCAAGCTCAACAACCGCTTCCGCAGCGCCGACACGGTCGAAAAGGTCCGCCTCGACACCAAGGATTTCCAGTTCCTTTATGCCGAGGGCGACGACCTGGTCTTCATGGACAAGGATACGTTCGAGCAAATCAGCATCTCGAAGGACGTCGTCGGCGACGCCCATGAATTTCTGCAGGACGGCATGGATGTCGTGCTCGAGCTGTGGGAAGAGCGCCCGATCTCGGTCGAGCTGCCCGAAACGATCGAAGCGACGATCGTCGAGGCCGATGCGGTCGTGAAGGGGCAGACCGCGTCTTCGTCGTACAAGCCCGCGATCCTCGACAATGGCGTGCGCGTGATGGTGCCGCCGCACATCACCAGCGGCACCCGCATCGTCGTGCATGTGTACGACCGCGAATATGTGCGCCGCGCGGATTAAATGAGGTCGCCCCCGCGAAGGCGGGGGCCGCTAGCGTTTTACATTGCCGACAGCGGCCCCCGCCTTCGCGGGGGCGACGTGTTGGAAGGAAGAACTATGGCCGTATCTGGCATCATCACCGTCATGGAACGCGCCGCGCGCAAGGCCGGCACGAAGCTGCGCCGCGACTTTGGCGAGATCGAGCATCTGCAGGTTTCGCAGAAGGGTCCGGCCGATTTCGTGTCGAAGGCCGATCAGGCCGCCGAGCGTACGCTTTACGACGAACTCGGCCGCGACCGTCCGGGCTGGGGCTTTGTCCTGGAAGAAGGCGGGATCATCGAAGGCGAACCCGGCAAGCCGCGCTTCATCATCGATCCGCTCGACGGCACGTCGAACTTCCTGCACGCGATCCCGCACTTCGCGATTTCGATCGCGGTGCAGGAACCGAAGATCGGTGGCGGCTGGGGCGACGTCACGGCGGCGCTGATCTATCAGCCGGTCACCGACGAAAGCTATTGGGCGGAACGCGGCCGCGGCGCGTGGTTGCACGACCGGCGCCTGCGCGTCGCTTCGCGCCGCCACCTGAACGAATGCCTGGTTTCAACCGGCATCCCGTACATGGGTCATGGCAATATGGCGCAGTGGAGCCGCATTTTCGGTGCCGTCGCGCCAGAAGTTGCCGGTATCCGCCGCTTTGGCGCCGCCAGCCTGGACCTCGCGTGGGTTGCAGCAGGCCGCTATGACGGTTTCTGGGAAAGCGACCTTCAGATCTGGGACGTCGCGGCGGGCATGTTGCTGGTTCGCGAAGCCGGCGGTTTCGTCAGCGATTTCCGCGGCGGCGACCGCGCGATCGAGCGCAGCGAATACATCGCGGGCAGCGCAGCGGTGCATTCGAAGCTGCAAAAGCTGGTCGCAGGCGCGCTGCGCAACGCTTGACCGCCTTCCATTCTTGATCCGGCATCCCGCTTTCCGATGCTAGTAGCGGGACCCCGGATCAAGTCCGGGGTGACGAACCATATTTGTCCGCCGTTCTCGAACGCCAACTATTTTTCGAAAATGAACGTCCGGTAGCTGTCCATCAGCGATGCCCAGGTGTTGAAGGTCTCGCCGATATTTTCGCGCGGGATTCCGGCGAAATCGACGTCGACATCCATTTCCAGAACCGGATCGCCTTCGTCGTCGCGATAGGCCCGCGCAAAGCGCTTGGTCTTGTTCCATTCGTTGAAGCGGTCGAGCGAGACGTTTTTCGCGTCGCTGAACCCCATATAATATTGCAGTGTCTTGCAATTCTTGTTGTCGGTGCAGTTCATGAACAGCACCAGGAATTTCAGGCCGTTGCGGTTGCTCTCCAGATAGGGGTCCTCGCCGGGCTTGCTGATCAGGGTCGCGGGCCAGCCTTGCGACTCGACGATCGCCTTGATCGTCTGCGGATTCTTCGCGTTGACGAGTTCGGCTTGTGCCGGCGTAGCCGAAAAGACGAGCGCAGCGCCCATCGCCAGTGCGGCCCGAAGCGAAATTGGTCCCATGGTGATTCCCCAGTCAAAAGCGGGCATGGATATGCCCGAAAAACCGACCCCGATGGCGGCATTATCATGGCGATAGGCGGTCCCGCCAGCGCCCTTTGTGCTTTTGGTCACAAGCGCAACGAATTTCCTGTCCGCAGCGCTTGCGAGGCGCGGCGCACTGGCCTAAAGCGCGGCCAACAAAGGGGTGGTAAACGCCTCAAAACAGACTGCGAGCTCCCATGGTCGATCTGACGCAATATCTGCCGATTCTGATCTTTCTGGTCATTGCCGTTGGCTTGTCCTCGGCGTTCGTCTTCCTGCCGATGGGCGTGGCCCGCCTGACCGGCGCGCATAAGCCCGATCCGGCGAAGCTGACCGAATATGAATGCGGCTTCCCTGCGTTCGAGGATGCACGCAGCCAGTTCGACGTGCGCTTCTATCTCGTCGCGATCCTGTTCATCATCTTTGACCTCGAAGCCGCCTTCCTGTTTCCCTGGGCCGTCAGCCTCAAGGAAATCGGCTGGGCCGGTTGGGCGACGATGATGATATTCCTCGCCGAGCTCGCGATCGGCCTTGTGTACGCGTGGAAGAAAGGGGCGTTGGACTGGGAATGAGCAACAGTATCATCCTGCCGTCCGGCCAGATGCCGGTTGCCCCCGGCACGAACCCGGACCAGAGTTTCTTCGACGACCTCAATGGCGAAGTCGGCGACAAGGGTTTTCTCGTCACGTCGACCGAGGATCTGTTCAACTGGGCGCGCACCGGCTCGCTCTGGTGGATGACCTTTGGCCTTGCCTGCTGCGCGGTCGAGATGATCCACGTCAACATGCCGCGCTATGACATGGAGCGTTTCGGCGCCGCGCCGCGCGCCAGCCCGCGCCAGTCGGACGTGATGATCGTCGCGGGCACGCTGTGCAACAAAATGGCACCCGCGCTGCGCCGCGTGTACGATCAGATGTCGAACCCGAAATATGTCATCTCGATGGGCAGCTGCGCCAATGGCGGTGGCTATTATCACTACAGCTATTCGGTGGTGCGCGGTTGCGACCGCATCGTGCCCGTCGACATCTATGTCCCCGGCTGCCCGCCGACCGCCGAAGCCTTGCTGTACGGCGTGATGCAATTGCAGCGGAAGATCCGCCGCACCGGGACCATCGAACGCTGATGGCCAGTCCCGCTCCCCTGATCGCCCCGCGCGAGGGCATTGGCGCCGCGCTCAAGAATGCCGTCGGCGACGATCTGATCGAGCATGTCTTCGCCGTCGGCGAGGACAGCATCACCGTGCGCCGCGAAGCGATTGCGGGCGTGATGGTCGTGCTGCGCGACCAGCTGGATTACCAGCAGCTGATGGAAATCGCCGGCGTCGATTATCCCGACCGCGGCGAGCGGTTCGAAGTCGTCTATCATTTGCTCAGCGTGACCAGAAATCACCGCTTGCGCGTTCGGGTCTGCACCGACGAAGCGACGCCGGTACCGAGCATCGTGCCGGTCTGGCCGGTCGCAGGCTGGCTCGAACGCGAAGTGTTCGACATGTATGGCGTGCTGTTCGCGGGCAATCCCGACCTCCGCCGCATCCTGACCGACTATGGTTTTCAGGGGCATCCGCAGCGCAAGGACTTCCCGCTGACCGGCTATATCGAGTTGCGCTATAGCGAAGAGGACAAGCGCGTCGTGTACGAGCCGGTGAAGCTGGCGCAGGATTTCCGCAACTTCGACTTCCTCAGCCCTTGGGAAGGCGCCGACTATGTGCTGCCGGGCGACGAGAAAGCCGGCGGGACGGGCGAAGCGCCGGGCAAGGGCGCCCCGTCGCCGATGACCGCGCAGCAGGTCAAGGTTGCCGACGACAAGGCCGAAAAGAAAGCGCCCCCGCCGACGCCGAAGACCACCGACAAGCCCGAGCAGACGGGCGCAGGTGCAAAGGTCAATCTGAAGGCCGCGAAGACGAGCCGCGACGGCGCCAAGGCAACTACTGCGGCAAAGGCCAAGACGCCCGCGACCAAAGCCGCGGAAAAGGCGCCGGCCAGGCCCAAGGCGCCCGCAAAGGCGGCGGCGTCGGCCAAGCCGCGCGCGCCGCGCAAGCCTAAGACAGGAGGCGACGCATGACCGACTCCCCCCAGGTCAAGCATCACGGTAGCGATATGTTCGAAGGCTATCCGGTCGACACCGCCGATACCGCGGGCGATCAAGCCGTCACCAACTATACGATCAATTTCGGCCCGCAGCATCCCGCGGCGCACGGCGTGCTGCGCATGGTCATGGAGCTCGACGGCGAAATCATCGAGCGCGTCGATCCGCATGTCGGACTGCTCCATCGCGGCACCGAAAAGCTGATCGAATATAAGACCTATCTTCAGGCGCTGCCCTATTTTGACCGGCTGGACTATTGTTCGCCGCTCGGGATGGAGCACAGCTATGTCCTCGCGATCGAGAAATTGCTCGACCTCGAAGTCCCGGCGCGCGCGCAATATCTGCGCACGATGTTCGCCGAGCTGACGCGCATCTGCAACCATATGCTCAACATCGGGTCGCACGTCATGGACGTCGGCGCGATGACGCCGAACCTGTGGGTGTTCGAGCTGCGCGAGGATTGCCTGAACTTCTTCGAACGGGCGTCGGGCGCGCGCATGCACAGCGCTTATTTCCGGCCCGGCGGCGTCCATCAGGATGTTCCCGAAAAGTTGCTCGTCGATATCGGCGAATGGGCGGAAACGCGCCTGCCGAAGCTGTTCGGCGACGCAATGAGCCTGGTCATCGACAACCGTATCTTCAAGCAGCGCAACGTCGACATCGCGACGGTGAGCAAGGAAGACGCGCTGGCGTGGGGCTTTTCGGGACCGATGATCCGCGGCAGCGGCATCGCCTGGGATCTGCGCAAGTCGCAGCCCTATGACGCCTATGCGGCGATGGATTTCGAGATTCCCGTCGGCACGCACGGCGACTGCTATGACCGCTTCATGGTCCGCGTGCAGGAAGTCTATCAGTCGGCCAAGATCATCAAGCAGTGCCTGCGCGATATGCCGAGCGGCCCGATCGCCAGCCTCGACCGCAAGGTCGTGCCGCCCAAGCGCGGCGAGATGAAGCAGTCGATGGAATCGCTGATTCATCACTTCAAGCTCTACACTGAAGGCTTCCACGTCCCCGCCGGCGAAGTCTATGTCGCGACGGAGAGCCCCAAGGGCGAATTCGGCGTCTACCTGGTCAGCGACGGCACCAACAAGCCGTACCGCTGCAAGATCCGCCCGACGGCGTTTTCGCATCTGCAGGCGATGGATATGATGTCGAAGGGCCATATGCTCGCGGATACGACCGCGATCATTGGCGCGATCGATGTCGTGTTCGGGGAGTGCGACCGGTGATGCTCATTTTCAACCGTCATGCTGAACTTGTTTCAGCATCCACGGCCTGCGCTCTCCTTTTGCGCTCAGTCGATGGACAGAGCGGACCATGGACCCTGAAACAAGTTCAGGGTGACGAGGTTTTATATGGCTGACGCACCCAATATTCCCGACGAAGCCGAAACCCGCGCGCGCTGGGGCGCTTTTGCGTGGACCAAGGACAATGCCGCAAAGGCGAAGGCAGTCATCGCGCGCTATCCCGCGGGGCGCCAGCGCTCGGCGGTGATGCCGCTGCTCGACCTCGCGCAGCGCCAGGTCGGCGCCGAGACGCAGACGCAGGGCTGGCTGCCCGTGCCGGTGATCGAGTTCGTCGCCTCGCAGCTCGATATGCCTTTCATCCGCGCCTATGAGGTCGCGACCTTCTACACCATGTACAATATGGCGCCCGTCGGCCGCTATCATGTCCAGGTCTGCGGCACGACGCCGTGCCTGCTGCGCGGGTCGGACGATGTCATGGCCGCGTGCAAGAATCGCGGGATGGTGAAGGGCAAGACGACGCCCGACGGGCTGTTCACGCTGACCGAAGTCGAATGCATGGGCACTTGTACCAACGCGCCGATGGTTCAGATCAACGACGATAATTTCGAAGACCTCGACTATGACAGCACCGTTCGCCTGCTCGACGAACTCGCGGCGGGCAAGCAGCCGAAAGCGGGCACCCAGAACCCCAAGCGCCACACGAGCGAGCCCGAGGGCGGCCCGACGACGCTGAAGGACATGGTCAAGGCCAACCACGACTATCGGAAGGAGTGGTGAGCATGACCAAAGCCTCGTTCCTTCGTCATGCCGGACTTAATTCGGCATCCATCGCTGCGCTGAAGTCGTGGACTCCGGATCAAGTCCGGGGTGACGATTTGGGAGAGGTCGCATGAGCCTCGCCGATAAGGATCGTATCTTCACCAATCTCTACGGTTTTCAGCCGTGGAACCTGAAAAGCGCGCAGGGGCGCGGCGATTGGGACAATACCAAAGCGCTGATGGCCGCAGGGCCGGACGCGATCATCGAAGTCGTGAAGGCATCGGGTCTGCGCGGCCGCGGCGGCGCGGGCTTCCCCACGGGGCTCAAATGGTCGTTCATGCCGAAGGAGCCACGCGCTGACCGGCCCAGCTTCCTCGTCATCAACGCCGACGAATCCGAGCCCGGCAGCTGCAAGGATCGCGAGATCATCCGCCACGATCCGCACAAGCTGATCGAAGGCGCGTTGATTGCGGGCTTCGCAATGCGCGCGCGCGCGGCCTACATCTACATCCGCGGCGAGTTCATTCGCGAGGCCGAGACGCTGTTTGCCGCAGTGCAGGAGGCGTATGACGCCGGTCTGCTCGGCAAGAATGCCGCGAAGTCGGGCTATGATTTCGACGTCTTCGTCCACCGCGGCGCCGGCGCGTATATCTGCGGCGAAGAAACCGCGATGATCGAAAGCCTGGAAGGCAAGAAGGGCCAGCCGCGCCTGAAACCGCCGTTCCCGGCGGGTGCGGGCCTATACGGCTGTCCGACAACGGTGAATAATGTCGAGAGCATCGCGGTCGTCCCGACGATCCTGCGCCGCGGCGCGCCGTGGTTCTCCTCCTTCGGGCGCGAGAACAACAAGGGCACCAAGCTCTTCCAGATTTCGGGCCATGTCGAGCGCCCGTGCGTCGTCGAGGAAGAGATGGGCATCACCTTCCGCGAGCTGATCGACAAGCATTGCGGTGGCATCCGCGGTGGCTGGGACAATCTGCTCGCGGTGATCCCCGGCGGCTCGTCGGTGCCGCTCGTCCCCGCAGCCGAAATCATGGACGCACCGATGGACTTCGACGGGCTGAAGGCCGTCGGATCGGGCCTTGGCACCGCGGCCGCGATCGTGATGGACAAGTCGACCGACGTCGTCCAGGCGATCAGCCGCATCAGCTATTTCTATAAGCATGAAAGCTGCGGCCAGTGCACGCCGTGCCGCGAAGGCACCGGCTGGATGTGGCGGGTCATGGAGCGGCTGCGCACCGGCGACGCCGACATCAGCGAGATCGACACGCTGTACGATGTGACCAAACAGGTCGAAGGCCATACTATCTGCGCGCTCGGCGACGCGGCGGCGTGGCCGATCCAGGGCCTGATCAAGCACTTCCGCCCCGAAATCGAGCGCCGCATTCGCGAGAATGGCGGCGCGCTGGAGGCCGCCGAATGACAACGAAGCTTCTGCTCCTGATCGCTGGCGCAACGCTGGCTGCGACCCCGGCCTTCGCCCAGCGCGAAGTCCGTGCGGCGAACGCGAACCCGTTCGACCGCACTCTGGCATCGAATACCGACGAGTCGGCGTCCAGGAATGACGACGATACGGCACCGAAGATCGAACCGATCGCGGCGCAGGCGATGTATAATTTTGCCGGTTGCGTCGTCGAGGCGAGCCGCTCGGGAGCGGTTAAGCTGCTTTCAAAGGATTACCGGTCGAAAGAGTATCAGGACGATATTCGCAAAATCGCCAAGGGTCATGATCGCTGCGCCGCGAACAGCCGGCTCGGCTTTTCGGGCCTCGTCTTCGCGGGCAATCTGGCCGAGCATCTGCTTGCCGACCAGTTCACCGTTGCGGCGCTCTCGGCCGATCTGGGTCGTGACCGTAGTGCGGCACCGATCGCGGCGCGCAGCACGCTCGAATCGATCTCGATGTGCGTCGTAATGACCGCGCCGCAGCAAAGCGCCGCAATGTTCCGCACCGAAGTGATGAGCGACGCCGAACGCGATGCCATGAAGGCGCTCGCGCCGCAGCTATCGTCCTGCATCAAACAGGGCACCGAGTTCCGGACGAACCGCGTCGGGCTTCGCGCGCTGATGGCGCTTGCCGCCTATCGGGTCGCGGTGACGAGCAAGGAAGGGTTCGCGGGCTGATGCCTAAAGTTACCGTAGATGGCGTAGAGATCGACGTTCCGCAGGGCGCGACCGTGCTGCAGGCTTGCGAGCTGGCGGGGAAAGAAATTCCGCGTTTCTGTTACCACGAGCGCCTGAGCATCGCGGGCAATTGCCGCATGTGCCTGGTCGAGGTTGCGCCGGGTCCGCCGAAGCCGCAGGCATCGTGCGCATTGCCGACCGCAGAAGGGCAGATCATCAAGACCGACAGCCCGATGGTAAAAAAGGCGCGCGAAGGGGTGATGGAGTTCCTGCTCATCAACCACCCGCTCGACTGCCCGATCTGCGATCAGGGCGGCGAATGCGACCTGCAGGACCAGTCGGTCGCCTATGGCCGCGGCGCGACGCGCTATGACGAGAACAAGCGCGCGGTGACCGAGAAATATATGGGTCCCATCGTCAAGACGGTGATGACCCGCTGTATTCAGTGCACGCGCTGCGTCCGCTTCGCCGAAGAAGTCGCGGGCGTCGAAGACATCGGCGCGATCGGGCGCGGCGAGAATATGCAGATCACGTCGTATCTGGAACGCGCGGTCGCGAGCGAGCTGTCGGGCAATGTCGTCGACCTCTGCCCCGTCGGTGCGCTGACGAGCAAGCCCTATGCGTTCGAAGCGCGGCCGTGGGAGCTCACCAAGACGCTGGGCATCGACATGATGGACGCGGTCGGCACCAATGTGCGCATCGACGCGCGCGGGCGCCAGGTGCTGCGGGTTTTGCCGCGGATCAACGACGATGTGAACGAGGAATGGGCGAGCGACAAGACGCGCCACCATGTCGACGGCCTGATCCGTCGCCGCCTCGATCGACCTTATGTGCGCAAGGGCGGTCAACTCGTCGAAGCGACGTGGGCCGAAGCGTTCGCTGCGATCAAGGCCGTCAAGGCGGGTCCGTCGGCCGCGGCGATTGCGGGCGACACGGCCGATTGCGAGACGATGTTCGCCGCAAAAGCGCTGGTGAACGCGCTGGGTTCGACGTTGCTCGAAGGGCGCCAGACCGGGCTCGACTATGATGTCAGCAGCCTGTCGGCGGTCAATTTCAACACCGGCATCGCCGAGGCTGAAAACGCCGACGTGATCCTGCTGGTCGGCACGAACCTTCGCTGGGAAGCGCCGCTGATCAACACGCGGCTGCGCAAAGCAGTGTGGAAGAAGGGCGCGAAGGTCTTCGCGATCGGGCCCGAGAAGGACCAGACGTACAAGGTCAACTGGCTCGGCGACGATGCCTCGCTGGTCGCAAAGCTGCCTGCCGCGGCACTCGACGCGCTTAAGGGTGCCGAGCGTCCGCTGATCATCGTCGGCGGTGGCGGCCTTGCCGTTCCCGGCGTGCATGGCGCGGCGCTCGCGCTGGCGAAGTCGGCGAACGCGGTCAAAGATGGCTGGAACGGCTTCAGTGTCGTCCATATGGCGGCGAGCCGCATGGGCGGGTTGATGCTTGGCTATGCGCAGGCGGGCGGTATCAAGGCTGTGGTCGAGGCGAAGCCGAAGCTTGCTTTCTTCCTTGGCGCCGACGAAGTCGATTTTACAGCTTTCGACAACACGCTGAAAGTCTATGTCGGCCACCATGGTGACAAGGGCGCGCACGCCGCCGACGTCATCCTGCCCGCGGCCGCCTGGACCGAGAAGGATTTCACGACAGTCAACACCGAGGGCCGCGTCCAGCGCAGCGAGAAGGCCGTGTTCGCCCCCGGTGACGCACGCGAGGATTGGAGCATTTTCCGCGCCCTGGCCGATACGCTCGGCGTGTCGGTCGGCTTCGACAGCTTCGAGCAGTGCCGCGCCGCGATGGCTGCGGCGGTGCCGGCGCTCGGCGTCGAGGGGCTCGCCGGTTATGGCTGGTCGGTGCCGAAGCTGAGCGCGAAGCCCGAGGCCCGCGCGATCCCGTCGCCGATCAAGGATTTCTATCTCACCAACGCCATCTGCCGCGCGTCGCCGACAATGCAGCGCTGCTCGGAAGAGCAGGTTCACGGCGTAGACTTTGCGGAGGCCGCGGAATGACTTACGCACCTGTCGCCTCTGGCTTCCTCCTTGCCGCCATGAGCTATGCCGTCTGGCGCGCATTTGGCCCCAAGAAGGTCGAGCGCCCAGGCCCGCATAATAATTGGCGCAACCAAGACGGAACGCGGAAATGAGTGCCGTTTTCAATAACATCGTCATGCCGGACTTGATCCGGCATCAATTGCGGCGCCAGCGTGGATGGACCCCGGATCAAGTCCGGGGTGACGAAAGAGGGGTGTCGCTGTGACCGAGTATTTCCAGCGTATGATGCTCTATGTCCCGTTCAAGGGATGGGTCGACATGGGAATGTCGGCCGAAGCTGCATGGGCGCTTGCGACTGTCGCGGGTATCCTTCTGATCGCGCTGCCGCTGATGCTGTCGGTCGCGATGATCATCTATGCCGACCGCAAGATTTGGGCCGCGATCGCGCTGCGCCGCGGTCCGAACGTCGTCGGCCCCTTTGGCCTCCTGCAGAGCTTTGCCGACGGGTTGAAAGTGTTCCTGCAGGAAACGATCATCCCGACGGGCGCCAACCGCGGCCTGTTCCTGATCGCGCCGATCATCACCTTCACGGTCGCGTTGATGGCGTGGGCGGTGATCCCGTTCAATTCGGGCGCCGTGCTGGCCGACATCAACGTCGGGTTGCTCTATATCCTCGCGATCTCGTCGCTCGGCGTATACGGCGTGATCCTGTCGGGCTGGGCCTCGAATTCGAAATATCCCTTCTTTTCGGCGATGCGCGCGTCGGCGCAGATGATCAGCTATGAAGTCTCGATCGGGTTCATCCTGATCGGCGTCGTGCTGTTCGCCGACAGCTTCAACATGAACGACATCGTCAAGGCGCAGGGCGGCGATGGCGCGGCGCTTGGTCTGTTCCAGGGCTTTGGTTTCTACCCCATCCTGTTCCCGCTCGCGGTGATGTTCCTGATCTCGTCGCTGGCCGAGACTGCGCGCGCGCCGTTCGACCTGACCGAAGCGGAATCGGAGCTCGTCGCGGGGTATCAGACCGAATATTCGTCGATGAGCTTTGCGCTCTTCTGGCTCGGCGAATATGCCAATGTGCTGCTGATGTGCACGCTCAACGCGGTGCTGTTCTGGGGCGGCTGGCTGCCGCCGCTCGATATCCCGATCCTCTACGCGGTTCCGGGCGTCATCTGGCTGTTCATCAAGATTCTCGCCTTCTTCTTCATCTTCAGCTGGGTGAAGGCGACCGTTCCGCGCTATCGCTATGACCAGCTGATGCGGCTGGGCTGGAAAATCTTCCTGCCGATTTCGCTCTTCTGGGTCTTCCTGATCTCCGGCTATCTGATGCTGACGAGGTATTCATGAGTACCATTGCCCACCTCATCAAAAGCTTCACCTTGTGGGAGTTCGTGAAGGCGCATGCCCTCACGCTCAAATATTTCTTCAAGCCGAAGGCGACGATCAACTATCCGTTCGAGAAGAATCCGCTCAGCCCGCGTTTCCGCGGCGAGCATGCGCTGCGCCGTTATCCGAACGGCGAGGAACGCTGCATCGCGTGCAAGCTGTGCGAAGCGGTGTGTCCGGCGCAGGCGATCACGATCGAGGCCGGGCCGCGCGACGACGGCTCGCGCCGCACGACGCGCTATGACATCGACATGACCAAGTGCATCTATTGCGGCTTCTGTCAGGAAGCGTGCCCGGTCGATGCCGTGGTCGAGGGGCCGAACTTCGAATTCGCGACCGAAACGCGCGAAGAATTGCTCTATGACAAGGCCAAGCTGCTCGCCAACGGCGACAAATGGGAACGCGCGATCGCGGCGAATCTTGCCGCCGACGCGCCCTATCGATAAGGGCGCGCGCACATGATCCAGCTCTTTGCCTTTTACCTGTTCGCGACCGTCGTCATCGCCTCTGCGGCCATGGTGATTTTCGCGCGCAATCCGGTCCACAGCGTGATGTGGCTGATCCTCGCCTTCTTCAACGCGGCAGGGCTGATGCTGCTTGCGGGCGCCGAATTCATCGCGATGCTGCTCGTCATCGTCTATGTCGGCGCGGTCGCGGTGCTGTTCCTGTTCGTCGTGATGATGCTCAACATCGATTTCGCCGAACTGCGTGCCGGTTTCGTGCGCTATATGCCGCTGGGCGCGCTGGTTGCGGTCATCCTCGCCGCCGAGCTGATCTTCGCGCTGGGCGCATGGAGTGCAGGCGGGGTCGATCTGGCCGCGCGCGCCGCGCCGGTCGTGACCGACAAGAGCAATATCCAGCAGATCGGCGAGCTTCTCTACACGCGCTATATCTTCCTGTTCGAGGCGGCGGGTATCGTCCTGCTCGTTGCGATGATCGGCGCGATCGTGCTGACGCATCGCAAGCGCGGCGGAGTGCGCACGCAGAATGTCTCGCTGCAGAACCAGCGCCGCCCGCAGGATGCGACGCGGCTGGTCGATCCGGGCGTCGGGCAGGGGATGGAACTGTGATTTCGGTCGGCCATTATCTTGCCGTTTCGGCGGTGCTGTTTACGCTCGGCGTGCTGGGCATCTTCATCAACCGCAAGAACATCATCGTCATCCTGATGGCGATCGAACTGATCCTGCTGGCGGTGAACATCAATCTCGTCGCGTTCAGCGCCGCGCTCGGCGATCTGGTCGGGCAGGCCTTCTCGATGTTCGTGCTGACCGTTGCTGCGGGCGAAGCCGCGATCGGGCTCGCCATTCTCGTCATTTATTTCCGCGGCCGCGGCACGATTGCCGTCGACGATGCCAACCGGATGAAGGGGTAAGCCGGTGATCCAGGCGATCGTTTTCCTGCCGCTGCTCGCTGCACTTGTCGCAGGGCTGGGTCAGCGCGTGATCGGCAATGTGCCGTCAAAGCTGATCACGACCGGCGCGCTGTTCACCAGTTGCGCGCTGAGCTGGCCGATCTTCCTGTCGTTCGTGACGGGCAGCGGCGAAGCGAGCGTGACGCCGGTGCTCCACTGGGTTTCGTCGGGCGCGCTCCAGTTCAATTGGGAGCTGCGCGTCGATACGCTGACTGCGGTGATGCTCGTCGTCATCACGACGGTGTCGGCGCTCGTCCACCTGTATAGCTGGGGCTATATGGAGGAAGACCCGGACCAGCCGCGCTTCTTTGCCTACCTCTCGCTCTTCACCTTCGCGATGCTGATGCTCGTGACCGCGAACAACCTGGTTCAGATGTTCTTCGGCTGGGAAGGCGTCGGCCTCGCATCCTATCTGCTGATCGGTTTCTGGTACAAGAAGCCCAGCGCGAATGCCGCCGCGATCAAGGCGTTCGTTGTCAACCGCGTCGGCGATCTGGGCTTCATGCTGGGCATTTTCGGTACGTTCCTGGTGTTCGGCACAGTCTCGATCCCCGAGATTCTGGCCGCCGCGCCGGGCATGGCGGGAAGCACGATCACCTTCATGGGGACGCGCTTCGACACGATGACGATCCTTTGCCTGCTGCTGTTCATCGGCGCGATGGGCAAGTCGGCGCAGCTTGGCCTCCACACCTGGCTTCCCGACGCGATGGAAGGCCCGACCCCGGTGTCGGCGCTGATCCACGCCGCGACGATGGTCACTGCGGGCGTCTTCATGGTGTGCCGCCTGTCGCCGATGTTCGAGACCGCACCCGTCGCACAGGGCGTCGTGATGTTCGTCGGCGCCGCGACCTGCTTCTTCGCCGCCACCGTCGCGACGACGCAGTGGGACATCAAGCGCGTCATCGCCTATTCGACCTGTTCGCAGCTCGGTTATATGTTCTTCGCCGCGGGCGCAGGCGCCTATGGCGCTGCGATGTTCCACTTGTTCACGCACGCCTTTTTCAAGGCGCTGCTGTTCCTCGGCGCGGGCAGCGTGATCCACGCGATGCACCATGAACAGGATATGCGCTATTACGGCAATCTGCGGAAATCGATCCCGATCACCTATTGGGCGATGATGCTCGGCACGCTGGCGATCACCGGCGTCGGCATCGCGGGCGTCGCGGGCTTTGCGGGCTTCTATTCTAAGGACGGCATTCTCGAGGCAGCTTTCGCGAGCGGCGGCGGCGGCGTGGTGGCCTTCTGGGTCGGCATTTTCGTCGCCTTCCTGACCAGCTTCTATTCGTGGCGCCTCGTGTTCCTGACCTTCTATGGCAAGGCGCGCTGGGACCAGAGCGAGCATATCCAGCATGCGGTGCACGACGATCATGGTCACGGCCATGACGATCACGCGCATGCCGATCACCACCACGACGCACACGGCGATGGCACCGCGGGCTATCACCCGCACGAAAGCCCGCTTTCGATGCTTATCCCGCTGGTGGTCCTGTCGATCGGCGCGGTGTTCGCGGGCATCGTCTTCCACCATCAGTTCATCTATCCCGAAGAGGGCATGGCGTTCTGGAAGGGCAGCCTCGCGTTCGACGAGCATCTGATGCACGCCGCGCACCAAGTGCCGTGGTGGGTGAAATGGATGCCGTTTACGGTGATGGCGATCGGGCTTTTCCTGGCCTGGAACAGCTATATCCGCAACACCAGCCTGCCGGCGCGGTTTGTGGCGCAGTTCGGGCTGTTGCACCAGTTTCTCTACAATAAATGGTATTTCGACGAGCTCTACAATATCCTCTTCGTGAAGCCTGCCTTCGCGATCGGGCGCTTCCTCTGGAAGCGCGGGGATGAAGGCACCATCGACCGCTTCGGTCCCGATGGCGCTGCGGCCCTCGTCGCTGGAGGGACCCGTCTCGCGGTCCGGCTGCAATCGGGTTATGTTTATGGATATGCGTTCGTGATGCTGCTGGGTCTTGTGGGCCTTGCCAGCTGGGCCATGGTGAATTTCCTGTGAGTGGGCTTCCTATCCTTTCGCTGATGCTGGCGGTCCCCACGGTCGCCGCCATCGCGTGTATCTTTGCGGGCGACCGCAACGCGCGCTTCATCGCGCTCGCCGCGACCCTGATCGACTTTGCGCTGGGCGTTGTCCTATGGGCTCAGTTCGACATCGGCGGCGCACAATGGCAGTTCACCGAGCGCGCCGATCTGTTCGGCCGCTTTCAGTGGGCGCTCGGTATCGACGGTATGGCGCTGATGCTGATCATGCTCAGCGTGTTCCTGATGCCGCTGTGCATCCTCGCCAGCTGGGAATCGATCACCAAGCGCGTGGGGCTGTACATGGCGATGTTCCTGATCATGGAAACCGTCATGATCGGCGTCTTCATGGCGCAGGACCTGCTGCTGTTTTACATCTTCTTCGAGGCCGGACTGATCCCGATGTATTTCATCATCGGTATCTGGGGCGGCGCGAACCGCATCTATGCGGCGTTCAAATTCTTCCTCTACACGCTGCTTGGGTCGGTGCTGATGCTGATCGCGATGATCGCGATGATCCAGGAAGCGGGCACGACCGATATTCCGACGCTGCTGAGCTATAATTTCCCCGTCGAAATGCAGACGTGGCTGTGGCTTGCCTTCTTCGCCAGCCTCGCGGTCAAGATGCCGATGTGGCCCGTCCACACCTGGCTTCCCGACGCGCATGTGCAGGCGCCGACGGCAGGGTCGATGATCCTGGCCGGCGTGCTGTTGAAGCTTGGTGCCTATGGCTTTATCCGTTTCATGATGCCGATGTTCCCCGAAGCTTCGGCACAGTTCATGTGGGTCGTCTTTGCGCTGTCGATGGTCGCGGTCGTTTATACGAGCCTCGTCGCGCTGGTGCAGAGCGATATGAAGAAGCTCATTGCTTATTCGTCGGTTGCGCACATGGCGATCGTCACCGCGGGCCTCTATGCGCTGAACCAGCAGGGGATCGAGGGCGCGCTGATCATCATGCTCAGCCACGGCGTCGTCTCGGCCGCGCTCTTCTTCTGCGTCGGCGTGATCTATGACCGGCTCCACACGCGCGAGATCGACCGTTACGGTGGGCTCGCGGTCAATATGCCGGCTTATGCGCTGTTCTTCATGCTGTTCACGATGGCGTCGATCGGCCTGCCGGGCACCAGCGGATTCGTCGGCGAATTCCTGAGCCTCGCGGGCATTTATGAAGCGTCGAGCTGGGTCGCCTTCGTCTGCACCACCGGGATCATCCTTGGCGCCGCCTATATGCTCTATCTTTATCGCCGCGTCGTGTTCGGCGAACTGACCAAGGACGATGTGAAGGCGATGGCCGATCTCAACCCGCGCGAATGGGCCATCCTTGCGCCGCTCGCGGCGGTCGCGCTGTGGATGGGTGTCTATCCCGAAAGCTTCCTTGCGCCGATGCGCGGTGACGTAACGACGGTCGTGGCGCGCCTGGCTCCGGCGAAACCCGCAGGCGACGCGCACCTTGCCGCGGGCAAGCCGAAAGCCGCTGCGCCGCACGGCGAAGCGCATCATGCAGGAGGCGTCCAATGAACGCCGATCTCGCTCTCATCTGGCCCGAACTGATTCTGACGGTCGGCGGGCTGGTCACGCTGATGCTCGGCACCTTTTTCAGCGACCGCGAAGTCGGGCTGTATCAGCTCGCGGCGATGCTGACCCTTGCCGCGGCAGCGGCTTCGGTCGTCGCGCTGTTCGGCGTCGATGCGACAGTCTTTTCGGGGACGCTTTCGGTCGACAGCTTCGGCGCCTTCGCCAAGCTGCTGATCTATGCCGCGAGCTTTGTCTGTGTGTTCATCGCGCCGCGCTTCTTCAAGGACGGCATGCGCGCCGAATATCCGACGTTGATCATCTTTGCTGCGCTCGGCATGGGAATCATGGCCTCGTCGCGCGATTTGATGACGCTTTACGTGGGGCTCGAACTCAACAGCCTGGCCGCCTATGTGCTGGCAAGCTTCATGCGCACCGACGAACGGTCGAGCGAAGCCGGCCTGAAATATTTCGTTCTCGGTGCGCTCGCGTCGGGCATTCTGCTTTATGGTATCTCACTGCTCTATGGCTTCACCGGAACGACCGATTTCGCCGGCGTCGCGGCGGCAATGGGCGGCAAGCTCAACATCGGTCTGATCTTCGGCATAGTCTTCGTGATCGCCGGCCTGGCGTTCAAGATCAGCGCCGTGCCGTTCCACATGTGGACTCCTGACGTCTATGAAGGCGCGCCGACCCCGGTGACGACCTTCTTTGCCACCGCGCCCAAAGTCGCGGCGATGGCGTTGATGACGCGCGTTGTGATCGGCGCGATGGGCCCCGCAGTCGGAGCCTGGCAGCAGATCATCATTTTTCTCGCGCTCGCGTCGATCATACTCGGCGCTGCCGGTGCGATCGGACAAAAGAATATCAAGCGCCTGCTGGCCTATTCGTCGATCAACAATGTCGGTTTCATGCTGATCGGGCTTGCTGCCGGAACGCAGCAAGGGGTCGAAGCGGTACTGACCTATCTGCTCGTCTATATGATCACGACGCTCGGCGCGTTCCTCGTCGTGCTCCAGCTTCGCGATGCCGATGGGCAATATATCGAAAGCATCCCGGCGCTGGCGGGGCTGTCGCAGCGCCGCCCGGGCCTCTCGGCCGCGATGTCGGTCTTTTTCTTCAGCCTTGCAGGGATTCCTCCGCTCTTCGGCTTCTGGCCGAAGTATCTGGTGTTCGAGGCCGCCGTGAACGCGCACCTGGTGCCGCTCGCAGTTGCTGGCATCGTCGCTTCGGTGATCGGCGCTTTCTATTATATCGCGATCATCAAGACGATGTACTTCGATGACAAGTCGGACACCGAAATCCCATCGGGCGGCGGTGTCGTCGTCGAGGATGCCGTTATCACGGCGAGCGCGCTGTGGCTTTCGGTGATCGGCTATCTCTTCATCCCCGTCCTGGCGGCGCTGTCCGCGAGCGCAGCGGCGGTGCTCTTCTGATCCCGCCGGTCGAGCGGATCGCAGAGACAGGTTCGACCAACGCCGACCTGGTGGTGCGGCTTGCCAGCGGCGAGCATGTCGGCGAGGGGCATTGGCTCGTCGCCGACCGCCAGACCGCGGGGCGCGGTCGCCTGGGCCGCGACTGGAACGACGGGCAGGGCAATTTCATGGGATCGACGGTGGTTCATCTGACCGCTGGCGATCCGTCGCCTGCCACGCTGGCGCTCGTCGCGGGCGTCGCGTTGGCGAAAGCCGTAGTGGCCTTGGCGCCAGACGTCGGACCAACGCTCAAATGGCCCAACGATCTGCTGATCGATGGCGCAAAATGCGCCGGCATATTGTTGGAGCGCTCGGGCAATTCGGTTGTCATCGGGATCGGTGTGAATCTGGTCACCGCGCCCGAGTTGCCCGATCGGCCGACCGCAGCGCTTGCCGACAAGGGCGCGCGTCTCGACCGCGATCGTTTCGCGGATGCGCTCGCGGTGGCAATGGTCGATGCGATCTGGATTTGGCGCCAGGAGGGCGCGGCGAGCATCGTCCGCGCCTGGTTGCCGCTCGGCCATTCGGTTGGAACGCCGCTCCGTGTGTCCGAACAGCAAGTTGACGGTGTTTTCGACGGCCTCGCGGCCGACGGTGCGCTGCGCTTGCGTCGCGCCGACGGAGCGATCATGCTCGTTCACGCAGGCGACGTCGAATTGAACCGACCGCTGGAGGGGAAGTAGGGTGCTGCTCGCGATCGATGTCGGCAATACCAATGCCAAGTTCGCGCTTTTCCAGGGGCAGGAGCTGCTCGCCCGCTGGCGGATCGCGACCGACGATCGCCGCACCGCCGATGAATATATGGTCTGGCTCGACCAGCTTTTGCGCATCGAGGGCCATGATCGCGCCCATGTTGACGCTGTGATCATCTCGACGGTCGTTCCGCGCGCGCTCCATAATCTTCAGTTGCTCGCGCATAAATATTTCGGCGTCGATGCGCTCGTCGCAGGGCGAGAGCCGGTGAGTTGGGGCATCGCGCTCAAGGTCGACGAGCCGCAATCGGTCGGCGCCGACCGCGCGGTCAACGCGATCTCGGCGCAAGCGGTCGAACCGGGCAAGGACAAGCTCGTCATCAGCTTTGGCACTGCGACAACGCTCGACCATATCGGTCCCGACGGCGCCTATCTGGGCGGGATCATCGCTCCCGGGGTCAATCTCTCGCTCGAAGCGCTGGTCGCCGCCGCCGCAAAGCTGCCGCGCATCGCGATCGAAGCACCGGGCACCGACAGTGTTATTGGAAGAACAACCGAAAGTCAGATGCTTATCGGGGTTTATTGGGGCTATGTCTCCATGATGGAAGGATTGATTGCGCGTATGAAAGCCGAAATCGGCAAGCCGCTCACCGTGATTGCAACCGGAGGGCTCGCCACATTGTTCGACAAGCAGGCGCATCTCTTTGACCGGATCGAACCCGATCTGACGCTGAACGGCCTGATGCACCTGTATCACCAGCGGGGCGCCGGGGCATGACCGTACCTGGCAAGGAGCTGCTTTTCCTCGCGCTTGGCGGGTCGGGCGAGATTGGCATGAACGCCAACCTCTATGGCTGTGACGGCAAGTGGATCATGCTCGATCTCGGCGTGACCTTTGGGACGCACGACTATCCGGGCATCGACATCATCATGCCCGATCTGGAATTCATCGAGGATCGCAAGAAGGACCTGCTCGGCATCGTGCTGACCCACGGGCATGAGGATCATATCGGCGCCTTGCCTTATCTCGCCGCCGATCTGGGCGTTCCGCTCTATGCCAACCGCTTCACCGCGGGGCTGATCGCGGGCAAGCTGATCGAAGAGGGGCTGGAGAAGCAGGTCAAGGTCCATGTGGTCGATATCGACGCGCAGTTCCAGCTCGGCCCGTTCGGAATCCGCTTCCTCCCGCTCGCCCATTCGATCCTCGAGATGAGCGCGGCGGTGATCGACACGCCCTATGGCCGGGTGTTTCATACCGGCGACTGGAAGCTCGACGACGATCCGGTGCTGGGCACCCCGTCGTCGGCGGCGGCGCTCACCAAACTCGGCAATGAAGGGATCGATGTTCTGGTCGGCGATTCGACCAATGCTTTCAATCCCGAGGCTTCGGGCAGTGAGGGCGGGCTGTTCGACGGACTGCGGACCGCGGTCGGCGAGGCCAGGGGCAGGGTGATCGTCACCACCTTTGCCTCCAACGCCGCCCGCCTCAAGACGCTGGGCGAAGTTGCAAAGGCCAGCGGGCGCACGCTCTGTGTCGCGGGGCGGTCGCTCGACCGCATCCTCGGCGTTGCGCGCTCGGTCGGCTATCTGCACGATTTCCCGCCGACGGTCGATTTCGACGAAGCGATGCGTTTGCCGCGCGACAAGGTCATGGTCATCGCGACCGGCGGGCAGGGCGAACCGCGCGCCGCCCTGGCGCGGATGGCGTTCGACGGCCACCAGATCAAGCTGGAAGCGGGAGACACGGTCGTCTTTTCCTCCAAACAGATCCCCGGCAACGAGGTCGCGATCGGGCGGATCATGAACCAGCTCGCCGCCAAGGACGTGCTCACGGTGACCGAAAAGCAGGCGCATATCCACGTCAGCGGTCACCCGGGCCAGCCCGAACTCGCCGCGCTTTATGGTTGGCTGCGGCCGAAACTCGTCGTTCCTGTGCATGGCGAAATCCGCCACATGCACGAACAGGCGCGCTTCGCGCTCGAAAAGGGCGTTCCGGATGCGCTGATCCAGGAAAACGGTGACCTCGTTCGCCTTGCACCCGGCCCGGCGAAGATCATCGAGCGCGTGCATGCAGGCCGCCTGATCCTCGATGGCGACGTCATCCTTCCCGCGGACGGCGAGACGATCAATGAACGACGCAAATTGGCGCTGCACGGACAGATTTCGGTCGCGGTGGTTTTTGCGCGCGGAAAATTCGCCAACAGCGAGATCCAGTATCGCGGCGTGCCGGTCGAGGACGATCGCGAAACTTTCCTCGAGGAAATGAACGACGCCGCCAAGCAGGCCGCGACGGGCAAGGCGCGCGACCGCAATGCGCTGAAGGAAGCGATCCGCCTCGGCGTCCGGCGCGTTGCGACCGACTGGACCGGCAAAAAGCCCGTCACTGACGTGCTGATCGTGGATATCTGACGATGAAATGGACGTCGATGCTGGCGATCTATACGCTGTTCTGGTCGTTCAGCGCCTTCTTCATTCTGCCCTTCCACGGTCGCCGTGCCGACGACGATGCCATGCCGCTGGTGAGAGGGCAGGACCCCGGTGCGCCGGCGACTTTTCGTCCGAGGCGTATCTTGCTGCAGATGACGATCATCGCGACGATCGGCTTCGTGCTCTATTATATCGCCTATGTGAACGGTTGGGCCGATCCCGACGTGCTGAGCGGGCGGGCCTAGTAGCGCACAGGCCGATTGTTGGTCGATGCCTGCTGTGGCGTGGGGAGCGGACATTCGTCCGACCCGGCGTGTTCCCCGGCAAAAGCCGGGGTTCCGGGGCGTTTCAAAGCCGATGTTCCGTGCGCACGCTCTGGATCCTGGCCATCGCCGGGGCTCACATGCAAATCGTGCGCAATGGTCCGTTTTCAGGGTTCAACACCGACCATCAGCGGGACGACGACGCTGATCGAGGGCGATCGTCTCCGCGTTCGGCACCCCGGACCTGATCCGGGCTCCACAGCTGCCGTGAACTCATGGATCCCGGATCAGGTCCGGGATTACCAGCGATTGAGCGTCCGGTTGGGTTGACGAGCGGTCATCGCTCATGTCGTCATTCCCGCGAAAGCGGGAACCCAGCGAGCGAGCGTGGGAACCGGGTTCCCGCTTTCGCAGGAATGACGAAGACGAGACGGGACGGGACGGGACGGGACAAGACCGCGACTGTTTTCGGCCGAACGCCGCCGCGCCAATCCGCTATTCCGAATGCGGCCTAGTTCCGCAGACGGTCGATCGCCTGCGCCAGCGCCACGTAAAGCTTGCCGATATCCGACGACAGCAGAGTCACGCTGATCGCCGATCCGTCGCGCGCGCTGATCAGCAGGCGCAGCATTGCCTCGAAATCGTGGATGAACTGGTTCACCGACGCATGGAAGCCTCCGTCGCTCTGGTACAGGCGCAGGATTTCGCGGGCTTCGCCATTTTCGATCAACTTGACCGCGCGCCGCGCAAACACACCGCGGTCGCCCTTGAGATATGCGTCCCAGGCGGTGTCGCTGACTTCGCTCGACAAGATCTTGGTGACATCGATCGCCGTCGATTTGAGCGCTTCGGTGAGCACACCGACCTGCTTCGCGAGCGAATCGCGATCCGACGCCGCAATCGCCTGTTCGGTTTCGAGCGCGCGCTGTTCGACGCTGGCGCTGGTGTCCATGATCGTGATCAACTGGCGCATCAACCGGTCGGCGGCGCCGTTGGCGGCTTCGACCGCACGCTGTGACGCGTCTTCGATCGCTGACAGCTGTGCCATGATCTCGGTCTTGAAGGCCGCGTCGATTGCTTCGGTCGCGGTTGCCTGCATTGCTTCGCGCGCGCCCGAGACAAGCTTGTCGAGTGTCTGGCGCGCTTCCTCGGCAGCCGAATCGGCAGTCGTGCGGACCTCGCCCAGGGTGGCGATCATCCGTGCGCCGCCCTGCTCGGCAAATTCGTCGGCACCACTACGCAGATTGGCAAGCGCGGTGTTGGCTTCGGCAAGCGAGGCATTGATGCGTTCGACGAGCGCCTGCTGGCTGCCTGCATGCTCGGTCATCTGGTCTTCGTTCGCCTGGAGCGTCGATTTGACCGCGTTGACATGCGACAGCGTCGACTGGGCGACCAGTTCGGACGATTCGAGCATCGGCTTGAGCTGCGCAAGCGTGGTGTGGGTCGTCTTGCCGTGCGATACCATCCGGTCGAGCGCATGCGGCAATGTTTCGTCGAGTTCGCGCGTCACGGCATCCAGCGCGAGAAGCAGCGATTCGGCCTGCGAGATGAGCTGCTGTGCCGACCCGTTTCCGCTCTGTACCTCGGTCACGAAAGCTGTCAGCTGACCCTTGGTATCGTCAATCGCGCGGCCGATGACGCCGGTGCTCGTCGATACGCTGGCGTCCAGGTGTTCGAGCTGCTGCCCGACTTCGGCTACATGCGCCGTGATGCGCGAGGCGAGTGCTTCGCTGGCTCCGCCGTGCGCGGCGAGTTGCGCACCCATAGCGTCACCGGCGACGCGTGCGGCCGCGAGCCGGACGTCGAGCTGCGTGGCGGCGCTGTCGACGCCGTCTCGAAACTGTTTCCAGCTGCCGTCCATCTGCCCCGTCACCGCCGCGATCGTCGATTTGAGATCGTCGCGCGCCGTTGCGGAGGCTTGAGCCATCTGGGCGAGCGCAACGCCATGCGCGTCGGTCACCTGCGACGCTGTCGTGAGCAATCCGTCTTCGGTTTCCTTCGCTTGCTGCGCCAGCGCGCCGATCGCCTCGTGCAGGCTGGCGGCAGAGGCTTCGCTCGTTTGTGCAGCCTTAGCCGCTTCCTCGCCCAGCTCGGCAAGCTTCGCTTCCAGATTTGCGCCCTGCTGGTGCGCGACAAGGCCGGCCTCGCGGAAATTGACTGCAAGCCGCTGCGCGACATCGTCGATCCGCGGCAGCCCCGCCAGCAAGCCGTCCATTCGCTGCAATGCGACATCACCCGAGCGGGCGAGCTGATCGTGCGCATTGGCGATGACCGAGGCGTTGGTTGCGAGCTTGTCGCTGCTCTCGCTCAGCCGCAGGACCGTGTCGAGCCCCAATTGCTGGATCGTCTTCGCTTGCTCGGAAAGCTGCTTTTGTGCGTCGGCGAGATGAAGCCCCAGCGAGTGCATCGACTGATTGAGCGCCATATTTTCGTTGCGCAGCGCGGTCGCGACGCGCGCGAACCGTGCCTGTTCCGACCGTCCCGAGCGGAGCAGCGCGATCCAGAGGACCGCGAGCAGCGTGAGCGGCATCGTGATGATCGCGAGGGTAGCCGGCCATTCGCCGAGCGCGGGGCCGCGCGCGAACCCTTCGGTCGCTATGCCGAACGAAAAGGCCATCCAGCTTATGGCGAGCAGGACCAGCAAGGACGGAACAAGCCGGTCGCGCCAAACCGCCTTTGGCTGGGCGTCGGCTGTCCATCCATCATCGAGGTCTGCGAGCGGCGTCATGTCGAGCCAATCGCGCTCCGCTGGCACCTCGGCCTCTGGCCGCGACGCGGCCTCGCTCACAGCGGCTTCCGCCCGAGCTTCGCCTTCGGCTTCCTGGTTTGCCGCGGAATCCCGCCACAATCCGACGATTTTCTTTTCCCCCGTCATCGCGCCATCTTAGCATCAAATGGCCGCCATGAAACGGAAACTTAACGACGATCTGCGAAGGCTGTGGAATGTCCTTCGATAGCGGCCCCCTCGACCGGTACATCAGCGCTGCGGTGGGAGACGATCCCGCCATGGCGATGGAATTGCGAGCAAGCTTTATGGCGAGCGCGCGAGAGCTGTCCGACCTGATGCGCCGCTCGCGCTGCGACGCCAATTGGCACGTCGCTGCCGAACGGTTGAAGAGCCTTGCCGCAACCTTTGGTATCGTTCCGCTGATCCAGCTTGCCGAAGTGGCGATGGATGGCGCGCCTGGCGATCCTGCGGTCTTGCGTCAAATCAACGCCGCCGTCGACGGCTTCGCCTGAACCCTATTCAGTTCAATCTTCGTTCAGCCAGCTTCTCCGATAGAAATATCGATCCCGGCCGTCTTGCCTTGGCAACGCTAGGGGTTTAGCCGCGTTATGACCGCGGCTGAGCCCCCCGCTTGCGTCATGGCAAGGCGGCCGTTTCTGAGGAGAGATTTCGATGTTCACCCGTTTCCGCCAGATGCCCGCGACGGCGATGGCTGCTGTTCTTGGCTGCGCGCTGATCGCGAGCGCTGCTCCGGCTGCCGCAAAGGACAAGCCGAAGAAGGAAGAGACCAAGAAGGCCGCCGAAGTGCCGGTCAGCAAGGGTTTTACGCCCGCGGTCAAGAAGATGATCGACGCCACGGCGGCCAAGGACGCGGCTGCTCTGCAAGCGGCTCTTGCCGAAAGCCAGGCCGGGGCGACCGAAGCCGGCGATCGGTACTGGCATGGATATTACACCCTCCAGCTCGGCCTCCTGAACAAGGACACGGCAGCGCAGGATAAAGGCCTCGACGCCATGCTCGATTCGGGCGTTTCACCGGCGGAAAGCCTTGGCGCCTATAATTTCTATTCGGGCAATTTTTCCTATGTCGCCAAAAACTATCCCAAGGCTATCCAGCGGCTCGAAGCCGCGCAGGCCGCAGGGTCCAAAGAGGCCAGCCTGTCGCTGTTGCTGATGGACAGCTATCTCAACAGCAATCAGGTCGACAAAGGCGTCGCTTTGGCGAAATCCGCGATCGAGGCGAGCCGCGCAGCCGGACAGCGCCCGTCCGAAGAACTGTATGTACGCCCCGCAAAGGCGCTGCAGGCGGCGAAGCGCACCGACGATCTTCTCGATATCCTGACGCTGCGCGTTCGCGATTGGCCGCAACCCGCAGTGTGGCGCAACACGCTGTATATCCTGTTGCAACAGTCGGGCGACAACAAGGACATGACGCTGGACGTGCTGCGCCTGATGCGCGCCACCAACGCCATGACCGAACGCGGCGAATATCTGGAATATGCGGCGCTCGCGACCGAAGCCGGATATCCGGGCGAGGTCGTCTCGATCATCGAGCAAGGGGTAAGCAAGAGCGTCTTCCAGAAGAATGACGCAAAGTTCGGCCCGATCCTCGAAACGCAGGGCGAGCGGTTCAAGGCTGACCGTCCGGGCCTGCTCGCCGACGCGAACAAGCCCCCGGCCAACCCGAAGGCCGCGCGCGCAACGGCCGACGCGCTCGTCGGAATCGGCGAATATGCGAAGGCGATCCCGCTGTACGAAGGTGTCGCCGCATCGGATCCGGTGGCGCTATATCGTCTGGGCGTGGCTCAGGCGCTCGCCGGACAGAAGGATGCCGCGTCGGCTACGTTCGCCAAGATAACGGGTGACCGGACGCGACTCGCAAAGCTTTGGACGGTCCATATCCAGTCGCCGCCGCCTGCACCGGCAGCGCCCGCTGCGGCCCCCGCAACCGGCAGCTAGCTTTCTCGCTGACAAAGAAAGGGCGCCATCCGTTGGGGATGGCGCCCGTTCTTCAAGTGATTTGCGAAGATATCACGGCTCGACGGGAATTCCGGCGAGCTGCTTTGCGGTGCGAATCGTCAACGACGTCTTCACGCTCGTGACATTTGGCGCCGAGGTCAGGTGCGCGGTCAGGAAAGACTGAAAGCTTTGCAGGTCGCGCGCAACGACCTTCAGCAGGAAGTCGATTTCGCCGTTCAGCATGTAGCATTCGCGAACTTCGGGCAGCTTGCCGACATAATCTTCGAACGATTTCAGATCGGATTCGGCCTGGCTGCGAAGGCTGACCATGGCGAAGACGGTGATGCCATAGCCGAGTTTCGCAGCATCGAGATCGGCATGATAGGACCGGATAACCCCGGCTTCCTCAAGCGCGCGGACCCGGCGCAGGCAGGGCGGCGCCGTGAGTCCTACCATTTGCGCCAGTTCGACGTTGGTCATTCGTCCATTTTTCTGCAGCTCGCTAAGGATCTGCAGGTCGATCTGATCGAATTTCTGGCTGGCCATCATTGAAACATCCGCTTTCCAAAACTGTCATGACCATAATAATATTTCAGGCGAATGCAATTGTCCCACAATGTGACGTGGTCTGCGAAGCCACTTTCATGACCGGACGATTCACGCTAGCCGATAAGCATATGCTAACCAACAAAGTGAGTGGGGCGGGGCGCGCGTGACGGCTGACTCGATGATCGCGACTATCTTGCGCCAGGCGCCGAAGGATCGCCGTGCCAGCATCGCGGCTTGGCGCCAGATATCCGATATTCTGGCACAGCGCGGCAATCAACTGGATGATGACGATATTCGTCGTTCGTTGCATGCTCTTGCTGTGCTGCGCCCCGAAGTTCCTGAACATGTGCGCCGCGATTGCGCTCAGGCGATTGCGCGCCACGGCCGCTTCGCACCGCTGGTGGCGTTCTATGCGAACGATGTCCCCGCGGTGTCGACGGCGATGTTGCTCCGCGCGCGGCTGTCGGAGGCCGATTGGCTGGCTCTGTTGCCCGCGACCGCTGCGACAGCACGGTCGATTCTGGCTGGCCGAGACGATTTGCCGGTCAAGGTCCGCCGCGCGCTCGAGAGTCTCGGCGCCGGCTCGGTCGCGCTGCCGCAGCCCGAAAAGCCGGCTGTGGCCAAGATTGCTGCGGTGGCCGATACATCCGCTGCCGAAACGATGCCGAGCCAGATCAGCGAACTGGTCCGCCGCATCGATAAATATCAGTCATCGCGCAGCCAGCCGACAGCCCGTCCGGCGCGGACGAGTTTCCTGTTCGAAACCGGCGCCGACGGCGTGATCTGTTGGGTCGATGGCATCACGCGCGGCGCCGCGATCGGCCTGTCGATTGCCGAAGCGGCGTTCGGCGGCGAGCCCGGCACCGATGGCGCCTCTGCGGGGGCATTCCGCCAGCGCGCCGAAATCATCAACGCGCGGATGATCATCGAAGGAATGCCGGGCGAATCGGGCGAATGGCGCTTCTCCGCCTTGCCCTGGTTTGATCCCGCTACGGGGCAGTTCCGCGGCTATCGCGGCAGCGCGCGACGGCCGCAGCCCAGCGAAATGCCTTATGGCCGCCCGGCCGCTGCGGATTCGGGCGATTCGATCCGTCAGTTGATCCACGAACTGCGCAGTCCGTTGAACGCTATTTCCGGTTTCGGACAGATTATTTCGGGTCAGATGTTCGGCCCGGTCAGCGGAACGTACCGCGCGATGGCCAAAACGATCGTCGCCGATGCGGGTTCGATCCAGGATATCATCGACGATCTGGAGACGGCCGCGCGTGCGGTCAATGTACCGCCGATGCCGTTGCCGAGCGAAGTCGTCGATATCGGCGTCGTTATGACGCAAGTGCAGAGCGACCTTGCCGATGTGATGGTCGAGCAGCGGATCGACCTCAGCATCTCGCGCGTCGGTGGGCCGTTCCTCGCACAAGCCAATGATGCCAATTCGCGGCGGATGATCGGTCGCTTGCTTACCGCGCTTGTCGACGTTTCGGAGCCCGGCGCAACGCTGGTCGGCCAATTGGTCGTGGAAGCGGGACACGACGACATGTTGCAGCTTCGCGTCGTGAGGCCGGTCGCGATCCGCTTTGCGACCGCTGCCGACCTGCTCGACCCCGGCTTCAGCCCCGAAGGCGAGGCGCCGGGCGCCGCCATCCTGAGCCTTGGCTTTTCACTCCGCCTTGTCGACAGCCTCGCGCGCGGCGTCGGCGGACGCCTCGACATCGGGCATAACGCCTTGACCTTGCACCTGCCCTCGGCCAACCCAAGAGCGGATACGGAGCTCGGCATCCAGCAGAGCGAGTAGCCGCGCCGGGCAGGCGGAGGCAAAGGGGATCAAGGTGCGGCCTGCGGGCGATTTCCAGGCATATCCGGCGGAATCCGAGCTGGTCGCGCTCGACGCGGAAGAACGCCCGCGCTTTTGGGTCACGATCGACACCGAAGAGGATTTCGACTGGGCGGCGCCGTTCGCCCGCACGGGTTTCCGGCTCGATTCGGTTCCGGCGCTTGCCGAATGTCAGGGCTATTTTGAGCGCGCCGGGGTCGTGCCCATCTATCTGGTCGATTGGCCGATCGTGCAGGATGATCGCGCCGTCGACATCCTGGGCAAGGCGCAGAGAGGCGGTCGATGCGACGTCGGGGCGCAGCTCCATCCGTGGGTCACGCCCCCGCACGACGAGGACGTCAACGAGTTCAACAGCTATACGGGCAATCTTCCGGCCCCGCTTCAACGCGCCAAGATGGAAGCGTTGCGCGATGCAATCGCGCGCCGGTTCGGCGTTGCCCCGACCGTCTATCGCGCCGGACGTTATGGGCTGGGACCTGAGACCGCGACCATGCTTGCCGAACTTGGGTTTCGTTGCGACACGTCGGTTCGCGCCGGGTTCGACTATCGCAAGGGTCAGGGACCCGACTATCGCGGTGCGCCGCTGCACCCCTGGTGGGTGTCGACGACGGCGGGGGCCGTGCTCGAAGTCCCCGTCACAACCGTCTTTGGCGGTTTTCTGGGCGCTGCGGGGCAAAGCGTCTATCACCGGATTGCGCGCAACGGCATGCATGCCGGCGCGGCGCTGGCGCGGCTCGGCCTTGTCGAGCGCATAGCGCTGACGCCCGAGGGCATCCCCGCCGAGCGCGCCTGTCGCGCGATCGATGTGGCGCTGGGCCAGCAGGTGCCGATCCTCAACTTCTCGTTTCATTCGCCATCGTTAAAGGTGGGAAACACGCCCTATGTGCGGACCGACAGTGATCTCGACCGATTCTATCGCTGGTGGGATGCCGTGCTGAGCCATCTGGCAAACCGCGGCGTCGACGCGATCGATACCGCTGGAATCTTGGCGATGGCAGCGCGAAAGGCGCAGGCCTGAGCCCCTAAGCGGCTTGCCAATCGTCGGCTCGCTCCGCTATCGCCCGCACATCCCCCGCCGGGTGTCGAAAGGGGGGCCTGTAGCTCAACGGTTAGAGCTGGCCGCTCATAACGGCTAGGTTGCGGGTTCGAGTCCTGCCGGGCCCACCATTTCCTTTGGCGTCGGTGCTTTCCGGGACTGCGCCCGGCAAGCGTATCGGCGCGGAGCGGCCTCACCGGCGTTTCAAGTTTGCGCGATTCCGGTTTGGGCAGGATTGGGTTGCATATCGCGACCAATCGCGGTCTTGTGGCGCACGGGAAATGGGAGAGGAATATGCGCAAACGCCGGACGATCTTCCTGGTCGGGATCGCTGCGCTCGCCGTCGTTGCGGGCACTGTGGCGGTTCGCACCGCGAACTTCGCACCAAAGGACGTCGCTGACGGCAGCGACGTGACGCTGGCGCCCGCGCCCGCTTATGATCTGGATGCCGCCGTCCGCCATCTCAGCGAAGCAGCGCAGCTGCGTACTGTATCGAACCAGGACCCCGCCGCCAACGACGTCGCGGAGTGGGACAAGCTCCACGCCTGGCTCGCGACGAGCTATCCGGCGGCGCACGCCGCGATGGCGCGCACGATCCTGCCCAACCGCACGCTCGTCTATCACTGGCCGGGCAGCGACGCGTCGCTCGCGCCGATCATCGTCATGGCGCATCAGGACGTCGTGCCGGTCACGCCGGGCACCGAAGCCGACTGGAAATACCCGCCCTTTGCGGGGACGATCGCCGAGAAGGCGGTGTGGGGCCGCGGCACCGTGGACGACAAGGGATCGCTCGTCGGCCTGTTCGAGGCGCTCGATGCCCTCGCCAAAGCCGGGTTCAAGCCCAAGCGGGGGATCTATCTGATCTCGGGACATGACGAAGAGGCCGGTGGTTCGGGCGCAGTTGCGGCGGCGGCGAAGCTGAAGGCCGAGGGCGTGAAGGCGATCTATACGCTCGACGAAGGCAGCATCGTCCTGACCGACACGCCCGTGATCGATGGCCCCGCGATCATGATCGGCATTGCTGAAAAAGGCTATGGCACGCTGAAGGTCACGGCAAACGCGCCTGGCGGCCACAGCTCGATGCCGCCGGCCGAAACCGGCGTCGAAACGCTCGCCAAGGCGGTGCTTGCCATCACGGGTAAGCCGTTCCCGCTCGACGTGCGCGGACCCGGCGCGTCGATGATCGAATCGCTCGCGGCCAAGAAGGGCGGCACGACCAAGATGGCGGTCGCGAACCAATGGCTCTTCGGATCGCTGCTCAAGCGCCAGCTCGGCGCTGCGCCGACCACCGCTGCCGCCTTCCACACCACGATCGCGCCGACGATGCTGGAAGGCAGCCCCAAGGAGAATGTGCTGCCGCAGTCGGCGAACGCACTGATCAATTATCGCATCGCGCCATGGAACAGTTCGGCCGACGTCATGGCGCGTGCCAGGGACGCGGTGGGTGATACCAAGGTCGAACTCGCGTGGGTCAAGCCGCCGCGTGAGCCGTCGCGTGTCTCGTCGACCAGCTCACCGGGCTGGAAATGGATCGCGGCGGCGGCGCGCGCTGATGCGCCGACGGCTGTGCTGACCCCGACGCTTGTCGTTGCGGGCACCGATAGCCGCAGCATGGAGCCGGTGTCGCAAGAAGTGTATCGCTTCATGCCGATGCATTTCAGCCTCAAGGAATCGGCGATGATCCACGGCACCAACGAGCATATGGCCATCGACAGCTTCAAACGCATGATTGATTTCTATGCGCGGCTGATTGCGACCTCTACGGGATAGACTTGTGCCACCGCGCCGTCTAAGGCGCCTGCGGTTCGGGGAGTGGCGCAGCCCGGTAGCGCGCTTGCTTTGGGAGCAAGATGTCGCAGGTTCGAATCCTGTCTCCCCGACCATTTCTACCGAACGATAGGCGCGTTGCGCGGTTTTGCGCCGCCTTAATCACCCTTAACACCCCTCTAAACATTTGTGCTTATAGTCCACGCCAAGGACCAGAGCATTTGAAACGGGTGGGCATCAGACTGAACAAGCTGATCGCGGCGCTTTGCGCGCTGCTTGCGGTGCTGTGCGTGGCGAGCCCGGCCTTTGCCGCGCCCTGTTACTATGCGACGTCGCAGGGCACGACCGGCCCGGCCGACTGGCAGACCTATTGTTGGCTCGACCTCACGACCTATAACGATACGACGGCGCGGACCGCGGGCGGGCAGAATCTCTCTTTCACCTTGCCCGACGGGACGGTGATGAGTTTCAACATGCGCGTGTCGGGCACGGCCGCCGTGTCGGCCACGTCGCCGTCGTGGACGGGCGCTGCAATCGGCAATACCGCATTTCTGGGCATCGCGGGCCGCCCCATCCTTTATCAGACCGCTGCCGGCACCACGACGATTCAGATCACCGGCATCACGCTGACGCCGCCATCGTCGGGAACGGTCAGCGCCTATATGTTCGTCGGTGCCGACGGCGAATCCTCGAACGGCGGCGAGACGCTGCGGTTCCAGACCAACGGCGGCAATTGGCAATTGCTCGACACCGCGGGCCCGATCAGCGGCTCGACCTATCCGACCGCCACCGGGGCGGGGACCAACAGCTTCAACGTGACGGGGGCCGACGGCAATGTTGGCGCCTATATCGTCGGATCGGTTTCGCCGACGCAGGTGACGACGACGCTTGTCGGCGGCGGGCTGCAGGGGACGATGTTCGCGGTCCGCTTTGCTTCGATCCGCCTCAACACCCAGATTTCGGGCGCGCGCCTGAACGCCGCCGACCAGTTCACTTTCTCGATCAACGCCACGAGCGGCGGCGCCACGCTGGCTTCGGGAACGTCGAGCGGAACCGGGCTGGGACCCTTTGCCGCCGCAGCGCTGTCGAGCACAGCGGCGATTCCGCTCACGCTCAACCAGTCGATGGCGGCGGGCAGCACCAGCGCGCTCGCCAAATACCGGTCCTCGCTCACGTGTATCAACAGCACCGCGTCGGCGACGGTGATGCCGACCAACGTCATCACGACATCGTATAATTTCGGCTCGCTGCTTTTCGGCGACGCGGTGCAATGCACCTTTACCGAGACTCCGTTTCCACACCTGACGCTGACCAAAGCGCTGGGTAGTGGCGGACGGCAGTTTGCGGGCGACCAGTTCGCAATGAATATCAACCAGGGCGCAACGGTCGTTGCAACGACGACGACGACCGGCACCGGGACGACGGTGACCAACGCCGCGACGCCGCAGACGCAGGTCGTGGCAGGCACAGCCTACACGCTGGGGGAAGCGGCCAGTGGGACGACCGATCTGGGTCAATACACATCGGCGATGCTGTGCACCAACGCCGCCACGTCCTCGACGGTGCTTCCGACAGCGGCGGGCGGGGGCGTGACGCCCCAGATGGGCGACGTCGTCAGTTGTATCATTACCAACACCAAGCGCGCGGCGAACGCGACGCTAGGAATGGCGAAGACATCGGTGCTGGTATCCGATCCGGTCAATGGAACGACCAATCCGAAAGCGATCCCCGGCGCGATCGTCCGCTACAGCTTTCAGGTGCAGAACAGCGGCCCGGCCGCGGTCGATAACAACACGCTGCTGATCGTCGATACGCTGCCGTTGCAGATCATTGTCGGCAGCGCCGCGGCGCCGGTCTTTACGCAAGGATCGCCGACAAGCGGGCTGACGTTCAACAGCGCGACCGACGTCCGCTATTCCAATTCGGCGACCAAGCCCGCGACCTTTGCCGCCTGCGGCTATACGCCGGTCGCGGCCTATGATCCGGCGGTCAAATTCATCTGCCTGCGCCCGCAAGGCGCGATGGCGGGATCGACGGGGACGCCGACCGGCTTCACGATCAGCATCCAGGGTCAGCTGAACTAGGGACACCGCGCCCAAAGAAAAAGGCGGCCTTCCCGAAGGAAGACCGCCCGTTTCTCGTTTCAGTCATGCCCCGAGGGGCTGTGACTTACTTCTTGGCTTCAGCCGGAGCAGCAGCCTTGGCGTCTGCGGCCGGAGCGGCAGCAGCGTCAGCGGCCGGAGCAGCAGCGGCGTCAGCGGCCGGAGCAGCAGCTTCGGCGCCAGCAGCGGCAGCGTCGGCACCAGCGGCAGCGGCGTCGGCGCCAGCAGCAGCGGCGTCGGCGCCTTCTTCTGCAACAGCTTCGGCAGCCGGAGCGTCGGTGGTGGCTTCTTCAGCAGCCTTTTCACCGCAAGCGGCGAGGGCGAACATGCTGGCAGCAACAGCGATAGCAGCAAACTTCTTCATGATGTGTGGGCTCCCTAAAATGCCTTAACGCGTCGGGGAACTTTCCCGTACCGCGAGCCGCGGGATTTAGCCGTTCCGCGTGAATCGTCAACAAAAATAATTGAGATGGCCAGCGCTGGCGGAAATCTGTCATTTCTTCGTCATACTTACGGAAGTTCGTCATCCGTGCTGTTGGCAAGAATCGCCAGAGTCGCGGCCCAAACGGTCACATTTTGCCGCAATTGCATGGGGTCGATCTTGTCGAGCGTGTCGTCGGGCGTGTGGTGGACATCGAAATAACGTGTCCCGTCCTGCTGCAAATCGATTGCGGGAACGCCCGCCTGGACGAGCGCACCGATGTCGGCGCCGCCGCCGGCGGGCTGCTTGCCGCGCACGACGCCGAACGGCATCACCGCGGCAGCGATCCGGTCGGCGACGGGTTTGGCGCTGTCGGGAAGTTTGAAGTCGATCCGCCAGACGCGGTCGGCGCCGAAATCCGACTCCAGCGCGGCGGCATGCTTCTCTTTTCCGTGCGTCTCGAAATAGGCCTTGCCGCCGAACACCCCGACTTCTTCGGCACCGGCCCACAGGATGCGGATCGTGCGGCGTGGCGTGGCGGCTTTCATCACATGCCCGGCAGCGGCGGTGATGATGCCACAGCCCGCCGCGTCATCGATCGCGCCGGTGCCAAGATCCCAGCTGTCGAGATGGCAGGCGACGATAATGGGACTGGCGGCTGGGTCGCTGCCCGGAACTTCGGCGATGACATTGCCCGAATGCTTGGTGCCGAGATTCTGCGGCGTCAGGACGAGCTTCATGTGGAGCGGTTCGGGCTGCGTGACAGCGACCGCCCGCTTCCACTGACGGGCCAGTTGATCGGCATCGGGGTTCGAGATTGCTCCCGCAGGGATCGGCTTGACGCCCGGATCGAAATTGGTGACGCCGGTGTGCGGGTTGCGGTGCGCATCGGTGCCGATACTCCGAATGACGATCGCGATCGCGCCCTTTTTCGCCGCAACATTGGGACCAGTGAAGCGGCCACGGCCATAATAGCCATAGCCGCTGCCGTCCTGCGCTGCTTTCATCTGGTTGTCGATGAAGACGATCTTGCCCTTTACCTTGGCGTCCGATGCGCCGGCGAGAGCGTCGAAGCTTTCGAAATAGGCAATGTCGCCTTCGATCCCCTTGGACCCGGTCGAGGCGGAATTGCCGAGCGCGGTGACCGCCAGTTTCTGCGGCTGGAACGGGCCGGTGAGCCAGGCCTGTTCTTCACCGCGCACCCAGACGGGCAGGTCGAACTGCTCTTCGCGCACATTGGCGAAGCCCAGCGCCTGCAAACGTGCAATGGCCCAGCGTCGCGCCGCGGCTTCGGCTTCGGTCCCGGCCATGCGCGGCCCGATCTCGGTCGTCAGGTCTTCAACGATCGACCATGCGGGGTCCGCGCCATGCTGCGCCAGATCGACGGCGCTTTCGGGAGCGGCGTCCGAAGCTGAGGCGTGGGTCGCGGCGAGACAGAGAGCAGCGATCCCGACAAAGCGGGCAGGGGCAGGAAAGTTTTTCATGGCCGCTTTCCTAGCGCGGCTTCCGCCGCTCGCAAGCGCCGATTGCCAACCCCGCGCCCATTCGCTAACCGGCGCGCAACTCTCCCGGCCGCGCTCGCGGCCCAGCCCCTACCGGAGCATATCCATGGCCGCCCAATATAGTTTCGTGATGAAGGGTCTGAACAAGACCTATCCCGGCGCGCAAAAGCCGACGCTCAAGGACCTGAGCCTGCAATTCTACCCCGATGCCAAGATCGGCATCGTCGGTCCGAACGGCACGGGTAAATCGACGCTGATGAAGATCATGGCCGGCATCGACACCGAATTCACCGGCGAAGCCTGGCCGGGCGAGGGGATCACCGTCGGCTATCTGGCGCAGGAGCCCGAGCTCGATCCGACCAAGACGGTCAAGGAAAACGTCATGGACGGCGTTCGCGGCGTCGCCGACATGATGGAGCGCTTCAACGAGATCAGCACCCTGATGGCCGATCCGCCCGCCGACGCCGATTTCGACGCGCTGATGGAAGAAATGGGCACGCTGCAGGAAAAGATCGATGCGGTCGACGGCTGGACGCTCGACAACCAGCTCGAAATCGCGATGGAAGCGCTGCGCTGTCCGCCGGGTGATTCCGGCGTCCAAAGCCTTTCCGGCGGCGAAAAGCGCCGCATCGCGCTCACGCGCTTGCTGCTCGAAAAGCCCTCGATCCTGCTGCTCGACGAACCGACGAACCATCTGGATGCAGAAAGCGTCGCGTGGCTCGAAAAGCATCTCGTCGACTATCCGGGCAACGTCATCCTCGTCACGCACGATCGCTACTTCCTCGACAATGTCGTGAACTGGATCCTCGAACTCGATCGTGGCCGCTATTTTGTCTACGAAGGCAATTATTCCACCTATCTGGAAAAGAAGGGCAAGCGCCTCGAGCAGGAATCGCGCGAGGATGCTGGTCGCCAGAAAGCGATCAAGGACGAGCTCGACTGGATTCGTCAGTCGCCGAAAGCCCGACAGGCCAAATCGAAAGCGCGTATCAAGAGCTTTGACCAGCTGGTCGAAGCGCAGGAAAAGCGCATCCCCGGCAAGGCGCAGATCGTCATTCAGGTTCCGCAACGGCTCGGCGGCAAGGTCATCGAGGTCGAGAATATCTCGAAAGCCTATGGCGACAAATTGCTGTTCGAGGACCTGAGCTTCTCGCTCCCGCCCGGCGGCATCGTCGGCGTCATCGGCCCCAACGGCGCCGGCAAGTCGACCCTGTTCAAGCTGATCACGGGGCAGGAGACGCCCGACAATGGCAAGGTCGTCATTGGCGACACCGTCCATCTGGGCTTCGTCGATCAGAGCCGCGACGACCTGAACCCCGACAACAATGTCTGGCAGGAAATCTCCGGCGGCGCCGAAATCATGAATATCGGCAAGCACGAGATGCAGACGCGCGCCTATGTCGGCGCCTTCAATTTCAAGGGCGTCGATCAGCAGAAGAAGGTTGGGCAGCTTTCGGGCGGTGAGCGCAACCGCGTTCATATGGCGAAAATGCTGAAACAGGGTGGCAATGTGCTGCTGCTCGACGAACCGACCAACGATCTCGACACCGAAACGCTCGCGGCGCTCGAAGAAGCGCTGGAGAATTTCGCGGGCTGCGCGGTGGTCATCAGCCATGACCGCTTCTTCCTCGATCGCCTCGCCACGCATATCCTCGCGTTCGAGGGCGACAGCCATGTCGAATGGTTCGAAGGAAACTTCGAATCCTATGAAGAGGACAAGATCCGCCGCTTCGGCGACGATGCGACGCGCCCGCATGCGACGTCGTACAAGAAACTGACGCGCTGAATTCGATGGCGGGGGAGGCACCTCCGATATCGTCGGGCGCCGTCCGCATGGATGCGGACGCGCTCAACGACTTTCTGGAGCAGGCTTTCCCGCACGCCGAACCCGGCTCGCGTGGCTATGTCGTCTCCGTCGCGCCCGGCCATGTGCAGGCGCGCATGGACCCCGGCGATAAAGCGCTGCGCCCGGGCGGGCTGATTTCGGGGCCGACGCAGATGGGGTTTGCCGACATGGTGGCCTATGCCCTGGTGCTGGCGCATATCGGCCCGGTCGCGATGGCGGTGACGAGCGCGCTCAATTATCAGTTTCTGCGGCCGTGCCGGCCGGGTTCGCTGACCGCCGACGCGCATATGCTCCGCCTCGGCAAGCGGCTTGCGGTGATGGACGTCCGCATTTGGACGGACGATGCGGACAAGCCGGTCGGGCAGGCGAATGTGACCTACGCCATCCCTTGACCGATCGGGCGTTTCAACGCCGAGAGTCCGGGGTGGGCAGAACCCACCCCGAGCCTCTTACAGTCCGTCCAGGCCCTTGCTGACCAGGATATTCACCGCCACGCGGCGATTCCGCGCCTTGCCTTCGGGTGTGCTGTTGTCCGCTGCCGGGTCGGCTTCGGCCATTCCGGTGGGGGTCAGCATACGATAAGGCTTCCAGCCGCAGGCCTGCTGCAGATAGTTGACGACGCGGCTGGCGCGCTTTTCGCTCAGTTCCTGGTTGAACTCGTCGCTTCCCGTCGAATCGGTGTAGCCGACGACCAGCAACAGCGCGTTGTCCATCCCCTCGGCTGCGCTTGCCGCAGTGCAAAGGTCGCCCTTCGCCTGTTCGGAAAGGACCGCCTTGCCCGTGTCGAAATTCACGTTCGTCGTGCTTTTGACATTATACTGGTCGATATCGCTGACGCGGCTGCGCAGCGCTTCGGTAGCGGCCGTCTGTTCGGCAAAGCGCTGGTCGGTGCCGTTGCGGATCATGTTCGCGGTGCGGAGGTCCTTGTTCTTGAGAACCACCTGGCTTGCCACCAGGCCGCCGTCCCACTGCCGCGTTTCGACCGTCACCGGCAGTCCGTTGAGCAGCGATGCCGCAGCGAGTTTGTTGCTGTTGAGACCCAGGAATCCACCGCTGCCCTTGATCCGGGTCGCATCGAGGATCGAGATGATCGTGTTGTTGCCGTCGGCGGTCGTGACTTGCATCTTGTCGCCGCTGCGCGCCGAGATGATGCCTTCGACCTTGGGACCTTCGGCCATCTTCGTCAGGTCGGGCGGGGGCGTGCCATATACGGTCGCCATCACCTCGCCGCCGGTGTCCTGACCCGTCGTTTCCTGCTCCTGCGCGGCAAGGCTGACAGTCGCGGTTCCGGCCAGCATCGCCAGCATCAACAGCATTCTTGGACTTTTGGAAACGGCACCCATTCGAGACTCCTTCAATATATGATCTACAGGGTCCCGCAAATTCACTGACCCCTTCACGCAAATGGACTCTCGATACGGTGCAAGGTTGCGCAGGTCGTCGAGTGTAATGCACGGCGCGCCGACAAAATGGCGTGTTGAAGGGCAATCTTAAGGGTTTTGGAACGGGCGCGGCCGCTTGGGCCCCTCAATATTCCAGCGACGGATACCAGTCGGTCCCGCGCCCATCGGGGGTCAGGTCAAGGATGCTCCACAAGGACGCGATATCGGGCGCGTCGCGAGCATCCTGGCCCGGATCGGCCATCCCTGCCGCCATCTCGCTCTTCCAGAACAGCCGAATGCCGCTGTCATTGCGCTTGAAAACGACGAGCGCAGGATTCTCGCTGCCGTCTGCGTTGAGCAGGTTGAAGTCCTTTGCATAGTCGTCGCCGACCGTCTGGACGAAATCCAGCGCCTGCCAGCCACGCTCCTGTGCGAACGCCTTTTGCCGTTCGACGGCGCTCCGCCCGAAAATCTTGAGCGCGACGCGCTGTTTGATGTCGGTGCCATTGCCGTTCACCGCGCCCAACCAGTTGGTGCACATCGGGCAGGGGCGTTCGCGGCCGGGGCCGTACATCCAGAAATAGCTGACGAGGGTGTCATGATCGCCGAACAGGTCGGCGAGCCCGAGTTCGGCGCCGTTCGCGTCCTTGTATCGATAATCCTTCATCAGCGGCCCCGGCGGCAGCGCGCGGCGCTGCTCGGCAACGCGGCCTATCTTGCGGCGAAGATCGATTTCCTCGGCGAGCAACGATTTGCGCGCCTTGGCATAATTTTCGTCTTCGCCAGGAAATGCGCGCCGCCGCGACGCGAGCGCCGGGGCGGCGAGTAATTGTTGGCGAAGCGCCATGGATGTCTCCCTGATTGCGACCTGCGATTGCTTTGGCATCGCGTCGCGGCAGGGTAAAATCGGCTGCCCGCAGTTGGCGGGCGTTCCGCCGCCAAATGCCCCGAAAGGGCGACGAAAGGGAGAGGATTGCGATCGGATCAGGTCGGCGGGACCTCCCACAGGATCAGCGCGGTCGCGTTGACATTTTCGCGCGCCTTGGCGGCGTCGAGGCGGGACAGCTTCACGCTGCCCTTGAGCGCGCCCATTTCGATCATGGCGTCGACGACGACAACGCCGCCAGCCCCGACGTCGATGTCCATCTCCGCAGCGTTGGCCAGCTTTGCTTTTGCCGTACCGACCTGGAGGCGGTGCGTGCCCGGCTCGACCTCGGCCATCAGCATCTGGCCGGACTTGATCTGACCTTGCGCGGTTCCGTCGAGCGTCACGTTCATGCCCTGCAGCGCGGCCACGAAGCCGCGGCGGGTGATATAGATGCGTCCCTTGCCCTCGGGCGCGCGCATCGTGCGCGCGTCAGCCAGTGTTGCACTATCGGCTTTCTTGCCGCTTTTGTTGCTGGAGAGCGCCCAGATGCAGAAGGCGACGACGCCGATCAGAAAGAGCGGCGCAAGGATCAGCATCGTGCCTTCGCCGAGCAGATTGCCGAGCGACGGTCCCAGAAAAGCCCCGATGATGGCGGCGACGAAGATGATCGTCAGCCACATAGCATTCTTGCTCATGTCGTCCTCCCTGTTCGGCCTCAGGCCGGCGCAAAATCTCCCGTCGCGTCGTCCAATATGTGCAGAACGCCGTCGCTGATCGCGAAGAACGCACCGCGCAAGGTCAGGCTTCCGCGCTTTTCCTTCTCCTGGATACAAGGAAAAGTACGCAGATTGGCGATGCTCACGCGCACCGCCGCCATTTCCATCGCGCGGCCAGCTTCGCGATTGTCGAAATCGGGATAGTCGGCGCGCACATCGTCGCTTGCGTCGTCGAGCATCGCAATCCAGTCGGCGATAAAGCCGCCACGCCCGGGCTCGGCGCCCTCCATCGTCCGGTGCAGCGCCGCGTGGCAGCCGCCGCAAAGGCCATGGCCCATCACGACGATTTCCTCGACCTTCAGAAACTGCACCGCGAATTCCAGCGCGGCCGACACGCCGTGGCGGCCCGGCGTCGTCTCGAACGGCGGTACCAGTGCGGCGACATTGCGCACGACGAAAATCTCACCCGGATTGGTGTCGAAGATCTGCGAAGGTTCGGACCGGCTGTCCGAACAGGCGATCACCATCACCTTAGGCGATTGGCCTTCGGCAAGCTGTTCCCAGCGTTCGCGTTGTTCCTGCCAGCCGCCGCTACGGAAACGGCGATAGCCATCGATCATATCTGCAAAGCGAGTCATGGATGCGCCTTAGCATAGGTAGAGAGGTTGAGAAGAGGCGCGCGCACGACTATGTGGGCGACATGAACGCTCCCGCACAACCGCCCCAGCCTTCGCAGCGCGTCCGCAAACCCGACTGGATCCGCGTCAAAGCGCCGACCAGCCCCGGCTATGCCGAGACCAAGCGGCTGATGCGCGACCTCAATCTGCACACGGTTTGCGAGGAAGCGGCCTGCCCGAATATCGGCGAATGCTGGACGAAAAAGCATGCGACGGTGATGATCCTCGGCGACACCTGCACGCGCGCCTGCGCCTTCTGCAACGTCAAGACCGGCATGCCGCGCCCCGTCGACCTGCTCGAGCCCGAACATACGGCGATCGCTGCGGCGAAGATGGGGCTGACCCATATCGTGATCACCTCGGTCGATCGCGACGATCTGCCCGACGGCGGCGCAAGCCAGTTCGTGAAGGTGATCGAGGCGCTGCGCCGCGAAACGCCGCAGACGACGATCGAAATCCTGACCCCCGATTTTCGCAACAAGCCCGAAAGCGCGGTCGCGGCGATCGTCGACGCGCGGCCCGACGTCTATAACCATAATCTCGAGACTGTGCCGCGGCTCTATCCGACGATCCGTCCGGGCGCTCGCTATTATGCGTCGCTGCGCCTGCTCGAAAGCGTCAAGCGCCGCGATCCGTCGATCTTCACCAAGTCCGGGATCATGCTCGGCCTTGGCGAGGAGCGGATGGAGGTCCATCAGGTGATGGACGACATGCGCAGCGCCGACATCGATTTCATGACGATGGGGCAGTATCTGCAACCGACGCCGAAGCATACGAAGGTCATCGACTTCGTGACGCCACAGGCGTTCGACGCCTATGCACAGATCGCGCGCGCCAAGGGCTTCCTTCAGGTCGCTTCGTCGCCGCTGACGCGGTCGAGCTATCATGCCGGCGATGATTTCGAGCGGATGCGTGCCGCGCGCGAGGCGCAGCTGGCGCGCGTCAAGGCGGACTGACCAGCCTTTGCCCCGGCACCACGAAACGCGCGAATTGCCGTATTGCGCCGAACAGATGTTCGCGCTCGTCACCGACATCGCGCGCTATCCCGAATTCCTGCCGTGGGTGATCGCGCTCCGCGTCCGCAGCGACAGCGAGCATGAGGCGGTCGCCGACATGATCGTCGGCTTCAAGGGCCTCCGCGAAAGCTTTTCGTGCCGCGTCCACAAGGAGCGGGCGCGCGCCGTCACGGTCAGTTACATCGACGGCCCGATGAAGCATTTGAGCAATGAATGGCATTTCGCTCCGATCGAAAGCGGAGGCTGCCGGGTCGATTTCATGGTGGATTTCGCATTCCGCAGCCGGGTGTTCGAAACGCTCGCAGGGCAGATGTTCGACAAGGCGCTGCGCAAGATGATCGCGGCTTTCGAAACCCGCGCGGGCGAACTTTACGGCGCTGGCAGTGCAACATCTTCCGACGGCCGCAGCGCGTCCTTGTCAGGCTGAAGCAGCTCAAGCGCGAACAAGGTTGCCGCGTGGCGGATCGCACCGCGGTCCTTTGAATCGAACTGGACTCTCTGGGTGAAATAATCGTCGGGGTTCTGCCCCCGCAAGGCGCGCGCGAAGACGACCTGGCCGACCGGCTTCTTCTCGGACCCGCCGCCCGGACCCGCGATGCCAGTGATCGCAACGGCGACGTCGGCGTCGCTGTTCGTCAGCGCGCCCGCCGCCATCGCCCATGCGGTGGCCAGCGAGACTTCGCCAAAGGTTTCCAGGATTTCGCTGCTGACGTCGAGCTGCGACTGCTTGGCGTGTCCGGAGTAGGTGATGAAACCCGCCGAAAAGACGTCCGAGCTGCCCGCGATATCGGTCAGGGCGACCGATACCATCCCGCCGGTGCAGCTTTCGGCGACCGCCAGCTTGCGCCCCGCAGCACGGTTGTTGGCAAGGACGATCGTGGCAAGATCGTCGCGCGCAGCGAGGCGCGTGTCATCGGCAGACTGCAAGGTTCAATTCTCCGGAAGCGAAAGCGCAGCGATGGCTTGGGCAGCGATCCCCTCGCGGCGGCCAGTGAACCCCAGCCGCTCGGTCGTCGTGGCTTTCACACTAACGTGACCAACCGGAATCGCAAGGATTTCAGCGATGCGCGCGCGGATTGCCGAGCGATGCGGGCCAATTTTCGGCGCCTCGGCGATGATCGTCAGGTCGACATGGCCGATATGCCCGCCGCGCGCCGATACACGCTCGCCCGCAAAGGCCAGGAAGCGGTGCGATGCTGCACCGCGCCACTGCGGATCGCTGGGCGGAAAATGGTCGCCGATATCGCCTTCGGCGAGCGCGCCGAGGATCGCATCGGTCAACGCATGGAGCGCGACATCGGCATCGCTATGACCTTCAAGTCCATGACTATGTGTGATTTCTATCCCGCCTATCCACAGCGCCTTGTCCGCAACCAGGCGGTGAACATCATATCCCATGCCGACCGCGGTTCGCATATTTGCCGTTCCCAAAAGCCCCGAAAGGATCGCCATATCCTCGGCATATGTCAGTTTGTGGAGCCGCGCATCGCCCGGCACCGTCGCGACCGCGATGCCCAGCCGGCGCACAAGCTGCGCGTCATCGGTCGCCGCGGCTTCGATTGCTTCCGCATGCGCGAGGCGCAACGTTCCCAGGCGAAAGGCTTGCGGGGTCTGAACGCGCGCTAGGATGCTGCGGTCAACGACGTCGCCGGCTTCGGACGCCGTCTGTTCGACCAGCGTGTCGGGAACGGGCAGGGTCGGGATCGCCGCGTCCGCGCTTTGCAGCGCGGCGAGCAGGCGATCGATTACCTCGGCGGTCACGCCGGGACGCGCTGCGTCATGGATCAGGATCGACGCCTCGTCATCCCAGTCCGCGAGCGCGGCAAGCGCATTGCCGACCGATTGCTGGCGTTCGGCGCCAGGATCAGCAGCAATCCAGGCTTCGGGCAGGGGATTGACGGCTGCCATGACGTCACTGTTGGCGACGAGCACGCCGCCGTCGATCGCCGGGTGCGCCGCAAAGGCATCGATGCTCCACTGCAGGACCGGCTTTCCGCCCAGCATCTCGACCTGCTTTGGCTGATCGAAACCCGCGCGCGTGCCGCGGCCGCCGGCAAGCAGTACCGCCGCCACGCGCGGTACGGGAAAAGAAGAGGACTCGGTCATCTGCCGCGCCGGTTAGCGCAGCCGCGACTTGCGGGAAAGCGGCTTAGCGTGTACGGGCTGCTCAAATTTTAGGCAGATTGACGAAAGCTCCCCGCCATGGCGCCGCTCCGGCCCATTCAGATCGGCAACATCATAATCGCGGATCCCGTGATCCTCGCGCCGATGACGGGCGTCTCCGACCTGCCGTTCCGCAAGCTCGTGCGCCGCTATGGATCGGGGCTCAACGTCACCGAGATGATCGCGAGCCAGGCTGCGATCCGCGAAACTCGGCAGTCGGTCCAGAAAGCCGCATGGGACCCGATCGAAGAGCCTGTGTCGATGCAGCTCGTCGGCTGCACGCCCTATGAAATGGGCGAGGCGGCCAAGCTGAACGAGGATCGCGGCGCGGCGATCATCGACATCAACATGGGTTGTCCGGTGCGCAAAGTCACCAACGGCGATGCGGGATCGGCGCTGATGCGCGATCTGAAGCTCGCAGGCGCGCTGATCGAATCCTGCGTCAAGGCGGTGCAGGTGCCCGTTACGGTCAAGATGCGCATGGGCTGGGACCATGACAGCCTGAACGCGCCCGAGCTCGCGCATATCGCGGAAGATCTGGGCGCGAAGCTCGTGACCGTCCACGGGCGCACGCGCAATCAGATGTATCGCGGCGAGGCTGACTGGGGTTTCGTCCGTACCGTCAAGGACGCGGTTTCCATCCCCGTCATCGTCAATGGCGACATCTGTTCGGCCGACGATGCGAAGACGGCGCTGGCACAGAGCGGCGCCGATGGCGTGATGATCGGCCGCGGCGCCTATGGCCGCCCCTGGCTGCTCGGTCAGGTCATGGCGGCGCTCCGCGGCGAGGCCGAGCGGCCCGACCCCGGCATCGACGAGCAATATGACATTATTACAACGCATTATCGCGCGATGATCGAGCATTATGGCGAGGTGACGGGCGTTAACATGGCGCGCAAGCATTTGGGCTGGTACGTCAAGGGGCTGCACGGATCGGCCGACTTCCGAAACAAGGTCAACCAGATACCCGACAGCCGCGGCGTCCTTGACGCCCTCGAACAATTTTACGGGCCGTATCTGAGCAAGGCCGCCGCGTGAGTGCGCTGACGTCGAGCATCCCGACGTTCGATCATGACGAAATTATCCAGTCGCATCCTATCGCCACCTTGCTGATCGACAAGGGCGGCGTGATCCTGTTCGTCAATGCCGCCGCCGAGCAGCTGTGCAATATCGGCCGCGCGGCAATGGTCGGGCGCGTCGTCTATGACGTGATCGGGATGGATCGCAGCTATCGCCAGCGGATGAATGACCCCGCGACGTCGGCGCTGTTCGCGCACCGCGCCGAAATCTCGATCGGCGGCCGCAAATCGGCGTTCGTCGATATGCAGATGGTTCCTTATGGCCGCAGCGGCCATCGGATCCTGACCCTGGTCCCGTCGCAGAGCGATGCCGAGTTGATGGGCGGCGCGATCGGCCGGTCGGGTCGTGCGGCGGGGGCGGCGGCGTCGATGCTCGCGCACGAGATCAAGAATCCGCTCGCGGGGATCAAGGGCGCGGCGCAGCTCCTTGCGCGCAAGACCGACGTCAGCGGCGAGCGCTTCACGACGCTGATCTGTACCGAGGTCGACCGGATCACGACGCTGATCGACCAGATGGAGCATTTTTCGCGCGGTCAGCCGATCGCCTGTTCGCCGATCAACCTGTACCAGCCGATCCATCAGGCGATGGAGACGGCGCGCGCGCGTCAGTTTCCCGGCATCCGCTTTGCCGAAGATTTCGACCCGTCGTTGCCGATGGTCCATGGCAATCACGACGCGGTTGTTCAGATACTTTTGAACCTGATTACAAATGGCTGTGAGGCAATGGGCGGTCGCGACGACGGCGTGATACGGATCGCCACCGCCTATCGGCACGGCCTTTCGATCGACAATGGCGACGGCCGCGGCCGCATTGCGTTGCCGATCGAGTTCAGCGTCAGCGACAATGGCCCGGGCGTTCCCGCTGATATTCGCGGCGACCTGTTCGATCCCTTCGTGACGACCAAGCGCGAGGGAAGGGGGCTGGGCCTTGCCCTCGTCGCCAAGCTCGCACGCGACATGGGCGGCACGGTGCAGCATATTCGCGACGCCGAATGGACGCGCTTTCGCGTCCATCTTCCGGCAGCGCCGAAAAAGGGGCGCGGCGGATGAGCAACGGCAAGACGATCCTGCTGGTCGAGGATGATCCCGCGATCGCACTGATCATTCGCGAAACATTGACCGGCGAATGCGGATCCTTCGCTTCGGTCGGCAGCGTCGGCGAGCGTAATGCCTGGCTGGCCGACAATCGGCCCGACCTCATCATCACCGATGTGGTGTTGCCCGACGGCGACGGGATCGACTCGCTGCCCGGCGCGGGCGTCGATCCCGCCACGCCGGTCATCGTGCTCTCGGCTCAGAACACGCTCGACACGGCGGTGCGCGCGACGGGAATCGGCAGTTACGACTATCTGCCCAAACCCTTCGACCTGGAGGAGTTGACGGCAAGCGTTCGCGCGGCGCTCGATCGGAGCACCCAGCCCGCGGCCAGAGCCGACGCGGCGCAAACCGACAGCCATGGGCTCGTTGGGCGGGCGCCGGCGATGCAGGCGGTCTATCGCACCATCGCGCGCCTTGCGACCAACGACCTGGCGGTGCTGATCCTGGGGGAATCGGGCACGGGCAAGGAGGTCGTCGCGCGCGCGATCCATGCAACAGGGCTGCGTCGCGCGGGGCCGTTCGTCGCGATCAACATGGCCGCGATTCCCCGCGAACTGATCGAGGCCGAGCTGTTCGGGCATGAAAAGGGCGCGTTCACGGGTGCGCACAGCCGCAATGCCGGGCGGTTCGAGCAGGCCGCCAGCGGCACGCTTTTTCTCGATGAAATCGGCGACATGCCGCTCGAAGCCCAGACGCGCCTGCTGCGCGTGCTGCAAAGCAACGAATATTCGACGGTCGGCGGCAGCCAGGCGCTCCGCGCCGACGTGCGCGTCGTCGCCGCGACGCACCGCGACATGCGAACGCTGGTTGCCGACGGGCGCTTTCGCGAGGATCTTTTCTACCGGCTCAACGTCATCCCGGTCACCTTGCCGCCGCTCCGTGACAGGCGCAGCGACATTGCAACGCTGGTGCGGCACTTCGTCGACGCAGGGCGCCATTCGGGGCTTCCCGACCGGCAGTTTTCCTCGGCGGCGATGCAGATTCTGGAGCGGCACGATTGGCCGGGCAATGTCCGCGAACTCGGCAATGTCGTCCAGCGGCTGGCCGTCCTGTCGCGCGACACCACGGTAGCGGTGCGCGACGTCGAGTCGGTGCTCCACGAAAGCGGCGAGGGTGTGACGATCGCGGCGCCGGCCGATCTGATCGCGCGTGCGGTCGATGACTGGGCGCGGGAAAAGCTGGCCGGCGCAGAGGATGACGGCGAAATCCACGAACAGTTGGAAGCGATCGTCGAGGCCGCGCTGCTCCGGCGCACTCTGCGCGAAGTACGCGGGAACCAGCTCGATGCCGCCAGACGTCTGGGCATCAATCGCAACACGTTGCGCAAACGCCTCGGCCAGCTGGATATCGACCCCGCGCACCCCTGACGGCCGACCGGAAAAGCGGTCGGATCGGCGCTGAGACGCACATTGTGTGTTTTCTATGCAACAGGTTTGTCGTAACGCAGCCACAATGGAGCCTGTCGCTTCCTCTGACCCCAAAGATGATTCCGGCGATCAGGCCGCGCGTCCTGGCGGCTGGCATTTTGCGGCCCCCGAATATTACACCCTTGCGATCATCGTCAGCGTCGCGATCGCCACCTATATTTTCGTGACCGGCGATGCGCAGAGCGAGCGTTTGCTGACACCTGCGCTGGTCGCGACGATCATGGTTGCCAATCTTGTGCCCGCCATGGCGCTGATCGTGCTGGTGGGCAGCCGCGTCGCGCGGACACGCGCGGTTCGCTCGATGGCTGGGGGCAGCGGCCGCCTCCACGTCCGGCTCGTCGCGCTTTTTTCGCTGATCGCGGCAGCGCCGACATTGCTCGTCGTGATATTCGCGTCGTTGCTGTTCCAGTTCGGCGTCAATTTCTGGTATTCGGACCGCTCGCGCGGGATGTTCGAAAACGCCGCGAGCATGGCGCAGGCTTTTTACGAGGACAGCCAGAAGTCGGTCGGCGCAAACACGACGGCAATGGCGAAAGATCTGAGCTATTATCTTTCGCGTTATCCGATCGACAGCGTGCCGTTCCAGAATGCCTATGGGCAACAAGTCGTGCTTCGCGAACTGAACGAGTCCGCGATTATCGAGATTGGAGCCGATGGCATCGCGCGCACGCCCGTGATGGTCGATCCCGATAATCGTGCGGCCGAGGCGCGAATTTCGCCCGAGACCGTTGCAAGACTCAATCGCGGCGAACCGGTCGTGGTCCTGCAGAAATCGGATCGGATCGAAGCGGCGGCACGACTTCCCGACCGGCCGACCGTCTATGTTTATGCGTCGCGCGACGCGAACATCCTGGGCATGGAGCAGTTCAACCGCGCGCGGAGCGTATTGGCCGACTACAATGCGTTGTTCGAACGATCGCAGCAACTCCAGCTCCAATTCAACGGCGCGCTTTACCTCGGGTCGCTGTTGCTGCTCGCGCTCGCTGTTATCGCCGCCATCGTCGTGGCCGACCGGATCGTGCGGCCTCTGGGAACGTTGATTGGCGCAACGCGCACCGCGGCGGGCGGCGATTTGTCGGTGCGTGTCACGCCGCCGGCGCGCGACGACGAGATTTCGGTGCTGACGCGCGCCTTCAACCGCATGACCGAACAGCTGGAAGGACAGACCGGCGCGCTCGTCAGCGTGAATGCGCAGCTCGAAACGCGCCGCAGCTTTATCGAAGCGGTGCTCAGCGGCGTGTCGTCGGCCGTCGTATCGGTCGACGCCGATCACCGCATCTTGCTCGTCAATGCGGCTGCCGAGCGGCTGGTCAAGCAGAGCGCGCAGGATTTGACCGGACAGCCGCTTGCCGAGGTTGCGCCCGAACTCGCGCGTTTGCTGACGGGCGACGAACGCGAGGGGATCGTGCAACTCGTACGGCGCGAGGCCGAACCGGCGACGCTTGCCGCAAAGGCCGTGGCGCAGGGCGATGGTTTTGTGTTGAGTTTCGAGGATATCACGCAGCAACTGCTCGACCAGCGCCGCGCCGCCTGGTCCGACGTCGCGCGGCGCATTGCGCACGAAATCAAGAATCCGTTGACCCCGATCCAGCTCGCTGCGGAGCGATTGCAACGCCGCTTTGGCGAGAAGGTGGGGGGCGACGAGGCTACGTTCCGTCGGCTGACCGACACGATCATTCGCCAGGTCCACGACATGCGGCGGATGGTCGACGAATTTTCCAGCTTTGCGCGCATGCCCAAACCGACCTTCGGGGTCGAGGACGTCCGCGATATCCTGCGCCAGACGGTGTTCCTGTTCGAGGTCGCAAAACCCGACATCGCGTTTACGGTCAAGACGCCGAACGAGATCGAGCCGCTTGTCTGCGACCGCCGGCTCCTGTCGCAGGCACTGACAAATATCGTGAAAAACGCCGTCGAAGCGATCGAGGAACGGCCGAACAATCCGGACACGCCGCCGATCGGACATATTCGCGCCGAACTGATTATCGGTGCCGACGACGGGGTTGCGATCCGGATCAATGACGACGGAATCGGCCTTCCCGAAGCGCGCGACGCCATCGCCGAACCCTATATGACGACGCGGCAAGGCGGCACCGGCCTTGGCCTCGCGATCGTCAAGAAGATCGTCGAACAGCATTATGGCGAACTCGACTTTTGCGACAATCCCGAAGGGCAGGGGACATGCGTCACGTTGACGCTGCATCCAGAACGACTGCGGTCGCTGGCGGGCAAGGGCGGGGAGTTGGTAACAGGGCAGATTGAATCGGTGCCGGGGCGCATCAGGAACCGGCAGGACAGAGAAGAATATGGCGCTTGATATTTTGATCGTCGACGACGAGCGCGACATTTGCGAGTTGGTCGCCGGCGTCATGGAAGACGAAGGCTATGAGGCGCGTACCGCGTCGAACAGCGACGCCGCGCTCGAGGCTATTCGCCAGCGGCGCCCGTCGCTCGCACTGATCGACGTCTGGTTGCAGGGATCGCGCCTCGACGGGTTGGGGCTGGTCGAGGCGATCAAGGCGTTCGATCCGACGTTGCCGATCATCGTGATTTCGGGACATGGCGGGCTCGATACCGCGGTGGCGGCGATCCGCCGCGGCGCGTTCGACTTCATAGAAAAGCCGTTCGAAGCCGAACGGCTGCTGCATCTGGTTGCGCGCGCGACGGAGAATGAGCGGCTGAAGTTCGAATATGAGCAGCTCCGGGAAAAGGCCGGGCCATCGGACGAGCTGACCGGCACCAGCGCGGCGATCAACAACGTCCGCGCGACGTTGAAACGCGTTGCCAGCACGGGAAGTCGCGTGCTGATCACGGGCGCGCCGGGTGTGGGGAAAGAAGTCGCTGCCCGCGTGCTGCACGGCTGGAGTGGGCGGCAGAATGCGCCGTTCCGTGTCATTTCCTCGGCGCGCATGGATCCCGAAACGGTTGAGACCGAACTTTTCGGTTCCGAAGCCGAGGACGGCTCGATCCGCGTCGGTCTGCTCGAACAGGCGCACGGCGGAACCTTGTTCCTCGACGAGGTGGGCGACATGCCGATCACGACGCAGGGCAAGATCTTGCGCGTACTGACCGATCAGAGCTTCACGCGCGTCGGCGGGCGCACGATGATCCGCGTCGATGTTCGCATTATTTCGGGCTCGGCGCGTGATCTGATGGCCGAAATCGCCGAGAGCCGCTTTCGCGAAGATCTCTATTACCGGCTCAACGTCGTACCGGTGCATATTCCGCCGCTGCGCGAACGCCGCGACGATATCGCCAGCCTTTGTGACCATTTTGTCCGGCGTTACGCCGCCGACCGTCGTGTCCCGCCGCCCGAGATCAGCTCGGAGGCGATGGCAGCCCTCCAGGCCCACGACTGGCCGGGCAATGTTCGCGAGCTGCGCAACGTGATCGAGCGGGTGATGATCCTTGCGCCGAGCGACCGGCTGGCGCGCATCGATGCCGACATGCTGCCGTCCGAGCTCGTCCGCGGCGGCACCGACATTTTGCCGAACACCGAATCGATCACGGCCATTCCGCTGAAAGAGGCGCGCGAGAACTTCGAGCGCGAATATCTGCGCATCCAGATCAACCGGTTTTCGGGCAATATCTCGCGCACCGCAACCTTCATCGGGATGGAGCGTTCGGCGCTGCATCGGAAGCTCAAGCTGCTTGGACTAACGGAAAATTCCGACAGCGAAGCGTGACGGCTTTAAACTAGACCTCATCGGTTCTTTGCCGCATATTGCGTTTGCGAAGAAGGTCTTGAACGCCGGAAAACCGGTGATGTACCCGCGGTTCTACCGCCAAAAACAGGAGGCAAATGTGTCCGATAAAAACCAGAATCTCCAGGATTTGTTTCTCAACGCCCTGCGCCGCAGCAAGACGCCGGTGACGATGTTCCTCGTCAAGGGCGTAAAACTGCAAGGCATCATCACCTGGTTCGACAATTTCTCGCTGCTGCTCCGCCGCGATGGCCAGTCACAGCTCGTCTATAAACATGCCATCTCGACCGTGATGCCGTCGCACGATTTCGATCTGGGTGCGCTTGGCACCGATATCCGCGAAGCACCGGCGAGCAAGGGCAAGGCGCTGCAGGACGTATTCCTGAACGCGGTACGCAAGTCGGACGAATCGGTGACGATGTTTCTCGTCAACGGGGTGATGTTGCAGGGCGACATCGTGGCGTTCGACCTGTTCTGCATGCTGCTCGAGCGTGAGCGGCAGGTTCAGCTTGTTTACAAGCACGCAATTTCGACGGTCCAGCCGAACGGCCCGATCAACCTGACCGATAGCGGCGAAGAGGACGGCGAAGCCGGCGACGCCTGATTGACCCTATGAACGAGAATGAAGGTGAAGTGACGCGCGGCGCGGCCGCGTTACTGATCGTGCCCGAATGGTACGGCCAGCGGCTGTCGCGCGACCTCGACGCGCGTGCCGAGGAAGCAAAGGGGCTGGCGATCGCGATCGGGCTCGAAGTCGTTGCCGTTCATCCGCTTCGCCTGCGTCAGACGCGTGCCGCGACGCTGATCGGCGTGGGGCAGATCGAGGCAATCAAACCCGATATCGCGATGGAGGGCGTGCAACTCGTTGTCGTCGACGCCGCGCTGACCGCAATCCAACAGCGCAACCTCGAAACCGAGTTCGGCACCAAGGTGATCGACCGCACCGGGCTGATCCTTGAAATCTTCGGCGAGCGCGCCGCAACCGCCGAAGGGCGGCTGCAAGTCGAACTCGCGCATCTCGATTATCAGGCCGGGCGGCTCGTGCGCAGCTGGACCCACCTGGAACGCCAGCGCGGCGGCTTCGGATTTCTCGGCGGTCCCGGCGAAACGCAGATCGAGGCCGACCGCCGCATGATCCGCAACCGCATGGCGCGGATCCGCAAACAGCTGGAAGACGCGCGCCGTACCAGGCAATTGCAGCGCGCAAAGCGCCAGCGCGCACCGTGGCCGGTGGTGGCGTTGGTTGGTTATACGAACGCCGGAAAATCGACGTTTTTCAATCGCCTGACGGGGAGCGACGTCATGGCGGAAGATATGCTGTTCGCGACGCTCGACCCGACGATGCGCGAAATCCGCCTCCCGGGCATCGACAAGGCGATCTTGTCCGACACCGTCGGTTTCGTGTCGGACCTGCCGACCGAGCTCGTTGCGGCTTTCCGTGCCACGCTCGAGGAAGTCACCACCGCCGACCTGATCGTCCATGTCCGCGACATCGTCCATCCCGACAGCGATGCGCAATATGACGATGTTCGTGCAATCCTCGACTCGCTGGGCGTCAACGGCCCGCAGGATGACGGCAATCCCAGGGAAGGGGACGAAGTCGTCGAGGTGATCCCGCAGATTGAAATCTGGAACAAGATCGATACCGCCGACGCCGATACGCGGGCGCGGATCGAGGAGATGGCGGCGCGCCGTCCCGACGTCGCGCTGATCTCGGCGGTGACGGGTGAGGGCGTCGAGACGGCGCGGACGCTCATGGCGTCACAATTGACCGCGCTGCATCAGGTGGAACATATCTTCCTGACCTTTGACCAGGGTGAGGCGATGGCATGGCTGCACGCGCGCGGCGAGGTGCTGTCGGACCAGGCCGAGGGCGAGGGGCATCTTCTGACGGTCCGGCTCGATCCTGCAGACAGAGCGCGTTTCGAGCGGCTGTGGCCGGTCAGGGGCGCTCCGACGCCTTGACCGCCTGCCAATGCGCTTCGAGCGTATCGAGCGGCAGGTTGGCCATATCGGAACCCGCGCGCTCTTCGACGCCATGGAAACGGCGCGCAAACTTGTCGTTGGCGGAACGAAGCGCGTTTTCGGCATCGACACCCAGATGGCGTGCATAGTTGACGACCGCGAACAGCAGGTCGCCGATTTCTTCGGCGCGCGCCGCTTCGCTGGGTGCGGTCACGACTTCGGCGAGTTCTTCGGCGATTTTCGCGCGCGGCCCGTCGGCATCGGGCCAGTCGAAACCCACGCGGGCGGCGCGGCCTTGGAGTTTCTGCGCGCGCAGCAAGGCCGGCAGCGACAGCGCAACGCCGTCGAGTGCGCTGGCGGGGCCATCGGACGCCCGTTCGGCCGCCTTGATCGTTTCCCATTGGCCACGCACGTCATCGGTCTTGGCGTCACCGAAAATATGCGGATGGCGGCGCTCCATCTTGTCGCTGATCGCGGTTGCGACATCGTCGAAGCCGAACAAGCCCTGGTCCGTCGCGATCTGGCTGTGAAAAACCACCTGGAGCAACAAATCGCCAAGCTCGTCGCAGATCGCCTTGGGGTCGCCGCCGGCGATGGCGTCGGCGACTTCATAGGCTTCTTCGATCGTGTATGGCGCGATCGTCGAGAAATCCTGCGCGAGATCCCATTCGCAGCCGCCGTCAGGATTGCGCAGCTTTGCCATGACGCCAAGCAGGCGATCGATAGGGGTGAGGCGGCTGGTGGGTGGCGGCAGGTTTTCGGCCATCTTTGTTAAACCCACTTTGAAAAGAGACTCTTTTGAGCACGTTTGAAATGAGACTCTGCGCTGTCGACATCAACGCTACCTTCGCTGAGAGCTGGGGCAGCGTGTAGCCTTAGGCATAGCGCAACGCTGGCCCAGCTCAAGGGAAGACGTGTTGACCGGAAACGAAAAGGACCCGCTGCGAAGGCAGCGGGCCCGGTCACTTATTACGGGATCTTCGTTCTGAGCCGGATTATTCCGGGAGGCGCCTAACGGTGAGCCGACGGATTCCTGCAAACACCTCCATGGCGCCATTTAGTCGTACTTCGACAACAACTTTGGGGTCGATTGGTTCTTGGCCCTTCGGCGGAATTTCGATCAGATATTCGGCGCCGCCCCACGAGAACGTCAGATTCCTGGTCACCTTCCGAAGATATCGCACTGCGAGCGCTCGATCGAGCTTGAGGATCAGCGTGCAATAGGCACCCCCGTCGGGGGGTGATCGGCGTGTAAAAAGGACCCCTTCATCCCGAGGATTTAGGCGGCTGACTGGTTTGATCAGTTGGCGAGAACGGGATGTTGGTAGTGGAGACAGTGGTTCGGATTCGGCGTGAGCATGCGTCTGGGAAGGCGATCAAGGCGATCGCCCGTGATCTTCGGTTATCGCGCAAGGTGGTCCGGAAGGCGATCCGGTCGCCGGAGGCGGTGTTCAACTACCAGCGCACAGTCCAGCCTTTACCGCGGATTGGCCCCTATCAGGAACGGCTCGATGTGCTTCTCGAGGAGAACGAGGCGCGAGGTCGCCGCGACCGGCTGCGGATGACGCGTATCCATGATCTGCTTGCGCGCGAAGGGTTCGAAGGTTCTTATGATGCGGTGCGCCGCTATGCGGCGCGCTGGCGTGTGACGCGCCGGAAGGATGCGGGCGAAGGTGCTCCGGCCTTCATCCCGATGACCTTCCATCCTGGCGAGGCTTATCAGTTCGACTGGAGCCACGAGGATGTAGAGATCGCCGGCAAGCCGATGCGGGTAAAGGTTGCGCACGCTCGTCTCTGCGCATCGCGCACACCTTACGTCCGGGCCTATCCGCGTGAGAGCCAGGAGATGCTGTTCGATGCTCATGCTCGGGCGTTCGCTTTCTTCGGCGGCGTGCCCCGGCGCGGTATCTACGATAATATGAAGACGGCGGTGACGAGCGTGTTCGCCGGTAAGGAGCGCGTGTTCAACCGCCGCTTCCTGATCATGACCGATCATTACATGGTCGAGCCGACGGCCTGCTCACCAGCAGCGGGATGGGAGAAGGGCCAGGTTGAGCAGCAAGTCCAGACGATCCGGGGCCGCTTCTTCCAGCCGCGGCTTCGGTTCGCCAGCCTAGCCGAGCTCAACGGGTGGCTGGAGGCGGAGTGCCGACGCTGGGCCGAGCATCACGCCCATCCCGAGCGCAGCGACATCACCGTCGCCGAGGCGCTGGAGATGGAACGACCGGCCCTGCAGCCGATCCTGGCACCGTTCGACGGCTTCCATGAGAGCGAGCACGCCGTCACCGGAACCTGCCTCATCAGCTTTGATCGGAACCGCTACTCGGTCATGTCGACGGCCGCGCGCCGGACCGTGCAGGTGCGTGCCTATGCCGATCGTATCGTCATCCGTTGCGGCGAAGAGATCGTCGGGGAGCATGAGCGCCACTTCGGTCGGAACCGCACCATTTACGATCCTTGGCATTATCTGCCGGTCCTCGCGCACAAGCCCGGCGCGCTCCGTAATGGCGCGCCGTTCCAGGACTGGGATCTGCCGCCCGCGCTGCATCGATTACGGCGAAGGTTGGGCGTCGGGGACGAAGCAGATCGCAGGTTCGTGCGGGTCCTCTCGGCGGTGCTCACCGATGGTCTGGAGTTGGTCGAAGCTGCCACGCGCGAAGCGCTGGCGACCGGAACGGCCAGCGACGAGCTGATCCTCAACATCCTCTCGCGGCACAGCGAGCCGGCGACGCCCCATAGCATCGTCACCTCGGAAGACCGGATGCTGCGCCATCCTCCGGTTGCCGACTGCGCTCGCTATGATCTGCTGCGAGGCTATGATGCAGCGGCATGATATGATCGATACGATGCGTGGCCTTGGCCTCAAGGGTATGGCTGCGGCGTTCGACGAGGCCGTCACCACCGGCCTCCAACGCAAGCGCACCATTATGGAGATACTGACCGACCTGCTCCGCGCTGAAGCGACCCACCGGGATGCAGCCTCGATCCGTTATCGCATGACGGCGGCCAGGCTACCCGTGGTGAAGGATCTGGAGCGGTTCAGCTTCGACGGCACTCCGATCAATGAGGAGATGATCCGGTCCCTTCATGATGGCTCCTTCCTGCCATCCCGGCGCAATATCGTGCTTGTCGGCGGCACGGGGACGGGGAAGACCCACCTTGCCATCGCGATCACCGCCAATGTCGTGCGAAGAGGCGCTCGCGCCCGCTACTTCAACACCGTCGATCTGGTGACACGCCTCGAAGAGGAGACCCGGATCGGCAAGGGCGGGACCCTGGCGGCGCAGCTGTCGCGGCTCGACCTGATCGTGCTCGACGAGCTTGGATATCTGCCGTTCGCACGCTCGGGAGGGCAGTTGCTGTTCCACCTCATCAGCAAGCTTTATGAGCGCACCAGCGTCATCATCACCACGAACCTCGCGTTCGGCGAGTGGCCTACCGTCTTCGGCGATCCCAAGATGACCACGGCGCTGCTCGACCGCGTCACCCACCACTGCGATATCGTCGAGACGGGCAACGATAGCTGGCGCTTCAAAAACCGCAGCTGACCGCCACCTTCGCCGCCTTCAAAAATCTATCTTGCGCTGCGTGCGCCTCCGGTCGGGCTACGCCCGACCTCCGCCGCACGCAGCGCAAGGCTCACCTCAACAAACCCCCATCATATCCGCAAGGGGGTCCTTCTTCGACGCCGATCGGGGGTCCCGTTTGAACGCCGTTTGACAGCCTTGGCCATGGCTAAGGCAGCGCCCAGGCGCTTGTGATCGACTACTTCCGGTGACTCGTCACTGATGCGACGAATTTTGTCAAAAATTCTGAAGGGAAGGGGGGTCTCATCAAAGATGATTTCTATATCACCCTCCAACATCATTGCGACCGTGACGATTTTGCCAATAGCCATCCTGGAAAGATCGGTATCTTCCAGAATTAACCTCATCTTGTTGAAAGATAAAGGCAAATCCTTAAAGACTTTCCGCTGAACGGTATACGTGAGAAGCTTATCGAGCCCTTCATTCGGTTTAGGGAGGTGCGCATCCACCGGATTCTCCGGTAGGCGAGCAAACTTACGATTATGTTCCAGCCGATACTCTTCAAAATAAGCATTCGCTTCGACGACGGTGGAAATGCTCCGGAGCCTTAGCTCCTTTACGAGGCGGTCCTGAAGTGTGCGGTTTGCCCTCTCAACCCTACCTTTTGCTTGCGGGGTTTTGGCGCAAATAACCTTGATGTCCAAACTTCTGCATGCCCGGGTAAACTGCGTGATCGTCCTCTCTCCGGCGCCGTTTTCTCGGTTCACCCTGAAAATGCTGTGCCGATCAGAATAGAGGGCGAGGGGACAGCCGAACTTGTGAATGTAGGCCCTCAAACAGGCCATGTAGTTATAGGAGCTTTCGTGATCGACCAGCCTCAGCAACATGATCTCGCTGGTGGCGTCGTCGATAAATACGAGTAGGCAAGCCTCGTCCCCACGTTTTTCAAACCAGCGGTGGTACGAGCCGTCTACCTGAATTAGCTCGCCGCGTTGCTCGCGTGGTTTGCGAGGAGAAAACACTTTGGGCTTTCGGCCGCGGCGATCGACCCAGATACCTTCTTCTTTCATCCAGCCACGGAGCGTTTCGGTCGCGATCCTTATCCCGTGATCTTTTTCAAGCTTTTCCGCGGCGAGGGTGGGGCCGAAATCGAGATATTGCTCTCGGATGATGCCGATCACATGTTCGCGAAATGTCTCCGAGTACGCCCGATTCCGGACTCCCATTTTTTTCGACTTGAGACCTTCTTGACCCGATACCTTGAAACGGGCGACCAGTCTGCGAACTTGAGCTCGCTTCAACTCGAGCGACGCCTCAAGATCGGCAAACGAAATTTCGTTCGCGAGGTACGCCTTTATCGCTTTCGTTTCATAAGCTTCGTCGTCGATTTCCAGCGCCGACGAACCATCCGTATCCATAGCGAGCCTCCAGCGATGCGCCGCCGAGCGGCAATCTGAAAGAGGCGAGTCTCTTTTGAAACTGGGAGGACTGTCTCTTTTCTATCTGGGGCTTACACATCTTATTATCCGATAATATATATTATGTTAAATAAGAAAGGATAGAAGAGCGGGGTAAGGCTCCCATTATCCCCCCCGCGCCATCTGGAACGTCCAGATTGCCAGGAACACCACCCCAAAGATGGCCGCCCACGCGAGCGCCATCTTGACGCCATCGGCAAACTTGATCCGACGCGAGACAAGCGCGCTCAGCACCAGCGCAAACGCGCCGGCAAAGGAAATCAACTGCACGGTGGTGTCGTTCATAGCTGCACCTCCAATCCGTCATAGCCCGGCTCGACGCCCGGCGGCAGCTCGGCCGCAAGGTCGTCATAGTCCATCGTATTGTCCATATGCGTGATGATTGCGCGCGGATTCCCGACCTTGGCCAATCCTTCGAGCGTCATCGCAAGATGCGGATGCGTGGGGTGCGGATAGCGTCGCAGCGCGTCGATCACGAACAGGTCGAGGCCCTGAAAAAAGTCGACCATCTCGTCCGTAAACTTAGAAAAATCAGTCGCATATCCGATTTTTTGCGCACCGTCGCTGAAGATCAGTCCGGTCGCCTTGATCGGCCCGTGCGGCATTTCGAGCGCCGACACCTCGATCGGTCCTATCGACTGATCATCGTGGAGATCAATAGGATCAACAGAAGCCGGATACCCCGCGTTTCCGGCAAAGGCATAAGTGAAACGCCATTTGAGGATGTCGAGAACATGATCGCGGGCATAGACAGGTACCGCCGAGCGCCGCAGATGCATGACCTGACGCAAGTCGTCGAGGCCATGAGTATGGTCGGCATGCTCGTGCGTCCAGATGACGGCGTCGATTTCGCCAACCCCTGCCTCCAGCAGTTGCAGCCGCATATCGGGGCTCGTGTCGACGAGGATGCGGTAGCCGCCGAGCGAGACCATAATCGATGCCCGGCTGCGCAGATTGCGCGGATTGTCGGGATCGCACGCTCCCCAATCATTGCCGATCCGCGGCACCCCCGAAGACGTCCCGCAGCCTAGGATTCTCAGCTTCATGAGCGCTGTGACGTCATGGCGCCGCCTTGCTGAAAAGCGCGTAGAAATTGGCGCTCGTGGCCGAGGCAAGCGCGTCGCGGTCCTCGCCGCGCAGGTCGGCGAGAAACGCCAGCGTGTCGGCGACAAAGGCAGGCTCGCCGGTCTTGCCGCGGTGCGGGACAGGAGCAAGGAAGGGGGAGTCGGTTTCGATCAGCAGCCGGTCTTGCGGCAGCCATTCCGCGGTCGCTTGCAGATCGGCCGCATTCTTGAACGTGACGATACCCGAGATCGATATGTAGAGGCCAAGATCAAGCGCTTCGCGCGCGAAATCGTCGCTCGCGGTGAAGCAATGGATAACGCCGGGGAAAGTCGCCCTGCCCATCTCCTCGCCAAGCAGGGCCAGCGTGTCCGCCTCCGCATCGCGTGTGTGGACAATGATCGGCAGCCCGGTGGCCTGCGACGCATGGATATGACGGCGGAAACTGTCCTGCTGCCGTACACGGTCGCTCTTGTCATAATAATAGTCGAGCCCGGTCTCGCCGATCCCGATCACGCGCGGATGCGCAGCACGTTCGACAAGTTTCGCGGTATCGACGTCGGGATGGTGGTCGGCGTCGTGGGGATGGATGCCGACGCTTGCCCAGACATCGGCGTTGGCCTCGGCCGCTGCCAGCACATCGTCCCATTCGCTTTCGCGCGTCGCGATGTTGAGCATCGCCGTGACGCCGCGGTCCCGCGCGCGCTCCAGAACATCGCCCTGTTGTTCGGCAAGGCCCTTGTAGTTGAGGTGGCAGTGCGAATCGACGAGCATTACGCCTCCCTTTCCCCTTCTCCCTCGGGCAGGTCCAGGCGGGGAAAGATCGGTACGGGCTGGCCGACGGTGAAGCCGCTCGCGGCGAGTTTCGCAAGCCAGTCCGCATCGGCGAGCGCCGCAAAATCGCGCGCGTCCACAGCAATGCCCATCTGGTCGAGCAGCTTGTCGGCCGCTTCGGGCACGACTGGCCGGATCGCGATGGCGAGCGTGCGAACCACTTTGAACAAGGTCATCAGCACCGCGCGCATGCGTTCGGGATCGGTCTTGCGCAGCGCCCAGGGTGCCTGACCATCGACATATTGGTTGCAGGCAAAGACCGCGCGGATCCAGTCTTCGATCCCGGACGAGAATGCGAGCTGTTCAAAGGCGGCGGGCAGGCAATTGCGCGCCATGTCGTTGACGTCGCCGATCAGGTCGAGATCGTCCTGCGCCTGCGCGTAGTCAGCCGAAACTTTGCCATCCAAATTCTTGAAAATCATGGATAAGCTGCGCTGAGCGAGATTGCCGAAGCTGTTGGCGAGGTCGGCGTTCGCAGTGCGCACGATCGCATCGGCCGAATAGCTCCCATCCTGCCCGAAACTGACTTCGCGAAGCAGATAATAGCGCAGCGCATCGACCCCGAACGTCTCGGCGAGCGTCATCGGATCGACGACATTGCCGAGAGACTTGGACATCTTCTCGCCGCGGTTGAGCAGGAAGCCGTGGCCGAAGACCTGTCTGGGAAGCGGCAGATTCGCGCTCATCAGAAAGGCCGGCCAGTAAACGGCATGAAAACGAACGATATCCTTGCCGATCATATGGATATTCGCCGGCCAGAATGTGCCGAAGTCGCTATCGAGATCGGGATAGCCCAGCCCCGAGAGATAGGTGGTGAGGGCGTCGACCCACACATACATCACATGCCCCGGCGAGCCCGGTACCGGCACGCCCCAGTCGAAGCTGGTGCGCGAAACGCTCAGATCCTTGAGCCCGCCTTCGACAAATCGGAGCACTTCGTTGCGGCGGCTTTCGGGGCGGATGAAGTCGGGCTGGTCGTTATAGAGCGCCAACAGCCTGTCCTGATATTTCGACAGGCGGAAGAACCAGCTTTCCTCGACTGTCCATTCGACCGGCGTGCCCTGCGGCGAGAGGCGGACGCCCCCTTCCCCGTCGGTCAGCTCGTTTTCGTCGTAGAAGGCCTCGTCGCGCACCGAATACCAGCCTTCATAGCGATCGAGATACAGATCGCCACTGGCCTCCATCGCTTTCCACAGCGTTTGCGACGCTGCATGATGCGCCGGATCGGACGTGCGCATGAAGCAGTCATAGCCGATATTCAGTTTGGCATACATCTCACGGAAATATCCGGACATTTCGTCGGCGAGTTCAATAGTCGGGCGCCCCTGGTCGCGCGCCGTCTGAAACATTTTCAGCCCATGCTCGTCAGTGCCGGTGACCAAGCGGACGTCACGGCCGCGGGCGCGCTGGAATCGCGCCATCACATCGGTCGCGATCGCTTCATAGGCGTGCCCGATATGCGGGCGGCCGTTGGGGTAGCTGATGGCGGTGGTGATATAGAATGGTTCGGACATGCGCGCGCCTTAGCGTCTGGCGTTGGCGAGGGGAAGCGTCAGCGCGCAGTCTGCGCGTGCCGCGGCGCCAATTCGGCGAGGCAATTGCCGATCTCGAAGCCCACCATCGCTCCGTCATAGGATCCGCGGATCGCATCGCGCACATTGCGCTGCACCCGGTCCCATTGCGCGAGCACGGAAGCGATTTCGGCGATCGGGCGTTCGCGTGCGATCTGGGCGAGAAGGCCCGGCACGATATCGATCACCAGTTCGAGCCGCGCGCGATTGCTCGTTCCGCCCACCTCGCGCGCCAGCGCTTCGCGAAGCCGATTGCCGGGATCGCCGCTGCTCGCGATGGCGAGCAGTTTCTTCTCCATTGCGGCAACGTCGCTGTCGATCAGCGCAAGCGCCTTGCCGGGAACTCCGCCCGACGCCGCGACGATCGCACGCAGCTCGGCCATGTCGAGCATCGACCGGATATCGTGCAGCCACGATGTCATGACGTCACGGTCAACGGGTTGAAAACGCAGCGTTCTGCACCTTGATCGGATCGTCGGAAGCAGACGTCCCGGCGAATGGCTGATCAGCAGGAAGAGCGTCTTTGCAGGCGGTTCCTCGAGCGTCTTGAGCAGCGCATTGGCGCCGTCGGTCTCCAGATCGTCGACCGCATCGATGACGATGACGCGCCATTCGCCAAGCGACAGCGACAGATGCTGGCGGCGGATCATTCCGCGTACCTGGTCAATCGTGATGTTGCGCGCGAGGTCTTTGCTCTTGTCCTTGAGCTGGCGCGCCATGTGGATGATCTCGGGATGGTTGCCGGCATCGACCAGCTTGCCCGCCGCGGCATCGCCCGGGTCGTCGAGCGACATGGCGTGGCCTTCCCCGGCGCGGCCGTGCGTCGCGAGGAAGCGGGCAACGCGCGCCGCAAAACTCGCTTTCCCCATCCCCTGTGGCCCGGCGAGCAACCAGGCATGATGAAGCCGTCCGCCTCTCCAGGCTTCGAGAAAGGCCTTCTCGGCTTCGTCGTGGCCGATCACAGCCACGACTCCAATTCGGCGATGATCGCCGCTGTGACGGCTTCCGCAGGCTTTCCGGCGTCGATCAGGCGCCACCGTTCGGGTTCGGCTGCGGCGATCTCGGCAAAGCGCGCGGCAAGGCGCGCCTGATAGTCCGCCGGCTTGCTGCCCATGCGATCGGCGCCGCCGGCATCGCGCACCGCAAGGCGCGTGGCGGCCTCGTCCGCGGCCAGTGCGAGCAGGAAGGTGCGATCGGGCAGCAGACCCTGCGAACCAAAGCGGTGCAGCGCCAGGAGGTCATCGTCGGTAATCCCGCCGCCGCCGCCTTGATAGGCGCGGCTCGAATCGATGAACCGGTCGCAGATCACCCATGCGCCGCGCTCGATCGCCGGACGTATCGTTCGCGCAACATGGTCGGCCCGCGCTGCGGCGAAGAGCAGCGCCTCGCTGCGTGCATCCCAGCGATCGTCGCTGCCCTCCATGAGCAGCGCGCGAATTGCCTCAGCGCCTGCGCTTCCGCCGGGTTCGCGCGTCGGGACAACTTCCAGCCCTCGCGTTTCGAGCATGGCGGTCAGAGCGCGAACCTGAGTCGACTTACCGACCCCTTCCCCGCCCTCGAGCGTGATGAAGCGCCCGCGCGTCATGTTTTTAGCCTGCCCGTGTCGAGTGTGAAGCGCCGCCCTTGCATCGTTCGGCGGTAGCCGTCCGGAGGGCCTTTGTCATCACGGCGTCACCGCTGCCTTCTTGCCTTTCGAGGCCCCCGCGCGGCCCATCGTCGCCGCGGGCTCGAAGCCCCATGCCATAAGCTTTTCCGCCTCGTCACGGCGCGCCTTTTCGCTCGGCAGCCCTGCGACGACCATGATCAGTCGCCGCCCGTCGCGTTTCGCAGAGCCGAGAAAACAATAACCGGCTTCGGATGTGTGCCCTGTCTTGAGCCCGTCGGCGCCGACAAACCGGCCCAGAATCGGGTTGCGATTCGACTGGACGATCGGCTTGCCGTCGGGCGCCGTTCCATACTGAAGCTTCGGGATCGAAAAATAGCGGGCATAACCGCCGGGGTGATCGCGGATCAGCCGGTCGGCGAGAATGATCAGATCGCCGGCGCTGACCTTGGTCACGCCGCCGTCGGGCCACCCGCTCGGCGTTCCGAAATTACTCGACGTCATTTTAAGTCTGGCCGCCACTGCATTCATCCGGATAACAAAAGCATCTTCGCTTCCATCGATCCCTATCGCCAGAACCGACGCGGCATCATTTCCAGATACGGTGATCAGGCCCTTGAGCAGATTATCGACCGATACTTTCTCGCCCGCGCGCAGGAACATCGACGATCCGGCGGGACGGAGGCTCCACTTCTTCCACGTCGCTTCGTCGACGGTGAGCTGTTGGTTGCGCGAAAGCTGCCCCTTCTTGATCAGGTCGAGCACGACATAGGCCGTCATCACCTTGGTCATCGACGCGGGGGCGAAACGTTTATCGGCGCCGCGCGAATAGAGAATCTGGCCCGAATCCAGGTCCTTCAGCATCACAATGGGGGCCTGAGTAACATAGGCGGCGCGCGCCACCGGGGCCGCTTTGAGCCGCGCGTCACCTGCCGACGCGGCGGGCGGAGCTATGACGAGGACCATGGCCGCGAGCGCCGCACCGGCTGTCTTGGCGCCGATTGTGCTCGCGCGGCGCATCATCAATCGTGAACGACCGCCGCGTCGCGGAATCCCCTGGCTTTCGCGTTGGCGAGCGCGGCCTTTGCGTCAGCATCATTTGCAAAGGGGCCCATGCGGACGCGCCACAATTTGCCGGCCCTGGCGACGCTGCCGCCGACGGACTTGGCGGCCGCGTTGGCATTGGCTTCGCTGCTGAAGGCTCCGACCTGTACTGCGTAAGGGCCGCTTACGGTGGCCGGCTTGGGCGCGGGCTTTGCAGCAGGCGTGGGTCTCGCGGGGGCCGGCTTCGCCGCAGCGACAGGCTTGGCCGCGGGCTTTATGCCGACTTTCGTGGCGCCGGGTCCCTCGACGACAAGACGATCGTCGCCGGGTTTGGCTCCTCCCGACGCAATCGGCGCCGCGGGCTGGGCGACGACGGCGCCCTTCGGCGCGGTGATTGCTTTCAGTTTGTTGCGCAGGATCGCGAGCAACGAATCCGGCGTTGCGATCCGTTCGGGCACCGGTTGCCCGGCGCGGAGCTGCGCGCGTTCGGCCAACGGCGGATTGGTCCGACGCACCCGCACCGCGGCTGTTCCCCCGGTGATGCCAAGCTGCTCGGCAGCGCCGCGCGACAGGTCGATCAAGCGGTCGCTGACCATCGGCCCGCGATCGTTGATGCGAACCAGAATCGTGCGCCCGGTGTCGAGCGCCGTGACTTCGACATAGCTTGGCAGCGGGAGCGTCCTGTGCGCCGCGCTGATGCCGCCTGGATTGAAAATTTCCCCGTTGGCGGTCGGTTTTCCAGCAAGCTCCTCGCCATACCAGCTCGCATAGCCGACATCGTCATAGTCCGGGATGTCAGCAGGCGTGTAGGTTGCGCCGCCGATCATATAGGGGTCGCCGACTTTGACGGGCGTGTCGCTGACCAGGTCGCTGGCCGGTGCAGGCGCTGGTCCTGCGGCCGGGCCGCCCTCGCGCTTGCCGTCAAAAATTCCGCAGCCACTCAGCAGCAATGCTGCTCCAATAGCCAGGCCCCCGCCCCTAACGATCGATTTCATCCGCCAGCAACCCCACTGAAAGTGCGTAAAAATTGGAACAATTATAGTCCAATATCGCACGATAGTTACCGGTCAGCAAATAGGCGGTTTTTCCCGGACCATCGGGCTCGAGCAAGGTGGCCTGTATCTGCCCGTCCGGCCAGCGCCCGTTCAGTGGCTGAAAACCGTCCGCGCGCCATTCGGCCATGCTGCGCCATCGGCTGTAGCGCGCGAACACGCGCGGGCAGCGCGTCGGTTGCAGGCGGCTCGCCATCGCGCTGCGGTTGAAGCCGCCCGGTACGCTCACTGCGACGCCCCACGGCTGCCCCGCACGCCAGCCGGCGCGGCGGAGATAGGCGCCGATCGATTCGATGGCGTCGGCTTCGCTCGACCAGATCCGCGCAACGCCGTCGCCGTCGCCGTCCTCGGCGACCTGCAGATAGACCGAGGGCAGGAATTGCGGATAACCGAAGGCGCCAGCCCAGCTGCCCTTCAGAACATCGCGTGGCACGCCCTTTTGGACCATCTCGAGCGTCGCGATGAATTCGGGTTCGAACAGGCTGCGGCGGCGGCCTTCATAAGCGAGCGTCGCGAGTGCTTCGGGCAGGTCGAAATTGCCGGTGACGGCGCCATAGGCGGTTTCGTGGCCAAAGATGGCAATCATGATGCTCGTCGGCACGCCGGTGTGTTGTTCGATGCGCGAGAGCATTGGCAGCAGCCGGTCGTGGACGCGGCGGCCGCCGTTGATGCGCGACGCATCGACATGCTTTGCCTTGTAGGGCGCGAAATTGGGAATCGGCGAGTCATTGCTCGGCGGCGCGCCCAGATTGTCGCGGTCGAGCGCGACAACGCGGGCGTTGTAGTTGAGCCCCGCGGTAACGCGGTCGAAGGTTGCGCGCGTGACACCGCGCGCCTGCGCCTTTGGCCAGAGCGACTGGACATAGGCGGCAAAGCCGGTGTCGCTCTGGGCGTGGAGCGGAGCCGATGCAGCCATCGTCCAGGCGGACAGGATCACACCTGCAAGCCCGAAAAGACGTCCGATTCTGAAACCTCTAGCGCGTGTCATGTCCCACCCCATACGGATTGTCTGACACAGATGCACGCGCCTTGGCCACCCCCCGACGGCGCCGCGGCGGGACGGGCCGAGTCATAAGCGCGATGGATCGAGCCGGACAAGTTTTGCTTGCTGCCGGATATGCGCGCGCTATGGCGGCGCCAGCGGACAGGTGGCCGAGTGGTTTAAGGCAGCGGTCTTGAAAACCGCCGTGGGTGCAAGCTCACCGTGGGTTCGAATCCCACCCTGTCCGCCATTCAACTGGCATCGTGAAAAATCACGCCCAGCGTGAATCGCTCACCGGCGCGGACTTCGCTGACGCCGTGGCGAAGTTTGACGCGATAGGTACCGCGCGTCCCGGCGCGGGGAGCTTCGTTGACGGCGAAGACGATGGCGTCGCCCTGCCGCAGCGGCACGACATGCGCGCGCGACTGCATGCGCGGGCGCTGCTCGACGATGACAAACTCACCGCCTTCAAAGTCTTCGCCAGGCTGCGACAGCAGGATCGCGATCTGGAATGGGAAATGCTCAGCGCCGTACAGATCCTGATGGAGGCAGTTATAATCGCCGACACGATAGCGCAGGATCAGCGGCGTCGGTCGCGACTGTCCCGCCAGCGCGCATTGGGCGAGATAGGTGGCGTGATCGCCCGGATACAGTTGCGCCCTGCCCAATTGCCCGGCCCACTCGTTCGCCAAGTGGGCTAGCGGTGGGTAAAAGGCTTCGCGTAATGTCGCGAGGCGATCGGGAAGCGGGTAACGAAAATAGCGGTACTCGCCGCGGCCGAACCCGTGCCGCTGCATCACCACCGTTCTGCGATACCAAGCGTCGTCGTCATAGGCGCCGCGGAATGCAGAGCAGTCGGTCGGGTCCAGCACCTGCGGCAAAACATGCCATCCTTGCCGCGCCATATCGGCAGCCATGGCGTCACGGTCTAGCATTGCGGCGCGGGTCTCGGAAAGCACGGCGGTCCCTTCGATCTGGTTTCGAAAGCGCGTTCTAAGCGCCTTCTCCTGTACTCGGCGCCCCGTTTCTTGCGGTCAAATGCAGCCATCTCCGAAATTTTCCAAGGCTGACCGAAGGGGTGTCCGTCTTGTGATCGGTTCCGGGAACCGACCCGGCGAAATCATAAAGGGAATTTCATGCGCAAGACTTTGCTGGCCTCCACCTGTGTGGCCGCGCTTCTTTCGACGCCCGTGCGCGCCGAAACCACCATCACCACCGCAGCAACGACGCCGGTGCGCACCTCGACGATCAAGTCAGGCGCTGCCGACGACATCAAGATCACGTCGGCAGGTTCGGTGAAGCCGACCAGCGGCACTGCAGTCACGATCGACAGCAACCACAAGGTCGCGAACGAAGGCACGATCCAGATCACAAATAGCGACGGCGCGACCGGCATCTTCGCCAACGCCGGCGCGACTGGCGGCATCACCAACGCCGCGGGCGCCAAGATCATCATCGACGAAAGCTATGCGCCCACCGATATCGACAATGACGGCGACATCGAAGGCCCGTTCGCCGTCGGAACGGGTCGCACCGGCATCGCGACCGGCGGCGCCTTCACCGGCAATATCGTCAACAATGGCGAAATCACGGTCGAAGGCAATAATTCGGCTGGTATCCGCCTAGGCGGCCCGCTGACCGGCGATTTTGCGAACAATGGCACGATTGCTGTCCTCGGTACCAATGCGCTCGGCGTCGGATTGCAGAATGTCACCGGCAACGTCAGGTTGGCTGGCACGATCACGGCGATCGGCGAAAATGCGACGGCCGCCCGCCTTGCCGGCAATATCAGCGGCGCTCTCGTGGTTCAGGGTACCCTGACCGCCTCGGGCTATCGCTACACGACCGCGCCTGCCGATCCGTCGAAGCTCGACGCCGACGATCTGCTGATCGGCGGCCCGGCGCTGTCGGTCGAGGGCAATGTCGCAGGCGGCATCGTCGTCGCCGTTCCGCCGAAGGACACGAAGCCCGACGACAAGGATGAGGACAAGGACGGCATCGACGATGACAAGGAAGGAACCGGCGCGATCCGGTCCTTCGGCTCGGCGCCTGCGCTTCGCATCGGATCTTCGACGCAGGATATCACCATCGGCGCAGTCGCGGGTACCGGTACGGGTCTTGGCCTGATCGTCGATGGTTCGGTCGTAGGCAACGGCCTCTACGCCGGCAAGGATGCGACCGCGATCCAGTTCGGCGGCATGGGCCGCAATGTGACGATCGCCGGCGGCGTCGGAATCGGCGGGAGCGTTTCGGCGGTGTCCAATGGCGCATCGGCAACGGCGATCCGTGTCGGCAGCGGCGCGACGACGCCCGAGATTCGCGTTGCAGGCAAGGTCGAGGCAGCGGGCGGCAGCACCGCCGGCGCGATGGCCACGGCGATCCTCGTCGAAACCGGCGGAATTCTTCCGCTGATCCGCAACAGCGGCGCCATCACCGCCAAGGCCGGCGGCGACAACGGCACTGCGCGCGCCATCGTCGATCTGTCGGGCACGGTCACGACGGTCGAGAACAGCGGCACCATCAGCGCCACCGGCGCGCTGGCAACGTCGGACCGAAATGTCGCCATCGACCTGTCGGCGAACAACGCGGGCACGACCGTCAAGCAAACGGCGGTCGCGTCGGGCGTAGCGGCGCCGAGCATCGTCGGTGACGTCCGCTTTGGTGGCGGCAACGATGTGTTCGACATCGCCGACGGCTCGGTGAAGGGAAACAGCTATTTCGGTGCGGGCAACAACCGCCTGTCGCTGTCGGGCGACGCGACCTATGCCGGTCTCGCGAAGTTCGGCGCGGGTAGCGATACGCTGTCGCTTGCCGGTACCTCGGTGTTCAGCGGGACCGCCGATTTTGGTGGCGGCGCTGATACGCTGACAATCGCCGGCACGTCGCGCTTCGCGGGCAAGCTGATGAACGCGTCGGGTCTGGCCGTTTCGGTCGATGCCGGGACGTTCGACGTCGGCGGCGCTGCGACCATCTCGTCGCTGGCGGTCACGAACAAGGGCTCGCTCGCAGTGCTGCTCGACGGCGGGTCGGACGGCACGGCGCTCAACGTCTCGGGCGCGGCGAGCTTCGGTGCGGAATCGAAGCTGATCCTCAAGATCAAGGACATCGAAAGTGCCGAGGGCAATCATGTCGTTCTGACCGCAGGCACGCTGACCGGCGCGAGCAACCTGACAGCCACTTCGACGCTGCTGCCGTTCCTCTACAAGGGCACGCTGACCGCGAACGCGAACCAACTGCTGGTCAATGTGACCCGCAAGAGCACCGTCGATCTTGGCCTCAACCGGTCCGAAGGCGGCGCGTTCGATGCCGTGATTGATGCCGTATCGGCGGACCAGAAGATCGAGGATGTGTTCCTCGCCATTACCGATGGCGAACAGTTCCGCAGCCAGCTGAGCCAGATGCTTCCCGAACATGAGGGCGGTGTGTTTGAAACCGTCACCTCGGGTTCGCGCGCTTTGTCGCGTTATTTGCAGGACCCTAACGCGCCGTATCAGGATCAGGGCAAGTGGCGGTACTGGGTCAACCAGGCAGTCTGGGGGACGTCGAAGGGTGTCGGCGACACCGCAGGCTATGACGTCAACGGCTGGGGCATTTCGCTGGGTGGCGAAATCAAATCGGACATCGGCAACTTCGGCGGCTCGGTCGCTTTCCTCAACGGCAAGGACGGCAACAGCAGCAATGAAAGCGAAGTCACGTCGAGCCAGTTCGAGGGCGCGTTGCACTGGCGCCTGGAATCGAAGGGCTGGATGGCCAACGCCCGCGTGTCGGGCGCACCGATCAGCCTGAAGGGCACACGCATCTTCCGCGCCCAGAACGGCGCCGAGCAGATCGAAAAGACGATGAAGGGCAAATGGGACGCGACGCTCTGGTCGGCCTCCGGCTCGGTCGCCAAGGATGCCGAGGTCGGTGGCATTACACTGCGCCCGATGGTCGCGGTGGATTACTTCAAGCTGAAGGAAGACGGGTACCAAGAAACGGGTGGCGGCAACGCGCTCGACCTCAACGTCCTTGGCCGCGACAGCGACGAGTTGTCGGTGTCGGGTACGGTCACGGCGGGCGTACAGTTTGGCGGCTCGGACGAGTATGATGGCTGGACGCGCATCGAGCTCGAAGGCGGCCGCCGCCAGATCGTGAGCGGCAACCTGGGCATGACGACCGCGTCATTCAAGGACGGCACTCCGTTCACGCTCACTCCTGACGATCGCACGAGCGGCTGGGTCGGCCGTTTCCGTGGCATCGCCGGCAATTCGGCTTTCCAGATTGCCGGTGAAGTGTCCGCGGAAGAACAGCAGAGCCATATCGGCTGGGCTTTCCGTGCGAGCCTGCGGGTCGGTCTCTAGCCCCCTCGGCTGGCCCGCAGCAGGGGGGAGGCACCCCTACCCCCGCCTCCCCCTTGCTATGGCCATTCATGAAAGACGCAAATGCGGTCATTGGTTCGCCCCTTTTCAGATAGTTGGCCGACTGCACCGGAACGCGGCGCGTCGTCGCGGTTGCATGAACGACGCTTCCCGCTATATGGCGGCGTCATCAGGGGGCCGGATGGGGCGCGACATTGGAGCGCGCGCCAACAGAAGATGGCGTTCCAAAGCAAACAATCCATGACCCAGGCGAGTGATCGAACCGACGCCGTTCAAGGCATCGAAGGCGTATTGCTCGCCAATCGCGACCGTATCGTGCGCTTTCTGAAAGTGCGCGGTGCAGGCGACGCGGCCGAGGATATTTTCCAGGATCTTTGGATGCGCTTGACCGAGCGCCTGACGGGCCCGATCGCCGACCCCCTTCCCTATGTCATGCGCGCGGCGAACAATCTGATGCTCGACCGCTACCGGTCGGCGCGGCAGGGCAGCCTGCGCGACAAGGCGTGGAGTGACGCAACCGAGGGCACGGGCCCTTCAGCGGAGCGCCAACTGATTGCGCGCGAGCAACTGGCGATTGTCGAACAGGCAATTGCCCAGGCCGGCGAACGTCCGGCGCGCGTCTTTCGCCGCTTCCGAATGGACGGCATCCAGCAACGAGAGATTGCCAACGAGATGGGCATCAGCCTCAGCACGGTCGAAGCCGATCTGCGCAAAGTATACGCGGCCATAGCGATAGTCCGGAGGCAGTTCGATGCTTGACGCGAAAACTGCCGTCGAAGCGCAAGCGATCGACTGGATTATCCGGCAGCGCGATCCGGCGTTTGCCGATTGGGACGGCTTCACCGATTGGCTGGCCGCCGACGCGGCGCATGCATCGATCTATGACGCGCTGGCGGCGCTCGACCAGGATTTGGATGCGCTGCCGCCCGAAACACGGCCTTCGGTCGCCATCAATCCCCCCGAACCGCTTCGCCCATCGCGGCGGGGCTGGTTCGGCGGCGCGATCGCAGCCGCGCTTGTGGCGGCCATTTTGCTTCCCAACCTGGGCCTGTTCGCCGACGCGAGCCGCATCGAGACCGCTGCCGGAGAACATCGGACGGTGGAACTCGCCGACGGTTCGAAGATCGAGATAAACGGCGCTTCGGTCCTCACGCTCGACAAGGACCGACCACGCTTTGCCCGACTCGAATCGGGCGAGGCAATGTTCCATGTCGTCCACCGCGAAAAAGACCCCTTCGTGGTCGAGGCGGGTGCGTCGCGCATCGTCGATCTGGGCACTGCCTTCAACGTTGTGCGCGCCGGTCGCCAGACGTCGGTTGCCGTGTCCGAAGGTGTCGTCCTCTACAATCCCGGTCGCGACAAGGTCCGTGTCGCGGCTGGACAGGCGATCGACGCCGGCGACAATGACGCCAGGCCGCCGAAAGTCCGAGCCATCGACGTCGCCAACGTCGGCGGCTGGCGGACGGGCCTGTTGGTCTATAGCGACGCGCCACTGACGGTCGTCGCCGAAGACCTCAAACGGACGGCCGGCATCGAGGTCAGCATCGCACCCGAAGCGGCGGGCCAGTCTTTCCGCGGGGCGTTGATCGTCGACCAGGACCGCGGTCGCACCGTTGCCGACCTGGCCGCGCTGTCGGGCATGCGGGCCGAAAAGCGCGGCGATGGCTGGGTGTTGACGCGCTAGGATGAAGCGGGGGCACGCCTCGGCGCTGGCGCTCGTGCTGCTGAGCCTGCCCGTTCAGGTCCAGGCGGCGGAGGAACGCGTGTTCGACGTGCCGCGCGGCGCCTTGTCCGCGAGCCTCCCGCAGCTCAGCCGTCAGGCTGGCGTCAGCATCAGCGTTGTCGATGGGCGCCTGTGGCAGGCAGAAGTCAAACCCGTAAAAGGTCGGATGAGTGTCGAGGCGGCAATCAGGCGCATGCTGGCAGGAACCGATGCGCGCGTTGTGCGGGTCAGCGCGACAAGCTGGCGGATCGAACGACGCCCGCCCGCGGCCCGGCTCGTCCGCCGCGCCCCCGCTCCGTCAAACGCGCCGCAACTGCGGGCACGCGAACCGGTCCATGATTTGATCGCGGCGGAGCAGGACGAGATCGTCGTCACCGCGTCCAAGACCGACCTGCCCTATTCGCGCTTTGCTGGCGTCGCCACCCGTCTGGATGGCGACGATTTGGCGTTTGGCGGCGAGCGCGGCATGGATTCGATCCTGTCGCGCGTCGCGACCATCTCTTCGACCCATTTGGGATCGGGGCGGAACAAGCTGTTCATCCGCGGCATCGCCGATTCAAGCTTCACCGGGCCGACGCAGGCGACCGTTGGGCAATATCTTGGCGACATCCGCCTGACGTACAACGCGCCCGATCCCGATCTGCGCCTCTATGATATCGACAGCGTCGAAGTCCTCGAAGGGCCGCAGGGCACGCTCTATGGCGCGGGCTCGCTTGGCGGGATCATTCGGTCGGTTCCGAAGGCGCCCGACCCGCGCGACATGAAGCTTCAGGCGATCGCAGGCATCTCGGCGACGCAGCACGGCGACCCGGGTGGTGACATCGCAGCCATCGTCAACCTGCCCGTCGGCGACGATGGCCATGCGCTGCGCCTCGTCGGCTATATGCTGACCGACGGCGGATATATCGACAACCCGCTGCTGGGACAGAATGATGTCAACCGCGTGCATGTGTGGGGCGGTCGCGGCGGCTTCCGCTTCGAGGCCGGTGACAATTGGACCGTCGACCTCGGCGGCGTCTATCAGGCCATTACGTCGGACGATGCGCAATATGCCGACAAGGACGCGCCGCCGCTGACGCGCCAGTCCCTCGTCGAGCAGAATGCGAAGGCGCGCTATGGGCTTGGTACCGTCGTGGTCCAAAAGGACTGGGACGGGCTGCATTTCCAGACGTCGAACGCTTTCGTCAGCCACCGGCTGTTCGAGCGCTTCGATGCCGGAAAACCTGGCGAAACGCCGCGCATTCTCGACCAACATAACCGAACGCGCATGTTCGTCAGCGAGACCCGCCTGTCGCGGCCGTTCGTCGATGGTTTCGGATGGGTGATTGGTACCAGCTTCGTCGACAACAGCACACGGCAACAGCGCGAATTCGTCATTTCCAATTTCCGCGCGATCGTTCCGGGCGTGACCAACGAGATCAGGGAATATACGGGCTATGCCGAAGGGTCGGTCGAACTGGCGCGCGGCCTGATGGCGTCGGCGGGCGCGCGTATTTCGCACGCGCGGCTCGGCGGCGCGGCCGAGGGTGTGCCTTTCGCGGTAGCGCTCGCCGGACGCGCTACGACCGCGCATCGCACCGAAACCGATCTCCTCCCTTCCGCCTCGTTGCTTGCGATCCCGTTGGACAATGTTCGCATCTATGCGCGCTATCAGGAAGGCTTTCGCCCGGGCGGGCTGGCGGTCGACGGCAATTTCGTGCGCCGGTTCCGCAACGACCAGGTCAAAACCTGGGAGGGCGGTGTGCGCTTCGGCGAAAAGGGCCGCACACCCTTCGACGCCAACATCTCGCTATCGCACACGCGCTGGCGCGATATCCAGGCCGACTTCATCGACAGCAACGGGTTCCCGACGACGGCCAATATCGGTGACGGGCGTATCACGAGTATTTCGGGCGCGCTGGCCTTCCGGCCGATCCCGCCGCTCTCCTTCGATCTGGGCGCCGTCTATAACCACAGCCGCGTCGATGAACTGTCGGCCCAGATATTGCCGGTCTTTGCGGCAAGCCCGGGGCGCCTTGGCCGCATTCCGAATGTCGCGAGCCATGCCGTGCGCGGCTCCGTGACCTATGTGGCGCCGGTCGGAAGCGGGGCCGAGGTGCGCGTCAATGGCTGGGCGAATTATGTCGGCCCGTCGCGGCTGGGGATCGGCCCCGTACTCGGCGAGGGACAGGGCGATTATGTCGACACGGGGCTGGCGATGCGCCTTGGGACAGAGCATCGCGGCTTGTCGGTGACGCTGACGAACCTGTTCGACGCGCGCGGCAACCGGTTCGCGCTGGGGACGCCTTTCGTGGAGGGCGGCGCCGGCTATATGACTCCGCTCCGCCCCCGCACCATCCGGATCGCCGTCGACGTAAGCTACTGACCCCGCCGACGGCTTGAAGGATCAATCGGCGAGCGTGATCCGCTCGTACCGGTCCATGTGATAGTCGGCGCTGCCGAACTGGCCTTCGATCATCGTCGCGCGCTTGAAATAATGGCCGATCGCCAGCTCCTGCGTTATGCCGATGCCGCCGTGCGTCTGGATGGCGTTCTGGCCGACGAAGTTCGCGCCGCGCGCGACCTTGTTCTTCGCCGCGGAGACCGCCGCCATGCGCTCGTTCGCGGGCAGGTCGAGTTTCAATGTGCCCATGATCGTCATCGACCGCGCCTGCTCGACCTCCATGAACATGTCGACCATGCGGTGCTGCAACACCTGGAACTTTGCGATCGGCACGCCGAACTGCTTGCGCTGCTGGGTATATTCCAGCGTGCCTTCGTGCAGCTTCTGCATCACGCCGGTCGCCTCGGCGCAGGTGGCGACAATCGCTTCGTCGACGATCTGCTCGATCAGCGGCAACGCGGCGCCTTCACCGCCAAGCAGCGCATCGCCAGGGATCGCAACATTCTCGAAATAGATTTCCGAGGCGCGGCTGCCGTCGACTGTCGGATAGTCGCGGCGGACGATGCCCGGCAGATTGGCGTCGATCAGGAACAGCGACACGCCTTCGCGGTCGCGCTGGCTGCCGCCGGTCCGCGCGGTGACGAGCAGATGCGTCGCCCACGGCGCGGCATAGACCACGCCCTTGTGGCCGTTCAGCACATAGCCCTCGCCGTCCTTCTTTGCGGTGGTGCGCAGGTTCGCCAGGTCGTAGCGGCCCTGCGGCTCGGCATAGGCAAAGGCGACGATGACGTTGCCCGCGATGATCTCGGGGATGAATTTGTCGGCCTGTGCGCCGCCCACAGCTTTCAGCGCGCCGCCGGCGATTACGACGGTCGGCAGATAGGGCTCTATGCCCAGCACCTTGCCGAGTTCCTCCATCACGATCGCATTTTCCAGCGCACCGCCGCCCAGGCCGCCATGCTCTTCGGCGAAGGCCGCGCCGAGCATGCCGAGTTCCTGTGCCAGCGCGGTCCAGATCGCAGGGTCACGGCCCGCATCGCTGTTGGTGAACTTCTGGCGCGTTTCGAAATCATAGGTGTCGGCCAGGAAGCGCGACAGCGTATCGCGGATCATGTCCTGCGTTTCGGTGTAGGTGAAATCCATTGTTCTAGTCTCTTTCCGTGTTCCCCGGCGAACGCCGGGGCCCATTGTCGCAAACGGCGTTCAAGGCCGATGGAGACCCCGGATCACGTCCGGGGTGGCCTTGGGATCACAATCCCAAAACCATCTTCGCGATGATGTTGCGCTGGATCTCGTTCGACCCGCCATAGATCGTGGTTTTGCGCATGTTGAAATAGCTTGGCGCCGCGCGATGCGCGTAGTCGGGGCCGATCGGATGCTCGTTGTCGCCTTCGCCGAAACCGCGGAAATAGGGCGCGCCATAGTGGCCGACGGCTTCCAGGCTGAGCTCGGTCAGCCGCTGCTGAATCTCCGACCCCTTGATCTTGAGCAGGCTCGATTCGGGTCCCGGACCCTTGCCTGCGTTCGCGCCGGCAAGGCTGCGCAGCTCGGTGAATTCCAGCGCGGTCAGGTCGATTTCGAGCTCGGCAATTTTACGCTTGAAAAAGGGGTTCGACAACAAGGGCTTGTCGCCGTCGAGTTCGGTGCGCGCGATGGCCTTGACCTTCTCGACGCCGCGCTTCGACGCCGCGACGCCGGCAATCCCGGTGCGCTCGTGCGCAAGCAGGAATTTGGCGCAGGTCCAGCCCTTATTCTCTTCATAGACGCGTTGCGATTGCGGGACGCGGACATCCTCGAGCCACACTTCGTTGACTTCATGCTCGCCGCCGAGCGTGATGATCGGACGCACGGTGATGCCGGGCGACTTCATGTCGATGAGGAGGAAGCTGATCCCCTCCTGTTGCTTGGCTTCCTTGTCGGTGCGGACAAGGAAAAAGCCCCAGTCGGCATGCTGCGCCATCGTCGTCCAGGTCTTCTGGCCGTTGACGAGATAATCGTCGCCGTCGGGCACGGCCGTCGTGCGGAGCGACGCAAGGTCAGAGCCCGAGCCCGGCTCCGAATAGCCCTGGCACCACCAATCCTCGCCCGACAGGATGCGCGGCAGGAAATAGGCTTTCTGTTCGGGCGTACCGAAAGTGTAGATCACCGGCCCGACCATCGCGAGGCCGAAAGGCATCAAACGGATGCAGTCGGCGCGTGCGGTTTCTTCGGAGAAGATAAAGCGCTGCGTGGGGGTCCAGCCGGTGCCGCCATATTCGACGGGCCACGCGGGGGCGACCCAGCCCTTTTTGTAGAGAACCTTGTGCCAGGCGAGGAAATCCTCCTTGGAAAGCTCTTCGCCTTCATCCTGCTTTCCGCGCAGTTCGTCGGGGTAATGTTCCGCGATGAACTCGCGCACTTCTCGCTGGAAGGCGAGGTCTTCGGGGCTGAATTCCATGTCCATTATGATTCTCCCACGGGCAATGGCGCCTTATAATAAGCGCTCACGTTTACGTAAAGGTAAGTTGCGAGCCGCAACCCTTTCCATCAGACTGCGCCCGCTTCCGCGGCTTGTCCAGCGCCGCCAAACAAGAAAAATATGCGGGAGGGGTCGATGACGAAAGGCGCGTGTGAAGAGGCTGGTGCCGAGCCACGCCGGCCATGCGCCATCTCGACGCCGCGTGCCTTGGCAACGCCGACGATCGATATGATGGCCCGATCATCATCGGAGAAGACAGGGATTTCTATTCGCTCCGCGCCGGCAGCACCGACATCGAACGCGGTAGCTGGTTTTAAGGAACCAGCGGCGACCCGCCAGGCCGCATAACAGCCGACCGCTGCCTGATCGTCGCGATCAAGGCAGCGGTCGGGTTGGCTGAAATCGGTTATTCGGCGGCGGCCTCCGCCTCCAGCTTGTCCTGCGTGCGCAGATCGAAGTCGGAGGCATCGTGGCGCTCGCGAAGCTGGCTCGCGGGATCGCCGACCGCGCGATTGACCATGCGACCGCGCTTCACGGCCGGACGCGTGGCCAGCTGATCCGTCCAGCGCTGGACATTCTGATATTCCTGCACCTGCAGGAATTCGCCCGCCTCATAGACAAGGCCCTTCACAAGTGCGCCATACCAGGGCCAGATCGCCATGTCGGCGATCGTATAATCGGCGCCGGCAATAAATTCGCTCTCGGCAAGCCGGCGGTCGAGGACGTCGAGCTGGCGCTTCACTTCCATCGCATAGCGGTTGATCGGATATTCCTGCTTGAACGGCGCATACGCGTAAAAATGCCCGAAACCGCCACCGAGGAACGGCGCGCTGCCCATCTGCCACATCAGCCATGACAGGGTTTCGGCGCGCTTTGCCGTGTCCGTCGGCATAAAGGCTCCGAATTTCTCGGCCAGATGGATCAGGATTGCCCCCGATTCAAAGATGCGGATCGGGTCGGTCCCGCTGCGGTCGACCATCACCGGGATCTTGCTGTTCGGATTGATCGCGACATAGCCGCTCGAAAACTGGTCGCCCTCGCCGATGTTGATCAGCCATGCGTCATATTCGGCGCCGCTATGGCCCGCCGCCAGCAGCTCCTCGAGCAGCACCGTGACCTTCACGCCATTGGGCGTGCCGAGCGAGTAAAGCTGGAGCGGATGCTTGCCGACGGGCAAATCCTTGTCGTGCGTCGGACCCGCGATCGGGCGATTGATGTTGGCAAAGCGCCCCCCGCTTTCCTTGTCCCAGGTCCAGATCTTCGGCGGCACATATTCGGACTGATCGCTCATCGGGGGCTCCTGAGAAGTTTTGTACTGAACGGTATTTAATCGCGCATCGAGGCCACGTCCAGCACCGGCCGATCAAATAATCCTTTGCGCGCGCAAAGCCGAAATCGCGTCGCTGTTGTACCCGAGTTCGGCAAGGATCACGTCGCTATGCTCGCCCACCTGCGGTGCCGATACGAGTGGGACTTTCGCGTTTTCGGACAGCGTAATCGGTGCGCGCACCACCGGCGCCGCTTTGGCAGTATCACGGTAGTGCATCGGCTCGGCGAGCCCGGTCGCGACGACCTGTGGATGCGCCAGCGCTTCCGAGGGTTTCAGCACCGCACCTGCGGGAACCCGGCCTTCGCCCAATTCTTCGAGGGCTTCGGCGTTGGTGCGGCTCGCGCACCAGTCGGCCATGATCGCGCTCAGTTCGGCGCCATTTTCGCCGCGCAATATGTCCGACGCGAAACGCGGGTCGTCGATCAATTCGGACCGCCCGACGAGCCTCGCCCAGCGCGCGAAGATCGGGTTGCCGACGATCTGGGTCATGATCCACCCGTCGCGCGTCGCGAAGATGTCGGTTGGTGCCGAGCTGAAAGCGCGATTGCCCATCATGCCGCGGTCGATGCCGTTCATTGCATGATCGATGGTCAGTCCGTTCGAAATCGCGAGCGCGCTGCCCAGCAGCGACCCCGAAACGCGCTGCCCGCGCCCCGTCCGTTCGCGCTCCCTCAGTGCCAGCATGACGCCGAAGGCGCAATGGAGCGCCGTCGTGAAATCGATATAATTGACCTGCGCCCGCGAGGGCTGACCCTCGCTGCCGCCGATCACGACCGCGCCCGACATCGCCTGCCCGACCGCGTCGAAGCCGACATGCTGCGCGAGCGGGCCCTCGTTGCCGAAGGCCGAGGCGGTGACCAGAATGATCTCGGGACGGAGCGCCGACAGCGTCGCGTAATCGAGCCCGAGCTTTTCGAGCGCCTCGTCGGGCATGTTCGCGATAACGACATCGGCGGTGCTGACCAGTCGCCTTACAATCTCGCGCCCTTCTTCGCTCCCGGGTTTCAGGGTCAGGCTGCGCTTGCCGCGGTTCATCTGCAGGAACATCGCGCCCGACCCGTCGGGGGCGACCGGAACCGAGAAGCGATCTTCGTTGCCGCCGGGGGCTTCGATGCGGATCACGTCCGCACCATAATCGGCGAGCAACGCGCCAAGATAGGGGCCCGCGATATAGCGGCCGAAATCGAGTACCCTTATTCCCTTCAGCGGCACGCTGGCCCTCCCCTATCGCTTGTTTCCCTGGCGCTAGCAGCCGTCCGTCGACCGTGCCAGCGCTTCGTCGAAACCTGTCCTTGCAACTTGGCAACCGCGCCATATGGTCGCCATATATTTCAACAGGGGATAATTTCATGGCGCGCTTCGTTCTCGCTCTTGCGGCGACTTTGGCCTGTTCGACTTCGGTTTGGGCGCAGGTGGCGCCTGCCGTTCCTGCAACCGACGCCAAGCCCGAGAAGTGGGACGTCAACGCGCCGCCCGGCATGACGACGCACAAGGTGCCGATCGCGGTTGACGAGGGCAGCTGGATGAACGTCGATGTCGCGCCCGACGGTCGCACGATCGCTTTCGACCTGCTCGGCGACATCTATACGATGCCGATCGAGGGCGGGACGCCGACGCGCATCGCCGAGGGCCTGGCCTATGAGCATCAGCCGCGGTTCTCGCCCGATGGAAAACGCATTGCCTTCGTCTCGGATCGCGGCGGCGGCGACAATATCTGGCTGATGAACCGCGACGGCAGCGACAAGCGCCAGCTCAGCAAGGAAGAATTCCGCCTGTTGAACCAGCCGAGCTGGAGCCCCGACGGCCAGTTCATTGTCGCGAAAAAGCATTTCACGACGGGCCGTTCGCTCGGCACGGGCGAAGTGTGGATGTATCACATCTCGGGTGGTGCGGGCGTTCCGCTCGTCAAAAAGCCTAGCGAGCGCCATCAGAAAGAACTCGGCGAGCCGACCTTCGCGCCCGACGGCAAGGGCGTCTATTATACGCGCAACGTCACGCCGGGGCCGATCTTCGAATATGCTCAGGACAGCAATACCGACCTCTTTCATATCGAGCGCTATGACCTGAACGACGGCGAGGTCACGACTGTCGCGTCGGGCGCGGGCGGCGCGGTGCGCCCCTCGCCTTCTCCCGATGGCAAGCGGCTCGCGTTCGTGCGGCGCGAGGGCACGCAGTCGAAGCTCTATGTGAAGGACCTCACGTCGGGCGCTGAAAAGAAAGTCTATGACGCCCTCGACCAGGATGTTCAGGAAACCTGGGCCGTCACCGGCGTCTATCCGAACATGAGCTGGACCCCCGACAGCAAGGATGTCGTTTTCTGGGCGGGCGGCAAGCTCCGCCGCGTGAATGCAAGCGGCGGCGACGCGCGGGTCATCCCGTTCAGCGTGAATGACGACCGTGTGATCATCGATGCAACGCATCCGACGGTCGATGTCGCTCCCGACAACTTCAACACCCAGATGCCGCGCTGGGCCGAAGTCTCGCCGGACGGCCGCACTGTCGTGTTCGAAACGCTCGGCAAGCTATGGGTCAAACCCGCAACCGGCGGCACGGCGCGGCGGTTGACGACGGCAAAGGACAATGGCTTCGAACTGTGGCCCAGCTGGTCGCGCGACGGCAAGCAGATCGCCTTCGTGCGATGGACCGACGCCGGTCTAGGCGAAATTCAGGTGGTGGGCGCCGGCGGCGGATCGCCGCGCAAGCTGACGACGGTTCCGGGCCATTATGCCGAGCCGCGCTTCTCGCCCGACGGCAAGATCATCGCGTTTGAAAAGCGGGCGGGCGGCGGGTTGCGGTCGGAACGCTGGGGCGAGAATCCGGGCATCTACCGTGTCGCGGCAAGTGGTGGCGCGCCCGAGAAAGTCAGCGACAATGGAGCAAAACCGCAATTCGGTGCGGCAAGCGACCGCGTCTTCATGGTAACCTCGTCGGATGGCAAGAGCCAGCTCGTCAGCACGGACCTTCACGGCCAGGACAAGCGCGTCCATGCGAGCGGCGAACTGGTGAGCGATTATGAGGTCTCTCCGGACGGCCACACCCTCGCCTTCCGCGAGAATTATGACGCCTATGTCACGCCGTTGATGCCGGGCGGCCAGGATGTGTCGCTGTCGACGTCGGGCGGCGCGATGCCGGTCACGCGTGCCAGCGACAGTGGCGCTGACTATATGCATTGGTCCGATGGAGGAAAGAGGCTGCATTGGACGCGCGGCGCGACCTTGTTCAGCGCCGACCTTGGCAGCTTTTTCGCCAGTGCCCCTGCCGGCGACAGCAAGCCTGCTAAATTCACGCCGCCGACCAGCGGCGTGTCGCTCTCGATGGCCGAAGCCGCCTCGAAGCACAAAGGCACGGTCGTCATCACCGGGGCGAAGATCGTCACGATGGCGGCGACCGACGGCGGCATCATCGAAAATGGCGCTATCGTTATCGAGGGCGACCGCATTACTGCGGTCGGTCAGGCGGGCGCCGTCACCGTTCCCGCCGGTGCCGTAACGATCGACGCAACCGGCAAGACGATCCTCCCCGGCTTCATCGATGCCCACGCCCACGGGCCGCACGGCGACGACGAATTGGTGCCGCAGCAGAACTGGTCCGAGATCGTCAATCTCGCGATGGGCACAACGACGAGCCACAACCCCTCGTCGCGCGCGTCCGAAATCTTTGTCTCGTCGGAGATGCAGCGCGCCGGAATCATCCTGGCACCGCGCATTTTTTCGACCGGCGAGGTCATCTATGGGGCGAAAGCAGCGGGCATTTATGCCGAGATCGACAGCTACGAAGACGCACTCGCGCATGTCCGTCGCCTGAAGGCGCAGGGTGCACACAGCGTCAAAAACTATAACCAGCCGCGGCGCGAACAGCGCCAGATGGTGGTGAAGGCGGCGCAGGCCGAAGGGATGGAGGTCGTGCCCGAGGGCGGTTCGCTCTACACGATGGATCTGACGCTGATCCAGGACGGCAATTCGACCGTCGAGCACAATATTCCGCTCCACACCTTCTACAAGGATCTGGTGCAGCTTTGGGGGCAGACCAAGACCGATTACACGCCGACGCTGGTCGTCACCTACGGTGGCCCTGCGGGCGACCCCTATTGGCGCGCGCACACCAATGTCTGGGAACAGCCCATCGTCGCGCGGCACATTCCGCCGACGGTGCTGGGCGCCGATAACAAGCGCCGCGTGCTTTCGCCCGACAGCGACTATGTTGACGACGACAGCGCACGCGAAGCCGCGAAGATCGCCGCGACGGGGCGGATGGTGTCGATCGGTGCGCACGGCCAGCAGGCGGGCCTTGGCGCCCATTGGGAAATCTGGTCGTTCGTGCGCGGGGGCTGGAGCAACGTCGACGCGCTGCGCGCCGCGACGATCATGCCTGCAACCTCCCTGGGATATGCGAAGGATGTTGGATCGCTCGAGCCCGGCAAGCTTGCCGACTTGCTGATCCTCGACGCCGACCCGACGCAGGATATCCGCAATACCGAGAAGATTCACCGCGTGATGCTCGGCGGGCGGCTTTACGATCCGCTGACGATGAACGAGGTCGAGACGGGGGACCGCAAGCGCCAGGCCTATTGGTGGGAAGCCGACAAGCCCTGATCGATCATCGCCCTTGACCGGCGGATCGCGAAATTGTGACGAGAGGGTTGCAAGTCTCGCGAGCCGCCGCTAGGGGCGTCTCCTCTCAGCGAGGAGAGTTGGCTGAGTGGTCGAAAGCGTCGCACTCGAAATGCGAAGTGCCGGCAACGGTACCGAGGGTTCGAATCCCTCACTCTCCTCCATTTTTCCCTGATTTTGACCACATGCCGCCGCCCCGGCGCTACGCCGAGGCGGCCTGTGGCGCGGTTACCGGATGGTGACGAGCGAAGGCGCGCTGAGCGCCCCGACGACTGCGCCGACGATCAGGAACAGCACGACATAAACGACGACGACGACGATCGTATAGACGAGCGCCTTGTCCTGCGGCACCTTCATCAGCACAGGCAGGCCGAGGTACAGAAGATACAGGCCATAGAGGGCGAACAAGAGCCCGATGATGGCGATCGCCGGCAAGATTCCGAAGATGCCGCCGACCCAGCCAGCGGTTCCCGCATAGGCCGCAACCTTCAGCGCCTGGACCTGATTTTTCTCGCCACCGAAGTTCGTCGCCAGCCCGTCGATCACCAGCGCCAGGATGAAGGTCGTCGCCAGCGAAAGGCCATAGGATACGATCGCCATGACAAGCGCGCTGACCAAGGGCGGGTGATAGGTCACCCCGAACATCGTGATCCCGAACACCTGTTGCCCGATAAAGCCGGCAAGCGGCCCAAGCGCCGCCAGAACCAGCACATAGGGAACATAGATCGACTGCGTCGTCGCGGGCTCGGCGGCGATGACGGGCCAGATCTCGTTCGGCTTGAGGAGAATATCCTTTGCGCGCTGGATGATACCCGAAGCGGCGGGCGGCAAGTTGTTCAAAGGTGCGTCGGTCATGAAATGGATCTCCCCTCGGCCAAAGCGGCCCGCCAATGCAAAGGCCAGGAGGGCAATCTAGCGCCACCGGCCAACTCATCTGTAACCCCGGTCACAGTCCGGATTCGGGCCGCCGCAGTCAAGGGTGAGTGTAACGGACTTGAAACACGCGTAAATAGCCATAGATTGAAGGAATGACGTCCAAAACCTCTCCCGATTTCCAGGATTCGATCCCGTCGCATGTCGCCGCACCGCTGATCGAGCGCGCCCGTTTCGGGCCGGGCGACATCGTGCGCCACCGCATGTTCGACTTTCGCGGTGTCGTTTTCGATGTCGATCCGGTCTTTGCGAACAGCGATGAATGGTACGACGCGATCCCAGAGGACATTCGTCCGGCGAAGGAGCAGCCCTATTATCACCTGCTCGCCGAAAATGACGATTCGTCATATATTGCCTATGTGAGCCAGCAGAATCTGGTCAGCGACGCCGAGCATGGCCCGGTCGATCATCCGCAGATCGACGCGATGTTCGACGGGCTGGTGAAGGGCCGCTACCGCGTGCGCCCCATTCACCGGCACTGATCCGGCGTCGTCGGCCGATCAGGCTTTCAGCTTCCACCCCGAAACGAGCAGGCGATAGGTGATCACGCCGAGCACGGCGTTCACTGCGATCAGGAACAGCGCCGCGGTCAGCACCGGATTGGCGATCGTCGAATCGACCGTCCCGATAAAGCCGTAGCGAAAGCCCATGATGGCATAATAGACGGGATTCGCGTGCGCGACCGTCTGGAACCAGGGCGCCAGGCGGTCGATCGAGTAGAAGGTGCCCGACAGCAGCGCGAGCGGCGTCACGACGAAATTGGTCACCGCCGCGGCATGGTCGAACTTTTCGGCCCAGACCGAGGTGATCAGGCCAAGGAAGCCGAGCATCATCGCGCCAAGGATGCCGAACAGCGCGACTGCCCAGAGATGCTCGGGAACGACGTGGACGCCCGGCCACAGCAACATCGCGAGCCATAGCGCGCAGCCGACGAGGATTGCGCGCGTCACCGCCGCGCCGATGAGTGCGATGATCAACTCGCCGACCGCGAGCGGCGGCATCAGATAGTCGACGATCGTGCCCTGGATCTTGCCGACGAGCAGCGAAAAGCTCGAATTGGCGAAGCTGTTCTGCAGCATCGCCATCATGATCAGCCCCGGCGCGATGAAATCGGCGAAGGGAACGCCGATGACGGTTCGCCCCGCGCCGCCCAGCGCGACGGTGAAAATGACGAGAAAAAGGAGCGTCGTGATGGCGGGCGCCCAGATTGTTTGGAGCTGGACCTTGAAAAAGCGCCGCACCTCCTTGACATATAGGGCCTGCAGGCCGGGCACGTTCAGCGCCCGGATTTGCGGAACGCCGGGTTCGGCAAATGTCGGAGCGGCGGCGGAATTCGCCGAGTCGGGATGCGAAATTTGGGGCTGGTCGTTCATGGCGTTCTCGCCTATCGCCTCCCCGATCTTACCGCAAGCTGGGCAGTGAGGACGCGGTCTTTCGCGATCGCCGAACCGCCCGCTGCGTGAATGATGAGGAATATAAGAAATGTCATGGACCGATGAGCGCATCGAACAATTGCGCAACATGTGGGAAAAGGGCCTGACCGCCAGCCAGATCGCCGACGAGCTTGGCGGCGTCAGCCGTAACGCGGTGATCGGCAAGGCGCACCGTCTGGGCCTGAAATCGCGCCCGTCGCCGGTAAAGGCCACGGAAAAGGCGGCCAAGCCCGCAAAGGCGCCCGCCGCGCCGAAGGCTGCATCGCCGGCCCCTGCACCGCGCGCCGCAGCGCCGATCGCGCCGCGCCCGGTCGCAGCGGCACCCAAGCCCGATCCGCAGCCGGCCGCCGAAGCATCGGACGAGGATGGCGTCGAGGTCGTGCGCAAGCCCGATGCGCCGCGCATCGTGTCGATCGGGCCCGGCGGCTTCATCCGCCAGGGTCCCGGCGATCAGCAGGCACCGATCCCGCCGGCGCCGCCGCGCCGTCTGGTGCCGGCGAAGCCGAGCGCCGAGATCGCCGACAAGACGAGCCTGCTCGATCTCAACGACCGCATCTGCCGCTGGCCGATGGGGCATCCGGGCGAGCCTGACTTCCACTTCTGTGGTGTCGCGGTAAACCCCGGCTTCCCCTATTGCGTCGAGCATTGCGGCCGTGCCTATCAGGCGCAGCTGCCGCGCGGCACGCGTCGCCCGCCCCCGCCCCCGCCGTTCGGCGGACCGCGCGTCCGTTGAAGCCCTTCGGGCAGGATTTCCATTTCGCAACGACGCTCGGCCTGAAAATGGTCGAGCGCGGCGATGGTCGCTGCGTGATGGCGATCGATATCGAGCGCGAGCGGCATTTCAACCCGCAGGGGGCGGCGCACGGCGGCGTCGCTTATTCGCTCGCCGATTCGGCGATGGGCGGCGCGATCACCAGCCTGCTTCCCGACGACCAGTGGTGCGCGACGCTCGAGATCAAGTTCAACTATCACGCGCGTGTCGTCGAAGGCCTGCTGACCTGCGAGGCCGAAGTGCTGCATCGCGGCAAGCGTATCGCAAATATCGACGCGCGGCTGTATCAGGATGGCAAGCTCGTCAGCAGCGCGAACGGCAATTTCGCGATCTTTGCAGCGCCGCAATAGGCGAAAGGCGCCGGACCAACGGTCCGACGCCTTCCCATTCCACTTCCCAAGAGGTCAGAAGCGGAAGCTGAGAGTCCCGCGCACGCTGTGCGTGCGGAAATGGGGATCGCTACGCTGGATATCGGTCCCTCCGCCATTCAGCAGGAACGGGTTGGTCGGCGCCGCGGTCCCGGCCCCGACATTCACGACATAATCCTTGTCCTTCACGTCGGTGTAGAGATACTCGAGCCCGATCGCGATATGGTTGGTCACCATGATCTCGGCACCACCGCCCGCGGTGTAGCCCCAGGCGTTGGTTCGGCCATTGTCGGCAAAGCTGTTGGCGCCGTTCGTGGTGGTGAACCGGTTGTCCAGCTTCGCATAAGCGCCGCCGCCGGTGACATAGAAGAGTGCGCCGCCGCCGGGGGTATAACCCGCGCGCAAACGCGCGTTTGCCTGATAATCGGCCTCACGGCTCATCGTATAGCTCGCGGGCGTGGTCGAAAAGCCGCTGACGCTGTCGCGCGCGACACTGCGACCGCCTTCGATCACGGCGCCGAGAACGAAATTGCCCATGCGCCGGTCATAGCCAAGACGGCCGAAATATTCGGGACCGTCCTTGTCGTTCCGGCATCCCAGATTCGCTGTGCCGGTTGCCGCACCGTTACAGAAGCCCGGCGAAAAAGCGTTTGCGCCAGCCGCGGTATTGACGGTGTCGCCATAGGTGCCATCGCGGTTGGTGTCGAAAACCAGCGTTTCGCCGCGGTCGCTGCCCTGCAACGTCCCGCCGCCGCCGATCGCGATATAGGGGCCGTTGAAGTCCTTCGTCGTGTCACGATTGTCCTGGGCGATTGCCGGCACGGCCAGCAAGGATGCCGCCGAAGCGGCAAGGAGAGCTGCGAGTTTCATTATTTTCTCCGTTTTTTGAATGACTTTTCAGTCGGCGGAGAAACACGCAATGACGGGCCAAGTTTCGTCACGATACCGAAAATGCGACGAGCCGAGCCGGGAGCGGCCCCGCCTTTACCTCCAAAACCACGCTTGCCAGCCAGCTTCGCCGCCCCCTATAGCCAGGCCATGAGTCACGATTTGTTCGACAGCAGCCAGCCGGCGGCAGAAAGCTATAACGCCTCGCAGATCGAGGTGCTCGAAGGGCTTGAACCCGTCCGCCGCCGCCCCGGCATGTATATCGGCGGCACCGACGAGCGCGCGCTCCATCACCTCGCAGCCGAGGTCATCGACAACAGCATGGACGAGGCCGTCGCCGGTCATGCGACGCGCATCGAAATCACTCTCGATGTGGGCAACCGCCTGACCGTTATCGACAACGGCCGCGGCATGCCGATCGACGAACATCCAAAGTTTCCGGGCAAATCCGCGCTGGAGGTCATTCTCACTACCCTGCACTCGGGCGGCAAGTTCGAAGGCAAGGCCTATGCGACATCGGGAGGCCTGCACGGCGTCGGCGTCAGCGTCGTCAACGCGCTGTCGAGTGAAACCATTGTCGAAGTTGCGCGCGCCAAGCAATTATATCGACAGCGTTTTTCCCAAGGCGCGCCGCAAGGGCCGCTCGAGGAACTTGGCCCTACTCCCAATCGCCGCGGCACCAGCGTGTCGTTCGTTCCCGATGTCGCGATTTTTGGCGAGCATGGCCGCTTCAAGCCGCAGCGGCTCTACCGCCTCGCCCGATCGAAGGCCTATCTTTTTGCCGGCGTGGAAATCCGCTGGAAATGCGCGCCCGAACTGATCGGTGACGACACGCCCGAAGAGGCTGTGTTCCAATTTCCGGGCGGTCTCGCCGATCACCTGAAGGAACAGATCGGCACGCGCGAGTGCGCGACCGCCGAACCCTTTGTGGGGCGCCAGGACTTTCCGGGCGACCAAGGCCGCGCCGAGTGGGCGATCGCCTGGCCGCTATGGTCCGACGGCAGCTATAGCTGGTATTGCAACACCATTCCCACGCCCGCAGGTGGGACCCATGAAGCAGGTCTCCGTTCGGCACTGACGAAGGGGCTGCGCGGCTTCGGCGAACTGATCGGGCAGAAGAAGGCGGCGCAGATCACCGCCGAGGACGTCTTCAATGGCGGCGAGATGATGCTGTCGGTGTTCATCCGCGACCCGCAATTCCAGAGCCAGACCAAGGACCGGCTTTCAAGCCCCGAGGCGGCGCGCCTGACCGAAAATGCCGTGCGCGACCATTTCGACCATTTTCTGTCGGATAATATGGATCGCGGCCGCGCGCTTCTCGGTTTGATCCTCGAACGGATGGACGAGCGGCTGAAACGCAAGGCCGAACGCGAGGTCAAGCGCAAGACCGCGACGAGCGGCCGCAAGCTTCGCCTTCCCGGAAAGCTCACGGACTGTGCCAACAATGGTCCAGAAGGCACTGAATTATTTATCGTTGAGGGTGACAGCGCAGGTGGCAGCGCCAAGCAGGCGCGCGATCGCAAGACGCAGGCTATCCTGCCGATCCGCGGCAAAATCCTGAATGTCGCGAGCGCAAGCGCCGACAAGATCCGCGCGAACCAGGAAATTGCCGATCTCGCGCTCGCTTTGGGTTGCGGGATGCGCAAGGATTGCGATTCCGAACGGCTGCGCTACGAGAAGATCGTCATCATGACCGATGCCGATGTTGACGGCGCTCACATTGCCACGCTTTTGATGACTTTCTTCTTCCAGGAGATGCCCGACATCGTTCGTAACGGCCATGTCTACCTTGCCCAGCCCCCACTCTATCGCCTGACCGCTGGTGCGACCTCCGCCTATGCCAGGGACGATGCGCATCGTGCGCAACTGGAAGCTACCATATTCAAGGGGAAAAAGGTCGAAGTCGGCCGTTTCAAGGGTCTTGGCGAGATGAATCCGAACCAGCTCAAGGAAACGACGATGGACCCGTCGACACGCTCGATGCTGCGCGTTACGCTGCCCCAGGAGTATGAGGAACGCCATCTTGTCAAGGACTTGGTCGACCGGCTGATGGGCAAGCATCCCGAACATCGCTTTCAGTTCATCCAGGCCAATGCGGCAAGCCTCGATGAGGCGGCGATCGACGCCTGAGGGGGCGGATATGCGCGGGAAATGGCGAGTAGCTGCCGCGATGGGTCTGTTGGCGATGCAGGCGCCGACCGCCATATCGGCGCAAACCACCGAAAGTCAGGCGGTAACAACAACCGCATTTGAGCGCCGCACGGCGCAACTGGTCGATGTTATCAACGGTAACATCGCCTTCGCCGACTATTTTGCACCATCTTTTCAAACGGCCATCTCCGAAGGTCAGTTCAAGGCGATGACCGCTGGCTTGGTGGCCCAATATGGACGAGCGGTCACCGCCGAACAGGCGGTTTCGGCCGATGGCCGGTCGGGGACGCTTCAATTGCTTTTCGAAAAGGGCGCAGCGACCGTCGTTCTGGATGTGGGTGTCGCGCCCGACGACCGCGTAACGGGCCTGCGTCTGATCAGCTTTACGATGGCCGACGACAGTTATGATCGCGTTGCCGCGGAAATCGACGCTCTGCCCGGTCAAACAGGCTTTCTCGTGGCCGAAATCGACGGCGCGGTGGTCAGACCAGTCGCGAGTGCGCAAGTCGATCGCCAATTCGCGGTCGGATCGACTTTCAAACTCTATATTCTCGACGAACTGGCGGCGCAGGTCGAGGCGGGCAAGCGGCGCTGGTCCGATGTTGTCCCCCTCGCCCACTTGAGCTTTTCGTCGGTGGCCACGGCAAACTGGCCTGTGAACACGCCAGTCACGGTGCAAACGCTCGCAAACTGGATGATTTCGGTCAGTGACAATGGTGCCGCCGACACGCTGATCCACCTCCTCGGCCGCGATGCGATCCAGGCGCGGATGCGCGCGGCGGGACACGCCGATCCGTCGCGCAACATACCATTTCTGACGACGGTCGAGGCGTTCGCGCTCAAGGGCAATAATTTCGCCAATTTGCGCGACGCTTTCGTGCAGAACGATGATGCCGGGCAGCGCAAGATCGTCGAAACCAACGCAAATCGGCTGGTACTGGAAAATGTTGACGGCGTCAGCTTTACAGCCGGGCCACGGTTTATCGATACTCTCGAATGGTTCGCGTCGCCCAACGATATTGCGCGGCTGATGATCGACCTGCGGGCGCGAAAGTCCGAAGCAGCGATGGCGGCGATGGCGATCAACAACGGCGTCGGACCCACCGCGGGCGAGCCTTGGCGCTATTTAGGCTACAAGGGTGGCTCCGAAAACGGCGTGATGTCGATGAGCCTGCTGGGCCAGCGAAAATCCGACGGCAAATGGATGGTCGTCACGGCGAGCTGGAACAACCCCGAAGCCAATGTTGACACCAGTCACTTGGTCGGATTTGTGACGCGCCTGCTGGCACTCGCCGCAAGATAGCGGGTCAGCTGGTCAGTGCCGCCACAAGCGCCTTGACCTTGGCCTGGCGCCACTGCGGCGTCGGGGCAACAAGCCAATAGCTACGCTTTACGGCAAAGGCTTCGCGGACCAGCCTGACGCGACCCGACGCGATATCGGCCTCGGCAAGCATCGCGGGGACATTTGCCTGCCCCAGCCCGTTTGCGGCGGCATCGATCGCCAGGCCGGCATCGCCCAGCCGCAGGGCAGGCTCGCCCTCGTCGACCGGACAGCCCGGCCAGGCAATGCGCGTATCGCTCTCGCTGCCCGGACCGGCGACAGTGACCATCAACGGGTCGGAAAGCGCGACGCCTTCGTGCTCGCCAGTTCCGTCGGTCCAGAAAATTGCGAGATCCAGGTTCGCTTCGGTGAAATCGATCCCGCCGTCGGCGGACACCAGCGTAAAGCGCACATCGGGCGCCTGCTGGCTGTACCGTGCGAGCCGCGGCGCGAGCCATTTGGCGGTGATGTCGCGCGGCGCGGCGATCGTCAGCGATTGCGACGACTGCCCCGCCTGCATCGCGCGCACCGATTCCTCGAATTGCAGGAAGCCCTGCCGCAGCGCGTCGAGCCCCGCATTGGCTTCGCCAGTAAGTTCGAGCCCTTTGGGCGTCCGGCGGAACAGCACGACGCCGAGCATATCCTCCAGCGCACGGATCTGTTGCCCGACCGCGGCAGGCGTCACGGCCAGCTCATCGGCGGCACGCGTAAAGCTCAAGTGCCGGGCAGCAGCATCGAAAACGCGAAGCGCGTTCAAGGGCAGGTGCGTGCGCTTCATGACGCGGTCGCTGGCGCCACGAGCGGGAAATGCGGGATCGCAACGAGCATCTGCGATCCGTCGCCGATCTCCATCATATAGCTGCCGACCATCGACCCTTCGGGGGTCGGGAGCGGGCAGCCGGAAACATAGTCGAACGCACCGCCGGGGCCGATCAAGGGCTGTTCGCCGACGACCCCTTCACCTTCGACTTCGCTTTCCTGACCGCGACCGTCGCTGATCCGCCAGTGGCGCGTCAGCAGTTGCGCCGTCAACTCGCCATGATTTTCGATCCGCACATGATAGGCCCAGAACCAGCGCCCGAGCGCCGGATGCGACTGTTCGGGCAGATAGCTGACCGACACGCGAACCGTGATCGACCCCGTGGTCGCTGAAAAGGGGAAGAAGGAGTCGATCATGATGCGGCCAAGGTCGCTCAAAGCCCGACCCTGGTCAATGCCTGGTCCAGATCGGCGATGACATCGCGCGGATCTTCAAGCCCGATGTTGATCCGGAGCATCCCTTCGACCACTCCCATATCGGCGCGCGCCTCGGCGCTCACGCCATAATGCGTCGTCGATGCGGGGTGACAGCAGAGGCTGACCGCGTCGCCGATATTGTTGCTGATATCGACAAGCTCGAGCGCGTTGAGCATCGCCATCGCCTGCGCCCTGTCCTCCAGGATGAACGAGAAGATCGGTCCGCACGCGTCCATCTGGCTCATCGCCAGATTATGCTGCGGATGGCTGGCAAGGCCCGGATGGAGCATGCGCGGCACGCGGCCTTCGACAAACTTGCCCACCTTCAACGCATTCTCCGACTGCCGATGCGCGCGCAGATCGAGCGTTTCGAGTCCTTTCAACACCACCCATGCGTTGAAGGGCGACAGGTTCGGCCCGGTGTTGCGCTGGAACGGCAGCAGCACGTCGTTGATGAACTTTTCGGTCCCGCAAACCGCCCCCGCCAGCACGCGCCCTTGTCCCTCCATCAGCTTCGTTGCCGAATAAGCGACGACATCCGCGCCGAAGTCGAGCGGGCGCTGGAGCGCGCTGGTCGCGAAAGCATTGTCGACGACCGTCGTGATGCCGTGCGCCTTCGCCAGATCGCACACGAACTTCATGTCGACGATGTCCATCGTCGGGTTCGCCGGGGTCTCAAAGAAGAAGACCTTGGTGTTCGGCTTGATCGCCTTCTCCCACGCATCATTGTCACGCCCGTCGACGACCGTCGTCTCGATCGCGAAGCGCGGGCAGAGGCTGTCGATCAACCAGCGGCACGAGCCGAACGCGGCCTTCGCCGCAACGATATGGTCGCCTGCCGACAGCTGGCAGAGCAAGGCGGTGGTCATCGCTGCCATGCCGGTCGCCTGTGTGCGGCACGCCTCGGCGCCTTCCATCAGCGCGATCCGCTCTTCGAGCATCGCCACGGTCGGGTTCTGCAAGCGCGAATAGGTCATGCCCGGCGCTTCGCCGGCAAAGCGCGCCGCCACTTCCTCGGCGCTGTCATAGGTGTATCCCGAGGTCAGGAAGAGCGCTTCGGACGTCTCGCCATGCTCGCTGCGCCATGTGCCACCGCGCACGGCCTGCGTCGCGGGGTGCCAATTGCGCGTCTTGCTGCGATCAAGGCCTGTCGTCTTCTTCATGTCACTTACCCGTTCAAAACTGCAACAACCGCATCGCCCAGTTCGGCCGTGCGCATCGTACCGCCAAGATCGGCGCCGCGGCAACCGTCGGCGAGCACCTTGGCGACCGCCGCCTCGATCCGCGCCGCGCTCGCCTCGTCGTCGCCCGAATGGCGCAGCAGCATCGCGAGCGACAGGATCATCGCCAGCGGGTTGGCGATGGCCTTGCCCGCGATGTCGGGGGCGCTGCCGTGGATCGGTTCGTACAGCCCCTGCTTGCCCGCACTCAGCGACGCCGAGGCGAGCAGTCCGATCGATCCGACGCACATCGACGCCTGATCGGACAGGATGTCGCCGAACAGGTTGCCGGTGACGACCACGTCGAACTGGCCGGGATTGCGCACCAGCTGCATCGCGGCGTTGTCGACATACATATGGGTCAGCGCGACATCGGGATAATCGGCCGAAACCTCGATCACCACGTCGCGCCACAGCTGCGAGGTTTCGAGCACATTCGCCTTGTCGACCGAACACAGGCGCTTCGCCCGCCCCTGTGCCGCGCGGAAGGCGACATGCGCGATGCGCCGCACTTCGCTCTCGCTGTACGACATGACGTCATAGCCTTCGCGCTCGCCGCCCGGAGTGGTCCGCGTGCCCTTTTCGCCGAAATACACATCGCCGTTCAGCTCGCGGACGATCAGCAGGTCGATGGCCGCAGCGACTTCGGGGCGCAGCGCCGAGCTGTCTTCGAGCCCGGCGAACAGCTTGGCGGGGCGGAGGTTGGCGAACAGGCCGAGTTCGGACCGCAGCCCAAGGATCGCCTGTTCGGGGCGCAGATGCCGGTCGACGGTGTCGAACCGCGGATCGCCGACGGCACCGAACAGGATCGCGTCGGCGGCTTTGGCCTTGGCCAGCGTTTCGGGCGGCAACGGATGCCCCGTCGCTTCATAGGCGGCACCGCCGACCAGTGCGCGGTCGAGCGTCACGGGCAGAGCCATCGCGGCAAGCACCTTCTCGGCCTCCGCCATGATTTCCGGACCGATACCGTCGCCAGCCAGCAGCAGGATTTGCACTATGTCGCCCTTTCGCTTGTTGCGAGCCGCTTAGACAGCGTCAGCGCGTCACGCAACCGCCCTGCCCAGCCGGTCGATCAATCTTTCCCTTACGCTCAGCAAGTCGCGGTTGCGCCCGTCGAGCAGGTCGCGGTCGAGAAAATGCCCGGTGATGACCAGCCCGTCGAGCACATCGCCCATCGAAGGCGGCGTATCGGCGCCGCGCAGAAAGGCGGGCAACCGGAACAGCCGGTCTTCATAGCCCGCCGCTGCCCCGACGCTCACCGCACTCCCCGACTTGGGACTGACGAAGGCCAGATTGCTGGCCGACCCCGTCGCGACGCATTCGTCGAGGTCCAGCCCGAACCCCAATTCGGCGAGCAACAACAGCTCGTAGCGCGCCAGCGCTGCGGCCCATTGGCGCGCCGACGACGCCGCTCCGATCGCGTCGAGGACGGCGGACAGCGCCGAATATAGCGCGGGATAGGGCTGGCTTTCGGGCAAGATGGCTGCGGTCACGCTCGTGACCCAGTCGATCGCCGCGGAAGGCAGCGGCTCGGCCAGCAAGGGGGCGCGGCTGGTCAGCAGCTCGGCGGTCGCTCCCGCAAGCTGCTCCTCGGTTCGCGCGCGCAATTCGAGGGCGACAAGATTGCCCGACATCAGGATCGGCCGCATCCGCGTCGACCGCCCACCCCGCACATAGCCCGCGACCAGCCCGGCGTCCTGCGTCAGAGCACGCACGATCGCGCCATGCTCGCCATGCGCCCGGACGGCGCAGACGATCGCATCGGCGCTCAGGCTGGCCAAAGCACCAGCTGGGTTTGCGTCACCAGCGCGACGTCGGCGCCGGCTTCGGTGCGGATGCGCGTCTGCCACACCGACAGCCGCTTGCCGATCTTTACCGGAGTCGCTTCGCCGACGAGCACCGATCCGAGCGGGCCGCCGCCAAGAAAATTGGTCTTGCTCTCGATCGTCGTCGTACCGCTTGCGCCTTCGGGCAAGGTCAGGAAGGCCCCGACCGCGCCCAGACAGTCCGCGAACGCCATGATCGCGCCGCCATGGACGATGTTTCCGGCGGTGCAGATCTCGGCCCGCACCGGCAGCTTGCCCGCGACGCGCTCCTTGCTGCCTTCCTGAATCGTCACGCCCAGCGTTCCCGCGAGCGGCATCGTCGCCGCAAAATCCATCGTCGTTCCTCTCTCAGCTTCCCGGATTGTAGAAGTCATACACTGCCTGCGCGACCGCGGCGCTGACCCCGGGCGCCTTTTTGAGGTCCTCCAGGCTCGCACTCTTGATCGCGCGCGCCGTGCCGAAATGCATCAGCAGGGCCTTTTTGCGCGACGGTCCGATCCCCGGCACCTCGTCGAGCGGTGACGAGCCCATCGCCTTCGATCGCTTCGCGCGGTGCGCACCGATCGCAAAGCGGTGCGCTTCGTCGCGCAGCCGCTGGATATAGAACAGCACCGCGTTGTTCGTGGGCAGCGTGAATTCGCGTCCGTCGGGGTAGTAGAAAGTCTCGCGCCCCGCATTGCGGTCCGGCCCTTTGGCGACGCCGACGAAGGTCAGGTCGTCGATCCCCAGCTCGGCGAAGACCGACGCGACGGCCGACACCTGTCCTTTGCCGCCGTCTATCAGCACCAGGTCGGGCCATTCGCCCCTGGTGCGCTCTGGGTCTTCCTCGATCGCGCGGGCAAAGCGGCGCTGGAATACCTCGCGCATCATCGCGAAATCGTCGCCTGGCATCGTCTCTGCGCGCTTGATGTTGAACTTGCGATAGGCGCCCTTGATCCAGCCTTCGGGGCCCGCGACGACCATCGCGCCGAGCGCGTTGGTGCCCTGGATATGACTGTTGTCATAGATTTCGATACGCTGCGGCGGCTCGTCCAGATCGAACAGATCGGCCAGCTCGCGCCCAAGTTTCGCCTGGCTGCTGCTCTCGGCGAGCCGCCGGTCGAGCTCCTCGCCCGCGTTGCGCACCGCCTGATCGAGCAGGCGCTTGCGATTGCCGCGCTGGGGGACGCTGATCTCGACCTTGCGCCCCGCCGTTTCGCCGAGCGCTTCGGCGAGCAGTTCGCATTCGTCGGGTTCGCGATCGACCAAAATCAGCTTTGGCGGCGGCACGCCTTCGTAAAATTGCATCAGGAAACTCTCGAGCACCTCGCCTTCGGGCACGCCCGCGATATGCGCCGGAAAGAAGCTGCGATGCCCCCAATTCTGGCCCCCGCGGATGAAGAATCCCGCGATGCAGAGCTGGCCGCACTTCGCGGCGAGCGCGAAGACGTCGGCATCGCCAAGCCCGTCGGCGTGGACCGACTGGCTACCCTGAATGAAGGTCAGCGACTTCAGTCGGTCGCGCAGCACTGCCGCCTGCTCGAAGTCCATCGCCTCGGACGCCGTCGTCATCGCGTCGCCAAGGCGCTTCTGCACGGCGGTCGAGCGCCCTTCCAGAAAGTCCTGCGCGTCACCGACCAAATCGGCATAATTCTCTTTCGAGATGCGATCGACGCACGGCGCCGAGCAACGGCGGATCTGATAGAGCAGGCACGGCCGCGACCGGTTCGCGAAAAAACTGTCGGTGCAGCTGCGCAGCAGGAACGTCTTCTGCAAGGCATTGAGCGTGCGGTGTACCGACCCCGCGCTCGCGAACGGTCCATAGTAACGGCCCTTGGCACGCCGCGCGCCGCGGTGCTTCTGGACGCGCGGGAAGTCATGGTCGGTGCGCAGCAGGATGAACGGAAAGCTTTTGTCGTCGCGCAGCAGCACATTGTACGGCGGGCGGTACCGCTTGATCAGTTGCGCTTCGAGCAGCAGCGCCTCGGCTTCGCTGTTCGTCGTGACGATCTCCATCGCCCGCGTCTGCGACACCATGCGCTGCAACCGCTGCGGCAGCTTCGCGACCTGCGTATAGTTGGTCACGCGGTTTTTCAGCGCGCGTGCCTTGCCGACATACAGGACGTCGCCGCGCGCATCGAGCATGCGATAGACGCCGGGCCGCGTCGGCAATTTGCGCACGACGCTGCGGATTGCCTCGGCGCCGCGCTCCAGATCGGGCTTGTCGCCTTCCTCGCCGCTGCCGCGAACGACATAGGCGGATTTCTCTTCGTTGAATCGGTCGGGAGCGTTGGGGCGAGCCATGATTTTGCATGTAGGCGAAGGCGGTGCGACCCGCCATAGTGTGCGAGGTAAAAGAACATGGGAGGGGTCTGATGGATGTTCGCGGCAAGCTCGCTTTGGTTACAGGCGGCAGCGACGGGATCGGGCGCGAGATCGCGCTGCAATTACAGGGTGCGGGCGCCGAGGTGATCGTCACCGGACGCTCGCCCGAAAAATTGCAGGCGATGGCGGCGCTCGGCTTCGGAACGATCGCCAGCGACCTTTCCACCGCCTCTGGCGTCGACGCGGTCGTGAACGGCGTTGCGGGCAAACCGCTCGCGTTGCTCGTCAACAATGCCGGCGTCGGCAGTGAATATGAACTCGACGACGCCGCGACGCTGAACAGCGCCGAAATCTGCATTCGCACCAATCTCGACGCGCCCATCGCACTTTGCACGCGTTTGCTGCCGACGCTGCGCGCTCAACCCGCGGCGGCGATGTTCAACGTCACCTCGGGCCTGGCCATCGCGCCGCGCGCCGGCGGGTCGATCTATTGCGCGACCAAGGCCGGACTTCGCAGTTACACCCAGGCGATCCGCCACCTGCTCAAGGACAGCAATGTTCAAGTGATCGAGGCGCTGCCGCCTGTCGTCGAGACCAATATGACCGCAGGCCGTGCTGGCAAGAAAATGAGCGCCCACGATTGCGCGGCCGAGATCGTCGCTGGAATCCGGTCGGGCCAAAGCGAGGTCAACGCGGGCATGGTGAAGCTGTTGCAGATGGTGAACAGCGTTTCGCCTGCGCTGGCGCGGCGCATCATGATCCGGTTCTGATCATGTGCTGGAGGTTCCGTTATGAATGACTTGAACAGGCTTGCGCTCGTCACCGGTGCGTCTTCCGGCATTGGGCGCGCCTTCGCGCGCCAGCTTGGCGCCGCCGGATATGATCTGGTGGTTGTGGGCAGGCGCCGCGACCGGCTGGATGAACTTGCCGCCGAACTGTCCGACGTGACGGTCCGCGTCGTCGTTTCGGATCTCGGCACGGACGAGGGCATCGGGCGTGTCGCCGAAATCTGTGCGAACGAGGACTTGTCCCTGCTCGTCAACAACGCCGGCGTATCGCACTACATGGCCTTTACCGCACTGCCCGCCGGCAAGGCGACGGAGCTTCTGCACGTCAAGGTCGTCGCGACGACGCTGCTGGCGCATGCAGCAGCGCCCGGCATGGTGGCACGCAAAGGGGGCTCAATCATCAATGTCGCCGGAATGCTGGGATTTTCCGGACCAGCGCCGCTGGGCCATTCGCCAGGGCGGGCCATATATGTCGGCACCCTGGCGCATATCATCGCGATGTCACAGGCGCTGGATCAAGAGCTGGGGGCTGCCGGAATTCGCGTCCAGGCCCTCTGCCCCGGCCTCGTCGCAACCGAATTTCACGAGCGGCAGGGTATGGATCTCAGCGCCCTTCCCCGCATGACGGCCGAAGATCTGGTGGCGGGAAGTCTGCGCGGTCTCGAGCTTGGCGAAACCGTTTGCGCGCCGGGAGTCGAGCAATCCGAATTGCTCGATGCGATATTCCGCGCCGATCTGGCGGCGTTTCAGGGGCAATCGCCTACGCTCGCGCAGCGCTACAGAACATAGACGGCGCATAAGCCCCGTTGGATTCAGCAAAACGCCCGCGGAGATCCGCGGGCGCTCTGGTATCGACGATGTCGAAGGGGTCAGCTTTTGGCGACCGCCGCGATGGCGTCATCGACAAGCGACTTGTCGGCTTTCGCGTCATGCTTTTCGGCGATCAGCCTGGCGGCCGCGTCCGTTGCCGCCTTGGCAGTCGCGGTGCGAACCTCGGCGAGCGCATTGGCTTCGGCCGCAGCGATGCGGTCCTCGGCCATTTGCTTGCGACGACCGATCAATGCCGTCGCGTCGGCCTTGGCCTTGGCGACGAGCGTTTCGGCCTCGGCTTCGGCGCGAGCGCGCATCTCGTCGGCTTCCTTGGCCGCGCGAGCGAGCTTTGCCTCATACTCGGCCTTCAACGATTCGGCGTCGAGGCGAAGCTGTTCGGCTTCCTTCAGCTGCTTCGAAATCTCGGCAATCTTGTTGTCGAGCATCCCGGCGACCATCGCCGGCACTTTCTTCCACAGCAGAATGCCGATGAAGATCGTCATCGCGATCGACACCCACGCCGTCGCATCGACGAAACCGAACGAGACGGGCTCGGCATGCGCTTCGCCGGCGGCTTCGGACAGAATGGTCAGGAAATTAGCCATGGAGTACCGCTTTCACCGCTGCTTTTGCATCTGCCGCCACCACTTTGGCGCCCGACAGCTTTGCCACCAGGTCGCTCGCGGCTTCGGCAGCAACCGATTCGATCTCCGCCATCGCCGACTTGCGGGCGGCGGCGACATCGGCCTCGGCGGCGTTCAGCTTTTCGCCCAGATCGGCATCGACCTTTGCGAGACGCTTTTCGGCGTCGCGCGCGGCCTTGTCCTTCGCATCGGCGACGGCCTTTTGCGCCGCAGCGCGGCTGGCGTCGCTCTGCTGGCGATAGCTTTCTTCAAGACTGTCAGCCGCCGAGTGCGCGGCTTTTGCAGCCGCCAGATCGTCGGCAACCTTGCGGTCGCGCGCGTCCACCGTCGCCTCGATCTTCGGCAGCATGCCGCGGCCGATGACCAGAAAGACGAAGCCGAAGGTCAGCAGCACCCAGAAAATCTGCGATGCGGCATACCAGTTTTCAGCGAATTGGCTGATTTGAGGCATGGATACTCTCGACCGACAAAGGAAACTGGTCGCGGGGCGGCTCTAACGAGCCAGCCCCGCAGACGAAATCACGCTGCCTTCAGGTACAGCAGGATCGCGATAAGGAACGACAGCAGGCCGAGAAGTTCGGCGGCCGCGAAGCCGATGAACAGGCGGCCCTGCTGGCCGTCGGCCGCAGCCGGATTGCGCAGCGCGCTTTCGAGGAAGCTACCGAACACGTTGCCCACACCGATGGCAGCCATACCGGCACCGATAGCGGCCAGACCGGCGCCGATGAGCGAAGCAGCTTGAACGTCCATTTTATACTCCTTGGGAAAAACGAAGATTATACAGTTGAAATATCAATGCAGATTGATCGCGTCGTTCAGATAGAGCGACGTGAGCAGCGCGAAAACATAAGCCTGGATGCCGGCGACAAGCAGTTCGAGACCGCTGATCCCGACCATCAGCGCCATGCTGGGGATGCCGACGCCCACGCCGATCGCGGGGCTCGCTGCCAGACCGTCGATGATGAACGATGCGAACACTTTCATCAGAACGTGACCTGCGGTCATCGCAACGAACAGTCGCAGCGCCAGGCTGAACGGACGGACCAGGAACGAGACCAGCTCGATCACGGGGATCAGCCACATCAGCCAGATCGGCGTGCCATGCGGCACGAACAGCGAGAAGAAATGCAGGCCGTGGCGCCAGAAACCGACGATCAGGACGATCGCGAAGCTCAGGATCGCCAAAAAGCCGGTGATCGTGAAATGGCTCGTCACGGTGAACGGGTGAATGCCGAACAGCCCGAGCGGCGCGAGGCCGATGACGTTGAGCATCAGGATGAACATGAAGAGCGAGAAGACATAAGGCGTATATTTCCGGCCTTCGGGGCCGATATTCGCGTTCATCATGCTGGTAATGAAGCCGGTGAAGCCTTCGACCGCGACCTGCCAGCGGCCCGGAACGAGCTGGCGCTTCATGCCGCCGATCATGAAGACCCACAGCAGCAGGCCGGCGACGATCATCCAGAGCGCGCTCGTCGTAAAGGCGACCTCATGATTGCCGACATGGAACATGTCGAAAATCTTCTGCACCTCGAACTGGTGCATCGGGTCCACTTTGCCTTGTTCCGCCACGCGATACCTCGCCTAAATCCCAGTCAATCCTGCGTCAATCCGGCTTTGTGGGCCGGACATTCGCAATCCGAAATATGTTTCTGAAGGCCACGACCACTCCCAGAAAGAGCACGACCAACAGGCCCCAGGGTGCTGTGCCGGCGAAACGGTCGATCACCCAACCGACCAGCGCGCCGCCACCAATCCCGCCGATCAGTTCGGCCAGAACGCGGTTCCCGAGCTTATAGTTCGCATCGGTCTCCGGTCCGGCGTTCACTGCGGTCCGTTTCGCTTCTGCGGCTTCGGCCCGGTCCAATCGCTCTTCGAGCGAGACCAGGCGCGAATCCTCCGAAGCTGGTTCAGGATCGCTGCCGTTCCCCGTCATCTTGTGCCATCCTCCTGAAACAGAACCGAAAGTCTCGGATTCCGCCTGCGAAAAAAGGCCCGAAAATTCGGGGGACCCCTAAGGCGCGGCCCGTTTAGGAATGACGCCCGATGAAGTCAATGCTTGTACGCAGATGCACAATGGAGCTGCACCCGGAGCGCGCAAAAATGCCGCCGCGTTTAGGGGCGCGGCGGCATATGCGGCCCGCGGGCCGCTTGCGTATCGCTAGATCTTACGGGCAATTACCATCACGAACCGGCTCCCCCCCATCGCGGGTCAGCCATCGTCCGTCGGGCGCCTTGTATTTCTCGCCCGGCCTGGTCTTCGCGATCAGGTTGCAACCGGTGATAAAGGCGAACTGCGCGATCGTGCTGCCTGCGGGGGCGCCGCTGGTATAGGCGGCCTTGCGCTTGATATTGATGTCGTTGACCATGTCGCGCACTGCCGGTGTCGGCGTGGACACAAAGCCCAGATAGCCATCGGGCTGCTCGCCGATTTGTCCACCCGAGCGCGCGGCTTCATAGGCAGGGTCGCGCTGCGCCATTGCCGAAGGCACCGCGACAGCGACCGCTGTCGTCGCCGCAATCGCGGCCATCGCCCAACCCGCCGGTTTCCAAAACTTTGTCATCATTCCACCTCGTCAGAATATCTCGCTATTCTGTTCAATAAGCTTTTTCGCATCACCATCCAGCTTTACTGCAATTTCCTGCCGGATGTTGATGTTGAGATTGATCTCGATCGGCTTGTCGGGGGTGGCGATCTGGACGCAGCCGCAAAGCCCCGCCATTCCGATCAGCACCACCGGGCACCGTCCGATGATCCGTTTCATCGCATCATATCTTGTACCTGTCATTGCACGAGCTCGCTTTCTGGTGCCTGAACGGAGGGGGGCGAAGCGTTGGCCGCGGCTTCGCGTTCCATGATTTCCTGCAGATTGTCCTTCAACCAGCCAGTCGGATCATAATAGCTTCGGGCGGATCCGAGCAGCTCGCGAAACGCGGCGGTTATCTTGACGTTGAACACAAGCGGTATCTTCGCGATCTGTCTGGTCAGGATGTTGCGCGTGGCGCCTTCGCCCTGCCCCACGCCGCCGAAACGGATGTCGGTCACCATTTCGCCGTCAAGGTCCCCGTTCAGCACGATCGTCAGATCATCATATTTCAGGCTGCGCAGCGCGCCAAAGGCGAAATTGGCGATGGCGCCCAGATTATGGTTCGACAGCTCGCCGCCATAGGCAAGCGTCCCGCCGCCGCCGCGCGCGTCGATACGGCCATTTTCGATCCGTCCGCCAAGCCCGTCGAACACGACCGGCAGGGTGCCGTCGAACTTGCCCGTCGCATTGATATTGTCGAAGCCGAAATTCTGAAGAAAGATCGCAGCATCGACTCCGACCAGATCGAAAGTCAGGCGCCGGGGCTGATCGGCGGCGAAATTCAGCGTCGTCGGGTGCAGCAACAGCTCGCCGCCTGCGAACGGCCAGCGTCCGCCTTCGACGCGCACGCGATTATCGCCGAGCAGCTCATATTCGATCTCGCCGTCGAGGACCGGGATGCCCGGATTGATCGACCCGACCCGCGCCTTCTGGCCGGGCGCGGTCTTGAGCCCGATGAGATCGTCAAAGACCAATGTTGTCGTCAGGCCCGTCACCGGCCCGAATGCCGCCGCCAGATCCATGTTCGCGGTGGCAAAGGTACCGCGGCTGGTGACGCCCTGCGGCGACCAGGCGATATGCCCGTCACCGACCACCGACCCTTGCGCGTTCGCCACGACGCCATAAGCGAGATGCGTCAGCTGATCGGGCTGGAAATTATCATTGAAGCGGAGTTCACGCACGAACAAATCTGCCGTCCCGCTGCCGTCACCCAGCCGGTGGCGAATGACGGTGTCGAGAATCTTCGTCCCGCTCTTCTGTTCATGGAAGCCCGCGGTGGCGTCGATCACGCCGCCCGCAAAGCGCAGCTTGGCATCGTGGCTTGCCAGCGGCGAAAATCGTGGGTCGGGGTCGGCGTCGGTCAGGACCAGCCCGCCATTCAACGTCAACGCCCCGCCAGCCCATCGCCATTGGCCGCCGATGTCGCTCATGTTGAGCGGCACCGGGCCGATCTTGCCGCTTGCGCCGGCGAGTTCCCCGGCCATCCCCTGCGGCGTCGACCGTCCCGCAATGCGTTTGGCGGCGAAGCGCGTTACGCCGTCGCCCTGCCCCAGCCGAACGTCGGCGAGCGCGACCGCCCAGCGCAGCGACGCCAAGTCGATCTCGCCGTTCCGCGCATCGAGAGCAAAAGGCGACGAACCGCTCGTACCGCGCAACCGAACCGCCGGAATGCGGACAGTCCCGCGCAGTCCGCCCGGCCCGGCGCTGAGCAAGGGGGCTCCGGCGCTGCTGCAAAGATCGATGCCCGTCGCACCGATCCTGAAGCCTGAAACGGCTAGTCGGTCGACGCCAACGCGCGTGCAGCCGCCGTTGAGGGCAAGCGCGCCGGTCGGTGCCAGCGCGCCGGCAAGCGGAATGCTCAGCCGGTCCACGCGCCCGTCGCCGATCGGCCCCGACAGCTCGGCCTTGGTTGCAAAGCGGAGCAGCCCGCTGCGGTCGCCCGAAAAGCGGACTGGCGCCAACGCCAACCGGGCATCGCCTGCAACATAGGCGTCGAAGCTGGCAAGTCCGCTGACTGTGCCGTCTGCGCGGCGATCGAGCGCCAGCTTGCCCGACGGGATGTCGCCGCCGCCAAAGGTCCAGCTGCCATTGGCAACCACCGCGGGCACGCCGAAAATATAGGAAATGCGGCTGTCGGCGCTGCCCGTGAAGCGCGCGCCGCTGGCGCTTGCCAGCGCCGGTGCGAGCAGGTCTATCCGCGCATCTTTGCCTTCGCCCCGCAAAGCAAACGCAGCCTCGCCGCCGACGTCGGCGATCATGCGCGCGAGCGCGGCCGCAGCGCGGCTCGCGACAGGTCCGACGGGACTGCCGGTCAGCCCCTTCACACTGCCCATGATCGACGATTGAAGCGCGGCACTGGCGCGCGCGCGGGTAAATCTGAGGCGCCCGTCGATTAAGGGTGCCTTGCTGCCGACGACGCCCTTGGCCGTCACGGCAACCGTATTCGCGGCGAAATCGGTGCCGCGAAGCTGCGCCATGCTGGCATCGACATCGATTGTCGTCGCAGCCGATGTGCCGTCGAACGCCGCCTTTGCAGCGAGCCGGTCGGCGGTCAGCGACGCTGCGGCAAGCCGCGCGATGCTCGCGTCCACGGTGCCGCGCCAGCTTTGCAGGTTTTCGGACAGGGAAACGTCGAGGGCAATTTGCGGCGACAGCGCGGTAACGCTGCCATCGGCACAGGTCACAGATTTTCCGCGTAACGGGCCCGTCAGCGTCGGCCGCACATTGCGTACCCGCACCGTGCCATAGAAGGTCGTCCCGCGCGCCGCGCACCCTGCCGCGACAATATCTGGCGCTACAAGCGCAAGCTGGCCCAGGAAATCCTTGCGCAGATTGCCGCTTCCGTTCAGCGCGGCGCCGACATTGCCCCACGGGGTTTCGACCCGCGCGCGGGCATCGGCCAGCCTGACCCAAAGATCGGGCAAGGCAAAGGGCGTCTGGTCGGCCGGATCGCGAAACTTGTCGAGCGAACCGAGCGAGATCTGGCCATCAACGAAGCGTCCATAGAGCCGGACGCCGTCGGCGCGCAGGCCCGAAACATAAGGGCCCGACCATCCATAGCCGATGGAAACCTCGACGCTTTTCGCGGTCAGGTCGGGATGGGCGGGATCGCCGATGACCAGATTCGACAGCCGCTCCGACCGAACGCCGATGTCCTCGATTCGATAGCTTGCGGGAATACCGCGACTGTCGAGCTGATCGCGAATGACGCGATCGGCAATCGGCTCACGCGCCAACCACAGCGCGGCGGCCAGCGCGACGACCGCGCCAGCGGTCATCCAGCGTTTCTTGAACAGGATTGTCCGGAAATGCGGCCGCGCCGGGCCGTCGGTCTCGCTCATGGCGCAGGCAATACCAGCGGAGCCGCGGATGACGTCATGACATTCTGCACCGGACCATCAATCACATTCCTTGCAGGCAGATAACGCCATAATGGCGCAATTGGCTGCAATAATGGGAACGGTGCCATAGGCGGCAAACCTTATGGGCGTTGAGTGCGCCGAACAAGCTGGTTATGCCCACACCGATGGGGGACGCGTCAACGCCAGATCATATGGGGCATCGCTCGCGGCTGCGATCGCGCCTGTTGGGCGATGCCGAGAGCATGGCCGATTATGAGATGGTCGAATATCTCCTCGCGCTTGCCATTCCGCGCCGCGACACCAAGCCACTGGCAAAAGCACTTCTCCGCGAGTTCGGATCGCTGGCACAACTCATCGCCGCCGATCCCGAATCGCTTCGCCGCATCGATGGTATGGGCGACGGTGCCATCGCGGCGCTCAAAATTGTCCAGGCGACGAGCCTGCGGATGCTCAAGGGCGAATTTCGGGACAAACCCTTGCTGTCCAGTTGGGACGCGCTGCTCGACTGGCTGCGCGCCGATATGGGGCCGATCGAAATCGAGCGCGTTCGCATTCTCTATCTCAATTCGCGCAACATGCTCATCCGCGACGAGGTGGCGAGCGAAGGCTCGATCGATCAATCGGCCATCTATGTCCGCGAGGTCGTGAAGCGCGCGCTGGAACTGGGCGCCGCAGCGTTGATCGTTGTTCACAATCACCCAAGCGGCAATCCCGAGCCGAGCCGACAGGACATCGCGATGACCCGCGATATTGCCGAAGCGGCGGGCAAGCTCCGCATCATATTGCACGACCATGTCATTATCGGGGGGAGCGACTATCGCAGCCTGCGGGCGATGGGGCTTCTGTGACGGGCGACCGAACGGATGCAGCCGCCGGATCGCTCCGACGGCTGCACCGCTCCATCCGGGACGTCTAATAAATCAGGCGCCGCGCGACAGGAAACCGGTCAATTCAACTTTGCTGACCTTGCCGGACTTGTCGCCATCAGCGGCAGCCCAGGCCTGGCCAACCCAGCTTTTCACCTGCTCCGATTCCGGGTCGATCGTGGGATCGGTCGCGGTGCGCAGCTTCTTCATCCACGCGGCGAATTCCGTCTCGTTCAGGTCGTTGCTCTTGTCGGCGTCATAGGTACCGAACTCGTGATCGACGATCTGCGCGATCTGTGCCGGAGTTGCGGCACCGGCCGAAGTGGGCGCGGGCTGCGCGCTTTCCGTGGGCGCCGTGGCCGACGTTGCAGCTGTGGCCGGTTCCGAGGTTGCCGGCTCGGCAGGTGCCGGTGCCGGTGCAATTGTCGACGGATCGACCTGCTCGGTGGCCGGCGGCGCGGTCGTGTCGGCGGGCGGCGTATTCTGGGCCAATGCGGGGAAGCTGATCGCAGCGGCACCAATCAAAAGGGCTTGTTTCAACATGATATTTCTCCTGTAGCGGCGGCCGACCAGACATTGCGATCGACGGCCTGTCGTGAAGGGGCATAGGGTCAACGGCCGCGCGACGACCTAAGTTGCCGTGCAGGGACAATTGGCGAAACGCCTCACCCCTGCTAGGGGGCGCCCTGTCGCGATCCCGCAGCGAAGTTGCGGTGAAACGACGGAAATGGAAGGAATATCAATGGTTCCGCGTTACGCCCGGCCGGACATGACCGCCATTTGGTCGCCGGAGAATCGGTTTCGCATCTGGTTCGAGATCGAAGCGCACGCCACCGACGCGCTCGCCGAACTGGGAACCGTGCCGAAGTCCGCCGCGACAGCTTTGTGGGATTGGTGGGCGACGAATCCGAAAATCGACGTCGAGGCGATCGACGCGATCGAAGCGGTCACCAAGCATGACGTTATCGCCTTTCTGACCTGGGTTGCCGAGAATGTCGGTGAGGAAGCGCGCTTCATGCATCAGGGCATGACGTCGAGCGACGTGCTCGACACCTGCCTTTCGGTACAACTCAGCCAAGCGGCCGATATTCTCGTCGCCGACCTCGATACCCTGCTCGCGGCGATCAAGCGCCGGGCCTTCGAGCACAAGCTGACGCCGACCATCGGTCGCAGCCACGGCATCCACGCCGAACCTGTAACCTTCGGGCTCAAGCTGGCGCAGGCCTATGCCGAGTTCGATCGCTGCAAGGCGCGGCTCGTGGCCGCCCGCGCAGAAATCGCGACCTGCGCGATTTCGGGCGCCGTCGGCACGTTCGCCAATATCGACCCGCGCGTAGAAGCGCATGTTGCCGCGAAGCTCGGCCTGTCGATCGAGCCCGTGTCGACGCAGGTCATTCCGCGCGACCGCCACGCGATGTTCTTTGCGACGCTTGGCGTTGTTGCCGGGTCAATCGAACGCCTTGCGACCGAAGTCCGCCACCTCCAGCGCACCGAAGTGCTGGAAGCCGAAGAATATTTCTCGCCGGGCCAGAAAGGCTCTTCGGCAATGCCGCACAAGCGCAACCCGATCCTGACCGAGAATCTCACGGGCCTCGCGCGCATGGTGCGTAGCGCCGTCGTCCCGGCGCTGGAAAATGTCGCGCTGTGGCACGAGCGCGATATCAGCCACTCGTCGGTCGAGCGCTTCATCGGCCCCGACGCGACGATCACGCTCGATTTCGCGCTCGCGCGGTTGACCGGCGTCGTCGACAAGCTGCTCGTCTATCCCGAGCGGATGCAAAAGAATCTCGACCGCATGGGTGGTCTCGTTCATTCGCAGCGCGTGTTGCTCGCGCTGACGCAGGCCGGGGCGAGCCGCGAGGACAGCTACGCCCTCGTTCAGCGCAACGCGATGAAGGTGTGGGAATCGGACGGACAATTGTCGTTGCTCGAATTGCTGAAGGGCGATGCCGACGTCACTGCGAAGCTGTCGGCCGACGAACTGACCGCACTGTTCGACCTTGGTTATCACATGAAGCATGTCGACACGATCTTTGCCCGGGTGTTTGGCTAGCGCCACACTGGAAACGCGCGCCAATCTCGCCTAGGCTGGCCGCCGGACCAAAGAGGAGCAATGCAAAGTGGGAATCCTGCGGACGATCATCTGGGTCTTGCTGACCGCTGTGCTGGTCATCTTTGCGATGGCGAACTGGATTCCGGTGACCGTTACGATCTGGCCGGGCCAGGTGCTCGACACCAAATTGCCGGTGCTCATTCTCGCGAGTTTCCTGATCGGCATGGTTCCGATGTGGATTGCGCTCAGGACCACGCGTTGGTCGCTGAAACGGCGCCTCGACAGCAGCGAGCGCCAGTTGGCGGACATGCGCGCCCTCGCCAACCGTCCGGCCGAACCGGTCGCTCCGGCAACGCCGGTCAGCGCATCTGCATCCGCCCCCTCCGACCTTTTCTCGACGGACAAGCCATGACATCGCCGATCTATCTCGCCATCGACACGACGCACCTCGATGCCGCGCTGACGCTGGCGCAGAAGGTTCGGCATCATGTCGGCGGGCTGAAGCTGGGCCTCGAATTCTTCTGCGCCAACGGTCATCACGGCGTGCATGAAATGGCGAAGATCGGCCTGCCGATCTTCCTTGACCTGAAACTTCACGACATTCCGAACACCGTCGCCAAAGCCATTCAGGCGCTGCGGCCGCTCGAGCCAGCCATCCTCACCGTCCATGCCGCGGGCGGACGGGCCATGATGGAAGAGGCGAAAGCGGCAGCGGGTCTCAACACGAAAGTGATCGGCGTTTCGGTTCTGACCAGTCTCGATGCCCCCGATCTCGAGGACATCGGCGTCGGCGGCACGCCGCACGATCAGGTCGTCCGTCTCGCCGCGCTTGCGCGCGAATCCGGGCTCGACGGCATCGTATGTTCCGGTCAGGAAGTGAAGGCCGCGCGCAAGGCCTGGCCGGGCGGCTTCTTTGTCGTCCCCGGCGTTCGCCCTGCCAACGGAAAAGCGGGCGACCAGAAACGCATCGTCACGCCGTCGCAGGCGATGACCGATGGCGCGTCGATCCTGGTGGTCGGTCGCCCGATCAGCCAGTCGACCGACCCCGACCTTGCCGCGCGCGAGATCGAAGCGACGCTGTAACAGAAAACCCCGTCATCCCGGCGAAGGCCGGGATCCCACCCTCGCGCTATTTCGCGGCGTCGAAATTCCGGCCTTCGCCGGAATGACGGCAGGATGAAGATGAACATGCCTCCTCTGGTTAAAATATGCGGCCTTTCCACTCCCGAAGCGGTGGAAGCCGCGATCGAGCACGGCGCGACGCATATCGGCCTCGTCCATTACGAGCCGAGCCCGCGTCACGTCGATCTCAAGACTGCCGCCGCTTTGCGCCAACGCGCGGAAGGCCGGGTCAAAGTCGCGCTGCTCCTCGTCAACGCGTCGCAGCAACTGACCGGCGAAGCGCTCAGCAAGGTGCGCCCCGACATCATCCAGTTCCACGGCAACGAGACGCCCGAATGGCTGGCGCGCGTGAAGCAGCTTGTGCCCGCGCAGGTTTGGAAGGCCGTCGGGCTGAAAGACGCGGGCACGCTGGATCGCATCAGGCAATATGAGGGCGCAGCCGACCGCATCCTTTTCGACGCGCCGGCTGCGGCGCTACCGGGCGGCACTGGCACCAGATTTGACTGGTCGCTGCTCAAAAATCATCGGCACGCGATGGCGTGGGGTGTCGCCGGCGGTCTTACGCCCGCCAATGTCGCCGAAGCGATCGCGGCTACCGGCGCTCCGCTCGTCGACGTCTCGTCGGGCGTCGAAAGCGCGCCGGGCGTCAAGGATGTGGACAAGATCGCCGCTTTCCTTAAAGCGGTCGCCGCATGTTGACGTCGCTGCCTTTCACGGTGCGCATCGGGGTACGATGGCGCTGATCGCTTGAGACCAATCTCGAAGTGAGTGCCCCACTTTTGCCGATGGAAACCCTGATGACTGCGACCCTTCCCAACAGCTTGCGCACCGGCCCCGACGAACGCGGCCATTTCGGCCAGTTTGGCGGCCGTTATGTCGCCGAAACGCTGATGCCGCTGATCCTCGACCTCGAACGCCACTATCGGGCGGCACAGGCCGATCCCGCGTTCAAGGCCGAATTCGACTATCTCCTGAAACATTATGTCGGCCGGCCGAGCCCGCTGTGGTTTGCCCAGCGGCTGACCGATCACCTGCGCGCGAGCGCCAGCGAAGGCTTCGGCGCGAAAATCTATCTGAAGCGCGAAGATCTCAACCACACCGGCGCGCACAAGATCAACAATTGCATCGGCCAGATCCTGCTCGCCAGGCGCATGGGCAAGACCAAGATCATCGCCGAGACCGGCGCGGGCCAGCACGGCGTCGCGACCGCGACCGTCGCGGCGCTGTTCGGCCTGCCCTGCACCATCTTCATGGGCGCCGTCGACGTCGCGCGGCAGCAGCCAAACGTCTTTCGCATGAAGCTGCTCGGTGCCGAGGTGGTCGCGGTCGAAAGCGGTGCCAAGACGCTGAAGGATGCCATGAACGAGGCTTTGCGCCACTGGGTCGCGAACGTCCACGACACCTTCTACATCATCGGCACCGTCGCTGGCCCTCACCCCTATCCCGAACTTGTTCGCGATTTCCAGTCGGTGATCGGCGACGAAGCCCGCACACAGATTCTCGAAGCCGAAGGGCGCCTCCCCGATATGCTGATCGCCCCCGTCGGCGGTGGATCGAACGCGATCGGCCTGTTCCACCCGTTCCTCGACGATGCCGACGTCGAGATCGTCGGCGTCGAAGCGGCAGGCGAAGGGCTTGGTGCCAGACACGCCGCCAGCCTCGCGGGCGGCCGCCCGGGCATCCTCCACGGCAACAAGACCTACCTGCTCCAGGACGACGACGGCCAGATCACCGAAGCGCACAGCATCTCGGCGGGCCTCGATTATCCCGGCATCGGTCCCGAGCATAGCTGGCTCCACGAGATTGGCCGCGTCCGCTATGAACCCGTCACCGACGCCGAAGCGCTCGCCAGCTTCCAGAAGCTCACCAAGTTGGAAGGTATCATTCCCGCGCTCGAAAGCGCGCACGCGATCGCCGCTGCCGAACGCATCGCGCCGACGCTGGGCCAGGACAAGATCATCATCGTCAATTGCTCGGGCCGCGGCGACAAGGACATCTTCACGGTGGCGGATGCGCTGGGGGTGGAGCTGTGACTCGCTTCGCCGCCACCTTCGCCAAGCCGCACACCGCGCTCGTCGTGTTCATTACAGCGGGTGATGGTGACACGCGCGCGAACCTCGACGCGCTCGTCGCGGGCGGCGCCGACGTGGTCGAGCTTGGCATGCCTTTCACCGATCCGATGGCGGACGGCCCTGCGATCCAGCAGGCAAACCTGCGTAGCCTTGCAAAGGGTACGACCACGGCCGATATCTTCGCGATCGCGACCGACTTCCGCGCGCGCCATCCGGGCACGCCGCTCGTCCTGATGGGATATGCCAACCCGATGACGATCCGCGGCGGCGACTGGTTCGCCGCCGAATGCGCAAAAGCCGGTGTTGATGGCGTGATCTGCGTCGACATCCCTGCCGAAGAGGATCCCGAACTCGGCCCCGCGCTTCGCGCCGCTAGAGTCGACCTCATCCGCCTCGCGACCCCGACCACCGACACGGCGCGCCTTCCCGCCGTCCTCGAAGGCGCCGGCGGCTTCCTCTATTATGTTTCGGTGGCGGGCATCACCGGTCAACAGCAGGCAGCGCAGGCGAGCATCGAGGAGGCTGTCGCTCGGCTCAAGGCCGCGACCGACCTTCCCGTCGCGGTTGGCTTCGGAGTCCGCACGCCTGACCAGGCTGCACAGATCGCAAAGGTTGCCGATGGAGTGGTCGTCGGTTCGGCCTTCGTCGACATCATCGCCGAACATGGCGAGGCCGCCGCACCCCATGTCGAGGCCTTCACCCGTTCGCTCGCCGATGCTATCCACGGCGCAAAGGAGATCGCCGCATGAGCTGGCTCGACCGCGTTCGCAACGCCCTGCCCTTCACCGCCAAGCGCGATACCGCCGACAATCTCTGGCACAAATGCCGCCAGTGCCAGCAGATGGTGTTCGTCAAGGAATGGGAAGACAATCTCAACGTCTGCCCGCGCTGCGACCATCACGACCGCATCGGTGCGACCGAGCGTTTTGCGCAATTGTTCGACGGCGGGCTGCATGAAATTCTGCCCGCGCCCGCAGCGCCCGAAGACCCGCTGAAGTTCCGCGACACCAAGAAATATGTCGACCGGATCAAGGCGGCGCGCGTGCAGACCGGCGACCGCGATGCCTATCAGAATGCGGCGGGCAAGATCGACGGCCAGCCCGTGGTAATCGGCGTCCAGGATTTCGCCTTCATGGGCGGTTCGATGGGCGTCGCCGTCGGCGAAGCCTTCGTTGCCGGGGTCGAGCAAGCGATCCGACGCGGCTGCCCCTATGTCGCAATCACGGCCGCGGGCGGCGCCCGCATGCAGGAAGGCACGCTGTCGCTGATGCAGATGCCGCGCGCCACTGTCGCGCTGGCGCGCCTGCGCCGCGCCGGCCTGCCCTATATCGTGCTGCTCACCGATCCGACGACCGGCGGCGTCACTGCCAGTTATGCGATGCTCGGCGATATCCAGATCAGCGAACCCAAGGCGCTGATCGGCTTTGCGGGGCAGCGGGTGATCGAGAATACGATCCGCGAAAAGCTTCCCGAAGGATTCCAGCGCGCTGAATATCTGCTCGACCACGGAATGATCGACATGGTCGTCCACCGCAAGGACCTGCCCGAAACGCTCGGCCGGTTGATCGGCTATCTGGCGCCCGAGAAAGCGGCATAGTCCAGAACGCTCTCCGCAAGTCCGTTCGTGCCGCGCTTGTCGAAGCACCGTCCTTCTTCTTGCGGCGGCAAAAGACGGAACGGCCCTTCGACAAGCTCGGGGCGAGCGGCATTTGGATAGGCTGAACCATTCATCATGCCCGACCACGCCCGCTCCTCCGATCCCGCGGTCCAGACCCAGCTCGACCGTCTGGCCATGCTGTCGCCGGGCCGCGACATCCTCGGCCTCGAACGCATTGCAGAGCTGTGCCGCCGTCTTGACAACCCCCAGGACCACCTGCCGCGCACTTTCCACGTGGCGGGCACCAACGGCAAAGGCTCGACCTGCGCTTTCTTGCGCGCCATCCTTGAAGCGCAGGGTCGCCGTGTTCATGCCTATACCAGTCCGCACCTCGTCCGCTTCAACGAGCGTATCCGGATCGCCGGCACGCTGATCGACGATGCGCTGCTCGCATCGCTCCTCGAAGAGGTGCTCGACGTCGCCGCCGACCTGCAAGCGAGTTTCTTCGAAGTTACCACCGCCGCCGCCTTCCTGGCCTTTTCACGTTTCCCCGCCGACGATTGCATCATCGAAGTCGGGCTCGGCGGCCGCCTCGACGCGACCAACATCATCCCGGCGCCTGCCGTCTGCGGAATTGCATCGCTCGGTATCGATCATGAGGCGTTCCTGCTCGCGCCGGAGGACGGTACGCCGGTCGAGGCACTGGAGCGCATTGCGTGGGAAAAATCGGGGATATTCAAACCGGGCTCGGCGCTGGCGACGCTGGCGTACCCCGCGCCTGTCATGAGGCTCGTCAGCGAGCGTGCGGCCGCTGTCGGTGGAACGCTTTTTTCGGAAGGCGATGGCTGGGCCATCGACACGGCGGAGACAGGCTTTCGCTGGCAGTCGAAGGTGCGTTCGATCGGCGACCTGCCCCGTCCCCGCATGGCAGGCGCTCATCAAATGCGAAATGCCGGACTTGCGATCGCCATGCTGCGCGTGGCCCCTGGCCCGCAGCCAGACGACGCGGCGATCGCGACGGGCATCGCCCACGCATTCTGGCCCGGACGGATGCAGCGGCTTTCCCCGGGTCCGTTGACCGCTCTTCTGCCGCCCAACTCACAGATCTGGCTCGACGGCGGGCATAATCCAGATGCCGGGATGGCGCTCGCCCGCGCGCTTGCAGAGCGGCCGCCGCTTCACATCGTGTGCGGCCTTCTGAGCAACAAGGACGCAATCGGTTTCCTGCGTCCCTTCGCGCCCAGGATCGCATCATTCCAGGCGGTGCCAATTCCGGGGCACGAGCATCATGATCCCAAAGATCTTTGCCGCCGGGTGCAATCCGACCTTGGTATTGCAAACGCGCGGCCGTGCGATGATGTCGCCGCCGCCCTGCTCCATATCGCGGCGTGCCGCGACGCCGGCGATGTGCTGATCTGCGGATCGCTCTATCTTGCCGGCGTCGTGCTCGACCTCAACGGTGAGGCGCCAGATTAGGCGCTCGCCGCAGCAGGCTTGCCCTTCCAGGCCAGCAAGACGCCGCCGAGGAGTACCGCTGCCGAAATCGCGAGAATGTGGTTCGCAAGTTCGAGTGGCTGCCAAAGCAGCATGCCGACCAGCCCGACCACGATCAGCACGAATCCAGTGATCCGCCAGGCTCCCACAGGCTGCCGGAGTTGCTGCTCGTCGACCGCTTCGGACTGCCGGATGCTCTGCACGACATATCCCTTGCGCCACAACACCCACAGCAGGACCATGCCGGGGATCGCCGCGACGACCGTAAAGCCCCAGAAGCCGACCCATCCGATTTTGGCCGCGACGATACCTGCGGGGCCGGCCATGAAGGTGCGGCCTACCCCGGCGAAGGACGACAACAGCGCAAATTGCGTGGCAGTATAGGCAATGCTCGACAGGCCCGACAGATAGGTGGTGAAGACCGTCAAGCCGATGCCGCTCGTGACATTTTCGGTCACGATTGCCGCAACCAGCATCCAGTAATTGTTACCGGTCGCCGCCAGGATCATGAACATGACGTTCGAGAACATCATCATCAGTCCCGAAATCAGCAGCGCGCGGCCCATCCCGAGCCACAGGATGAAGGGCGCCCCAAGCGCCGAGCCGACGATGAGGGCACCGAAACCCCATAATTTGCTGGCCGAAACATAGTCGAGATCAGGGAAACCCATATCGACGATCATCGGGCTGAGCATCGTCTGCCCCATCGCGTCACCGACCTTGTAGACGAGAACGAAGCCCAGAATCAGAAAGGCGCCGTGCCGTGACAGGAATTCGCGAAAAGGATTGACCACGGCCTCGGTCAGCCATTGGCCGGGCTTCATCCCGCTCGCCTGCTCGAAACGGTCGACGAACTTTCCTGGTCCCGCCCACAAGGCGCCAAAGATGGCGGGCACGATGCAGAAGCCCGTCAAACCATAAGCCGTGGCCCAGCCAAGGCCCAGCCCTTCGCTCGACGCGAAATAGATGGTTCCGGCGCCCGCGATCAGATTACCCGTGCGATAGCCGAACTGGTTTGCGGCAGTACCATGCGCAAACTCGTCTTCGTCGAGGATTTCGATACGGTAAGCATCGATAACGATGTCCTGGGTTGCCGACAGAAACGCCGTGATCAGCGCCCAGATCGCGAACATCCCTAGGTCACCCGGCTTGGGATCGCTGGCGCCCAGTTGCCAGACCGACACGAACAGCAGGGCCTGGATCAGGAACAGCCAACCGCGCCGTTGGCCAAAGGTCGCGGTCAGAAAAGGCAGCGGCAGCTTGTCGACGAGCGGCGCCCACAGAAATTTGAGCGTGTACGGAATGCCGAGTGCCACGGCAAAGCCGATCGTCGCCGTATCGATCCCGACCTTCGCAAGCCAGAACGTCATCGTCGCGATCAGCAGCGTCAGTGGAAATCCGCTCGATATGCCGAGCAGAAACGCGACTATCGGGTTTTTCCTCAGATAGGGGCGAAGCGCCGGAATCGACAGCGCGCCGACGACCAGCCCGCCGATGATCGCGACGAAGATGATGAAACGGATTAAATCAACTGACATGCCGTCGCTCCCCGCGCATCCGCTTGGCGGACGCATTGTTATGCGACAGGGCCTAAAGGCTTGGTCCCAAATTGGAAGCGGCTATTTGACGCTTCGTCGCGCTCAGGCGGCCTCGGGTCGCCAGAAAGTCGTGAGACCGCTGACCTTGCGCGGCTTCTCGTTCCGGCACGTCATCGTCTCGACCGCTTTCAGCGCCGAGACAAGCGCTGCGGCGCTGTGCGGCTTGCCCAGCCAGGCGACGGCGATGTCCTCGGCGTCATTCGGGCATTCGCCCGTGACGAGCAGCACCGCGATCCCGCGATCGCGGGCGAGCCTGGCCACTTCGCGGCCCGTCATATGGCCCGCCAGCCCCAGGTCGAGGACGAGTGCGTCGATCTGTTCCGACGCCAGGATGGCCACGGCGGCCTCGCCCGAATCCACCGTCGCGACGATCTCGTAGCCGCTGTGTTTCAGCGTGTGCTCATTGTCGAACGCCGTCAGCGGGTCATCCTCGATGACCAGCAGGCGCTTGATGCACGACGGGCGGGACGCGAAGAGCATAGATACTCCCTTTAACGTCGCCATGACTCGCTCCGGCCTTTCCTGCAAGATTGCTTCTGCTTGCCATCGACGAAGCGACACATTTCCGACTATGAGCGTGATCACAACGCAACACTTATTTTCCGAAAACGACATGAAGGCCTCTTCAGTTCCGATGACGACCCGCCGTCCACCCAAAAACACGCCCCGCTCGCCCGCAGATCGCGAAGCTCCAAAAGGTCGCCGCGCCGCGCGGGTGGCGGCACCGCCACGCAAGCCCAAGGTCGACGAGCCCGAACGTGAGGACGGGCCGCAGCGCATCGCCAAGCTGCTTGCGCGCGCCGGCGTCGGCTCACGCCGCGATGTCGAACGCATGGTCGAGGAGGGCCGCATTGCGCTGAACGGCGAAGTCGTCGTTCACCCCGCACCCCTGCTGACTTCGCTCGAAGGCCTGACCGTGGACGGCAACCCCGTCGCCAAACCGGTCTCGACGCGTCTCTATCGCTTTCACAAGCCCGCGGGTTGCCTGACCGCCGCGCGCGATCCCAAGGGCCGCAAGACGATCTATGACCTGTTGCCGAAAGGTCTGCCGCGCCTGATGCCGGTCGGCCGTCTCGATTATAATACCGAGGGACTTCTGCTCCTCACCAACGATGGCGAGTTCAAACGCCAGCTCGAACTCCCCGCAAGCGGCGTCGAGCGTACCTATCGCGCGCGGGCTTTTGGCGACATCAGCCAGACGCAGCTCGAGGAGCTTGCGATGGGAATCACCATCGACGGCGTCACCTATGGCAAGATCGACGCCAACCTCGAGCGCCGCACCGGCCGGAACCAGTGGGTCGAAATGACTCTGACCGAAGGCAAGAATCGCGAAGTCCGCAAGGTGCTCGAACATTTCGGGCTGCAGGTCAGCCGCCTGATCCGTACGCGCTATGGCCAGTTCACGCTGGAAGATCTCGCCATTGGCGAGGTCGAGCTCGTCGCGCGCGACGAATTGTTCCAGTTTCGGCGGCGAATGGGCTGATGCGCGTCATCGCTGGCGAATGGCGTGGCCGCAAGCTGATCGCGCCGAAGAACGACGCCACCCGTCCCACCGCAGACCGCACGCGCGAGACGCTCTTCTCGATGCTGACGAGCCGCCTTGGCAGCTTCGAGGGACTGCACGTCGCCGATCTTTTCGCGGGATCGGGCGCGCTCGGCATCGAGGCGCTGTCGCGCGGCGCCGAGATATGCCTTTTCGCCGAGCAGGATCGCGACGCTCTGGATGCGTTGCGGGGCAACCTCTCGACGCTCGGCGCCACCTCGCGCGCCGACATCCGCGCGGGATCGGTGCTCGGCCTTGGCCCTGCCAAGCGGACCTATGATCTGCTGATGTTCGATGCGCCCTATGCCACCGGCGCGGGCAGCGTCGCGCTCGACAAGATGAACCGGCTCGGCTGGATCGACGCCGACAGCTGGGTGTCGGTCGAAACCGCGCACGACGAAGCCATCGAAGTCGCGGGTTTTGAAATCGACACCGAGCGCAAGGTCGGCAGGGCAAAGCTGACGTTGCTGCGCCTTGCCTAACCGGCCTGCCGCCGCACCATCAGCAGCCCCAGCCAGCTGACAATTCCGGCGAGCGCCAGATAGAGCCCGACGACTGCGGTCCCGCCCCAATCGGCGAGTGCTTGCGCGATGATCGGCGCGAGCGCGCCGCCCAATATTCCGCCCGCATTGAAGCTGATCGACGCGCCGGTATAGCGAACATGCACTGGGAACAGCGACGTCAGCCAACTGCCCAGCGGTCCATAGACCAGCCCCATCACGAACAACGCGGTCGCCAGCCCCGTGAAGATCACGAGCCAGCTTCCCGATGCAAGCGACGGCCCGAACAGGAAGCCGACCAGCACCGTCGCGCCGCAGCCCCATGTCAGCACCCGCTGCGGGCTCGACGCGTCGCTCGCATATCCCGAAAAGACGATGCCGCCCGCCATGAACAGGATCGCGCCCAGCTGGATCAGCAGGAATGTTTCCTTCGGATAGCCAAGCGCTTTCGTCCCGTGGGCCAACGCAAAGGATGTAGCGAGATAGAAGATGGCGAAGCAGGCCACGACCGCAAAGGTGCCGGCCAGCGCCGCCACCAGATGGTTGCGGAACAATTCGCCGAGCGGCACCCCGACGGGCTTTCCCGTGCCGATCGCTTCGGCAAAAGCCGGCGTCTCGCCAATCTTCAGCCGCACCCACAGCCCCAGCCCGACGAGCAATGCCGAGAAAAGGAATGGAATTCGCCAGCCCCAGCTGGTGAAATCGGCCTCGCTCAGCCCCAGTCCCAGCAGGAGGAACAGCCCATTCGCCGCGATGAAGCCCACCGGGGCGCCGAGCTGCGGAAACATGCCGAAGCGCGAAGCCCATCCGGGTGGCGCATTCTCCACCGCCAGCAGCGCCGCCCCGCCCCATTCGCCACCCAGTCCGAAACCTTGGCCAAAGCGGAGGATGCACAGCAGCAGCGGCGCGACCCATCCCGCCATCGCATGAGTCGGCAGAAACGCGATCAGCAGCGTCGATCCGCCCATCAGCATCAGCGATGCGACCAGAGTCGACTTGCGCCCGATCCGGTCGCCATAATGGCCAAAGACGATCGCCCCGACGGGCCGCGCAAAGAATGCCAGGCCAAAGGTCATGAAGCTGTACATCAGCTGCGCCGAGTCCGAGCTTTCGGGGAAGAACAACGGCCCGAACACCAGCGCCGCTGCGGTGCCATAGATGTAGAAGTCATAGAATTCGACCGCGGTGCCGACCAGGCTGGCCGTCAGGATGCGCCGGTGCGCGCGATATGGTGCCAGATCCACGGGCAACGCCCCTCCCCATCGTTTGTCGGCGTCGCTTTGGACGCCATCGCCCGCTTCGCGCAAGCGGAACCAGCATCGCGGTCCTTGGCGAAGCCGCTGCGAACGCGCTAAACGCCGAAATCATGGACAATCATCGATTTCGGCGCTTCGCCATCATCGGTACGGGCCGCGTGGCGCAAGCGCTCGCGCTCGGCCTCGCGCCCTATTCGGCCGAACCCCTCCTGCTGTGGGGGCGATCGCCTGAACAGCTCGCCGCCGCGGCCTTGCGGACGGGCGCCGCCGCTGCTTCGCTCGGTGAAGTGGCAAGCAGCTGCGATGTCATTGCCATCGCGGTTTCGGACGATGCACTGGCCGCCGTTGCCAACGCGCTGGCCGCCGCGATCGCCGACAATGAGACCCCGTTCGTCTTTCACGTCAGCGGGCGCAGCGGCGTGGCGGTTCTGGAACCCCTGCAAGCAGCGGGCGCGCTGACCGCGGCCATCCATCCTGCGATGACCTTTACCGGACAGCCCGAAAGCGAAGTGGCCCGCATGGCGGGTGCGCGCTTTGCAATCACCGGCTCGACTGCGGCCGCTGCCGAACTTGCCAGGAGCATCGTCGGCCTGCTGAAAGGCACTGCGGTCGCGATTCCTGAGGAGCGCCGCGCTCTCTATCATGCTGCGCTTTGCCACGCGTCGAATCACCTCGTCACGCTGTTGAGCGGTGCGACGCACGCGCTGGCGACGGCGGGCGTCGATGATCCCGCGGCGCTGCTCGCACCGCTGGTTCGCGCGTCGCTCGAAAACAGCCTCGAGCACGGTTTCACGGCACTGTCCGGTCCCTTGCTCCGCGGCGATCATCAAACGATCGAGGGTCATCTCGATGCTCTGGAGGCCTATTGTCCCGATCTGCTTCCGGCATATCGCGCGATGGCGCTCGCCACCCTCGATGAACTGGAACGTCCGGGCGCCCCCGACGCTTCGTCGACTCTGCGGCGCAGGCTCGTCTAGCCGCGCCGCACTGGACAGCCCGACCGCTGTTCCCTAATCGTTCGCGCGTGACCGATATCTCCGCCTCTCTGCCCGACGCTTCCGATCCGCCGTATCTCGCCGGCCTCAACGGGCCGCAACGGCAAGCCGTGCTCACCACCGAGGGCCCGGTGCTGATGCTCGCGGGGGCTGGCACCGGCAAGACTGCGGCGCTCACCGCGCGGCTCGCGCACATCATCGCAACGCGGCGTGCATGGCCCTCCGAAATTCTGGCCGTGACGTTCACCAACCGCGCCGCGCGCGAAATGCGCGAGCGGATCGGCCGCATGATCGGCGACGCGGTCGAGGGCATGCCCTGGCTCGGCACTTTCCACAGCATCGCGGCAAAGATGCTCCGCCGTCATGCCGAGCTTGTCGGGCTGCAAAGCAATTTCACCATCCTCGACACCGACGATCAGCTTCGCGTGTTGAAGCAATTGATCCAGGCCGAGGGACTCGACGAGAAGCGCTGGCCCGCGCGCCAACTCGCCGGCCTCATCGACAAATGGAAGAACCGCGGCCTCGTGCCCGGCGACCTCGATGCTGCCGATCGCGAATCCTATGCCGATGGCAAGGGCCAGCATTTCTACGCGCTCTATCAGGCGCGGCTGAAGACGCTCAACGCCTGCGATTTCGGCGACCTTCTGCTCCACATGCTCGTGATCCTGAAGACGCATCGCGACGTGCTTGAACATTATCAGCAACGCTTCAAATATATCCTCGTCGACGAATATCAGGACACCAACGCCAGCCAGTATCTCTGGCTGCGGCTGCTCGCGCAGACCCGAAAGAATATCTGCTGCGTCGGCGACGACGACCAGTCGATCTATTCGTGGCGCGGCGCGGAGGTCGCGAACATTCTCCGCTTCGAAAAGGACTTCCCCGGCGCGACGGTGATCCGGCTCGAGCAAAATTATCGCTCGACGCCGCAAATCCTCGCGGCCGCCTCGGCGCTGATCGCCCAGAACAGCGACCGGCTCGGCAAGACCTTGTGGACCGATCTCGACGCGGGCGACAAGCTGCGCGTCGTCGGCGTCTGGGACGGGCCGGAGGAAGCACGCCGCATCGGCGAAGAGCTCGAAACCCTCCAGCATCGCAAGATTAGCCTCGACCGCACCGCCATCCTCGTCCGCGCACAGTTCCAGACACGCGAGTTCGAGGATCGCTTTATCGCGATAGGCATGCCGTACCGGATCGTCGGCGGCTTCCGTTTCTATGAGCGCGCCGAAATCCGCGACGCTCTGGCCTATCTGCGCCTCGTGCAGTCGCCCGCCGACGATCTTGCGTTCGAACGCATCGTCAATGTTCCGAAACGTGGGCTTGGCGACAAGGCGCTTGCACGCATCCACCAGTTCGCGCGCCATGAGCGCGCGCCGTTGTTCCATGCGGCGTCGCGGATCACCGAAACCGACGAACTCACCGCGCAGGCACGCCGCCAGCTCGCCAATTTCGTCGCCCAGATGCGCAACTGGCAAAGCAAGGCAAATACCCTGTCGCATCCCGAGCTGACCCAGCTGATCCTCGACGAGTCGGGCTACACCGCGATGCTCCAGGCCGATCGCAGCGTCGAAGCCGCCGGGCGGCTCGAAAACCTCTCCGAACTCGTCCGCGCCATGGAGGAGTATGAAACGCTCGAAGAATTTCTCGAGCACGTCAGCCTCGTGATGGACCGCGACCAGAACGACGAGACCGAAACGGTGACGATCATGACGATCCACGCTGCAAAAGGCCTCGAGTTCGACCATGTCTTTCTGGCTGGGTGGGAGGATGGCGTCTTCCCGTCGCAGCGCTCGATGGACGAGGGCGGGACCGCCAGCCTCGAAGAGGAACGCCGCCTCGCTTATGTCGCGATCACCCGGGCACGCCAGCGCGCCAGCATCTACCACGCCGCGAACCGCCGCATCTATGGTCAGTGGATGAGCAGCATTCCCAGCCGCTTCATCGGCGAGATTCCGGCAGAGCATGTCGACAGCGAGAACAGCTTTGGTGGCGGCGCGAGCCTCTGGCGTGCAAACTGGTCGGCGCAGGGGGATCCCTTTGCGCATGTCGCAGAGCGGCAGCCGTCGCGGATCATGACGCGCGGTCCGGCATGGCAGCGCGCAGTCGCGTCATCGTCGACCGTCACGCGGGCGCCGGCCCCCAGCGAAAAAGGGCCCGCCGCCTCGGTCGGCGCCAAGCCGCGCTCCGATCTCGCGATCGGCATGCGCGTGTTTCACGAAAAGTTCGGCTATGGCGAGATTGTCGACATCGACGGCAACAAGCTGGACGTCGAGTTCGACCAGGCTGGCAGCAAGAAGGTTCTCGACGGCTTCGTTCGCGCCGCCTGATTTTCATTGTCAACTATATCGGTTATGATATGCCATCTCCTGCGATCAGTGAGTCGCATTGGGAGAAACTTCATGAAAAATAAGCTCTTAGCGGGCGCGATGGCGCTCGCCCTGGTCGGCTGCTCGGAAAAGTCGGCCGAGGATGTCGCCGCAACCGAAAGCCCAGCCGCACAAGCCGTCGCAGAAAGCGAGGGCGCAGCCGATGCGGCCGCCACGCCGCGGATCGGAGTCGACGCTGCCCCCGGCGTCGCCTTCGATTACGCCTATACCTTTCGCCTCGCTGACGATCGCATCTCGAAAATTCAGGAAGAGCATGCCGCCGCGTGCGAAACCCTCGGGGTGCAGCGCTGCCGGATCGTCGATGTCCGCTATCAGCTGAGCGACGAAAAGCTTGTCGAGGCGCAGACGCAGTTCAAACTCGATCCCGGCATCGCGCGCAAATTTGGCGCCAATGCTATCGCAAGCGTCGAGAAAGCCGAAGGCGTGCTCGCCGACGCGAGCGTGGCGGGTGAAGATGTCGGCACCGAAATTCTGGCGTCGCAGCAACGCAGCGCCGGCTCCGAGGCCGAGATTGCGCGGCTCGAGCAGCGGTTGAAAGCAGGCGGTCTCGACAAGCGCGAGCGCGCCGAACTGCTTGCGCAGATCGGCCAGCTGCGCGGTGAACTCGGATCCGAACGCCAGAGTCGCCGCTCGGGCGAAGCGCGCATCGCGTGGATAAGCCTCGCGTTCAACTATGTCAGCGACGGCGGATTGCCTGGCATCGGCCACGAAAACCCCTTCGCCAGCGCGGGCGAAACGCTGATGCGCAGCGGCTGCACCGCACTGTCCTTCATCCTGACGCTCGGCGCCGTGCTGCTGCCCTGGGGCATCCTTCTCGCGCTGGTCGTCGCTGCTTGGCGCAGCCGCTTCATGGTCGCCGTCCGACGGCAAATGCGCGACAAGCCCGGGACAAGCGATCCCGCCTCCCCGCCCGCAAGCTGACGCAAGGCAGGGCGTCGCTTGCAAAGGTCCGGTGCCGCGGTATGGCTTAGGCCATGACGGGGCAAATGACATGGCTGGACCAGGCGCGCGACGCCCATCGCCGCGGCGACGTCGCGGCGGAGACCGCCGCGCTCGATGACGCGATCAGAACCGATCGCGGCAATATCGCTGCCATTCTCGCGATGGCTGAACTCAAGCGGCGACAGCAGGATGATCGCGCTGCCGGGAGTTTCTATCGTTTGGCTCTCGGCACCGCCGCGCAGGCACGGAGCGTTGCGACAGCGCTGCACCCCGGACTCCAGCGTGCCGAGGAATTTCTGGCGGCCACCGAGCGCGCCTTTGCCGATCATCTTCTCGGCCAGCTTCGCGATACCGGCATCGATCAGCGTAATGCGACGCCGCGCGTCGCCGAAGCTTTGCGCATGCTGGCAGGCGAGCAGCAGCTTTATCTGCAGCAGCCAAGCATGTTCTATTTCCCCGGCCTCCCCCAACGCGCTTTTTTTGAACGCGGCGCGTTTGACTGGGTCCCGGCAGTCGAGGCCGCGACCGATGCGATCCGCGCCGAGCTATCGGCGCTGATCGACGAAAATGGCGATCATTTTGGCCCCTATGTTACCGCGAGCGCCGATCGCCCGCCCCCCAACAACCCGCTGCTCGACAAGCCCGATTGGGGAGCGGCGTGGCTGTGGAAAGATGGCGAAGTGGCCGACGGCATGGCCGAAATTTGCCCCCAGGCGTTGGCGGCGCTCGCCCATGCGCCGCAGCCGATCATTCCGGGCCGTGCCCCGCTCGCGCTCTTCTCGCGCCTCAAACCGGGGACGCACATCGCGCCGCATCACGGTATGCTCAATACCCGCCTGATATGCCACTTGCCGTTGATCGTCCCCGACGGTTGCGGCCTTCGTGTCGGCGCGGACACGCGAAGCTGGCGCGAGGGCGAACTGATGATTTTCGACGACAGCTTCGAGCATGAAGCGTGGAACCGCGGCACAAGCGATCGCACCATATTGCTCTTCGAAATCTGGCGTCCCGACATCTCGCCCGACGAGCGCGATCAGCTGACGCGCATCTTTTCGGCCATCGACAGCTACAGCGAATGAACAGGCGCTAAAAATCTTCTGTCCTACAAAATATGGTCGCGGTAACCTGCCCCCCATGCACCGTCTCACAACCGCCCCGCAAGTCGCCCATTTTCGGATCAACCGATCAGCCGTCGGCGATGGCCCTAAAGCCACAAAGGACACAGTTTTGGGCGTTACGTCCGGGGCTTTTGTGGCTTTAAGGGCGCGCGTGACGCCGCTTACAATGCAATTCCGGAATGAAGTTCGGCGGTTTTGCGCGGCTCACGAACGCCGCAAGTCACAAATATGACCCGGTCTTGGACAGCACAGGCTCTTGGGGAAAAGTCGCTGGTGGAGCCGAGGGGAATCGAACCCCTGACCTCTGCAGTGCGATTGCAGCGCTCTCCCATCTGAGCTACGGCCCCGCGACCGGGCGGCTCTTAACGACACAGAATGACAGTGGCAACGGCTTTTCTGAGCATCGCCATGGACGCCGGATAAAAGGGGTGTGGGGACTATGGCCAAGGCATGGCATCTGACCAGCCGTCCGCAAGGACTGCCGACAATCGACAATTTTGCGCTGCGCGATCTTCCCGATGGGCCGCTCGAACCCGATCAGCTTCGTGTGCGCAATCTTTGGCTGTCGGTCGATCCCTATATGCGCGGTCGGATGAACGATGCGAAAAGCTATTCGGCAAGTTTCCAGATCGACCAGCCGATGACCGGCGGCGCGATCGGCGAAGTGCTCGAAAGCACGCTGGATGGCTTCGCGCCGGGCGACCTCATTCTCCACATGGGCGGCTGGCGGGACGGCGGGATCATCGGGCTCGACATGATGCCCAACAAATTGCCTGCCGACTTGATCGCGCGCGGCATGTCGCCTCAGACTTTCCTTCACAATATGGGCCTCACCGGCGGCACCGCCTGGATCGGCCTGCTCCGCGTCGCGGCAGCAAAGCCCGGTGATACCGTCTTTGTATCGGCCGCGGGTGGCGCGGTTGGCTCAGCCGTCGTCCAGATCGCCAAAGCGCGCGAAATGACCGTCATCGGCTCGGCGGGCGGCGCCGACAAATGCGCCTGGGTCGACGACCTCGGCGCCGATGCGGTGATCGATTACAAGGCAGGCGCGGTGCTGCCTCAACTTGCGAAGGCGCTCGAAGCCCTCGGCAAGCCGGGCATCGACGTCTATTTCGACAATGTCGGCGGCGAGCATCTCGACGCGGCCTTTGCCGTCGCCAACGACTTCGCCCGTTTTGCGATCTGCGGGATGATCGACGTCTACAACGACGGCAAGGCGCAGGAGATGAAATATCTGATCCGCTCGATCCCGGCGCGGATTCGGATGGAAGGCTTTATCTACACCGACCAGTTCATCGAGTGCATGGAGGAATTCTATGCCGACATGGGCGGCCTGATCGCGAGCGGCGCAGTGACGATCCGTGAAACCGTGCGCGACGGGCTCGAAGCCACCCCCGACGCCTTCCTCGGCCTCTTCTCGGGTCAGAATATCGGAAAGATGCTCGTCAGACTCTGACGAGCAACCGCCTCAGCTGTCGAAACCGACCGACAGGAACCCCGGCATCGGCCCGTTCCAGCCGTCGTCGGGGCCGTCATCATTCTGGCGTGCCGCGGGGGCAGGCTTGCGGACCGGGGCTTTCTTCTGCGGCGCGGGCTTCGGTGCTTCTGGACGGGCTTCGGCCGCAGGCTTCGGTTCGCTTGCGGGTCTTGCCGCAGCGCCCCTGCCACGACCGCCACGTTCCGATCGGCCGCCGGCGCGCCGCGGCTCACGCTCTTCTGCCTCGGCTTCGGGCTTCGCAGCCTGCGCCTTCGGGGCGCCGCCGCCATGAACGGGAATGGTATAGCCGGTCAGCTTCTGGATGCTGTCGATCGCTTCGTCGTCCGAGGGCGTGACCAGCGTGAAAGCGCGGCCCTGGGCACCGGCGCGGCCTGTTCGGCCGATGCGGTGGACATAATCGTCGGGGTGCCAAGGCGCGTCGAAATTGAACACATGGCTGACGCCCTTGACGTCAAGGCCGCGTGCCGCGACGTCGGATGCGACGAGGATATTGATGATGCCCTTCTTGAACCGGTCGAGTTCGGCGGTGCGGCTCGACTGGTCCATGTCGCCCTGAATCTCGCCCGCCTTGTAGCCAAAGCGTTGCAAGGATTTCGCCAGTTCGCGAACCGTCGTCTTGCGGTTGCAAAAGACGATCGCGGTGGAGATGTCCTCGACCTCGATCAGGTCGCGGAGCGCATCCTTCTTGCCGCGCTCCGACGTCTTGACGAGGAATTGTTCGATATTCTCGTTCCGGCTCGCTGGACGCGCAACCTCGATCGTCTTCGGATTCGACAGGAATTTGTCGGCGAGCCGTTTGATCGGCGCCGGCATCGTCGCCGAAAAAAGCAACGTCTGCCGATTCGCAGGCAGCTTGGTGCAGATATTCTCGATGTCGGGGATGAAGCCCATGTCGAGCATGCGATCCGCTTCATCGATCACGAGCAGGTTGCAGCCCGTGAGCAATATCTTGCCGCGCTCGAACAGATCCATCAGTCGGCCGGGCGTGGCGATCAGAACGTCGACGCCCTTTTCGAGCGCCTTGACTTGATCGCCCATCTGCACGCCGCCGATCAGCAAGGCCATCGAGAGCTTGTGATACTTGCCATATTTCTCAAAATTTTCCGCTACCTGCGCCGCGAGTTCGCGCGTCGGTGCGAGGATCAGCGAACGCGGCATCAGCGCGCGGGTTCGGCCGTGGGCAAGTATGTCGATCATCGGCAGCACGAAGGACGCGGTCTTGCCCGTCCCAGTCTGCGCGATCCCGATGATGTCGCGCATCATCAGGACCGACGGGATCACGCCCGCCTGAATCGGCGTCGGTTCGTCGTAGCCGGATTCGGTAACGGCGCGCAAAAGTTCATCGGAAAGGCCGAGGTCGGCAAATTTCATAAGGTCAAACTGTCCGGAAAATGTGTCAGCACGGCGTCCCACGCCAACCGTTACTGCGGGGGCCATTGGGGAAACGGTAATGAAAAGTCAAGAAAAGGCGGCGAATCCGCGTGCGATCAATCCTCGTCGCGCGGCACCGCCACCAGCAGGCGGAATTTATCGATCTCGCACTTCGCACCGGTACGTGCGTGAATCTGGTCGCGATCCTCGCAAAGCTGGCCGTCCTTGGTGCCTTGCATGTAAAAGCCGGCATAGAAATCGAGCGCCCGACAGCCGCGGTTGAGCTGGGCGCGCAGCCGCTGCTTTTGCCGCGTGATGATGTCGATGCTGTCGCGCTCGGTTGCCTGCATGCCCAGGATATTTCGCATCGCGACGCATTTCGGCGCCTTCTTTTCCTTCCACTCCATCGGCACCTGCCGAACGCGGACGTCACGGATCAGCGCGGCGCCGAAATTGTTGAGCGACGATCGTTGCGCAGGAACACGAATGATAAGCTGCTGCTCGATCACGACCTGCCAGAACGAGGAGGATGCGTCGGGGGTGGGCATCGCAACCGCCACAGGTGCATCGGGCAACGCCGGCCCCTCGGCCGCGGGACCCGCCACCATCATCCACAGGGCCGCGACCGTCAGCACGACCGTGCTGCCATCCCTTCGGCGACCTGACGGAAAATGATGTTCACTTTGGCTCCCGCATCGATGCTGGACGAAAATTCGATATTCGTCCATGCCCGCTTTAACAACCATGATTGAACACCAAATGAATTGCTGTCGATGCCCCAGGCGTCGGCTGCCAATCATTTCCGGAAGCCCAGCTGCATGAGACGTCCACCCTCGCCCGCGCTGCTTCGAGCATTGTCGGACCTGTTGGGGTCGAGGGGATACACCGTCGATCCCGACACGATGGCGCCGTGGCTGACCGACTGGCGCGGCAAATATCACGGTGCCGCTGCGGCGTTGCTGTCGCCTTCCACGACCGAAGAGGTGGCCGCGGTCGTCCGGCTTTGCGCTTCGGAAGGAGCGGCGCTGGTCCCGCAAGGCGGCAATAGCGGCATGGTGGGCGGAGCAACACCGGATGCGACCGGCGATCAGATCCTGCTGAGCCTGAGGCGAATGAACCAGATTCGCGTGTTCGACGTTAAGGCAGGCATCGCCGTTGCCGAGGCGGGTGTGATACTCGAGAATTTCCACAACGCCGCGCTGGATCGGGGGCTGCGTTTTCCGCTGACGCTTGGCGGCAAAGGATCGGCGACAATCGGCGGGCTGGTGTCGACCAACGCAGGCGGAACGCAGGTGCTTCGCCACGGCACAATGCGCGCGCTGGTCGCGGGAATAGAGGCGGTGCTCCCCGATGGCAGCATTTTCGACGGGCTAGCGCCGCTGAAGAAGGACAATCGCGGTTATGATCTGCGGCATCTGTTCTGCGGCGCCGAAGGGACGCTGGGTATTGTGACCGCCGCCAGCCTACGCCTCGTGCCGGCGGCAGCGGCACGGCGAACAGCGTGGATCGGGCTCGAATCGCCCGACATGGCTCTTGTGCTGCTGCGTCGGCTCGACGCCGCCATCGGCGCGCCGCTCGAAGGATTCGAGATCATCCCGGAACGCTGCGTCGAAGCCGTCCTGTGCCATATTCCACAGACGCGGCATCCGCTGTCGAGCACTCATCGATGGCATGTGCTGGTCGAACTCGCCGGCGATGACGACAACGCACTGGCGGCGGTGCTCGAAGCTGAACTGGCCGCCGCACTCGACGCAGGCCTGATCGGAGACGTCGCAATCGCCAAAAACGACCGCGAGAGCGAGGATTTCTGGCGCCTGCGCGATTCCATCTCGGAGGCCGAGCGTGCCGAGGGGCCCGCCTTGCAACATGATGTCAGCGTCCCGGTGGATTTGATGCCGCGGTTCATCGCCGACAATCCCGGACGCCTCGACGCCGCCTTTCCGGGTGCCCGGGCGGTGTCGTTCGGCCATCTTGGCGACGGCAATATCCATCATCACGTCCAACCCCCAGTCGACGTCGATGGCGCTGCCTGGATTGCCGGACATGGTGCTGCCGCAAGCCGCCTTGTGTATGAGCATGTCATTGAGCTTGGCGGATCGATTTCGGCCGAGCATGGTATCGGCCAGATGAAACGCGATATCCTGGCCGAGCTCGACAGTCCTGCGCGCCTTGCGGCGCTCCGCGCGATCAAGGCCGGCCTCGATCCCGCCGGCCTGTTCAATCCGGGAAAGCTGATCGGCTGACTAGGCTTTTGGAGTAGGTTCTACCCTGCGCGATAAATGGGGCCATCTGCCCTTGCGTCGCGGCGCGCGGGCCAATAAGGCGCGCCATTGGCTTTTTCACCCCAACTGTCTTGGGGCATTTTACCTGGAGTTTCATCATGGCGACCGCGCCCGACAACAACCTGCCGCTCTTCTACAAGGATCTAGTTCCGCTTTCGAGCGTCGATCATGCAGACTTTCACGCGCGTCCGCTCGACAATGCCGAGTTCCTCGTCAACCAGCACGCGGTTCCGCTGACGTCGGACGAGTTCGTATCGGCATGCCGCTTTTTCCCGATCGTCTTCTCGGCAGGCGACAATCCGGTGCCGCTCGCGCTGATGGGCCTCAACGAGGGCGTGAACACCTTCGTCGATGCCGATGGCAAGCTGATCAATCCGGTCTATGTCCCCGCCTATATCCGCCGCTATCCGTTCCTGCTCGCGCGCCTCAATCCCGACAGCGAAGACCTTTCGTTGTGTTTTGACCCCAGCTCGGGCGCGATCGGTCAGTTCGACGAAGGCGATGCGCTGTTCGAAAATGGCCAGCCGACCGCCCCCGTCAACGCTGTGCTCGAATTCTGCAAGAATTTCGAGGAAGCGGGCCAGCGCACCGGTTTCTTCATGGAAGAACTCAAGAAGGCCGACCTCCTGATGGACGGTGAAGTTGCGATCCAGCCCGAAGGCAGCGACAAGCCCTATATCTATCGCGGCTTCCAGATGGTCGACGAGAACAAGCTGCGCGAGCTGCGCGGCGACGTCCTGCGCAAGATGATGCAGAACGGCAGCCTCGGCCTGATCTTCGCACATCTCTTTTCGCTTCAGCTGATGCGCGATGTGTTTGCCGAACAGGTTCGCGCAGGAAAGGTGCCCGAAATCCTCGAGGTTCCGAACCCCGTCGCCTGAGGAGACTGACCCGTGGCCACCAACGCCGAAGCCGGAACGACCGCCGGTCCGCGCTACACGAAGGTGGCCATATGGCTTCATTGGCTGATCGGTCTGGCAGTCGTCGCCAATATCGGCCTCGCCATGCTTACCGAAGGCCTGCCGCGCGACGCTCATCGCGCGGCAATGGGCGTCCACAAGGCGCTGGGCATGGCGATCCTGGCGCTGACGTTGCTCCAGCTATTGTGGCGGCTGACACATAGGGCGCCACCGCTACCCGCGGCGATGCCGTCGTGGCAGCGGTGGACGAGCGGTCTCGTCCATTTCCTGTTTTATGCCCTGTTGATCCTGTTGCCGCTGTCGGGCTGGGTGTGGATGTCAGCCGCCGACCGGCCCATCGATTTCTTCGGGCTGTTCACCATTCCGTCGATCGCCGCGCCGAGCAAAGCGGTCGCCGATGTGCTGCACGACCGGCACGAAACGCTCGGGCTGATGATGCTGGCGCTGGTCGCGCTCCATATCGTCGCTGCGTTGAAGCATCAGTTTATCGATCGCGACCGGCTATTCGCGCGAATGAATCCCCTTTGATCGCGGGGCGGCGACGATCAGAAGTCTATCGCAATGCCCTTGAGCTCCCAGTCGCCATAGCGCACGGGGTTGCGACCGCCGGGCTGATCCTCGGCTTTCTCTTCGTGGATCGGTTCGGGCGCAGGCAGCGGAGCGTTCGTCCAGTTCGCCGGCGCCTTGACATGGGCGGGGCGCTTGGTCGCACGGGGCGTACCGCCCATATCGTTTGTTTCGCTGCTTTTGGCCATGACCGGCCCAACATAGGACGTCCCTTGCCGCAAGCCAACCATAACCATGGCTGATCGCCGCCCTCGCCGCGGTCGTGGTCCGGCTGAAGCCGATCCTCCGGGCACCGGGCTGCGGCGCGCCGCGCTGCGCCTGATCGATGCCGTGTTGCGCCGCGGCGATCCGCTCGACGTTGCGTCGCACGCCGCCACGCAGGGGCTTGCACCAGCCGACCGTGCGTTCGCAATCGCGATCGTGTCCGAAACGCTGCGCTGGATGGGCGACATCGATGCGTTGATCGACGGCGCGACATCGCAGGTGCTTCCCGACGATGTGAAGTCGCGCGCCGTGTTGCGGCTCGCGCTCGCGCAATTGCTTGTCCTCAAGACTCCGCCGCATGCCGTGGTCGCGACGGCGCTGCCGCTGGTGGCGGGCGGTCCACGGCGACTGGTACATGCCATCTTGTCGCGCGCGCAGCAGGATGGCTGGGAGCTTCCCGAAAGCGCCAATCTGCCTGAAGCCGTCGCCGAGCGCTGGGCTGGGCAATGGGGCGAGGATATTGTTGCGGCGGCCGCGACGGCATGGAGCATTGCCCCGCCGGTCGACCTCAGCTTTGCGGTCGAACCGGGCGCGGACGAATGGATTGACGCACCGACACTCGCGCCGCTTCACCGCCGCCTGCCACGCGGTCAGGCCGTCGAGGCCATGCCCGGCTTTGGCGAAGGCGGATGGTGGATACAGGATCTGGCGGCCAGCCTGCCCGCACGCCTGCTTGGCAAAGGCGAAGGACGCCGCGTGCTTGATCTGTGCGCAGCGCCGGGTGGCAAGACGATGCAGCTGGCGGCTGCCGGCTGGGACGTCGTCGCGGTGGATTCAAGCGCCAAGCGAATTGTCCGGCTGGCCGACAATCTGGCGCGCACCGGCCTTCCTGCCGAGGTCGTGCAGGGCGACGTTCGCAAATGGGAGCCCGAGGGGCGCGTCGACGCTATACTGCTCGATGCCCCCTGTACCGCAACGGGCATCTCACGCCGGCATCCCGACGTTCTTCACCGGATCGAACCGCGCCAGATTGAGGAAATGGCGGCGCTTCAGGCCGAGCTTCTCGACCGCGCCGCTGGTTGGCTGAAGCCCGACGGCAGGCTTGTCTATGCGACCTGTTCGCTCGAAAAGGCCGAAGGTGAAAATCAGGTCGCGGCATTCCTCGAACGGCATCCCGACTGGGTCATCGAACCGGCGTCCCCCGATGAGCTGCCCGACGGGATCGAGCCTGATGCCAGCGGCTTCATTCGTACCCTTCCCGGCATGCTTGCCGATGTGGGCGGACTCGACGGCTTTTTCGTCGCGAAGCTCCGCGCCCCTTCAGCTTGAACGGCGAGAAAGGCGATAGAGCGCCAACTCGCCATAATCCTTGGCCAGCTGAACCTTGCCGACATAGTCGCAGTCAAAATCGCGCGCGCTTTCGAGCGCTAGCATCGCGGCGAGCGGCTGGGTGCAATAAACCTGCCCGACGAGCGTGACCGGCTCGATGCGTGCCGTTCGCGTCACTTCGGTTCCATACCAAAGTTCGTTGCCGACGATGGGATCGACGCCGCGATAGATGGGGCCGAAATGAATGCCGGTTCGCATTCCGGCTTTGTGGCCTTCCAGGCCGAGGCCCGCAGGCAACACATTGAGCTTTTCCTGCATCGCCAGCGCAATTCGCGCCGCGGTCGCGGGATTGTCGATAATCGCGTAAACTGCATCGCCCCAGGTATTGCGGAACAGCACGGCGCCGCCGAAATCGTCGAGAATACGGCCGATCCCGCCCATCACTTCGGCCGCGAAAATCGGTAGCTCGGCCTCGCCGAGCTTCGAGAAACCGGCGAAGTCGGCGAACAGGATCGCATATAAGCCGCGCCGTGTCCCCTCGGGCGGTTTCGGCGCGAGTGGAAAGTTCAGGTTGCGGTCAAGATCCGCGACCGGGATGGTCAGCGTTTGCTCACCTTTCGATCGCCAGAGTGCGATATCCGCGTTGGTGCCGGCGATCTCGGCGCCCATCCGGGCCGTGACCTCTGGGTCGACAACCGCAAGCTGGATCGCAGCCGTTTCCAGTTCGCGAGCGCGGAGCTTGGCAAGGCCCATCGCCGTATGCGATCCGAGAATGAATTGGCAGTCGTCGCTGACATAGCGCGCGGTGCTCGCGAAGTGGACCATGGCGGCGCCGTCGCGACAACGGATGTAGCGCGGGAGCCAAGCCTCCCCGCCCGACCGTACCGACTGGGCGATGAAATCATCCTCGGCAAAGGGCAGCACGATCGTAAGGTCAATCCCGCGTTCGAGCGCGGCTTCGGCAAACAATATGTCGGCGCCGCAAGCAAGCGGGCCGATCAATGCGGACAGCGGTTGGGCGTCGAGTGCCCCGGCAATCGCGCGCACCGCGTTTCCTTCGCCCTCGCCGCCCGCCAGAAACATGCGACCGCAATAGACACCGACCGGCGCCGGACGCAGGAGATCGACGATCGCCTTTGCGTGATCGGCATCGACCGAACCGCTAGCGAGCAGGCGCAATAATTGCCGGCATGTCGAGGCTCGATCCCCGGCGCCTGCCTGGTCCTTCGTCGCGCGGGCGTGCGCCAGCGCTTCGTCGCCGCGCCCGAGCAGCAACAAGGCCTCGACGAGCGTTGCCCGGTCCCAATAAGAGTCCCCAGCGCCGTTGGCGGCGATTGGTCCGGCGAGAGCGACCGCGCGTTCGCGTTCACCCAGAATCGCGTAAAGGCTCGCTGCGTTGATCGCGGGAAAATCGGCGCCCGATACTCGAAAAGCGCGGTCGTAAGCCGTCGCCGCCTTTTGCAAGAATGATAGGCGTTCCACACCGTCGTGATCGAAAGCCTCGTCTTTCCAGATGCGCCCGGCCAGCGCGAGGCAATCGACGTCGGCCGTCGCTGCGAGGTCGAGCTGTTCGTAAAGATGCATCGCGCCAAGGCTGTCACCCGACGCGGCAAGTGCGCGCACCATCAGATAGCGTAACCGTGGACTCTCGACGCCCTCGCGCCGCGCCGCGACGGCGCAGTCGAATGCACTGAGCGCATCGCCCTGCCCCAGACGATGCGCGACTTCCGCCTCGACAGCGGCGCAATCACTCATTGCGCGGCGTCTTCAGCCGTTTTCAGCAGCGCGACATTGGCCTTTTCGATTGGTGACAGCGACACGGCGTCGGTCGTCGGGCTGTACCAGCCGAACTGGCTGAAATGCGCTCGCAGCCTCGGATCCTTGAAGCGCAGTCCATGGCGCGCGAAAATTTCGTTGCGCGCGATGCGCAGCTCGAGCGCGCTGTAATTGCCCAACTCGTCGGCGGACAACAGGCGATCGGATGAATCGGGAAGGACGACGCCGCTGCCGCCGACGCCGGTGGGCATCGGTTCCGCGGTCGGCGGTGGAGGGCTGGCCGCGGCCCCGCCTTCGATCAGCCGGATATATTTGCGGAACATGAAGCCCGTCGTCCCGTCGGCCTTGCGGACTCGCCACCACGGCCCGCGCTGTTTGTAGGTCAGGAACTTCTCGCCATCGAGGATTTTGCCCACGATGGCGGCTTTGGTGCTCCCGCCCGAGCGGATGTTGGTAAAGCCGTCGGGGTCGTCGATCACCGCCGCGAGCGTAAAGGCTTCGGCCGGGCCGCTATCGGCCGCGCCCGACATTTCCGCCCCGGGCTTTTCAGCCGGCGCGGCAACGCCTTCGACCGCCGAAGGAGCGGATCCGGGCGTCGGTTGAAGCAGTTTCCACGCCAGCAAGGCGATCGCAATCGCGGCGGCCGCGACCAACGCCCAAGCGAGCGTCAACGCCAGGGACGAGGATTTCCCTTCCACCGGGCGAGTCTGCCCATCACCTGGCGAAGGCGGCGCCGCAGCAGCAAGCGCGGGCCTCGGTTGGGGCGGCGGCGGTGTCAGGGCCTCTCGCCCGCACAGCTCCTCCAAGCTCATCAGCACCTTGCGCCAGCTGCCATGCGCGGGATCACCGTTCCAATCGCTCAGGTCGGCGAATTGGATCTGGTTGAACGGCAGCGGCGGCATCACATCGTCGATTGCGGTCTGCACCAGCTTTTTCTGGTTGCGCGCGACATCGGCTTCGGCCCGCACCCATTCCGATTGCGCCGACGCGTGCGACCAGACGACAATCGCCGCCTTCGCGCTGCCGATCTTTTCGGTGATGACGTCGCCATAGGAGCGGTGCGGAGGCAGTTCGGCATCCCACCATACATCATAGCCCGCCGCGGTCACCGCAGCAGCAATATCCGCCACGCGCACCTTGTTGTCGCGCGAGTAGGAAATGAACACATCAACCATCGGCTAGCCCCTTTGGCGAGAGGCTAGCCGCCGGTCCCATGATTCGCCAGCCTCAGAAGACCGCTTTCGGCGCGTCCTCTTTCATCATTGCCGCACGCACCATCGGGATTGGAGGGCCGCCGTATGACAGGAATTCGTCGTGGAACGCCTTCCACTTGGTCTTGTCGCCCTTGGTCCAATCCTCGCGCAGCTTGCGGATCATCAGCTTGCCCATCGTGTAGTTAAGGTACAGAGGATCGTAAGTGCCGCGCGCGGCCTGCTGCTTGGCGTTGCCTTCATCCTGATAGCATTGCTCCTTGAACAGCTTTTCGCTGTCCGCGACCGTCATTCCCTTCGTGTGCAGCCCGATCGCGGAGAGATAGCGGCAGTCGCGCAGCAACGCATTCGACAGCTGGCCGATATGCGTTTCGGGATCGCCGTTGCCCAGCCCCGCATCCCACATCATTTCCTCGGTATAATGCGCCCAGCCTTCGGCGAAAGCGTAGCCGACGAACAGCTTGCCAAAGATGCTCTCCGCCCGGTTCGAGTGGAGGAAGTTGAGGAAGTGGCCCGGCCACACTTCGTGGACCGACGTGAACATCAGGTCCTTCCTGCCCGGCACGAAGTCGTCCTGCATCTGCTTGTCCCAGGCCGGATCGGGCGGCGAGATGTAATAGACCGACGGCAGGCCTTTTTCATACGGCCCCGGAATGTCGATATAGGCCGCGTTCTGACGGTTGTACGGCGGAGATTCCTCGACCTGCGCCTGTTCGGTGCCGGGGATCGAGACGAGATCCTTTTCGACGATGAAAGCGCGCAGTGTCGGGAGCTGGCGGCGCGCCTCGGCGACCGGTCCGTCGGCGGGCTTGTCCGAGTTCATCTTCTTCATGCAGTCGGTGATCGTCATGCCGGCGGCATAGGTCGCGCAGGCCGCCTTCAGCGCATCCTGGTTGCGCTTGAGGTCGGCCTGACCGATGCGTTCAAGTTCTTCGATCGACGTGTCGACCGCTTCGTTGGTAAGGATCATCTTTGCGAATTTGTCGGCGCCGAGGGCATAACCGTCAGGCGTGCCCGGTTTCGATCCAACATAAGCAGCAAGGTCCTTTACCGCAGCGGCGGCTTTCGCAGCGGCCTCGTCGAACTGTTTCTGGAGTTCGGGATCCTTGACCTCGGCAAAGGCCTTTTTGGCGTCGCCGGTATAATAATCTGCGAAGCCGCCGAAGCCTGCCGTGCCATATTTCACAAAGGTTGCGGGGAGCGGAAGCTTCAGGTTCGCCTTGATCTGTTCGGCCGCAGCCGGGACCTTCTGCGCGTAGGCGATGAACGCCTTCATCCGCGTCGTTGCGTCGGCATAGGGGCGTGCGACATAGACGTTGGGGTCGAGCTGGCCGACATAATAGGCCGGGTTATTGTGCGGAAAGTCGGCGTCCTTCAGGAAAAACAGCTGACCTTCGGCGACATGGACCAGATAGTCGCGCTCGAACTTTTCTGCATCGGTCATCTGGCCGTCGAACGCCTTGGCGTCGGCGATCGTCTTTTCGAGGAACGCGGTCTGCTTTTCGAGGCCGGCGGGTGACCAATCGGGAAGTTGCCCGTCGAATTCATGCTTCCCCTGATAGACCGCGAAATTGGGGTTGAGCGGGAAATAGCCGGCGAGGAAATTGTCGCGGAATTCGGTCCAACTTTTCGCGGTCGGCGCGGTGCTCGACTTATTGTCGGACGCGTTGCACGCGGTCAGGACGAGCAGCGTCGCAGCCATCGCGGCGCCGCCGAAACGGGCAAATTTACGGGTCATTCGATGATCTCCCTCAATCGATCGCGGGTTTCTGCCACTGCATCCGGCGGATGACACCCGATAATCGACGAACGGCATACGCATGCGCTCTGGACAGAGGCGAAAAGCGCGATAGGGCGTTGGCCGATGGCGACGATCCTCCCTCCCGACGGCGAAGAGCCGGTGCTGCCCGAAGTGACCCCCAAAGCCCCCTCCCCGCTCAGCTTCGCAGACTATCGCTATTATTGGATCGCGCGTTTCACTGCGGTGATGGCGACGATCGCGGTGGTCGTGGTGATCGGATACCAGCTCTACGACACCGCGCGTACCGATTACGGAATGTCGATCAAGGAGGCATCGTTCCAGCTCGGCTTGCTCGGGCTGTTCCAGTTCGTGCCGCTGGCGCTGTTGACGCCGGTTGCCGGCTGGGCTGCCGACCGCTTCGAGCGACGCCGCGTCGCGATTTTTTCGAACCTGATCGATATCGTGATCGCCGCGACGCTCGGCTGGTTCACTTGGCACGATATGCTGACGCTGCCGTTGCTGTTCGGGCTCGCGGCGCTGCACGGGGTCGCCCGTGTTTTCTCCGGCCCGGCGATGAGCGCGATCGCGCCGAACATCGTGCCGCCCGCCGTGCTGCCCCGCGCGATCGCGATGAGCAGCATCGCGTGGCAGTCGGCCTCGGTGATCGGTCCCGCCGCGGGCGGTCTGATCTTCGCCGCGCATCCGACGTCGGTCTATATCTTTGCTGTCGTCCTGCTTGCGCTCTCAGCTTTCACGATCAGCCGCGTGCGGCCCGTGCTGCCGCCGCCTGTCGAGGTGCGCCGCCATCCGCTCCGCGAGATGCTCGACGGGCTGAAGTTCGTATGGATGGAGCGGTTCCTGCTCGGCACGATCACGCTCGACCTGTTCGCGGTCATCCTGTCGGGAGCGACAGCGATGTTGCCCGTATATGCGCGCGACATATTGCACGTCGGCTCCGAAGGTCTCGGCCTGCTCCGCGCTGCCCCCGCGCTGGGCGCAGCAGTGGTCGCACTGGGTCTGTCGATCCGACCGATCGAGCGGAATGTCGGCGTGAAGATGTTGTGGGCGGTGGCCGTGTTCGGCGTGGCGACGGTTGCCTTCGGCCTGTCCACCAGCCTGTTCCTGTCGCTCGCTATGCTCGTCCTGCTGGGCGCCGCTGATATGTTCTCGGTCTTCGTCCGCGGCACGCTGATCCAGCTCAACACGCCCGACCATATGCGCGGCCGCGTCAGCGCGGCGTCGGGGCTCGCCATCTCCGCCTCGAACGAACTTGGCGAGATGCGCGCGGGTGCGATGGCAGCCGCGCTTGGTCCGGTCGCCGCAGTCGTGGCCGGCGGCGCGGCAGCGGTTGGCGTTACAGCACTCTGGGCCTGGCTCTTCCCCGAATTGCGCCGCGCCAAGACGTTCGAGCCGCAGTTCAAACAGGCGGACTAACGCATTTCCGCGGTTGCCCGAAACGGCCAAATCGGTTCGCCGCAAACCGCCGTCCTTTCGCCACAAAGTATTTGCCAACTAAATTAGTTGAGTTATGTCGATTGCACCCGTCACCACGGTTCCCCTCCCCCTCATCGATGGAGAACCCCGATGCACAATGCAACGATCCGCCACAAAATCCTGACGATTCCGGGCCTGCACAACAGCGGCCCCACCCATTGGCAAAGCCTTTGGGAGCATAAGTTCGCCGACTGCGAGCGAGTCGATCTGGGCCGCTGGGCCGAACCCGACAAGGATGAGTGGTCGCGTCGAATCGCGGACGCCATCGATGCCGAGAGCGAGCCGGTGCTGATCGCGGCGCACAGCCTTGGCTGCCACGCGTTCGCGCACTGGTTCGCGGCTGCAAGCGCCGTGACGCGTACGCGCATCGCCGGCGCACTACTCGTCGCGCCGCCCGATCTTACGAACCTGCGCCACGAACATCGCGTCACCGGATTCGACGACACGCCAGGCTTCACCTCGCGTACGCCGATGATCGTCGTCGCGAGCGACAACGACAGCTATGCCAAGACCGCCTATGCTTGGCGCCTGTCGCGTCAGTGGGATGCGCGCTTCGTGAACGCCGGTCCCTTTGGTCACATCAACGCCGACTCGGGGATCGCCGACTGGCCTTATGGACAGTATCTGCTGGCATCGTTACAACCCGCGCCACTGCCGGCCCTGGCGGACGAAACCCAGTGGCTGCGCGCCGGAGACTGGCCGAATCGCGTCCGTCTGGACCCGCGGTTTGAATATAGAGAAAGAGCGCATCGATCATGAAAGCCAATTCGATCCTTGAGACCATCGGGAATACGCCGCACATCCGTGTGGCCAAGCTGTTCCCCGACGCCGAAGTGTGGGTGAAGTCGGAACGCAGCAATCCCGGTGGGTCGATCAAGGATCGGATCGGACTGGCGATGATCGAGGCCGCCGAACGCGACGGCAGCTTGAAACAAGGCGGCACCATCGTCGAACCGACGTCGGGGAACACCGGCATCGGCCTGGCGATGGCCGCTGCCGTCAAGGGCTATAAGCTCGTCCTCGTCATGCCCGAAAGCATGTCGCTCGAACGCCGCCGGCTGATGCTGGCCTATGGCGCGACCTTCGACCTGACGCCGCGCGAAAAGGGCATGAAAGGCGCGATCGAGCGCGCGATCGAACTGGTCGAGACAACCCCCGGTGCCTGGATGCCTCAGCAGTTCGAGAATGAAGCGAACATCGACGTGCACGTCCGCACGACGGGGCCGGAAATTCTGGCAGACTTCAAGGATACACCGATCGACGTGCTGATCACCGGCGTCGGAACCGGCGGCCATATCACCGGCACGGCGCAGTTCCTGAAACAGCATTGGCCTAACCTGAAAGTGTTTGCGGTCGAGCCGGAAGCGTCGCCGGTCATCTCCGGCGGTCAGCCGGCGCCGCACCCGATCCAGGGCATTGGCGCCGGCTTCATCCCCCGCAACCTCCACACCGACCTGCTCGACGGGGTGATCAAGGTCGATGCCGCCGCGGCAAAGGATTTCGCGCGCCGTGCCGCGACCGAAGAGGGCATGCTCGTCGGCATTTCATCGGGCGCAACGCTGGCCGCGATCGAGCAGAAACTGGCCGAACTGCCGCCGGGTACACGCGTGCTCGGGTTCAACTATGACACGGGCGAGCGCTACCTGTCGGTTCCCGATTTCCTTCCCGAAATCTGATCCCTCGTGATGCGCCCGGCGGGCGAACCGGCGATGCCTTTGCGGCGCGACTGGACGGGCTGGCTGTTCGTCTTGCTCACCGTCGCGGCGATCGTCGCGGTGCTCTACTCCAGCAGCCATACCGGGGCGGGAAAGCATGGCATGCTTCCGCATCCGGTTGCACCGCCTGCTGATATCATCCCCGAAGTGGCGCCGATGGAACTGGCGCCCGTCACCGTGGCGGATGCAAAGGCGCAGAATGGCGAGATACCCCTCGTCACCAAGGGCTTCGTCGCCGCACGGCCGTTCGTCTATGCGGGGAGCGGCGATGGTCGCGCCCGTGCGCGCGACTGCCTTGCCGCCGCGATGCTTTACGAGGCGGGCGACGATTCGAAGGGGCAACAGGCGGTCGGCCAGGTCATCATCAACCGCGCGCGGCATCCCGCCTTTCCCAAATCGATCTGCGGCGTCGTGTTTCAGGGATCCGACCGCACCACCGGCTGTCAGTTCACCTTCACCTGCGATGGCGCGCTCAATCGCCGCTATTCAGACGCTGCATGGGCGCGTTCGCAAGCGAATGCCGAGATGATGCTGTCGGGCACAACCTACCCTGCCGTAGGGCTCGCGACGCACTACCACACCGACTGGGTGCGCCCCTATTGGAGCGACAGCCTCGAGAAGATTGCGATCGTCGATACGCACCTCTTCTTCCGCTGGCCGGGATTCTGGGGAACGCCGGGCGCGTTTCGCGGCGCGGTCTCGGGGAACGACGGCGGCATCGCCAAGATGGCAGCGCTTTCGCCCGCCCACGCCCTCGCGGTCGGTGTCGAGCCGCCGACCGCTCTTGCCGGCGTGGATGCGAACGCGGCCGTCGGCGACGCGAAGGTCATCGCCGGTGCGGGCGAAGCGACGGGGCGCGACACCATCTATGTCGCACTCGATCGCCGCGCTGCGCCCGAAAGCTTCGTGACGACCGCGCTGCGTCTCTGCGGCAACAAGCCCTATTGCAAATTCATGGGGTGGACCAATCCGGGCCTCAAGCCCGACAGCGACGCGATGAGCGACATGCAGCGCTCGGCGATGACCTTCTCCTACCTCCGCGACGACAAGGCGGGGTTTGAAAAGGCGCTGTGGAATTGCAGCGAATACAAGCGTGACGACACGCGGCAGTGCATGAAGCGGTAGGGCTGTTAAGCCCCCAGCTGAACCGTTCCGCCCTTGATCCAGCCCCAGCGGCACGGGCCCTGATATTCGCGTGCGTTCTGAACGGTCTTGGCGACGCCGCACATATCCTCGTCCGTTCCGGGCGCCGAAAAGACGATACCGAACCAGGCGTCGTCGTCGGTCGCCTCGCACACCGAGACTTTCGCGCCGCCCGCAATCTTCGCCTTCACGGCGCGCGTTTCGCCCGGGCCCCAAAATACATCGGTGCCGCCGGCCTTGACGCGCGAAATGCTGGAGCAGGCAGGCAGGCTTGGCCCTTCGGTGCCGATCATCACCGCGCGCGTCGCAAGCGGTTCGCCGGGAAGCGCGGGCGCATTATCGGCGGGCGGCGAAGGCTGGCTGCACGCAGCGAGCGAGGCAATCAGGACAGCGGCGAGCGGGGTCGGGAGGCGATGTTTCATGCCCCGAAACTAGCCGTCGCGGCGCGCGCGCGCAACGGGCCATCGGAAAGCGGCGTGAGGCGCATTTTCGCTTGGGTTTTATGCCCCTCGACCCTATATAATCGCTATGACAGACACCCCCGAGAACAGCGCGCCCGAAAGCGCCTCCAAACAGCCCAATACCAACGCTTATGGTGCCGATTCGATCAAGGTCCTGAAGGGCCTTGATGCGGTGCGCAAGCGGCCGGGCATGTATATCGGCGATACCGACGACGGGTCGGGCCTGCATCACATGGTGTTCGAGGTTTCGGACAATGCAATCGATGAAGCGCTCGCAGGGCATTGCGATCTCGTCCTGATCACGCTCAACAGCGACGGGTCGGTCAGCGTCGAGGACAATGGCCGTGGCATCCCGACGGGCATCCATGCCGAGGAAGGCATTTCGGCGGCCGAAGTCATCATGACCCAGCTCCACGCTGGGGGTAAGTTCGAGAATACGAGCGAGGACAATGCGTACAAGGTGTCGGGCGGCTTGCACGGCGTCGGCGTCAGCGTCGTCAATGCCCTGTCCGAATGGCTCGAGCTTACGATCTGGCGCGACGGCGAAGAACATTGGATGCGCTTCGAACATGGCGATTCGGTTGCGCCGCTCAAGATCAACGGGCCCGCGCCCGCGGGCAAGAAGGGGACGCGCGTTACTTTCTCGGCCTCGACCGACACGTTCAAGAATGTCCTGGAGTTCGATTTCGAGAAGCTCGAGCATCGTTACCGCGAACTCGCCTTCCTGAATTCGGGCGTGCGGATCAAGCTGGTCGATGCGCGCCACGCCGAGCATGTCGCGCACGATCTGTTCTATGAAGGCGGCATCGCGGCGTTCGTCAAATATCTCGATCGCAACAAGAATGCGCTGCTGCCCGATCCGATCGCGATCAGCAGCGAGCGCGACGGCATCGGCATCGACGTCGCGCTCGAGTGGAACGACAGCTATTATGAAAATGTCCTCTGCTTCACGAACAATATTCCGCAGCGCGACGGCGGCACGCACCTCGCAGCATTTCGCGCCGCGCTGACGCGCACGATCAACGGCTACGGCGAAAAATCGGGCATCCTGAAAAAGGAAAAGGTCTCGCTGACGGGCGACGACATGCGCGAAGGCCTGACCGCGATCGTCTCGGTCAAGCTGCCCGACCCCAAGTTCAGCAGCCAGACCAAGGACAAGCTCGTCTCGTCCGAAGTGCGCCAGCCACTCGAAAGCCTGATGGCCGACCGTATGACCGAATGGCTCGAAGAAAACCCCGCTTATGCAAAAGCGGTGATCCAGAAGGTCATCGACGCCGCCGCGGCGCGCGAAGCCGCGAAGAAGGCACGCGAACTGACGCGGCGCAAAGGCGCGATGGATATTGCCTCCCTGCCCGGCAAGCTCGCTGATTGCCAGGAGCGCGACCCTGCGAAATGCGAACTCTTCCTGGTCGAGGGTGATTCGGCAGGCGGGTCCGCCAAGCAGGGGCGCGACCGCCATGTGCAGGCGATCCTGCCGCTGAAGGGCAAGATCCTGAACGTCGAACGCGCACGGTTCGACCGCATCATTTCGTCGAAGGAAGTCGGGACGTTGATCCAGGCGCTCGGGACGGGAATCCGCGACGAGTTCAACCTCGAAAAGCTGCGCTATCACAAGATCGTGATCATGACCGACGCTGACGTCGACGGCGCGCATATCCGCACGCTGCTGCTCACTTTCTTCTATCGCCAGATGCCCGAGATCATCGAGGGCGGCCATCTCTACATCGCCCAGCCGCCACTTTACAAAGTCGCGAAGGGGCGAAGCGAAGTCTATCTGAAGGACGATAGCGCGCTGGAAAATTATCTGGTCGATGCGGGCATCGACGCGCTGCTGCTCGAAACGCCGGGCGGCGCGCGGTCGGGTGCGGATCTGCGTGGACTGATCGAGCATGGCCGGCGCCTGCGCGCGTTGATGCGCTATGTGCCGCGCAGCCTCGATGCGGGGCTGGTCGAAGCGCTTGCGCTCACCGGCGCGCTCGATCCCGACCTCGACACAGCGGGGCGTCACAGCGCGGCAGCGACGGCCGCAAGCTGGCTCAATATCGCCGAGCGCGCGCTGACCGGCGGCGCCGAAGCCGTTTGGACCGTCTCGGCGGTCGAAGGCGGCGGTTACACGCTCGAGCGCCGCTGGCGCGGGGTCAGCGACCATCATGTCGTCGATGCCGCGTTCCTGGCGAGCCAGGAAGCACGCCGCATGCACAAACTCGCCAGCGAGCAGACCGAAACCTATGCCAGCCCGGGCCGCCTCGTGAAGCTCGGCAGCGCGCCGGTCGAAGTCGAAGCGGAAGCCGATGGCGAAAATGGCGAAGCGCCCGCCGCAGTGAGCGCCAAGTCGAGCCCGATCACGCGCCCGTCCGAACTGCTCGACGCGATCTTTGCCAACAGTCGCAAGGGCCTGTCGATCAGCCGCTACAAGGGGCTGGGCGAAATGAACGCCGAACAGCTGTGGGAAACGACGCTCGACCCGTCGAACCGCTCGCTGCTGCGCGTCCGCACCGAGCAGGCCGACGTCGCCGACGGCATCTTCGAACAGTTGATGGGCGACGAGGTCGAGCCACGGCGCGACTTCATCCAGACCAATGCGCTGAGCGTCGCCAACCTCGACGTCTGATCGCAGAATCGTACCAGCGTAGCGCGGGCGGCTTGCCACAAGCCGCCCGCGCTGTTTTTTGGCGCGCACCCAACGGGGGGAGGGAAAACATGCGGCGCATCATGGCAATAGCCCTGCCGCTGCTGCTGGCGATGCCGGCGGTTGCACAAGAGCGGAATGGCGACGACGACGCCCAGGCCGAGGAAAGCGACATCGGCAGCGGGATGGCGAGCTATTACGGTCGCGAACTCGCCGGAAACCGTACTGCAAGCGGCGAAGCCTTCAATCCCGACGATCTGACCTGCGCGCACCGCACGCTCGCCTTTGGCACCCGGATCCGCGTCACCAATCTTGCCAACGGCAAGAGCGTCATCGTGCGCGTCAACGACCGCGGGCCTTGGGGCCGCGGTCGCGTGATCGACATTTCACAGGCTGCAGCAAAGCAAATCGGCATGCACCGCACGGGCACGGCAAAGGTTCGCATGACGCTGGTCGACGATTAGTCGCCGATCAGGGTCGAGCATCAATCGAACACCGACCATCCCGCCGCATAGGCGAAATGTTCGAGCGCGATCGCACCGACCAGCGATGTCCCCGCGTCGTTGAGTCCCGGCGACCAGACCGCGATCGACCCCTGCCCCGGCGCGATGCAGAGAATGCCGCCGCCGACGCCGCTCTTGCCCGGAAGGCCGACGCGGAAGGCAAATTCGCCCGAATTGTCATAATGGCCGCAGAGCATCATGATCGCGTTGATGCGCCGGGCGCGATGCTGTTCGATCAGCTGCTCATCGCTGAGCGGATCGCGGCCCTCCATGGCAAGGAAAAGGCCGGCTTTGGCCAGCTGGCGACAGCTCATCGCGATCGCGCATTGGCGGAAATAGACGCCGACCGTGGTCTCGACGGGGTGACGCAGATTGTCGAACGCCTCCATGAAATAGCCGAGACTGCGGTTGCGCGCGCCGGTCTGCGCTTCGGACGAGGCGACCTCCCCATCGATTGCGATGCTGTCGTCGCCGGCACGGGCGCGCAGGAAGCTCAGGATTTCGTCGACCGTCGCATCGCCGTCGCGGCCGTCGATCAGCCGGTCGGTCGTCGCGATCGCCCCGGCATTGATCAGCGGGTTGCGCGGGATTCCCTGTTCGCTTTCGAGCTGGACGATCGAGTTGAACGCGCTGCCCGACGGCTCGCGCCCGACGCTGTCCCACAGCGAGCTGCCGACGCGGCGCAGCGCGAGCGCCAGCGTGAAGACTTTTGACACCGACTGGATCGAGAACGGGATGTCGGCGTCGCCTGCGCTGTGGACGGTGCCGTCGGGCAGCGCGAGCGCAAAGCCGAAGCGGTTCGGATCGACGCTGGCGAGCGCAGGGATATAGTCGGCGACCTTGCCCTGGCCGCGGTGCGGCAGGGCGATGTCATAGGCTTCGGCGACGCAGCGGGCGAGATCGATTGTCATGCGGTTTTCTAGCAACTTCACGCACAATTGCATGTATTTTCATTTTGTGGAAAATATTATAGATATTGAAAATCAAATCACCGACTCGGGAGACACGGCATGACAGATCATCCACGCGGCAAAGGGCTTTCGAGCGCCGTCTGTTACAAGGACAGCAAGGCCGCGTTTCGCTGGCTCGAGGAAGCGTTCGGGTTCGAGCCGGTGTTCGTGCTGCTCGACGAACAGGGCAACCTCGCACACAGCGAAATGGCATATGGCGCCTCGACGATCATGATCGGCAACGAATGGTCCGACGATCACCGCAGCCCGGTGAACCTGGGCGGCAAGAATAGCCAGACCGTCCATGTCCAGCTTGGCATCGGCGAGGATATCGACGCGCATTGCGAACGCGCGCGCGCGGCAGGCGCCGACATCGTCGCCGAGCCCGAGACCCAATTTTATGGCGACCGCACCTATCGCGCGAAGGATGCCGAGGGGCATATCTGGACCTTCGGCGTCACGGTCGAGCAAAAGAGCTCGGACGAATGGGACGCCGAAGGCGGCTTTACGACCAAGACGCGGCTCGACGATTGAGCGCCGCATTCGACCGGATGCTGTCGGCGATCGCAGACCCCAAACGGCGGCGGGTGATCGAACTGCTCGGCGAGCGGCCGCGAAGCGCAGGCGAACTGGCCGGCGCGCTGGGTCTCGCGCCGCCTGCGATGAGCCGGCACCTGCGCGCGCTCAAGGAAGGCGGGCTGGTCGAGGACGGGCATCCCCATTTCGACGCGCGGGTGCGCATCTACAGCCTCAAGGATGGCGCGACCGACGAGCTCAAACGCTGGCTGGCCGCGACCGAGGCGTTGTGGACGCACCAGCTCGCGGCATTCAAGCGCCATCTCGAGGACGACGAATGAGCGCCCCCCAATGACCGCCGCGGTGATCGTCGCGCTGCGCGTCGCCGCAACTCCCGAGGCGGCGTTTGCGGCGTTTACGCGCGGCATCGGGCGCTGGTGGAAAAGCCACCCGCTCTTCCCGCTCTCGCCGAAGGGCGACGGCATGTTGCGCTTCGATCCCGCAGGACCCGACGGGCGCCTCGTCACGCGCTTCGACGATGGCGAAGAATGGGAGATTGGGCCAGTGCGTCATTGGCGCCCCGGCGAACTGCTCGCGTTCGGCTGGCGCGTCCCAAGCTTCGCGCCCGATCAGGCGACCGAAGTCGATGTGCGATTCGAGCCGGTCGGTACCGAAACACGCATCACCGTCGAGCATCGCGGCTGGGACACGATCCCGCAGCGCCACGCCGCACGGCACGGGTTCGAGCTGATGCTGTTCCAGCGGCGGCTGAGCGAACATTGGCGGGGGTTGTTGCGAGCGATGAGCGAGCAGGTTTGAGCGGGGTGCCCGGTTGGGGGTGGAGAGCGGCCATTCTCCCCTTCGTCACCCCGGACCTGATCCGGAGGCCAAGCAACCGCCGAAGTCATGGATCCCGGATCATGTCCGGGATGACGATGATGGAGCGGGATGACGTTAATAGAAAACGCTGCTTTCTGTCGCTTACCGCCACCAGCTCCGAGTTTGACATGTCCGAAAAGGAGGGGTGAGCGGTCGCTTACCCGATGCATCAACTTCCCCGGCGAAAGCCGGGGAAGTTGACCCGTCGTGTTCCCCGGCGAAAGCCGGGGCCCAGGGCGTTGGAGAGTCGATGTTGCGCAAGCACGCTCTGGACCCCGGCCTTCGCCGGGGAATATATCAAAATCGTCCGCGCCCGCTCGCTAGCAGCCGCTCAGCCCGCCGATGGTCGGATCAGATATTTCTCGCCGGTGCGCTTCGCGTTGTAGGCGTTTGCGGTGTCGAGGTTCAGGGCGTCGGCCAGCGACACTTCGTGGCTGTAGTGGCTCTTGAACGTGGTCGTGAGTTCGTCGACGACGCGCTTGCGCATCCGGCCCACCGTTTCCATCCCCGCCTTTTGCATGAAGGGGGTCAGGAGGAATCCGGAAAGCGACCAGGTCAGTCCGAAGCTGCGCGCCGCGAAAATGGTCGGCGAGAGATCGAGCGCACCGTAGATATAGACTTGCTTGAAGGTGTCCGAGCCATAGCGGCTGTAGGTCGTCATGCGACGCACTGCCGCCGCTTCCATGGCGGTGAGCACCTGCCCGGCCAGCTTGCCGCCGCCTGTCGCGTCGAAGCCGATCGTCGCGCCTGTCTCGGTGATCGCATCGATCAGGCGATCCATGAAATCGTCGGCGCTGCTGTTGACGATATGCTGCGCGCCGATACCCTTGAGAATCTCGACCTGCGCGTCGCTGCGCACGATGTTGACGAGCGGGATCCCGTCCTTGGCGCAGATCTTGACGAGCATCTGCCCGAGGTTCGACGCGGCCGCCGTGTGAACGATCGCGCTATGGCCTTCGGCCTTCATCGTCTCGGTAAACGCCAGGCTGGTCAGCGGATTGACGAAGCAGGAAGCGCCGTCGACGGGATCGGTGCCGTCGGGCAACGGCATCGTCATCTGGACCGGCAGGCAGCGATATTCGGCGTACATCTCACCGCCGAGCAGCGCGACGGTCTTGCCGACCAGCGCCTGCGCTTCGGGCGAGTCCCCGGCCTGGACGACGATTCCGCAACCCTCGTTGCCGATCGCCAGCGCGTCGCCGATGCGGCCGCCCATCGCGCGCATGCCCGCCGGCGGAATGTCGGCGGTGATCATCGGCAGGCCGTCGCGTGTGCCGGCGCGCGCGGTCGACATATCGGCGCCGCCGAACAGCAGGCCGAGGTCGGACGGATTGATCGGCGTCGTCAGCACCTTCACCAGCACTTCGTGCGGCTTGGGTTCAGGCATCGGGCGGCGTTCGAAATAGACCTCGAGCTGCCCTTCGGGCTTTGCAAGCGTCAGCATGACAATGTTGGTGGTGGGCAGGTCGGTCATCGCGCGTCTCCCGTCGCATTTGGTTTTCGGATGCAACGGATTAAGGCGCGGGCGCGCCGCTGGCAATGGCCGCTCGCTTAAGTGGGCGAATATTGTGCCGCAAACCGCAGCACGTCGCCGGCCAGCTCGGCGCGGCAGATCAGCAGGTCGGGCAGATAGGGATTCGCATTGTTGTACCGGATCGGCGAACCGTCGGCGCGGCTGACGTGCAGCCCTGCCGCCTGTGCGACCGCGACTGGGGCGCAGTTGTCCCACTCATATTGGCCACCGGTATGAAGATAGATATCGGCCTGCCCCAGCACGACCGCCATCGCTTTTGCCCCCGCCGATCCCATGGGAAGCAGTTCGGCGCCGAGTTGCTGCGCAACATAGACGGCTTCGGCCGCTGGCCGCGTGCGGCTGACGAGCATCTTGAGCGGGCGGTTTGCCGGACGAAGCGGTGCCGGCGCTTCCGAAGAGAGCGTCATGCCGGCGCCCGGCAGCGCCACCGCGCCAACGCTCGCCACCCCGTCGATCGCCAGCGCGACATGCACGGCCCAATCGTCACGGCCCTCGCCATATTCGCGCGTGCCGTCGAGCGGGTCGACGATCCAGACGCGGCTTTGACCGCAGCGCGCCGGATTGTCCTTTTCCTCCTCGGACAGCAGCGCGTCATCGGGCCTGGCGGCGCGGATTTCGCGGCAGAGCATGGCATTGGCCGCATCGTCGCCCGCTTTGCCGAGCGCCTTGCCTTCGAGCGCGCCCTGCCCGCGCAGCGCGAGGAGAATGTCGCCAGCGGCGGTCGCGAGCCTTGCAGCGAGTTGAGCGTCGGTCTCGGCCATACTTATCCCAGCAAGCGATCGATGATCAGGTCTGCGGCGTCTTCGGGTGTCATCGTGGTGGTGTCGATGCGGATTTCCGGTGCCTCGGGGGGTTCATAGGGGCTGTCGATGCCGGTGAAGTTCTTGAGTTGTCCGCTGCGGGCCTTTTTGTAGAGGCCCTTGACGTCGCGGCGCTCGGCTTCGGCGAGCGGGGTGTCGATGAACACCTCGATGAACTCGCCCTCGGGCAGCATCGATCGCACCATGTCGCGCTCGACCCTGAACGGCGATATGAACGCCGTGATCACGATCAGCCCGGCGTCGGTCATCAGCTTGGCGACCTCGCCGACGCGGCGGATATTCTCGATCCGGTCGGCTTCGGTAAAGCCGAGGTCGCGGTTGAGCCCGTGGCGGACATTGTCGCCGTCGAGCAGGAAGCTGTGCCGGTTCATGCGGTGCAGGCGCTTCTCGACCAGGTTGGCGATCGTCGACTTGCCCGAGCCCGACAGGCCGGTGAACCAGAGCAGCGCGGGCCGCTGGTTCTTGAGCGACGAGCGCATGTCGCGGTCGATGTCGGATGCCTGCCAATGGACGTTCTGCGCCCGGCGCAGGCTGAAGTGCAGCATCCCCGCCGCGACGGTCGCGTTGGTCAGCTTGTCGACAAGCACGAACCCGCCGAGCGCATGATTGTCGGCATAGCTTTCGAACACGATCGGCTTGTCGGTCGACAGCTCGACGACGCCGATGCCGTTGAGCTCGAGCGTCTTGGCCGCCAGATGGTCGAGCGTGTTGACGTTGATCTCGTACTTGGGTGCCTGCACCGTGGCCGATACGCTCTGCGTCGCCAGCTTCAGCCAATAGGCGCGCCCCGCGATCATCGCCTCGTCGGCCATCCAGACGAGCGTCGCCTCGAACCGGTCGGCCGCCTCGGGCGGCGCATCGGCAGCCGCGATGACGTCGCCGCGCGAGCAGTCGATCTCGTCGGCGAGCGTCAGCGTCACCGACTGGCCTGCAACCGCTTCGTCGAGATCGCCGTCGAGGGTCACGATGCGGCTGACCGTCGTGGTCTTGCCGCTGGGCAGGATGCGGACCAGCTCGCCGGGCTTGACCCTGCCGCTGGCGAGTTGGCCCGAGAAGCCGCGGAAGTCGAGGTTCGGGCGGTTGACCCACTGCACCGGCATGCGGAACGGCTTGCCCTCGTCGGCCGCGCTGCCGATCTCGACCGTCTCGAGATGCTCGATCAGCACCGGTCCCTTGAACCAGGGCATATTGTCCGACAGCGCGGTGATATTGTCGCCCTTGAACCCCGAGATCGGGATCGCGGTAAACTGGGTGATACCGATCTCGCTGGCGAAGGCGCGGTAGCTCAAGAGAATGCGCTCGAAGATGCTCTTGTCATAGCCGACAAGGTCCATCTTGTTCACCGCGAGCACGATGTTGCGGATGCCGAGCAGGTGCGCAAGGAAGCTGTGGCGGCGCGTTTGCGTCAGCACGCCCTTGCGTGCATCGATCAGGATGACGGCAAGGTCGGCGGTCGAGGCGCCGGTGACCATGTTGCGCGTATATTGCTCGTGCCCCGGGGTGTCGGCGACGATGAACTTGCGCTTCTCGGTCGTGAAGAAGCGGTACGCGACGTCGATCGTGATCCCCTGTTCGCGTTCGGCGGCAAGGCCGTCGACGAGCAGTGCGAAGTCGATCTCCTGCCCCTGCGTCCCGACGCGCTTGCTGTCGGCTTCGAGCGCGGCAAGCTGATCCTCGAAGATCATCTTGCTGTCATAGAGCAGGCGCCCGATCAGCGTCGATTTGCCGTCGTCGACCGACCCGCAGGTGATGAAGCGCAGCAGCGACTTCTGCTGATGCTGCGCGAGATAGGCTTCGATATCCTCCGCGATCAGCGCGTCGGTGACATAAACAGGAGCGTCGGGGATGTCGGTCATCAGAAATACCCCTCCTGCTTCTTCTTCTCCATGCTGGCGTCGCCGCCGTCCTTGTCGATGATGCGGCCCTGCCGTTCGCTGGTCGTGGTGAGGAGCATCTCCTGGATGACCTCGGACAGCGTCGTCGCCTCGCTCTCGACCGCGCCGGTCAGCGGATAGCAGCCCAGGGTACGAAAGCGCACCGAGCGGAGGGCCGGCGTCTCGCCGGGCAACAGCGGGAAGCGGTCGTCGTCGACCATCAGCAGCAGGCCGTCGCGTGTCACCGTCGGCCGCGGCGCGGCAAAATAGAGCGGGACGATCGGGATCTGTTCGCGCGCGATATATTGCCAGATGTCGAGCTCGGTCCAGTTCGAGATCGGGAAGACGCGGATGCTCTCGCCTTTTGCCTTCCGGGCGTTGTAGAGGTTCCACAGCTCGGGCCGCTGCTGCTTCGGGTCCCAGCCATGGGTCGCGGTGCGGAACGAGAAGATGCGCTCCTTCGCGCGGCTCTTTTCCTCGTCGCGCCGCGCGCCGCCGAACGCGACGTCGAAGCCGTGAAGGTCGAGCGCCTGCTTCAGCCCCTCGGTCTTCCACATGTCGGTGTGGAGCGGGCCATGGTCGAACGGGTTGATCCCGCGCGCCTTCGCCTCCGGGTTCTGATAGACGATCAGCTCCATGCCGCTCTCGGCCGCCATGCGGTCGCGCAGCTCGTACATCGCCCGGAACTTCCACGTCGTATCGACGTGGAGCAGCGGAAACGGCGGCGGCGACGGATAGAACGCCTTGCGCGCCAGATGCAGCATCACCGCGCTGTCCTTGCCCACGCTGTACAGCATCACCGGCCTCACCGCGTCCGACATCACCTCGCGCAGGATGTGAAGGCTCTCGGCCTCAAGCCGGTCGAGATGGGTCAGCGTATCGGTCATGCCTCGCCCTTGCCGCCGCTCAGGACGGCGGGCAAGCTGTATGGGCTTTTGGCGCTGCAAGCCAGACTTGTGAGCCCCGAGTCCCGACTAGCCATCGACCCTTGCCTCCTGCCAGTCGGCCGCGGCACGCTGGATCGCGGGAAGCGCGCGGGCGATGCGCTGTTCCATGTCCGGCTGCGTCCGCCACGCCGGATCGATGAGCAGGCCGAGCTCGCGGCGAAAATCATAGCCGCTGACTTTGAGCGGCACGATGCCGTCGATCGCGAGCGAAGCGGGCGCGGTCGTGATCCCGACGCCCGCCGCGACCATGCGCAGGCATCGATCGTCGCTGTCGCTGCGCAGAGCAAAGCGCGGGCGGACGCGATGGCGCGTGAAAAAGCGGCTCGTCGCGTCCAGAAACTCGCAGGCTCGGCGCGCGATCATCGTTTCGGGGGCGAGATCCTCGGGCGCGACTTCTCCCTGCCCCGCGAGCGGATGGTCGGCGGCGACGAACATGACGATGGGCTCTTCATACAAGGGAGTGACGTGCGGTTCATGTTCGCCCGAACGCAGCGGGACGATCGCCATGTGGAGGCGCCCGCCGTGAACGGCCGCACGCAATTCGGAATCGCTATTCTCGCTGATCTCGAGTCCGAAATCGCGCGCCAACAGCGCGGTGACATTCTGGAAGAACGCGCCGGGCACCGACCGGATCGTGCCGAGTTTGAGCACCGGCTTGTCGCTTTCCTCGGCGCGCCCGAAACCATCGGCGGCGCGGAAATTGCGTTCAAGGTCGCGGGCGATCGGCAGGAAGCGACCGCCCGCTTCGGTCAGGCGGATCTGGCGGCGATTGCGGATGAAGAGCGGGGCGCCGACCAGACGTTCGAGATCCGCGATTCCGGTCGACAGCGCGGGCTGCGTCACGCGGATCTGCTGCGCGGCGCGCGTGAAGCTGCCCGCGTCGACGACGGCGAGGAACTGGCGGATGTGCGAACGCTTTATCATAAATTCTACTTATGCTGAGACGTGTGAAGTTTCAATTTTCATATGCTGACGCTTTCGGGCAGACAGGACGGGTGTTCCGCCCCGACCGAAGGGACTTCCATGCGCGCTACCCCCGATTTCGATTTCGCGCTCGGCGAGACCGCCGACATGATCCGCGACACCACCGCCCGCTTCGCCGACGAGCAGATCGCGCCGCTCGCCGCGAAGGCCGATGCCGACGACTGGTTCCCGCGCGACGAACTGTGGACGCAGATGGGCGAGCTTGGCCTGCACGGCATCACCGTCGAGGAAGACTTCGGCGGCCTCGGGCTCGGCTATCTCGAGCATGTGATCGCGGTCGAGGAAGTGTCGCGCGCGAGCGGCGCGATCGGCCTCTCCTATGGCGCGCATTCGAACCTGTGCGTCAATCAGATCCGGCGCTGGGGCAATGCCGAGCAGAAGGCGAAATATCTGCCCAAGCTGATCAGCGGCGAGCATGTCGGCAGCCTTGCGATGTCCGAAGCCGGCGCGGGCAGCGATGTCGTTTCGATGAAGCTGAAGGCCGAGAAAAGGGGCAGCGGATATTTGCTCAACGGCACCAAATTCTGGATCACCAACGCGACCTGCGCCGACACGCTGGTCGTTTACGCCAAGACCAGCCCCGAAGCCGGATCGCGCGGCATCACGGCGTTCCTGATCGAGAAGGACATGCCGGGGTTCAGCATCGGGCAGAAGATCGACAAGGTCGGCATGCGCGGATCGCCGACCGCCGAACTCGTCTTCGACGATTGCGAAGTCTCCGAAGAGCAGGTCATGGGGCCCGAGAATGGCGGCGTCGGCGTGCTGATGTCAGGGCTCGACTATGAGCGCGTCGTCCTCGCCGGGCTTCAGCTCGGGATCATGCAGGCGTGCCTCGACACGGTCATTCCCTATGTCCGCGAGCGCAAGCAGTTCGGCAAGCCTATCGGTTCGTTTCAGCTTATGCAGGCGAAGGTTGCCGATATGTATGTCATGCTCCAGTCGGCGCGCTCCTATGTCTATAACGTCGCCAAGGCTTGCGACGCGGGGCAGACGACGCGTTTCGACGCAGCAGGCTGCATCCTTCTCGCGAGCGAGAATGCGGTGAAGGTCGCGGGCGAAGCGATCCAGGCGCTCGGCGGCGCGGGCTATACCAAGGACTGGCCGGTCGAGCGCTACTGGCGCGACGCCAAGCTGCTCGACATCGGCGCGGGTACAAACGAGATTCGCCGCATGCTGATCGGCCGCGAGTTGATTGGCGCCGGCGCGTGACCTGGCTCTGGCTGTCGGCCGCCTTCATGGCGACGACGGCCCTGGTGCATGGCTTTCTTGGCGAGCGGCGGCTGATCCAGCCGCTTCTGACGCTCGATCAGGGAATCATGAACGTCGATCTGGCGCGCAAGGTGTTCCGCCTGGCTTGGCATGCCCTGTCGCTGCTGATGCTGGTATCCGCGGCATCTGTCGTCTGGCCCGGCACGCCGCAGAGCCTTATCCTCGTGATCGGGGCGGCCTGGACCGCGACCGGGCTGTTCGATGCCGTCTATACCCGCGGCAAGCACATCGGCTGGCCGTTTCTGACCGGCTCCGGCATCTTCGCCATCATCGGCGCGTTGGCATGAGCATGCGCGGGCTTCTCCATCACATCGACCTGACGGTCACCGACAAGGAACGCTCGCGCATCTTCTATGATGCGGTGCTCGCCTTCCTCGGCTATCGGCGCGCGGCGGATCATGATCATGGAACCGACTGGGACCGCGAAGGCGAGCCCTTTCACTCGATCGGAATCATCGAGGCACGCGGCGAAGGCGCTGCGCGGACGCACGACCGGTACGCGCCGGGGCTGCATCATCTGGCGTGGACGGCGGACAGCCGAGCCGATGTCGATGCCCTCCACGATTTGCTGCGCAACATCGACGCGACGATCCTCGACGCACCCGCCGATTATCCGCGCTATGGTCCGACCTATTATGCGGTCTTCTTCGCCGACCCCGACGGGCTGAAGCTCGAATTCGTGTTCGGGGCGACCGGCGGATGAGCGACACGCTTCTGACGGCGCTGCAATATTATGGCGCCGCGGCATCGACGCTTGCCGCGCTGCTGGTCTCGCTCAACCTCGGCGAGCGGTGGAACGGCTGGGCGTTCGTCATCTTCGTGACGAGCAGCCTCGCGCTGATCGCATGGGGCTTTATGCAGCCTGAAAGCGAAGGCATTGGATGGCAGAATGTCGCGCTCCTCGGGATCAATCTGGTCGGCGTTTACAGCCACCTGATCCGCAAGAAAAAGCCCGCCGCCGACCAGTCGGGCCGATAGATGACAGGTGGCGGTCACATTGTCCTGACTATCGCGGCGTTGGCGCTTGCCGGCTGCCAGCAACCGGCAACGCCAACCGGCGCGCGCGCGAGCTTCTCGCTCGACGGTGCGGATTATAACGGCGTCGAGGCAAAACTGGCGCATGGGAAGCGGATCGCCGTGCTGCTTGGATGCGAGGCGTGTCATGGCGCCACCCTTCAGGGCACGAACGTCTCTGCCGACGAGCCCGAAATGGGTGACATGAATGCCCCGAACCTGAGCCTGCTGATGCCGCGATATAGCGACGCCGAATTCGAGCGGGCCTTGCGCCAGGGGATTCCGAAGGACGGCCGCGAGTTCTGGTTCATGCCGTCGGAGGGGCTGCAATTCCTGAGCGATGCCGACATGGCAGCGCTGATTGCTTATCTTCGGACGGTGCCTCCGGGCGGCAAGCCCATGCCGCCCCTTAAAAAAGGGCCGCTCTTTTTTCGCCTGATCGAGACCGGAGAGATGCGACCGGCGCCCGAGATCGCGGCGCGCTTTCGGCGCGAGCAGCCTGCGGATCTGGGAAGCGACCATGCGTATGGCCGCTACGTCGCCATGCTCGTCTGCTCCGAATGCCACAATTCGAAACTGCAGGGTTATGTCGACTTCACCCCGGATCTCGATATCGCCGGCGCCTATAATATCGAACAGCTCGACCATCTGTTGACGACCGGCGAGGGGCTTGCACCGCGCGATCTTGGCATGATGCGATCGACGGTGCGCGCGCGCCTCAACCGGCTGACACCGCACGAACGGGCCGCACTGATCGCCTACCTCAAAGCGCGGGCGGAGCGGCCGCAATGACCAGCCACCCTCGCCCGTGCCGTTCAGCCCCAGACGCGGACGCGCTTGTCGGGAGCGAGGTAGAGCTTGTCGCCTTCCTTGATGTCGAACGCCTTGTACCAGGCGTCGAGATTGCGGACGGTGAGCGCGCGGTACATGCCCGGTGCGTGACCGTCTGTCGCGACGCGCGCGCGCAGCGCCTCGTCGCGCATCTTCGTCGCCCACGTCTGCGCATAGGCAATGAAGAAACGCTGGTCGCCGGTGAAGCCGTCGATCACTGGCGCCTCCTTGCCGTTCAGCGAGGCGCGGTAGGCGTCATAGGCCGCCTGAAGGCCGGCAACGTCGGCGATATTCTCGCCGAGCGTCAGCTTGCCGTTGAGCGCGAGGTCGGGGAACGGCTTGTACCCGTCATATTGCGCAGCAAGCGCGGCGCCCGCGGCATTGAACTTCGCAAGGTCGGCCGCGGTCCACCAATTGCGCAGCGCACCGGTCGAGTCGAACGCTGCGCCGTTGTTGTCGAAGCTGTGGCTGATCTCGTGCCCGATCACCGCGCCGATCGCGCCATAATTATACGCCGGGTCGGCCTTGGCGTTGAAGAAGGGCGGCTGCAGAATCGCGGCGGGGAAGTTCAGCGCGTTCTGGACCGGCAGATTGACCGCATTGACCGTCTGCGGGGTCATCCACCATTCGGCCTTGTCCATCGGCTTGCCAATCTTGGCGAGCTGGTGCGCATATTCGGCCTTTTGCCCCGCGACCTGATTCGCATAGGCGTTGTCGGCGCTGACGGTGTAGCTGCCATAGTCACGCCACGTCTCGGGATAGCCGACGCCGACGACGATCGTCTCGACCTTCTTGATCGCTTCCTTCTTGGTCTCGGGGGCCATCCAGTCGATGGTCTCGACGCGCTTGGCGAAGGCGGTCTTGATGCCCTTTACCATGTCGCCCACTTCGGCCTTCGCCGACGCCGGGAAATATTTCTCGGCATAGACGCGGCCGACCGCATCGCCGAGATCGGCATTGAGCGCGTCGAGCGCACGCTTGTCGCGGTTGCGCTGCTCCGGTGTGCCCGCAAGCGTCGTGCCGTAAAAGGCAAAGTGGGCGTCATCGAGCTTCGTCGGCAGCACGTCGGTGTGGCCGTTGATCTGGTGGAACATCAGCCAATCCTTCCACGCATCGAGCGGCTCCGACGCAACAAGCGCCGAAAGGCCCGTGATCGCAGTCGCGTGATAGGCGCCGAATTTGGCAGCCTTGTCGAGGCCAGCGGCGGCAAAATAGGCGTCCCAGTCGATTCCCGGGGCCTTCTTCGCAAAGTCGGCCTTGGTCCAGACACCCGCCGATTTGGTGAAATCCCCGCTCTGTTCGCGGCTGGAATGCGCTTTCGCGATCTTGACTTCGAGGTCGTAGATGCGGCCAGCCTTGACATCGGCATCGTCGATGCCTGCCTCGGTCAGCAGCTTGGCAACATAGGTCTTATAGGCCGTGCGGATGCTCGCCATCTTCGCGTCGCCCGAGAGGTAATATTCGCGCTCGGGCATCCCGAGCCCGCCCTGCAACACATAGGGGATCACTTCGCCGGGGGTCGCAAGCCCCTGAGTCATGAAGATGCCGAACAGATTTTCGGTCTCGAAATCGGTCGCGTTCAGCGGATCGACATCGGCCCGCGTCTGTTCGCCAAGCGCTTTCGACAGGCCTGCCTTGTCGGTGATCGCGGCGAAACGGGCAAGGTCGGCTTCGACAGGCTTCAGGCCTGCTGCGTCGATCGCCTGGATGTTGGTGTAGGCCTTGTAGAAGGCGGCAATGCGACCGTCGTCGGTCGTGGGATCGCCGCCGCTTTTGACGATGGCGTCGACGAGTTCGCGCGTGCGCTTCTCGGTTTCGAGGAAGGCGATGTAGAACGCGCCGATCGACGAACGATCGGCGGGGATTGCGGTCGTCTTTTGCCAGTTGCCGTTGGAATAGGCGTAGAAGTCGTCGCCCGGCTTCACGCTCGCGTCCATCGCGGCCTTGCTGATGCCAAGCTCGGTGCCGACGGTATAGGCCGCGCTTTCCTTGTCGCCCTTCGAACAGGCGACAGGACCCGCGACGATAGCGGCGGTCGAAAGCAGGATGGCAAAGACGGCTTTTTTCATAGGACTAACCTTGTTCTTGGGGCGGCACGCAGCGGGCATAGGCCTGTGACAAACTGGTTTCAATGCCAACCAATTTCGGCGTGCGGTCCTTTTCAATCGACGAGCGGCGGGGTAATCCATCGTGCCGGCAGAGGAGAGAATGCGACGTGAGCGCACCAGTTTTGGGAACGATGGTCAACGCCGACAGCGAGGCGTTTCGCGCCAATGCTGCGCACAATCGCGGCCTGCGCGACGAGCTCTACGCCCGCGTCGCGGAGGCTGCGCTCGGCGGCAACGAGAAGTCGCGCGAGCGACATGCAAGCCGCGGCAAATTGCTGCCGCGCGAGCGCGTCGAGCGACTGCTCGATCCGGGCTCACCCTTCCTCGAGATCGGCCAGCTCGCCGCGTGCGATATGTATGAAGGCGAAATCCCTGGCGCGGGAATGATCGCTGGCATCGGCCGCGTATCGGGCAAGCAAGCGATGATCGTCTGCAACGACGCGACGGTGAAGGGCGGCACCTATTATCCGATGACGGTGAAGAAGCATCTTCGCGCGCAGGAGATTGCCGAGGCGAACCGCCTGCCCTGCATCTACCTCGTCGACAGCGGCGGCGCGAACCTGCCGCACCAGGATCAGGTTTTTCCCGACCGCGACCATTTCGGGCGCATCTTTTTCAACCAGGCGAATATGTCGGCGAAGCGCATTCCGCAGATCGCGTGCGTGATGGGAAGCTGCACGGCGGGCGGCGCCTATGTCCCCGCGATGAGCGACGAGACGGTGATCGTGCGCGGTCAGGGCACGATCTTCCTCGCGGGTCCGCCGCTGGTGAAGGCCGCGACGGGTGAAGAGATCAGCGCAGAGGATCTGGGCGGCGGCGATCTGCACGCGAAAAAGTCGGGCGTCGTCGACCATCTTGCCGAGAATGACGAGCATGCGCTGACGATCGTTCGCGACATCGCGAGCCATCTGGGTGCGAACACGGGTTTCGAAGTCGAGATCAAGGAACCGCGGCCGCCGAAATATGACGCCGAAGATCTGTACGGCATCGTGCCGCAGGACGTGCGCGCACCCTATGATGTCCATGAGGTGATCGCGCGCATCGTCGACGCGAGCGAGTTTCACGAGTTCAAGGCGCAATATGGCAGCACGCTCGTCTGCGGCTTCGCGCATATCTGGGGCATCCCGGTTGCGATCCTCGCGAACAACGGCGTGCTGTTCAGCGAAAGCGCCGTCAAAGGCGCGCATTTCATCGAACTGGCGCAGCAGCGGCGCATCCCCCTGCTCTTCCTTCAGAATATCTCGGGCTTCATGGTCGGCGGCAAATATGAGGCCGAGGGGATCGCCAAGCATGGCGCGAAGCTGGTGACGGCGGTCGCGACCGCGACGGTGCCAAAGATCACCGTGCTGATCGGCGGCAGCTTTGGCGCGGGCAATTATGGCATGTGCGGGCGCGCTTATTCGCCGCGCTTCCTCTTTACCTGGCCTAACGCGCGGATCAGCGTGATGGGCGGCGAACAGGCCGCGTCGGTTTTGGCGACGGTTCACCGCGACGCCGACAAATGGACGCCCGAAGAAGCCGAAGCCTTCAAGGTACCGATCCGTCAGAAATATGAGGACGAAGGCAATCCCTATCACGCGACCGCGCGGCTGTGGGACGATGGCATCATCGACCCGGCGCAGACGCGCGATGTGCTTGGGCTGGCTTTTTCGGCAACGCTGAACGCCCCGGTCGAGGACCGCGGCTTCGGCGTGTTCAGGATGTAATCGTGGCAATGACAACCTCCTTCCTCCCCGGAACGGGGAGGTGGCACCGCGAAGCGGTGACGGAGGGGCCGGAACCTCTCCCTCTGGCACCCGCGCATGTGCGATAAGCCGCGACCCCTCCACCATCCTTCGGATGGTCCCCCTCCCCGTTCCGGGGAGGAATTGGGGCGTGCGCGGCATCGGACAATAGGCGCTGACGAAAAGACGGTGCGGCTCGCCCGGAAGTTTCGCGGCGAGCTGACATTGCCCGAAATATTGTTGTGGCGCGAACTGCGTGGAGGTCGAACGGGACTGAAGTTTCGCCGGCAATTTCCCGTTCTCGATTATGTGGCGGACTTTGATTGCGTCGAAAAGCGCCTGCTCATCGAGGTAGATGGGCTGGCGCATGACTTGACCGACCGCCCCGAACGAGACGCGCGGCGCGACCGGATTTTGAATCAGAAGGGATGGGATATCGTGCGAATAGCAGCGAGTGAAGTTTTGCAGGACGCGGCGGCGGTTGCCCAATCCATCGCGACGTTCGCCGATAGCTTGCGGCCCCTCCACCATCCTTTGGATGGTCCCCCCTCGCGTTCCGTGGAAGATCGCCCATGATCAAATCCCTCCTCATCGCCAATCGCGGCGAAATTGCCTGCCGCATTATCCGCACCGCGCGCGAGATGGGCATTCGGACCGTTGCGGTCTATTCGGACGCCGATGCCAAGGCGCTGCATGTCCGGCAAGCCGACGAGGCGGTGCATATCGGGCCGTCACCAGCGCGTGAATCCTATCTGATCGGTGAGAAGATCATCGCCGCGGCGAAGGAGACGGGGGCCGAGGCGATCCATCCGGGCTATGGTTTCCTGTCGGAGAATGCCGCGTTCGCGCAAGCGGTCGCCGATGCCGGACTCGTGTGGGTCGGGCCGAAGCCTTCGTCGATCACGGCGATGGGCCTCAAGGATGCTGCCAAGACGCTGATGGCCGAAGCGGGCGTGCCCGTCACGCCCGGCTATATGGGCGAGAACCAAGACCCCGCCTTCCTGGCCGAGCAGGCCGCGCAGATCGGCTACCCCGTTCTGATCAAGGCGGTCGCGGGCGGCGGCGGCAAGGGGATGCGCAAGGTCGATGCCGCGGCGGATTTCCTCGATGCGCTCGCTTCGTGCCAGCGCGAAGCGGCGGCGTCGTTCGGCAACGACCATGTGCTGATCGAGAAATATATTCTGACCCCGCGCCATATCGAGGTGCAGGTGTTCGGCGATACGCACGGCAATGTCGTTCATCTGTTCGAGCGCGACTGTTCGTTGCAACGTCGACACCAGAAGGTGATCGAGGAAGCCCCTGCCCCCGGCATGGACGAAGCGACCCGCGAGCAACTCTGCGCCGCCGCGGTGCGCGCCGCAAAGGCGGTCGACTATGTCGGTGCCGGAACGATCGAGTTCATTGCCGACGCCAGCGAAGGGCTGCGCGCCGACCGCATCTGGTTCATGGAAATGAACACGCGGTTGCAGGTCGAGCATCCGGTGACCGAGGAAATTACCGGCGTCGATCTGGTCGAATGGCAGCTCCGCGTCGCGTCGGGTGAGCCGATCCCGCTGACGCAGGACGAACTCGTCATCGACGGCTGGGCGATGGAGGCGCGGCTGTATGCGGAAGATCCGACGAAGGGCTTCCTGCCCTCGATCGGCACCCTCGAACTGTTTCAGCTCGCGGAGCATGACGGCGGGCGGATCGACACCGGCGTCTATGAAGGCGCCGAGGTTTCGCCCTTCTATGACCCGATGATCGCCAAGGTCATCGCCTATGGCGAGGATCGTGAAGAGGCGCGGCTGACGCTGTCGGAGATGCTGGAAGACAGCGCGGTCTGGCCGGTGAAGACCAATTCGGCTTTTCTGTTGAGCGCGCTCGACCACCCCGACTTCATCGCCGGAACGGTCGACACCGGACTGATCGGCCGCGACGGCGATGCCATGACTGCCGAGCCGGTTCCGTCGGAAGCCGCGCTGACCAATGCCGCGATGGCGATGGTCCCGCGTGTCCCGCAGGCGGGCTTTCGCCTCAATGCCCCCGATGTCCGCACGGCGCCTTTCCTGATCGACGGCAAGCGGGTCGAGGTGGCGCTTCACGGCCCCGGAAGCGAGGAGCCCGCTCCGGCGATGCTGATCGCCGAAAGTGGTTCGGTGTGGCAGCTGACGCCCTGGCGTGCTGTGGGCGGCACTGGCGGCGGTGCCAGCGACGGCGCCATCCTGTCGCCGATGCCGGGCAAGATCATCGCGGTCGATGTTGCGGCGGGTGACACGGTAACCAAGGGCCAGAAGCTGCTGACGCTCGAGGCGATGAAGATGGAGCACAGTCTGACCGCGCCGTTCGACGGGGTCGTCGCCGAACTGAATGCGGTCACGGGAGCGCAGGTGCAGGTCGAGGCATTGCTCGCGAAGATCGAGGCGGGAGAAGGCTGATGGCAGGCAAGCATTTCGACGAATGGGCAATCGGCGAGACGATCGTCCATGAAATCCGCCGGACGGTGACCGAGACCGACAATCTGCTCTTTACGGTGATGACGCACAATCCACAGCCTTTGCACCTCGATGCCGAGGCGGCGAAGGCGTCCGAGTTCGGGCAGATCCTGGTCAACGGCACCTTCACGTTCAGTCTGATGGTCGGGCTGTCGGTCGGCGATACGACGCTGGGCACGCTCGTCGCGAACCTGGGGTACGACAAGCTGGTGATGCCCAAGCCGGTGTTCATCGGCGACACGCTGCGCGCCGAAACCGAAGTGATCGGTCTGAAGGAATCGAAGTCGCGCCCCGGATCGGGCATCGTGACGTTCCTGCATCGTTGTATCAATCAGCGCGGCGACGTCGTATGCCAGTGCGAGCGGGCGGCATTGATCAAAGGAAAGGGTGCCTGATGCGCCTGCGTTCGCTTCTTTTCGTCCCGGGCGACCGGCCCGAACGCTTTGCCAAAGCCGCCGCCTCGGGCGCCGATGCGATCATTCTCGACCTGGAGGATTCGGTCGCGCTTGCGAACAAGGAGGCCGCGCGCGCTGCGGTCGCGGAATATCTGCTCGGTGACCGCGAGGTCGTGACGCTGGTGCGGGTCAATCCGCTCGATGGACATATGACCGCCGCCGACGTCGCCGCGATCGCGGGAGCACGCCCCGACGCGATCATGCTGCCCAAGGCCGAAGGCGCGCCGAGCATCCAGCAACTCGACACGATTCTGCGCAGCGAATCCGCGCGCGACGTCTCGTTGCCAGCAATCCTGCCGATCGCGACCGAAACGCCGTCCGCGATCTTCACGCTCGGCAGTTATCGCGAAGTGAGGGACCGGTTGCTCGGGCTGACCTGGGGCGCCGAGGATCTGCCCGCCGCGATCGGCGCGACGACAAGCCGGCACGACGACGGCAGCTATACTTCGCCTTATGAGGTTGCGCGCGCGCTGACGTTGTTCGCGGCGCATGGCGCGGGCGTTGCGGCGATCGATACGGTCTTTCCCGCGATCAAGGACGAAGCCGGCCTGGCCGCCTATGCGGCGCGCGCGCGGCGCGACGGGTTCACCGGCATGATGGCGATCCATCCGTCGCAGGTCGAGCCGATCAACGCGGCCTTTACGCCTGCCGGCGACGAAGTCGTGCGTGCGCAGGCGATCGTCGATGCCTTTGCTGCCAATCCGGGCGTGGGCGTTTTGCAGGTCGACGGCAAGATGGTCGATGCGCCGCACCTGAAGCAGGCGCAGCATATCCTGTCGCTGGCCGATTAGCGCCACATGGACTTCCGCTTTCGCGAAAACGCACGCACGTATAAATTATGACCGCCCGAACGGCCGATGCCGCCGCATCCATTTGCGACCGCTGTGCCAACTTTTCTTCAAGCCGCGTTCGGTAAGGCTTTCGAACATTGCATCGGGGCTGGTCGGGTCGAGCAATTCATTCTCGGCAATGAATTTGTCCAAGGGCCCCGGCGGGACGAGATCGAGCAATTCGAGCGACCGCCCGTCGCCGCGCAGCGCCTCGATCGTCGCAATGAGCGAGCCGGTGGCGTCAAAGCTGCGTGCCACATCTTCCGGCGCAACGTCGAGATGCTCGGCGATCAGCGACTCCCTGAGGCGCCGGATCGTCGGCTCAACGCCGCGATTGGCCGGCAGAGCCGTGTCGATTGTGACATCGCATTCGCTGTCGAGCCCCATCGAGCGGTTGTTGAGGTTCGCCGAACCGATACGGATAGCGCGGTCATCGACGACCGCAGTCTTGGCGTGGACATAGATGGGCTCGCCCGCCTGCGTCCGCGGATAATAGACCTTCAGCCGGTCACCATGCTTCGACTTTGCAACCGCGCGCACCAGCTGCACACGCGCCGCATCCATCGCCACTTGCTCGAGCCAGCCATCGGCGCTCTCGGGCATTACCATCACGAATTCGGGCGGGTCATCCTCGTTCAATCGTTCGGCAATCGCTGCGGCGATCTTGCCGCAGGTAAAATATTGATTCTCGAAATAGATGAAGCGTTTCGCCGCGGCGATCATGTCGAGGTAAAGCTGCTCGATCTCGCGGATCTCGGCGTAGCCGTCATACTCGGCGCGAGTACGCGAGATGGCGACGTCAACGCCCTCGAAATCGGCTTCGAGATCGTCGGGCCAATTTTCGCCCTCGCCCTTCAGTTCGCGCAGCGCCTTCTTCGTCGCACGTTGCCAACGCTCGTTGCCCAGTTCGGCGAGCGCATTGCCGACGGGACCCGCCAATATCATCGTGCTGTCGTGCCACGGCATATAGGCTTTGCCGTCGGGGGCGGTGCGGTGCGGATCGCCGTCGGCATGATCGCGCGTGTCCCACCGGCGTGCGCCGACGTCGATCCCCCCGCAAACCGCTAGATGATCGTCGAAAACCGCAACCTTCTGATGATGACTGCAACCGACGGGGTGTGCGCTGTCGAGACGAAAGCTGATCGACCGCGTCAGCTTCCACCGCGCGATCATCGACACGATGCGCGGCATCGCGAATTGCTTCAACCCGCCGAAATTCCAGCGGAGAATATCGATATCGCGCTCGGGACAATTCTTGGCCAGCCGCAGCAGATAGTCTCCGAGCGGTTCGCCCTTGCCATTCTTGTCAGGCTTCAGCGCGATGCGCGGATCGAAATCCCAGCCGATGAGCAGGATGCGTTCCTTCGCATCGGCCATGAGCTGTTCGAGCAACGCGAAATAATCGGCGGCATCGACAATCATCCGCGCCTTGTCGGCGCGCGCGATCCGCCAGCAATTGCGGCCTTCGACGACGATCGGTGCCAAGTCGCTGTTGCTCATCGCCGCCTCCACGCATGGCGGCGGCGAAGGTTGCACAGGCGCGGGTCAGGCAGCGAAGAACTGCTCGGGCGTTAGAGCCATCATCGCGTCGCTGCCGGCCTCGATCTTGCGGCGGAGCGCGCCCGCGTCGGGCATGAACCGCTCGGCAAAGTGGCGCGCGGTCACGAGCTTGGCTTCGAGGAAAGCCTTGTTACCACGCCCCTCGGCGAGGGCCTTTTGCGCGGCTTCTGCCATCATCAGCCACATCGAACCCAGCGCGACGATGCCCATGATGTGCATATAATGGTGCGCGCCGGCGCCGATATTGTTCGGGTTCGCCATACCATTCTGCATGAACCACATCGTCGCGGCCTTGAGTTCGGCATTCGCCTTTTCAAGGCGGGCCGCGAAATCGGCGAGCGCCTCGTCGGCCTTGGCGCGCGTGCATTCCTCGTCGACGATCGCAAAGAACGCCTGGATCGCACGGCCGCCGTTCTGCGCGAGCTTGCGCCCCACGAGATCCATCGCCTGAACGCCGTTCGCGCCCTCATAGATCATGGTGATGCGGGCATCGCGGACGTACTGCGACATGCCCTGCTCTTCGATATAGCCATGGCCGCCGAACACCTGCTGCGCGTTGGTCGCGACCTCATACCCCTTGTCGGTGCCATAGCCCTTGATCACCGGGGTCAGCAGGCTGACCAGATCGTCGGCGCTCTGGCGTTCTTCCTCGGTCTCGGCGACGTGCGCCAGATCGACCTGCAACGCCCCCCAGAGGCAGAGCGCGCGCAGTCCTTCGACGACGGCCTTGCCGTCCATCAGCATGCGGCGCACGTCGGGATGAACGAACAGCGGGTCGGCCTTTTCCTGGGGATCCTGCGGGCCTGTCAGCGCGCGACCCTGGCGGCGATCCTGCGCATATTGGACGGCATTCTGAAACGCGATGTCGGCCTGGCCGAGGCCCTGGATGCCGACGCCGAGGCGCGCGGCGTTCATCATCACGAACATCGCGGCGAGGCCCTTATTCTCCTCACCGACCATCCAGCCCTTCGCGCCGTCATAATTCATCACGCAGGTCGAGTTGGCGTGGATGCCCATCTTGTGCTCGATCGAACCGCACTGGAGCATATTGCGCTCGCCAAGCGAACCGTCCGCGTTGACGAGATATTTGGGCACGATGAACAGCGAGATGCCCTTGACGCCGTCGGGCGCGTCGGGCGTCTTCGCGAGCACGAGGTGGATGATATTGTCGGTGAGGTCGTGCTCGCCCGACGAAATGAAAATCTTGGTGCCGGTGACCGCATGGCTGCCGTCGGGGTTCGGAACCGCGCGCGTTCGGATAAGGCCAAGGTCGGTGCCGCAATGCGGCTCGGTCAGGTTCATCGTACCGCCCCACTCGCCCGAGATCATGCGGGGTGCATAGGTCGCTTTCTGTTCGTCCGAGCCCTTGACGAGGATCGCCGCGACCGCCGCCTGCGTCAGGCCGGGATACATGGCGAACGCCTGGTTTGCGGCCATGCGATATTCCTCAACCGGAAAACCGATGACGTGCGGCAGCCCTTGCCCGCCGAACTCCTCAGGCTGGGTCAGCAGCGTCCAGCCAGCCTCGCAATAGGCCTTGTAGGCTTCCTTGAAGCCCGACGGCGTCGTCACCGAGCCGTCGTCGTGCCGCGTGCAGCCTTCGAGATCGCCCGAAAGATTGATCGGGAACAGCACTTCCTCGCAGAATCGGCCCGCCTCGGTCAGCACCGCCTCGACCATATCGGGAGAGGCGTTCGCGAACCCCGGCAAACCCGCATAGCGTTCGATCCCGAGGACGTCGTTGATCAGGAATAGCGTGTCTTGGACGGGGGCACGATACGCGGGCATGACTCATCTTTCTGGAAAGCGGGGTTGGTTATACTTTCGCCCGGGGAGGCTGCGAAGCCGAAGCTCAGCGCACTTTTTCGCCGGCATCGACCTTTTTCACCATATCGATGAAGCGTGTCAGTTCCTCGACAGCGCTGTCGATATCGTCGCGCTGGCTCTGCAATAGGCTGATGCGCTGCTGGCATTTCTCGACCGTCACCTGCCGTTGCAGCTTGCGGCCGTCGCCGACATCGTAAAGGTCGATCATCTCGCGAATGTCGGCAAGACTGAAACCCGTGCGCTTGGCGCGCAAGATCCAGGCCAGCCGGGCCCGATCCCGCTTCGAATAGATGCGCGACAGGCCTTTGCGCGACGGGCTGATCAGCCCTTCGTCTTCGTAGAAACGAAGCGCGCGCGCGGTCACGCCGAATTCGGTCGAAAGATCGGTGATACTGAACTGGTCGCGACCGAGGTGATCGGGCGTGTCGATGTGGGCGTGGCCGTATTCTTCGGTCATTGAGCGAGAATAGTTTCCGTTGACGTGAACGTCAAGGCTGGTGGGATTTTGTGGAATCGCCCCGGTCAATCGCTGCAAGGCAGGACGATATTGCCGCGTTTGTCGCGCATCTGCAAGCGTTTCGCGTCAGCCTGGTCCCAACTTGCCCGCGGCAGGAAAAGCCCCGAGAGCGAAGCGTGCGCGGGGCAGAGATTGTCGCATTGCGAAGGCAAGCGACCCGGAAGCCGCAGCTCATCGTCCTCTTCGCGAACGACCGCTTCGCAGCCGTCCGCTCCCGCGAACCGCATTCGCCACCCATCGCCGTCGCGCGCCATCGTTCCCTTCGCGATGCATGATAGCCCTGGCCCATAGGATGCGGTGACGGTGAAGCGCCACTGCCCGGCACCGTCGGAGACGACGCACATCGCGTCGCGACCAAGATCGTGCGCGCGTTCGAAGACCCCCGTGGGCGTTGCCGTGTCCGGACGCACGACGCCGCGTGCGCGCGCCGCGACCTCCAGAGGATTATCGGTATCGATCCCGTTGTTCGCATCGGGGTTGTTCGCATCGGGCGCCGACCGGTCGCACGCGGTGACGAGCAGAGCCCCGAACAGCAGCGCGAGCCGGATATCAGGCATCGTCGCTCAGGAACGTCAGCGTCCCGTCGGCCTCGACGCGGCGATAGAAGCAAGAGCGACGCCCGGTATGACATGCCGGCCCTTCGGGCTTCACCCGCAGCAGCAGCGCGTCCTGATCGCAATCGACGCGCATCTCGGCCAGCGCCAGCCGGTTGCCCGACGTCTCGCCCTTGAGCCACAGCGAACGGCGCGACCGCGACCAGAAATGGGCATAGCCGGTCTGCTGAGTCAGCCGGATTGCATCCTCATTCATGTGCGCGACCATCAGCAGCGTGCCCGTATCGGCGTCGGTGACAATCGCGGTCAAAAGCCCTGCGGCATCGAAGCGCGGCTGGAAGCGGTCGGTTTCGTCGCTTTTCTGATCCATAGGCAGCGCTTTAGAGCAGGAAATGAGCCGCTGTCACCCCGTCCGCCGTGCTCGCGTGACAATTGCGTGAATATGGGGGGCGACATTTCAAACAACCGTCCCTATATGCGCGGCAGTCAACGCCCCTCCATGCTGGATCGACATGCTGACGACCCATCCTTTCGACGACGACAAGCTCCGCGAGGAGTGTGGCGTTTTTGGTATCTACGGCGCCGAGAGCGCTGCCGCAGTTGTGGCGTTGGGGCTTCACGCCCTGCAACACCGCGGCCAGGAAGCCGCAGGCATTACGGCCTTCGACGGCAGGGACTTCCATACCCACCGCGCGATGGGCCATGTCGCGGGCAATTTCGACCGCGACGACATCATGCGCCAGCTCGCCGGTCCCTCGTCGATCGGCCATGTCCGCTATTCGACGACAGGCGAAACCGCGCTGCGCAATGTCCAGCCGCTCTTCGCCGACCTGTCCACCGGCGGATTCGCCGTGGCGCATAACGGCAATATTTCCAACGCGACCGCGCTGAAGAAGGTTCTTGTCCGCCGCGGCTCGATCTTCCAGTCGACGAGCGACACCGAAGTGATCATCCACCTCGTCGCGACGTCTAACTATCGGACATTGCTCGACCGTTTCATCGATGCGCTGAAACAGGTCGAAGGCGCTTATTCGCTGATCTGCCTCACCGCTGAAGGCATGATAGGTTGCCGCGATCCGCTGGGCATTCGTCCGCTCGTTATCGGCAAGCTGGCGGATGCGTATATCCTCGCGTCCGAAACGGTAGCGCTCGACGTGGTCGGCGCCGATTTCGTTCGATCGGTCGACCCTGGCGAGCTTGTGATCATCCGCGATGGCGAACTGACCTCGCACCGCCCGTTTGGCGAGCGTGCCGCGCGCCCGTGCATCTTCGAATATGTCTATTTCTCGCGCCCCGATTCGATCGTCGAAGGCACAAGCGTCTATTCGGTCCGCAAGGCGATCGGCGCCGAGCTGGCCCGCGAAAATCCGGTCGATGCCGATCTGGTGATCCCGGTGCCCGATTCGGGCACCCCCGCAGCGCTCGGCTATGCGCAGGAATCGGGCATTCCCTTTGAACTCGGTATCATCCGGTCGCACTATGTCGGCCGCACGTTCATCCAGCCGGGCGACAAGGTTCGCCATCTGGGCGTCAAGTTGAAGCATAATGCGAACCGCGCGCTGATCGCCGGCAAGCGCGTGATTCTGATCGACGATTCAATCGTTCGCGGGACGACGAGCCTGAAAATCGTCCAGATGATGCGCGATGCGGGGGCCGCCGAAGTGCATATGCGCATCGCCAGCCCGCCGACGCAGCACAGCTGTTTTTACGGTGTCGATACGCCTGAGCGCGCCAAGCTGCTCGCGGCTCAGATGACGGTCGGCCAGATGGCGAACTTCATCAACGCCGACAGCCTGGCGTTTCTGACGATCGACGGCCTCTATCGCGCGCTGGGCGAAGTCGATCGCAACGATCGCGCGCCGCAATATTGCGACGCCTGCTTCACGGGCGACTATCCGACGACGCTGACTGATTTTGACGAGAACAGCGTCGACGATCAATTTTCACTGCTTGCCGAACGGGTTGTTTGACACAATGACCATCAAGTCTGAAGAATTGGCGGGCCAGGTTGCGCTCGTGACCGGGGCGAGCCGTGGCATCGGCGCGGCGATCGCGGAATCGCTTGGCGCACGCGGCGCGCATGTCGTGATTACAGCGCGCACGGCGGGCGGTCTCGAAGAACTGGAGGATCGCATCCACAATGCCGGCGGCAGCGCGACGATCGCTCCGCTCGACCTGACCGACGGCGACAGCATCGCTCGCCTGGCCAGCGCCATGTCCGAACGCTGGCAGCATCTCGACATGCTCGTGCTCAACGCCGCCATGCTCGGCACGTTGACCCCGGTCGCAGCGATCGACGGCAAAGAATTCAATCGTTTGCTGACACTCAACCTGATTGCCCAGCAGGCGATGATCGCCAATTTCGACCCGCTCCTGCGCCGCGCCGCGAACGGCCGCCTGATCGCGCTGACGAGCGGCGTCGCGCGCACTCCGCGCGCCTATTGGGGCGCCTATGCGGCGTCGAAAGCGGCGCTCGAAGTGCTGGTGACGAGCTATGGCGCCGAAATGCGCAACATTTCGAACCTGCGCGCCGCCATCCTCGACCCCGGCGGCACCCGCACGCAGATGCGCGCGCGCGCCTATCCCGGCGAGGATCCGCAGAGCATCAAGGATCCCGACGCGGTCGGCGAGTTCGTTGCCAAGTTGATGGTCGACGGTTTCGACAGCACCGACTTCCACGCTCTGCCCAAGGTGATGGCAGACGCTTAACGCGATCTTTGCAACTCTGTGCCAATAGCGGGCATAATCCGAGCGTTGGCAAAGGCATCGAAATGAACAGCAATATCGTGCGATCGGCTGTTGCGACCGTCGTCGGCATCATCGTCGCGTTTGCTTTGATCTGGTTGGCGCAATATGCCGGCAGCGAAGTCTCGCCTGATGTCTATGATCTTGAAACGGGAGAAGTTTTGATCCCGATCGGATCGACAATTGCGCTGCTGATCGGCTGGTTCGTCGGCACGTTCGCGGGCGGATGGCTCGCAATGCGAGTCTCGGGCGGCAACGGCGCCGGCTGGATCGTCGCTGGTGCTGTGATCGGTGCGGGCGTGTATCGGGCCGTCACGCTCGCCGACACCTGGTGGATGATCGCGCTGGGCGTCGGGCTCCCCATGCTGGCCGCCTGGGCAGCGCAGCGGGCGACGGCGACCGTCGCCGCCTGACGCCCTACCTGTTCGTTTCTCGATCCACCGCAGCCTGTACGGCCTTGTAAAAGACCTCGCGCGCGCGGCCGACGCCTTCGGGATCGGTGGCGGTCGGCCAGTTGCCGTTCGACGCGATGATCAGCTTGCGCGCAGGATCGATGAAAACTCCCTGCCCGAAAATGCCTTGCGCGGCGAAGCTGCCGTCGTCGTTCGTCCACCATTGATAGCCATAGCCGCGGCCAGGAAAGGCAATGTCGGCTTGCTTCGTGGTCGCTGAGGATAGCCAGTCGTCGGGCACGACCCTTTGGCCACCTGCCGCACCACCGTTCAGGATGAACTGGCCGAATCGCGCATAATCCTTGAGGCTTGCGGACATGCAGCAGCCGCTGATTTCATGCCCTGTCGGCCCGAGCATCCAGACCGCATCCTGTTCCATACCAAAGGGTTTCCAGACCTTTTCGGACAGATATTCGGACAGCGTCTTGCCGGTCGCACTCGACACGAGCACGCCGATCAAATTCGTCTCGCCGGTCTTGTACACCCATTTCGACCCCGCGGGCGCTTCGCGCGGCAAGGTCTTCATATAGCTGACCGTTATGTCCTCGCCCGTGACCGGCTGCTGCAAATTGAACTGTGCGACATCGGATTTGGGATCGGTATAATCCTCGTTCCATTTCACGCCCGAAGTCATCGTCAGCAGCTGGCGCACGCTGACATCGTCATAGGCCGAGCCCTTGAGGCCCGGAATATAGACGGTCACCTTGTCGTCGAGGCTCTTGATATACCCGTCCTTGACCGCCGCGCCGACGAGCGTCGAGGTAAAACTCTTCGCGACGGAGAAACTCGTCCAGCGTCCCGCTTCGCCATAGCCGAGCGCATATTTTTCGAGCCGGATCTTGCCGTGCTGAACGATGATCAGCCCGGCGTTCCGCTGCTTCGCCATATGCGCTTCGATATCGAGACCGAGGTCGAGCGGCTTGCCCTGCGGTAGCGGATAGACGCTGCCGCCCGCCTTGATCGTATGGACAACCACTTTGGGGACTGTCTCCATCGTGCGGAAGGCGGCGTCACGCTGGTCCTGGCTCCAAAACAGCACATTCAGATCCTTTGGCAGATGGTCGGTGGTCTGGGTCGATGCGGGAACGCTTATCCCCGCTGCCGCGCACAAAAGCGCGGCTGCCAAAAGTCTTCGCATTGCCCTCTCCCCTTTTGTTTTCAGGATGGTTTTTCCAGCGTCACTTGCGCGACGTCGATGCCGCCGCCACGAAACCCGCCCTCGCAATATTGCAGATAATAGCGCCACAGACGCACGAAGCGATCGTCGAAGCCCGCAGGAAGCTGACCCGCCGCCGCGGCAGCATCGAAGCGTTCGCGCCACTGGCGCAGCGTCTCGGCATAGCCGCTGCCAAAGTGCCGCACGTCGCGCCAGGCGAGCCCGCGCTCTTCGGCAAGCGAACGAAAGCGGCTTTCGGAGATCAGACAGCCGCCCGGGAAGATATAGGCCTGAATGAAGTCGGTGCTCGCCGCGTAGCGCTCGAACAGCGCGTCGCTGATCAAAATATACTGGATCGCAGCACGCCCCCCGGGTCGCAGCAACCGCGCGATCGCATCGAGATAGGCCGGCCAATAGGCCTGTCCCACCGCCTCGACCATCTCGACGCTGGCGATCGCATCATAAGGCCCGTGGGCATCGCGATAATCGCAAAGCTCGATACGCGAGCGATCGGTGAGATCGGTGGTTCGCAGCCGCGCCTCGGCGACCTGCGCCTGCGCCGGCGACAGGGTGATGCCGGTATAGAGCACATCGTGCCGTTCGACCGCGCGCTCGGCAAGCGCGCCCCAACCACAGCCGATTTCGAGCAGCCGCCCTCCCGAACGGAGGTCGAGCCGGTCGAGGACTGCGTCGATCTTTGCTGTTTGTGCCTCTTCAAGCGATTGACCGGGATCGGTGAACAGCGCGCTCGAATAATTCATGCCCTCGTCGAGCCACAGGCGATAGAAATCATTGCCCAAATCGTAATGCGCATGGATGTTGCGCTTCGCTCCACTGCGGCTGTTGCGGTTCAGAAAATGCGAGATGCGGTTGAGCCAATGCAGCGGCCCGCGCGACCGACCGGCGTTGCCGAGCGTCTCCCCGTTGCGCATGAACAGATCGAATAGCGGCACCGGATCTGGCGACGACCACTCGCCGGCCTCCCACGCGCGGTACCAGCCGACCGAACCCGACAAAACGAGGCGCACCAGCGCTGCCCAATTGTGGAGATGAACCACAGCGGTGGGGCCTTTGCCGCGACCGCCGAGAATGCGCACGCTGCCGTCGGGCAGATGCCCCTCGACCGTGCCGAACGCGAGGCCGCTGTCGATCTTGTCGAGCTGGCGTTGAAAGAAGCTCTCCGGCGCGCGCGCCATGAGTCGCGCGAGCCCTCCTCCCGAGCGGAACGCCCGGTCTGCGCGGAGAAGTTCCTTGCCGCGGCGGGGACTGACATGCGTGTTCATCCCAGCCTTCCTGCCGCAAAAGCGGCTTTCTGACAATCAGTTGTCATAGGCCTTCATGACGTCATACGCCGCAAGTGCCCGAGCCCGCGCCTCGCGGTGTCCGATGATTTTGGGTAGGTAGCCCGCAGGCCGCCGTCCGACTTCGTCGGGGTCGTGGATCGACCGGTCGTCGAGCGCCGCAAGCTCTGGAACCCATTCACGAATATAATCGGCCGCGTCGAATTTCTCCGACTGCGTCAGCGGTGCCATGATCCGCGGAAACATATTCGAATCGACGCCCGTCCCGGCGACCCATTGCCAATTGACGCTGTTGCTGCCGTAATCGGCATCGACGAGCGTATCCCAGAACCATTGCTCGCCTTTGCGCCAGTCGATCAGCAGATGCTTGATGAGGAAACTGGCGGCGATCATCCGGACGCGGTTGTGCATCCAGCCCGTCGCCCACAGCTGGCGCATCCCGGCATCGACGATCGGATAGCCGGTGCGCCCCTGTTGCCAGGCTTTCAGATCGGCGCTGGCCTCGCTCCCGGTGCGCCAGCGGAAAGTGTCGAAGGTACCGCGTGCGTTGCTTGCGCCATAGTCGGGGAATTGGAGGATGACAGTTTGAGCGTAGTCGCGCCATGCGATTTCCGACAGGAAGACATCAATGTTTCCAGAGGCTTCCGACAGGCGGTGCCAGATGTAGGCGGGCGAGACTTCGCCGAAGTGGAGATGCGGCGAGAGGAACGAACTGCCGTCTTCGGACGGCAAGTTGCGGCGACGGTCATAATCGCCCGCTTCGTCGATGAAATCGGCAACGCGTTCGCGAGCCCTTTCCTCGCCGGGTGTCCATAGGTGATTGAAACCAAGGGCCCAATCGGGTTTGGTCGGGAGGAGGTCCCAGTCGGCAAGCTGGTCGGAAATCGGCCACGTCGCCGGTGCGGCGATCTCGCGCGGGCGGTTGGACGGCGCCGGCGGCGGCATGCGCTCCTTGAGCGCCCGCCAGAAGGGGGTGTAGATTTTGTAAAGCCCGCCCGTTCCCGTCGTCACCGATCCCGGCGGCGCGAGATAATTGCCGTCGTGACAGATCAGGTCGAGCCGCCTGGCGACGGCGCGCTCGGCGTTGCGCCACCAGGGTTCATAGTGACGCAGGCAATGGACCTCCTCCGCCCCGCATTCCTCTGCGATTTGTGCAAGTTGGTCATCGCATTTGCCACGGCGCAGAATTAGCCGCGATCCCTTTTCACGCAGAGCGGTATCGAGGCTGGCAAGGCTGTGATGGAGCCACCAGCGCGACGCCGCTCCCATGGCGCGGTGCTTCGGCGTCTCGTCGTCGAGAATATAGACCGGGATCACCGGCCCCGCTGACGCGGCCGCAAGCATCGCAGCCTGATCGGAGAGCCGGAGGTCGCGGCGAAACCAGACGATCGAGGGGGAAGTCAGGGCCCGGGCTCCAGCTTGGGGTCAACGATAACCTCAAACTGCCCTCGGCTCAGCGGGTTCCCGAATCGCTGATCGGACAGGATCAGACGGCCCCCTGCGTCGAATTTGGCGACGGGCATGCGCGACCAGAACAGGAACGCCTTTGCCACCGGGCTGGTGGCGACCATCGGCGCGACGCGCGGATCGTCCATGCCGGTGGGCGTGCCGGTGATCGCAATATCCTCGTAGGTCCCGAGGCTGTAGCTTTCGGTGCCGTAGCGGTTGCCGCTGCGCCAGAAGACGTCGCGTCGCCAGAATTGCAGCGGCGGCGGGCTGGCAACGACAAGCGCGTCGGGATGGCCCGCGCGATCCAGCGAAGCCGCAACTTGACGCTCTGCGACGCCGGTGAGCGCGCCGTTGAACAGGATATAGGCGCAAACTGCCGTGAAGCCGACCCAGGCGGGGCGCGTCCACGCGGCGACCTTTGCCCGCTCGCGGCGGAGCGAGAGCCAAACCGACAGCCCGAGCGCGATCCAGATCCAGAGATCGATGATGAAGATGCTGTCGCCGTAGAACCAGCGATGGCTGAAAGGTTCGAGCAGGCGAATCCCGTAATTGTTGAGCCAGTCGAGCGCGGGGTGGCTGAGGCAGCCGACATAAGCGAGCGCGAGCAGCCAGCCCTTGTGGATGGGCAAGCGGTTTTCAGGACGCTTGCCGCGCCGCGTCTGCCACCGGTCGAAGCCGATCATCGCGGCCCAGAGCAGGATGGGAAGCAGGATCAGTGCGATCGGGCCGTGGGTGATGCCGCGGCGCATCGACAGCGAAAGTTGACCATAGACTGCACAGGCAGCGTCGATATCGGGAATGTTCGCCGCGATGATCAGCGTCGGCATCGCGAGCCCGGTCTTCGTCTTGAGACCCATCTGGCCCAGAACGGCACCGACGAGGCTGTGGGTCAGATTGTCCAAACACTCTCACCTTTGCAGTCATTATCGACGATCGGACAGGCCGACCGGATAGCAGTGGTCGCCATCTTCATTGAGCTTGAAATCCGGCTCCGCTTCAAGCCCGTAGTGATCGATCATCACCTGCGACAGGCAAAATCGTCCGCGGCTCGCGTCGACTTTCCACTGGATGTAATAATAATCGGCGTCGGTCTGTTCGATAATCGCGAGCCAACGTCCTCCCTCGACCCAGCGCACGGCATGCGCGCCGATCTGTTTGAATTTCGCCGCGCGCCAGTGCGGATCGACATTGGCGCTGCCGCCATATTGCCGCACCACTGTGCCGGAATGGATCACGATCGAAGCGCCGAGGCAGATGCTTTGGGGATCGGGATCAGGTTCGCAATACCAGTCGCCGTTGGGGTAGCCGCGCTCTGTCTCGATGAGGGCGAGAATCACCGGGCCGGAACTGCCTTTGGGCCTCAGCGAAAATCGCTACCCGCCTTTTTTCCGCCTGAAATCGGCGGGGCTTATGGTCGACGCGCGAACATCGACCACTTCTGTCGAAGGAAAGACGGGCGGGGTTGTCGCACAGATATCGAGGTAATTGACGTCGATCCCGGCTCCCGACGGATGAAAATCGAGCTGATCGACGTCCAGCCGGCTGATACAGGTCTGCCCACCAGTTTGCGACGCGCGCGTGAAGGATCGGACAAACTTGCTCCCGTCGCTCCGGTTCTCGACGATCATCAGCATCGGCTGATCGCGGAGCCGCAGATGGGTCACGATTGCCGCGCCAAATTTTTCGCCAAGGTCGGGCCCGGCAAGAGTCTTCGAATGAGCGAAGGAGCCGAAAGACAGATTGTCGACGCAGACCGAGCCGTCAGGGCAGTCCAGCGGGATATCCGACTGTACCGAGTCCACCGCTTGCGCGCTGACAAGCGAATAGGTCGGGCGGAAGGCGCTGACTTCCTGCGCGTGCAACGATGCTGCGGCAATCGCGAGAAGAGCGGCGGGGCAAAGCGTCAGCCTTGCCCGCCCCGCTGTCACAGCTCGGGGCCGCCCTCGGTCACCGTCCAGGTCTGGCCCTTTTTGAGCAGGCTTTGCAGGTCGGCGGTCTTGCCTTCGGCCGCGGCCTTGTTCTGGCGGACGACGTCGGCCTCGAAGGTCGGGCGCGGGTCGTCGTAAAGGACGCCGAGCGCCATCGGGAATTCGCCGAAGCGCATTTCCACGAGCATGTGCGCGACGCTGCGATTGGTAACGTCGTGGACGATCACGCCCGCCGACTGCCAATCGCCATCGACGACATCGACAGTCTTCAGATGCAATTCGTCGACGTCGAGCGCGATACCCTTCGTGCCCTTGGCATAGAGCATCGGTTCGCCTTGCTGGAGCCAGAGCTGGCGATCCTCGGCGCCCTTTGGCGCCGCAAAATCCTCGAACACGTCTTTATTATAGACGATACAGTTCTGGAAAATCTCGATAAAGGCCGCGCCCTTGTGCGCATGCGCTGCCTTCAGCACGTTCGGCAGTTCCTTCGAGACGTCGAAACCGCGCGCGACGAAGCGGGCGCCGGCGCCGAGCGCGAAGGCCGCGGGCTGCGCGGGGCGATCGACCGAGCCATAGGGCGTCGATGGGCTGGTCGTTCCGACGCGGCTCGTCGGCGAATATTGCCCCTTGGTCAGGCCATAAATCTCGTTGTTGAACAGCATGATCTGGCAATCGAGATTGCGGCGGATGAGGTGCATCGTGTGGTTGCCGCCGATCGACAGCCCGTCGCCGTCACCGGTGACGATCCAGATGTCGAGGCCCGGATTGGCCAGTTTCAGCCCCGTGGCGAACGCCGGCGCGCGGCCGTGTATCGTATGGAAGCCATAGGTTTCCATATAATAAGGGAAGCGCGACGAGCAGCCGATGCCGCTGATGAACACGGTATTTTCGGGCGCAGTGCCTATTTCGGGCATCGTGCGCTGCACGGCCTTCAGGATGGCATAGTCGCCGCAGCCGGGGCACCAGCGCACTTCCTGATCGGTCTCCCAATCCTTGAGCGTGGTCGTCCGCGCGATGGTCGTCATCTCGTTCACTTCAATGCCTCCTCGATGGCGGCTTCGATCTCGGCGATGGTGAAGGGCTGGCCCGACACTTTGTTCACCGGCTTTGCATCGACCAGATATTGGTCGCGCAGCACCGTCTTGAGCTGGCCGGTGTTCATTTCGGGCACGATGACCCGGTCAAAGCTTTTGAGCAGCGTACCCAGATTGGCGGGCAGCGGCCAAATGTGGCGGATGTGGACGTGGCTGACGTCGGCGCCTTCGGCGCGCTTGCGGCGCACGGCCTGGTGGATCGGGCCGAAGGTCGAACCCCAGCCGACGACCGCAAGCTTCCCGCCCTCGGCACCGAGTTCGACGACCTGATCGGGAACCTTGATGCCGTCGATCTTGTCCTTGCGGATGTCGGTCATCGCCTGGTGATTCGACGATTCATAGTTGATGTGGCCGGTATCGATTTCCTTTTCGATCCCGCCGATGCGATGCAGCAGCCCCGGCGTGCCGGGCTTGACCCACGGCCGCTTGAGCTTTTCATCGCGGCCATAGGGCTTGAAGCCGCCTTCGGGCACTTCGGTCAGGAACTCGACCGGGAAGGCGTCATAGCTTTCCAGGTCGGGCACCGCCCAAGGCTCGGCAGCATTGGCGATATAGCCGTCGGTCAGCAGCATCACCGGCGTCATATATTGCACCGCGATGCGCACCGCTTCGATCGCGCAGTCGAATGCATCTCCGGGCGAGCGCGCCGCGATCACCGGCAGCGGCGCGTCGCCGTTGCGGCCGTAAACGGCTTGATAGAGATCCGACTGCTCGGTCTTCGTCGGCAGGCCGGTCGAAGGGCCGCCGCGCTGCGAATTGACGATGACGAGCGGCAGCTCGGTCATGATCGCAAGGCCCATCGCTTCGCCCTTGAGCGCGATGCCCGGACCCGACGACGAGGTCACGCCGAGCGAGCCGCCATAGCTCGCGCCGATCGCCGAGCAGATCGCGGCGATTTCGTCCTCGGCCTGGAAGGTCGTGACGTCATATTCCTTGAGCCGCGACAGGTGATGCAGGATCGCCGACGCGGGCGTGATCGGATAGCCACCGAAGAACATCGGCAGCTTTGCCAATTGTGCACCCGCGACGAGGCCAAGCGCGATGCCTTCGGCCCCGGTCAGCGTACGGTAGAGGCCCGGCGCAACCGGCGCGGGATCGACATGATGCTGTTTGAGCGGACCAGCGAGTTCCGCAGTCTCGCCATAGGCGTGCCCGGCATTGAGCGCCGCTATGTTTGCGGCTGCAAGATCGGGCGCCTTTGCGAATTTCGCATTGAGCCAGTCGACCAGCGGCTGTCGGTCGCGGTCGAACATCCACAGCGCCAGCCCCAGCGTCCACATATTCTTGCAGCGCAGCGCTTCCTTGTTGCCAAGGCCAAAGGGCTTCACGGCGTCCATCGTCAGCTGGCTGATGTTGAGCTTGAGCAGCTGCCATTTCGCCAGGCTGCCGTCGTCGAGCGGGTTCGCGTCATATTTCGCCTTGGCGAGATTGCGATCGTTGAACTCGCCTTCGTCGGCGATGATCAGCCCGCCCTGCTTGAGCGACGGCACATTGGTCTTGAGCGCCGCGGGGTTCATCGCAACCAGGACATCGGGCGCATCGCCCGCAGTTTCGATCGCCGAGGAGCCGAAATTGATCTGGAATGCCGAAACGCCGAATAGCGTGCCCTGCGGCGCGCGAATTTCGGCCGGGAAATCGGGGAAGGTCGCAAAGTCGTTGCCGGCGAGCGCAGACGAAAGAGTGAACTGACCGCCGGTCAGCTGCATCCCGTCGCCACTATCGCCTGCAAATCGAACCACCACTGCGTCGGAAAGGGGGGACTGCCGCTCGTCGGCCCGGTCCTCTACCGCTGTCGCCATTTTCTGTGTCTGCCTTTGAATCTTGCGAACCTGTGACATCGGCCTAGGCCCGTAGGCGGCAAGCCGCAATTCAGAAAAAATTGTGCAGTGCAAAGCGAATGCGCGCGGTGCCGTGCCCGATCGGTTGCCAATTGCCATTGAATTATCCGCGGCGATGCCGAATAGCTTGGCGCACAAAGATGCGCCTTGAGCAAAAAGGGGACCAAGAGGATGACCGACGGCACCACCCATTATACGCGCCCCGATGTGGCGGCCTTTCTTGCCTTTCTGAACGCCCAGGAAGGGCCCAAGTTGAACGAGCTTCCTGCCGACGCGTCGCGTGAAATGATGCGGGTCATGGGCCAGATGGCCGACGTCCCGCGCGGCGAGATCGCCAAGGTCGAGAACCGGACCATTCCGGGCCCCGCAGGCGATATTCCGATCCGCATTTACGACAGCCGTCCCGACCGTGCCGCAGGGCCGGTCATGGTCTTCTATCATGGGGGCGGTTGGGTGATCGGCGATCTGGAGACGCACGATCCCTATTGCGCCGAGGCCGCACGCATCCTCGACATGCCCGTCGTTGCGGTCGATTACCGTCTTGCTCCCGAACACCCCTTTCCCGCAGCACCGATCGACTGCGAAGCGGCAACGCGCTGGATTGCGGCCCATATCCCGTGCACCGGGCTCGTCCTGTCGGGCGACAGCGCAGGCGGCAATCTGACCATCGCGACCGCGCTCGCGCTCCGCGACGAGCCGGCGTCGAAAGCGGTGGTCGCGATCCATCCGATCTATCCGGCGGTCACCACACACAATGACTGGCAAAGCTATCGCGATTTTGGCGAAGGCCATTTGCTGACCACCGAATTGATGACATGGTTCGGCGATCACTATGCCGCTGACCCCGCCGATCGCCGCGCCTCGCCGATCGATTTCCCCGCCGAAGGCTTGCCTCCGACGCTGCTGATCACCGCCGGCCTCGATCCGCTACGCGATCAAGGGCGCGCTTATGCCGCCAAGCTGATCGAAGCGGGGGTGCCGACGACTTACCGCGAGGCGCCGGGGACGATCCACGGTTATATCTGCCTTGCGCAAGGCATTCCGAGCGCCAGGGACGACATTCGCGGCGCCTTGACGGTGCTGAAGGCCATCGTCGCCGAAGCGACCGCATGACCGACGACAGCCTTCCCTATCGCCCCTGCGCCGGCGTCATGCTGGCGAACCGCGACGGGCGCATCTTCGTCGGCCAGCGACTCGATTCGTCGAGCGAGGCCTGGCAGATGCCGCAGGGCGGAATCGACCCTGGCGAGGATGCCGAGGAAGCGGCGATCCGCGAGCTGGGCGAGGAAACCGGCATCCATGGCGGGTTGGTCGAAATCATCGCGCGCAGCAAGACCGAGCATTTCTATGACCTGCCCGATCATCTGATGGGCAAGATGTGGGGCGGCAAGTATCGCGGCCAGCGGCAACACTGGTTCCTGATGCGCTTCATGGGCGAAGACGGCGACGTCGATATCGCGACCAAGCACCAGGAATTCCGTTCGTGGCGCTGGGCCGATCTCGACGAGCTCGAAAAGCTGATCGTTCCCTTCAAGCGTCAGCTCTACCGCGCCATCGTCGACGAGTTCCGCCCGCTCGTCTGATCGCGAAGCCCGAGCGCGGAGCGAAATACGGCAGCGAACATTTCGGGCGTCAGCCGCCCCGTGTTCGTGTTGTAGCGCGAGCAATGATAGCTATCGACCAGATGCCTGCCGCCCGGCAGCGGATGCACCGCACCATGGGCAAAAGGGCAAGCAGCAAGGCGTACGCCTGCGGCGCGCAGCACCGCATCATGCGCGATGCGCCCCAGTGCGATGACCACCTGCACCTTTGGCAAAGCGGCGAGTTGCGTCTCGAAGAAGGGGCGGCACGTCGCAATCTCGACCGGCGTCGGCTTGTTCTGCGGCGGCAGGCATTTGACGCTGTTGATGATCATCGCGCCGTCGAGCGTCAGCCCGTCGTCGATGCGGCCGTCGTACACGCCGCGGCTCAGCCCGAATTCGGCCAGCGTCGCGAACAGCAGGTCACCGGCATAGTCGCCGGTAAACGGCCTTCCCGTCCGATTCGCCCCATGTTTTCCGGGCGCCAGTCCGGCAAGGGCCAGCCAGGCATCCGGGTCGCCGAATATAGGTACCGGCGCGTTCCACCAATTGGGATATTCGGCCTGACAGACGTGCCGGAGCGCGACCAATCGCGGGCACCGCGGACAGTCGCGCGGCGGCTCGGTGTCCGGCAAAGGGCTGTCAATCTCCACCATGCTGCGATAGGCGCGCTGACATGACCAGCGCAACGCCCCTGCCCCTTTATGCCATCGGCCTCGGCTCGAACCGCCGTCATGCGCGCTTCGGCGACCCGCGGCAGGTGCTGCTCGCCGCTCTCGATGCGCTCGAAAGCGACGACATCGAACCCGTCGACGTCAGCCCAATCATCGCGAGCGAACCGATTGGCCCCTCGCGGCGGCGCTATGCCAATGCCGTGGCACTTGTGGCATCGCCGCTGACCCCGCCCGAAATGCTTGCGCGGCTGCAAGCGGTCGAAGCCGAATTCGGCCGCCGGATCGGCCAGCGGTGGGGCGCCCGCACCCTCGACCTCGACATCCTGCTCTGGTCGGGGGGCGCATGGAGCGACGCCGAGCTTACCATTCCGCACGCAGAATTGGCCGGACGGGCCTTCGTTCTCGGCCCATTGCGCGCGATCGCACCCGATTGGCGCCATCCGCTGAGCGCGCGCACGATCCGCCAACTCGCCGCCCGCCTAATCCGCCCCAAGCCGGTTGACCGGAACGCCGAGGCGCACTAGGGCGACGGCTCACTTTCGGGCGCCGCTGGTTCGGCGCTGCGATGGGCCCTTAGCTCAGTCGGTAGAGCAACTGACTTTTAATCAGTAGGTCGCTGGTTCGAACCCAGCAGGGCTCACCATAAAACTTCAATAATGTCAGAGACTTATGAGTCGATCTCGATTTGAAATCGAGATCGAAAGTCGGTCAGGATCGGTCACGATCTTCCACAAAGTCACAGTAATTTTCACAGTAATTTGCGGCTGGCCTCCGTGGCTGCCCCGAAATGCACGGAAATCAGGGAAATTATTGGAACGTATCGGAATTTTCCATATCAGTGGGTCGCTAAACGCGCCTTCCTCGAAGCTGCGAGTCCCCTCCGACCAGTGAGAACCTAGTCGCGTAGCATCCGGTTTTGGGCTAGTTGGTATCCAAGCATGGGGGATGCAGATGCTGGAATTTCTTCAAACTCACAGCAAAGAAGCCTTTGCAGTCGTGCCAGTGGTTCTCGGGTTTTTCATCAACCGCGTATTTCGGTTGAGGCCCAAAATTTTCTACAGTGTTCGACACGCTTCAAATTATGTGATCGACCAGCCTCTTCTAGACCCGCAGGGCAACATTTTGCAGCAGCATCAGATCATTCGAACGGCGTCGATTGTTTCGGAGAATGCAGGGCTCCAGACGGCCAAGAATGTGGAGTATACATTCAACTGGAAGCCGCCAATCTACACTGTCTTTCCCGGTCGAGCCTTTAGCGCCGAGGAAACAGAAATGGGCCGCTGGTCGCTGAAGCTAGACAGCTTGGGACCGGGAGAAGTTTTCGGCATAGAGATTATGAGCATCAATCAGGATTTGCCACTAATCAGCGCCATGCGAAGTGATGACGTGCCGGGTAAATTGATCAATATGATACCACAAAGACAGATGCCGAGTTGGTTCAACGGAGCGGCGCTCGCCCTTCTCTGCCTAGGGCTGATTACTCTACTCTACCTTGTAGCACTGCTCGTGGAATGGCTTGCAGTCTGATCGCGGGTTGCGTTGCGGCAATGGAGGGCACTTGCATATTTTCATCGATGAGTCGGGAACGTTTACCGGGGTGGGCGCGGACGCGCCAGCCGTTTCAACACTAGGTGCTCTCATCGTCGCCACGCATCGTTTGCCTAAACTCTTTCGCAGATACGAGCGATTGCGCGTCAATCTTCCAAAACGAAAGGGAGAGGTGAAAGGCAGCCAGCTTAATGAGACACAAGTGGCGGCAGTGGTGGATCTCCTTTGGAAGAATGGGGCGATCTTTTGTGCATCGATGATTGACCTCGCCGATCATACTGCGAAGGACATCGCCAACCATCGCGAAAAGCGAGGTGCAAGCCTTGCAGCCAACTTGACAGACGGACACACGCAAGAGTTGCGCGACGGTGTGGCTGATTTGCAAAAGAGAATGGCCGGTTTTTCAGATCAGCTCTACGTCCAAGGCGCGGTAACGATCGACCTGCTTTACAAGGTGATGCAGGAAATGATCGTGTATCACTGTCAACGCTTCCCCAAGGAGCTCCGCGAGTTTCACTGGGTTGTCGACGCCAAGGATCCCGCGGTCGTCACAGATTGGGAAGATTGGTGGTCAAAGACGCTAGTAATTTGGCTTCAGGCAATGTCCTTATCGAAGCCAGGTGCGATGCTTCCCGGAGGTGACTACCGTCATTTTGAGCGGTTTTTCCTAACGGAGTTGCCAGCTTACTTACATGAAGTCGCCCCACCCCCCAGTGCCGGGCACCCCATCGGTGTGGATCTTCAGCTTATGTATGGAGAAAGCTTCCGTTTCTCGAGTGACCCCGAGCCCGGTTTGGAATTGGCCGATATCGTCACCAATGCTCTAAGGCGCGCGTTGGTTGGCAATCTCGGCGAACAGGGGTGGCTCCCTCTTCGTAGGCTCATGATCCACCGGAGCGAGGTATATGTAAGCCCTGTTGGTCTCCTATCATCCGATCACACATTGGCGCCTTCATTGCGACGGGTAATGAACAGGTTTCGGGAGGGCGGCCGCGTGATGCCTACTCCAAATCTCGCTTGGCCGGACGACGCCGGTTCAGGGACATAAGCCACGCCTAGATGCGAGAGCAGCACAACTGGATATTTGTGTCCTTCGTTTGTCCTATCTGGGGTTACGGTAATTTTACGGTAATCGCTTTTTTTCAGTGGTTCCAAAGCTTAAAAAACGTCGGTTTTCCGGGAAAAAATGAAAATCGTCTTCGCTGCCTTTTAATCAGTAGGTCGCTGGTTCGAACCCAGCAGGGCTCACCATATATGCCTTTGATATAGCTTTATCTTCCTGGAGACCGGCGTCATCGCTCGGTCGCGGCAAGCGGGCGGCATCCTTACCGGCAAATATACTCGTAGTTCGGACGACGCCGGCACCAAGTGGGTGGATAGCATGCAAGTCCAGCCGTTTTGTGCCCGTCCCCTCCCGGCGAGAAATCGCAAAGACCGACCCATCCACGCCGGCGTAGTTTGGCTGGTTCAGGACAGTCAACCTGCGGTGGCACTCCAAGATAACCGATATCGAGATCGACGCCGCGGCGGCGTTTCCACGACGCGCATCATTCTCGTGACAGGCGCCGTGGTGCCCAAACCCCAGCGGCGCTGAGCCCCTCCGCCCGCGAGAACCCGGCTTTGCACCGCAACCGTCAGATTAAGGCGCTGGGCGGATGCTTGCCGGGATGCACAGTGCCGCAGCCACTGCACGTACGAAGCTCCTCGCTCGCGTAAAAGGCGTCGAAGAGCGGCGGCAGGTCGCGCACGATGCTCTGGAGCTGAACCTCGACGCGGTGGACGATCGCGCCGCAACTTTCGCAATACCATTGGAAGGCGTCGATCACGCCTTCGGGGCGCTTGCGTTCGATCACGAGACCGACGCTTCCCGCGACGGACCGCTGCGGCGAATGCGGAACGCGCGGCGGCAACAGGAAGATGTCGCCTTCGCGGATCGGCATGTCCTTCGGACCCTCGTCGGTCCAGAGGCGAAGGTTCATGTCGCCTTCGATCTGAAAGAAGAACTCCTCGAGCGGATCGACATGATAGTCGGTGCGCTGGTTGGGGCCACCCACGACCGTCACGATGAAATCAGCGTCTTCCCAGATCTGGGCATTGCCGACCGGCGGTTTCAGCCGGTCGCGATGCGCCTCGATCCATTCGCGAAAATTGAAGGGCAATCCATAGGTCAGCATGAGCTATCCTTTCGTGGGCGCGCGCGGGATGAAGGCGGTCGCCTTGATCTCGATGAGAAGATGCGGATGCGGAAGCTGGTGGACCGCAACGGTCGTTCGCGCAGGTCCCGCTTCGTCGAAATATTCGGCGTAAACGCGGTTATATCCGCCAAAGTCATTCATGTTTACGAGGAAGCTCGTCACATCGACGACGTCGGCAAGACTGCCGCCCGCATCGTCGAGGATCGCGGCGATATTCTCGATCACTGCGCGCGTCTGTTCGACAATGTCGAGGCTGACCGTGCCAAGCTCGTCGGCCGCAGCGCCCGCAAAACTATTGTCGGCGCGGCGCGAGCTCGTCCCCGAGACGAACACGAAGTCGCCCGCGCGGCGATAATGCGGGAAGCGGCCACGTGGGCGCGCTTTGCCGGGGATGACTCTCCCCTCGCCGCTCATGCCCCGCCCCCCTCGATCGTGAAGCCGACGCGGCCAAGATGCGCGGCATCGAGCGAGACCGCGCGCGCCGAGCCGATCGCGGCGGCTGCGGTCGCCCCGCCGAGCATCACGATCCATCCGGGCTCGAGCACGAGCCCGGCAGAGCCGGCGAGCCGCGCAGCCGCCACGAGCGAGCGGATCGGGTCGCCAAGTATCGCTGCACTCGTTCCGGTTTCGGCAGGCGCATCGTCAACGCGCATTTCCATCGCGACGTCAGAAATGTCAGTGCCGGCGGGCATCCACGGCCCGACGACAAAGGCTGAAGACGAGGCGTTGTCGGCAACGACGTCGCCCAAAGCGAAGCGAAAATTCTCGTAGCGGCTGTCGATGACTTCGAGCGCGGCCGCGACGGCATCGACCGCAGCAAGCGCCTCTTCGCGCGTCACGGCGCCAGTGAGCGGCGCGTTCAGCCGCACCGCGACTTCGGGTTCGACGCGCGGATGGATGAAGCGCGCGCGCTCGATCGCGGCGCCGTTGGTCACGACCATGTCCGAGGTGAGCCGACCCCAGATCTGGTCCTTCAAACCCATTTGCGCCATTTTTGCTTCGCTCGTGAATCCCATCTTGACCCCGACGAGGCGCTCGCCGCGCGCAAGCCGGCGGTCGATCGCGGCGCCCTGGATCGCATAGGCATCCGCAAGCGATAATGTGCTGTCTTCGCCCGTGATCTGCGGAATCGCCCGCGCTTCGCGGGCCGCGTCATCGAGCCTTGCGGCCATTGCGGCAATGTCGGCCATGTGTCCGCGCTCCCTTCTCTTACAGCTTTACACAGATATTGGTCGGCTCCGAATAGAAGCCGAGCGAATGCTCGCCGCCCTCGCGGCCGATGCCGGAGAGCTTCATGCCGCCAAAGGGCGTGCGAAGATCGCGCAGGAACCATTCATTGACCCAGACGATGCCCGTTTCCATGCTCGCGGCGACGCGGTGCGCGCGCGAGACGTCGCGCGTCCAGATCGCGGCGGCGAGGCCATAGTCGGTATCGTTGGCGAGCGCGATCGCTTCTTCTTCGCTGTCGAACGGCGCGATGTGGCAGACGGGGCCGAATATCTCCTCGCGCACGGAGCGCGCATTTTGGTCGAGCCCGGTGAGGATCGTCGGCTGGACGAACGCCCCTGTGCTCAACGCATCGCCAAGCTCGGGAACCCCGCCGCCGGTCACGACCACTGCGCCTTCCTCGCGCGCGAGATCATAATAGCCGAGCACCTTCTCGCGGTGCCCGTGCGAGATGAGCGGGCCCATGTCTGCGCCCGACCAGGGATCGCCGATCGTCAGCGTTTCGGCGCGCTCGGCGAGCGCTTTGACGAAGCGATCGAAGATCGGCCGCTCGACATAGACGCGCTCGGTGCAGAGGCAGACCTGCCCGCAATTCGAAAAGACCGACCGCACCGTGCCCGCGACCGCTTCGTCGAAGTCGCAGTCGGCAAAGACAAGCGCGGCATTCTTTCCGCCGAGTTCGAACGAGACGGGTTTCACGCCCGCTGCCGCGACGCGCATGATGGCACTTCCGGTCGCGGACTCGCCAGTGAAAGTGATCGCATCGATGTCGGGATTCGCGGTCAACCATTCGCCGGTCGAGGCCGCGCCGAAGCCGTGGACGAGATTGAAGACGCCGGGCGGTACGCCGGCCTCGTCCATCACTTCGGCAAGCAAGGTCGCACTTGAAGGCGTTTCCTCGCTTGGCTTCACGACGACGACATTGCCGCAAGCGAGCGCGGGCGCAACCTTCCAGGTCATCAGGAGCAACGGGAGATTCCACGGCGAAACGATCGCGACAACGCCTAGCGGGCGCGCGATCGCATAGTTGATGGCGCTTCGACCATCGGGCAGGTCGGTCCTGAAACTCGGCATCGCGCGCGCTTCGGCAAGCGCTGCAAAGACACGGAAATTGGCGGCGCCGCGCGGGATGTCGATCGTGCGCGCCTGGTGGAGCGACTTGCCCGTGTCGGCGATCTCGGCCGCGGCGAATTCGTCGAAGCGCGCCTCGATCCCTTCGGCGACGCGGACGAGAAGCTTGCACCGCTCGGCCTGCGACATCCGGCCCCAAGGGCCTTTGAGAGCAAGCTGCGCGGCGGCGACGGCGTCCGCGACCAGGCGCTCGCTTGCAGCGGATACTTTGCCCGCGACCTTGCCGTTCACGGGGTTCACATTGTCGAACCAGTCGGCGCCTTCGGTGAACTTGCCGCCGACATAGTTGAGGATCGGTCGCTCGGCGAAGGGATAGTGGCTCATCGTCATGCGGTGTCTCCGACCGGGACATAGCCCGCAATGTTGCTGTGCGCGGCGCCGGCTTTCCCGACATGGTCTGCGATCTGGAGGAGCGAGAGGATCGTGTCGTTCACTTGCTCGGGCTTTTCGAGAAAGGCCGAATGACCCGCCTCGCCGACCTCGACGAGGAAGGAGCCCGCGACCTCAGCCTGGACGAGGCGAACCGCCTCGATCGGAAAGAGCCGATCCTCGCTTCCGCAAAGGAAGAGAATGGGAAAGCCTTTGCCGCCGAGGTCAGCCGCCGCTTTCGCGACGAAGCGTCCGGCAAGGCTATGGCGATCAGCGTGGTTGAAGCTTGCGATCTGCGTATAGAGAGCGGCAAGCTCGCTCGCCGCATGGGTACCGAGCACCCGCTCGATCTGGCCCAGCGTGGCGGTCTTCGCGCGGGCATCATCCATGATCGCTTTCACGGGCGCGCTCTCGATAATCCCGTGCAGGCTGTCGCAGATTGCGAGCGCTGCGACGCGTTCGGGCGCGCGATGCGCAAAGCCGATGCAGGTGCCAGCGCCCATCGACTGACCGACGAGCGCGACCTTCTTTTCGCCGAGATGATCGAGCAGCGCGGTGAGGTCTTCGACAAACGCATCGCGTCCGCGCCCGTCATGATCGCGCGAGAGGCCAAAGCCGCGGTGATCGAACAGGATGACGCGGTTCGCGCGAGCGAGCGCGCCGAGCTGGCGGTACCAGATCGCGTGATTGCCCCCGATGCCATGAGCGAGCACGACCGCGGGTCCTTCGCCATGCGCCTGCCAATAGATGTCGGCGCCGGCAAGCGTCAGAGAGCCACTTTCCATCATGATACTCCCATGAGCTTGCTAAGGCGCACGACATAATCGCCGAACGCCGGATCCTCGCGCGTGGTGCTCGGGTCGCGCGGGCGCGGCAGGTCGATGCGGACGTCCTCGATGATCGTGCCCGGCCGCTCGGACATCACGAGGACGCGGTCGGAAAGCAGCACGGCTTCTGAAATGCTGTGGGTCACGAGAAGCACGGTCTTGCGGTCGCGCTGCCAGATGCGCAGCAGTTCGACGTTCAGCCGGTCGCGCGTCAGTGCATCAAGGGCGCCGAATGGTTCGTCCATCAGGAGGACTTGCGGACCGCGCGCCAGCGCCTGGCCGATCGCGACGCGGTGCCGCATCCCGCCCGAAAGCTGGGCAGGATAGCTTTCCTCGAATCCGGTAAGACCGAGCGTCTCGACAAGCGCCGCCAGCGCGGCCCCGTCCGGACGCTTCGCCTTCGGATCAAGGTCGACGCCGAGCAGCAGATTGTCGCGGACATTTCGCCAGGGAAGAAGGTTCGAAGTCTGGAATACAAAGCCCATCTCCGGCGACGGTGCCGTCACGTCTGCACCCGCAAAGCGGATCCGGCCTTCCTCGAAAGGCACGAGCCCTGCGATCAGGCGAAGGAGCGTGCTCTTGCCGCAGCCGGACGGGCCGAGGACCGAGACGAATTCCGCGACGCCGATGTCGGCGGTCACGTCCTGCAGGACCTGGAGCCCGGCAAAGCGTTTCGCCGCGCCGGCAATCGAAATCACTGCGCTCATGCCGCCCTCCACCAGATGAAACGGTCCCAATAGGCGACGCCGTAGAACAGAAGCAGCGAGAGCAGCGTGACGGCAATCAGTGCTGCGAACGTCAGCGTCGTATGGCCCGACCCCGACGCGGTCAGGATGAGGTTTCCGAGCCCGTCGTTCGAGCCGACGAACTCGCCGACGACCGCGCCGATCACCGCAAGCGGCATCGCGACCTTGCAGCCATCGAGAATGTTCGGAAGCGCAGCGGGCACGCGAAGGCGCCAGAACGTCTGCATTGGCGTCGCGCGCAGCGCGCGAAAATGTTCCTCCAGATGCGCGGGCGTGCTCGCGAGGCCGCCGAGCGTCGCGATGATGATCGGGAAGAAAGCGAAGAGGAACGCCATGATCAGCTTCGAGGCAAGGCCGTAGCCACACCATACGACGATCAGCGGCGCGAGCCCGATCTTGGGAATGCTCTGGAGCGCAACGAAGAGCGGATAGACGGTGCGCTTCGCAGTCTGCGAAAAATAGATCAGCGCTGCTATAGGCACACCGAGCGCGAGAGCGATCGCAAAGCCCCAGAAGACTTCGGTCAAGGTGACGAGGGTCTCGGCTAGAATCACGCCGCGCGAATTCCACAGCTCGATCAGGATCGCGCTGGGCGGCGGGAGGAGATAGGAGGCGATCTCCGCCCCGCGCACGGCGAATTCCCAGGCGAGGCCGAGCGCGAGAAAGAAGGCCGCGCTGATCGCGACGTCGCGGCGCGTCGCGGCGGTCATGCGCCGTTTCCTTTATCGAGCAGCGCCTGAATGCGCGCGGGCGGAGCCACGCGGAAGCGCTCGAGATGCCAGCGGTCGAAAGTTTCCAGGTCCTTGCCGTCCCAGATCGAAGGTTCGTAAGGATGGGCGTCATCGATCTGCGTCATGTCGGTGTAGAATTCGACATTGTTGCCGTCGGGGTCACGAAAGACGAGGAAGCTGTTTGCGCCCGGGCCGTGTTTCCCGATTCCGCGGTCGATCACGATCCCGCGCGCCTCGAGCATTGCAGCGACATCTTCCATCTCGGCGAGCGTTTCGAGGCGATAGGAGAAATGCTCGACCGCCGGGTAATGACCCTCGGGCGTCGCGCCATGCCCCGGCGGCAACTGGAGAAGCGCCAGATCATGATGGTCCTGCCCCGCGCGAAGGAACACCATCATATGATCGATCCAGTCGGAGACTTCGAGGCCAACGACCTCGGTGTAGAAGGCAAGGCTCCGGTCGATGTCGCGGACCTTCAGGACGAGATGGCCGAGCCGGGTCGGGCGCGGGCGATAGGAAGCGGGATCGGTCATGGCTTTTTCCCCATCGGTACGAAGGCATTGGTGAAGAGTCCCGAGGTCTGGTCGAACCCCTGAAGCTGGCCGCTCGCCTGGAGATAGGTGACGGTGCGTTCGACCTTCTCGGGCGTGAGGCGGTACGATCCGCCCTCGGCTGCCATCAGCGCGGCGGTCTCGCGAATCTGACGCTCGGTCACGGCTTCATCGAGAAGCGGATAATGTTTGCGGATGATGGCGAGCGCGGCCTTTGGATCACGCGCGGCGTCGGCATATCCGCGATACGCGGCCTTCAGGAAGGCACGGACAGCCTCGGGATCCTTTTCGATGAGATCGTCGCGCGCGGCGAAACCGCTGCCATAGACGTCGAGGCCAAAGTCGGCATAGGCGATACGGCCAATAGTAACGCCCTTCGCTTTCGCAGCCTTGTCGAAGAGCGCGAGCGAATTGCCGAGCCAGCATTCGGCCGCGTCGATCCGGCCCTCGACGAGCGAAGAGACGACGATCGCGGGATCGAGCTGGATCTGTTCGACCCGCGCAGGATCGACGCCATTGTCTTTCAGCCAGGCTGGAAGCAGCGCCTGAATCATCGAGCTCTGCCCTGCCCCGAAGCGGAGGCCCACAAGATCGGCGGGCTTCTCGATCCGGTGGCGCTCCTCGACGAAGCAGGCGCCGGCGGGAAGGCGCATGTTGATCCCGCCGATCATTCGTACCTTCCCGCCCTTCGAGCGGTTGAGCGCGACCGACAGCGGATCGATGTAGGCGAATTCGAACATGCCCTGGTCGAGCTCGTTCGCGGTGCGCATTCCGCCAAAGCCGCGCACGGGCTCGACGTTCATGCCGGCAGCCGCGAAATAGCCCTTGTCGATTGCGACGAAAATCCCCGCCATGCTGCCTTGCGGGAGCCACGCCATGTTAAATCGGACGGTGCGGTTCTCGGCAGCCGCATTGGCGGTGCGCGGCGAATTTCCACCCGCCGCGCTCCACAAGGTCAGCGCTGCGATCGCTGCGACGACGATCAGCGGGACAATGAGCGAGCTCTTCCTGAAGGGCGTCATCGTCAGGCGTCTCGCGGCAGGTGCGGCGCTGCGACGGGATTTTGCAGTTCGCCAATCCCCTCGACCCACGCGCTCATCACGTCGCTGTCTTTCAGGAATATCCCGCGCCCCATTCCGACCCCGGCAGGCGTGCCCGAGGCGATCAGGTCGCCCGCGCGAAGCTCGAGCACGGCCGAGAGGTAGGCGATTTGCTCATAAATATTGAAGATCATCTCCGACGTGTTGCCGTCCTGCATCGTCTCGCCGTTGACCTTGAGCCCAAGGCGAATGTCGTGCGGGTCGCCGAGGCAGTCGCGCGGCACAAAGACGGGACCCAGCGGCGTGAAGCTGTCGTAGCTCTTGCCGCGGAACCAGTCGTGCGAGAAGGGAAAGTCGCTCCGCCGCGTACGGTCGCGCGCCGAGACGTCGTTGACGATCGTGTAGCCCGCGATGAGGTCGTGCGCGTCGGCGGCAGCAATATTCTTGCCGCTTCTGCCGAGAACGACGCCAAGCTCGACTTCCCAGTCGGGGCGCGACACCTGGCTGGGCACGACGACGGTGTCGCCCGGTCCGACGATGCTCTCGATCGTCTTGAGGAAGATATAAGGCTCACTCTCGGCCTTGGCTGCAAGCTTTGTCTGCATTTCCTCGGCATGTTCGATGAAGTTCGAGGCCGCAGCAAAGATGCGGCGCGGCTCGAACGGCGCCAGAAGCTGCGGCGCGCTCACCGTGCCGCCAGCGACCGAAAGCGAGCGCGCGAGCGCGAAGAGCCCGTCCCTGCGCGCATCCCAGTGGCGGATGATCGCCGACACGTCGGCCGCGAGGCCAGAGGCGCCATGCGCCTGGGCAGCATCGCCGAGGTCGTGAAAGGCATCACCGACCTGAATCGTCGGGCGCGGGCCTTCTGGCGTGGCGCGAGTAGCAAGAGCGAACCAGGTCATACGATGGTCTTTCTTTCGGAAGGAACGGGCAAAGCCGGACGCGGGCCAGCCCAGCGCCGCGGCGGCGAGCGCAGCGAGCGCGGTGCGGCGATCGCAGTCAGCAGCGCGCGGCGTGGCTGGAGAGCGCGGCATGTCACCCGAAGGCTTTCAGCAGCATCCGCGCCGCAACGATGGCGAGGAACACGCCGAAGAGGATGCTCAGCATCCGCTTCGAGAGGGCGTGCGCGATGCGCGCGCCATAGGGGGCCGTGAGGTAGGAGACGGGCGCGATGATCGCGAGGCCGATGAGGTTCACATAGCCGAGGCTGCCGGGCGGCAGACCATCGACGTTCCACCCGGTGATCGCAAACGCGACCGTCGCCGGCGCGCTGATCAGGAGTCCGAAGAGCGCAGCGGTGCCGACCGAGCGGTGGATCGGGACGTTGAAGAGCGTCATCACGGGAACGCTCAGCGTGCCGCCGCCGATCCCCATCATGCTGGAGACGCCACCGATCGCGAACGGGATGAGCTGGCCGACCGCACCGCCGGGGACGGCGTCGGCGATATGGCGGTTCTCGAGCGGAAGCAGCATCTTGATCGCCACGATGAGCGCGACGATGCCGAAAACCGCCGAGAGCGTGTCGCCCGAAACGCGCGAGGCCAGGAGAACGCCGGCTATCGCGCCGAGGAAGATCGCGGCGCCCCAGCGTTTCAGCTGGTCATGGTCGACGGCACCCTTTGCATCGTGCGCGCGCGAGGAGGAGATGGCGGTGGGTACGATCGTCGCGAGCGAAGTCGCAACCGCGACATGCATGCGGATATCGGAATCGACGCCAAGCGCAGAGAGAACGAGGTCGAGGACCGGCACGATCACGATACCGCCGCCAACGCCGAGCATGCCCGCGATTACGCCGCCGACCGCGCCGGTGACCAGCATCATCGCGGCAAGCGTCAGATAATCGGTGTTGAGCACGTCCTGCATGGCCTCCCCCTTGGATCAGCCCTGCTTTTGCGCGCCCGCCGCATATGAGGTCAAAGATACAAACAGGCCTCATCTATAATCAAAACCATATAGCTGTGCCCAAAGCGCGCCCTATATGATTATCGAGATAGCAGGCCAGCCAATCCTTATTATCGCTTATATCGCAGACGCCGTAGCGCGGCGGTCATGACACAGATTGGCATCGCCGGATTCGGCACTATCGGCCGCGTGGTTGCGCGGCATATCGAGGCAAGCGAGCTGGAGCTTTCGCTCGCGGCCGTCTCGGCGGGCGATGCGGCTCGCGCCGAGGCTGCTGTCGCCACGCTTCGCCGCCCCGTACCGGTCGTCGATACCGCCGAGCTCGTCGCTCTCTCCGATATCATCGTCGACAGCGCGCCGACCGCGGCGTTCAAGGAAATCGCGACGCGGACGCTTGAAGCGGGCAAGACGTTGGTGACGGTCAATGGCGCCGCGCTCATGCAATGGGGCGAAGCGGTCGACATTGCGCGCGCCCATGGCGGGCGTATCATCCTTGCGACGGGCGCACTCCTCGGGCTTGACGCGGTACGCGCCGCGGCGGTCGGCACGATCCATTCCGTAACGATGGTGACGCGCAAGCCCGTGAAGTCGCTCATCAAGGCCGATCATGTCGTCAAGAATCGCATCGACCTGACGGAGATTACCGAGCCCTTGAAAATCTTCGAGGGCAGCGCGCTGGACGGCGCGATCGCCTTTCCGGCGAACGTCAATGTCGCAGCTTCGCTCGGCCTTGCCGGAATCGGTCCCAAGTTCACGCGGCTCGAGATCTGGGCGGACCCTGCGCTCACGCGCAACACGCACCGGATCCTCGTCGATTCCGACAGCGCGCGCTTCGAACTCGCGATCGAGAATATTCCCACCGACGAGAACCCCGGCACGGGGCGGATCACCGCGCAGAGCATCTTTGCGGTGCTTCAGGATCTCGTCAGCCCCATTCGTATCGGAACATGAAAGGCGAACCCATGACCACCCGCTTGCGCCACGTTGCCATCGCATCGGCCGACCCCGACAATTCGGTCGGCTTCTTCACCGAGGTCCTCGGCTGGGAGGTCGCGGGCAAGATCGATAGCCGCAACGCGCGCGGCTATTATGTGACCGACGGTCACATCAATATCGCGCTGCTGTGCTTCAAGAACCGCCCCGCCGCCGGCATGGAGTTTCCCGAGGGCTATACCGGGCTCCATCACATCGGCTTTCAGTGCGACGACATCAATGCGGTCGTCGAGCGGTTCGAGAATTCGGGTTATGCGCCGCGCCATGACGTCAATCTTGCGCAAGGCCTCGGCAAGAACCCGGCGAAGGACAACGCCGAGTATAAGATGACAGGCCCCGAGAATGTGATGGTCGATGTGTCCGAGCGCGGCTGGGCCGGCACCGAAAGCTTCCAGGGCGTCCCGCCCGCAGCGTGATCAACGAGGCTCCCGTCTCGAACCTCAAAAGGCCGCCGGAGCATTCGCTCCGGCGGCCTTTCTTTCCATGTTAGTCGGACCGCGCAGGAGGGCTTCTACGGGAGCGGCATAGATGAAGCATAATGCGCCGACGTCATAAGTCGGCCGTCCTGCGACAAACGTCACCAACGGTCGGCGTCGGGCACGAACAATCAAAGGTTGAGGAAGGTCCGCGAATTGCCGCTGAAGATCTTCGCCTTCTGCCCCGGCGTCAGCCCGTCATGCTCGCGCACGAGCGCACCGATGTCCTGCTCGCCGAGCGGAAAGGGATGGTCGGAGCCGAGGAGAACGCGGTCCTCGCCCATCACGTCGATGAGAAGGCTGAGCGCGCCTTTGTCAAAGACCGCGGAATCGACGAAGAAACGATCGACATAGGTCGAGGGCGGATTGGGGCAATCGACGCGAACGATATCGCGGTATTTCCAGGCATTCTCGACGCGCCCAAGCAAGAAGGCAAAGCTGCCGCCGCCATGGCCGAAACAGATGCGAAGGCTCCTCGGCAGGCGGTCGAACGCACCCGAGAGGATCAGCGAGAGGATCGAGAGCTGCGTCTCGGCGGGCATCGCCACCAGCCAGGGGAGCATATATTTCGGCATGCGCTCGCGCGCCATCATGTCCCAGGGGTGGACGAGGACCGCGGCGCCGATCTCCGCACAGTGCGTGAGAAAGGTCATGATGCCTTCATCGTCGAGGTTGCGGTTCCCCATGTGATTGCCGATCTGGACGCCGAGATGCCCCGCGGCCATCGCGCGGCTCGCCTCGGCGCAGGAGAGATCGATGTCCTGAAGCGGCACCTGCGCGAGCGGCTTCATTCGGTGCGGCGCATGACCGCAGAATTCGAGCGCGGCATCGTTGAAGCGCTGAGCACATTCCAGCGCCTTCGCTGGCGGCCTGCTGTAGCCGAACATGATCGGCGTTGCGCAGATGACCTGGAGATCGATTCCCTGCTCGTCGAGCGCTTCGACGCGCCGCGCTGGGTCCCATAGGATATCGTCGACCGGGCGGAACTCTTTCGTGCCCTGCATGATGAAGCCGGCGCCGGCGCCGTCGTCGCGAAGCCAGGGGAGGCCTTCCGCCTCGGCATACGTCCGGTAGGCCGCACTCATCGCCGGGAAGAAATGGCTGTGCATGTCGATCACAGCTGCTTGTGTTGCGCCATCGTCACTCATGATTATCGCCGCACCCCTGTCCCATCGATGATGCCGCGGCCTTGCAATTGGACGCGGTCCATGAGGGTGAGTAACGGGAGGTAGCTATCAACAATAATCCAGAGACTTGCACCTGCTATTACAAAAAGGCTATAACGCATCTGCAAGCGGCGGGAGAGATATGATGGCCAAATTTCACGAAAATTTCCTGCTCAGCCGGTTGAAGCTTCGCCAGCTGCGCCTCCTCACCGCGATCGCCGACGAAGGCACGGTGCTGAAGGGCTCGCAGGTGCTGAACATCGCACAGCCCGCCGCGACGAAGAGCGTGAAGGAGCTCGAGGACTCACTCGGCGTCCAGCTCTTCGAGCGCTCGTCGCGCGGCGTAACCCCGACCGATTTCGGTCATGTGATGATCAAGCATGCCAAGCTCATTCTCGCGCAGCTCCGCCATGCGGGCGAGGAACTGCAGTCGCTCGAAGAAGGTCTTTCGGGGCGCGTCCATGTCGGCACGTTGCTTGCGGCATCGACATCGCTTCTTCCGCGCGCGCTGGCGCGCCTCCGCGAACGTCGCCCGGGCATTGCAGTCACCGTCGCCGAAGGAACGATCGACCGGCTGATGCCAGGGCTGCGCACCGGCGACATCGACGTCGTGCTTGGCCGCCTTCCCGAATATCGCGAGCGCGACGGCCTCCGCCAGGAAGTGCTTTATCAGGACACGGTTTCGATCATGGTCCGCGAGAACCATCCGCTGACGACGCGCGCTTCGCTCTCGCTCGCGGACCTTGTCGACCAGGCATGGGTGATGCCGCCGACGCAGACGTCGCTTCGCCGCCAGATCGACCAGGCCTTTCGCCACGAGGATCTCGAACCGCCGCGCGACGTGATCGAATCGGTGTCGATCCTTACCAATCATGCGCTTCTCAAGAGCACCGACATGCTCGCCGCGATGCCGCACCAGGTGGGCCTCAGCCAGGCCGGGCTCATCCCCCTCCCCGTCACGCTCGAAGGCGCAAATTCACGGATCGGGGCGACGACGCACGCGAATGTCGAGCTGTCGGCGGCCGCCGCCTATTTCATGAGCGTGATCCAGGAGGTCGCGGCCGAAATTCGCCAGGAACTCGGGCAGGATCAGGACGCGCTCGCCGATCCCGCTACGCGCCGCCAGACGAAATAGGCGGCGATAATCGCGATGAGCCAGGGTCCGCCGGCGAGCACGGCGACCTGCCAGTCGGCGTCGATCGCCATCGTGACCGTGATCGCTCCCAGGAGGACGAGCCCGAGAATCTGCGCATAGGGGAAGAAGGGCATCTGGACCGGGAGGTCGGAGCCCCGATGCTTGCGGCGGAAGCGGATGTGGCTGACGAGAATACTGCCCCACACGAGGAGCCCGCCGAAGAGCACGATTCCGAACAGATAATTATACGCCATCGGCGTCAGCACCGAGAGCGATGCGGCGGCGAGAATGCCGACACCGGTCACGATCGTCGCGCGCATCGGGACATGCTGGTCATTGAGCTCGCCCAGGCTTTTCGGTGCATAGCCCCCGCGCGCGAGCGAGAAGAGCATGCGCGATCCCAGATAGATGCTCGTATTCATCGCCGAGAGCGCCGCAGAGGCGACGACGAAGTTCATGATGCCGGCCGCATAAGGAATGCCGGCACCGGCGAACATCTTCACGAAGGGGCTTTCGGTGACGACTTTCGCGCCGGACTCGGTCCAGGGCAGGAACGCGACGATGATGAAGAGCGCGAGGATGTAGAAGAGGACGAGCCGCCCCGCCATCGTCCGCAGCGCCGCCGGGATCGCGGTCCTGGGATCCTTCGCCTCGCTGGCCGTGCCGACGACGAACTCGAGGCCCATGAAGGAAAAGAGCGCCATCAACACCGCGAACCACACGCCCGAGAAGCCGTTGGGCAGAAAACCGCCAGCAAGTCCGGTCACATTGTGAAGCCCGATCGGATCGCCGACGACACCGAAAATGCGGCTGAGGCCGACGATGATGAAAGCGACGATCGCGGAAACCTTGATGACGGTCAGCCAATATTCGACCGATCCGAAATTATGGACGGCGCGCGTGTTGACGAAGACGACGGTCGCAGCGCTCCCGATCGCCCACATCCAGACGGGCGTGTCCGGAAACCACCAACCCATATAGATGCCGACCGCGACCGCTTCGCTCCCGATCAGAAGCACCTGCTGAATCCAGTAAGTATAGCGGACGACGAAACCCATCAGCGGCCCGAGATAGATTTCGGCATATGTGCCGAACGATCCCGCGGTCGGATGAACGACCGCCATTTCCGAGAGGCTGAAGACCATGATGACGGCGATCAGTGCCGCGATCAGATAGCTGATGAGAACGCCGGGACCTGCGTAGCCGATCGCGATCCCCGACCCCATGAACAGGCCGGTACCGATCGCCCCGCCGAGACCGATCATGGTGATCTGCGCCTTGGTAAGCCCACGTTCGAGTCCCGCCTCGCGGTCCAGATACGCCTGCTCGTCCATCATCGCTCCCCTTGGGCCGTCGCTCATGTCACGGCATCGCGCGCGTGATATTCTTCCTGTCGCCAGATATCGCCATCCATGATCAAGGCGAGCCGATCGACCGCGTCCCATATATCGACATAGCGGACGTATAGTGGCGTGAAACCGAAACGAACCGTGTCGGGCGCTCGGAAATCGCCGATCACGCCCGCCGCGATCAGCGCGCGCATGATCGGATAGCCGTCGGCATGCGCAAAGGAGACCTGGCTTCCGCGCGCGGCTGCTTCACGCGGCGAGGCGAGCGCGAAGCCGTGACCCGCGCAGCGTTCCTCGACGAGGCGAATGAAGAGGTCGGTGAGCGCCATCGATTTTGCGCGGATTGCGCCGATGTCGGCCGCCAGATGGATGTCGAGCCCGGTTTCGACGAGCGCCATCGAGAGGATCGGCTGCGTGCCGATGAGGAACTGGCGGATGTCGGCTTGCGGGCGATAGCCGGGTTCAAAGTCGAAGGGCGCTGCATGTCCCCACCAGCCAGTGACCGGCTGGAGCGTCTGCCCCTGGTGGCGCGCGGCGGCAAAGAGGAAGGCGGGCGATCCGGGGCCGCCGTTCAGATATTTATACGTGCAGCCGACGGCGAAGTCGGCATTGCAGGCGTTGAGATCGACGGGCATGGCGCCGGCGCTGTGGCAAAGGTCCCAGATCGCGAGCGCGCCCGCTTCGTGCGCGCGTGCACTGATCGCGGCCATGTCGTGGATATGCCCGGTCTTGTAATGGACGTGCGTGATGGCGACGGCGACCGTCTTGTCGCTGATCGCACCCGCGATCTCGTCCTTTTCGCAGAGGCGCACCGAAACGCGCCCGCCGGTCGCTGCCGCGACGCCTTCGGCGATATAATTGTTCGTCGGAAAATTGCTGCCTTCGAGGATCAGCTCACTCCGTTCTGCGCGCATCGCGACCGCGGCAGAGAGGACCTTGAAGAGATTCTGGCTCGTCGAATCGCAGACGATGACTTCGCCTGCGTCCGCGCCGATCAGCGGCGCCAGCTTGTCGCCCAGGCGGACGGGGAGGTCGAACCAGCCGGCGCTGTTCCAGCTCTTGATAAGGTCCCGGCCCCATTCGCGCGTCACGACATCGTGCGCTCGTGCACTTGCATCCTTCGGCATCGCGCCGAGCGAATTGCCGTCGAGATAGATGAGGCCGTCGGCGATCTCGAAGCGGTCGCGCAAAGGCGCAAGCGGGTCGGCGCGGTCGAGCGCTTCGCAGTCGGCGCGGCTCGCGGGGGCGGTCATCGGTTCGGCATCAAGCGTCATGGAAGCATATTACCTTCGTCTGCGACATATCGCGCGCAGCAAAGCGCACCCCTTCGCGTCCCATATTCCCGCGCCCCGCGCCGCCGAAGGGCATGGCATCGAGCCGGTAGTCGGTCGAATCATTGACCATCACTCCCGCCGCGCGAAGCCGCCTTGCGGCATGGCGCGCATGGCGAAGCGACTCGGTGAAGATCGCTGCGTGAATCGCGTAGTCGGCACGGTTCGCGGCGTCGATGGCTTCGTCGAGATCGGCAAAGCGAAAGAGACTTGCGACCGGGCCGAAGGCCTCGTGACAAGCCACGCGCGCATCGGCCGCGACATTCGAGAGCAGCGTCGGCCGCACCAGCGTGCCCGCACGTTCGCCGCCCGACAGCAGGCTCGCTCCACCGGCAACGGCCTCGAGCGTCCAGGCGATGATGCGCTCGGCTTCCGCGGCGCCGATCATCGGGCCGACGTCGGTTGCGGCATCTCTCGGATCGCCGACGCGCAGCGTGGCGGTCGCAGCGACCAGCGCTTGCGCAAAGCGGTCATGAATCTTCTCGTGGACATAGATACGCTGCACCCCGATGCAATTCTGCCCGGCAGCGCCGAACGCGCCCGCGGCCGAGGCGCGCGCCGCGCGTTCGATATCGGCATCGTCCATCACGATCACCGGGCCATTGCCGCCAAGTTCCATCGAGAGCCGCTTGATCCCCGCCGACCGGCAGATCGCTTCGCCGACGCGCGCGCCGCCGGTGAAACTCACCATCGCAACATCGGCGTGACTCGTGAGCGCATCGCCAAAATCGCTCCCGCGCCCGGTAAGGAGCGAAAGCGCCTCTTCGGGAAGCCCCGCTGCAAGAAGCAGGCGCGCAAGCATGACCGCGACCAGCGGCGCCTGCTCGGCAGGCTTCAGGATCACTGCGTTCCCAGCAGCAAAGGCAGGGCCAAGCTTGTGGCAGACGAGGTTCAGCGGATCGTTGAAAGGCGTGATCGCGGCAATGACGCCGACAGGCTCTTGGACATAATGGCCCGAACGCGTCTCGCCGCCGGGAAAGCTGTCGAACGCGATCGTCTCGCCGGCAAGTCGCGTCGCTTCCTCGCCCGAAAGGCGTAGCGTGTTCACTGCGCGCGCGACTTCGCGCGTCGCGGTGCGGACCGGCTTTCCTGTCTCGGCGGTGATCGCGAAGGCAAAGCGCTCGGCGTTGGCTTCGAGTGCAGCCGCGGCAGCATGAAGGATGCGCGCGCGCGCGCCGGTCGACAGAGCGCGCATCGCCTCGGCGCCTCGCGTCGCCGCCGCGACCGCACGCTCGACATGGATGACGTTGGCACAGGCGACCGCGCCGAGCGTCTCGCCCGACCAGGGATCGACGACGGGCATGGTTTCATCGGCAGATTCCCAGCGCCCGCCGATCAGGAGGGACCGGCCAGGATCGAGCGCCTCGTGCATCATGGCTTGTCCTTGCGAAGGACGAGTTCGTCATATTCGCGGCTGTCGAGGACCGCTTCGACGATCACGGGGCCACCTGCCGCGAAGCCCGCCTCGAGCGCGGTGCGAAATTCCTGCGGGTCGCGCGCGACGGTCACGGGCACGCCGAACAGCGAGGGACCGCCGATCGTCCCTTCGGAGCGGACGGGCGTGCCGTAAATCGGGTTCGACTTCTTTTCCTGCTTGATGCGGATAAGCGCGAGATCATTGTCGGTGAAGATCACGATGACGAGCGGCAGCTCCTCGCGCACTGCGGTTGCAAGCTCGCCTGCCGTCATCAGGAAGCCGCCGTCGCCAAGCACGCAGCAGACCGGAGTATCGGGACGGCAGAGCTTCGCTGCGATAGCGGCGGGAAGCCCGAAGCCCATTGCCGACCAGCCATTGGTCATGATCTGCGTACCGGGCCGCGGCGTGCGCCAATGCTGGCCGATCAGATGCGTGTGTGCGCCGACGTCACACGTCATAATCCCGTCGTCGGGGAGGACATCGCGAAGGACATCGAGCGCAGCGCGCGGGCCGAAGCGGCCGCCCTGCCCTGCAAGCCTTTCGAACATTGCGTTCTTCCGCGCGCCAAGCGCGGCGAGGTCCCAGGCCTTTGGTTCGGCGGGGAGCGCTAGCAGCGCGTCGAGTGCAGGCGCGAGCGCGCCGACGACGTCGGCGGCGAGCGGGTGCTTGGCGAGATCGATATCGGCAGGCGCGAGGTCGATGCTAGCCAGCGCGAGGCCGTCCTTCATCCAGCCCTCGTAATTGAACTCGACCGGATCATAACCGACCGCGACGACCAGATCGGCCTCGGCGTGCGTGATCCCGACCATGTCCGAAAGCGCGTGAAAGAGCACGCCGGCGTAATTGGGATGATCTTCCGCGATCATGCCCTTCGCCATCGGCGTCAGAAGCACGGGCAAGCCGAAGCGCTCGGCGAGCGCCACGATGCGCGCTTCCTCGCGGGCATGGACTGCGCCGAGGCCGACGGCGAGCACAGGTTTCTTCGCCGACGTAAAGGCAGTGACGAGCGCTGCGATATCGGCCTTGGCAGGTTCGGGCACCACGGCGGCGGCGACCGCGCCGATTTCGGCGGGCTCGACGGCGACAGCGCTCATGCCCTGCGGCAGGCCGACATGGACGGCGCCAGGGCGCCCCGACAATGCGATATGCGCGGCTTCGGCGAGTGTTTCTAGCGCGGTGTCAGCCTCGATCCGCATCGTCGCCTTGGTGAGCGGTGCGAAGAGCGCCTGGTGGTCGATCGCCATCTGGACGGTGCGACCGCGAAGCGCCTCCGGCATCTCGTCGGTGAGCGCGATCATCGGCGATCGGTCGAGCGTGGCGCCGCCGACGCCGGTCGCAAGATTGGTGGCGCCGGGGCCGAAGGTTCCGAAGCAGACCCCGGGAACGCCTGTCAGGCGGCCGCAGATATCGGCCATGAAGCCGGCGCCGCCTTCATGGCTCGCGAGCACGAAGTCGATGCCGTCAGTGGTGCGGATCGCTTCCATATAGTCGACCCAGCCGCCGCTCGGGACGCCGAAGACGTACCGCACACCGATATCGCGGAGGCCCGCAATGACATTGCGGGCAACATTGGTCGATTTCATGCGCGAACCTTCCTGCAAGAGCGTGTCTTGCAACCGGCGTAGGCGCGCCCGCCATAAACAAATAATAGAAAATGGCGGGCAAGATATGCTTGTTACGTTATATAAGCGCGCTTCAGATGAAGCGGTTGGCGATACTCCCGACGCCATCGATCCCGCCTTCGACGAGGTCGCCTGCCACGACCTGGCCGACGCCCGCAGGCGTTCCGGTATAGATGAGGTCGCCTGCCTTGAGTTCGACATAGGTCGACAGCTCGGCGATAATCGCTGGCACGGGCCAGATCATGTCGGAGATGTCGCCGTCCTGCCGCGCCGTGCCGTTCACCGAAAGCCAGATGCGTGCCGTGAACGGGTGGCCTATATCGGCGACGCGCCGGATGGGCGAGAGGACCGCGCTCTGGTCGAACCCCTTCGCCATGTCCCACGGCCGCGCTGCGGCCTTGGCTTCCGCCTGGAGATCGCGGCGCGTCAGATCATTGCCTACCGCATATCCGAAGATCGCCTCGATCGCGGCGTCCTCCGACAGATCGCAGCCGCCGGTGCCGAGCGCCACAACCAGCTCGATCTCGTGGTGGAGATTGGCGGTGCGCGCCGGCATCGCGATGTCGGCCAGGCCGCCGACGATCGCGTCAGCGGGCTTGGTGAAAAAGAAAGGCGGCTCGCGCTCGGGCGCTCCGCCCATTTCGCGCGCATGCTCGGCATAGTTCCGCCCGACGCAGAAGATGCGCCGCACCGGAAAGCGCGCGTCGCTCCCTGCAATTTCGGCGGTCACGGCTTCGAGCGGAAAGATGAGTGTCATGGCGCGTCCTTTGAATCAGCTCGGCGGATAGAGCGCAGTGCGGCACTTGGCGAGGTCGGCCGCGTCAAGGCCGCTTTCCTTCATCGCGTTCCACGGGCTCCCCATCCGGTCTTCGGGGCGATACCAGAAGCCATAGAGCTTGCCATTGGCTGCGACCAGTGTCGCAGCGCCGATGCTTCCCTCGGTTTTCGAGAACCAGGCAAGCCGCATGATGCGGCCGAACTTTGTGCCGCGCAGCGTGCCGAGCCCGTCATTATAGCAGCCGAAAATCTCGCTTCCCGCCTGGCGGAGAAGTATCGGGCCATATTCGTGCGAATAGACGCCGCTCACGTCGGCCGCCTCGGCTCCGCCACGCTGATCGAGCGTGCCGAGAATGGCCAGATCCGAAAGGCGCGTCGGTCCACTGCCCTTCCAGTTGCTGTCGATGCGGAGCCGAAGCCAACGCGCGGATGCCTCTTTCGGGAGTTTCACCACGGTGCGGGCATCGGCCTTGGCTTCGCCTTCCACAAGCGTTTCGAATGGACCCTCAGGCCCCTTAACCGAACCGAGAATGGCGAAGCGCCGAACCGGCGAGCCCTCGGCGGTCTGCGACATCGAGCCATCTTCGCGCACCACCGGCTCGAACCGGTTGTCGAGAGCGACGGCGCCGATCTTGCCGTTCCCCGCAAGCTCGAAACCGAGCGCATGCGGGAGCGTCACACTCTTGTCCGAAAGCCAGCCATAGGCCGCGCCGCCGTCGACGAGGTTGATCGTCCAGGTCGACCAATGCCGCTTCGCTTCTCCCGTGTCAGCCTCGGCGATCCCGCCCCAGCTGATGTGCAGGATGTTGTCGCCTTCTGCGGCCGCGGCGGAGTCGTTGCCGGCCTCCGGGGCTTTGGCTTCGGGCGAGTTCGAGCATCCGGCAAGGAGCAGAGCTCCCGCCAGCGCCAATGCTGATGCGCGCATGTTAAATCCTTCAAATTAGGTACGAAAAATACTCGGGGCCGGGCGGCGCCCGCGGAACTTCCAATGGGCACGCCTAGCGGCGGTCGGGCCAGATCTTTTTCGGCGCCGAGAGGCGGGGTTTTCCAAGAAGCGGGCTCGACAGCGCGTAGACCCCGTTCACCGAGAAGGCCCAGATGATGTTGCGGTCATATTCGGTGTAGACCGCGAAGGTCGAGTTGCCGAACGTATAGTCCGGCAGTTCCTTTTCGGTCGGAAAACGCGGCACGAAATAGCCGGCGATCGTTGGCTTTGCCGGGTCTTTCACATCAAAGATCTGGATGCCCGCATTGTAGAAGGCATAGATCGCGAGGCCCTGCCGCCCGCGTTCGGGCTGACCCAGCCCGCCCGAACGCTTCGGCCCGAAGCTGCCGCGGCGTTGACAGAAATCGGTGAAGCCTGCGCCAGCCGGCGGCACCGGCCGCGGGAATTTCGCGGCGACCCTGGGATGTGCAGGATCGCGCACGTCGATCGAGAAAATGTCCTTGTACGGCTCGAAGCAGCTCTCGTTCATCGGATAGCCGTTCGAGAAGACGAAGCCGGTGCGATCATATTGGCTGACGTCGACATTGTCGAACTCGGTCCCGGCATAGCTTGGCGGCACGCTGAGATGTCCAAGCGTCTTCACATGCGCAGGGTCGGACAGGTCGAATGTATAGAAGCCGAGCCCGCCCATGCCGCCGAAGCCGATCTTGCCGCCGTCTTCCACGGGCTTCGTCAGCACGATTGGATTGCGCGATCCCATCCAGCTCGTCCGGTTGCCGGCGCGCGGATTGGCGCGGTAAGCAGCTTCGCTGTCCTTGTCGCCGATGACCTGGCCCGGCACGGTGACCTGCGAGACGAATTTCGGATTGGCCGGATCATCCATGTCCCACACCTGATATCCCGGCGAATAGAGATAGTCGGGATATTCGGTGAGGCCATAGCTGTCGTCGGGCGCCGCCGAGAGCAGCATATATTTGCCGCCCCACCAGGTCACCGCATCGAGCGCGCCCGAGCCCTGCTGCTCGCCGATCGGAGCATCGGGATGTTTGTAGTCGGTCGTGCGCGTCGCGATGAGGTCCCATTTGTCGGGTGTCGGCCCGTTCATCACGAAGACCTTGAAGCCCTTCAAGGAATTATAGTGGCGCTGCGCTGCGACCTTGTCGGGCTCGCGCCGCTTGTCCTCGAGAAGCCCGAACCGGCCGATTTCATAGGAAGCGATAAGGACGTTGCGCTTGAGCTTCCGGTTCCACTGGATGGTGACGCCGCCAAAATAGTCGGTGACTGCGCCCGCGTCCCAGTCCTCGCTTGATCCGTCGGCGCCCCAGATGCCGCCTTTCGACCACACGATCTTCGCGTGGGTCGGGTCGGTCACATCCAGAATACGAAGATAATCGCGGTCGTGCGTGTAGAGATAACGCTTGCCGTCAAAGTCGACCACGTTCGCCCAGGCATGCCACGGCGAGGTCACGGCCGGGTAGAAGGCGAGAACCTCGACATTGCGCGCGTAGCTTTTCTGGTCCCAGTGATCGAGCTGCCCCGGAAAGCCCGGCACGTCGGTCGAAAGCCGCGTCGATCGGGGATGGCGGAACGTCCCCGTCGCTGCGTCCATGCCATAGTCCACGCCCGGAACCGGGTCGGCGGGGGGATTTTCGGGAGTCGCGGCCTGCCAGGCCGCAAGCCACGGGTCGGTGATCGCGATCGGCTTTTCTTCGTGCCCGCCGCTCGGCCAGTCCGCCGCGGCAGGCACGGCGGGCGCGAGCAGCGCTGCCACCATCGCGGCGCTTCCCGCCCAATATTTCCCCGCGCCTTTCATGGCTCTCCCTTTCTCAAAAGCGGAACCGCGCCGTCACGCCATAGGTGCGGGGCGGAATATAGGTGCCATAGATCGTGCCGAACAGCTCAAGCTTGCTCGTATAGTTGAGTTCGTTGGTGAGATTCTTTGCCCAGGCCGAGATCTCCCACTTGTCGTCGGCGTCACGCACGCCGATGCGCGCGTTCAGCAGAATCTCGGAGTCGAACTTCAGGATCGGCGTGTTCGGATTGTCGAAGAAATTGGCGCCGGTGTACTGGAAGTCGCTGCCCGCGACGAGCACGAGGCCGTCGCTGATCGGCTGATCCAGATTGGCGGCCAACGCGAAGGCATGCCTCGGTGTACGGCGGCAGGTGTTGCCGTCGAGATCGGTGCCGTCGTCGTCGATGATGAGCTCGCCGGTGAAGTTGCAGCGCGAATAGGCATAATTGCCCGAAATGCTGAAACTGTCGGTGAGCCGCGCCTGGACATCGAGCTCGAGCCCATAGGCACGCGTGCCGTTCGCTGCGTTGAAGACGAAATTGTCGGGCGGCAGGCCGGGTCCGGGCGAGAGGAACTGGTTGGTCTGGAGATTGTCGTAAAGCGTATAATAAGCCGCCGCATTGATGAAGAGCCGGCGGTCAGCGAGCGCGAGCTTCGCGCCAAGCTCGAAGCTGTCGGCGGTCTCGGGATCGAAGGACACGAGCGCCTCGGCGGGCGTGTTGGCATCTTCGCCCGTCCAGCCGCCGGGCTTGTAGCCCTTTGCATAACGCGCATAGAAGGTCGCATTGTCGCTCGGCTCGAAGCGGAGCGTGACGCTCGGAAGCCAGGCGTCCCAGCTTTGCCGGTCGGTGACGGTGAAACCGACGGGCGCGCCTTCGAACGAGACGCCCGAACGATTGTTCGAATAATCCTTGCGGTCATAGGCGTAGCGGAGGCCCGCCTCGAGCGTCAGCTGATCGGTCAGGCTGTAGCTCAGCTCACCGAACACACCGACATTGTCATTCTTCGACGTCGTGACCGTGTGGTTGCTCCCCGGGAAAGGCGAAGCAGGGGTCCCGCCGAACGCCATCGCAAAGGCAAATTCGGTGATCGCCTGGAAATCGGGGAAGAGGAAGTTCACATCCTCGGCGCGGCGGATCTTCTCGCGCATGTAGAAGAGGCCGCCTTCGAGTTGCAGCGCGCCGCCATTGTTCCAGCGAAGGCGAAACTCCTGGCTGAACTGGCGGACATCCTCGGCCTTGCCGCTGTCGAAATAGCTGTCGGGGACTGTCGCCAGATAGGTGCCAAGACCCGCGACCATCGCCGGCGTGATGTCGGGCGCATTGGTTGCGGGATCGATCGCGAAGTTGAAGAACATCCCCGACCCGTCCTCGCGCGCGGCGAGCGAGCTGTCGCGCCACGCGGTCTGCGAGACGATGCTGACGGCATCGCTCGGCTGCCATTCGACCGAGCCGCTTACGCCGTACATATCGGAGTTCTGGAAGCCGGTGAAATTATGGGCGCCGCGGCGGTGCTCGGCGCTCTGGAACGGCGCGTTGCGATTCGGGAGCACAAAGCCCGGCAGGCTCGCGATCGGCGGCGCGAAGAAGCTGTTGTAGGTCACTTCCTCGCTGTCGCCGGGAACAATGATGTCGACCCAGCGCGCGCCGTCGCGGTGGCGCGTATAGTCGGCGGCCAGATTGATATCGAGCGTCGCATCGGGTTGCCAGCGAAGCTGGCCGCGCACCGACTGGACATTCTGGTCCTCCTCGTCGCCGCCGCGGGTGTTGACCGCATAGCCGTCGTGCTTGCGCGAAGAGACGGTGAGCCCAAGCCCGAGCGTGTCGGAGACCGGCCCGCGCACCGAGGCGCCGACATCGAGCTTGTTGTAATTGCCATAGCTTGCCTCGAAGCGGCCCTCGAAATGATCGCCGGGCTTCTTCGTCACATAGTTGATGAGACCGCCGACGACGCTTTTCCCGAAGCGCAGCGCCTGCGGGCCTTTCAGCACCTCGACGCGCTCGAGATCATAAAGGTCGAGAAGCGATCCCGTCCCGCGCGACATATAGGCACCATCGAGGAAGATGCCGACGGCGGCATCGGCGCCAGCGCCCTGGATGTCGGAGCCGATCCCGCGGATAAACAGCTCGGTATCGACCGCGCGCTCGGCGCTGAGCTTCAAGCCAGGGACGCGGTAAGCGATTTCGGAGAAGTCCTTGATGCCCGCACGCTCGAGCGAAGCGCTACTGAACGCCTGGACCGAGAGCGGCACGTCCTGCAGGCTTTCCTCGCGCTTGCGCGCCGTGACGACGATCTCGTCGCCATAACCGTCGCTGTCCGCCGACGCGGGCGCCGATTGGGCCGACTGGGCCTGGGCCGTCGTGGGCAGCGCGAGAGCGGCGGCCGTCACAAAAAGCGCGGCGCGTGGGAATCGTTTCATTCGCATATCTTACCTCCCCAACAGCCGGACGTACCTTGTCCTCTTGCGGGATGGTTCCGTATCGGCGTCTTGATTTGCACGGCCGATACCTAGTCCGGTTTCTATAGCGAGATAATAGATTATGTTCTCCCTTATATTCGCATTTGGCTATAGAAAGCCTGGCGCCATTTTGGCATTCTGAAAAGCTTGGCTATCCCGGAACGGTTATAGCGATCCAGCCATCCAATATTGGATTGGCCGCCCGCGCGAGCCGACAACAATGTCGGTTCATATGATCGGGAGGTAGATATGCGGCGAAGCTTTTTGACGCGCGGTTGCGCCGGTAGCATTTTTGCGCTCCTCCTTGCCGGGACGGCGAGTTCTTCGCTTGCCCAGCAGCCGGCCGAGAGCGAGATGATGCCTGTGCCGCCGCTCTCCGCCAGCGAGACCGACATTCCCGATCCCGAGATCCGCGCCTGGTGGAACCTCACCTATAACCGGAAGCCCGAGGCACCGGTGCCCGGGCGCGACTATGGCATGGACGGCGCGACCGGCCGCTTCGTTCATCCCAAGGCGACGCCGCTCGTGCGCAAGGCCCCGAACTTTCCGGGTCAGCTCGAATATTGGGATCAGAAAAGCTACAAGAAGAATGTCGAGGTCCTCAGCTTCACCAACTTCATTCCGTCGACCGGTCACACCTGGCAATCGATCGCCGACTTCGGCGGGCGGCGCTATATGTACACCTATTACCGCTCGGGCATGGGTGTCTTTGACATCACCGATCCCCGCAAGCCAAAGCTTGTTTACCGGCGCGGTCAGCGGATCGGCGCATACGGCAAGCCCGACATCGTCAATCCCTACGGCAAGGGCGAAGGCTTCGGCGCCGCAAATATCTCGTGGCACAAGGGTATCGGCAAATATGTGATGGTTCAGTCGTTCGAAGTGCCGCGCTATGGCATCATGGACGAGAAATATCGCGAGCCGGGGGGTGTCGAGACGCTGAAGCACTGGAAAGGCCTCAAGGGCTTTCGCGTGTATGTGATGGACGGCCCGCTTCCCGCCCAGTGGAAACTCGTCGCCGAGCGCACCACCGATTATCGTCACCCCGACGCGCCGATGGGCCGGCAGCAGGGCTCGGGCGCGCTTGATATTCCGGCGTGGACGGGGGGCAAATATATGTTCCTTGCCACAGCGCCTGACGACCGATTCATGCTGACCGAGTTCGCCGACTATATCTACACGCCGGGCTATCAGGCGTGGGACATGAGCGACCCTGCAAACCCCGTTTTCGTCAGCCAATTTGCAGCGCCGGGCCAGATCCTCGGCGACGCAGAGCATGAAGCCGCCTATCTGATGAACCCGCGCGCCGGCAACCGCACTTCGTGGTTCGGGTCGCGCATGCCGCCCTTCATGACCAAGGCGCCCGACGAGGGCGGCAAGATCGCCTTCGGGGCGATGGCGGGGCTCGGTCTATACTCACTCGACATCAGCGACCCGGCGAACATCCGGATCATCGGCCATGTGAACCAGGTTCCGAAATTCGCCGGCACCGAGTTCGATAATGTCGATCTCAGCCAATATGAGCGGACGGGCTACATCTTCACCAACGGCTATCCGATGAATGATGAGTGCTACGAGCCCTACAAGGACATATTGGTCGTCGATGCGCGGAACCCCGCCGATCTCAAGATCGCAGGCAAATTCCCGCGGCCGACGCCGCCGGCTGATGCCGCCTTCACCGACTTTTGCCAGCGCCGTGGCAGCTTCGGGCCAAAGCGCTCGGGATATCTGACGCAGCCCGGCCGCTACCGCGACGGCATCGTCGCTTATGCCTTCTACAATGGCGGGGTGCAGATCTTCGACGTCAAGGATCCGACCAAGCCCGTGATCGCGGGCTATTATGTCCCGCGCTTTCCGACCGAGGCCGAAACCGGAGGACAGTCGCAGGGCAATCTGACCTACGGCATCTTCGCCGAATATGACCGCAACATCCTCTGGGCGTTCACGAACCACGGCTTCTACGCGCTCTCCTCGCCGCTGATCGGCAAGCCCTCTTTCAAGGCGCCCGAGAAGCCTTGGCCACCGCGCCCGTGAAGACGGTTACGCCGCCGCGGTCTGATCGGACCGTGGCGGCAGATGGCGGTCGATCATCGCGACACCCGCGGCAAGAAGCACGAGCGCCGCAGCGACGAGGCCAAAGAAGAGCCAGAGACCGTCGGGCGCGGCGAGCAGCAGCCCCGCGCCAAAGGCGCTCGCTATCGCGCCGATCCGCCCGAAACTGATCGAATAGCCGATCCCGGCCGAGCGGCACTCGACCGGAAAGACATGCGCCGAGAGCGTGAGGAGGAGCACCTGCAGCGACAGCACCCCGGCACCAGCGAGGGCGACACCCACAAGGATCGCGCCTTTCGAGGCGCCGGGCGCATGGAGCAACGCCGCGAGCAGCGCGAGCGCGGCAAGGCCGCCGCCGATCGTGCCGAGGATGGCTCTTCGCGATCCGACGCGCAGCATCGCCCAGGTGAGTGCGAACGAGGTAAGCACGCCCGACAGGTTGAGAATCAGCGAGCCCCGGATCGCATCCGCCATCGGAAAGCCTGCGCCCGCAAGGATGACGGGGACCCAGCTCAGAAGCGCATAGACCGCCATCAAGGCTGCGAAGAAGGCCAGGCTCATGCCGAGCGTCGAGCGCCTGAGTTCGGGCGAGAATACGCCTCCGCTCGTCGAGACGGCGGGCGGTGGCACAAACGGACCTTCGTCGGCGCCACCGGCGCGCGCAACGAGCGCGGCGATCCGGGTATCGGAATCGCCGCGCCGCGCGAGCAGGATCGGCGATTCGGGCAAGCCGAGGAGCATGACGAGAGCGAGCAGCATCGGGAGGAGCCCACCGACGATGAAGGCGGTGGGCCAGCCGTAAGCCGGGATCAGCCAGGCCGCGAGCGCCGCCCCGACGATTCCCCCGCACGGCACGCCGACCGATATCACCGTCAGCGCATAGCTTCGCGCGCGCGCCGGCATCCATTCGGCGACGAGCGCCGTGGCGTTCGGAACCGCCGCACCCAACCCGAGCCCCGTGACGAAGCGGAGAATTGCAAAGCTCGGGATATCACGGCTGAACGCCGTGAGGATCGCGGTGACGCCGAACCACAAGGCCGCGCCGATGAGCGCCGCGCGGCGGCCATAACGGTCACCGATCCGGCCGCCGATACTCGTTCCCACCATCATGCCGACGAGCGACGCTGCCATGACGGGCGCGAGCGCGGCCGAGCCGATCTTCCAGTCGGCCAGAATCGCGGGCGCCGAAAAGGCCGCCAATTGGATGTCGAACCCGTCGAGCAGAATGACGCCCGCGACCATCGCGAGAACGCGCGCATGGAAGGCGCCGAAAGGAAGCTCGTCGATAACTTGCTGAACGGCGACAGGCTGGGCGCGATCGGTGGTCATACGAACGCGACCGCGCCCGCTGCGCCGACCGCTCGGCGAACCGAGCTCATGACTGCCGCGGCCATCTCGCTTCCCGAGACGCCGCGTGCGGGCTGTCGGCGACAAATCGAAAGGCTCGATCCATCGCGCCCGCGCGCCTCGACCGAGAGCTCGAGATGATCGATACCAGCGTCGGCGAAGAGCCGCGCGCGGCAGTTGTCGAGGCCCACCGTCGCCAGCGCGCAGGCGACCATCGCGTTCACATTATGCGGATAGCGCGCCGCGATCTCGCGCACGCTGCCGTCGAAAATCGGCTCGTGCTCGATTGTGCCGTTTGGAAGACCAAGGCTTGCTGGCGGCTTTCGAAAGCTGATGATGACCTCGTCCCACATCTCGCCCCACTCGGCGAGACTGTCGAGTCCCACAAGCGCGCCGTGCGCGACAAGAAGCGAATGTCCCGACCGTGCCGCGGCGCGCGTGAGCCGCTCGTAAAGAGCGGCATCTGCAAGCGCGGTCAGCGACAGCGGCATATAATCGGCAAATTTCAGGAAGGCTTCGCCATGAAGCCGACTCGTCTCGGGGCCCGCGACCTCGACGATGAGGTCCGGCGCGAAGGCGTGCGCGTCGTCGAGCCTCTCGCAGACCAGCGCCCTCGGCACCTCCCCGAGCTTGTCGGGCGAGCGGTTGTGGACAAAGGCAATTTCGCCTGGCCCGCCGTCCGCGACGATGCGCCGGTAGAGGCCGGCTCCGATAAAGCCGAAACCGACCAGTCCGATCCGCATCGCCGCGTGCCCCCTTGGCGTCAATATTTCCAGCGCAGGGTCGCGCCATAGGTGCGCGGCGGATTATAAGAGACGAGCACCGAACCGATGACGTCGCTCTTTCCCGATTCATAAAGTTCGTTGGTGAGGTTCTTTGCCCAGATGCGCAGTTCCCATTTGTCGTCGTCGGTCGCGATTCCGACCGAGCCGTTGAGCACGCCGACCGACTTCTGGCGCGTGCGGGCGCTGTTCTCGTTGTCAAAGAAGAAATCGTCGGTCCAGTTATAGTCGGCGCGCACGAAGGCGTTGATCCGGCTGCTCACCGGCAGCGTCAGGTCGCCCCCAATGCTGAAGCTGTTCTTCGGCGAACGGCGGAGCACATTGCCCTTGAGGTTGGTCGGCACCGGAACCGAACAGAAACAGCTCGGGTCGTATTGAAGCTCGGTGCTGATCAGGTCACCGGTGATCTTGGCGTCCATATAGGTATAATTGCCGAACAGCGTCAGGCCGTCGAAGGGAACCAGCGCGGTTTCAAGCTCGATCCCTTTCACGCGCGCCTTGCCGGCGTTCGAGATGACATTGTCGGCAGGAAGATTGGGATCGAAGATCACGAACTGCTGCGTCTGAAGATCCTTATACTCGGTCCAGAAGCCAGTGAGGTTGAAGCGGAGCCGATTGTCGAGCCACGTCGTCTTCGCGCCGACTTCATAATTCATCGCATATTCCGGATCATAGGCAACGCGCGCCTCGCCGGGGTTCGTTGCATTCTCGCCGTTCCAGCCACCCGACTTATAGCCCTTCGAGACGAGGCCATAGACATAGATGTCTTTCGCAGGCTGCCAGTGGAGGTTGATGCTCGGCGTCCACGCGTCCCAGCTCTGCTTGTCGGACGCAGTGAAAGCACGCGTGAAATTGCCGTTTTCGTCCTCGAACTCGGCGCCGAGGAAGTCGCCGACCGTCTCGCGGTAGACCGAGAAGCGCTTGCTGTCCTTGGTGTAGCGAATGCCCGCGGTCACGCCGAGCGTGTCGGTGAAGTCGAACGTGCCCTCGGCAAAGGCCGCCCAGGTGTCGCTCTTCAGCCGCGTCTCGGCGATCTCTTTGCCCTGCGCGTAGAATTCGACGAAGATATAGTCGGCGGTCTCGGTGCGATCGACGCTCTCGTGTTGGTAGAAGAGTCCGGCGAGCAGGTTGAACGGACCATCGAAGTCGGAGCGGAAGCGGAAATCCTGCGAAAAGCTCTTCGCCGTCTCGTCCTTGTCGTTGATGTAATAATCGTCGTTGAAGAGCGAGTGGTCGATCGCCCCGAAGTCGATCCGGCCGTCGGGGCCATAGATCATCTTGGTGAAATCGATGAAGCTTCCCGCGTCGTTGTTGAGCGCGGCGAACTTCGCTTCGCGGTACGCCGTGACCGAGGTGATCGTGCCCGATCCCGTGTCATAATTCGCGCTGAGGTGCACACCGCCCAGGTCGGCATCCTGCTTGCCGTCGATGTTGTTCGGGCCGCGGCGCCGGTCGGGATTCACGAACGGTACGTTGTGGCTCGAGGGGATCTGGATATCGACCCATTTGCCGCCGCCGCGGCGGCGCGTCAGGTCGCCCGTCAACAAAAGATCGAGCTTGTCATCGGGCTGATAGCGCAGCTGCGCCATCACGCCGTAGGAATCGAGGTCTTCGACATCGTTTCCGGTGAAGCTGTTATAGGCATAACCGTCATGATGACGTGCGCTGGCCGCAATGCTCCCCGACAGGCCTTCACCGAGCCCGCCTGCCACATTCGCCTTCACGTCGAAGCTGCCGTAGTTCCCGATACCCGCCTCGGCGCCGGCCCGGAATTCGTCGGTCGGCTTGCGCGTGATGAAGTTGATCGCGCCGCCGACGACGTTCTTGCCATAGAGCGTTCCCTGCGGCCCGCGCACGATCTCGACGCGTTCAAGGTCGAAGAGTTCGATCGCCGTTCCCTGCGCACGCGAAAGGTAGACATCATTGAGGAAGAAACCGATCGCCGGATTAGACGCCGCGCTTTCAATGTCGGTGCCGATCCCGCGCAGGAAGATATTGGGCTCGGAGATATTGTCAGGGTTGAGCGTGAAGCCGGGAACCCGGCTCGCAATCTCGGAGAATTCGTCGATGCCGGATTTTTCCAGAGCATCGCCGCTGAAGGCGGCCACGGACAGCGGCGCCGACTGCAGATTTTCCTCGCGCTTGCGGGCTGTGACCACGATTTCCTCGAGGCGGCCGTCACTCGTGCCGGCATCCTGCGCGAACGCAAGCTCGGGCATCGTCAGCGCGGTCATTGCGCTCAACAGAAGAAATGCTCGGTTCCTGGCAGTGAATTTTCTCATGTGGTCGCCCCCTTCATGTTTGAATTCTTGGGCCGCATCGGTGGCGCTACGTCCGATGATGCGACCTGATCCAGTCAGAAGGTGCGAATGGAACGCCTATATGAAAAATAATATTGCGGAGCCCTTCTATATCATTTCCATATAGCTTCGGTTTCTTGCCCGCCCTCTGACGGCCAAGCCGTTGGACGAAGGCGCCTTTGTTTCTTGGCGTACAGCGCGGGATGGGGTTGTCGATGGGTCGTTCGAGATCGGATCAACGACACCAATTCCTCGGCATTGTGGCGCCAACACCCGCGATCAGTTGCGGAAGCCGGCGAGCCGCTGGTCGATGATCGATTCGGCGTCACCGATGATCCGGTCGATCAGCTCGCGGCAGGTCGGGATATCGTGGATCAACCCCTGCACCATCCCGGCCCAGAACACGCCTTTGCTGAGGTCGCCCGTCTGGAGCAGTTCGCGCCCCGCAGCACCCGAGACGAGTTCCTGCACGTCGCTGAATTGCGCGTCGGGGTTCGACAGGCGGCGCGCCACTTCCTCGCTGACAGGGCTGCGGCCGACGCGCGCGGTATTCTTGAAACTCCGGAAGATCAGGAAACTGCCACGTTCGTCGTTGTCGATATAGGCCTGTTTCACATTGTCATGGATCGGCGCCTCGACCGTCGCACAGAAACGCGTGCCCATGTTGACCCCTTCGGCACCGAGCGTCAGCGCCGCGACGAGGCCGCGCCCGTCGCCGAAACCACCCGACGCGAGCATCGGGATCTTCACCTTGTCGGCCGCGGCCGGGATCAGGATCAGCCCGGGAATATCGTCTTCGCCGGGATGGCCCGCGCATTCAAAACCGTCGATCGAAATAATATCGCAGCCGGCCTTCTCGGCCGACAGCGCATGGCGGACCGCGGTGCATTTATGCAGGATGACGACGCCATGCGGCTTCAGCATCTCCCAGATTTCGCGAACAGCTTGGGTTCCAGCCGTCTCGACGATCTTCACGCCGCCGTCGATGATCGCTTGCGCATAGGCCTTGTAATCGGGGGCGTTGATCGTCGGAAAAACGGTCATGTTCACGCCGAACGGCTTGTCGGTCATAGACCGGCATCGCTCGATCTCGTCGCGCAGCGCGTCGGGCGTCGGTTGCGTCAGCGCCGTGATAATACCGAGCCCCCCGGCGTTCGATACCGCGCTCGCCAGTTCGGCATAGCCGACGCTCTGCATGCCGCCCTGAACGATCGGATGCTCGATACCCAGCATTTCCGTGATGCGCGTCTTGAAAGCCATGATTTCCCTTCCTCTTGCCCGCTGCCCTTACGGCACCGCCGCCTTGCAACGGCGATTTAACTTGACGCTTACGTCAACGTCCGGTTGATTGGCAAGCAGCAAACACAGGAATGAGGATTCTCGGATAATGATGACGGCGGCTCCACGATGACGATTTCGGATCGCGCCATCGCCATTGCGGAACGGGTCGAAACCTTCGTCCGCGAAACGGTCGTTCCTTATGAAAAGGACCCGCGCCGCGACCATCATGGCGCGCCGACCGACGAGCTCGTCATGGAAATGCGCGAGCATGCGCGCGCAGCCGGCGTCCTGACGCCGCACATTCTGAAAGACGGCGACCATCTCAACCAGCGCGAGACCGCGATCGTCCTCATCAACAGCGGCTTGTCGCCGCTCGGCCCGCTCGCCTGCAACACGATGGCGCCCGATGAAGGCAATATGTATCTGCTCGGCAAAGAGGGGAGCGCCGACCTCAAGGAGCGCTTCCTGAAGCCGATGGTCGAGGGGCGTGTCCGATCGGCCTTTTTCATGACCGAGCCAGCCGATGAAGGCGGCGCAGGCTCCGATCCGTCGATGATGAAGACGACCTGCCACCTTGATGGCAATCATTGGGTGGTCAATGGCCGCAAGACGTTCATCACGGGCGCGCAGGGCGCCCGCGTCGGAATCATCATGGCTAAGGCCGAGCAGGGGGCGTGCATGTTCCTTGTCGACCTGCCCGACGCCGCAATCCGCATCGACGACGTGCCAAACACGATCGACAGCTCGATGCCCGGCGGGCATGCGACGCTGACGATCGACAATCTTCGCATTCCCGCCGACCAGATGCTGGGCGAAGCGGGCGAAGGCTTTCGCTACGCGCAGGTGCGCCTGTCGCCTGCCCGTCTGTCGCATTGCATGCGCTGGCTTGGCGCGTGCATCCGCGCGCATGAAATTGCGACCGACTACGCCAACCGCCGCGAGGCGTTCGGCAAGCCGCTGATCGATCATGAAGGCGTCGGATTCATGCTGGCCGAAAATATGATCGACCTGAAGCAGGCCGAACTGATGATCGACTGGTGCGCCGCCGTTCTCGACACCGGATCGCTCGGGACGGGCGAAAGCTCGATGGCCAAGGTCGCGGTGTCGGAAGCGCTGATGCGCATCGCCGATCGCTGCGTCCAGGTGATGGGCGGCACCGGAGTGACCGACAAGACGATCGTCGAACAGGTGTTCCGCGAAGTTCGCGCCTTTCGCATTTATGACGGACCAACCGAGGTGCACAAATGGAGCCTCGCGAAGAAAATTCGCCGCGACTGGAAAGCCGGACTCCGCTGATGGCCGCATCGCAGCCGCAAGATCATCGCCGCGAAATAATCCCTCCCTCCCACTATCCCCAAATCTGAGGAGCCTCCCCATGAAGTTCGATTCCAGCACAGCCGCGGTCGTGACCGGCGGAGCTTCCGGCCTTGGCCGCGCCACCGCCGAAGCGCTTGCCGCAGCGGGCGTGAAGGTCACGATTTTCGACATCAATGATGCGCTCGGCGAGGAGGTCGCTGCGGCGATCGGCGGACTGTTCGTCCACGTCGACATCACCGATGAACAGTCGGTTCTCGACGGCTATGCCAAGGCGCGCGCCGCGCATGGCCAAGAACGCATCTGCGTCCATTGCGCGATGACCTCGCGCCGCGGCAAGACGCTCGCCTACGACAAGGAAACGGGCAAATTCCGCCGCACGTCGACCGAGGATTATGCCTATGGCGTCGCGGGCATATTGACCGCAAGCTATCGCATCGGATCGATCGCGGCCGAAGGCATGGCCACGCTTCTCGAAATGGAAGACGGAGAACGCGGCGCGATCATCTTTACCGCATCGGTGGCGGCGCAGGATGCGCAGATCGGCCAAGTCATCTACGGTTCGGCGAAGGCCGGCGTGAACGGCCTGGTGTTGCCGATGGCGCGCGACCTGATGGACCTCGGCATCCGCGTCAATTCGATCATGCCGGGCGTTTTCGGCACGCCGCTTCTCGGCAATATGAACCCGAAGGTGAAGGAAAGCCTGGAAGCCTCGGTGCCCTTCCCCAAACGCCTCGGCAAGGCCGAGGAATATGCCAGCCTTGCAATGGAAATGGTCCGCAATACCTATTTCAACGGCCAGGCGGTTCGCCTCGACGGCGCCATCCGCATGGCGCCGCGTTAACCCGCCTCCCCGACCGAAAGGAATTTCCGATGTCCGAAGCCTATATCATCGACGCCGTCCGCACCCCGCGCGGGATTGGCAAGCCCGGCAAGGGCGCGCTGTCGCACCTCCACCCCCAGCACCTCGCCGCGACCGTGCTCGCGGCGATCCGCGACCGCAACAACCTCGACACCGCGACGGTGGACGACATTGTCTGGTCGACCTCAAGCCAGAATGGCAAGCAGGGCGGCGACCTCGGCCGCATGGCAGCGCTATCGGCGGGCTATGACACCAAGGCGAGCGGGACGACGCTCGACCGCTTCTGCGGCGGCGGCATCAGCGCGGTGAACTTCGCCGCCGCAACCGTGATGAGCGGGATGGAAGACTGCGTGATCGCCGGCGGCACAGAAATGATGAGCTATACTTCCGCTTTTGCCGCCGAGCAGGCCAACGCCGGCCTTCCTCCACGGATGATGGGATCGGGCCATGAAGCGCTCGACGCGCTGCACCCGCAATCGAATCAGGGTGTCTGCGGCGACGCGATTGCAACGATGGAAGGGATCAGCCGCGAGGATCTCGACGCGCTCGCGCTGGTCAGCCAGCAGCGCGCCGACCGCGCCATCAAGGAAGGCCGTTTCGCAAAGTCGGTCGTTCCCGTGCACAATCCCGACGGCAGCGTCGCGCTTGACCGCGAAGAATTCCCGCGGCCCGAAACGACTGCCGAAGGTCTGGCGTCGCTGAAGCCGAGCTTTGCCGCGCTCGCCGACTTCGACCTGGGCGGCGGGGTCACGTTCCGCAAGCAGATCAACCGTCGCTACCCCGACCTCGAAATCCAGCATTTCCACCATGCCGGCAATTCGTCGGGTGTCGTCGACGGCGCCGCGGCGGTGCTGCTGGCGTCGAAGGATTATGTCGACAAGCACGGGCTGAAGCCCCGCGCCCGCATCGTCGCCTATGCCAACATCGGCGACGATCCGACGCTGATGCTCAATGCCCCGGTCCCGGCGGCGAAGAAAGTGCTCGAAAAGGCCGGTCTCACGACCGACGACATCGACGTCTGGGAAATCAACGAGGCCTTCTCGGTCGTCGCCGAAAAGTTCATCCGCGATCTCGAGCTCGATCGCGAGAAGGTGAACATCAACGGCGGTTCGATGGCGCTGGGCCATCCGATCGGCGCGACGGGTTCGATCCTGATCGGGACGGCGCTGGACGAGCTCGAACGGTCGGGCGGGCGCTATGGCCTCGTCACGATGTGCGCCGCGGGTGGCATGGCGCCGGCGATCATCATCGAACGGATCTGATGTGCCGCATTCAGAACGGCCCGCGCACGGCGATCGTCCGTGCCGGGCTGTAAAGATTGAGGAACATCGTCTTGCCGTCGGGCGCGAAACACACGCCCGAGCATTTGGTCGCGGCGGTCACCCGGGCGAAGGGATAGACTTTCCCTTCCGGGGTGACGCCGCGGAGATAATTGTCGGGCTTGTTGCCGCGCCTGTCCTCGCAGACGATCAGGTCACCACCCGGGGCAACGCACAGGTTGTCGCCGAAACTGAAGTGGTCGGGGTCGGTCGATTCGAGAAACAGCTGGAGCTGCCCCGGCCGTGTCGCTTCGTCGGCCGTTCCTTCGGCAGGCGACGGACGATAGCGCATGATCTGTCCGCGCCGCGCCGGACCGCCCGAGGTGCAGGTGAAGTATATTTCGCCGTCGCCGCCGTGGATGCCTTCACCGCGGGCAAAGATCGTCGCGCCGTCGCGCGCGCCGCGCTTGCGCAGATCGTCCCTGGGGCTCTCGACATCGTCGAGGTCGACCCATCGGACATCGTTCCAGCCGCCGCTCGCAAAGGTCGGGCCCGACCAGTTGCGCGTGTCGGTCACGTCGCGATCGAGAACGGACAGCGCCTGCAACCGCCCGCCCTTGTGAAGCTGCCCCGCTTCGGCGGGAAGGAAGCGATAGAAGAGGCTGTCCTGCCGGTCCTCGGTCATGTAGATCGCGCCGCTCTTCGGGTCGCAAACCGCCGCTTCGTGGTTGAAGCGGCCCATCGCCTTGATCGGCTCGGCGGTGACAAGCCTGCCGGGCGCGACGGGCATTTCGAACACCCAGCCATGATCCTGTCCGATCTTTCCGCCGCCGCGCGAGACATCTTCCTCGCAGCTCAGCCAGCTGCCCCACGGCGTCATACCGCCGGCGCAGTTGCGGATCGTCCCGACGAGAGCGAGATATTGCTCGTCGATCGCGAGGCTCGCCGGATCGAGAATCAGCGCCGACACGCCGCCCGGCAGCGCCTCGCCGCTTCCGCCGCGGACACAGTCGAACGCTGCGGCATCGCCGTTGGCGCCGATCGGACAGGCGCCCTGCGTCAATTCGTCGGCGCCGAGCTCATGGTTGCGCATCAGGCACAGCCGCCCGTCGGGCAAGATCGTGCAACCCATGCCGTCGGCGCTGTTGGGCACCCGGCGCCCGTCGCTCATCACCTGTCCGAATTGCGAAATAATCTTGTAGGAAAAGCCGGGCGGCAGGTCGAGGATGCCCGCAGGATCGGGGATCGGCAATCCGAACCCCTGCTCTTCGGCGAGCATCGCGGCGGCGACATGGCGGCTGTGGAGCGCGAGCCCGGCAAAGGCAGTAGCCATGAGGCCCTTGGCAAAACCGCGGCGATCGAGGGCGATGGACGGTGCTTCCATGTCGGCCCGATACCGGTGTGGCGTGACATGCGGGCTGCAAAAGCCTGACAGTTTCGCGACATTTTGAAGTTGCTTGGCACATTAGTGCAACATTTGGAGAAGGCCCCGAGGGCCGCAAGGGAGACGAGAGACATGGCTGGACCACTGCAAGGCATCAGGATTATCGAATTCGCAGGCATCGGCCCGGGCCCCTTCTGCGGGATGATGCTGGCCGACCATGGCGCCGAGGTGGTCCGGATCGATCGCCCGGGCGGTTTCATGGATCCGCGCGATCCGCTGTCGCGCAATCGGACGTCCATCTCGCTCGACATGAAAAACCCGGACGCGGTGCAGATTGCGCGCGATCTTTGCAAAAGCGCCGACGGGATTATCGAAGGCTATCGTCCCGGAGTCATGGAGCGTCTGGGCCTCGGCCCCGAGGTGCTGCTCGGCGACAATCCGAAGCTCGTCTATGGTCGCATGACCGGCTGGGGACAGTTCGGACCCTATGCCCAGGCCGCGGGCCACGACATCAACTACATCTCCTTGTCGGGCGTCCTGCATGGCATCGGGCGGGCCGGCGAAAAGCCGGTACCGCCGGTCAATTATGTCGGCGATTTTGGCGGTGGCGGGATGATGCTGGCGTTCGGCATGTCGAGCGCCCTGCTCCATGCCTGCAAGACCGGTGAGGGTCAGGTGATCGACTGCGCGATGACTGACGGGTCAGCGCTGCTCGCGGGGATGAGCTGGTGGTTCCACGGCGCCGGGATGATCAAGGACGAAGCCGGCGTCAATCGCCTCGACGGCGGCGCCCCCTATTACGACACCTACACCTGCAGCGACGGCAAATTCATCTCGATCGGGTCGATCGAGCCGCAATTCTATGCGCTGCTTCGCGCCAAGACCGGCCTGGATGCCGATCCCGATTTCGACGTGCAGGACGATCAGGAGAATTGGCCCGCCAAAAAGGCCCGGCTCGCTGCGCTGTTCGCGACGAAGACCCGCGACGAATGGTGCGCATTGATGGAGATGACCGACGTCTGCTTCGCGCCGGTGCTGTCGCTGACCGAGGCCCCGCACCATCCGCACAATGTCGAGCGCGAGACCTTCGTGACCGTCGCGGGCGTCCCGCATCCGGCCCCCGCGCCGCGCTATTCGGCGACGGTCAATGACCGGCCCCGCCCTGCGCCTGCCGTCGGCGGCGACGGCGACGCAGTGCTCGCCGGCCTCGGTTACGACACCGACAAAATCACGGCGCTGCGTAGCGGCGGAGCGGTGCGCTGAACTTGCACGCGGCGACTGCGAGGCGTAGCCTGCGGTCGCCGATAATGGAGAATATGATGGGCGAATTTCTGAGTGTCGAGCGGCGTGGCAAGATCGCGATCCTGACGATGATCAAGCCCGAGAGCATGAATGCGATCGGCACACACGAGGATTGCCAGGACATCATCGAGACGCTGCGCGCGCTCGGTGACGACCGCGGCGTCAGTGCGATCATCCTGACCGGCAGCGGCAAGGCGTTCAGCGCGGGCGGAAACCTGAAAGGCATGAAGGACCGGCAGGGCATCGGCGTGCTCGACCAGCCCGATTCGACCCGCGCGAATTATCGCAAGGGCGTGCAGGCGGTGATCCGTGCATTGATGGACTGCGAAGTGCCGATGATCGCCGCGGTCAATGGCCATGCGATCGGACTCGGCTGCGACCTTGCCTGCACCTGCGACATCCGGATCGCCGCCGAGAGCGCGAAGTTTGCGTGCAGCTTCATCAAGGTCGGCATTGTTCCCGGCGACGGCGGGGCGTGGTTGCTCCAGAAAGTGCTCGGCTATCCGCGCGCTGCCGAGCTGTTCCTGACGGGTGACCGCTTCGACGCGGCGACCGCCAAGGACTATGGGCTCGTGACCGACGTCGTGCCGGACGACCAGCTTCTCGATCGCGCCGTCGCCATTGCCGAGCGGATCGTCTGCAACCCGCCCCGCGCGCTGCGCCTCACGAAGCGGCTGCTCCGCGAAGCACAGCATAGCCGGATGAGCGACATCCTCGAACTCAGCGCCGCCTATCAGGCGATCGTTCACGAAACCGCCGACAACCGGGAAGCGATCGACGCTTTTGTCGAAAAGCGGAACCCGGTGTTTACAGGAGACTGATCATGCTCGCCGAGCGCGTCCTGCCCCTGTCGGGCATCCACAATTTCCGCGACTATGGCGGCTATGCGGTCGAGGGCGGCGGAAGATTGCGCGACCGGACGCTCTGGCGCTCCGCTCACCACCAGACGGCGAGCGACGAGGATCTGGAGGCACTCGACCAGCTGCGGATCGAGACGGTGATCGACCTGCGCGGCGACGACGAGCGCGAGATACACCCGTGCCGGCGGTCGGACAATTTCTCGGCCCGCGTGCTGTTCGCGGGCGGCGTCACGGCCGGCCTCGCACCGCATTTGCAGGCGGCGGGCGGCGCGATCGATGCCGAGACCGCGCGCGAACGGATGATCGATACCTACGCCGGCATGCCGTACCGCCCAGCGCTCGTTGCAACGCTGAGGCTCTATGTCGCTGCGCTCGCCGAATATGATGCGCCGAGCCTGGTCCATTGCGTCGCGGGCAAGGACCGGACGGGATTTGCCGTCGCGATCGTTCACCGGTTGCTTGGCGTCCACGAAGACGATTTGATGCAGGACTATCTCCTCACCAACACCGCCGGAAGGATCGACGAGCGGATCGAGCAGGGCGCCGCGCATATCCGCGCGCGCCACGGCGCGGAGATCCACGATGACGCGATCCGCGCGCTGATGTCGGTCAATCCCGCCTATCTCGACGCCGCGCTCGCAACGGTGCGGCGCGATCATGGCGACATCGCGACCTATGCCGAGGCGGTGCTGAACCTGACACCCGAAATGCATGAGGCGATGATCGACCGGTTGGTGATTTAGCCTTCTTCGTCATCGCGAACGAAGCGAAGCAATCCCGTGCGATCGGCAAGACAAGGCTGCTCGCATGAGATTGCTTCTTCGCCTTTGGCCCTTCGCAAGGACGCTTAGTTGCCCTTCACCAGCACGCCGCCCTTCACGACGGCATCGACGCTTTCGAGCTGGCGCACGTCGGCCAGCGGGTCGCCGTCGACCGCGATGATATCAGCGTAACGGCCAACCGCGATCGCCCCGACATCGCTGGTCATGCCCAGAGCTTCGGCGCCGTTCATCGTCGCGGCGCGGATCGCCTGCAGCGGGGTCATCCCCCATTCGACCATCTTGGCGAACTGCCGACCATTGTCTCCATGCGGATAGACGCCAGCATCGCTGCCGAAGATCATCCGCACGCCGCCCTTCACCGCACGCTGAAAGGTCTGCCGCTGCGCAAGGCCGATTGCCTTTTCCTTGTCGAGGCTTTCCTGTTCGGTTCCGTTCGCCGTGCCGGTGGCGAGGATATAGTCGTCGTTATAGATATCCATGTCGAACCACGTCTTGTGCGCGACGGCCAGCTTGATCGTTTCGTCGCTTGCAAGGCTGCAATGTTCGATCGTGTCGATTCCGGCGAGGATCGCTGTCTTGATGCCGTCATCGCCGTGCGCGTGCGCTGCGACCTTGATGCCCAGCATATGCGCCTCGTCGGCAATCGCCTTCATTTCCTCGAGCGTCAACTGCTGCGCGCCGACGCTGTCGCCAAGCGAGAATACGCCGCCGGTCGCGCAGATCTTGATGACTCGCGCACCATATTTGTGCAGCCAGCGGACCTTCGCCCGGCCCTCTTCGGGGCTATCGACAACCGAGGGTTCCTTGCGATCCATCGACGGCGGCAATCCGCCGCCATCGCAATGGCCACCCGTTGCGCCGATCGCCCAGCCGGCGGGAATGATCCGCGGGCCGGCTATATATCCGCCCTCAATCGCCTGTTTGAGGCCGACGTCCTCGAAGTCGGCAGAACCGACGTTGCGAACGGTGGTGAAGCCCGCATCGAGTGTTTTCCTGGCGTTGGCCACGCCGACGACGGTCCAGAAACTGTCGGTATAGCGCAGCCCCTGATAGCCGCCGACCTCGGCCAGCGACGTCAAATGGACGTGCATGTCGATCAGGCCGGGCAGCAGCGTCTTGTCGCCAAGGTCGATGTGCTTGACGTTCGATCCCCAACGCACCGTGCGCGCATCGGCGATGCCGGTAATGCGGCCATCGGCGCCGACGAAGATCGCGGGATAATCGACCGTCTTGCCGGTCAGCACGTCGATGTAGCGCGCGGCGGTAATGACAGTCTGTCCCGTCGCTTCCGGCGCCTGTGCGGACGCGGCCGACGCCGCAAAAAGAGCCGTTGCGCCCCATGCGATTCCTCGCAGAAAACTGCCGAACTTTACTCGTGATTGCATGTTTGATCCGCCCTGTTTCCGGTGTCCTTCATCGTGATGGCAAAGGCTGGGAAATTAGGACAGCGGAAAATGCGGTTGCCCGCAACGCGCGCTGTTCGTCACTCCCGCTTTCGCGGAACCGACGCAGGTTTCGGGATCATATCGCCAGTTTGAATCCAGCCAGATAGTCGTAGCCGGGCCGGCACGCGTCGGCCACGGCCTGCCCCTCGGCAGAAAGTGCGGGCACCGGCTTGTCGGCTACGCCAAAGCCGGTGCTCGACACGACAGCGTCATACCAGTGCGACGCCCATACGCCATCGGTGGCGTGAATGCCGGGTTCCCAACGCAGCATTGCCGGATCCCAATCAATGCCCAGCGCAGCACATAATTTCCGCAGCATCGGAGCCGGATCGCGCAAGATGTCGGCGCTGTCGATCACGGGCGGCGCGTGACCGAGCCGGTCGGCTTCGCGGTCGAAAAACTCGACCTGCTTGTCGGTGCCGAGATGGTCGGGGCGCACCATCACGCGCTTTGCGGCGTAGCTTGCGACAACGCGCGCCGGGTCGCGGATCAGGAAAGCATGGCGCAGCCCCGGCAGGTCGTCATGCGCAATGGGGCCGACCATATGGTGCGCCATATGTTTCTGGTACCAGATCGGCTTTGCCGCGGGGCTGGGTCCGGTCATGCTGCGCGCGACGCCGTGCCAGTCGCAGTCCATCGACGCGATCACGTCGTCCATCATCGGCTGCGGATCGCCGGTTTCCTGAAGGTACGCGCCATAGAAAGGTTCGTCGATGACATGGGTGTCGGCGCGGCTGCCGAAACTGCGCATCATCGCGGTCGAAAGGTTACGCGGACCCGACCACATCGCAATGCGGAGGCAGTCCTTCATGGGCGATCGCGCCCTGAAATATCGCTTTCGATCAATTGCTTGTACAATCCCTGCAAGCGCTCGACCATTGGCCCCCGGCCCCCGGTCAGCACACGCCCGTCGATCGTATGCGCCGGGACGACGCCTGCAAAAGTGCCCGTCACGAACGCCTCGTCGGCGCCATAGACGTCGGTGAGCGAGAAATTCTTCTCATGGACCGGAATGCCGTTGTCGCGGCAGATGCGGATCACATTGCCGCGGGTAATCCCGCCCAGGCAATAATCGCCGCTCGACGTCCAAACCTCGCCTTTGCGTACGATGAAGAAATGGGTCGAATTGCATGTCGCGACAAAGCCGTGCGGGTCGAGCATCAGGGCTTCGTCAGCGCCCGCCTGCGCCGCCTGGATGCACGCCGTGATGCAGTTGAGCTTCGAGTGCGAATTGAGTTTGGGGTCCTGCACTGCGGGATCCCCGCGGCGAACATGAACGGTGAAGAGCGACAAACCCTTTTCGACCGTCGATGGCAGAGGATCCTTATGCTCCGCGATGATCACGATCGTCGCCGGCGAGATCACGACGCGCGGGTCCTGATACGGCGTCGAACGGATACCGCGCGTCACCATCAGGCGGATATGGCACGCGTCCATCCGGTTGCCCGCAATTGTGTCATGGAGCCGCTGGATCAGCGCCTCTCGAGGGATGCCGATATCCATCGCAATGGCTTTCGCGCCCTCGAACAGCCGGTCGAGATGCTGATCGAGGAACGCCATCCGCCCCTTGTGGACGCGAATCCCTTCCCATACTCCGTCGCCGAGCATGAAGCCGCTGTCGAACACCGACACGCTCGCTTGCGCGCGCGGTACGAGCGCGCCGTTGACGTTGATCAGGATCGCGTCGTTGCGCGGATCGGGGACGAAGTCGTGCGTGCCTTGAGCCATAGGCGCGACACTAGCCGCGTCGGCGCGCCTGTCGAGAGGTCAGATCGAAAGGTCAGACGGCCTTGCGTCCGAACCCGCCGGGACGCGGCGTGAAGGGGCGCAGATTGTCATCGACCACATCGGCGGCAATGGGGGGCGGCGGTGCGGCGTCGCGGTTGCGCATATAGTTGGCAAACGCCGCATCGGCGTCGAAGCCTTGCGTCTCCGCCGACAGATCGCCGGCCTCTTCGGCGCGCGCGCCGGGAACCTTGTCCGTCCTGCTGATCAGGCGCAGCAGTTTGATGATCACGGGAAGCGTCAGGACCAGCCCGACAACGGCCAGGCCCATGACCGTCGGGCCAAGCCCGATATCGGCAATGCCCGCGGCACTGTTACCGCCGACGCCCATGAAATACCAGATCAGCCCACCGATATAGACCGTGGGAACGAGCGCAAAGGCCCAGCTGAATGCACCGCCAATCAAACGCATCGCAGATCCTCCGCTGCCGATGCGAAACGCCTAGCGCGGAAAGTTTACGATAATCTTGAGGTCGCGCGCGATGCCCAGCACGCCCCCAGCAGTGCAAAGGCGGCGCCGAGCATCGTGCCGCCGACGACGTCGCTCGCCCAATGAACACCCAGCATGATACGCGAAAAGCCGTTGAGGAGAATCATCCCCGTGGCGAGCGCCCAGGCGAGCGAACGCCAGCGCGGCGGCGCGAACCAGGCGAGCAGCAGATAGACCGCGGCAGCGCTTGTCGCATGGCCGCTGGGATAGGACGCGCTGTTCACATGGTCGAGATGTTCGATGACGTCGGGCCGCGCGCGGTCGAACGCGAATTTCAGCAGGTTCGAAGCGAGATTCGAGAGCAGCGACGCGCCGGCAAGCGCAATCGCGCACCGCTGTCCGCACCAGCGCCACACGACCGCCGAGAGCAGGATGACAATGATCCAGCGCGGCGTTCCTCCGCCGATCCAGCTTGCTCCCTGCATGAACGAGATGAAGGCGGGATCGCTCCGTCCGACTTGAAACGACAGCGCGTTCGAGATGCAGAGATCGGCGCTGACGAGCCATCCGGCGCCGGCGATCAGGCCGAGCAGGATGACCGCGACGACCAGCGCGGCGGCAGCGAAGAGGTATCGGTTGGATTGCGCTTTCACAGTCCCCCCTTTCGTCATTCGCGCGAAAGCGCGAATGACGAAAGTTCTGGATCAGATATGCAGCGCGCGCCCGAACGCCGCGAGGACGCCTTCGTGCATCGTTTCGCTGAGCGTCGGATGCGGGAAGACGGTGCCGATGAAATCATCCTCGACCAGTTCGGCGGTCTTGCCGATCGTATAGCCCTGGATCAGTTCGGTAACCTCGGCGCCGATCATGTGCGCGCCGAGAAGTTCGCCGGTCTTTGCGTCGAACACGGTCTTGGTGAAACCCTCGGCCTCGCCGAGCGCGATCGCCTTGCCGTTGCCGATGAATGGGAAGGTGCCGGCCTTGACCTCGTAGCCGAGCTCCTTCGCCTTCGCTTCGGTCAACCCGACGCTGGCGATCTGCGGGCGGCAATAGGTGCAGCCGGGGATGTTGCGCGGGTCCATCGCGTGCGGGTGATTGCCCGCGATCGCTTCGACCGAAATCACCGATTCATGCATCGCCTTGTGTGCGAGCCACGGCGGCGCGGTGACATCGCCGATCGCCCACAGGCCGGGCACGTTGGTGCGGCACAGCGCATCGGTGTCGATATGGCCCTTGGTCGTCTTTACGCCGAGCGCTTCGAGCCCGATATTCTCGGTATTCGGGACGATGCCGATCGCGACGATCGCATGGCTGAATTCGGCGCTTTCAACCTTGCCGTCCCTGGTCTTGATCTTCGCGGTGACGCCGCTTGCGGTCGCCTTCAGTTCCTCGACACCCGCGCCGGTGAAGATCGTCATGCCCTGTTTCTTGAGCGCCTTTTCGAGGAAAGCCGACACGTCGGCATCTTCCACCGGAACGACGCGATCGAGCATTTCGACGACGGTCACCTCGGCGCCCATGTCGCTGTAGAAGCTCGCGAATTCGATCCCGATCGCGCCCGATCCGATGACGAGCAGCTTCTTTGGCATTTCGGGCGGGACGAGCGCGTGGCGATAGGTCCAGATGCGTTTGCCGTCGGCGGGCGCGAACGGCAGGTCGCGCGCGCGGGCGCCGGTCGCGACGATGATATTCCTGGCGGTCAGGGTCTCGGTCCCTTTCTCGCCCTTCACGTCGAGCGTGCCCGGAGCGGTCAGCTTGCCCTCGCCCATATGGACAGTGATCTTGTGCTTCTTCATCAGGAAGGCGACGCCCTGACTCAGCTGCTTTGCGACGCCGCGCGACCGCTTCACCACGGCGTCGATGTCCGCGCTGATCTGCTGCGCGATCAGGCCATAGTCGCCCGCATGCTGCATATAATGATAGATTTCGGCCGAACGCAGCAGCGCCTTGGTCGGGATGCAGCCCCAGTTGAGGCAGATGCCGCCCAGATTCTCTCGCTCGACAATCGCGGTCTTGAGCCCCAGCTGCGCCGCGCGGATCGCCGCGACATAGCCGCCGGGGCCCGAGCCGAGGACGATGAGGTCGTAGTTGGTGTCAGCCAAGATTCGCTCCATTTTCAATCCCCTCTCCCTTTAAGGGAGAGGGAGGGGCCCATTGCGTAGCAATGGGAGGGTGAGGGTCCGACAGCGCGGCAAGGATTGCCGTCAACACGCCAGACAAATTTCCAATCACTTCATTGTTCCAGACGCGGAGGACGCGATAGCCCTTGTCTTTGAGGAAAGCGTCCCGCGCAGCGTCCGTTTGCGATTCAGCATGCTGAGATCCGTCCGCCTCGACGATCAGGCGCTGGTCCTGGCAGACAAAATCGGCAATAAACGGCCCGATCGGCTGTTGTTTGCGAAATTTGAACCCTCCCAACCGCCGATCACGCAGGGCGCCCCACAGCTTCTTTTCCTGATCGGTAAGCGAACGGCGCAGAGTCTTGGCGCGTTCCAGCGTCTGCTTCGAATAGCCTGCCGTCACACCCTCACCCTCCCACGCGCTTTCGCGCGCGGGCCCCTCCCTCTCCCTTGAAGGGAGAGGGGTTCATCAAGCCACCAGCCCCAGCGGGTTCTCCACCAGATCCTTGAAGGTCTTCATCAGCAGCGCGCCGTCGGCACCGTCGATCGCGCGGTGATCGAAGCTGCCGGTCGCCGACATGACGGTTGCGATCGCCAGCGCGTCGTCGACCACATAGGGCCGCTTCTCGCCGGCGCCGATCGCCATGATCATGCCCTGCGGCGGGTTGATGACTGCGGTGAACTGCTTGATCCCCATCATGCCCATGTTCGAGATGCTGGCAGTGCCGCCCTGATATTCGGCGGGCTGAAGCTTGCCTTCTTTCGCCTTCGCAGCGAGTTCGGCCATTTCGGTCGAGATTTTCGACATCGACTTGCCACCGGCGTCGGTGATGATCGGGGTGATCAGGCCGCCCGGGATGCTGACCGCGACCGAGATGTCGGCGCGCTTGTACTGGCGCATCACGTCGCCGCCGAAGCTGACATTGCACGCGGGCACGCGTTCGAGCGCGACAGCGAGCGCCTTGATCAGCATGTCGTTGACGCTGAGCTTCACGCCGCGGCCTTCGAGGCTGGCATTGAGCTCGCCGCGCAGCTTGAGCAGCGCGTCGAGGCGGATGTCGACGGTGAGGTAGATGTGCGGCGATTCCTGCATCGACTGGGTCAGGCGGCGCGCAATCGTCTTGCGCATGCCCGACAGCTTTTCGTCGTCGTGCGGGATGCCGAAATCGGGGATCGAGCTGGCAGCTGCAGACGCCGGAGCCGCGGCAGGAGCGGCCGCCGCGGCGGCAGGCGCGGGGGCAGCGGGTGCGGTTGATGCGACGGGCGCCGCCGCGCCTGCCGGAGCGCCGTCGAGGTCGTCCTTGACGATGCGGCCACCCGGGCCCGTGCCCTTGATGGTCGAAAGATCGATGCCCTTTTCGGCCGCGATGCGCTTGGCGAGCGGACTGGCTTTGACGCGGTCGCCCGAGGCCGACGGCGCCGGGGCGGCGGCGGGAGCGGGTGTCGGCGCCGGTGCAGCAGCGGGCGCCGCTTCTTCCTTCGCGGCAGGGGCCGGTGCGGGAGCAGGCGTCGGCGCCGGGGCCGCCTTTGCGCTCCCGGCATCCTCGCCCTCGCCCGCGATGACGGCAATGACGGTCCCGACCTTCACATTGTCGGTGCCTTCGGGAACGACGATCTGGCTGATCACGCCGTCGTCGATCGCCTCATATTCCATCGTCGCCTTGTCGGTCTCGATCTCGGCGAGCAGATCGCCCGATTTGACGGCGTCGCCTTCCTTGACCAGCCATTTGGCGAGAGTCCCTTCCTCCATGGTCGGCGAAAGGGCGGGCATTTTGAGTTCGATCGGCATGGTCGGTCTTGTCCCTCGTGAGTCTTGCAGGCGGGGCCTGCCGCTACGGTTTGTTCCCTCGTCATAAGGCCATCATTCGCCGACGTCCATCGGGGCAAACTTGCCTTTCATACGAATGTGACGCACTCTCGCCTCACAAAAAGCATAGCGAGGGGTCGGGCGATGCGGACGTATCTGGTGGTGATCGACGACAGCCCCGAGGCGAATCTCGCGATCCGCTTTGCGGCGCGGCGTGCGGCGCGGACCGGCGGCGGGGTCGCAGTGCTCGCGATCATCCCGCCGCAGGATTTCGTCGCGTTCGGCGGCGTGCAGGCGACGATCGAAGCCGAAGCCCGCGAACATGCCGAGCAACTGGTGTCAGCGGCCGCCGACGCGGTGCAGCAGGAAGCCAATATTACCGCGCAGACGATCATCAAGTCGGGCAAACCCGCCGAGGTCGTGCGCGAGGCCATCGGCGAGAATGACGAAGTGGCGGCGCTCGTACTCGCGACCGCCGCAACCGGCGCGCCGGGACCGCTCGTCGCGCATTTCACCGGACAGGATGCCGGAACGCTGCCCTGCCCGGTGATGCTGGTGCCGGGCGGGATCGATATCGCCCGACTCGACGCGCTGAGTTAGCCCGCGCTGAGTTAGATCGTCACTGCGCGGGGAAGCGCCGCGGCGCCTCTGGCTTCGAGGAACGCAAGGTCGAGGACGACGACAGCCTGCGCCGCGACGACGACAATGCCGGCCCACGTCATTTGGCCGGCGAACATCGCCAGCACCGCGAAGCTCGCGGCGACCCAGCCCAGATTGCCGACTGCGATCAGGTTCGCGAGCGTCCGGCTCGGCGGCTTTTGCATCGCGGTGAACAGCATCAGCAAGGCACTGGGCAGGCCGATCCAGCCGGCGACGGTCACGACTTCGGAGGGGAGACCGAGAATCGACGCGACCGCCGCGGTGGCGAATACTCCGAGAAGGAACAGGCCGACGCAGGTGACGGCATCGACGATGAGAATATTCTTGAGATTGAAACGGGACATGGCGGTTCTCCTTTCGAACCCGTCCCGTCTGGCCGCCCGAATGCCGTCAGTCGATTACGCGGGAGGTAATGGAAATCGGAACGCCCGGCGGCTAGCCCTTGGGCGAAGGAGAATATCATGCAAGTCGCACCGCTCGGCGAACAACTCCGCGAATGGCGCACGCGGCGCCGGATGAGCCAGATGGACCTGGCGCTCGACACCGAGATTTCGACGCGGCATCTGAGCTTTATCGAGACCGGGCGGTCGAGGCCGAGCGCCGCGATGCTTCAGCGGCTCGCCGATTGCCTCGACGTGCCGCACCGCGCACGCAACGCGCTGCTTCTCGCGGCGGGCTATGCGCCCGACTATCAGGAACGCGCGCTCGACAGCGCCGAAATGGACGGGATGCGCGCGATCGTCGAGCATGTGCTGAAGGGACACGAGCCCTATCCGGCGCTCGCGGTCGACCGGCACTGGAACATGGTCGCCGCGAACGATGCGATCGCCATCCTGATCGAACAGGTATCGCCCGCGTTGCTGACGCCGCCCGTCAATGTGCTGCGGATCGCGCTGCATCCCGACGGGCTTGCGCCGCAAATCGTCAATTATGCGATGTGGCGGGCGCATATCCTGCACCGGCTCGATTTGCAGATCGAGGCGAGCGCCGACGCCGGCCTGGTTGCGTTGCGCGAAGAATTGGCGGGCTATGCAGTCGAGGCCAACGACAATGACGGCGGGCCCGTCAACAGCATCGCGGTGCCGCTGGTGCTCGACACGATCGCCGGTCGGATCAGCTTCGTGTCGACGGTGACGATCTTTGGGACGCCGGTCGACATCACCCTGTCGGAGCTTGCGATCGAAGCGTTTTTTCCGGCCGATGCGGCAAGTGCGGCGTTGCTGCGGGGGCTTGCGGGGAGCCAATAAACCGCGTCATTGCCAGCAAAGCGAAGCAATCTCCAGCTATCGACCTTGCGAAAGATCGATAGCTGGAGATTGCCGCGTCGCCTTCGGTTCCTCGCAATGGCGACGAAAGTTTACCGCCGCCGCCCCTTATGCTTGATGTTCGCTGGCCGGCCGCGCTTGCCGACAGCGTGCTTCCCGGCCTTGTCCTTGATGCCGTCGCGGCGCGGCGGGCGGCCGCGAAAGCCACCTTCGGGCGCATCGGGCAATTCGAAGCGCAGCGCACCGCTGATCGGGTTGGCATCCATCAGCCGCAGCTCCAGCTTCTGGCCGATGCCATAGCTCACCCGGCCATGTTCGCTGTCGAGCGTGCGCGCCGCCTCGTCATAGAAAAAGCGTTCGCGGCCCAATGTCGACACCGGCACCAGCCCGTCGCCGCCAAGCCCGTCGACGGTCACGAAGAAACCGAAGGGCTGAACGCCCGTGATGCGCGCCAGCACGAGTTCGCCGGTCTTGGTCGCAAGATAGGCCGCGACATAGCGATCGACCGTCTCGCGCTCGGCCTCCATCGCGCGCCGTTCGAGCGCGCTGATCGCTTCGCCGATCCGCGACAGTCCCTTGGCGTCGGCTTCGCCGAGCCCGGTGCGTTCGGGCAATCCCTTCGGCTTGCCGGGCACTTCGAGCTTGTAGCTGTCGACGAGCGCGCGGTGGACGATCAAATCGGCGTAGCGGCGGATCGGCGACGTGAAATGCGCATAGCTGCCGAGCGCGAGGCCGAAATGGCCCGCGTTCGCGGGACCATAATAGGCCTGCGTCTGGCTGCGCAGGATCGCCTGCATGATTTCGGGCAATCGGTCGTCTTCGGAAAAGCCGTCGATCAGGCGGTTGAACACCGCGGGCGTGATCACTTGCCCAAGCGCAAAGGCCCGCTCGAAGGTTTCGAGATAGTCTTTCAGGCTGACCAGCTTTTCGCGGCTCGGCGGCTCGTGGATGCGGTACATCACCGGCGACTTCTTCGCCTCAAGCGCTTTCGCCGCCGCGACGTTCGCCGCGATCATATAATCCTCGATCAGCCGCATCGAATCGAGCCGGTCGCGGACGCGGATCTCCGCAATGGCGCCCTTCTCGTCGAGGATCACCTGCCGTTCGGGCAGGTCGAGGTCGAGCGGCGCGCGCGCGGCGCGCGCCTTGGCGAGCAGCGCCCAGCAGCCCCACAGATTCCTGAGCGACGCGAGGACATCGGCATCCCACTCGTCGCGCGGCGTATCGGCATCGAAGGCCGCCTGCGCATGCTCATAGGCGATGTTGGCGCGCAGCCGAACGAGCGCTCGCGTGAAACGCCATGACGTCACCTTGCCATGCTTGTCGATGACGAGGTGGCACGCCATCGCCGCCCTGTCCTGCCCCGCTTTCAGCGAGCAGACGCCCGCCGACAGCGTTTCGGGCAGCATCGGCACGACCTGGTCGGGGAAATAGACGCTGTTGCCGCGCCGCCGCGCCTCACGGTCGATCGCGCCGTCGGGCCGGACATAGTAACTGACGTCGGCGATCGCCACGATCGCGCGCCAGCCGCCCTTGTTGGCGGCATCCTCGTCCGGCGCCGCCCAGACCGCATCGTCATGATCGCGCGCGTCGATCGGGTCGATCGCGACGATCGGCAGATCGCGCAGATCCTCGCGACCCTCGGGCGTCAGCGGCAGCTTCGCCGCGATGTCGGCTTCGGCCAGCGTTTCGGCGCTGAAGACGTGCGGAATTTCGTGGCGCGCGATGGCGATCATGCTCAAAGCACGCGGCGCGAACGGATCGCCCAAGCGCTCGACGACTTTCGCCCTGATCGCAGGACCGCGGCCGGTCAGTTCGGCGCGCACGAGGTCGCCGACCTTCGCGTCGCCCTTGTCGGCGACGGCGAAGTCATAGCGCGCGCGCTTGTCGGCGGGGCGCAGCCACAGCGTCGGTTTGCCGCCAGGGCCCATATCGTCGACCAGCACGCCGATGACCGTCTCGCCGCCCGCCTGCAATTTCTTCATCGGATGCGCGACATGGCCGCCGCCGCGTTCCTCAGTTCGCGCGAGAATGCGGTCGCCGACACCGAATGCGCCTTTGCGGCCCTGTTCCATCACGCGAAGGCGCGGCGCCGGACCCGCGGCTTCCCAATGCTCGGGCACCGCCCAGACTGTGCTGCCGTCGATCGAGGTCACGCGCAGCACGGTCACGCGCGGCAAGCCGCCATGCTTGTGGAACGCCCGGCCGGGCGCAAGATCGACCAGCCCCTCGTCGGTCATGTCCTTGAGCAAGGCTTTGAGCGCGATCTTGTCATTGCCATGCAACGCAAAATGTTTCGCAATCTCGCGCTTGCCGACCGCTTCGTTGCTCTCTTCGATAAAGCGCAGGATTTGATCGAACGTGGGCAGGCCGGGTTGCGGCTTGGGCTTTTTCATCTCAGGCCGTTCCAATGGTTCGCGCGAAGACGCGAAGGCGCGAAGAAGACGTTCCGGGCCGAGAGGCCCCCTCTCCCGTCACGCGGTGCGGCATCGCGCAGCGACAGAGAGGAATCGCGCAGCGACAGAGAGGAAATGCCGCTTCGCGGTCGGCGCGGCCTCTTCGCGTCTTCGCGTCTGCGCGTGAACAAAATCAATAGGTCCGTCCGATTAGCACGCGTTCGACCGCAGGCTCGCCCGTGAAGAAGCAGGCGCCGTCGGCGGGCGCCGCATCGATCGGGGTGTTGCGCATCGTCAGTTTGAGCCCCTTGAGCTGCTCGACGATCGTGTCGAGCGCCACGCCGGTCGGGCGCGACCATTGCACTTCGACCCAGCCGACGAATTTGTCGTCACCGGCGAAATGCGCCTTGAGGTCCGCCACATCGCGGCGGATGTTCGCGTGGAGCCGGCCCTTCGCCTCGGCATGAAGGCTCGACTGGATGTCTTCCAGCGTCGCGACCGCTCCGGCGACGAAATCGCTCCTGGCAACGAACGCCGTGTTGAGCTTGCCGTCGTCCTTGTACAAGCGGTCGCGGCGGATCACCGCGACATTGCCGCCTGCGACGTCGCGCGGGCCGATTTCGAGGATGACGGGTGCGCCCTTCTTGACCCAGCCCCAGCGCTTGGTCTGGGCCTTGTTGGCACCGGCGTCGAGATGGACGCGCAGCGGTTCGCGGAAAGCGTCGAGCGCCTTCAACGCGGCCTGAAGTTCCGCGCAATAATCGAGGATCGCTTGATCCTCTTCATTGTCGCGCAGCATCGGCACGATGACGATCTGGTGCGGCGCGATACGCGGCGGGCAACGCAGCCCGTCGTCGTCGCCATGCGTCATGATGACCCCGCCGATCATGCGGGTCGAGGTGCCCCAGCTTGTCGTGTGACACAGGCTGTGACCGCCATCCTTGTCCTGATAGCGAATGCCAGCCGCTTCAGCGAAGCCGGTGCCGAGATAGTGCGACGTTCCGGCTTGCAGCGCCTTGCCATCCTGCATCATCGCCTCGATCGAATAGGTCGCGACGGCACCGGGAAAGCGCTCATTCTCGGGCTTTTCGCCTGCGATGACCGGCATCGCCAGCACATCCTCGGCAAAAGCGCGGTACATTTCGAGCGCGCGCAGCGTTTCGGCCATCGCGTCCTGCTTGTCGGCGTGCGCGGTATGGCCTTCCTGCCACAGAAACTCGCTGGTGCGCAGGAACATGCGCGTGCGCATCTCCCAGCGCACGACATTGGCCCATTGATTGACCTTGAGCGGCAGGTCGCGCCAGCTCTGTACCCACCGGCTCATCGCGGCGCCGATGACAGTCTCCGACGTCGGACGGACGATCAGCGGTTCCTCCAGCTTTGCTTCGGGATCGGGAACGAGCTTGCCATTGCCGTCCGCGATCAGGCGGTGGTGCGTGACGACCGCCATTTCCTTTGCGAAACCATCGACATGATCGGCTTCCTTCTCAAAGAAGCTCAAGGGAATGAACAGCGGGAAATAGCAATTCTGAACGCCAGCATCCTTGATCGCGGCGTCCATCACCGTCTGGATCCGTTCCCAGATGCCATAGCCCCACGGCTTGATCACCATGCAGCCGCGGACGCCCGATTCCTCGGCAAGGTCGGCCTCGGCAATGACGTCCTGATACCAGGCCGCGAAATCGGCCTGACGGGTTACGCTGAGCGCATGCTTGATCATCGGTTCGGTATTTCTGTCCTGGGGGGCGGAAGAGCGGCCCGTCGTTACTTTTTGGCGAGCTCGGCCTTGAGGTCGGCGATTTCGGCCTTGAGCGCGGCGATTTCGCTATCCTTGGCCTTGGTGTTGCCGGCGCCTGGAATGAAGGCGCCTGCCGCCTGCTGGAACATCTCGAGGTTCCGCCGCGTCATTTCGGCAAGCGGGTTCGATCCGAGCGCACCCTCGAGCGCGGCGCGAACGTCGTGCTGGTTCTTGCGGAAGGCGGTCATCGATGCTTCCAGATACTGTGGCACCATCGACTGCATCTTGTCGCCATACATACCGATCAGGTGGCGCAGGAAATTGACCGGCAACAGCGTCTCGCCCTTGGTCTCGGTATCCATGATGATCTGCGTCAGGACGTTGTGCGTGATGTCCTCGCCGCTTTTCGCATCGACGACGCGAAAATCGCGCCCGTCGCGCACCATCATGCCCAGATCGTCAAGCGTGATATAGCAGCTGCGTTCGGTGTCATAGAGCCGCCGGTTGGCGTATTTCTTGATGGTGACGACGTCGCCGTCCGCTGCCGTCTTTGACTTGGCCATGCTGACCCGAGCTCCTCTATCCCGATGGCGAAGGCGAGCCTGCCACGACCTCCATACTGGGCGAGCCATGGCATTAGCACCAAATTATGATGCATCGCAACATGCGTCCCGACCGACGGCCGCACGGTGCCCGATTCGCGGCCGAAGCCCATCGCGCGAACGAAAATTCCGGTCGGGATCGAACGACGCCGTGGCGCCGCGCCCTTGAATGCAAACATCATTTTCGCGGTCAGCGCTTGCGCGGCGCGAGGGCCGCCGCGGCCCGCGAAGCAATTTCGTTACAATGGCAACCACCATCGAGCATCATTTGGTTCCTATTTCGCCGCAACGAATCCCATCATGTCTCCGACAAGCAATCATCGTTCGAGGGGATGCGCGACGCGTTTCGGCGCATCTGTTGCGAAAATGACACAGCGCCACATCCTTGACCCCTGCTTGTAAGAAATTCGCCATGTGGGGCTTGTGCCGCCTGAATTTTCCGTCTTTCTAGTGCCCAATCGCTTTCAATGTCTTGGACGCGACAAACGGGGAATATCATCATGAAGAAGACTAGCCTGCTAGTGCGGGGCTCTGCCCTGACTCTTGCGTTGTTCAGCGCCATGCCGGCGTTCGCGCAAACCGACACCGTTGCCGGCGACGATACCGCCGAGGAAGCATCGGAAGGATCGATCGTCGTTACCGGTTCGCGCATTCGTCGCCCGAACCTTGAATCGACGGTGCCGATCACTTCGATCACGGGCGAGAGCTTTTTCCAGCAGGGTCAGACCAATATCGGTGACACGCTGAACGACCTTCCGCAGCTCCGCAGCACCTTCGCACAGCAGAACCCGGGCCTGGGCATCGGCATCGCCGGCCTCAACCTGCTCGATCTTCGCGGTCTCGGCACGCAGCGCACGCTGGTTCTCGTCAACGGCCGTCGTCACGTTCCGGCCGACATTCTGAACAACGCCGTTTCGGTCGACGTCAACACGATCCCGAACGACCTGATCGAACGCGTCGATATCGTCACCGGCGGCAACTCGGCCATTTACGGTTCGGACGCGATCGCCGGCGTCGTCAACTTCGTGCTTCGCCGCGACTATGACGGCCTGCAGCTGCGCGTTCAGGCCGGCGTCGCCGAAAAGGGCTTTGGCGGCAACCAGTATGTCTCGGGCATGTACGGCAAGAATTTCTCCGAAGGCCGCGGCAACATCACGGTGCATGGCGAATATGCCCGCACCGAGCGCGTGTTCGCTTCGGACGTTCCGGCTTTCCGCCGCAACGACAACTTCCTGGTTGTCGACGCCGACGGCGGCCTTCCCGCCGGAGCGAATGGCAGCGACGGCGTTCCCGATCGCAACTTCTTCACCGGGATCAGCAGCTCGACGATCCATTTCAACAGCCTGGTGCCGATCAACCAGCGCAACGTTGCCAATGCCGGCCTTTGCGGCAACGCGACGACCGCGAACAACGGCGGCCCGAATTCGGCTGGTCCGGCGTTCAGCTGTACCTATATCTTCACCGACGCTGGCCGCCTGATCCAGCAGACCGGTGCGCGTTTCGGTACCGGCATCAACAGCTCGGTCATCGGCGGCAACGGCCAGACGGGCCGCGAAGGCAAGACCGTTTCGGTTCTGCCGTTCACCGAGCGCTACAACTTCAACCTGCTGTCGCGCTATGAGTTCAGCGAAGCGGCCGAAGTCTTCTTTGAAGGCAAGTGGAACCGCGTGAACGCGCTCGGCAACAACGCCGGCCCGTCGTTCAACCAGGGCACCGGCGGCACGACCGACTTCCGCGAGCGTCCGCGTATCGACAACCCGTTCCTCAACGCCGCCGATCGCACGACGCTGTCGAACCTGATCCTGGCTTCGGGTTGTAACACGTCGCTTACCGTCGTCTGCCCCGCAGCCGGCAACTTGAGCGCGACCGACATCGCGAACATCGCGAACGGCAGCTATCGCTTCGTCGCTTCGCGCAACCTGCTCGACGTCGGCCTGCGCGACGAGAAGTTCCAGCGTGACACGTGGCGCGTCGTCGGCGGCGTCCGCGGATCGTTCAACGAGGATTGGAACTACGAGCTGTCGCTCAACTATGGCAAGTTCAAGGAAGACGTGACGACCGATGGCTTCATCGATCGCCAGCGCTTCGCGCTCGCCATGGATGCCGGCCGTAACCCGGTTACGGGCGCTATCCAGTGCCGTTCGCAGTTCGATCCGGCTTCGGCTGTCGCCCTCTCGGGCTTCACGCCGACGCCCGCCAACGGCAACACCGCGCGTCTGGCCGCCGATATCGCGGCTTGCGTCCCCTACAACCCGTTCGGTTCGCCTGACAATTCGGCATCGGTCGCCTATTTCGCGCGCACCTTCACCGCCAAGTCGAGCCTGTCGCAGTTCGTGGCATCGGGCTTTGTCTCGGGCGACACGAGCGGCTTCTTCAACCTGCCGGGCGGCCCGGTTCGCTTCGCGGTTGGCGCCGAATATCGTGAGGAAAAGGCTTCCTACGAACAGGATCCGTTCGTCACCAACGGCTTCACCAACGGTGTGTCGATCCCGTCGTTCGAGCCCGATCCGTTCAAGGTGAAGGAAGCCTATGCGGAAATCCAGATCCCGCTGCTGAAGGACATGCCCTTCGCCAGCGAGCTGACGGTCAGCGGCGCCGGTCGCGTTGCCAAATATCAGGGCAATGTCGGCACGGTCTATTCGTACAACGCCGGCATCGATTACGCGCCGGTCGAGGACGTCCGCTTCCGCGCCAACTACAGCCGCGCGGTGCGTGCACCGAACGTGTCGGAAACCGGCTTCCCGCTGGTGCCGAACTTCTTCAACAACTTCACCGACCCCTGTAACGTCGTCGCAATCGCGAGCAATCCCGTGCGCGGCGCCAACTGTACGGCGGACATCGGCGCGGCGTTGCTGCCCAATCTGCAGAACATCGCGCAGTCGTTGCCGATCGTCAGCGGGTCGAACCCGAACCTGACCGTCGAAACGTCGGACAGCTACACCTATGGTGTCGTTCTCCAGCCTCGCTTCGTTCCGGGCCTCAACCTGTCGGTCGACTATTACGACATCAAGGTGAAGGGCATCATCGGGACCGTCTCGCCGCAGACGATCGTGAACCAGTGCTATGACTCGCCGACGCTCAATAACGTGTTCTGCGGTCAGTTCACGCGTTGGCGGGGTCCGGGCCTTGGCCCGCTCGGCGAAGTTCCGGGTCAGGTTCTCGGCAACTCGCTGATCAACGCTCCGCTGAACTTCGCGGCACGTACCCGCCGCGGTGTCGACGTGAACTTTGCATATCGTCGGGATCTCGGTGGTGTCGCGTTCAACACCAACCTGATCTACACGCACAATTTCGAGATCAGCAACTTCCAGGATCCGACGAACCCGACGTTCGAAACGCGCATCCTGGGCCAGTTGGGCGATCCGAAGGACGAGTTCCGTTGGGACTTCGACTTCGGCGTGGGCCCGGTGACCTTCGGTTACCGTATGCGTTACATCGGACCGATGTATTACGCCGCCTATGCAACGCTGTTCCCGCTGAACGGCCAGAACCCGACCGATATCGACGGCTTCCCGAACATCAAGTATAACTCGGTGATGTACCACGATCTGCGTCTCGACTTCGACGTCGACAACAAGGCAGGTGGCGTCAAGTTCTACGTCGGTGTCGACAACGTCCTCAACAAGGGCGTTCCGGCCGGCGCGACGACCGCCACCGGTGCGGGTAGCGCAATCTACTCCTTCCGTGGTCGTAACTTCTACGCTGGCGCCCGCGCCCGCTTCTGATCGAAGATCGACGGAACGACCTAAGACGGGGGTCGGAGCCATGCTCCGGCCCCTTTCTTTTTGACAAGCCTCGAAAGCCGATGGAAACAATCGAAGTGCAACTCAGCGATCAGGAAGCCGAACGCCTGGCCCGTGAGGGCGTTGAAGCGCTTGGACGGGGCAAACCCGCCGAAGCGCGCGAACGCTTCGAGCGCGTCACCCGGTCGGGCCGCGCCAATGCGCAGATATGGATGCTGCTCGCGGTCGCATGCGACGCCATGCGCGACATGATCGCGACCGAGGCGGCCGCCGACCGGCTGCTCGCGATCGAACCGCACGCCGTTCGCGGCCTGATCCTGAAGGGCGATTGTCGCGAAGCGGCAACCGACGAGCGCGCTGCGCTGGCCGCCTATGAAATTGCGCTGAGGGTAGCCGGGGGGCAGACTCTGCCCGATGACCTGATCGCCGAGGTGCGGCGCGTCGACGCCTGGGTCGCGGCCTTTCGGGTCCGTGTTCAAGATTTGCGCGAAGTCGCTCTCGCCTCGGCCGGGTTTCCCCCCGAAAGCCGCAGCGCGCGTTTTCAGCAGTCGCTCGACATCCTGAACTGGTCAAAGCGCATCTATGTGCAGGAACCGACCGGCTATTATTTCCCGGAGCTTCCGCAAATCCAGTTCTTCGATACCGGCGCGTTCGACTGGGTGTCGTCTGTCGAAGCGGCCACACACGCCATCCGCCAGGAAATTCAGGATCTGCTGGATACGGCGGGGACCGGCGATTTTCGGCCCTATATCCAAAGTGAAGTCAATCGTCCCCGGCTCGACAAGAATCCGCTGCTCGACAGCAAGGACTGGAGCGCGCTTTTCCTGTGCGAGAACGGCCGTCTGTCGGACGAGATCATCGCGCGCTGTCCGGCAACCTGGGACGCGGTTCAGGCCGCACCGCTGCCGTGGATCGTCAATTCGCCCACGGCGATGTTCTCTTTGCTGCGCGCTGGCGCGCGCATCAATCCCCACACGGGCATGCACAATGCGCGGCTGACCTGCCACTTGCCGCTGATCGTGCCGCCGGGCTGTCGTTTCCGGGTCGGCAACGATGTGCGCGAGTGGGAAGTCGGAAAGCTGATCATCTTCGACGATTCGATTGAGCATGAGGCCTGGAACGAGAGTGCCGAAGATCGCATCGTGCTGATCTTCGACATCTGGCGTCCCGAGCTCAGCGAGCAGGAACGGCAGGAAGTGGCGGCGCTTTTCCGTGGGCCGGCAACCGGATAAGGCGCGCTTGCCAAGCGCTGACGCCTGTTAGCTCCAGACGCGCTCGAACCGCGCACCTAGTCCGGTCAGCAGTTCATATTGCGACAGCCCGCTGCGCGCCGCGACGTTCGGCAAATCATAATCGAGCGCAATCCAGTCGCCCTCGGCCAACCCGTCAGCTTCGCTCGCGTCGAACGCCGTCAGGTCCATCGACACGCGGCCGACGAGAGGAAGCGCGCGCGCTTGCCAGGAAGCGCCGCCCGATCCGGCTTGGCAGCGCAGATAGCCATCGGCATAGCCCATGTTGGCGACCGCGATGCGGCTGTCCCGCGGCGCCGTCCAGGTCGCGCCATAGCCGACCGTCTCGCCCGCCGGTACGCCGCGCACCTGCAACACGCGGGCTTCGGGAAAGCCAACCTGCCGGATCGCGCCGCGCGCTACGTCATTCGGCACCCCGCCATAAAGCGCGAGGCCGGGGCGCGTCAGGTCGAAGGCGTAATCGGCGCCGAGGCAAATCCCCGCGCTGTTGGCGAGGCTGTAGCGGCGCGCCGGGATCCGATCACGCAGCGAACGAAAAGCCGCGAGCTGGCGCGCATTCTGTTCGCTGTCCTCGTCAGCCGACGCCAGGTGACTGAGCAGCGTTTCGATGTCGAGGCCCTCGAGCGCCCCGCCGAGAGCCTCTTCGATCCGAAGGCCGAGGCGGTTCATGCCGGTATCGATCATCACGTCGCACGGACGCCCCTCGCCGCCGGCGCGCCAACGCGCGACCTGTTCGAGGCTGTTGAGCACTGGCCGCGCCGGAAGCGTTCGCGCCGCGACCATGTCGCTGTCGCCGACGCCGTGCAGGACCGAGAGTGACACGTCGCCGGCAAGCGGCATCAGCGACGCTGCTTCGGTCCAGGTCGCGACGAAGAAGTCGCGGCAACCCGCAGCCGCCAGATGCCCCATCACCTTGCGCGCGCCAAGGCCATAGCCGTCGGCCTTGATCGCCGCGCCGCACGCGGCACCGCTCCGCGCCGCCAGCCAGCGCCAGTTGGAGACGAGCGCGGCGGAATCGATGCGGAGGCGGAGCGGCAAGGCGATGTCGATCATCCTTCGCCCCTAGACGGCTTTCGCGACAGCGCCAATGGGGTCAGGCCGCCGTATCCCGCGAAGGCGCCGGCCGGTCCCACTGCCCTTCCTCCGGCTCCTTCAGCATGAAGGCCGCAACCAGAAAGGCGACGAGCACGACCACCCAAGTGTACCACAGCCCGGCATAGGCATCGCCGGTCTTGGCGATGATATAGCTCGCGATCAGCGGCAGGAAGCCGCCGAAATAGCCGGTTCCCAGATGATAGGGGATCGACAGCGACGAATAGCGGACGTGCGGCGGAAACATTTCCGACAGCAACGCGGCAACGGGACCATAGGTAAAACCCGACAGTGCGCTGAGCCCGAGCAGCGCAAGAAGGATCACCGCGATGCCGAGCGGCGTGGGTATCTGCTTTTCGAAGCTGTAACCCATCGCCTCGAGCGCGGGTTTCAGCACCGCCGGATCTTCACCCGCCACTTCCCGCCCGCCGATTATGACCTTGACGCTGTCGAAGCCGCCACCGCCCGACACGACGCGATACGGGACGCCGAGTTTGGTGAGTTCGCCGAGCGTCTTGCCGCACGCGGTTTCCTGTTTCTGCGCAAAGGGATCATAGTCGCATTTCGACCCGCTGACGACGACGGGCGCCTTTTCGGCGGCCGCCGTCAGCGCCGGATTGCCGACGCTACCCATCAGCCAGAACAACGGGAACAGCAGGACGAGCGTCGCGGCATAGCCCCAGACGATCGGCTTCTTGCGCCCGATGCGGTCGGACAGATGCCCGGCCAGCAGGAAGAAGCCCATGCCGAGCGCAGCGGCAACGCCGACGATGATTTCAGCCGCCGTATCGTCGACCTTCATCGGTCCCTTGAGAAACGCCAGGCCAGAGAACATCGCGGTGTACCAGATCACCGTGAGGCCCGCTGCGATCCCGAACAGCGCGATGAAGATGCGCTTTTTGTTGCCGGGATAGGTGAAGCTTTCCTTGATCGGATTCTTCACGATCTCGCCCTGCGCCTTCATCGCCTGGAAGACCGGACTTTCGGACAGCTTGAGCCGCATCCACAGCGAGATCGCGAGCAAAAGCAACGAGAGCAGAAAGGGTACGCGCCATCCCCAGCTTTCCCAGACCGCGTCGGACATGACCGCCTTGCAGCCGAGCACGACGATCAGGCTGAGCACGAAGCCGCCGACAACGCTCGCCTGGATGAAGCTGGTATAGAAACCGCGCTTTTCGGGCGGCGAATGTTCGGAGACATACACCGCCGCGCCGCCATATTCGCCGCCGAGCGCCAGGCCCTGCAGGATACGCAGCAGCAGCACGATGATCGGCGCCGCGATGCCGATCGCCGCCGCCGACGGGATCATGCCGACACCCGCGGTCGCGATGCCCATCAAGGTGACGGTGACCAGAAAGGTATATTTGCGCCCGAGCCGGTCGCCAAGGAAGCCGAACAGCACCGCGCCCAGGGGCCGGAACCCGAACCCGACCGCGAACCCGGCCCAGACGAGCAGAATTTCGAGCGTCGCATTGTCGCTGGGAAAGAAGGCCTTGCCGATGATCGCCGCGAGCGTGCCGTAGATGAAGAAATCATACCATTCGAAGATCGTCCCCGCCGACGAGGCGGCGATGACCATGCGAATGTCCTTCGGCGTCGGCTGATAGATTGCAGCTTCGCTCATCGTTTCGACGATCCCCCAATATGCTCTGTTTATTGGCATCCGTCATAGCTGCTGTTCGGTCTTGCACAAGCGGCTGTGTCGGCGCAGCAATGCGGCATGACCCAGTTCATCGACCTTTCGATCCCGATCACCAACGACGTCGTGTCCGACCCGCCGGTGATGCGCCCGCAGATCACCTATATGACCCACGAAAATACGTGGGAACAGATCGCGATGTTCTTTCCCGGACTGACGAAGGACGATCTTCCGGACGGCGAAGGCTGGGCGGTCGAGAGCCTGACGCTGTCGACGCACAATGGCACGCACATGGACGCGCCCTGGCACTTCCATTCGACGACCGACGCCGGCGCCAGCGCGGCGCCGAGCATCGACGAGGCGCCGCTCGACCTGTTCTTTCGCCCTGGCGTAAAGCTCGATTTCTCCGGCAAGCCGGCGGGGCATGTGATCAGCGGCGCCGAGGTCGAGGCCGAGCTGGCGCGCATCGGCCATGAGCTCCAACCGCTCGACATCGTGCTCGTCCAGTCCGGCGCGGTCTATGGCACCGACAATTTCACCGACCAGGGCTGCGGCATGGGGGCCGAGGCGACGCTCTATCTGACGACGCGCGGCGTGAAGGTCGTCGGCACCGATGCGTGGAGCTGGGACGCGCCGTTCAGCCACACCGCAAGGCGCTGGGCCGAGACGCGCGACCCGTCGATCATCTGGGAGGGGCACAAGGCGGGGCGGATCAAGCCCTATTACCAGATCGAGAAGCTCACCAACCTCGCGGCCCTCCCCCCGACCGGCTGGACGCTGAGCTGCTTCCCAGTGAAGATCGAGCGCGCGAGCGCGGGATGGATCCGCGCGGTCGCACTGATCGGCTGATCTTTTTCGTCACCCCGGCCTTCGCCGGAGACCAATCAGATATCTGCCTCAAGGGGTTCATCGCCGGCTTGATCCGGGGCGCGCAAGGCGGCGGTCAGAATGGATGCCGGATCAAGTCCGGCATGACGATGATTCAAAGATTGTTGGTGAACAATATCCACAGCGTCCAACCGGCGAGCGCCAGCAAAGTGCCGAAGGTCGCCACGACGCCGACCTGCCGCCCAAGCGGCGCCTTGCCCGCTTGCGCCGGAGTATAAAGCCCGATCACGTGCGCGACGCGGCCGATCAGAAAGATCGCGCCGATGACCATCAGCGCCAAATGATTGGCGCGCGTGGTTTCGAGCAGCCCGAGCAGGATGATGGTGATCGGCGCATATTCGGCAAGATTGCCGTGAGCGCGGCTCGCGCTGATCAGCTTGGCATCGCCATGATCGCCGAACGCGGCGCTCAGCCGCAGCCGCTGGCGCACCGTATCGATCGCCGTGACGAGCAGCAGCAATGCGCACACTGCCGCAACGAAGGCCGTTACCGGTAAAGTCATGTCTCGCTCCCCCTGTTCCCGTGCCGAGCTTAGCGGGTAAGCCGACCGCAAGAAAGCTCAGAAGAGACGCGATCCGTTGGGCACAGCATGGTCGGGGGCGAACAGGATCACCGCCCCGTCGGCGTCGGCGAAACCGAGCGTCAGCACTTCGGACATGAACTTGCCGATCTGGCGCGGCGGGAAGTTGACGACCGCAGCGACCTGACGGCCCGGCAGATCGTCGATCGCATAGCGGTCGACGATCTGCGCACTGCTTTTCTTCACCCCGATCGCGGGCCCGAAGTAGATCTTCAGCTTGAACGCGGGTTTGCGCGCCTCCGGAAAGGGCTCCGCCTCGACGATCGTGCCGATGCGGATGTCGACCTTCAGGAAGTCGTCGAAGGCGATGATGTCGCCCGCCGCAGCGTCGGTTTCGTGATTCACATGCATGTCCCGAACTCCGTTCGGCTTATTCCATTTCCAGAATCACCGCGTCGACGGCCAGGCTGTCACCCTGCGCCGCATTGACGCTCTTCACCGTGCCCGATTTTTCGGCGCGAAGGATATTCTCCATCTTCATCGCCTCGACCGTGGCGAGCGGCTGGCCCGCCTCGACCTTGTCGCCTTCGCCGACGTGCAGCGTGACGAGCAGGCCCGGCATCGGACAGATCAGGAATTTCGACAGATCGGGGGGAATCTTCTCGATCATATGCTGGGTCAGCGGGGCGACGTGCCAGGGCAGGACGCGCACATTGTGAATATGTCCACGCGCCGTCATGCGCCAGCCGGTGCGCGTTTTCGCGACCTTTACCGCCAGCTCGGTCTCGTCGATCTCGGCGACGACGAGCCGGTCGCCCGGCGTATATTCAAGGGCGATGTCGATCGACTCGCCATCGACCTTGATATGCTTCTCGCCGATCTTGACCTTGTGCGCGGTGCCATCGATCGACACCTGCCACTTCGCGGGCGGTTCGAGCCGGTCGCCCAACTGGCCGTCGGTGCGCCGCGCGCGATCGGCCTCGGCGCTGGCCATGAAGCCCGCAATCGCCGCGAGCGCGCGCGTCACGTCGGCATCGGTCGGCGCGCCGTGGAAACCCTCGGGATATTCCTCCGCGATAAAGCCCGTGGTCAGTTCGCCCGAGCGAAAGCGCGGATGCTGCATGATCGCCGACACGAAATCGATATTATGGCCGAGCCCTTCGATCTCGAAGCGGTCGAGCGCCGCGATCTGCAAATCGGCGGCCTCGTCGCGCGTTGCGCCCCACGTCACCAGCTTGGCGATCATCGGGTCGTAGAAGATCGACACTTCGCCGCCCTCTTCGACTCCCGCATCGACACGCACGCCGTCGATGCCGCGTTCGTCGCCTTCCCACGCCGGAACCGGCGTGCGATAGCGCACGAGCCGCCCGGTCGAGGGCAGGAAGCCGCGATAGGGATCCTCGGCATAGACGCGGTTCTCGATCGCCCAGCCGTCGATCCCGATATCGTCCTGCGTCATCGCGAGTTTCTCGCCCGCCGCGACGCGGATCATCTGCTCGACCAGGTCGATGCCGGTGATCGCCTCGGTCACCGGATGCTCGACCTGCAAACGCGTGTTCATTTCGAGGAAGTAAAAGCTCTCGCCCGTCGGGTCGGCGCCCGAGACAATCAGCTCGACCGTGCCCGCGCTATAATAACCGACGGCCTTCGACAGCGCGACGCACTGCTCGCCCATCGCCTTGCGCATCTTCTCGGTCACGAACGGCGACGGCGCTTCCTCGACCACCTTCTGGTGGCGCCGCTGGATGCTGCATTCGCGCTCGTTGAGGTAGAGGACATTGCCGTGCTGGTCGCCGAGGATCTGGATCTCGATGTGGCGCGGGTTGAGGATGAATTTCTCGATGAAGACGCGGTCGTCGCCAAAGCTGTTGAGCCCCTCGCGCTTGGTCGCCTCGAAACCCTCGCGGACGTCCTTTTCGTCATAGGCGAGGCGCATGCCCTTGCCGCCGCCGCCCGCGGACGCCTTCATCATCACCGGATAGCCGATCTCGTCAGAGATGCGCACCGCATGCTCGGTATCGTCGATCTCGCCGACGAAGCCGGGGACGACATTGACGCCGGCTTCCTTCGCGAGCTTCTTCGACTCGATCTTGTCGCCCATTGCGGCGATCGCGTTCACCGGCGGGCCGATGAAGGCGATATTTTCCTTCGCGAGCGCCTCGGCAAAACTGGTGCGCTCGGACAGGAAGCCATAGCCCGGATGCACCGCCTCGGCGCCCGTCTGCTTGCACGCGGCGATGATCTTGTCGGCGATCAGATAGGATTCGGACGCGGGCGACGGCCCGATATGCACCGCCTCGTCGGCCATCTGGACGAAGGGCGCGCGCGCATCGGCGTCCGAATAGACGGCGACGGTCGCGATGCCCATGCGGCGCGCGGTCTTGATGACGCGGCAGGCGATTTCGCCGCGGTTGGCGATCAGGATTTTCTTGAACACTCTTCACTCCCCTCCCGCTTGCGGGAGGGGCCCGGGGCAGGGCCTGTCCGCAAACGAAGATCGAAACTTGCTCGGAGGGAACAGGCCCTCCCCTAACCCCTCCCGCAAGCGGGAGGGGAACATTATTCCGCCGCTTCCATCCGCATCGGCTCTTCGCTCTCCATCGGCCGCAGCCCCAGTTTCGCGAACAGCGCCGCGTCGGCATTGTCGCCGCGGTTGCCGGTGGTGAGCAGCTTGTCGCCGGTGAAGATGCTGTTCGCGCCTGCCATGAAGCAGAGCGCCTGCGTCGCTTCCGACATGCTCTCGCGCCCTGCCGAGAGGCGGACCATCGACTTCGGCATCGTGATGCGCGCCGCCGCGATGGTGCGGACGAATTCGATATCGTCGATCTTCGCGAGCGGCGTGTCGGCGAGCATGTCGCCGAGCACGGTGCCCTTCACCGGCACCAGCGCGTTGACCGGCACGCTTTCGGGATGACGTTCGAGCGTCGCGAGCGCGTGGATGAAGCCGACGCGATCGCTCCGCGTCTCGCCCAGCCCGACGATGCCGCCCGAGCAGACGTTGATCCCGGCGTTGCGGACTTCCTCGAGCGTATCGAGACGGTCCTGGAACGTCCGCGTCGAGATGATATTCTCGTAATTCTCCGGGCTCGTGTCGATGTTGTGGTTATAATAATCGAGCCCCGCGACCGCCAGCGTCTGCGCCTGATCCTTGCTGAGCATCCCCAGCGTCATGCAGGTTTCCATGCCCATCTGGCGCACGCCCTCGACCATCTCGACGATCGCGGGCATGTCGCGGTCCTTGGGATTGCGCCAGGCGGCGCCCATGCAGAAGCGCTTCGATCCCGAATCCTTCGCCTGCGCCGCTGCCTGGAGCACCGCGCGCACGTCCATCAACTTGGTGGCTTTCAGGCCCGTGTCGGCGGACTTGCTTTGCGAACAATAGCCGCAATCCTCGACGCAGCCGCCGGTCTTGATGCTGAGCAATGTGCAAAGCTGCACCTCGCCGCGCGCATGATGGCGCCGGTGGACGCCCTGCGCCTCCCACATCAGCTCGTCGAACGGCAGGTCGAACAGATCGGCGATTTCCTCGCGGGTCCAGTCGGTGCGGATGATGTCTTCGCTCATCGGTCAATTCCTTCGTCATGCTGAACTTGTTTCAGCATCCATGGTCTGATCTCTAATCTCGCGCGGCGCCAAACGACCCCATCGGCCATGGACCCTGAAACAGGTTCAGGGTGATGACCAAAGAGGGGCTGGGCGTGTTGCATTATGCGGCGTCTTCCAATGGGGGCATATTGTGGCCGAGCAGGCGCAGCACGTCCGCCGCGCATTCGACGACGTTGGAGCCCGGGCCGTAAATGCCCTGCACTCCCACATCGCGGAGATAGTCATAGTCCTGCGGCGGGATGACCCCGCCTGCGATCACCTTGATGTCGGTGCGTCCGGCTTCGCGCAGCTTGTTGATGAGTTCGGGGATCAGCGTCTTGTGCCCCGCCGCCAGGCTCGACGCGCCAACAACGTCGACGCCGGCATCGAGCGCCAGCACGACGGTCTCCTCGGGAGTCTGGAACAGCGGACCCGATACGACGTCAAAGCCCATGTCGCCGAACGCCGATGCAATGACATTCGCGCCGCGATCGTGACCGTCCTGCCCCATCTTCGCGACGAGCAGCTTCGGCTTGCGCCCCATGCGGCGCTCGACCGCAGCAACCCCGTCGAGCACCTGCTGCCAGCGCGCATCGCCCTCATACGGCGCGGCATAGACGCCCTTCACCGGGGTCGGCTGTGTGCCGTAGCGCTCAAAACTCTCCTCCATCGCCGAAGAGATTTCGCCCAGCGTCGCGCGGGCGCGGGCGGCCTCGACCGCCAGCGCGAGCAGGTTGTTCTCGATACTCGACCGGCCCGCGGCGCCGTCGCGCAGCGCCTTCAGCGCGGCCTGGCACGCCGCTTCGTCGCGGTTCGCCTTGGTCTTGTTGATGCGCGCGATCTGGCCCTCGCGCACCTTGGCGTTGTCGATGTCGAGCGTTTCGAGCAGATCCTCGTCCTTCAGACGGTATTTGTTGACGCCGACGATCACATCCTCGCCGCGGTCGACACGCGCCTGACGCGCCGCCGCCGCGGTTTCGATCATCGCCTTGGGCCAGCCTGCCGCGACCGCCTTGGCCATGCCGCCTTCGGACTGGACGCGGTCGATGATATCCTGCGCCGCATCGACGAGCTGCTGGGTCAGCGCTTCGACATAGTAACTGCCGCCGAGGGGATCGACGACCTTGGTCATCCCCGTTTCTTCCTGGATCACGATCTGCGTGTTGCGCGCGATACGCGCCGAGAAATCGGTCGGCAGCGCAATCGCCTCGTCGAGCGCATTGGTGTGCAGGCTCTGCGTCCCGCCGAGCATCGCCGCCATCGCCTCGATCGTCGTGCGCATGACGTTGTTGTACGGATCCTGCTCGGTCAGCGAGACACCCGACGTCTGGCAATGCGTGCGCAGCATCTTCGACCGCTCGTCCTGTGCGCCGAGCGTCGTCATCGCCCGATGCCACAGCACCCGCGCCGCGCGCAGCTTGGCGATTTCCATGAAGAAGTTCATGCCGATCGCGAAAAAGAAGCTCAGCCGCCCGGCGAACTTGTCGATGTCGAGCCCCGACGCGACGCCATATTTCACATATTCCATGCCGTCGGCGATGGTGAAGGCCAGCTCCTGCACCTGCGTCGCGCCGGCTTCCTGCATATGATAGCCCGAAATCGAGATGCTGTTGAACTTCGGCATCTCGCGGCTGGTGTAGCCGAAGATGTCCGAGATGATCCGCATGCTCGGCTCGGGCGGATAGATGTACGTGTTGCGGACCATGAACTCCTTGAGGATGTCGTTCTGGATGGTCCCGTCGAGCAATTTGCGGTCGACCCCCTGCTCCTCGCCCGCAACGATGAAGAACGCCAGGATCGGGATCACCGCACCGTTCATCGTCATCGACACCGACATCTGGTCGAGCGGGATGCCGTCGAACAGGATCTTCATGTCCTCGACGCTGTCGATCGCGACCCCCGCCTTGCCGACGTCGCCCGTGACACGCGGGTGGTCGCTGTCATACCCACGATGCGTGGCGAGGTCGAACGCGACGCTGAGCCCCTTCTGCCCGGCGGCAAGGTTGCGGCGATAGAAGGCGTTCGATTCCTCGGCGGTCGAGAAGCCCGCATATTGCCGGATCGTCCACGGCCGCCCCGCATACATCGACGCGCGCACGCCGCGCGTGAAGGGCGCGAAACCCGGCAGGCCGGGATCGGTCGCGACATCCTCGGCCGTATAGAGCGGCTTAACGTCAATCCCCTCGGCGGTGCGCCAGGTCAGGTCCTTGCCCTTGACTTCCTTGTCGGCGGCGGCGGCCCATTGGTCGATGGTCGGCTTGTCGGTCATGATCAATCCCTACTTCCCTCTCCCCTTGAGGGAGAAGGTTGCGAAAACTTGGCAGCTTGCTGCCTAGTTGAAGCTGGGTGAGGGGTGGCGATTGCAAGACAACCGCGCGAGCTTCGCTCGCAACCCCTCATCCAACTGCGGCTAGTTCGCTTCGCTTACAAGCCTTCGTATCCTTCTCCCTCAGGGGGAGAAGGGATTTAATGCCCCTTCGGCGTCTCCATAATCTCGGTCAGCACCCCGCCCATATCCTTGGGGTGGAGGAAGAAGATCAACGTCCCATGCGCCCCGATCCGTGGCTCGCCGAGCACGCGCTTGCCCATCGCCTCGAATTCGGCCTTGGCCGCGTGGATGTCGGGGACTTCGTAGCACAGATGATGCTGCCCGCCCGCGGGGTTCTTTTGCAGGAAAGCCGCGATCGATGCATTGCCCGGCAATGGCTCGATCAGCTCGATTTGTGTGCCGTTCAGCGCGCCGTCGGCGCCGGGCGTATCGACGAAGCACACCTTCACCCCCTGCTCGGGCAGGTCGAAGGGCGCTTGAATCTGCGTCGCACCCATCACGTCGCGGTAAAAGACGATGCTGTCGGCGATCGACGGCGTCGCGATGCCGATATGGTTGAGGCGGCCCAGCTTCATATCAAACTCTCTCCAACTTCGTCATGCCGGACTTGATCCGGCGTCCATCGACGCGGCCGTTGCATGGCCCCCCATCAGGCGCGGGGTGACGACAGGTTACAGCGGAATATTATCGTGCTTCTTCCACGGATTTTCGAGCTGCTTGTTCCGCAGCTTGCGCAGCCCCAGCGCGATCCGCTTGCGCGTATTATGCGGGTGGATCACCTCGTCGATATACCCCCGCGATGCCGCGACGAACGGGTTCGCAAAGCGGTCCTCATATTCCTTCGTGCGCTGCGCGATCTTTTCCGGATCGCCGATGTCGCTGCGGAAGATGATCTCGACCGCGCCCTTTGCCCCCATCACCGCAATCTCGGCGGTCGGCCAGGCATAGTTGAGGTCGCCGCGCAGATGTTTCGACGCCATCACGTCATAGGCGCCGCCATAGGCCTTGCGCGTGATCACCGTGATTTTCGGTACCGTCGCTTCGGCATAAGCGAAGAGCAGCTTCGCGCCATGCTTGATGATGCCGTTATATTCCTGCGCGGTACCGGGCAGGAAGCCGGGGACGTCGACGAAGGTGATGATCGGGATTTCGAACGCGTCGCAAAAGCGAACGAAACGCGCCGCCTTTTTCGACGAATTGATGTCGAGCACCCCCGCGAGCACCAGCGGCTGGTTCGCGACGATGCCGATCGTCCGCCCCTCGATCCGCCCGAAGCCGCAGATGATGTTGCCCGCATGGGCAGGCTGCACCTCGAAGAAGTCGCCTTCGTCGACGGTCTTCCGGATCAGCTCGTGCATGTCGTACGGCTGGTTCGCATTGGGCGGGATCAGCGTGTCGAGGCTCGGCTCGGCGCGATCATGGGGATCGCTGGTCGGGCGCACGGGCACGCCGCTGCGGTTGTTCTCGGGCAGGTAATCGAAGAAATCGCGCGTCGCGAGCAGCGCTTCGATATCATTTTCGAATGCGATGTCGGCGACCGAACTTTTGGTGGTGTGGGTGATCGCGCCGCCGAGCTCCTCCTGCGTCACGACCTCGTTGGTCACCGTCTTCACGACGTCTGGACCGGTAACGAACATATAGCTCGAATCCTTCACCATGAAGATGAAGTCGGTCATCGCGGGACTGTACACCGCGCCGCCCGCGCACGGGCCCATGATCAGGCTGATCTGCGGCACCACGCCCGATGCCAGCACGTTGCGCTGGAACACCTCGGCATAGCCGCCGAGTGACGCGACGCCCTCCTGGATGCGCGCACCGCCGCTGTCGTTCATCCCGATGATCGGCGCGCCGACCTTCATCGCATTGTCCATGACCTTCATGATTTTTTCGGCGTGCCGCTCGGAAAGCGCCCCGCCAAAGACGGTGAAGTCCTGGCTGAAGACATAGACGAGGCGGCCGTTGATCGTGCCCGACCCGGTGACGACGCCGTCGCCCGGGATCTTCTGGTCCTGCATGCCGAAATCGACGCAATTATGCTCGACATAGGTGTCGAGCTCTTCGAACGAGCCTTCGTCGAGCAGCACATTCACCCGCTCGCGCGCGGTCAGCTTGCCCTTGGCGTGCTGCGCATCGATCCGTTTCTGCCCGCCCCCCAGAGCGGCGGCGGCGCGGCGGCGTTCCATTTCGGCGATATTGGCGGACATTCGGCTCTCCCAACGCACTTCAAAGCGTCATCTGCCCGCTTAGAGCCGCGCAAGCAAATGCGAATTTGCAAAGTTGCAAAGTGATAGTTTGCAAAGTACAAACCTCTCTCCCCTTGCGGGAGAGAAAGACTTGGCTTGGCGGCTTGCCGCCTAGCAAGTCTTGAGAGGGGGCTGACGCCCCGTCCCCTCTCCAATTGCGGCTAGGCGGCAAAGCCGCCAAGCCTTCATATCCTCTCCCGCAAGGGGAGAGGAAAGGAGTACCGTGACCTTGAATCGACTCTACGCTGGGCGGCAACTTCGCCAACTTCGGGAAGCGCGCAGCCTTCGCCAGTCGGACTTCGCCGCGCGGCTCGGCATTTCGGCATCCTACCTCAGCCAGATCGAGCATGACGACCGCCCGCTGACCCCGGCGCTCCTCGACCGGCTGCAAAAGCTGTTCCCGCTTGAATGGGAGGAAGTCGCCGCCGACGCGGGCGATCGCCGCGCCGGAGCGTTGCGCGAAGCCGCCGCCGATCCGCTGTTCGCCGCTGCGCCCCTGCCCCCCGAACAGCTCGAGCGCGCGGCGTTGCAACAGCCGCAACTCGCCGACCAGTTCGTCGCGCTGCATGCGGCCTATCGCCGCGCCGGACAACGGCTTCAGATCATCGACGAAGCGTTGACCGGCGGCACTGCCGAGGGCAGCCGCCTGCCCTGGGAAGAGGTGCGCGACTGGTTTCACGACGCCGGAAACTATGTCGACAGCATTGACCGCGCGGCCGAGGCGCTCGCCGAACAGCTCCGCGGCAAAGCCCCTTCCCCCGCGATCGAGACCATCGAACGGCGGCTCCGCGATGCCCTCGGCATCTCGATCGTCTATCGACAGACGCAGACGCTGCGCGATTTCGACGCGACGATGCGGCATCTGGTGATCGACCCGTCGCAGCCCGCCGAAACTCGCCGTTTCCAGCTCGCACACCAACTCGCCGCGCTGGCGCTGGCGGGCGAGATCGCGGCGGTCGTCGAGGCGTCGCCACTGCGCACGGCGGCGGCGCGCCAACTGCTCCATGTCGGCCTTGCGAATTACGCGGCGGGCGCGGTGTTGATGCCCTACGCGCCGTTCCGCGCCAGCGCCCGCGCGGTGCGACACGACATCGACCGGCTCCGCCTCGAATATGGCGTCAGTTTCGAGCAGGCCTGCCATCGCCTCTCGACGCTTCAGCGCCCCGGCGCCCGCGGCATTCCGATGTTCTTCTGCCGTGTCGACATGGCGGGCAACATCACCAAGCGCCACAGCGCGACGCGCCTGCAATTCGCGCGCTTCGGCGGCGCCTGCCCGCTGTGGATCGTCCATGAAGCGGCGGCGATCCCCGACCGGATCCTGTTCCAGCTTGCCGAGACCCCCGATGGCCTGCGCTATGTGTCGATGGCAAAGGGATTGGTAAAGCCATCGGGCAGCTATGCGCGCAGTCCGCGCCGCTATGCCGTCGCCTTGGGATGCGAGGCGCAATATGCGGGCGAGTTCGTCTATGCCGACGGCGTCGATGTGGCGGCGCCGCAATCGGCGACGCGGATCGGCCTGTCGTGCCGCATCTGCCCGCGCGACGATTGCGACCAGCGCGCTTTCCCGCCAAGCGACCGCCCGATCCTGGTCGATCCCGACCGGCGCGACGTGGTGCCGTACCGGATCGGCTAGCCTGCGATCACCAGTTCCTCGTCGAGGAAATCGAGAAACGCCCGGATGCGGGCGGCCGCGCGGTCCTCGGGCGCATACAGCGCGTGGATGTCCTCGCCGTCGCCGGGATGATAGTCCGGCAGCACCTCGACAAGCCGCCCCGCTGCCAGATCTTGGGCGACATGGAAATGTCCGTGCCGCGATACGCCGCCGCCCGCAACGGCCATTTGCCGCACGATGTCGCCCGAATTGCCGAAGAAGCTGCCATGCACCGGACGGTGGACCGTCTTGCCGCCGACGCGGAACGGCCAGCTGTCGATCGAACGGCGAAAGCTGAAACGCAGGCAATCGTGCGCGTCGAGGTCGTCGGGTGTCTGCGGCGTACCGCGTCGTGCGAGATAGGCTGGGCTGGCGACGAGGACCATCCGGCTGTGGCCCAGCTTCTTGGCGCGCAGACTGGTATCGCGAAGCGGGCCGATGCGGATCGCGATGTCGGCGCGTTCCTCGACCAGGTCGACGATCGCGTCGGACAGCGCCAGATCAAGGACGATCTCGGGATATTGCGCGGTAAAACGTGGCAGGATGGGCAACAGCGGCACGCCGATCGACGGCGATGCATTGACGCGGAGCAACCCGCGCGGCCCCTGCTTCTCGCGCCCGAGGCCATCCTCGACCATTTCGATCTCGGCAAGCAGCACGCTCATCCGATCGCGATAGGCGCTGCCTTCGGCGGTCAGCGCCAGCGCGCGCGTCGTGCGGCGGAACAGGATCGTGCCGAGCCTTCGTTCGAGCCGCGCGATACTCCGGCTGACCGCCGATGGCGTGAGCCGCAAAGCCTTGGCCGCCGCGGCGAAGCTGCCCCCGTTCGCCACCGCCAGAAAAGTCTCGATATCGCCGAACCGGTTATCCATCGCCATTCCTGATTCTGAATCACTTCTGAAGTGATGAGCGACATTCTAATCAATAATGGCCCGGACCGCTATCTTCGCTTTCAGAACATCGCATCCAACCAAGGAGATTAGCCATGGACCTGAAACTCAAAGGCAAGACTGCCATCGTCACCGGATCGACCGCCGGCATCGGCTTCGCGATCGCGAAGCGCCTCGCCGAAGAAGGCGTCGAGGTCGTCATCACCGGACGCAACCAGAAAAAGCTGGACGAAGCCGCCGCCGACCTGGCGCAGTCGGGCGCGATCCGGGCCGTCCTGGCGGATCCTGCTACTGCGGAGGGCGCCGACGCGCTGATCGCAGCGGTCCCCGCCACCGACATCCTGGTGAACAATCTCGGCATCTATGAAGCCAAGCCGTTCGCCGAGATCAGCGACGCCGACTGGCACAATATCTTCGAAACCAATGTCGTCAGCGGCGCGCGCCTGTCGCGGCATTATTTCCCCAAGATGCTCGAAAACAACTGGGGCCGTGTCATCTTCATCGCGAGCGAAAGCGGCCTGCTGCCGCCCGCCGAGATGATCCATTACGGCATGACCAAGACCGCACAGCTCACCATCGCGCGCGGCTTGGCCGAACAGACCAAGGGCACTGGCGTGACGGTCAACAGCGTGCTGCCGGGACCGACACGCTCGGAAGGAATCGTCGAATTCATTCGCTCGGTCGTGTCGAACCCCGACGCCCCCGAAGCCGAACGCGAGCAGCGCTTCTTCGACGAACTGCGGCCGCTGTCGCTGATCCGCCGCCTGATCGAAGCCGACGAGATCGGGGCGATGGTGACCTTTCTCGCAAGCCCGCTCGCCGCGGCGACCAACGGCGCCGCAATCCGCGCCGAGGGCGGGATCGTTCCGACGATCGCCTAAAAGACGAGCCCCGGCGAAAGCCGGGGCTCGCATGTGTCACACCTTCACAATCCCCCGCTCGATCAGGCTATGCGCCGTCGCGAGGATCGCTTCCTCGGGCGTGTGCATCGTCCAGCCCAGCGTCTGAATCGCATGGCTGCTGTCGCCGCCGCGAACATTGCCCAGCTCGACAACGAGCTGCTTGAGCTCGGGGCGCACCAGCGCAAAGATTTTGAGCAGCCAATCGGGCATTTTCCGTATCGGCACCTTGCGCGCCTGTTCGCCCAGATCGGCGCGGAGCAGGTCCGCAATGTCGATCATCTTGAAGAACGGTCCCGAGCAGACATAGCGCTCGTCGCGGATACCCGGCGCTGTCAGCGCGCGATAGTGGAGGTCGGCGACGTCGCGCACGTCGATGATCCCGAATCCGATGTCGGGGCACATTGGCACCTTGCCCTCCAGCAATTGCTTCACCAACTCGATCGAGGTCGACAAATCGTCGGACAGCAATGGTCCAAACACCGCCGCGGGATTGACCGATGCAAACTCCATGTCGCCGCCCTCGGCCGCCATCCAGTCGCGCGCGGCGCGTTCGGCAACGGTCTTCGAGCGCGGATAGGGCATGACCTCGGGGTTATCGAGGTTCGTCCAGTCGGCTTCGCTATAAAGGTCGCGGTCCTTGCCATGGCCATAGGCGATCGCCGCCATCGAAGAGGTCAGGACAAAGCGCCTGATCCCGGCAGCCCGCGCAAAGCGCAGCGCGCGCAGGGCGCCTTCGCGTGCGGGAACGATCAACTCGTCGGCATGCTTCGGGACGCCCAGCGGAAAGGGTGACGCGACATGCGCGACATGCGTGCATCCTGCGATGCTTTCGGCCCAGCCGGCGTCATGTTCCAGATCGGCGGCAAAGAATTTCAGCCGGTCGTTGTCGACGTTCAGCCAGCCGCGCACCTCCGGCTCGCGCTTCAGGCTGCGGACCGTCGTATGGACGGTCCAGCCATTTTCGATCAGCTGGCGAATAAGGAAGCCAGCGATATATCCGCTGCCTCCGGTGACCAGTGCCGTGCCCGTCATGCGCCCATCCCTCCATGTTATGGAGGCAAGTTTAGCATTCCGCGGTCCCTGGCGAAAGCCGGGACCACAGGCCGCCCGCTACCGCCCCCGGCTTTCGCCGGGGATCATTTGAGCAGCACCAGTTCCTCGGCCATGCTCGGGTGCAGCGCGACCGTGTTGTCGAAATCGGCCTTCGTCAGTCCGGCCTTCACCGCGATCGCCGCTGCCTGCAATATCTCGGGCGCGTCGGGGCCGATCATGTGCAGCCCGACGACCTGATCGGTCGCGGCATTGACGATCATCTTGTACAGCGCGCGCTCGTTGCGCCCCGCCAGGACATTCTTCATCGCGCGAAAATCGCTGGTGTAGATGCGCACCGACCCGAGTTGGTTGCGCGCCTCCGCCTCGGTCATCCCGACCGCGCCGATCGGCGGGTGGCTGAACACCGCGCTCGGGACATTCTGATAGTCGACGACGGTCGGCTTTCCGCCGAACACGCTGTCGGCGAACGCCTGCCCCTCGCGGATCGCGACGGGGGTCAGCTGGATGCGGTTGGTGACGTCACCGACGGCATAGATGCTCGGCACCGAAGACTGGTTCGTCTCGTCGACCTTGATAGCGCCGGCCTTGTCGATTTCGACCCCGACGTCCTCCAGCCCGATACCCTTGGTGTTCGGCACCCGGCCCGCAGCCACGAGCACCGCGTCGGCCTCGATCGGCTCGTTATTCTCCAGATGAACGGTCAGCGACCCGTTCGCGTTCTTCTCGATCGACTGGAACGGCGCGTTGAACTTGAAGTCGATGCCCTTCGTCATCGAAATCTGGAGCAGCCGGTCACGGATCTGTTCGTCATAGCCGCGCAGGATCGTATCGCCGCGATTGACGATCGTGACCTTGCTGCCGAATTCGTTGAAGATGCCGGCGAATTCATTGGCGATATACCCGCCGCCCGCAATCACCACGCGCTTCGGCAGCGCATCGAGATGAAAGACCTCGTTCGAGGTGATCGCATGTTCGCTGCCCGGAAATTCGGGGACGTGCGGCCAGCCGCCGGTCGCGATCAATATCCGCTCGGCGCCGAGCTCGGTCCCGTCGGCGAGGCGCACCTTTTGCGGGCCAATGATCGTCGCGCGCGTCTTGAACACCGTGACCTTGTGGTTGTCGAGCGTCTGGCCATACAGGCCTTCCAGCCGATCGACCTCGGCGAGGACATTGTCGCGCAGCACGTTCCAGTCGAAACGGCACTCGGGCACGTCCCAGCCGAATTTGCGCGCGTCGTGGATGTCTTCGGCGAAATGGGCGCCATAAACGAGCAGCTTCTTGGGGACGCAGCCGCGGATGACGCAGGTGCCGCCGACCCGATACTCCTCGGCCACCGCAACGCGCGCGCCGTGCGAGGCCGCCACGCGCGACGCGCGGACGCCACCCGACCCGGCGCCGATGACAAACAGGTCGTAATCAAACTCGCTCATGAAAGACCCCTGAAAGGAACAGCCGCTATTCGCCGCTCGCGCCTATGTGGTTACCGGGCGGCCGCTTGCCAATCGAATTTTGCGCTGAGAGACAGTGATGCGGCCTTACTCGCCGAGCGCCGCCTGCATCAGCGCCTGCGTCGCAGGATCGAAAATGATCGTCCCGTCGGCAAGGCCCTTTGCCATCTCCTTGCCCAGCTCGACGCCGAACTGGTCGAACGGATTGATGCCGAGCAGCACCGCATTGGCAAAGACCCGGTGCTCATAGAAAGCGATCAACGCGCCCAGGGTGCGCGGCGTGACCTGATCGAGCAGGATCGTCGTCGAAGGACGATTTCCCGGATAAGCGCGCGCACCATCGTCACTAGCCTTGCCGGTCATCAGCGCGGCACCCTGCGCGATGCAGTTGGCCACAAGCGTCTCGTGATGCGCATCGTCGAGCAGATGGTCGGGCTCGCGCGCTACGACGAATTCGACCGGTGTCAGGTGCGTGCCCTGATGCAGCAGCTGGAACACCGCATGCTGCGCATCGGTGCCGACGCCGCCCCAGGTGATCGGCGCGGTCTGCTGCGCCAGCGGAGCGCCGTCGAGCGTCACCGATTTGCCGTTCGATTCCATTTCGAGCTGCTGGAGATAGGAGGGCAACAGCCGCAGGCGCTCGTCATAGGCAAAGACCGCGCGCGTCTGACAGCCGAGGCGGTTGGTATAGATCTGGTCGACAAAGGCCGCGAGGAGACAGACATTGTCGGCGCCATCGGCCAAACGGAAATGGCGGTCCATCTCGGCCGCACCTTCCAGCATGTCGGCAAAGGCATCCCAGCCGAGCGCCAGCGCCGCGGGAAAGCCGATCGACGACCAGAGCGAATAGCGGCCGCCGACGGCCTCGTTGAACGGCAGGATGCGCGTCTCGTCGATCCCCCACTCCATCGCGCGTTCGGGGCTGGCGGTGAGCGCGATGAAGCGGCCCAGCGCATCGTCGACCCCGCCTTCTTCCAGCCATTGCAGCGCAGATGCTGCGTTGAGCAATGTCTCGGTCGTGGTGAACGTCTTCGAGGCAACCGCGACGAGCGTATAGGCGGGGTCGAATTGGGCGAAAGCCTCGGCAAGCGCAGCACCGTCGACATTCGATACGACCGCGACATCATAGCGCTCGCTTTGCCGCCCGAGCGCATCGATCAGCAGGTCGGGGCCGAGTGCCGAGCCTCCGATCCCAATGTGGAGCAAATGGCGGATCTCGCCGAACGCGCCGGCCTCGATCGCATCGACCATCATCCGCATCCGCTGATGCAGCGCCTGCGCAACGTGCACGGACTCGGGCGCGCCCTCGCCGCGCTCCGCGCTATGTTCCGCGGCGCGATTTTCGGTGGGGTTGGCGATCCCGCCCGCAAACAGAGTCTTGCGACGGCCGGTGAAATCCTGCGCGGCGGCCAGATCGCCCAGAATCGCTGTCGCGGCGTCATCAAGGTGCGTCTTGGCGAAATCGAAACGGATGTCGGCAACGCTGCGAACCAGAGCCTGAAGGCGCGCCTCGGGGGCCGTTACCACCAGATCGGCCAGATTTTGCGGTTGCCAGCCGGAAAGCGCCTGCCAGGCCTCGGATGCCTTCGTCATCGTAATTCCCTTGGTTTTCCATTCGCATCGAGCGACGTCGCGGCGCCGCGCGGTGCGGCGCCGCACCGATGGGCATCTTGACTTCGCGCGATGCGAACGGGTTCAGATGTTGGCTCTTCTCTAGGGCCGGAGCGATCGACGCGCCAGCGCCATCCGCCGATATTTGCTTGACGTGCAGACCTATTCGTCGCCAATGCGCGGCATGACCGACGCCAGCGTAGCCGCCGATAATTCGCCCAGCCCGAGCAAGCCCGAGCCGGCCCCCATCTCCGCAAAGGAAGAAGCGGTCGATACCGCCCGCTTCCTCGTCTTGCTCGCGATCGCGGTGTTGATTTTCCGCAGCTTTTTCCTGTCGCCATTCAACATTCCGTCGGAATCGATGCAGCCGCGGCTGCTCATCGGCGACTATCTGCTCGTGAACAAGATGGCCTATGGCTATTCGAAATACAGCCTGCCGTTCAGCGTGCCGCTGATCCCGGGGCGCATTTTCGCGCGCACGCCCAACCGCGGCGACGTCGTCGTGTTCAAGGCGCCGCCGGTCAACGACAATGACTATATCAAGCGCGTCATCGGCCTGCCAGGCGATACCATCCAGGTGAAAGAGGGCATTGTCTGGCTGAATGGCCAGCCGCTCAAGCGCGAGCCGATGGCCGATTTCGTCATTCCGGTGACGCAGAACATGATCGACGCCTCGCGCACGACCGGAACCCTGCCCTGTTATGCGCCGCAGTTCGAGGAAGTCGGCACCAACGGCCAGCGCCAATGCCGCTACAAACAATTCCGCGAAACGCTTCCCAGCGGCAAAAGCTATGCGATCCTCGACATCACGCCGATCGCCCAGGACAATACAGACCCGGTCACGGTGCCCGCGGGGCATTTGTTCCTGATGGGCGACAACCGCGACCGCAGCGCCGACAGCCGCTTCCCCGCCGAGGAGAATCAGGGCATCGGCCTTGTTCCCGAGGAAAATCTGGTCGGTCACGCGATGGTCGGCATGTTCTCGACCGACGGCTCGGCAAGCTGGATCAATCCGATCAGCTGGGTCACGGCTGCGCGCTGGAGCCGCATCGGGGAAGGCTTTTGAACGACCGCGTTTCCGCGGAGACGATCGCAGCCATCACCGGCGCCGAGCCTCGCGACATGGGCCTCTATCATGAGGCGCTGACCCACGGCAGCAGCGGCGCGGGCGATTATCAGCGGCTCGAATTTCTTGGTGACCGCGTGCTCGGTCTCGTGATCGCGTCCGAACTCTTCCGCCGCTTCCCGAAAGCCGCCGAGGGCGAACTCTCGTCGCGCCTTCATGCGCTCGCCTCGGGCGAGACCTGCGCGCGCATCGCACAGGGTCTCGACCTCAATGCGCATGTCCATTTCGGCAGCCAGGCGCTCGGCGACGGCGGTCGCTATAGCGACAACATCGCCGCCGACGTGCTCGAAGCCCTGATCGGCGCGCTCTGGCTCGATCGCGGCGACGACGCAGCGCGTGACTTCATCGTCGCCAAATGGGGCGAGATGATCGCCGGTCAGGTCGCAGCGCCCAAACATCCCAAGGCAGCGCTCCAGGAATGGGCGCTCGCTCGCAAACGCAAACCACCCGAATACCGCCTCGTCCGCCGCGACGGCCCCGACCACGCGCCGCGCTTTCTGGTCGCGGTCGTGGTCGGCAAGCTCGCGGAGGCAGAGGGCGAAGGCGCGTCGAAACAGGCCGCCGAAAAGGCCGCAGCCGCGGCGTTGCTCGAACGACTGGCACAGGAAGATATAAAATGACCCACCGCTGCGGATTTGTCGCCGTCGTCGGCGCGCCCAATGCGGGCAAATCGACCATCGTCAACGCGCTCGTCGGACAGAAGGTCGCGATCGTCAGCCCAAAGGCACAGACGACGCGCACGCGCCTGATGGGGGTCGCGATGGACGGCGAAACCCAGATCGTCCTGATCGACACGCCGGGCATCTTCGCCCCTACCCGCCGGCTCGACCGCGCGATGGTCGCGGCGGCGTGGAACAGCCTCGATCAGGCCGAAGCGATCCTGGTGATGATCGACGCCGCTGCGAAGCTTGGAGAGCGTGCCGAGCGGGTGTTGCAAGGGATCGAGGGGCGGCCCGAGAAGAAGTTTCTCGTCCTCAACAAGGTCGACCTGACCAGGAAGGACAAGCTGCTGACGACCGCGACGCAGCTCAACGAGCGCGTCGCCTTCGACGAAACCTTCTTCGTCTCGGCGAGCACCGGCGACGGGGTTCCCGAATTGAAATCGACCCTCTCGGCGCTGATGCCCGAGGGGCCGTGGCATTTCCCGGAGGACGAAGTCAGCGACGCCCCCGAACGGATGCTCGCGGCCGAGATCACGCGCGAGCAGCTCTATCGCCAGCTCCACGAGGAACTGCCCTATCAGTCGACCGTCGAGACCGAGAAGTTCACGACGCGCAAGGACGGCAGCGCCGAAATCCACCAGCAGATCCTTGTCGCGCGCGACAATCAGCGCGCGATCATCCTTGGCCACAAGGGCGAACGCATCAAGGAAATCGGCAGCAAGGCCCGCGCCGAACTGACCGAGCTGCTGGGGCGCAACGTTCACCTGTTCCTGCATGTGAAGGTCAAGGCGAACTGGGACGAAGACCGCGGCGTCTATCGCGACATGGGGCTCGATTGGGTCGATTGAGGATATCAGGGGGCACTATGTCGAAGCCGAAATCAATCCAACTCTTTGATCGACTTTTTTTGGGCGCGATGGTGGTCGGAACGCTGAATTACGCCTTCCGCTGGAACGACACGCTCGATGCATTTACGCGACAACCCGAAGTGGCGAAGCTCGGTTGGGGCGCGGGTTACATGCTCTTCATCTTCGTCGGTGGAATGCTCGTAAACCTTGCGATCTGGTACTTCATCTCGCAGCGCGCGAGCAAAGTCGCCAAATGGATACAGGCGATATCCTATGTGATCGGCGCTATTTCGCTTGTCGTAAATTACGCCAACCCCGTGTCGCCAAAGGGCTTGGCGCTGGGAGTGACGCTTTTGATCTTCGCGGCTTATGGCTATGCCACATATCTGCTGTTCCGTCCGGACTCCGTCGAATGGTTCGACCGCAAACGCGTCGATCCCGACACGTTTCGCTGAGCATCAGACCCGCCGACAATCATTCGGCTCGGGCAATCCGTCGAAGCGCGCGCCGATCCAGCTGATCGTTTCCTGCGCACTCTCGCGCGCGGCATCGACATGCCCGCCCGTCATATCGATCCAGCGCAATTTTGCGCCACGCCGACAGACGGCTTTGGCGAATTTACGCGTGACGGCGGGGGCAATGATCGTGTCGTTGCTGCTCTGCGCGATCAGCAACGGACCGGACACGCGCGCAGCGTCGACGCTGTTGGCGCGGGCGAAGCTTCCCCACGGCTCGATCTTCGCGATATCCTTGTTCTTCGTCGCGCGCACGATCGTCAGCACGCCCAATATCATGCCGAACTTCGGCTTCTTTTCCAGACTGATGCAGTTGTTTTCGGCCAACCGGCGGATGATCCCCTGATTGGTGCGGCTGGCAATCTTGTCCATCGAGAAACCATAGAGCGTCGACCAGCTGTGCAGTGTGAAGGACAACAGCAGCGCACGGGCGTTCTTGTCGCTGCCATCGCGCAGGTTGGCGGCCAGATCGGTCGGCGGCGCGGCGGCGGCGGTGGCAACGAGCGTCAGATCGGGGGCATAGCTTCGCGCGGCGATCGCGGTCCACAGCGCGGCGTGGCCGCCCTGCGATTCGCCCCATACGGCAAAGCTGCTGCCCGCTGCGGCGCCCGGAATCTGACGCGTCGCGCGGACGGCGTCGAGGACGGAATTGGCGGTATCGGGGCCGACGAGGATCGGGTGCATCGTCGGGTTGCCAAGGCCGATATAATCGGGAGCAACAACCACATAGCCCTGTCGGACCGCGTCGATTCCGGCGGTCGCGGCGAAGAAATTGGGACTGATCGATGGCGCGCATTTCTCGGCGACACCCCACGCGCCATGCGTCCAGGCAATCACCCGGCGCGGTCGCGCCGGAATGGCCTCCATTGGCGCAGCGACAATCCCCGTCACCTGAAACAGCGCGCCATTCTGGTTCGCCGTCCAGTATCGCACCTGCCAGGCCTGCACGCCGGGCGGCGTGTCCTGCATCGGCACGGCGGATATCAACGTGCCGGGCTGCTGCGCCGCGGCGGGCGTGGCAACCATGGCGAGGAGCGTGAGCATTGTGGCAAGCAAGCGGCGCATCGAAATACCTCCCGATGAACTACCCTAACACGCTCGAACACGGTCGTCATCCCGGCGAAGGCCGGGATCTCAACGTCGATTTCTGACGCATTGGCAAGATCCCGGCCTTCGCGGGGATGACGTGATATTCGGGGTTAGTCCTTTTTCGCAGCTTTCTTTGCCGGCGCCTTCTTTGCGGCGGGCTTCTTGGCGGCCGCTTTCTTCGGTGCAGCTTTCTTCTTGCCCTTTGCCGGCCCCTTCGCAGCGCGTGCGTCGATCAGCGCGATGGCTTCTTCCTCCGTCAGCGCGTCGGCTTCGACCGTCTTCGGAAGCGTAGCGTTGGTCGTGCCGTCGGTGACATAGGGGCCGAAACGCCCGGCCATCAGTTTCATTTCACCGCCACTGACCGGATGCGGGCCAAAGGTCTTGAGCGGTTCGGTCTTTCCGCGCCCGCGGCCACCCCCGGCGGCTGCCTCGGCGATGCGGACGACCGCGGCGTTCATGCCGATGTCAAAGATTTCGGTGGTACCCGTCAGCTTCGCATATTTGCCGTCGTGAAGCAGATAGGGGCCATAGCGGCCGAGACCCGCCATGATCGGCTTGCCGCTTTCGGGATGATCGCCGACCTCGCGCGGCAGGCTCAGCAGCCGCAGCGCATAGTCGAGGTCGAAATCTTCCGCCGGAATATCCTTCGGGATCGACGAGCGTTTTGCCTCCTTGCCGTCTCCCAGCTGGATGTACGGACCGAAACGTCCGCTGCGCTTCGATACTTCCAGCCCGCTTTCCGGATCGGAGCCCATCGTTTCGGGGCCAGTGTCGGCTCCATCGCTGCCGCCCGGCTGCGCGAACTTCCGCGTGAATTTGCAATCCGGGTAATTGCTGCACGCGATAAAGGGTCCGAATTTGCCGCCGCGCAGCGCGAGCCGCCCGGTGCCGCAGTTGGGGCACAGGCGCGGATCGCTGCCGTCGCCCTTGTCGGGGAAAAGATAAGGGCCGAGGAATTCGTCGAGCGCCGCGGTAATCTCCGACGGCTTCTGCTCCATCACTTCACCGGTGCGCGGCTTGAAATCGCGCCAGAAGCGTTCGAGTACCGCCTGCCACTGCGCGCGGCCACCCGACACATCGTCAAGCTCTTCCTCAAGCCCGGCGGTGAAATCATATTCGACATAGCGGCCAAAGAAACGTTCGAGGAACGCGGTCAACAACCGCCCGCTTTCCTCGGGAATGAAACGGTTCTTCTCGACGCGCACATAGGCGCGGTCCTTCAGCACTTGCAGGATCGAGGCATAGGTCGACGGGCGCCCGATGCCCAGCTCCTCCATCCGCTTGACCAGGCTCGCTTCCGAATAGCGCGGCGGCGGCTGCGTCTCGTGTTTCTCGACCTCGATGCCGGTCTTGGCGGGCGCATCACCCTTTTCCATCGCCGGCAGCAGGCGCGCGTCCTCGTCTTCGGCGTCGTCGCGGCCTTCATCATAAAGGGCTAGGAAGCCGGGGAACTTGACCACCTGCCCGGTCGCGCGCAGCACCGTCTTGCCGGTGCCGTCGCTCAGATCGACGCTCGTGCGTTCAAGTCGCGCCGAGGCCATCTGGCTTGCAAGTGCCCGTTTCCAGACCAGATCGTACAGCCGCGCGTGATCGCCGCCGCCGACCTTGTCCTTGCCGAAATCGGTCGGACGGATCGCTTCGTGCGCTTCCTGCGCATTCTTCGCCTTCGTCTGGTACTGGCGCGGCTGGTCGGGGACATAGCCGCCGTCATAGCGGGTCGCGATCGCCTTGCGCGCGGCGCTGATCGCGCTGTGATCCATCTGAACGCCATCGGTACGCATATAGGTGATCGCGCCGTCCTCATACAGGTCCTGCGCGACGCGCATCGTGTGGCTGGCCGAAAAACCGAGCTTGCGAGCGGCCTCCTGCTGCAACGTCGAGGTCGTGAAGGGCGGCGGCGGGTTGCGGGTGAGCGGCTTGGTTTCGACTAGATCAACGGAGAAATGACCGGCCTTCACATCAGCTTCGGCAGCGCGAGCATCGGCTTCGGTGCCGATCGACAGCCGTTCGATCTTGTCGCCGCGCCAACGCGACAGCCGCGCCCGGAACGGCGTGCCCGCCATTTCGAACAGCCCTGTTACCGACCAATATTGCTGCGCGACAAAAGCTTCGATCTCGCGTTCGCGCTCGACGATCATGCGCAGCGTCACCGACTGGACACGGCCCGCGGACTTCGCGCCGGGCAGCTTGCGCCACAACACCGGCGACAGGGTAAAGCCGACCAGATAGTCGAGCGCTCGGCGCGCGCGATATGCGTCGATCAGATCGTCGTCGAGCGCGCGCGGGTGCGCCATCGCGTCGGTCACCGCTTGCTTGGTGATGGCATTGAACGTCACGCGGTCGACGACAGAAGGCAGCGCTTTCTTGCTGCGCAGCAATTCCTGCACATGCCAGCTGATCGCTTCGCCTTCGCGGTCAGGGTCAGTCGCGAGGATCAGACGATCGGCGGTCTTCGCGGCGTCCTGGATGTCCTTCATCCGTTTCGCCTTGTCGGGGTACAGCTGCCACTGCATGGCAAAGCTGTCGTCCGGATCGACCGAGCCGTCCTTCGGCGGCAAGTCGCGGACATGGCCGTAGGACGCCAGAACCTTGAAATCGCGACCGAGGTATTTCTCGATCGTCTTCGCCTTTGCGGGCGACTCCACAATCACCAATTGCATTGAAAATCTTATCCCCGGAAACTCTCTACGTACGTACGCGCGAGGGTGGCGGGCGTCCGGTCCTCCCGTCAAGGGGGAAATCGGACGCCTGCCCGGGGATCAACGCCTCACTGGTTCTGCCATTGGAAGTCGGTGGGCAGGATGCATTTGCCCGCGTCATATTGGCCGACGCTGCGAATGACTTCCTGATCATCGGGTTCGATCCGACGGCCGCTGATCTGGCTGTCGATCACACGGCGGACGAGCGCGTCGAGCTTTGTGACAAGGTAGCAATCGACCGCTGGCGCCGCGTGCGGATTGCCGACTCCGCTGTCGTCGGTCAGGAACAGATACCGCGACTGGGTCGCCGCCGCCATCGCGCGCATCGCATATTCGGCCTTGTCGGCGACCCCCGACGCGGCGACCGGGGTAATGTGGATCCGTTTGGCGCGCGCCGCTTCCGCCGCTTTCCACGTCCGCCCGAACTGTTCGTCATGCGGCGGCGCGTCGGCCACGAGCAGCAGCGATTTCACCGCATCGGGGCGCCAGTCCTGCTCGACCGCGCGGATCAATGCCTGATCCATCGCTTCGGGATAGTCGCCGCCGCCGTTCGCATCCTGTCGCGCCAGCGCGCCTTGCACACGTCCGATGTCGCGGTCGAACGCAACCGTGCGCGTCACATAATCGTCGCCGAGGTCGCGATAGAAGACAAAGCCGATGCGGATGTCGAGATCGCGATGCTTCGCCGTGATCGATGCGATGATCGATCGTACCTCGGACTGGAGGTAACGGATCTCGTCACCCATGCTCCCCGTCGTATCGACGACGAGCATAAGGTCGAGCTTCGTCGCTTTCACCGCCGCCTGGTTCGCCGTGAGTCCGACGGTCTGAGCGCCGGGCGCGCTGCTGACGAGGACCGGGCGCGCGTCGGCAATCGTCCGCCCGCTCTTCTTCGCCGACACCGTGATCCGCTCGCTCAGCCGGTCGAGGCCGGGGAAGAAGACTGCGCTACCGTCCGCATGCGTCGCCATCGTGATGCTGTTGCCGTCGCTGCAGGTTACGACGACATCGGCGAACGGGATCGGCTGGCCGCTGCGATCGTTCACCTTCACCGTGACGACACGCATCGTGTCGACGCGCGGCAGGTCGCGCACGTCCTGGCCCAGATTGCCGCTGCGGTTCACATAGGCGGCATAAAGTTCGGGGTTGAGCAGATCGTCATGCTCGCCTGCCGTCAACAGGCCCGACTGTGGCTGCGGCTGCGGCTGCGGGCGAGGATATGGCCGCGGCGGCATCACCGATGACGCGCTGCGCTCGTCATAATCCGCCGACGAACCCGGCGCCGGCGGAGCGACAGTACCCGCGGCAGCATCGCCGATCGTCGTCACCGGACTCACCGATTCCATCGCTGGCGACGAAACACGCGATCCGACGACCGCTACCGACGCTTCTTCGTCGGAAAGACTATAGGTCGGTTCCGCCATCACTGGCGGAGGCGGAGGCGGAGGTGGCGGCGGAGGAGGAGGAGGCGGTGGATAGGGCGCCTCCATCGCAGCGTCGCTGTCGCGCGCGATCCCCCCGCTCGTCTTTGCGGCGTCAGGGCTTTGCTGCGGCCGTGGCTGCACTTCGGGATCGAGGCGTGGCAGCGGATCGGCATTGCGGCAGAACCCTTGCTGCGCGGACGGCGCCATCGCATAGGCCATCGCGACTGGTAGCGGCCCGGGTCCCGAACTTAGCACCGCAAACATCGTGACACCCGTCAAAAACCGGCTTCGCATCATCCAACTCCCCGCATGTGATACAATATCATAAACCTGTCGCTCGGCCGCTGAACCGTGGCTGAACCGCGATAAATGACTAGTGGCGGGGGTGATGACGCGCTGTGCAGCGCGTCACATGAGCGAAACGCGTGCGCCGGCGTGACGGGTGACGCGGCCCGTAAGCTCGAGTTCGAGCAGGACAAGCTGCACCGCGGCGGCGGGCCTGCCCGATTGCCGCACAATCTCGTCGACTGCGACCGGGGTGGGGCCGAGCAATCCGGCGACGGCATCGCGATCGCCGTCGCCAGTATCCACAATCGCAAGGGTCTCGATGAAAGCCCGTCGCGGCTCGCGCGCCATTCGCGCGTCGATTGGACCCAGAGCTTCCAGCACATCGTCGACGCTCTGGATCAATATCGCGCCCTCGCGGATCAACTGGTTACAGCCCTGCGCGCGCGGATCGAGCGGAGAACCGGGGACCGCCATCACTTCGCGCCCGAAATCGCCCGCCCGACGCGCAGTAATCAACGATCCCGATTTCGGCGCCGCCTCGATCACCAGCGTTCCTTGCGCAAGCCCCGCAATGATGCGGTTGCGCGCCGGAAAATGGCGCGCGAGCGGCTCGGTGCCCGGGGGCTGTTCGGCGATCATCAACTGGTCGCTCGCGATCTTTTCCTGCAGCGCTGCATTTTCGGGCGGAAAGGCCACGTCGATCCCGCTCGCGATCACCGCCGCAGTCGATCCGCCGAGCGCGCCGACGTGCGCGGCCGTATCAACTCCGCGCGCCAGTCCGCTCACCACCGTGATACCACGCGCCGTCAGATCGACGGCCATCTGCCGCGCGAAACGGCACGCGATCGCGGAAGCATTGCGCGCACCGACAATCGCGATGCATGGTCGTTGCAGCATCGCCATGTCGCCGCGAATGATGACAGCGGGAGGCGCGCCCTCGACCTCGCGCAGCAACGGCGAATACTCCTCTTCGTCGCTGAATATGTGCCGCGCGCCGAGTGCGGCGACGCGATCGATTTCACGCGTTGCGACCTCGACCGAAGCGATGCGCGGCTTCCCCGATCCGCCACGAAGCGCGAGATCGGGCAATGCTTGGAGCGCCGCTTCGCCCGACCCAAAGCGCTGCATCAATTGATGCCAGCTGACAGGGCCGACGTGCGGCGTGCGGATCAGGCGCAAACGCGCCAACCGCTCGGCTGGCGTCATTCAGCGACATCCTTTTTCGATCCGATACGCGGCTCGGTCCCGGCGCGTAGCCGCGCAATATTTTCGCGGTGACGCCAGAGTATGATCACCGCGAGCCCGGCGAGACCGACCGCATAGACCGGATAGCCGAAGCCAAGCGCTGCAATGGGCGCGGACAAGGCTCCCACCATTCCGCCAAGCGACGAGATGCGCGCGAGCAGGACCGTCGCGAGCCACGCCACCGCGAAAACCAGCCCGATCGGCCAAGCAAGTGCGAAGGACAGGCCGAGCAGCGTCGCCACCCCCTTGCCGCCGCGAAACTTCAGCCACACCGGATAGCAATGGCCGACCATCGCGGCAGCGCCCGCAATCATCGCGCCGTCCTGCCCAAGCTCCGGCATGAAATGCCGCGCGAGCAGCACCGCTGCCGCACCCTTGGCGCCGTCGAGGATCAGCGTCCCCGCCGCCAGCCCCTTGCGCCCGGTGCGCAACACATTGGTCGCACCGATATTGCCCGAACCGATCTGCCGCAGGTCGCCCGCGCCGAACAGGCGCGTCAGGATGATGCCGAAGGGGATCGAGCCGAGCAGGTAACCGACGGCGACCAACAAAAATATCGTCATGAAAACCCCTGCTCCGTTCGCGCGCAGTGTGGCGATATTGCGGAAAGCAATCAATGCATACGAACAGGGAAGCTGCCAGAACGGACCCTTATCCTTCGGCGAATGCAGCGCATCAACCCGGCGATGTGGGTGATTGAGAGCTTTCCACATGCCTGCTAACCCCCTCGCCATGCCCGACCCCGCCGCAGACGCGCCCATCCTCTTTCTCGACAGCGGCCTTGGCGGCCTCACCGTGCTCGGCCCGACGCGCGCGCTGCTGCCGACGGCGCGCTTCGTTTATGCTGCCGATTACGCCGGCCTGCCCTATGGCCAGAAGAGCGAAGCCGAGCTCGCTGCGCGCGTCCCTGCGCTGCTCGGGCGGCTTGTCGAGCGATACCAACCGCGGCTTGCCGTCATCGCTTGCAACACCGCCTCGACGATCGCGCTGTCGCATGTCCGTGCCGCGCTTGACCTGCCGATCGTCGGCACCGTCCCGGCGATCAAACCCGCCGCCGAACTGACCAAGACCGGCGTCATCGGGGTGCTTGGCACCGAGGCGACGGTCCGCCAGCCCTATGTCGACGATCTCAGCGCAAAATTTGCCGGCGACAAGACCATCCTGCGCCACGGCAGCCCGGGCCTGGTCACCGGTGCCGAAGCAAAGCTGCGCGGCGAGCCCGTCGACCCCGCCGTCATTGCGCGTGCCATAGCGGGCCTGCGCGACCAGCCGGGCGGCGACGCGCTCGACGTCATCGTTCTCGCCTGCACCCATTTCCCGCTCCTCCAGCCGGAATTGCAGGCGGCCGCAGGCGCCCAAGTCCGGCTGATCGATGGCGCGGCAGGGATCGCACGCCGCGTCGCCTACCTCACCCAAGGCCAGTCGTGGCCCGCCGAAGCATCGCCCGGGATCGCGGTCTTCACGCGCAGCGACGATCGCCCGCCACCCCCGCTCGCCGCTCTGGCCGCGTATGGCATCGGCAGCATCGAGACAATTTGACCTAGCTCCTGCGAATCGTTCGCACTGGATTTCGGGCGATATCAACGTTATTGCCGCGCCGAATACCGTCGCCGGAGGGAGCGGCGTTGCCACCTGAATGCGGGGCTGGAACGTGAACTATAACGATATTTTCGCTCGGGCGATCGACCGGCTGCACGAAGAAGGGCGCTATCGCGTCTTCATCGACATCTTGCGCAATCGCGGTGCTTTTCCCAACGCGCGCTGCTTCGCCGGTCACAATGGGCCGAAGCCGATCACGGTCTGGTGCTCGAACGACTATCTCGCGATGGGCCAGCACCCCAAAGTCATCGAAGCGATGGAAGAGGCGCTGCACGATGTCGGCGCCGGTTCGGGCGGCACGCGCAACATCGGCGGCAACACGCATTATCATATCGACCTCGAGCACGAGCTTGCCGACCTGCATGGCAAGGACGGCGCGCTGCTGTTCACCTCGGGCTACATCTCTAATGAAGCGACGCTGGGCACGCTGGGCAAGCTGCTGCCGAACTGCATCATCTATTCGGACGAGCTCAACCATGCCTCGATGATTGCGGGCATCCGTAATTCGGGCTGCGAAAAGCGCGTATGGCGCCACAACGACCTCGCCCATCTCGAAGAGCTGATGGCCGAAGACGATCCCGAAGCAGCCAAGCTGATCGCGTTCGAAAGCGTCTATTCGATGGACGGCGACGTCGCCCCGATCCACGCGATCTGCGACCTCGCCGAGAAGTATAACGCGCTCACCTATTGCGACGAGGTCCATGCGGTCGGCATGTACGGCCCGCGCGGCGGCGGCATCACCGATCGCGACGAAGCGGCGCACCGCGTGACGATCATCGAAGGCACGCTCGGCAAAGCGTTCGGCGTGATGGGCGGCTATATCGCGGCCGACAAGAATATCATCGACGTAATCCGCAGCTATGCACCCGGCTTCATTTTCACGACCAGCCTGTCGCCCGTGCTCGTCGCGGGCGTGCTCGCCAGCGTGCGCCACCTGAAATCGTCGAGCGTCGAGCGCGAGGCGCAGCAAAGCGCCGCCGCTTACCTCAAGCAAAGCTTCCGCGACGCCGGCCTGCCGGTGATGGATTCGACGACGCACATCGTCCCGCTGATGGTCGGCGACCCGGTGCGCGCGAAGAAGATCAGCGACATTTTGCTCGCCGAATATGGCGTCTATGTTCAGCCGATCAATTATCCCACCGTCCCGCGCGGCACCGAACGCCTGCGCTTCACGCCGGGTCCGGCACATGACGAGGCGATGATGCGCGAACTGACGATCGCGCTGACCGAGATTTGGGGTCGGCTCGAACTGGAACTGCGCAAGGCCGCGTGACGAACGCACCGGGGTATGACGAGGTCGTACTGGGGCGCCGCTCGATCCGCGGCTTCCTCGACAAGCCCGTTCCGAAAGCTCTGCTTGCTGAGGTGATCGAGGTGGCGATGCGCGCGCCCTCATCATTCAACAACCAGTGCTGGAACTTCTCGGTCGTCACCGGTTCCGCGCTCGACGCGATCCGCAAGGGCAATACTGACGGTATCCTCGCCGGCATCCCCGACAGCCGCGAGTTTCGCCGTTTCGACGGCATCGCCGACGACCATCGCGCCCGGCAGATCGAGATCGCGAAGCAATTGTTCGGCGCGATGGGCATCGCGCGCGACGACAAGGACGCGCGGCAGGATTGGGTGCTGCGCGGCTTCCGCCAGTTCGACGCGCCGGTCAGTGTCGTCGTCACCTATGACCGCGTGCTGCTGGGCAGCGACATCGCGCCGTTCGACTGCGGCGCGGTTACCAACGCCCTCGTCAATGCCGCGTGGTCGCGCGGGCTCGGCTGCGTGATCAACAGCCAGGGCATCATGCAAAGCCCCGTGGTGCGCGAACATGCCGGCATCCCCGACGATCAGGTCATCATGATCTGCGTCGCAATGGGCTGGCCCGAGGCGGATTTTCCTGCGAACGCGGTCGTGTCGAACCGCAAAAGCGTCGCCGACGCCGTTCGGTTTGTCGGCTTCGACGACTAGCGCTCGTCAGGCGCGCGCATCATTCCCCAGAAATGCGGGCCGCCGTTCGGCACGTCCCATTCGACCTGCGTGGCGAACCCCAGCCTTTCGTAGAGCGGCACATTTGCAGCCGTCGCAGTCTCCAGCCAGCACGGCAGTCCCTCGCCGTCAGCGACAGCGGTTTGGGCGCGAATGATCCGCCCGCCATGGCCTTTTCCCTGATGTTCGGGGCGAACGCCGACATAGTGGAGGTACCAGAATCGCCCTCTCGGCCGGTGCGCATCGATGCTGTTCTGTACCGTCAACCCGCGCGGCAAGGCTGTGCCGAAAGTCGCCACAAGCGGGATAACCGTGCGCAGAAACTCAAGCATGCCGCTATGCGCCCGACCCGGCGTACGCCACAGCGCCGCCGCTTCGTCGCCATCTGAACGAAGAGCAACGCCGGCGCGCATGTCGGCAGGAACGAGGGCGCGGAACAATCCGCGAAGCGCGCTCGCTCGACGAGCGGGATCGGGGATGATCCACGAAAGCGCCGGGTCGATCTGAAACGCCTGCGCCAATGTCTCGACGATAGCCGGACGATCGTCACTGTTCGCCGATAAAATTATCGTCATATATTTTCACGCCCCGTTCTTGCGAGCGAAGCGAAGCAATCCGGAGCGGCATAAGCAAGCCCTGGATTGCGGCTTCCCCCGGATCAAGGCCGAGTTCACGCAAGGATGGGGCGTAAAAGTCAGTCCCTGCAATACCCCTCGCCGGACTTCACGATCAGGCATTCCTTCTTGCCCGCGAGATATTTGAGGCCGGTTTCGTCGCCGCTGCCGCTGCGCAGGCTCAGTTCCTCGCTGCCGCGCTTGAACTTGATCCCATGCTCGCTGTCTTCGCCGTCATAGGTGCCCTTGGTGTCGAGATCCGATTGCATCTCGAGCTTGTACTTGCCGGGCTCAGCGGTCGTGATCGTGGCATACATGCCCTCGACGCCCGTCCATTTGCCGGCCCAGCTTGCGAAGCGGTGCGGCGCGGTCGCGGGATCGGTTGCCTCGGCACCCTCGGCGGGAACAGTCTCGACGGGCACTTCCTCGGTCGTCGTTTCCGCGGGTGCGGGCGCCTCGGCCTTCTGGCAGCCTGCCAGCAGAACCAGCGCCGTGGCGCTCGCCATAATCATGCTCTTGTGCATCATGCTTCTCCTTCGCCGTTCAAACGCGTGGCTGCGGATATGTTTCCGCGGCTATTCCGTAATGATCTCCGCGAACTTCAGCGGATCGACGTTGCCGCCCGACAGCGTGACGAGCGTCGCAGCGGTCGGCGCGACCTTCCCCGCCAGCACTGCCGCCAGCGCCGCTGCGCCGCCGGGTTCGACGACCAGGTGCAGCCTTTCGAAGATCAGGCGCATCGCGTCGCGCACTTCGCGCCGCGTCACGACGACGCCGCGCACGCCGCGCGCCTGCAGCACCGCGAAATTGATCGGCCAGGTCTCGGGCGTCTGGAGCGCGTCGCACTCGGTGGGATAGGCCAGGTCGGCGACCGACAGGATCTGGCCCGCCGCCAGGCTGCGCGTCACATCGTCCCAGCCCTCGGGTTCGACCGCGACGATCGCGGCGTCGGGACAGGCGAGCGCCAATCCCGCCGACAACCCGCCGCCGCCGCAGCAGGCGACGACCTGATCGGGGCCGTCGATCCCGCGCGCTTTCATCTGCGCGGCCGCTTCGATGCCGACGGTCCCCTGCCCCTCGATGATCCATGGATCGCCATAGGCATGAACCAGCGTCCCGCCACGCTCGGCGAGCAGCTTCGCCGCCACCGCATCGCGCGATTCGGTGACGCGGTCATACAGCACCACCTCGGCGCCGAGCTTGCGCGTCGCGGCCAGCTTCATCGCCGGCGCGTTGCTTGGCATGACGATCGTCGCCTTGATCCCCAGCCGCTTTGCCGCCCAGGCAACGCCCTGCGCATGGTTGCCGCTGGACACGCCGACGACGCCGTCATTCGCCTGTTCGGGCGTCAAGTCGGTCAGCCGGTGCCACGCGCCGCGGATCTTGAACGCGCCCACGGGTTGCAGGCATTCGGCCTTGCACCAGATCGTCTTGCCGTCGATTTCCAGCGGTAGGAGCGGAGTTTGCGGCAGCAGTGCAGCCACTTTCGCTGCGGCGCGTTCGACACCCGCGAGCGTGGGCGCTCGGTCGGGGTTCAGCAGGGTATCGGGGCTTTGCTGTGTCATGGCTTCGTCCTATAGGGCGCGGCATACAAGGCAAGCCACATAGATAGGCGCAGGAGATTTTCATGAGCAAGGTTCTGGTGATCGGCGCAGGCGGCGTCGGCTCGGTCGCGGTGCACAAGATGGCGATGAACGCCGACATCTTTCCCGACATCACGCTGGCCAGCCGCCGCAAGTTCAAATGCGACGCGATCGCCGAATCGGTGAAGGAACGCACCGGCGTCACGATCCAGACGGCAGAAGTCGATGCCGACCATATCGACGCAACCGCGGCGCTGATCCGCTCGATCGGCGCGACGCATGTCGTCAATCTGGCGCTCCCGTATCAGGATCTGACGATCATGGAGGCGTGCCTGTCGACCGGCGCGCATTATCTCGACACTGCGAATTATGAACCGCGCGACGAAGCGAAATTCGAATATCACTGGCAGTGGGCGTATCAGGACCGCTTCAAGGACGCAGGACTGATGGCGCTGCTCGGATCGGGCTTTGACCCCGGCGTGACGAGCGTGTTCACGACCTGGCTCAAGAAGCATCATTTCGAGCGGATCGACACGCTCGACATCCTCGACTGCAATGGCGGCGACCACGGCCAGCATTTCGCGACCAACTTCAATCCCGAAATCAACATCCGCGAAGTGACCGCAGTCGCGCGCCACTGGGAAAATGGCAGCTGGGTCGAAACCCCGCCGATGTCAGTGAAGCAGCAGTTCGATTTCGAGGCCGTCGGTCCGAAGACGATGTACCTCATGTATCATGAGGAAATCGAAAGCCTGAAGACGCACTTGCCCGAAATTCAGCGCATCCGTTTCTGGATGACCTTTGGCGAAGCCTATATCACCCACCTCACCGTGCTGCAGAATGTCGGCATGACGCGGATCGATCCCGTGGTCTATGAGGGCCGCGAGATCGTCCCGCTGCAGTTCCTGAAAGCCGTCCTTCCCGAACCGTCGAGCCTGGGCGAAACGACCAAGGGCAAGACCAACATCGGCGTCATCGCGACCGGCCTTGGCAAGGATGGCAAGGAAAAGACGCTGTATCTCTACAACATCTGCGACCATGAAGACGCTTATGCCGAAACCGGCAACCAGGCGGTCAGCTATACGACCGGTGTTCCCGCGATGATCGGCGCCGCGATGATGGTCACGAACACCTGGAACGGTACCGGCGTGTTCAACATGGAGCAGATGGACCCCGATCCCTTCATGGACATGCTGAACAAGCACGGCCTGCCCTGGCAGGTGAAGGAACTCGCGAAACCTCTAGACTTCTAGGCAACCGCAAACCATCCCTCGTCATTCCCACGAAAGCGGGAATCCGTTCGCCACGTTGGAACCGGGTTCCCGCTTTCGCGGGAATGACGAGCTCATGAATTCCGCACCAGCCTGCGCTTCCGACATGGAGGGACACTCGATGACCGCCTATCTCGCGCCGATCGGCTTGCTGTTCATCTCGAACATCTTCATGACCTTCGCCTGGTATGGTCAGCTTGGCGAGATGTCGCGGCCACTCTGGCTCGCGGTGCTGATCGCGTGGGGCATCGCCTTCTTCGAATATTGCCTTGTCATCCCGGCGAACCGCATCGGATATGGTGCTTACAGCGCCGCCGAACTCAAGACCTTGCAAGAGGTCATCACTCTGATCATATTCGCCGGGTTCGCGGTCTTCTGGCTCGGCGAGAAGCTCACCGTGAACCATCTCGTCGGCTTTGGTCTGATTGCGGCGGGTGCGTTCTTCATTTTCAAGGGCCCGATTGCGGTCTCATAGGAATAGCATCGACATGGAAACCCGTGCCGGCGATCCCGGAGCCTTTGCCCGTTTCGACCTGACCCGCGTCCCCTCGCCCGCCTTTGTGGTCGATGCCGCGAAGATACGCGCCAATCTGTCGCTGCTCCGCCATATCGGCGACGCGTCGGGCGCGCGCGTTTTAGCGGCGCTCAAGGCCTTTTCGATGTGGTCGCTGGGGTCGACCGTCACCAGCTATCTCGACGGCGTCTGCGCGTCGGGCCTCCATGAGGCCAAGCTGGGCCGCGAAGAATATGGCGGCGAGGTTGCGACCTATTGCGCCGGCTATAAGGAAGCTGACCTCCCCGAAATCGCGCGCCTGTCCGACCACCTGATCTTCAATTCGCCCGGCCAGATCGCACGTTTCCGCTCGCTGCTCGACGAACTGCGCGCGCAAGGAGAAAGCTTCGATGTCGGTCTGCGCATCAACCCGATGCACAGCGAGGGCGACGTTCCGAAATATGATCCCGCGGCGCCGTGCAGCCGTCTTGGCTTTCCGATCACCCAATTGCTCCCCGAGCATATGGAGGGTGTCGACGGCATCCACATGCACAGCCTGTGCGAACAGGATTTCCCGCCGCTGGAACGCACCTGGAACGCGATCCAGCCGATGCTGCGTCCCTTTTTCGGCCAGCTCAAATGGATCAATTTCGGCGGCGGCCACCATGTGACTCGCGCCGACTATCAGGTCGACGATCTGATCGCTTTCCTGAAACAGGTTCGCGCATCGACCAACTGCGATGTGATGATCGAACCGGGCGAAGCGATCGCGCTCGACGCCGGCATCCTCGTCGGCGAAGTGCTCGACCTGTTCGACAATGGCATGCCGATCGGCATCACCGACATTTCGGCGACGTGCCACATGCCCGATGTGATCGAGGCGCCTTACAGGCCCGCGATGCTTCACGAGAGCAGCGAGGGGATGGTCGCGCGGCTCGGCGGCCCGTCGTGCCTCGCGGGCGACGTGATCGGCGATTATCGCCTGCCCGGCGGCGCGCGCATCGGCCAGCGTTTCGCGTTCCTCGATCAGGCGCATTATTCGATGGTGAAGACGAACAGCTTCAACGGCGTGCCGCTGCCGTCGATCTGGCTGTGGGACAGCGAGAGCGACGCGCTGACGCTGGTCCGTGAATTCGGGTACGAGGATTTCAAGACGCGCCTCAGCTAGAGCCCAGTTCGTCATGCCGGCGAAGGCCGGGATCTCATGTTCGCGCTTTATTCGGTCGTCGCGATACCGGCCTTCCCCGGAATGACGATCATTAGGGGGTGCCGGCAACCTCCGCCAGCGCCTGGTGAATATCGCTGACGACGACCGACCCCTCGCCGACCGACGAAGCGACGCGCTTCACCGATCCCTTGCGCACGTCACCGATTGCATAGATGCGCGGCCAGCTGGTTTCGAAGCGGCTCGGCATGCGGTCGAGCGACCAGCCGGCGCGCACCAGTTCCAGCGGCGCAATGTCGGCGCCCGTTTTCACGAAACCTTTGGCATCGCAGACCATTTCCTTGGGCAGCCAGCCCGTGTTCGGACTGGCGCCGAGGAACAGGAACAGGAATTTGCAGTCACAAAAATCCTCGGCCCCGGTGTCGCGGCAGCGATAGGTCAGCCCCTCGAGCTTGTCCTCGCCGCGCAGCGCAACGACGTCGGTCGAACCGATGATCTCGATATTCGGATGCTCCTCGAGCCGTTTGACCAGATATTCGGACATGGTCTCGCGCAGGCCCTTGCGGCGGAAAATGACATAGACCTTCTTCGCGACGCTCGCGAGGTAGATCGCGCCCTGCCCCGCCGAATTGCCCGATCCGACGACCGTGACTTCGGCGTTGCCGCACAGCTGCGCCTCCATCGGCGTCGCGCCATAATAGATGCCGCGCCCCTCATAGGATTCGATGCCGTCGATCGGCAGGCGCTGATATTGCGCGCCGCTGGCAACGACGATCGCGCGGCTGCGAAGCTTGCGCCCGTCGACCAGATGCACGCAATACGCATCGTCGCCATCGCGGCCGATCGAAGCCGCGCGTACCGGCGACACCAGCCGCGCGCCGAATTTCTGGGCCTGTACCGTCGCGCGGCGCGCGAGCTCGTTGCCCGAGATCCCGGTCGGGAAACCCAGATAATTTTCGATCTTCGACGACGTACCGGCCTGCCCGCCCGGCGCCAGTGCATCGAGCGCGATGACCGTGAGCCCTTCCGACGCGGCATAGACCGCCGCCGCCAGTCCGCCGGGTCCGCTGCCCACCACCAGCACGTCGGCGGTTGCGCCGTCGGGAAGCAGGTCGAGCCCGAGGCTGGCGGCAAGCTGCTCCGGCGTCGGCTGGATCAACACGTCGGCGGCGCCCAGGATGACCGCGGGCAGTTGTTCATCGGTGATCCCGCGCTCGGCCATGAGATGCCCGGCGACCGGGCCGTCGGCAGGGTCGAACCAGCGATGCGCGACGCCGTGCTTCATCAGGAGGTCGCGCAGCGCATAGACGCTGCGATCCATCGCGGCACCGAGCACGATCGTCACGGCAAATCCGCGCGTGTTGCTGAACTCGCGCCGTGCCGAAAGAACGCGGATGAAGATGTCCGAATAATGCGAATTGCCTGCGATCAGCCGCTGGAAATCGGCATGGACGATGCGCAATATGTCACCGTCGGCTCCCATCTCGACCCGCGACAAATGCCGCTGCCCGGTCAGCACCGACAGATCCCCGGCAAACTGGCCATGCTCCATCCACCCAACGCGTATCCGTCCCTCGTCGGTCGAGGCGAAAATGTCGGTGTGGCCGGACAGCGTGATGATGCAATCGGGCGCCATCGCGCCTTCTTCGACGATCAGGTCGCCGGCCTTGTGCGATTCGACCACGCCAAAGGCGCGCAGCTCGTCCAGCTCGGCGTCGGTGAAGTTGTAATTGACGTCGACGGGAGCGGCCATGGGAGGATTGTCCTTTCGGGTTTCGTTGGCAATCGTCTAGCGCGACTGCGGCGCTTTGTCTCGTTTTCGGCCCTTCGGCGCAGCCCAGCCCCACTTCGACGCGACTGTTACCGCAGCGTTACAGATTCTCACACTAGGGTCTTTACAGGGGGGACCCCCCTCCATATATGCGCTCTCCGCTGCCCCAGGGGGACTTCCAATAACCGCAAGGCAGCTCTTGTCGTTAAACTACTTTTTTGGGGGTCCCTTGAGTTGCACCAGCATCATAGCGCCCACGGGCTGATTCAGGCACTTTCGCCGGTCGAACCTGTTACGCTTGTCCGCCCTCACGCCGCGGCTCGCGCAGCGCGTTTCTTCATCGAGCGATTTCCCGGCACGACCATGTATGCGGTCAAGGCGAATCCGTCGCCCGACCTGCTGCGCGTGCTGTGGGATTCGGGCGTTACGCATTATGACGTCGCCTCGATCGCCGAGGTCCGGCTCGTTGCGCGCACGCTGCCCAAGGCGGTGCTCTGTTTCATGCATCCGGTGAAAGCCGAGGAAGCGATTTCCGAAGCCTATTGGAAGCATGGCGTGCGCACCTTCTCGCTCGACACGATGGAAGAGCTCGAGAAGATCGTCCGCGCGACCGAAGGCGCAGCCGACCTCAACCTGCTCGTTCGCCTTCGCGTGTCGTCGGACCATTCGAAGCTCAGCCTTGCCGCGAAATTCGGCGCCGAGCCCGACGAAGTCGCGGAACTGCTGATGGCGACCCGTCAGGCCGCCGACGCGCTGGGCATCTGTTTCCACGTCGGCAGCCAGGCGATGACGCCGCATGCCTATGCCCAGGCGATGGAGCGCGTTCGCGCCGCCATCGTCGGCGCCGCGGTGACCGTCGACATCGTCGATGTCGGCGGCGGCTTTCCCTCGACCTATCCCGGCATGGAACCGCCGCCGCTCGGCGCCTATTTCGAGACGATCCACCGCAGCTTCGAAAGCCTGCCGATCAGCTATTCGGCCGAGCTTTGGTGCGAGCCGGGCCGCGCGCTGTCGGCCGAATATAGCTCGCTGATCGTCCGCGTCGAAAAGCGTCGCGGCGACGAGCTGTATATCAACGACGGCGCGTACGGCGCGTTGTTCGACGCGGCGCATGTCGGCTGGCGCTTTCCGGTCGCGCTGCTGCGCGAGCCCGAGAGCGATGCCGAGATGGTGCCGTTCAGCTTTTATGGCCCGACCTGCGACGACCTCGACCATATGGCCGGCCCCTTCTTCCTGCCGGCGGACGTGAAGGCAGGCGATTTCATCGAGATCGGCCTGCTCGGCGCTTATGGCTGCGCGATGCGGACCAAGTTCAACGGCTTCGGCGCCGAGGAAATTCACGTTGTCAGCGACGAACCGATGGCGAGCCTCTATACCGGCGCCGCCGAACCCGAGCGACGCACCGCGACGGTGACCAAGCTGTTCTGACCATACGATCCGATCGCAATCAATAGGCCGGCGCAGCGATGCGCCGGCCTATTCTTTTGGCGACCCGCGAACGACGCCTGTGCGATTGACGGCGGCAGATGAAAGTTACAGACCGGCGCCGTCAACAAAGGGAGCCGGTCTTGATGCGCAAAATGGCAATATTGGGTGTGAGCCTTCTGGCCTTCACTCCGCAATGGGCGGCCAGCCAGGAAACGTCGCCCCCCGCCGCCGTAGCACCAGAGGCCGCAATGCCGGCCTCGGCCGCTGGCAGCGCCCGCACCGGGCCGCAGCACCGCTTTACCGGCGAAGACCTGTTCGACCTTTCGATCGCCGCCGACCCGCAGATCAGCCCCGATGGCCGGCACATCGCCTATGTTCGCCGGTCGAACGACATCATGTCGGACCGCGCGGTGGGTTCGATCTGGCTGATCGACACCCAGACCGGCGACGAAGTGCCGATCGCGGCGCAGGACGGCTCCGCTTTCTCGCCGCGCTGGTCGCCCGACGGCAAGCGCCTGGCGTTCGCGTCGACTGCGGGCGGCAGCGCCCAGCTGTGGGTGCGATGGATGACCGGCGGCGAAGCGGTGCGGCTGACCGGGCTGCCGACCAGCCCGTCGAGCCTGGCCTGGTCGCCCGACGGCCGCTCGATCGCCTATACGATGCTCGTCAAGGACGACGGCCCGACCTTCGGCAAGGCGCCGGCCAACAAGCCCGAAGGCGCGAAATGGGCCGAACCGCTCGAGGTCCATGACCTGCTGACCTATCGCGCCGATGGCGAGGGCTATATCGAACCCGGCTTCGAGAAGATCTTCATCGTCCCGGCCACCGGCGGCGCACCGCGACAGATCAGCTTCGGACCCTATCACGACAATGGTCCCGTCAGCTGGTCGCGCGACGGCAGCACGCTGTATTTCGGCGCCAACCGCAAGCCCGACTGGGAAACCGATCCGGTGGACGGCGAGATTTACGCGATCGACATCGCGCGCGGCAAGGTCACGCAGCTCACCGACCGCGACGGCCCCGACGGCAGCCCCCTCGTGTCGCCGAACGGACAGCTGATCGCTTATGTCGGCTTCGACGACAAGCGCCGCGCCTACGAGAACGCCAACGTCTATGTGATGAACCGCGACGGCTCGGGGCGGCGCAACCTGACGGGCAACTGGGACTTCAGCGCCGACGCGATCCTGTGGGATGCCGACAATGGCGGCATCTATGTCCAGTATGACGACCATGGCGAAACGAAAGTCGCGCGGGTCGGCCTCGACGGATCGATCCGCGACGTCGCCAAGGGGCTGTCGGGTGGCGGCCTCGACCGGCCCTATACCGGCGGCAGCTTTTCGGTTTCCGCCAACGACGCGATCGCCTTCACCGGCGGCACCGCGACGCGGCCCGCCGAAGTGCAGCTCGCGCGCGGAGGCAGCACGCGCATGCTGACCGACCTCAACCGCAGCTTGCGCGAAGTGAAGGCGCTGGGCGAGGTCCGCAAGATCACCGTTGCATCGAGCCATGACGGCAAGACGATCGACGGCTGGCTCACGCTCCCGCCGGGCTATACCGAAGGCAGGCGCGTCCCGCTGATCCTCGAAATTCACGGCGGGCCCTTTGCGGCCTATGGCCCGCATTTCTCGACCGACGACCAGCTCTATGCAGCGGCGGGTTACGCGGTGCTGTCGGCCAATCCGCGCGGATCGACGAGCTATGGCGCGGCGTTCGCGAACGAGATCGACAAGGCCTATCCGGGCAATGACTATTTCGATCTCATCAGCATCGTCGACCGCGCGATCGCGCTCGGCATCGCCGATCCCGATGCGCTGTTCGTGACCGGCGGTTCGGGCGGCGGCGTGCTGACCAGCTGGATCGTCGGCAAGACCGACCGCTTCAAGGCTGCCGTCGCGCAAAAGCCCGTCATCAACTGGACGACCCAGGCGCTGACCGCCGACGGGCCGGCTTTCTTCGGTCGTTACTGGATCGGCGCGATGCCCTGGGAAAAGCCCGAAGCCTTTTGGAAGCTGTCGCCGCTGTCGCTCGTCGGCAACGTCAAGACGCCGACGCTCGTCGTCGTCGGCAGCGAGGATTACCGCACGCCGGTCAGCGAAGCCGAGCAATATTATACCGCGCTACGCCTGCGCGGCGTGCCGACGGCGCTGATCAAGGTCCCCGGGGCAAGCCACGGCGGCATTGCCGCGCGCGCGTCGCAAAGCGCCGCCAAGGCCGCCGCGATCCTCGCCTGGTTCGAAAAATACCGAAAAGGCTGGACCCCGCCCGCATCGAATGCCGCCGCCGAATGACGATGCTGTCCGGTATCCGCATCGTCGACCTCACCACGGTCATCTTCGGCCCCTATGCGACACAGATGCTCGCCGATCTGGGGGCGGAGGTGATCAAGGTCGAGGCGCCCGGTCTGGGCGACATCTCGCGTTATCTGGGCAACGGCATTCCCGATCCGACGATGGGTTCGGTCCATCTGACGGTCAATCGGGGCAAACGCTCGATCGCGCTCGACCTCAAGAAGCCGGAGGATGCAGCGGTCCTGCGCGACCTGATCGCGACCGCCGATGTCTTTTTCCATAATGTCCGCGGCAAGGCGATCGCGCGGCTCGGCTTCGATTACGACGGCTGCAAGGCGCTGAAGCCCGACATCATCTATGTCCACGGGACCGGCTTCGGGCAGGACGGCCCCTATGCCGACCTTCAGGCTTATGACGACGTCATCCAGGCCGCGACGGGCACCACCAGCCTGCTGCCGCGCGTCGATGGCGACCCGCGTCCGCGCTACCTTCCCTCGCTAATTGCCGACAAGATCGCCGGCCAGTTCGGCGCGCAGGCGATCCTCGCGGCGCTCGTCCACAAGCTGCGGACCGGCGAGGGGCAGGCCGTCGAAGTTCCGATGTTCGAATGTTTCGCGGCCTTCATGCTCACCGAGCATCTGCGTGACGCCACGCTCGACCCCGCGATCGGCGCGGCCGGATATCCGCGCCAGCTCGACCCGACGCGCCAGCCCTTCCCCAGCGCCGACGGCTATATCGCGATCGTCCCCTATACGCCCGACTCGACCGCTCGTCTGATGGCGCTGCTCGGCAGCGAAGCGCTGATGACCTCGGCCGACTATGAAGCCGCCAAGGCGAAGGGGCAGCATATGCCGCTGATATACAGCGAGATCGCGCGCAAGACGCCCGCGAAGACGACGGCCGAATGGCTGGCGCTCTTTGCCGACAATGACATACCGGCGATGGCGGCGCGCGACCTGCAGGACATCAAGGAGGACCCGCATCTGGTGGCGACGGGCTTTTTCCGCCGCCGCGAGCATCCCGACGTCGGCGGCTATTTCGAGATGCAACCGCCGGTGAAATACGGCGCCGCGCCGCGCCGCGACCTGGGCTTTGCGCCAAAGATCGATGGCGATGGCGAAGCGATCCGCGCCGAGTGCGCCGCAAACGGCTGAACTTCCACCGTTGCATTGTCGGCCGGGCGCCTTAGGCTCATAGGCAAATAATAAGGGGGAGCCATATGTCTGGAAGTCTGCTCGCGCCGGGCGCGATACTCGCACTATGGACGCTCGTCATGCTGAGCTGGGCCGGCGTCACGCGCTTTCAGGCCTTTTCCAAAGTCGGCATCGACCTGAAAGCCGCGCCACCGGGTGGACGCGGCGTCGATCTGGAAGGCGTGCTGCCTCCCGAAACCAACTGGAAATCCCATAATTATACGCATTTGTGCGAGCAACCGACGATCTTTTATGCCGTTATCGTCTTTCTGCAGCTGTCGGGCGGCAACACCGACCTGACGCGCGGTCTGGCATGGGCCTATGTCGTGCTGCGCATCGTCCACAGCCTGTGGCAGTCGACGGTCAATCGCATTCCGGTGCGCTTCGCGATCTTTTTTCTGGCGACGCTGTGCCTGCTCGTGCTGGCCGTACTGGCGGTAATCGCAACTTTGGGTTGAGGGGGAGAGAAGACAATGGAAACCAACGCAATATTGGGGCCGGTGGCGACGCTGGCGCTCTGGTCGATGATCATGTGGATCTGGATGTATGCAACGCGCATCCCCGCGATGAACCGGGCAAAGATCGACGCCAAGAATCTTGTCGGCACGACCGGGCGCGGCCTCGATGAAGTGCTGCCTGCCGAAGTGCAGTGGAAAGCGCACAACTATAACCATCTGATGGAACAGCCGACGGTCTTTTACGCGGTCGCGCTGGCGCTCGCCATCGGCGGGATGGGCGGCGGACTCAACGCCCATATCGCATGGGTCTATGTGGGCTTGCGTATCCTGCACAGCCTGATCCAGGCGACCGTGAATCGCGTGATGTGGCGCTTTGGCATCTTCGCGCTCGCCAGCCTCGCGCTCATCGCGCTGTGCGTCCACGCTTTCGCGGGCTTCGTGCTGCACTCATCGATGTTCGTGCATTGACGTCCAGCGTCGCCCCCGCGCATGCGGGGGCGACCGCTCATTTCGAGAAGCGCGCGGCCAGTTCGACATGCGTCGACCAGCGAAACTGGCCGACGGGCTGTATCCAGTCGAGCGTATAGCCGCCGTGGACGAGCATTTTCGCGTCGCGCGCGAAGCTTGCGGGGTTGCAGCTTACATAGGCGATTGCGGGCACGGATGAGTCCGCAAGCTGCTTCACCTGCTCTTCTGCCCCTGCCCGCGGCGGGTCGAGGATCACCGCACCGAAGCGGTTGAGTTCAGCGGGTATCAAAGGCCGCCGAAACAGATCGCGATGCTCGGTCGCGACCAGCGCTCGCGCGCGATTGGCCGCGGCGGTGAGGGCCGCAACCGCATCGCGCGCGGCTTCCGCGGCATAGACCTTGCGCCCCGCCTGCACCGATAGCGCAAACGTACCGACGCCCGCGAACAGGTCGGCGACGGCCGGGGCATCGCCGATGGCGCGGGTTACCGCATCGACCAGCGCGGCCTGGCCGGTGTCGGTCGCCTGGAGAAAGGCGAAGGCCGGCACTTCCACCGTGACATCGCCAAAGCGCATCGTCGGGGGCTCGGGCTGCCACAAGGTCTCCAGACCGTCACCCTGATCGATCGCAAAGCGTGCGAGCGCATGCGCTCCGGCAAAATCCTGAAGCGCCATCGCGGCGTCGAGACCCTCGGCCTTCACGCCTTCCAATATCACCTCGACGCCTTGGTCGAGCATCTGCAGCTTCACCTTCACCGGGCGCCGCTGCTGCGCGATCATCGTCAGCAGTTCGCGGATCGGCGCGATCAGCGCAAACAGTTCGGGGAGCAGCAGCGGGCACATCCGCATGTCGACGATCTGATTGCTCTGCGCCGCATTGAAACCGAGCGCGACCTGCTTGCCCGTTCTGAGCGCGGTCAAGGTGGCACGGCGGCGGCTTTGCGGCGGCGAGAGCAGCGCGGGCAGCACATCGGCGCATGCGACATCCTGCCCTTCGAGCGCGCCGACCACGCGGTCGCGGACGAAATCGGCCAGCGCCGGCTCGGCGACGTGCTGCAACTGGCAACCGCCGCATTTGCCGAAATGGCGACACACGGGCTCGATCCGGTTCGGCCCGGGAATGATGATCCCGTCGTCGCGAACGCGGTCGCCCGGCACGCCGCCCGCCACATGGCGGCCGTCGCCCGTCACGCCATCGCCGCGCGCGGCAATGCGCTCGATCAGCGCAGCATCAGACATTTCATTCCCTAACCCGATCGTCGGCGACCAGATCGTCGGCGACAAGGCCGGGGCCTATATGCGCCGCGCGCGCAATATGCCAGCCCACGGCTGCAACCGCCGCGTCGAACGCATCGCCGCCGCGCGCCAGCATTGCGCCGCACGCCCCGGCCAGCACATCGCCCGTCCCGGCGGTCGCGAGCCAGGGCGAACCGGGCCAGGCGGCAACGACGCGGCCGTCGGGTGCCGCAATGATGGTATCGGCGCCCTTGTAGATCACGACGGCACGGGCAGCGGCAGCCGCGGCCTTCGCGCGGTCAACCTTGCTGCCGCGAAGGTCGGGAAAGGCCCGCGCGAACTCGCCTTCGTGCGGAGTCAGGATCGCCGCAACCTCCCCACGCTGCACACGCAGGCGCGGCAGCGCGGCGTCGATCGCCGCCGCGTCGAGGACCAGCGGCTTGCCTGCATCGAGCGCGGCGGCAACATCGCGGTCGAGCGTATCGCTCGCTGGATAGCCCGCCCCGATCACAACAGCGCCCAACCTTTTGTCGCCGAGCCGCGCGGCATAGTTCGCCGCACCCTCCGCTATGATGGCCGAAAATGGCGGCTCGCTGGCGCCGCTCAGCACGACATAGCCGGCCCCCGCGCGCAGGCCCGCGGCGGCGGTCAACGCGGCGGCACCGGACATGGGGCCCGCCTTGACCAGCATCATGCCGCGATTGAATTTGTGCGACGTCGCATCGGGTACCGCCGAGGCCGGACCGGGAAGGCTGGACATCGCCCGCCCGGCTTCGATCCCGATCGTCGCGAGCAGCACGTCCCCGCAATGCCGCGCCGCCGGCAGAAGCACATGCGCGGGTTTCAGCGCGCCGAACGCAACCGTGACATCAGCCGGCAACGGCGGCTCCCATGGCTCGCGCCCGTCGGCGTCGACCCCGCTGGGCACATCGACAGCGATAACCCGTTTGCCGGCGAGCCCGCGCAAGCGCTGCACCAGATCCTCGCTCAGCGGGCGCGTCAGCCCCACACCGAAGAGCGCATCGACAACGACCGGCGCCGAAACCAGATGATGATCGATAACCTCGACGGCGCCGCTCCATTTTTCGCGCGCCGCCTTTGCCAGATCGGTCGTCGGCGGCGCCAGCGCTGCCACGCGCACATCAGCCCCGCGCCCGGCAAGGATCCGCGCCGCGACATAGCCGTCGCCGCCATTGTTGCCCGGCCCGCAGAGAATCAGGATTGGCGCGCCGGCCGCCATTCGCCACGCCGTATCGGCCACCGCTGCGCCTGCGCGGTCCATCAGATCGGTAAGCGACGTCCCCGACGCGGCACACGCCGCCTCGGCCGCGCGCATCGCATCGCTGGTCAGGATCGGGGCGTTAGCGGGGACCGGCATGAGGATGTGGTAGCGAGTTTTGGGGCGGGTGAGAACTCTAACGAAAAGCCGTCGCCTGGAATCAACTGCCGCCGCCAGTGTTCGCGGGCAACCGATAACGATCGCGGCCGATCGCGACCTCGATCACCCCGTCGCCGATGATCGTCACTTTCGCCGGCTCCGAGCCGTCGGCCGAAATCACGCCGCGCCCGTCGGTGGCGATTTGCAGGCGGCGATAGCCGACATCCCGCTTGCCGACGATCAGCACATCGCCGTCGGCGCTGGTCATTTCGGCGATCGTGCAGGTCCGGTCGAACAGCTTCGCTCCCTCCAGCGCACATTCGATGCGACCGTTTTCGGCGGCATTCTTCGATCCGCGCGCTTCGGCCTCGGCCAGCTTGCCATTGTCTGGCCCGCCGCAACCCGAAACGAGCATCAGGACGCCGATCACGCCCCCCAGCGTCTTCATCATTTGCCCTTCAGTTGCGACAGGTCGCGCACAGCGCCGCGCGCGGCGCTGGTCGTCATCGCGGCATAGGCCTGAAGCGCTACCGAAACCTTGCGCGGGCGCGGCTTGGCGGGCTGCCAGGCAGCGTCGGCCTTTGCCTCCATCGCCGCGCGGCGGCTGGCCAGCTCGCTGTCGGCCACGATCAGCTTGATCGTCCGCGCGGGGATATCGATCTCGATCAGATCGCCGTTTTCGACGAGCCCGATCGTCCCGCCCTCGGCGGCTTCGGGCGAAACATGGCCGATCGAGAGCCCCGAGGTGCCGCCCGAAAAACGCCCGTCGGTGATCAGCGCGCACGCGGCGCCCAGCCCCTTCGATTTCAGATAACTGGTCGGATAGAGCATTTCCTGCATGCCCGGTCCGCCCTTCGGTCCTTCGTAACGGATAACGACGACGTCGCCCGCCTCGACCTGTCCGGTGAGGATCGCCGCGACCGACGCGTCCTGGCTTTCGAACACCTTTGCCGGGCCGGCAAATTTCAGGATGCTTTCATCGACACCCGCGGTCTTCACGATACAGCCGTCGAGCGCGATATTGCCCGACAGCACCGCGAGCCCGCCATCCTGGCTGAACGCATGGTCTGCCGACCGGATCACGCCGCCCTCGCGGTCGAGGTCGAGCGAATCCCAACGCCGATCCTGGCTGAACGCGACCTGCGTCGGCACACCGCCCGGCGCTGCCATGAAGAATTTCTGCACGTCGGGGTCGTTGGTCCGCGAAATGTCCCATTTGTTCAGCGCATCGCCCAGCGTCGCACTGTGCACCGTCGGCAGATGCGCATGGAGCAATCCCGCGCGCTCGAGCTGCCCGAGGATCGCCATGATGCCGCCCGCGCGGTGGACATCCTCCATATGGACGTCGCTCTTGGCGGGCGCGACCTTCGACAGGCACGGCACGCGGCGCGACAGGCGGTCGATATCGGTCATCGTGAAATCGACCCCCGCCTCGAACGCCGCGGCGAGCAGATGCAGCACCGTGTTCGTCGACCCGCCCATCGCGATGTCGAGGCTCATCGCATTTTCAAACGCCTCGAAGGTCGCAATATTGCGCGGCAGCACGCTGTCGTCGTCGTCCTCATAATGGCGGCGGCACATTTCGACGACGATCCGCCCGGCGCGCAGGAACAGCTCTTTCCGGTCGGCATGGGTCGCGAGCGTCGAGCCGTTGCCGGGCAGCGAGAGCCCCAGGGCTTCGGTCAGGCAGTTCATCGAGTTGGCGGTGAACATCCCCGAACAACTGCCGCAGGTCGGACAGGCCGCGCGCTCGATCTCGGTGACTTCCTCGTCGGTGTATGTCTCGTCGGCGGCGGCCACCATCGCATCGACCAGGTCGAGCGCGACTTCCTTGCCCTTCAGGACGACCTTGCCCGCCTCCATCGGCCCGCCCGACACGAACACCACCGGGATGTTGATCCGCAGCGCCGCCATCAGCATGCCCGGGGTGATCTTGTCGCAGTTCGAGATGCACACCATCGCGTCGGCGCAATGCGCGTTGACCATATATTCGACGCTGTCGGCGATCAGGTCGCGGCTCGGCAAGCTGTAGAGCATGCCGTCATGCCCCATCGCAATGCCATCATCGACCGCGATCGTGTTGAATTCCTTGGCAACTCCGCCCGAAGCCTCGATCTCGCGTGCGACCATCTGGCCGAGGTCCTTCAGGTGGACGTGCCCCGGCACGAATTGCGTGAAGCTGTTGACCACCGCGATGATCGGCTTGCCAAAGTCGCTGTCCTTCATCCCCGTCGCGCGCCAGAGACCGCGAGCACCGGCCATGTTGCGGCCATGCGTGGTGGTGCGTGAACGATAAGAAGGCATTTTATAAATTCCTGATAATATTATTTCAAAAACATGCGACAACACGCGCCTCTACACGCCTAGCCGATCAGATTCAATGCCACTTTCCGGCACATGCGCGCCAGCCGCTCGGCAAACAGCGCCTGCCCGGCGCGATCGCGGACCAGATCCTGCCGCATCTCGATCCCGACATAGGGGATATTGTTCGCTTCGGCATGGCGGTTCATCGTCGCGTTGAGCAGCGTGCCCGAATAGGGAAGCTGGTCGCCGACGGTCATGCCTTCGTCGGCCAGCGCCGCAATCGCGGGCGCCGCCAGCCGGTCGTCCGCATTATAGAGCACCCCGACATGCCACGGCCGCGCCTGGGCGGGGTCGCTCGCGAGCGAAGGCGTGAAACTGTGCAGCGACACGATCATCGCCGGACGCCGCGCCGCAATCGTCGCGGCGATATGCGCATGATAGGGCCGGAAAAAGCGCGCCATCCGCGCCTCGCGGCCTTCATGACCCAGCGCATTGCCGGGGATCGCATGCCCGTCGCTCGCAATCGGCACCGCCCCCGGCGCATCCTCGTCGCGGTTGCAGTCGACCACCAGCCGCGACACGCCGCCAAGGATCGCTGCGTCGACCGAGCCGTTTTCGACCAACAGTTCGGCCACTTCGGTCACGCCGAGATCGATGGCGATATGCTCGCGAAGCAGGGCGCGATCGATCCCGAGATCGATGTCGCGCGGGACAACGGCCGATGCATGGTCGCCGATCAGCAAGACGCCGCCGGCCCGCGGAGCCCCGAGCTGCCGCCAAGCCTCGCTCACCGGAGCGTCCCCGCCATTTGCCACCAGGCTGGATGGCGCTTTGCCAAAGCAAGCGCCGCGGCATCGCGCTCGGCGGGTGCGTCGAACAGCGCAAAGCAGGTCGCGCCCGACCCCGACATCCGTGCGAGCCATGGCTTCAGCGCGCCGAGTTCGGTGAGGACATCGACGATCGCGGGGCACTGCGCGGTCGCGGGCCGCTGCAAGTCATTGCACGAAGCGAAAAGCTGCGCGCGCAGATCGGGTCCGGTGAACAGCGGGCCGCGGTCGACACCGTCCCACGCCGCAAAGACCGGCCCCGTCGCAACGGGCTGCCCCGGATTCACGAGCAGCACCGGTGTTCCGCCCAGCGGCAATTCGGGAACAGGGCTCAACTCCTCGCCGACCCCGACGCCCAGACAGGTCGCGCTTGCAACGCAGGCTGCAATATCGGCGCCCAGCGACCCGGCCAACCGCGCGAGGGTGGCGTCGCCGAGTTCGGGAAGGAAATGCCGCCGCACGAGCCGCGCCATCGCCGCCGCATCGGCCGACCCACCCCCGATTCCTGCCGCCACCGGCAGGCGCTTGGTCAACCGGATCGTAAGCGGCGGCACCCGCGCCGCGCCATAACGCTCGCGCAGCAGCGCCAGCACACGAAGAACCAGATTGTCGCCGCCGGCGCTCAGGCCCGCGGCAAACTCGCCGTCGATCGTCAGCGCGTCGGCGCCCGCTTCCTCGGCGTCGATCGCATCGCCGTCATCGACGAATGCGAACAAGGTCTCGATCGCGTGATAGCCGTCGCTCCGCCGCGCGCGGATATGGAGCGCGAGGTTGATCTTTGCCCAGCCGGTTTCCTGCATCGCCGCCATCAGGGCGCCATCGTCGCCTGTGTCATCCCGTCGCGCAGCTTGGCTTCGATCCGCGTCGCCATGTCGGCCTCGGCGAGCAGCGCCGCCGCGCGCCAGGTGTAGCGCGCCTGGAATTTATGCCCCGCCTGCCAATAGGCGTCGCCCAGATGTTCGACGATCACCGCATTGTTCGGATCGCCGCGCTGCGCCTTTTCGAGCAGCGAGACCGCCTCGTCGGTGCGTCCAGTGAGGAAATAGGCCCAGCCGAGCGAGTCGGTGATGCTCGCGCTCTGCGGCTCGGCGTTCCACGCCGCCTCGATCCGCCCGAGCGATTGTTTCACATCCTTGCGACGCTCGATCGCCGAATAGCCCGCGAAGTTCAGGACCGTCGGGTCGTCGGGCAGGATCGTCAACGCCTGGTCCATCAACGGCTTTGCGGCTTCCCAGTCATTCGATTGCAGCAGCAGTTCGGCACGCGCGATCAACAGGCTGCCGCGCAGCGCCTTGTCGGTCGCATCGTCGCCCAGCGTCGCCTCGATTCCCGCATAGGCGCGCGCTGCCGCAGCGCGGTCGCCCCCACGGCGGGCGATATCGGCGAACCGGACCAGCAGGCTTCGCGCCGGCGCGCCGCTGCCTGCCGCGACCTCGGCGTCCTTCGCCGCTCCGGCGAGGTCGCCTGCATCGGCCAGAAACTCCGCGCGCCGCATCTGCAACACCGGCGGCATCGGCTCTTTACCGGCAAGCAGCGCCATCGCGTCGCCGCGCTGGCCGTTGCGATCGAGCGATTCGATCAGCGCCGAGCGCACCGTCCAATCCTTGTCGTCGAGCCACCAGGCGGCGCGCGCAAACAACAGCGGCAATTTGGCGCTGCCGTTCGGCGTCCTTGCCAGTCCGTCGGCCAATATCCCGAGCCAATGCGCCATCCCGCCGCGCGGCGTCGATATCGGCTGATCCGACAGCAACAACACCGGGTCCTCGCGCCCTCCGGCTGCCAGCGCTATGCGCCCGCGCAACGCTTTTGCGGCATCGGCCTGCCCGGCCGCGTCGAGCGTGGCGGCAAGGCGAAGCGCTACAAGCTGGCTCGTGCGGTCGGTCAGGACGGTACTGGTCGCCAGCGTCGCTGCCTCGGCAGGGCGCTTCGCCACAGTTTGAACGATCGCCGCTTCGAGCGCGAGCGCCGGCTCGGGCCGCCCCCTGCCCGCCGCGGCCACGATATGCCGCTCGGGCGCCGCTTCGCGCGCGCCGACGTCGATCCAGCTGTTGAACGCTGGCTGGATCAGTTGCGCGATCGCATCACGGCCCGCCTTGTCCGACCGGCCGCCCAGATAATCGCGCGCGCCCTTCCAGTCCGATCGGCGCATCGCGTCGACGACCAGCACGAGTTGCGCATCGAAACGATAGTCGCCCGCCATCCACAGCTGAACCGCCGCGTTGCGGGCAGCGGGCAGATCGCCTGCCTGGATTGCCTGCTCCAGCATCCGCCCGCGCAAGCCGGGAAGGCCCGGCGCCTCGCTCGCAACCGTCGTCAATGCCGACAGCGCCGCAGCCGGATCGCCCGCTTCCTCCGCCAATCGTGCCCGCGCCAGCGCGTCGAGAGCCGACCCGCCGTCAGTGCCGGTCGCCTGCGCGGGAGCGGCCGCCGCGAGCGCTGCGGCGATCAAGGCAAAGCGAACGGACTTACATGTTCGGGTAATTGGGGCCTCCGCCGCCTTCGGGAGTGACCCAGTTGATGTTCTGGGTCGGGTCCTTGATATCGCACGTTTTGCAATGGACGCAATTCTGCGCGTTGATCACGAATTTCGGGTCGCCCACATCCTGTCCGACGATCTCGTAGACGCCCGCCGGACAATAGCGCTGCGCGGGTTCGTCGTACATCGGCAGATTATATTCGACCGGGATCGACGGGTCTTTCAGCTGAAGATGGACCGGCTGGTCCTCTTCATGGTTGGTGTTCGAAATGAACACCGAAGAAAGGCGATCAAAGGTCAGCACGCCGTCAGGCTTCGGATAGTCAGGCTTCGGCATCATGTCGGCGCGATAGAGCGTCGTATTGTCGGGATGATGCTTCATCGTGAAGGGCACGCGAATGCCCAGCGTTTCAAGCCACATCGTCATGCCGGAGAAGATCGTCCCGGCCAGGTCGCCAAATTTTTCAACCAGCGGCAGGACGTTGCGGACGACGCTCAATTCCTTTTTGACCCAGCTCTCGTCGAACGCTGCCTGATACGCGTCGAGCGCGTCGTTCGTCCGTCCGGCCGTCACCGCCGCAAAAGCGGCTTCGGCCGCCATCATCCCCGACTTCATCGCGGTATGCGTACCCTTGATGCGCGGCACGTTGAGAAAGCCCGCCGTGTCGCCAATCAACGCGCCGCCGGGAAACGCCAGCTTGGGCACCGACTGCAGGCCGCCGTCGCTGATCGCGCGGGCGCCATAGGAAACCCGCTTGCCGCCCTTGAGGATCTTCGCGATTTCGGGATGCGTCTTCCACTTCTGCATCTCCTGGAACGGGGAGATGTGCGGATTGCGATAGTTGAGCCAGGTCACGAAACCGAGCGCTACCTGTCCGTTCGCCTGATGATAAAGGAAGCCGCCGCCATTGGCGTTCTCGTCGAGCGGCCATCCCTGTGTATGGATCACGCGGCCCGGCGCATGATTGTCGCCCGCGATGTCCCACAGCTCCTTGACGCCGATGCCGTACACCTGCGGCTCGCTATCGGCGTCGAGCGCGAATTGCGGCTTCAGCATCTTGGTCAGATGCCCGCGCACGCCTTCGGCGAAAAAGGTGTATTTCGCGTGGAGCTCGAGGCCAGGAGCGTAATCGGGCTTGTGGCTGCCATCGCGCGCGATGCCCATGTCGCCGGTGGCGACGCCCTTGACCGAGCCGTCTTCGTTATAAAGGATCTCGGCGGCGGCAAAGCCCGGGAAGATTTCGACGCCCAGCCCTTCGGCCTGTTCGGCAAGCCAGCGGCACAAATTGCCGAGGCTGCCGGTATAAGTGCCCTTGTTGTGCATGAAGCCGGGCGAGATGAATTCGGGCAGGCTGAATTTCTTCGCCTTTGTCAGTACCCAATGCTGGTTGTCGTTCACCGGCACTTCCGCCAGCGGACAGCCCTGAGTCCGCCAGTCGGGGAGCAATTCGTCGAGCGACTTCGGGTCGATCACCGCGCCGGAAAGAATATGCGCGCCGACTTCGGATCCCTTTTCGAGGATACATACCGACAGCTCGCCGCCCGCTTCATTCGCCAGCTGTTTCAGCCGGATCGCCGCCGAGAGACCTGCCGGTCCCGCCCCGACGATCACGACGTCATAGGGCATCGATTCCCGTTCGCTCACCGCAAGTACCTTTCTGCCGTCCCTGCGCGGGATCATTCATCGTGTCCCGCGCTCATTCTGTCACGAAATGCGATGCCCGCCAATTGACGTGTCCGTCAACAGCCTGTTTCAACAAATCACATGGGTGGGCAAAATTCAGCTTTGCTGGCGGAAAGCTATCACGACTGGTGGTCGCTTGCCGGCGTCGATGCGCTTGTGGGCGAAGCGCCGGCGGGCTGGCTGGCGGTGCCGGCGGCAAATGACGCCCCGACGAAGCCGAAAATCGCGCCGATTGCCGACACCGAGCCGGCGCCTTTGCCTTCGGTGCTTCAGCGTCAGGAAGCGCCCGTCGAAATCGAGGCAAAGGGTCCGGTCGTCGTCCCCGATACGTGGGATGCCTTCCAGTCCTGGCTCGCCGAAAGTCCCGACGTTCCCGGCAGCCAGTGGGACGCGCGCCGCGTGCTGCCCTTGGGCAAGCCCGAAGCGCCGTTGATGCTGCTCACCGCCTGGCCGGAAATCGACGATCAACGCGACGGCGCACTCTTTTCCGGGCCCGCCGGGCAATTGCTCGACGCGATGCTGCGCGCGATCGGGACGACGCGTACCGACTGCTATCTCGCCAGCCTTGCCGTGACCCGCCCGCCCGGCGGTCGCTGCGACGAAAAGGAAGCCGCCGACCTCGACCGTTTGCTCTGGCACCATCTGCGCCTCGCGAAGCCGGGGCGCCTGCTGCTGGTCGGGAGCGACATCGTGCGAATGGCCGCCAATCTTCCGCTCGCCGATGCGCGCGGGAAGTTACTCGATATTAACCAAGATGGCGGCAAAGTGGATGCCGTGGCAGTCGCGCATCCGGCGATGCTGCTCGCCCGGCCGGCGCAAAAAGCCGCCGCCTGGGACAGCCTGAAACTGTTCAACCGGGGACGTTGACAGATGCAGAAAATGACCAAGACTTTCCTTTCATGCGCTTTTGCCGCTCTGGCAATCGGTGCTGTGCCCGCGATCGCGGCCGATGCGGCGTCCAATGATCTTATCGCTGCACCGCAGACGGTGCCGGACACGCTCTCGTCAAAGCAGAAGCAGCTTTATACGCAGGTGCTCGCTGCAATCCGCAGCCAGCGCTGGGCCGACGCCAGAAGCTTGCTTGCCGATGACAATGGCCCGCTCGGCGATTTCCTGCGCGCCGAATTGCTGACCGCCGCGAACAGCCCCCGCGCCGAAATGGCGGATATCGTGCCGCTCTTGTCGCGCTCGCCGCAACTGCCGCAGGCCGACCAGCTCGGCCGGCTGGCCACGAAGCGCGGCGCAACCGACCTGCCGATGCTCCCGCTGCAGTCGCGGCTCAGCTGGGCTGGTACGGCGCCGCGCCGTGTCGGCGCCGACACCGTCGGCGACCCTTTCGCCGCCGGCCTCGCCCGCTCGATCCCCGACCGCATCAAGAATGACGATCCCGCGGGCGCCGAAACGCTTTATCTTGCCGCTGCCGACAAGCTGACGCCCGAGGCGCGCAACGAATGGCGGCAGAAGATCGCCTGGTCCTATTATATCGAAAATGACGATGCGAGCGCGCTGCGCCTGTCGAGCGAATGCGCTGCGGGTCGTGGCGCCTGGCCGACGCAGGGTGCGTGGGTGCAGGGGCTCGCGTCCTGGCGCCTTCGCGATTATCGCACCGCGCTGACCGCTTTCGATCGCGTCGCGCGCGAAGCGCCCGATAGCGAGCTGCGCGCCGCAGCCTATTATTGGGCCGCCCGCGCCGCCATCGCCGTCGGCGAACCCGCGTCGGTCCAGCCGCGCCTTCGCGCCGCCGCCGCCAACGAAGAAACCTTCTACGGGATGCTTGCCGCTGAAACGCTGGGCGTCGAGGCCGGATCGCAGCGCGAAACCATCCGCCCCGACCGCAGCGCCTGGCGCGCGCTCGAGGATCTGCCCAACGTCCGCGCGGCAATGGCGTTCACCGAGATCGGCGAAGACGGCTATGCCGACGAGCTGCTGCGCCATCAGGCGCGGATCGGCGAGCCGCGCCAGCACGAACAGTTGATCGGCATGGCGCAGGCGCTCAGCCTGCCCGAAACGCAACTTTATCTCGCGCACAACACGCCGCAGGGCCGCAAGCTCGCCGCCGCGACGCGCTATCCGCAGCCCAAATGGCAACCCAACGGCGGCTGGCGCGTCGACCCCGCGCTTGTCTTTGCCCACACGCTCCAGGAATCGCGTTTCCAGCGCAAGGCGATCAGTCCCGCAGGCGCGACGGGCCTGATGCAGGTGCGTCCGGGCACCGCGTCCGACCTCGCCCGCTGGGGTGGCGACGGCCGCGCGCCCGGCGATCTCAAGGTTCCTGCCGTGAACATGGATTTCGGCCAACGCTATCTGCAATATCTCAGCAAGGACAGCTCGACCGGCGGCCAATTGCCCAAGGTCATCGCCGCCTACAACGCCGGCCCCGCCCCGATCGCGCGCTGGCAGACCGAGATTCGCGATGGCGGCGATCCTCTGCTCTATATCGAATCGATTCCTTATTGGGAGACGCGCGGCTATGTCGGCACCGTGCTCCGCAATTACTGGATGTACGAAGCGCAGCAGGGCAAACCCTCGATTAGTCGCGCTGCGCTCGCGCAGGGCAAATGGCCGCGTTTTCCGGATGGCAAGGATCGCGTGCGACTGACCTGGGCCGGTCCCGCGGGTCTCGCCAATGCCGATTGACGACAGCCTTCCCTTCAAGCCCGTCCGCATCGCCGTCCTGACCGTATCGGACAGCCGCGGCGCCGCAGACGACCGGTCGGGCGACAAGCTGGAAGAATTGCTGACGGAAGCGGGCCACATCCTTGCCGCCCGTGCCATCATTCCCGACGAAGGCGCTCTTATCGTCTCGCGCCTTCACAACTGGATCGACGATCCGGAGGTCGATGTCGTAATCACCACCGGCGGCACCGGCGTCACCGGCCGCGACGTGACGCCCGAAGCGCTTCACCGCCTCGACGGCAAGGACATCCCCGGTTTTGGCGAGCTGTTCCGCTGGCTCAGCTATCAGACGATCGGCACCTCGACGATCCAGTCGCGCGCCTGCGCGGTCGTTGCGCGCGGCACCTATATCTTTGCGCTGCCCGGATCGACCGGCGCGGTGACCGATGCCTGGGAAGGCATATTGTCGACCCAGCTCGACAGCCGCCACAAGCCCTGCAACTTCGTCGAGTTGATGCCGCGGCTAACCGAATAGCCGATTTGTTCTTTATTTGTTCTCATCGGAGCGCTATTCTCCTCCGATGGAATCGTCGAAGCCCCTGCCCCCGATTTCGGGTCGCGGCGCCCCCACCAACTTGCGTCCGACCCGCACCGGCTCGCTTGCCCGAGAGGATGACGGCGACTGGCTCGATGCAGCGGGTGACATCGACGGCGCGTCGGCGCCGCTCCGCACAACGGTGACGGTCGAACATCCCAGGACGATCATTTCGCGCAACAGTTCTCCCGACATCGGTTTCGATCGCTCGATCAACCCCTATCGCGGCTGCGAGCATGGCTGCATCTATTGCTTCGCGCGGCCGACCCACGCCTTCCACGACCTGTCGCCGGGGCTCGATTTCGAGAGCAAGCTGTTTGCCAAGCCCGACGCGGCCAGGCTGTTGCGGCACGAACTGGCGAAGCGCGGCTACAAGGTCGCGCCGCTGGCGATCGGCACCAACACTGACGGGTACCAACCGATCGAACGCGAATGGGGGATCACGCGGTCGATCGTCGAGGTGCTCGCCGAGACGAAACACCCGCTGCTGATCACCACAAAATCCGACCGCCTGCTGCGCGACATAGACCTTCTCGCCGCCATGGCGCGCGACAATCTTGTCGGCGTCGCAATTTCAGTGACGACGCTCGATCCGAAAGTCGCCCGCACGCTCGAACCGCGCGCACCGCACCCGCGCCGCCGCCTCGCCGCGATCCGGCAATTGGTCGATGCGGGGGTGCCGACGCAGGTCAATATCTCGCCGATCATCCCCGCGATCACCGATCACGAGATCGAGGCGATCATGGCCGCCGCCGCCGAAGCCGGCGCGCTCCGGGCTTCGTACATCCTGATGCGCCTGCCGCACGAGGTCGCGCCGCTCTTCCGGGCCTGGCTCGCCGCGCACTATCCCGACCGGGCGGAAAAGGTGATGCACATGGTGCAGGACATCCGCGGCGGAAAAGACAATGATCCGAATTTCTTCACGCGGATGAAAGGCCACGGCATCTGGCCGCAGCTCATCCGCCAGCGCGTCAAACGCGCCGCCCGCGAGCATGGCATGGACAACAGCTTTCCGCCGCTTCGCTCGGATTTGTTCAAGCCGCCAGAGCGAGATGGGCAGATGGAGATGTTTTGAACGAAACCGTTTCTATGCCGCCGCCAGCGACTTCAGCTTATAATCCTTATAATCGTCGCGAAGCTGACGCTTGAGCAGCTTGCCCGTCGCGGTGTGCGGCAATTCGTCGACGAAGATGATTTCGTCGGGCATCCACCATTTGGCGATCTTGTCGCCCAGATAGTCGAGGATGCTCGCCTCGCTGACGTCGGCATCGGGCTTTTTGACGATCAGCAGGACCGGCCGCTCGTCCCATTTGGGGTGATAGACACCGACGGCGGCCGCTTCCTGGACGCCGGGCGCGCCGACCGCGGCGTTTTCCAGTTCGATCGAGCTGATCCACTCGCCGCCCGACTTGATCACATCCTTCGCGCGGTCGGTGATCTGCATGACGCCATCGGGGTGGATGACGGCGACGTCGCCGGTATCGAACCAGCCTTCGGCATCTGCGGCATCGGCGTCGGCCCTGAAATAGCGCTGGATGATCCACGGCCCCCGGCATTGCAGCCGCCCGCTCGTCTCGCCGTCGCGCGGCAGCTCGTCGTCCTGATCATCGACGATACGCAATTCGACACCGAAGGGCGGACAACCCTGACGCGCGACGATATCGACGCGCTCTTCAAAGCTCATCTCGTCCCAGTTCCACGGCCGTTTGCCCATCGTCCCGATCGGCGAGGTTTCGGTCATCCCCCAGGCGTGCGCGACGTCGATCCCGGCTTTCATGAAGCGCTCGATCATCGCGCGCGGGCAAGCCGATCCGCCGATGATCACGCGGCCCAGCTTGCCGTACCCGATGCCCGTCGCGTCCATATGCGCGAACATGGCAAGCCAGACCGTCGGCACGCCGGCGCTGTGGGTCACGCCTTCGTCGCGCATCAGGTCGCACAGCACCTGCGCATCGTTGGTCGCCGAAAAGACCAGCTTTGCCCCCACGGTTGCCGCCGCGAACGGGATGCCCCAGCTGTTGGCATGGAACATCGGCACGATCGGCAGGATCACGCTGCGGTTCGACATGTCGAACACGTCGGGCTGAATTTCGGTAATCGCATGGATGACGTTCGAGCGATGTTCGTACAGCACGCCTTTCGGATTGCCCGTCGTGCCGCTGGTATAGCAAAGCCCGACCGGATCGCGCTCGTCGAGCTCGACCCATGCGAAGCTGCCGTCCTCGGCGCCGATCAGGTCGCGATAGGAGAGATAGCCCTCGCGCGCGGGTGCGTCGAACAGCACGAAATGCTCGACGGTCGAAAGCTTGCTTCGCAGCCGCTCCACGATCGGCAGGAACATCGCGTCCAACAAAAGCACACGGTCTTCGGCATGGTTGATGATATAGACCAGTTGCTCGTCGAACAGCCGCGGGTTCACGGTATGCAGCACACCGCCCATGCCCGCGCTGCCGTACCAGCTGACCAGATGGTGGCCGTGGTTCATCGCGAGCGTCGCGATGCGGTCGCCCTTCGCGACGCCCAGCCTGGTCATCGCGGTGGCAAAGCGCCGTGCATCCGCGCCAACCTCGCCCCAGGTCGACCGCGTGATGCTGCCGTCGGCCCAGCGCGAGACGATCTCGCGCCCGCCATGTTCGCGCGCGGCATGGTCGATCAGGCTCGTGACGAGCAGCGGCTGACCCTGCATTCCCATAATAGCATCCTCGATTATCGTTGCCGCCCAGGAATAGAGCCGGAAATACGAACGGCGCAAGGGTGAAGCGGGCTAACGAACCCTGAAATCGCGCGGTGCGACAAGCGACAGCGCGGGTTCGGTTACGCCCGCAACCAGTTCGAGCCGCGACACGGCATCGGGACCCAGCGCGAAGCCGCGGCCCAGCTCGATCCTGATCTCGTCGTCGGTCAGCGGATCGCGCGTCACGATCACCACTTTGCCGCGCGCATCGTCGCGCTTTTCGAGCAGCCGCGCCATTTCGCCCACTGCGTCCGCCCGATCGACGCGGCACGTCAGCTGCAACGCCGCGGTCGCGGCAATATCGGCCAGCGGCTGCGCACCGCGCACCGTGACCCGCGGCGTCTCCTCGCCTTCGAGCAGGTCGAGTTCGACCGACAGAATCGCGCAGCCGCCATCGGCTGCCAGCGCTTCGAGCGTCTTGCCCGCCTGCTCGTCGAAACAGCTCGACTGGAATTGCCCGCTGCGATCCGACAGCGTCAGGTTGAGGAATCGGTTGCCGCGCTGCGACACCCGCGCCCGCGCGCTCTCGACCATTGCCGCCATCACCATCGGAATGCGCGTCCCCGGCGTCATTTCGACATTTTCGCAGATGTCGCCATAGCTCCGCGCGCCGCGTGCCGCGACGATCGCTTCATATTGTTCGACCGGATGCGCCGAGAAATAAAAGCCGAACGCTTCCTTTTCGCGCGTCATCCGCTCGGCCAGCGTCCAGGGCTCGGCGGCCGGAAGCTGGAGCACCGGCATGATCGCGACGTCGCCCCCAAACAGTCCGCCCTGCCCCGTCGACCGCTCGTGCGCCGAGTTGTTCGCGCAGGCGAGCAGCGCCTCGGCGCCGGCAAAGGCACGCGGCCGGTCGGGCTCGACCGGGTCGAACGCGCCGCCGCCCGCCAGCGCTTCGATCTGGCGGCGATTGAGCTGTTTGGGGTCGATGCGCGCGGCAAAATCGTCGAGGCTTGTAAAATCGCCCTTTGCATGGCGTTCGGCGACGAGCACTTCCATCGCCTTTTCGCCGACCCCCTTGAGCGCGCCGAGCGCGTAGCGCACCGTGAGCCCTTCCTCGTTGCGCCCCACCGAGAAATCGGCCTCGCTGTCGTTGACCGACGGCGGCGCGACCTCGACGCCCAGCCGCCGCATGTCGTCGATGAAGATCGACAGCTTGTCGGTCTGATGGCTGTCGAACGACATCGACGCCGCGAAGAATTCGTGCGGATAATGCGCCTTCAGCCACGCGGTCTGATACGACAGCAGCGCATAGGCGGCGGCATGGCTCTTGTTGAAGCCATAGCCGGCGAATTTGTCGATCAAGTCGAACAGCTCGTTCGCCGCCTTGGCGTCGATCCCATTATGCTCGCCGCAGCCTTTGACGAACGTGTCGCGCTGCGCGTCCATTTCGGCCTGGACCTTCTTGCCCATCGCGCGGCGCAGCAGATCGGCGCCGCCAAGGCTGTAGCCGGCCAGGATCTGCGCCGCCTGCATCACCTGTTCCTGATAGACGAAGATGCCATAGGTTTCGGCCAATATGCCTTCGAGCAGCGGATGCGGATAGGCGATCGGCTCGCGCCCGTTCTTGCGCGCACCGAACAGCGGGATATTGTCCATCGGGCCGGGGCGATAGAGTGCGACGAGCGCGATGATGTCGCCGAAATTGGTCGGCTTCACGGCCGACAGCGTGCGGCGCATGCCTTCGGATTCCAGCTGGAACACCCCGACCGTCTCGCCACGCTGAAGCAGTTCGTAAACCGCCCCGTCCTCCCACGCGAGCGTGTCGAGATCGACGTCGATCCCGCGCAGCGCAAGCAGGCGCTTCGCCTCCTTCAACACCGAAAGCGTCTTGAGCCCGAGAAAGTCGAACTTCACCAGCCCCGCGCTCTCGACATATTTCATGTCGAACTGTGTCACCGGCATGTCCGATCGCGGATCGCGATAGAGCGGGACGAGCTGGTCGAGCGGCCGGTCGCCGATCACGACGCCCGCCGCGTGGGTCGAGCTGTGCCGCGGCAGGCCTTCCAGCTGGCGCGCCATGTCGAACAGCCGCCGCACCCCGTCGTCCTGCTTATATTCGGTCATCAGCTCCGACACGCCGTTCAGCGCGCGCTCGAGCGTCCAGGGGTCGGTCGGATGGTTGGGTACCAGCTTCGCGAGCCGGTCGACCTGGCCATAGCTCATCTGGAGCACGCGCCCGGTGTCCTTGAGCACCGCGCGCGCCTTCAGCTTACCGAAGGTGATGATCTGCGCGACCGTGTCGCGGCCGTATTTTTCCTGGACATAACGGATCACTTCGCCGCGCCGCGTTTCGCAGAAGTCGATGTCGAAGTCGGGCATCGACACGCGTTCGGGGTTGAGGAAGCGTTCGAACAGCAGCCCGAGCTTGAGCGGATCGAGATCGGTGATCGTCAGCGCCCAGGCAACGACGCTGCCCGCCCCCGAACCGCGCCCCGGCCCCACCGGAATGTCATGCGACTTTGCCCATTTGATGAAGTCGGCGACGATCAGGAAATATCCGGGAAAGCCCATCTGGGTGATGACATCGACTTCGAAGTCGAGCCGCTCGACATAGGCCTGCCGCTCGCCCTCAGGCAGGTCGGGATAGAGCGCAAGCCGGCTGTCAAGGCCGGCGTGCGCATCGCGCTTGAGCTGCGCCGCCTCGCCTTCGCGATCGCCCGCAAGGCTGGGCAGGATCGGCGCGCGCTTCGGCGCCATGAACGCACAGCGCTGTGCGATGACGAGCGTGTTGCGCATCGCCTCGGGCAGATCGGAGAACGCGTCCTCCATCGCTTCGGCGGGCTTCAACCAGGCTTCGGGGCTTGAAACGCGGCGGTCCTCGCTCTCGACATAGGCCGACTGCGCAATGCACAGCATGGCGTCGTGCGCGGGGTGGAATTGCGGCTCGACGAAATTGGCGGGGTTGGTCGCCACGATCGGCAATGCCCGCGTATAGGCCATGTCGATCAGCGCATTTTCCGCCGCGACCTCGGTCGCATCGCCGCGCCGCGCCAGCTCGATATAGAGCCGACCCGCGAACAAGGCCTCGAGCTGCTCGACATAGTCATCGGCCGCAGTCTTCTGCTCGCCCGCCAGCAACCGCGCGAGCGCGCCTTCGCCGGCGCCGGTCAGACAGATCAGCCCGCCGGTTCGGCCCGCCATGTCGGAAAGCGTGACATGCGGATCCTGCTCGACCGGTCGCCCGAGGTGCGCCGCCGAGACGAGCGCACAGAGATTGTTGTAGCCGACATCATCCTGCGCGTAGAGCGCCAGCCAGTCGATCATCGGCGCGCCGTTCGCGAGCCGCTGCCCTGGCCGCGCCACGCTGAGCAAGGTTCCGACGATCGGCTGCACCCCCGCCGCCGTGCACGCCTCGCCAAAGGCCATCACGCCGTACAGCCCGTTGCGATCGGCGACCGCGATCGCCGGAAAACCACGGTCGCGTGCGGCTTTGGCAATCGCCTTGGGCTCGATAGCCCCTTCCAGCATCGTGTAACTGGAAAAGACGCGCAGGGGGACAAAGGGGCTGTAGGCCATGGGACGACGCTATGCGGGCGCGCTGATTCTGGAAAGCAAAGAGTGACGCAATTTTGAAACACGTCGCCCCCGCGAAGGCGGGGGCTACGTTTCCTAGCCCAGCAATTCCTCAATCTCTTTGCGCAATTGCTCGGGCTTCGTCGTAGGGGCGTGGCGCGACACGATCTTCCCGTCGCGGCCGACGAGGAATTTCGTGAAATTCCATTTGATCCCGCTGCCGAGCAGGCCGGTCTTTTCCTTCTTCAGATATTTGAAGATCGGATCGGCGCCGTCGCCGTTGACTTCGATCTTCGCCATCAACGGAAAGCTGACATCATAGGTCAGCGAACAGAAATTCGCGATCTCGGCGGCATCGCCCGGCTCCTGCGCGCCGAACTGGTTGCAAGGGAAAGCCAGGATCTCCAGTCCGCGGTCCTTATAGTCGCGGTACAGCTCCTCCAGTCCTTCATATTGCGGGGTAAAGCCGCATTTCGACGCGGTGTTGACGATCAGCAGCACCTTGCCGCGATAGTCGGCCATCGGCTGCGTGCTGCCGCCGGGCAGCGGCGCCGAAAGATCATAAAGGTCCATATTATCTCTCCCCCGCCTTGCGCGGTCTGTAGATGAAATCGAAACTCGTGGTCCAGCTCAGCCCCTGATCGACCGACTGTTCGCCGAACTGGCGCACCGACCCGTCGGGCTGTTTGCTGTACGTCATGCGGATCAGTCCGTCCTGCCCCTTGGCAACGACATTCGCCCAATGGCCCGTCAGCACCATCTTGCCTGCGACCGGCCCGCCGTCGAAATCGACCCGCGCGCCGCTGCTGTCGACCCACGCCTGCCGCCAATAGCGCCGCTCGCCGTCATAATGGCTGAACGATCCGCCCCCGCCGCCTTTCAGTGGCTTCCACGTCTCGCGGATCGCGCAGCCCGCGAACATCGCCTCGATGCTGCTTGTCGCGACCTGCGTCGTGCTGCCGTTCGGATACACATCCCATTCGCCGACCCAGAAATCGAACGCGCGATAGTCGGGCGTCGTGCACGCCGACTGCACCAGCGGCGCGGGCGGCGACGGGATGGCGAGCGGCTGCGGCGGCAGCAGGATCGGCGGAGGAGGAGGCGGAGCGGACTGAAAGCCGGCGTGCGCGGGGACCGCGACCAACGCCAGCGCCAAAACGGATATCGATCGGATCATCCTGCCCCCCAAGACGGACATCCTACGCCTCGATATGCCCTTCGTGCAAGCGCAGCACACGGTCCATCCGTGCCGCCAGCCGCTCGTTATGCGTTGCCACCAGCGCCGCCGATCCATGGTCGCGTACCAGCTCGACGAACTGGTCGAACACGCGGTCGGCGGTCGCCTCGTCGAGATTTCCCGTGGGCTCGTCGGCGAGCACGAGCAGTGGCCGGTTTGCCAGCGCGCGCGCCACCGCGACGCGCTGCTGCTCGCCGCCCGACAATTTGCTCGGCTTGTGATGCAACCGCTCGCCCAGCCCCAGCCGGCCGAGCAGATCGGACGCGCGCTCCTCCGCGTCGGCCTGCGCCGCGCCGCGGATCAGCTGCGGCAGCACGACATTCTCGATCGCCGTGAAATCGGGGAGCAGGTGATGGAACTGATAGACGAAGCCGATCTTCTCGCGCCGCGTCTTCGTCCGCTCGCCCTGATCATATTGCGTGACGTCATGGCCATCGATGCGGATCGTCCCGTCGAAACCGCCTTCGAGCAGGCCGACGGCTTGCAGCATCGTCGATTTGCCCGACCCCGACGGCCCGAGCAGCGCGACGATCTCTCCGCGGCGCAGGTTCGCACTAACGCCGCGCAGCACGTCGATCGTCACGTCGCCTTGCGTAAAGCTGCGTTTGAGGTCGGTGAGTTCGAGGACGATATCACTCATAGCGCAGCACCTGGACGGGGTCGGTATTCGCCGCCTTGTACGCGGGATAGAGCGTGGCAAGGAAGCTGAAGACGATCGTCATCACCGCAATTCCGGTGATTTCGAACGGATCCGGCTTCGATGGCAATTCGGTCAGAAAGCGGATCGACGGATCCCACAGCGACTGGCCGGTAATGACCTCGAACCCGCGCAGCACGCCCTGTCGAAAGAACAGCAGGCCGAACCCGATCGCCATGCCCATCAGCGTTCCCGCGACCCCGATCGACAGGCCGATCGCGATGAAGATGCGCATCACCGAATCGCGCGGCGCGCCCATCGTCCGCAGGATCGCCATGTCGCGCGTCTTGGCGCGTACCAGCATGATCAGCGAAGAGATGATGTTGAACGCTGCGACAAGAATGATCAGCGACAGGATGATGAACATCGCGACGCGTTCGATCGACAGCGCCTCGAACAGGCTTGCGTTCATCGATCGCCAGTCGGAAATCACCGCCTTCGCCGCCAGCTTTTCGGCCAGCGGCTGCAATATTTCGCCGACATTGTCGGGGTCGGTCGTCTTGACCTCGATCATTCCGACCTGGTCGCCGGTGAGGAGCAACAATTGCGCGTCTTCCATCGGCATCACGACATAGGCCTTGTCGAAATCATAGACGCCGATCTCGAAGATCGCCGTGACCCGGTACGCGATCTCGCGCGGGACGGTGCCGAACGGCGTCGCGCGTCCCTGCGGATTGATGATCGTCACGGTCGAACCGACCGTCGCGCCGAGGTTGCGCGCCAACTCGCTGCCAAGCGCCACATTGCCCGCATTGGGCGTCAGCGAATTGAGGCTGCCTTGCAGCACCTTCCCGCCCAGCACGTCGTTCTTGCGGATGTCGGGCACCGTCATGCCGCGCACCAGCACGCCTTCGACCCGCCCGCTGAAACTCGCGAGCAGCGGCTGTTCGATCAGCGGCGTTGCGGACACTACTCCCGGCGTCGCCTTCGCCTGCTTCAGCACGTCGCGCCAGTCGTCGAGCCGGCCGCCAAAGCCCTGCACCACCGCATGGCCGTTCAGCCCGACGATCTTGTCGAACAGGTCGGCGCGCACGCCGTTCATCACGCTCATCACGATCACCAGCGCCGCGACGCCCAATGTCACCGCGATAAAACTGAACATCGCCGCGACGAAGATGAAGCCTTCGCCGCGCTGGGGAAGCAGATAGCGTTTGAAGATGGTGCGCTCATAGGGACGCAGGATCATGGGGCGAGCGGCCTTTGGAGCGCGATGCGCGGTGCGGTCATGGCCTCGCTTTAGGGAGCGGCAGCGGCGCTGGCAATGGCCGCCGGCGAGGCTTTCTGCTGCGAGCGATTCGCAAAATATGTTGCCTATCGGCCACAGGCCCTGTGCAAAACGAGTCGCATCCGCCTGTCGGATGGTGACAAAGCCCGCCCCCGCGCCTAGCCCTGACGCTCTGGTTCAACGCGGCCCCAAGGCCCGGCTCCAGGGAGTGCAGACCTTTCGCCGGGTCTGCAACAAAGGGGGATGGCGAGTGTTCGTCACAGGCGCCCGGGTTTCGGAAACGAGGCCCGGGCGTTGTGATTCCGGGGGCGGCGAGAGTCAGCGGCAACGCGATCAGGGGCAAGGCATCGCTCCGCCTACTTCATCCTCATCGTCATCCCGGACTTGTCGTCATCCCGGACTTGATCCGGGATCCACTGCAACGTTGGAGTCGTGGACCCCGGATCAAGTCCGGGGTGACGATGGAAAAAGGCGCAGACTAAAGCCCTACCCCTCGCTTTCGCTGATATCCTCCAGCAGCGCCGCATCGAGCACGCGCACACGCCCCTGCTCGAGCGAGATCACGCCCGATTCCTCCCAGCTGCGCAGCTGGCGGTTGATGTGCTCGCGGCTCATCCCCGCGAAATTGCCGAGCTCGGTCTGGCTCAGCTCGACGCGGTGTGTCTTTTCGATGCTGTCCTTGCGGATCAAGCGCTTCAGATAGCGCGCAAGCCGCGGACCCGAGGCATAGGCGCGGTCGCTTTCGATCGTCTGGTCAGCGGTGCGCAGACGCCGCGCGAGCTGTTGCATAAGCGACCAGGCGAATTCGGGATGGCTCGCCGCGAAATCCTTGAGCGCGTTGCGGCCGAGCTGGAGCGCGCTGCCCGCGCTCGTCGCGGTCACCGATGCCGTCCGTTCGCCGCCGTCGAGCAAGGCGATCTCGCCCAGGACTGCGCCGGGCTCGGCATAAGCCAGCACGATCTCGCGGCCGCCAGCGGTCAGCATCGACACGCGCGCGGTGCCTTCGGTCAGGATCAGCATCATGTCGCCCGGATCGCCCTGGACGAGCAATTCCTTGCCCTTCACGAAATTGATCTGCACCGCGCGGCTGGCGATTTCGGCCCAATCCTCGATCGAAAGGCCGGAAAAAATGCTGTCAGGGCCCTGAAGTTCGGCGAGTCTCGCGTGATCCATGCCCCAAATGCCCTTCCCTGTTGCCCCACCCCTGGGTCGTCAGACGAGCCGGCTCTGTTTCACCGCGGCTTCGATGAATCCCTTGAACAAGGGATGCGGATCGAAGGGTTTGGATTTCAGCTCGGGATGGAATTGCACCCCGATGAACCACGGATGGTCCGGCCGCTCGACGATTTCGGGTAACATGCCATCGGGCGACATGCCAGAAAAGACAAGCCCGCCCTTTTCAAGGCTGTCGCGGTACGCACCGTTGACTTCATAGCGGTGGCGGTGGCGCTCGCTGATGTCGTTCGCGCCATAGACGGTCGCGACATGGCTGTTCGGCGACAGCTTCGCTTCATAGGCGCCGAGCCGCATCGTGCCGCCGAGATCGGTGTTCGCGCCGCGCTTCTGCAATCCTTCGGCACTCATCCATTCGGTGATCAGGCCGACGACAGGCTCGTCGGTCTTGCCGAACTCGGTGCTCGACGCGCCGGCGATGCCGCTCGTATTGCGCGCCGCTTCGATGCACGCCATCTGCATGCCCAGGCAGATGCCGAGGAACGGGACATTGCGTTCGCGCGCGAACTGGACGCTTGCGATCTTGCCCTCGGACCCGCGCTCGCCAAAGCCGCCGGGGACAAGGATGCCATGCATCGGCTCGAGGTTTGCGGCGAGGTCGCCGTCCTGCTCGAACATTTCGGCGTCGAGCCAGCGGATGTTGACCTTGACCCGGTTCGCCATGCCGCCATGCGCGAGCGCTTCGTTGAGCGACTTATAGGCGTCGGGCAGCGACACATATTTTCCCACGACGCCGATCGTGACTTCGCCTTCGGGGTGCTGCTTGCGGTCCATGATGTCGTACCAGGCCGTCAGATCGGGATCGGGCGCATCATGGATGCCAAAGGCGCGCAGCACTTCGCTGTCGAGCCCTTCGCCATGATATTGGACCGGCACCGAATAGATCGAGTCTGCATCGAGCGCGGGGATCACCGCTTCTTTCCGCACGTTGCAGAATTGCGCGATCTTCGCGCGCTCGCTCTCGGGCAGCGGCCGTTCGCAGCGACAGAGCAATATGTCGGGCTGGACGCCCAGCGAGGCGAGTTCGCGCACGCTGTGCTGCGTCGGCTTGGTCTTCAGCTCGCCCGCCGCGGCAATATAGGGCACCAGAGTGACGTGAACCGAAAGCGTGTTGTCGCGACCCTCTTCGTTGCGAAGCTGGCGGATCGCCTCGATGAACGGCAGGGATTCGATATCGCCGACCGTCCCGCCGATTTCGCACAGCACGAAATCGAGGTCGTCGAGTTCGGCGCGCGCAAAGGCCTTGATCGCGTCGGTGACGTGCGGAACCACCTGCACCGTCGCGCCCAGATAGTCGCCGCGGCGTTCCTTGGTGATGATCTGCTGATAGATGCGGCCAGAGGTGACATTGTCGCTCTGCCGCGCCGCAACGCCGGTAAAGCGTTCATAATGGCCAAGATCGAGGTCGGTTTCGGCCCCGTCGTCGGTCACATAGACCTCGCCATGCTGATACGGCGACATCGTGCCGGGATCGACGTTCAGATAGGGATCGAACTTTCGGATGCGGACGCGAAAGCCCCGCGCCTGCAACAGTGCCGCAAGGCTAGCCGCCATCAAACCTTTGCCAAGGGAGGAGACCACGCCGCCGGTGATAAAAATGAACCGCGCCATGGGAGGAAAGACTTACTCAACAGGAGGGTGACGGCGCAAGCCGTCGAATCGCAAACGGCGGAAAATATTTCCGCCGCCGCGGGAGCGATGCTGGAGGCCAAAGCCGCCCGATTATTTCTTGGCGGGGGCCTCGGCAGGGGCCGGAGCGGCGGCCGCTGCGGCTGCGGCGGCAAGCGGATCGTCGCCTGCGGGTGCCGTCTGCGCCGGCGCGTTCTGCGCGGGAGCCTGCTGCGCCGGACCGGTCAGCGCCGAAGCGGGAGCCGCGCCGCTCGTCTGCGCCGTCTTCGACAGCGACGTGTCGATCGCCGAACCGCCCGCGCCGCCCACCGAAGCGAGCGCTGCGAGCACGATCGACAGCCCGACGAACAGGCTGGCGAGGATCGTCGTCGCGCGGGTCAGGAAATCCGCTGCACCGCGCGCCGAAAGCAGGCCCGCAGGGCTGCCGCCGACGCCCAGGCCGCCACCTTCGGACTTCTGCATCAGAATGACGCCGATCATCGTCGCGGCGACGAGCGCCTGGACAACGAGCAGGAAGGTGAAGAGGCTGGACATCATATTTTCCCGGACTTGCGCGGTCCCACACAGACCACGCCCGCGGCGCACATAGAGACGAAGTGCGTTGGCTTCAACCCACAGCGTTACAGAGCGGCCGCCGCCGCAACGATCGGCACGAACTTTGCGGCGGTCAGACTGGCACCGCCCACCAGCGCACCGTCGACATCACCGGCGTCGAGCAGTTCGGCCGCATTCTCGGCATTCACCGACCCGCCATACAGAATACGCATGCCCTCCGCTGCCCCGGCGCCCGCCTGCTGGCCCAGCTTTTCCCGGATCGCACCGTGCATCGCCGCGACATCGTCGACGGTCGGCACCAGTCCGGTGCCGATCGCCCAGATCGGCTCATAGGCGATGGCCAGCCGCGAAGGATCGAATTCGGCCGGCAACGAGCCGGCGATCTGCGCGAGGACATAGTCGATCGCGCCGCCCGATTCGCGCACACCGCGCGGCTCGCCGACGCACAGGATCACCGACAGGCCCGCCGTCAGCGCGGCTTCGGCTTTCGCTTTCACTTCGGCATCGCTTTCGCCGCAGCCCTCGCGTCGTTCGCTATGCCCGACGATGACCAGGCTCGCGCCGATGTCGGCAAGCATCGGCGCGGCGACCGATCCCGTGAACGCCCCCGACGCCGCGCTGTGGCAATCCTGCCCGCCGACCGCGGCGCCCGGCGCCGCGGCGATCATCGGGCCGATCAGCGTGAACGGCGGGCAAAGCGCGACGTCGACCGCGTCATGGTCTTTCGTTGCCGCGAAAATCGCCTGCGCTTCGTCCAGCGCGGCCTTCGTCCCGTTCATCTTCCAGTTGCCGACCACATATTTGCGCCGCGCCATTCCCCGCCCCTTCTCTCCAACACTCCACTGCCAGCACCTAGCGGCGTGCGGGAGGCAAAGGCAAGCCGGTCGCCGCCATACGCTTTCCCGCCTTGAAGCATCCTCGCCTCCCGCCTAAAGCAGCGCGCAATCGCGCCTCGCGGCGCCTCGCCGAAAGACAGTCTGTTACATGATCACGAACCTTCGCCGCCTTTTCGGATCCACCATCGGCAAGATCGTCGCGCTGGGCTTCATCGCGCTGATCGGCGTGCTGTTCGCGCTGAGCGACGTCACCGGCAATTCGTCGTTCGGCGGGCTCGGCGGCGCCAATGTCGCGAAAGTCGGCGATACCGACCTTGGCATCGGCGAACTGCGCGACCGGGTGCGCCAATCCTATAACCAGGCGCGGCAGCAGCAGCCGGGGCTGACGATGGCGGCTTTCGTCGAATCGGGCGGGCTCGACCAGGCGCTGAACCAGACGATCGACGGCCTGGCCTTCGAACAGTTCGCCGGACAGCTCGGCTTTGCCGTCAGCAAGCGCCAGATCGACGGCCGTATCGCCGACATCCCTGCTTTCGCAGGCGTGTCGGGCAAATTCGACCAGAAGACGTTCGAAAATTTCATGCGCCAGAACAGCCTGACCGAGGCGCAGATCCGCCGCGAGCTCAAGCAGCAGTTGCTGCTTGAACAGATCGGCATGCCGATCGGTTCGCTGCCGCGCGTCGCGCTTGGCCTGGCGCAGCCCTATGCCGCGCTGCTGCTCGAACAGCGTCGCGGCCAGGCGCTCTATATCCCGTCGAGCGTATTCGCTCCCGCCAGCGACCCCGGCGATGCCGCGCTCCAGACCTACCTCGCACAGAATAAGTCGAAATTCACGGTGCCCGAGCGCCGCGTGCTGCAATATGCGCTCTTCGACCGCAGCGCGGTGCCCGTTCCCGTCGTCAGCGACGCCGAAATCGCGAAGGCCTACAAAGCCAACGCCGCGCAATATGCCGCGACCGAGACGCGCCGTTTCGCGCAGGTGATCGCCCCCGATCAGGCGACCGCGAACGGCATTGCGGCGAAGGTTCGCGGCGGCGCGACGCTGGCTGCCGCGGCGCAGACCGTGGGCCTTTCGGCCTCGACCACCACCGAACTCACCCAGTCGGCCTATGCTGCGCAGAGCAGCGCGGCGACCGCAAAGCTCGCCTTTGCCGCCAAGCGCGGCGAGGTGATCGGCCCGGTGCAGGAAGGCCTGGGCTGGACCGTCGCACGCGTCGAAAGCGTCACCGCGAAACCCGCGCGCACCCTTGCCGACGCGACCCCCGACATCCGCACCGAGCTTCAGAAGAACAAGGCGAACGAAGCGATCGTCGACTATTATAATGCGGTCCAGGACGCGGTGAACAGCGGCGCATCGATCGAAGAGATCGCCAATGACCGCAAGCTGAAGATCGAGACGACACCCGCCCTGCTCCCCAGCGGCCGCGCGCCCGGCCTGCCCGGTTTCGTGCCCTCGCCCGAACTTGCGCCGATGGTCAGCGGCGCCTTCCAGGGCAGCGAAGAGGGCGAAGGCCACATCGCCACGCTGGTCGAGAACGAGAAATTTGCCGTTTACGCGGTGAAGTCCATCGTCGCCGCAGCGCCGCCGCCGTTCGCCCAGATCCGCGCCGAGCTCGTCAACGACTGGCGCCTGGCCCAGGGCCAGAAGGTCGCTCGCGACAAGGCGCGCGCGATCGTGAAGGCCGTCGAAGGCGGCAAGGCGCTTCCCGAGGCCGCCAGCGCTGCCGGTGCGGCGATGGCTGGCGTCCAGACGATCGGCGGCCGCCGCGCTGACCTCGGCCGCGACGGCAAGCCCGTTCCGCCCGAACTCGCCCTGCTCTTCTCGATGGCAAAGGGCAGCGTGAAGACGCTCGAAGTCCCCGGCAACCGCGGCTGGATGGTGCTCGCTCTCGGCGACGTCGACCGCCCGAATCCAAAGGATATCGAGCCGGCCCGCGTCGCTGCGATCGCCCAGCCGCTCGCGCCCGCGTTCGGCAACGAACTCGTCGAGCAATTCGCTGCCGAAGCGAAGCGCCGCGTCGGGGTGACGATCAACAAGGATCTGGTCGAGCAGCTCCGCAAAGAGCTGACCGGCACCGCGCCGGTCAACGAATAGGGCGTGGCCCTCGAGGGCAGAGCAGCAGCGCTCGAGGCGCTGGCGCAGGGGCGCGGCGCGGTCGTCTGGCAGCGGCTGATCGCCGATATCGAAACGCCGGTTTCCGCTGCGCTCAAGCTGATCGAGCCGGGCCGCGGCGACTGGGTGCTCGAATCGGTCGAGAGCGGCGAGACGCGGGGCCGCTACAGCCTGATCGGTCTCGATCCCGACCTGATGTTCGAGGTTACCGGCGACGCCGCGCGCATCAACCGCGACTGGCGCCGCGACCGCGATGCCTTCGCGCCGCTCGACACCCCCGCGCTTCAGGCGCTGCGCGACCTCGTCGCCGAATGCCGTTTCGATGTCCCCGACGGGCTGCCGAAGGCGCTCGCAACGCTCGTCGGCTTCTTCGCCTATGAAACCATCGGCCTCGTCGAGCGCATCCCGCGCGCGCCGGGCGCCGGGCTCGGCTTGCCCGACATGGTGTTCGTGCGCCCGACGACGATCCTCGTGTTCGATCGCCTCGCCGACGAACTGTTCCTGATCGCGCCGATCTGGCCCGACGCGCAGGGTGCCATCGACCGCATGATCGAAGCAGCGCAGGACCGGCTCGACGAGATCGCTGCGCGCCTGTCGAGCGCCAGCGCCCACACCGACCGCGCGGCGACCGAAGCGCTGCCCGCCGACATTGCGGCAAACCCGGCGACCAGCCCCGCGCATTTCGCGTCGATGGTCGCTGCGGCGAAGGAATATATCGCCGCGGGCGATATTTTTCAGGTCGTGCTGTCGCAGCGCTTCTCGACCCCCTTCGACTTGCCGCCGTTCGACCTCTACCGCGCGCTGCGGCGTATCAATCCTTCGCCTTTCCTCTATTTCCTCGACCTGCCGGGCTTCGCGATCATCGGCTCGTCACCCGAGATTCTCGTCCGCGTCCGCGATGGCGAGATCACGATCAGGCCCATCGCCGGCACCCGCCCGCGCGGCCGCACCAGCGCCGAGGATGTCGAGAATCGCGAGAGCCTGCTCGCTGACCCCAAGGAGCGCGCCGAACATCTGATGCTGCTCGACCTCGGCCGCAACGATGTCGGCCGCGCCGCGATTGGCGGCAGCGTCGTGGTGACCGACAGCTATACGGTCGAGTTCTATAGCCATGTCATGCACATCGTCTCGAACGTCATCGGCCGCATCGCGCCCGACAAGGACGCGATCGACGCGCTGTTCGCGGGCTTCCCCGCCGGTACGGTCAGCGGCGCGCCCAAAGTCCGCGCCTGCCAGATCATCGCCGAGCTCGAGGCCGATGCGCGCGGGCCTTATGCGGGCGGCGTCGGCTATTTCGCTCCCGACGGCAATATGGACAGCTGCATCGTGCTGCGCACCGCGATCGTGAAGGATGGCGAAATGCATGTGCAGGCGGGCGCCGGCATCGTCGCCGACAGCGACCCCGCCTATGAACAGCGCGAGTGCGAAGCCAAGGCCGGCGCGCTCTTCGCTGCGGCGCGCGAGGCGGTGCGGCTGGCAGGAACGCCGCGGTACGGGCAATAAGGCTTGGAGTGTCGTCCGGAATCGAGCGGAACGAGCCGTCGCCTTCGCGGGGGCGACGATATCGATTCGTCACCCCCAACTTGATCCGGGGTCCTCGACGTCAACGCCGCGATCGACCCCGGACTTGATCGGCAATCATCCCACTGGGACAAGGAAGAGGCGCTCCCCCGCGAAGGCGGGGGGCCAGCAACAAGGAACGACGCGCGCGCGGCGGCGCGCCCTTCGACGTTTCGCGTCGAAGCTGGTCCCCCCGCCTTCGCGGGGGAACGCATATTTGCTCCAATGCGATATATCCGGATCGGGTCCGGAGTGACGAAGGAGGCTCACCGCTTGCCACCGCAAAGCCTGCGCCAAAAAAGGCCTTTCCTACAATATCCGGCTATGCCAGCGTCGATCTCGGCTCTTTCTCCCGGTGGATAAAAACGGTTGCCGCCCGGTTTGCGCGAGCGGCCCTGGCCTGGCGCGTCCGGCGCGCGGCACAAGCTGATCGGGGGTACGCCATAGGGCTGAACTTTACTGAACTTTGGCACCAGGCGGCGGCGGCTCCCACCCCAAAGCCGCGATCGCCCGAATGCTCTTTGGTCACGCGCTGCCGAAGGCTTATCACCGGTTCGCAACTGCGCTAACGTCGCGGCCATGCGCACATTCCTCGCCCCCCTCGCCCTGCTGCTCGCCAGCGTCGTTCCCGCCCACGCCCAGACGGTCGCGGGTGCCGTCGAAGGCGATGCGATCCTCAAGGATTTCACTTTCGGAACCGGCGAAAAGCTGCCCGAAATCAAGATGCACTACACGACGCTCGGTACGCCGCAGCGCGACAAAAAGGGGCATGTGACCAACGCCGTGATGGTCCTCCACGGCACCGGCGGCACGGGCAAGCAATTCTTCCAGCCGCAATTCGCGGGCGAACTTTACGGCCCCGGCCAGCCGCTCGACACGAACAGATATTATGTCATCCTGCCCGACAATCTCGGCCATGGCGGCTCGTCGAAGCCCAGCGACGGGCTGCGCATGGCCTTCCCCAAATATGACTATGACGACATGGTCACCGCGCAATACCGGATGCTCACCGAAAAGCTGGGGGTGCAAAAGCTGAAGCTGATCCTCGGCACGTCGATGGGCTGCATGCACGCTTTCGTCTGGGGCGAAACGCACCCGGGTTTCGCTGAACGCCTCGCGCCTTTTGCGTGCCAGCCGGTCGAGATCGCGGGCGAAAACCGGATGTGGCGCACGCTCTCGATCGACGCGATCAAGGCCGATCCGCTTTGGAAGGATGGCCATTACACCGACCCGCCGCTCGGCGGCCTGCGCACCGCCGCCGCGCTCACGATGATCGCGGGGGCGAACCCCTATGCGCTGCAGGCGCAATATCCGACCCGCGTCGCTGCCGAGAAATATAAGGACGAGGCTTTCGCCCGCACCTTCGGACGCAATGATGCGAATGACACCATCTATCAGCTTGATTCGTCGCGAAACTACAACCCCTGGCCCAATCTTGAAAAGATCACCGTGCCGCTACTGTGGATCAACTCCGGCGACGATTTCATCAATCCGCCCGGCTATTCCTATCCGCAGGACGGCGTGAAGCGCATGCCCCGCGCGCGCTATATCCTGATCCCGGCAAGCGCCGAGACCAAGGGGCATGGAACGCATACATGGGCGAAATTCTGGAAGGACGATCTCGCGAAGCTGATGGCGGAATAGGAGCACCGCACCATTTTCGTCATCCCGGCAAAGGCCGGGATCTCGCCGACCAGCCAGGATGCGACGTTGGAGAGTCCGGCCTTCGCCGGAATGACGGGATGTGAGACAAGCCCGCGTTGCAGGCCGAAAAGCTTCTATCCCTTTCCCCGCCCCCGCAAAACCGTTAGTGCGCCCTCATGATCCTCGTCATCGACAATTACGACAGCTTCACCTTCAACCTCGTTCATTATCTGATCGAGTTGGGCGCCGAGGTGCGCGTCGAGCGTAACGATGCGCTGACCGCCGCCGACGCGCTCGCGACCGGTGCCGCGGCCTTCCTCATTTCGCCCGGTCCCTGCACGCCCAACGAAGCCGGCGTCAGCCTCGACCTCGTCGCGGCCTGCGCCGAGGCCCGGCGTCCGCTGCTCGGCGTCTGCCTGGGGCATCAGGCGATCGGCCAGCATTTCGGCGGCATCGTCCAGCGCGGCCATCTGATGCACGGCAAGACCTCGCCCGTCTGTCACGACGGCACCGGCCTGTTCGTCGACCTGCCCTCGCCGCTCACCGCGACGCGCTATCACAGCCTGGAAGTCGTCGACATTCCCGCCGAATTGCTGATCAACGCGACGAGCGACGACGGCGCCGTCATGGGCTTCCGCCATGCCGAACTGCCGATCCACGGCGTGCAATTCCATCCCGAAAGCATCGCGACCGAGCATGGCCATGCGATGCTTGCCAACTTCCTCGCTGCGGCAGGACTTCCGGTCGCGGCGCGACAGGCGGCATGAGCGCCTTCGGGCCGCTCCCCGATCCCGCCGCGCTGCTGGGCCATGACGAGGCGGCGGACGCGTTTGCGACGATGCTCGACGGCGTCGCGACCGACGCGAATATCACTGAATTTCTGGTCGCGCTGTCGGATCGCGGCGAAACGATGGTCGAAATCGCCGCCGCCGCGCAGGCGATGCGCGACCGCATGATCCCCATCGATGCGCCGGCGGGCGCGATCGACGTCTGCGGCACGGGCGGCGACGGCCATCACACGCTCAACGTTTCGACCGCGGTCGCCATCGTCGTCGCGGCGTGCGAGGTTCCCGTCGCAAAGCACGGAAATCGTGCCGCTTCCTCCAAGTCGGGCGCAGCCGACACGCTCGAGGCACTCGGCCTCGATATGGAGCGTGCCGCGCAGATGGCCGAAGCGCAGCTTGCCGATCTGGGCATCTGCTTTCTGTTTGCCGCGCACCATCATCCCGCGATGAAGCGCATCATGCCGATCCGCAAGGCGGTCGGCCGCCGGACGATCTTCAACCTGATGGGGCCGCTCGCCAATCCAGCGCGCGTCACGCGCCAGCTCGTCGGCATCGCGCGCCCCGCCTATGTCCCCGTCTATGCCGAAGCGCTCCACCGCCTCGGAACTGAGCATTCGCGCGTGATTTCCGGCGACGAGGGCCTCGACGAACTCTCGCTCGCGGGCGGCAACGAGGTTGCGGTCGTCACGCGCGAAGGCGTCCGCATGCAGCGTAGCGTCGCCGCCGACGCCGGCCTGCCGACGCACCCGATCTCGGCTATCCGCGGCGGCGACGCAGCCGAGAACGCCAAAGCGCTGCGAAGCCTGCTTTTGGGCGACAAAAGCGCCTATCGCGACGCCGTGCTTTACAACGCCGCCGAAGCGCTCGTCGTCGCGGGGGCGGCCGAAAATCTGGTCGACGGTGTCGAAGAAGCCGCCGAAGCGATCGACAAGGGGCTTGCCAACGCGCTCCTCAATTGCTGGATCGCGTACCGATGAACAAGCTAACCGAAATCCTCGCGACCAAGGCCGAAGAAGTCGCCGAGCGGCGCCAGGCCTATTCGGTCGCCGACCTCGACCGCATAGACGCGGGCGCGCCGCGCGGCTTTCAGGCCGCGTTACAGGCGAAAATCGACGCTGGCGGCTATGGCCTGATCGCAGAGATCAAGAAAGCCTCGCCCTCCAAGGGATTGATACGCGAAGACTTCAATCCCGCCGATCATGCGCGCGCCTATGCAGCGGGCGGCGCCGCTTGCCTGTCGGTCCTCACCGATGCGCCCTACTTTCAGGGGCATGAGGAATTCCTCATCGCCGCGCGCACCGCGTGCGACCTGCCCGTCCTGCGCAAGGATTTCATGATCGACCCCTGGCAGGTCGCTGAAGCGCGCTCGATCGGCGCCGATGCGATCCTGATCATCGTCGCCGCGCTCGATGACGGCGCGATGCGCGAAATCGAGGTTGCTTCGTTCGAGCGCGGCATGGACGTCCTTGTCGAAGTGCATGACGAGGCCGAGCTCGATCGCGCCCTCACGCAGCTCCGTTCGCGCCTGATCGGCGTCAATAACCGCGACCTGCGCACCTTCGAGACCGATCTCGGCGTTACCGAACGCCTGGCCAAACTCGTTCCGGCGGGAACCTTGCTCGTCGGCGAAAGCGGCATCGCGGCCCACGCCGATTGCCAAAGGCTCGCGAAAAGCGGCGTGAACGCGTTCCTCGTAGGCGAAAGCCTGATGCGGCACGAGGATGTGGCCGCGGCCACGACGGCGTTGCTGGAGGGCTCCGCCGCATGACCCGCCCGACTCACCTCGACGACACCGGCGCGGCGCATATGGTCGATGTCGGCGCAAAGCCCGCGACCGAGCGCCGCGCCATCGCGGGCGGGCGCATCACCATGTCTCAGCAAGCCCTCGAAGCGATCCGCAGCGGCAACGCGCCGAAAGGCGACGTCCTTTCGACCGCGCGCATCGCGGGGGTCATGGCGGCCAAGCGCACCGCCGACCTCATCCCGCTCTGCCACCCGCTCGCGCTCACCAGCGTGTCGGTCGACTTCGAATGGGAAGCGGGCGGCCTGTCGGTCCGCGCCACCGCGGCGACCACCGGCCCGACCGGGGTCGAGATGGAAGCGCTGACCGCCGCCTCGGTCGCGCTCCTCACCCTCTACGACATGGCCAAGGCGCTCGACCGCGCGATGATCCTCGGCGACATCCGCCTGCTCGAAAAGAGCGGCGGCCGCTCGGGCGACTGGCGCGCCGAATGAGCGGCCTGCTGCCGGTCGAGGATGCGCAGGCGCGGCTACTTGCGCTCCGTGCGCCGCTCGCGCCGGAGAATATCGCCTTTTCCGAATCGCTTGGCCGTTATCTTTCCGAGCCGGTCGTGGCGCAGCGCGATCAACCCGCCGCGCCGCTCTCCGCTATGGACGGCTACGCCGTCCGCTTCGCCGACATGCCCGGCCCGTGGACGATTACCGGCGAAAGCGCCGCCGGCAGCACCCCGTCGGCCACGGTCGGCCAGGGCGAGGCGCTGCGAATCTTCACGGGTGCGTGGCTCCCCGACGGCGCCGATACGGTCATCATGCAGGAGGATCTCTCTGCCGAAGGCACGGCGCTTCACCTGACGACACACGATGATATCAGGTCTGGCCAGCATATCCGCGCCCTTGCGAGCGATTTTGCGACCGGCGCGACGCTCGTTGCCGCTGGCGCCCGCCTTACCCCGGGAGCGATCGCCGCCGCGATCATGAGCGGAAGCGAACAGCTTGCGGTCGGTAAGCGCCCGCGCGTTGCGATCCTGACCACTGGCGACGAGCTCGTCCACCCTGGTCACCCGCTCGCCCCCGGCCAGATCCCCGACAGCAACGGCACGATGCTCGCCGCGATGCTCGCTGCCGAGCCTGCCGAAGTCAGCCTGCCGCTTCATCTCCGCGACGACCGCTCCAGCTTGTCCCACGTCCTCAAGGACTTGGAGCGACGTCACGACGTCATCGTGACCGTCGGGGGCGCCTCGGTCGGCGATCATGACCATGTCCGCGGCGCCCTCGAAGACGCCGGCGGCAACATCGATTTCTGGAAGATCGCGATGCGTCCCGGCAAGCCGCTGATCGCCGGCACGATCGGCGACGCGCTGCTCCTCGGCCTCCCCGGAAACCCGTCGTCGGCCTTTGTCACCGCGACGCTCTTCCTCATTCCCCTCGTCCGCCACCTCGCAGGGGCGCGCGATCCGCTGCCCGAAGTCCGCCAAGCCCCGCTGACGAGTGCGCTTGCCGCCGGGACCAAGCGCCGCGACTATCTGCGCGCAAGGTTAGAAAAAGGCGCCCTTGCGGTGTTCGACGGCCAGGACAGCGGCCGCACCTATCCGCTCGCCGAAGCGAACGCGCTCGTCATCCGCGACATCGGCGCTGCGCCGCGCGCCGCGGGCGAAGCGGCGGACTATATCGCTATCGCTTGACAAGTTCCGCTTTGTTCCACTATCGTTCTCCCTATGTCCGGAACTGGCATCATGGAGAACAACAGATGTTGACCGCGAAGCAGCATGAACTGCTCCATTTCATCCAGCAACGCCTCGATGCGAGCGGCATTTCGCCCTCGTTCGAGGAAATGAAGGAAGCGCTCGGCCTCAAGTCGAAGTCGGGCATACATCGCCTGATAAGCGCTTTGGAAGAAAGGGGCTTCCTCCGCCGACTCCCCAATCGCGCCCGCGCGCTGGAGGTGCTGAAGGTTCCGGAAGCCGCCAAGGCCGCCGCGCGCAACGATCGCGACAATATCGTGCCGCTGCGCAAGCCTGCCCCCGCGATGCGCCCGATCGCCGCGAACGACATCATCGAAGTGCCGCTGCACGGCAAGATCGCCGCAGGCGTTCCGATCGAGGCGTTCGAGGATCATAATAATCTCGCGGTTCCCGCGGCGCTGCTCGGTTCGGGCGAACATTATGCGCTCGAAGTCTCGGGCGATTCGATGGTCGAGGCCGGCATCTTCGACGGGGACTATGCGCTGATCCAGAAAGTCAGCACCGCTCGCGAGGGCGACATCGTCGTCGCGCTGGTCGACGGACAGGACGCGACGCTCAAATATTTCCGCCGCGAAGGCAAGATGATCCGGCTCGACCCTGCGAACAGCGCTTATGAGCCCCAGCGGTACGAATCCGAACGCGTCATTGTGCAAGGGCGGCTTTCGGGACTGCTTCGTCGTTACCACTGAGCATTTCGGCATTGCGCCACGGATGGCCGTCGCCCGCTTCCAGCGTGGCGACGGCCGTCGGCTTTGCGCCTAGGTAGATCGCGAGCCCGCCGCTCGCCGCCAGGCTGTCGCGGTCGATGGTCAGCCAGCGCCCGACGCATTCATGCGGTAGCCAGCGGTCGCTGATCACGACATCGGCGGCCGCGCAGGCGGCGACCATCTCGCCCTCCGCGATCCGGTCGCGGCCGCGCGATGCCAGGATCGCGCGCTCGCTCTGGCGCCATCGGCAGAAATCGGGATTGCATTCTACATGATCGAGGTCGGCCAGCGCTGCCAGCGGCGCGTCGATCCCCGCCGCCTCGCTCATCGTATCGCGCACGAAATCGCCGGCGCGGTCGCGCAGCAGCGCATAACCGCCGCCGGGCGCAGCGGCGGCTATATTCCGTCCGTCACCGGTGATCAGCAGGTCGGGGCGCGGCTGGACGATCAGCGCCATCATACCGATCGCCAGCGGCGCCGCGCCCCACCAGCGCCAGCCCGTCTGCCAGATGAGGACCCACAGCCCGCCGACGGCGGCGAGCGCAAAACCCCAGGGCGGAAAACGCGGCAAGGTCGCGACCGCGCCGGGTGCATCAGCGACCCGATGCGCCAGCGCGATCAATGCCGCGAGCGCTTTCTCGGTGACCCACCAGAAGGGCGCGCCAAGCCCGACGCTGTCGAACATCAGCGCGAGCGCCTCGGCGGGCATCACGACAAAGGTCGTCAGCGGGATGGCAACGACGTTGGCAAGCGCGCCATACAGCCCCGCTTTGTGAAAATGGAACAGCGCGATCGGCGCGAGCGCCACCTCAACCACGATCCCCGTGATCAGCAAACCCGCCAATCCGCGACCCCATCGCAGAACCAGCGGCTCTTCACGCCGCGCCAGAAAGCGCTGCATCCTGCGGCTTTCGTGGAGGACGACGATCGCGGTGACCGCTGCAAAGCTTAGCTGAAAGCTCGGCCCCACCAGCGATTCTGGCCGCCAGATCATCACGATCAGCGCGCCCGCCGCCACAAGCCGCAGCGTCAGCGCCTCGCGCCCCAGCAGAAAGGCCGCCAGCACCAGCAAGGCCGCAATCAGCGACCGCAGCGTCGGCACTTCGGCGCCCGCAAGCCAGGTATAGCCCGCCCCCGCGAGTGCGCCCGCCGCTGCCGCAATCGGCAGCACATAGCCCGCCAGCGCGACCCGGCGACTGAGCGCGAAGAGCCGCATCGCCAGGAACATCGTAAAGCCGATCACCGCGGTCACATGCAGCCCGCTGATCGACAGCAGATGCGCAAGGCCGCTCCGCCGCATCGCCTCCTCGTCTTCGGCCGAGATCGCCCCGCGGTCGCCCGTGACGAAGGCCGCGGCCATCCCGCCCGGCGAGCCCGCGATCTGCTGGTGGATATGCGCGCTGAGCCTGGCCCGCAGCGGTGGATCACTCTGTCCGGCGCTCTGCGTGCGCGTAGCGTCGCCCAGCACCGTCCCGACCGCGCCGATCCGGTCGAACCACGCGCGCTGTGCAAAGTCATAGCTGCCGGGCAGGCTCGCCACCGGCGGCGGCATCAACCGCGCGCGCAGCCCGATCCGCTCGCCCGGCACGATATCGACGCTTTGCTCGCTGCGCAGCGTCACCCGGACACGCGGCGGCAGGTCGTCGCGGCCCTGCGGGCGCAGGATAAGCCGCGTTTCTGACCTCGCCGGCAACGGCTCGACTTGTTCGACGACGGCCGAGAAGGCCGTCACCGCCGGCTGTGCGAGCACCGGCGCGGCAACCCACAGCGCCCGCCCCCAGATCAGCATCACGCCGACCGCCATGACGCCGCTGCCGACCGCCACCATCCGCCCGAACCGGCTCTGCCACCCGATCAGCAAGCCCCCGAGCGAGCCACCGCCAAGCAAAAACAGCAGCCCGATCCAGTGCGGGCGCGCCGGCAGCGCGAACCAGGCCGCAATCCCGGCACCGAGCGCCACCGGCAGCCACAATCCGATCCGCTCGCGCTCGGCATCGAGCCGCGCTTCGGTATCCTCGAAAACGCGTTGCAACCAACTTGTCCCGCGCAGCCCAATGGGCGTTTGAAGCGGCTTTGTCGCCATGCTAGGGGCTGCCCCGACCTCCGACCCTGTAGGGCGGTAAAATCATTGAAAGAGGCCATGGTGGCAACCGAAACTCCGACCAATTTGGCAGAAGCGGCTCCCGAGGCGACGGGCGCGGCGGTGATCACGCGCTTTGCGCCCTCGCCGACAGGATATCTGCACATCGGCGGCGCGCGCACCGCGCTGTTCAACTGGCTGTTCGCGCGCCACCACGGCGGCCAATTCCTGCTGCGGATCGAAGACACCGACCGCGCGCGCTCTACCGACGCCGCGATCGACGCGATCATCGACGGCATGCAGTGGCTCGACCTCGACTGGGACGGCGAGACGGTGTTCCAGTTTGCACGGGCGCCGCGCCATGCCGAAGTCGCCCACGAACTGCTCACCAAAGGCGAGGCCTACCGCTGCTACCTGACGCAGGACGAGTTGGCCGCGATGCGCGCCGATGCGCAGGAAAAGCGCATTCCTTTTCGCGTCCGCAGCCCGTGGCGCGACCGCAACGACGGCGATCCGGCGATCGCGCACGTCATCCGCCTGCGCGCGCCGCAGGAGGGCGAAGTCACCATTTCCGATCGCGTCCAGGGCGATGTCACGGTCCAGAATGCCGAGCTCGACGATTTCATCCTGCTTCGCAGCGACGGCACGCCGACCTATATGCTCAGCGTCGTCGTCGACGACAACGACATGGGGATCACCCATGTGATCCGCGGCGACGATCATCTCAACAACGCCTTTCGCCAGCTTGCGCTCATCCGGGCGATGAACTGGCGCGAGCCCGTTTACGCGCATGTGCCGCTGATCCACGGTGCCGACGGCGCGAAATTGTCGAAACGGCACGGAGCGCTGGGCGTCGACGCCTATCGCGACGAGATGGGCTATTTGACCGAAGCGGTGAACAATTATCTCCTCCGCCTCGGCTGGGGGCATGGCGACGATGAAATCATCAGCCGGCAGCAGGCGGTCGAATGGTTCGACCTCGACCATGTCGGCCGCTCGCCGTCGCGCTTCGACTTCAAGAAGCTCGAAAATCTGAACGGCCATTACATCCGCGAGGCCGACGACGCACGTCTCGCCGGCCTGGTCGCACCGCGCGTCGAAACGCACATCGGCCGCGCGCTCGACGGCGGCGACCGCGATCTTCTCGCCCGCGCGATGGAATCGCTGAAGCCGCGCGCCAAGACGCTCGACGAGATTGCCGAGGGCGCGCTCTTCCTGTTCGAGACGCTGCCGCTGGCAGTGGACGAAAAGGCGGCGCAGGTGCTAAAGGACGCGCCGGAGGGAGTGCTTGCCAGCATCACCGACACGCTGCGCGGCCTGAACGACTGGAACGCCGACGATATCGAGGCTGCGGTTCGCGAAACGAGCGAGTCGGCCGGAATCGGGCTGGGCAAACTAGCGCAACCGTTGCGCGCTGCATTGACCGGACGGACGGTGTCTCCGGGGATTTTCGACGTGTTGCTGCTGCTTGGCCGCGACGCGAGCCTGGCACGACTTGACGCAGCGCACAATTATCCGGCAGGGGCGTAACCGCAACGTCTCCCGCCGCCACTACAGGGGAAGAATATGACCGATACTGCAAAGATCACCCTGGGCGACACCACCGTCGAAAATCCCGTGCTCAAGGGCACGGTCGGCCCCGATGTCGTCGATATCCGCAAATTCTATGCCCAGACCGGCGCTTTCACCTATGATCCCGGCTTCACCTCGACCGCGAGCTGTGAATCGGAGATCACCTATATCGACGGCGACGAGGGCGTGCTGCTCCACCGTGGCTATGCGATCGGCGATCTCGCCGAACATTCCAGCTTCATGGAAACCTGCTACCTGCTGCTCAACGGCGAGTTGCCGAACGCGGCCGAACTGGCCGATTTCGACAATACGATCACGCGCCACACGATGCTGCACGAACAGCTCGCGACCTTTTATCGCGGTTTCCGCCGCGACGCGCACCCGATGGCCGTGATGTGCGGCGTCGTCGGAGCGCTCAGCGCTTTCTATCACGATTCGACCGAGATCCACGATCCGCACCAGCGGATGATCGCCAGCCACCGTCTGATCGCGAAAATGCCGACGATCGCGGCGATGGCGTATAAATATTCGGTCGGCCAGCCGTTCGTCTATCCGCGCAACGACCTCAGCTATACGGGCAACTTCCTGCGCATGACCTTCGGCGTTCCCGCCGAGGAATATGTCGTGAACCCCGTCGTCGAACGCGCGCTCGACCGCATCTTCATCCTCCACGCCGATCACGAGCAGAATGCGTCGACCTCGACCGTTCGCCTCGCCGGTTCGTCGGGGGCGAATCCCTTTGCGTGCATCGCAGCGGGCATCGCCTGTCTCTGGGGTCCCGCGCATGGCGGCGCGAACGAAGCTGCGCTGAACATGCTGCGCGAAATCGGCCGCCCGGAGCGCATTCCCGAATATATCGCACGCGCGAAGGACAAGGACGACCCGTTCCGCCTGATGGGCTTCGGTCACCGCGTCTATAAGAATTATGATCCTCGCGCGACCGTGATGCAAAAGACGGTGCGCGAAGTGTTCGCCGCGCTCAAGGTCAGCGATCCCGTTTTCGAGGTCGCGATCCAGCTCGAGGAAATGGCGCTCAGTGATCCCTATTTCATCGAGAAGAAGCTGTTCCCGAATGTCGATTTCTATTCGGGCGTGATCTTGTCGGCGATCGGCTTCCCGACGACGATGTTCACCGCGCTCTTCGCGCTCGCCCGCACCGTCGGGTGGGTAGCGCAGTGGAACGAGATGATTTCGGACCCCGCGCAGAAGATCGGGCGTCCGCGCCAGCTCTACACCGGCCCGACGCATCGTCCGTTCGTTCCGGTCGACAAGCGCTGATCGGAGCCGCCATCAAGAAACGAAAAAGGGGCTCTTAACAGCCCCTTTTTTGTTGGTGGGGTTCGACCGCAACACGACATCTATTCAACCGTCATCCTGAACTTGTTTCAGGATCCATGGCCCGCTGCTGCCTTTGGCACCGCGCCAAATTCGAGCTCATGCGATGGATGCTGAAACCGGTTCAGCATGACGAGAATTGAGGATCTGCCGCTCCCCGCCCCAAACCCGGCACCGTCGCCTAACTCACGTCCCGCGCGGGCAGGCTCAGAGTAAACCGCGCGCCCTGCCCGGGCGCGCTTTCAACGGCCAGCTCGCCGTCCATCGCGCGCGCCAGTCGGCGCGCGATATAGAGGCCCAGGCCCGAACCGCCGCTGTCGGTGCGGCCGAGGCGCTCGAATTTCTCGAACACCACGGCCTGTTGCTCGGCATCGATCCCCTGCCCCTGATCAGCCACGGTGACCATCGCGCGATCGCCGTCACGATCGACGCGGATCCAGATTTGCGAATTATCGGGCGAATAGCGGATCGCATTGCCGAGGAGATTCAAAAGCACCTGCAGCACGCGGCGAAATTCGCCGGTTGCAGGCATCTTGTCATCGGTCTTCGGCGCGTCGATGCGAATGCCCTTTTCCTCGGCCTTCATCCCGAGCAGGCCCACCGCACGGCGCGCCAGGTCGCCAAGGTCGATCTCGTCGGCGGCCGCCTTGAACCCGGGCCGCTCGATATTCTGCAAATCGGCGAGATCGTCGACCAGCCCGAGCAAATGCCGCCCTGCGTGCGCAATGTCGCCGGCATAGCGCGCATAATCGGCGCGGATCGGGCCGTCGAACTGGCCCGAGATCGTCTCGGCCGTCGCGATGATCCGGCTGAGCGGCCCGCGCAGCGCGCCGTCGATACGGCGCCCGAACTGCGGATCGGACAGCGGCAGCGAACCGAACGCCGGATCAACGGGCGCGACTTCATCCGGAGCGGCGATCGCTTCGGGATCGGCGTCGATGGCTGCGGCGCCGCGAAAGCCGGTGAACCGCCCTGTCGCGTCGAACAGGGGCTCGCCGGTCAGCACCATTGCGATACGCGCGCCGTCGCTGTCGGCGCGAACCTTTTGCCCGTCGAAGACGGATTGCCCTGCCAGAGCGCGAAGCACCGGGAACCGGCCTTCGCCGTCAGGCTGAAGCTCGAACAATTCGGACAGCGACCGCCCTTCCCAGTCGTCCGGCACCGCCGGCGCGCCGGCGCCTTCGCGCAGCGCCACCACGCGCAAATGCTGGTCGCATTCCCAGCTCCAACTGCGTGGCCCGGCTGTCAGGTCAGCGATCCCCGGCATTTGCGACGCTACCGTCGCGCCCGTCCGCCAGTCGCTGATTTCGAGGTTCGCGCCTTCGTCGTCGGGGGCGACGCGGACCAGCGCATGAATGTCGCTATGATCGTCCGCGGCGTAGAGCGGGCGCGAAACGTCGCGCTGGAGCCGCTGCGCGAGTGCGACGAGGCGCGCAAGGTGCGGCAACGCCAGCGGCTTGCCTATCCCCGAACCGGCACGCTGTTGCAGCCGCAGCAACGGCGCATCGGCGCTGACCAGCGCTCCGGCACGGTCGATCCGGCCGCGAACGATGCGGTCACTCATCGCCGCCGCCTCCTGCGACAGCGCGCCCCGGAAGCGAAGCGAGCGACGCCTCGAGCGGCGCGAATGCTGCGCGGTCGAGCCTCAGCGGAGCCAGCAATTGCGGCAATGCGGCTGTTTCGGCACTAAGCAGCGATAGCGTCATATCGGCATAGGCGCATCGGCCTGCCGCCGCCGCGAGCGCTGTCAGCGCCACCCAGTCGTGCCGCGCGATCGCGGTGGCGGCCGCTTCGGCCACCTGCCCCTGTTCAGCGAGCTGATCATGATAAAGCGTGGCGGTACGGTCGATACCGGGCTTTTCCGCGTGCCGTTCCAGCGCCTGGCGGACGGCATCGCCCAGACTGGCTGCGAGCGCGCTGTCCTTGCCGACCTGCATCAGCCCCCAGGCCGACACATCGAGAAGAAGGACGCGCAGCAGGTCCGCATCGATATCGGAAAGCGCAAGGCACGGGCTGCCATAGCCGTCGAAACGGCGCCGGTCGGCGATCTGCAAGGCCAGATAGGCGCGATCAAGGTCGGACGGCCGTCCGGACGACGGCACGGCGTCACCGGTATCGCCCGGCGTTCCGGCCGCCGGTGCAGGAGCGCCGAACCGCTGCGCCGACAATTCGCGCCAGCGATGCTCTTCGGCGCGGGCAAAACAGGCAGTGGTGAGCCGTCCGGCGGCGGGCACGCCCGCAACCAGCCATTCGCGCCACAGCGCCGCCGTATCGATGTTGCAGCCCAGTTCTGCCACGACGTCGGCGACCAGGCGCCGCGCGATGCCGAGCGCCAGCGCGCGTTGCTCTTCGGTCAGCCTGCCGGCCGTCGGCGCGGCCAGAAACCCCGCCAACTCGCGAAGGCGCACCGACAGCGTCGGCGACGGCAAGTCGATACCGGACGAGGAGAGAGCGTCAGCCATGCACGCCCGCGATAGCAGCATGTCGTTAATAGGCGTTAAACCTTGAAGTGTTTCGTTTTAGCGCGACTCCGGGCGCCGCGCGAGTTTCAGCCACAGCAGGATCTGCAACAGCGCGAGCAGCGGCAGAACCGCAAACATCAGCGTTGAAATTCCGAAGACCAGCGCCGGTGCCAGCATCATCCACGCCTGATCGGCGTCGGGAAGCAGCCAGTGAAAGCGGCGCCGCTCCCCCGAATCTTCGTAAAGCCAGCGCGCCAGCAGGATTGCCGCCGCAAGGCACGGCGCGAGGGCAGCTTCGGCGAAACGGGGCATCAGATGGTCAGGGCCGCCAAGCGAGACCAGCCAAGGGTAGGCGCCCAGCAATACCCAACCGAAGGTACGGATCAGATCGCGCGCGCGGTCCTGCACCGCGCTTTCGGCACGAAAAGCCGACAGGAATCGCATCGCGGCCAGACAGAGCCCGCCGACGATCGCAACCAGCGCGCCCGCAGCCGCTAGTCCGCTCGCGGCGAGAAGTGCGACGGCTATCCACAAAATCGCAGTGATAAAAGGCAGATAGCGCGCAGTCCTGGGTGACTTTACGAGCAACGGCCCCGCAAGCCGCACCAGCGGCATCATCACGGCCGACCGCCCGAGCCCCATCCCGCCATATTCAACCTGCTGCAGGCTCGATTGTTCGATCAGCGCTGCCGTCGGGCGATCGACGACGATCGCGATCTCGCCCTGCTCGAACAGCGCGGGCTCGCAATAGAGCCGGCGCGCCCCCGACTGCACCGCAAGCCGCAGCAGAGTGAGCATCATGTCCCATTCGCCCGGCATCGCCGCCAGTTCGACCGCCATTGGCTGCGAGATCGAGGCCAGCCCGCCCCAGCGCCGCGTCGCGTCGATCCGCTCGAACCCTTGGGTGAGCATCGTATCGCCGGTGACCAGGATCGCGGGCGATCCCGGCTTGGCGATCGCCGCATAGTGCATGCCGCCGGCGCGCAGGCCATCGGCCACCAGAATGATCCGGTCGTCTGCCTCGACCAGCGGCACCAGGTCGGCTGCCGTGCGTACCGGGGTTACTTTCATGCCGCGGCGCCGGATGCGATCGCATGTCGCGATGAGCTCGGCAGGAACCGCCGCAACGGCGACCGCCATATGCGTCACGCCGACGTCGGCGAGCCGCGCCGCCTGCCGTTCGATCAGCGTCTCGCCCGCCACCGTGACGAGCGCGCGCAAGCCGCCGTCGGGCAGCGTTTCGCTGGTACCGACCAGCGCGATCAGGGCCACCGGCGCCCCCCAGGCAGGCAATCGATCATCGCCGCGCAGCTTTAGGCGCAGGACCGCGATTGGCAAGCGGCTTGTCACGCGCGATGACGCCCGTCAAAGCCGCTTTAATCGCGGATATTTCAGTCGTTCGGCGGGGATAAAAAATATCCCGAAAACCGTCCGAATCGCTGGCATTGCCTGCCCCCATGGGCTAGGCAAAATCCATCTCCCGAAAGAGCAGAAAAAGGCCGGGCTTTGACCGAAGAAAATCCGCATTTGCCGCCGTCGGATGACGGCATTTCGCCGATCAGTATCGTCGACGAAATGAAGACCTCGTACCTCGATTACGCGATGAGCGTGATCGTCAGCCGAGCGCTGCCTGATGTGCGCGACGGGCTGAAGCCGGTGCACCGCCGCATCCTCTATTCGGCGTTCGAAAGCGGCTATGTCGCGGGCCGTCCCTATCGCAAATCGGCGCGCATCGTCGGCGACGTGATGGGTAAATATCACCCGCACGGCGACAGTTCGATCTACGACGCGCTTGCCCGCATGACGCAGGACTGGTCGATGAGCGTTCCGCTCGTCGATGGCCAGGGCAATTTCGGGTCGATGGACCCCGATCCGCCGGCGGCGATGCGTTACACCGAATCGCGCCTTGCCAAGGTTGCGAACACGCTGCTCGGCGACCTCGACAAGGACACCGTCGACTTCCAGCCCAACTATGACGGCTCGGAATCCGAACCGACCGTGCTGCCTGCGCGCTATCCCAACCTGCTGGTCAATGGCGCCGGCGGCATCGCGGTCGGCATGGCGACGAACATCCCGCCGCATAACCTCGGCGAAGTGATCAATGCGACGCTCGCGACGATCGACAACCCCGACATCACGCTCGACGAATTGATGACGATCGTTCCCGGCCCCGACTTTCCGACCGGCGCGATGATGCTGGGTCAGGGCGGCGCGCGCCTCGCCTATGCCACCGGTCGCGGCTCGATCATGATGCGCTCGACCTATGTGATCGAGGAAGGCCGCGGCGACCGCCAGTCGATCGTCCTGACCGCCATCCCCTTTCAGGTCGGCAAATCGGGCCTGGTCGAGAAAATCGCAGAAGCAGCGCGCGACAAGCGCATCGAGGGCGTCTCCGACATCCGCGATGAATCGAACCGCGAAGGCGTGCGCGTCGTCATCGAGCTGAAGCGCGACGCGACGGCCGAGGTCGTGCTCAATCAGCTTTGGCGTCACACGCCCGCGCAGTCGAGCTTCCCCGCGAACATGCTTGCGATCCGCGGCGGACGCCCGGAAATGATGGGTCTGAAGACGATCCTGTCGGCGTTCATCGACTTCCGCGAGGAAGTGATCACCCGCCGCTGCAAGTTCGAGCTCAACAAGGCGCGCGACCGCGCGCATATCTTGCTCGGTCTCGTCGTGGCGGTCAGCAATCTCGACGAAGTCGTCCGCATCATCCGCGGTTCGCCCAGCCCCGCCGCGGCGCGCGACGCGCTGCTCGCGCGCGAATGGCCGATCGGCGACATCGCCCCCTATATCCGCCTCGTCGAAGCCATTGACGGCGAGATGGACGACAGCGCGAGCTATCGCCTGTCGGAGGTTCAGGTCAAGGCGATCCTCGACCTTCGCCTGCATCGCCTGACGGCGCTTGGCCGCGACGAAATCGGTAGAGAACTTAAAGAGCTGGCGGATGAAATTGAGGAGCTTTTGAGTATCCTCGCCAATCGTGACAAGCTCTATGCCGTGATGCGCGAAGAGCTGATCGCGGTGCGCGACGAATTCGCCAAACCGCGCCGCACGCAGCTCGCCCCCGCCGCCGACGGCATCGACGACGAAGACCTGATCGAGCGTGAAGAGATGGTCGTGACGGTGACGCTCGACGGCTATATCAAGCGCACCCCGCTCGACACCTTCCGCGCCCAGCGCCGCGGCGGCAAGGGCCGCGCCGGAATGGCGACGAAGGAAGAGGATGTCGTCACCGAGCTGTTCGTCACCTCGACGCACACGCCCGTGCTCTTCTTCTCGACCGCCGGGAAAGTGTACCGCATGAAAGTGTGGCGCCTGCCTGAAGGTGGGCCCGCTACGCGCGGCCGGCCGATGATCAACCTGTTGCCGCTCGCAAAGGACGAGACGATCTCGACCGTGCTTCCGTTGCCCGAGGACGAGGCCGAATGGGGCAAGCTGCACGTCATGTTTGCAACCGCAAAGGGCAGTGTGCGTCGTAACAGCATGGACGCCTTCACCAACGTGCCCTCGAACGGCAAGATCGCCATGAAGTTCGAGGGCGAGGACGAGGACGACCGGCTGATCGGCGTCGCGCTGCTCGACGAAAGCGACGATGTGCTGCTCGCGACGCGCCAGGGCAAGGCGATCCGCTTTGCCGGCGACGACGTTCGCGAGTTCCAGAGCCGCAATTCGACCGGTGTGCGCGGCATGCGCCTCGCCGACGGCGACGAAGTCATATCGCTCTCGATCCTCCACCGCGTCGGCACCGACAGCGAGGAACGCGAAGCCTATCTGCGCGCCGCGCCGTGGAAGGACAATGAGAACGAGGCCACGCTGGCGCCCGAACGCATGGACGAACTCGCCGCGCGCGAACAGTTCATCCTGACCGTCTGCGCCAACGGCTATGGCAAGCTGTCGTCGGCCTATGAATATCGCCGCACCGGCCGTGGTGGCCAGGGGATCACGAACATCGACAACATCGCGCGCAACGGCCTTGTCGTCGCCAGCTTTCCCGCGACCAAGGCGCATCAGCTGATGCTGGTAACCGATCAGGCGAAGCTGATCCGCATGGGGCTCGATTCGATGCGCGTCATCGGTCGCGGTTCGGCGGGCGTGCGCCTGTTCGACGTCGCGAATAACGAGCATGTCGTGTCGGCGGCGCTGATCGAGGAAAGCGACGACGAAGAGGTGGAAGGCGAAGCACCCAACGAGGCCGAAACGCCCGACGCCGAAACGCCTGTCGACGAAACGCCGACCGAATGAGCGCCGCGACCGCCTTCAAAGTCCTGACCCATCAGCAATGGGTCGATTTCGAACGCGAACGCGTGTTCCGCGGCGCTCCGGTCGATATTGCCGACGGCTATATCCACCTGTCGACCGCCGAGCAGCTCGAGGCGACGATCGCCAAATATTTCGCCGGGCAGAGCGATCTGATGATCGCCGAGGTCGACCTCGTCTGCCTCGGCGAGGCGATCCGCTGGGAACCTGCGCGCGGCGGCGATCTGTTCCCGCATATCTATGCCGAGCTGCCGATCCATGCTGTCGTCAGCCTTCAGAAACGCGACTGACGCTTCCCTCGATCCGCAGGCACTGAACGAACGCCGTCGGCCGTTGGTCGCATCTTGCTTCGCCCGCCTGTATGCCCCTACCACTATCGGACCTTGTCCGTCCTTGGGGGAAAAGAAGATGCGCCTCGTTTTGATCGCCGCCCTGCTGGCCTCGGCCGCGCCCGCCGCCGTCTTCGCGCATGAGGAAACCGCGCCGGTCGTCCAGTCGAAGCCGGTCCCCAAGGAGGAGCTGCTGAAACCGCCTGCCGATGCGGTCCATTATATCGTCGTGTCCGAATCGGGCAAGCATGGCGACCAGTGGCGCTGGCAGCTCGCCGACGGCCGCACCGCCTATCGCTGGTCGCAGGAACTGCGCGGCTGGATCACCGAGATGGATCAGGTCACCGCGTTCGCGCCCGACGGCACGATCGCGGCGACCATCATGCGCGGCATCACCCCGTCGGGCGACGCTGCGGAGGATTATCGCGCCGCGAACGGCCGCGCGACGTGGAGGACCTCGACCGATGCGGGCGAGGCCGCGGCGGGCGGCTGGTACATTCCCGCCGGCGGCATCGGCATCGCCAACGCGCCGATGATCGACGCGCTCGCGGCAGCGGGCGACGCCGGGCTGAATTTCCTGCCGAGCGGCAAGGGCCGGATGACGTTCGGCCCGACCGCGGTCATTCAGGGACCGGGCGGTCCCAAGACCGTCCAGCTTGCCTTCGTCAGCGGCATCCTGCCCTCGGCCTATCCGGTCTGGCTCGACGCGAACAAGCGCTATTTCGCCGACATCAGCTTCATCTCGGTCATCCCCGAAGGCTATGAGGGCGCGCTGAAACAGCTGCGTAACATCCAAGAAAAGGCGACGGCCGACGCGGTCGCCGGCATCGCCAAGCGCTTCCTCGCGCCCGCCGCTCACGCCCCCGTGCTGATCGACAATGTGCGGCTGTTCGACGCCGACAAGGGCGTGTTCCTGGCGAACCGCGCCGTCCTGGCCGCAGACGGCAAGATCGCTGCCATCGGCGCCGCCGGCTCGCTTAAGGCCCCGTCCGGAGCGCAGCTGATCGACGGTCGTGGCAAGACGCTGGTGCCCGGCATCTGGGACAGCCACCTCCACATCGGCGACGATTGGGACGTGCTCTCGAACATGGCGAACGGGATAACCAGCTTCCGCAGCCCCGGCACGAACATCGACCGCGCAGTCGAGGCGACCCGGCGCCGCGCCGATCACACGCTGCTGATGGGCGAACCGTTCATCTCGGCGATCGTCGACAAGAAGGATCCCCTCGCGGCGCAGGGCGCCGAAGTCGTCAGCAACGCCGAAGAAGCTATCGCCGCTGTGCGGCGGATCAAGGCCGCGGGCCTGTGGGGCGTCAAATTCTATACCTCGATGAATCCGGCGTGGATCGCCCCCGCCGCAGCAGAGGCGCGCAAGCTGGGGCTCCACGTCCACGGCCATGTGCCCGCCGGCATGAAACCCAGCGAAGCCGTCACTGCCGGCTATGACGAGCTGACCCACCTCAATTTCGTGGTGATGGAATCGATGCCGCGCGACGTGATCGACAAGGCGAATACGCGCCAACGCGTCGAGGGACCCGCCCGCTATTTCAAGGACGTCGATCTCGACGGCCCCGTGATGTCGGGCTTCGTCGCCGATCTGGCGCGCAAGAAGATCATCGTCGATCCGACCATCGTCATTTTCGAAGGGATGTACACGCAGGACGGCGGAAAGCCGCAGCCCGCTTACGCCCCCTATATGGGCATCATCTCGCCCGTCCTCGAACGCTCGGTCTTCACTGCCGCCGGCTATCCGCTGGTCGAAGGGCTGACACGCGACGATTACCGCAAAAGCTATGCGAAGATGGTCGAACTGCTCGGCCGCCTGCACAAGGCCGGCGTGACGATCGTCGCCGGCACCGACGGCTGGGGGATCGAGCTGATCCGCGAACTCGAAATCTATCAGCAAGCCGGGTTCACTCCCGCCGAGGCGATCCAGAGCGCCACCATCGTCCCCGCACGCGTCGTCGGCGCCGACAAGCGCACCGGCTCGATCGCAGTGGGCAAGGAAGCCGACATGGTCCTCGTCGACGGCGACCCCTCGACCGAACTCGGCGCGCTACGCCGCGTCGTGACCGTCGTCAGCGACGGCTATGTCATGGATGCCGACGAACTGCGAAAGGCCGCGGGATATAGCGGGCGACCGAAGTAGTCATTCTCGTCGAACGGGCCTGACCCGGACCCCGTCGACAGCTCCACGGTGCGAATGTCCGGTTCGGGGTGGGGAGCGGCCGCTCACGCCCTTCGTCATCCCGCGAGAGCGTGAAGCTGGCGGCCCAGCGTGTGCCCCGGCGAAGGCCGGGGTCCAGGGCGTTGCAGAGCCGGCGTTGCGTGCGCACGCTCTGGACCCCGGCCTTCGCCGGGGAGCACGTCAAGATCGTCCGCAATGGGTCCTTTGCTCTCCGTCATGCTGAACTCATGGATCCTGAAACAAGTTCAGGATGACGACAAAAGGGACGTCGTCTTTCGGTCGTCAGCCGCCATTGCATCAAGATCGGGAGCGAACGACGGATATGGGGTGGGGAGCCGCCGTTTCCTGCTCCAAAGTTCAGGAAAGTTCAGCCCTACGCCATATTCCTGATCCGGTTCTGCCGCGGGCCGGACGCACGAGGTCGTGGCCGCTCTGGCAAACCGGGCGGCAACCGCTTTTTATGCACCCAGGGAAAGAGCCGAGATCGACGCTGGCATAGCCGCATATTGTAGGAAAGGCTTTTTTTGGCGTGGGCTTTGGGGTGAGAAGCGGACGCTCGCGCCTTCGTCATCCGGGATCCATGGCAGCACCGTCGTCATGGACCTCGGATCAAGTCCGGGGTGACGATCGATTGGGCGTCCGGTTAGGGTTGGGGTGCGGTCATCGCGCTCTTCGTCATTCCCGTGAGAGCGGGAAGCTGGCGGCCCAGCGTGTTCCCCGGCGAAGGCCGGGGTCCAGGGCGTTCGAGAGCCGGCGTTGCATGCGCGCGCTCTGGACCCCGGCTTTCGCCGGGGAGCACGTCAACATCGTTTGCGATTGGTCGTTTGCCCCCCTTCATGCTGAACTTGTTTCAGCATCCATGGCCGGACCTCTCCTTTCGCGCCGTGTCGAAAGAAACGGCAGCCATGGATCCTGAAACAAGTCCGGGATGACGACAAAAGGGACGTCGTCTTTTGGTCGAAACCGGCTTTCGCGCCGACGCTAGTGCCGCTTCGCATTCCACGCCCGTACCGCCGCCATCGTCTTTTCGACATGCGCTTGCGGCTTGCTGTCGGTGTAGCTCAGCAAGATCGTTCCGTTCGGCGCGATGACATAGGATGTGCGGTTCGACAGCGTCTTGCCGTCGGCGGTCTGCATCGTCGCATCATATTTCGCCGCGATCTTGGCGCCCGGATCGGCGGCGACGGCGAATTTGTCGCGGCATTCCGACCGCGAAAACTCCGCGACACGCTCGATATTGCCGGCGGTCACTCCGATCACGCGCGCGCCGAGTTGGTTGAACTGGCCATTCGCCTCGGCGAACAGATGCGCCTCCACCGTGCACCCCGATGTGAAAGCGGCCGGGAAGAAATAGAGCACCACCGGCCCGCCGCGCAGGGTCTGCTTCAGCGACAGGCTGAATTCCTTGCCGCCCTGCGCCGCGTTCAGCGTAAAGTCGGGCGCTTTCGCGCCCTGCTGAAGCGCCGCGATGCCCTGCACCGGAAGGACGGAGAGCGCCAGGCCCAGGCCGAGCGACATCGCGATTTTCATCGGGGTTTTCATCTACAATCCTCCGTGGCGAAACTCGAGGGCAAGCCCGCGCCATCACGATGGGGAAAAAACAGGATCGCGTCCACATCGATCGTCCGCCCTCCCGCCGGCTACCCCGTCCGGCGCCGTAAGATTAGCCTTGGCCCCGGCGCGTCAATCGCGGTACCGCTGGGCACAGGAAAAAGAGAAAGGGGTCCGGTGCGGCTATCACGACGGGAATTCTCACTGGCGCTGGCGACCAGCGCCTTCGTTGCACCGGCGGCGCGCGCCGCGACGAAGAGCGGCACGAGCGATGCCGCGCTCACCGCCTTTCTCGACAAGGCGTTCGAGGCTGAACTCGCGCTCGATCCCGAAGCGCTCACCAGCCTCGGCCGCAAGGAACAGCAGGACCTGTTTACCGACCCCAGCGATGCCGCCGCCACAGCGCGGCTCAAGTGGCGCCGCGCCAATGTCGCCGACATGAAAAAGACGTTCGACCGTAATAAACTCGGCGACGATGCACGCGTGTCCTATGACATGTGGGCGCTCGAACTCGAACGCGCCGAGGCGTCGACGAAATGGCGCGGACATAATTATATCTTCGACCGCAACGGGCCGCACACCGGCCTTCCCAATTTGCTGATCAACCAGCATCGCATCGACACGCGCGCCGACATGGACGCCTATGCCGAGCGGGTCGCGGCGCTCGGGCCGACGCTCGACGTCTACCTCGATCGCGCCAAGGCTTCTGCGAAGAAGGGCATCCGCATGCCCGGCTTCGCCTACGACCAGTCGATCGACCTGATCGGAAGGCTGACGAGCGGCGCCCCGTTTGACGAAGGCGCGGACAATGCGCTCTACGCCGATGCGAAGGAAAAGGCTGCGGGCCTTGTCACTGCGAAGAAGATCGACGCTGCGGCGGCCGATGCATTTGTTGCGCGCGTTGCCATGGCGATGAACGAGTCGCTCAAGCCCGCCTACGACCGGATCAAGGCTTGGCTGGAGGTCGATCGCGCTGCCGCGGGCAGCGAACCGCGCGGCGCCGGAGCGCTTCCCGATGGCGCGGCCTATTACAACGCGATGCTGCGGTTGCAGACGACGACCGGGATGACCGCTGGTGAAATCCACGACCTCGGCCTGTCCGAAGTCGCGCGCATCCGCGCCGAGATGGAAGTGCTGAAGGCCAAAATCGGATACGAAGGCAAACTCGAGGATTTCTTCGTCTTCCTGCGCAGCGACGACCGTTTCTATGTCGCGAACGACGATGCGGGCCGGGCGATCTATCTCAAAAAGGCCGAGGATTATCTCGTGGGCATGCGCGCGCGGTTGCCCGAACAATTCGGGCGACTGCCCAAGGCCGACCTGATCGTGAAGCGCGTCGAGGCGTTTCGCGAAGAGCCGGGCGGCGCAGCGCATTATTCGGCCGCGGCGCTCGACGGATCGCGGCCGGGCATCTTCTATGTCCACCTCGCCGACACGCGCGCGACCCCGACCTATGAAATCGAAGGCACCGTCTATCACGAAGGCCTGCCCGGCCATCACATGCAGATCGCCCTCGCGCAGGAAATGACGGGCACGCCCGAGTTCCGGAAGAATTATTTCTATGGCGCCTATGGCGAGGGCTGGGCGCTGTACGTCGAGCGGTTGGCCAAGGAGATGGGTTTCTACACCGATCCCTACAGCGACTTCGGGCGGCTGGGCCGCGAGATCTGGCGCGCGATCCGGCTCGTCGTCGACACCGGCATCCATGCCAAGGGTTGGAGCGAGGAACAGGCGCTCGCTTTCTACACCGCCAACTCGCCGCAGCCGATCGGCAAAATCCGCTCCGAAATCCGCCGATATTTCGTCACGCCGGGACAGGCGACGTCGTACAAGGTCGGCATGCAGCGCATCCTCGCGCTGCGCGAAAAGGCAAAGCGGGCCCTCGGCGACCGCTATGATCAGAAGATATTCCACGAGATCGTGCTGGGGCGCGGCTCGGTGCCGCTGCCGGTGCTCGAAGCGCAGGTCGATCGCTGGATTGCCGCTGCCGATTGACCGCTCGCGGCAATCGGCGCAGCATCGTGCGATGACCCTCACCATCACCCCCAGCGGCCAGTCCTGCGGCGCGCGCGTCACCGGCGCCGACCTGACGCAGCCGCTCGATACCGACACCATCGCCGAAATCCGCGCCGCATGGCTCGATCATCACGTCCTCGCCTTCCCCGATCAGCGGATGAGCGAGGATGATCTCGAACGCTTCACCGGTTCTTTCGGCGGCTTCGGCGACGATCCCTTCATCCGCCCGATCCCCGGCCACGATCATATCATCGCGGTGAAGCGCAAGGCGGACGAGACCGCGCCGCTGTTTGCGGAGAATTGGCACAGCGACTGGAGTTTTCAGGAGCGTCCGCCCGCCGGCACCTGCCTTTTCGGCATCACGATCCCGCCGGTCGGCGGCAACACCGAATTTTCTAACCAGCACGCCGCGCTCGACGCGATGCCCGCCGACCTTCGCGCGCGCGTCGAAGGGCTCCAGGCGATCCACAGCGCACGCGCCGGCTACGCACCGTCGGGCATGTACGGTGCGAACGACAAGAACCGCAGCATGGACATCCTGTCGAGCGTAGAAGCGCTCGAAACGCAGCGCCATCCCTTCGTTCGCGCGCACCCCGAAACCGGTCGCAAGGGCCTGTTCGGCTGCGCGGGCTATATCATCGGCTTCGACGGCCTCGACGATGCCGAAGGCCTGCCTTTGCTCTACGACCTGATCCAGTGGCAGGGGCGCGAGGAGTTTCGCTACAGCCATGAATGGGAGCCCGACATGCTCGTCATGTGGGACAATCGCTCGCTGCTCCACCGCGCGACCGGAGGATACGACGGCCACGACCGCCTGCTCCACCGCACGACCATCGCGGCGTGGGACGGCGCCTAGGTTCTGGCTTCCTTCGCGACTGTGCTGACCACGCCCCAGGCGATCAACGCCTGTCCGCCGAAATAGAGCGGCCAGACGAGCCACAGGGTGACATCTTTCGACAACACCCCGCCCTCGCCGGCGAAAATGAAAAGATCGCTCGCGAGGAACATCATCGCGCCGATGCCGGTGCGATAGCGCGGAAAGCGGCTGGTCCATGCCGCCGCCGCCATCGCCGCGACGAACAGTGAATACACCGCCGCGTGCCACCATCCGGGCTGCGGGCTCAGCATGCCCCAGACGATCGCAAGCGTCGCGGGCATGGTCAGCCAGCCGAGCAGGCGCTGCGACGGCGTCATCTGCGCCCGACGGTTCAACAGGTACAGGGTGATCGCGATCAGATGCCCCACCGCAAACGCCGACGCGCCCGCGATCAGCCCCTTCGCGTCGAGCAGCCAGTCGCCGAGCGCCCCGAAGCCCAGCACTGCGGCGATCAGCAAGCCGTTCTTCTCGCGCGCATTCGCCGCGGCCCACAGCGCCAGCAAGCCGACTCCGCTCGTCTTCCACGCCCAGATCGCGGGACCGTCGAGCCGCTGGAACACCGCGGCGAAAAAGCTGATCCCACCCAGCAGCGCCAGCCACCACAGCCACCGCGCCCGATCCCAACCCGCTTCGCTCATCATCCGCCCCTTTGCATCTTGCTCACAACCGGCCTAGTGCGCGGCTCCATCGGTTCAAGTCAACGGATACGGTAAATGGCTCACGACATTCACATCATCGGCGGCGGCCTCGCGGGCTCCGAAGCCGCCTGGCAGCTCGCCGAAGCGGGTTTCCGCGTGCGCCTGTCCGAAATGCGCGGCGCCAATTTGCCCGGGGGCGGCGACATGACCCCCGCGCATCAGGGCGACGCGCTGGCCGAGATGGTGTGCTCGAACAGCTTTCGCAGCGACGACGGCGACAGCAACGCGGTCGGCCTGCTCCACCGCGAGATGCGGACGCTCGGCTCGATCATCATGCGCGAGGCCGATGTCCACAAGGTGCCCGCAGGTTCGGCGCTTGCGGTCGACCGCGACCTGTTCTCGGGCAGCGTGACCCACGCGCTCGCAAACCATCCGAACATCACGATAGTGCGCGAGCGCATCGACACGCTGCCGAGCGAAGGCCTGACCATCGTCGCCACCGGCCCGCTCACCGCCGCGGGTCTCGCGTCGAGCATCGGCGCCGCGACCGGCAAGGACGCGCTCGCCTTCTTCGACGCCATCGCCCCGATCGTCTATCACGACAGCATCGACATGGACGTCGCATGGATGGCGAGCCGCTGGGACAAGGTCGGGCCGATCGGCGACGGCAAGGATTATATCAACTGCCCGATGGACAAGGATCAGTATCACGCCTTCGTCCAGGGGCTCGTCGACGGCGACAAGACCGACTTCAAGGATTGGGAAAAGGACACGCCCTATTTCGAGGGCTGCATGCCGATCGAAGTGATGGCCGAACGCGGCCCCGAAACCTTGCGCTTCGGACCGATGAAGGGCGTCGGCCTCGACAATCCGCGCACCGGGCGCTGGCCCTATGCCGTCGTCCAGCTGCGCCAGGACAATGCGCTCGGCACCTTGTGGAACATGGTCGGCTTTCAGACCAAGCTGAAACACGCCGCGCAGGTCGAGCTGTTCCGCACGATTCCCGGCCTGGAGAAGGCCGAATTCGCCCGCCTCGGCGGGCTCCACCGCAACAGTTTCATCCGCTCGCCCGAGCTGCTCGACGCAGAGCTCCGCCTCAAATCGGCGCCGCATATCCGCTTCGCGGGACAGATCACCGGCTGCGAAGGCTATGTCGAAAGCGCCGCGATCGGCCTCGTCGCCGCGCGCTTCGCCATCGCCGAACTCGCAGGTCGCGCCCTGGCCCCGCCGCCGCCCGAAACCGCGCTCGGCGCGCTGCTCGGCCATATCACCGGCGGCGCCGATGCTGCGAGCTACCAGCCGATGAACGTCAATTTCGGCCTCTTCCCGCCGCTCGCCGACGATGTCCGCAAGAAGGACCGTAAGCTCGGCTATACGCAGCGAGCGGGCGCGGCGCTGGCCGCGTGGATGGCATGCGCCGAGGGCGTCGCGGCCTGACCGTCGCCCCCGCGCAGGCGGGGGCCGCCATCCGCTTTACGCGGCGAGTCTGATTCAGGCCTCTAGCGGCCCCCGCCTTCGCGGAGGCGACGATTTCAACAGCTGCACTTAGGCTTCACCGCCGGCTTCGGTGCCGTCGTGGCGAATTCCGCCCGCGTCAGATCGCCCGACCTGTCGCCATCGGCCCCCGCAAAGCGCTGACCTGTTGCCGCCGCCCATTCCTCGAAGGTCAGCAAATTGTTGCCGTCCTTGTCGAGCTTGCGGAACGCCGCGGTGCGCGCCGACATCAGTTCGACCCGGCTGATCCGGTCGTTGCGGTCGCGATCGAAGCGGTTGAAACGTCGCTCCTCGCGCGACCCTTCTTTTGCGGTCGGCAGCGCGGGCGGCGCGGGACCGCGCTTCGGCGCATTGGCGCCGGCCACCGGAATCGCGGCGAGCGCGGGCGGCGGCTCGGGCAAAGCCTCGTCGTCGGCGATCTGCGTATAGCCCTTCCACATGAAGAGCCCGCCCGTCAGCAACAGCGCGCTCGCCACACCGCCGATCAGAAACCGCGAAACCGCCATAACCCCTCCATCAAACCAGCGGTTTAGCTAGCACGTCTGCGCACCAGCCGAAACGAAACGCCGCCATATTGGCCGCGAATATAAATCGACGTGATTGTTCAAAATCCGCGAATTCATTGCTATATACGATCAATGCAAAACTACCTGCCCTCGCTCAAACAGATGCAATATCTCGTCGCGCTCCACGAGCATGGCCATTTCGGCCGCGCCGCCGATGCGTGCAACGTCACCCAGTCGACGCTCTCGGCAGGGATCCGCGAGCTTGAGACGCTGCTCGGCCAGACGCTCGTCGAGCGCACCCGCCGCGTCATGCGCTTCACCGGGCTGGGCAATGCGATCGTCGAAAAGGCGCACCGCGTCCTCCGCGAAGCCGAGGAACTGGCCGACATGGCCGCCGCCGCCGCCGCACCGCTGGTCGGTGAATTGCGGATGAGCGTGATCCCGACGATCGCGCCCTTCCTCCTTCCCGGCCTGCTCCCGCGCCTGCGCAAGGAACGTCCGGCGCTCAAGCTCTTTCTTCGCGAAGAGCCGAGCGCCCAGGCGTGCGAGTCGCTCCACCATGGCACCGTCGACTGCGTCCTCCTCGCCCTTCCCTATGGTTGCGGCGACGTCGAGAGCGAGGCGCTGTTCGACGACGCGCTGTTCGTCGCCTTTCCTGGCGACCAGGCCGAGAATTTGCCCGCGATGGTCAGCGCCGATCAGCTCGACCCGTCGCAGATGCTGATGCTCGAGGACGGCCATTGCCTGAAGGATCATGCGCTCGCCGCGTGCAACCGCCCCGAACTGCGCGCCGGCGCGCGGATGATGGGCACCTCGCTCCATACGCTTGTCCAGATGGTCGACAACGGCCTTGGCATCACGATGCTGCCGCAGATGGCGATCGAGGCGGGCATCCTCGATCATACCGACATCGACACGCGCCCGCTCGATTCGGATCACGACTGGCGCACGATCGCGCTCGTCTGGCGCAAGGGCAGCCCGCGCGCCGACGAATTCAAGATGCTCGCCGACATCTTCCGCAAGCATCAGGCAAATTAGCCCTTCGAATCATCGCCACCCCGGACCCTTCGACAGGCTCAGGACGGGCTTGATCCGGATATATTTCATGCGAGCAACCGTTCCCCCGCGAATGCCGGGGTCCAGAAGCGATGCTGCCATGTTGGCCTGGAAACGATCTGGGCCCCGGCTTCCGCCGGGGAACAATCCCACAAGGGGTCAATCGCCGATCAGGGCCGCGGTGACGACGGCGATCCATCCCACCGCTCGGCGCGGCCATGGTCGCCGTCGCGCGGCTCGACCCAGGCGATGCGTCCGTCGGCAAATGTCTCGCGCTTCCACAGCATGACGTCGGTCTTGAGCCGGTCGATCAGAAACTCGGTCGCCGACAGCGCCTCGGCACGGTGCGGGCTGCTCGCCAGCACCAGCACGATCGTCTCGCCCGGCACCATCGCCCCCACGCGGTGGATCAGCGTCAGCGCCGACAAGCTCCAGCGATCGACCGCGGCATGCGCCAGTTCGGCCAGCCCCGCCTCGGTCAGCACCGGATGATGCTCGAGGAAAAGCTCGGTCAGATCGCCTTCGCCGCGCACGCGCCCGATGAAGCTCGCGCTGGCGCCGTGAAAACCGGCGTCGTGAATATCGAGCTCAGCGGCGACGTCGATCGCCTCGCTCTGGACCGCAACGCGGATCATCCGCCGGTCACCGGCGGGAACAGGGCAATCTCGTCGCCGAGTGCCGCGTCTGGACCGACCATCGTGCCGCCGATCGCGGCGCGGATCCGTCCCGCTTCGGCGAACGCGAGGGCGCCGCGCTCATCGCGCGCGGCAAGCCACGCAACCAGGTCGGCCACCGTCGCGACATCGACGGGCAAATCGATCGCTTCGTCGGCAATCCCCATCCGCTCGCGAACCCAGGCGAAATAGCTGATCGTCAGCGTCATCGCTCAATCCATATGCTTCAGGCCGACACGCAGATAGTCCCAGCCGGTGATCAAGGTCAGCACGGCCGCGCCCCACAGCGACGCCAGCCCGACGATCTTGATCCACGCCATGTCTGGCAACGCACCCGCCAGGATCAGCGCGCCGAAGGAAACGAGCTGAAAAGTCGTCTTCCACTTCGCCAGCTGCGTCACCGGCATAGACACCTGTAACGTCGCCAGAAATTCGCGGAGCCCCGACACGATGATTTCGCGCAGCAGGATCATCAACGCAGCGATCACATGATATCCGGTGATGTCGCGCGTGAAAACGAGCAGCAGGATCACCGCGGCGATCATGATCTTGTCGGCGATCGGATCCAGAAAGGCGCCCAGCCGCGACACGATGCCGCGCGACCGTGCAACATAGCCGTCAAAATAATCGGTAATGCCCATCAGGCAGTACAGGATGAAAGCCAGCGCATAATCGAGCGGAAGCGGCTGATGCGACCCTTCGCGCACCCCCGGCCATAGCAGGAACAGCAGAATGGGAACCGCCAATATGCGCGACAGCGTCAGGATGTTGGGAAGGCTGAGCATGGTCCCTGTCGCTACGTCCGTTCCAAAATGGGCCCCAAAATCGGCTTTGACCCCGCATGTCCTAACCGATAAGCCCCCCGTGCGACAACCGAATTGCCTGAGGGGGTGGCCGGTGTCGTTATCGCGGGCTGCAAAAGTGGATATTCAATGACCGGTTCCTTTGCGCTGCTGAATCAACGCAGGTTCCTTCCGCTTTTCGTCACGCAATTGCTCGGCGCCTTCAACGACAATCTGTTCAAAAATGCGATGGTGCTGTTCGTCGTTTACGGCGTGTTCAACGACGAAGCATCGGAAACATTGTTCAGCGCGGTCGCGACCGCCCTGTTCATCCTGCCGTTTTTCCTGCTTTCGGCGCTCGCCGGCCAACTTGCCGACACGCGCGACAAGGCGCGGATCATCCGCATCGTCAAATTCTGCGAAATCATCATCATGTTCGTCGGCGGCGCGGGCCTCGTGTTCGCGTGGCTGGGCTTCGCGGTCCATTTCCTCGCGATTCCGCTGATGATGCTGGCGCTGTTTGCAATGGGCATTCACTCGACCTTCTTCGGGCCCATCAAATATGCGATCCTGCCGCAGCATCTGGAAAATGACGAAGTGCTTGCGGGCACCGGGCTTGTCGAGGCCGGAACCTATATCGCGATCCTCGCGGGAACGATCCTGGCGGGTGTGATCGAGGTCGAATGGGCGGCGCTCGGCGTCGTTCTGGTCGCCGGCCTCGGCTATTGGACCAGTCGCGAAGTCCCCCCTGCTCCTCCACAGCACGAGGAGACCGGCATCGACTGGCACATCATCCGCTCGTCGGTCGCGCTCGTGCGCGGCACGATGCACATCCCGCGCCTGTATCTGGCGATCCTGTCGATCAGCTTTTTCTGGACGATCGGCGCGGTGCTGTTCATCCAGTTTCCGCCGCTGGTGAAGAATATCCTGCACGCCGACAAGAGCGTCGCCAGCCTGTTCCTCGCGGTATTCTCGATCGGCATCGCCATCGGATCGGTGGCGGTCAACCGGCTGCTCAAGGGCCGGGTGTCGGCCCGCTACAGCCCGGCAAGCGTCATCGTCATGGGCCTGTTCGTCCTCGCCTTCTATTGGGTGTGCCGGAACTGGGAACATGACCCGTCGGGCGTGATGTACGGGATCGACGGATTCCTGGGTCACGCCGACGTCATCCCGCTCCTCGCCAGCCTGCTCGGTATCGCAATCAGCGGCGGCATGTTCGTTGTGCCGCTCTATGCGTTTCTGACGACGACGGTGCCAAAGGATCAGACCGCGCGCACGGTCGCGGCAAACAACATCGTCAACTCGGGCGCGATGGTTGCCGGTTCGCTTCTGGCGATCGGTTTGGGATTCGCGGGCGTCGGCGTCGTCGACCAGCTTTTGATGAGCGCGGTGATGTGCATCATCTCCGCCTGGCTCGCGCTAAAACTCCACCGCGCCTGCGATTAGCGGTGCTGGAATGGAAAGCGGTCATCTCTAACTTCGCCATTCCCGCGAAGACAGGGTAGAATGAAGACCGCCTCCAGTCGAAACCCGACGTCAGATCAGGAACATCATCGTCGCGACAAAGAAGATCGCGAAGCTCTCCATAAACAGCCGCGTGTCGCTGCCGCGCGCCCACAGCGCCGAAGGCACGCGCTCGGCCTGAAGCATCGCGCGCAGTTCGGCTTGCCAATCGTCGGGCATGGTCAGGCGGGCGATGGTAAGCTCGCGCGTGGCATGTGCACGAAGGCGGCCGCGAATGTCGATCTGATCGTCCGAGTCCATATCCGGACGCTACGCCTGCGTTAACGAGTCGATAAGGTAAAAAAAGAGTTAACGGGGCGACGTGTCACTGCGGCACAGAGTGGCGCCGCTTTCCTAATCGCGCGGCATCGTGCGAATGCGCACTACGACGCGATCCGGCAGGCCTTTCTGGAACGGCTTGCACGCCTGTGGCCGCATCCGCGGGCCCAGGCAAAGACGGACTTCGCTCAGCCAACCATCGCGCGCGGCCACTGCGATCATGCTGTCCCTCACCCCCGGATTGATTGCGGTAAAGGCGCGCCTGACACCGCCCGCCGTCTGCGGGCGCGCCGCCAGCGCGTCCATATCGGGAAAGCGCACGGCCCGGAACAGCATCGCCGCCGCCTGGAAATAGGCGGCGGGGTGCGGGCTCATGCACGTGCCGTGCTTCGCCCACTCATGCTGCAACAGCTGCGGCGACGGCGTCATGCACAGATGCTTCTTCAGCACCGGCTGCGGCACGATCTTCGCCGGTCGGCACCATTGCGGATAGGCCGGATTATCGGTCTCGGGCCAAAGCCCGTGAAGCACCCATGCGAAACGCCCGCTTTCGCCCGAACATTGAAAGCGGTCGCGCGCGTCCCTGGGATTGCGGACGTTCGCGCAATGCTGCGGCGACCAGCTCATGCTCAGCAGATAGCTGGTCGTCGGCGGCTTGCGCACCGGTTCGTCGCGCGGCCGCTGATCGAGCCGCGGCACGGCGATGCGATCGGGTATCGCACAGGAAAGCGCCTGCGCCTGCGCCGCGACCGGCATCAGCGCCAGCGCGGCCCCGCTAAGCCAGCGCAAAGTCGAGGCCGACATCCGCTGCGGGCGCCGATTGCGTGAGCCGCCCGACCGACACATAGGTCACACCCGTCCCGCCGATCGCGCGAATCGTGTCGAGCCGCACGCCCCCCGACGCTTCGGTCGGCACCCGGCCTCCCACCAGGCCGACGCACGCGCGCAGTTCGTCGAGGCTCATATTGTCGAGCAACAGGTGCGTCGCACCGGCGCTGAGTGCGGGTTCGACCTGCGCCACCCGGTCGACCTCTACGATGATGTTCGCGATCCCGGCCGCAACCGCGCGCCGCACCGCCTCCTCGACCGATCCTGCGACTGCGACATGATTGTCCTTGATCATCGCGGCGTCCCATAATCCCATGCGATGGTTCGTCGCGCCGCCCATCCGCGTCGCATATTTCTCCAGCACCCGCAGCCCGGGGATCGTCTTGCGCGTATCGAGCAAGGTCGCGCCCGTGCCCGCCAGCGCGTCGACATAGGCGCGCGTCATCGTCGCGATTCCCGACAGATGCTGCACCGTATTCAGCGCCGACCGCTCGGCGGTCAGCATCGCGCGCGCGTGGCCGGACAATCGCATCAGGTCGCTTCCCGCCGCGACCTGTTCGCCTTCGCTCGCCAGGATCGCGATCTCCATCGCCGGATCGAGCGCACGGAAGAACGCTTCGGCGATCGGCAGCCCGGCGACGGTGATCGCATCGCGGCTGTCCATCACCCCCGCAAAGCGCGCGTCGGCGGGGATCGTCGCCATTGAGGTGATGTCGCCCCCCGACCCCAGATCCTCCGCCAACGTGCTGCGGACAAAGACATCGAGGTCGAAACCCGACAGGGAAAAATTACTCATGCCGCCAGCGATAAACGGCGGCCCGCGCAAATCAACTTGACGTTTACGTCAACTAGCGCTGACATGCACGCCACGTGGCAACATAGCCAACATCGGAGAGGCCCCATGCAATCCCCCATCTGCGCGATGCTCGGCATCGAATTCCCCCTGCTCGCCTTCTCGCACTGCCGCGATGTCGTCGTCGCCGTGTCGAAAGCCGGCGGCATGGGCGTCTTTGGTGCCGCCTCGTTGCCGCCCGAACGGCTTGAAGAAGAGCTCGCGTGGATCGACGACCATATCGGCGGCCTCCCCTATGGCGTCGACCTGATCGTCCCGAACAGTTTCGCGGGCAAGGGCGAAGCGCGTTCGGAAGCGCCCTCGATTCCGTCCGAGCATAAGGCCTTCATCTCGGATCTCTTGCAAAAACATGGCGTCGACGACAGCGACCTCGCTCTTCCGGGCGCGATGCGGAGCAGTCTCGGCGACAACATGAGCGACGATGGCGCCGCCAAGCTGCTCGAAGTCGCCTTTCGTCACCCGATCAAGCTGATCGCCAACGCGCTCGGGGTCCCGCCGCCGCTGATGCTCGACCTCGGCAAGCGCTTCAACGTACCGGTCGCTGCGCTGGTCGGCACACGCGATCATGCGCTCGCGCAGGTCCGCGCCGGCGTCGATATCCTCGTCGTCGCGGGCGGCGAAGCCGGCGGCCACTGCGGCGAGGTCGCGACGATGGTGCTGGTGCCCGAGGTTGCGGCGGCGGTCGAGGCGGTTGGCGCGAACACGCCGATCCTCGCTGCGGGCGGCATCGTCACCGGACGCCAGATGGCCGCCGCCATGGCGATGGGCGCGCATGGCGCGTGGACCGGATCGGTGTGGCTCACCACCGCCGAAGCCGAGACCAATCCGATCGTGAAGGAAAAGATGCTCGCGGCCAGTTCGCGCGACACCGTGCGGTCGAAGAGCCGCACCGGCAAGCCGTCGCGCCAGCTTCGCTCGCCGTGGACCGACGCATGGGAAGCCGAAGGCGCGCCGAAGCCGCTGCCCATGCCGCTCCAGTCGCTCGTCAGCGAACCCGCGCTGCGGAAGGTCGATAAATTGTCCGAAGGCGGCCACGAAGGCGCCAAGGCGCTCGCAACCTATTGGGTCGGCCAGGGCGTCGGGCTGATGAACGAGGCGATGGGCGCCGGACAGGTCGTGCAGGAATTCAAGCAGGACTGGATCGCCGCCTGCGACAGGCTCAACGGCTTCATCGGCGAATAGTAAGTGTCGCTCCCGGCTTCGCGGGAGCGACGACAGGGTTCAGGCGACAGTCGCCTTGACGATCTTGCCGGGCTCGCGCGGCGGCTCGCCCTTGGGCAGCGCGTCGACATTTTCCATGCCCGAGATCACTTCGCCCCAGACGGTGTACTGCTTGTCGAGGAAGCGCGCGTCGTCAAAGCAGATGAAGAACTGGCTGTTCGCACTGTTCGGATTCTGCGAACGCGCCATCGAGCATACGCCGCGGACGTGCGGCTCGGCGTTGAATTCCTGCGGCAGGTCGGGAAGCTTGCTGCCACCCATGCCGGTACCCGTCGGATCGCCGCCCTGCGCCATGAAGCCCGGGATCACGCGGTGAAAGACGACGTCATCGTAAAAACCTTCGCCGGCAAGCTGCGTGATGCGCTCGACGTGCAGCGGCGCAAGGTCGGGGCGCAGGCGGATGACGACATCGCCGGTCGACAGCGAAAGGGTGAGCGTCTGGTCGGACATGATAAGCTCCTTGATGGAATCCGAGGGTGGAATTTGGCGGTTCCATAGCCGCGCAGCGCAGCAAAGCCACGCACTAATTGTCGAAAAGCACGTGGCGACGTTGCCATCGCGTTGTGGCCGGATTAGGGGATGCACGGACGCCGCACGATCCAGGGAGGACCGCGATGGACAAACGCGAAGAACCCCTGCCCCGCGAAGATGGTGTCATCACCGACGACCGCGAACTGGGCCGCGAACCACCGCCGCGCGAGGTTGAAACCGAACTCGACGAAGACGACCGGCTGAAGCCCGCGTTCGTCCGCGATGTGATCGACCTTGCCGAGGCGGGCGAAGGCGAGGCAGCGCGCGAACGCATCGGCCGCCTGCATCCCGCCGACATCGCCGATCTGTTCGAACTCGCGCGCTCCGACGAGCGCCCGATGCTGGCGGCGGTGCTCGGCGACCTGTTGTCGGCCGACGTGCTTGCCGAAATGAACGACTATGTGCGCGAGGAGCTCATCGACCTCCTTGCGCCGGAGCAAGTGGCCGAACTCGCCGCCGAACTCGATACCGACGACGCCGTCGCGATCATCGAGGATATGGAGGAGGACGATCAGCAGGCGGTTCTCGACGCGATGGAGCCCGAGGATCGGGCCGCGATCGAGGACGCTCTCTCGTTCCCCGAGGAATCCGCCGGACGCCTGATGCAGCGCGAATATGTCGCGGTGCCCGAGCATGTGACCGTCGGCGACGTCATCGACCGGCTGCGCGAGGATGTCGATCTTGCGACCGATTTCTGGGAAATTTTCGTCGTCGATCCATTGGTTCGACCGATAGGCACCTGCCAGCTCAGCTGGATCCTGCGGACGCCGCGCGAAATCCCGATCGCCGATGTCATGAAGCGCGAACAGACGCTGATCCCGGTCGACATGGACCAGGAAGAGGTGGCGCTGCGCTTCCAGAAATACGCCCTGATCTCGGCCGCGGTCGTCGACAAGGCGGGCCGTCTCGTCGGGATGATCACGGTCGATGACGTCGTCCACATCATCCAGGAAGAAGCCGGCGAAGATATCTTGCGCCTGTCGGGCGCGGGCGATGGCGACATCAACGAGCCGATCGTGCTGACAATCCGGACACGGCTCAGCTGGCTGGTCGTCAACCTCGGCACAGCGATGCTGGCCGCGTCGGTTGTGGGAATATTCCAGGGCGCGATCGCGAAATTCGCTCTCCTTGCAGTGTTGATGCCGATCGTATCGGGAATGGGCGGAAATGCCGGAACCCAGACGCTGGCGGTGACGGTGCGCGCGATTGCGACCAATCAGCTGACCGCGTCGAATACCTTTCGCATGATCCTTCGCGAATTCCGCATTGCAGCGGTCAACGGTCTGTCGCTGGGCGTATTGATCGGAACGGGAACGGCATTGCTGTTCGACAATGCGCTGCTCGGCGGCGTCATCGCCGCGGCGATGCTGATCAACAATCTGGTCGCGGGCCTCGCGGGTATATTGGTGCCGGTGACGCTCGACCGGTTTGACGTGGACCCCGCAGTCTCGTCGGCGGTGTTCGTCACGACGCTGACCGATATTATGGGGTTTTTCTCGTTTCTGGGTCTTGCCGTGCTCAGCGGCCTGACGACAATGAGCTAAGCAAGCATCTGGAATTCAAGCGATTAAAAAGAATCGCAAAAATTTTTTACACAAGGCGTTTTTTTCGGGAACTTATCCACCGTATCGGTCGTTTCCTTTTCGAGCAGCGATCATCGCCCCCCCGCAGCGCTGCTCAGCAACATTGGCCCGGCCCGCATTCCCTCCCCCCCCTCGAAGCGTGCCGGGCCATTTTGCACCCAATCCAAGTGAGGTGAATTATGACGAGTTACCGTGCAATCCTTCTCGCCGTGATGGCAAGCTTTCTGGTCGCTGGCTGCAATACGGTGAAGGGTGCTGGCCGCGACATCGAGTCGGTCGGTCAGGCCGGTAGCGACGCCATTCACTGATCGGGCAATTTGCTTACCCTTAGGCCTCTTCGAGAGGCTCGACAGGCGCCGCTTCGGCGCCTGTTTTGCGTTTGCGGCCCGTGAACCAGATCGCAAAGATCGAAATCTCGTACAAAAACACCAGCGGGATCGCGAGCAGCAACTGGCTCAGGATATCGGGCGGCGTGAAGACGGCGGCGATCGCGAACGCTGCAACAATCATATACCGCCGAGCCGCGATGAGCTGCTGACGGGTAACCAGCCCCGCGCGCTCGATCAGCATCAGCAAGATCGGAAGCAGGAAGGCAATGCCGAACGCCATGATGAACTGCATCACGAAGCTGAGATAATTGCCGACCGAAGGCAGCGCCTCCTGGGTTATTCCGCCCACTTCTCCCTGATAACCGAGCAGGAATTTCAACGCGATCGGGATGGTGATGAAATAGGCGAAACTTGCGCCGATCGCGAACAGCACCGGTGTCGCGAACAGGAATGGCAATAGCGCGCGCCTCTCCTTGCGATAGAGACCGGGCGCGACAAACTTCCACAACTGGTTCGCGATCACGGGGAAAGCGATCATTGTTGCCGCAAACAGCGCGACCTTGATCTCGACGAAAAACGCTTCGAACAATTGGGTGTAGATAAGCTTGCCCTGCCCCGCGACGACGAGCGGATGCACCAGGAGGCCGAAGATCGGGCGCGCGAAATACAGGCACACGCCGAATGCCAAACCTATGGCCAGCATCGACTTCAGAAGCCGGGAGCGCAGTTCGATCAAATGGTCGAGCAGCGGCATCTTGCCGCCGGCGCCTTCATCCTCGGCCGGGGCTGGCGCTTCCGTCGTCATGGTAGCGGACCGTCGCGCGGCGGCACGTCGTGCGTCTCGGGCTTGGTAGCCGCTGCGGCATGGTCGGGGTTTTCGGACGGTGTATCGTCCTGCGGCGCCGCGGAAACGATCGGTGGCGTCCCGGCGCTCATGTCATCAATGCGCGGAAATTCGCGCATGATCGCATCATTCTGGTCGCGCCACTGCTTTTCCAGTTCTTCGAGCTCGGCCTCGCGCATCATCGTGTCGAGACCGGCCCGAAAATGGCGCGCCATGCCGCGCGCCTTGCCGACCCATTTGCCGACAAAACGCATCGCCTTCGGGAGGTCCTTGGGGCCGATGACGACCAGGGCCACCACGATGACGAGCAGCAACTCGGTCGGCGCGACGTCGAACATGAACTAGGACTTCCCCCGCAGGCGATGCTGCGCGATCAGCGGATTTCGGTTTCCGCGGTCGGCGTGGGAGTGGCATCGGGCGCGCGCTGCCCTTCGATATGCTTTGGCGCGGACGCCGCATCGTCTTCGGCCATGCCCTTCTTGAAGCTTTTGATGCCCTTGGCAACATCGCCCATCATATCGGAAAAGCGGCCCTTGCCGAAAAGCAAGAGGACGAGGATGCCGACCACGAGCCAGTGCCAGATGCTGAAGCTACCCATCTCAAATTCTCCTTGAAGCCGTCATCTAAGCCTCTTCGCCGTCTTTTACTAGGTCCAGCTCGCCCATCGCGTCCTCGAAAGCAAGATCGACCGGGTCGAGCAGGCCCGCCGCGCGCAAATCCTCGATTCCCGGCAGATCCTTCCGGCTGGTCAGGCCGAAATGTTGCAAGAAGGCATCGGTGGTCTTGTAGATCAGCGGCCGTCCGGGAACTTCGCGCCGTCCCGCAGGCGCGATCCATTCGGCCTCCATCAGGACGTCGAGCGTCCCCTTCGACGTCTGGACGCCGCGGATGGCCTCGATCTCGGCGCGGCTGACCGGCTCATGATAGGCGACGATCGCAAGGACTTCCGCCGCAGCGCGCGACAGTTTGCGCGGGTCGTCGCGTTCGCGGCGCAGCAGGTGCGCCAGATCGGCTGGCGTCTGGAAATGCCAGTGTCCGCCGCGCTCGACGATCTCTATACCGCTGCCGTCGTGGCGCTGGGCGATCCGCATGATGATAGCGCGCACGTCGCCCGGCGTCATTTCGTCGGCGAGACGCGCCGCGACCTGCCGCGCATCAAGCGGTTCGTCGCTTGCAAACAGCATCGCCTCTATCGCGCGTTCCAGATCGTCGATCATCCTTGTGCGGCTTTCAAATAAAGAGGTTCGAACGCGCCATCCTGCTTCAAATCGACGCGCCCCTGCCGCGCGAGCTCGAGCGCCGCGACAAAGCCTGACGCGATCGCCGAACGACGCAGCGGACCGTCATAGTCAGGTGGCAGAAAATCCGCGAGCTCGGCCCATTCGAGCTTGATGCCAATCATTCGTTCAAGATGGTGGAGCGCCGCATCGAGCGTGATGATCGGACGCCGCGCGACCATATGCACGACGGGTTCGGTACGCAGCTTTACCTGGCCATAAGCCGACAGCAGGTCAAAGAGACTGGCGTCCCAGCGGCGCAGCTTGACGTCGCGCAGCCCCTCGGGCTTCGCGCGCAGGAAGACATCGCGGCCAACGCGGTCGCGTGCCAGCAACCGCGCCGCCGCCTCGCGCATCGCCGCAAGTCGTTGAAGGCGAAGTTGCAGGCGCAGCGCCAATTCGTCGGGCGAGGGATCCTCGGTCGGATCCTTGGGCAGCAGAAGCGCCGATTTGAGATAGGCGAGCCATGCCGCCATCACCAGATAGTCGGCCGCAACCTCCAGCTTCGCTCGCATTTCGTTGATGTAGGCGAGATATTGCTCGACCAGCGCGAGGATCGAAATCTGCCGGAGGTCGACCTTTTGGCTGCGCGCGAGCGTCAACAGCAGGTCGAGCGGCCCTTCCCAGCTATCAAGGCTGAGCTGCAGCGCATCCTCTCGTTCAGCCACCGCCGGCGCCATTTCAAACTCTAGCGGCAGTTCGTTCATCCTGGCCTCAGGCTATGGCCAGCAGCGCGTCGCGCTGATCGACGAGCACGTCAAACTCTCGGGGATCGGTTGCCCCGGCAATGCGGTCCATCGCGCCTTCAAGCCGCGCGCGCGATACGGTGCTGATGGGATCGAGCGCGTTGGCGATGCCGATCATGTCGTCCATCTTCGCCCAGCAGTTGAGCGCGATGTCGCAGCCCGCCGCAATCGCGTCGGCAGCGCGCGAGGGCACGTCGCCCGACAGCGCCTTCATATCAAGGTCGTCGGTCATCAACAGGCCGTGGAACCCGACGCGCTGGCGAATGATCGTGTCGATGATGGTCGGTGACAGCGTCGCGGGACGTTCGGCATCCCACGCCTCGAAAACGACATGGCAGGTCATCGCCATCGCCGCGTCGCGCAGCGCGGCAAAAGGCGCCAGGTCGGTCAGCAGATCATGATCCGACGCGGTCACTCTCGACAATGTCTCGTGCGAATCGAACAAGGCGCGGCCGTGCCCGGGGATATGCTTCACGATCCCGACGACGCCACCATCTTGCAGGCCGCTGAGGATGGCGCGGCCGAGCGCGGCGACGCGCATCGGCTCGCTGCCAAGCGCACGGTCGCCGATCACATCGCTTGCGCCGGGCTGGCGCACGTCGAGTAGTGGCAGGCAGTCGACGGTAATCCCGACCTCGGCGAGCATCGACGCAAGCGCCATCGCATTGAGCCTTGCCGCTTCGATCGCGCTCGCGGGCGCCCGCTCGTACAGCGCGTCGAACGCCGCGCCGCTAGGGAAATCGGGCCATACGGGCGACTTCATTCGCGCAACGCGCCCGCCTTCCTGATCGATCAGGATCGGCAGGTCTGCACGACCGTCGAGCGCGCGCAGTGCATCGGTGAGCCGCCGTAGCTGCTCCCGATTCTCTATATTTCGGCCGAACAGGATATAGCCTGCGGGCGCGCAATCGCGAAAGAAAGCGCGCTCGTCGTCGGTCAGGGTCAGGCCCGAAAGACCAAAAATCGCGGGAATCATTTTGCGTCAACCTCCATCGGCCGGCGCCCCCTCATACCCCAACATTGCACGGTAGAGTAAGCGAACCAATGTCCGGTGCGGCCAAACGGGCCGAATCAGCGGACGACGACGCAATTTTCACCCGCGACGCGCAATTTTCCGCAAAGCGACCCCGCATTGGCCGCCGATCCCGCCGATGCGCGCAGACGATAAACGGTCTTTCCGCCTGCCTCGGTTGGTGACACCGACTTGCCGAGATCGGCAAGATAAGGGAAGCGCTTGGACAGGTTGGTCCAGGCCTTGGTCGCAGCGGCTTCGCTGCTGAAGGCGCCAAGCTGGATCGTTGCCGATCCACCGGCCACTATCGTTTCCTTCGCTGCACCATCGGTCGTCTTTACCGACATGGCGGCTGGCTTTGGCTTGCCCTGATCGGCAGCAGCGATACGCGCAGCTTCGGCTTTCGCAGCTGCTTCCTTCGCGGCTTTCGCCTTCGCAACGACCGCCTTGGCGGCGGCTTCGCGCTCGGCCGGCGTCACGGCCGGTTCTTCGGGCATCCGGCTTGCGTCGACCTTGCCAGTCGGTTCAGCGCCTTCGGTAGCGGCGAAACTTGCGTCCCCCTCGCCCTCGAACGTCTTCGCGCCGTCGGTCGTGGGCGCAACCTTATAGTCACCCTTGTCGGCCGCGATCAGCTCGCCCTGCCCGCGCGCGCCGCCATTCTGCATCCACCACAGGCCGCCAAGAACCGCGCCGATCAAGAGCAATCCGCCAAGGACCATCGTCAAAAGGCGCGCGGGCGAAACCTCGCCGTCATCCTCATAATCGTCGGCGGCTTCCAGCCATGGCAGGCGTTCTTCGCCTTCGAACCCCAGCCCGGCCTCTTTGTCCTCCGGCATCAATTCATCTCCTCGAGCGCCTCGACCCCCATCAGGTGCAGCCCGTTGCGGATAACCTGCCCGATTCCATCGGCCAAATAAAGGCGCGTCGCGGTCAGTTCGGGATCATTCGGCAAAATGACACGCGCGTCGGGCCGGTCATTGCCGACGTTCCACCAAGCGTGGAAGGCCGCCGCGACGTCTCCCAGGAAAAAGGCGATACGGTGCGGTTCGCGCGCCGAGGCCGAGGATTCGACGATCCGCGGGAATTGCGCGAGCAGTTTGACGAGACCGAGCTCATAGTCGTCGAGCCGCGCCGGGTCCGGTGTTGCAGAGGCGACACCCGCTTCCGCGAGCTTGCGTTTCAGCGACGCAATCCGGGCGTGCGCATATTGAACATAGAAAACCGGATTGTCGCGCGACGCCTCGATCACCTTGGCGAAATCGAAGTCCATCTGCGCGTCGGCTTTTCGCGTCAGCATGGTGAAGCGCACCGCGTCCTTGCCGACTTCGTCGACAATGTCGGCGAGCGTGATGAAATTTCCCGCGCGCTTCGACATTTTGAACGGCTCGCCATTCTTGAGCAGCCGCACCATCTGGACAAGCTTGATGTCGAAGCGCGTCTTGCCGCCGGTCAGCGCCGCTACCGCGGCCTTGATCCGCTTGACCGTGCCCGCATGGTCGGCGCCCCAGATGTCGATCAGTTCGTCGGAAGTTTGCGCCTTCTGGAAATGATAGGCGAGATCGGCGCCGAAATAGGTCCAGCTACCGTCCGATTTCTTTATCGGCCGGTCCTGATCGTCACCGAAGCGCGTGGAACGGAACAGCGGCAACTCGACCGGCTCCCAATCCTCGTGCGTTTCGCCCTTGGGCGCCTCGAGCTGGCCGTCATAGACAAGATCGTGATCACGCAGCCATTTTTCGGCGTCGGCGGGCTTGCCTTCGGCCTGAAGCTCCGCCTCCGACGAGAATAGATCGTGGTGGATGCCAAGCTTGGCCAGATCGGCACGGATCATGTCCATCATCGCGCTGACCGCCTCGGCCCGGAACAGGCCGAGCCAGGCGCTTTCGGGCGCGCCGACAAAGCGGTCGCCATATTCGGCCGCCAACTTGCCGGCCACCGGCATCAGATAGTCGCCGGGATACAGGCCCTCGGGAATGGAACCGATATCCTCGCCGAGCGCCTCGCGGTACCGCAAATGCACCGACCGCGAGAGAACATCGACCTGCGCGCCCGCGTCGTTGACATAATATTCGCGAACGACCTTGTAGCCGGTGTATTCGAGCAATGTCGCGAGCGCATCGCCCACGACCGCGCCGCGGCAGTGGCCGACATGCATCGGACCGGTTGGGTTCGCGGAAACATATTCCACGTTTACACAGCGCCCTTCACCCATATTCGATCGGCCATAGTCACCCGTCTCGGCGTGGATCAGCGCGAGTTCGTCGCGCCAGCTGCCGTCGACAAGCCGCAAGTTGATGAAGCCCGGGCCGGCGATGCTCGCCTCGGTGACTTCGTCGAGCGCGCCGAGTTCGGTGACCAGCAGCTCGGCGAGAGCGCGTGGATTGGTGCCCGCGGCCTTGGCAAGGACCATCGCGGCATTGGTCGCGACGTCGCCGTGCGAGGGGTCGCGCGGCGGCTCGACGCTGATCGCGCTGCGATCAAGCCCTGAAGGAAGCGCGCCCCGCGACGCGAGGGCATCGAGCGCAGCGTCGATATGGTCGGAAAAGCGGCGGAACAGGGTCACGGCGGATCCTAACTTGGGTCAAATGTCGTGGGCGCGCTTAGCCTAGTCGAGGCAACGCGAAAAGCCCTGCGCCGCCGGAAAAGCGTCGCAGGGACGAGAGAAGCGAACGGCACAAGCGGCCGCCCAGTGATTATCGTCGGACGTTATATTCGAGCTGTTCCTGCGACAGCTGGAACCCCACAAGCAGTTCAAAGCTCGAACGCTGCACGGCGGCGCGGACTTCGGGGATGCTCAACGGGTCGACCGCGGCGTCTTCCTCGCCTGCCTTGCGCTTCCGCGTGATGCGTTCCTGAATGTCGGCGGGAAGCGTCGCCGCAGCGCGATCGACATAGGCCGAAGCCTGGCCGTGGCCGGACCCGCGCACCTGGCCCTCGGCGAAGCTGATCGTCACCTGGCCGACCCGCTTGGCCACAACCGCGGTACCGCCCTGCACAACCGTCGAGAAATAGGGCAACGTCACGGTGCGCGCTGCGCCGGCGTCGCGGCGCGTGGCCATGACATCGAAGTCGGCGAGCTGATAGACTTTTTCTCCAGTGTCATTGCACGTCGGGACGACATTGGTGATCGTCGCGACGACATCGATCGCGCTTGCGTCGCGGCTGGTCGCCGGATCGAAAAGCGTGATGTCGCCCGTATGCATCGGCACGGCGACCGCGGGGCAGACGTTGCGCGTTGCGGTGATACCCACCCCCGACGAAACGTCGATATCATTATCCTTCGCGCAACCGGCGATCGTCGCCATCGCTGCGGTTCCGCACAGCACGGCGATCATTTTGCGGGACGAAGGCGAAAAAGACATCATAGGAGCAGAACTTTCCAAAAACCTGGCGCAGAAACGACGAAACGAAGGTTCCAAAGCTCCCATGCGCGCCGCTTCTTATCGGTGCGATGAACGGGGCGCAACAGGACGAAGCGCCTTTACCCGATACGCCTTGCTGCGCTAGAGCGCGCGCATCATGAATGCTCCCCACCCGATGGCGCGCCCCGAGGGCAGCGAAACCGCCGAACTCAAGGTTTTGGTGGCCGCACCGCGCGGTTTCTGCGCCGGCGTCGATCGCGCGATCCGCATAGTCGAACTGGCGCTCGAACGCTTCGGCGCGCCCGTCTATGTGCGTCACGAAATCGTCCACAACCGCTATGTTGTTGAAACGCTGAAGGCCAAGGGGGCGATTTTCGTCGAATCGCTCGATCAGGTTCCCGACGGCGTTCCGGTGGTTTTCAGCGCGCATGGCGTGCCAAAGGCAGTTCCGGCCAAAGCCGAAGCGCGCGGGCTGGACTATATCGACGCAACCTGTCCGCTGGTGTCAAAAGTGCATCGCCAGGCCGAGCGCGCGCACGAAGCGGGACGGCATATCGTCTTCGTCGGACATGCAGGACATCCGGAGGTCATCGGCACGCTCGGGCAACTTCCCGAAGGCGCGATGACGCTGGTCGAATCGGTCGACGACGTCGCCGGACTGTCGCCGCCCGACCCGCAGATGCTGTCTTACCTCACGCAAACGACGCTGTCGGTCGACGACACGCGCGATATCATTGCAGCGCTGGAGCACCGCTTTCCGGCGATCAGCGGGCCGCGCGGCGAGGACATCTGCTATGCGACGTCGAATCGACAGGAAGCCGTGAAAGCCATCGCCGGCCAATGCGACCGGATGATCGTGATCGGCGCGCCCAACAGCTCCAACAGCCTGCGCCTCGTCGAAGTGGCCGAGCGGCTCGGCACCCCTGCCCACCTCGTCCAGCGCGGCACCGACGTGGACCCCGCTTGGCTGCAGGGGATCGTGACGCTTGGCATCACCGCAGGCGCGAGCGCGCCCGAGACGCTGGTACGCGAAGTCATCGACGCCGTCGCTGTCCATCGAAGGATCGTCGAAGAGGTCGTCGTTACAGCCGAGGAAAATATGGTGTTCAAGCTGCCGCGCGGGCTCGAAGCCGCCTGATGGCAGTTTATACCCACGTCGATCCCGACGACCTCGCGGCGCTCGTCGCCCGTTACGACATCGGGACCGTCCTCTCGTGCAAGGGGATTGCCGAGGGCGTTGAAAACAGCAACTTCCTGCTCGAGACGACTGGCGGGCGCTTTATTCTGACGCTCTATGAAAAGCGGGTCCGCGAAAGCGACTTGCCCTTCTTCGTCGACCTGCTCGACCATCTGGCAGGCCGGGGCTGCCCGGTACCAGCGATGATCCGCGACCGCAAAGGCGCTGCAATTCAGCAGATTTCGGGCCGTGCGGCGTGCATTATCCAGTTTCTGCCGGGCATTTCGCTCACCAAGCCGACCGGGAGCCAATGCGAAGCGGCCGGCGCCGCGCTTGGCGCCATGCACAGAGCCGTCGCCGATTTCGCAGGCGAGCGCGAGAACAGCATGGGCCATCGCCACTGGCGCGAAGTCGCACAAGCAACCGGCGACCTCGACGTTGTTATTCCGGGCTTGCAGGCGATCGTCGACGCCGAACTCGCTTTTCTCGACGCGCGCTGGCCGACGACCCTTCCCGCCCATGTCATTCATGCCGATCTGTTTCCCGACAATGTGTTGATGCTCGGCGATGAGGTGACGGGGCTCATCGACTTCTATTTTGCCGCGACAGATTTTCGCGCTTATGATGTTGCCGTTACGCATGCATCGTGGGCCTTCTCGGCTGACGGCAACCGCTGCGATGCCGCACGCGCGAAAGCGCTGATGCGGGGCTATGCGCACGAGATCACCCTTACCGACGCCGAGGTTTCTGCGCTCCCGCTGCTCGCGCGCGGCGCCGCGCTGCGCTTTCTGCTGACGCGTGCGCACGACTGGGTGCATACACCCGCAGACGCGCTCGTCACGCGCAAGGACCCTGCGCCCTTTCTGAACCGCCTGCGCCGTTACCAGGCGGACGACGCCGCCAGCCTGTTCGTCGCCGCATGAGTGAAGGCAGAACGGTGATCGTGGCCACCGATGGCGCCTGCAAAGGCAACCCCGGCCCCGGCGGCTGGGGTGCGGTTCTTCGCTGGGGCGATGTCGTGAAGACGGTCTCGGGCGGCGAACCCGATACGACGAACAACCGCATGGAACTGATGGCGGCGATCGAAGCGCTCGCGACGCTGAAGCGGCCCTGCAATGTCGAACTGTCGACCGATAGCGTCTATGTCCGCGACGGCATCACCAAATGGGTCCATGGTTGGCAGCGGAACGGCTGGAAGACAGCTGCAAAGAAGCCCGTCGCGAACGCAGATCTGTGGCAGCGGCTGGTCGTCGAGGCGAAACCCCACACAATCGAATGGCTGTGGGTCAAGGGTCACGCGGGACACGGCGACAACGAACTGGCGGACAAACTGGCCAGCGACGCGGCACTGGAAGTGGCGCGGGCGCGCTGAACGCCCGCGCTCTCGAAGTTTATTCGGCCTCGCGCACTTCCGCGCCAGGTCCGTTCTTCAAGATCGATGCGATGGCATTCTTGGCAGAGGCTTTGCTGCTGTAGCCTTCGGTCCAAAAGATCGCTTCGCTATTATATTTGAAATAGGCGACAAACTCGCCAGCCTTGTTCTTCTTGATCTCGAAATAATGGGCCATGCCGTCCTCCACAGGTCGATCACGCCAGGCCGGCGTGACCAAGCCTATGGTAATCTGGCCGTTTCGACGCGCAAGCCGCTATGTTGAAATTCAAGCGAAGCGCGCGGGAGCGAACGGCGCGGCGTCGACCGCACCGATCGAGCCCTCGGGCGCAGGGGCGCCGAGTTGCGCGGCGAGTAGCGCGCCAATCGCGGGCGACGTCTGTATTCCGAAACCGCCCTGTCCCGCGCACCAGAAAAAGCCCGGCACATGCGGATCGGCGCCGAAAACCGGGATTCGATCGGGTGCAAAGCTGCGCAGGCCGGCCCATTTCCGCTCGACCGCGGCGATCGGCCAGTCGACCACCTGTTGCAGCCGGTCGATCGCCATCGCGACATCAAGTTCCTCGGGCGCAGCGTCGCACGGATCGGACGGTGTTTCGTCGTGCGGGCTCAGCCAGATACGCCCCTCGCTCTCGCCTTTGAAATAAAAGGTTCCGCCGACGTGGATCACCAGCGGCAGCGACGCGGGCACCGGAAAGCCCAGCCGAAGCTGAACGACGGTGCGCCGATAGGGCTGAATTCCGAGCGGCACAGCACCGCACCGTGTGGCCACCGTATCAGCCCAGGCGCCCGCGGCATTGACGATGACATTCGCATGGACCGTGTCGACACCGATCTCCACCTTCCACCCCTGCGCGGTCCTGTGGGCACCAACGAGGGCCGCACGGGTCGCAAGCTGCGCCCCGGCACGCCTGGCGGCGCGTAGATAGGCCGCGTGCAAGGCGCCAACGTCGATATCGCTACAGGCCCCCTCATAAGCGGCTTCGCTCCATTCGGGCCGAATGCGCGGAACAATCCGCTCGACCTCTGCCCCCGAAACGCGCTGAATGCCAAGACCCTTCGCTGCAAATTCGGCGGTGAAAGCGTCGACGGCGGCAGCCTCGTCACGCCGACCAAGGTTGAGCGCGGCGCGCGGCGACAGGAAACTACGCTCTGAAAAATCGGCGGGCGGATCGAGCAGCATGCCGAACGACGCGGTCGAAAGCGGCTGCACCGCCGGTCCGCCATAGGTTTCATGCCAGAAAGCGGCTGAACGCCCCGTGGAATGATAGCCCGGCATGTCCTCGGCTTCGATCATCAGCACGGAGCGATGGGGGGCCAGCGTTGCAGCCAGGCTGGTCCCGGCGATGCCGGCACCGACAATCAGCACATCGGTCGAGGAAGGCATCGCGTCGGTCATAGGCGGCGCATATCGGCTGGTTCGGGGAATGCAAGCCGCGAAGCCCGTGATCATGGTTACTTTTTGGTAAGCCATGATGCGTAGGGGAAGAGCGATGGAAAACGCTCCGATCACGCTTGGCCTGATGGCGCTGCTCGCAGTCCTGATGATCATTGCCGCGATCAGCGATCTGCGCTCGCGGTCGATCTCCAACGGGCTCAATGCAACGATCGCGCTTGCCGCCATCCCCTTCTGGATCGCCAGCGGAATGGCCTTTTGGCCCGACATGGCGTGGCAGCTTGGCGCTGCCTTCGCGGTCTTCGTCGTCTTTGCCGGGTTGTTTGCGATCGGCGCGATGGGCGGCGGCGATGTGAAGATGATTGGCGGCGTGATGCTGTGGATTCCGTTGAATTTGTTTCTCGAGACACTGACCGTGATGGCCATTGGCGGCGGAATCTTGTCCGCAATCATGCTCATTCATTCCAAAATTCGCCCTTCGGACAAGGTGATAGAGGTTCCCTATGGGGTCGCCATCGCTGCCGCAGGCCTTTGGGCGCTTCACCAACAATATCTTAACCACTTTCAGTCTATCGGTTGAAGTTGAGGGCAAACACCGCCGCGTCTGGTTGGTGTTAGGAGGCGAAAGATCGTCATGGATACGCGAAAGATTATGCTGATCGTCGGCGCGCTGGTGATTGCCATCGGCGCGGCATTCGGGGTCAACCAAATGATGCGCGGCGCATCGGCGCCGCAAGCGCGCGCTGCAGCTGCACCGGACATCAACGGACCCATGATCCTTGTTGCGACCCGGCAATTGCCGTCCGGAACGATCATCGGGCCGGACAGCTTCCGTTTCCAGCCCTGGCCAAAAGAACTGGTCGAGAAGGCGTATTTCATGAAAGAAAAGACCGACGTCCAGACTCTGGTCGGCACGGTCGTACGCTATCCGATCACCGCCGGTCAGCCGCTGACGCAAGGCGCGCTCGTCCATCCCGACGATCGCGGCTTCCTTGCTGCGGCGCTCGGCCCCGGCATGCGCGCCGTGACGGTGAAGGTTTCGCAGGAACAGGGCGTCGCTGGCTTTGTGTTCCCGGGTGACCGCGTCGATGTCGTGCTCGCCCAGACGATCGAAATCGACAATGAAAAGAGCAGCTATCCCGACAAGCAGCTGTTCACGGCCGAAACCATTGTGCGCAACGTCCGCGTCCTTGCGACCGACCAGCGCTATGACGCCGAAGACGAAACCGGCAAGACGCCGGTCCGCACTTTCGGCTCGGTGACGCTCGAAGCCACGCCTGAAATCGCCGAACGCATCGCGGTCGCACAGAGCATGGGCAAGCTTTCACTCTCGCTGCGCCCGCTCGCCGAAAACAGCGGCGAACTTGAAGCGGCCATCGCATCGGGTGACGTCAATGTTCCCACGAAGGGCGGCACTGCGGCCGAACGCCGCATGCTGGCCGAAGCGGCCGGACGGCCGACGACGTCGAAGACCGCCACCACGGGCGGCGACGTCTCGCGCTTCTGGATCCCGGTCAGCGGCCGTGTTTCGACCGCTCGCGCGCCGCAGCAGCAGAATTACGGTGGCGGGGCTCCCGTCTCCATGGGTGCTCCTGCAGCACCGCGAGGTCCAGTGGTCCGCGTCACGCGTGGCGACAAGACGACCGAAGTCTCGGTTGGGGGTAAGTAAGATGAACAGCAAGAGCAATTTCATGGCTGCGACGCTCGCGCGCACCCTGGCCATTGGCTTGGTCGCCGCGACCCTGGTGTCCGCCCCTGCACAGCAGGCTCTGGCCCAGGCCACGCAGAACGCCAACAGCAGCATCGACCTGTCGGTAGGCCGCGGCCGCCTGATCAGCCTCTCTGCGCCAATGACCGACGTGTTCGTCGCCAACGACGAAGTCGCCGACGTCCAGGTACGTTCGGGCCGTCAGCTCTACGTCTTTGGCAAAAAGCCGGGCGAAACGAGCATTTACGCGACCGATGCCAGCGGCCGGGTGGTCTATTCGACCGTCGCCCGCGTCGGCAACAATATCGAAACGATCGACCAGATGCTGTCGCTGGCCATGCCGGATGCCAAGATTTCGTCGAACACGATGAACGGCTTCGTCCTGTTGACCGGCACCGTCCAGTCGCCCGACGATGCGGCCGAGGCCGAGCGCCTCGTCCAAGCCTTTGTCGGCGACCAGACGAAAGTGCTTTCGCGCCTCCGCACGGCGACTCCCCTGCAGGTCAATCTGCAGGTTCGCATCGCAGAAGTGAACCGTTCGCTCGTCAAGGAAATCAGCGGAAACCTGCTGACGCGTGACAGCGATGGCCCGCTGGGCAACGGCTTCCTGGGCGGCGTATTCGGCGGCCGTACCGCCGGACAGATCCTCTATCCGGGCGAAGGCACGCCGCCGGTCCCGGCCGGTAGCACCAGCTATGGCTTCACGACCCCCAGCGGGACGCGAAGCCTTGCCGGCGCGGGCCGCCTGTTCGGCCTCGACCTGATCGCTTCGCTCGATCTTGGCGAGCGGTCGGGCATGGTCGTCACGCTTGCGCAACCTAACCTGACTGCGATTTCGGGCGAAACCGCCGACTTCCTGGCGGGCGGCGAATTCCCGATCCCGATCCCCGGAAATTTCGCCGGCACCACGATCGAATATCGCAAATATGGCGTCAGCCTGGCTTACACGCCCACGGTGCTTTCGAATGGCCGCATCAGCCTGCGCGTCCGCCCCGAAGTGTCGGAACTGTCGACCGAAGGCGCGATCGAGATGGACGGCTTCCAGATTCCGGCTCTGACGATCCGCCGCGCCGAAACGACGGTCGAGCTCGGCTCGGGCGAAAGCTTCATGATCGCCGGCCTGATGAACAATCGTTCGATCGGGGCGATCGACAAGATGCCCGGCATCGGCGACGTCCCGCTTCTGGGCATGCTGTTCAAATCGGACAGCTTCCGCCGCGGCGAAACCGAGCTTGTTATCGTGGTAACGCCGTATCTGGTGACCCCCGTCTCGGCGAACGACATCAAGCTGCCGACCGACGCGTACCAGGACTCGAACGACCTGAAGCGCCTGTTGCTCAATCAAACGACAGACGGTGTGAGCGGTGGCGAGCGGCCCAAGCCGCGGCTCGACACGACGGTCGGCGATGCCGATCGCCCGCGCGGTGGCAACAGCGATGCTGCCCCCGGGTTCAGCCTGAAAAAGTGACGCGCTGGTAATCAGGAGCATAGTGATGAAAAAAATCGCAACTTTGACCGCCCTGGCACTGGCAACGTCGCTGGCCGGATGCGGAAGTACCGCGCACAGCAACCGTGGCCTGGATTCGGTCCATCAACCACTGGTGCGCAACACCATCTATCAGTTTGACGTTGCCGCTGGCAGCGGCGAACTCGCCCCCAGCGAGCAGGGTCGCCTTCAAGGGTGGCTCGACGCGATGGGCGTTCGTTATGGCGACCGTATCGCAGTCGAGGACCCCTCGACCTATGGCGCCGGCGAAGCGCACGCGACGATACGTACAATGGTCGAGCGTCGCGGGTTGATGCTGACGAATGACGTTCCGGTTACCACCGGCACGATCGCTCCGGGCTATTTGCGCGTCGTCGTGACGCGCGCCACGGCTCATGTGCCGAACTGCCCCGACTGGTCGAGCAAATCGTCGATCAACATCAACAACGCCACGTCGTCCAACTATGGCTGCGCCACGAACAGCAATCTTGCTGCCATGGTCGCCGACCCCAATGATCTGATCAAGGGCGCGACCGCCAAGGAAAACGACCCGAGCGCGGCGACGCGAGCGATCAAAACCTATCGTGAGAAGCCGCCTACGGGTGCCGGCGAACTCAAGGGCCAGGCAACGAGCAACAGCGGAGGCAGCCAGTGAACGCTCCTTTTAAAGCAGCAGGGCTTCGTGACCCCTTCAACGCGTTCGTCTGCGACGACGACACGCTGGAGTTGATCCGCGCCGCGGCGGCCGACATGGGCTGGCCGATCGAGAAGTGCAACAAGGGCGGGCTTCGTAACGCCGTCCAGTCGCTTTCGGTATCGGCAAGCCCGAACATCCTGTTTGTCGATATGTCGGAATCGGGTGACCCGATCAACGACATCAACGCCCTGGCCGAAGTTTGCGAACCCGGCACGGTCGTGATCGCGGCCGGCCAGGTCAACGATGTCCGGCTGTACCGCGACCTTCTGTCCAGCGGCATCCAGGACTATCTGCTCAAGCCGCTGTCGCTCGACCAGGTCCGCGAGTCGCTGACCATGGCACAGACGATGCTTTCGGCGCCCAAGCACGCTGACATGCATGACGACAAGCCGCATCACATGATGGCCGTCGTCGGTGTGCGCGGCGGCGTCGGCGCCTCGATGGTGTCGACCTCGCTTGCCTGGGCGATCAGCGAGCAGGCCGAACGCCAGACCGCGCTGCTCGACCTCGACGTACATTTCGGTACCGGCGCGCTGACGCTCGACCTCGAGCCCGGCCGCGGCTTGATCGACGCGATCGACAACCCGAGCCGTATCGATGGCCTGTTCATCGAACGTGCGATGGTGCGCGCCTCGGACAAGCTCAGCCTGCTGTCGGCCGAAGCGCCGATCCATCAGCCGGTCATGACCGACGGATCCGCCTTCTTCCAGCTCGAAGAAGAACTGCGCAACGCGTTCGAGATGACGATCGTCGACATCCCGCGCCAGGTCCTGATCCCCTTCCCGCATCTTGTGTCGGAAGTCGGAACGATCCTGCTGATCAGCGACGTGACGCTCGCTTCGGCCCGCGACACGATCCGTTTGCTTTCGTGGTTCAAGCAGAACGTACCGGGCGCGCGGGTGATCCTCGTCGCAAACAAGTTCCAGACTGCCGTTGGCGAGCTGTCGCGCAAGGAGTTTGAATCGTCGATCGAACGATCGGTCGACATCACCATTCCTTTCGATCCCAAGCTGATCAGCCAGGCTGCCAAACTGGGCAAATCCTATGCCGAAATCTGCAAGGGCACGAAGGCGGCGCAAGTCTGGACCAGCCTGATGCGGCTGGTGCTCGATGGCGCCGACGAAAGCGCCGAGGAAAGCCAGGCCCCGTCGGCCAAGGGCAAGGCGGGCAGCTCGCTGCTCGGAAAGCTCGGCGGTCTCGGTTCGCTGGTGTCCAAAAAGGGCGCGAAATAAGGCGCGCAGTGACCGGCCTCGCCGGTCACTGTCGCACCGTCGATTGAAGCGGACAGAAGGTCGAGCATGAACCTGCAAATGATCCTTATCATCGCCGCCGCCATCGTTGCCCTCGGCATGCTTGCGCTTGCTTTCGCGGGTCCTTCGGTCGGCAAGGCCAAGAGCCGGCGCCTGGCAATGGTTCGCGATCGTCACGCCAATTCGACGGAAGCCGTTGTCGCTGCCCAAATGCGCAGGACAATCGCTGCGACCGGCGGCAGCGCTGGCGGCAATGGCATTTCCAGCCTGGTCCCCCGGCGGGAGCTGATGGAAAAGCGCCTGCGCCGGACGGGCAAGAACTGGAACCTCAGCAAATATGTGTTCATTTGCATGGGGCTGTTTGTGGTGATGACGGGCTCGCTGCTGGTGTTGCGCACCCCGTTCCCGCTCGCCGTGCTCGTGGGCCTGCTGGCCGGTATCTGGTTCCCGCACGCCTATGTCGGACGGCTGATCAAGAAACGCGTCAACGCGTTCACAGCACGCTTTCCGGATGCGATCGATCTGCTCGTCCGCGGTCTGCGGTCCGGCTTGCCGGTCACCGAAACTTTCCAGGTGGTGAGCCACGAACTGCCCGGCCCGGTGGGCGAGGAATTCAAGGGCGTCGTCGAGCGCATTCGCATCGGCAACACCATGGAGGCCGCGCTGCAAGAATCGGCTGAAATGCTCGGCACGCCGGAATTTCAGTTTTTCTGCATCACCATCCAGATTCAGCGCGAAACCGGCGGCAATCTGGCCGAAACGCTGGCCAATCTGTCGGACGTGCTGCGCAAGCGCGCCCAGATGAAGCTGAAGATCAAGGCGATGTCGTCCGAAGCGAAGGCCTCGGCCTATATCGTTGGCGCCCTGCCCTTCTTCGTGTTCGGCATCGTCTGGATGATGAATCCTCAGTATCTTCAGGGCTTCTTCGTCGAGCAGCGGCTTATCGTGACCGGGCTCGGCGGGCTGGGCTGGATGAGCATCGGCGTTTTCATCATGAAAAAAATGATCAGTTTCGAGATCTGAGGGACGCGCGCAGATGAACAGCAATTTCCTCCTCGCTGCCTTCACCGGAGCCGCTACCGGGCCGACGCTGCTCGGTGTCGATGTCATCTGGGTCGCGACGATGATGGCCGCCGTCGGCGTCGGCGCGGTGCTCGTCGCCATTTATGGCGCGATGACCGTCCGCAATCCGATGACGAAGCGCGTCAAGGCACTCAACGAGCGGCGCGAGCAGCTCAAGGCGGGCATCACCGCATCGACCACGAAGCGCCGCGCAAAACTGATCCGCAAGAACCAGCACGCCGACAAGATGCGGTCGGTTCTGGGCAAGCTGCAGGTTCTCCAGGAAAGCCAGATCAAGGATGTGCAGCAAAAGCTCGCACAGGCCGGTATCCGCTCGAAGGATCTTGCCGTTGCGGTCATTTTCGGCCGCCTGGTCCTGCCGATCGTTCTCGGCGGCCTGGCTGCGTTCCTGATCTATTGGGTCGACATGTGGCCCGACCTTTCGACCATGAAGCGCTCGGGCGCGACGATGGCGGCGCTGATCCTTGGCTACAAGGCGCCCGATCTGTTCGTCTCGAACAAGCGGCAAAAGCGCACGGACAAGATCCGCAAGGGCCTTCCCGACGCGCTCGACCTTCTCGTCATCTGCGCCGAAGCCGGCCTGACCGTCGACACCGCCTTTTCGCGTGTCTCGAAAGAATTGGGCCGCGCCTATCCCGAGCTGGGCGAAGAATTCGCCCTGACCTCGATCGAACTCGGCTTTTTGACCGAACGTCGGCAGGCCTTTGAAAACCTGGCCTATCGCGTCAATCTGGAATCGGTGAAGGGCGTTGTCACGACGATGATCCAGACCGAAAAATACGGCACGCCGCTCGCCAGCGCGCTGCGCGTCCTGTCGGCCGAATTCCGCAACGAACGCATGATGCGCGCCGAAGAAAAGGCCGCGCGCCTTCCCGCGATCATGACCGTGCCGCTGATCCTGTTCATTCTGCCGTGCCTGTTCATCGTTATTCTTGGCCCGGCGGCCTGTTCGCTGAGCGACGCGATGTCGGGCGGCAGCTTCGGTGGCAAGCCGTCCTGACGGCAGCGACCAACGCATTTACGAAAGGGGCGGGAGCGATCCCGCCCCTTTTTGTTTCAGGAAACCATCTGCTCGATCGCGCCGAAAATGCTGTGGTGGCGTTCGTCATCCATCCAGATGCGGACGCTATCGCCCTGCTGCATGAAAGGCGTCTTCGCTTCGCCTTGCACGATCGTCTCGACCGTCCGCACTTCGGCAAGGCAGCTATAGCCAAGCCCGCCCTCGCCGATCGACTTGCCCGGACCGCCATCGGCGCCGCGGTTCGAGACGGTGCCCGACCCGATGATCGTGCCTGCGCCCAAGCTCCGCGTTTTCGCGGCGTGCGCGACCAGCTGCCCGAAATCGAAGGTCATATCGACACCGGCATCGGCGCGGCCCAGCGGCTGGCCGTTGAGGTCGACGCAGAGCGTGCCGTGCAGCTTGCCGTCCTTCCAGCGGCCCCCCAGCGCCTCGGGCGTCACGAACACCGGCGACATCGCACTCGACGGCTTCGACTGGAAAAAGCCGAATCCCTTGGCGAGTTCACCCGGAATCAAGCCGCGTAGCGATACGTCGTTGGTCAGACCGATGAGCAGGATATGGTCGCGGGCCGCAACAGCGTCGATGCCCGCGGGTACGTCACCCGTCACGACGACGACTTCGGCCTCCATGTCGCAACCCCACGCCGGGTCGCCAAGCGGGATCGGGTCGCGCGGTGCGAGGAACGCATCGCTGCCCCCCTGATACATCAGCGGGTCATGCCAGAAACTCTCCGGCATTTCGGCGCCGCGCGCCTGCCGGACAAGCGCGACATGGTTCACATAGGCGCTGCCGTCGGCCCATTGATAGGCGCGCGGCAGTGGCGACGCGGCGTCACGCTCGTGAAAGCGTTCCTTCGGGATCGCATCATGGTTGAGATCTTCGGCGAGCGCCGCGAGGCGGGGAGCGGCATAGGCCCAATTGTCGAGCGCGGCCTGCATCGTCGGGACAATCTGGCTGGCGTCGGCGTACCAGGCGAGGTCGTCGGAGACGACGACCATCCGTCCGTCGCGGCCGGCTTTGAGCGAAGCTAGTTTCACATAGGTCCCTTTGTCTGACGATGCCGGTCATCGCCCGAGGCAGGGATGATCAGCGTGGCATCTGGATCGATGCGAAACAGGTAAAGCCGCTCTGCCCCGCCTGCAAGCGCCGGATATACTGCAGATAGGCCTGCGACTGGTCATAGGTCGCGCCAGGCAACGTCTGGCCGCGAAAGGCACGCTTCACTTCCTCACCGGTAAAGGCACGCGCCGACCCCGGAAAAGCGCCTTTCGTTCCCGGCGCCACCAGCTTGCCGTTCGTGTCGATATATTTGCCGGCGCCCGTCGGACCCGGCACCGGAATCTGGCAGTTCATTACCGACACGGCGGTCTGGGCAAAGGCGGGGCGGATCGTCAGGGCGGCCGACACGCCGATCGCGCCAAGCGCCAGCATCTTGCGCCGCGAAGGCACCGCCTCTTCGCTTTCGGCCTGATTTTCGGTCGGGATATCACGATTTTCCATCGCGTCGCGCATAACCCAATGAAGCGGCCGGGAAAAGCGAAAGTCCGCACGCGCCCGCACGCTTCCCGCATTGGGACATTTGCCACACGGACCCTAATCGCCGCGAACGTTCTTGCACGCGTTCGCGCTTCATGCGAGGCGCGCAGGCGATGTTCGACCGTCTTTCGAGCCTTGTCGCCGCGCTGACGCTGGTCGCCATTGCGGCGATCTTTGCCGCGCTGGCCGGCGGCGATGCGCTGACGATCGCGATTCTGGTCGTGGCCGGCGTCGCCGGAGCGGCGATTGTCTATGCCGCGCTGCCGTCCGCGCTGCCCGATCCGCAGGGGCAAGTGGCGGTCGAGCCGCCTCCCGTTTCACTGCTCCGGCATCCCGATTTCGCGCTGTGGGTCGATCAGGAGAAAGAGCCGCTGATCGGCGTCGCCGACAATGTGGTGACGATCGTCAACGATGCGGCAGTCCGCCTGCTTGGGCGCCATATCGTCGGCGCCGATATTCGCACCGCGATCCGCCATCCTGCCGCGACCGAATGGCTGGCACGGATCGGCGACGACGATCCGCTCGAAACGCTCAACCTCGTCGATTTCCCGCGGCCGGGACAACGCTGGACGATGCGGATCGCCGCTCTGTCGGGCAGCGAGCGAATCATTTTCCTGTCCGACCGTTCGGCGATCGACGCCGCCGACCGCATGCGGTCGGACTTCGTGGCCAATGCGAGCCACGAACTGCGCACACCGCTTGCCGCCATCCTGGGCTATGTCGAGACGCTGCAGGAAATGAACGGCGAAGCCGACGGACCCACCCGCCACCGCTTCCTGTCGATCATCGACCGCGAAGCCGGGCGGATGCAGCAGCTTGTCATCGATCTGTTGTCGATCTCGCGCGTCGAGGCCGACCGATTCCGGCGCCCGACGACGCCGGTCGATCTGGCCGCGATCGTTCGCGGTACGATCGCGCAGTTGCAGGACAGCGAAGCAGCGCGGCCGAAGGACATCGTCGCGAGGCTGGGCGAGGAAATACAGCCGGTGCTGGGCGATGAAGCGCAGCTCGCCCAGCTTGCGCACAATGTCATTTCCAACGCGATGAAATATGGTCGGCCGGGGACGCCGGTAACCGTCGAGCTGGCGCGCGAAGGCCAGCGCATCCGCCTGTCGGTCCGCGACGAAGGCGAAGGTATCGCGCCCGACCACCTTCCCCGCCTGACCGAGCGTTTCTATCGCGTCGACGAAGCGCGGAGCCGCTCGGTCGGCGGCACCGGCCTGGGCCTCGCGATCGTCAAGCACATCAGCGAGCGGCATCAGGGCCAGCTCGACATCGAAAGCGAGCTTGGCAAGGGAACGCGCGTGTCGGTGGCGTTCCCGCTGGCGGAGACCCGATAGGCGTCCCGCATGGCTTAAAGCCACAAAAGCCCCGCACGTGCGTATTCAAAATGTGTCCTTTGTGGCTTTAAGCGGCGCCGCATCCTCGCGCCGCTTTAAGCGGCGCCGCATCCTCGCGCAGCACCGCGTTCACGATGTCCATATCGGGGCCGCCGGTGACATCGATCGCGCCGCCGCGCAGGATGCGCACCGTCGTGATGCCGTTGATCGCACGATCCATCGCATAGTCGAACTGCCGCATCCGCCCCGTCGCGATCGCACGGTCCCATGCCGAGGCAAAGCTGTCGGCACCGGGGCGTTCGCGCAGCCGATAAGCCGAGCGGCGACCCATGCCGACGGCGCGCGCCGCCTGTCCGACCGAACCCATCGCTTCCAGCGCGCGGATAAAGTTGGCCTGCGTTTCCGATGTCCAGCCATCGGCGCGGCATCGCTGCTGCTCGACGGGCGTGAAGGCGAGGCAGGTTTCGGCGAGCAGCCGGGCGGGCGGCTGGGGAGCGTGGGTTTCCATCCACCAGTTTGAAGCATGGCGGGATAATGTAGGAAAGCGATTTTATGGATCGACGATTGCGGCGGCTTTGCGACGCGGAGCGGCCATTCTGGCTTCGTCGCCCGCGACCTGATTCGGGGGACGAGCAACCGACGTCGTCATGGATCCCGGATCAAGTCCGGGATGACGATGATGGAGGGGGATGACGATGATGGAGCGGATGACGATGATGGCGAAAGCCGTTTTCGGTCGTTTGCCGTCATCGGCTGCCATTTTTGATATGGCCGGAAGGGAGTGGTTGGCGGACGGGCACCCGAGCCACCATGTTCCCTGGCGAAGGCCGGGGCACCTGACCCACCATGTTCCCCGGCGAAGGCCGGGGTCCAGAGCGTTCGAGGGCCGGCGTTGCGCAAGCACGCTGTGGACCCCGGCTTTCGCCGGGGAGCACGTCAAGATCGTCCGCAATGGGCCGTTAGCCCTCCGTCATGCTGAACTTGTTTCAGGATGACCACAAAAGGAATGGCCTCATTCGGTCGCCGGCCGCCGGTCGATTTTACGAGGCTTCAGCCTAATCGATCCGCTCGAGAAGTTCGGCGAGCCGCCCGAACATCTCGTCGATCTGCGCCTTGTCGACGATCAGTGGCGGCGACAGCGCGATGATGTCGCCGGTCGCGCGGACGAGCAGGCCGGAGTCGAAGGCGGCGTGGAACAATTCCATCGCGCGCCCGGTCGGGGCGCCGGAGCGCGGTTCGAGTTCGATGCCGGCGACGAGGCCGATGGTGCGGATATCGATCACATGGCGCCGCCCCATCAGGCTGTGCGCGGCATCCTCCCAATATCCTCCAAGCTCGATCGCGCGATCGAACAGGCCGTCGCGGGCATAGAGGTCGAGCGTTGCGAGGCCGGCGGCGCTCGCGAGCGGATGCCCCGAATAGGTGTAGCCGTGGAACAGCTCGATGCCGCCGGGCACGCTGTCGATCACCGCATCGTGCAGGTCGCGCTTCACCGCGACCGCGCCCATCGGGACCGCGGCGTTGGTGAGGCCTTTCGCCATCGTGATGATGTCGGGCGTCACGCCCCACTGCCCCGCCGCGGTCGCGCCGCCGACGCGGCCAAAGGCGGTGATCACCTCGTCGAAGATCAGCAGGATGCCGTGCTTGTCGCAGATCTCGCGCAGGCGCTGGAGATAGCCGACCGGCGGCACCAGGACGCCGGTCGATCCCGCCATCGGCTCGACGATCACCGCCGCGATCGTGTCGGCGCCGTGAAGGTCGACGAGGCGCTGGAGATCGTCGGCGAGTTCGGCGCCATGCTGCGGGAAGCCGCGGGTGAAGGCGTTGCGCTCGATATCGTGCGTGTGGCGGATATGATCGACGCCGGGAAGCCCGCCGCCAAAGGCGCGGCGGTTGTTGACGAGCCCGCCGACGCTGATCCCGCCAAAGCCGGTGCCATGATAGCCGCGCTCGCGCCCGATCAACCGCGTGCGCGTCCCCTGTCCCTTCGCGCGCTGGATATTGAGCGCGATTTTCAGTGCAGTATCAACCGATTCGGAACCGCTGTTGGTGAAGAATATCCGGTCGAGCCCCTCGGGCATCAGATCGGCGATGCGCTGCGCCAGTTCGAACGGCAGCGGGTGGCCGAGCTGAAATGTCGGTGCAAAATCGAGCGTTGCGGCCGCCTTTGCGATCGCCTCGGTAATCTCGGCGCGGCAATGGCCGGCGTTGCTGCACCACAGGCCCGATGTGCCGTCGAGAATTTGTCGCCCGTCGCTCGACCGGTAATGCATCCCGTTCGCCGAGACGAGCTGGCGCGGGTTCGCCTTGTACGACCGGTTGGCGGTGAAAGGCATCCAGAAGGACGCCAGAACATCGTTGTCACCCTGCATCACCATAGCACTCCACCGCTTGAACCTTGTCGCAATCTGACGGGCACGCTTCATGCTGGCAATGCCGAAAATGGCCGAAACATGCCCCCTCTGGCGCTCCGCTCAACTTCAGGATAGGCTGCCCTCGCACAAACGGGCCGGCTCCTCGGCCCAATCGGGGGCTCATGTCAGTCAATCTGGAACAATGGATCAGCGACCATAAAATCGACGAAGTCGAATGCATCGTCCCCGACATCAACGGGGTTCAGCGCGGCAAGGTGCTGCCGGCCAAGAAGTTCCTCTCGTCGGTCAAGGACAAGTCGCTGCGCATTCCGGGCAGCGTCTTCATCTGCACGATCGACGGCCATTACCCCGAGGATATCGACGATATCTGGGACAAGGACCCCGACAAGATCCTGATCGCCGACCCGAGCACGATCTGCGTCGCGCCCGGGTTCAAATCGCCGACGGCCTTCGTGATCGCCGACGCGTTCAACGGCGACGGCAGCGAGGTCGACATCGCGCCGCGGACGATCCTGAAAAAGGTGCTGGCGCTTTATGCCGAAAAGGGCTGGCGCCCGATCATCGCGCCCGAAGTCGAATTCTATCTTGTGTCGCAGAATGTCGACCCCGATTTCCCGCTCGTTCCGCCGACCGGCCAGTCGGGACGCAGCGAGACCGCGAGCCAGCCCTATGGGCTGGAGGCGATGAACGAATATGAAGAGATCATCGACCATATCTATGACGACTGCGAGCTGATGGGCCTCGATATCGACACGATGATCCACGAAATGGGTGCTGCGCAGCTCGAGGTGAATTTCGAGCATGGCGACCCGCTGCGGCTCGCCGACGAAGTGTTCCTGTTCAAACGCGTCGTGCGCAACGTTGCCAAGCAGCACGACGTCTATGCGACCTTCATGGCGAACCCGATGGCGGGTCAGCCGGGCAGCGCGATGCACATCCATCAATCGGTGGTCGATGCCGCGAACGGCCGGAATCTGTTTTCGACCGCCAATGGCCGCGATAGTGCGATGTTCCGCAGCTATATCGCCGGGCTGGTGCGCTATATGCCGCAAATCTCGCCTTTATGGGCGCCCAATGTGAACAGCTTCCGCCGCATGCGGCCCGACAGCGCAGCGCCGATCAACGTCCAGTGGGGCGAGGACAACCGGTCGTGCGGCTTTCGCGTGCCGATCTCCGACAAGGCGAACCGCCGGGTCGAAAACCGGCTGCCCGGCGCCGACAGCAATCCCTATCTGGCGATCGCGGCGTCGCTGATCTGCGGCTATATCGGCGTCGTCGACCGCATGGTGCCGGCGAAGGCGATCACAGGCAGCGCATATAACCGCGCTCGCACCTTGCCGCGCACCCTGGAAGCCGCGCTCGATCGGTTCAGTTCGTGCAAGAAGGTCCGCAATCTGCTGGGCGACGATTTCTTCGAAATCTTCTTTGCCGTGAAGGATTATGAGCTGTTCAATTACCAGTCGGTGGTGTCGAGCTGGGAGCGCGAACATCTGTTGATGCGGGTCTGACCCAGCGGCACCCCCCATGACCGATCCGCTCGCCAACAGTTACTATGCCGCGACCGCGCAGGCGTGGCGGCCGCGCGCCTTTGACGGACAGGATTGCAGCTGCGACGTCGCGGTGATCGGCGGCGGCTATACGGGCCTCAGTGCCGCTCTCGCCTGTGCCGAGCGCGGCTTTTCGGTGATCCTGATCGAGCGCGAGCATGTCGGTTTCGGTGCGTCGGGACGCAACGGCGGGCAGCTCATCCCCGGCCTGCGCTGGTCGGCGTCCGAACTGGAGGCCGAATTCGGCCGCGAACGCACCGATGCGCTGTTCGACCTGTGCTGGCGGCAGAACCGGGTGCAAGCGCGGATCGCGAACCATGCGATCGATTGCGACCTGAAGACCGGACATCTGGAAGCGGCGTGGACGGCCAAAGATTTCGGCGCGATGCAACGCGAGGCCGAGTTTCTGGCGACACGCTTTGGCTACCAGAGCGCTGTCGTCGCGAAGCAGGATATGGCGAACCATATCGCCAGCCCGCTGTATCACGGCGGCATCCACGATCCGCAGGGCGGGCATTTCCATCCGCTCGATTATGCGATCGGGCTGGCGAAGGCGGCCGAAGCCGCGGGCGTCCGGATCTGGGAAGGCGAGCGGGCCCATGAGATCACCGACACCGCCGAGGGCCTTGGCGTGATCACGGACCGCGCGCATATCGGCGCGCGCCATGTCATCGACGCGACCGACAGCTGGATCGGCCAGGTCGAGGCTGACCTTGGCCGCTATACCGTGCCGATCATGAATTATAATATCGCGACTGCGCCGCTCGCCAACGCCGACGCGCTGCTGCCGACCGACGCCGCGGTCGCCGACAGCCGGTTCGTGCTCAATTATTTCCGCCTGTCGGCCGACAAGCGCCTGATCTTTGGCGGGGGCGAACGCTATTCGCAGACGCCGCCGCACGACATAGCGGCGTTCGTCCGCCCCTTCATGGCCGAGGTCTTCCCGCAGATCGCCGATGCGCCGATCGCCTATGGGTGGGGCGGAACGGTGGCGGTGACGATGAACCGGCTGCCGCATATCGGACGGCGCGGGAACGTCTTTTTCGCGCATGGCTTTTCGGGCCACGGCGCGATGGTGACGACGCTGGCGGGCGAATTGATCGCCGAAGCCATGGCGGAGACCGCCGAGCGGTTCGACGTGCTCGCCGACCTGCCCTCGCGCCCGTTCCCCGGCGGCAAATGGCTGCGCGGTCCGCTCGCGACGCTTGGGCTGCTCTATTATGCGCTGAAGGACAAGCTGGGGTGATGGCGGCCGGAGCCATTGCCCGAGTTGCCGAGCGCGAGGCCGAGCGCTTTCGCGCCGCCAATCCGCGCGCCTTCGCGCATCATGCCGCAGCAACCGGCTGGTTCCAGTCGGTGCCCTTCCACTGGATGCGCGACTGGCCCAGCCCGGTGCCGATCGTGGCGGCAACGGCAAAGGATGCGGCGCTGACCAGCATCGACGGGCAGCGCTATGACGATTTCTGCCTCGGCGACACGGCGAGCCTGTTCGGCCATTCGCCCGCCGCGCTTGCCGCCGCGCTGGCGCAGCAGGCGCACGAAGGGCTGAGCTATATGCTGCCGACCGAGCGCGGCGCGGCGTTGTCCGAAAAGCTTGCCGCGATGTTCGGCCTGCCGCAGTGGCAGGTCACGACCACCGCGAGCGAAGCCAATCGCGCTGTCATCCGCTGGTGCCGCGGGATCAGCGGCCGGACGAAAATCCTCACCTTCAACGGCGCCTATCACGGCGCGGTCGACGACGCCTTCGTCGATCTGAAGGGCGGCGTGCCGACGATGCGGGCAAGCCTGGTCGGGCAAGTCCATGATCTTCACGGCACGACCACGGTGATCGAGTTCAACGACGGCGACGCGCTGGCAGCCGCGCTGAACGGCGGCGATATCGCGTGCGTCCTCGCCGAGCCGGTGATGACCAACGTCGGCATGGTGCGCGACGCGCCGGGCTTCCTGCACAAACTGCGGGCGCTGTGCGACGAAACCGGGACGCTGCTCGTCTTCGACGAAACCCATACGATCTCGTCGGGCTATGGCGGTCATGGCGTCACGCACGGGCCGAAACCCGACCTGATGGTCGTCGGCAAATCGATCGGCGGCGGTGTCCCCTGCGCGGTTTACGGCTTTTCGGCAGCTGTCGCCGAGCGCATGGCAGCGCTCAACGCCTTGCGTCCCGACGGGCACAGCGGCATCGGCACGACGCTGTCAGCCAACGCGCTCGCCATCACCGCGATGGATGCGATGCTGTCGGACGTCATCACCCCCGCAGCCTACGACCTCATGCTATGCGGCGCCGCGCGGCTGGTGGCCGGGTTGGAGCAGGAAATTGCGGCCGCCGGTCTCGACTGGCACGTCACCCAAGTCGGTGCGCGCGTCGAGTTTCTGACCTGCCCCACCCCGCCCCGGAACGGCGGCGAGGCTAAGTCGGCCATGCATCCCGAGCTGGAGGCGGCGATCCACCTGTTCCTCGCCAATCGCGGAATTTTGCTGGCGCCGTTTCACAATATGATGTTGGTGAGCCCGGTTACCGGCGACGATCAGATCGACCGGCTGGTCGGCGCCTTCGCCGACTGCGCGAGCGTGTTGAAGGAGTAGAGGGGCGATGTCGAAGTCATCGGGCGTGATTGCGCCGCGTTCGGAGGCCGAGGCCTTTTTCAAGGCCAACCCCGACGTGGATTCGATCGAGATGATCTATACCGACTTCGGCGGCGTCCCGCGCGGCAAGCGGCTGCGCCAGCACGAGGTGATGGCGGTTTACGAAAGCGGGCGCATGTTCCCCGGATCGATCACCGTCGTCGATATCACCGGGCAGGACACGGTCGAAACCGGCCTCGTCTGGGAGGATGGTGACGCCGACCGATCGATGAAGCCGATCCCCGGCACCCTCGTCCGCACGCCGTGGGGCGGCGACAATGCCGCGCAATTCCTGGTCGATTTTTACGAGCTCGACGGCACGCCGCACGACCTCGACCCGCGCCATGTCCTGGGCGGCGTGATCGACCGCTTCGTTGCCGACGGGCTGACCCCGGTGCTCGCGGTTGAGCTGGAATTCTATCTCGTCGATCCGCGCCGCGCCCGCGATGGCCGCGTCCGCCCTGCCCGCCCCGACTACAGCCGCGACACGCCGCGCAATGTCGAGGTCTATGGACTGCGCGAACTCGACGACTTCCGTGCGTTCTTCGACGCGCTTTACGCGGCGACCGACGTGCAGGACCTGCCGCTCGAAAGCGCCATATCGGAGTTTGCACCCGGCCAGTTCGAATTGACGCTGCGCCACAAGCCCGACGCGCTGCGCGCCTGCGACGATGCGATCATGTACAAGCGCCTGGTCAAGGCGATCGCGCAGGCGCAGGGCCTGGAGGCGACCTTCATGGCCAAGCCCTTCGCCGAGCAGGCGGGCAGCGGCATGCACATCCACGTTTCGGTCAACGACGGCAGCGAAGCGAACATCTTCGCGAGCGACGATCCCGAGGGGACCCCCGCGCTACGCCATGCCATCGGCGGCATGATCGGCAGCGTCGGCGACGCCTTCGCGCTCTTTGCCCCGCACGCGAACAGCTACCGCCGCTTCAAGGCGAACAGCTACGCCCCCGTCGCGCCGACGTGGGGCGTCAACAACCGCACCGTCTCTTTCCGCATCCCCGCGGGACCGCCGCCGAGCCGTCACGTCGAGCATCGCGCGTGCGGCGCCGATGCCAATCCCTATCTGGCGGTCGCCGCGGTCCTGGCGGGCATGCATCACGGCATGACGAACCAGACCGATCCCGGCGCCGCGGTCGTCGGCAATGGCTATGACCGCGACGCTTCGGGCGACGACAAGCCGCCGTCGAACTGGTTCAGCGCGGTCGACCGGTTCCACGGCTCAAAGATCATGCGCGACTATCTGGGCACCCGCTTCGTCGATATGTTCAGCATCGTGAAGCGCGTCGAGCAGGATCGCTATTTCGGCGTCGTCCCGACGCTCGATTACGACTGGTATCTCCGCAACGCCTGACGGCGCCTGTTGTCAGCCTGAACTTGTTTCGAGATCAAGCCCTTGAGGCAAACATCTGGTTGTTCCCGGGCGAAGGCCGGGGTCCAGAGCGCGATAACGCGATGGCCGCCTGCAAACGCTCTGGGCCCCGGCCTTCGCCGGGGCACAGCGACTTGCTTATCGGGACGAACGCCAACCTGTTTCGGGGCGATGGTCCGGCCTTCCGGTGAACGCCGCGCGGGCCTGTCCGGTCCGGCCTTGGATGCTGAAACAGGTTCAGCAGGACGAAGTGGGAGGGCCGGTTGGCGCTCCTCCTGCACGAATGTTTCAAAAATTCGTGCTGCGGTGCAAAATAACCTCTTCCCAACATGACATTATTGAGTCAGCTTGACGTCACATACAGGGAGGCCAGCCATGGATCTGAACGAACTGCTTAAACAATCTCGGGGTCGCCGTTCGCTCTTGCAGGCCCTGGGGGTGGCAGCAGTCGGGATCAGCTTCGGCGGCATGGCCGCCTGCAGCAAAGGCGAAGGCAAGAAGCTCGCGAACGGCGAGGAAGCCAAGCTCAACTTCTACAACTGGGATACCTATATCGGCGAGACGACGCTCGACGATTTCAAGAAATCGACCGGCGTCGACGTCACGATGGACCTGTTCGACAGCAACGACACGCTGTTCGCCAAGTTCAAGGCCGGGAACCCCGGCTATGACGTGATCGTCCCGTCGAACGACTTTGTCGAGCGCATGATCCGCGCCGACATGCTGCAACAACTCGACCATGCACAGATCCCGAACCTCAAGAATGTCGATCCGGCCTTCATCAACGTCGACTATGATCCAGGCCGAAAATTCTCGATGCCCTATACATGGCTCGTGCTCGGCATCGGCTATCGCAAGTCGAAAGTGAAAGCGAAGCCCGACAGCTGGAAAGTGCTTTTCGACAGCCCCGAATATGCCGGCCGCATGGCGTGGCTGTCGGAGGCCGGCGACATGTTCCGCCTGTATGGCAAATATCTCGGCAAATCGGTCAATTCGCTGACGCCCGCCGATATCGAGACGATCTCGGCGATGATGATCAAGCAAAAGCCGAACGTGAAAAAATTCCACGAAGACGACGGACAGGACCTGCTGCTCAAGGGCGACGTCGATGTCGTGCTCGAATATAATGGCGACATCGCGCAGGCGATGACCGAGGACGACGATATCGACTTCGTCGTGCCCAAGGAAGGCAGCCAGCTCAACTCGGATACGCTTTGCATCCCGAAGGGCGCACCGCATCCGAAGAATGCGCATGCCTTCATCAACTATATGCTCGATGGCGAAGTGGGGAAGAAGATCACCGAAACGATCCTCTATCCGACCCCGAACCTCGCCGCCAAGGCGCTGATGCCCGACACCTACAAGAATAATCAGGTCATCTTCCCGCCCGCGGATATCCTCGCGAAATGCGAATATGCGAAGTTCAACGAGAAATTGCAGCCGCTTTACGAGGAAGCCTTCACCAAGGTGAAAGCGTCGTAGCGGCCTGAAAGGGGCTTCGGGGGGTGGCCGAACAGGACTGGAAAACCAACAAGCGGGTCTTCGCAGCGGTATCGCTGCCGACCCTGCTGTGGACGATTTTGTTTTTCGTCGTCCCGATGCTCATCGTCTGGCAATATAGCTTCAGCACAAAAGTCGGTGACATGGGCATCGATTTTTCGGGCACGCTCGACAATTACAAACGTGCGACCGAATATCTCTATCTCAGCATCTTTGGCAAAAGCTTCGCCGTCGCGGCGCTCGTCACGCTGATCTGCCTGATCGTCGGCTTTCCCGTCGCGATGGCGATCACGTTCGCGAGCGAGAAATGGCGGCCGTGGCTGCTGCTCGGCATCATGCTGCCCTTCTGGACCAACTTGCTGGTCCGCACCTATGCGCTGATGATCATCCTGGGGCAGCAGGGCTATGCGAACAAGGGGCTCGAGGCGCTGTGGGGCGGTACCAGCTGGGTCAAGACGCTGATCGGGCTGCAGCCGCTCCCGACGTGGGAGCCGGCGCAGCTGCTTTTCAACAATTTCGCCGTCGTCTTCGGGCTCGTCTATGTCCATCTGCCCTTCATGGTCCTGCCGCTCTACGCGGCGCTCGACCGGCTCGACCGCAGCCTGATCGAGGCGAGCCTCGACCTGGGCGCCGGACATTTCCGCACGATCATGCGGATCGTCGTGCCGCTTGCGGCGCCCGGCATCGTGGCCGGTGTGATGATCACGCTGATCCCCGCGCTCGGCGCCTATCTGACCCCCGACCTGATGGGCGGCACCGACAGCCAGATGATCGCAAACGTCATCGAACGGCAGTTCAAGAAAGCCAATGACTGGCCGTTCGGCGCTGCGCTGTCCTTCGTCCTGATCTATGCGATGTTCATCCTGATCGCGCTGCAATCGATGCGACGCAAAGTGCCGGACCTGCACTGATGGCGCTGTTCAAACGCACGCTGCGCGCACCGCTCGAATATAGCCGCACGCTCTGGATGCGGCTGTGGGTCGGTGCGGTGATGGTCTTTCTTTATGCGCCGCTGATTGTGCTGATGATCTTCAGCTTCAACGACAGCAAGCGCAACGTCGTCTGGCGCGGCTTCACGCTCAAATATTACGACAAGGCGCTGAACAATGATGTGCTGGTCGAGGCGCTGGTCAATTCGCTGACCATCGCCGCGCTCGCAACGATCATCAGCCTGGTCCTCGGCGCCATCTCGGCGGTGATGCTGTGGCGGTTCCGCTTTCCCTTCAAGGGTGCGGTGGACGGGACGATCTCTCTGCCGATCATCGTTCCCGAAATCTGCATGGGCGTCGCTTTCCTGATGTTCTTCGCGAAGCTTCAGTGGCCGACCGACCTTGTCTGGCCGCTCAACCTGGGCGCGATCACCATCGCGCACATCACCTTCTGCTTTCCGTTCGTCACGATGGTCGTGCGCTCGCGGCTCGCGAGCTTCAACCGCGAGCAGGAGGAAGCGGCGAAAGACCTTGGCGCGGGCGAGTGGCAGATGTTCCGCGACGTGCTGATCCCGCATATGAAGCCCGCGCTGGTTGCCGGCGCCTTGCTGTCTTTCACGCTCAGCCTCGACGATTTCGTCATCACCTATTTCACCAGCGGGCCCGACACGATCACCTTCCCCGTCAAGGTCTATTCGATGCTCCGCTTCTCGGTAACGCCCGAAGTCAACGCCGCCTCGACCCTGCTGATCATCCTGACCATCGTACTGACCGCCGTCGCGCTGAAGCTTCAGGGCGTGAAGGCTATCGCGGAAACCCACTGACCATGACCGAACCCGCCAAACCGATCATCCAGATCCAGAATGTCACCAAACGCTTCGGCAAGGTGGCGGCGGTCGACAATGTCAGTCTCGACATCCTCGCCGGCGAATTCTTCGTCCTGCTCGGCCCCTCCGGCTGCGGCAAGACGACCCTGCTGCGGATGATCGCGGGCTTCGAGCTGCCGACCGAGGGCAAGATCCTGATCGATGGGCAGGACATGGCCGGCATCCCCCCGAACAAGCGGCCGGTGAACATGGTGTTCCAGAGCTATGCGGTGTTCCCGCACATGAGCGTCGCCGACAATGTCGCCTATGGCCTGAAGATCGCCGGCGTGAAGGGCGGCGAGGTGAAGGGCCGCGTTGCCGAAGCGCTCGATCTCGTCAAGCTTGGCGGGTTCGAAACGCGCATGCCCGACCAGATGTCGGGCGGCCAGCGCCAGCGCGTCGCGCTCGCGCGCAGCCTTGTCATGCGGCCCAAGGTTCTGCTGCTCGACGAACCGCTGTCGGCGCTCGACGCGAAATTGCGCGCGCAGATGCAGTTCGAGCTGTCGGAGTTGCAGGAAAAGGTCGGCATCACCTTCGTCACCGTCACCCACGATCAGGACGAAGCGCTGTCGATGGCGTGCCGTATCGGCGTGATCAACAAGGGCGAAGTCGCGCAGCTCGCGGCGCCGTCGGACCTTTATGAATATCCCGCCAACCGCTTCGTCGCCGATTTCGTCGGGTCGGTGAACATCTTCGAGGGCAAGCTGACGCTCGACGAGCCCGACAAGGCGGCAGTCGACTGTCCGGGGCTTGGCAAAGTCTATCTGAACCATGGCGTTACCGGCCCGCATGGCGCCGACGTCTGGATCGCGCTGCGGCCGGAGAAACTCTATCTCCATGTTCCCGGCGAAGGCAAAGCCGTCAAGGCCGCGGCGCAAGACGCGCCCGACGGCTATAATTTCGCACGCGGCACGATCAAGGGCATGAGCTATCTCGGCGACATCACCCTGTTCGAGATCGCGCTGGAGTCGGGCGCCCTCATCCGCGTCTCGCGCCCCAATCTGTCGCGCCACGACCAGGAGGATTTCACCTGGGGCGACAAGGTAAGCATGCACTGGCGGGCCGACAGCCCCGTCGTGTTGCTGAGCTGAAGCGATGCTGACCCGCAGCAGCGCAGTCCTCCTTTTGGCGCTCTTGCAGGCGGCCCCGGCGTCCGCGCAGCCGACGCCGAATACCGTCATTCCGCTCTATGGCCGCGTGCTCGGTTTCAACCTGCCCCCGGGCTTCGTTGCGCAGCCTCCGAAATCGAACGGCACCAACTTTCTGATGGAGTTTGTGCCCAAGGGCGAAACGGTCGAAAACTGGACGCGGCTGGTGACGGTTCAGGCCTTTCGCGGCGCCGGACGGCAGCCGACGGCCAGCGCCGATATCGCGAAAGCCGCGTTCGATCCGCAAGCGTGCGTCATCGGCCGCGTCTATCTGTTCGGCGGCGAGCAGACGGTTCAGGGGGCGCTCAAACGGTCGCTGATCGTGAGCGGCTGCGGCTCGCTGCCTGCCGGTGCCTATCCCAAGGCGATGAAGGGGGCGAGTGAGCGCGACGCCATCCTGTTCTTCCGCGACGCCGATACGCTCTATACCCTGAACTATGCCGAACGCTCGCCGCTGGCGACCAAGGTCGCGCCGTTCACGCTGGCCAGCGCCACGGCGAAACTGACCGCGACATTCGGCAATGTAAGGCTGTGCGCGAATGCCGCGGAGCCGGGCTGCAAGGATATTATCGCGATCAACAACGCGCGCCGCGCCGCGCAATAACGGCGTGCCGCGTCAGTGCGCGGCCTTCCTGCCCGGCAGCAGGTGCAGCGCGCCGACGATCAGCCCGCCCAGCAGCAGGCCGAATATGCCCGCGCCGCCCGCATTGATCAGCCATTCCCAAAAGCCCGCGAGCGGTAGCCCGCCGCCGATCGCGTGCGCGAAATCGTGGAGCCAGTGGCCGAGCCCGCCGATATGATATTCGTCGAGCCCGTGAAGCACGATCTGACCGCCGACCCACAGCATCGCCGCCGTGCCGATGATCGCCAGCGCGGCCAGCAATTTCGGCATGAAATCGACCAGTCCACGCCCGATCGCGCGGCGCGCCTTATTGCCTTCCTTCGCCATGTGGAGGCCGATGTCGTCCATCTTCACGATCAGGCCGACGACGCCATAGACCGCCACGGTGATCAGCACCGCGACGAGCGCGAGCGTCGCGGCCCGCATCGCGAAATGCTCATCGAGCACTTCGTTGAGCGCGATCACCATGATCTCGGCCGACAGGATGAAGTCGGTACGCACCGCACCCTTGACCATATCCTCTTCATGATCCTTGTCGGCGACGATCTCGGCATCCTCGGCGAGGCTCGTCTTGTCCTCCTGCAACGAGTGGATCACCTTCTCGGCACCCTCGAAGCACAGATAAGCGCCGCCGACCATCAACAGCGGCGTGATCGCCCAGGGCAGGAAGGTCGACAGCAGCAACAGCGCCGGCAGGATCAGCACCAGCTTGTTGAACAGCGACCCCTTCGTGATCCGCCAGATGATCGGCAGCTCGCGGTCGGGGGTAAAGCCGGTGACATAGCGCGGGGTGACCGCGGTATCATCGACGACGACCCCCGCCGCCTTGACCCCGGCCTTCGACGCCGCGGCGCCGATATCGTCGATGCTCGCGGCGGCCACCTTGGCGATGGTCGCAATGTCGTCGAGCAGGGCAAAAAGGCCGGAGGGCATAGGGTGTCGGGCTTTCCTGTTTAGAGCGCGCGGAGGCGCGGCAACACCTCATCGAGCGATTTGCGGATGATGGCAACCATGTCGTCGATCTGCTCGGTCGAAATGACCAGCGGCGGACACATGACCAGGCTGTCGCGGATGCCGCGGACCATCAATCCGTTCGCAATGCACGCATCGCGCGCCATCGGCCCTGCCGTTCCTTCGGCGCCGCCAAAGCGCGCGCGCGTCGCCTTGTCAGCAACGATCTCGACCGCACCGAGCAGGCCGATCGACCGCGCTTCGCCGACAAGCGGATGATCGTTGAGGCCCGCGAGCGCCTTTGCGAGGTGGGGGCCCGTGACGCTGCCAGTGCGCTCGACGAGTCCTTCGCGCTCGATGATCTCGATATTCTTGAGCGCGACCGCCGCCGCGACCGGGTGCCCCGAATAGGTGAAGCCATGGACGAAATCGCCGCCGGTCTTCAACACTTCGACGACATGCGCCGCGACCGCAGTGGCCGAGATCGGCAGATAACCCGACGACAGCCCCTTCGCCATCGCCATCAGGTCGGGGGTAAAGCCCATCGTTTCGTGCCCCCACATCTTGCCGGTGCGCCCGAAACCACAGATCACTTCGTCGGCGACGACAAGCAGGCCATATTTGCGCGCGACCGCCTCGACCTTGGGCCAATATCCCTTCGGCGGGATGATGACCCCACCCGCGCCCTGCACCGGCTCGCCGATGAAGGCGGCGCAATTTTCGGGGCCGACATCCAGGATCCTGTCCTCGATCGCCTGCACGCACGCGTCGCAAAACTCGTCCTCGCTCATCCCCTGCGCTTCGTTGAAGGCATAGGGCTGGCGGACATGCTCGACCCCGGCGATCGGCAAATCGCCCTGCGCGTGCATCGCCTTCATGCCCCCAAGCGAGACCCCCGCGACCGTCGAGCCATGATAGGCGTTCCAGCGGCTGATGAAGACCGTCCGCTTCGGCTCGCCCTTCAGCTTCCAATAGTGGCGCACCATGCGGAACACCGTGTCATTGGCTTCGCTGCCCGAGGCGTTGAAAAAGATATGCGGCAAGCGATTGCCGGTCAGCGATGCGATCTTTGCCGCGAGCGTTACCGTCGGCGGCGTCGCGGTCTTGAAGAAGGTGTTGTAGAAGGGCAGCTCGCGCATCTGCGCCGCCGCGGCCTCGACCAGTTCCTCGCGGCCATAGCCGACGTTGACGCACCACAGGCCCGCCATGCCGTCGAGAATGCGGTGGCCGTCGCCGTCGTGGATATAGCAACCCTCGGCATGGGTGATGATGCGGCTGCCGCCGAGCTTTTCGATTTCGGCCCAGTCGGCCTGGGCGGGCAAATGGTGCGCGACGTCGAGGCGGCGCAGTTCGGCGATGTCGTGATTGCGGGGCATGATATTGTCCTAATCCAGAAGTCCGTTCGCATCGAGCGCAGTCGAGATATCTCTCGGCCTTGCGCCACGACGATGGGCGTCTCGACTTCGCTCGTTACGAACGGAGAAGAGACCGGCCTTGGACGATCAGGGCGAAAAGCACAGCCGCGCGAGATAGCGATCGTACCGGGTGACGCGGCGGTTCATAACGCCCCTCTTAACGCGCGGCCGAGCAGCTGAAAATAGGTCTGGCTCTGGTCGCTGGCGTCGGTCGCCCATTCGGGATGCCATTGCACCGCCAGCAGCGGCGCGCCATTGGGCCGCGCACTATAGGCCTCGACAAGCCCGTCGGGCGCGCGGGCTTCAACCCGCAGGCCTCCGGCGAGCTCGCCTATCCCCTGATAATGGACCGAATTCACGTCGAGCGACGGCGTTCCATAGGCCGAGGAGAGCAAGCCGCCCTCGACGAGATCGACCTTGTGACGATGGTCGAACATCGCGTCGAACGGCACGCCATCGGGTGCGTGATGGTGGAGCAATTCGTCGTTCGCCGACGTATCGCGGCGCAGCGTCCCGCCCAGCGCCACGTTGATTTCCTGAAAGCCACGGCAAATGCCGAAGAGCGGCCGCTGCGCGGCAATCACCGCCTCGACCAGTTCGAGCATCATGCTGTCGCGATCGGGATCGAACGGCCCCTCGCCGGCGGCCGGGTCATCGTAAAGCGCGGGCGCGACGTTCGACGGCGTTCCCGTCAGCAACACGCCATCGAGCCGCCCGACAATCTCGCTCGCGCGCATATGATCGGGCAGCGATGGAATGATCAGCGCCGCACAATCGGCGTGGCGCATCGCCGCGGTGGCATAACGATTGATCACCGTCTGCGCGATCTCGGTCCCGACGGTGCGATTGCAGGCGATGATGCCGAGGACGGGGCGCGAGGACATGCGCCCTTGCTGCCGATTTTAGCGGCGCGGCGCCAGCGGAATCTTGCGGTCAGGCCCTTAGGTATATTGGCGCGCGAAGGCCGCCGCCGCACCGAACAGGCCCGGCTGCGGATGCGTGATCAGCTTGACCGGAAGCGCTGTCATGAAACCTTCGAAACGGCCCTTTTCGACGAAGCGTTCGGGAAATCCCGATGCCACGAGGCTGTCGCGGATACGCAACCCCAGCCCGCCCGCCACGACAACGCCGCTCGCGCCCTGCGCCAGCGCGAGGTCGCCCGCGACACTGCCCAGCGACAGGCAGAAACGGTCGACCGCTGCCGCCGCGAGGCTGTCCTCGCCGCCCAGCGCATTGGTCCAGATCGCCTTGTCGTCGAGCGGCGCCACCGCGCGCCCTTCGAGCGCCGCCAGCGTCTCATAGATGTCGACGATGCCAGGTCCCGACACGATGCGTTCGATCGACACGCGCCGATGCCGCTTGCGCAGCCGCGCCAGAATCGCGTCCTCGATGCTGTCGAGCGGTGCGAAATCGATATGCCCGCCCTCGGTCGCCTGGACGCGGTAATCGGCACCGTCCCGCCAGATATGCGCGACGCCCAGGCCCGTTCCGGGACCGATGATCGTGATCGTGCCGGTCGCCGGAAGCGGCTCGTCGGGGCCGGTCAATCGTTCGAAATAGCTTGCATCGGCCTGTGCCACCGCATGGCCCACCGCCTCGAAATCATTGACGAGCACATGGCGATCGACGTTCAGTTTCTCGCCGATCAGCGCCGGACGGATGATCCACGGATTGTTGGTGAAGCGGATGATATCGCCGCGCGTCGGCCCGGCGATGGCGATTGCGACGCTACGCGGCAGGCCGCCCTGCCGCTGTGCGAAATCCTCCCACGCCGTCTGAAAGCTCGCGTGATCCTTGGTATGGAGCGTCGTCGCCTCGCCCAGCGATTGCACGCGGCCGCCCGCGACCTCGGCGAGGGCGAACCGCGCGTGCGTGCCGCCGATGTCGACCGTGACGATAGGTTCGCTCATGCCTCTCCCTTGCAAATTGCTTCACGCAGGAATGTCGCATGCCCCGCATCGATGCAACCGCGCATAGCTATGCGCGCGGCAGGCTCACCGCGGCGAAATTCTCTCGAATTGGGAAATGGTGCACCCGGAGCGATTCGAACGCCCGACCCTCAGATTCGTAGTCTGATGCTCTATCCAGCTGAGCTACGGGTGCGTGGAGCGGTGCCTTTACGGGGCGATGCGCAGTGGCGCAACCCCCTATTTCAGCTTTGTGACCGTGGCGCAGGATGACTGGTGCCGCACCGCATCGAGGCCCGTTATTTCGGCGGGGTCCCTTAACAACAGGCGGATCAGGGCGATGCCTTTGTCATGGTTCGTGCGCACGACCTCGGCGCCCGCCGGCACGGCCTGCCCGTCGCGCGCGACGATGATTCGATAGGATTTTCCGCCCGCCTGCGCATCGTTGCGGACGAAGATGACGTCGGTCGCGGCGTCGAAGATGCTGAGCGAACTGTAACGTCCCGGTACCGGCGTGACGTCGATCGCAAGCGGGCCCGCCGACAGGTCGTAGGGGCAGCTCGAATAGGCGAGGTCGGGACTGGGCCGCACGATCGGCTGGCGCGCGGCGGTCGCGAGCGCGCCATAGGACATATTGTTCAAACCGCCCTGCCCCAGCCGGTCCATCGCGACGTTCATCAAGGCAAAAGGCATATAGGAAATCGCGGCCCAAGTGGTCGCCGCAGCGACAATCAGGCCAAAGAGGAGCGGGCCGAGCCAGTTGCGCATGTCAGCAGCCCTCCTTCACGATACGCGGCAGCGCCGCCTTCTCGGGGGCACCGCGAAAAGCCTTGCCGGGGTTGTACATGCGCAAGGTCAGGTGAAACGGCTGGCCCTTTGTCCCTGGCAGCCATGCGCCTTCCGCGGGTTTTTCCGGCGAGATCGTGACGCGCCATTCGCCCTTCGCGTCGAGCGCGACATTGGCGCCGTTGACCGACCATTTGTTCGCAGCATTGGCGACCATATAGCCCTTTGTGTCGTAGATGGTGACGCTCCACCATCGCGCATCGAGCGGCGTGCCCGACAGGCTGTAGCGGCAATTGCCGTCAAGCGGCGCGCCCGTCGGGTCGGTCTTTGCCGCCCAATAAACGGTTTCGACAGCTGGCAGCGCGAGCATGCCGCCGCGCGCGACCCGGGCGCGGGTCAGCGGATCGGTCGCCTTGGTGCCATAGCCCATCGAAGTCGACCACGGGCCGTTGACGATCGCACCGCCGCTGAAGCCTGCGCTGGTAAGCGACCATAGTGCACCGAGCCCCACCGCTATTCCGCCCACCAACGTGATCGCATAGCGGTGCCAGCTCTTCATGCGCCCGTTTCCCTCACCCATTCGTCACCCCGGCCTTCGCCATGATGACGAGGCGGGGCGTTATCCCCGTTTCAAGGCCGCCTGCGCTGCCGCCAGACGTGCGATGGGCACACGATACGGCGAGGCACTGACATAGTCGAGGCCCGTTTTCTCGCAGAAATGGATGCTCGGCGCGTCGCCGCCATGCTCGCCGCAGATGCCCAGCTTGACGTCGGGACGCGTCCCCCGCCCGCGCTCGGCGGCGAGTTCGATCAGCTGGCCGACGCCCTCGACGTCGAGGCTGACGAACGGGTCGGTCAGGAAGATGCCCTTGTCGACATATTGCGTCAGAAAGCGGCCCGCATCGTCGCGGCTGATGCCGATCGTCGTCTGGGTCAGGTCGTTGGTGCCAAAGCTGAAGAACTCGGCGGTCTCCGCAATCTCGCCCGCCATCAGCGCGGCGCGCGGCAGTTCGATCATCGTCCCGACCAGATAGGCGATCTCGCGGCCCTTTTCGGCGAACACGGCCTTCGCCTGCGCGTCGACGACCGCTTTCATGAGGTCGAACTCGCGGCGCGTTGCGACCAGCGGGATCATCACTTCGGGAATCGGCGCGGCGCCGGTTTCGGCGGCGACGTCGCACGCCGCCTCGAAGATCGCGCGCGCCTGCATCTCATAGATTTCGGGATATGTGACGCCAAGGCGGCAGCCGCGATGGCCGAGCATCGGGTTGAATTCATGCAGCTCGCTGGCGCGGGCCTTCAGCTTTTCGATGCCCACCCCCGCGGCGGCAGCGACGTCGGCGAAATCCTCTTCGCGCGTCGGCAGAAATTCGTGGAGCGGCGGATCGAGCAGGCGGATCGTCACCGGAAGCCCCGCCATCACCCCGAAGATTGCGGCAAAGTCGCCCCGCTGTTCGGGGAGCAGTTTGGCGAGTGCGGCGCGGCGGCCGTCCTCGCTGTCGGCGAGGATCATCTCGCGCACCGCGGTGATCCGCGCCGCGTCGAAAAACATATGTTCGGTGCGGCAAAGCCCGATGCCCTCTGCACCGAAGTCGCGCGCGACCTGCGCATCCTGCGGCGTTTCGGCGTTGGCGCGCACTTTCATGCGGCGGACCTTGTCGGCCCAGACCATCAACGTGCCGAAATCGCCAACCAGTTCGGGCAGCAAGGTCGGGACTTCGCCCGCCATAACTTCGCCGGTCGAGCCGTCAAGCGTCAGGATATCGCCTTCGCGCAGTTCGCGCCCGCCAACGCGCAGCACGCGCGCCGCGCCGTCGATCGACAGCCCGCCCGCGCCCGAGACGCACGGACGCCCCATGCCGCGCGCAACGACCGCGGCGTGGCTGGTCATGCCGCCGCGCGCAGTCAAAATGCCCCGCGCTGCGTGCATGCCGTGGATATCCTCAGGCGAGGTCTCGACGCGGACGAGGATAACCGCTTCGCCCATGCCCGCGGCCTTTTCGGCGCTGTCGGCGTCGAACATGATCTTGCCCGAAGCCGCGCCGGGGCTCGCGGGGAGCCCCTTGGTCAGCACGTCGCGCGGCGCCTTCGGATCGAGCGTCGGGTGGAGCAGCTGGTCGAGCGCGCCCGGATCGACGCGGCCCACGGCTTCCTCTTCGGAAATCAGCCCCTCAGCCACCATTTCGACCGCGATCTTGAGCGCCGCCTTCGCCGTGCGCTTGCCCGAGCGCGTCTGGAGCATCCATAGTTTGCCGCGTTCGACGGTGAACTCGATGTCCTGCATGTCGCGGTAATGCGTTTCGAGCGTGTCGAAGACGCGGCCAAGTTCGCCGAACGTCTCGGCCATCGCTTCTTCCATCGACGCGGGCTTCGCGCCCGCCCTTTCGCGTGCGACCTTGGTCAGATATTGCGGGGTGCGGATGCCGGCGACGACATCCTCGCCCTGCGCATTGATGAGCCATTCGCCGTACCAGGCGCGCTCGCCCGTCGCGGGGTCGCGCGTGAACGCGACGCCGGTCGCCGACGTGTCGCCCATATTGCCGAACACCATCGCCTGCACATTGACCGCGGTGCCCCAATCGGCGGGGATCGAGTTCAGGCGGCGATAGACTTTCGCGCGATCGCTTTCCCAGCTCGCAAAGACGGCGCCGATCGCGCCCCACAGCTGGTCGTTCGGTTCCTGCGGGAACGGCGCGCCGGTCTCGCGTTCGACGATCGCCTGATAATCCTTGACCAGCGCTTGCCAGTCTTCGGCCGACATCTCGGTATCGAGATAGAAGCCCCTGTCTTCCTTGGCGATTTCGAGCGCTTCCTCGAACTCTGCATGGTCGAGGCCCATAACCACATCGGCATACATCTGAACGAAACGGCGATAGCTGTCCCATGCGAAACGCGCGTCGCCCGACGTTTCGGCGAGGCCGACAACGGTGCGATCGTTGAGGCCGAGGTTGAGGACCGTGTCCATCATCCCCGGCATCGACACGCGCGCGCCCGAACGGACCGAGACGAGCAGCGGATCCGCGGCATCGCCGAATGTCCGCCCCGTCAGCCCTTCGATATGCGCGATGCCCGCTGCGACTTCGTCGGCAAGTCCGGCCGGAAATTGCTCGCCATTATCGTAATATGCGGTGCAGACTTCAGTGGTGATCGTAAGGCCGGGAGGCACCGGCAGGCCGATCGAAGCCATTTCGGCGAGGTTCGACCCCTTGCCGCCTAGCAATTCCTTCGACCGCTCGCTTGTCGTCGCGTCGCCGCCGAACAAATGCACCATCTTCGTCATGTCTAACTCCTGCTGCCCCGGGGAGGAGGTCGCCGCTGGGTAGGTATGCAATCGCAATCCGTCGATTCAGTTTTGCTTGCTTCGTTCAAAGGGGCCGTAGGGTCAGCCCTCGATCTTCGAGAAATCGGCGACGCCATGCACCGCGCCGGTAAAGCGCGACAGCAGCCCGAGGCGATAGGCACGGACCGCTTCGTCGGGATCGTTGACCATCACGCCATCGAAAAACGCATCGATCGGCGCGCGCAGGCTGGCGAGCGCGGCCATCGCGTCGGTGAAGCGCTCGTCGGCAACGGCGGTGGCGGCCGCGGGTTCGGCGGCGTCGAGCGCGGCGAGCAGCGCACGATCCACATCCGTCGCTCCCGCGAAGGCGGGGGCCGTTGTCGTGGGAGCACTACCTCCAGCGGCCCCCGCCTTCGCGGGGGCGATGGCAATGTCCGCCTGCTTCAGGATATTCGCCGCACGCTTATAGCCCGCGAGCAGGTTGGTGCCGTCCTCGGTCGTCATGAATGCCTGAAGCGCTTTCACGCGGGCGAGCAGGCGGACAAGATCATCCTCTCCGCCAAGCGCAAACACCGCGTCGATCAGGTCGTGACGAACGCTGGCTTCGCGTTGCTGGACTTTTAGGCGGTCGGCGAAGAAGTCGAGGAGCGCGATGAAGTTCACATCGACGCGACCTAACGGCGGATAGTCCTTCAACGCTTGCGCGTTAATCGGCAACTGCTGAACCAGCGCGTCAAAGGCGGAAAGCACATGAAGCCGGAGGCCTTTCGTTTGAATCAACGAAAGCACACCCAACGCCGCCCGTCTCAAAGCAAACGGATCTTTCGACCCAGTCGGAGCCATTCCGAAGGTAAAGAAGCCAATTAGGCTGTCCAGCTTATCCGCCAGCGCCACAGCCACCGTCACCGGAGCGGTCGGCACGTCGTCGCCCTGCCCGACCGGCTTGTAGTGGTCGCGGATCGCGTCGGCGACGGCGTCGGGCAGGCCTTCGGCGCGGGCGTAATAGCCGCCCATCAGGCCCTGCAATTCGGGGAATTCGCCGACCATCTCGGTGACGAGGTCGGCCTTGGCGAGGCGGGCAGCGAGTTCGGCTTGGTCTGCCAACGCCGTGCTCCCCGGCGAAGGCCGGGGTCCAGGGCTGTTCGGCGCCGACGTTTGCTCTATGCCGCTCTGGGCCCCGGCCTTCGCCGGGGTGCGGTCGGTGACGATGCCTTCCTCGACCAGCCAGCGCGCCAGCTTGGCGACGCGCTCGACCTTGTCGGCGACGGTGCCCAGCTTTTCGTGGAAGGTAATGCGATCGAGCTTCTTCGCATGATCTTCCAGCTTGGTCTTGCGGTCCTGCTCCCAAAAGAAGCGCGCATCCGAAAGCCGCGCCGCCAGCACCTTGCGGTTCCCCGCGACGATCTCTGCGCCGCCGTCGACCGCGTCGATGTTCGCGGTGCAGACGAAGCCGTTCGCGAGCGTCCCGCCTGCGCCGTTCACGACGAAATACTTCTGGTTTACCCGCGCCGTCAGCTGGATGACCTCGGGCGGCACTTCCAGAAACGCTTCGTCGAAGCGGCCGAGCAGCGGCACCGGCCATTCGGTGAGCCCGGCATTCTCGATCACCAGCCCCTCGTCCTCGACGAGCGTCAGCCCCGCGTCGGCCGCTGCCTGGACCGCACCGTCGCGGATGATCGCCTGCCGTTCCTCATGGTCGACGATGACGTGGCACGCACGCAGCTTTTCGGCATAGTCCGATGCCGATCCGATCGTGATCTCGCCCGGGCAGTGGAAGCGGTGGCCGCGCGTTGCGAAACCCGCCGAAATTCCACTAACTTCACATGGGACGAGATCTTCGCCGAAGATCGCGACGATGCCCGACAGCGGGCGGACCCAGCGCAAGCTTTCGCTGCTCGCGCTGTCCTTGCCCCAGCGCATCGACTTGGGCCAAGCAAAGCCGCGAATGATGGCGGGGATCGCTTCGGCGAGCACATCGGCGGTTGCACGGCCGGGCTTGTCGATCACGGCGAAATAGACGCCGTCGCGGTCTTCGAGCTGGTCCTGCGTCAGGCCGGTCTTGCGGAGGAAGCCTTCGAGCGCCTGCGGCGGCGCGCTGCTGCGCGGACCTTTCAGTTCCTCGCTGACTGCTGCCGTCGCCTCGGGCAAGCCCTTGGCGATCAGCGCCAGGCGGCGCGGAGTCGACCAGATGGTGAGCTCGCCGGTTTCAAGGCCCGCAGCGCTCATCTGCGCGCGGAACAGCTTGTCGAGTTCGGCGCGCGCGCCGGCCTGCATCCGCGCCGGAATTTCCTCGCTGCGCAGTTCGAGAAGGAAATCGGTCACAGCGTCCACCCCGGATAGTTTTGGGTCCAGCGGTCCGACTGGCTGTCGATCCACGCCTTGCAGCTGCCTTTCGCGAGGTCGCGGACCCGCGCCATATAGTTGGCGCGCTCCTGGACGCTGATCACACCGCGCGCCTGGAGCAGGTTGAACAGGTGGCTCGCTTCGATCGCCTGGTCATAGGCAGCCAGCGGGACATTCGCCGCGATCGCGCGCTGGCATTCGGCCTCGGCCGCCTTGAAGCCCGCAAACAGGCTGTCGGTGTCCGCGACCTCGAAATTCCATTTCGAGAACTGCTTTTCATTCTCGAGGAAGACGTCGCCGTAACTGATCCCCGGAACGTCGCCGACGGGATCGGAAAAGCGCAGGTCGTACACATTGTCGACATTCTGGATATACATGGCAAGGCGTTCGAGGCCGTAGGTCAGCTCGCCCGCGACGGGTTTGCAGTCGAAGCCGCCCATCTGCTGGAAATAGGTGAACTGGGTGACTTCCATCCCGTCGCACCACACTTCCCAGCCCAGCCCCCATGCGCCCAGCGTCGGCGATTCCCAATCATCCTCGACAAAACGGATATCGTGGAGCAGCGGGTCGATGCCAATCGCGGCCAAGGAGCCCAGATATTGTTCCTGCAAGTCGGCGGGCGATGGCTTCAGGATCACCTGATATTGGTAGTAATGCTGAAGCCGGTTCGGGTTCTCGCCATAGCGGCCGTCAGTCGGGCGGCGGCTCGGCTGGACATAGGCGACGTTCCACGGCTCGGGACCAAGGCTGCGCAGCGTCGTTGCGGGGTGGAAAGTGCCGGCGCCCACGCGCATGTCATAAGGCTGCAGAATCGCGCAACCGCGCGCGCTCCAATAGGCGTGCAGCGTCAGGATCATGTCCTGAAAGCTGAGTGGTGTCTTGTCCGCCCCGTCGGCCACGGCCGCAATTCCTTCGCAGGTGCAAAAATCGTCGCCGCATTGGCGCAGCGACGCCGCAGGGTCAAGGCTCTGGGCGGCGGCACGCATCGCGGAAGAGCACGACTTTGTAAGGTCTCCAAAACTTTTTGTAAGGTGTTATTGACATAGTCAGCGAATCGCGACATATAGTCACGCATACCTGACACACAGACAGGTAAACGTGACTTGCTCGAACCGATCCCCCTACCCATCCCCGACCCGATCAAAGGAGAATAGACATGATGACCCGCACCCTGATCCTCGCTCTCTCGCTCACCGCCGCCGCCGTGCCTGCGACCGCCCAAACCGAAAGTGCGACGGCTGTCGTCCGCATCGACAACCTCGACCTGACGCGTCCGGCCGATCGCGAACGGCTCGATGCCCGACTGAAGAGTGCGGCCCGCGCGGTTTGCTATTCGGGCCTTCGCGGAACGGCGGAAACCGGCCGCACTGCGGTCTGCGTGTCCGCTGCCCTCGCGCAGGCCGAGCCGCAGGCAAAGCGCGCGATTGTTCAGGCGCAGGGCGGCACCCAGCTCGCGCTGCTGATGGTCAAGACGGGCCGGTAACGCGCGGCGTGACCGTTCGACGCTTTCGACCCGGCCGATACTTCCCGTTGACGGCCGACGACTTGGGCTGGAGCGCCCTCGCCCACGATGGCGCTCCAGTCTCTTGCCCGCCGAATGGCCCCGGTCGCTCTCCCGCCACTCATAAACCGCAACGATCCGGACAAAATATTCCCCTTCCCCGACATTTTGATGCTCTATGGGAAGCGACGGTCTTTCGGATGGAAATGCTGGCGAGGCGCCAATGAACAATAAATTGAAAGTGCTGCGCGCGATGCGGAACTGGAGCCAGGCCGAACTGGCCGACCGGCTCGATGTTTCGCGGCAGGCGGTGAACGCGATCGAAACGGGAAAGTATGACCCGTCGCTGCCGCTCGCCTTCAAGCTTGCGCGGCTGTTCGAGATGCCGATCGAGGAAATCTTCGACGACGGCCATGAAGGAAGCGACGATGCCTGAAGCCTCTACTACACCCCCCCGCCGGCGCCTTTCTCCGCGCCAGCGCCGCTACCGCTTCGCGCTCGGCTTTGCCGCCGTCATTGGCGGAATCGTCGGCGGCTGGATGGTCGCCGACCAGCCCGCCGGCCGCAACGGCCTGGACATGGCGTTCAGCGGTTCGCTCAGCACCGGATTCGCGATCGGCGCGTCGCTCTTCTGGGTGCTCGGCCTCGCGATCTCGATGACCATCTATCACCGCGCGATCGACGACCATGAGGAGCGCGCATGGCTGTGGGCGGGCCTCGCCGGCTGGTACGCTTTCATCGTTCCGGCGCCGGTCTGGTGGGTGCTGCACCGCGCCGACCTGGCGCCGCCCGCCGATGCGATGCTGCTGTTCCTGTTTTCGATGGCGGTGAACGCCGTCGTCTGGCTCTGGCTGAAATATCGCTGACTTTCCTACTCCCCTTCCCCTCCGACCCCGGCCATAAGGCCCACAACGAAAGGTGTTTTTCGATGAAGACCTGGTTCAAGACGCTGGTGACCAGCTGCGCGGTTATTCCCTTCGCTGCCTGCGCGCTGACTCCCGGCAATGTTTCCTTTGCCAAGGAGCCCGCTGCGGCAACTGCTACGGTGCAGGCGATCAAGCCTGCGATGTGGGCCGTGAAGGATGCCGACACGACCATCTATCTGCTCGGCACGGTTCATGTGCTGAAGCCCGGCCTCAGCTGGTTCGATGGCGCGGTTCGTCAGGCGTTCGACAAGTCGGACGAGCTGGTACTCGAACTCGTACTCCCCGAAGATCAGGCCGAAATGACGAAGACCACCTTTTCGCTGGCCGTAGACGCGAGCGGCAAGACGCTGCCGCAAAAGCTTGATCCCGAGGCACTGAAGGCCTTTCAGGCGGCGCTCACCGGGCTTGGCCTGCCCGCCAATGCTTTCGACGCGTTCAAACCCTGGTTTGCCGGCATCACGCTGTCGGTGCTGCCGCTCACCAAGCTGGGCTACAACCCCGAAGAAGGCGTCGAAAAGCAGCTCACCGCCGCGGCGAAAGCCACGACCAAGCCCATATCAGGCTTTGAAACGCTCGAGGAACAGCTCGGCTTTTTCGACAAGCTGCCCGAAGATCAGCAGGTCGCTTTCCTCAATTCGACGGTGAAGGACATCGACAAGCTTGGCCCGACGCTCGACAGCCTCGTCCTGCTGTGGGGCAAGGGCGATCCCAAGAAGCTGGCGGCGTTGATGAACGAAAGCATGGATGCGACGCCCGAACTCACCAAGACCCTGCTGTGGGATCGCAACGCCCGCTGGGCAGACCAGATCAAGACGCGGATGGACAAGCCGGGAACGGTCTTCGTCGCGGTGGGCGCAGGCCATCTTGCCGGCAAGCATAGCGTGCAGGATTATCTGAAGGCGCGCGGACTCAAGGCGAAGCGCGTCCAGTGATGCGCGGCAGCGCCCTGCTCCGCGGTCACGGGGGTCGTCGCTTTGCGGCGGCCCTTTTGCCGTTGCTGCTGGCCGCGTGCGGCGCAAAGGCCGAGGTGGAGGCGCGGCCCGCGATGTGGCTGGTCGAGGATGCCGACACGCACATCTATATGCTGGGAACGATGCACGCGCTTCCCGCCGGCACCGACTGGAACCGCGGCAAGATTGCCGAGGTCGCCAAATCGGCCGACGAACTGATGCTCGAACTGTCGCCGCAGCAGCTTGCCCAGGCGGGCATGGTGTTCCAGTCGCTCGCGCCGCGCGACAAGCCGCTCGCGATGGATGCGCGATTGCCTGCGAAGGCGCTTGCCAACTACCGCAAGCTCGAAGCCGGTACCGATTTCGGCGGCGACAAGCTCGACGATTGGGCCGTGCTCGTGCTGATGGGCCAGCGCGTCGCCGAACAGGCCGAACTCTCTTCCGCAGCGGGTGTCGAATCGGGCCTGACGGCGTCGTTTCGGGCCGCCGGCAAACCCATTGCGGGGCTAGAAAGTGCGAAGGCGCAGCTGACGTTGTTCGAGACGCTCGATCCCGCGACGCAGCGAACCTTGCTCGTGCAGGCGGCGGAAAATGCCGACAACGCCCTGAAGGATGTCAGCGCGATGGCGGCCGCCTGGACGCGCGGCGACACGCAGGCGCTCGCCAAGGTCGTAAACGAGGATGTCGACGCGGCCCCCGCGGCGCGCAAGGCGATCATCACCGATCGCAACCGGCGCTGGAGCGGCTGGGTCAAGACGCGGCTGGAACGGCCAGGCACGGTGCTGATGGCCGTCGGCGCGGGACATCTTGTCGGCACCGACAGCGTCCCTGCGATGCTTTCGGCCGACGGCTATCGGGTCACGCGCGTGCAATAAGCGCGCCCGCGCTTGCATTTCGAGGCCTTCCCCGCTATGCGCCCCCGCTTCCGGCCATGGTCATCCCTGGAGGCGTGGCGGAACTGTGTAATCTGTTTCGGAGAAAAATGATGAGCGACCAGCTGGTGCTGTCGGCCGAGACGCGTGATCGCGGAGGCAAGGGAGCCTCGCGTGAACTGCGTCGTAATGGCCGCGTCCCCGCCGTTGTGTATGGCGGCAAAGAAGAACCCCTGATGATCCACGTCGAAGAAAAGCTGCTGATGAAGCAGTTGATGACGGGTCACTTCATGAACTCGATCGTGATGATCGATGTCGATGGCAAACAGGTGCGTACCCTGCCGAAGGACGTCGCTTTCCACCCGGTCAAGGATCGTCCGATCCACGCCGACTTCCTGCGCATCAGCAAGGATGCCAAGGTCAACGTCGCGGTCCCCGTGGTCTTCATCAACGAAGAAGCCTCGCCGGGCCTGAAGCGCGGCGGCGTGCTCAACATCGTTCGCCACGAACTCGAGCTGATTTGCGATTCGGACAAGATGCCCGATGACATCCAGATCGACGTCACCGGCTATGATGTCGGCGATTCGATCCACATCAGCAACGTGACCCTGCCCAAGGGTAGCGAAAGCGCGATCACCGACCGCGACTTCACCATCGCGACGATCGTTGCTCCGTCGGCGATGAAGTCGAACGCCGGCGACACCACCGTCGATGGCTCCGAAGCAGCCGAAGGCGGCGACGACGCCTAATCTCGTTCGGACGGCCCCCTCTCTTCGGCGAGGGGGCCTCCCACGACAGGCCCCGAGAAAGGCAGCATGATGCAGCTCTGGGTCGGCCTCGGTAATCCCGGGCCCCAATATGCGATGCACCGTCACAATGTCGGCTTCATGGCCGCCGACGTCATCGCCGACGTGCATGATTTCCCTGCCCCGGCGAAGAAATTCCAGGGCTGGGTTCAGGAAGGTCGCATCGGCGACCAGCGCATCCTGTTGCTGAAACCCGGCACCTTCATGAACGAAAGCGGCCGCAGCGTGCGCGCTGCGCTCGATTTCTACAAATTGACGCCGCAGGATGTCACGGCTTTCTATGACGAGCTCGACATCGCACCGATGAAGGTGAAGGTCAAACAGGGCGGCGGCGCGGCGGGTCACAACGGCATTCGCAGCATGATCCAGCATATCGGCGACGATTTCCGCCGCGTGCGCATCGGCATCGGCCATCCCGGCCACAAGGACCGCGTCACCGGCCACGTCCTGGGGAATTATCACAAGAGCGAAGTCGAACCGCTGACCGACCTGCTAGGCGCGATCGCCGCCGAGGCGAAATGGCTCGCCGACGGTGACGATGTGCGCTTTCAAAGCGATCTTGCGCTCCGCCTGAACGGGTGAAGCGCGCCCTCCGCCCGACCGTCAGTTAGCGGATCGGGGCGGCGGCGGCGGTGATCCGTCGACGGTCGCCGACATCAGGATCACGCACATCGTGCGGTGGATGCGATGCGCGCCGCAGGCAACGCCGACATAGCGTTGATCGGTCCGCAACAGCCCGAAACGATGACCGCGGCCCGGGACGCCGTCATCGATCAGCAGCTGGTGGATCACCCCCGCGGGTGTCTGATGGCCATAGGTGATCGCTTCGTTGACATAGGGGCCGCCGCCGCGTGCTGTCATCCGATCCCCCGGCCCGCCGCGATTGTCATAATGCCCGACCGCGCCCGACCGCGATTGCGCCGCGACATGATCGGCGGCAGCGCGCTGAAGCCGGTCGCTCCAGATCAGCGTGGTCAGCGGCGCCTCGCGGCGAAGGACGCGGATCGCTTCGTCGACCGCAGCCACGCCCTCGCGCGTCATGACATCGATCTCGTCGCCCTCTGCGGCGATCAGCAGCTTGCCGTCGAAGCGCGATCGATAGCCGCGCAGCTCGTCGGCATAGTCCGCCGGATCTTCGCGGAAATAATTGAGTTCGTCGAAGACCCCGGCCTCGAAGCTCGACGGTTCGGCGACGGATGGCGTTGTCGCCAACGCCGCGAAAAGGATCACAGCCGATGCGACCCGGCGGTTCGATTGCGGAACGATGCGTCTCATGCGCTGCCACTAGCTGGCGCAAGCTGAACATCGGTGAATTTTCTGCTCCCTTTCGCTCGGTTCGGCGCATATTCACGCCGTTGCGGCGCGGTGGGGCAGTGCTCGCCGTGTGGATCGATCGCGCGGGAGCCTGAAGCAATACTGGCGTCCGCCGCGACTTGGCGCTAGGGGCGCTGCACCACCGGCCCTCCTTCATGCTTGCGCCGGGCCTCACGGAGTTTTTATGGGTTTCAAATGCGGGATCGTCGGCCTGCCCAACGTCGGCAAGTCCACCCTGTTCAACGCGCTGACCGAAACGGCGGCGGCACAGGCGGCGAATTATCCTTTCTGCACGATCGAGCCGAATATCGGCAACGTCGCGGTGCCCGACGCGCGGCTCGAAAAGCTCGCCGGAATCGCAAACAGCAAAAAGATCATCGCGACCCAGCTCGCCTTCGTCGACATCGCCGGCCTGGTGCGCGGCGCGTCGAAGGGCGAAGGGCTGGGCAACCAGTTCCTCGGCAACATCCGCGAAGTCGATGCGATCGTCCATGTACTGCGCTGTTTCGAGGATGACGACATCCAGCATGTCGAAAATCGCGTCGATCCCGTCGCCGACGCCGAGACCGTCGAAACCGAACTGCTGCTGTCCGACCTGGAAAGCCTCGAGAAGCGCGTCCCCGCCTTCGTCAAAAAGGCCGCTCAGGGCGACAAGGAAGCCAAGATCGCCGCATCGGTGCTCGGCCAGGCGCTCGAACTGCTGCGCGAAGGCAAGCCAGCGCGGCTGACCGACCCCAAGGACGACGAGGAAGCCCGCGTCCTGCGCACCGCACAACTGCTGACGTCCAAGCCCGTCCTCTATGTCTGCAACGTCGATGAAGGCAGCGCCGCGAACGGCAACGCCTTCTCCGCACAGGTCTTCGCGAAGGCCGCTGCCGAAGGCGCGCAGGCCGTCGTCGTGTCGGCCGCGATCGAGAGCGAGCTGGTGACGATGGACATGGCCGACCGGATGGAATTCCTGTCCGAAATGGGCCTGAGCGAAACCGGCCTCGCGCGTGTCATCCGCGCGGGGTACGAGCTGCTCCACCTCATCACTTTCTTCACCGTCGGCCCGCAGGAAGCGCGCGCCTGGACCGTCTACACCGGCGCGACCGCGCCCGAAGCCGCGGGCGAGATCCACAGCGATTTCCAGAAAGGCTTCATCCGCGCCGAGACGATCGCCTATGACGATTATGTCGCGCTGGGCGGCGAAGCGCGCGCGCGCGAAGCGGGCAAGCTGCGCGCCGAGGGCAAGGCCTATGTCGTGCACGACGGCGACGTGATGCACTTCCTGCACAGCTGAGGTTTGTGCTAAGGCTGGGTTCGATGCTGCGCCATTTGCTCCTGATGCTGTTTCTGATCGGCTTGTCACTGCCCGCGGTGGCCGCACCGGTTCAGGCCGACACGACGACGCCCGCTGCCAGCTGTCACGACGCGATACCGGTGGGCACCCCGCACCATCAACCCGATGGCGACCAAGGCAAGGCATCGGGCCATTTCTGTATCGGCTGCGTCGCCAGCCCTGCCGTCAATCTGCTCACATCGCCGCCGCCACTCGCGGCGGTCGCGCCGCACATTCGCCCGATGACCGCGCTCGCCGGCGCCGATATCCTGCCGAGCATTCCGCCACCGCGACCCTGAAAAGCCGGAATTCCCCGTTCTAGCTTTTGTCAGGATATCATGATGTTGAAGCCATTTCTTTTGGCGGGCGCTGCGGCGTTCGCCTTTACTCCCCTGTCCGCCATTGCGCAGGATCATGGCGAGCACGACCCTCACGCCGGCCATCGGATGCCCGAAACACCCGCGCCCGATCAACCGAAACACGATGGGGAGACCTGCGCCCCCGCGACCTGCCCCAGCGACGACATGACCGTTATCAAGGATCCCAGGCGGCAGGTGCCGGACGATATGCGGATCGACGCGACCCCCATCGAAATCCGCAAGGATCAAAGCGGACGAAGCCCGGCAGAAGGCTCTGGCACCGCACGCCTGCCCGCGAACGAAGGCGGCCACACCGGCCTTCATATCGATGCGGGCGATGACTGGATGGTGATGGCGCACGGCTTTGCCTGGGGCGTCTATTCGGACCAGTCGGGGCCGCGCGGCGACGACAAGACCTATATCCAGTCGATGCTGATGCTCTCGGGCGAGACCGACACCGGCTGGGGCCGCATCCAGCTCAAGTCGATGATGAGCCTCGAGCCGCTGATGTCGAACCGCGGCTATCCGAACCTGTTTGCGACCGGCGAAACGGCCAACGGCGAGCCGCTCGTCGACCGCCAGCATCCGCACGATCTGTTCATGGAACTGGCGGGTCGTATCGACGTCGATATTGGCGACAATGGCGAACGGTTGTTCGTCTATGGCGGCCCGGTCGGCGAGCCTGCGATCGGCCCGAGCGCCTTCATGCACCGCGGCAGTGCGCGCTATAATCCCGAGGCGCCGATCACACATCACTGGTTCGATTCGACGCACATCACCTATGGTGTCGCGACGCTCGGCTTCCAGAATCGCCAGGTCCAGCTCGAAGGCTCGCTGTTCACCGGGCGCGAGCCCGACGAGAAGCGCTGGAACATCGAAAAGCCGCGTTTCGACAGCTGGTCGCTGCGCGGAACCTGGACGCCCTCGCCCGCCTGGGCTTTGCAGGTCAGCCACGCACGGCTCAAGGAACCCGAGGCGCAGCATGCGGGCGAGAATGAGCATCGCACGACCGCCAGCGTCCAATATGCCACTGGCAGCGGCCTGTCGGCGACCGCGGCATTCAGCGCCAAGAACCGTGATCCCGGCGACACGCTGACCGCGTGGCTTGCCGAAGTGAATTGGGATATCGACGACCACCACACGATCTTCGGGCGGGTAGAGAATGTGAAGAATGACGAACTGTTCACCGACCATGACGATCCGCTGCACGATACGCCGTTCCGCGTGACCAAGGTCCAGGCGGGCTATGCCTATCGGGTCCCACTCGTCGGCCCGCTGAACCTGGCATTGGGCGGCACCGTCGCCGCGTTCGACAAGCCGCGGCAGCTCGACGCAGCCTATGGCAGGAACCCGATCGGCGCGACGGTCTTCGCGCGGCTCAGCATCGGCCGGTAGTAAGACATAGTCCTCTCTCGTCACCCCGGACTTGCTCCGGGGTCCATCAGGCCAGGCGGCACGATGGATGCCGGATCGCATCCGGCATGACGAAGCAGGATTGACCAGCTTCAGTCCCGATCGTCCCCCCGGTTGATCATCGATCTGTCTCAAACTTGGGGCAGCCTGACAAGCGGCAAAAGGACCGAAGCGGCGGATGGGCATGCGCGCGCGGCTGGGCTATGCCGCTCGCGCTGAGTCGTACCTTTCGCCCTTCGGAGCCGCCATGCTGAACCGCCGCCATTTCCTTGCCACCGCAACGCTCGCCGGGCTTTCGGCGCCCGCAATCCTGCGCGCGGAAGCCGGCTTCTTTCGTGATTTTCCGTTCAGCCTGGGCGTCGCGGCCGGCGATCCTGCGAGCGACGGTTTCGTCATCTGGACGCGGCTCGCGCCCGACCCGCTCGCGCCCCACGGCGGCATGCCGCTGGTCAATGTGCCCGTCGAATGGGAAGTGTCGCCCGACAGCGGCTTTCGCGAAATCGTCGCCAAGGGCACCGAACTCGCGCGGCCCGAGCTGGGCCATAGCGTCCATGTCGAGGTTGCCGGGCTGCAATCCGCCCGTCCCTATTATTACCGCTTTACCGCCGGCGGCGAACGCAGCCTCCGCGGCCGTGCAAAGACGTTGCCGGCAGTGGGCGCCAACGTCGATGCGCTGAAGTTCGGCGTCTGCGGCTGCCAGCATTATGAGTCGGGGTTTTACGGCGCCTATCGCCATCTCGCCCGTGAAGACCTTGCGTTCGTCTATCACTATGGCGACTTCATCTATGAATATCAGCAGGACTATCTCTTCCCCGACGGCCTGCCCGTCCGGCCGGTCCGCAAATATGCGCTGCGCGGATTGCAGGACCTCGGCGACTTCCGAACCGCCTATTCGCAGACGCTGTTCGACATCGACATGCAGGCGGCGCGCTCGTCGCACGCCTTCGTTTCCAGCTTCGACGATCACGAGATCCGCAACGACTGGGTCTCTGTCCATGACGACTGGAAGATGGACCTCGACGGCAACGATCCGGACGCGCCGCCGCCCGAGGTCTTCATGCTGCGCCGGCAGGCGGCGTTCCAGGCTTGGTATGAGCATATGCCGGTACGCAAGGCGCTGCTCCCGCGTGGCGGGTTCATCGCCGCAAACCGCGAGCTTCGCTACGGCAATCTGATGGCGATGCAGGTGCTCGACACCCGCCAATATCGCAGCAACCAGGCATGCGGCGACGGTTTCAAGCCGACTTGTCCCGAGGTGTTCGCCAAGGATGCACAGGTCCTCGGCAAGGCGCAAGAGGACTGGCTTGCGAAGAATCTCGGCGAAGGCGGCGCAACGTGGAACGGGATCGCGCAGCAGGTGACGATGATGTCGCTCGACCGCCGCCGCCGCGAGGACGAGCCGAAGAAGATCGTGAACCTCGACAGCTGGCCAGGCTATGAAGCGCCACGCGAACGCATCCTCTCGCGCTTCGCCGGGCTCAAGAATTCGGTCGTGCTGACCGGCGACGAGCATCAGAATTTCTGCGGCGACCTGGTGCTCCGGGACAAGATCGTCGGCGCCGAGTTCGTCGGCACATCGATCTCCAGCGGCGGCGACGGCAGCGACCTGCGCAAAGGCACCGACGTGTTCCTGAAGCTCAACCCCGAACTCAAGTTCGCCAACGACCAGCGCGGCTATCTGGTGTGCGAGGTCAATCGCGAGGCATGGCAGACGCATTTCATGGTCGTCGACAAGGTGACGACGCCGACCAACACGCTGTCGAAGCGCGCGACCGGCGTGGTCGAGAATGGCGTGGCCGGGATCAAGATGGCCTGACGCTGTCGTGGACGCGTCACATATCGGCCATAGCGGAGCGCAGATGAAACGCTTTCTTTCGCCGTTGCTCCTGCTGTTCGCTGCGACAACCGCCGCGCATGCGGAGGACGCCCGCAAACCCGTCACCATCCTGATTTCGATCGACGGCTTTCGCGCGGACTATCTGGATCGCGGGATCACGCCCCATCTGTCGAAACTTGCGGCCGACGGCGCCCATGGCGCGCTGCGTCCGTCTTTTCCGACGAAGACCTTCCCGAACCATTATGCGATCGTCACCGGAAAGCGCCCCGACACGAACGGCATCACCGGCAACAGCATGATCGACCCGCGGCGCCCCGACGTGAAGTTCAGCCTGGGGGACGCAAAGCAATCGCTCGATTCCTTCTGGTGGGACGAGGCCGAACCAGCCTGGGTCACCGCGAACAAGGCGGGTGTCCGCACCGCGACGATGTTCTGGCCGGGCAGCGAAGTCGCGATCCACGATGTGCGCCCGCCCGACTGGCTGCGCTATGACGAGCATGTCGGCTATGCGCAGCGCGTCAACACGGTGCTCGACTGGATGCGTCGTCCCGCCGATATCCGGCCGGCCTTCGTCACCCTCTATTTCGAAGCGGTCGATGATGCAGGCCATGGATTCGGCCCCGACAGCGCCGAGGTCAATGCTGCAATTTCGGATGTCGATGCGCGCATCGGCGATCTGGTCGCGCAGCTCGCGGCGATGGCCCAGCCCGTGCAACTGGTCGTCGTTGCCGACCATGGCATGCGCGCGATCGACGAGAGCCGCACCATCCAGCTCGCCGACATCATTGACCTGCCCAGCATCGTCGCGGTCGAGACCGGCCCCTATGCCGCGATCGAGCCTGCGGCGGGCACCGACAATCGCGTCTATGAGGCGCTGTTGAAACCGCACGATCATATGGCGTGCAACCGGCGCGAGACGCTGCCCGAACGGCTGCATTATGGCCACAACCCGCGCGTTGCCGCGATCATCTGTATCGCCGAGCCTGGCTGGTCGATCATCGCGGGCAAGCCAAACTGGCCAGTCAGGGGCGGCGCGCACGGCTATGACAATCAGGACCCGCAGATGCTCGCGCTGTTCGTCGCGAACGGTACCGGGCTTTCGGGCAACATCGGTATCGTTGACAATATCGAAGTCTATCCGCTGCTGATGCGGCTGATCGGTGTCGCACCGCTGCCGAGCGATGCCAGCGGGTCTCTCGTCAAGCGGCTCGCGCATTAGGCGACTTGCCTTCCCCCCGTTGCCCGCGCCATAGGCGAGCCATGCTCTATTATGAAGATATCGAAGTCGGCGTGGTTCGCCGGTTCGGCAACAAACAGGTCGTTCGCGAAGAAGTGCTCGACTTCGCCAGCAAATACGACCCCCAGCCCTTCCATCTCGACGACGACGCGGCGGCCGCAACCTATTTCGGCCGCCTATCGGCCAGCGGCTGGCATACCGGCGCGATGGCGATGCGGATGATGGTCGATAATATGGCGGGTGCGGAACAGGCCGGCCTCGGCTCACCCGGCGTCGATGAACTGCGCTGGCTCAAACCGGTTCATCCGGGCGACACGCTTCGCTGCGAAAGCGAGGTCCTCGACAAACGTCGATCCCAAAGCCGCCGGGAAATGGGCCTATTCAAATCAAAGCTGACCGTCTTCAATCAAAATGACGAGCCGGTGATGACGATGCGGTCGACCGGCCTCATTCGGGTCCGCGACGAAGCGGGCACCGACTGATCAGCGCATTACGGCCATTGCGCGAATCTTGTCCGAAGGCGCGTTGACGATCTGGAGCAGATAGCGGCCCGGCGTCACGTCGAATTCGACCATCTTGCGGATGCCCGAACAGGCCGGGCCATGCCCGTGCGTCGCCGATTTCACCACCGCGCCCTCATGGACAAGGTCAATCCACGCGCCGCCATCGAGCGCGACGACGAGGCGGCCCGCCTTCTTGACATCGATCGGCACCATGCCGCCGAACTTGAAGACGTCGGGCTCGCGCTCGGGCGCGATCCAATAGCGAAGGCTCTCGGTCTTGTGCAGCGACAACTCGGTCCGCGCCGCGCCGAGCGCTGGCCAGCCGATGTCACGCGGCTCGCCATAGCCATAGATGGTCTTGCTGGACACATTGCGCGACCAGTCGGCAAGTTCGGGCGGCAGAACGGGCTTTGCCGGACAGACCTCGGCCGTCTTGGCCGGCGCTGCAGCGATCGTCGGCGCTGCCATCAAGGCCGCAATCGACAGCGCGGCGGCAATGTGAAACCTCATCCTATTTCCTTCCGAACAATTTCTCGACATCGTCCATCGCAAGCTTCACCCAGGTCGGGCGGCCATGGTTGCACTGCCCCGAATGCGGCGTCACTTCCATCTGGCGGAGCAGCGCGTTCATTTCCGGAACGCTCAACGTCCGCCCCGCACGCACCGAACCATGGCAAGCCATCGTCGCTGCGACAAGCTCCAGCTTTTCGTTCAGGCCGAGCGCCGCATCATAGCCTGCCAGATCGTCGGCGATGTCGGTGACGAGCTTGCGGCAGTCGATCGCGCCGAGCATCGCAGGAGTCGCGCGCACCATCACTGCGGCGGGGCCGAAGCGTTCGAGTTCGACACCCAGCGCTGCGAGCTGTGCCGCCGCGGCTTCGAGCCGGTCGCATGCTGGCTCGTCGAGCTCGACAACCTCGGGAAGCAGCAGGCCTTGTGAGGGCACGCGCTGGCCGCCCATGCCGCGGCGCAATTGTTCGAGCACCAGTCGTTCGTGCGCGGCGTGCTGATCGACGATGACCAGCCCGTCCTCGGCCTCCGCCACGATATAGGTCTTCGCGATCTGGCCGCGCGCGATGCCCAGCGGATGTTCCTCGGCCTGTGGCGGCAGTGCTTCGGCAACCTCGGCCCGCCCTGCAAGCGGCGCCGCCGACGCAAAGGGCACGAGCCGGTCATAGACGCGCGCAACATCATCGGCCGCTGGCGCAATGTCGGTGCCGAACAGATGCACCGCAGGCTCGGTGCGGCGGCCGAACAGAAATCCGGTCGCGGGCTCGGGCGCGACCGGCTCCTGCTGCCACGCCGCGAGCGCGGCTTCGGCCGGGCGCTGGACGCTGCGAAAGCCATGCTCGTCGAGCGCCCGGCGGAGACCGCCGACGATCATGCCGCGCACCAGCTGCGGATCGCGGAACCGCACTTCGGTCTTTGCCGGGTGGACGTTCACATCGACCTCGCTCGTCGGCACGTCGAGGAACAAGGCGACGACCGGATGGCGATCGCGCGCGAGCAGGTCGGCGTAGGCGCCGCGCAGCGCGCCGACGAGCAGCCGATCCTTCACCGGACGGCCATTGACGAACAGATATTGATGGTCGGCGATACCGCGATTGTAAGTCGGCAGGCTGATCACGCCGCCGAGATGCACGTCGCCGCGATCGACATCGACACCGATGCTGTTGGCGACGAGTTCGCGCTGGGTCAGCGCCGCGACGCGCGCGATCTGGTCCTGCCCGCCCTGGACGTCGAGCACGCGGCGGCCGTCATGCTCGACCGTGAAGCCGACGTCGGGCCGCGCCATCGCGAGGCGCTTCACGACATCGAGGCAAGCGGCATATTCGCTGCGTCCGCTGCGCAGAAATTTGCGCCGCGCCGGCACCCGCGCGAACAGATCTTCGACCACGACGCGGGTACCTTTCGCCAGCGCCGCGGGCCCTTCCGCCACGACGGCGCCGTTGTCGACGACACGCTTCCATCCGTCGCCGCCCGCCACCCGGCTTTCCAGCGTCAACCGCGCGACGCTGGCGATCGAGGGCAAGGCTTCGCCCCGAAATCCCAGAGTCGTGACATCTTCGATCGCATCGTCGGGCAGTTTCGAGGTCGCATGGCGTTCGAGCGCGAGCGCCATGTCGGACGCCGTCATTCCGCAGCCGTCATCCTCGACTTCGAGCCGCGAAATTCCGCCCTCGGCGATTCGCACCGAAATGCGAGTCGCACCGGCGTCGATGGCGTTTTCAACCAGTTCCTTGAGCGCTGCGGCGGGTCTTTCGACCACTTCACCGGCTGCGATCCGATTTACTAGCTTTTCGGGCAGGCGACGTATTGACATGGGGCCTCTCCTAGCGCAGTCGAACCCAAATCGCGACCCACCCGCACAGCCTGATCTTCCTGTCCAGCCAGCCGACCTCGGCAGAGCCGGAATCTCCCCCAGATTTGGTCCTGTTGTCGGCACGGGAACGAACAATTTTGACGACGGTGGTGCGGCCCGTTCGAAGGCCGCGCTGTCGATGACAGGAAGCAGTATCGATGTCCTTCTTTTCCCGCTGGTTTAAATTCAATTCCCAAGACATGGCAATCGACCTCGGCACCGCGAACACGGTGGTCTATGTGCGCGGCAAGGGCATCGTCCTGAACGAACCCTCGGTCGTCGCGGTCGAGACGATCAACGGCATCAAGCGGGTGAAGGCCGTCGGCGACGACGCGAAGCTGATGATGGGCAAGACCCCCGACAGCATCGAAGCCATCCGTCCGCTGCGCGACGGCGTCATCGCCGACATCGACGTCGCCGAACAGATGATCAAGCACTTCATCACCAAGGTGCACGGCGGCAAGCCCAACGCGTTCCGCAGCCCCGAAATCGTGATCTGCGTCCCATCGGGCTCGACCAGCGTCGAACGCCGCGCGATCCGCGACGCCGCATCGAACGCCGGCGCGAGCGAAGTGTGGCTGATCGAGGAGCCGATGGCCGCGGCGATCGGCGCCGATATGCCCGTTACCGAGCCGATCGGTTCGATGGTCGTCGATATCGGCGGCGGCACCACCGAAGTCGCCGTGCTGAGCTTGCGCGGCCTCGCCTACACCACGTCGGTTCGCGCCGGCGGGGACAAGATGGACGAAGCGATCGTCTCCTATGTCCGCCGCCACCACAATCTGCTGATCGGCGAATCGACCGCCGAGCGGATCAAGAAGGATTTCGGCATCGCGCGCGTTCCCGCCGATGGCGTCGGCCTGACAATCCACATCAAGGGCCGCGACCTGGTGAACGGCGTGCCCAAGGAAATCTCGATCAACCAGGCGCAGATCGCCGAAGCCCTGTCCGAACCGATCGGCACGATCGTCGAGGGCGTGCGCATCGCGCTCGAAAACACCGCCCCTGAACTCGCGGCCGACATCGTCGACCAGGGGATCGTGCTCACCGGTGGCGGCGCGCTGATCGCCGAACTCGACGAATTGCTGCGCGACGCGACCGGCCTGCCCGTCACCGTCGCCGAGGATCCGCTGACCTGCGTCGCGATCGGCACCGGCCGCGCGATGGAGGATCCGGCCTTCCGCGGCGTGCTGCAGCAAGCCTGATCGGCAAAGCTGACCAATGGTTCGCCCGGCACATAGACGTCCGGGGCAATCCCGAAAGGCTCAGTACAGCCTGTTCGTAGCCTATGTCATCGCGGTGACTGGGGCCGTGGCAGGCTTGTTACTGGCGGTGCTTTCGGTCGTCGACCCCGTGGGGTTCGCCCAGCTGCGCCTCGCCAGCCATGAGGTGACGGCGCCGATCGCGCGCGTCAGTCGCTCGGCGATCGGCTCGATCTCGGGCATCGACGATGCGGTGTCGGCCTATGTCGGCGCAGGGTCGCAGAACCGCCGGCTGCGCAAGGAACTTGCGGAAACGCGGCGCCAGCTCGTCGCGACCAGCTCGCTGCAGGAAGAAAATCGTCAGCTCAAGACGCTGCTCAAGCTGCAGGAAACCGACAAGACCGCGATTGCAAACGGCTATCTCCTGACCTCGACCTCGACGAGCAGCAAGCGCATCGCGCTGCTCAGCATCGGGCGCAACCTCGGCGTCGCGTCGGGGCAGCCGGTTCGCGGCGCCGACGGTCTGATCGGGCGCATCCTCGGGTCGGGTCCTTCGGTGTCGCAGGTGCTGTTGATCACCGACATCGACAATATCGTGCCCGTCAGACGCGCGCGCGATGGCCTCCCCGCGCTTGCCTATGGCCGCGGCAACGGCGATCTCGACATCCGCACGCTCAACATTGCGAACAACCCTTTCAAGCCCGGCGACATCCTCGTCACTTCGGGCACCGGCGGCCTTTATCCGCCGAATATCCCGGTCGCGATCGTCATCCGCCGCCAGGACGACGGCGCGCTCGCCCGCCCGCTTGCCGATCCGGCGAAGGTCGATGCGGTGTCGGTGCTGCGACCCTACACACCCGAAAATGCCGAAGCGCAGCTCGCGCCGCCGCCCGACGCGGTTCCGGAAGTTCCCAAAGCGCCATGAACCAGAAAGGGCCGCGCCTCGGCGAACCGGCATCGCTGTGGCGGATGCGCCTCGTGCCAATCGTCACCGTCATGTTCGCATCGGCGCTGCCGCTGATGCTGCCGCTGGTGGCGAGTTCGCCGGTACTGCCGCCGCTCGGGCTGCTCTTTTTCCTCAGCTGGCAATTGCTGCGGACCGAAATGTGGCCGGTGTGGATCGGCCTGCCGCTGGGCCTGTGGGACGATCTGTTCAGTGGCGCGCCGATCGGCACCGCGATCTTCCTCTGGACCGCCGCAAGCATCGCGATCGCCTATATCTCGCAGCGCATTTACTGGCGCGGTTTCTTCCACGACTGGGCGATCGGCGGGCTGCTCGTTGCCATCGTCCAGGCGGCCGCCGCGCTGCTGACGCATCCGCACGCCGCGACCGGTCGCGTTCTGGGGCTCGTGGCGCCGCAAATTATCGTCTCGCTTCTTCTCGTCCCGCTCTTTCTTCGCCTCACCGGGAAGTTTGACAATTTCCGCCTGAAACGCCGATAAAACCCCCTTCATGTTTGGCAAAAAGAGTCCCCCGATCACCGAAGCCTGGCGCGGCTTCACTTTCACCCGCCGTGCGCTCGTCGTCGGCGGTGCCCAGGCCGCGCTCGGCGTCGCGCTCGGCGTGCGCATGGCCTATATTTCGGTGGTCGACAATGAACGCTATGTGCTTGAATCAGAAAGCAATCGCGTCAATCTGACGCTCGTACCGCCGCGCCGCGGCTGGATCGTCGACCGCCACGGCAAGGCGCTCGCCAACAACCGCGTGTCGCTGCGCGTCGACATCATTCCCGACCGGCTGCACAACAAGGATATGGTGCTCGGGCAGCTCCGGACCCTGCTCCGCCTCGACAACGACGCGATGGAGCGCATTCGGCGCGACCTCAACGCGGCCTCGGGCTTTCAGCCGGTCGCGGTCGCCGAAGATATGACCGAGCAGGAATATAGTTCGATCCTCGTCCACCTGCCCGAACTACCCGGCATCGCGCCGCAGCGGGGTTTTGCGCGCAATTATCCGACGGGCGCCGCAGTCGGCCATCTGATCGGCTATGTCGGCGCGCCGACCGCAGAGGAGTATGAGAAGGTCAAGGACCCGCTGTACATCACGCCGGGGTACAAGACGGGCAAGGACGGGCTCGAGAAATATTTCCAGGAAATGTTGCGCGGCAAACCCGGCGCGAAGCGTGTCGAAGTCACCGCGCGCGGCAAGGTCGTGCGCGAGCTCAGCACCCAGGCCGATACGCAGGGCAAGACCGTCCACCTGACGATCGATGCCGACCTGCAGGAATATGTCGCGCGGCGCATGGGCCCCGAATCCGGCGCGGCGGTCATCATTGACACGCTCAACGGCGATATTCTCTCCTTCGTGTCGATGCCGAGTTTCGACCCGAACAGCTTTTCCGACGGGATCAGCAATTCGGAATATAGCTGGCTGCGCGCCGACGACCATCAGCCGTTGATCAACAAGGCAACGCGCGGGCTGTATCCGCCGGGTTCGACGCTGAAGCCGATGGCAGCGATCGCCGCGATCGAACATGGCATCGACCCCAGCGAACGCCATACCTGCATCGGCGGCTATCGCCTCGGCAACCGCTTCTTCCGCTGCCTCGGCACCCACGGCAGCGTCGACATGCCGACCGCGATCATGAAAAGCTGCAACAGCTATTTCTATTGGGTCGCGCACCGGCTGGGCTATGACGCGATCGCCCCGACGGCGAAGCTGCTGGGACTGGGCGAGGAATTCCAGCTCGCGGGAAGCAACCAGCGGTTCGGCACCATTCCCGACAGCGCGTGGAAGATGCGCAAATATGACCAGCCATGGTCGGCGTCGGACTCGCTGAACGCCGTCATCGGCCAGGGCTATGTCAGCGTGAATCCGCTCCAGCTCGCCGTCATGGCTTCGCGCATCGCGTCGGGGCGCAATCTCTACCCGCGCCTCGTCAACCGTCATTTCAAGAACGATCCCCTTCCCTTTTCCGCCGAGGCGCTCGCGACCGCCCGTCAGGGCATGAACCTCGTCGTCAACGGGCCGGGCGGGACCGCCGGGCGCAGCCGCCTGCCGCTCGACGGTATCGCGATGGCGGGGAAGACCGGCACTGCGCAGGTGCGCGGGCTCAACACCGGCAACGGCAAGGGCGGGACATGGAAGTTTCGCGACCACGGGCTGTTCGTCTGCTTCGCGCCGGTCGACAATCCGCGCTATGCCGCCTCGATCATCATCGAGCACGGCCTGGGGGGGTCGCGCGCCGCGGCACCGGTCGCCAAGGACATCTTCACCTTCATCTATGACCGCGAGAAAGGCATGGAGGCGCTCGAAACCTTCGAGGCTGGCTGGGGCGGCACGATCAAGGAACGCATGGACCGCAGCTACGCCGCCTGGAAGGCCGGTATTGCGGCCCCGGATCCGGGGCTCGCGCAATGATCCCGGTTCCACCCGCCATCCAGCGCTTCCCGTGGAAGCTCATGGCGCTGCTGAGCGCGATCTGCGGCTTTGGCCTGCTCGTGCTCTACTCGGCGGCGGGCGGCAGCTGGTCGCCCTGGGCTTGGCAACAGGGCGTGCGCTTCCTCGTCTTTCTGGGCGCCGCGCTCGTCGTCGGGCGCTTCCCGCTCCGGATTTTCGAGGATTTCGCCTATCTTGGCTATCTTGGCGTCCTGTTCCTGCTGATCGCGGTCGAACTGCTCGGCTTTGTCGGCGGCGGCAGCCAGCGCTGGCTCAACCTCGGTTTCATGAATCTTCAGCCGTCGGAGCTGATGAAGGTCGCGATCGTGATCGCGCTCGCACGCTTTTACACCCAGCTTCCGCCCGGCAACACACGCACCTTCACCGCGCTGTGGCCCGCGCTCGCGGCGATCGGCACCCCCGCCGCGCTCGTCATGCTTCAGCCCGACCTCGGCACGGCGCTGGCGATCTGCGTCGGCGGCGTGGTCGTGATGTTCGTCGCAGGCCTGCCCTTCTGGTGGTTCGGCAGCGCCGCCGCCGCCGGCGCGGCCGCGCTTCCCGTCCTGTTCTCGATGCTCCATGATTATCAGCAAAAGCGCGTGCTGATCTTCCTCGACCCCGAAAGTGATCCGCTCGGCGCCGGCTATCATATCAGCCAGTCGAAGATCGCGATCGGATCGGGCGGAATCGGTGGCAAAGGCTTCCTCAACGGGTCGCAGAGCCACCTCGACTATCTTCCCGAAGGCCACACCGACTTCATCTTTGCGACGATGGCCGAGGAATGGGGCCTGATCGGTGGGCTCGGCCTGCTCTTCGCCTTCTTCCTGCTGCTCCGCTGGTCCACCCGCGTCGCGATCAGAGCGCGGACGCGCTTCGGCCAGCTGACCGCCGCCGGCCTCACCATGACGATCTTTTTCTACATCGCGATCAACCTGTCGATGGTGATGGGCATGGCGCCCGTCGTCGGCATTCCGCTGCCGCTCTTCTCCTATGGCGGGTCGTCGATGCTGACGATCATGACGTGCGTCGGCATCATATTGGCGATCGAAAACGACAGCAAAACGGGCAGCCGGCGCTTTCATTCGTAAAAATTTTCATTTGATCATTGCCAAGGCCGAAACACCATGATAGCGGCCCGCTCTCTTCGCGAGACAGGCGCTTTTGCCCGCTTCGCCAAGACTGCCGAAATGGCACGTGGACGCATAGCTCAGTTGGTAGAGCAGCTGACTCTTAATCAGCGGGTCCTAGGTTCGAGCCCTAGTGCGTCCACCATTTTCTTCCTTTATATTCAGATAGTTACGCCGCTTAGGCCACCAGACGAAGCTCGTTTTCGCTGAGCTTTGTAGGTGATTTTGTGTCGTAACCTCCCTCGGCGCGGCGGACCCGCTCCCGATCGAGATCGGGCTCGAATCCCAGCTGGTCGGCATAGGGCTGCAAATGTTCGGTCGACATGTGCGCATAGCGCCGCACCATCGCCTCCGATTTCCAGCCGCCGAGTTCCTGAAGCACCCAGGTGGCAACACCCGCCTGCCGCAGCCAGCTTGCCCAGGTATGGCGAAGATCATGCCAGCGGAAATTCCTGATCCCCGCGCGCACGAGCGCCTTTCGCCATGCCCGTGTGTTCGCCGAACGGAGCGGCTCGCCCCGATAGGTGAACACGGCCGTCTTGTGCTTGCCCTGCTGCCGTTCGAGGACAGCCACCGCGATATCGTTGAGCGCCACGCCCAGGGCGTCCGCGTTCTTCGTATCGCCATGATCGACAATCGCCGAGCGCCGCTCCAGGAAGATGCGGTCCCAGGTCATGCCGAGAACATTCCCCTGGCGCAGACCAGTGGACAGGGCAAACAGGACCACGTCGCGCTGATGCTCGGGCAGTTCGAGGAGAAGCGTTCTAGCCTGCTCGTGGGTAATCCATCGAACCCTGACCGTCTTGTTCTTCTCATAGGTCTTGAACGCCGGGATCTGATCGATCCATTCCCACTCCCGCATCGCGATCCGGAAAATGCCGCGAATGATCGCAACATAAAGATCCCTGGTGCGATCCGTGGCGTGGATATGTTTCGTAATCAGTCCGTCGACGAGACTGCGGTCGATCTGATCGAGGGTCTTCCCCCGCAAATAACCGGTGAACCAACGGATCCGCTGCACATCGCCCCGCAAGGACTTTTTGTGCTCCTTCTCCTTCAGCCACCGCAGCGCCGCTTCGTCCCATGTCCGCTTCGGCTTCTGCTTCAGTCTGCTCAAGTCCCACAGCTGAGCCTTCAGCTTGTCGTGGTATTCCTTCGCTTTCGTCCGGTCGGTTGTGCCAGTCGATTGTCTAATTCGGCTTCCGTCCGGGCTTGTGATGTCGACATAGTATGTTTCTGCACGTTTCCAGAGTGCCATAGGCTTACCTCCTTGGTTGAGGCACCTGGCTGCATTCGTGCGTGCGCAGGATAGTGCTCCCGAATCCACGCGACAAGATCGCTTTCGAGAAACCTCCAGAACCGACCAATTTTCGCAGCCGGGATCAGCCCGGCCTTCGCGTACGTCCGAATGGTATTGGGATGAACATCGAGCAGCGCCGCCGCCTGGTCGACGTCGAGAACGCGCTGCGGAAGACACGCCTCTTCGAGTGCGGGTGAACCAGGCCCCGGCACCTCGATATCGGCGGCCGCCAGCACCGTCAGCCTCTTCGACGTTGTTTGCCAAACTCGCGATCGCTCGCGATGAACCGCTCGATCATCGGCGGAATGAGACGCTCCGGGGGCAGAGCCGATTCCAGACCGGTCAGCTTTGCATGGACCCGGCCATAATCCTGCAGTTCGCGCATCAAGGCTCCCGGAAGCTCGAGCGTCAGCTTGACCGGCTTTTCTTCGGCAATCGGGCCAAGGCGAAGCTTCGTCATATCGCCCCTCCCCGGCTCTGGTCTTCGAGGATGAGGTCGCGGGTGACGATGATGCGAAACGCAAAGCCCGGGCGAATGGTCAGCGTCGGCGGGACCGAAAGCTCGCGCTCGACCACGCGCCGACCAGCCTCGTTCGTGCTGTCCTGCAGACCAGAACGCAGCGCGCGGACAAGATCATCTTCTCCACCTGCGGCGAGCTCGGTCCCGACGCCCAGCAGCGAAGATATCAACGCCGCGCGCAGCATCCGTCCCCAATGATTGTTCACGCCGTCCTCCAGCCCTGCCATGCCGGCGGCGTCGGCGCCCGGCTGACGATCGAGGAGGATCGATCTTCCACCGGGAAGGATGAGCCGGTCCCAGGCAAGCAGAACCCGACGCTGGCCTGCCGCGACCTCGCTGTCATACTCGCCGATCAGTCTGGCGCCCTGCGGGATCAGGAGAATGCGCCCCGTGGGGCTGTCGTAGACATTCTGAGTCACTTGCGCGGTGATCTGTCCCGGAAGGTCCGAGCGGATGCCGGTGATGAGTGCTGCCGGGATGATCGTCCCTGCCTGGACGATGTGCGCAGAACCCGGTGCCACGACCCGTTCGGCGCTTTCGATCGCGCTGCGTCTGCCTCCGGCGAGAAACGCCTTCCGTGCGCCCGTGGCGCCGCCGGTCTCCTTACCGCTGTCGGCCGGCGCCGCCAGCGCGTCGACGATCGCGGCGCCCGGCGCTCCGCCCGTACCTCCGCCAAGGAAAAGGCGGCTGCCTTCTGCTGCTTCTCGCTCCTGCACGGCGCGTTGCTGCGCCTGTTCCCTGGCGGTTTGACGCGGATCGGGCGGCGGCGGACCCATCGCCGGTACTGGGACCGCCTCGCCTGCGCGCTGGGCCGATACGATCGGTCGCCCGAGATCGCCCGGCAACGGCGGGCCGAGCTTCGGAACCGCGCCATAGTCGGCGGGTGCGCCGGTCACATTTTCGGACCGGCTCGGCGCCGACACCTCGTAAAGCTCACGCGCGGCTTTCGGATCGACGGGCCTCAATGCCCAGAGCAATGCGCCGCCAATCGCAATCCCCGCCCCGCCGCCGAGGACGGCAAGCGTCTTGCGCGACAGACGCATGACGCGGGGCATCTCGCCCTCGAGCCGGAAACCATCGGGACTTGCGGGAGCGACGTCGCCGGGCATTGCCGCCGCGTCGACGTCGACGGGAAGCTCCCCACCGATATCCTCGCGCCGGCTCACGGGCGCACCCGCCCGGCAGGAACATCGCGCGCGATGCGGACGGTCTTCGCAGCCTTCCCCGCACCGAGCCGGAGCTCACCCTTTTCGAACAGGCGATCGACGATCATGTAGCGACCGTCGACCCGGTAGTTCAGCAGCGCTGCAGCGCCCGTCGGGCCGACGGCAAAGAGCGGCGGCATCTCGCCGGAGGCCACCGACGGTGCGAACTCGACGAACAGCTGGCGGCCATCGTCGAATGCCCTGACCGGTCGCCACGCCACCTTGTCGCCGCTGATCCGGTACGCGAAGTTCAGCGACGGAAGGTCGATCCCTGCCGCGACAGGTGCAGATCGTACACGCTCTGCCTCCGCCTTGCGCAGCGCGATCAGTTCATCGACCGGATAGGTCCAGCTGACCGCGGCCATATAGGTCGAAGGGGTCGCGCGCAGCTCGATGTGATAGGTTCGCCGCGTCGTGTTGATAATCAGGTTCGTCATGATGTCGGGCCGCGTGGGCTTCACGAGGATATGCACGCGCCGCTGATCACCTTCCCCGCTCAGCGTGTCGCCAATGATCCACCGCACCGTATCGCCGGCGGCCACCGGGCCGGACCCGACCAGTTCCTCGCCCTCTTGAAGGACGATGTCGGTCACTTGCCCCGGTGCCGCATAGACCTGGAACAGCGCGCCCTCAGCCCAGGCATATTGCTGGATGGCATTGCGAAAGGTCGTCGGCTCGGGCTGGACGCGGGCCGCGTCATTGGCGCGGCCCACCTGCATTCGCGGGTCGGCGGGCGCGGCGTGAACCGGCAGCACCGCACAGGCGGCGGCAGCGAAAAGCAAGACGCGGAAGGTCATTGGCTAAGCTCCTTCGAAAGATTGATGGCCGTCACGAACAGGCCGAGCGGGTTTTTGCGGAGAGCGTCGGGCGTGCGCGGCGGCTGGATTGTGACCGTCACGATCGCCGACCACCGAGAGGTCTCGATGAGGCCGCCGTCCTGATAACGGCGCTCGGTCCAAGCAATGCGGAAGCTGTCCTTCGACGCCCGGATCACGCTCGAAACATCGACCGCGACCTGCTGCTTGCCGACCTCTGCGAAGGGATCGTTGTTGCGCGCATAGTCATTGAGCGCCTGCGCGCCCGAAGTCGCGGCAAAGTCGTAAGCGCTGAGCCAGTTCGCGCGCAGCACGACGGGATCGGCGGGGATCGAGCGGATATGCTCGATGAAGCGGGCGAGGTGGAACGCGACCTGCGGGTCCGTCGGCGAATAGTCCGCGTCCGCCGGCGCGACCGCCCTCGCCTCGCCGAGCTTGTCCACCTCGACCACCCAGGGCGTGATCGTGCCGCGCAGCGACTGCCAGACGAGCGCCGAGGCCAGCCCACCCGAGAGCGCGAGGCAGCCGAAGAAGGCAAGGCGCCAGTTCTTTGCCTGGACCCGCGCCGAGCCGATGCGGTCGTCCCAGATCTGCGCTGCGCGCTGATAGGGGGTCACCGGCTCGGGCGACTTGCCATAATGTTGGTGCGGTCGTCTGAACATGATCTCAATCCTTCTGGCTGATGTCGGGAGATGAGCCTGCGCCATGGCTGTCGCCTTGCTTCAGGGTCTGCGCGCCGATGGCCGCGCCGGAGCTGATCGCCTGCCGCCGCTTCATCGCGGCTGCCCAAGCGGGCTGACCGGAAGCTTCCGACCCGGAAGCGGCAGGCGCGGCCTTGCCGGCCTGCCCCTCGGCGAAGTTCTGGCGGAGTTTGGCTGCGGCCTGCCGGAGCGGCGACCCGGCGCTGCTCGCGGCGTCGCGCGCAACATTTGCCATCCCGGCTCCAAAGGCCCGCACGCCAGACTTGTCGGATGCCCCGCGGGCATAGGATGCCGAGGCCGACCCCGCGGCTCGCGAAGCTCCCGCCGCTCCCTTTCCGGCCATCGACGCCGCGGCGCCGGTCGCGAGCGTCGCTCCCGCCGCGCCGGCGGCGATCGTCGCACCGGCGGCCAAGGTCGTTCCCGCAGCGGCGCCGGCCCCGAGCTGCGGACCACCGGCGACAATGCCGTTGGCGACGCTTGGACCGAAGATGCCGAGGCCGAGCAAGGTGAGCGCACCGAGTGCGATCGCCATCACCTCACGAATATCGGGCTCGGTGCCGAGCCCGGCCTCCATGAAGCGCTCGAAAAGGGTGACGCCGATCCCGGTGATCACTGCGAGCACGAGCAGCTTGATGCCCGAGGAAATAACATGCCCGAGCACGCGCTCGGCCATGAAGGCGGTGCGATTGAAGAACGCGAACGGCAGCAGGACGAAACCTGCGAGCGTGACGAGCTTGAATTCGAGGATCGTGACGAAGACCTGCACCGCGAGGATGAAGAAGGCGAGCACCACGATCACCCAAGCTATCAGGAGGATCAGGATCTGGACGAAGTTGGTGAAGAGCCCGACGGGGCCGACGAGATCGGCCGTCGCGTCGAGCAGCGGCTCGGCGGCATCGAGCCCGGTGGCGGCTATCATGCCGGGGCGCATGAAGTCGCCGATCGCCATCGCGCCGCCGCTTGCCTTGAGGCCGAGGCCGGCAAAGCTCTCGAGCAGGATAACGCTGAGCGCCTGGAAATTGCCGATGATGAAAGCGAAGACACCGATATAAAGCGTCTTCTTCACCAGGCGCTGCAGCACATCCTCGTCGGTGCCCCACGCCCAGAAGAGCGCCGCGATCGTCACGTCGATCACGATGAGCGTCGAGGAGAGGAAGCCGACCTCGCCGCCGAGCAGACCGAAGCCGCTGTCGATATAGGTCGAGAAGACCGACAGGAAATTGTCGATGACGCCAGTGTCGTTCATTGCTCGGACTTTCCAGAACGGAAGAAGTGCCGCCGCTTGGCTTCCCACGCAGCTTCGCACGCGGGGTCGGCCTCGGTGACGGTTCGGCAGCGGCGCAGCGTGTCACCATAGTCAGGGGGTGCGTCCGCCCGGGAGATCTGGGAGGCGGACGCACCGGGCGCGGGCGGATCGAGCGCAGCGATAAGGGCAAGGGCCAGCGCAAGGCCCAGAACGATAGCTCCCATTACCAGCCCGCCCGCCCGGCCCATCTCAATTGCCCTTGCGGAAGCGACGGAAGCGTTCGCGGCCTTCGGCCTCGGCGGCCGCCGCGCGCGCGGCATCGAGCATCTCGGCGCGGCCCTGTGCGCTCATCACCGCGGCAAGGTCCGAGATCTGCTGCGACTGGATAGCGAGCAGCTGATTGCCCGCCTGCGCGGCCTGCAGCGCGCCGGTCGCCGTCTGGCTGGCACCGACGATCGCCCCGATCGAGGTGCGCGTCCCGCCCATGTTCGAGACGATTCCGGCCTGGACCTTCATCGCGTCCTCGAAGGCCCCGACGCTGTCCTTCCAGCGCGCCTCGGCATTGGCCACCATCTCGGCGGCGGGGCCCGAGAAGGCGGTGCCCTTGTAGCGCTGCTCGAACCCCTTGCGGATGTCGGTCACATCATAGGCGATGCCCTGTGCTTCGCCGAGCAGCTGGCGGGTCTGGTCGACCTGCGCCTGCAGCTCGCCGAGCGTCGAGACCGGCAGGCTCTGGAGATTGCGCGCTTCGTTGAGCAGCGACGTCGCCTGGTTCTGGAGCTGCTTGATCTGGTTGTTGATCTGCTCGAGCGTGCGCGCCGCAGTCAGGATATTCTGCGAATAGTTGCGCGGATCATGGACGATACCGCCGAGCTGCGCGCTCACCGGCGACGCGATCATCGGACCTGCGGAAGCCGAGGCGAGCAAAGCGGCAGCAGCGGCACGGGCAACATATTTCTTCATTTGGGGGACTCCTGGTTGGGGGCGGCAGTTGTGGGGAGCAGCTCGGCCGCCCATTCGAGCTTACGGTGGGAGAGCCAGGCGGCGGCAAAGCCGCCGCGGCCATGCGCGGCGAGGAGCTCGCCGATGCGCGTCTGGTCGGTCTTCGAGGAGGCTGCCGTGAAGGCGAGCGCGATGTCCCCCAGCCCGAGGTCGAAGAGGCGATTGCCGCGCCGCGATTGGCAATAATAGTCGCGCTTCGGCGTCGCCCGGCTCAGTATCTCGACCTGCCGGTCGTTCAGCCCGAAGCGTTCATAGATGCGCGCGATCTGAGGCTCGAGCGCACGTTCGTTCGGCAGGAAGATGCGCGTCGGGCAACTCTCGATGATCGCCGGCGCGATGCTCGACGTCTCTATGTCGGCGAGGCTCTGGGTAGCGAACACGACGCTCGCGTTCTTCTTCCGGAGCGTTTTCAACCATTCTCGCAGTTGCGCCGCGAAGGCGGGGCTGTCGAGGACGAGCCAGCCCTCGTCGATGATGATGAGCGTCGGTGACCCGTCGAGCCGCCCGGCGATGCGGTGGAAGAGATAGGATAGCACCGCGCCCGCCGAGGCTGCGCCGACGAGCCCCTCGGTCTCGAAGACCTGTACCCTCTCCTCGCCGAGCCTTTCCTCGTCGGCATCGAGCAACCGGCCCCAAGGTCCACCGACAAGATAGGGCGCAAGCGCCTGCTTGAGCTCGATCGACTGAAGGAGAACGGCTAGCCCGGTCAGCGTGCGCTCACCCAGAGGCGCGGTCGCGAGCGAGGTCAGCGCCGACCAGAGATGCTCCTTCGCCGCCGGGTCGATCTCGACCCCTTCGCCTGCGAGGAGCGCAGCCAGCCATTCGGCCGCCCAGCTGCGTTCGGCTGCCTCGTCGATCCGCGCGAGCGGCTGCAACGCCACCCCGCCCTCGCCGTCGTGGAGCGCGCCGCCGAGATCCTGCCAGTCGCCGCCCATCGCGAGCGCCGCGGCGCGGGCCGAGCCGCCGAAGTCGAAGGCGAATATCTGCGCGCCGGCATAGCGCCGGAACTGCATCGCCATGGTCGCAAGCAGCACCGACTTGCCGGCACCGGTCGGGCCGACGACGAGGCAGTGCCCGACATCGCCGACATGCAAGGAAAGGCGGAACGGGGTCGAGCCTTCGGTCTTGCCGTAAAGCAAGGGGGCATCACCGAAATGCTCGTCCCGTTCCGCCCCCGCCCATACAGCTGAGAGAGGAATCAGGTGGGCGAGATTGAGCGTGGAAATGGGGGGCTGGCGGACATTCGCATAGACATGGCCGGGAAGGCTGCCGAGCCAGGCCTCGATCGCGTTCATGCCCTCGATCGTGCATGTGAAATCGCGGCCCTGGATGACCTTCTCGACCAGCCGGAGTTTCTCGGCAGCGAGCGCGGGATCGGCATCCCAGACCGTTACGGTCGCGGTCACATAGGCGATGCCCGCATGATCGGCACCGAGCTCTTGCAGGGCCATGTCGGCGTCCGCCGCCTTGTTCGAGGCGTCGCTGTCCATCAGGACCGACTGCTCGTTGGTCATCACCTCTTTCAGGATCGCGGCGATCGACTTGCGCTTCGCGAACCATTGCCGGCGGATTTTCGTCAGCAGCTTGGTCGCATCGGTCTTGTCGAGCATGATCGCGCGCGTCGACCAGCGATAGGAAAAGGCGAGCCGGTTGAGCTCGTCGAGCAGCCCCGGCCAGGTCGCGGTCGGGAAGCCGGTGATCGTCAACGTCCGAAGATGCGACGTGCCAAGCCGCGGTTCGAGCCCGCCGACGAGCGGCTGATCTGTAAGAAGCGCGTCGAGATAGACCGGCGTTTCGGGCACGCGGACGCGCTGGCGCTTCGTCGATACGGTCGAATGCAGATAGGTCAGCGTCTCGCAATCATCGAGCCATTCGGCCTCGGGCATGAAGCCTTCGACGAGATGCAGCACGCGATTGCCGCGATCGACGAAGATTGCGACATGCTCGCGCGGATCGACGCCCGAGCGCGCCATGCCCTCGTAGAGGAGCCCCTCCGCCCGCGAAGCATCCTCGGCCGGCGGCATCCACAGCAGCGTCAGGAAGTAGCGGCTCTCGTAATGCGCTCCCTCCTCCCGGAACTGCTCCTGCCGCTCCATGTCGACAAGCGCCGACGCCGGATCGGGAAAGTCCGATTGCGGATAATTGCTCGCCGGAAGGCGCTGCGCCTCGACGAACACCGCCCAGCCCGACCCCAATCGGCGCAACGCGTTGTTGAGCCGCGAGGTCACCGCGACCAGTTCGGCGGGCGTGGCGCTGTCGAGGTCGGGACCGCGGAAGCGCGCGGTGCGCTGCAGCGACCCATCCTTGTTCAGCACCACGCCCTCGCCCACCAGCGCGACCCACGGGAGAAAATCGGCAAGGCAGGCGGATTTCGAGCGATATTCGCCGAGGTTCATCATGGCCGCATCCAGACAGGATATTTGAGGTGACGCCGGGCGACGTCGACGAATTGGGGATCGCGGCGCGCGGCCCAGACCGAAAGCGCGTGACCGATCGCCCAGATGGCGAGGCCCGCGATCCAGAGCCGCAGGCCAAGCCCGATCGCTCCGGCGAGCGTGCCGTTCACGATCGCGAGCGACCGCGGCGCGCCGCCGAGCAGGATCGGCTCGGCGAGCGCCCGGTGGACCGGCGCGAAGAAGCCGGAGACCTCGCCTTGCGATTCCATCAGATCAGCGCCCCGCCGCCGAAGGAAAAGAAGGACAGAAAGAAGCTCGACGCGGCGAAGGCGATCGACAGGCCGAATACGATCTGGACCAGCCGGCGGAATCCACCCGACGTGTCGCCGAAGGCGAGGCTGAGCCCGGTCACGATAATGATGATCACCGCGACGATCTTGGCAACCGGGCCTTCGATGCTCTCGAGGATCGATTGCAGCGGCGCTTCCCACGGCATCGACGAGCCGCCGGCGTGCGCCGGGGCAGCGACGGCGAGCGCGACGAACAGCGCGGTCGAACAGAGCATGGCGCGACGCGCGCCATGCCGGCAGGCATGGATCATGGATGGTCTCCTTCAGGGGTGATGAGCGAATTGAGGCGGTAATCGCCGGTGTCGGGATCGAGCCCGTCGACACGGGCGAGCTCGGCAAGACGACGCCCCGCGCCGTCGCGGACCAGCACGGCGACGATGTCGATGGTTTCGGCGAGCAGCGCTCGGGGCACTGTGATCACCGCTTCCTGGATGAGCTGCTCCATCCGGCGGAGCGCGCCGAGCGCGCTGCCCGCGTGGATGGTGCCGATGCCGCCCGGATGACCGGTTCCCCAGGCCTTCAGGAGATCGAGCGCCTCGGCGCCGCGGACCTCGCCGATCGGAATGCGGTCGGGCCGCAGGCGCAGAGAGGAACGGACAAGGTCGGAGAGCGACGCGACGCCATCCTTGGTCCGCATCGCGACGAGATTCGGGGCCGCGCATTGAAGTTCGCGGGTATCCTCGATGAGCACGACCCGATCCGAAGTCTTGGCAACCTCGGCAAGCAACGCGTTGGTGAGTGTGGTCTTTCCCGTCCCGGTGCCCCCGGCGACGAGGATATTCAGCCGGTCGGCGACGCCGCGCCGCAGCGTCTCGGCTGCGCCCATCGCCATGATGCCCGACGCGACATAATCTCCGAGGGTGAACACCGCGACAGCGGGTTTGCGGATCGCAAAGGTGGGTGCGGCAACGACCGGCGGCAGCAGCCCTTCGAACCGCTCGCCCCCTTCCGGCAGTTCGGCAGATACACGGGGAGCCCCCCCATGAGCCTCGGCGCCGACATGATGCGCGACGAGGCGGATGATGCGCTCGCCGTCGGCGGCAGCGAGCAGAATACCGCTATCGGTGATCCCGGTGCCGAGCCGGTCCACCCAGAGGCGGCCGTCGGGGTTGAGCATGATTTCGATGACAGCGGGGTCGGCAAGCCACTCGGCGATCGCCCCGCCTAGCGCGGTCCGCAGCATCCGCGCACCCCGGGCCTGCGGTTCGATCCGGATCGGTTCTGCGCCCATGGAAGACCCCGTTTGATGGCCCGGGCAAAAGCGCCCGGCTCGACGGGGATGAGTAAGAGACGCAGGAAATGCCGGGGTTCAACAAGGATTTGCGCGCGTCAACAAATCGAAACGTAACAGAACAGATCGCAATAGTTCGTCAGATCAGACTGAGGCTCCCGAATCGCATTTCACCCCGATCATACTTGCGCTCGACCACTTTGTGACAAGAGTGGGACTATGGATGATTCGGGGTCGCACCCTCTTGAAGATGAAGAACGCTGGAAGCGGCTGACGGACAAGCAGCGCGCCTGCCTCGATCTGCTGATCGAACATAAGACCTCGAAAGAGATTGCCCGCCTTCTCGATATCTCCAAGCATACCGTCGATCAGAGGCTGACGACGGCGCGCGACGCACTTGGTGCGAGCGACCGAAACGAGACCGCCGTGACCTATCGGCGATTGAAGCAAACATACGACCGAATGACATACGATGCGGTGGGTATTCCTCCGACCCCCACCTTGGTGCGATCCGAGTTCCCAGACGGAAGCCCGCCCAATCTGATGGAATTGCAGGACAGTTCCGAACTGCCGGGCAGGCTATCGAGCAAGCGCTCGCCGTTCGGGGATTTGTTGAGGCCGGATCATAATTCGGCGGGGCGGATCGGGATCACGTTGGCGCTCATTGGTGTCATCGTCCTGATCAGTCTTGGCGGACTATCGATCGGGCAAACGCTTACCGAGTTGCTCACTCGCTGACCCCTTCCTTTGTCGCAGAGCATAGCCGGAGAGAATGCCGCCTCCGGAACAGGAGAAGTCATGTCCAATGAAATCCAGCCTACTGCCGCACGTCTCCAACAGGACGTAACTGCAGCCGAAACCAGCGTCGACGACACGCTCATCACCATTTCCACGCTCATGAGCAGCGTCGTTGCTGCCCGGCGGGACATATCGGGCGTCCCCGTCGTCAAAGGGCATGCCACCATTCGCAGGCTCGCGACGGCACAGCTCGCCCTCGTCGACCTCAGCGGCGACATCCACCGCGTCCACGGCGACCTTGTAGAGATCGGCCGGGAAACCGCAGGCTATGATCTTCACGAATGTCCGAAGACCGCCGGTACGAATGTCGTACCGCTGAGCTCGGCGGCCTGAGCCCGTTTGACCGAGAGCCATGAGCATGAAAAAAGAAGAGGATGCGCATAGCGGTCTTCCTCATCCTCATGCTCGTGGCAATCGGCTATGCCGCGCGGAAGGGCGGCGGCCCGGAGCGGGCGATGGCGATAATCGCGGCAACAATGATCGCATCGGACCAGGCGCTGCATCTGCTCGTGCCGCCGGAATTTGCGAGCCTCGACATCGGACATCTTGCGATAGATCTCTTCGGAGCGAGCGCGACGATGTTTCTGGCCTTGGTAGCCTATCGCTTCTGGCCGATGATAGCGGCGGCGCTGCACATCCTCCCGCTCCTTGCCCATCTCAGCCGCTACTTCGACATCATGCTGCATCCCGCTGCCTATCTGACGATGCAGGTAGCCTCGTCCTGGCCGGTCGGACCGATCCTCATCGTTGCGACCTGGGGTCATCAACGACGGATCAGGCAATTCGGCAGCGATCCATCCTGGCGCGGCTCATCGCCATCGTGGAACCGGGGGACTGCGAAACCCTAGCCAAGCTTCTGATCGACGAATTTCGCAGCATCGGCCGGATCTGGTCCGCCGCTCCGGAGGCGCTGAGACGTGTTCTTGGGAATCAGTCGCCAGTCGTCTCACTCATAATCAGTTCGCGCGACGCTTCGATCGAAACCATTGCAGGCGAACTTCGCGGTATGAGGATCGACCCGTTCGATCCAGCACTGCGGCGCTATCTCATCGCATCGATGGGATCACTCAGCGATGAAATGCTCCGGGTGCTGTTCCTTGATAAGGGACGGCAGCTGATCTCGGACGAGCAACTCCAACACGGAACGCTCAGTCACCTGGCAGTCTATCCGCGGACGATCTTCCGACGCGCGCTCGAACTGAATGCGGCGGGGATCATATTGGTGCACAACCATCCCAGCGGCGATCCATCCCCCAGTCCACAAGACGTCGAGGCAACTCGCCAACTCGATCGCATTGGCCGGTCGCTCGATGTCGAGGTCGTAGACCATATCATCGTCACATCAGCCTATGTGCACCACATCATGAACAAAGATGCGATGTGCGGCAAAGTGCCCGCATCGTCCTTCGTGACCTTCTGCGCTCCGCCCCCGAGGGACCGCCGCGCCGACGCGCGAGCGGCTCTAGCCAACGCCGAGATCGCCAATCACCGGCGTATCCTGCGCCAACAGTTGATCGGCGCACCCGAGCTCTTTGGCGATCCCGCTTGGGAAATGCTCGTCGATCTCTTCATCCATGAATGCAAGGGCAAGGATCTCTCGATCAGTTCGCTCTGCGTCGCACCCAATATTCCCATGAGCAGCGCCCTGCGGCTGGTCCAGAAACTTTGTGATGCCGGTATCGTGCGCCGCGTGCCGGACCCGTTCGACGGACGGCGAAGTATCATCAAACTCGAACCCGAAATCTCGCACCGGCTTCGCGCCTACTTCGAGGCTGGGTCAGAATGATGATCGCCGCCCATATCTCGCGACAACTCGCTGGCAAGCTTCGGCCCCGCTTCCATCCTGCGCGCAAGTGCGGACACGAAGGCCTCCCATCTCGCCTTCCCGACAGCCTGCGCGGCCGCGAGCGCCGTGTCTGGCAGCGGGGGATTGTTTGTCAGCCAATGCCGCACAAGCAGAGCCAAAGTCTCGCTCACCAGCTCGCCTTGCCATTCGACCCGGTCAAGCTGGCGCGACATGCGATCAAGCCGCCGCGTCACCATCGCCTCGATCCGTTCGTCATGGTCGGGGGTCAGGAGCGAGGCCAAGGCAGCCTCGACGATCTCGGTACGGGTCAGCCGCCGCTGCGCGGCCCGCTCGGCAACGAGCCGCACGAGTTCGGCATCGAGCCGGAAGGTCTGTTTGACATGCCCGCGTCTCACAGGTCGATTCCGTCATCAGGATCGAGGGAGGCGGTCCGCGCATTGCGTGCCATACGCCGGTCTGCAGCAGCCCTGAGCCTCGCTGCGTCGGCCTGACTATCCTCGTCGCTGAAGTCGAACTCGCCATTCGCCAGCGGCGACGGCGGTGCGATATCCTCGTGCAGGGGAAGTTCAGGTTCCTGCCGAATGCCGCCGTTCGCGGCATCGTCGCCAACATCGCCGGCCTCCACAGCAGCAGACGGAACCTCTGCTGGCTTGAGACCAGTCCAATCGTCGGGCCGCCGATCGCCCCTAAGGTCAACGTCCGGGGGAGGCAGAATTCGTCGCACAAAACGTGGATCGGCATAGTAGCGTGCCTTCTGTCCGCGGATCGGCGGCAGCCCCGACGCCATGACGATCTCGTCGGTCGGCGGAAGCTGCATAACCTCCCCGGGTGTGAGCAATGCCCGGGCGGTTTCGGTGCGAGATACCATCAGGTGACCGAGCCATGGCGAGAGCCGATGCCCCGCGTAATTCTTCATGGCGCGTTGCTCGGTGGCTGTACCGAGCGCGTCGGAAATGCGCTTGGCGGTCCGCTCGTCGTTCGTCGCGAAGCTCACCCGGACGTGGCAGTTGTCGAGGATGGCGTTATTCAGCCCATAGGCCTTCTCGATCTGGTTCAACGACTGCGCGATCAGGAAAGCCTTGATCCCATAGCCCGCCATGAAAGCGAGCGCGCTCTCGAAGAAGTCGAGGCGCCCGAGCGCCGGGAACTCGTCGAGCATCAGGAGCAGGCGCCGCGGACGGGCCGCAGGATTAAGCTCCTCGGTCAAGCGACGGCCGATCTGGTTCAGGATCAACCGCATGAGCGGCTTGGTGCGGCTGATGTCGCCGGGCGGCACGACGAGGTAAAGCGACACTGGCGTGTCAGCTTCCATCAGGTCGGCGATCCGCCACTCGGAGCTGCCGGTCACCTTGGCGATCACGGGATCGCGGTAGAGGCCGAGGAAGGACATGGCGGTCGACAGGACGCCCGAGCGTTCATTCTCGCTCTTGTTCAACAGCTCCTGTGCTGCCGCCGCGACGACGGGATGTACCCGGTCGCCGAGATGCTTCGCCTGCTTCATGCGATAGAGCGTCGCCTCGATCGGTCGGCGCGGGTCGGACAGGAAGGCCGCGACGCCCGACAGCGTCTTTTCCTCCTCGGCGTAGAGAACATGAAGGATGGCGCCCACCAGCAGAGCATGGCTTGTCTTTTCCCAGTGGTTTCGTTTCTCGAGGCTCCCCTCGGGATCGACCAGCACGTCGGCCACATTCTGTACGTCGCGCACTTCCCACTCGCCGCGCCGGACTTCGAGCAGCGGATTATAGGCGGCGGATTTGGGGTTGGTGGGATCGAACAGCAGCGCGCGTCCGTGGCGCGCCCGGAAGCCGGCGGTCAGCTGCCAGTTCTCGCCCTTGATGTCGTGGACGATACAGCTCCCCGGCCAGCTAAGCAGCGTCGGCACGACGAGGCCCACACCCTTGCCCGACCGCGTCGGCGCGAAACAAAGGACATGCTCGGCGCCGTCATGGCGGAGATACTGTTTACCGACGCGACCGAGGATCACTCCGTCGGGGCCGAGCATCGCTGCCCCGCGTATCTCGCGCTCATTCGCCCAGCGGGCCGAACCGTAGGTCTCGGCGCGCCGCCGCTCGCGGGCACGCCAGACCGACATCGCAATGGCGACGATGATCGAGAGGAAGCCGCCGGACGCGGCGATCGCGGCGCCGCGGTAGAAGATCGGCGGCGCATAGGCGTCGTAGGCGAACCACCACCAGAAAAAGGCCGGCGGCGGATAGACGGGATAGCCATCGACGCGGAACCATGGCGCACCAAGCGCGAGCTGGAACCCGAGTGCACTCGCCGTCCATTGCGTCGCGGTCCAGACCGCCGCGGTTACGATCGTCAGGACGACAAGTATCTGCCCCCAGAGTATGCGGTCGTTCATAGCCTGCTCCTTTTCAGATACCGAGTCCGCGACCGCGGCCGAGTACCCAGTCGATGCCGCCTGACCCGTTCGCGGTGCCTATGACCTGCTTGCCGAGATGGCGATCGAGCGCGGGGCGCCAGGGCACGAGCTGGAAGCCGAGGCCATCGTCGATCATCGCAAAGCGTCCCGAGGCGAGCGTGACGCGCTCGCGGTAGATCCCGCTCATCCGCTCGCCGGGAGCCGAAGGACGATGCGCCAGCCCGCTGCGCGCGGCTATCGCGTCACTCGCACCCTCGATCTCGCGGCGACGCAACGTCTCGATCAGTGCGGGTTCCAGGCTGAGGCGGCCACCTTGCCGCCGCGCAAGCCCCTCGGTTTCGAGGAACGCGGCACGCTCCTTCATCGCGTTCTGGACCTCAAGGCCGAACCCCGCGCCCGCAACGGGCTCCTGCGCAAGCAACTGCCGGTCGAGCCAGGTCGGGCCGTGCGCCGATATCTGGTCGGCAAGGGGAAGGTCCGAACGAAGTGCAAGCGACGACCGCTTAGTTCCATCGCGCCCTTCCCAAGTGCGAAGCTCGACGATCGCACCGGATGCGGCGTCGCCGGTCCATTCAAGATCGGCAAAGCGAAGATGATGGGTACGGCCATCAACACCATCGACGATCGCGAAGGCTGACCCTGCAAGTTCGTCATCGAGACCGCGCGCAACAAGCCGCCCGAGGATCGGACCATCGCCCTGCCCCTCGTGGATCGCGACCGCGCCGGCATCGAACCGCAAATCCCGCGCCGTCATTTCGCGGTGCATCGTCTTGATGATGTCGCCCCGCTCGCCGACCTGGCGCAAAGCGGTCTCGGCGTCCGGGTCGATGACGAAGAGGCCCGGCCCGAGCTTCGTTGCCAGGCCCATCGCTTCAAGCCGCGCGGCGCGGCCGCGCAGATGGATGTCGCGATCGGCGGCGGCGCGATCGAGCCTCAGGTCGACGACACCCGTATTCAACCCACGCTTGACCAGCTCGGCATCAAGGCCGGTCCATCGGTCGGCATCGACCTCGCGCGCCTGCGCCTTGTCGATCTCGCGTTCGGTGCGCGGCCCGAGCTCCAGCGTGGCGATCTCGGACGCGCGCCCGCGAATGCCTTCGGCGACATAGTCTCGATCAATCACCAGGTCGGAGCCGTCGTCGGTGGTCCCGCGCACGAGGACATGGATGTGCGGATTATCGGTGTTCCAATGATCGACAGCGACCCATTCGAGCCGCGTCTCAAGATCACGCTCCATCTGCCGCATCAGGTCGCGCGTAAAGCCGCGGAGGTCGCCAAGCTCAGCCGCATCCTCGGGGCTCACGATGAGCCGGAAATGGTGCCGGTCGTCCGAGCACCGTTCGGCAAAGGCGCTCCGGTCGGCACCGTCGCCGGACGCATCGAACATCGCCGCACCGCGGCCATCGCGCGTGACGCCGTCACGTTCGAGATAGGCGATGTGCCGACCGAGCGGCGCGGCGCGAAACTGCGCGCCCTTGTGCCGGACGATACGGGCCATCACCGTCACCCGGCGCTGCGAAGGACCGCGGCGCATCGCCGCGAGCGCATGCCTGCCGCGACCGTGCCGCCCGGTGCCGCCGCCGTGCCCCGCGCTGCCCGGACGCGAGCGGGTGAAGCCCGACCGGGCGGCGGCGCGCTTGACCTGCGCGGCGAGGCGCTTGCCTCGCTGCCCCGCGCCTGCTCCCGCATCCCTTCCCCTTCCGGGCCGAACGCGAAAATCCTGCTCGTCGCCGCTCATAGGGCCATTGCCAGACAGCAAGCCGTTGGAAACCAACGAGAAGAAGGCTGACCATATGGCTGCCCCGACCCGCTGCCATACGGAAAAGCGACAACAAACCAACCACATACCGCCAGCAAGCTGGCAGGTCTTTTATCTTGCCCTCCTCTCCACCTACCTATGCCGCACAATAGCCCCCAGAAGTCGATGTCCAGTCGAAGTGCGACAGGGGAATGCGAGACGCTCATCGCTCGTTTCCGGAAAGCGGGACGAAGAGCGGCGAAAGCGGCCGCGCGGCCGGCTGCGAAGCGGCCGCCGGCGTGCGCTCATCCTGCAGCGGCGGTGCGGTGGAGCTGCCCGCCGCGGTGCCGCCGCCCTGCCCGGCGAAAAGCGACGCGCTCCGCCAGGCGGGCGCGCTTACGGTCGGCGCGGGAGCGAGCGGAGCGACGCTCGATGCGTCGATCGCGGGCGCGATCGCGGCAACATAGGCGATGGTTTCAGCGGGCAATCCGCGCCGTCCCGCCGCATAAGCGTCGGCGCGGCCGGGCCCCGCGTTATAGGCCGCGAGCATCAGCCGGATATCGCCATAGCGATCCCACATCGCACGCAGATAGGCTGCACCCGCGAGGATGTTCGCGCGCACGTCGAACGGATCGCTCCCGAGACGGTGGCGCGCAGTCAGCATCGCCCAGGTTGCGGGCATGATCTGCATCACGCCCATCGCCCCCGCTGGCGACACGGCGCGGGCGTTGCCGCGGCTTTCGACATGCATCACGCGCCATATCCACTCTTGCGGGATGCCGAAGCGAAGCGAGGCTTCCGCCACATGGGCAGCGTAGGGATGCGGCGCGCCCGGCGAAGCCGGAGCCGCGGCAGCACCCCCGGCGGCACCGCCATGCGGCGCGAGGAAGGCCAGCGCGGCGGCGATGCGCATGGCGCGGAAGCGCGCCGAGCGAGCCGGACGCATCACCGCTCAGGCCTTGTCGCGCGGCGCAGGCCGCGACCAGAGCAGATGATATTCGTCGTCATTCTGCGTCGAGCGCAGCAGGTTCGCGCGGATCGGCAGACCCAGGACCGGATCGTCGATCTGGAGGGCGATGTAGGAACCGGCGCGCTCGCCGCGCCGTTCCCAGCCCGCCCCGATCTCGATGCCGTTGTCGGCCTCGACGAGCAGGACGCGCCATGCGGGTGCGTTCTCGGCGTCGGACGGCAGCGCCGGAACGATGGCGATCATCGCATCGAGGAGGAGCGTGCGGATCTGTCCCGCATAGCCATCGCCTGCGGACTGGAAGTTCCCGATAATCATTGCGCTGGTTCCTTTTCATCTTCGGTGGGGGATGAGGTGCAGCAGCCGATGCGCCAGCGAAGCGGCGCGCCGGGTCGATCGCGTGTCGCAACCGGGTGCGCGGTCCCGATCAGGCCGGAGGCCGGGAGAGGACCGAAATAGCGACCGTCGAGACTGTCGGGCCGGGTGCCGAGCAGGAACATTTCGCCACGCTGGAGACGGCGGCAGCCGAGCCAGAGCGGCAACATCCGCCCAGCGCGGTCGTGCGACAGCGCGCGAGCGGCGGGAGCGCCGTCGATCGTCACGAACGTGCCGCTGCGGCATACGAGCATGCCTTCCGCCGCTGCGACCTTCTTGAGCAGCGGAACGCCGCGCGGCAGATATCCGCGCGCGTCGAGAAGTGCGGCAATGCGCTCCGGCGGGTCGATGGCGACGAAGTCGCCGAGCGCGGGGCGCGCGCCGACCTCAATCCGGTAGAGCCCGATCGGGACGCTCGCGCTTGCGTTCCAGAGCAGCCGTGGCTGCGGCGCCAGTACCGCCAACGCGCCGAATAGCGATGAGAAGAGCGCGCCGGAAAGGACCGTCGCGCGAAGCCAGCGGCGGCTCATGATTCCAAGGCCCGGCGGCGCAGCCACGCCGCATGACGGTCAGGCCCGTAGGGCCGAAACGGAAGGCCGGCGGCAAGCTGGCTTCCGACATGCCGCCAATGATCGGGCGCCACATCGCACGGGTCGATGCCGGTCCCTTCTATCGCGTCAATCGCCTCGAGAGCTCGCTGAACCTTTGGCCAGCCGTCGATCCGAAGCAGAAGGTCGCCGCCGGGACGAACGAAGGGGTGGGTCGAATATGGTGCGCCCGGGTCGACGGCGGCCAACACCGCGATGCTCGAATGGACGGTTCCGAAGTCGTTCGAGGTCCAGCGGACAAGGCCAAAAACGGCGCCGGGACGGAAAGTTGCAATGCGCGTTCGCCGATTGACGACGCGATCGGCGGCAACGCGGCCGAAGCGTATCCACTGCTCGATCCGGCCCTCGAGCCAGGTCAGCTCAACCTCGGTGTGCCCGCTGGCCGTGGACATTTTGGGTGCGGCCTGCCAGCCGCACGCGTTGCTCGGCCGCTGCGCCGACGCTGCCCTTTCCGCGCTCATCATCGGCGCTCCGGACGAAGCGCAGGCGATAGCCGTCCCGCGCCCGGATCGGACGTCGACGTCTTCAGCCCGACGGCCGCCCAGGCGTCGAGGTCGGCCAGCGCGTAGACGATGCGGCCGCCGAGCTTATGGTATCGCGGGCCGGTCCCGTAGCAGCGATGCTTGGCAAGAGTCTGCCACGACAGGCCGAGATGGGCGGCTGCCTCCGGCGCTCGAAGATAGCGCTGCGCGTCGGACGTGGATCGGTCGGACAAGGGTGTCTCCTGCCAGTGGCCGGAGGCTCGGGGCGGCTCCGGGAACAGAACGGAGACTTTTGAAATTCGCCGAAACGATTCGGAACGGACAAACCGGGTGCGTGCGGATTGTCCCGATCAGGCGGCGCGGAGCAGCACGCTGAAGCCGCCGTCGCGCATAGCGATCGCGGCGCGCTGCCAGCGCGCGATGCGGCGGCGCTCGCTCGATGCGTCCCACTCGGCCGCGGAATATTCGCGGGCGTCGGCGAGGAGCAGCGCAGCTGCGATCTCGCGTGCGGACGCGCCTTCGGCGACCGCATCGAGGAGCCGCAACCACTGGACCAGGCGATAGCGCTCGGTGGGCCCCGGAACGCCGTCGGGCGGCGGGCGGCCTCCGCCAAGGTCCAGAAGCTCGCGGTGGAGCGCCATGATCATCGATGCGCGAAGCGACGCCTGCGCATCGGCGGGCGTGAGGAAGGCCAAACGCTCGTTCGAGCGGCAGCGCCGGATCAGCAGCCGATACCGGCGGCCGCCAGCGAGCAGGACGATATGCCAATCCCGATAAGACAGGAGCTCGGCCGCGATCTCGGAACCATCGATCACCTCGGCGAGGCGGAGCGCGGCAAAGCCCTTTGGCGCTGGCCGCGCGATCGTTACGTAGGCACAGGCCTGCGGCCGCCATAGGGCGGGCGCGGTCGACGCCGGGAGGTCAGGATCGAAGGCGAAAAACCAACCCCCAGCGGCTGGCGAGCCGCCGAAAGAGCCGCGTCCGGTCGGCGCCCGAAGCCTTCGCAGCGGCGGCATAGCCACACCGATAGGCGGGGCTTCGCCGCAGGAATTCCTGCGCGAAGTCCGCACGATCATATAGTTCAAAAATGTTCGGAAAATATGGCGACTGCCATTCGACTGCCTGATCCATTCGCGCCTCCGACCCGTTTGAGGAGAATAAACCGCGGATTTCCAGCCGGTTCATGATCGAAAGCAGCGACATGGTTACCGGCACGCAAGGGATGAGCTTAGCGCAAACCTGTTTCAATCCCGCACGCTAAAGCCCTCAATTTGGTTGTAACATCGCCCGGCCGAAGCCGGGCGATGGTCGTCAGCTGTCGCGGCGGCGCTGCGGCCGGCTCCAGACCAGATCATAATCCTCGTCGGAGCTGTCGAAGAGCTGGGCGAACAGCGGTGCGGTGAAGCCCGGATCGTCGAGTTTGACCGACAGATAGGGACGGTTGTCCTGCGTCGTCTTGGTCCACGCAGCACCGACCTCGACGCCTCCGACGAAGACATGGTGACTGGGAGCATTGCCGCTCGCACCGGCGACCGGGCTGATGCAGACCTGCTCGGCCTGGATCGTCAGCGTGGAGATCGCGCCGTGATATTCGCCGCCGACTTTCTTGAAAGTGCCGATTTTCATTGTCCGATTCCTTTCCTTGTCGCGGCCGCACCATCGCGGCCTCGATGCGGACCGGAGGGCGGCAAGGGGCCGGCGCCGCACCCGTCAGGGCCGGAGCGCAGCGGAGGACGGCCGGAGGGGGATTTTCTTGTTTCGCGAGGAGCGGCGGCACGCCGTGGGGAAGAAAATAGCCGGACGGCCGTTGCGGCGAGCCGGACCAGCGAAGCGTCTTGACGCCAGTAGCGCATCGAACCGAGGCCGGGATGGTCCAGCGGCAGGATGGAACCGATCAGGTCGGCACTGAAGATGTGGCGAATGTCCGTCGATACGCCCGCCCTGCGACCGACAGGGAATGCTCGGCCCGGCCTGAGGCTAGAGCGGCCGGGTCTCGGCCAACTGCGGAGGCAATTTCGCGTTCGGCCCCGACAGGCTGGACCAGGAAGCCGCAGCGGTTGCCACGGCACCAGCAAGCGAGACGCCCAGCAACATGGCGCCATCGGCGCTCGCCAGTTCGGCGACGCTATAGGCGAGCTGGTAGCCTGCGAAGCCTGCCGGGACAGCGAACAGTGCCGCGATGGCGAGACGAAGCAAGGGCGACCGGGCGATCGCGAGGAAGGCATTCGCGACGAACCATATCGCTGCACCCGCGAGAAGGCCCGCGGCGATCGCCGAGACATAGCCATAGTCTGCGTCTCGGAGCAGGAATGCCGCAGCGATCGCGACATAGACCGGCAAGGCAAGAGTCGCGAGCCGGAACATCAGCCAGAGCTGATAGACGCCCGCTGCGGCGCCGAGGATGATCATAAAGGTCACAAGCGTCCTCCTGTCGGACGCGCTCTCCACCACCACCACAGCGCATTCTGCTTCACCGACATATCAAAATCGCCCCAAAGGTGGAACCGGAACTGGATCCACGATGGGGCGATTTCGCGCGATATATCAGCGGTTGAACGGGTCATATTCGCAAACGATACAGGCGGGATCGCCGTCGAATTCGTCGAGCGGCATCACGGCGAAGCCTTGACCGGCCTCGATCAGGACGATGATAGTCATCATCGTGCGGGCGAGATTCCATCCGAGCGACTGTGCTGTGGAAAGCGGCATCGTTTTAACTCCTGCGGGAGCGGGCCATCCCGCTCGGCAGCCGCCCCGCCGGCCGGGGTCAGGCCGCAATCACCGCGGCAAGGCCGCGGCCGCACGCGCAGCGTAGCGGACCCCTTGCGGGTTGATTGATGGAGGCCTGACTTCGCGCCCAGGGATTAGCGGTCTTCCGGGTGGATGGTCCCGCGCTGCCACGAAGGACCGATGGTTCGCTCGGCCAGTTGCTTGCGGAGGAATTAGAGCTGTGCGACTTGAAGCGTCGGCCATCGGGCGGTTCGCGCGGTGGGGAGTTGTTGGCGGGGAACGAAGATGAAGGCCGTATTGGGAAACGCTCTGGACGCGATCGATCGCTACGAAATGCTCGACGTTCCCCCGCCTACGCCGGGGGTTGACGACATTCTGGTCCGGGTCGGGGTCTGCGGCTTGGGATATGTCGACGGACTGGTGGCCCTCGGGCGCTATCAGGTTAAACCCAGCCTCCCGCACACTCCAGGTGGCGAGATCGCCGGTACAATTGTGGACGTCGGCCGAAATGTCACGCGATTGCGCGTCGGCGACCGGGTTGTGGCAGGGCTGGTCGGCGGTGGCGGCCTGGCCGAATATATTGTCCTGCGGGCGGACAAAGCCAGTCGCCTTCCCGACAATATGAGCTTTGGGCAGGCCGCCGGTTTTCGCCAGAATTTCTTGACCGCGCTACACGGCCTTGAGGACCGCGGAGCTCTCAGGCCCCGACAACGTCTCCTCATCTTCGGCGCGGCAGGCGGCGTAGGCTCGGCTGCCGTACAGCTTGGGAAATTGCTTGGCGCCGAAGTCATCGCGGCTGCCTCCACGTCCGAGAAGCGCGACTTTGCGCGGGATCTCGGAGCCGATCATGTCATCGACACGGCGCCGGATGGCTGGCGGGAGCGACTGCGCGAAATCTGTGGAGGCGAAGGTCCGGACGTCATTTTCGACCCCGTCAGCGGTCCTCTGTTCGAGCCGGCATTTCGCTCGCTGGGTTGGGGCGGGCGACATTTGGTCGTGGGTTTCGTCGGCGGACCGATCCCCTCGCTTCCGATCCACCTGAGCCTGCTGAAGGGCGCGGCGCTGGTGGGTGTTGACGTGCGGCAGTTCATGTTCCGCGAGCCGGAAGCTGCTGCGAGGCATGTGTCGACGCTCCTGCAATGGGTTGCGGACGGCCGGCTAACCCCCTCGCCCCCCACAAGCTTCGCGTTCGCCGATTTTCGTCTCGCCCTCGAGCATATCCTCGCAAACACCGGCCAAGGCCGGACGATCGTCGAGATTCTTCCGGAAAACTGAGACGCCAAGTCGGCCCCGTCCGAAGACGGGGCCGCCCTGTTGTCCGATCAGGTGCCGGGGGCGTTCCAGATCAGCACCTTCTGCGACGGATCGCCGCCCGGCGCGTTGGCGACATTGCAGAAGATCTCGCCGAGTTCGGGGGCCGACAGCGATACCGAGATATATTCGGCACCCGTCGAGCGCGCGGTCTTCGTCCAGCCGCCGCCGAGTTCGTATCCGTTGCGGCGACTGACCACGCGGTAGTCGGGTTCGCTTTCCTTCACCTTGCGGCCGTTCGGGACGATCGCGATCGGCACGGTGACGGTGAGGGTCGCAAGCGTGCCCTCGAAGCTGCCGTCGTCCTTGAGGGTAAGAGTTCCGATGGTGGTGCCCATTTCAAGTCTCCTTGGTTGCTCGGGACCTATTCCCGATGGCGCCAGAAGGAGGGCCCGTGAGCCGCCGTCACCGAGCGGAACGCGAGGGCGAACCCCCGACGGGGGTTGACGGCATTAGGCGAGCCGAGGCCCGCAATCAGGCGGCCAATGAGGGAGAGAGACCCGAGCGAGGAGGCCCATGGGCATCAGTGGAAGTCGTGACTGCGGACGCGCAGCGCGGGCTCGCGGCTATCGGGACCTCCCCCATTCCGCGCCCCATCCCCGCGTCCCGGCGCAATGGAAAGGTCGCTGCGCCCGACCTGCCGCAGCAGCGCATCATGATCGATAATCCGGTCGCAGATGATGTGGATGATCTCGCCTTCCTTCTGGAGCCGTCCTCGCATCGCGATCATCGAGGCCGACATGACAGGCCGCCGGTAGATGTCAAACCGGTCGGGCCAGAGAATGCCGTTGGCGATGCCTGTCTCGTCCTCGATCGTGACGAACAGCACGCCCTTCGCCGAGCCGGGCCGCTGCCGCACGAGGATCACGCCGGCGACCTCGATATTGCGGCCATCGCGGATATTCACGAGATCCGCGCAGCGGACGATGCCTTGTCGCTCGAGCTCGTCCCGCAAGAAGCTCAAGGGATGCGCACGCAGCGACAGCTGCAGCGTGCGGTAATCCTCCACCACTTCCCGCCCTTCGGTCATCGGGCGCAGCGCGGTCACGGGCTCGAGCCCTTCGGGCGAAAAGCTCGCCTCGCGGGCGTCGGCCGCCGCGAACAGCGGCAACGGCGCCTCCCCCAGCCCCCGCACCTTCCAGAGCCCCTGCCGCCTGTCCTCGGACAGGCAGGCAAAACCGTCCGCCTCGGCGATCCGCTCGATCGCGGCGCGCGGCACGCCGGCGCGCCGCCACACATCCTCGACGCAGTCATAGGGCAGATTGCCTCGTGCGCCGACGATCGCAGCGCCATGGATGTTGGCGAGGCTGCGCACCTGGCGAAAGCCGAGGCGCACCGCGAAATATCGCCCGTCCGTCTTCTCGAGAGTGCAGTCCCAATGGCTGTCGTTGATCGACACCGGACGCACCTCGACGCCATGATTCCGGGCATCGCGCACAATGTGGGCGGCCGCGTAGAAGCCCATCGGCTGCGCGTTCAGCAAAGCGGCGCAGAAGACGTCGGGATGATGATGCTTCATCCAGCAGGACGCATAGGCAATTTTCGCGAAGGAGGCGGCGTGGCTCTCCGGGAAGCCATAGCTTCCGAACCCCTCGATCTGCTTGAAGGTCCGCTCGGCGAAATCCTTGGGATAACCGCGCTCGACCATGCCGCCGACGAGCTTGTCGTAGAAATGCGATACGCCGCCCGTGAGCTTGAAGGTCGCCATCGCGCGGCGAAGCTGGTCGGCCTCTTGCGCGCTAAAGCCGGCACCGACGATCGCGACCTTCATCGCCTGTTCCTGGAACAGCGGCACGCCCAAGGTCTTCTCGAGCACCGCGCGCAGCTCGGGCTTCGGATATTCGGGCTTTTCCTTGCCCTCGCGGCGGCGGAGATAGGGATGCACCATGTCGCCCTGGATCGGGCCGGGCCGAACGATCGCGACCTCGATAACGAGGTCGTAGAAGCATTTCGGCTTGATCCGCGGCAGCATCGACATCTGCGCCCGGCTCTCGAGCTGGAAGACGCCGAGCGTATCGGCCTTCTGGATCATGCCGAAGACCGCCGGGTCGTCATCCTGCAGGTCGGCCATGCCGACATCGACGCCCTTATGCTCGCGGAGCAGGTTGAAGGCGCGGTTCATGCAGCCGAGCATGCCCAATCCCAGCACATCGACCTTCATGAATTTGAGGACGTCGATATCGTCCTTGTCCCATTCGATGATCTGCCGATCTTCCATGCGCGCGGGCTCGATCGGCACGAGATCGTCGAGCCGTTCCTCGGTGAGCACGAAGCCGCCCGGGTGCTGCGACAGATGTCGGGGTGTTCCAATCAGTTGCCGGGCAAGGTCGAGACATAGTCGAAGCCGGTAATCGTCGGCATTCAAGTTGAGCTCGGCAATCCGCTCCTCCGGGATACCGTCCATCGACCAGCCCCAGACGAGGCCGGTGAGCATCTTGGTGAGATCGCGCGGCAGGCCGAGCGCCTTCCCGACCTCGGCGACGGCGCCGCGGGTGCGGTAACGCGTGACCACGGCGGTCAGCGCGGAGCGATGACGGCCGTAGGTCTCGTAGATCCACTGGATGATCTCCTCGCGCCGCTCATGCTCGAAGTCGACGTCGATATCGGGCGGCTCCTTGCGTTCGCCGGACACGAAGCGCTCGAAGAGCAGCTCGTGCTTGATCGGGTCGATCGAGGTCACGCCGAGCAGGAAGCAGACGCAGCTGTTCGCTGCACTCCCCCGCCCCTGGCACAATATCCCGCGACGCCGGCTCTCGGCGACGATCGAATTTACCGTCAAGAAATAGGGAGCGTAATTCAATTCTCCGATCAGTCGCAGCTCATGATCGATCTGCTGCCGGTAGGCGGGCGGAATGCCGCTCGGAAACATGCGCGCGGCGCCTTCCTCGGTCAGCGCCGCCAGCGCTTCCTGCGCCGAGCGCCCCTCCATCACCTGCTCATAGGGATATTGGTAGCGGATCTCGCCGAGATCGAAGCGGCACATCGCCGCGATATCGGCGGTGGCCGCGATCGCATCGGGAAAGAGCGCAAAGCGCCTTTCCATTTCGGAAGGCGACTTCATCGCCCGGTCCATGAAGCGCTCGCGCTTGAAGCCGAGCGCATCGATCGTCGTCTTTTCGCGGATCGCGGTCAGCACGTCCTGGAGAGGTCGGCGCTCGGGCGCATGATAGAGGATGTCGCCGCAGGCGACACTCCTCACCCCCAGATCCCGCGCCATTGCGTCGAGCGCGCTGAGGCGCGCGAAGTCGCCGGGCCGGCGCCGCAGCGACAGCGCCAGAAAGGCGCGTGAGCCGAAGGCGCCGCGCAGTTCGGCAAGATCCAGCCGTGTTCGTTCGTCGGCGGCATCGGGCAGGAGGATCGCGACGAGGCCTTGCGAACTGGCCGCGATATCCGGCCAGTCGAGCCAGCAATTGCCCTTTCCGCCGCGTGCCTTGCCTTGGCTCAGCAGCCGGGTCAGCCGCGACCAGGCAGGCCTGTCGGTCGCATAAAGCAGGATCGAGCGTCCGTCGCGAAGATCGACGCGCGTCCCGGCGATCAGCCGGACGCCGGTTGCCTCCTGGCCCGAGAGGCCGCGCACCATCCCGGCGACGCTCCCGCGATCGCAAAGTCCGAGGGCCGAATGGCCGAGCAGCGCGGCGGCCGCAAACAGTTCTTCGGGCGAAGAGGCCCCCCGCAGAAAGGAAAAATGGCTCGTCGTCTGGAGCTCGACATAGGTCGTCGCGGGGATTGTCGCCGGCGCTGTCATCCGAAGATGCCGTGCATATACCAGCTGAGGTCGCCCGTATTGCCGGTGGTGGCGTCGCCGCGGCGGAACAGCCAGAAACGCTCGCCGCTCTCCGCCTCGACGCGAAAATAATCGCGCACGGCCCACATCTCACCGGGCCGGCGCCACCATTCGCCATGGATGCGCTCGGGGCCATCGCCTGCGACCACCGCATAACTCCGCCCGCGCCACGCGAAGCGGCGCGGCGGATGGTCCGGAAGCAGGGCGACGACCCGCGACAGCGCCTCGGGCCGCGCGAGCATGCGGATGGGCCGGGGCCACGACGGCCAGCCGGCAGGCTTGGCCAGGGGCTTGGCGCGCCCGATCGCACGTTCTGGCACGTCGCTCTCGATCGATCCGAGCCGGAACAGCGCCGTCTCGCCCGCGCGGCCGGCAAGCGCATCGACAAGCGGAGCGAGGTCGGGCGCTCGCGGCCCGCTGTCGAAGGCCGCGCCGCCGATCGCCTCGGCCCCCAGCTTCTCGACCTGCGGCGCGGCGAGCGCCATCGCCTCGATCCCGAGGCCCGGCTCGATGCGGTCGATACGCAGTTTGAATAGACGTAGCAGATGCTTCGCATCGCGCGTCGCGCGCGCCGTCCCGACCGTGATGAACTGCTCGCCCATGTCGAGCCGGGCGCACCGAAGGACGAGCGTCCTCGCGCCAAGGCCGCGCTCGCGCATTCCGGGTAAGAGATCGGCGAGCAGGTCGGCGATGACCTGTTCAATTGCCTCCGCCGTCCCGATCGGCTCGACAAGCGAGCGCCGCGCCTCGGGCATCTCGAACGGTATGACGGGGATGATCGGCTCGGGCACGAACCCGCGCGCCTGGTCGAGCCGCTCGACCGCGGCGCGGCCGAGCCGCCGGCCCAGCGGCCCGCGCGGCATCGGATAGAGATCGGCGATCCTCTCGATCCCGAACCGCGCCGCCGCGGCGAGCGCCTCCGGCGCCAGCCGGAGCGCCGCAAGCGGCAAAGGCGCGAGCGCCTCCCCCTCCTTTCCTTCCGGCAAGACCAGTGACGCCCGGCCGCCATAACGCGCGAGCGCGTAAGCGGAGCCGGGTGTCCCGGCGATCGCGACACGCGCGGTGAAGCCGAAGCGCTTCAGGAAACCGAGCAGCCGCGCCGCGAAACGCTCTTCGCCGCCAAAGAGGTGCGTCGTCCCCGAGAGGTCGAGCCAGAGGCCATCGCTTCCCGAGACCGCCGCCGTCGGCGTCCAGTACCGAGCCGCGTGAAGCGCGAGCCGGTCGAGCCAGCCGCGATCGGCGGCGGGGTCGGCATCGAGTATATCGAGGTCGGATACGAGCGCGCGCGCATGCGCCGCGGCCATGCCGGGCGCGAGACCGAGATCGAGCGCCGCCGGGCAGACGGCGGTGAGGATCTCCCGCTGCCCCGTTCGCGCGACGACGATCGTGGGTCGCACACCCCAGAGAGGCGGCAGCGGAGCGGCGACGCTCCCCGAAGTCCCGTCATCGGACCGCAGCGTCCGGAACACCGGCGCGGCCGCCTCGCTGCGCCGTCCAAGCTCGCGCATCGTCGGCCGCTGGTGCGCCGGCAAGGCATCAATCGCCGACCGATCGGCCCGCGCAGGCGGCGCTGCGTCCTGTGCCCAGCGTGCGCCCGGACGCCAGCCGCCGCCCCGCGGCACCGAACAGGTGCCAGGATTGTCGTCGACGAACTCGGGTATCGGCGGCCTCTGCCGCGCCGATTCAGGCGGCGTGCTTGACCGCTCCGCCTGCCGCATCCGCGCGTCCCGGCGAAGCCGTTCGATCGCCAGCTGCGGCAGGAAGAGCGAGGCGACCCTGGTCATCGCACGCCTCCAGTTCGAGGGAGAAAGGCGGGCCGCCGCGCTGCCGGACCAGCTCGACCGACCAGCGCCCGCGCCCGACGCCCGGCGATGCAAGCCGCCCGGACGGCAGCGTTCCGATGCGCCAGCGAGTCATCGCGAGCGATGGATCGGCGAGCGGGCATTGCCCGTACCGCCGGTAGCGGCGGTAAAGCAGCATCGGGGTGTTTCCCTCCGATGCCGCCAGCTGCAACCGCCGCGTCGCGGTCTGATCGGCTGCCTTCACCTCGGCGACAACGCAGGCGAGCGACCCGTCGCGCAGCGCGTCCTCGCACATAGCGAGCAGTTCCTTGTCATTCCGGCCTTGCGCATAAAGCACGCGATCCGGGCCGAGACCCGCCTGCTCGAGTCCCGGCGCGTAAAGATCGAAGCGCGTCAGCGCCCAGATCGCAGATACGCCGGGCGCCGCCGCGAAGCGCGCGGCGATCCCGGCAGCGAACAGGGTGGCCGCGGCATCGTCGCTCCAGCTTGCCGACGCAGCCGCGACCTCGTGGAGGCCCGCGCTATCGAGCCCGCCGCCGGCTAGCAGGTGATCGAGCGGTCCAACGCCGAACGGCAGCACCGGGCCGCGCGACGCGGCGACGCGCGCGACCGCTTCGCGAAGCGCGGCAAGCTCTTCGGCGCTGGGCCGGAGCAAGGGAATGGGCGTGGCGCTCATGGTGATATCGACTCAAATGTTCTCTATATGTTCCACCCGCGAGAAACATCCGTCAAGGCGCCTGCGACGAGAGGCTGTGGATCATTCAGTGACGCGACACCTTGGGCGCTGTAATCGGGCGAATAAACCGATGCCCGACCCCACAGATCTTGCCCCCCATTTTTCCAGCAACCAGCTCGTCGTCTATGCGGTCGGCGCGGCGCTGATCCTGATCATCCTGTTCAAAATCCCTTATGTCGGGCGCGTCATTCGCGGGCTTTTCTCGTTCGCCCTCCTCGCCTTCGGCATCTATCTCGTTCTCCAGCAGGCCCCCTTCGATCCGAACCTTTCGCGAATCACCGCGAGCCTCGGACTCGACCGGCAGGAGGTCGCGGGCGACGAAGTCCGTATTCCCATGAGCCGCGACGGCCATTTCTGGGCCGAGGTCAGGATCAACGGCGACAAAAGACGCATGCTTATCGACAGCGGGGCAACGGTCACGGCCCTGTCGCAGGCCACGGCGACGGCGACGGGCGTCGAGGCGGACGACACGCTTGTGCCGCTGCTCATGAAGACGGCGAACGGCACGGTCCGCGCCAAGGCCGCCACCGTCGACCGGCTGGATATCGGCAATATCACGGTAACGCGCTTCAAGGTCGTCATCTCGCCGACGCTCGGCGATACCGACATATTGGGGATGAACTTCCTCTCGCAGCTGAATAGCTGGCGTGTCGAGGGCCGTACCCTGATCCTCGAACCGAAAACCGGCTCTTCAGACCGCAGGTCGTAACCGGCCCGCGTAACCCCGGAAAACCTCCAAAGTTTCCTCGCTCTTCGAAAATATAGTCGTGCTCGAAGGGGCAACTTCGTCGCTGCTCGCCAGTTTCTCCGTCACAGCAGATGGAGATTATCATGAGCATCGAAGGCAAAGCGAAAGAAGCCGCCGGTTATGTGAAGGAAGAGCTCAACGAAAAGGGCGATTCCTCCGAGGCCAAGCGCCGCGCACAGGGAGGCCGCGACCTCCGCAATGAAGGCCGCATCGAAGATGGCAAGCCGCCGAAGCCGGGCACTCCCGGCACCGAAAAGTAAGAGACGCCTCCCTCCCATGGGAACCTGGAACCCGCTTCGGCGGGTTCTTTTTTGCCCCTCAGTCGGTCCCGCCCGCGCCCAATCGCTTGAGGCTCTTCGCGTCGCGCTCGCCGCCGAACCACCGATTCAGCGCTGCTGCGAACAGTGGGCGCGCGCTCGCCGCTTCGAACAGGGTGAGCGACGAGCGAAGCTTCACCGCGTCGACTCCGCCGAACACGGCGACCGGATCGCTTCCGACCAGGTCCTGAAGCGCGGAGACGCATGCGACATATCGCGGTCCGAGCACCGGATGCGCTAGGTAGGCGCGGGCCTCATCCAGATCGGCGATCGCATAGCGCTGTGCCATCGCGCTGCGCCCGAGCCCGGCGAGCTGCGGAAAGATGTACCACATCCAGTGCGAGCGCTTCTGGCCTCGGCCGATTTCGGCGAGCGCGCGCGCATAACTCTCTTGTTGCGCTTCGACGAAGCGCTCAAGGTCTCCGGGGTCGTTCATAGCGCCAAGGCTCCCTGCGCGGGGGGTTTGCCGAAAACCTGACGAACCTCGAGGCTGCCCGCCGGCAGCCATTGCAGGATGTCCGCAGCGGGCACGCGCGGGTCGAGCCACGCCGCCCACTGGTCGCGGGCGAGCGGGATGATCTGGCGATGATGATAGGGCGCGACGTCGGGTCCCGCGTCCATGGTGAGCAGGCTGAAGGCCTCGCCGACATGGCTGTCGCGCCAGATGCCGGCCATGCAGAACCAGCGATGATCCTTCATCGTCAGAAGCCATTTATCGAGACGTTTCTGCGTCTTGTCGGTCGGGTCTGTGAACTCGTAGAAACCGTCGCACAGGACCAGGCATCTGTTCTCGTCGAGCGACCTTTTTTCCGAACGGACGTTATAGACGGGCCGTCCGCCCTGCCCCGGCCAGCTCCAGCGCCGGTTGACGAGTTCGCCGTCGGCGGCACCGTCCGCGCCCTTCACGATCGGCGCAACATCGGTGATCTTGATGTCCTCGCGAGCCGGGACGTTCGGCATGCCTTCCGGCGTGTCGATCTTGATTTTCAGATCGTCGAAATCCTCGGCGATCGACGCGATGTCGACCTCGAGCCGATAATCATTGCACATGCGCGGCGGTCCCCTGGCCCTTGCGACTCATCTTCGTTCCCATTATGTTCCACGCATGGCCACAACGCCAACACCTTTCGACCCCGAGTCTCCCGATGGTCGCCGTGCGCTCATAAGACGCAATCCCGAGGATGAAAGCGAGATCGAAATGGTCGATGCGGTCTGGGGAAGCGATCCGCGCTTTTCCGACGGCATCAATTACCGTTTCGTCCGGTCCGAAGGCCGGGCTTTCCCGAAGCGCCGCTGCCTGATCCCTGCCTCCGAGTTCCGGATGGGCACCGGCGACCATCGTTACCGGGTGACGCTCGACAGCGGCAATTTCTTCTATCTCGCGGCGGTCTGGGATCCGCCGCTCGCCGACTGGCCGCTGTCTTACCGCATCCTCACGATCCCCGCGGGAGCCGACGTCATCCCCTATCAGTCGCGCCATGGCGTCATCGTCGAACGCCGAAATGTCATGCACTGGCTCGACGGCACGCTGCCCAACGAAGAGCTGTTCGAGGAGCCGCCCCGCCACACGCTGTTCGTCGAGCCGCTCCGCGCGCAAGCCTCGCTGCCGCTGTGACCGCAAACGCCGGCGCCAGCGCACCGCGGGCCGCATCCCAGCCCGACCTTTTCGGCCCCTCGCTCCTTCCCGGTCTTACCGCCGCCGACGATGTCATCGACGCCATCGACGAGCGGCAATAGATCGCCCGGATCGAAGCCGCCGATCTCACGCCGTTCCAGTTCCAGCAGTGGGAAGGCAAGAGGCTGACGCGATCCTTCGGCTGGACCTATGACTTCCAGACGGGCCGCTTCACCCCCGGCGACCCGATGCCGCTGTGGCTCGAGCCCGCCCGCGCGCGCGCCGCCGCCTTCGCCGGCCTCGATCCCGACGCCCTCGAGCAAGCCTTGATCATTCACTACGGGATCGGTGCCGGCATCGGCTGGCACAAAGATCGCCCCGTCTTCGAACATGTCATCGGCCTGTCGCTCGGCGCGCCGGCGACCATGCGGTTCCGGCGCCGGACCCTCACAGGCTTCGAGCGCGCCACAGCCTATCTCGAGCCGCGCTCCATCTATCATATGCAGGGGGAAGCCCGCGACGATTGGGAGCATAGCATCGCCCCCATGCAAGTGCCGCGCTGGTCGATCACCTTCCGAAGCTTGCGCTAAGCGATTGAAGTCATGACGCGAGAAGAGCAGAAGCCCCGCATGTTTCGTATGTTCAGTCTGCCCGCGCTCCTCTTGGCCCTCGCCTCCTGTGCGTCGGCGCCCGCTAGCGTCGCGCCCGCGCCCGAGCCTCCGCTCCGCCTCGCGAGCTGGAACCTCGAGTTTCTCGCCGAGAAGGACGGCGACGGCTGTGCGCCGCGCGCGCCGGAAGATTATGCCGCGATGCGCCGCATCGCCGACGGACTCGATGCCGATGTCATCGCGTTTCAGGAGGCCGAGAGCCCTGTTGCAGCGGCGCGCGTCTTCGATCCCGCTCGCTTCACGATCGTGATGGAAGAGCGGCCGGGCGCACCGGGCGGCACTTGCGGCGGGAAATACCCCCAGCAGCGGGTCATCCGCCAGGCCGTCGGCTTCGCGATCCGCAAGGGCATCCCGTTCGATCGTCACGCCGATGTGACCTCGCTCATGCTCGGCAATGCGCAGCTGCGCTCGGGCGTTGACATCACGCTCCGCCCGCGAGGGCAAAAGCCAATCCGCCTTCTCGGCGTCCACCTGAAGTCAGGCTGCTTCGCAGGCAGCGACGCCAAAGCCTGTCCCGTCCTGCTCGAACAGATACCGGCACTCGAAGCGTGGATCGATGCTGCCGCACGCGGACCTGACCGGTTCGCCGTGCTCGGGGACTGGAACCGCCGCCTCAGCCTTCCCGGCGACAGCGTCTGGCGCGAGATCGATGACGGCGACCCTAAGAATGCCGACCTGCGGCTTGCCGACGAAGGCGCAGCGCCGAAGTGCGATCCCCGCTACGACAGTTTCATCGACCATATCGTTCTGGACAAGCGCGCGGGCGAAGACCTGCTCGCTTTCACCGAAACGCTTTATGCGCCGGGCGAGGCCCATCATTCGGATCATTGTCCAGTGTCGGTGACGATCGCGGCACGGACGCCGCGCTAGATCGTCTGCGCGCGGGGCTTATCAGGTTTCGGAGATCGTTTCGTCCTCGATCGCCGCGTGAATCATGCGATCCCAGATGTCGGCATCGCCCACTGCGAGCATTCGCCCGCTCGGTTCGCGCAAGGTCCGCAGCACCGCGAGCGCAGCCGCGCTGTAATCGGGCCAGAGTGCGTCGACCGCCTCGACTGCAGACGCCATATCGCCTTCCCCGTTTCGGCTGAGCGCATGGCCCGCGAGAACGCGGGCAACCCGCTCGACTGGCGCGGTAGCGGCGCGGTCGAACGCTTCGGTCATATCCGGATCCCAAGATAGTCGCGAACATGGCCCGGGCAGGTGCCGACAGCATCGACCGCCTCGCGAAGCTCATCCTCGCCCACGGCGAGATGAGCCATCCAGCTTTCGATCGCTACGGGGTCGCGCAGATCGATCCGGTCGCTGGCGAGCGGACGCATACTGGTTTGAGCATCGGTCATGTCGGCTTCCTCAAGCTTCTCTCCAATCAACGCTGCCGCCCGCCGCAAGTTGCCGGCAGATAGTGCGCCCGATTTGGGGTGAACCGAGTGCCGCACGGCAACTTTGCTAACGGGCCCTCGTTTCCTTCATGGAAAAGGAGACAGCAATGGCATCGGCAGCGACACATCAGACAAGGTCTTCGGGCATCGGCAAGATCACAGGCGTTGCCGTCCTAGGCGCGCTCTACTGGTTCACGCGCAGGACGGGGCCCAAATTCCCCAAGCACGACAATCATTCCGCCGCGTTCGCCGACAGTGAAACGGACCCTGAGAATTTCGACCAGACCCGCTCCGCCGGCCCCGACGGCATGCGCAGCGACGCGCGCCGCAGCTGGGACAGTGTCGATCAGGCAGCCGATGAATCCTTTCCCGCGAGCGACCCGCCCGCGACCTATTGAAGAGCCAGGACAGATCATGACCGATGCGCATAAGGATGATCGCGACGGCGCCGCGAAAGGCCAGCCCACGCCCGGATCGTTGCCGCAGGAAAAGGTCGAGGACCGCGACAATGTCGGCACCGCGAGGCCCGAGGACTATCCGAAGGAAGATCGCGACGACGGAGATGTCGCGGCGGCCAATCGTGGAAAGCGCGCGGACAAGCATGGAAGCGGACCCGTCAGCGGCAGCGGCGCTGGCGCCGGCGGCGGCGGCATCCCCGAAGACTATGACGATGATCCGCAGGGCGGCGGCGGCCACAAGCCCGTCGCCACGGACACCGGACCGAACACAGGTGCCGACGCACCGGTCGGGGGCAGTCGCTAGCGAATGATGCTAGAGGCCGGCCTTTTCGAGCGCCGCGACCAGTTCGGCGTCTCTCGGTTCGTCCTTCGGCGTCATCCGGTTGAGAAGCGTTTGAACGCGCGTCTGAGCAACCTGCAGCGTCTTGTGCCGCACCTCGCGGATATTGTTTGTCCGCCACGAGCAGCTTTCGCCTAGCAAGGCTTCCCACTTTGCTTCTTCCGCGGCGAGGACTGCCAGCGCGAGCCGCAGGCCGTCGCGTTGGCCTTTACGAAAATCATCCGACATGCGGTGGCTCTCGAGAGCGGCGCGCGGCGTCAGGCAGGCGCCTTGCTTTCGGCAAGCGCTGCGATGATCGCGTCGCAAAAGGCCTCGAGATCGTCGGGGCAACGGCTCGTGATGAAATTGCCGTCGACGACGACCGCCTCATCGACCACCTCGGCGCCGGCGTTCGCGACATCGGTAAGGATCGACTTGTAGCTGGTCATCCGCTTCCCCTTCGCGAGTCCGGCTTCGATCAGGAGCCACGGCGCATGGCAGATCGCCGCGACAGGCTTTCCAGCGGCGGCAAAGTCGCGGATGACCGACAGTGCGCTTTCCTCGACACGCAGCAGGTCGGGATTGATCTGACCGCCGGGCAGCACGAGCGCATCATAATTGTCGACGTTGACCTCGCCGATCAACAAGTCGACCTCGATCTCGTCGCCCCAGTCATCCTCGTCCCAGCCAGTGATCTCTCCCGCTTCGAGCGACGCGAGTTCGACCTCGGCGCCGGCGTCCTGCAAACGCTCGAGCGGCACTTCGAGTTCGGACTGCTCGAAGCCGTCCGTCGCCATGATGAGGATGCGGCACGCGGCGAGGTCTGCGGTGTCGGCCATGGGAAATTCCTTTCGCTGTCCAACTGACAATGCCCTGCGAGGCGAGACGTTGCCTCGCCCTGCGAGGCGAAGCGACGGCCCGGGCCGCACGCAGGGCGGACCAGCCTGCGGAACCAGGACCGACCGACCGAGGTTCTTCCCTCTCCTGCTGCCGCCTCCGTCAGGGGTGCGACACAGACGGGGAAGGACCGCTTTGGCCGACGCCGACACGAGCAAGGATTATCCCAGAACGCCCGACGGACGCTATTTCGTCGTGAGGGGCCGGCTCTGGCGCCTGTCGGACCCGCGCCTCGGCGAAGCCGAACGCACCCATCTCGTCGACCGCCTGATGACGGCGCGGCGTGCCGTCGGTGCAGCCAAATTGGCCGACGCCAAGCTTGCCCTGCGAAAGGCCCGCGCCGATGTCGACGAGACGAAGCGTGCGCTCGGCGAGCGCGGGCCGGTATGGTGGGACGATGGCGCGCCGGACTATAACCGGCGCATGGCGACGAACACGCCCTATGCCGAATGGTACAGGAGCCTCGAAGCATTGCAGCCATGAAAATGCGCGATAAATATTCCCACATCCCCGGCTATTCTCGCACCCTTTCCACACGCGGCGCATTGTAGAACGATGACCAGATCGATCGCGTTCGTCGGCGCCGGCCCGACCACCATCTACACGCTTCACGCCCTTCTCGATCAAAGCCCTCCGCCCTTCGCGCTTACCATATTCGAGGAGCAGCCGACGGCGGGGCGCGGCACGCCCTATCGACCCGGGTGGAATGATCCGGCGATGCTCTCGAACATCGCCAGCATCGAGATCCCGGCGCTCGAGACGACATTGATCGACTGGCTGCGCGCGCAGCCGGCAAGCCGCCTCGTCGCGCTTGGCATCGATCCCGAAGAGATCGGCGAGCGAACCTTCTACCCTCGTCTCGCGCTCGGCGATTTCTTCACCGACCAGTTCCAGGCCTTGCTCGAACGCGCGAAGGCGCGCGGCATATCGGTCGATGTGCGGACCCGGTGCCGCGTGGTCGATGCGGTAAGCGAGCCGGACGCGATGGTCCTCAGCGTTCGCTCCCGGTCGGGCACGATCAGCGAAGCGCGCTTCGACCATGTCGTCCTCGCGACGGGCCATCAATGGCCCGAGAATCCCGAGGTCCGGCCCGGCTATTATCTCAGCCCGTGGCCCGCCTCGGCTCTCGCCGACATCGTCCCCACCAGGATCGGCATCCGCGGCACCTCGCTGAGCGCGATCGACGCGGCCGTCGCGCTCGCGGTTTCGCACGGCGCGTTCGTCGACGACGGCGGCGCCGGTCTCCGCTACGAGCCCGCCGCGGGCACCGAGGCGTTCCATATGACGATGATGTCGCGAAAAGGGCTGCTCCCCGAAGCCGATTTCTTCGCGCCGCTTCCCTATGAGCCGCTCTCGATCTGCACGCCCGAGGCCATGGAGGCGCTGATCACCGCCGATGGTCTGCTGCTCGATCCCGCTTTCGCGCTTTTCAAACAGGAGCTGATCGCTGCCGATCCCGATTATGCCGCGAGGACCGGGATCGCACGCCTCGAACTGGAGGATTTCTGCGAGACCTACTTCGCCGATCGCGCCGAAGCCGACCCCTTCGCCTGGGCCGAAGCGAACCTCGCGGAAGCCAGACACAATTATGAGACCGAGCATACGGTGCCATGGCGCTATGCGATCCTGCGTATGCACGAGGTCCTGGCGCTGATCGTCCCGCACCTCGACACCGAAGAGTATCGGCGCTTCGCCAAGCATTTCAAACCTGTGTTCGTCGACGATTATGCGACCGTCCCGCATGAATCGATCGAACGGATGATTGCGCTTCACCGGGCCGGCAAGCTCGATGTCCTCGCCATCGGCGACGATTACCGGATCGACAGCCACCGTCCCGAAGGCGGCGCTCTCGTCATGGCCCAAGGCGAGCGCCATGCCTTTCCGGTCTTCATCGAGGCGACCGGCCAGCGTCCCCTGCAGGCAAAGAGCTTTCCCTTCCCCTCGCTTCTCCAGCAAGGCATCGTGCGCGACGCGGCGCCCGGCGCTGCGCCGGGCATCTCGCGCGGGATCGCGATCGACGATCTGTTCCACCCGGTATCGGACGATATCCCCGAAGACCAGCTCTTCTGTCTCAGTCTGCCGTTTCTGCTGGGCCGCCACCCCTTCATCCAGGGCATCACCAGCTCGCACGAGATGGGCCTGGTGGTCGCCGAGCAACTTGCCGCCGCGCTCGCAAGCGACAGGTCGGCCGCCCGCCATTCGGACGAAGGAGAGATTGCCGCATGAAGCTGTTCGCGATCTACATCGGGGGCGAGATCGAGGGTGCCAATATCGAGCTGCACGACATGCGCTTTGTCGTCGCCCCGTCGATTGCCGAGACCTATGACGAACTGCGCCGCCAGTGGTGGGGCATTCCGAAGAGCCTCCATATCGACTGCTGGGCCGAAATCGACCAGGTCGACGGCTATGATGTCCTGCTGAAGCCCGAGCCATTCACAGGCACCGAGCGCCTCTATTATGTGAACCTCGGCGGCTATGCCGAGGGCGAGTTTCTTGAGAAGCACAAGAATGTCTTCGTGGTCGCCGACAGCGTGCCGAAAGCGAAGGCGCGCGCGCTGAAATGCGCCGCCGGGTGGCGCGAGCCCCATCGCGACGACATGTATGAAGCCGAGCAGGCGATCGCGCTCGGCGAGAGCGTTGCGCGGCTTCAGCTCCATGTCCATCTGGTGCCGAGCGCGGCGCGCAAGGAGCTTGTCTTCACCTGCGACTATACGCCGATCCGCGTGCGGTCGCCGCGATGACCGCGCCTTTCCCTGGAACAGCGTTCGACGTCCGCGAACGCAGCGCCATATTGCTGCCTCTCCCCGCGGCTGGACTGCCCGACGATGGCATCATCAACCGGAGCGATCCGGCGGCCATGCGCGCCTGGTCGCGCCTATTCGGCGTGCATCAGCCGCGGATACTGATCGCGGTGGCGGTGGTCGGTCCGCGCCATGACGCGGTCCGCGACTATCTGCAGAACAGCAGGACCTGGTTCGGTCCCGAAGACTGAACGCGCCCGGCCGAGCGTATCCCGAAATCGCCCCCTCGAAACCTGCGATCTGTCACGCAGCGCGGCCGAACGCCTCCGCCACGAAATCGCGGCCAAGCCGAAGTCCGACGGGATCGACGCTGTGACCGACCCCGTAGGATATATGCGTCGTGACGTCGACACCGAGCCGCTTGAGCTCACTCTCCGACATGTGGAGCGCCGCGATCGGGACGACGGGGTCCGCGGTCCCGTGCACCAGCAGCACCGGCGGAGAGTTCGCGCCCTTGTCATGCCCGAGCCCGAGCGTTCCGGTGAGCATTCCCGAATAGCCGACCACCGCCGCCACGGGCCGCTGACGGCGGAGTCCAATGTGGAGCGCCATCATCGTGCCCTGGCTGAACCCGACGAGCGCGAGATCCGCCTCGGTCAGGCCATATTGATCGAGCTTGCGGTCGATAAAGGCGTCGATCGCCGGAGCGGCTGAGGCGGTGCCGGCCGCGAGCGCCGACGGGGCGAAGCCTGAGAGACCCCACCATTGATAGCCGGCTCCCATCATGTTGCAGCGCTGCGGCGCGTGCGGCGCGAGGAACAGCGTGTCCGGAAGGGCTTCCTGCCACTGCGGCGCGAGCGAAATCATGTCCGTCCCGCTCGATCCGAAACCGTGCAGGAGCAAGACGATCTTCCTGGGGGCGCCGCCCGAGCGCGGCTGGATGCTGGCGCCATTCACAATCTTCAAAAAGGACATGCCGCCTATATGGGGATCGGTAGCCATATGTCAGCAACACCATCGGCCTCATCCCAACGCCACATCACTTCTCAAAGTTTCTTTTCGGAACAAAACTTGTAACTAATCCATTTAAGGAACATATAGGCATCCAAGGAGGCCCATATGGCGACCGCGACAATCAAGGCGATGGACCGCAAGGAGCTGACCGGCCCTGCGCTCCGCACATTTTTCAATATCGCCGAGGCGTGGGATCTCAGCGAGACCGAACAGATGAAGCTGCTCGGCCTCGACAGCCGCTCGACCTTTCATAACTGGAAGCGCGGCGAAGTCGCGGCGCTCGCCAAGGATGCGCTCGAGCGTATTTCCTATGTGATGGGCATCTACAAGGGGCTTCAGATCCTCGTACCGAAGACGGCGGACGCGTGGATCCGCAAGCCGAACAAGGCGCCGCTCTTCGGCGGCAAGCCCGCGATCGACCGCATGGCGTCTGGAAATGTCGCCGATCTTTATGTGGTGCGGCAATATATCGACGGCCAGCGCGGCTGATCCCTTGGACATTCCCGTTACCGCGACGCGCTGGTCGCCCTGCTATCGCATCATCCCGAGCCGCTTCCCGCCCGTCGGCCTTTTCGACAAGGTCGCCGATCCGGCCGACCTCGAGGCCGTGTTCCTGATCGAGGCGATGACCAACGACCGCCTCCGCGACGAGGCGGGCGACCTTGCCCTCGTGCCGCCCGAGGACCGTGTCTCCGGCCCCGGCACGACGCCGATCATGGCGGCGTTCACCCATCTTAACCCACATGGCAGCCGCTTTTCGGACGGCAGCTTCGGCGTCTTTTACGCCGGTCTCACGATCGACACTGCGATCGCCGAGACCAAACATCACCGCATCCAATTCCTGGCCGCAACCGACGAGCCCGCGCAGGAGATCGACATGCGGGTCTATGCGGTCGACCTTACCGCAAACCTCCACGACCTCCGCGGCCATGCGGACAGCCACCCCCATCTCTACTATCCCGACAGCTACGCCAGCTCGCAGGGGCTCGCAGCCGGGCTGCGCGAAGCCGGGTCCGATGGCATCCGCTACCGGAGCGTCCGCCAGCAAGGCGGCGAATGCGCCGCCGCCTTCCGGCCCCGCCTGCTCGCGCATTGCCGGCAGGAGCGGCATCTCTGCTATGTCTGGGACGGCGAGACGATCGGCACGGTCTATGAGAAGAAAAATTTCGAGGGGTGGCGAAAGGCGCGCAACCAATCGTCGATCGCGGACGTTTCACTAACCTGTCCAGACGAAAGAATGGCAGAATTTGATCGCATCTTCGGATGCAATCTAGGGAAGCCCCGCCGCAGAGATGTGGCGGGGCTTACTTCATTCCCCACCCTCACATCGCAGATGCTGGCCCGGAGGGCCGAACAAACGCACTCTTGGCGAGCCCGCGGCGGGGCGGCGTGCGATGCGCGCCAGTGCCTAGCCGCCGCCCCGCAAGGATAGCGAGCCAAGTGTGCCGCGCGGCCCAGCATCAGTGCGACCCCTGGCCGAGCCTGCGAGGCCAGAGCACGCTCCTCAAATGCCGCGCTCTATATCCTCAGCAATGCCGATCGATCAAATGCGCTGTGGGAAGCGACACCGTGATCACAGGCCCTCCAGCCTCGGCTTCGTCGAGCTCCACGCTGCCCCCGTAACGCTCCGCGAGCCCGACCCCGCTACCCTCACCGCGCTCCTCCAGCCGGACGTCCGTCGTCATTACCCGTGACCGCTCGCCCTCGACTATGCCGGGATCATCATCTCAGACGGATATACGGACCGCCCGGTCAATACCGTCGGCGGGAACTGTCACCGCCGAACGCGCATAACGCCAGCTGCGCCGGATCGCGGCATAGACCGCGCCGCCCGGCGTCAGGTGAATGCCTCGATCCGGCGGAGCTGACGGATATTTTCGTCCGAAATTGCCGAACTGTCTCGCGACGCCGGCTGCGTTCCTGTAGCTGGTCCCAACCTCGCCTGGATCCATCGCTGCGGACCGAAGCAAAGCCGACATGGCGTGAACCTCGGGGTGATTCTTGCCAGCACTGGGAGCGCGGAGATATTGCTCCATCAACAATATCGATTTGTCGCCAGACCAGTCGGCATTTCGCATTTTCCAATATCTCCAGCCGCAGGCGACCGTGCGAAACGCTGATTTAGTCGGGGAAAAAGGTCACACAGGGCAACAATCTTATGATTTGCGCCAAGGTGAGCCAAAAGGCTGGTGACCTCCGAATCCCCGTCGTGTAGCGTGTCGGCCAACTGATGTCGGGCGGGCAAAATTTGAGCATTTATCTGGACAATATGGCGGCAACGCCAGTCGACCCGCGAGTGGCTGACTGCCATCGTTCGGCCATGCTTGTCTTCGGCGCAAATGCGCATAGCACCGAGCATAGCGACGGTGTCGAAGCGCAAGAGGCTATCGACAAGGCCGGGTCCGAAATTCTGAAGGCCCTCGGCCAGTCGCGCCGGTCGATTTGCTTTACGCCTGGCGCTTCGGCCGCACTGTGGCTCGCGGTTGAAGATTGCATTTTTCGTACCGCCGGGCGTCTACCCCAAATTTCGGCATCGGCTGCGGAACACCCCGCTCTGCTAAGCGCGCTCGGGCAGGCGGAACGTGCCGGACGCATCATATTCGAGACGTTGCCCGTCGACCACTGCGGACTGGTGCGCATGGATGCGGTGGAGGCGGCCCTCGACCGCGGCGTCGATCTTCTCTGCACGATGGCCGCGAATAACGAGGTCGGCACGGTCACAAACGTAACAGCTATTCGCGAAATGGCGCGGCGCGCGGGTGCCCGCCACTTGGTCGATGCCAGTCAGGCTGCGGGAAAGATCGACATCGCCGACACAATGGACGCTGACTTGATCGTGCTCAGCGGCGCAAAGATTTATGGCCCGCGCCGGACCGGCGCATTGATTGGAGAACTTCACGGTGGTGCCGCCGACTGGGCGCACGGCCTTTTTGGTTCACCGGACACGCCGTCGGCGATCGCACTCGCGTTTGCCGTGCAGCTAAGGGCAGAAGAAAGCGAGTTCGACGAAGCGCGCATTCGGTGCCTTCGCGACAATCTTCAATGCCGGCTCATGACGGCCGTGCCGGGATTGCTGGTGAACGGAGCCGACGCCGAGCGCATCGCCGGCAGCCTCCATATTTCGTCCCCGCATATTCCCGGCGATGCCGTCGTGTCCCGGCTTTGGGGAGCGCTGGCCGTCTCGACCGGCGCTGCATGCCAGTCGGGCGCGCAGGCGCCGTCTCATGTCTTGACTGCAATGGGCTTGCCCGATTGGGCTCGCGAAGGCGCCGTGCGTGTCGGGATTGGCCGTTTCAACACAAGCGAAGATGTAGATCGGGCGGTCGAACTGCTCGCCCCTGCCCTGAATGCGCAAGCCCCCGCCCGGAGAGTTGCATGACCGCCGCCCTAGCCATCCGTCCCCGCTTCAGCGGGCATGAAACCTTTGCCTGCCGCTTTGCTTGGCTGCCGAAGGCCGTCCGACTCATTGCAAGGGATCCGGATGCTCTCAGCGACGACCAAGCCGCCATTTTCGAGCTCGGCCTGGGCAAGAACATGGTGCGAGCGCTACGGTTCTGGCTCGAGGCCTTCAACGTTGCGTCGGCCAAAGGCGGTTCGTGGGAGCTCCTCCCCTTCGGCGAAGCGATCTTCGGTCAGGATGGTTATGACCGCTATCTCGAAAGGGTAGAGACGCAGTGGCTGCTCCACTGGGAGCTTTCGACTGCCATCGAGGCCCCGCTCTTTGCGTGGCGACACATATTGTTCAGACGGATGCGCCCAGATTTCACGCGCAGCGAGCTTCTTGCCGAGATGCGCATGGAGGGCGAACGGCTGGGCTATGATCACAGCGACGTCACGCTTCTGCAGCACGCCGACATCTTTCTGCACAGCTATGTGGGGTCGCTGTCTTCGACATCACCCGAAGACACGCTCGATGGCCCGTTGGTCGATCTGGGCATCCTCAGACGGCTTGGGCGCCGGCGCGGCGGAGCAGATCGTGCCGAGCCTGTCTTCGGGTTGCATACGAGCGGCCTCGACGATGTCGGCGGCAGGGTCGTCGACTATGCCATGACCGCATTCTGGGCCAAGCGGCGTGCGAACGAGAGCATCATGACGTTCCGCGACCTTGCCTACGCAGAGGGCTCTCCCGGCGCGACCTTGCGCCTCCGTGTCGAGGATCTGCAGGATCATGTCGAGCAAGCGTCGCATCTTTGGACGTACCGCCCGTCGGGCGACGCGGGAATAATAACGGCAGCTGCGCCACTCGACCTCGAGGCCCGGCTGAGGGAGATTTACGCGTGAAGCAGAGAGCGATGATCAGCGAACTCCTCGGCAGACCCGGGCTGTTTTATCGCTCCGTCGCGCTTGAACGGGACGCGAAGGACCCGTCGGCGGGGCGCTCATTCGTCCTGACGCCCTGGCTCGAACGGGGTGCATCAGAAGTCCTGTCTGGCATGAAACCCGGGTCGACCCGGCGCGCCTGGCGCATATTGGGAGACTTTGGCGTCGGCAAGTCGGCGCTCGCACTCGCCATCGTCCAAATGCTGGATCCCCGCATCGCGGATCCTTCGATGCCATTGGCAAAGCTCGCGCACCAGTGCCCCAGGATGTACCCACTCCTCGTAACCGGGTCACGACTGGGTTTCTCCGAAACGCTTCTGGCCGCGATAGCCGCCGCAGTAGACGGCGACGCAGACGTTTCCGCCGCGGACGCGACGAAGCTTCGCGATCTGCGCGATCCTTTCGAGGCCATCCTTTGCCTGCGCGATGCGCTTCGTGCCAGCGGCAAGTTCGATGGCCTTCTGCTGGTGATCGACGAGATGGGTAAATTTCTCGAGACGGCGGGCGAAGCCGAGGGATTTGACATTTTTCGGCTCCAGTCGCTGGCGGAGACGGCCGCGCGCTCGGGCGACGCGCCGCTTGGCGTCATCCTGATCCTGCACAAGGGCTTCCAGTCCTACGCCGAAGATTGGCGGACCTCGCGCCGTACCGAATGGGAAAAGGTCGCAGAGCGTTTCGAAGAGCTCGTTTTCGATCATCCGCTTTCTCATACTGCGGCGCTGTTGAGCTCCGCGCTCGCCGTCGATACGGCTGCCCTGCCCACCAAGATTCGAAAGGAGTGCACCGGCGCAACCCGCCGCGTCCGGGCGCTTGGCTGGCTCGGGCCCAAGAGCGCCGCCGAAGAGCTTCCATGCTGGCCTATTCATCCGGCCGCCGTTCCCGTCATGGCCCGCTTCTTTGCGGCATATGGCCAGAACGAGCGATCGCTCTTCGGTTTCGCCCAGAGCGAGGAACCAAACAGCCTGCGCGCGTTCGCCGCCGCCACGAGAGTTGGTGACAACCTTTACGACATCGCACAATTCTTTGATTTTATAGCGTCGTCCTTCGGGCACAGGCTGACCAGCCGTAGCGGCGCCGGCGATTGGAGCCGCATCGAGGCCGTGCTCGACAGGGCAGCCGATTCCGATCCGACGGAGACTGCGGTTCTGAAGACGGTCGGCGTTCTCAACCTGATAGACGCGCCCGATCTCGCCGCGACTGCGGCAACTGTCGCGGCTTGCCTCGATCCTGCCCATTCTCAAAGCGATGTCGAAGGCGCCATCGCACGTCTGACCGAAGGCGGCCTCCTCTTCCAACGTCCAGGCCGCCCTGACCTTCGCCTTTGGACCAGCCGCCGCGTCGATCTTTCGCGTATCTGGGCTGAGGCCGAGGAAGAAATCGAAGCCCGATCGGTCCTTCGGGAATTGCCGCGCCACCTGGCGTCGCTGCCTATCCAAAGCCATGTGCTTGCGCGCCGGCATTCGGTGATGACCGGCACGAACCGCCGGTTCGCTCTTCGCTGCACACATGCATCGTCGCTGTCCGGATACAGCGGCCACCGCGACGCCGACGGCGGCGTTACGGCGATCCTTTGCGGCAGCGAAGAAGACAGGCGGGTCGCCCATGCCTGGTCGATCGAGGCGACGGGAGAGCACAAGACTCTCATCGCGCTCGTTTCACCGCCACTTCATGATCTGGCCCCTGCAATGATTGACCTCCTGCGTCACCGCTGGGTCATCACCCATGCAGCGGCGCTGCAGGAAGACGCACATGCGCTGGCCGAGATCGAGCGCGGCATGGCCGATCTTGAGACGAGGCTGGTCGGGGCCTTGGAGGCGCTGCTGGGTCTTCGGGGCAAGCCGCCGACGGAGCAAGTCGACAGGTTCCACGCTGGCGCCAAATCGGTCTTGCACACCCCAATTCACACCGAAATTTCGGACCTGTGCGACGCTCTCTATGAGCTTGCACCGCTGGTGGAGAACGAGCTCGTCAACCGCCACAGTCTTACCAGCGCCGGCGCCGGCGCACGGCAGCGATTGATCGAGCAGATGTTTGCCAGTGCGGCAGACCCGCAACTCGGTTTCAAGGCCGGCAAAAACCCGCCGGAACGGGCCCTCTACCTCTCGCTCATGCGCAAAGGCCGGCTCCACCGCGAAGAAGAGGGCCGCTGGATCATCGCGCCGCCGCGGCCGGATGACGATCCCTTGCGGCTCCTGCCGGCGATCGACGCGATCTTTTCGCTGCTGACCAGCGATACCGTTCGTATTCCTCTGATCGACTTCTACACGCTGGTCGAAGAAAAGCCCTATGGCGTTCGCCGCGGCTTGGCACCGATCCTGCTCGCAACCGCCCTGGTTGCCGCCGGTCACCGCGTTTCACTTTTCGAGCGAGGGACCTATTGCACGAAGCTCGATGGTGCCGCGTTCATGCGTATCCTGAAATCGCCGGAGCATTTCGAGCTGCAGTGGGCGGCGCTAGTGGGCGTCCGGGCTGACGTCTTCCAAAGACTGGCGGAGATTCTTCACCAGCCGGTCGTCGAAAGCGGCATCCGCGCGGTAGTTGATCCGCTGATCCGGTTTGCCGTCGACCTGCCATTTCACGTTCAACATTCGGCAACACTCGATGGCATTCCGCGCGAGGTCCGCAAGAAGCTGACCAGCGCGCGCAGCCCCATCGATCTCCTGTTTGTCGATTTGCCTCTGGCCTGCGGTGAGGCTCCCTTCGGCACGGACGATGCGACCGACGATCCTCGCGCGGCCTCCTTCGCTCGGACCCTCGACAGCGCGATCACCGAGTTGCGCGCCTGTTACCCCAAGCTTCTGGAAACGATGCGGGGCGAACTTCTTGCGGGTCTGAACGCGGAGGCGCGCGCACATCTTGGTCAGCGTGCCACCCAGCTGAACTGGCGCGTAAAAGAGCAGCAACTACGGACATTCGTGATCCGGGTCGCAGACGATGCCCTGCCGGATGATCCGTGGATCGAGGCCATCGGGGGCGCGGTGATCGGCAAGCCTCCGGCACGCTGGCTCGCCCAGGATGTAGAGCTATGGCAGTCGCGCCTGGCCAATCTCATCGGCCAGTTCCAGCGAGTGGAGGCTACGGCCTTCGGGTGCGGTCAGCAAGGCGGCGCTGCCGTTCGCATTTCGTTGACACGAACTGACGGAGAGGAGCGCGCCGTAATCGTCGATACCGCCGACCTGAACGAGGACGAGAGAATCGCGTTGCACGGTGCGATACGGCTCGGGGTGGACGCCGGACTGTCCCTTGACAAGCTGGCCGCGCTCGTCTCCCTCAGGGCGATGGAAGAAGGCGGCGATGCTGAGGCCCAGGGCATCGAAAATGCCGACCGGGGTCGCGCCTGATGAGACATATCCTTAGTCTGTCGGGCGGCAAGGATAGCGCCGCGCTCGCCGTATATCTTCGCGACCGCGTGCCCAACATGGAATATATCTTCCATGACACCGGCAAGGAGCTCCCGGAGACCTACGACTATATGGCGAGGCTGGAGAGCATCCTTGGCCAGCCGGTCACGCGCACGACGCCCGACGATACGTTCGAGCATTGGCTGGCCGTCTATGGGGACATGCTGCCGTCCAATCACCGGCGCTGGTGCACCAAGATGCTGAAGCTGAAACCGTTCGAAGCCTATATCGGCGACGATCCGACCATCAACTATGTCGGCCTTCGGGCCGACGAGAAGCGCGTCGGCTATATCAGCACCAAGCCCAATATCACGGCCGTCTATCCGTTCCAGGAGGACGGGCTGGTTCGCGCCGACATCATACGCATTCTCGAGGACAGTGGCCTCGGCCTTCCGCCCTATATGGAGTGGGGGCGCTCCAGGTCCGGCTGCTATTTCTGCTTCTATCAGCAGAAGATCGAATGGGTCCGCCTCAAGCGCAAACACCCCGACCTGTTCGAGCGCGCCAAGGAGTATGAAGTGCGGAGCGCGCAAGTGAGCGAGAGTTTCACATGGTGTAGCAAGGAATCGCTTTCCGAGCTGGAACGTCCCGAACGCATGGAAGAGATCGAACGAAACTGGGAAGCGAGCCAAGCTCGCCGTGCGGCCAAGCGCGTCAACCTGCCGCTCACCGCAGTGTTGGGCGGAGCCGAAGTCGAGGAGCAGGAGCCCGAAGGCTGCCTGATCTGCTCGATCTAGCCAGTCTTTGGGAAGCCGCGCTTAATCATGAGATACGGACGCGGCGCCCGGCTCACGGATAGAAGTTGATCGCAAGCCAGGCATCCTTGGGCAATCCGTCGGCAGCCGCTAGGGGAGCTTCGCGGTCCAGCACGGCGATATTGCCAACTTGCGCCTTCCCTCCCTCCAAGCGAAGGCCGAGCAATTTCTGGCGTTGCTGCCAATCGCCGAGCATCGCCCGCGCGTTGCCGAGCTGCGCCGCATCCAAGCCATCCTGTTCGACGGTATCAAGGGTTGTCGCGATGCGCAGCAGGAGCGCTTCCTGGATTACCGCCTCGGGCTTCTCGTCCCCGATAACGCATGCCAGTTCGCCGGCCTTGATCGGCGCGAACAGCTGCTCCTTTGCGGTGCCCCGGAGAATGACGACCTCGATCGTCGGATAACGATAAGCGGGCGGTGTCTCCGGCAAGCCCACGCGCGTCAGATGGCTCGCAAATCGCTGCTGGAGCGCGAGCGCCTGCACCGGCCTCAACCGAGCAACTTTTTTGAAGGCCATGTCGTCCGCCCACGACTTGAAGCCGTCGACCGACGGCGTAACGAGATCCGACGCGTCCCAGTCGATGATCAGATTTTCGCCGTCGTGGAGGAAAAGGTCGGTCCGGATGATCGGGCGGTTCGTTCCGGCGCGATTTGTCTTGGCGCTGCTCCGCTTCGTGACGACGCCCTTTAGAAGAAGCACAGTCTTGGTTTTGCCATGTTCAAGATCGCATGCCTGCGAGATGACGACGCAGGCTTCCTTGACCCGCTTTGACCTGGTGCCGGTCTCGCGCAAGAACACGTCGCCAAGCTCGAGATCGAGCTTGCCGGCCGTCTGTGCAGGAGCGTCGGGCAGGCATTGGAAGGCAGCGGCGTCGGCCATCTTCACGACGGTTTCGCTTGGCGCGAACGGGGACGGAGGACGCCCGTCGAAGGAAATCGCGTTCATCGAAGCGGTTGCCGAACGGAGCGCCGGCTTGTCTTCGATGATGCGGCGCAAATAGCCGTCGAAAAGACCGCTGATATGGTCTCCGAAATGCGCTGCACCATCATCGCCCAATTTGGTCCGGATCTGAAAATAGTCCTGCAAATCAAGTTCGCCGACGCCCTTCTTGAAGTCCGTCACAGCGTCGGTGAGCGCTCCAGACCAGGATCGCACGAAAGCACCGATCGTTCTTGTCTGGGGAAGGAAGCGGACCATTCCTGCAAGCGAGCTCAGGAACTCCATATTGTCGTCTTCGAACTCGGACTTCCTCGCGAACTTGAACTGCGACCCCAGAAGCTGGGCCTTTTCCCGGAATTTACCGGCCTCCTTGTCCTTCTTGAGCTCGGATGACATCAAGACGACCAAGGGCATCTCCGCCGGCGCATAGTGCGACACGATCTCTTCGATCCGCAGGCGGGATCGCTCCACGGAAGGGGTGCCCTTGGATCCGAGATAATAGTCCATGAAGATGAGAGGATAGTGCGCGGCGTCCTGGCCGCCAGGTCCGTCGCTACCGACCTGCGTGGTCGTGACGCCCAGCGTGGTCAGCACTGCCACGAGATCATTCAGCGGCTTGAGGCGCCCCTCGCGGTCATTTGCGATCCGTCCGAATATCGCATTCCCGAGAAGCTGAAGCGGCCCCGCGGCGCCGATGCGCGCGGCTTCTAGTGCCTGTGCAAGCGGCTGGGCGGCTTGGAGTTGCTGGCCCAGATCGTCCGGATCGATCGGCGCCGTCCCCCCGGCGGCAACGAAAGCTTCCGACACACCGTCGGTGTTCTCGATCAGGTTGAAGGCCCGTTCGAGATCCTCGGCTTCATAGGCGTCGAACGGGTCGAACACATCGTCGACAATGAGGGCCGTGGCGACCCCGCTCGCGGCAAAAATGGCAGTGGCTTGATCAATGTCCATCAACGCAATCCATCAATATCGAGGACGAAAGTATTGAGACGGCCGTCCCGCGGCGCGTCGAATAGGTAGAGCTCGCTCGCGTGGTAGCGGGCAATCTCGCGCGAGATGTAGAGGCCGAGACCCTTTCCTTCTCCGGGCGGCTTCGACGACACGAAGGGCATGAAGACTTCCTCGGCTCTCGCGACCGGGATGCCGGGTCCATTGTCGGTAAAGCGGAGCTCCTGGTCGGCCGCGTCGATCTCGACCAGAATCCTAGCCTTGAAGCTTGGGTCCGCGCGCTGCTTTTGCTTCAGCCAGAACACCGAGTTGTCGATCAGGTTTTCCATGACCTGCACGATCATGCCCTTGACCGCCCTGATGTTGAAACTGCCGCTTTCAAGCGGCCCGGCATCGAGGCTTATGCGAATGTCGTGCCGACGGAACTGGTTCTCATGAGAATCCAAAACCTCGGTGACGAGCTCGCGAAGGTCGAACACCTCGCGCCGGTTCCGGCCCGACGGACTCAGCGGATCGAGCATGTCGAGCCGGCGGCGGATAACGAGCATCTGGCTTTCGACCGTATCGAAGGTCGTCGAGACGTTGCGCGCCAAGTCGCTGCGATCGATCGATCCGATAACATCGAGAGTGCGCTTGGCAACGCGGCCGAGCTCATGCGAAACGATCTCGACCAGCAGCCCGATACCCGCCAGATTGACGAGGTCGCGCTGCTCGCGGGCTGCCGTCGTGAGCGCATCACGAGCCGTCTTCAGACGTTCTTCAAGCTCGCCGAAGGTGGCGTCGAGAAAATCCATGTCCGCGCCGCGATCGCTCGGAAGGAGAGCCCGGACGCTTTTGAGGGTACGCTTGGTTCGAGCTGACACACCCTCGAGAAACGCGGTGGTGTCTTTAACATCCATCCGCGTCTTCGCACGCTCTTCGCGCTCGACGGCATTGAGGAAGTTGCGAAACGTCTCGGTCACCGCCTTCTGGAGCATAAGCACCAAGAGGGCCTTCTCCTCGTTTGCCCGCAACCCTTCGCGATTGGTCTGGTCGATGAGATAGGGATTGTCCTTCGAGGTGATGTTCACCGCACCGATGAGCTGCTTGCGGTTGACCTTGTACCCTGCCGACCCGAGCGCCTTGAAATCGATACCGAGCCAATCGTCGTTCGGCCCTCCATAAGGATTCACCCTGAAGCCGTCGCGGTACATCAGGAGGCCGTTGGCCCAATGGTTCACGATATCGCGAACGACGGCGCGCGTTCCGACCCCTTCGAGCTGCGTCAGCTTTTGCCGGTTGAACCAGTGAAAATGCGCCTTGAAATTGCCGAGCGAGCGCATCGCCGCAAGCGACACATCCTCGTTCGCGGTGATCCCGAGCAGGTCATTTTCATCCCAGTCGACCGTCGTTTCTCGGCCGTAGGCGAGATACTCGATCTTTAGGACGAAATGCGGTCCGGTTTCGTCGACATAATAGTTGATCTCGCCCTTGGCCTGCGCCTCCGTCAACAGGCGCCGGTCGAAGCTGGGGATCGGGATCGGCTGGCCGTTGACCAATATCGAAATCGGGTAACGCGCCTTGTCGCCAAACGGATCGAAGAGACGGTCCATCTGACTCGTCACGATGCGGCGAACCCGTTCGATATCCCAGTCGGCCTTGAGCCGGGTAAGGATGATCTTCGTGCCCTGCTCGCTCTCGTCTTCCTTTTCGTCACCGAACTCGGGGGCGAAATCGATATCCTCCAGCCGGGTGGCGGAATCATGCGTGAACCGGGTCCAGTCAATCTGAAGTATATTCCAACGATCCTCACCCGACCGTGTGGTGACGACGTCGAGCTTGTCGGCCAACCGCATCGCCGAAAGGCGCCCAATGCCCTTCCCGCCCACGAAATGGCGCTGCCCGCCACCGTCTAGACGCGACCTAGTGCCGATCCGCAGAAAAATGTCCTGAAGCTGGAATGCGGACATCCCCTCACCGGTATCGAGAATTTCGATCCGGCTTCCGCCCTCATAGGCGCGCTGCAGGCAGGTCTTCAGTTCGAGCAGCGATTGCGCTTCCTCGATGCGGCTTACAAAGGCCGATCGCGCGTCAACCGGTGCCGTCGGATCGATCAGCCCGATCGCCTCGCCCCTGAGCTTTTCGACAAGCTCTTCTTCGGTCAGGACTTCTTCGAACTCGTCCTCGTCGTCGCCTTCCTCCTGGCGCTCAAGCGCGTCGCAGGCAGCGTCGATACGCGCCATCTGGTTGCGAAGGCTACTATGGCGAAAGACGTTGGTTATCTCGATAACGGCCCGCTTCGAGCCGGCGTCATAGGCATTTTTGATAAGCTCGTAGAGCGCGATGGAATCACTGCTGATCAGTTCCGCGCCGAGTTCCAGGATAGTCCGGGCGGCAACGGTGAAACCGCGTGGAGAGTCAACTTCCATCAGTCCAGATTTCTCATTGCTTCACCACATGCTGGCACAGACAATTTTTCACCCCCGGCCCCAATCGGAAATTCTTGGCAACTTGTTGCCACCTCAGATTTACCGTTCGCAGAGGCTTATAGAGTGTTGCAAGCAATGACAATTCGGCAATCTCACCAAATCAGAACGCATTTTCTTGAGTTTTCTCGCCGAATATCTTGCTGTCCGACCACCTCAACGAACCCCTACAAAGATTTCGAACCTTGACATACCCCCCGACCGCAAATCTGCTGAACACGCCTATCACCCCACCCCGGTGCAGGACGGCATTTGCCCCGAATAGCATATGTGTCTGGCGGAGACTTAACCACAATAAGGAAATGCGCTCATTTTGAATGTAACTGCGCTGTGAGGGATCGCCGAAGCGGGACCGCTGTCTTATCGTCTGTTTTCCAAGGATTTTCGGAAAATTGAGATGCGATCGGCAAATATTTTTGCAGTTGCCATGTCGCTAACCGGTTGCGCGGAGGCGGAGCCGAGAAGCATCCAGTACTTCGAGGCCCATCTCGACGAGGCGCGCAAGATCGTCGCCAATTGCCAGTCGGGGACCCCGCGTAGCGGCGAGTGCGCAAATGCCGGCGTCGCCGTCGAGACGGCCGACGCCAAAGAGAAGTTCAAGCGATTCCGAGGCAAATGACCGCACTCGCTTAGCCCGACTAGCCAGCCTCGCGCGCGGTCTCTTCGAGCTGTGCGATGCGCTCGGCGCAGAGGGTCTCAACGATGGCGGCAAGCACCTCGACGCGCGCACCCAGCCACGCAAGCTCCTCTTCGGAGATCCGGTAGTGCTTCGAGTAGCGCGCCTTGATATAGGCTTCCTTCAGCTTCCCAAAGCACGAGCGATCGGCCTTGGTCTCGCGGGGCCAAGCATCGGCCAGACGCGGGTCCAGACGCTCTGCCTGCGTTCGCAGAAAGGCAAGATTGTGGACGTGAGGCGAATAGAAGCTGCAAACAAGAAGCGCACAATGATAATATCGCTCTGTTGCTTGATGCAGTTCGAAGGCTGCCTTCCTGTATCGGCCACGTTCTAAATTTGATCGAAAGTCATCGGCAAATTCGTTTGCGCTAGGGAACCAGTCCTCGAAATATTCTCGCGCCATCTCCAGCGCGGCATGCGGCGTCTTGGGCTGTGGCTCCGGCAGTTCATCGTCAACAGCCTGATAAATCGCAATCCCGTCCCGCGCGACGTCCATGAAGAAATAGCGCCCCTGCGACAGGCCCGCATTCACCTCGCCCACACTGTGCACGATGAAGTTGACAGGCGTCCGCAACGTCTTCGTCACGGACAATTCCCGTATCAACCGGTCGTCGAGCTTCGACCAATATTCGACGCGGTCGGTGAGCCGGTCGTCATTCACAACGATCAGCAGATCATAGTCGGACTGATAGCCCTTCGCCGTATGCGGCTCGTCGACCCAGCCGCCGCGGGCATAGCTGCCGTAGAGAATGATCTTGGAAATGCGCCCCTTGCGCTTCCAGTCCTGGGTAGCGAGCGCAAGCGCATCCTCGAATTCCTCGAAGATGATCTGGACGATCCGTTCGAGTTCCCGCTGCTTGTGGGGTGGAAGATGTTCGACGCTGCTCCGCATTGCGGTCACCCTAACAAGGTGGCGACACCCTTGCACCCGGATATTGGTCCGGATGCAAGGATGCCGCCGTGCGGCCGTGCGGGTCGCGAGCACGGCCGACAGGAGTCGGAGAGGAGAGACAAGGCCCCTGTCGCCATCCGGAAGCCCCCAACCATGCTGGCGCGGGTCCGATACTGAGGCGTGCAACATAATGGAAACAAGAGAATTCTCCTGCGACGATAGCTGGGGTTGGCGCCTCAATCGGCGGGATTCCAGATGAGCGCGTAGACATCGGGATTGTCCTGGCCGGCAGCGCGCCCGAGCCGCGCGTAGATTCGCCGCGGTCCGAACTCGGGCGCCTCGAGACTGAGCGAAACATAAAGGTTTCCCGACACCTCGGCCCGGCGGATCCACCCTGCCCCGCATTCGACGCCATCGGTCCAGACGCGATAGTCGGGCTGAACATCGCCCGTCTTGGACGGGTTGCGACGTATCTCGATGGGGACGCGGATCGTGATCGTGGTGAGTTGGCCGATATAGCCTTTCTCCATCGTTCCGCTGACAAGTCCGATCGCACCCATGATGTCTGCTCCTGCAAAGCCCGGGGCCATCCCCGGGGCACCGGCGGTCCAGGAATGGCGCGAAGGCCGGGCGCGCACCCGCAGGGCCGAAGCAGAGCGGAGGGCGGCGGGGCGGTGGCTTTTTGGGCGCGAAGCGCGCGCGAGGAGGCCGCCGCTCGGCGGCCGGGGAAAAAGGTGCCGCGCCGCCGTTGCGCGCCCGGACGCGCCATTCACACCGCAGGATGAGCCCCGGATGTCGCGCTGGGAGGAGACCTCAGAGGTGACCGCACCGTCCGGCGATGGGACGGATCTAGCTCATGAAAACTCGACTCAATCTGGATCATTCTCACGATGGCGGGCTTGCCCTGCCGCTACGTCCGGCTATGCTGGAGCGGCATCGGGCAAGCAGGCGCGCGATGCCGAGTTGTAAGAAGCTCGTTCGGAAAGCCTTGTGAAATTCCCATCCTTGCCGGGTGGCCGACGCGTATGTCCAAGCCCTCGGGCCAAAGGCGGCGGCACATATTTTTTCCGAATATGTTCTTACCGCCCGGCTTGCGATCGCCGCCTCCGTCCGACCGGTAGGCGAATGGGAATGACTTTCGACGACGAGAAAGAAGATGGCCGTGTCCTGGGCGGCACAGATCCGCTTCCGCCATCCGACTGGACGGGTCTTGGGCATGCCTCCCACGTCGAAGCGTTGATCGGCGCGCACGGGGACGATCTAGCCCGCTACCTGCGGAGGCGTGCGCCCCAACAAGATGTCGGGGATCTCATGCAGGAGAGCCTTGGACGCTTCGCGGCCCTGTCGAGCCATGCCATGTCGCTCGTCGAGAAGCCGGGTGCCTATCTCGTCGGGATCGCGCGCAACCTCCTCACCGACCGTGCGCGCAGCGCCGAGGCGCGAATGCAGTCGCAGCATCATAGTTTCAACGATAGCGAAGTCCTCGGTCCGGACCCCCATGCGGCGCTTGAAGCGCGCGAGACCCTCCGGCGGGTCGAGCAAGCGATCGCGCGATTAAGCCCCCAAACTGGTTCTATATTCGTGATGCATCGCTTCGACGGACTCGACTATAAAGAGATCGCGGAAGCGAAGGGAATCACGGTGAAGGGCGTCGAATGGCATATGGCGAAGGCGATGCTTGCGATCGACAAGGCGCGGGCCGACCATAAATGAGCGACCGCCGAGCGGAAGCAGCCCAATGGTTCGTACGGATGCGCGGGCCAGACGCCGATGCCGAGCGCGCCGCGTTCGAGACCTGGCTTGCAGATCCAGACAATGCCGCTGCCTATGCCCGCGCCGAAGAGAATTGGCTGCTAGTCGGCGGAGTTGCACCCGAACATCTCGCCGCGCACCGAGAAACGCCGGCAAGGCCAGCCAATTCCAACCCCCGCTGGGCCCTCGCAGCCGCGCTCGTGCTCGCATTGTCACTCGGCTTCGCATGGATATTCCTCGGCCAGCGCGGCGGAGAGCCGGTCGTCGCGGAGAATGCCACTGGTGAGGTGGTGCTCGAAGACGGAACACGGGTCGCCCTTATGGATGGGGCAAAGTTCGAGCGCCGATTCGGTCCGAACGAGCGCCGTGTCATTCTGACGGGAGGACGTGCGCGCTTTACCGTCGCCCACGACGCGTCGCGGCCATTCCGGGTCGAGGCAGATGGAAGTCTAACGACCGCTCTCGGCACGGTGTTCGAAGTCGACCTGACCGGAGCAGCGCCCATCATTCACCTTGTCGAGGGCTCGGTCGAAATAGGGGCGACGCAAGGCCCCGCCGCCGCGTTGCGTCTGCGCCCAGGGCAGCGCGCCACAGTCGCGGACAACCGTCCGCAACTCTTGCGGTCGCCGAGCCGTGAGCAGGAAACGGTGATGACGAGCCCCGTCCCCGTCCCCGTTCCGGACAAGAGCCCAGAAAGCCTCCTCATCGCGGACAAGCTCCCTCTCGGCGCAGTCATCGATCGCGCCAACCGGGTGAACGCAGTCCAGATCGAGCTTGCCGATACCGCGCTCGCGGCGAAGCCGATCAGCGGCACATTTGATGTCGCGGACGCAAGATCGCTGTCCCGAAAGCTCGGCGTCGCATTCGATCTCGACGTTCAGGAGAGCGGCGGCCGCTTCATCCTCCGGCCAAAATAAAAAACTAGGGTAAGTTTCTCTCGCAACGTCTTGCCCCCTCAGGCGGCCACAAGGGCCGCTGGGAGGGAAAGAATGCGAAAGACTTTACTGGCTGCCATACTGGCATCGAGCTGCGCGACCGGAGCACTCTGGTCGGCACCTGCGGTCGCACAGACGGAACAGCGCAGCTTCGATATCGCCGCGCAGCCGCTCGGAGACGCGCTCCGCAAATATACCGCGGCCTCGGGACGCCAGATCCTCTACTCTGCCGAACTCATCGACGGACGAACCTCGAGACCCGCCCGTGGGCGGATGTCGAGCGACGCGGCCCTCACCCGTCTTCTTGCAGGTACGGGGCTCACGGTCGAACTCGTCGATGGAACGCTGGTATTGCGCGCGGGAAACGACGTTGCGGCGGGGGTCAACTCGACTGACGCCCCCGTTGACGAGGCCATCATCGTCACCGGATCGCAGATTCGCGGCCGCGGCCCGACCGGCTCGCCGCTCATGACCGTCGATCGCGACGCGCTCGACCGCAGCGGGCGTACCACCCTTGCCGAATTCGTTCAGACGATCCCGCAGAATTTCTCGGGCGGCCCCGCCGAAGCGAATGTCGGCACGTCCGCTCGCGGCAATGCCGCAAGCAATATCGGATATGGCAGCTCCATCAATCTTCGCGGCCTGGGGCCGGGATCGACCCTCACGCTGTTCGACGGGACGCGGCCTGCGCTGGGCGGTGCGTCGGGGGCGTTCGCGGACATCTCGATCCTGCCGTCGCTCGCGGTGGAACGGCTCGAAATCCTGACCGACGGCGCGTCGGCGATCTATGGATCGGACGCTGTCGCCGGGGTGGTCAACATCCGTTTCCGCAATCGCTTAGAGGGCGTCGAGACCCGCTTCCGCGTCGGCACAGCCGATGGCGATTATGGCGAATATCAGGTCGGCCAGATCTTCGGCACGAGTTGGGCCACGGGCAACCTCGTCGTCGCGGGCGAATATTACAGCCGCGGGCATCTCGGATCGGAGGAGCGTGCCTTCGCGACCGAAGACCTCAGACCCTTCGGCGGCCCCGACCTCCGGTCGAACTTCAACAATCCGGGCACGATCGTCGCCGCCAACGGGCAGCGCTTCCAGATTCCGCGCGGTCAAAACGTAACGGCCCTGACCCGCGCGCAGCTCATCCCGAGCAGCGACTTCCAGCGCGGCGACGCGCGGCGGAATGTCGACATCCTTCCCAAACAGGAAACGATCAGCTTCTACGCCAGCGGGGAACAGAGCCTCGGTGCCCACATCAGTCTGTTCGCGCGCGGACTATATGCCGAGCGCGATTTCGAGGCCCGGCGGCGCGTCATCGGCGTGTCGCAGCAGGTCGTCACTCCGGCCAACCCCTATTATGTCGACCCGATCGGTACGGGCCAGAATATCACCGTCTATTATGATCCGGTCGCCGATTTCGGTCCCGAAGGGGTGCGCGGGACAGTCAAGGCGCTAAACACCGCCTTCGGCGGCCGCGCCGATATCGGCACCTGGAATGTCGAACTTTCGGGCGGCTACGGCCAGCAGCGCGAGGGTTATGACGGGGTCAATATCGTTCACCTGCTCCGCCTCGCCCGGGCGGTAGCCGCAACCAACAGGGCGCAGGCGATCAATCTGTTCGGCGATGGCGCGGTCAATGACCGCGCCCTGATCGACAGCCTCCGCGGAAGCCTGTCGGTTCGCACCCGCTACAAGAACTGGACCTCGGCACTCCGCGCCGACGGCACATTGTTCGCCCTGCCTGCCGGCGACGTGAAGCTCGCCGTCGGCGCCGAATATCGTCGCGACAGTCTCGACTATGTGCAGCGGTTCGATCTCGTGTCCGATACACCGCAAAGCGCTGGGATCAACGGCCTGCCCGACAAGCGCATCGTCAAGGCCATCTATGGCGAACTGGCGATCCCTATGTTCGATGCCGGGGACAGCTTTCCGGGGTCGCTCAACCTCTCGGCGGCTGGACGGTATGAGGATTATTCGGATGTCGGGGACACGGCTAATCCCAAGCTCGGGGTGCGCTGGGAACCGCTGCCCGGCCTCGCCTTGCGCGCTTCCTATGGACGCTCGTTCCGGGCGCCCTTCTTCGACGAACTCGTCGGGACCGCCAATGCGCGATACCAGACGTTTCGGCTCAATGACCCAGCATCACCGACGGGTCAGACCGCAGTCCTTCTCCTGCTTGGCTTTCGTCCCGATCTCGGGCCGGAAAAGGCGACGAGCTGGACGGTGGGGACCGACTTCGAGCCCCTTTTCCTGCCGGGCGCGAAGGTAAGCGTCACCTATTTCGACATCCGCTATCGCGATCGCATCGCGTCGGCGAACAGCTTCCTCCAGCAATTCTACGCACGGCGGGATATCTATGGCGGCCTGATCGACGACAGCCCGGATCCGGCCCTGGTGGCATCGCTGTTCGCCAATCCGAGCTTCTCGAACCCGATCGGCATCACGCAGGGCCAGGTGATGGCCATCGTCGATGCGCGGACGCGCAACCTGTCGCGCTCGACCGTGCGGGGACTGGATTTCGATCTTGCCTATAGTCGAGCGCTTGCCAACGGGAACGTCAGCCTCTCCCTCGGTGGAACAAGGCTGTTCACGATCGACAACCGGATTACCGACACGGCACCTCGCAACAATGTCGCGGGCACGCTTGGCGCTCCAGTGAAGCTGCGCCTCCGCGGAGCGGCCCGCCTCACGCTTGGAGCCTTCGATGGGAACCTCGGGGTCAATCATGTTGCGAGCTATCGCAATTTGTCGGTCACGCCGGCTGAACGGGTCAAGAGCTGGACGACTGCCGATCTCCAGCTGGGCGTCCGGATAGGCAAGTCGGCAGCGACGAAGGATGCTCGATCGCTTCGCCTCGCCTTCAACGTGAACAATTTGTTCGACAAGGCCCCGCCCTATGCCCAGTTCCGCACGACGGGCGTGACGATCGGCTACGACCCCGAGCAGGCGAGCGCCATCGGCCGAACCTTGTCGCTGCAGGCGATCATCGGATGGTAGTCGCAGCGTCGATCCTGGCGTTTGCGGTTCCCAATGTGGAGGTGCCGGCGCAAGCCGGCACCTCGATCACCCCGACCGATCTCGCCGAGACCGCCGACATCATGGGCCCGACGCTTTCACCGGACGGCAAGCGTGTCGTTTTTCGCGTGGCTCGCCCGTCGGTTGCGGAGAATGAAACGCACCTCGACTGGTATGTCGCCGACGTCGCCGGGGCGAGTCCGATTCACGCCGGGAGTGCCGGTTTGGCTCGCCATGACGGAGCCGGATCGCTGGCGGAGCAGGTTCCCGTGTGGGACAAGGATTCGCGAGGCTTCCGATTTCTTGCCCTCGATGGCGAGGGCGTCGCTATATGGCACTGGCGCGACGGCGACCTTCAACGCGAGATTTCCGATGCTGCAGATATCATCGCGTTCACCCCTTCGCGCGACGGCAAGAGGCTCCGCTATACGATTGGCGCGACACACGCCGAGGTGACCGCGGCCGAGCGCGAAGCCTATGACGATGGCGTATTGGTCGACGACAGCGTCGACCTCGGCCAAGCGGTCGCGGGCGGGAAGATCGAGGGAGGCCGCCGCATCGTCCAGCGCTGGAATCGCAATTGGTTCGATCGCGCGCGCATCCTGTGGGACGCGCCGCAACGCGAAATCGAAGTCGCCCTTACGCACGATATGGCAACCTCCAGCGACACCAACGTGCGCGCTGTCCAAGGTGGAGAGATCGCTTTCCCGGATGGCGGCAAGGCCGAGATCGTTGCTGGCGTCGACAGCAAAAAGATCATTGTCACCAACGCCAACGGAACCGCGGTGGAATGCATGGCACCCGTGTGCCGGTCGCCCAGACTCGCAGCCATTGCGCGGCTCCCAAGGAGCAAGACCCTTGTCCTGTTCGAAAGTGAATATGGCTCGCGGGAAAGGGTCTGGCTCTGGCGGGCTGGAGATGCGTCGGCGAGATTTGTTGCAACGACCGACGGGGCAGAGCGTACACCGATCTGGCAGCCGCGCTGTGCCATCGCCACAACTGCCCTGATCTGTGCGGAGAGCAGCGCGGTCGAACCGCCCCGGCTTGTGCGGATCGCGTGGTCAGACGGCAAGCGGACGATCGTCGCCGATCCCAACGCATCATTGCGAAGCAGGATAAACGTCGCTGCAACGCCAATGCGGTGGGCCAATGGTCATGACGGCATCTTGCTTCGCCCCGCGAATGCAACCGGCCCCCTTCCCCTCGTCATTCAATATTATCGCTGTGCGGGCTTTCTGAAGGGCGGGGTCGGCGACGAGATCCCGATGCTCCCGCTCGTCGACCATCATATCTCGGTGCTGTGCATCAACGGACGCCAGCCTCCTGCGAGATCGCCTATGGAGGCGAGCTACGACCTCGCCCTGTCGGCAATCAACGAAGCGGTCGACGGCCTCGCCGCGAAAAAGCTCGTCGACCCAGCCCGCGTCGGTATCGGTGGTCTCAGTTTCGGGTCGAGCGTTGCGCTCTGGGCGATCCGCAAATCCAGAAGATTCGCCGCGGCGACGATCGCATCGGGGCAGGTCGGCCCGCACTATTACTGGTCGAACGCCGTTCCCGATCGGGGCTTCGCGAAGACCTTCCAGCAATTCTGGCGCTCCGGGGACCCCGATGCCGATCCGCTCCGCTGGCGCGTGATTTCTCCCATGTGGGACGTGGCTTCGATCGACACGCCGCTGCTGATGCAGCTCCCCGAGTCCGAGGTCCGCAATCTCGTCGAATTCAACACCAAGCTGCGGCTGGCTGGAAAGCCAGCCGAGATGTTTGCCTTCGCCGACGAGATCCACATCAAATATCAGCCGGTTCACAAGCGCGCCGTCTATGAGCGCAATCTCGACTGGTTTCGCTTCTGGCTGAAGGGTGAGCAAGACCCCGCTCCCGGTAAGCAGCCGCAGTATTCGCGCTGGCAAAAGCTCCGTGCGGGGCAGTCCTTGCAAGCTCCCGCACCCTAGGTTCGTGCCGGGCGCCGTTCCCCGGCGCGCGCCCGGCACGGCCTTTGCTGCCGACTTCAGCTCCTCTTCTCCGGATCCCGCGATCGGGTTACGGCGCGTCGCGGGCCCCGACGATGGAGCGCGCCCACCCTTCGATGTCGGCGAACTGGAGTATCCGCAGCATGTCGATGGAGTCCGCAGCGCGGCGTCCCGACAGCATCGCGTGAACCATGTCGAGATCGATGATCCCGGACCCGGCAAGCCACCCGTCGAGGAGATAAGCCGATAGCCGCTTCCGGTTCTGCTCGAAGGCGGGAAGGAACATCGATAATATCCGACCCTTGCTGCGACGGTTGAGAACGACGTCGGGCAAATCCCTACGGAAGGCATCGCGAGCCAGCGCGCGATTGACCCCGCCCTCGCCCCATTGCCAGCTCGGCACCCCGAGCCCGAACTCGATCAAGGGTTGGGAGAGCAGAGGAGCGACCTTGGGCATGACGCGCGCGCGATCATAGCCATCGAGGAACGGCTGTATCGACAGCAGGCCGAGGCCATAGCGCCGTTGTCCAGGCGGGATCCGCTCGGCATCGACCATCCACGGGTGCCAAGGCCGCTCGGATGCGTGCGTGGAAGTCAGGAGAAGATCGTCCACGGGCCAAAGCCGGATGCCCCGGAAATAACCACGGATGGCATGACGGAGCGCGCTCCAGATATTGTCGCCGGTTATCCGTGCCTGGTCGCGCGCCGCCCTGAATGCCGCTCGCGGCCCTTCATAGGCGAGCGCGTCCAAGGCCGGCGCGATCGAGGTCTGATATCCGAACGCACCATCGCCAGCCGTGCCCGAAAAAATGGCATCGGCTCCGAACTCCCGCGCCGAGGCCAGAAAGGCTGCGTCGGTCGGGGCGATGAGGCCGAAACCGCCGGGCCGCACGCGGAGCGAAGCCGGCGGCGCGATCGGGTCGGCGGGGTCTTGGGGCAGCATTAGTTCGGCGAGAGGAACGCCAGCCCGTTCGGCGACGGCTCGCGCGTACGCCCTTTCGTCCCCGTCAGGCTCCGCGGTAACCATGGTAATCGCGCGCCAGGGCAAGTCTCGCCCTGCCAGGCAGGCTGCGACAATGCTGCTGTCGATGCCTCCCGAAAGTTCGAGCTGGACGCGGGAGAAGCGCCCGCTCCATGCAGCGACACAGCCGCGCACGATCTCGCCGAGCTCGTGGGCATCGGCGCGAACGGGCGGAGCAGTCGCATAGTCCCAAGGGAGCCAGCTTGAGCTGCGGCGCCCCGGCTGATCGAGACGCGATATTTCCCCCGGCAACACCTCGGTCACCCCCGCGAGCCCTGCGCCTGGGCCGCGAAGGAGTGGATAGCGAAGATAGGCATCGACCACCCCAACGTCGGGCCGGTTGAGTGCAAAACCGAGCGAGCGCGCCAGCGATAGGTCGGTGAAGGCGCAATGGGCTCGCGCCCGCGTTGCGCTCTGCGGCCGCTCGATGTCAGCGACCTGGAACAGCGCCGGCCCTGTCAGGGGTGAGCGGAGAAGAAACACCCTTCCCTCATCGTCTGCCCAGACCAGTACATAGCTGCCCCACAGCTTCGCGATGGCCCAAGCGCCTTCGCTGCGAACGAGCTGCTTAACGGCGTCGGGTGCGAGCGCGCTGCAAGGTGAGCCATCGTGCCGATGAAACGCATAGCCGATCAAGGCGGCGTTGCCCGACGACCACAGCATGGTGTCAGAAGCGCCAATGATCGACGCGTCACCGACCTCTGCAAGGAGGACATGGCCTGCCGGCAGGTTCGTCGCCGCCCGATCCTCTCGGAGTATCGCGATCCGGACGGTCACAGGCGGAACACCGGTGTATATTCCGCCACCGTATTGAGCTTGTCCGACAGGAGCATATCTCCATGCTGGACCCAGGCATGGGCCATGAAGGGTGCGAGCCGGACGCCGAAATATATGTCGGCAGCGATGCCGCGGCGCCATAGCGACCGAGCGAGCGCAAGGCTGTCCGGGACACAGAGCTGGCTTGCAGGAAGCAAGAGACGCTGGTCGGCAAAGGCCTGCGCCAAGGCAATAGCATCTCGTTCGGCGCCCTCTCCGGCCTTCGGCACGGGTTCACATTTATGGCCGCGGGCGCGGCGGAGCGTCGCCTGAAGGCCGCGAAGGCGGAGTGAGATCGCGGCCATCCCCCGGAACCACGCGACTTCGGCCAGCGGGACCGACCCTTTGACAGACTCGACCTCCAATGCGGACTGAGTAGGCGTTTCCGCCACTATTGGTGCGACCGGCATACCCGCACCATGGGAGAGCAAATTCTTACGAAAGAGGCTTTCAATTTCGGAATGATGCGCGCGCCCTTCGGCCGCGCCACCGATCGCGAGAAGCGCCGCGGCCTCCGGGGCAGCGATCAGGAAATATCGGTCCGCGGCAAGATCAAGCGCTACCGCGCGATCGCCAAGCAGACCAAAGCTGACATGGGAGGGAAGATGATAATTCATTGCCCGAGAGAGGACGCGAGGCTTGCGCTTCGCGCCCCCCGTACCGGTCACTCGGCCGAAATGCCGCCGCCCAGCAGGAACTGGACGCCTTCGGTTTCCGGGTTGCTCGGGATCTGGCCGAGCGTTTCGACGCTCGCGATGCCGAGTTCTTCGATGCCGTCTTCGACGATGTCATTGCGGTCCATGGGACCCTCCTTGGCTATTGCCGCGGAATTGCGGCAGTTCCAAAGCTACGACCCGCGTCTCGAATAGGAATTTTATACGACTCATATCGTCCGAATATTATCTGAGCGGCTCCGAGCGAGGCCGGATCTCGGCCGCAACACGGCCCGCAAAGGCAGCGCGCCGACGATGGAAGCGGGTGATTTTGCTGCGTAAAGCGCTCCACCGTCCGAAGCGGTAATCCTCGGCCATCGCCGCCAGCGCCGGGCCGGCAAGCTCGTCAATTCGCACCTCGGCACTGCGAAAAGTCATGCTCCGCTCGACACAATTGACGATCGCATCGCGCAATTCGCGGTTGGCGCTGCCGATTGCTATGGTGCGAAACAGAGACTCGATCGCTTGCGGATAGCCATCGTGAGTCGCGAGCTCGATCAGCCCGCCGGGCAGATCGGGCCGCGGTGTCCGGCCCTTGAGGGCAAGCGCCAGCAATGCGCCCGTCCAGCCATAGAGATGATAGAGATCGGCCTCGGCTAGGAGGGGTTGCCGGAACCCCTCCTGATGCCAGCTCTCGACGATCCGCTCGCCGGAGAGGCGATAGAGCGCATCGCGTACCGGCGTCGCGCTCGCAGCGAGCGACTTCGCGAGCTGCGCGGCGTCGAGGCGGGTGCCCGGAGGATAAGCCCCCGAGAGGATGCGCGCCTTCAGGTCCAGATAGACGCGCTCCATGGTGGCGCCCGGGCTCATGCCGCGAGCGCCCCGCCCCCGCCCCTGTCCTCGCCCTCGCCCTCGCCCGCGCCTTCCGGCCGCTGCGAGGCGACATAGTCAGCGAGGAGCGCCGATTGATCGGGGCGCAGGGCATCGACCGCGGCGAGCGGTTCGGCGGGATAGCCTCGGAACAGGACCGACGGACATTGCCCCTCGAAATTTCCGAGATTGGGCCGGTGCTGGGCGTAGCCCGCCAGCGCCGCGAGGTCCGGGGGAAAGTCTCGCGCGATCTCGGGCGGATAGGCGAGCCACTGGTTTTCGTAGGGCTTGAGCCAGCCTAGACAGTAGCTGACGATAATGCCGCGGCGAACGCCAGCGCTCCTGTTCGCGCCGGCGCCGTGGAGCGTCGACCCCAGAAACACGATCGCATCGCCCGGCTCAGCCGAGGCGATGATCGGCGCTTTCTTGGGCTCTTCCACCAGCGCTTCGACGCCATGGCTCCGCGGCCAGATCAGCGTCGCGCCATTCTCTTCGGTGAAAGGCGTGAGCGGCCACATGACATTGACGAGATACTCGACGTCACCGAGCGCTCCCTGCCACATGTCCTGATCGCGGTGCGGAAATTGCGCCAATGCGCCGGGATGCAGTTCGATCGCCTGGGCGAGGTTGAGCTGGATCCGCTCACACCAGTTCCCGAGCGCGAGCTCAGCGAGATCGAGGATCGCCGGGTTCATGACAAGATCGGCCATGTGCGGCGAGCGGATCAGCAGTCTCCCGAAGCGCTTGGTGCGCTCGCCGTAGAAGCCGCCCTCGCAGAAGGGCGTGGCGGCATAGCGGGGGCCAAGATCCTCGGCGACGCTCCCGATGAGCGATGGCGATGCCGCACCGCGCAGGATCGTATAGCCCTGATCCATCAGCTCGCCGCCAGCGGCGGATCGGGGAGCGGACGCGTCGAGCGCGGCGGGATTGATCATCATCGCCTCCTCCTCACGCTGCGCAGGCGGCCGAGGCCGCAGCTGCCGTGCTGACGATCCCGGCGCCGGCGAGCTTTGCGGGCGTCGAGCCGTCGATGTCGATGCGGAGCGCGACGAGCGCCTGCCCGCGGTGAAGGACAGGCTCGCCGAGCAGTTCGCAGTCCCAGCCGAAGGTCTGGATCTGGCGGAACCAGGGGAGCTCGGCGACGCCGGTATAGGTCCGGATGCCGTTCGCGAGCGCGAAGTCGGCAAGCGCGACCAGCAGCGCGTCGCGCGCGACCCGCCGCTGCCGTGCGCCGATGCCGGGCGACAGGCAGAAACGGGTGATTTCGAGGACATCTCGGCCTTGCGGCACCTCGCTCGCCACCAGGCCGGGGAACAGGCTGTCGAGGAGGGCCGGCCGCGTGGTAAGCAGCAGGCGCGCCGAGGCGAGATGCTCGCCCCCCGTATCGGTCACGATTAGATAGGTCGCGTCGGCATCGTCGAACTGGTCGAGTTCGAAGCGATCGGCGAGCGCGGGAATATCCCATTTCAGAAGATCGATGAAGACGCGCTTGCGCGCCTCGAACATGGTGCGCATCGCCTTATGCTCGAGCGCCCGGTTGGTGGAATCGACAATAAGCAGCATGGATTTGCCTCCGTTTGAAAAGAGGCGTTCCAATTGAAGGGCTTTTTGCCGGTGCACCATAGCATGATAGGGGGGTGTCGGTGATTTTTCTCAGCGCTTGGCGATGTCCTCGAAGCTGATGTCCCCGTCGTAAAGCGCGCGCACGGTCAACGTGATGCCGCCATTCGCCTCATAGCGCTGCCGGGCATTGCGCAGATGCTCGCGTACCGTATCCGGACTGAGACCTAGCCGCAGCCCGATCCGCCGCACTGTCTCGCCCTTGGCCGCCCAGATCAGGACTTCGCGTTGCCGCTTGGTAAGCCGCGGCCCGATGTGCGCGAGCTCCGGATAGGCTATCAGACGCGCCGCGTCGAAGGCGGGACCACCGATCATCCTCGCGAACTGCAGCGCGTCGGCGCTCGCTATGGCGCCGGGCCTCCACGCAAATGACACCGAGCCATGCGCATGGCCGGGAAGATGGGCGGGCACGGTGAGCCCGTCGCCGATGCCATGACGCCGCGCCTCGGCCAGGATGATTTCGTCCTCGGGCCGCTCCGTCTTCATATGGTGCCACAGGAACCCCGACATGTTGCGCTGGCTCTCGCGGTGCACGGGGTCGGTGACACCGAGCCGTTGCTCGTCGAACCAGAGGGCCCATTCCTCGGGATAATTGTGGACGCGCACACCGCGTTCCGGCGCGGCGAGGAAGTCAATATGGTGGCTGAGCGCGAACCAGGAGCAACCCATTCGCGAACAGGCCTCCAGGAGCAGATCGGCAAGACCTGCCTTGTCCTTCACCCGAGAGACGTCGAGCGCAAACGCGTGCGCGGCGTCGATCGTTGGCATTGCGACCCATGGCGCGCCGACCGGCGTTTTCCGATCCGTTCGGTCCGCTCGCCCCTGTCAGTGCCGGAGACCGAGCCCTCTTACTGGGCTGGCCGACCGGCGACGGTCGATCGCTGCTGGTCGAGGCGATCTTGGGAGAATTTGAAAGTGCGGAGGAAAGCCATATTTTTCAAATATATTCCGGAGATAGACCCAGAATGAGGCCAATTCCTGAAATCGGCCTTTTTTGGCGGCTCAGCCGCCCGCCTTTCGGAAGTCCCAGAGCGGAATGCCCATCTTCGCAGCCTTGTCGGCGAGATTGTCCTGAATTCCGGTTCCCGGAAACACGATGAGCCCGACGGGAAGCGCCTCGAGCATCCGGTCATTGCGCTTGAAGGGAGCCGCCTTGCCGTGACGGTTCCAGTCAGGCCGGAAAGCGACCTGCGACACCCCGCGACTCTCGGCCCAGCAAGCCGCGGCGCGTTCGGCACCGGTCGGCGTTGCGCCATGGAGAAGGATCATATCGCCATGACGCGAGCGGGCCTTGTCGAGCGCGTCCCAGATGGCGCCATGATCGTTGCAGTCACTCCCGCCGGTAAATCCGATCCGCGTGCCCTCGGGGAGGAGCGCAGCGGCCTTTTCGCGAAGCCGGGCATCGAGGAAGTCGCGGCTGTCGATCAGCGATGCGGTCAGGGTCCTGTGATGGACGCGCGATCCGGTGCGCGGCGCCCAGGCCTTGCGGAGGATCAGGCGGAACTGCTCCGCGGCGGCCTCGCGGAAGAATTCCATCGCGTCGCGGCGTTCGATCAGCGAAATCCCTTCGCGCGTCGCCCGTTCAAGCTCGACCGAGCGGATTTCGCTGCCGTCCTGCTCGCGCTGAAGCCGCCGCTGTGCCTGCTCATTGTCGTCGAGCTGCCTTTCGACACGGTCGCCGGCACGGTGGAAGATGTTGACGAGATTCCAGAGCAAATCTTCCAGATCGGGCTCGATGCGGGTTTCGGAGAGACATCCCGCCAGCGCGTCGAACATGTCGATGATCGCACCGCCGGCGAGATGGGCATCGGGAAGCGGCCTCGGGTCGGGTTCGTCCTCGAAGGGCCGGTGTCCGAAGATCTGCATTTCCTGGAGCAGATAGGCCGTCGTGCCCGGTTCGGCAGGTGGATCGTTGGGGGCGGCATTCTCGCGCATCATGGTTCTCCGTCTGTTGGGGCCGCGCCTCGTGCGGCCTTCGTGGCGACGGGGAGCGGCATGCGGGGCTGGGCTGCATCGCGGCATGCCGCGACCGGAGCGCCAGCGGAGGATGGCGGGCGCGCGGCTATTTTGCTTCGCGGTGCAAAGGGGCCGCCAGGCCCCGGCGGAAAATAGCCGCGCGAACGCCATTGCGGCCCCGCACCGTCTGCCGCAGTCGCCCTCTCGCGAAGGCCGGGCGCGCGCCGCCAGAAGGGTTCCGGAGCGGGAATGCGGTCCCTGCCCCTTCCGGCGAACCGCGAGCGATCAGTGAAGCTCCAGTCGATCCCCGGTCATGAGCTGCCGGCGAAGCGACGCCGCCATGGCGCGCCGTCCAAGCGCCTGCAGGTCGCCGTTGAAGTCACCGTGCCGAGGCTCGAGCGGACAAACCTCGATGCCCTGCTGCGACGCACGTTCATGGAGCGTCGCCAACGCCGCCGCGCCCGCGGGATCGTCGTCGCGCGCGACATAGAGGCGTCTTAGCGCATCGGGAAAGGCGATGGCGGCAAGATGGGCCCCGGACAGACCGGCGATCATCGGCAGACGCGGCATGATCTGGCGCAGCGACATCATGGTTTCGAGCCCCTCGCCCGCCGCCATGACCGGCCCCGACACGCCAAAGCGGACGCCGTGCCCGAGAAGATGTCCCATGGCGCGGCGGGGAAACGCGACGGGTGCCTTCTCCTTCGTCTCGGCGTCGAGCCAAGTCCGGTGCACCCCGGTGAGGACACCGGCAAGATCGGTCACTGCGGCGATCATGGCCGGCCACACCGCTCGCGTGCCCGGCGCATCCTCGTCCGACGGGCGATAGAAGCAATGCGGATGACATCGCAGCGGGTCGCCGTTGGACAGGTTGGTGATCGACCTGCCGGCCAGATAGGCACCGGCGATGCTCCCGATCAGCGGCCTGGCACCCGCCCATAGCCGCCGCGCCGATTCCGGCGACCCGGTCGGCGCTTTCGCCGGTGCCGGATTTCGAGGACCATCGGGCGGTGACGGCAGACTTAGAAAATGCCGGGCCTCCTCGAGCGTTTCGCGGAAGCTCGCATGGCCGCAGCTCGCCGCGATGATGTCGAGAAGGTCGCCATGGTCGCCGCTCGCGGCATCGGTCCATTTGCCCGGCGCGCCGCCGTCGCTGCTTGTGCCGAGGCGCACATAGAGGCTCCGCCCCGGCGTGTTGCGGATATCGCCGACCATCCAGTAATGGCCTTCGCGGCGGCCGCGGGAAAGGTAACGGCGGCACACCGCCTCGGCATTCTCCCCGAGGCGGCGCGCAATATCGGATGCTGGACTGGTCATGCGGGGCTCCTTCAGGCGGCCTTGCGATCCTGCACCCGCACAACCGGAAACCGATCGACGAGCACAGCGAACACATCGGCGCCAGCAGCCCCTGCCGGCACGTAGAGCTTCAGTTTCCACGAGACGATCTCGGAGATCAAGCCCATTGCTTTCAGCCGTTCGACGCCAAGATCGTTGAAGCCGGTCAGTTCGACGCGCCAGTCGTTCATCGCGCGGACCCGCCGCAGGCTCTGTCCCTCGGCGAGCGCGAGTATGACATCGCCCGCCTGCACCATCCGCCATGCATCGGCGACGGGGAGCTTCGCCGGCGCCTCGCCGGTCGCCGCAGCCGCCCAGCCCTGCGACACCTTGCGCCCGATGATCCGCTCGCCCGCTCCGGTCTGCAGGCGATAGACGCGGGTCGACTCCTTGGGCAGCCGCTTCCAGATCGGCAGCAGCAGGCCGGCGACCATGCGCAGCGTCGAAAGTTCGAACTCGGGGAGCTCGCCGAGTTCCGCCTTCCACGCCGTGGCAAAGGTGCCCGCATCGACGGGGCTCCAGTGCGAATGCTCGAAGTCCTCGGCGAGCATCTTCATCTTCTCGAGCGGCCGCTGCAGTCCAACGCGCCGATGGACGGCGCCATCGTCGTCGACGAGACTTCGGGCCCGGACCTTCACGGCGGCACGCCCCGACCGCGCGTTGACGACAAGTTCCCCGCCCCAGCCCGACACGATCGCCATGGCGTGCTCGAGCGACAGCGGCGCGACGCGGTCCTTGCGCTCGATCGTCAGCAACTGCGTCACTGCTCCGGTGCCGGGATGGGAATAGATGGTCTCGCGTGCGGTCACGGTGAAACTCTCGGCGCGCAGGGTTTCGAGGCCCATCTCGTAGGTGCCCGAGGCAATCGCGCCCTCGATCCGGGTCGCGAGCAGTCCCTCGAAGGTTTCGAACAGAATGTCCTGCAGATCGATCGTCAGCGCGAGCATCCGGTTGAGGAAGGTCGTGATCGGCGGCAGTTCGTCCTTGAGGCCGCCATCGTCGAGCAGCGAAAGTCCCGTCGCCGCCTCGAAGGTCAGCAGCGAGCAGTTCTCGACCTTGCCGCCCGCGAGCAGCTGATAGAGCTGACGGAGCGCGTCGCGCGCATAGGCCGATTCCAGATTGTCCTCCGGGCGGAACATGTTCTGGCCGCCCGTCTGGCGCTGGCCCCGGGTGATCGCACCCAGCGTGTCGAGGCGCCGCGCGATCGTCGAGATGAAGCGCTTCTGCGCCTTCACGTCGGTGGAGACAGGACGAAATAGCGGCGGCTGCTTCTGGTTCGTGCGATTGGTGCGCCCGAAGCCCTGGATCGCCGTGTCGGCCTTCCAGCCGGGCTCGAGCAGATAGTGGATGCGGCGGCGCTGGTTCCGGGCCCCGAGGTCGGCATGATAGGAGCGCCCCGTCCCCCCTGCTTCGGAGAAGATGAGGATGCGCTTCTCATCGTCCATGAAGGCATGGGTCTCGCCGAGGTTCGCGCTCGCGGGCCGGTTCTGCACCGCGAAGCGCACGGCGCCGTCCTCGCCGCCGACAGGCACGATCCGGCGCGATCGCCCCGTGACCTCGGCCACGGCGTCCGCCCCGAAATGCTGGACGATCTGGTCGAGCGCGCCCGGTACCGGCGGTAGCGCGGCGAGCTTCTCGATCATCGCATCGCGGTGACGGGCGGCCTCGCGATTGACGACCGGATTTCCCTCGCCGTCGAAGACGGCACGCGACGAGAGATTGCCCTCGCTGTCGGTGCAGGGCTCGTAAAGCTGGACCGGGAAGCTGTGTGCGAGATAGTCGAGCACATATTCGCGCGGGGTGATATCGACCGTCACGTCGCCCCAGTCCTCGGTCGGGATCTCGGCAAGGCGGCGTTCCTGCAGCGCCTCGCCGGTCGAGACGATCTGCACCACGGCCGCATGTCCCGCTTCGAGGTCCCGCCCGATGCTCGCGATCGTCGCCGGCGTCTGCATCGCGGTGATCAGATGATTGAAGAAGCGCTGCTTCGTGCTCTCGAACGCCGATCGCGCGGCGGACTTTGCCTGGACATTGAGCGTCCCATGGAGCGAGCTCGTGACCCCCGCGGCCTCCATCGCTGCGTCGAGATTGTTGTGTATGACCTGGAAGGCGCCGGCATAGCTATCGTAGATGCGCCGCTGTTCGTCGGTCAGCGCATGTTCGAGCAGCTCATATTCGACGCCGTCGAACGAGAGCGACCGCGCTGCGTAGAGACCGAGGGCTTTGAGGTCGCGCGCCAGCACCTCCATGGCCGCAACCCCGCCGTCCTCGATTGCGGCAACGAACTCGCTCCGTGTCGCGAACGGGAAGTCGCTGCCGCCCCAGAGGCCGAGGCGCTGCGCATAGGCGAGGTTCTGCACCGTGGTGGCGCCGGTCGCCGAGACATAGACGATGCGGGCATCGGGAAGCGCATGCTGTAGCCGCAGCCCTGCCCGCCCCTGCTGCGAGGGCTTCTGCTCGCCGCGGTCGCCCTTGCCGCCGGCGGCGTTCGCCATCGCATGCGCCTCGTCGAAGACGATGACCCCGTCGAAGTCTGGCCCAAGCCATTCGACGATCTGCTCGACCCGGCTCACTTTGCCCTCGCGCGCCTGGCTGCGCAGCGTCGCATAGGTCGTGAACAATATGCCCTCCGCGAGCTTGATCGGGCTACCCTGACGGTAGCGCGACAACGGCGTGACGAGCAGGCGCTCCTGCCCGAGTGCCGACCAGTCTCGCTGGGCGTCTTCGAGAAGGCGGTCCGAGATCGACAGCCAGACCGCGCGCTTCCGGCCCTTCAGCATATTGTCGAGGATGATGCCCGCGACCTGCCGTCCCTTCCCCGCGCCGGTGCCGTCGCCGAGGAACCAGCCGCGGCGGAAGCGCACGGCCTCTCCATTATCCTCGCTCGCCGCGGTGACCATGTCCCAGGTCTCGTCGACCGTCCACGCGCCCGAGAGGTGCCCGGAATGAGCCTCGCCAGCATAGATGATCGATTCGAGCTGCGCGTCCGACAATATGCCGTCGCCGATCAGATGCTCGGGAAGATGCGGCCGATAGGAGGGCTTCGGCGGCGCGACCGACGCCATCGCGGCGGACTGCACGAGCGCGGTGGGATGCGGCTTCGCAGACGGGATCGCGAGCGACTGCAGCGCATAGGGTTCATAGATCGCCTCGGCGAGCTGCCCCTCGGGCGCCTGCCGGTCACAGATGTCGTAGCAAAGCTCGGGTGCTGGTGTCGGCGCCCCGGACACGGGTACAGGGCGCGCCATGCCGTGGGACCCGCCCTTGGAAGCGGCCGACAAGCGCGAAGCGACGGGCTGCGCCGAAGGCGTGGGCGGCATCGGCGGCAATCGCGGCGGCACCGAGGCGCGCACCCATCGTAGAAGTTCGCCAAGGTCGGCCGCCTCCCCATGCGACGCCGCCAGTGCCGACGGATCGCGTGCAGGCATCTTGTCGAGGACGAGAAGCCGCGTGCTGGTGGACGTCCCATGCTTGGCATAGACTTTCCCCCCGATCGCCGCCGAGAAGAGCAGCGTGGCCTGCTCCTGCAGGCGCACGAACGCATCGCGCCAGCCAGGTGCGTCGGGCGAGCAGTTCGCGCCGACGATCGCTACCAGCCTGCCGCCGTCCTCCAGCCGGGACAGCGCCGATCCGATGTGCCGGAGAGCGGCGTCGCGCATCGTCCGTTCGACATTCGCCACCGCCGAGAAGGGCGGATTCATCAGCACGATCGTCGGGCGCACGCCCGCGTCGAGGCGATCGTCGATCGATGCCGCATCATGCCGCGAGACTGCGCAGCCCTCGAAGAGCAGGTCGAGAAGGTCCGCGCGCGGCTCCGCCAGCTCATTAAGCGCGAGGCGGGCGCCCGCGAGCTCCGCGTGAATCGCGAGCATGCCCGTTCCAGCCGACGGCTCGAGAACGGTGTCGCCGGTCTGGATCGACGCGGCATGAGCGGCGACGAACGCCAGGGGCAGCGGCGTCGAATATTGCTGCATTGCCTGGCTCTCGAGCGAGCGCCGCGTGTGCGTCGGGATGCGGCCCGCAAGCCGCTGCCACATGGCGAGCTGCGCGATCGGGGTCAGCTTCCGGACCGCTGCGGCGGTGCCATAGCGGCGGAGCAGCAGGATCTGCGCGACCTCGCAGGCATCATAGGCCGTCTTCCAGTCCCACCCGCCCTCGGCATCGCTGGCACCGAAGGCCGCGATCATCGCCGCGCGGAGCGCGGCCGTGTCGAAGGCGCGTCCCGCCTCGAGCAATGGAAGAAGTGCCTCGCCGGCGGAAAGCAGCCGCGACGCAGCGGCGGAGGGAGAAACGCGCGGGAGAAGGCGCGCGGCGACGGGCGCCGCGCGGGAGGCCAGATTCTGCATGTGGGAACATCCTCGGGAGAGCAGGAAGGAAGGGATCAAGCCAGCGGCCGCTCTCTCTCGAACCCGGTGGCTCACCCCTTTCCGGCCCGCCTCTCCTCTATCCGAACCTCTCTCCATCTTCGGTGAAGCTGTAGCCGTTGGCGGCAATCGCCTCGTCGACCACCTCGTCCGAGTTCAGATAATCATGTTCGTCCTCGAGTTTTCCGTAAAGCCAGCGGGCAAGATCCCGCAGCGCCTCGGCGATTTCGTCCTCGGCGGTCGATGACATCGCCTGATAGACCGGGCTGTCGCGCTCGACGCCGATCTCCATGCTATGTTCGTGGTAATAGCGGCCACGGTGGGTGATCCGCGCGCTGAGCTGGAAGAAGTTGCTCCACTGGATCGCCAGCAGCGCGTCGGCGATCCGGTGCAGCTCCATATCCTTCGGCGCGTAGTCGCGGATGGCAGCGGCGCTGCCACGCGTGTAGCGATAGTCGCCCTCGAAGCAGGCACCGTCGCCCTAGCTCGCGAAGCCCGAGAACCAGATGCAGGGCTTCCGCGTCGAGCGGCCGCCGAAGAGACGGATCGGTACGCTCGCGAGGGCAATGCCGAGGATTTCGCAGATAGTCTCGAAGTCCGAATAGACCGCCCAATACCAGTCGTGGTCGAAGGCGCCCCGACGATACCAGTCTCTCGCCTTCTCCTTCGCCTCCTTGCCCAGCTCCTCCAACTGGTAGACCGTCGTCTCGATAATCTCGGCCATGACACTCTCCTGAAACGAAAAAGGCCCGGCACTGCGGCCGGGCCCGAGTGGGATTTCGACGGGTCAGGCGGACGCTTGCTCGCCCGCCTGCAATCGCTGCCGTGCCTCGTCGAGGAAGGACGCGGTCGACATCGTCTCGATCGCGTCGGCGGTGATCAGCGTTGCCATCCCGCCGAAACCGTCGGGCCGCATCTTGGTGCAGGTCCAGGCGGCCACCACCTCGACGTCGTCGAGCGCATCGCAGCGCCTGACGATGTCCTGAAAGATTCCCTCATAGCCGATCGCCGACATATCGAGAGCGAGCTCTTCGTCGGCAGGATCGAGCTTTTCCATGGCCTCACGGACCGCGTTCGCGGCATAGCTGTCGGGCTGAGGCCGCGGATCGGCTTCGGTCAGCCAGGCAACCTCGGTTATCGGCAGGTGCAGCAGATCGTTCACATAATCCTCGGCGAAGAAGTAGACGCTGTCCTCTTCGCCTTCGTAGCTGAACATGCCGATGAGCAACCGGTGCTCGAGAAGGGTCATTGCGCTGCGCGGAATGTCCGGCCGCACGATCGTCGGCGAATGATAGTCAGCCATGGGCCGCCTCCTTTCCGGGTGCGTCGGCAGCGCCAACGGGAACGCCCTCGACGACAAGCGGCGGCACCATGAACTCGGCCTCCTCAAAATAGGCGAGGATCGCCTCGACGCTGCCGCGCCGGACGACTTCATGCCGATCGATCAGCACCCGGTCGGACTCGTCAACGATGAAGCTGTCGGGAGCCCCAGCGCCCCGGAACACGATCCGCTCCGCGCTCCATTCGGCGAAAAAGCCGCCAGCCCAGAAGCGATAGGGCAGACCGTTGTCCTGACAGAAGGTCTCGAGTGCCTCGACCTTGCCCCACGCGACTTCGTTCGCGAACAGCTCCAGCGGTTGGTCCGGCGTGCGGTGCGAGGCTTCGAACGAAGGTCCGTCCCACTCGACCGACAGCCCCTCCGCTGCGATCACCTCCGCCAGCGCGCGATAAGCGTCGTGCGACAAGATGCCGCCGAGCTTGAAAGATACCGAGACGCGGTCAGCCATGATCGCCTCCCGCAACAAGCACCGGCGATGCCGGCGCGGTTTCAAACGAGTCTTTTCGCATTTTCATTCTCCATAAAAGGCGAAAGCCCGGCGCTTGAGGCCGGGCTTTCGAGGTGGGAGTGCATTGCGCCGCTATCTGCGGCGGAGGGTCATTCGGCAGCGACCGCATCGGGATCGGGCAATCCATCACCGCCTTCCCCGGCGAGGAAGGCTGGAAGTTCGCCATCGGTGTCATCGTTCGCGGGAACGGCCGCTTCGGCTTCGCTCGTCGGCGGGCCTTCAAGCCCGGGCGTCCTCATCGGTTCGGGCAGCCAGCCGGCATCTTCGAGGAGGCGCTCGGCTTCGCGGGCCATATCGCCTTTCTTGAGATGGTCGATCATCCCGGCGAAGTTCTCGCCACGGGCTTCCGCGACGTCGGCGAGGATCCGCGGTTTCGGAACGGCGCTCAAATAGCCGTCGGCGGTCGGCCGCCAGCCCGCCGCGACGACATCGAGATCCACCGCACGCGCGAGAACATCGCTGTGCGCGATCCGGCGTGCGATTCCGTGCGCCGAGACGCGACCGTCATAGCCGCGGACAATCTCGGCCTGCGCATTGACGCCGAGCGACGCGCAATGCGCAAAAAGGTTCGCCCGGTCCTCGTCACTGAGGTCGAGCAGCCAGTCCCACACCTCCCTGTCGGTCTTCGGCAGGCGACCCCGCCATTCGTCGATCCGCGCCGCGATGGCCTGGCCCGGCGCGCAGTCGCGCAGGCCCGCCGGGGCGTTCGAGAAGTGAACCGAATTGATCGACGTTTGCAGACAGCTTTCGCGGCTGTATCCAAAGAAGCAGGACAGGACGAACGCATGGAGCACCGCGACATAGGCCGTCGCCGGCGACAGCGCGAAGGCCTCCTGCAGCGCGAGGGTGCGCCAAGCCGTGAGGTCGGAGACGAGACGGTCGGACAGCGGCTTCAAGGCGTCCTCCGGCTCGTCGGCCTCCGCAGCAGCGGCGCCGGCGACCGACGCCGACGCTGCCGCGGAGCCGCTGCCCACGGTGCCTTCCGAACCGTCCGTGCCGCCAGCGCCCGCATCGCCTCCATTGGCGTCACCGTCATCCTCCGCAGGCTCGGCATCGGGCTCGTCCTCCGGCTTCACATAGCCGCGCTCGACGCGCAGGCGGCCGTCGACGTCGATCGACACGAAGGCACCCGCGATGGCGATTTCGGCGGGATCATAGACAATCGGGCGATCGTTGATCCGGCCGATCTCGGCGTCGATCTCCTCGAGCCGGGCGTGGACCTCGTCGGGAACGTCGTCGGCGTCGCTCCATTCGTCGCTGAGCGCCTCGCCTTCGGCTTCAAGCTCGGCAGCGCGCTTCTCCTCCTCGGCGGTCATCGCCACCTCGTCGCCGGCGAGCGCCCGCAGGCCGCGGCCCGGATTGAACACATGCTCGAGCGCCGCATCTATCCATTTCCAGCCTTCCGAACCGATCCGCAGCGCGTCGGCCTCGAGCTTCTCGGCGACGAGGCGGTCAAGCAGGCCGACATCGGTGAGCCAGCCGCCGTGATCGGATTCGAACAGGTCGCGCACGACGCTGCCGCCCGCTTCGACATAGGCGTCGAGCCCGATGAAGCGGACGCGCTTGTCGGAGACGCGAACGCTGTTCTCGGTCAGCTTCTGGCGGACCCAGGTCGGCGACGGATGGCTGGCGCCGGCGATCATGTCCCAGACCTGGATCTGGCGCTCTGCGTCGTCCGATACCGTGAAGGCCATCAACAGTTCGAGCGACATGCCGTCGTCGCCATAGATGTCGAGTAGCTTCGGCGAAACCGAGGCGAGCTTCAGGCGCTGGCGGACGACGGCAGCCGTCACGAAGAAGTGCGCGGCGATATCCTCGATGCCTTTTCCTTTTTCCGCGAGCGCCTGCATGCCGCGGAACTGGTCCAGCGGGTGGAGATTCACGCGGTCCGCATTCTCCGCGAGACTGTCCTCTTCGGCGAGGATATCGTCGTTCGCGGCCCGCACGCGGCAAGGGATAAGCGCGTCTTTCGCGAGCCGCTTCTGCTTCACGAGCAGTTGGAGCGCGCGGTAGCGTCGCCCCCCGGCTGGAATTTCATAATCGCCGGTACCCTTCCCCTCGCCGTCGAGAATAGGTCGTACGTTCAGATTATGCAGAAGCCCTCGCCGCGCGATACTGTCGGCCAGTTCCGCAACCGACTCGCCGGGTCTCACCCGGCGAACATTTGCGTCCGAAAGCCGCAACCGGTCGAGTGGGATGGCCTGCGGTTGGTCGAGCGTGATTTTTTGCTTGGAAGCCATGTGCATTCTCCGCGGCAGACCGCCGCGAGAGTCTCTCCCGGCTCCATATCTGCCACGAAGCTCCTGGCTCCCCTCTCCCTCTTGCCTGGCGAAGCCAGGCTCTACAGGCCGATCACCGGGGCGCTAATCGCCCAATGGATGCAAATGCAGGGCGGCCGGAACAATGCGCGCCCGGCCAATCCCGCTAGGCCATAGCGCGAGCAACAGAAGACGCATGATGCTCCTAAGCCATAGGAACATGGCTTGCAAAATGCACCACCGTGGCGCGGACATATGGATCCGAAGCGCGGAGGGGTCGGCGATTGAACGCAAGCGCAGCCGACAGGCGTATGCGAAGAAGACCTCTCCCGCTGCCAGCGCTCGCCCACCGCACGGACGCGCTGCCCAAAACAGCGGATGGCCGTTACCCCGGAAAGAGGTTCGCGCCGCGAAAGAAGGCGAGCTTTCGGCATCGCGTTCGCGCCTCGATCTATCCAGCGCGCCTGGCTTCGACCCTCAGATGAAGGATGGAGGATGCTCCGCCTATCGTTGCCGAGCCGCGTCCAATCTGACCACGGACGCGGAGTGAAGTGCCATGTCGCGGGATGGTTCGGCCTCGACCCGGTCACGGCCAGCCGCCTTCGCGCGATAGGTCGCGAGATCGGCACGCCGCTTGAGGGCGATGAATGACTCACCGGCCTGCCGCTGCGCCACGCCAGCGCTGAACGTGAATGTCGGCAAATCGCCCAGGTCGGCCTCGGCCAGTCTGCTCCTTGCCAGACTGGCGACGAGCAAAGCGGTCGAGAGGGCCGTGTCGGGCAACAGGACGACAAACTCCTCGCCGCCGGTGCGGGCCACGATCGCGGAGCCGGGAACGGCGTCGGCCAGCAGCATCGTCACTTCGGAAGACCGGATGCTGCAGCATCCTCCGCTCGCCGACTGTGCCCGCTATGATCTGCTGCGAGGCTATGATGCAGCGGCATGATATGATCGACACGATGCGCGGCCTCGGACTCAAGGGCATGGCGGCGGCGTTCGACGAGGCGGTCACCACCGGCCTCCAGCGCAAGCGCACCACCATGGAGATACTGACCGACCTGCTCCGTGCTGAGGCGACCCACCGGGATGCAGCCTCCATCCGCTATCGGATGACGGCTGCGAGGCTGCCCGTGGTGAAGGACCTGGAGCGGTTCAGCTTCGAGGGCACACCGATCAATGAGGAGATGATCCGCTCCCTTCACGATGGCTCCTTCCTCCCGCCTCGCCGCAATATCGTGCTGGTCGGCGGCACGGGGACAGGCAAGACCCACCTCGCCATCGCGATCACCGCCAATGTCGTGCGAAGGGGCGCTCGCGCCCGCTACTTCAACACCGTCGATCTGGTGACACGCCTCGAAGAGGAGACCCGGATCGGCAAAGGCGGGACCCTGGCGGCGCAGCTGTCGCGGCTCGACCTGATCGTGCTCGACGAGCTCGGTTATCTGCCGTTCGCCCGCTCGGGAGGGCAGTTGCTGTTCCACCTCATCAGCAAGCTTTATGAGCGGACCAGCGTCATCATCACCACGAACCTCGCCTTCGGCGAATGGCCGACCGTGTTCGGCGATCCCAAGATGACCACGGCGCTGCTCGACCGCGTCACCCACCACTGCGATATCGTCGAGACGGGCAACGACAGCTGGCGCTTCAAAAACCGCAGCTGACAGCCACCTTCGGCGCCTTCAAAAATCTATCTTGCGCTGCGCGCGCCTCCGGTCGGGCTACGCCCGCCCTCCGCCGCACGCAGCGCAAGGCCATCTTCAACAAACCAGCATCATATTATCCGAAAAGGGGGTCCCTCTTCGACGCCGATCGGGGGTCCCTTTTGAACACGATGACGTAATTGCTGCCGTTGTTCCCATTGGGGCGCGACAGCTGCAGGATACGAGAAACCATCGTAACGGAGGAGCATCGCCATGAAGCACTATGTCGGACTGGACGTGTCGCAAAAGGAAACGTCGATTTGCATCGTCGATGAGACAGGACGGCCCATACACCAAGGCCGGGTGAAATCCGATCCGGGCGAACTGGCGGCCGTCATCGCCAAGAAAGCTCCCAATGCTGAACGCGTCGGCCTCGAGACGGGCGCCATGTCGAGTTGGCTCTGGCATGAACTCAAGCGCACCGGTTTGCCCGTGGTCTGCATCGATGCGCGTCACGCCCACGCGGCCCTGTCCGTTCGCATGAACAAGAGCGACGAGAATGATGCTCGTGGCCTGGCGGAGCTGGTCCGGGTCGGCTGGTATAGAGAGGTTGCCGTCAAGAGCGAGGAAAGCCAGACCGCGCGATCCATCCTCGTGTGTCGATCCCGATTGGTGCGAGTCCGACGCGATCTGGAAAATCAGATGCGTTCCATGCTCAAGGAATGCGGCCTGCTCTTTCCACGCGCTGCCGGCGGGCAGTTTCAACGGCGGGTCAACGACCTCATCACCGATGGACATGCTCTCAGCACCATTCTTTGCCCGCTGCTATCCGTGCACCAACAGACTTGCAGCGAACTGGAAAAGATCGACCGAATCGTCCGCGACCTCGCGCGCGAGGATGAAACGACGCGGCGACTTATGACGGTGCCGGGCATAGGCGTCGTCACGGCCCTGACATATCGTCACACGATCGACGACCCGACCCGCTTCCAGAATGCAGCAAAGGTCGGTGCCTATCTCGGGCTCACGCCCCGCCGAAAGCAATCGGGTGAAATGGACGTAACGGGAAAAATCTCGCGCTGGGGCGACAGGCTGTTACGCGCCTATCTGTTCGAGGCGGCCAGCGTGCTGCTCCATCGAACCAAGCGGTGGTGCTCGCTCAAGGCGTGGGGGCTGCGGCTTGCAAAGCGAAGTGGCATGAAGAAGGCGCAGGTCGCCGTCGCTCGAAAGCTCGCCATCATCCTCCATTGCATCTGGGTGGACGGAACCGAGTTCGAATGGGGAAAGCAGCCTGCCTGACTGTCATACCCACCCCGAGATCGCGGGTCTGATATCAGATCTGCGTTGATCCACCGGGACGGTGGTTGCGGTGACCTCGTTCAAACGGCTGCGGACTTCCAGGACCGCGTTGCGCACGTTGAGGCACCCGACCCGGACATCATCATGAGGCCATGACCTCGAAAAGGACCATGACCCCGGTTCGGATCAACGATCAGGCTTGACAGAAACCCGCAATTAAAGGGCCGTTTGACATTGCTGGAGCGCTGGGACCGCGGCCCGTACACGGGTAGCATCGGATGGCTGGCGCGCGACGCGGCGAGTATGAACGTCGCCGTTCATTGCGCGCGGGGTTCATCCTTGAGCCGACTCGACGTCGGCGCTGGAATCGTCGCCGAAAGCGACCCGTCTCAGGAATGGGCTGAGTGTCTTGCAAAGGCCCGTTTCGCCGGGCGGGTACGCGAACGGCCTGCTCGGATCCATCCTGTCTCAACATCGGCCTAGGCCCTTCGGCCCATCGCCGCAGGCTTCGCGTCTCGCCGTATGGACTTTGGCGTGTTTTTCAACGCCCGCGCTCTGTCTGAACGAGCGCAAAGTGCGGCGGTTTCAGCTCAATGCAGAGCGGAAGCTGTATCCGCCTTCCGCTAGCGACAAGCCGCCGTCACAGTCCAAAATGACACCATTGACAAAATTCGCGCTGTCGCTCGAGAGGTAAATTGCGGCCGCTGCAATGTCGTCGTTCTTCCCGAGCCGTCCAAGCGGCAGATCGCGAATGAAACGGGCTTCCTGCTCCTCGCTGGTGAAAAGACGCTTTTGCCCCTCTGTGCCGCCGACGAGGCCTGGGGAGATTCCGTTGACGCGGATGCCGAGAGGCCCCCACTCCAGAGCGAGACACCGGACAACCATGTTGACGCCCGCCTTGGCGGCGCAAACATGGACCTGGCCGAATTGAGGTCTTGCACCCTGCGGTGCCGAAATGGCGATGAGCGATGCGCCGGGCTTGCGCAAATGCGGCAGCGAGGCATGGAAGACATTGAATGTGCCGACCAGATCGATGTCGACCACCGTCTTGAACCCGTTCGCCGAAATATCAGCTGCCTCGACGATGAAATTGCCCGCCGCTCCGGACACAACGATGTCGATCGGCCCCAGCGCCTCGGCGGCGTCGGCGAACGCCTTGTCGACTGCCGGCCGGTCACGCACGTCCGCAGCGAATCCGATGCAGGTCTCGGCATCGTTGGAAAGCCGGGTAACTGCTTCAGACACGCGTTCGGGACTGCGGCTCAGCACAGCAAGCTTCGCGCCCGCGCTGGCGTAAGCCTCGGCGATCCCAAGGTTAATTCCGCTGGTGCCGCCGGCCACGAAAACGACTTTCCCCGAATAGTCTGCGCCAACCATCATCTCAAACATCCTCCGAGTGCACCGCATTGCCGCGGCAAAATCTTATTGCTATTGTATATAGCAATATCTGCCCGCGCGGCAAGGCGCGTAATGGCATCGTCGGCGAACTCCTTCGCGTTTAACGAGAGGCCCAGGACCGGACTATGACGGACAAGATTTGCACGACGAACGCTGACCAGCATCCGACGATCCTGTTTTATTTCGACTATATCTCACCTTTCGGATGGATTGCCGCCGAGCGGATCGGCGAGCTGGCGGCGCGCCACGGCCGGAGCGTGACATGGCGGCCGATATTGCTCAAAGCGACCGTGGTGGAAGCGATGGGCTTGCCGCCGTTGCTGGATACGCCCCTGAAAGGCCCTTATCTGCTTCACGACGCGAAGCGTCAGGCCCGCCTGTACGGGCTGAGACTGCATAAAGGAGCCGGGGGTTTATTTTCGTCTGTCGCCGCCGCGCGCGCGACGGTCTGGGCCCGGCGCTTTGCGCCCGACGCGGTCGAGCCGCTGATCCTGGCGCTCTATCGCTGCCGGATGCAGGATGGAGCCGATATATCGACCCCGCAATCGGTTGTCGCGATCGCAGCGAAGGCGGGGATAGACGCCGATGCCTTGGCCGTCGCGCTGGACGATCCGGCGGTGAAAGCGGAGCTTAAGTCGGACATAGACGACGCCATCCGGCAGGGAATATTCGGCTCGCCGACATTGGTGATCGACGGGGAAGCTTTCTGGGGCTCCGACCGGATCGATCAAGCGATGTCGTGGATGGTCGGCGGCGGCTGGTAGTCCTTGGCGGGATCGGCTGCGTCAGCAGCCTGGCTGCAGAGGCGGCGCCACCATAGCACCCCCGCGGCATCGGTCTCTACGCTTGCCAAGCCTCGGGTGCGAAGACATGCAAGATGGGCAAACGCTTCGCCGATTGCCAACGTCTGTTGCATAAATCCGGACGGAACCGCGCGAAAGAGAAATGGAAAAAGATCGATAATTCGCCGCGGCGCATCAAGCGCTGCCAAGGCTCTCTCCATCTTTCGCTCATGACTGACCAACAGGTCGTCGATACGCTTATGCAGGCCGAAAAACGGTCTGCCGTGAGCCGGAAGCACCAGGACATTGTCGGGAACAATCGCGCGAATGCGTTGCAACGAAGCGAGCCAGCCCGACAGGGGATCGTTGAACGGCTCGAGCGGAAGAACCGAAACATTGGAGGATATCTCGGGGAGAATTTGATCGCCGCTAAGCAGGAGCCCATCCTCAGGACTCCAGAGGCACGCATGCTCGGGAGAATGGCCGCACCCTGTAATGCAAACCCAGTTGCGCGAACCGATACGGATGGTCTCTCCGTCGGAAAGCGCCCGATACATAGGTGGCAGGGCGTAAACCGCGCCGGCTACATCAACGTCACGTCCCCTGAAATCTTCAATTTTTCCGACATCCATTCCTGCGCTTTGGAAAAAGCGATGATCGTTGGCGGCGGTCGCCGGATTTGCGTGCATTATCATATGGAGATGAAGATATTCGGGCCTGGTCATCCATAGCACCGCCTTGTGGCGGCTCAACAGCCAACCCGCCATGCCGGCGTGATCAGGGTGCATATGCGTCGCGAAAACGCGCCGCACCGGCTTGCCGCGTGCCTCTCCCGCCGCCCAAGCGCTCCACGCGGTTTCGGTGGGCTCATCGTGGAGCCCGCTATCGACGATCGTCCAGCCGCCGTCGTCTTCCAAGGCCCAGCAGTTTATCGCTGCGGAATTAGAGAATAGGGGCATGCGTAGCCAATGGACGCCGGATGTGACGACTGTGCCCATTCCTGACCCGATGGCCGCTTCGGGCAGCTCGGGGTAGCTGATCATGTCATCGTTCATGAAGATTTCCTTGGAGAGGCCTCCCGGCCGTCAAGGCGCCGGCGGGATATGGTGATCATGCTGTCGCGCGCCGCGCGGTCAGAATTGCGCAGCTTTCGTGCGGGTGTCCAACATAGACCGACGCGCATCGCGGGATCCCGACAATCAGCCCCTCGCCTGCCGTCTCGGCTCGAGTTCTTCGGCTATGAACCGATCCATCGCGAGCCTGACAGCTTCTTCATCCCAGGTCCGCCCATCGACGAGGTCGATATCGAGCGCGAGAACGGGAATATTCACCCGCTCGAACGCCTTTCGAACCATGCTGTCGAGGCTGTCCCTGACGGTGACGACCCCGTCGCAGCGTGCAAGCTGAGCTTCGCGGGCCGGCCAGTCCTTGGCGAACAGCCCGAAAGCGCAATATCGGCTTGCGAGAGCCCGCACCAAATCCGGACCGAAGCGCCGATATCCATCAGCTGCGATCGAAAGATACATGTTCTGGACGAAAACGGCGCCATGGCTTTCCTCGAACATGCGATAAAAGCCGGTGTTCTGCCACATGCCTGCCCCAACCCGGCCGAGGCGATAGCGCTCCTCGGCACAAACTGCGTGGCCTGCATCGGCCCGCGCCTTGATTTCATCACGCATTCGGGTGGCTTGGGCGGCAGCCCAACTCGTTCCGCGCTGCCACTGCAGTGTCAGTAAATTGCCCAAGAGTTCTGGCATGGCGATCGGCGTCGCGAGGGAAGTCGCGATAATCGCCCGGATTTCATCGAACATCTGCTGCTGGTGGTTCGCGAGATCGACCACTTCGCGCAAACGGTCCATGTCGAGCCTACGGTCTGCAAGGTGATCTGCCCCCTTCTGAGTGGACCAAAATTGATGATATTTTGGATCATGAAGGAGATATGGAATGCCGAGCAAGAAGCATCGCCCGGAAGAGATTATCGGCAAGCTGCGTGAAGCGGAGGTTGTGCTGGCGCAGGGGGCGACGACGGCAGAGGCGTGTCGTCGGATCGCGATCAGCGAGCAGACCTATTATCGATGGCGAAAGGAATATGGCGGCCTGAAGACCGATCAGGCGCGTCGGATGAAGGATCTGGAGAAGGAGAATGCGCGGCTTCGTCGTGCGATATCCGACCTGACGCTCGACAAGCTGATCCTGCAGGAGGCTGCCCGGGGAAACTTCTGAGCCCCGCGCGCCGAAGGCGCTGTATCGACCACATCAGGACGATGATGCCGGTGTCCGAGCGGCGGTTGTGCCGCGTGCTCGGACAGCACCGCTCGACACAGCGCAAGGCGCCCCGCGGGGCGGATGACGAAGCAGCTCTGACCGAGGATATAATCGCGCTGGCCCGGCAATATGGTCGCTATGGCTATCGCCGGGTGACGGCGTTGCTGCGCGATGCGGGGTGGCATGTGAACCGCAAGCGGGTCGAGCGCATCTGGCGCCGCGAGGGGCTGAAGGTGCCGCAAAGGCAACCGAAGCGCGGGCGGCTCTGGCTGAACGACGGATCGTGCATCCGGCTTCGGCCCGAGTATCCCGGCCATGTCTGGTCCTACGACTTCGTCGAAGGGCGGACCCACGATGGTCGTAAATATCGGATCCTGTCGATCATCGACGAGGCGAGCCGGGAGTGCCTGGCGCTGCCGGTCGCGCGCAAGCTCAGGAGCGATGACGTGCTGGCGGCCCTCGCCGAGTTGTTCGTCACCCGCGGCCCGCCGGCGCATATACGGTCGGACAACGTCCTATGTTGGGAAGCAGCGGCGGGAACAGGCCAGCAGATCTCGTTGCGCCGAATGTGATCGGCGCTGATGATTTTATGATCCAGATGGCTTCCATCGTCAAGGAAGGCGCTCTCGGCCATAGCAAACATAGGATCCATCGATCATCGGGATCGTGGTCCTCACCGTCCTTAAGATGAGATACGCATGCCAGATGGAAGGCCCGAACATTATCTACAGGGTCGCCGTAGCGCCCTCACGGCACAGCAGAGAGGGGTCCTTCCATCTGGTGTCCGCCCGTTCGACGAACGGGCGGTACTCGGTTCCCGTCTTGATGACGGCGTGCACGACGCGCGCCATCTTGGCGGTGAGAGCGGTCATCGCCTTGCGGCGGCGATCGGGGTCGTCGGCATGGCCATCGACATAGCGGGAGAGCTTGTCACGGAAGCTGTTGTTGGGTTGTCGGATCGCGACCTGCGTGGCCATCCAGAAGGTGCGTCGCAGCCGGGCATTGCCGTACTTTGATAGCTTCGTCCGCCCCCGAAATATCCCTGACTGGTAGGTAGCGAGGTCGAGGCCGCAGAACTTGAGGAACTGGCGATGGTGGCTGAACCGGCGTAGATCGCCGGCCTCGGCCAGGATCGTCAGAGCGTTGATCGGACCGATACCGGGGATCATGCGCAGGAGCTGATAATCGCTGTTCGTCGCCAGCGCGTCATGGGCGATCCGCTCGATCTCGTTACGCTGCTGAATCAGGGTGCGCGCCTGGGAGATGACCATGCGGAACATTGTGACCGCCGTGGAATCTTCGTCGATCGGCAGCGCGATCGATGCACAGGCGGTCTCGTAAATATCGTTGACCACCCGGGCCTTGGAGACCTTGCGACCGATCAGCGGCCAGGCCTGTTCGGTGAACGCCTCGCGTCCGATCGAGGTGATGCTGCCCGGCGTCGGGAAGCGTTCGATCAACGCCAGGAACCAGTCGGACCGGCTGTTGCCGGCGAAACGCTCGATCTCCGGAAAATACAGTGGCAGATAATGCGTGAGGATCCGATGCCAGGTCTGGGTCTTCGCCTTCGATATGGCTTCATGCGTCTTCGACATCTCCTGCAGATCGTTGATCCCTGCCGCCAGCGGATCGACATAGCGCTGGGTCGCGCCGATCTTCAGCATGTGCAGGATGACTTGCGCGTCCTTGGAATCATTCTTGTCCCAGCCATTGTGCAGCGCTTCGCGTGTCCGGGCCAAGGCGACCGACGAAATCAGGCGCAGTTCGCACCCGGCGGACAGCAATCGATGCGCCAACGTGCGGTGATAGTTGCCGGTTGCTTCAAAGCCGACGATCACGGGCCTACCGATGGTCGTCAGATCGTCCGCCAGCCGGTCATAGTCCGCCTTCGTCGCCATTACGGTCATGCGGCGCCGGCGGCCGCCCTCCGGTCGTTCGAGAAGAACCTCCTGGCGATGCTTGGACATATCGATAGCTACCAGCACGGCGTCGGGTGGAGTAGAATGAAACTTGGTCATGATCGGTCAGCCTCCAAAGGGTTGTGTCGACAACATCTCTTTAGAGACCTGCTGGCTGGTCATGACTGCCTTGATGAAGCCGGCGGGCGCTACGCGCCCTTGTCTCCATCAAGGCATCGCGGCCCTTCGAAAGGCTGCTTCCCAATGTGCTATGGCCCGGAGTTTATCGCGACGGCGGTGCAGCAATGGCTCGCCCAGATCGGCGTGAAGACGCTCTACATCACGCCCGGATCGCCATGGGAGAATGGCTATTGCGAAAGCTTCAACGGATCGCTGCGCGATGAGCTGCTCAACGGAGAGATCTTCTACTCGCTCGCCGAGGCCCAGATCCTGATCGAAGCTTGGCGGCGGCATTACAACACCGTCCGGCCGCACAGCTCGCTCGGGTATCGACCACCGGCGCCCGAGGCCGTTCCATCGCCAGTGTCGCCCTCCGGTTCCGCTTCGCTCCACCTACGGCCAACACTGGCGATGGAGGCGTCAATGCATCTGTGGACGCCCCGACAGACGCAAGCGGTAAATTGGGCTTGGGCACGTAGTCGGATGCTGCCATCTGTCCGGCCTCATTGAGCAGCATCTACGCTGCGGGCCTGTATGGGAGTTCGCGGACCGGAACCACATCACTAACGCGTGCTCTTGGCACCGTGCATTGAACTGGTTCTCCCGGCCTCGTCTCACCGACTGTTGTGCCATACCCTCCTTCGACCGCCTACGTCTTCCGACGACCTCTGGCGAACTGCCCAGCTTACGCCGACGCAGCCACCGGAGCCTTGTAATCTTCCTTCTTCGTTAACAGCGCCCAGATAATGCGCGCGGTCTTGTTCGCTTGCGCCACGGTGACCAACATACGCGGCTTGCGCGCTAGCATGCCGGCGAGCCATGATCCTTCGGGAGCGCCACGCCTGCTAGCCTGGCGCACGACGGAACTGCTGCCGATGATTAGCAACCGCCGCAAAGTGCGTTCGCCCATCTTGGATGTTCGTCCGAGCTTCGTCTTGCCACCCGTCGACTTCTGCAGTGGCGTGAGTCCGAGCCAAGCGGCGAAGTCCCGACCACGCCTGAACGTCTCGGCGGCGGGGGCCAGGGCGGCGATTGCCGTCGCTACAATCGGGCCGATGCCCGGGATGGTCATCAGCCGGCGTGCAACCTCATCTTCGCGAGCTCGGCGTGCGATCTCCTTGTCGAGCTCGGCGATTCGTTGGTCCAGTTCGTCGAGCATGCCGAGCATTACCCGGAACATCTCCCGAGCCGCCTGCGGCAAGGATGCGCCGATCTCTTCGTCGATTAGGTCGCGTAGCATCGCTACCCAAGAGGGGCCCTTAGGTGCTACCCAGCCATACTCGGTCATGTGGCCGCGAATGGCGTTGATGATCTGCGTGCGTTGTTTGACCAACAAATCACGGGTACGGAATACCAGCGCCGAAGCCTGCTGCTCCTCGCTTTTGATCGCGACAAAGCGCATGTTCGGTCGCTGCACCGCCTCACAGATCGCCTCGGCATCGGCCGCATCGTTCTTCTGTCGCTTTACGAACGGCTTTACATAGGCTGGTGGCATGATCCGAACCTCGTGGCCCATCCGCACCAGTTCCCGGGCCCAGTGGTACGCACCGCCGCACGCTTCCAACGCCACCAGACAACGCGGTACCCCGACGAAGAACTCAAGGACCTTGCTGCGCGCAATCCGCCGACTGAAAAGCTTCCGCCCGCCAACGTCAACTCCGTGCGCCTGAAACACATTCTTTGCGATATCCAACCCGATAATGCTAACTTCCGACATGGACGCCTCCCTCAAGTGGTGTTCAACACCTCCACTTTGGCACATTGATGCCGTCGGGGGGCGTCCACCCCATCACTAACAATCCGCGCGGACCACTCGGTGGGGGCCGGTCACCGACGGCCTTGTACGCGCGCCGGCCGCATATTAGGGCGGTCGTACATTGATGGCAGACTAGCCCGGCTTTAGGACGAGGATCAGACATTGCACGACCCAGATGAATTGGAGATCGCACTGCACCCGCGGTTGTTGGAGGTCATAGCGGAGGCAGCCGAGCGCTTTCCGGACCGGCAAGCCCTGGTTCACCTTGAAAATCCCCTCGACGATAAGCCTCGTATATGGACGTTCCGGGAGGTCATCGATGCCATCCATCGCGTCGCCTTTTCACTGCGGTCGGCGGGAGTGAAGGAGGGGGACGCCGTCGCCATCCTGTCTCCAACCACGCCTGATACATTGATCGCATTCGTCGCGGCTTCCTCCGTCGCAACGGCCTTTCCGGTTAACCCGCTCCTCGCTCCCGCCGCGCTGGCGCAGCAGCTTGCCCTTGCGAGGGCACGTGCATGCATTGCCTATGGCCCCGATCCGGAGCTACCGATCTGGGATCGGCTACAGGAGGTCCTTATGCTGGAGCAGCCCCTCGAGTTGCTCATCGAAATCAAGACCCCGGCATCGGCCGATCATTTGGCAAAGACCGGTCAAAACCTTCTGAATTGGAACGACTTCCTGCATGCGACGCCGAGCGCCGCAACCCCGCCAAATGACCCTAACCGCGTCGCGGCGCTTTTCCACACTGGGGGCACGTCAGGAAACCCTAAGCTCGCAGAGCTCGGAGAGCGAGCGCTTGCGGCGGGACCTCAAATGGCCGCGGCCGCCTGCGCGTGGTCCAAAGACGATCGCATTCTTTGTGCCCTTCCACATTTTCATGTGGGGGGAACTCTTGCGGTCACGCTCTCGGCGTTGTCGCGGGGGGCTTCGGTTTATACGATCGGCCGTTTCGGAGGGCGCGATCCGGGTTTGGTCCGTCACTTTTGGGCCTTGTGCGCCAATCATGGCATAACGGTGCCATCCATCGTGCCGACGAGCTGGTCAGCCGTTATCGGCAGTGCGGAAGGCGAACCTCCGAAGTCACTGCGTGGCGCCATGACCGGAGGCGCGGCCGCGCCCGCGGAGTTGGTGGAGCGCGTCGAGCGGAAGCTTGGCGTACCGATGAGCCAGGTATTTGGCATGACGGAGCTGGCAGGAATCTGCTCTGCGCAGCCCGTTGATGGCATCTTCCGCGCCCACGCGGTCGGTTATCCGGCGCCCGGACTAAAAATCGCTCTCGACCCGATCGCGCCGGGCCTGAGCGAGGTGCGGATCGGCGGACCAAATTTATTCCTTGGATATCGCACGGCCGACGGACGGGTGGGAGAGCCCGGCGAGTGGCTCCGCTCAGGCGACCTCGGTGCGTTCGACGAGAGCGGCCAGCTGCAGCTTCTGGGACGCTCCAAGGACGTCATCATTCGCAGCGGACACAATATCGACCCTGTCGCCATCGAGGAAGCTGCCTATCTCCATCCAGGAGTCCGGCATGCCGCCGCGGTCGGCCTGCCGGATGCCTATGCGGGGGAATTGCCGATATTGTTCGTTGTTCGCCACGACAATGCAGATTTGTCGGATCTTGAGCGGACCGTGGAGGAGGGACTTGTCGAACCACCGGCACGCCCCCGGATGATCGTCGTAATCGACGAGATGCCACTTACCCCGGTCGGCAAGATCGAACGCTTCAAGCTCCGTCAGCGAGCGGCAGTTATCAAGTCGGAAGAAGTGCTCGCGGATTTCGCACCTGCAAGGATCGGGTGCGACGATGTAGCGGCCCGCGCGATCACGATTGAATGGGGGGATCGTCGAGATATCGACCTGGCGCGGATCGACCGGCTGCTTGGCGAAATCGGACTGACGGCCAGTCACGTGGTAGCGGGCTGACGCGCGCCTCGCGCAAGGCTCCGTTCGGGCGAGGAGTCCATGGGCTTTGGAAGCGCCGAAGCAAAGGCATTTCAAGCCGGTATGGCGCATTAAAGGTTCGAGTTCGGCAGGCCCGGTCAAGCTGACCCAGTATGCGGCTCCTCATACTGGCTGACCGCTCCGCTAGAAATGAGACTCCCGATCTCGTCCGGATCGTACCCCAGTTCACGGAGGATTTCTGCGCTATGTTGTCCGATATAAGGCGGCGGGACCGTGAGCGACGGCCCGTCATGTTCAAACCGGAAACCCAGGCCGATCACTTCGGCAACACCACCGGCATAGCCCGGGATTGGCAATGACTGGATTGCTCCGCGAGACCTGAGGTCGGGGTTTCCGACAGCCTCTTCGAGGTCGCGCACGACGCCAGCCGCCACATCATGTCCCACGAGCAGTGCTTCAAGTGCGTCGACGTCGCGCTTTGCGACCTCGGCTTCGATCTCGGCACGCAAAATGTCCGAGTGCTCTGCCCTGCCCTGCGCGGTTCTATATCGCGGATCCGACCCGAGATCGTCCCTGCCGATTGCCTTGAAGAACGCTCCGAACTGGTGGTCCTGTACCACACCAAGGGCGATACGCCGCCCCCCCTTACCGACGAACAGGCCGCTCCCGGGTGAATTCGAAAAACCGCGCCCGACGGCCGTCTTCGGTTTCTCGCGCGTGACGAGGAAAGGACCGGCCGTGCTCGCCATCAGGGTCATCGCCGAGTCCATCATCGCCACATCGATGAACTGGCTGAGGCCATCCTGCTTGCGCTGCAGTAATGCCGTGACGATTGCCAATGCAGCCATAGTGGCCGTGTAGCTGTCGACGACGGTATATTTGGTCATATGCGCAGCCTGATCGGGATCAGCATTGATTGACATCATGCCGCTCGTCGCCTGGACGATATTGTCGATCGCGGGATTGTCGCGCTTGTCCCCTGTTTGCCCATAGCCCGACACGGAGCAGTGTCCGTCGTCAGAACATTTGGCGCAGATCGCGGCGTAGATTAGCGGAGCGCGGGCCTCGTCCTGGGGTTGATATTAAGCGGCGAGCTTGCGGTGCTGCAAGCGTCGGTGTTCGATGGTCTTCCGTTTGATCCTTTCGCGCTGTTTGATGATGGCGTCAGCCCTGCCGAAGTAGGTGTCGGCGGGCGTCACATTGCCGAGGCTTTCGTGATATCGGCGGTGATTATAGTGGTCGATGAAGGCCTCGATCCGGGTCTCCAGATCGCCGGGCAGGAAGTAATTTTCCAGCAGGATTCGGTTCTTGAGGGTCTGGTGCCAGCGCTCGATCTTGCCTTGGGTCTGGGGATGCATCGGGGCGCCGCGGACATGGCTCATACCGTTGGCACCGATCCATTGGGCCAGCTCCTCGGCGATGTAGCTCGGACCATTATCGCTGAGCAGCCTGGGCTTTTGCACGACCCTGGCTGACGAACAGCCCGAGGCTTCAAGCGCCAGTTCCAGCGTGTCGGTGACGTCCCCGGCGCGCATGGTGGTGCAAAGCTTCCAGGCGATGACATAGCGGGAGAAGTCGTCGAGCACGGTCGACAGATACACCCAGCCCCAACCGATGATTTTGAAGTAGGTGAAGTCGGTCTGCCACATCTCGTTCGGCCGCGTCGTCTTGGTGTGGAACGCATCGGCTGCCTTGATCACGATGAAGGCCGGGCTGGTGATCAGGTCATGGGCTTTCAGAAGCCGGTAAACCGTCGATTCCGACACGAAGTAGCGCTTCTCGTCGGTAAAGCGCACAGCCAACTCGCGGGGCGATAGCTCGGACTGGTCCAGCGCCATCTCGACGATCTGCTGCTGGATATCGTTGCCGATGCGATTCCACACCCGGCTCGGCGCCGATGGCCGATCCTCCAGCGCCTCCGGCCCGCCTTCGAGGTAGCGGTCATACCATCGATAGAAGGTCCGGCGGGGGATGCCGAGCTGGTCCAGCGTCCGCTTGGCGGGCAGATGCGACTGCTCGACGATCCTGATGATCTCGAGCTTCTCAGATGCGGGATACCTCATTCTTCGTCGCCCCCATCCGCGATCATGCTTTTTTTGAGCAGACGGTTTTCCAGCGTCAGGTCGGCCACGCATTCCTTCAGGGCACGGGTTTCGCGGCGCAGGTCGTGCACCTCGCCGGTGGTCGCAGCTCGGGCGGTATCGCCGGCCAGACGACGCTTGCCCGCTTCCATGAACTCCTTCGACCAGGTGTAATACAGGCTCTGGGCGATGCCTTCCTTGCGGCACAGCTCGGCGATGCTGTCTTCGCCGCGCAGCCCCTCCAGCACGATCCTGATTTTGTCCTCTGCAGAGAAGTGCCGGCGCGTCGCACGCCGTATGTCCTTCACCACCCGCTCAGCTGGGGCCTTCGGCGCCGATTTTATCAAGGAGGATTTGGGCTTCATCTTCGTTCCTTCGTCACTACGACGAAGCCCAAATCCTCCTTAAATCACAACCTCAAATCTGTGCCATTGGCGCTGACGGCGGACAGTGGAGACGTGGAGGGGAGCCACGATCAGCGCGACCGCTCTTCGGCGCGCCCTCTCCCGAGGCCGCCGGTTCATGGAGAGAGGGCAGCGCCCGGTTAGGCGACCTCTTCCACCCAATAGAGGCGCATCGGATTCTCTACGAGAAGCCTGCGCTGGAGCGCGGCGGTCGGAGCGATACGCTCGATCATGTCGACGAGATGGCCGTCGTCGGGGATCGCGTCCTGCATATTAGGGTGCGGCCAGTCAGTGCCCCAGAGCACGCGGTCACGGTAATCGGAGACGAGCGGCGCCACCGCTCTCGCGAAATCGTTCCAGGGAGCCCCGGCGGGATCGAGCCGGTCGGGACAGGTTGCCTTGAACCAGATGTCGTCCCGGCTGTCGAGCAGCCTGCGGAAGGCGCGCATGTCGGGTCCGTCCGGACCTTGGCTCACGTCGGGGCGGCCCATATGATCGACGACGATCGGCACATGGATCGCTTCGAAAAAGGGGCGCAGCTCTTCCAGGATGTCCGCTTCGAAATAGATCACGACGTGCCAGCCGGCCGGCAATCGCCTCGTGACCTCGATAAACTTGTCCTTCGGCGCGTCGTCGACGAGACGTTTGAGGAAGTTGAAGCGAATTCCGCGGATGCCGCCTTCGTGCAGCGCCTCAAGCTCCTCGATGCCGATCGCGGGATCGACCACCGCGATCCCTCGAGCGCGGCCGTTCGAGGCAGCGATAGCATGGAGTGTCGCGCGGTTGTCTGTGCCATGGCAGCTCGCCTGGACGATGACATTTCGTTGAAAGCCGAGCTGGTCGCGCAACGCGAAGAGCGCATCGGCACCCGCGTCTTGGGGCCTATATTTGGCCTTTGAACTGAAAGGAAACTCGGCTGCGGGGCCAAATACGTGGCAATGCGCGTCGATCGCGCCGGCGGGAACTGCGAAGTGCGGATTCGATGGCGCGAGTGCCCAGCTCCGGATGCGGCCATCGGCGTCTATACTCATGCGAAGATCACTCCATCCATCAATTTGCGCGCCGTACGCAACATGCCAGCTTCGACGGGCGCACCTTGCTCGTCCACTGTAACCACGCATTCGGTAACACCGGTCGGATGCTCCACGCCCAGCGTCTTGCTGAGTCCGTCGGGCACGGCGGCGACGTTCGCGGCAGGCGACCCCTCGATCAGGCAAGCCGTCGCTACGCTGACAGCGCCGAGGACGCCGATCGAGGCGTGGACTCGGTGCGGAATCAGCGATCGAACCGCGATCGCGCCGCCGTTTTCGGGGGCCGCGACGAGCATCATCTTCGGCACCGATTTATCGGCTACGTCGCCGAGGTTCATCAGGGCCCCGGCCTCAAGCCGGATGGCCTCGACTTTTGCCTTCATCGAGGCGTCGGCTTCGAGCGTCTCGCGGTCCTCATGACCCGTGATGCCAACGTCACCGGCGGCTATCACGACGCATGGCATGCCGTTGTCGATGAGGGTGCAGGCGAGCCCGGCAATGACATCGACGCCGTTGCCGGTAGGAAGAAGCGCGCCGCAACTCGAGCCGGCTGTGTCCCGGAAGGCGAGCGGGATCGGCGCGGCGGTGCCGGGCACGCCGCTGATTGCGGCGTCGCCGTCGTAGTGCACCCGCCCGCGAGGCGTTTCGACCGTTGCGACGGCAACCTGCTTCGTATTCTCCATGAAGATCGCGATGCGGGTTCGGCCGTCACGGGCCGCAACAAGTCCCCGCTCGATCGCGAACGGCCCGACCCCCGCAAGGATATTGCCGCAATTCTGCGCATCGGTGACAATCGCCTGGTCGACGAAGATCTGCAGGAAGAGATAATCGACATCGACGCCGGAACGCTCCGACTTGGCTACGACCGCAACTTTGCTCGTTAGCGGATCGGCACCGCCCATGCCATCGATCTGTCGCGGATCGGGCGAGCCCATGGCGCGAAGCAGAAAGGCGTCGCGTTCCGCGATGTCGGCAGGCAGGTCATCCCTCAGGAAATAGCCTCCCTTCGATGTGCCGCCACGCATCCACATCACGGGTACCCCGTCAGACATATTTGAGGCCCATTTCTTCAAGTCGCGGGCGCATATTATAGATGTCGAGGCCAAGCTCGCCTGACGCGAGCCGCTGGCGCTTGCCTTCCTCGGCCGCCTCACGGGCCTGCGCCTTCTCGAGCACGCTCGCGGCATCATCGCGCTTCACCACGCACACGCCGTCGTCGTCGGCGACGATCACGTCGCCCGGTTCGATGGCAGCGCCCGCGCAGACGATCGGTACATTGACCGAGCCCAGCGTGTTCTTGACTGTGCCTTGCGCGAACACCGCCTTCGACCAGACCGGAAATCCCATATGGGTGAGGTCGCGAACGTCGCGCACTCCCGCGTCGATAACGAGGCCGCGACAGCCCCGCGCCATGGCACTGGTCGCGAGGAGGTCGCCGAAATAGCCGTCTACGCTGGCACTGGTGGGCGCAAGGACAAGAATGTCGCCGGCCTGCAACTGCTCGATCGCGACATGGACCATCCAATTATCGCCCGGCGGAGAGGAAATAGTGACTGCGCTTCCTGCGATCCGCGCACCAGGATAGATCGGCCGCAGATGATGCGCGAGAAGTCCGATCCGGCCCTGCGCCTCATGCACCGTCGCAACGCCGGCAGCGGCGAGCCCATCGATGACCGTGAGGTTCGCACGCTCGATCGTCTGCTTGACAATGCAGCTCATATCAATCTCCCAAAAATCGGCTGACGACATGGCCCTGCTCGGGCGGCATCTGCAAATTGCTTCGCTGCACGCTCCATAAGTTTGTGCTAATGGTCGGCAATGGAGATACGAGACTTCAACCTCCGCCACTTGGCCGCCGTAACAGCTGTGCGCGCGCTCGGTACGGTCAGCGGCGCAGCGCGCACCGTCCATCTCACCCAGCCTGCGATCACGCAGGGCATCGCCAAACTCGAACGCGCGCTCGGCATGCCCCTTTTTTTGCGTCGTCCCGACGGAATGGAGCCGACCGAGGCCTGCTCGCTCCTTGCGGCACGGGCCGAAGTCGCGTTGCGACTAATTGCATCCCGGCGAACCAGCATGACGCAAATCCGCGCCTTCCTCGCCTTTGCGTCGGGCGGAACCTATGCATCGGCCGCAGCCGCCACGGGACTGAGCGAGGCCTCCTTGCACCGCGCGGTTTCCGACCTGTCTGCGGCTTACGGCGGCACGCTGCTCGACCGTCGCGGCCGACGCCTCATCCTGACGCGCAAAGGTCAGGCAATCGCTCGCTCCCTACGTCTCGCAGTGGTGGAGCTGGAAGCTGCGCTAGTCGACATTGCAGCGCTGGCAGGTCGCGAGATCGGTCGCATCACGATCGGCGCGATGCCGCTGGCACGCGCCCGCCTGCTGCCCGATGTCATCGCGCGCTTTCACGCCGAGCATCCGGGCACCGATCTCGCGGTCATCGAGGGCTCGCACGCGGAACTCGTCGATCCTCTACGTGACGGCAGGGTCGATATTCTTGTCGGCGCGCTCCGGCAGGAAAGCGCGGCGGAGTTCGTCACTGAGCCCCTCTTTCGTGATATTCCTCTGATCGTGGGGCGTGCCGGCCACCCGCTTAAGAATCTGTCCGGGGCGATAGACGGGAAGCGCCTGCTCTCTTATCCATGGATCGTGCCCGGCAAATCGACTCCGCTGCGCACGCTCTGGCGTCGCATGTTCGAGCAGCTGGGCGAAAAGGCTCCGCACGTCGCGATCGAATGCGGCTCGGGATTGATGATACGGCAAATCCTCATCGCGAGCGATCATCTCACGCTTCTTTCCGCCGACCAGATCTCCGTCGAGCTCGAAGCCGGCTGGCTGCGATCTTTTGGCCCGGCGCCGGGCGATCTCGGCCGCACGATCGGTGCAACGATCAGGGCCGACTGGCGCCCGACGGTCCGCCAGCAGCGTTTCTTTCAACTATTACGCGAGGGAGGTGACAGCTTCGAAACATCTATTCGTATAAAGTAATATCGGCGCCATGCTTTTGATTGGCAGCGGACCGCCGGGACCAATTAAGATCGGCACATGCATGATGCCATCGCTTTTATCGGGTTCGGAGAGGCGGCCGCCGCATTCGCGTCGGGCGCCGACTGGTCCGATCGCGCCCGGGCCTACGACCGCAAGACCGACCTCCCCGGCGAAAGCGCGGCGAAATGGAGCGACTATGCCGCGCACGGCATTGCGGGACGGTCCACCCCAGTCGATGCCGCCGACGGCGCGGGGCTGATTCTGTCGCTTGTAACTGCCGATCAGGCAATCCGCGCAGCCGCCGCTGCTGTGCCGAGCCTCGCGCCAGGCGCTCTGTTTTTTGACGGGAACAGCGTTTCGCCCGAGACAAAAAGGGCGGCTGCCCGTCTCGTGGCGGGGAGCGGAGCGCGCTACATCGATTTGGCCATTCTCGCACCCGTGCATCCCCTTAAGCTGCGCGTGCCTCTGCTTGTCTCGGGTCCCGAAGCCGAGACGGGTGCGGCAATGCTCGCTGCGCTGGGATTTGAGAATGTCGTTGTGGCCGGTCCCGGCATCGGTGATGCTTCCGCTATCAAAATGATCCGTTCAGTGGTCGTCAAGGGCCTGGAAGCACTGACGGCGGAGTGTTTGCTCGCCGCCACCCGAGCCGGCGTAGTCGATGCCGTCATCCGCTCGCTCGACGCGAGTTCAAAGCCCGCGTCCTGGGGCGAGCAGATGGATTATGCGCTTGATCGCATGCTCGCTCACGGTTCCCGGCGGGCTGCCGAGATGGAAGAGGTAGCAAAGACGCTCGAAGCGCTTGGCGTCGATCCGGCAATGACAAGGGGAACGATCGAGCGCCAGCGCGAGCTCGGCGCGCTCGGCATCGAGGCGCCCACAAGTCTCGCCGCCAAGCTCGCCGTCATCGACGCAGGACCCGCCGATATCGAAAAAAAGGAGCAGCCGGCATGATCATCGACTGCCACGGACATTACACAGTACTGCCGAAAGGCCATGACGCCTGGCGAGAGGGGCAGAAATCGGCCTTTAAGACCGACGTCGCGGCGCCAGCCTATCCCGACATCTCCGACGACGAGATCCGCAAGACGATCGAAGCGAACCAGCTCCGCTTGATCAAGGAGCGCGGCGCCGATCTCACCATCTTTTCGCCTCGCGCCTCGGCGATGGCACCGCATGTCGGTGACGAGGCGGTGGCGAAGGAGTGGGCAATCCGCTGCAACGACCTGATCGCACGTGTCGTCGGCCTGTTTCCCGACACCTTTGCCGGTGTGTGCATGCTACCCCAATCCCCCAAGGCGGGCATGACCAACAGCATCGCCGAGCTCGAACGCTGCGTCACGCAGCTCGGCTTCATCGGCTGCAACCTCAACCCCGATCCGGGTGGCGGGCATTTCACGCATCCGCCGCTGACCGACCGCTACTGGTATCCCTTTTACGAGAAGATGGTTGAGCTCGACGTGCCGGCGATGATCCACGTCTCGGGGAGCTGCAATCCGGCGATGCACGCGACCGGCGGCTATTATATCGCCGCCGACACGATCGCCTTCATGCAGTTGCTTGAAGGCGATCTGTTTGCCGACTTCCCGACCTTGCGCTTCATCATTCCGCACGGCGGCGGCGCAGTGCCTTATCATTGGGGCCGCTATCGCGGGCTCGCCGACATGCTGAAGAAGCCCGGGCTCGATACGCACCTTATGAACAATATCTATTTCGACACCTGCGTCTATCACCAGCCCGGGATCGACCTGCTCGCCGACGTAATCGACAGCAAGAACATCCTGTTTGGCAGCGAAATGGTCGGTGCCGTGCGCGGTATCGACCCGACGACAGGCTATTTTTTCGACGATACCAAACGCTATATCGATGCGCTCGACATCAGCGATGCGGAGCGTCACGCGATCTTTGAAGGCAATGCTCGCCGTGTTTTCCCGCGCCTCGATGCCATGCTGAAGGTTCGGGGCTTGTGACCGGGCCGAAGGACATCCACGACTATCTCGCTGCGTTCGAGGATATCCCCGGCACGCGTGTCTTCACCGCGGCCCGCGCGCGCGCGGGCTATCATCTCAACCAGTTTGCGATGAGCCTGATGAAACCGCAGAATCGCGAGCGATGGAAGACCGATGAGACCGGATATCTTGCCGACTGGCCGCTTTCCGACGACCAAAGGGAAGCGATACTGGCGCGCGACTATAATCGTCTTCTCGACCTCGGCGGCAACATCTATTTTCTGGCGAAGATATTCTCCACCGATGGCCTCAGCTTCGTCCAAGCGGTCAGCACGATGACCGGAGCGAGCGTCGAGGATTATCAGGCGATGATGAACGCCGGGGGCCGCTCGCCCGATGGCATGCGCTCTAAAAAGGAAAACCGCTGATGGCTCGCATCACCGCCGGCGTCGGATCGAGCCATGTGCCGTTGCTTGGCGTGGCGCACGACCAGAAGAAGGATCGCGATGCCTATTTCGGACCGATCTTCGACGGTTTCGACTGGACCCGCAAATGGGAAATGGCCGAGAAACCCGACGCGGTGATCCTTGTCTACAATGATCATGCGTCGGCCTTCGACATGAAGCTCATTCCGACCTTCGCGATCGGCTGCGGCGAGCGCTACAAGCCCGCCGACGAAGGTTGGGGGCCGCGGCAGGTGCCCGATGTGATCGGCCATCCCGACCTTGCCTGGCATATCGCGCAGAGCCTCATCCTCGACGAATTCGACATGACCATCATCAACGAGATGGACGTCGATCATGGCCTGACCGTGCCGCTGTCAATGATGTTCGGCGACGTTACCGAGTGGCCGGTCAAGGTCGTTCCTCTGGCGGTCAACGTCGTCACCTATCCGCCGCCCTCGGGCAATCGCTGCTGGGCGCTCGGCGAGGCGATCGCGCGCGCCGTTGCAAGCTTCCCTGTGGATCTGAACGTCCAGATCTGGGGGACGGGAGGCATGAGCCACCAGCTCCAGGGACCGCGCGCCGGCCTCATCAACAAGGAATGGGACAATCGCTTCCTCGACGGCCTGATTGGCGACAGCGACCATCTCCGCCACATTCCGCACCTTGAATATCTGCGCGAGACCGGCTCCGAAGGGATTGAAATGGTGATGTGGCTGATCATGCGCGGCGCGCTCGGGCCGAGCGCCCGCCTGCTGCATCGCCACTATCATGTCCCGTGCAGCAACACCGCCATCGGCCATATTGTATTGGAGCCAAATATATGAAAATTGCACTCGCCGGGGCGGGAGCCTTCGGAGAAAAGCATCTCGACGGCCTCAAGAATATCCACGGGGTCGAGGTGATCTCGCTCGTCGGTCGCCGCCTCGAACCAACACAGGCGGTCGCCGCCAAATACGGCGTGGCGCATGCGACCACCGAGCTGGCGGAGGCGCTCGAGCAGCCCGGTCTCGACGCCGTGATCCTCTGCACGCCGACGCAGATGCACGCCGCTCAGGCGATTCAGTGCATGGATGCGGGCAAGCATGTGCAGGTCGAAATCCCGCTGTGCGATAATCTTGCAGACGGCGAGGCGGTGCTGAAGAAGCAACAGGAAACCGGCCTTGTCGCGATGGTCGGCCATACGCGACGCTTCAACCCAAGCCATCAATATATCCACCGTAAGGTTGCGGCGGGAGAACTGAACATTCAGCAGATGGACGTCCAGACCTATTTTTTCCGCCGCAAGAATATGAATGCGAAGGGCGAGGCGCGGTCATGGACCGACCATCTGCTCTGGCATCACGCCGCGCATACGGTCGATCTTTTCGCTTACCAAGCGGGGCAGATCGTGCAGGCGAACGCGATTGAGGGACCGCATCATCCTGAGCTCGGCATCGCGATGGACATGTCGATCCAGCTGAAATCTGAGAGCGGTGCGATCTGTACCCTGTCGCTGTCGTTCAACAATGATGGGCCGCTCGGCACCTTCTTTCGTTACATCGGCGACAATGGCACCTGGATCGCGCGCTACGACGACCTGGTTACCGGGAAGGAAGAGCCGATCGATCTCAGCGGCGTCGCCGTTTCGACCAATGGCATCGAACTGCAGGACCGCGAGTTCGTGGCAGCCATCCGCGAAGGTCGTGAGCCAAATGCAAGCGTGGCTCAGGTCCTGCCCTGCTATCGCGTGCTCGATGCGCTCGAATTACAGCTCGGCCGATGAAGACGTAGCAAGCGCTGCGACGTCGTTGCTCGCGAAGCGGACGGACTCGATCAGTGCGGCGCGTCTGTTCGCGCTGACTTTATCGGCCCGATCCCCTCGACAGCCGCCAATTTTTCATGTCTCGACGTAAATGCGACGAGCAAATCTTCGCTTTCCGGCCTACGACCGAGGAAGTTGCCGCCGCAAACGAGCCCGTGCTTAAGCCGTTTGTGAGCATGTTGTCCGCCGTCAGCGCCAATGGCACAGATTTGAGGTTGTGATTTAAGGAGGATTTGGGCTTCGTCGTAGTGACGAAGGAACGAAGATGAAGCCCAAATCCTCCTTGATAAAATCAGCGCCGAAGGCCCCAGCTGAGCGGGTGGTGAAGGACATACGGCGTGCGACGCGCCGGCACTTCTCTGCAGAGGACAAAATCAGGATCGTGCTGGAGGGGCTGCGCGGCGAAGACAGCATCGCCGAGCTGTGCCGCAAGGAAGGCATCGCCCAGAGCCTGTATTACACCTGGTCGAAGGAGTTCATGGAAGCGGGCAAGCGTCGTCTGGCCGGCGATACCGCCCGAGCTGCGACCACCGGCGAGGTGCACGACCTGCGCCGCGAAACCCGTGCCCTGAAGGAATGCGTGGCCGACCTGACGCTGGAAAACCGTCTGCTCAAAAAAAGCATGATCGCGGATGGGGGCGACGAAGAATGAGGTAAGCGCCGCCCACGACTGCCCGATCAGCCCGCAGCCGATAATCGCGCATGGCCTTGTGTCGGTCGAATGTCCGTTCATGGATAGGCGCCGCCGGTTATGGCGGTTCCACCGTCGGCGCCGAGATTTGAGCCCGTGACATAGCTTGCGAGATCGCTGGCGAGAAAAAGGCACGCAATTGGCAATTTCCTCGGGCCGAGCGAGACGACGTAGCGGAATGCCACTTGCCAGCTGATCTGGGGTCTGGCCCATGTCGCGCAACATCGCATCGACCATCTCGGTATGCACCTCGCCGGGGCTGATGCTATTGATGCGGATATTCTGGGCCGCATGATCGAGTGCCATGGCGCGTGTCATCTGGACGACAGCCCCTTTGCTGGCGCAATAGGCGACATAGCCGCTCTCCGCATTCACGCCCCATTCGGACGCAATGTTGACGATCGCGCCGCGCCGCGCCGCAATCATCAGCGGAAGAACAGACCGCGACAGCCGGAAGACGGCGCCCACATTGATCGCGAAAGTCTCGTCGAATGCCGCGTCGCTCGTATCGACAGCGTTACCGGGATGGAGAATGCCGGCGTTGTTCACCAGAATGTCCACGGTGCCGTACAGCGCCTCGGCGTGCCGGACGATCTGGTCGGCGGCGCCCACATTGCGAAGATCGGCGCGAAGGAAACGGACCTCGCCTCCGGCAGCGCGAAGTTCGGCTTCGGTATCGCGACCGCGCCGGTCGTCACGCCCTACGAACAGGACACGTGCGCCATGCCCGGCAAGCGCGGCCGCGCACGCCTTTCCGATCCCGCTTGTTCCTCCCGTCACAATCGCTGCGCGGGTCCCGATCCCAAAGTCCATTGCGCCTCCACGAATTGATGCAGCGCAGCGGTCACGCAAGCGACGGGCGCCAGGGCCGATGGCGATGTTTGCTCTATTACATAGCAATTTTGTCGTGTCAAAGTTCCTTGGGCGCCGCGACTCATCGCCTGTCAGGCGTCCCAAATGATCGGTGGCCATAGGCAGCCGCGGACCGCCCCGCCCCGCGCGTTCGCCACCGCGGTCCCTTCACGCTATGACGCACTACCGCAGGGCGGCCCATCACCTGCTCGCACCGCCAAAGCCGCGGCGAAAGTGACCGGAAACCCGAAATGACGCCAAGCCGGGCCGACCCGGCGATCGACGCCCGCAAGCCGCACACGCATCGTTGCAAGACCTCGATGCAAATTTGCTATCAGCAAGGCAAATCTGCCTAGAAGCATCGAAGCCCCGAATGCCGCAAATCGCGGCGAGCGGCGTGCGGGCCCAACTGGCACAGTTCCTGCTTGATGGCGGAAAGAACAGAAGGGGCGAATCGGTGGGTGAAGGCGATCTCGAGCAGCAATTGAATGAGCGCGGTATCCAGACGCTCCATGTTGGGCAGTTCGATTATGCCTCGGTCTTCCGAGAACGGCGACTGGGCCGTGACCAGTTCGGCGAATGGGCACGCGACGCACGCTTCGCCAATACCTTGTCGAAATGGGACGGCGCCGACAGTTTGTTTGCCCCAGGGCCCCACCTGACCGAAACGGTTGCGATCGACGCGACTTCGCTTCGCACATTTCCCCATGAGCCCGCTGCGGGTCTGATCATTGCGGATTTCTCGGGCGCATCGAAAGATCTCATGCCGCGCCAGGTCCTGAAGGCGCAGCTTGCCCGGGCGTCGGCGCTCGGTCTGGAGGTTCGGGCAGCCTTCGAATTTGAAATGATATTTGTCGAAGAGACGGCCGCGTCGCTCCGCGAAGGCGGCTATGGCCGGCTTCGGCCCTTCGCCCCCGACAACAAATGCTGGTCGGGACAGACAGCGGCGCAGGAAGCGGCTTTCGTTGCCGGCCTGGAAAAGGCGATCAGATCCTACGACATTGCGCTTTTTGCGGTAGGCGGCGAGCTCGGACCGGGCTGTTTCGAAGCGACGCTCGCCGCGACGGACGGCCTGCGCTCGGCAGACGACGCCGGCTTTTTCCGGCAGGCGACGCGCGCCTACGCCCGCGATGCCGGACTGACCGCGTCGTTCATGCCCAGCATGGGCGAGAATTTTCCGGGCTTGGGAGGGCATCTCAGCCTTTCGCTCATCGAAAGGAAGAGCGGTCGCAACCTGTTCGCGTCGGCGGACGGCCGGACGAGCGTGGAGGCCCGCAGCTTCATCGCGGGCATGATGCAGGTCGTGCCCGGGGCGTTCGCAATGTGCGCACACACGGTCAATGCCTATCGCCGGTTCGCCCCGGGAACCTGGGCACCCAAGTCGCTTACCTGGGCGGAATGGACCTTCACCACTGCGGTGCGGTCGGTCCCCTCTTCAGGCGAAGGGGCACGGCTGGAATTCCGCTTGCCGGGCGCGGACTGCAACCCGCACCTCACGCTGGCCTTGATGCTCGCGGCGGGACTCGATGGGCTGGAAAATTCGCTCGACGTACCGGAAGCGGAACCGAACCGCGAACCGAATGACGTGCCTCCCGGAGCTCAGCGCTTTCCCCAGGATCTGGCGTCGGCGGCACATGCCCTGCGGTCCAGCCCCGACGCGCGCAGGCTTTTTGGCGAACGTTTCGTCGATCATTTCGCGACGGCTTGCGAGGTTGAGCACGCCAGCCTCGCCCGGGCGGTAAGCCAGTCAGAAACAAAGCGATATCTGGAAGGATGACAAAAATGACCACCAATCAACTCGCAAGCCAGGCAACGATTTCGCCATCGCGAACGCAAAGCGATCTCGAGCGCTTTGTCGCCGATGAGCAACGCAGGGACCGCGTGAAGCAGGTTCGACAAAAGATCGATGCGCTTGGCATCAAGCAGGTCTATTTTCAGTTCGTTTCGGTTACGAGCCGCGTCATGGGGAAGTCGGTTCCGGCGGCTCACTGGGAAAGCATCGCCGACAAGGGCGTTCAACTGTGGTACGGCGCGACGGCCGATGTACAAGCTGACCGGCGGGGCAATTATATCGGTTATGGCTCGAATGCAGCCGAACTGGTCGCTATTCCCGACCCGGAAACCTTCGTCCAACTGCCCTGGAACAAGCAGGTGGGCCGCGTATTCTGCACGCTCTTCCGGCATCGCGAGGAAGAAGATGAGCCGGGCGCCTTCCTGACCTCCGACTGCCGCGGAAATCTTCGACGCATCCATAGCGATTTCAAGGCTCGGCACGGACTTGAGCTTCGCCTCGGCTGCGAACCGGAGATGATGTGGCTGAAGCGCGGACCGGACGGAAAGTTCGCAGGCGGCACGACCAAGCCCTTCGCATACCACATCGATCAGTTCGAACAATTGTCACCTGTCATCATGCGTGTTCATGAATATGCGATCGCCATGGGCCTCGACATGATCCAGGGCGATCACGAGGATGCGCCCGGCCAGCTCGAACTGAATTTCATGTACGACGATGTTCTCCGCACGGCGGACCGCCTCACCACCTATCGTCAGATTTGTGCGCAGGTGGCGCGGGAGTTCGATCTTATCGCGACATTCATGACCAAACCCTTCATGGGCGCCTCGGCGAATGGCTGCCATCACAATGTATCGCTCTGGCGCGGGGGCGACGAGGTCGTCAACATGCTCGGCTTTGACGACTTGCCAGGTCTCGAAGACTCCTTCACCTACCGCAAGGGCGGTGAGAACGCCTTTCTGCGCGCGAGCGGCGAATGGATGCCCGACCAAATCGGGCTGCACAGCATCGGCGGGCTCATCGAACATCTTCCGGCGCTGACCGCCATCGGATCGTCGACCGTGAACTCCTATCGCCGGATGAGCGACACCGGCTATTGGGCGCCGATATATGCCGACTGGGGAATGCAGAACCGGACGGTCGGAATTCGCGTATCGGCTCCGGGACGGGTCGAATATCGCGCCGTAGACAGCTTGGTTAACCCCTATCTGATGGGCGCAGGCTTGCTCAAGGCTTTCGACGACGGCCTGGTTCGCAAACTGGATCCGGGACAGCCCGAGCAGCGCAACATTTACGAAGCCATGGAAGCAGGCAAAGAAGTCCGCAGGCTTCCGACCGATCTGCGTGACGCACTCGACGCTCTCGAAGCCGATCCCGTGATCCTCGAAGCGATGCCCGGAGACATGCAGCGCTGCTTCTTTCATCTCAAGCGTGACGAATGGGAGCGCTTCATGGCGACGGTGACCGAGTGGGACTATGAACGCTTCCTCGAGCAGCTTCCCTGACGCATTTCGGCTGGAGCAAAATTATGCCGAAAGATGCACCACAAACGCCCGACATGGCTGATCGGCCGCTTCGCCTGGCCTTCGTGGCCCAGCTGGCGATACCCGAGGAGACGGACCGCCGGCCTTTCAGGCGCCTGAGCGGCGGTTGCGACGACGCCGAGGCGTTCCGGGGCGTGTTCGAGACGATGGACGAAGCTTCGCGCTTTCGTCTCGAGGCGATCCATGCGGACCGCGGCGAGATACCGGCGCTTGATTATGATGCAGTCATATTGGGCGGCAGCGTTGCCTCGGTAAACGACCGACTGTCATGGCAATGGGCGCTCGGCGACTGGCTCCTGCGATGGCGGACCACCGGTCGCCCATTGCTCGGGATATGCGGCGGCCATCAAATGATGGCGCAGATATTGGGCGGCACGGTTTCCCGGCGCGCCCAGGGGCCGGTTTCGGGGACGCGCCGCGCCGTGCTCACGGCCGACGGTCACGGGCATTGGCTGTTCGACGGCCTGGGTGCCAACCCTCTGTTCCAGTTTGCGCATTTCGACCATGTTTCGACACTTCCTGAGGGGGCAACCGCGCTCGCTATGGGCGCGGATACGATCGCAGCCGCAGATTTCGGCGGCGGCTGGGTGTCGGTGCAGTTCCATCCCGAGGTCAGCTGCGATCGGCTCGCCACATTCTGGAATCATTTCACGCAGGACCCGGCACGTTTCGAATTCCTTCCCGGGCGCGAGCGCCTCATCGAAAACTTCCTGCGCCAGGTACCGGAGAGACGGGAGAGGCCGGCATGACCGGCCGGCCCACTGTCGCGCTCGTGACCGATCTGCGCGACGTCGACGGTATGCCCTACCATGTTCTCGGCGACAAATACGCAGCGGCGATTCACGCTTTCGCGGATTGCCTGCCGGTTGGTCTGGTTCCCTCGCTCGACGGCGACGACGTCCGCCAGATAAGCCGAATGTTCGATGGCTTCGTCTTCACAGGGAGCGTATCGAACATCTCCCCCCTGCGCTACGGGGCGACCACCGGTTCTCCCCCGTTCGACCACGTTCGAGACGGCTTCGCCCTGCCTCTAATCCATGAAGTCCTGGCACGCGGGACACCTGCCCTTTTCATATGCCGCGGCTTCCAGGAATTGAATGTTGCTTTGGGTGGTTCCCTTAACGCCGACCTTGCGGGTTCGGCACGGTTTGACGGTCACCACCCGGCGGCCGATCTTCCTTATGACGCGCGATACGCGCCATTGCATGAGGTGGTTCTCGATCCGCACTCGTCGCTCGACGATGTTTTCGGTGCCCAGCGCTTCGCCGTAAACTCATTGCATTATCAGGGACTAGATCGGATCGGCGCCGGCTTGACCGTTCACGGGCGATCGCCCGACGGGTTGCCCGAGATTATTGCAGTGGACGGCCACCCATTCGCGATTGGCGTGCAATGGCATCCGGAGTATCGTCCGGACCTGCACCCGGCAAACGCCAATCTGCTGCGATCTTTTGGAGAGGCTGCAAGGGTGGCGCAGTCGCGCGGGGCAAGCGCAATGGAGAAGCGATGAATAGCCAGGAACCGAATGCGCAGCCGACCGGGGAGCCCGGCTTCGATCCGCTCGACATCAGCGGTGACATTCTGGTCGACATAATCGATGAAACCGGAGCCGTCGTTGCCTTGAATCGAGAGCAGCGTCTTTATCTCGGGATTGATGCGCCGACGGTGGGATTTGACATCGCTGATCTGTATGACCGGAGATCGACGAAGGCGATATGGAGCCTTTTCGAACGGTCCGTACCGAATGGATATCGGACCACGATAGAGTTGAGCCTTCTCGGCCGGGGCGGACGCGAGTTGCCCACGCTCGCCGTGTGCACCAGCATGACTTTCGCGGGCAAGCTCGCATTTCGTGTCGCGAAAAGCCCGCTCGGGCAGCTGGCGGAGGGCATGCGCGAGGCTCAGGCAAGCAACAAGCTTCTCCGCGACATTATCGATACCGCCTACGAGGGTCATTGGTGCATCGAGTTTCTGGAACCCGTCGATACCAGCAAGGCGCGATCGCAGATCATCGATGAGGTTTTCGACAATGCGTCGGTGTGGCGGGTGGCCAATCCTGCCATGGCGAGGCTCTATGACCTTCCGCACGGGCAGTCGATCCGCGCAGAGGATGTGCGACTCTATTGGCCAAGGAGCCCGGAAAACGAGGCTTTCGTAGGTCAGATTATCGACGCCGGCTATGTCATCGACAGGGCGCGGTCGCACGACGTCAGGCATGACGGAACTTCGATCAGTCTCGAAAATGACGTTCGGGCCGAAATCGTCGACGGATATCTGAGACGCTTATGGGGAAATTGCCGCGACGTCAGCGAGGAGATCCCGAAATGAACTGCATCACCTTGATCAGGCAGCACCGGTCTTACGCGATCGCGATGCAATGACGAGCGAGCGCCACATTCCTTCGATGACAGTCGCAGCGCGAACCGCAGCACCGGTTACGCAGAGCGATCTCGAAGCCATGCTGGCATCCGCTTCGTTCCGCGCATTTGCCGACTTGCTGTCAGCCGCTCTCATCATCCTGGATCGCAGCGAGAATATCGTCCTCGCCAATCTTGCCGCAGAAAAGCTCTCGGGAATGGGCCGCGCCGAGATCGAACAACGCCCTTTCGAACGATTTCTCCGGCGGTCAGGACTCGATATCGATGACTGGCTTTCAAAGGCGGTAAAGGGGCGCTCCGATGCGCGAGTGCGCGGCGCTGCTGGCAGTCTCGACCTGTTTGCGACACGGCGGGTCATCCCGCTGAAGGGCGATACCAACGGCTATACGATGCTCACCCTGCAATCGCTCCGACAGGATTCCGGTCGGGCGGCCGCGCCCCGGGGGAAATGCGCCGCGCCAGCGCTGATTTTCCCCCCTGAGATCGAACTGCAGATCAAGCAAGCCGTTCGCGCCTACCGGCGCGGCGTTCGTGTCCTCCTGCTTGGCGAATCTGGCGTCGGAAAGACCGCGATTGCGCGGCACCTACATGCCGAAGCGACAAACGATGACCCGCCTTTCATTCACGTCAATTGCGGCAGCATACCCGAGACGCTCTTCGAATCGGAAATGTTCGGATATGAGCGGGGGGCTTTTACAGGTGCCCTTCAGGCCGGCAAAAGGGGGTTCATAGAGAGCGCCGCCGGCGGAACCCTTTTTCTCGACGAAGTCGGAGAAATACCCTACGGCAGCCAAGCGAAACTGCTGAAATTTCTCGAAGACGGGACCATTCAGCCGGTTGGATCCGCTAACCAGCGCCGGATCGAAACGACCGTGATCACCGCTACCAATCGCGATCTGCCCGCGCTCGTTGCTGAAGGCAAATTCCGCCGCGATCTCTATTTCCGCATTGCGACATTTCCGGTGGTGGTTCCAAGCCTTCGCGATCGACCCGATGTCGATCGGCTGCTGGACATGTTCCTCGATCGCGTGAATCGCGCCAGGCCCGTTCCACTTCGCCTGACCCCGCGCTGCCGAGCCCATTTGCTGGCATCGGACTTTGCGGGCAACATCCGCGAGTTGCGCAGCCTCGTCGATTATCTCGATATCGTCGTCGACGAAGAGGCCGACATCGGCGACCTCGATCCATTGTCTCACAACAATCTGGCCCTTCGATTGACGTCAGACACATCACGAAATCCACCGGTCGCCCGAACGGAGCCAGACGCGGCGGAGAATTTGCGAGACCGGGTCCAGAGCTACGAGCGAGAGCTCATCGAGAAAGCTCTCAAGGATGCGGGCTCGCAGCGCGAAGCGGCCCGCGTTCTGGGAATCGACGTCTCGACCTTGATCCGAAAACTCGCGCGTGGCCCCAAAACCTGACCGCGCATGGCCCTGTTGCCCAGCGTGGCAATCCTGCCGTGTGATCTGGCAGACTTGCCACACTGCCCGGACGAATCCAGGATCATTTTGATTTGACTGCCGCCTGTTAACGAGGTGGCACGGCTTTTGCTTCGTGACGTGCAGCGCAGGCTTGGGGACCTGCGAAGTAGGAGGCGACGCGATGGGCCTGTACTCGGCAAGACACCATATTCTGCTTTTTACCGCGACTGCGACGACGGTGTTTCTCCCGTGCGGTCCTGTCGCTGCGCAGGAGGCAGCATCGTCCGCGCGTGACGAAACGCAAGGGTCGCAAAATGTGTTTGGTGATGACATCGTCGTCACGGCAACGCGTCGCGAACAATCCGTAAATCGCGTCGGCATATCGATTACGGCGCTGGATGGCGGGCAACTCGAGGACCTGCGAATCAATGAGCCGGAAAAGCTTGCTCTCGTCACGCCGGGCGTAACGATCGCCAAGGCGGCCGGATCGGCCGTCAGCGTCGTCACGATAAGAGGCTCGGGCAACAGCGATTTCGCCGCGCATCATGAGACGCCGAACGCAGTCTATTTCGACGGCGTCTACGCGGGCGCCAGTACCGCGACCAGCTTTCCGGTCTTCGACCTCGACCGGGTCGAAGTGCTTCGGGGGCCGCAAGGTACGTTGTTCGGGCGAAATGCCACTGGCGGACTTCTTCATTTCATCAGCGCCAAACCGTCGCGCGACTTCGATGGTGGCGTCGAAGTCGCTTATGGTCGTTTCGACCAGCGTCGGCTCGAAGCGCATGTCAGCGGCGGGCTTTCCGAAAGCCTTTCGGCGCGCCTTTCCGGATTCTATTCCAAGAGCGACGGGAATCTTCACAACCTCGGCGGTGCCGATCTCGGCGCAGAAGACCGGCTGGCCGGCCGTCTGCAGCTACTTTTCGTTCCGACCGACGACACCGAGTGGCACCTGATCGCCCGCGGATTTCGCGAGCGCTCGCGCGAGGGCGTTTATGACCCTGTGCCGTCCTATGTGGACGCGAACGGCATCAGCCAGTTCGTGCCTACCAATGTCGACGTCTACGGGACGGGGCCGGGGCGCGACTTCTACGGTTATCGCGAAGACGACGGCAACCCGTTCGTCGTGAATCCCGATCTTGTGGGGCGCATCGATAAGGATGTGTTCGGGTTCACCTCGAACTTCACTCATGAGGCCGCAGGCCTGACCTTCGCGTCCCTGACAGACTATATGCGCGTTAAATCCTATTATCTGGAAGATACGGACTCAACGCCCTTCGCGCAGACCTTTTACGATGCGCGCGAAAGCAGCGACCAGTTTTCCCAGGAGCTTCGGATCAATGACGATCGCGGCGAGTTCCGGTGGGTCGCCGGACTTTATTTCCTCCTTCTCGAGGGCCGATACAATACGCGCTTCGCATTGCCGACACTTGCCAATCTTTTCGATCCGGCGACATTTCCCGATTCCCGGTCCGGCGCAGCGGCAACGAGCAACTACAAGCTGACCACGACGACCGCTGCGGCTTTCGTCCAGGCGGAATATGATCTCGCCAGCGACCTGACGCTGATCGCCGGCGCCCGCTGGACTGCCGACGGACGCAAGTTGCGGCTGGACGGAGCCTGCGTGGAAACGGCAGCCGGCGCGTGCGACTTTGTCGGTTTTTCAGGGAATGGGGGGACGATCAACGACCTGGGGACGACCGTCAATCTCAAGCAAAACATCAATGACTGGTCGGGGCGAATTGAAGTGGACTGGCGGCCGGCGACGGGAACCTTGCTTTATGCAAGCGCGAGCAAGGGCCTCAAAGGAGGCGGCTTCACGGTGCCGCTCGACGGGCTCCTGACGCCCGCCCAACTGCCTTATCGCCCCGAGAAGCTCTATGCTTATGAAGCGGGCGTAAAGACCCGCATTCTGCCGGGACTTCGGCTCAACGGCAGCACCTTTCTCTACGATTACAAGGATTTCCAGACCTTTCTGTTCGACGGCCTGACGTCGGTCATTCTCAACCGGGACGGCACATTCAAAGGTGGCGAGCTGGAAGCCATCGCGACGCCGCTTTCCGGACTGGACCTGGTGGCAGGCGCGTCTTACCTCGACGCCAAGGTCAAGGGGATCGCGACCGCCGCCGGAGTCCAGTCGCAACGTCCGATCAACGCGCCAAAATGGAAATTCAACTGGCTCGTCCGCAACGCCTTCGACTTGGGGCGCTATTCGCTCGTCGTCCAATATGACGGCAATTACGCCGGCAGCCGCTACTATAACGTCGTGAACGCGCCCGTGGTCCGCGACAGCGCCTATGCACTTCACAATGCGAGCATCAGCGTCGGTCCGAAGTCGGACGCGTGGAAACTCTCCATCTATGCCGAGAATATTGGCAATGAACGGTACATCAATTCCATCTTCGACCTTTCAACCCTCGGCTACACCATCCGGAAGTTTGGACGACAGCGCTCCTACGGTGTGTCGTTCGGAGCCCGGTTCTGATCGCCGGCATATTCACCGCCGCGACCTTTGCACCATGACAAGCGACATAATCATCGTCTTGACGGCACCCGCGCCAACGCGGCGCAATTCGCCGCGCGCCAGCAGACGGTTCGCGCGCGCGCATCGCGCCATGCGGAAGATCCGCGCCCGAATCCGTCTCCAGCGCAAACACCGCACGGTGGGCGTGCCAGCAGTCGGGTCGTCAAAGATAGGGCGGAGTACAGGCGGAAATTATTTCCGCCGGTTCGGCCCCAAGGTTTCTGAATCTGTGGGGAAGACTGCTGTCGAACAGATAGGCCTCGCCTTTGCGGAGAACGCGTCGGTTGGCGCCAACAGTGACCTCGATCTCGCCGGCAATGACGATGCCGCCCTCATGGGCACGGTGTTCGAGGCCGGAACTGCCTGTATCTGCTCCGGGAAGATAATGCTCGTGGAGAATCTGCAGGCCGTGCGCGAGCGCATTGCCTACCTGGCGCATGACAATTTGCGGGGCGCCGTCATTCATGGTGCCAGCGAGTTTCGATGTCAGGTCCACGAGTTCGTCGGCCGCGAAAAAAATCTGGTCAGCGAAGGCAGGTTCGGGCTCGAAAAATTCGGCCATGGTCATCGGGATGCCGGCGAGAACCTTGCGCAGCGTCGCGACCGACGGACTGATCCTATTCTGTTCGATTTGCGAAATCTGGGCGTGCGGTACTCCCGAAAGCGCCGCTAGACGGCGCTGCGAAAGCCCGAGCCGGGTTCGGATTTCTAGAAGGCGATAGCCGACGTCGAACTGTTCCATTCTCATCATCCTCAACTTCGAGTGGCCACGATGGACAATATCATATACACTTGCTCAATATATTAAACATACTATGATCAGGTCATACAGGAGGACAGGATGAGTCGGTCAATCAATTTGCGCGAGCGCCACCTCGCCGCCGTCACCGGCGGGGTCGGCACCAAGGCCATCTACGCGGAGCGCGCCGAGAATGCGCAGCTCTGGGATGTGGACGGCAAGCGTTACATCGACCTTGCAGCCGGCATCGCGGTCAACAACACAGGTCATCGCCATCCGCGGGTCCTCGCGGCGATCACCGCGCAAGCGGAAGCCTTCACGCATACCTGCTTCCATGTCGCACCGTTCGAAGCCTATATCGCGCTCGCCGAACGGTTGAACGTGATCGCCCCGGTGTCGGCCCCTGCAAAAACGATGCTCGTCACCACAGGTGCCGAAGCCGTAGAAAATGCTATAAAAATTGCGCGCGCCGCAACCGGACGCACCGCTGTCATCGCGTTTTCAGGCGCCTTTCATGGGCGAACGATGCTCGGCATGGCGCTGACGGGGAAAGTCATACCCTATAAGAAGGGCTTCGGCCCCTTCCCGGCCGACATCTATCACGCCCCGTTTCCCAATCTGCTTCGCGGCGTCACGGTGGAGGCCGCGCTTTCGGCGCTCGAGGCACTGCTGGCCGTCGATGTCGATCCCGCACGGGTTGCGGCGTTCATCGTCGAACCGGTTCAGGGAGAGGGAGGATTTCTTCCCGCGCCGCCGGCCTTTCTAGAGGGACTTCGAACCTTGGCCGATCGGCTCGGCATCCTTCTTATTGCCGACGAGATCCAGTCCGGCATGGCGCGAACCGGAAAAATGTTTGCCATGGACCATAGCGGCGTCAAAGCGGACCTGGTGACGATGGCGAAGGGACTGGCGGGTGGCATGCCATTGTCCGCCGTCGTCGGCCGCGCGGACCTGATGGACGCCGCCCAGCCGGGCGGTCTTGGCGGCACCTATGCAGGAAACCCCCTCGCCGTGGCTTCGGCCAACGCTGTGCTCGACATCATCGACGACGAGAATCTGTGCGATCGCGCTTCCCATGTCGGCGCCACGATCGTCAACCGCCTGCAGGATATTGCTTCGCGGCAGGGAATGGAACGGATCGGCGATGTACGCGGTCTCGGAGCGATGGTTGCGTTCGAGCTCGTGACCGATCGCGACACATTGACCCCCGACCCTGCAACTGCCGCAGCGCTCGTTGCCGAAGCCGAACGACGTGGGCTCATCATCCTTGTCTGTGGAACGAGCTTCAACGTGATCCGGCTCCTGCCGCCCCTCACTATCGAAGAAGAGACTTTGAACGAAGCCCTCGAAATACTCGAAGCTTCGATCGAGGCCACGCTCCAGACGCCGATTACGGCAGCCTGACCAAGAAAAGGACCGTTGACATGTTTGACTGGAGCGACCCGTTCCTGCTGGAAGACCAGCTGAGCGAAGAGGAGCGGATGGTTCGCGACACCGCGCGGAGTTACGCGCAGGAGAAGCTCGCGCCGCGGATCATCGATGCATATTCGAGCGAAACTACGGATGCCGCAATTTTTCGCGAGATGGGAGAATTGGGGCTTCTTGGTCCGACCGTGCCGGAGGCCTACGGCGGCGTGGGCGCAACCTATGTTGCCTATGGCTTGATCGCCCGCGAAGTCGAGCGGATAGACTCCGGCTACCGTTCGATGATGAGCGTTCAGTCGAGCCTCGTGATGTATCCGATACTTGCGTACGGGTCGGAAGAGCAAAAGCAGAGATTTCTTCCGAGGCTGGCGAGCGGTGAAGCGGTGGGGTGTTTCGGACTCACCGAACCCGACGCCGGGTCCGATCCAGGCGGAATGAAGACGCGCGCAGAGAAGATCGAAGGCGGCTATCGTCTCTCGGGAAGCAAGACCTGGATTTCAAATGCTCCTATTGCCGATATTTTCATCATCTGGGCGAGATCCGACGCTCATGACGGCGCAATTCGCGGGTTCATTCTCGAGAAAGGCATGGCCGGACTCTCGGCGCCCAAGATCGAGGGGAAGCTCAGTCTGCGAGCCTCGGTGACCGGAATGGTGATGCTCGATGATGTGGTCGTGAGCGAGGAAGCGCTTTTGCCGAATGTCGAGGGCTTGAAAGGCCCCTTCGGCTGCCTCAATCGCGCGCGCTACGGCATTTCCTGGGGCGCCCTCGGTGCCGCGGAATTCTGCTTTGACGCCGCCCGCTCCTATGGGCTCGACAGGCATCAGTTCGGCCGACCGCTTGCGGCGACGCAATTGTATCAAAAGAAGCTCGCCGACATGGAAACCGATATCGCGCTCGCGCTGCAGGCGAGCCTGCGCGTAGGCCGCTTGATCGACGAGGGGCGCTTTGCTCCCGAGATGGTCTCGATCGTGAAGCGCAATAATGTCGGAAAGGCACTCGAGATTGCGCGCCATGCGCGCGACATGCACGGTGGAAACGGAATTTCCGGCGAATATCAGGTCATGCGCCACCTCGCAAATCTCGAGACTGTTAATACCTATGAGGGCACTCACGACATTCATGCGCTGATCCTCGGCCGGGCGATTACCGGCATCGCGGCTTTTTGAGCGATGACAAGAAGCGACCCACCTCTCAAGGGCTTGAAGGTTGTCGAACTCGCGCGAATTCTTGCCGGTCCGTGGGCCGGACAGATTTTGGCCGATCTCGGAGCCGATGTGGTGAAGGTCGAAAGTCCAGGGGGTGATGACACACGCTCGTGGGGGCCGCCCTTTCTAGACTATGGCAACGGCACGCGCGATGCGGCCTATTTTCACGCAACAAACCGCGGAAAGAAGTCCATCGTTGCCGACTTCACCGTCGACGACGACGTCGCGCGAGTGAAACGCCTCATCATGGAGGCCGACGTCGTCATCGAGAATTTCAAGGTCGGCGGTCTCGCCAAGTACGGACTGGACTATGCTTCGCTAGCCGCCGACCATCCCCGGCTCGTCTATTGCTCGATAACGGGGTTCGGACAGGACGGACCCTATGCCCCGCGGGCGGGATATGACTTCATCGTCCAGGGTATGGCCGGGATCATGGATCTCACGGGCGACCCGCACGGCGAGCCTCAGAAGATCGGGGTGGCCTTCGCCGATATCATGACGGGCCTTTATGCGGTCATCGGCATTCAGGCTGCGCTTTCGCGTCGCGCGCAGACCGGACGCGGCGACCATGTCGACATGGCGCTGCTCGACGTGATGGTCGGCGTTCTGGCCAATCAGGCGCTCAACTATATGATCGGTGGCACGCCGCCGTCCCGGATGGGTAATGCCCATCCGAACATTGCGCCTTACGCGGTCTTTCCTACCGGCGACGGCTGGTTCATCCTCGCGGTGGGAAACGACCAGCAGTTTCGTCGGTGCTGCACATTGCTTGGAATTCCCGACGTAGCGGACGACCCCCGCTTCGCGACCAACGCCTGCCGCGTCGAGCATCGTGCCGCACTCACCGCTCTGATCAGCGACGCCAGCGGACGGTTCGAGCGGGACCGGCTGCTTGCAATGTTTTCGGAAGCGGGCGTGCCCGCAGGCCCGATCAACGATGTGGCGCAGGCGTTCGCCGATCCGCAGGTTCTGGCGCGGGGAATGGCCGTCTCGCTTACCGACGCGGAGGGCATCAATATTCCCGGCGTTCGCCTGCCCATACGCTTCGCGGAAGCGGGCCTGTCCCTTTCCGCCCCCTCCCCCCGCTTTCCCGGAGACACAGCATGACAATGGCGCCTGACCATCTGAATCTCGTGGGCGGCAAGTGGATCGGCGACGGTGCTCGCCTGGACAATATAAGCCCGTCGAATACGAACGACCTCGTAGGCCGCTATGCGCAGGGCAGCCTCGCCGACGTCGATGCGGCAGTGGCAAGCGCGCGAAACGCAATGAAGGACTGGTCGACGAATTCGCCCCAGGTCCGCGCGGATCTGCTCGACGCCGTAGGCAGCCGGCTGCTCGCTGAACGAAGCGAAATTGGGAGGTTATTGTCGCGCGAAGAAGGAAAGACACTCGCCGAAGGCGTCGGCGAGACTGTTCGAGCCGGTCAGATATTCAAGTTCTTCGCACAGGAGGCGTTGCGGGTCGAGGGCGACTCCATTCCTTCCGTCCGGCCAGGGGTCGATGTCGAGATTCGGCGCGAACCGGTCGGCATCGTGGGTCTCGTCACGCCGTGGAATTTCCCGATAGCGATCCCGGCATGGAAGATCGCGCCTGCTTTGGCATGTGGAAACTGCGTCATTCTGAAACCCGCCGACCTTACGCCCGGTTGCGCTCATATATTGGCGCGGCTGCTCGATGAGGCTGGCTGCCCGGCGGGCGTCTTTAACCTTGTCATGGGACCTGGATCGACGATCGGCCAGCATCTCGTCGAGCATCCGGATGTCGATGCTATCTCCTTCACCGGCTCGGTGCCGGTCGGCCGCGCTATCGCGAGTGCGGCGATCGGAGGAATGAAGCGGATCCAGCTCGAAATGGGCGGAAAAAATCCGATGCTCGTCCTCGACGACGCAGACCTTGATGTGGCCGTTCGCGTTTGCTTGGACGGGGCATTTTTTTCGACCGGCCAGCGCTGCACCGCCTCATCGAGACTGATTGTCCACCGCAAGATTCACGACGCATTCGTTGACCGGCTGTCCGGCGCGATGACGGCGCTGCGGGTCGGCGATGCGTTGGATCCGGCGACCCAGATCGGACCGGTTGCGAGCGAACGGCAGTTGGAAAATAATTTGCGCTATGTCGAGATGGCGCGCAGCGAAGGCGCGGAGGTGATCGGAGGCGAGCGGATCGACGCATCGGCTCCGGGCTATTTTCAGCGGCCTGCACTCTTCCTTGGTGCGACCAATCAAATGCAAGTTTCGCGCGAAGAAATATTCGGTCCGTGCGCTGCCGTCATACAGTGCGACGATCTCGACGAGGGCCTTGCGATCGCGAACGACACGCCGTTCGGGCTGTCGTCTGGCATCTGCACGACGAGCCTCAGCAGCGCCCGGACATTCAAGCGGCTCTCGTCGGCGGGGATGGTGATGGTGAACCTGCCGACCGCCGGCGTTGACTACCACGTGCCTTTCGGCGGCAGGAAGGCCTCTTCCTTCGGCCCGCGCGAACAGGGTCGGCATGCGCGGGAATTTTATACCGCCACGAAAACGACCTATATCGGATAGCTATTGCGGGCGGGTTAGCCGAAATCGGAGGACCGTATCCGCGATATTGCAATATTGCGAAACTGCTCGCGAAACCGCGGAGACCCATTGCAGATTCGCCTTAACCCCGGGCTTGTCTGCGCGGTGTTCCGGACTTTCCGCTGTCGCGCTTCTCGATATCCAGCCGGTTTCCGCGCACCGTTTCGCAATGGCGCCAACCCGAAACGGCTGGCACGAACTTTGCTTTTTAAAGGTGGACGGAAAATTCTTACGGAGAATAGCCAGCCATGGAACAGCAGTTCGGCGATGCCGCCTATCTCGATATTTCGGCGCCCGATTTCGCGATGGATTCGGATGCGGTTCGCGACGCGAGGGCACGGAATTTTTATGCCCGTACCAACTACGGCCTCGCCATTCTGCGCTATGACGCCGTCGACAAGCTGGTAACGGATCCGCGGCTCCGCCAGGGAAGTTACGCGTGGCCGGCGCATAATGGCGCCACTGGCAGCTTTGCTGACTGGTGGTCGGGAATGATCATCAACAAGGAGGGGGAAGATCATCGTCGCCTCCGGCGGATTGCCAATGGCGCATTTCAACCGAAGATCCTTCGGCCCTTGGTCCCTCAATTCGAAGCGCTGGCGAACGAACTGATCGACGCATTCATCGATCGCGGCGATTGCGAATTCATGGCCGACTTTTCCGAACCATATGCGACGCGCGTGCTGTGCATTCTTCTTGGTACGCCGCCCGAGGACTGGCGCCAGATTGCGGACTGGGCTCTCGAAATGGGTCTCGCTCTCGGCGTCACCTATCGCCGCGACATGGACAGGATCAATGCTGCGACCGATGCCATGACGGCCTATTGCGCGAGCCTTGTCGAACGCCGGCGCCGGAATCTGACCGACGATTTTCTATCGACGCTCATTCGGCAGCAGGACGTCGATCCGACATTTAGCGACGAAGAAATGCTCAATCTCATGGTCGGGCTGGTCTTCGGCGGCATCGACACCACGCGCAATCAACTTGGGCTTGGCCTCGACCTGCTGATGCGCCATCCCGGGCAGTGGGAGCTGCTCGCGAATGATCCGGCGCTCGCGCGAAACGCGGTTGAGGAGGTCATGCGATGCCGTCCCACGACGACGTGGGTCACGCGCGAAGCACTCGAGGATTTCGAATTTCAGGGCTTGGAAATCAAGGGGGGAACCACGGTGCACCTCTTCACGGCCGCGGCGGGCACCGATCCGCTGAAAATCAGCGACGAGGAATTCGATATCACCAAGACGCGCCCACTGCACTTCGGGTTCGGCAAGGGGCCGCATTTCTGCGTGGGGCAGTTCGTTGCGCGCACCGACATGGGGGTCGCGCTGACGGTCCTGCCGGCCCGAATGCACGTCCCGCGCGAGAATGGTGAGGTACGCTGGCTCCCGGACAGTGGAAACACAGGACCGATCTCCTTCCCCATCGCTTTTGAGAAACGCGCTTGACCGGTGAGGCCGGTACCGACTTATGGGAGCTATAGAATGACTAGCATCACCGTCACCCTTCGAAGCGGCGACGCGATGACCTTGGACGCTGCCGAAGGCGCTAGCCTCATGGAAATCGCCCGCGACGGCGGCGTTGACGATATCATGGCGCTCTGTGGAGGTTGCTGCGCATGTGCGACCTGCCATGTTTATGTAGCCGCCGAGTGGCTCGACAAGCTCCCTCCGATGTCGGAGGACGAAAATGAGCTTCTCGACAGCATTTCCAATCGCCAAGCTTCGTCGCGGCTGTCGTGCCAACTCGTTTTTGCGGCCGACCTCGACGGGCTGGCGGTGAGGGTTGCACCCGAAGACTGAGCAGATTTTCAGGCCAGGAACGAGGCCGGGCGTCCCGCCGCTCGCGACGATCGCAAAGGTGATCGGGGGCGCCGACGTTCCGTTTCGTTGCCGAGCCTGAAGAAGCGTCGAGCGGGCTAACCGGACGACGAAGACGGGGTTTCGGCCGCTAGAAGCCTATGGCTGCGACAGGCCGGACGATCCCGCGCGTCTTGGCTTCATTTGTCCCCTTGCCCGATCACCGGCGTTTGCCCGGAGCTCCCAGACGTTCAGCACGCTCTGCCGCCTCGCTGCTCGCGGATGGAGATGCCGGCTCTCTCGCCGCGTCAGGCTTTTCCGACATCCCCCGGAGAAGCGTCTTTGCTTAGCGCAAAGGCGAAACGAGGAGCGAAGCGCACCCTCGCTCCTCCTCGTGACATGTTCCGCCAAATCTCCATCAGGTCGCAGCTGGCGCCGCATCGCCATAAGGAGCATCACTCCGCCGTTCCGGCCGCGCCGCTACAAGGTAGACGAAGCCGCTAACCAGCACGGATGCGACGCCGAGAAGCATTGCGAAGTTCAGGTACCAAGGGCTATCCGGCGCGCGCGGCCACATCATGTTGACGAGCGCTGCCACACCGTAAAGCAAGGCCATGACATTGACCGTCCAGCCCCAGCCTTTCAATGTGAAGCTACCCGAAGGGCGCCAGCCGCGGGTGCGAGCAATGAGCGCAGCCGCCACGACCATCTGAAATGCTAGATATACACCGGCGACGGCGAAGGTCACGATCGTTGTCAGGGCATCGGCAAGAACCGCGCCCAATAGAACGATCGCGCCCGGCACCGCGCCGGCGAGCATCAGCGCGGCGACTGGAACATGGGTCGTTGGCGAGAGACGCGAAAAGAGGCTCGCTCCGAAGATCATCCGATCGCGCGCGAATGCAAATATCAGCCTGCTGACCGCTGCCTGAAGACTCAGCACGCACGACATGAAGGAAATGAGGATAACGATCGCAATCGCCCTGGTTCCCCACTGCCCGAACGCGGCTACGAGAACATCCGCGAGCGGATGCGGAGACGTCCCTGCGATAACGGCAGGAATATCCGGAACAGCCAGGAGCAGGGCCAGGCAGGCGAAGATGGACGCCCCGATGCCGACATAGATTGTCATTCGCATGGCTTTGGGAATCTTGGTGCCGGGATCTTTCACTTCCTCGGCCACATCGCCGCAGGCCTCGAATCCGTAACAGGAGAAGAGACCAAGGAGCGACGCCGCAAGAAAGGCGGGAAGATAATTGCCAGCCCCTGCTGTCATCGGATCCAAGAGGATCGCCGGCGACTGCACGCGGTGGAAGAGAAGCAGGTAGCCGCCCACCAACAATGCGCCGACAAGCTCGCATATGAACCCGAACATTGCGACGCGTGCCAGGAACTTTGTTCCCGCAAGATTGCAGACGGTCGCGAAGAAAATAAGCCCCAGTGCGATGACCACCGCCAGCCCCGCACCATCGCCAGTCCCCAGAAGTATCGACAAGAATGGAGCCGCGCCCGTTGCGACTGCCGCGATGGTCGCGAAAAGTGCCCATGCATACACCCATCCGACCATCCAGCTCCAACGCCTGCCGATAAGACGGCGAGCCCAGGGGTAAAGCCCGCCGGCAAGGGGATATTGCGACACCAGTTCGCCGAAAATCAGGGCTACGAGCAATTGTCCGGCACCAGCGATCAGATAGGTCCAGATCATCGGTGGACCACCTGTGGCGAGGCTGCTGTCGAACAGAGTATAAGCGCCGACGACCGGCGAAAGATAGGTGAAGCCCAGAGCGAAGTTCTGAAGCATGCTCATCGACCGGTCGAACTTCGGCTCGATACCAAGCGCAATGAGCTGCTCCGAGTCTCCTTGAATGTTTACCGACATAATTTCCCCTATATGCTTCGCAACGCCGGCCTCTTGGCCCCCTCCCCCATTCGGCGGCACCTAGCTCGCGCCGCCGTAGATCGATTTGACTTCGAGGAATTCCTCGAGGCCGAAGACGCCCCATTCACGCCCATTGCCCGATTTTCCATATCCCCCGAAGGGCGCGGCCGTATCCAGCGACGCGCCATTGAGATGGACCATCCCCGTGCGAAGCGCGCCTGCTACTGCCAGTGCTCGTTCGCGATCCCGGCTCCAGACGTAACCCGAGAGTCCATATTCGGTGTCGTTGGCGATCCGGATGGCGTCTGCGTCGTCTTCGAACGGAATCACGACGAGTACCGGTCCAAAAATCTCCTCTCGCGCGACCGCCATATGCGATGTGACACCGCCGAACACGGTGGGCATGACAAAGAAGCCGCGCTCGAGATGGGCGGGACGTACCGCGCCCCCGGCGAGAAGATGTGCGCCTTCTCCGATACCTTTTTCGATCATCGCGATGACCCGCTCATATTGCGGGCGATTGGCCACCGGACCCAGATCCGCGCCGCTTCCGGGTGCTCCCACACTCAGACTGCGCGCGGTCGCGGCGGCAAGCCCACATGCCTCTTCGTAACGAGCGCGGGGCACCAGCATGCGCGTCGGGGCATTGCAGGATTGCCCGCTGTTGAGCATAATTGCACGGACACTTTGTGGAACTGCGACATCAAAGTCGGCGTCATCGAGAATGATGTTCGCCGATTTGCCGCCGAGCTCGAGGGCGACGCGCTTTATCGAGCGAGAAGCGGCTTCCCCGATGGAGATCCCGGCGCGGGTCGATCCTGTGAAGGAGACCATGTCAACATCCGGATGCTCGGCTAGACGCGCGCCCACACCCGGCCCGTCCCCATGCACAAGATTGAAGACGCCGGGCGGGACTCCTGCTTCATCGATGATCTCGGCCAGGATCGTAGCATCCAGTGGTGCGAGTTCGCTTGGCTTCAACACCATTGTACAACCGGCAGCGAGCGCCGGCGCGACCTTCGTCGCGAGCTGGTTCATTGGCCAGTTCCAGGGTGTAATCAGAGCGCAAACCCCCACCGGTTCGCGCCGGATCAGCGTCGAACCCATGGCCTTCTCGAAAGCATACGCCCTTAGAATCCTGATGATTTCACCGAAATGCTGCGGCCCTGACGGCGCTTGCGCCTCGCGGGCAAGCGCGATCGGCGCGCCCATCTCGGAAGAGATAGCCTCCGCGATCTCATCGTTTCGCTCGACAAGTCTGGCGTTGATCGCTTCGAGCAGTTCAAGGCGCTCGGCGACGGTGGTCCTGCTGTAGCCTGGGAAGGCCTGGCGCGCCGCCGCGACGGCGAGGTCGGCGTCGGCGGCGGTACCGATCGCGACAGAAGTGATCGGCTCGCCCGTTGCCGGGTCGACAACCGGCTTTTTAACGCCGCTAGCCGAACTTTGCCAAGCTCCGCCGATATAGAATTTTTTCGCGTCTATCACTCAGCCTGTCCCCTTGACCTGCAATCGAGGCGATGGCCGCGGCCTCCCTCTTCTCCATGCCAAGGCAAGGATCGTGCCAGCAGCAAGGGCTTTTCGCCGAATGTGCGAGTTTGCTCGACGTCGCTCTACGCGAAGGGTCAAGCGGGGAGCCTGCTCCGAATGTGGAAAAATCATGCTTGCGCGGCAATATGGAGCCGGCGGGTCACCGCGCTTCGCCCGGGTTCGATATCTGCCGCGATATCCGTCCCCCGCCAGCTTTCAAAAGTCTGTTCAGTCGAAGAGGCTGCAGATTGAGCGGAACGCCTGAATATTCTCGGCGTCCTTGTTATCCTCGTCGTCGTGCGACAGACCGTAGCGCGGGTTTGCCGAAAGTTTCACGATGGTCACGCCGCGCGAGGGATCGACATACACATATTGGTTGTAGACGCCAATCGCGCTAAATTCTCCGATGTCGCCATCCGGAAACCACCATTGATACCCATAGCCTAGGGGGAAATGATATCCTCCAACCAGCGGTTGGCCGACCGCCAAGTGCGGCGCCGCGATGGTCAGCGAGGCATCGACATAATCCGCCGGGACAATATTTCGGCCCTCCCATGCTCCGCGCTTGCGATAGAGTTCGCCGAGCTTTGCAAAATCGCGCGCCGTCATAAGGAGCCCCGCATAGGCAAGCTCCATCCCGCGACTATCCTGAATCCAGAACGACGGGGCCTCCATGCCAAGCGGTTCGCAGATCTTCTCCTGCATATAGTCGGCGACCGAACGCCCGGTCGCGCCGACGAGAATGGCGCCCAAAGCCTGAGTGTCGGCCGAGTTATACTGACACAAGGTGCCCGGGGTCGTTTCGCGCACCATGGTCGCCAGGAAGTCATCGTGAGAGCCCCCAGGCGCCATTGCCCCGTTCAGCCCGAATATCTCCGATTCCGGATCGACATAATCCTCGCGCCAGCGCGTGCCAGACGACATTTGCAGAATATTTCGGATCGAGACACCTTCATAGCCGCTTCCCTTGAGGAACGGGGCATAGCGCTCGGCCGGATCGTCGAGGCTCGCGATCGCGCCTTCGGCGAGCGCAATGCCGATCAAGGCGGACAGGAAACTCTTGGCCACCGACATCGAGAGCCACGGCACCTCGCGTCCGCCGGTCAGATAATATTGCTCGTACCGGACCGCCCCGTCCTTGAGCACCAGCAGCGCAGCGGTGTCGGTATCCTCGAGAAGACCGGGCAGACTTCGGGTTTCGCCGCGACATGAATAGGTTTCAGGAAGATCGATCGGTTCCCCGTCAGGAAAGTCGAATGGCACGGACGACGGCTGCATCGTCTTTGTTGAAACGAAGGACCGGATGCGCGAAAAATTTTCATATTGCCGCGCTCCGCTGAACAGCCCCAAGGCAGCGAGGCCTACTGCTTCGATATTCTGTTCCATACCGCGTCTCCCGTGACAAAAATGCGCTCTGTGGTGTCAAGACCTTCCCCGATTGCCGCTCGGGATTCTGGAAAAGCGTGGGCCGGTCAACGCTTCGCACGTGCCGCGCAGCCCGGACATGTTCAGCCGCGCGGTTCGGAGCGCGGATAGGCGGTTACCACCTTGGGGTTGGGAAGCTGGCCGAAATCGATCTCACGCCCTTCCTTGATGATCGCGTGGATTTTCGCATAATTTCGGTGGTCCGCCAGCGGATCGCCGTCGAGGACAAGCATATCGGCGAATTTCCCCGCTTCCAGCGTGCCGATCAAATCGTCCTGACGATAGGCGATCGCAGGGTTTCGCGTAGCGGCCTGCAACATATCCATCGGCTTCATGCCATATGAGCCCATCGCCTCGAACCAGAGCAGATGATCCTGTCCGAGGGTCCACGGGCGCATGGAAAGCACTTCGTCGCTGTCCTCCGCAAGGATATCAGGATCGGTGCATCCGGCGTCCGTGCCCATGAGAATGGGTGCGCCCGCTTCGATCAGGCGGATCGTATTCTCCCGATGCACACCGCCCGCATATCCGGTGAACGGATGATTGTGCTTTTCGAGATAGCATTGATAGTCGTCGGTGACCGGCTGGATTTCGCCCCAGACTTTCTTGCTTATCATCCGCTCGATCATCTCGTCCGGGATCGGCACCTGCGACGTGATCGTACAATGCATCATCGCATCGCACCCTAGTTCGATCGCCTCGTTCATCGCTTCGACAGAAACGGTGTGGCTTAGCAAAGGCACATTGGCCCGGCACGCCTCTTCGGCCATGACCTCGAGCACGCGCCGTGAAAAACTGAGATGGGGGCTGAATGCCTCCGCCATCACATGGTCGCTGATCGCCACCTTGAGGAGATCGACGCCGCCCTCCAGATAGGCCCGGATTTTTTCGCGAACCTCGTCGGGCGTCAGAGCAGCGAGACGCCGTCCGACACCTGCCTCGAAAAGATCGTTCATGCGGTTCACGAAGGGGATACTCGCGACCTGCGCCGCAAGCTTGTTGAAATCGACGCTGAACGGGCCGCCCATGCCGACGATATTCCCCGCGGCGAAGATCCTCGCGCCCTCCACCGTGCCGGCATTCACCCGGTCGCGTGCATAGAGAACGGGTTGGGTCGCGTTCCAGGTATCAAAAACCGTCGTCATGCCGGCTGCAAGCGCGATCTGGCTCGCTTCCTCGATAACCTCATGCAGCCGGCCCTCGAAGCGCGCCAGATATTCGAGGCCGCCCCGTCCCATCATCATGATTCCGTCGAGAAGGTGCACGTTCGCGTTCACGATGCCGGGGATCACGAACTTGCCGGTCGCATCGACGACGCGCTTCGCATCGGGCAAGGAGGAGCCCTCGCGTGCGCCCGCAGCAACGATCCTCCCCCCCTCGACCTTTATGACGGCATCGGGAACAGGGGCAGCGCCGGTCCCATCGATCAAGGTGGCACCTACCAGCAGCAAATCGGTCACTTCGATCTCCTTTATAAGAGTTATTGCGAGCTGCTCTGCTCGCGCGCGACCTCGTCGCGCCGTCCTTGCGAGTGGCCCTTGTTCATCTCAGGACGGTTCGAACCGGGGATATTGGGTGACGAGCCTCTTTACCGGCAGCGCGGAACGATCGACCAATCTTCCGCCCTGGTAGATTGCGTGGATGCGCTTGTAATTGTCTTCGTCATCGATGGGATTTGCATCGAGAATCAGAAAGTCCGCATATTTTCCGGCCTCAACCGTTCCAAGATCGGCTTCTTTCTTGTACGCCCGCGCGATATTTTTCGTTGCCGCCTGCAACATGTCCATCGGTTTCATCCCGAGTTGCCGCATCGCCCGGAACCAGTGGAAATGATCACCCCCGATAGACCATGGGCGGTCGTGACGATCGCCTTCGCTCATATCGGCAAGGCAATCGGGATCCGTGCAACCGGCGTCTGTACCCAGCAGGATCGGCGCGCCAGCAGCGATCAGGCGCTGAATATTCTCCCGGTGCACACCGCCAGCGTAGCCGGCCATCATGCCTCCCGTCGTTTCCAGGTGATGCTGATATTCGTCGTTCACAGGCTGGATTTCGGCCCATACCGTCTTCCTGATGATCTGCTCGATGATATCATCGGGTATCGGAACGCCCGCCGTGAGGCTGGTATGCATCATCGCGTCGACCCCCAGAGTGACGGCGTCGTTGAGGCTTTCGAGCGATGTTGTGTGACTGAGCAGCGGCTTTCCTGCCGCCCATGCCTCTTCCGCGATTACGCGCTGCACCCGAGCCGAGAAGGTGAGGTGCGGGTTCATATATTCGAGAAGGATATGGTCGCTGACAGCGAATTTGAGGAGGTCGACGCCCTTGGAAAGATAGTCCCGAATGATCAGGCGGACCTCCTCGGGTGGCAGTGCGGCCAGCCTTCGGCCAACCCCCGCCTCGAACATCGCATCCATACGGTCGCAGAAAGTCTGGCTGGTCGTCTCGCGAGCCTTTTTCGAAAAGTCTGCGGAGAATGGCCCGCCCATTCCAACGATATTGCCAGCGGCGTAGATACGTGCGCCAAGCGCCTTGCCCGATGCGATGCGATCGCGCGCAAAAAGTACCGGCTGCAGGGCATTATAGGTGTCGAACACAGTCGTCATGCCGTTCGCCAACGCGATTTGCGCAGCTTCCTCGATCACCTCGTGGAGCCGTCCTTCGAAGCGGGCGAGATATTCTACCGTCCCGGTTCCGATCATGAACGTCCACCCGTCGAGAAGATGCACGTTTGCATTGATAATTCCCGGAATGAGGAATTTCCCGGCAGCGTCGACTTGCGTGATATTCTCGGGAAGCGTGGATCCTTCGCGCGATCCCGCGGCAACGAACCGGTCGCCTTCGAAGAGGACGACCGCGTCCCGGATCGGTTCCCCACCGTTGCCGTCGATCAGCGTTGCGCCGACAATCGCAGTCTGTGTCACTTTAGCTCTCCCTCGGATCAGGATGGTGATTACGGGCTGGCACTGGCAGCTTCCCCAAGGCCAGAGCATGCGCCAACTTCTCGAGGCTGGCCGGTTGCACGGGTGAGACCCCGATGCTGCGCAGGATCGACATGCCAAGACCCAAGGAGAAAGCCGCGTACCCCCCATCGAAAACGGACTGCGGAGATTTTTCGCTGTCTCTCGACAGATCCGCTGCCAGATCGTGAAGAATTTCGTCGTAAAGCCCGAACACCCGGCCTGCGATATCTTCCGAATGGCCCGTCATGCGCCACAGCTCGACAACGATACGATTCGAGTGTTCGTCCGCAAAGAACTCGGCGAAATAGAGGCGCACCAACTCCTCGGTGTCCCCGGCACTTCGCTCTCGCATCGACCGCACTCTTTCCGACGTGCGGGCAAGCAGGCGGTCGACGAGTTTGGCAACCAGCTCATCGCGATTGCCGGCGAAATATCGAACGAGCGAGCGCGGCTGACCTGCCTCCCGTGCGATGTCTTCCAGGGTCGTACGCTCTATTCCCTGGCGTATAACGCACGCTTCGAACGCCTCGAGAATGCGTTCGCGACGTTCCGCATCCACTCGCGTTCTCGCCATCCGCTTCGACCCTTTCCCGAATCTTGTCACGGATGACAATCTACCGAAATGGCATTCTTGTCAAATATGATAAATTTGATCTCCGCTCGGACGGGCAAAAAACAAAACTCCCGGTTTTTCAGGGCCTTGATCCCGATCCGCCAGCGGCGGCCGTGCCAGAAGAAAGCCCGGCCGGACAGGGTCGCGACAGGCGCGACAATCCGGCCGGGCCTGACAAGGCTAAAAGCGGAACGTGGCCGTAACGCCATATTCGGCTGGTCGTCCGGCGTAGCGAACCACCGTGTCGAACGTGGTCAGCGAGTTGGTCCAATAATATTCGTTGAAGATGTTCTTGCCGAACAGTGTCAGCGACCAGCGCTTGTCGCGATCGGAGATGCCGATGCGCGCATCCACGATCGTCGATGCATCGATCCGGGTGTCGGCCATCGCCTGCGCGCTGCCAAGGACGCTCGTCGAATTGCTCTGATAACGAAGGTCTGCCCCAATGTTCAGTTCCACCGCGGCGCTGAGCGGAATATTTCCGCTCGCCCCTGTCGCGAACTGCCACTTCGGCGCGAAGGGAAGACGCTCACCGGCAAGATTAGCGGTGACCGGCTCGAAGAAGCCGGTCTGCGGATTGATCGTCGATCCGACGATCCCGACATAGCGATCGACGCGGGTATCGAGATAGGTGCCCTGGAGATACACAGACAAGCCTTGAACGGGGCGGGCCGAAAGATCGAACTCGAAGCCCTTGACCGTCGATTTCGGCACATTCTTGATGGCGTCGAGAATGCCAAAAAGCGGATCGATGATTTTCGAACGCAGCTGCTTGTCCCGATAGTCGTAGTAGAATGCAGCGCCGTTGAAGGTCACCCGGCGATCGAGGAACTGCGTCTTGAAGCCCACTTCATAGTCGACCAGCGACTCTTGGGTAACAGGCTCGAACTGGCTCCAGAAGCTTGCCGAGAGCGTAGGAAAGCCACCGGCCTTGTAGCCCTTCGACACGTTGGCATAAAGCATGACGTCGTCTGCGGGCTTGTAGTTGACACCTGCCAGCCAGGACGTGCTGTCTTCGTTGAGCTTCCCGTAATAAAGGCCGGGCAGGCCCGTTGCCGGATCGGCCGCACCGCCAAGAAACGGACCGGGAAAGAAGGAGTCGGGAATGGTAGGGTCGGCAAGTCCGAGGACGAAGAAGCGATAGGCTTCGAACGCCGGCTTCAAGAAGAACTTTGCATCATTGTCGACCGGATAGGATCGGTTGATCGACGAACGCTCGGCGCGCGTCTGACGAATGCCGCCCTTCAACGTGAGACTGTCGGTGATGTCGAACTCGACATTTGCGAAAGCCGCATAGTTTCGCATGCGCTGGTTCGAAGAATTGCCCGCTTGGTAGAAGAAGGGCAAGAATGCCCCGGACGCGGCCGGGAAATGCACTTCATTGGCCTCGTCGACGTCGCTATGTTCATAGTTGCCGCCGAGGAGCCAACGGATCGGACCGCTGCCGCCATTGCCGAGCCGCAGCTCCTGGGCAAAGCTTTCGATGGTGCCGGTGTTGGGCACGTCGAGCGAAATTAGGGCCGTGCCGTCGCCCTCGAGCGACTGGTCATGCTTATAGTCGACATAGGAACTGATCGACGTCAGCGTGATGTCGTCGGTGACGTCGAAATCGATCCGGCCGATCGCCTGCACCATGCGGTTGTTCGCCCGCGGATGGTCGATCACGGGATTCCAGTCTGCAGCGCGCGGCGATGCCGGCGCGGTGGGATAAGCGGAAATTTCAGGTGGTAACGGTACACCCTGGTTGAACAGCTTCACGAATTGGGGTGCGATGGGATCCGATTTGTCCTGCCAGCCATTGAGATTGATCGAGACCCGCAGGCGGCTGGTCGGCTCCCAGTCGACGAGCAGGCGTCCGGCGATCGAGTTGCTTTCGCCGAGCTTGTCGTCCCGGGTATAGCTCTTCTGCCAGTCGCCGCCTTGCACCGTCTTCGCGGCCAGACGGACTTTCAGCGTTTCGGACAGCGGCCCGGTCACGAAGGTCGCGACCTCCATCCGGCCAAACCGGCCATAGGTCAGATCGAGACCACCACCGGCCGTTTCCGACGGCTTGTTTGCGATGTAGTTGATCGCCCCTCCGGTCGAATTGTTGCCGAACAGGGTCCCCTGCGGCCCCTTCACAACCTCCACCCGCTCGAGGTCGAAGGCGGTCTGCGATGCGGTGGTCGGAAAGGCCAGCGGCGCCTGATCGAGGTAAAGGCTAACGTTGGGATAGGATGCCAGCGTGGAATCGAAGAAGCCCACGCCGCGCAGCGTCAAGACCGGCGTATTGTTCGCGGTCGCTGCGAAGCTCAGGCCCGGAACCAGCTTTGTGATCTCGCCGAGCGAGGTGATGTTTCGCTCGGTCAGCGTGTCCCCGCCGATCGCCTGAACCGTGACACCAACGTCCTGGAGATTCTCGTTGCGCTTGTTGGCCGTTACGATGATTTCCCCCGAAACATCTTCCGGCTGATCACCTGCGGCCGCAGTGGGCGCCTCCTGCGCGAATGATGGCACCGCAAGCAGCGCCCCGAACGAACAACCGGCCATAGCCAGTTTCCGGAACATGTGATTAGTCATTTGCCTGCCTCCCTTTTTTTGCAGTCCTTGCCAAAAATCTCGATTGTCGGTCCGGGTGTTGACGATCCGGGAGAAGCCCGTCCGTCTCCCGGATTTTCCGGATTCATTCCGGCCGCGCTGTGTATCCGGGGCTGCTTGGCGCATTCGTTCGAAATCGGATGCGCCTCGCTCGGCAGCGGCACGAAAGCCGAATGTTCAGCGCCATAGGCCATGAACCCGCCATCCCGACGCGGCAGATCGTGCCGAAGATCCTTTGGCCCTCGGTTGCCATCGCGGTCAGATAGCTTCTTGCGCAATCTGGCGTCCTTCCCCCGCCGCAGCGGCAATTGTTGTTTTCCAGCGCACTCAAGCAATATCCATGCCAGCAGACCCTCTGCTCGTGAGCGAAAGACAAAGCAGTCCCAAAATTGACAAGATTGCATTCCTGTCAAAGGGTTCAGCATTTTTGCAAACCCTGCCCGAACGGGTTCCACAAGCCCCCCAAGTCTCGGAAAAGCGCCAGCGCCGCGATCGCAGCAGGCGGGACCGAACTTCGAGAATTGCCGGACAAGCTTCGAAATCACATCATCAGCCACGACATGCCTGTCTGCCGGCCGCCATCGCGATAATCGAAGGCAACAATGGCTATATTGCATAGCAAAAATGCCTTTCCATTGCATTTTTGCAACATGATCCTGTAGCGGCGCGACGTCGGCGAAGCGGCGCTGAGAGACCGTTTGCATCATTCGAAAAGGCCCCGATCCGACCGCTTCGCAACCGAAAGCCACTGGAGCCTGACGCCACTCCTCGAAACCGGGGTGGCTCGGCCGTCGCGGGCGCAAGCCGGGCAAGGCCTGAGGCGGACCGACGCCACGACTTTCAGGTCCCGGACGCTGTCCGGGGTTCGGCGGTGCGCCGCCTTGCTGCGGTCAGTCCCGGACGGTGTCACCGGAGCGAGCGGAACGCCCGGGTTCGCATCTCACCATCCTTCATCGCGTGCAGCGCGGCCGGCAAGGCTTCCTCCATCGCCGACAGTCCATTGAGCCCGAGACTTCGGATCCGATCGCTCCATCCGAGGCGGACAAGACGCGCAGCCATCCAGCCATGCGCCAGCTCGGTTGCCAGCAACAGCGCCGAACGGCAGGCTGCATCGACCTGCAAGGCGCTGCGCTCGGGCGAGCGCAGCCAGGCGCCGGCCTCATCGAAACGGGCTATTGCCTCCCTGATCGCGGGGCGGACGCCTGCATCGGCCAAACCCGCTTCCTCGATCAGCGCGGCGCGAAAGACTTCGCTCCCCTGCCCCGGCTTGATCCAGCGCCGCCTGACCAGGTCGATGGCCTGCATCCCGGTGGTGCCTTCGTAGATTGCGAGCACCCTGGCATCTCTCAAGCGCTGCTCAATCGGCCACTCGCTTGTATATCCGGCACCCCCGAAGACGAGCATGGCCTCGGATGCGGCACACACCGCCGTCTCGGCGCCGGAATTTTTCACGATCGGGAGCAACCAGCCGAGCATCGCCCCCGCTTCTGCGTCCAGCGCGCGTAGCTGCGCGCTCGCGCCAGCGGCCAGGACAAGCCCGCGCAGCGTGAGCGTGCGGGCGGCGAGCCGTGAAAGGACGAGCTGGATATCGGCATGCTCGATAATAGGGATGGGACGTTCGTCGGGCGCGCCGCCCTGTTCCCGGTCGCTCGCGTAGCGACAGGCAAGGTCGAGACTGAAAGCCGAGGCCCCAAGGCCTTGCGTCGCGACGTGAAGGCGCATCGCCTGAATCATGCTGAACAATTGAGGGAGACCCCGACCCTCGGCGCCGATCAGCGTGGCGTCCGCCTCCTCGAAGCCCATCGCGCAGGTGGGCGAGCAGTGCAGGCCCATTTTTTCCTCGACCCTTCGGACAAACACGCCGTTCCGGGTGCCGTCGCTGTGGCGATCGGGCACGAGGAAAAGACTGAGCCCGCGCGTTCCCGGCGCTTCGGCATCGGTCCGCGCCAGCACGAGGTGGCCGATGCGTTCGGTGAGCGGGTGGTCGCCGAACGACGTCCAAAGCTTCTCACCCGTCACCTCCCATCTCTCACCCGCGCGGCGCGCGCTCGTCCTGAGCCGCGCAAGGTCGGACCCGGCACCGGCTTCGGAAATGCAAATCGTCGCCGCCCAGCGGCCTGCGGCGATTTCCGAAATCCAGGTTGCGGCGAGTGCCGGGTCGGCATGATCGGCAAGCACGCGGCACGCTGCCCTCGAGGCTCCCGACAGCATGCCGAAGCCGATGGAACCACGGTCGAGCAATTCCTGGATGCCCAGCGCGACGACGTCAGGCAGGCCGAGGCCACCATGGGCTGCTGGAAGGTCGATCGCCGTCCAGCCACCTTCTCGATAGTCGGCCCATAGCTCCGCCTGCCCCCGAGGAAGCGCGACCCGGCCATCTACCACGCGGCATCCCTCCCGGTCGGCGGACCGATCGAAGGGTGCGATACGCTCGTTCGCAAAGCGATGCGCCGCCTGGAGCATCGACAGGATGAGATCCGGATCAGGGATGTGGCCGGTGGCGCGAAGCCGTTCGCCGCCAAAAACCGTATCAATCTGGGCCGCAATGGCTTCCGGGCTACAAATATCGTCTTGGATCATTATTTTTCCTGCAAGCGAAAGACGGGCACCGCACGCCCGGAGGCGTCCGGCCGGAAAGCGACCGCGACGCGCTGACCGATCGCAATGGACTGAAGGTCGTCGGCTTCGACGTTCGTTAGAAGGAGCGGCCCTTCCTCCAACCTGACATAGGCAAGGCAATAGCCGGGGAGCGTCCGCGTCGAGACGCTGCAAGAATAGATTTCGCCCTTTCCCGATGCCTCGAGCCATTCGGTTGGCCCACCGGTGAAGGGGCTCGTCGCGCGCGGATAATAGAAGACGGTCCCGGTATCGCAGCACCGCTGGAGCATGAGCCGCCCCTCGGCTGCGCCCGCCCAAAAGGGTTCGGTCGCCGATCGTATGATGTTCGGATCGGAACACATCAGCTTTCCCTTTCGAGAATGAGCGTCGCACTTCCATGGCGGCCGCCAAGTTGCCCACCCGTTCCATGTGCCAGGGCGAGCGAGCAATCGGGAAGCTGGGTTTGCGGTGCGGCGATGCCGCGCAGCTGGCGCACCGCTTCTATCACTTTCGTCATCCCGCCGCGATTGGCGGGATGATTGTTGCAAAGCCCGCCGCCATCGGTGTTCACCGCCAGGCGGCCGACGCCCGCGATGAGTCCACCGTCGGCAGCCATCCGCCCCGCCTGACCGGGCGGACAGAAGCCGAGATTTTCAAGTTGAACGAGCACGGTGATGGTGAAGCTGTCGTAGAGTGAGGCGTATCGAATGTCCGCGGGGCGTACGCCCGCTTCCGCGAAAGCGTCGGCGCCCGATCGTTCGGCGCCCGATCGCAATATGTCGAAATAGCCACCATTGAGCTGGCGCACGCAATAGCCGCTGCCGCGAGGCGTGATGAGCGGCTTGCCGAGGCTGCGCGCGATCCCGGGCTCAGCGATGACGAGCGCGCCCCCGCCATCAGAAACGACGCAGCAGTCGAGGCGGTGCAGTGGATCGCTGATCATTGGCGACGCGAGGACGTCGTCCACCGTAACGACCTGCGGCAGCATCGCGTGCGGATTGTGCTGCGCGTGATGGGAGGCAGCGACCTTCACCCAGGCGAGCTGCTCGGACGTGGTGCCATATTCATACATGTGCCGCTTGGCGACCATCCCGTACATGTTGGTAACGACGGCGCGGTAGGGGGCCTCGAATTCATACTCGGGCGTATCGGCAGGTTCACGGTGATTGGCATCGGGGCTGCTTGCATCGGCCCTCGGCCGTCCCGCCAAGGTTATGAGGGCAACGCGGCATCGCCCGGCACGTATCGCTTCGACCGCATGCGCGACATGGTTTATATAGGAAGACCCCCAGCTCTCCGTCGAATCGAGATAGCGCAGGTTGAGCCCGAGATACTCGACGAGCGAGAACGGCCCCGTACCGGGTGCCGACCAGCCGGGGATGTCGCCGGCGCAGAAGAAGCCGTCGACGTCGCGAATGCCCAGCCCCGCATCGGCCAGCGCACCAAGCGCCACCTCGGAATGAAGCTGCGCGACGGATTTATTGCCCGCGTGACGAATGGGGTGCTCAAAGGCTCCAACAATATAGGCGGCACCCTTCACGCCATTCTCCCCTTGGCTTGCCGTCCCCTCCACCGGACGACGACAATCGCCCAATAGCAATTTTTTGCTATTCCATATAGCAAAAAATTGCTATTGGGCTTTCACCACTTGGGAGAGCCAGATGATTTTCGAGCGCACGAACCCGCTTACGGGCGCAGTCGCGTCCCGCGCGCAGGCGATGCCTGCCTCCGACATGCCCGCGGTGGCAGCCCGTGCAGCGGCCGCCTTCCCGGCTTGGGCAGCCACCGGCCCCAACGCGAGACGCGCCCTCCTGATGAAGGCGGCCGCAGCACTCGAGGCACGCGGCGACGACTTCGTCGAGGCGATGACGAGCGAAATCGGCGCCACGCGGGGCTGGGCCATGTTCAACCTTAACCTCGCGGCGTCGATGCTTCGCGAGGCGGCAGCGCTGACGACGCAGATTTCTGGGGAAGTCATCCCGTCGGACAAACCCGGTTGCCTCGCGATGGCCCTCAAGGAGCCCGTGGGGGTCATCCTCGGGATCGCGCCTTGGAACGCTCCGATAATTCTCGGCGTTCGCGCAATCGCCGTGCCGCTCGCCTGCGGGAACTGCGTCATTCTAAAGGGCTCGGAACTATGTCCGCGGACCCATGGGCTCATCGTCGACGCCTTCGCCGATGCCGGCTTTCCCGAAGGCGTCGTAAACTATGTCTCGAACGCGCAGGAGCAGGCGGCCGATGTCGTCGGCGCGCTGATCGACGCGCCCGAAATCAGGCGCATCAATTTCACCGGCTCGACGGGCGTCGGGCGCATCATCGCGCGTCGAGCCGCAGACCATCTCAAGCCCTGTATACTCGAGCTTGGCGGCAAGGCACCGCTGATCGTTCTCGAAGATGCCGATCTCGACGAGGCGGTAAAGGCCGCCGCCTTCGGGGCGTTCATGAATCAGGGGCAGATTTGCATGTCGACCGAGCGCATTATCCTCGTCGACGCGATCGCCGACGCTTTTTGCGACCGCTTTGCAGCCAAGGTTGCGACGATGCCCACCGGCGACCCGAGGCAAGACGGCGCCCCGCTTGGAGCCGTCGTAGACATGCGCACCGTTACCCATGTAAATGCGCTCATCGCCGACGCGCTCGCGAAGGGCGCGGTACTGCGCAGCGGCGGCCCGGCGGAAAATGTGCTGATGCCTGCGACCGTCATCGACCGGGTCTCGAAGGGCATGGCCATCTATGGCGATGAAAGTTTCGGTCCCGTCGTCGCCATCATTCGCGTTCGTGACGAGGAGGACGCCGTCCGCGTGGCGAACGATAGCGACTATGGCCTGTCGGCCGCCGTTTTCACACGCGATGCGGCGCGAGGGCTCGCCGTCGCCCGCCGGATCCGATCGGGCATCTGCCACGTCAACGGCCCCACCGTGCACGACGAGGCGCAGATGCCCTTCGGCGGGGTGGGCGCGTCCGGATACGGCCGTTTCGGCGGCAAGGCCGGCATAGACAGTTTCACCGAGCTGCGCTGGATCACGATTGAGAGCCAGCCCGGACATTATCCCATTTGAACAGAAGGAATGACGATGAGCAGCGAACGCGCGGAAGCCGACACAGTTTCTCTTGAAGTGAGCGAAGGCATTGCCTGGGTGCGGTTCAACCGCCCCGAGAAGCGTAATTGCATGAGCCCCAAGCTGAACCGCCAGATGCGAAGGATCATCGAAGACGTCGAATTTCGCGACGATGTGCGCGTCCTTGTGCTTGCCGGCGCGGGCGAGGCCTGGTCGGCCGGGATGGATCTCAAGGAATATTTCCGTGAAACCGAGGCCGAAGGCCTGGGTGCGATCCGCCGGGCCCAGCGCGAAGCTTATGGTTGGTGGGAGCGGCTGCGCTGGTTCGAGAAGCCGACGATCGCAATGGTCAACGGATGGTGCTTCGGCGGCGGCTACGGCCCGCTCTTTGCCTGCGATATCGCGATTGCCGACGAAGCGGCCCAGTTCGGCCTGTCGGAAATCAACTGGGGCATTCTGCCTGGCGGCGGCGCCTCGAAAGTCGTTGCGGATCTCATGCCGCTTCGCAAGGCGATTTACCATGCCATGATGGGCGAGAACCTCTCGGGGCGCCAGGCGGAGGAACAGGGCCTTGTCACCGAGGCGGTCCCCGCCGAACGGCTGGAAGCCCGCGTCCGCGAAATCGCGGCTGCGCTCGAAAAGAAAGATGCACAGTCGCTGCGCGCGACAAAATGGGCCGTCCGCCGGGTTGTCGAAATGACTTATGACAACGCCGAAGACTATCTGGTGCGCGCGCAGGAAGCCCTTCACAGCTTCGGCGGCGTGGAAGCCCGAAAGGAAGCGACACGCCAGTTCCTGGACGAAAAGTCCTTCAAGCCGGGCCTAGGCACGTTCGACACCGCCAAGATCGGCCGCTGATCGCCCCGGCGCCACCCAGATATTCGAGAATGGACAAGATAATGGAAACCGGCCCGTTCAAGGACCTTCGCGGTCTGCCTTATTATGACGAACCCATCACTTACCTGGCTTTGGCGGGCCGTATATTCGCCTGGGAGTTCGATGGCTGGAAGAAGGAAAGCCTCTCGTGGAAAAACGGGTGCTACATCCACGCCGGGCTGAGCAGCCTTCCAACCATTCGCTTTACCGGCCGCGACGCTGTCCCGTTCTTTGAATCCATTTCGACGAACAGCTTTGCGAAATTCTCGATCGGCGCGATGAAACATGCGGTCATGTGCAACGAGCAAGGGCTGATCGCCGCCCATGGGGTGCTGCAACGCGATCAGGAAGATGTGCTGACATTCTTTGCGGCGGGACCATGGCCGATTTACCAGCTTGCCAAGTCAGGCTTCGACGTGAAGCGGGCGATGGTCGATATCAGCATCTTCCAGGTAGCGGGCCCGACCTCGCTGGCAACGCTCGAACGCGCTGCCGGAGAAGAGCTTTCCGACATCCGCTTCCTGCGTTATCGCCATGCGACCATCGGCGGCAAGCAGGTGGAAATCGCGCGGCTCGGCATGTCGGGAAATCTCGCCTATGAAGTGCGGGTTCCGGTTTCGGACGGGCCGGAGGTCTATGATGCAATTTTTCGCGCCGGCCAGGATCATGGTATCCAGCGCCTCGGCTGGCGAACCTATCTCGTCAATCATATCGAGGGTGGCTTTCCGCAGCAGAATTGGACGTTCCGGCCCGCCGATCTTGAGGATCAAGGCTACCGGGACTTTGTCGGCAACCGGGATTTTCCGGCTCATATCAGCGGCAGCGTCGATCCCGCCGACATGCGCGCCCGTTACCGCTCGCCGTTCGAGGTCAACTGGCAATCGACGACGAAGTTCGACCATGAATTCATCGGCCGCAAGGCTCTCGAAGCCGAAGCCGCCAATCCGCGTCGCACCGCCGTCACGCTGCGCTGGCACCCCGAGGATGTTCTCGACATCCACGCGTCACTTCTGAAGCCCGGGGAACCGTATAAGACGCTCGACCTGCCGTCGTCGCCTACATGGAAGGAAGGCGTCCTTGGTCACGCCGACCATCTCCTCAAGGACGGCCGGCCGATCGGCTATTCGTCCGGCACTGTCTACAGCTACCACTACCGCGAAGTCCTCTCCATGGGCTGTATCGATATCGACGAGGCCCGCATAGGAAACGAGGTCACGGTGATGTGGGGCGACCATGGATCGCGCATCAAGCCGGTTCGCGCCGTCGTCGAGCGCTACCCCTATCTGACCGAGGACCGCAACGACGCCATCTAGGCCGGCCGCCGCGTCCACCCGAATGGGCCGAGCTTGCTCTCGCGAAACGAGGGACAGAATAACCGCCGGCCCGAAGCATTGGAGAGGAACATGACGAAATCCGCAGGCGGCGTGCCGGTGCATGCCGTTACCGTTTCAGACTTCGACGGGGTTGCGCAGCACGCGCGCAGCGCTCCCGACCGCCTGGCGTGTATCGACTGCGAAACGGGCGCCGAATACAGCTACCATAAGCTGGATGCGTTGGTCGATGCTGCCGCCGGCTGGCTGGCGAACCAAATCGACGAGGGGGCCCGACTGGCATGGCTCGGGCGCAATAGCGTCGACATGTTGGTCGCCCATCTCGCCTGCTCGCGGTCGGGACGCATCTTCGTCCCTCTCAACTGGCGCCTCGCCGCGCCCGAGCTCTCCGCGATCCTCGCCGATTGCGAACCCGCGATCATCGTCGCCGGCCCCGACTTCCGGGACACCGCAGCCGACGCGGCCGCCCGCGCCCAGATCGACTGCCGGGTAGAGGCCGGTCTCGGGAGCGCCCCATTTTCGAAGAGCGGCCCCGCCCGCGATCCGGAACAGCCATGTCTTCTGCTTTATACTTCGGGGACTACGGGACGACCCAAGGGGGTTATCCATAACGAGCGCAGCATCTACTACAGCTCGCTGAACCTCGTGTTCGCTTCGGATCGCGGGCCGAGGTCGCGCGCGCTGTGCGATGCGCCTCTGTTCCACGTCATCGGATTGCTGGTGATGTGCCGGGCATCGCTGGCTGGCGGCGGGACCGTCCTTATGTCGGCCGGCTTCGATCCGGCGAAGACCTTGTCGCGCCTGAGCGATGCCACCCATTATTGCGGCGTACCGCAGATGATCGACCAGTTGCGTCAACGTCCGGAATTCTCGGAGTTCGACGGCTCGCGTCTCGTCAGTGTCGGTGTCGGCGGCGCGCCTAGCACGGCGGAACTCCTCCAGTGCTGGCATGATCGCGGGCTCCCGTTGCTGATCGGGTTCGGCATGTCCGAGATTGGCGGCTTCATGAGCATGTCGGCTACCGATCCCGCTGCGTTGGAGCGATTTCCCGGTTCATGCGGGCGGCAGCCCTTTTTTGGTGCCGTTCGCATATGCGACGACGACGGCGCGGACCTCCCGCCCGGGCAACCGGGAGAAATCTGGGTCCGCGGTCCTACGGTAACACCCGGCTACTGGCGTCGGCCCGACGAAACGGCTGCGCTGTTTCGGGACGGGTGGATGCGTACGGGCGACATTGGAAGCGTCAATGAGCAGGGCTTCCATTTCATTGTTGATCGCAAGAAGGACATGTTCATCTCCGGCGGCGAAAATGTTTATCCGGCTGAAATAGAAAGCGTGATCGCCGAAATGCCCGGCGTCGTCGAAGTGGCCGTGGTCGGCGTGCCCAACCCGCGCTGGGGCGAAGTGGCCTGCGCCTTTGTCGTGGGGGATGTTCGCGCCGACGAGGTCATCGCCGCCTGCGCTCGGTCGCTGGCCAAATTCAAGGTTCCAGCGCATGTTATCGCCAGCGAGACGATCCCGCGGAACGGGGCGGGCAAGCCGCAAAAGCACATCTTGCGCGCCATCTTCGAAGAGGGGCAGGCGATTGCCCCTTGACCGAGGCTCGCGCCCTATTCCGGGTCGATCTCCAACAGCGCGCGCATCGAGGGTATGAAATGATCACGGTGCGGATCCGGTATCGCGGCAAGAAGATCCTGTTCCAGACCCGATGTAATCACCCGGACTTTCTTAAGATAGTCGCGCCCCGCGCGTGTCAGGACGACCGCCTGCGACTTCCGGTCAATGGGCGCCCGCACGATCAATCCGCGCGCTTCCAGGCGGCCGAGCAGCGGCACCATGTTCGCGCGTTTGATGTCGAGGTTCTTTCCGATCTCGCTCGACGTCATGTCCTTGCGCTCACCAATGAGCAAAAGAGCCGACGCATCGGAAATCCTGAGGTCAAGCGCGGAAAGTCGCTCGGCAAGTCGGCCCATCCACGCCTGCGCCGCGCGACGCAGAAGATATCCGGGGAGACGATAGAGCAGGTGCTCATCCCTGGACTGGCTCACGGCAGACTCCTCCATGCATCTTCTCGGCCGGGCCATTCCCGATCACGCGTCCTGCATATGGGATCGGCCAATCGCGCGCTAGCATTATTCGTCAAAGCTTATGATTAGACTTGGCGGTTCCCCCGGATGCGAGAGACAGTTCACGATGCCGATGAAGACCGCCGGCAAGTTTGCATTCCAATGCCCGGCAGCCATGTGACTCCGGATACCGATCCGGCAAAACCGTCAGCAGACAGCAGGTCTTGCGCGGCCTGTCATTCGGTCGCGCCGCCAGCGCTCTAAGCTCGACACGCGCGGCAACATCCCAGCGTCTGCGAGCCGAACGCACATGGAGCATTTTCCGTCCTGCGAACCATCCCGGCCCTGACGTGAGAAGAAGGCCGCTCGGCGATAGGCATCGCTCCCCTCGCCTCCCGGGGAGCGTGACCATGAAAATGGCGATCGACTCGGCCTCAAATGCCCAGGCGTCGACCGCGCGTCGGTCATCGCACCAAGTCCTCAACCTATTCCCTCCGGCCGCCCCTAGGCTGGGCTCACCAGCGGGCGACATTTAGTACCAAGCTATCTTCGTAAATTCTTATGTCATGTTTGGCGAATTGATTGGCCAGGTCGATTGGGTTGCGCGAGAGCGCGACAACGGATGTCGGAACATATCGCCCCGCTCCGCTTCGATGAAGGGCGGGCGATATCCCCGACAGGAGCCCGACATCACCACGCCTTGAAGAGCGTCGCCAGCGCCCGCTCGACCGGAGAAATAGATGGCCAACAACTTCATTCTGAGGCTTCAAAGTCCCGACCGACCCGGTCTCGTTTCGACGGCCGCGTTATTTCTCGCCGAGCGCGGGGCGAATATAACCGATGCTCAACAGTTCAACGACAAGCTCAACGGTCGTTTCTTCATGCGCATCGCGTTCGATGCCGCCCCTGCCGACACGAGCGAGGCGCTCGGCACCCATTTCGCGCCCATTGCCCAGGCTGCGAATATGGAGTGGTCGCTTCGCGCGGAGAATTTGCAGAAGAAGGTAATTTTGATGGTGTCGAAGTGGGACCATTGCCTTGCCGACCTGCTATATCGCCACCGGCTCGGCGAGCTCGCGATGGACGTCGTCGCGATCATCTCGAACCATCCGCGCGAGGTGCTTCACACATCTTTGTTGGGTGATATTCCGTATCACTTTCTGCCGGTCACCAAAGAGACGAAAGCGAGGCAGGAGAGCGCGATCAAGGATATCGTGACCTCCACGGGGGCCGACCTGGTGGTGCTGGCGCGGTACATGCAGATATTGTCCGACGATCTGGCCTCCTTCCTGGCGGGACGCTGCATTAACATCCATCACAGTTTCCTGCCGGGTTTCAAGGGCGCAAAACCCTACCACCAGGCCCATGACCGGGGGGTCAAAATGATCGGTGCGACCGGACATTATGTGACCGAAGATCTCGACGAAGGGCCGATCATTCACCAGGATGTGGAGTGGGCAGGACATGCCGACACGCCCGAGGATCTCGTTCGCAAGGGCCGCGACGTCGAGCGGCGCGTGCTCGCCGAAGCTGTACGGCTGCATCTCGAAGACAGGGTCTTTGTGAATGGCGCACGTACGGTCGTATTCAGGAGTTGAACCAATGAGTGTGCTGATCGATGGCCGGGCGATGGCACGCGAGCTGGTCGAGCGAACCGCTATCGCGGTCGCCGAACTCGAGGCGGACGGTATTTCTCCTTCGCTTGCCGTGGTGCTCGTGGGGAATGACGCGGCGAGCGAGGTCTATGTTCAGCGGAAGATCGTTCAGTGCGCCAAAGCCGGCATTCGTTCGATCGAGCATCGCCTCGCCGGAGATTGCGACGAGGCCACCCTCATGTCGCTGATCGAAGATCTCAATCGGGACGCAGGCGTCCACGGCATTCTTGTCCAGCTTCCGCTGCCGGCGGCGTTCGACGCGAGCGCCATCCTCGACCGGATTGCGCCCGAGAAGGATGTCGACGGGTTTCATCCGGTGAATGTCGGCCGGCTGTCGACGGGGACTGGCGGGCTTGTGCCGTGCACGCCGCTCGGGATCATGATGCTGCTCGATAGTGTCATCGAGGATTATCGCGGTCTCAACGTCGTCGTGATCGGCAAGTCGAACATTGTCGGGAAACCGGTCGCCATGCTCCTGCTCGAGCGGGAGGCCACGGTTACCGTCACGCATATCGAGACGCGCAATCTTCCGGATATCGCGCGCGCCGCGGATGTCGTTATCGCGGCGGCCGGAGCGCCCCATCTTGTCAGAGGCTATTGGATCAAGCCGGGTGCGATCGTGATTGATGTCGGCATCACGCGGATGCGCGATCATGACGGTTCCACGAAGATTGTCGGAGATTGCGCGACGCACGAACTTGAGCATGCAAAGGCGGTTACACCCGTGCCTGGCGGCGTGGGACCGATGACGATTGCTTGCCTTCTCAGCAATACGGTGGCCGCGGCACGAAATCTCGGCGCGCGGTCGTCACCTCCTTGACGCGATTGTCGGGTGCCCATGCAATAGCCGACGACCAGCATCCGGATCATCAGCTCCGGGTCGATCGAGGGCCGACCCGTCTCGCTATAATAGGGGCGCAGATGCTCGCGCAGACCGCCGAGATCCACGAACCGGTCGACCGAGCGCAGCAGGTGGTCCGCCGGAACATGATCCTCGAGGCTGAAGCTGTAAAACAGCGCCTCCTGCATCACCGTCCGCTCGCCCATCATCTGCCGTCTCCCGATAACAAGACAACTGAATCATTCCCCGCGCCTCACTGCAAGCGGGAGTTTTTCAACAGAATAGGGCGCAAAGTCGCCAATCGAACCGGGACAGAATGTAGGTGATTTCGTGACGTCGCTAGTTGTTGCTCGACGTCATTCCTTATCTTTCGTTGTCATTCAAACCGTACACGAATGCAGCTAAGTACCTGATTTATTTAAATGAATTAGCGGCCTCTTAATCAGCGGGTCCTAGGTTCGAGCCCTAGTGCGTCCACCATTTCCATGAAATCATCGTGAAATTTATTCCAGCCTGGAGCCAGGTCGAGACCGGCCGCGAATTGGGTCGGAAAACTCTGCGCAAAGCGCGAGTCTATCGCTGTGAAAGCAGCTATTTTTTCCACACTGTAGCGCTTCGCGTTCGCTGACGACTTTGCGGGTAGAGCACGCTCCGTCCGTCCGGCAGTGGCCAATTGAAGACCGTCCGCTCCTGCGGGTTTGTCAGCATGGCGGACGTTCGCGGACCTCCCGAGCATTCGCCATTAGAAGAATCTGCGCCGCTGCCGGGCGCAATCTCTCCGCCGGGCTCGAGCCGAAACAGCCGTGCAAAATGATTCAAGTCTACGTCTGCGCGGCGATCGCAAAATCAACCTGCGCCGACCAGATCGGACTCTATAGACGGCTAAGCCAGATCGCGCACCTTGGGCTCGCGGGCCCAGTGGCGCCGCGTGCCGACATCGACAAATCCGTCGATCGCAACGACGCCGCCATCCGGCTCCACTCCTGCCTTGTCGAGCAAGACCTGCGTCGCCTCATCGTGCGCGATCGTCTTGCAATGCCCATAGGCGTCCATGAACCACTGAACTGCGGCGCCCTGTTTCGAGAGCGCCTTAGCCTGTTCGTCGGTCAGGATCGAGGCAACCGCATCGAACAGAACCGACGGCGAACCCGCGAGTTGCCCATCGGCCTTGAGCGTGCCGCCCTTGACCTTGATCCCGCCGACCTTGGGCGCGACGAGGAAAGCCGTGCCGCCAGCGCCCTCGATATCTCCCTTCAGCTTTTCGATCGCCGCCTTGTCCGACCCTTCGGCGAAGAGGATCGCGACCTTGCGGCCCTCCATCGTGTCGTCGGCATTCTTCTGGATCGACAGCGCGTCGGAAGGTTTGAGATCGACCGGCGCACGCGCGGCCTTTTCTTTTGCCGGCAGATCGATCGCGAGGCCGGCGGCAACGCGTTTCGCCAGATTCTCGTCGATGTTTCGAAGCTGGCCCACGACCCTCGCGCGGACATGGTCGAGCGTGACCTTCGACAGTTCGAACACCAGCGCCGAGGCGATATGCGCCTGTTCATTCTCGGTTTGCGACAGATAAAAGAGCCGTGCCTGACTGAAATGATCCGAGAAGAGTTCGGCGCGAATGCGCAGCTTCTGCGCAGGATCGTTCCGCTCGTCGTTGGTCCTGAACGTCGCGAAGCCCGTTTCGGTGCTGGCGCGCGGACCGCCATTCTCGCCCGCTTCGGCAAGGCTGTTGGGTTCGTAATTGGCACGCCCGGTCGGCACGAGCGTCTGCATCATCCCGTCGCGCTGAAAATTGTGGAACGGGCATTTCGGCGCATTGATCGGGATCTGGTGAAAATTGGTCGTACCCAGCCGCGACTTTTGCGTGTCGAGGTAGGAGAACAACCGGCCCTGCAGCAGCGGATCGTTACTGAAATCGATGCCCGGGATGATGTTCGACGGCAGGAAGGCGACCTGCTCAGTCTCGGCAAAGAAGTTATCGACGTTGCGGTTCAGTGTCATTCGACCGACGATCTCGACGGAGATATCCTCCTCGGGGATCAGCTTGGTCGCGTCGAGCACGTCATAAGGCTGCTCCGCCGCGAAGGCCTCGTCGAACACCTGTACGCCGAGATCCCACGCCGGAAAGTCGCCTGCGTCGATCGCCTCGAACAGGTCGCGCCGGTGAAAATCGGGATCGGCGCCGGCGATCTTGACCGCTTCGTCCCATGTCGTCGACTGGATGCCGAGAACCGGCTTCCAGTGGAATTTGACGAATTTGCCGTCGCCCTTTTCGTTGACGAAGCGGAACGTGTGGACACCGAAACCTTCGATCATGCGCAGGCTGCGCGGAATCGTGCGGTCGGACATCGCCCACATGATCATGTGCATCGCCTCGGGCATCAGACCAATGAAGTCCCAGAAGGTGTCGTGCGCGCTCGCCGCCTGCGGATAGCCGCGATCGGCCTCCATCTTCACGCTGTGAACGAGATCGGGGAATTTCATCGCATCCTGGATGAAGAAGACCGGGATATTATTGCCGACGAGGTCCCAATTGCCGCTGTCGGTGTAGAGCTTGACCGCGAAACCGCGCACGTCGCGCGGGGTATCGACCGACCCCGCGCCGCCCGCGACGGTCGAGAAGCGAACGAACACGGGGCAGCAGTCGCCAGCCTTCTGGAAGATCGACGCCTTGGTCAGTCCGGGGATTGCCTTGGTGCATTCAAACACGCCGTGCGCTCCCGAACCGCGCGCGTGAACGATCCGCTCGGGGATGCGCTCATGATCGAAGTGGAAGATTTTCTCGCGAAGGACGAAATCCTCAAGCAGCGTCGGCCCACGCTCACCGGCGCGCAGCGAATTCTGGTTGTCCGAGATACGGTGGCCGAAATTATCGGTCAGGTATGACGCAGCGGCCGGATTGCCGCTCGCCGCCACGTCCTGATGCAACTCATCTCCGTTCCCGCGGTTCGCCGCGATCTTCGGCTGGCCTTCGCCGGGCTGGTGTTCGCGAAGCGCATGATCGGTGGCGGGGGACGGCGGCGGAGCTTTCGGCATCGGTCGTTCCTTCAGCCGCGGTACGCGACCATCTTATAATCCGCCGCATCGCCATATGTTGCGTAGCGCTAATCCATCGCCGCCAGAATTTCCGAAATCGCGACGAACGCAAAGCAGACCGAACTGTCGGCGACGCCATAGGGCAGGAATATATCGTCACCGACGCGGATTGCGCCGCAGGTGTAGACGACATTGGGGACATAGCCCTCGCGGTCTTCGTCCGCGGCCGAAAGGATCGGATTGGCAGTCCGACCGATCACCTTCGATGGATCATCCTTGTCGAGTAGGACGGCGCCGATCGCATATTTGCGCATCGCGCCGACGCCATGGGTCAACACCAGCCAACCTTCGTCGAGTTCGATCGGCGCGCCGCAATTGCCGATCTGGATCAGCTCCCAGGGGAAGCGCGGTTCAAGCAGCAATCCGCCGCTCTCCCACTCGTCGATCTTGTCGGAGCGCAGCAAATACAGATTTTTACCGTCCTGGCGGCCAATCATCAAAAACTGCCCGTCGATCTTGCGCGGGAACAGTGCCATCCCTTTGTTTCGCCCGGCGGCGCCCTTGATTGGCGTCAGTGTGAAATCCTTGAAATCGCGCGTGCGTAGCAATTCGGACTGGATGTCGCGGCCGCTGTACGCCGTGTAGGTGCCGATCCACTCGCTCTTGCCGCTGTCGCGCTCGAACTCGAGCAACCGCAGATCCTCGAGCCCGTTTCGCTGGGCCTCGGTGATCGGGAAAATCACCGTCCCGGACAGGGTGCTATCCTTCTGGCGATAGAGCGAGACGACATCGTCGGGTTTGTCTTCGCGGTGTGGGCCCAGCATCGCCGCCGTGGCGAAACCCGGTTGGGGCAGCAAGGTCAGTTCGCGATCATGGGTAATGATGCCTTCGCGAAACGCTATCGTCGAAATATGTCCCTCGCCCACCGCGCGCAGCGAAAGCAGGATGCGGATGCTCCCCTGTTGCAGCCCGCTTTGATCCGGATGACGCACGACGCTCGGGTTCATCAAGGCCGCCGCGGCATAGCTATATTCATGACAGAAATAGGCGCCGATCAGGAGACGGGTTTCGCGCCTGAGAGTCAGGCCTTCGAGCCCGAGCTTGGGTTCGATCTCATTGAAGCGATCCTCGAACACCTTCTCGATCTGCCAGTGCCGGTCAGCGAAGTCCCGCAGCACCACCCCGAGTTCCGCACGTACCGTCCGTGGATTGAGGGAAACGATCTCGCGCGCCAGCCGCTGCACGCGTTCAAGATCGGGACCCGACGCCTGCCATGCTAGATGGAAGGGCCGCACGACGACGCGTGTCGGGTCGGCGTGCAACCGCAGTTCATGCTGGACCAGATGCAAATCCTTGTCCTCTCAGCCGACCTTCCGGACAAAATCCCGAATGGCATAGGTCGCGTGTTGATAGGCGAGAACCGACTCCGCGCCCTCATTCAGATTCAGCCCACGCGGATTTATGCCGTCTTTGCTCGTGCCCGTGACCGCATCGCCGACGATCACGCCGCGGTCGTTGCACCCGCCGAACCATTCATAAGCCCGCCGCGCATGCGTGAGCCAGATGTCGTCGCCGGTTACGTCGTAAGCCGCCGAAGCCGCGTCGATGGCGGCCCAGATTTCGAGCGGCTGCTGATCGAAGGGGCGCGGCGGTTCGTAGGCACGACCGAAGCTGTCGGAACCGACGGGGCGATAATGACCGGCGGGCGAGATCTGCGCATTGTTGATCCACCGCAGCGTATCAACTCCGCACGCGATGACGTCGGAACGCTCCAGCCGCACGCCCGCGCGCAACATCGCTTCTGGCACTCGGCAATTGTCATAGGCGAGCACCGGCTCGAACCATCGCCAGTCTGGCCGCGCCGCGACTTCGTAGAGCGCAATCAGCCGGTCGGCGCCGCTGCGCAATATCCGGTTCGCCAGGTCCTGGTCGGGATGGGTCGCGAGCACGAAGTCGGCGCCCATCATCGCAAAGGCGATGGCACGCGGCGACTGGAAATCCAGAGCGGATGCAGCAGTACGCTCGAACAGCTCATGCGCCCATTGCCGGAGACCGGCGTCACGTGCGTCGCGGGCCGTCGCGCCGAGCGCCCAGAGGGTGCGCCCGCAGCTATCCTCGGATCCTACATCCTCGAGCCAGTTGCGCGCGAAGCCCATGAAGTTGCGAAATTCGCCGCGGTCGGGGTTCCAGGCATGCTGAACGAAACCCGCAAACACCGAGGTCAATTGTCCGCACCTAGCGAGCGCATTGTCGTCCAGCCGGTGCATCAGCATCAGCGCGCGCGCATTGTCGTCGACACAATAGCCGTGCGCGCGATCGGGGACCATATGAACGCTGTGCTGGAGGATCCCGGTATCGTCACAAATGCGAAGAAACCCGTCGATGCCTATCCGGTCGGGAATGGGCGCTGATTTCCGCACGACGCGGCTCTCGCTTATCAGCGCGCAGGTTCTCTCCGCGAACACCGGCCAGATCAGGTCGCGACTGCGGTCATAGGCGCGCTGCTGCAGCGTGAGCAGCCGATCGGGATGACGGAGCAGGTAGCCAATCTCGTTTGCGATCGCCTTGCTGTCGTTGAAGGGTACCAGTACGCCATGATCTTCGGCGAGCAGTTCGACGGCGTGAACATAGGGCGTCGATATCACGGCCTTGCCCAGCGCCATCGCGTAGGACAGCGTGCCCGACGTCGATTGCTGCGCACCGGTATAAGGCGTCACATAGATGTCGGCCGCCTCGAGAAGATCGAGCAGATCGTCCGTGTCCATGAACGCATTGATCCACCGGACATGCGCATCGACCCCGAGCGACACGGCCAGCGCCTGAAGCCGGTCTCGATAGGCTTCGCCTTCATGGGCCAGCAGATTGGGATGCGTGGCTCCCGCGATACAATAGAGGAAGTCGGGGTGATCTTGGACGATCGAAGGCAATGCCTCGATGACCGCCTCTATCCCCTTGCCCGGCGACAAGAGCCCAAAGGTCAATGCGACCTGTTTGCCCTCGAATCCGAACTTCGGCTTGAACCGCAGCGCGCGGCCAAACGGCCGGTCAGGGACGCCATGCGCGATGAGCGAGATTTGGTCTTCGTCGGCGCGATAGATGTTGCGCAGAAGGTCGCGAGAGCGTTCGGACATCACGACGAGCTTGCTGGCGCGTGCGATCAGGCGGTCCATTACACGCCGCTGGTCTTCGTCGGGTTTGGCAAGAACGGTGTGAAACGTGATAATCAGCGGCGCGGCAAGACGGTCGACCAGTTCGAGAACCATATCTCCCCCCGGCCCGCCATACAGCCCAAATTCGTGCTGAAGCCAAACCACGTCGGCGCAACTCGCGTCTATCGCCTTCGCTGTCTCGATAAAGCTGGCGGCAACGCCTTCGGTGATCGATGCGCGCACGACAGGATCGAAAACCGTCTGTACCCCGGCAGGCGCCATAGCATAAACATCGACCGCAAGATCCGGCGCCGCGTTTCGAAGCGAAGCGAATATATCGGCGGTAAAGGTCGCGATCCCGCAGCGCCGGGGAAGGAAACCGCCGATCAGCGCGAGGCGGACCGGATCAGTTCCGCCGAGGCCAAGCGATTGACAGGCTTCCAGGCCTTCGTCGAACGACGTGCGATCGGGAGCTTCGTACACAGGCGTATACCTTCCAAGTTGAAGCGACAGAAGGCCTCACCCAATGAGTCGATGATTTTTGGGACGTGCTGCGGACCGCAGTGCGTCCGGAAATAGAACAAGTCTGGGCGGCATTGGTTCCGTCTTGCGCAAGTCACGTGGGGCCGCCCAAGAGGCCTGCAACAGACCTCAACCTCGAGAACCCAGGTCGTTAGCAGCTGTTGCGGTCCGCCAAGACAATCCGTTTCCGCTCGCTCTTCGAACACTCCGCTTGAGCTGGGATCGACCCGCAACAGTCGTAAAATATGATCTATGCTGGTCATTATTCGCGCACCCTTTCTGCGCGCGGCGCATTATAGTGCGATGACCAGATCGATCGCATTTGTCGGCGCCGGCCCGACCACTATCTACACGCTGCATGCTCTACTCGATCGGAGCACCGCGCCCTTTTCGCTCACCATCTTCGAAGAGCAACCAACTGCGGGGCGCGGCACGCCCTATCGCCCCGGCTGGAACGATCCGGCGATGCTCTCCAACATCGCCAGCATCGAGATTCCGGCGCTGGAGATGACGCTGATCGACTGGCTACGGGCCCAGCCGGCCAGCCGCCTACTGGCCCTCGGAATCGATCCTGACGAGATTGGCGAACGGACCTTTTATCCGCGCCTCGCGCTCGGCGATTTTTTCACAGACCAGTTTCACGCCGTCCTCGACCGGGCAAAAGCCCGCGGCATTTCGGTCGATGTCAGGACACGTTGCCGCATCGTAGATGCGATCAGCGAACAGACCGCGATGAAACTCATCGTCCGCGCCCGGTCCGGCGCGCTCAGCGAGGCGCGCTTCGACCATGTCGTGCTGGCGACCGGGCACCAATGGCCCGAGGATCCGCAAGCGCGTCCGGGCTATTATCTCAGTCCTTGGCCTGCGTCGGCGCTGGCGGACATTGCACCGACACAGATCGGAATTCGGGGAACGTCCCTGAGCGCGATCGATGCGGCTGTGGCGCTTGCGGTGTCACACGGTGAATTCACCGAAGATGGCGAGGATCAGCTCATCTATGAGCCCGCGCCCGGCACAGACGAGTTCCACATGACGATGATGTCGCGAAAGGGGCTGCTTCCCGAGGCAGACTTTTTCGCGCCGCTGCCCTATGAGCCGCTATCGATCTGTACGCCCGAAGCGATGGAGGCCTTGATCGCTGCCGACGGGCTGCTGCTCGACCCCGCCTTCGCGCTGTTCAAGCAGGAGCTCATTGCCGCGGATCCGGATTATGCGGCCAGAACGGACCTCGCCAATCTCGAACTGGAGGATTTTTGCGAGCGTTACTTTGCCGAACGCGCCGACGTGGACCCCTTCGAATGGGCAGAAACCAACCTGGCCGAAGCGCGATGGAATTACGAGCGCGAGCATACGGTACCCTGGCGTTATGCCATTCTGCGCATGCACGAGGTTCTGGCGCTGATCGTGCCGCACCTCGACGCCGAGGAATATCGGCGCTTCGCCAAGCATTTCAAACCGGTTTTCGTCGACGATTATGCCACCGTCCCGCATGAATCGATCCGGCGTATGCTGGCGCTGCATCGGGCCGGAAAGCTCGACGTGCTTGCTATCGGGGACGATTATCGGATCGACAGCCATCGGCCCGAAGGCGGGGCGGTCGTCACCGCAATGAGCAAGCGTCACGCCTTCCCGATTTTCATCGAAGCGACCGGGCAGCGGCCGCTGCAGGCGAAGAGCTTTCCCTTCCCCTCGCTCCTGCAGCAAGGCATCGTGCGCGACGCACAGCCCGGCGCGCCGGCGGGCGCTTCGCGCGGGATCGCAATCGACGACCAATTCCATCCGGTCTCAGACGCCATTCCAGAAGATCAGCTCTTCTGCCTCAGCCTTCCCTTTCTGCTGGGAAGGCACCCTTTCATTCAAGGCATCACCAGCTCGCACGAGATGGGCCTCGTTGTTGCCGAACAGCTCGCAATGGCGCTTTTGCGCGCTACGCCTCCGGCTCCCGCCAATGACGAAGGGGAGATTGCCGCATGAAGCTTTTTGCAATCTACATCGGCGGCGAGATCGAAGGCGCCAACATCGAACTCCATGACATGCGTTTTGTCGTCGCGCCTTCGATCACCGAGACCTACGACGAGCTTCGCCGCCAATGGTGGGGCATTCCCGACAGCCTCCATATCGACTGCTGGGCAGAGATCGACCAGGTCGACGGCCATGACGTAACTCTCCGGCCCGAGCCCTTCGCCGGACCCGAGCGCCTCTACTATGTCAATCTGGGCGGCTACGCCGAGGGCGAGTTTCTCGAGAAGCACAAGAATATCTTCGTTGTGGCCGACAGCCTGCCCAAGGCCAAGGCTCGCGCCCTCAAGAGCGCGGCCGATTGGCGCGAGCCGCACCGCGACGATATTTATGAGGCCGAGCAAGCAATCGCCCTCAGCGACAGTGGCGGCCCGCAGCGACTGCATGTGCATCTTGTACCTAGCCAAACCCGCAAGGATCTCATGTTCACGTGCGATTATACGCCGATACGCGTGAGATCTGCGGCATGACCATTCCAATCCCCGAAGCGACTTTCCATCGCCTTGCCGATGTGCACGGAACGAGGACCGCGATCATGAATACAGGACTCCCGGACGATGGCTTGATTAACCGGAGCGACCCGAAGGCGATGCTTGCCTGGGTCCGCATATTAGGCGTGCATCATCCGCGGATCCTGATCGCGGTAGCAGTGGTTGGACCGAGCCACGATGCGGTGCGTGACTATCTCAGCAACAGCACGACCTGCTTCAGCCCCAACAATTGAAACACCCTGATATTTCGATCTTGACGCGGCAGGACGGCCACAGACTTGGGACTCGTTCGTCGCGTCGGCGTGAGCGTTGCACGTGCCGTGGAACATATCGAAGAGCGGGCCGTTGTCCGATCTTGTGCGCGCCTGACCGCCGATTTCATCAACCCGGAGGGGCCCGATGCTCGTCAATATTCTGGTCGTCGAGGACGATCCTCTCGTGGCGATGATGCTGGAGGACTATCTGGATCTCCTCGGGCGCAAGACGGTTGCGGTGGTTGAAGATGTGGCATCTGCCCTTGCGGCAATTGCCGATCTTCAAATCGACGCAGCATTTGTCGACCTTCATCTCGCCGGTAGCGAGAAAAGCGAGCCTATCGCCGAAGCCCTTTACAAAAAGCAGATATCGTTTCTCGTGTGTACGGGAGGGTTCGTTCAGCCTGCTACGCCGATCTATGAAGGCAGGCCTGTCCTCATGAAACCGTTCAACTTTGAAAAAATCGAGGAGGGCCTCCGCGCGTTGCAGGCTTGATTTGCTGATTTTCTGACTGGCGTGCAGTCCGTTTTTTCCACGGCAACCGTCCGGGATTACGCCCAAATGACTCTCCCCGGACTTGCCTCCGGCAACCCGATCCCGCCATGTGCATTAGAGATAAACCATTAGGGAGCGGAAATTGACCAGCCAGACTATCGACCAACGGGCCGTCGCCTCAACCGGAATCGAGGGCTTGGACAATATCCTCGCCGGCGGCCTTACCCGCGAGTGTCAAACGGCGTTCAAACGGGACCCCCGATCGGCGTCGAAGAAGGACCCCCTTGCGGATATGATGGGGGTTTGTTGAGGTGAGCCTTGCGCTGCGTGCGGCGGAGGTCGGGCGTAGCCCGACCGGAGGCGCACGCAGCGCAAGATAGATTTTTGAAGGCGGCGAAGGTGGCGGTCAGCTGCGGTTTTTGAAGCGCCAGCTATCGTTGCCCGTCTCGACGATATCGCAGTGGTGGGTGACGCGGTCGAGCAGCGCCGTGGTCATCTTGGGATCGCCGAAGACGGTAGGCCACTCGCCGAACGCGAGGTTCGTGGTGATGATGACGCTGGTGCGCTCATAAAGCTTGCTGATGAGGTGGAACAGCAACTGCCCTCCCGAGCGTGCGAACGGCAGATATCCAAGCTCGTCGAGCACGATCAGGTCGAGCCGCGACAGCTGCGCCGCCAGGGTCCCGCCCTTGCCGATCCGGGTCTCCTCTTCGAGGCGTGTCACCAACCAGAGCAAATTGGCCGCCGCCGTCTACTGAACAGTGCTCATGCTTTCGGAAATTGGGCGCACAAACTCTAACGAATTTGAAGAGCTCTCCAGTCGAGGGGGAGGCCCGGGCGATATGCGTCGCCACACCCACGACATGCAGCAGACCACGAGGCCCCTCACGGCTATTCACCTTCAGCTGGATACCTCGAAAGCGGCGGTCGCAAGACCTGCATCATTATAAACCGGCCCCTCGCGTTCGACGGCAAACTTGCGGCTGATCGCGTTCGTCAGGCCATAGGCCGAAATGTGGCTGAGCATTCCTCGATACTGCGAACCAGCGAGATGAGCAGACAAAGCCTCAGGGCTGTCCCACTCCTCGAACACATGTATGCGCGCCGGATCATGCGGATCGGCGGTCCAGAAATAGCCAAGGCACCCGGGCTGAGCCTGGGCGCCATCGATCCATTGTCGCGCGCCGTCCAAGGCCTCTGTACGACGCGCCGGATCAATATCGACCTTTGCTTCGACGATGATCTTCATCGGCATCCCCTTTGTCGTATCGCAGATGATGGAGGCAGAATGCTTCCTAACGAACCGCTGGCTCTCGGCGCAGCGGAAGAAAATTGCGGCTCACGAAATGCCAACGCCCGCCGACTTTGGAGCAAATATCGTCATAGACTCCCATGTCGTGGTGAGTGACGCCATCGCGCGTATAGGTCTCGGACGTGTAGGATCGCATCGAAGCCCGATCCCCGTCGATTGTCATAGCACCCGGCCAGGCCCGAAAAACGATACCGGGAAACGCCTCCATCGCGGTTTGCCATGTGTCGACGACCAGAGCCTTTCCAGAAAACTCGCCGAAACCGGGAAGAACCCAAAGGCAGTCTTCGACCCATGTCGTCGCCCAGGCAGCGGCATCGTGGCGACATACGGCGTCGGCATAGGCGTCGAGCAGTTCGCGAAGCGCCATGCGATCTTCCAATGGTCCGGAAAAGGTCATCACAACTCCACGCTCGAGTGCCACACGTGTCAACTTGTCGAACCATGCATCGCGCGTGCCTGTAGCGGCACTAATCATTGCGCTAATCAGGTGCGTGCCTTCCGGGCCGGGGAAAACATTCGAGCGAAAATGATTGCAACCGGAATCGTCTGAACACCGAGAAGACCCGTCAGGGACGATAAGGAATGGCGTCGGGCAAGGTAACGCCAACGCGCTTGGCATAATCGTCCCAGGCCGCGGCCAGAGCCGCTTTCCGGTCGGGATCGGACAGCGACAGGTCGCGCGTTTCGCCGGGATCGCGGGCGATGTCGAACAGGCGCCAGTTGCCGTCGCCGATGTCCGTCAGCTTCCAATCACCGCGGCGAAACGATCGCGATCCGAAAAGCTCCGATCCGATCCCATTCTCCGCACCATAGACATGCGCGCTCGGATCACGGAGCCAGCGCAGCCAGGAGCGGCCGGTGATCGGTCGAACGGTACGGCCGCCGATTTGCGTCTCGGACGTATCGGTTCGGGCCAGATCGAGAAGAGTCGGCGCGATGTCGGCCACCGACAGATATTGGGTCTCGACGCCTTCGCGCCGCGCCACGCCAGCACCGCTGATAAAGGCTACCGCACGCGTGCCACCCTCACTCTGATACCCCTTGGTCAGCCATGACGGCGCGGTCGCGGCCTGCGCCCAGCCGGCGCCATAGGTCAGGTACGACGACGCCGCGCCGCGATTGGCGATGCGGTTATCGGCGCCTTCAAGCGAACTGGCCAGCATTTGCGCGCCCGTCGTTTCGACGTCGAGCGCCTCGGCGCCATTGTCGGCGAGGAAGACGATGACGGTGTTGTCGAGTTCGCCCGATGCCCGCAGCGACTCGATCACCCGGCCGACATTCTGGTCGAGCCGGTCGACCATCGCGGCATAGATTTCCATGTTGCGCGCGGCGAGCCGCTGTTGGTCGGCGGTCAGCGAATCCCAGCTGCCGTCGCGGTTGCGCGGCGTGTGGGCGATGACGTCGGGCGCGAGGATGCCGAGCGCTCGCTGCCGCGCCAACCGCCGCTCGCGCAACACGTCGAACCCCTCGTCATAGCGGCCTTTATAGCGCGCAATATCCTCGGGCGGCGCCTGCAGCGGCCAGTGCGGCGCGGTAAAGGCGAGATACGCAAAGAAGGGCTGCTCCCCCCTCGCCTTCCCGTGCCGTTCGCCGAGAAAGCCAATCAGGCGGGTCGCAAAATAGTCGCTCGAATAGAAATCGGACGGCAGCCGCGCGACCGCCTTGCCGTCTTCGCGATAGGTGGCAACGCCGCGCGTGGCGGGGTCGGCTGAGGGATCGGCGTCGGTGCCGAAATGATTGTGCCCGCCCTGCAGCAGCGCAAAGCTGCGCTGAAAGCCGCGCGCGTGCGGATCCTGCTGCGGCGTCAGCCCCAGATGCCATTTGCCCGACAGCACCGTGCGATAGCCATTGGCGCCGAGACGCTCGGCCAGCGTCGCGACGTCGCTGCGCAAATAGCCTTCGTAACCCGGCTTGCCCTTTTGGTTCGGACGGATCATCTCCGCCATCGTGCCGAGGCCGGCCAGATGATTGTCGGTTCCCGACAGCAGCATCGAACGCGTTGGCGAACAGGTCGGTGCGGTGTGAAAGCCCGCAAGACGAATGCCCTGAAGCGCCAGCTTGTCGAGATTGGGGGTCCGGATTTCGCCGCCGAACGCGCCGAGGTCCGAATAGCCCAGATCGTCGGCGACGATGACGAGAAGGTTCGGCCGCCGCTCCTTGGCCTGCGCCGGTACAGACGCGGCCACGACGACAAGAGCGAGCATTGAGGCGAAGCGAAACATTCGGAAAATCCCTTTGCAATCAAAAGGTCGGCGCGCCCGGGCGAATGAAACCCGGGCGCGCCGCAGACAGGACCGGCGCAGTCACAGGAAGGATCGGGAGAGCCATAAGCGCCGGCCGATCTCGTCAGGCGGGTTCGTATTGAACCGCCTTGTCCTTGCGAACGGTGCGGCTCTTGCGTCCGTCGATCGCGACCGGAATCTCGCCCGCGATCGTCGCGCGGCGCAGCGTCCGGCGCTGCAGCCCGAAATCGGCGGTCGCGCGGTGCTGGGTCGCCTGATTGTCCCAGATCGCCACGTCGCCCTCGCGCCAGCGCCAGCGAACGACATTCTCGGGCTTGGTGATATGGTCCTGCAGCGTCTGGAACAGCCGCGCGCTGTCGGTAGCGTTCAACCCGACGAACTGCTTGACGAAATGGCCGAGCAGCAGGCTGCGCTGGCCGCTCACCGGATGCACGCGCACCACCGGATGCTCGGTTTCATAGACCGTCGAGGCAAAGACATTGCGATGCTCCTTGATCCGTTCGCGCGCCGTGTCGTTGTCGGGCGCCGACTGCAGGATCGAAGCATAGTCGTAAAGGTTGGTGTGCGTCGCCCACAGCGTGTTGACAAGCTGACGCAGCACTTCGGGCAGACCTTCATAGGCGGTCTCGCCGTTCGCCCATTGCGTGTCGCCGCCCGCCTCGGGGATCGTCAGCGCGCGCAGGATCGACGCTTTGGGATACGCATCGACGAAGGTCACATCGGTGTGCCAGCTCGACGCGGCATAGCCCTCGCGGCTGTCGAGTTCGAGCAGATAGCGCGACCCTTCGGCAACCGGCACCGTCGGGTGCGCGATCGGGTCGCCGAGCAATGCGGCGAAATCTTCATGCTCGGCGTCGATCAGATGCTGCTGGTCGCGAAAGAACAGCACCTTGTGCCGTACCAGCGCGGCCTGGATCGCCTGTACGGTGGCCGCAGGCAGATCCCCCGACAATTGCACGTTGTTGACGATGGCACCGATGGTGCCGGTCACCGGGGTGACGTCGAGGTCGATACTTTTGTCGCGGGCATTGGCGTAGCTGTTGTGAAGGTCCGTCATGATCATTCTCCTAAGCGGTTGGACGGCGGGGGTTATTCGGCGAACGCATAGTCGGGCGGCCCCGGATCGAGCTGTCGGCGAATTTCGGCATGCGCGGCCTCGTCGAGCGGGAAGCGCGCGATCAGGGCAGCGGAAAAGGCGTGGGCGATGGCGGGGCCGAGCGCGAAGACGACCAGCAATCCGCTCAGCGCCGCAGGGCTGTTCGCGCCCTTGGGATCGAAACCGAGCCAGCTGACGAGCGGCAGCGCGACACCGACCGCGACCGCCGTCGCGGTCTTCCCGGCAAGACTGAACACCGAATAATAAAGCCCCGTGCGATCCTCGCCGCTGTCGAGGCGGTGCTTGTCGGCGACGTCGGCGACGATCGCGCGCAGCATCAGATTGCCCGACCCCTGCGCGAGTCCCTGCGCCAGCGTCAACGCGAGCAGTAACGGGAAGGTGTCGGGGGTGACGAGCAACAGCGACAGGTTCACTGCGACCTGCACCAGCTCGCCTGCCACCGCGGTGCGATGCTTGCCATAGCGGCGCCCGATCTTCAGCCAGATCGGTCCGGCGAAAATCCCGAAGACGAACTGGAACAGGAACAGACCGCCCGCCCATTCGGGTCGGCCCATGTAAAAGGTGACGAAAAAGACGATCAGCGCGGCGCGGATGTTCTGCGCCAGCGTCACCGCGAAATCGGAGGCGAGGACGCGAAGGAGCAGCGGCTCGCCAATGATCGCGCGGATCGTTTCCTTGAGGCTGGGCTTGCTCACCGGGATCGGCGGCAGCGGCGGTTCGCGGAGCGCCGTCAGCGTCAGGACCAGCGCCGGGACGATCGAGAGCAGCACCAGTCCGCCCATCAGCGACAGCTGCAGACGCCCGTCGCCGGGGTGCAGCTGGTCGGAGATCGTCGGCAAAATCAGCGTCAACAACAAAGCACTCGACGTCACGACGGTCTGATAAGTCGCGATGCGCGTGCGCTGGTGATAGTCGCCCGACACTTCGCCCGACCAGGCCTGAAACGGGATCTGCACCGCGGTCCAGCCGAGATAGAAAAAGAACAGGACGATCCCGAGCGACAGCGGCGTCACCCCGAAGGGTGGGAAAAAGAGGAAGATCGACGAAAGCCCGAACACTACCCCACCCGCCGCGATCCACGGCTTGCGACGACCATAGCGGCTGCGGGTGCGGTCGCTGAGCGATCCCATCACTGGATCGGCGATTGCATCCCATAGCCGGCCAAGCAGGAAGATGACGCCGATCACGGTCAACGACAGGCCATAGTCGCGGGCGTAAATCGCCGGCAGATAGACACCCAGCGGCAATCCAGCGGCGGCGAGCGGCACCGCGACCGCAGAGAAGCGCGCGAGCTGGCCCGCGGTCGGGGGGGGGGCGCTGTTCATCAGAGCTTCGTCCGCAGCGTCGCGCCGATCGTGCGCGGTTCGCCGATCAGCGCGGTAACGAGGCCGGTGACGGCCGGCGACAGCGTCTGGAAATAATCCTTGTCGAACAGATTACGCGCCCAGATCGACACGTCGAGCAAGCCGTCGTCGGTCTTGAAGCCGATCCGCGCGTTGGCGATGCCATAGGCCGGAACATCGGCGTAGCGGCTGTCGCTCGACGAGGTGTTGAACGTCGAGCGGTGCGAATAATCGGCATGGGCATACAGCGACAGGTCGCGCCCGCCCAGATTGCCGAGCGGCGCGGAAACATCGCCGCCCAGCGTATAGGTGAATTTCGGTACCCCCGGCAGCTGTTTGCCGGTCAGGTCCTGGATCGAACCGAGGTAGAGCCGCTCCGGCGCTTGCGGCGCATTCGGATAGTCGCTGTACGTCGTGTCGGCATAGGCGACCGAGGCATAGAAACTCGCGCGCTTGCTGGGCGCGAAGGTCAGGTCGCTTTCGAAACCACGCGATCGCACCTTGGGGATGTTGGCAATATACTGCCGGAAATTGACGGTATTCGGTACCTGTTCGATGATCGCGGTCTGATAGTCGCTGATCTCCGTCCAAAACCCCGCCACGTTGAGCGTCACGCGGCGGTCGAGCCATTGCGACTTGACGCCCAGCTCATAGCTGTCGACCTTTTCCGGGGCGACGTCGGGATCGATACCGGCCGGCAGCGCGGTCAGGTTGAGCCCGCCCGATTTGTTGCCGCGCGAGAAGGTCGCATAGGCGAGCGCATCGTCGCTGAACTGCCACGACAATGTTGCGAGGCCAGACAGGCTGTTGTCGGTAAAGGCGGTCGAATAGCTGGTCAGCGGATTGAACTGGTTGCGGATGGCGAGCGCCGCGGCGGCCGTCGCCGCAGGAAGCGTCGACAGGTCGATCCCCGCGACATGGAACTGGTTGAACGACCCGTCCTTTTTCTCGTGCGTGAAGCGCAGGCCCGCGGTCAGCGTCAGCTGATCGGTGAATTTCCAGTCGAGCTGGCCGAACAGGGCATAGCTGCGCGTGCGCGGGTCGGAGGTCGAATTGGCTTCGAAGCCGTTGAGCGCCGCGTTGCTGACCGCCACCGGCACGGTCGGCAGGTTCCACAGGCCCGCGGCGGGACCGTATGCGGTCGCCCCTTTGCCGCGGATGACCTGCCAGAAATAATAGGCGCCCACGACATAGTTGATCGGGCCGTCGCTGTCGGAGGCGAGACGGACTTCCTGGCTGAACTGACGCTGGCGGTTCGCTTGTTGCGCCTTGGTGATCACGGGCAGCGACGTCGAATCGCCGTCGTTCGAAGGGTTCCAGTCCCACCAGCGATAGGCGGTGATCGACGTCAGCTTGGCAGCACCAATGTCCCAATCGACCTGCCCCGATACGCCATAGCCGTCCATGTTCGACTGATAATGGCTGTTCGCTTCGCCGCGCCGCGCGAAGGGATCGATCGTCGGGAAGCTGTAGGTCGGAAAGCGCGCCGCGCGCGCCGCGAAATTGTTCGGAATGACGACCCCATTGTCATAAGTGCCGAAATAGCCGGCGAAGACGTTGAGGACGTGGTTCTGCTTCTGCCGAGAGAAATCGCCGATGATCTTGACCTCGAGATCGGCGCTCGGCGTGAACAGCAATTGCCCGCGCACGCTCCAGTTCGAATAGTCCTGGGCGCGTTCGTTCTGGGTCGTGTTGTAGAGCAAACCGCGCCGCTCGGTCACCGAACCGCTCAGGCGCACCGCGAGCAGGTCGTCGATCAGCCCGCCCGACGCCGATCCGCGCAGCTGGTAATAGCCATAATCGCCGACGCTCGCCTCGCCCGAAAATTCGGGGTCGAAGCTCGGCCGACGCGATGAGATGTTGATGGCGCCCGAGGTCGTGTTCTTGCCGAACAGCGTCCCTTGTGGCCCGCGCAACACCTCGATCTGCTGCAAGTCGACCAGGTCGAACTGGGTCTGGCCGACGCGGCCATAATAGACATTGTCGATATAGAAGCCGACGCCGTTTTCAAGCCCGTCGTTGGTCAGCGCGACATTGCTGCCGAGGCCGCGGATGTTGATATTGGTGTTGCGCGGGTTGAAGCTGAATACCTGCAGGCTGGGAACGATCTGCTGCACTTGGGTCAGCGTATAATTGCCCGTCGCCTCCAGCGCTTCGGACCCGATGACCGACAGCGCGATCGGAACGTCCTGCGCGCTTTCGTCGCGGCGGCGCGCCGATACGATGATTTCGTTGGCATAGTCGCCATCGTCGATACCGACAGGAACCGCCGCCTCGGCGGCTGCGCTCGCGTCGTCGGCGGCCGTTTCCGCGGCAAAGGCAGGCGTCGCTGGAACCAGCAACGCGGCGCCGAGCAAAAGCTTCAAGCGATCATCGGGAGAGAATTTGGTCATTATAATGGGTCCCCGGGCGGCGATCCCGCCCCCTTTTTTGTGTGATGAATGATGGCGCGGCGCGGCGCGTCGGATCGGGCGGACGCCAGCCCGTCGCCCCACAGCGCACGGGCGGCGCTGCGCAGGGACGCAGGATAGCGAGCCAGATCCGACAGGTCGGATTGGGTCAGCAAAGGCATGATCGTTCCCGCGCCGGCGCAGACGCGCCGGACGTTCGGCCGCAACGCCTCGCGTGAGGAGAGAAGCGACAGGAGCTATGGGAGGCGCCGCTGCGCGGAGCGGGGTGCGGTCGGTCCGCTACCCCACGCGCAGGATCGGCGATCGTTTAAAGTCTGGTGCTACACATACGCATCGCAATACCCCTTCAGGGGGAACGCAATGCCTGGCGATGTCGCCCGAGCATCACGCGCTTTAGCCGTTGGTAACGCGGAGCAAGCTGCTTTCCCGTTCAAAAGCCGCGGGTCGAAGAAGAGAGCGGGAGAGCCCGTCACCCGTCTCGACCAGCTCCGAGTGACAATCTCAACTTAAAAGATTGATATTGGTTTCGTCAACCGCCGCGACGCCGTTTTGCGATGAAGAAAATCTTTCGGGCGGTGAGCCGAGGCTAATTCGCCGGGGCTGGAAGGGCTGCGTTGCCGAAGGATCGGGTGAGTGCCTCGACCCGATCGAGAATGATGCGCGCGTTGGCGCCTCGCGCAATATGGGGGGTTCCCCTGACCTGCGATCCGCCGACCATAACTCCCTTCGCGTCAAGCTGCACGGGCGTCAGCTTGACCGCCGCGACATTGCCCGCGCGAATTTCGAGATGGGCAATGATCGATTGCCACGCTTCGGCACCGTAAGCGCCGTCGGGCTTTTCGGACTGGAAGACGAAAGAGCCAAGCCCGTGGAACAGCGGCGCGCCGCGGTAATATTCGATGCCCTGCATTTCGGGGACGCCATGCGCAGCGAAGGTAACCGCTCCCGCCTCGATCGCGCGGCGCGCGAGGTCGCGCTGCCATTCGGGGGTGTCGGACTTGCGCGGCTCCCAATAATGGCTGTGCAGATAGGCAATCACCGTCGCGCCGCTGCCCGCCGCCAGGCGGATCGCCGCGAGATAGCGCTCGATATCGACCGCGTTCAACGCGCCATCGGCGTCGCGCCGCAATTCGTTGACGCCCGCGCGGTCGGCGGTCGCGGCGGCGCCATCGCGGATCGCCCCGGCCGCCGCTGCGACGAGCGCGACCTTCGCATACCCCTGCAACAGACCCGGCGCGCTCGCCTCGGCCAAGTCGCGGCCCGTGCCTGCAAAGGCCATTTTGCGCTCGCGCAGCGCGTCGATCGTCGACAGGATGCCTCCGGTATCGAGATCCCAGGCGTGGTTATTGGAGGTCGCGACGATATTGACGCCGATCGCGCGGAGGCAATCGATGACCGACGCATCGCCGACGTGAAGGACTTCGCTGTCGGCGGGGCGCGTCGATTGTCCAGCGAGCGGCCCGGCGATCACGGTCTCGAGGTCGGTGAAGACAGCGTCGCTGGCGCTCAACAGACGCCGGAATTCGCCGAGCCCCTGCCATCCGATCGTTCGCAAATCCTTCTTGATCAGCGCCTGACCGAGCAGGCTGACGCGCAAGGGGCGGTCGCCGCCCGCCGTGGCTATCGGAAGAAATGCGACCGAAATTCCTGCTCCCAGCAATCGGCGACGCGTAGGCGCGAGCAAATAGGCCAATCTTTGTCCCTCCCTTTCGCATCATATAATAAGATTGCGAGATGGCGGGCAACGTCATGCGCTTTTGTTATGGATGCATCCAAGCCTGTCATAATATTTTTCGGTGGCCGACTTGCCCCTAAGCCAGGGACCGAATCGAAAATGGGGGACCTGACATGACTATCGCATCCGCTCGCTTCGCCCGGCGCTGCCAGCTCGCCAGATTGGCCGCCGCCGCCGGCATCAGCCTGAGCGCCTTCGCCTGGCCCGCACTGGCCTACGCCCAGGCAGCCGGCGCTGACGAAGTGGCGCCGGATGCCACGGATGCTGACTCCGGCGGCGACATCATCGTGACGGGTTCGCGCATCGGGCGAAAGGACGCCGCCTCGGTCGGGCCGATCCTGACGCTGACGTCGGAAGATATCACCAAGTCGGGAACCTCGTCGATCGGCGACCTGCTGCAGAAACTGCCATCGGCGGGCGTCAGCCTCAATTCCAATGGCACGCAGGGCACCTCCTATGGCGCCAGCTCGATCAATCTGCGCTATCTGGGCGGAGCCGAGGGCAGCGGCAACCGCGTCCTCGTTCTCGTCGACGGACATCGCTGGGTCGACGGCGTCGGCCAGCGCGGTTTCCGCGACTTTGTCGATCTCAACACGCTGCCGCAGGGCATGATCGACGGCATCGAGATTTTGAAGGATGGCGCCTCCGCCATCTATGGCGCCGATGCGATTGCGGGCGTCGTCAATATCAAGACGGTGCAGCCGTTCGACGGGCTGCGCGGCTCGGTGCGCGCCGGCATCACCAGCCATGGCGACGGAAGCGAGCTGTCGGCGAAGCTGACCGTCGGCAAGACGTGGGACCGGGCCTCCGTCATCCTGTCGGGCAGCTATTTCAAATCGCGCGCGATCCGCACCGACGCCCGCGCGCTGACCACGCAAACGCTCGTTCCGGTGACGGCGGTGGGCACGAACCCCAATGGGCTATTCATCCTGCCGGGTCTGGCGGCGAACGGCTATTTCGGGACGCCCGCAGGCTTCGCGAACGCAACGAACCCGATCGTACTGAACAATGGCGCGACGATCGGCGCCGGTAACCTCGCCGACAACGCGTTCCACCTCGGCGCCTTGCCCGGCGACTTCTATAATACGCAGGCGCAGGGCATTTATTCGGCGGGCCCGTCGGAGCGCTACGGCGTGTACGGCCGCTTCGACTATGAACTGACCGACGACGTCACGATCAAGCTCGAGGGCGTCTATAACCGGCGCAAGTCGAACCAGCTCTTCTCGCCGGTCCTGCTCGACATCGGCGGCAGCGCCGGGACCGTGCGCGGCTTTGCGATCCCCAACAATCAGGCGTTCAATCCGTTCGGCACCGCGAACGGCGTGCCCGCTGGCAATGCGCTGGGCTTTGCCGCGAACAGCGCGTGGCGCATCCGCAAGGTGATGACCGACGTCGGCAACCGCAACAATGTGCAGGATGTCGAGACGATCCGCTTCTCGGTCGGCGTCGATGGAACCTTCCAGATCGGCGGCGGCGAATGGCGCTGGGACGTCTTCGGGTCCTATTCGAAGAACAGCATCGACACGGTCGCCGAAAACGGCATCAATTACGACAATCTGTTCCTCGGCCTCGGCTCGCCCGCCACCTGCGCCGCGAATGCCGGCTGCGTGCCGATCAACCTTTTCGCGCCGATGACGCCCGCACAGGCAGCCTATATCCGCTTTACGACGCGCGAGTATAACCGCACCGAACTCTACAATGCGGCGTTCAATGTCACTGGCAATCTGTTCGATCTGCCCGCGGGCCCGGTCGCTCTCGCGGTCGGCTACGAATATCGCCAGAACCGCGGCTTCGACGCGCCCGATCCGATCGTGAACGCACCGCCGACCTTCCTGAATCCGGCGCTCTATACGAAGACGACGGGACAGACGCGCACTCCGACCGTCGGCAGCTACGACCTTCACGAAGCCTATGCCGAACTCAACGTGCCGATCTTCCGCGACCAGCCTTTCGCCGAAAGCCTCGAGCTCAGCCTGGCCGGCCGCTATTCGGACTATTCGACTGTCGGCAACAAGGCGACGTTGAAAGTCGGTGTCGGCTATCGTCCGATCGAGGATATTCTGTTCCGCGGCACTTATTCGCAAGGCTTCCGCGCCCCGTCCATCCTCGAGCTGTATCAGGGCGCCCGCCAGACGAGCTTTCAGGGTGCCGACCCCTGTAATGGCGGCGCATCCGCCAATCCCGGCCTGCCCGGCTGCGCGGGCGTTCCGACTGGCTATAATCAGGCGAACTTCAACCTCAACGGCCTGATTCCGGGGGTCATCAGCGGCAACAGCAATCTGAAGCCCGAAACCGCCGACACCTTCAGCGCCGGCGTCTCGGTCACGCCCAGCGGGGTGCGCGGCCTGTCGCTGACGGTCGATTATTACAAGATCAAGATCAACAACGCGATCGCGGCGCAAACGCCGACCCAGATCCTTCAGCTGTGCGCACTGCGCGGCGGCGTGTTCTGCGACCTGGTGAACCGCGACACCGGGACCGGCGCGATCCTCGAATTGCTGCAGGGGGCTCAGAACCTCAACTCGATCACGACCGACGGGGTCGATGCGACGCTGCGCTATGACTTCAACACGGGCATCGGCCGTATTTCGGCGGTGGTCGACACCTCCTATCTCCATTCGTTCAAGACCACGGCGCCCAACCCCGCGGGCGGCGCGCCGATCGTCGACGAACGCGCAGGGCGCGGCGATACGCCGCGCGCGACCTACCCGCGCTGGAAAGGCCAGGCGTCGCTCGGCTGGACCGGCGACCTGGTCGATGCGACCTTGCGCGCGCGCTATATCGGCCCGACGACCGATGCGGTGAATACGGTCAAGAACGACCGGACGCGCTCGATCATCTACACCGACCTCGAAATCGGCTTCAACATCGACGGCGATGCCGCGCGCTTCAGTCTGGGCGTCAACAATCTCTTCGACAAGGCGCCGCCCGCTTCCTACGCCAACGCGCCCATCAATTACGACATCTACACCTATGATGCGCGTGGCCGCTTCCTTTACGCCAGTTTCTCGGTGAAGATGTAACCGGATCGGCCGCGCCGGGCTCGGCGCGGCCATCCCTGGACCAGAATGCGGGGCGGCTCGACCATGTCAGCGGACAGCAAGACGCGCAGGTGGCTCGACCGGGTGGAGCGCTGGGGAAATGCCCTGCCCGACCCGGTCTTCATCTTCCTGGGGTTGATCGCCCTGCTCGTCGCGGCGTCGGTCGCTGCCGCACTGCTGGGGTGGAGCGCCGTCAATCCCGTCACCGGTGAGACCCTGACCGCCAAAAGCCTGCTCTCGGCGGAGAATGTCGGCAAGCTGCTGACCGACATGCCTGAAACGATGGCAAATTTCCCGCCGCTCGGGCTGATCCTCGTCGTCATGCTCGGTGCAGCGGTCGCCGAACGCTCGGGCCTGTTCACCGCGCTGATGGCGCGCGCGATGCGCGGCGTTTCGAACCGCTTCCTCAGCCCTGCCATCTTCCTGATCGGGCTTTTGTCGCATCAGGCCGCCGACGCTGCCTACGTCGTGCTGATCCCGCTGTCGGCGATCATCTTCGCCGCGGCGGGACGCCATCCGCTGTCGGGAATCGCGATCGCCTATGCCGGCATTTCGGGCGCCTTCGCCGCCAATCTGTTGCCGGGTCAGTTCGACGTGCTGATGCTGGGCATCACCAAATCGGCGACGGCGCTGCTCGTTCCCGATCATATGCTCAATCCGCTCGGCAACTGGTATTTCACCGCCGCGCTCGGCGTGATCCTGATCCCCGTCACCTGGTATGTGAACGACCGGATAGTCGAACCACGGCTGGGGAAATGGACCGGCACGCTTCCCGAAGGCGAAAGCCAGGACGACGCCGATCCCGCCGACCAGCGGAGAGGGCTTCGCCGCGCCGGCTTCGCCGCGCTGATCATTGCGCTTGTGTTCGCGGCCTTCACCTTCTGGCCGGGCTATACCCCGCTGGTCGACACCGCCGCATCCGGCCCCGCGCGGCTCGAGCCCTTTTACGCCTCGCTCGTCGCGGGCTTCATGCTGCTCTTTCTCGTCTGCGGCTGGGTCTATGGCGCGGCGGTCGGATCGATCGGATCACATCGCGACGTCGTCAAGATGATGACCGAAGGGCTTGCGACGATGACCCCCTTCCTCGTCATTTCGTTTTTCGCCGCGCATTTCATCGCGATGTTCGCCTGGTCGAACCTTGGCCCGGTGATGGCGATCAACGGAGCCGACTGGCTGCGCGCGCAACATCTCGCGACGCCAGTCATGCTGATCCTGCTCCTCTTGATGTCGTCGGTCTTCGACCTCGTCATCGGGTCGGCGTCGGCGAAATGGAGTGCGATGGCGCCGATCGTCGTGCCGATGTTGATGCTTCTGGGCGTATCGCCCGAAATGACCACCGCCGCGTATCGAATGGGAGATTCGATCTTCAATATCGTAACGCCCGTCGCGTCGAATTTCGTGCTAGTGCTGGTCCTCGCACAGCGCTGGCGCAAGGATTTCGGCGTCGGGTCGCTGATCGCGATGATGCTGCCCTTCTCGATCGCCATCGGCCTGACCGGTCTCTGCCTCGTCGGGCTGTGGACCGGCTTCGACTGGCCCGTCGGACCCGGCGCGCCCTCGACCTATGCGATGCCTGCGCGGTGATCGAAACGATGGACATCCGGATTCTTCGCGACGTCATGGTGCCGATGCGCGACGGCGTTCGCCTGGCGACCGACATCTATCTTTCCGGCGATGCGTCGGCCTTGCCGGTCCTCCTCGAACGCACGCCCTATGACAAAGCGGGTACGAACCACGCCGACTTTTCGGTCGCAAACGAAACCCCGCTCTCGAAACCCGACATCGCGCGCATCTTTGCATCGCACGGCTATGCCTTCGTCCTCCAGGATTGCCGCGGCCGATATGGGTCCGAAGGCGTCTTTCGCAAATATATGTCGGAGGCCGAAGACGGCGCCGACACGCTCGCCTGGATCCGCACGCAGCCCTGGTGCAACGGCGCGATCGCGACATTGGGGCTGTCCTATGGCGCGCATGTCCAGGCCGCGCTTGCCAGCCTGAATCCGCCGGGACTCGCGGCGATGTTCCTCGACTCGGGCGGCTTTTCGAGCGCCTATCACAGCGGCATTCGGCAGGGCGGGGCCTATGAACTCAAGCAGCTGACCTGGGCGCTGAAACACGCTCTGCTGGCGCGCGAGACGATGGAGGACGCCGCGCGGCGCGAAGCGCTTGAGGCCGTCGACATCCGCGACTGGATCGGCGTCGACAAATGGGCGCCCGGCCACTCGCCGATCAGCGCCGCGCCCGAATATGAATCCTTCATCCTCGAACAATGGAAGGAAGAACGGCTTTCCGACTTCTGGAAGCAGCGCGGCATCTATGCGCGCGGCTGGTACGACGAATTCGCCGACGTGCCGATGGTCCATATGTCGAGCTGGTACGACCCCTATGCCCTCACCGCGATCGAGAATTTCACCGGTCTTGCGGCGCGCAAGCGCGGCCCGGTGAAGCTGATCATGGGGCCCTGGACGCACGGCAAACGATCGCTGACCTATGCGGGAGACGTCGATTTCGGCGCCGCATCGACACTCGACGACGTTTTTGGCGATTATGTCGGCTTGCGGCGGCGCTGGTTCGACCACCATCTGAAGGGCGCGCCGGCCGATCCTCTGCCCGACGCCGTCTATCTCTTTACCATGGGCGGCGGTTCGGGGCGCCGTCTCCCCAGCGGTCGCCTGGACCATGGGGGAAGCTGGCGCGCCGCAGCGACCTGGCCGCTTCCCGGAACGCAGCTGACGACGCTTTATCTCGGCAGCGACGGCGAACTTAAGCACGACCCCGCGAGCGTGCCCGGCAGCCGCAACTTCACCCACGATCCGCATCATCCGGTGCCGACGATCGGCGGCGCGATCGCATCGGGCGCGCCGGTGATGGAAGCCGGCGGCTTCGACCAGCGCGAAGGTCCGGACTTCTTCGGATCGAAACCGCCCTATCCTTCCATCGCCGAACGTCCCGACGTCCTTGTCTTCGACACCGCTACGCTCGACGCCGATGTCGAACTCACCGGGCAGGTGGTGGCGGAGCTGTTCGTCAGCTCGGACGCGGTTGATACCGATATCACGATCAAAGTCGTTGATGTTTACCCGCCGAACGCGGACTATCCCGATGGCTATGCGCTCAACATCGCGCACGGCATCTTGCGGCTGCGGTTCCGGAACTCGTTCGAGGCGACCGAACCGATGGAAAACGGAAAGGTCTATCCGGTGAAGATTGCGTCCTTTCCGATGAGCAACCGCTTCTGTGCGGGGCACCGGATCCGCATTGAAATCGCCGGCAGCAATTTTCCGCATTTCGACATCAATCCGAACAGCGACTGGCGGGTCGACGGCGAGCCGCCGCGCCCGGCGCAAAACAGCGTGTATTTCGGGCCAGGACAATCCTCGCGCATCCTGTTGCCCGTCATCGCGGCGACGGAAACGGCCTGACATGCCGAAACCGCCGGCACCGGCGGGCGTCGAGCCCGACAAGGATGTCAGCTTTCGCGCGCTGCGCGTCTTTGCGGAGATCATGCGAACCGGCTCGGCCACCGCGGCGGGCAAACAATTGTCGCTGTCGCAGCCCGCGGTCAGCCGACTGATCGCGCAATTGGAGGCGAATGTCGGTTTCGACCTTTTCTATCGCGACCGCGGCAAGCTGGTTCCTACCGCTGATGGCACCAAGCTGATCCAGGAGGTCGAGTTGACGCTTTCCAGCCTCGACCGGTTCAACAGCCTGGTCCGCGATATCGCCGGATATTCGGCAGGAACGGTGCGGATCGTCGCGCCGCCGAGCTTTGCCGAAGGGGTGCTCCCCGACATCGTGTCGCAATTCCGCGAGCGCTTTCCGGGGGTCGAGTTCAGTATCGATTCGCGCAGCGTCGAAACCGCGCGATCGATGATCGCGATGCGCTATGTCGACTGCGGCTTCGTCAAGCTGCCGACCGACGAAAGCGATATCGCGGCCGACCAGATCGTGTCGAGCGGTTCGGTGTGCGTGATGCGCGACGACCATCCGCTTGCCGCGCTCGACACCATCACGCCCGCGGCAATCGGCAACCATCCGTTGATCCTGCTCGGCGCCGGACGCCATTGGCGGGCACAGGTCGATGCCGCCTTCGCCGCGTTCGGGCTGCGGCCCAGCGTCGCGATCGAAACGCACACCCACGGCTCCGCCTGCGCGCTGGCGGCGAAAGGCAATGGGATGGCGATTTTGAACGAGCTGCTGGTCAAACCCTATCTGCACGCGCCGCTCGTCGCGCGACGCTTCGACCCGCCGATCCTGCACGAATATGCCTTCGCAGTGTCGAACGTATCGCGCCCGTCGCGGCTGACGCTCGAGTTCAAGGAAGAGGTGCTGCGCTTTTTCTCGAGTTAGGCCGGGCGTTAATCGGCTCGCGTCAGAACTGGTCCTTCAGCATCTCGCCGATCGAATTGTTGAAGTGGCTTTCCATCGCAGCCCGCGCGCGCACGGGGTCGCGCGCCGCGATCGCCTCGGCGACCTCGCGGTGGAGCGCCAGCGTCTCGTCGCGCTCGTGATGCGTCGTGCGCCCTGCCCAGGCGCGCGGGATGGCGACGGCCATCAATTGCTCGAACGAGCGCACGATCTGGTGGAACAGCTGATTGCCGCTCGCCTCTGCGATCGTCTGGTGAAAGGCGGTGTCGGCGGCGGTGCGCGCGGCTTCGTCATGCCCGACCGACAGGCCGTGCGCGGCCGTCAGGATCGCGCGCGCCTGGTCGTCGCTGCGGTTGACCGCCGCCAGTTCGGCGGTGCGCAGTTCGAGCGTGCGGCGCACGTCCCACACGTCGGCGAGCGACACTTGCGCGGTGTTTACAGCGTGCCCCATCGACGCCGCCATCACCGACCCGTCGATCGCGCCGACGCGTGGCTTGCGCCCGTTGCCGACGTCGACGAGGCGGAGCGCGGCGAGCGCGCCGAACGCTTCGCGCATCACAGGCCGGCTGACGCCGAGTTGCGTTGCAAAGCTGCCCTCGCCCGGCAGCGTATCGCCGACCTTCAGATCGTTGGCGCGGATGAAGTCGCGCACCGATTCGACCGCCCGGTCGACCAGCGAGCCGCGCGCGCCGAGGTCGATCATTCCGCTCATGCGGCCACGCCCACGCGGCGCATCGCGGTCGGCGCCATGCCAAAGCGGCGCGAGAAGGCGCGCGTGAAGCTGGCGTTGTTGAGATAGCCGCAGCGATAACCGATGCTGCCCACCGGCAGGTCGCTCGCTGCCAGCATCTGCCGCGCCTGACGCAGCCGCCGCTCGCTCAGTGCCTCGGCGACGCCACATTGATAGAGCTCGCGAAACCCGCGCGTCAGCTTGTCGCGATTGAGCCCGCAGCTTTTTGCAATATCGTCGATCGTCCATTTCTCGTGCCAGCGCGTGTCGACGATCCGCCGCGCCGCCGCGATCCGCGCAATGTCGCTCTCGGTCAGGCTCGGCTGGCCTTCGACCGCGACGAGATCGCCGGCTCGCAACGCGGCAAAAAACTGGCAGAGCAATTCGATGCTACGCGCCAGCCGCAGCGTGTCGGTCGCGGCGGCGTCGCAATCGGGCGCGACGATCGACTGGCCGAGCGCGCGCAGATCCGATGGCAGGTACCAGCGCGCGTCAGGGTCAGGCAGGTCGCCGAACAGGCGGCGGCATGCGCTGCGCGACACCGCGAAGACGAGCAGATGCTCTTCGCCTTCCAGTTCGCGAAACGCCAGCGTTCGCACCACCGGCTCCCCGACGTCGCCAAAGCCGAGCAACAGCGCGTCGGGCGGCAACAGCATGCGGTCACACGCGCCGCGGCCGATGAAGGTGGTCATTTCGGGCGACACGATGACAGGATGCTTGGACGGCATGGCAATTCTCCCTGAACCCCGCCTACACCTATCTTACAGCTTTCGCAAGACCTATCTGATAGGTTCCGGAGCGCGCCGCATCGCGAGAAGGAAAGCAAGGAAGGACAGCGCGCTGACGATCACCCCCACCAGCGCCAGCGCTTCGGCCAGCATTGCTTCGCCGCCCATCAGGGCACTTACGCGCGTCACCACCCACGGTGCCAGGCCGAAACCGATCAACCCGGCAACCGCGATGAAGGCGCCGATGCACAGGCCGCGCAACTCGTTGGGAAGCAGCACGGTCAGCGCGACCGACACAACAAGACCGGTCACCGCGCCGCACATCGACAGGACGCCAAGCGCGACCGCAAGCCCGGTCACGCTGGGCATCAGCGGAAACAGCGCGGCTGGCACCCCGATCCCCGCGGCGATCACAGCGCCCAGCAGGATGCCGCCGCGGCGGCGGCTTTTCTGTCCGATGTCGGCCGAAATACCGCCGAGCACCGCGCCTGCAACGCCCGTGCCGAACATCAGCGCGCCAACCCAGCCTGCGAACTGCTGTGGCTGGAGCGCGAAGTCACGCGACAGCACCGGCGCGACCCACACGGTTGCGGCCACATCGGCCATGACGACCGCGACCTGCCCCGCGAAGAGCGGACCCAGAAAGGCGCGGCGGGCCCATAGCTCGGCGACAACGATGCGGAACGGCGCGTCGGGGCTGGCCTCAACCTCGCGCCGTTCGGGTTCGCGCAGGAACAGCAGCGGCAACAGGCACAACGCGCTGATCGCAGCCAGAAGCACATGCGCGCTGCGCCAGGGCGCCATCGCGGCGAGCCAGCCGGGCGCGCTAAAGTCGGCGAGCAGGCCGAACAGCCAGCCGGTCAGCGCAAAGCCGAGCGCTACGCCCAGCGCCTTGCCCAGATTGACGATCAGCATCGCGCGGCCGCGCTGATCGGGCGCACAATAATCGGCGCACAGCGACAGCGCGGCGGTGAGCGATCCGGTCGATCCGATGCCGACGAGCATCCGCGCTGCGGTCAGCAATCCCGCGCTTGGCGCGAAGGCGGTGAGCAAGGTGCCGAGCGTCCACAGCATCGCCAGCCCGATCGTCAGCCGCACGCGATTGCGACGATCGACGAGGACACCGATCGGGATCGAAAACAGCACCATCGGCACAGCCGCGCCAAGCCCCTGGATCAGCGCGAGCGCATCGTCGCTGAGGCCCAGTTCGGCCTTTGCGCTTTCCTGGATCGTGCCGAAGCTGCCGAGCGCGGTGAAGCCCATCGTCGTCACCAGCGCGAGCAGCAACAGCGGGACGAAAGTCGCAGGCGCGGTCAGGCGCGCGGCGGGCGAAGCGAGCGTTTTGGCCTGCGTCGCCATCACAGCGTAAAGATCTTGCCGGGGTTGAGCAAATTTTGCGGATCGAGCGCGCGTTTGATCATCCGCATCTGCTCGACCGCTTCGCCGAGCTCGGCGACGAGCCAATCCTGCTTGCCGATGCCGATGCCATGTTCGCCGGTGCAGGTGCCATCCATCGCGAGCGCACGCTCGACGATCCGCGCGTTGATCGCCTCGACTTCGGCCATTTCGTCGGGCGCGTCGGGATCGATCGAGAAGATCACATGGAAATTGCCGTCGCCGACATGCCCCAGGATCGTCGCCGGGACGCTCGACGTGTCGAGGTCGACATGTGTCTCGGCGATGCATTCGGCCAGGCGGCTGATCGGCACGCACACGTCGGTCGCCCAACCGATCGCGCCAGCGCGCATGTTGACTGCGGCATAATAGGCCTCGTGCCGGGCGCGCCACAATTTGGTGCGCTCCTCTGGCAGGTTCGACCAGTTGAACGCGCTGCCGCCGTTCGCCTCGGCCAGCGCCTTCACCGTTTCGACCTGCTCGGCGACATTCGCCGCGCTGCCGTGGAATTCAAAGAACAACGTCGGCGCTTCGGGATAGTCGAGCTTCGACCAGCGATTGACCGCGATCATCTGCTTCGTGTCGAGGATTTCCACGCGCGCGAGCGGCACCGCGCACTGTATCGCCTGCACTACCGTATCGACCGCGCCGCCCAAAGTGTCGAAACTGCACACCGCGGCCGAGATGGTGTCGGGGACCGGATGGAGGCGCAGCGTGACTTCGGTAATGATGCCCAGCGTGCCTTCGGATCCGACATACAGCCGCGTCAGATCATAACCCGCCGCCGACTTGCGGGCGCGCCGCGCGGTGCGGATCACCTTGCCCTGCGGCGTCACCACTTCCAGGCTCAGCACGGCATCCTTCATGGTGCCATACCGTACCGCGTTGGTGCCTGACGCGCGCGTCGAGGCCATGCCGCCGATCGTGGCATTGGCGCCGGGGTCGATCGGAAAAAACAATCCCTGATCGCGCAAATGAACATTCAGTTCCTCGCGGCGGACACCGGACTGGACGACGCAATCGAAATCCTCGGCATTCACGGCCACGACGCGATCCATCAGGGTCATGTCGAGCGAAATGCCGCCGTGGATCGCCAGCGCATTGCCCTCGATCGACGTACCCGCGCCAAAGGGGACGATCGGGATATCAGCCGCCGAGCAGAGCGTCACGAGCGCAACCACATCGTCGGTCGACTGGGCAAAGACGACGGCGTCGGGCAGCACCGGTGCGAAATGGGACTCGCTTGATCCATGTTGCCCGAGCACCGCCGCTCCGCGCTGGAAACGGTCCCCAAACCGTTGCTCCAGCGCCCCCACCAAATCCGCGGGAAGCGGCTTGCGTTGCCAATGGCTCGCCATCCCCGACATGATCAGAACTTCAGGCTTGCACGGACGCCATAGCGGCGCCGGTCACCGGTGATGCCAAGGTCGGAGGCCGGAAGCCCCGCAAGCGCCAGCGTCGTCTTTTCGATGTAGCTTTCGAAATAGTCGGTGTTGAAAATATTGTTCGCGAACAGCGCCACCTCGACCGGGCCGGTGCGATAGGCGATCGACGCATTGGTCAGCCAATAGCTGTCGAGGAACGTCGGCGTCGTCTGGTTGAGCGTTGCCGCGAGCCGCTTGCCCTTGCCGACCAGGCCCGCGCTCAGCGTGATGTCGCTGTCGCCGCCGGTTTCTATCCGATAATCGCTCGAAAAGCTGGCGGTCCAGTCGGGCTGGAAGGTCAGCCGGTCGGACGACAACAGGCGGCCCGTGGTCGCGGTATACGCGCTGTCGTCGGTGATGCGGGCGTGCATCCAGGTGAAGCCGCCGCGCAGCGTCCACGCCTGGACGGGGCGGACCATCGCTTCGAGTTCGATGCCATAGCTTTCGACGTCACCGGTGTTGAGGTCGACGGTGACAAGCCCGCCGCCCGCCGCCGGAGCGATCGAGTTGAGGCCGATATAATCCTTGTAATCGCTATAGAAGACGGTGCCCGACAGGCTCATCCCCGGCGCCGAATATTTGGCGCCGGCTTCATATGTCCATGCCGAGTCGCCCTTGTACGTCCGCGTCGGCGCCGTCGGCGCGTTGAAACCGCCACCGCGATAGCCGCGCGCGACCGACACATAGGTCATCAGGTCGGGCGTCCACTTGCGCGTGATCGACAGCTTCGGCTGCCATTCGTCGGATTTGAGCTTCGCGGTCGGTACAAGCCCGCCAGCGGTCGCGGCGCCGAGAACGGTCGTCGTCGTGCTGACGACCGAGCCGTTCGAAACGCGGTCCTCATGATCGTAGCGCACGCCCGCCGAGACTTCCCAGTCGAGGTTTGGCTTCCAGAACACCGTACCGAACGCTGCATAGGTATCGCCGACATTCTTCGCCGTCGTCATGCGCAGGATGCTGACGGGGCCAAGGATCGGGTGGACCAGCGAGATCGTGTCGCGCGCTTTCACTCTGGTCATTTCGTTGCTGTAGAAGACGCCGACGAGAGTCGAGAAACTGTCCGACCATTCGCTGTCGAGGCGCGTTTCCATCGTCATCGTGCGCAGGGCGTCGCGGCCGACCGAGCGCACCGTGTCGGTGGGGCCGAAGTCGCCTTCCCCGTCGGGCGTGAAGCCGTTGCGCATGTCATAGGCGCCGATGACGCTGAGCTTCGATCCGCCACCGAGATCGGCTTCGGCGCGGGCATTCACGCCCCGATATCTGAACGAGACGGCGTTGATCGTGTTGAACTGAACGTCACGCGAATAGTCGCGCGGGCCGGTCACCCGCGAATAGGGGACGTTCACGCCATCGACCCAGTCGTAATAGCCTTTGACCGTCAGCGTGAAGCCGTCCGACGGTGTGATCCGCACTGTCGCGTTGAGCGAGTCGGTGTTGAACGGATTGGCATTGCCGCCGATCACCGTATTTTTGAGGAAGCCGTCCTGCTGACGGTGCGCTGCTGCGACCCGGATCGCCACCTTGTCCTTGACGATCGGCCCCGACACCGAACCCGACACCATCCAGCTGTTGTCGGGCCCGGCATAGCTGGCGTTGGCACGCACTTCCAGATCGTTGCTCGGCGCACGCGTGATCACGTTGATCGCGCCGCCCATCGTGTTCTTGCCGTACAGCGTTCCCTGTGGGCCGCGCAGCACCTCGATACGGTCGACGTCGACCAGCGGATTGTTCAGATACGAGGTGTTCGGCTGATAGATGCCATCGATGAACAGGCCGACGCCCGGCTGTACCGACTGGACGAGCGTCACGCCGACGCCGCGGATCGAAACGAAGGCGCGTCCCGCGCCGTCGCTGTTGATGTTGAGACCCGGCGAGAGCACCGCCGCTTCGCGCACCGAATTGAGCCCTCGCGCGACGAGCGTGTCGCCGCTGATCGCTGTCGCCGCGATCGGGATATCGTTCAGCGTTTCTTCGCGCTTGCGCGCCGTGACGACGATGGTGCCGTCACTCTCGCCTTCGGTGGTGGCAGGCGCCGTCGCGGCGTCTTGCGCATGGGCAGGCGCGGCCGCCAGCAGGGCGGCGAGCACGGTCGTGGAAACGGCAAAATTCAGCTTGGTCATCAGACATCCCCAAAAGAGGCGGTCAGTGCCGCCCTGCAGAGACCTATCTGACAGCTTTGCGACCTATATGAAAGGTCGACGATTGTGCCGATCGGCAGACGGGCTTTGCAGCGCGCCTAAAGATCGAAATTTCCTTATCGTCATCCCGGACTTGATCCGGGATCCATCAGCGCGACGGTAGCTGTCGACCGTGGATCCAATCCGGGGTGACGAAAGAAGAGACTGTGACATTCCGCTTTTGCCCACTGGGCCAGCCTCACCAGCAACTATACCCGCCGTCGGCCAGTACGATGCTGCCGGTCATCAGGCTCGCCATGTCGGACGCCAGGAACAGGATGACCGCCGCAACCTCTTCGGGTTCGCCGAGCCGCGCTTGCGGCGTCCCGTCGATCCAGCGGCGATACATCTCGCCCTGCTTGTCGGCAAAGGCATTGAGCGGGGTCGCGATATAGGTTGGAGCGACCGCATTGACCCGCACGCCGCGGCCCGCCCATTCGGCGGCGAGGCTCTTGGTCAGCTGGTGCACCGCGGCCTTCGACGCATTATAATAGCTTTGCGGCTGCGGTCGGTTGACGATGAAGCCAGACATCGACCCGACGTTGACGATGCTCCCCTGCCCCGCCGCCAGCATGTGCCGTCCGAAGGCGCGCGCGCACCAGAAACTGCCGTTCAGATTGACGTCGAGCACATTCAGCCAATGCTCGTCGGCGACAGCCTCGGCCGCGGTCTCGCTGCGCGCGATGCCGGCATTGTTGACGAGAATGTCGATCCGTCCGTCGCGCACGGCCATCGCCGCTGCCGCGGCATCGACCGCGAGGCTGTCTGTCACGTCGAGCGGCTGTGCAAAAGCGGAATGGCCTTTGACGGCCAGCGCGGCGATCGCGCGGTCGAGCGCTTGTTCGTCCCTGTCCGCGATCGTCACGCGCGCGCCGGCCTCGGCCAGCGCCTCCGCGCTCGCAAGGCCGATTCCCTGCGCCCCGCCCGTGACAAAAGCGGTGCGCCCGTCGAGGCGCAGCTTTTCGATATACATCCGCTACTCCGGCACGAAAGCAGCGGCAGGCATCGCGGGTTCGTGAACCGCCTCGCCGCGCGTCATCTGATACACCATCGCGTCGGCGCCATATTCTGGCCACGGCATCGACCCGCTCGTCGCGAAACCCGCCCACAGGTCGTGGACATGGTCGGCGAGCGCCTGAGGCGGATCCATTCCCGCCAGCCCGCGTGGCCCGGTGACGCTCGGCAGCGTCTTGAACACGAACGGCATTTCGATCCCGTGGCACGCACCCAGCGCGCCGTCGCACGCGGGCGAGCGCCAGTCGAACTCGTACATCCACGTCTTGCCCTGATGCGCGGCGGCATATTGCCGTGCCGGCCAGCGAAAGACGAGATCGTTCATCGCGTCGGTCATCGCCTCGCCCGGCCGCACGCCCTTTTGCTTGTATCCATAGGCTTTCAGCACGCCCCTTGCGTCGGGATGCGACCGCCCGAGCAGCCAGCGCGCGAGCAGCCCGCCGATCTTCCGGCGTACGCCGGTCGGGACGAAATAGAGGTTCATCTCTTCGGCATTGGTGCCGATGACAACTTCGACATCGCGCCCCGCGCCTTTGCGCAGCGCATCGATCGGCTTGTCGGGCAGCACATCATCGCCATAGACCGGAATGAAACGGCTGATCCCGTACACCGGTTCGCGCCCATCCCGGTCGCGCAGGTCGATCGCCCATGGCTTGGCCACCTTCTCGATCGCGTCCATCATGTCGCTGTTGGATACCGGTAGAAATCCGTCGGCATCGGGCACTATACGCAGCACCTTCGCCAACTTCCGCACCAGCCGCTGCGCCACATCGATCTCGCGCACCATCGCGCCATGGCCGCTCTGGATGATCGCCCGCGCGAACAGCCCCTTGGCGAGTGGCGACGTGACCAGGTCGGCGATCGCCATCGCCCCCGCGCTCTCCCCGAACACGGTGACATTCGCAGGATCGCCGCCAAAGGCGGCAATATTGCGCTGAATCCAGTCCAGCGCAAAAATCATGTCGCGCAGCCCCAAATTGGTGGGCACTCCCGGAATCGGCAGAAAGCCGTCGATCCCCATGCGATAATTGATCGCGACACAGACTACGCCCGACGCCGCGAAAGCCATCCCGTCATGGACGGCCGCGTCCTTGCTGCCCGCCACGAAGCCGCCGCCGTGGATGAAGACCATCACGGGTGCAGCCTGGGCGTCGCGGGGCGTCCAGACATTGAGCCTGAGATAGTCGCCATCGCTCCCGTCGCTCCCGTCACCGATAAGCGGCGACACATCGATCGCGGGAAAGGGCCTGATCCGGTGCGGCGCCGCCGGCCCCCGATCATCCATGTCACGCACGCCTTCCCACGCCAGCGGCGGCCGTGGCAGCTCAAAGCGCCGCGGCGGTGCGGCGTAGGGAATCCCAAGAAAACGCAGGACCGAGCCGCAAGCGTGGCCGCGGATCGCGCCGCCTTCGATTTGGATGGCGGGATGGGGCTGTTCGTTGGCCATGGCACGAACCTATCACTTGCCGCAGCCCCAAGCCTACCTCAGCCGCTATGCCGAGCGGAAAAACTAGTGTGCCCGCAAATGGCAGCCGCCGCCCGGTACCGCGCCGCCGGCTGACGGGAAAAATTCCGCGCATTGCGGCAGGATTGCCGCTTGCCGCGCCGCGCAGCGCCGCTAAGGGCAATGGCACATCGAAGTTCGACGATAGGACAGGAGCCCCATGCCCGAGCCATCGCATCCCGAAATCCGCGAATCCGTCCGCCGCCTCTGCGCCGAATTTCCAGGTTCCTATTGGCAGGGCCTCGACCGCGACCGTACGTATCCCACCGAATTCGTTCGCACGCTGACCGAAGCCGGATTTCTGTCGGTTCTGGTCCCCGAGGAATTTGGCGGCGCCGGGCTCGGCCTCTCCGCCGCCACGGCAATTCTCGAGGAAATCCATCGTTCGGGGTGCAACGGCGGCGCCTGCCACGCGCAGATGTACACGATGGGCACCATCCTGAAACATGGCTCGCCCGAACAGAAACAGCGCTACCTTCCCGGAATCGCGAGCGGTGACATGCGCCTTCAGGCGTTCGGCGTCACCGAACCAACGAGCGGCACCGACACGACACGGATCAAGACCTTCGCGCGGCGCGATGGCGACGACTATGTCGTGAATGGACAAAAGATCTGGATCAGCCGCGCTGAACACAGCGATTTGATGGTTCTGCTCGTCCGGACGACGCCGCGCGACGAGGTCGCGAAATCGTCCGACGGGATGAGCGTGCTGCTCGTCGATATGCGCGAGGCAGTCGGCAACGGCCTGACCATCCGCCCGATCCGGACGATGCTTAATCATGCTACTACGGAGCTTTTCTTCGATGATCTCCGCGTTCCTGCGGCGAATTTGGTCGGAGAAGAGGGCAAGGGCTTCAAATATATACTCGACGGGATGAACGCCGAGCGCATTCTGATCGCCAGCGAATGCATCGGCGACGGACGCTTTTTCATCGATCGCGCATCATCCTATGCGTCCGAGCGCGAGGTGTTCGGGCGCCCGATCGGGGAAAATCAGGGCATCCAGTTCCCGATCGCGCGCGCGCATGTGCAGATCTCCGCCGCCGCCGCGATGGTCGATCAGGCGGCGGCGATGTTCGAAGCGGGCGAGCCCTGCGGAACCGAAGCGAACATGTCGAAGATGCTCGCTTCGGAGGCCAGCTGGTATGCCGCCGACATGTGCATCCAGACGCATGGCGGCTTCGGCTTTGCCGAGGAATATGACATCGAACGCAAATTCCGCGAAACGCGGCTCTATCAGGTCGCGCCGATCAGCACGAACCTGATATTGAGCCATGTCGCGACGCACGTCCTGAAGCTACCCAAGAGCTTCTGACCGGCGTTTCGGGCGGCTCAATGCCGCCCGAGTTCTTCGCGCCCGACGACCATGTAATGCACCTCGTCGGGACCGTCGGCGAAGCGCAGATGACGCACGTCGGCATAGAGTTCGGCGAGCGGGGTCCAGTGCGAAATGCCCGTTGCGCCGTGGATCTGGATCGCCTGATCGATGATCTGACAGACCTTTTCGGGAATCATCGCTTTCGCCATGCTGACCCAGACACGCGCCTCGCGATTGCCCATCAGGTCCATCGCCTTTGCGGCCTTGAGCACGATCAGGCGCATCGCCTCGATCTCGCAGCGCGCACGCGCGATGACTTCCAGATTCTTGCCGAGTTGCGATAGCGGCTTGCCGAAAGCGACGCGCGAATTGCCGCGCTTCACCATCAGGTCGAGCGCGACCTCTGCCTTTCCGATCGTGCGCATGCAGTGATGGATGCGGCCCGGTCCGAGGCGCAGCTGCGAAATTTCGAACCCGCGGCCCTCGCCAAGCAGAATATTCTCTCGCGGCACGCGGACATTTTCAAAACGCATATGCATATGACCCTGCGGCGCATGGTCGGCGCCAAAGACGCGCATCGGACCCAGCACCTTCACCCCCGGCGTGTCCATCGGCACCAGTATCTGCGAATGCTGGCCTTTGCGCGCGGCTTCGGGGTTGGTCTTGAGCATGCAGATCAGGATCTTGCAGCGCGGATCGCCGGCGCCGCTGATGAAATATTTTTCTCCGTTGATCACCCATTCGTCGCCGTCGAGCACCGCGGTGGTTTCAAGGTTGCTCGCGTCGGATGAAGCGACGCCAGGCTCGGTCATCACATAGGCCGACCGGATTTCACCGTTGAGCAGCGGCTTCAGCCAACGCTCTTTCTGCGCCGGCGTGCCGACCATTTCGAGCACTTCCATATTGCCGGTATCGGGCGCCGAACAGTTCAGCGATTCCGACGCGAGCGGCGACTTGCCGAGTTCGGCAGCAATATAGGCATAGTCGAGATTGCTGAGCGGCGTGCCGGTGTCGCCGTGCGGAAGGAAGAAATTCCACAGGCCAGCGGCCTTCGCCTTGTTCTTGGCGCCTTCGAGCAGGTCGAGCTGCCCCGGCGCCCAGCTCCACCGATCGGCGCGGTTATCGCCCAAGCGGAAAAACTCCTCGGTAATCGGGTCCACATTCTCTGCGATGTGGCGCTTCACCGCCTCGAAGAGCGGCTGCGCTTCCTTCGACATGCGAAGGTCGTTGAGTTCGGCCTGAAGCTCGATTTCGGTCATGCTAATTCTCCGCTGGATCTGGCGCGAAACTAGCTGCGCCAAGCCATCGAAGAAAATGATAGGAGCGAATATTCGGTATTCGCAAATTGAATAGTCAAGCGATGCGGGTCAGCTCATCGACGATGATCGCCCGTAGCCACGCCAGACCGGGATCGGCCTCTGCCGCCTGATGCCAATAGAGATAGCTGCCTCCCGGCTCGATCGGCAGGGGCAGCTCGACCAACTGCATCGGCCAGACCGCGTCGAGAACCGCGGCGTGCGACCGCGGCAGCGCAAAGAGCATATCCGACGTGGCAATGATCTGCCACGCGGTAATCGCGTGCTGGCAACGAACCGCCACCCGACGGGTACGCCCCATACGATCGAGCGCCATATCCTCGATCCCCGGACCATAGGGGCGCGCAGTCGCGACGACGTGATCGAGCGCGAGGTAGGTATCGAGATCGATCGCGCCATCGACGCGCGGATGGCCTTGGCGTGCGACGACGACCAGCGGCTCGGTCCCGAGATAGTGACGGCTGAGGCGGTCGTTGGCGGGAAGCGAAACATCGAGCGCAAGGTCGAGGTCGGCGTTCGCGAGCGCCATCACCAGATCGCGGCGGCGGAAGGTCACGCTGGCGAGCGCAACATGCGGCGCCTCGCTGCGTACCCGCGCCACGAGCGACGAGAATCGCGGCATCTCGCCCGACAGCCGCACCCCGATGCGAAACTCGCGCGTCGACTGGGCGGGATCGAAAAAGACCGCAGCATCGAGCGCGGCATCGAGGCCGCGCAGCGCTTCGCGCACCGGCCCCGCGATCGCGCGGGCGGCAGGCGTCGGCACCAGCCGGTTGCCCTGCCGCACGAACAGCGGATCGTCGAACGCATCGCGGAGTTTCGTGAGGGAATGGCTGATCGCCGGCTGCGACAGGTTCAGATGGCGCGCAGCCGCCGACACTCCGCCTTTCACGTAAATGGCGTCGAAGACTTGCAGCAGGTTGAGATCGAAGCGCGCGAGCCGGCGCATCATTTCACCTGCCGTTTCTCGAGCTTCCGCGCGAGCGTACGGCGGTGCATGCCCAGTCGGCGAGCCGCCTCCGAAATGTTGAAATTGGCCTCGACGAGCGTCTGATGAATATGCTCCCATTCGACGGTCTTGATCGACGAGGGGCGTGCAGCGAGCGGCGCTTCGATATTGCCCTCGGCGCGCTCGAACGCGGCCTCGATGTCGTCGGTGTTCGACGGCTTTGCAAGATAATAGGACGCACCAAGCTTGATCGCCTCGACAGCGGTCGCGATGCTCGCGAAGCCGGTGAGCACGACGATCCGCATTGCGGCGTCCGCCGCGCGCAGCCTCTGGACGCAGGCGAGCCCCGACGCATTGCCAAGTTTCAGATCGACGACCGCATAGCCGGGCCGCCAATCGCCCAGCAGTTCCTCGGCCTGTTCAGGGCTGGCTGCAACGCGGACGTCGTAGTCGCGCCGTTCGAACGAACGCTTGAGCGTGCGGGCAAAGACGTCATCGTCCTCGACGATCAGCAATTGCCGCCGCTCGCTCATGCCGCCTCTCCTTCCGCGGCGAGCAATGCAAGCGGCAGGGTGATGCGGACCGCAGCGCCACCCGCATCGCGATTGGCGACGCTGGCGCTGCCGCCAAGCTTGCGCAGCACGTTGACGAGCAGGAACAGCCCCAATCCCCCGCCCGGCCGTCCTTTGGTCGAGCTGTACGGCTGGCCAAAGCGGCCGATCATCTCGTCGCTGAAACCCGGGCCGCGATCCGAAATTTCGATCACCGCCATATCGGCATCGCGCGAGGCCGTGACGGCGATCCAGTCGGGCGACACTTCGGACGCATTGTCCATGACATTGCCGATCACCTGGCGCAGCGCCGGGTCGGACACAATCGCGACATCGGGACCGAACAGGTCGTTGAACTCGACCGTCGCAGGCATGCGACCGGCCCGCGCTTCATCGACCAGCTCGGTGAGGAAGGCGCGCATCGTCGTGAGCTGCGGCGCTTCGCCGCGCGCTTCCCCCGCCGACATCAAAATGCCGCTCACGATCGCTTTGCAACGCCGGACAGCGGCATCCATCTCCGCAAGATCCTCCTGAAGCTCGCTTTCCTTCGCCAGCGTCGGCGCCGCTTTCCAGTCGCCGATCAGGACCGATAGCGTCGAGAGCGGCGTCCCGAGCTCGTGCGCTGCACCCGATGCGAGCAGCCCCATGCGCACGATATGATCCTCCTCCGCCGCGCGCTGACGCGTGGCGGCGAGTGCAGCGTCGCGCTGGCGCAGGTTGCGGCTGATCCGCGTCACGAAAGCGACGAGCAAAATTGCGATAAGCAGGAAGCAGACAAGGCTGCCTTGCAGATACATACCCATCGGATCGGCAGAATAGGGTTCGGGAAGTACCAGTGGTGTCGGGTCGATCGCCAGCACGCCGATTGCAATCAGCGCCGCGACGACGATACCCCATGACGATGCGGGCGTCAGCAGGATGGCACCGATAACGACTTGCAGCAGGAAGAGCGAGGCAAAGGGGTTCGCGATCCCGCCGCTGTGATAAAGCTGCCAGCCAAGGGCGCCGACATCGAACAGCAATGCCGCAGTCAGTTCGGCATTGGTGACCGTCCGGCCGCGACGCAGCAACGCCAGGCTGGCGACATTGATCGCGATCAGCATCGCAACCGCGGCAATCAAAGGTGCGAGCGGGAGCTTGATGCCCATCACTCCGGTGACGACGCCGATCGTCGCAAGCTGGCCGCCAACCGCGAGCCAGCGCAACTGGATCAACAGCGTCATGTTGCGCCGCCCGGCATTGGCCTCGGCAGGCGCACTCGGCAGGATCGTCGGGCTGGTCATTCCTCCCGCATATGCCAGAGCCGCCACGCAAAAAACAGGCTGAGCGCGCAAAGACCGAACCAGGTCAGCGCATAGACCATGTGATTGTCGTTGAACTGCACCACCGTCAGCCCGCCAACGGGATAGCCGCCGGGATTCGGCGAATTATCGGCATCGATAAAATAGGGGGCCACCTTGCCCAGCCGTCGTGCCTTCGCGATCGCGATGACGTCGCGCGAATACCAGCGGCCAGCCGCGATATCGTTCGAGCGGAGAAAAGCGCCGTCGGGCTCCGTCACGCGCAGCAATCCCGTCACGGCCGCGGTGCCTGTATAGGGCGTCCGGCTGCTGGGATCGCGCTTGTCCGCGGGCACGAACCCGCGATTGACCAGCACGGTGAAATCCTTGGTCTCGAGTGGGGTCAGCACCCAATAACCGGCGCCGAGCCCGGTCACCGCCTGTACCAGCGTCTCGCGGTCATGGTCGAAACTGCCGACCGCGTTCACACGGCGATAGGCATCTTTCCCGGCGCTGATTTCCGGCCAACTCGCGGGGCCAGGCGCGGCGACAGATGCGGCATGCGTGCGCGCATCGACCGCCGCGATCAACTCGTGCTTCCAGGCGCGCCGTTCGAGCTGCCAGACGCCAAGCGCCGCGAGGCATGCCGCTGCAACCACGGCCGCGGCGGCAAAGGCCGCGCGGCGGGTCCGGATCACGGCAGCTGGCTCGTGTCGTGCATCGACGGCATCATGTTGGTGTTCAGATGATGCATCACCCACAGCGATCCCGCGAGCATGATCACCACGACGATGATGGTGAAGACGAGCGAGGTCAGCGACCAGCCGCCCTCTGCCTTGGGAGTCATATGGAGGAAAAAGACCATATGAACGACGATCTGGATCATCGCGAATACCATGATGATTGCCGCCGTCGCGCCAGCGCCGAACGGCCGTTCGATCACCAGCCAGAAGGGGATGGCGGTGAGGATCACCGACAGGAGGAAGCCGATGACATAGTCGCGCATTGACGCGTGCGGCATCTCGATCTCGTGATGCTCGCCCGTTGCGTGCCGGGGATCGGCGCTCATCGCAGCACTCCCATCAAATAGACAATCGTGAAGACGCCGATCCAGACGACGTCGAGAAAGTGCCAGAACATGCTGAGGCACATGACGCGGCGTTTGTTGGCCGCAATCAACCCGTGCTTGCCAAGCTGAACCATCAGGGTGATCAGCCAGACGATCCCGAAGGTGACGTGGAGCCCGTGCGTGCCGACGAGCGTGAAGAAGCTCGACAGGAAAGCGCTGCGCTGCGGCGTCGCGCCGATCTCGATCAGATGGTGGAATTCGTAAAGCTCGATACCCAGAAAAGCGAGCCCGAACATCCCGGTGATCGCAAGCCACAGCTGCGTCCCACGGACCCTGCCCTGCTGCATCTGAAGCACCGCAAAGCCATAAGTGATCGACGAGAAGAGCAGCATCGCGGTGTTGAGCGCGACCAGCGGCAGGTCGAACAAATCCTTCGGGGCCGGTCCCGCGGCATAATTGCCGCCGAGCACGGCGAAGCAGGCGAAGAGGATCGCGAAGATGAGGCAGTCGCTCATCAAATAGATCCAGAAGCCCAGCATCGTGCTGTGCCCTTCGGCATGGGCATGCTCGTCGAGGTCGTAGAACTGGACGGGATCGTCAGCGGAGATCGGAGCGGCGGTGATGGTCTTGGCGCTCATCGCATCAGCCTCCGGCCGCCAGCTGGCGGGTTCGGGCGTCCTCGACCGCGGAAACCGTCGCCGCCGGAATGTCGAAATCGCGCTTGTAGTTGAAGGTGTGGACGATCGCGCCGACGATCATCGCCGCGAAGCTCAGCGCGGCGAGCCACCAGATGTGCCAGATGAGAGCGAAACCCATCACCAGCGCGAACCCCCCAAGGATGATCCCCGCGCCGGTATTGCTCGGCATGTGAATGTCGCGGAAGCCGCCGACCGGGCGCTGATGCCCGCGCTTTTTCATGTCGTACCACGCGTCGAGATCGTGGATCACCGGCGTGAAAGCGAAATTATAGTCGGGCGGCGGCGAGCTGGTTGCCCATTCGAGGGTACGCCCGCCCCACGGATCGCCGCTTTCGTCGACCAGTTCCTTGCGCTTCCAGATGCTCACGGCGAACTGGATCAGCATCGCGGCGATGCCCATCGCGATGACGGCGGCGCCGATCGCGGCAATGACGAACCAGATCTGCAGGCTTGGATCGTCGAACACGCGCATACGCCGCGTCACGCCCATCAGGCCGAGGATATAGAGCGGCATGAACGCCAACCAGAAACCGACGACCCAGCACCAGAAGCTGACCTTGCCCCAGAAGACGTCGAGCTTGAAACCGAAGGCCTTGGGCCACCAGTAATTGATCGCCGCGAACAGGCCGAACAGCACGCCGCCGATGATCACATTGTGGAAATGCGCGATCAGGAAGAGCGAATTGTGCAGCACGAAGTCGGCGGGCGGCACCGCCAGCAAGACCCCGGTCATCCCCCCGACCACAAAGGTCAGCATGAAGGCGACCGTCCACATCATCGGCAGCTCGAACCGGATGCGGCCGCGGTACATGGTGAAAAGCCAGTTGAAGAGCTTGGCCCCGGTCGGGATCGAGATCACCATCGTCGTGATACCGAAGAAGCTGTTGACGCTGGCCCCCGATCCCATGGTGAAGAAATGGTGCAGCCAGACGATGTACGACAGGATGGTGATGACCACCGTCGCATAGACCATCGAGGTATAGCCAAAGAGCTTCTTGCCCGAAAAGGTCGAGGTGACCTCCGAATAGACGCCGAACAGGGGCAGGACGAGAATATAGACCTCGGGGTGTCCCCAGATCCAGATCAGGTTCACATACATCATCGGCGAACCGCCGAGGTCGTTGGTGAAGAAGTTGGTGCCTGCGTAACGATCGAGCGTCAGCAGCGCGAGCGTCGCGGTCAGGATCGGGAAGCTCGCGACGATCAGGATGTTCGAGCAAAGGCTCGTCCAGGTGAAGATCGGCATCTTCATCAGCCCCATGCCCGGCGCGCGCAGCTTCAGGATCGTGACGATCAGGTTGATCCCCGACAATGTCGTGCCGACACCGGCTATCTGAAGGCCCCAGATATAATAATCGACGCCGACATTGGGGCTGTAGGCGATGCCCGACAAAGGCGGATAGGCAAGCCAGCCGGTCTGCGCATATTCGCCGACAAAGAGCGAGATCATCGTCAGCACCGCGCCCGAGGTCGTCATCCAGAAGCTGAAATTGTTGAGGAAGGGAAAACTGACGTCGCGCGCGCCGATCTGCAGCGGCACGATATAGTTCATCAGGCCGGTGATGAACGGCATCGCCACGAAGAAGATCATGATGACGCCGTGCGCGGTGAACACCTGGTCGTAATGGTGCGGCGTCAGATAGCCTTCGGAGCCGTTGAAGGCCATCGCCTGTTGCAGCCGCATCATGATCGCGTCGGCAAAGCCGCGCAGGAACATCACCAGGCCGAGGATCATGTACATGATCCCGATCCGCTTGTGGTCGACGGTCGTGAACCACTCGGTCCAGAGATAGCCCCACAGGCGATATTTGGTGATCGCGGCAAGGACGGCGATGCCGCCGAGAAGGACGACGGCGAAGGTGACGACCAGGATCGGCTCGTGCAGCGGCAGCGCTTCGAGCGACAATTTGCCAAGGAACGGACCGGTCTCGGGAGCGGGATGCGGAGTGATCATGCGGGTTTCGCCTGCGGTCAGGAGATCGGACGGGTGGCAGCGCCAACAAGCGCGGTGCGCTTGGGCGCCTGGTTCGGGTGCGGCAGGCCTTCGCCTTTCAGCGGCGCCGGGTTCACCGGCTTCGCGTCGGGACGATCGGCCGAAGCCATCGCAGCGCTGCACAATGCAGCGACATAGCGGACGCTCCAGCCGACCGTGCCGGTCGTGCCGCGCGCCGCATGCTTGTCATAGGTGACGTCGCGGACGTTTCCGATCCCGGCAATGCCCGCGCCGCCCTTCGCGTCGATCGCCATCATGTCGTGCATGCACATCTTGCCGGGCTCGACGCACATGTTGACGACCGCGTCGAACAGCTGCGGGTCGGTCGCGGCAAAGCGGCGCACCGGCTCCTTCTGGCTCGGCTTTTCAAGTTTGAGATACGCCAGTCGGTCGAGATCGCCTTCGCTCGCGGCTTTCGTCGCCGCGACCCAGGTGTCGAACTCGCCCGCGGGCAGGCTCTTCACCTTGAACCGCATCTGCGAAAAGCCCCAGCCCGAATAATTGGCCGAAAAGCCCTCGAATTCCCCGGTCTTGTCGAACACGCCGTGAAGCTTTGTCTCCATCCCGGGCATCGCATAAATCTGGCCTGCAAGCGCGGGGACGTAGAAGCTGTTCATGACCGACGAGGAGGAGATGCGAAAACGGACCGGGCGGTTCACCGGCAGAGCTAGCTCGTTCACTGTCGCCACGCCCTGTTCGGGGTAGATGAACAGCCATTTCCAATCGAGCGCGACGACGTTGACCTCGAGCGGCTTCACGTTCGCGGCAATTGCCTGCCCCGGCCCCGTGCGCGCGAGCGGACGATAGGGATCGAGCAAATGCGTCGCGACCCAGGTCACCGCGCCGAGACAGATGATGATCAGCAGCGGCGCCGACCAGATGACGAGCTCGAGCTGCGTCGAATGATCCCAGTCGGGCTTGTACGTCGCGTCCTTGTTGGCGGCGCGATAACGCCAGGCGAAGAAGATCGTCAGCGCCATGACGGGTACGATGATCAGCAGCATCAGCACGGTCGAGATGACGATCAGGTCGCCCTGCTGGCGCGCGACATCGCCCGCGGGGTCGAGCACGACCATGTTGCAACTCGCGAGCAGCGGCAGCGCACCCAGCATCCGCAAGAGCCGGAATCGGGCCGTAACAGGAGAGAGCTTCGTTGGCATGATGCGCGCCTAGGCCTCCTTTGTTGCAGTGCACATAGGACATTTTGTCCAATCCACTTGGCCTGCGCGATCGCGCAGGGGCGATTTCACAACGGGCGCTTTTGCCCTATGATCGACTCGTACCGCCTGTGCGGTGCCAGAAGCAGGATCTGTACCATGTCTGCCGAAACTGCCGCCACCGAAGCCGAACGCGATGCCCGCGCCCTGCACGACGACGGCCACCCTATCGCTCCCGCCGAAATTGCAATCGGGGTGATCATAGGGCGGACGTCGGAGTTTTTCGACTTTTTCGTTTATGCGATCGCGTCGGTGCTGGTGTTCCCGAAACTGGTATTCCCGCACCTGGACCCGCTTCAGGGAACGCTTTGGTCTTTCGCGATTTTCGCGCTCGCGTTCGCCGCGCGGCCCGTCGGCACGATGATTTTCTCGACGATCGACCGCGCCTATGGCCGCGGCGCAAAGCTGACGATCGCGCTGTTTCTTCTGGGAGGATCGACGGCGGCAATCGCCTTCCTGCCAAGCTATGAGTCGGCAGGTATCGGGGCCGCACTGTTGCTCGCGCTGTTCCGCATGGGTCAGGGCGTCGCGCTCGGCGGTTCTTGGGACGGTCTGGCCTCGCTGCTCGCAATCAACGCGCCCGAAGGCAAACGCGGCTGGTACGCGATGATCCCGCAACTCGGAGCGCCGCTCGGCCTGATCGTCGCAAGCCTGCTCTTCATGTTCCTGATCGCCGCGCTGCCCGCCGCCGATTTCCTCGACTGGGGCTGGCGCTATCCCTTTTTCGTAGCCTTTGCGATCAACGTTGTCGCGCTGTTCGCACGCCTGCGCATCGTGGTGACGCCCGAATATGCCCGGCTGTTCGAAGACCGTGACCTTGAACCCGCACCGCTGACCGAAACGTTACGGTTGGAATGGCGCATCATCATCATGGGCGCGTTCGCGCCACTTGCGAGCTTTGCGATGTTCCACATGGTGACGGTGTTTCCGCTGTCGTGGGTGTTCCTGTTCACCGAAGAAACGCCGGTTCGTTTCCTGATGATCGAAGCCATCGCCGCGATGGTGGGGGTACTCGCGATCATCGCTTCTGGCTATCTTGCCGACCGGGTCGGGCGGCGCACGCTGCTCGGCGCCACCGCCGCGGCGATCGCGGTCTTCAGCGGCTTTGCACCGCAGCTACTGGCCGCTGGCGAAGTCGGCGAAGCGGTGTTCATGATCCTCGGCTTTCTGATCCTCGGGCTCTCATTCGGCCAGTCTTCGGGCGCGCTGTCATCGAACTTCTCGCCGCGTCACCGCTATACCGGATCGGCGCTGACTACCGATCTTGCGTGGCTGTTCGGCGCGGGCTTCGCGCCCATGGTGGCACTGTGGCTGTCGAGCGAGTTCGGGCTGCTAGCAGCGGGCGGCTATCTGTTGTCGGGCGCGATCTGCACGCTCGTCGCGCTTTGGTGGAACCGCGAACTGGCACGAACGATTGACTGACGCGGCAAAGCGGATTGCGGGCGTCGTCCTTGCGGGCGGCCGATCGGCGCGGTTCGGGAGCGACAAGGCGGACGCGCTCTATCGCGGGCGGACGCTTATCGATTGGTCGATCGCGGCACTCGAACCCCATTGCGAGGCCATTTTCGTATCGGGGCGCGACCATCCTGCCCTTACCGGCGTCGCCGATCGGCCGAAGTCCGGGCTGGGCCCGCTCGGCGGCCTTGCGGGCGCAATGCAGGCGGCAGAGGCGTCGGGCTTCACCCACATTTTGTCGTTGCCCTGCGACACGCCCGAGGTGCCCAGCAGCCTGCTCGAACGGCTCGTGCTGGTCGACGGTGCCTATGTGACGTCCTGTCCGGTCATCGGCATCTGGCCGACACGCCTTGGCGAGAGCCTCGAAGCCTGGCTTGCGGGTGATCATCCAAGAGCCGTCCGCGCCTGGGCCGAAGCGCATGATTTCGCTGCGATCGACGCCGAGCCGATCCTCAATATCAATCAGGTCGTGGATTTACCCTAAGCCCGGTCCGCCTGCGCTGCCGAATTTCTTCGCCGTCCAAGCATCGCCGGTTGCTCCGAATCATACGCCCCGATAGGTGCGGGCGTAGTGAACAGCAGCATCGAAATTGGGACCGACGACCGGGGGGCAGCCGTTCACGTCAATGTGCAGGAGCTTCTAGCGACGCGCCTGCTTGTCCAGGGCAATTCGGGGTCGGGCAAGTCGCATCTGCTTCGCCGCCTGCTCGAAGAAAGCGCAGGACTCGTTCAGCAGATCGTGATCGATCCCGAGGGCGATTTCGTCACGCTTGCCGACCGATACAGCCATATCGTCGTCAACGCCGGCGATTATAGCGAGCGCGAGATTGCCGCGATGGGCGCTCGCATCCGCGAACATCGCGCCTCGGTGATCGTCGCGCTCGACACCCTCGATATCGAGGCGCAGATGAGCTGTGCGGCCGTCTTCCTGAACGCGCTGTTCGATGCACCGCGTGAACATTGGTTTCCGGCGCTGGTCGTCGTCGACGAGGCGCAGATGTTTGCGCCGAGCGCGTCGGGCGACGTGTCCGACACGATCCGCCGCGCAAGCCTCGCCGCGATGACAAATTTGATGTGCCGCGGGCGCAAACGGGGGTTGGCGGGCGCAATCGCGACGCAGCGGCTCGCCAAGCTCGCGAAAAATGTCGCCGCCGAGGCAAGCAATTTCCTGATGGGGCGGACCTTCCTCGACATCGATATGGCGCGCGCTGCCGATCTGCTTGGCATGGAGCGGCGACAGGCCGAAGCGATCCGCGACCTCGAACGCGGACATTTCCTGGGGCTGGGTCCCGCGATTTCGCGGCGGCCGGTCGCCGTGAAAATCGGATCCACGCAGACTGCGACACGCGCCGGAACGCACAACCTGCTGCCGCTGCCGAGCGCCGAACGGCAGGACATGCGCACGATGCTGTTCGCCGAGTTGGAAACGCAGGCACCGCCGATCCCCGCCCCAGCGCCAAAGCCCCTCGCGCCGGACGAATTGCTGCGACGCTTCGCCGAACAGGACGCCGGCGGAGCCGACAGGGCCGACGTTGGTGACAACGATCTTTCCGCGCCCGACGTCGAGGCGCCCGATACCGAGCCCGCGATCGTCTCGGCGCTCGACGATATGCTCGCCGATCCGGACGCCGCCTTTCATCCCGAAGCATTCCTCTATCAGGATTTCTCGGTGCGCTGCCGGATGCAGCGGCTCGCGCGCGTGCCGCTCGACCTTCCGCAATTCCGCAGGCGCTTTGCGCTCGCGAAAGGCGGCATTTTCGATCCGGCGGACGAGAAATGGCGCGAGTTGCTCGACGCCGCAAGCCGCCTTCCCGACGATATGCTTGCACCTTTCGTCTGCATCGCCCGCGCCGCGATGGAGGGCATCCCCTGTCCCGACGACGAGGCGCTTGGCCGCGCCTATGGCACGCGCTCGCCTGGGCGCATCCGGCGGCTCGTCGAATATATGGAAAAGCAGGGCGCGGTCGTCGTGCGGTCGGACTTCGGCGGCAGGCGGTCGATCGGAATTCCCGAGTTGGGGCTGAGTACCGAGGCCGAATAATCGTCGGTTTTCGTCCGTCGTGCCGAACTTGCTTGATCCGGCATCTATTCGGCATCGGCGTCATCGCCCCCCGGATCAAGTCCGGGGTGACGAAGAGGTCAGCCGAACCAGCCCGCGGTCTGCACGAGCACCCACAGGCCGATCACCAGGAAGAGCGCCGCGGCGACCATACGCACCTTCTTGAGGTCGACGCGCCTGAGCAGCTCTTTGCCAAGGAATACCGCCGGCACATTCGCGATCATCATGCCCAGCGTCGTTCCCGTCGTGACCGCGAGGACATTGTGATATTGCGCGCCGAGCGCGATCGTCGCGACCTGGGTCTTGTCGCCCATTTCGACCAGGAAGAACGCGATCAGCGTCGTCAGAAACGCCCCGAAGCGCGGCTTCGGCGCATCGTCGTCTTCAAACTTGTCGGGGATCAGGGTCCAGGCCGCCATCGCCACGAACGACAAGCCGATCGCATAGCGGAAGACCGGGCTGTCGAGGAAGGCGGCCGCCTGAGCACCGAGCAGCGCCGCAAGCGCGTGATTGGCGAGCGTCGCCACCAAAATGCCGAGGATGATCGGCGCAGGCCGGTGAAAGCGCGTCGCGAGCAGGATCGCGAGCAGCTGTGTCTTGTCGCCGATCTCGGCGAGTGCGACGACCGCGGTCGACGTGAGAATGGCTTCCATGGGATCAAATACTCCGGGGCCGGGCGGCAGGCAATTCCAACGGACATCGACCCCTGCCACCCAGCCCGGACGGAAGGTTCGATGCCATTGGTCTCGCCCAAGCGGTCTCCCGCTTCCACCGCACCACGATCTCTCGACCGAGTATGTTGACGCGATGGCCCGTCCTGAACGGACGGCTGGCTACTCCCCAGATGACGCCGGCGGATTAGCGGGCTTCTCCGGCTCTGACAAGTCCGAAGCCGCCACCGCCTTTTCGGATTCGGCGATATCGGCGTCCATCGCCTTTGCACGTGCCTCGATCTCGTTTGCGGCCTTGTCATAGCGCTCGTCGAAACTCGGCTCTTTGTGGCAGGCGGCGAGAAGCAGCGGCAGCAGAAGAGCCAAGCGGCGCATCAATAATCCTTGCGGTAGCGGACGCTGAGGTTCGACTGCCCGCCCGCCGCGCCGGTCTGGCTGAGGATCGACAGCGCCGGCGTCAGGCTGATCTCGAGCTGCGTCGCGGTGTAGCCGCGCGCGTCGGTGATAACCTCGAGGTAAATGTCCTTTGAAATATATTGCCCCGCCGCGAGCGCCGTGCCGCGCCCGATCGTATCGTCGGGACCCAGAATGCGCAGACGGTCGATTCCGGTCGCCGACTGGAGAGCGCCGAGCGGGCTCAGCCCTCCGCCCCCGCTGCGCAGCGTGTTAAGCGACGCGGCCAGCTGGACCGCCTGGAGCGGCGATAGCGAGGTAATGGAATCGCCGAACAGGATACGCGAGACGATCTCGTCCTGCGGCAGGCCGGGAACGCTCGAGAAACTGATTTGCGGATTCTGCGCACGGCCCGACACGTTGATGTTCACCGTCACCGTCTCGATCGTTTCGGAGGCGAGCAAGCGCAACGTCGGGTCGAAGGCATCGCCGGTTGGAAAGCTCACCCTGCCCTCTTCCAGCTCGAACGAGCGACCGGCGAACCCGAGAGTCCCTCGCACGAGTTCGATCTCGCCGCTGACGCGCGGCGCCTGCGTCGTGCCGGTCAACGTAACATCGGCCTGCCATTCGGATTCGAGGCCCATGCCGCTGACATAGATTTCGTCGGGCGCACGCAGGTGGATGTTGAGGCGGAGGAGGTCGAACAGGCTGCCGCCGACCGCTGCAAGTCCGTCGCCGCTGATCCGGCGGCGCCCGGTCGGAGGCTTGCGGCGCACGCCGGTGAGCACGGGCACGCTCGCGGCGCCTTCGCGGACGATGCGGTAGCGCGTTTCGGGGAGGCGAAGATCTCCCGAGAGCAGCGCGGTCTGCCCCGCCACCTTTTCCAGCGTCAGGGTCCCCGTCGCGCGCGCAGCGATATTTTCGCTCCGAGCCAGCCGCGCATTGTCGAGCGTGGCTGAGATATTCATCGGATATCCGTCTGCCTGAGCAAGGCTGATATAGCCTTTCGCTTTCACGCTGCCGTCGCCAGCGGTGGCCGTCAGGTCGTCGATCTCTAGCCGATTACCAGTGAAGCGCCCGTTGACCACGATATTGGTGAGCCGCGTGCCGTAAGTCTGATTTTCATAGGTCATGCCATTGCCGCGCACGACGCCCTGCAAACACGGGTCGCTGACACGGCAGCTGAAATCGGCTGCGACCGCGATCGGTCCCGACACGCCCTGATCGGCGGGACCGAAAAAGGAATAGAGCGTGTCGGCAGGTCCGTTGTAGCGCACGCCGCCGCCGAGCGGAGCGGCGCTGAGCCGCGTCGTCCAGTCGCCGGCGCCGGGGCCCAGCGGGCGCAGCGACGCCTGCATCCTGCCGATCACCGTGCCACGCTTGCGGATGACCGCGCGTGCTTCGCCGCCATCGCTGAGCAGCTTGCCCGCGAAATTGACGTCGACCGGCTGGCTGACCGACGCTGCGGTGGTGCGCGTAAATCCGTTGATCGTCAGTCGGGCATCCGCACGCGGGAACGCGTCGGGGTTCGCTTGCTCGAAGTCGATGCTGCCTGTTGCGCGGCCACCCAGGCCGAGGCCCGGATAGATGGAATTGATCAGCGCCATGTTCGCGCGGTCGAGGCGGCTCTGGATCATGATGCCATTGCCGAAACGCCCCGCGACGCGCGCGCTGCTGCCACGGCCAAGGTCGACAGTGGTCGGCAGAAGTTCATAGCCGTCGCGGCCGGGGATGATCCGCGCGGGCGTCGTCGTGCGGAAATTGACGCCGGTCGCGCGGCCCTGCACCGACGCACGCCACAACTGCGGCGTCAGGTCTGCGTTGGCGGCAATCCGGAACGGCACGCCGCTCGATCCCTCGACCAGCGCCTGTGCCTTCCCGCTGCCGTTGCGGTAGTCGATCTTCACGCGCCCGACGGCAATGTCATAGGTGCGGATCCGCGTGTCGGCGAGCTGGATGTCGGCGACGATATGCGGCTGGTCATAGAGGACGACGTCGGCATCGACGATCGCCGAACCGACCGCCAGCTTCGCCGCGCCCGGCAGAACGACATTGTTCGCGCGCACGTTGATCGCAGCCGCTTGATATTGTCCGGTCGCGCTGAGGCGGACGATCCCGCCGAGGCCCTGTCCCGATGCGTCGAGCTGGCCGACGAACGGCCCGGCATTGCTTTTCACCAGCTGGCCGTGGAAACCGATTCCCGACAAGTCGCCGCGCTCGATATCGATGGTGAGTGGGCCCGAAGCCGTCAGCAGCAGCACATCGGCCGAAAGCGGTCCATAATCGGTTTCGCCAGTCGCTGCGAGGCGATAGCCGTTCGGCGCACCATTGATCTTTGCCACCAGATTGGCGAGCCCGATACCAAGCCCCGGCCGATCGGCGGTGACGACCGCGCGCGGATCGCTGATCGTCCCGGCAAGCCGGACGCCAACGGGGCCATAATCGGTCGAATGCGCCCGTGCGGTCAGATTGATCTGTCCATTCGGAGCATAGCTGCCCTGCCCGCCGGTCACGCGCAGCCGGGGCGCGGTCATGCGGAGGTTGGCGAAGCGGATGAGCCCGTCGGTGCCATAGCGCACGTCACCCGACGCCGTCGCATTGCCACCGAGGAAATCGCGCACCCCAGAATTGAACAGCCTTGTCGAGCGCGCGCGGACGCGGCCGACGATTTCGAAGCCGCCGCGCGGCGCGGTTTTCAGATCGGCATCGGTGTCGATGTCGAAGATGCCGACGCTTTCGATCCGGTAATCGTTGATCCGCCCGTCGATCGCGCCGGTGTAGAAGCCCTTGTTCAGGTCGGCGATCATGATGACCTTGGCGTCGATCCGCGGTGACCGAAGGCGAAGATTGTCGCTGAGGATGCGGCCGCTGGCATAGGCCAGATCACCGTCGAGCCGCACTTGCGTCAGCGTTCCCCCGGCAACGGTATCAAGGCCGCGGATACGCGCGGCGCGGCCCACAACCGGAATGACGATGTGGTCGGCATCGACGCGCGCCTTGCCAGCAAGGCTGAGCGTCTCGACGACAATATCGTTGACAGCGAGGCTGTTCGCATTCGCCCGATAATCCACCGTTGGCATCGCAAAGGCGCCATCGAGTTGCGCCGTCGCGCGGAGGCCATTGGCGCGCACCGCCGGCGCAATGGCGTTCGGTCGCAGGACGTTGAGGGCCAGCTTCAGCCCTTCATAGCGGCTGTTGCCCAGGTCGATTCTACCGCTGACGCCGAGCTGCGCGGCATCCGACGCAAACCGGCCGTCGAGATCGGCCTTGCGATCCCTCAGCCGTGCGGTGAGGTCGACCGAGGTCTGGGTGCCCAAAATGCCGGCGACAGGCCCATCGGCGAGCAAGCGCGAAGCCTGCGTCGTTCCCTTCAGCCCAAAAGTGCCCTCGCGCGCGGTCAGCGCGAGCCGCGCGAGCGGGCTGGCGCCGAGGTTCGCGGTGAGATTGCCGTTCCACGCCGTCCAGTCGCCGCGCCCGTCGAGTTTTGCTGTCAGCGGCTCCTCGAACCCGCCAAGCGCCGCGAGAACGCCGCCTTTGGGGGCGGTCATATCAAGCGTCATCGCGAGCCGGTTCTTGTCGGGTACCGCGTCGAGCAGCAGCTTCAGCGTATCGCCCTGCCCGCCTCCGCCGCTGATCGTCCGCGCATCGGCGGTGACCAGCGCGCGGCGATCGGCAATCGCCACCTTGCCGGTCAGTGTCGCGACCTGCCGTACACCCGTGACCGCTGGTTCAAAGATGAAGCGGTCGACCTGAACCTTCGCGACGTCGATATCGATATCCGGCAGTAGGGGTTGGCCGATGTCGGGAACGGGGCTGAATGCCGGAATCTTCTCCATCACCAGCGTCTGTGCAGTCGCCGAGCGAACATCGACATGGTTCGACAGATAAGCGAGCGGTCGCCAGTCAACGCGCAATTCGGGCGAACGGAGGAAAACGCCCTTTGGATCGGATAGCGTAAAATCGCGAATGACCATCTGGCCATAGAGCGAGCCGTCGAGCCGGCCGATGCCGATCTTCATCCCGTTCTTGAACTCGTATTTCTCGACCTGGTTGGCGACGAAGCGTCGTCCGGCGTCGCTGTTGAGCCCGATCAGAAAAAGCGCGACAAGCGCGATGAGGCTCAGCAGCAAAATGCCGACCCACTTCACCGCCCGCATCGGCCAGGCCGACTTTGTCGCCCTCGGCTCGCCTTCAGTCACGATGGCTCCCTCGTCGGCCATCAGAAAGCCTGCCCGATCGAGACATAGACGCTGACCCGCGCTTCGCCCGGTTGCCGATTGATCGGTGTTGCAAGGTCGAGCCGCATCGGACCAAAATTGGTGTAGAAACGCCCGCCGATGCCCGCGCCAAAGCGCAGATTATCGAAGGTCGGGGTCGAGCCGCGATACACCTGTCCCGCGTCGACGAAACCGACGATGCCGAAATTACCGAAACGATAGCGCCCCTCGAACGCCGCTTCGTTCAGGCTGCGTCCGCCGATCGGGTCGTTGTTAGGATCCTTCGGACCGAGTTCCTGATAGCCGAAGCCGCGCACCGAGCCACCGCCACCAGCGTAGAAGCGCCGCGAAGGCGCGAGCCGCTCGCGCGCGGCGCCAAGGATCGAGCCGACGCGCACCCGCCCCGCGAGGACGATATTGTCGGCGACCGGATAATAGCCGCTGACATCGATCTGGCCGCGGGCATAGGGCGAGAAGCGCCCTGCGAGCGAGCCTTCGGGCTGAACGCGCGCAGTGACGCGAAAACCCTTCGTCGGATCGAGCAGACTATCGGTGCGGTCGAACCCGACCTGCCCGAGCAAGCCGAAAATGGTATAAAAATCGCGATTCCGGGCGCCCAGCGTGAAATCATAGTCGTCCTCGCTCGACGCCAGGAGCTCGGCACCGAAAGCATAGGTCAGCTTTTTCTGCCAGATCGGCGTCGAGTCATAGCTCATCTTTATCGCCACGCGGCCGGTGATCGCCTCGAACGCGTTGTAATTGGTCCGCGCCGCCTCAGTCACCAGTTCGAACGTACGGTCGCGCCGTCCTGCGTTCGAGCGGCGCAAAGTGGCACCGATGCTTTGTTCCTGCGTTCCGATGACTGCGCGCCCGATCAGGGCGCCTTCGGGCGGGAAGAGGTTGCGATGCGTCCAGCTGGCTTCGAGCCGCAAGCCTTCGCCGGTTCCATAGCCCGCAGTCGCAGCGATTGTGCGCGGCGGCCCCGCCTCCTGCGTCACCAGCATCGTCACATATTCGGTGTCGTCGCCGGCACTTTCGCCCGTCTTCTGCGGCTCGACCGAAACCGCCGAAAAGAGGCCCGTGGCAACGAGAGCCTGCCGCAGATCATCGGCCTTGCGGCTGTCATAGATCTCGCCGCGCTTGAAGCGAGCGAGCACACCGACGTGCTTCTCGTCGAACGCGAGTTTGCCGGTCGTCTCGATCCCGCCAAAGCGCCCGCGTGGGCCAACGTCGATAGGTAGCGTGTAGGCGCCATCCCCCGTCGCGCCGTCGAGCAAGATGTCGCGCTGGCCCACGGTCGCGAAAGCATAGCCTTCCTCGGGCAGTTTCAAGGCGATCGCCGCCTCGGCACCCTGAACACGCTGCGCCACAATCGGTTCGCCGATCGCAAGCGGGAAATTGTCCGCGATCAGCATAGGCGGAATCGTTGGCGCAGCGTCGAGGACGATATCGGAAAATTTGTAACGGACACCGGGCTTCACATCGATCACGGCGGTAACCGGCTGGCGCGGCGTGTTCGCTGCCGTCGCACTTGCCTGCGTGCTGTTCGCCGGATCGCGGTCGCCGCGATCACCGCGATCGAGCCGCGTCTCGACTACAGCGTCGTAATAGCCTTCGGAGGCGAGAATGCGCTGCATCAGTTCGGCATCGGCGGTCAGCCGCGCCCGCACCATCGCAATATTGTCGGCCTTGCCGTCGCCGTCGTAAAGCGCCGACAGGTCGCCGAACAGATCGGCAAGATCGACGTCAGTGCTGTCGTCGGGCGCGGCGAGGCCGTTCACCTGAACCGTATAGGGGATAGCTCGGGTTTCGCCGGGATCTTCGGGCTCGGCGAACTCGACTGGTGTGACGTTGAAATCTTCGAGCGGCGGCAGCGGTGCAGCGAGCTCTATGTCGCTGATCGCTGCATCACCGATCGCTTCAAACGCATCGCCATCGGCCAGCGCCGGGACCGGTGTGCCGTCAACGACCGGCACATCGGCCACCGTCGTCGAGTCGGCCGTCGCTGCCGTGCCGCCGGCCTTCGCCGCCGCGGCTTTGGCCGCTTCGGCCTGGCGCTGCTCGAATTCAGCCATCGATTCGAGCGGCTTGTCGAGTTCGGGATCATCGTCGGCGCTGATCGGCGGAATCGCTTCCTTAAACTCCTCGTCCGAAATGATCGGAGCAACCTGGGGAAGCTGCGCGCCTTCTGGCGGTGGCGTCGGCGCGGTGACGTCGGTTACGCTCGTATTTTCGACCGTCGGCACAACCTGCGGCGGCTCGATCTGCTCCGCGGCGGCGCTCGCAGCCCAGCCGACGCAAACAAAGGACGCAGAAAGGGTCAGGAGCCGGCGAAGCGACCAGGGGCGCCGCTGCACGGCACAATATGGGTCAGGATGATGCATCAGTCGGCAGCCGCTGGAGCTTCTGGCTGGCGCGATGGAGCGGCGCAACCCGTTTCTGTGACACGCCAGTCCCGAAACGACGCCATGCGGCCGACTATCCCTTCTCGTTGCTACGGTCAGGACCCTAGTCACCCACCAACGGGCGTCGACCAGTGCGGTTCCCTATCAAGGCTTTAATATCGTCCAGATTTCCGGGCCGGCTTCCCCCGGTGCGCTCAACTGTCGGCGCCGAACAGGTCCCGGCTGTACACCTTGTCCGCCACGTCGTTGAGTTCGTCCGACATGCGATTGACGATAATCACGTCGGCTTCCGCCTTGAAGGCGGCGAGGTCGCGGACGACGCGCGAATTGAAAAGATAATCCTCTTCGATCAGCGGTTCATAGACGATGACTTCGATCCCCTTCGCCTTGACGCGCTTCATGATGCCCAGGATGCTGCTCGCGCGGAAATTGTCCGATCCCGCCTTCATCGCAAGCCGGTGAATGCCGACGACCCGCGGGCCGCGCTTGATAATCTCCGACGCGATGAAGTCTTTGCGCGTCGTATTGGACGACACGATCGCGGCGATCAGATTCTGCGGCACTTCCTTATAGTTTGCCAACATCTGCTTCGTGTCTTTCGGCAGGCAATAGCCCCCATAGCCAAACGAAGGATTATTATAGAAACTGCCGATCCGCGGATCGAGACACACCCCTTCGATCACCTGCCGCGAATCCACGCCGTGCGCGGCGGCGTAGGTGTCGAGTTCGTTGAAGAAGGCGACGCGCATCGCAAGATAGGTGTTCGCGAAGAGCTTGATCGCCTCGGCCTCGGTATTGCCTGTCTGCAGGACCGCCGCATCGGGTTTCAGCGACCCTTCGAGCAGGAGCCGTGCGAACTCGGCCGCTCGCGGGTGGGTGTTTCCGACGATGATCCGCGACGGATAGAGATTGTCGTGGAGCGCGCGCCCTTCACGCAGAAATTCGGGCGAAAAGACGATGGAATCAGACCCCGTCTCGGCGCGCATCCGTTCGGTAAAACCGACAGGAATCGTTGATTTGATGACGATCAGCGCCTGTGGCGCGAATTTCAGCGCGTCAGCGATCACCTTTTCGACGGTGGTCGTGTTGAAATAATTGCTTTCGGGATCATAGTCGGTCGGCGTGGCGACAATGACGAAATCGGCCCCCGCATAGGCGGCGTCACGGTCGGTCGTCGCCACGAGGTTAAGCGGCCTGTTCGCCAGATACTCCTCGATCTCGGGATCCGCGATCGGCGACGTTCTGGCGTTGATCTGCTCGACCTTGCGGGTATCGATGTCGAGCGCGACAACGTCGTTGCGCTGCGCCAGCAGGACGGCGTTCGAAATTCCAACATAGCCGGTACCGACGACGGTGATTTTGATTGCGGGCAAAGATTTATCCTCTGATCGTGCGGCGCGGTCCCTAGCAGGCAGGCCCGAGCGGCTCAACCGATCAGGTGCCGCAGAAAGTCTTATAGGGTCCGAATTCGATTGGCGCAGGCCCTGCAAACAACGCCCAGGCCGGTCGCGGCATATAGGGGTGCCGTACCACTTCCAGCAATTCGAGCCATGGCGCAAGATCACCCGCCTCGGCCGCGCCGAGCGCTGCTTCCACCAGATGGTTGCGCGGAATATAGACGGGGTTCACTGCATCCATCGCGTCGGCGATCTCGAGCGGGCCGAGCTCTTCGCGCTCGATATGCTCCCACCAATCGCCGATCCACGGGGCCATCGCGTCAGGCGCCGGCAGCAACCGTTCGAGCATAGACCCGTCGCCGCGCAGCAGCATGGCGAGAGCACGGAAAAAGGACGTGAAATCGACGCCATGCCCTTCAAGCGCGTCGAACAGATTGTCGATCAGCGTGGCGTCGTCGGCGATGTCCTTAAGTCCGAGTTTTCGGCGAATATGTGCGTGCCACGCCGTGCGGAAGCGCTCGGGAATTTCGTTGATGATATCTTTTGCCGCTTCGACGTCAGTGGGATCGACCGCGTGAATTGCGGGCAACAGCGCTTCGGCAAAGCGCGCCATGTTCCAGTGCAAGATCTGCGGCTGACGGCCATAGGCATAGCGCCCGTTCGCATCGATCGAACTGAACACCGTGTTCACAGAAAAGCGATCCATGAAAGCGCACGGTCCGTAGTCGATCGTCTCGCCGCTCACCGCGACATTGTCGGTATTCATCACGCCATGGACGAAGCCTACCCCCAACCACTGCGCGACGAGCTCGCATTGCAGGCCGATGACACGGTTGAGCAAGGCGAGATGCGGATTGTTCGTGTCGACAAGGTCAGGGAAATGGCGCCGGATGACATAGTCGGACAATTGCACGACATGGTCGGCGCCGAAATGCGCGGCAAAAAACTGGAAGGTGCCGACGCGGACGTGGCTGCTCGCGACGCGGGTCAGAACCGCTCCCGGATGCGCGTGTTCCCGCTGGACACGATCGCCGGTCGCAACGGCAGCGAGCGATCGGGTGGTGGGAACGCCAAGCGCCGCCATCGCCTCCGACATCAGATATTCGCGCAGCACCGGGCCGATCGCTGCCCTGCCGTCGCCATTGCGCGAAAAGGGTGTCGGCCCCGATCCCTTGAGCTGGATGTCAAAACGCGCGCCATCGGGTGCGACGACTTCGCCGAGCAGGAGCGCGCGGCCATCGCCAAGCTGCGGCGAGAAATGGCCGAACTGATGCCCGGCATAGGCGAGAGCAAGGGGGGTTGCCCCGCCGGGCATCTCCTCGCCCGAAAAGATGCGGGCGAGCTGTTCTTCGGTAGCGTCGCCAACAGCGATGCCGAGGCGCCCCGCGAGCGCGTGGTTGAAGATCAGCAGCTTCGGCGCCGAAGGCTTTGCAGCCTCGGCCGGGGCGTAAAAGCCCTCCATGCTGTCGTGGAAACTATTGTCGAACGCCCAATCCATGAGGCTCTATGTCGAGCGTTGGCGTCCTTTATGCAAGTGGCCGGGCTGCACTCCATGCAGCCCGGCCAGCTTGAGGCCTAGCCGTCGATGTCGAGACCAAGCGCGAGGCGGCCGCTCAGTTCCTTCTGCGCCGGTTCCTGCAACGGATGAAAGCGCGCGCCCTGGACATCGCGGAAAGCGCGCTCGATCGGCGAGCTTTTATAGAAGGCGCCGCCGCCAGCGGCTTCCATCGCCAGCTCGACCGTGCGGATCGCCGCGCGCCCCACAACCGTGCGACCGGTCATGACGCTGCTGGTCGTTGCGGGACCTGGCTGTGCCATCTCCGCCGCGGCGATCATCGCATCGAGCGCAGTTTCGGCCGTCCAGAAAACATTCTGCATCTCGCCCGCCAGCCCGATCAGGCTCGCGTTGGCCGGCCTCCGCTTTGCCGCATCCAGCGCCGCGTCGCGCGCCGCCTCAGCGACCCCGACGTAGGCCGAATAAATAAGCGGAAAGGCGATCATGCTGATGATGTGGAAGAGCGGATGCCATTTGCCTTGCGGCCGCCGTCCCGACACGGCCGCGTCAGCAAGGAACACGCCGTTCAATTCGACGTCGTTCGAACCCGTTCCGCGCATGCCCATCGCGTCCCAGGTGTCGAGGATCGTCACGCCCGCCGCCTTGAGCGACACGCCGAAGTGCAGGACCGTCGCCCCGGCCTCGGGGTCGTCATAGACTGCGCTCGTCATCAACAAGTCGCCTGCGGGCGAGCCACTGGAAAAGATCTTGCGCGCATCGATGCGAAAGCCGCCGTCCACCAGGGTCGCGGTTCCGGCACTCGCGAGCCAGTCCGAACCACCGCTCGACACGAGCACCAGATTTTCGGCCGCGACGCGGCGGAGCAGGCCATCGGTCGGCGCCTGCTGCTTTTCCCAACGCCACACCGCTGCCGCGACCAGATGGCAATGCATCGAGAACGCGAGCGCCGTCGAACCACACGCCTTGGCAAGGCGGCGGACGACGCCGCAGAGCGTTCGATAGTCGACGCCGTCGCCGCCGAGAGCGATGGGTACAGCGGCGCCGATCAGCCCGGCTTCGCGAAGCAGAGCGTAATTCTCGCCAACGAAGCTGCCGTCGCGATCGTGCGCTCCGGCCGTCTTGCCGATCTGCGCCGCGATCCTGTCGGCGACGTCATACCAATATTGAGGGGTCTTCTTTTCAGCTGCTACCAACATGTTCATCTCCATAAGTTCCCTTGCTGGTGACGGCCAATGGCGGCTTGGACAGGCGGGGCATAGTTCAGGAACTGAATCACCCCCGATACAGAAACTGAACTCGCCTTCCCTGCGACTCCTTTGATATAGGTTCGCCAAAGGGATTCTATCATGGCGAACACCAGCTATGGCCAATTCTGTCCGGTTGCGATGGCGGCGGAGGTACTCTGCACGCGCTGGACGATCGTTCTGGTGCGCGAGCTCGCCGCTGGATCGACGCGGTTCAATGACTTGCGCCGTGGCGTTCCCCGCATGTCACCGGCTCTTCTGTCGCAACGGCTCAAGGATCTGGAAAGCGCTGGCGTTGTCCACCGCACGCCGGTGGCGCTGGAATCGGGCGTGTTCGAATATCGGCTGACGCGCGCCGGACAGGAACTGGCACCGGTCGTCGAAGCATTCGGCGTCTGGGGAAAGCGATGGATCGACGGCGAATTGTCGCTCGAAAAGCTCGACGTGCAATTGCTCATGTGGGACATGCGCCGAGGCCTTATCCTTGACCCGATGCCCGACCGCAAAGCCGTCGTGCAGTTCCGCTACTCCGACCTGCCTGCCGACCGTCGATCCTGGTGGCTCGTCGTCGAACCGGGGATCGAGACGGAGCTTTGCTCGGTCGATCCGGGCGCCGACGTCAATCTCTACGCTTCGACCGATCTGCGCACGATGACGGCGATCTGGATGGGATATGACACCGTAACCGATGCGATCGCCGCCCGCCGCCTGATCCTGACCGGCGACGATGACCTTGCCGACAGCATCGAATCGTGGCTCGGCCTCAGCCCCTTTGCAAAAACTGAGCCCGTCCAAACCCCGCTCAGTGTATTTCAATCAGCTTGAGGCCCAACGTCGCAGCATTCGCGACCGCTTCTTCACGGCTCCCCGCCCGCAGCTTGCGCATCACATTCTTGAGATGCCATTTCACGGTCTCGGGCGCGAGTTGCAGCGACCGGGCGATCTCCTTGTTCGATTCCCCGGCATTGAGCGCGCTCAAAATCTCGATCTCGCGTTCGGTCAGGAAAGAAAAGGCTTCGCCTGGCGCCACACCGGGACCGCCCTCCAGCGCCGGATTGCGGCGCGACGGCTCGGCGAGCTTCAGCAGCGCCAGGAACGATCCCGACGAATAGGCTTCGCTGCAGAAATTCTGCACCGCGCGCACGCCGGTCACATCGAGCACATCAACAATCGTCCGCCGAAAACCGCTGCTGGCGGCGTGATTGAGGAAGCGAACGGTTTCGAGCTCAACCATTTTATCGCAGCGGCCGCTGAGCTGCGGCAAGATGTTGAACAGGGTCGCCGAAGCGCGAAGTTCGGCATCATCCGCCGCCGAGGCCAGCAGCAGGAGATGATCGGCGACCATCGTCAGGCGCGGGCGGTCGCCGCTTGCAATCGCTTCATAGGCCCGCATCTCGGCCAGCAAGGCGAAAGCACGGCCCTGGACCGACAATGGATCGCGGATCGCTGCTTCCTCGTCGCCGATCGCCAGAACGGCTTCGGGATCGATCGTCGGCGGCAACCGCAACCGCGCCCGCTCGACAACGCACATTGCCTTGAGCGGCGACCAGCCGCGTTCGAACGCCACCAGTTCGGCGCGATCGATCAGCGACGCGGCCTTTCCGGGCTCGTCGGTAACGACCGCGACGCGGATCGCGACCAGATAGGCATGAATCTGCGCGTCCTGAAAAGGGCTGGCGTCCAGCAACGGCAAGGCACGCTGTGCCAAGGTTGCCGCGGCCGTAAAGTCGTCGCGTTCGTAGCAACAGCGCGCCAATGCGGCGTCGATAAGCGCTGCGGCCAGGCCGTTCGCCGATGCAGGGCGCCCGTCGCGCAAGACGCGCTCCGCCTCGGTCAATTGCCCCTGCGCACGTGCAAGCGAGGCGCGCGTGCAGGTAGCCAAAGCAAGCGGCAGGCCGAACGGCTGTTTTGCGCCGCGAAGCAGCAGCGGGCGCACGACCTCGTGCACCAGGCCGAAAAGGCCACGCTTTAGTGCGCCCTGCGCCAGCACGGCACGCACCATCGCGGCCGCCAGATCGGACACGCCGTCGGGAGCGGCGAGTATCTGGTCGCAGGTCTCGACCACATCCGCCATCGCATCGTCGAGATAGGCGCGACGAACAAGATCGATCGCTCGCGCCTCGTTCGCATCGCCGCTGGTATCGAGCGCAACAATCGCCGCAGCCGTCTTGTCGCTGGCGGTGAGCATCAACACCCATGCGCGCGCGCGGAGCAGCGCTGGCACATCGGTTGACGGCAAGGCGTCCAGCCAGGCCGCGAGTTGGCGAAGATCGCCGCGTTCGATCATCGGCATCGCGACTTTGGCAATCAGCGTAGCAGCCCGGTCAAAATCCTCGCCCGCCAGTGCTTGCTCGGCGGCATCGGCGATCATGTCCAGCGACGCAAGATAGCGCGCCGCGGCGCGATGAAGCTGTTCCGGCGCTTCCGGCTCCTCTACCGCTAGCCGCCGCTGAAGGATGGCGCGAAAGGCGGGGTGCAGCCGGTGCCATCCGGGCTGTTGAGCAACGGGTTCAATGAAGATGCCCTTCGCCGTGAGCGCACCAATCCGTGCGTCGGCATCCTTGTCGCCGCTAAGCAATCGCCCAAGCTCGGCATTGAATCGCGACACTGAGGCGAGACGCTGCAAGAATATCCGCTCTTCGACCGAGAGAGCGGCGATCATCGGCGCAAGATAAGCGTCAAGCTGATCGATCAGCGCATCCAGGCATACCGACCGCGCCGAAAGGCGCAGCCCCGCCGGCCAGCCCTCGAGAAGCTGAAAGACGCGCGTTTTATCATTTCCAGCGAAGCGAGCCGCCTCTTCATCTGCAATCGCCAGTTCCTTCGCGCCAACACGCATCATCATGCCGCGGCCTTCGATATCGCCAAGAGCAACGCGAACGCGCGTACGGCCCGCAAGGACCAGCCGCAGCTGTGCAGGTGGATGGCGCAAAAGGCGGTCGATGAGATCGATGCCCGATGCGGACAGGCGATCAGCGTCGTCGAGAACGAGGAGGAACGGCATGTCATCGGCGTCGATTTGCGCGGCAATCCTGGCTACTTGCGTTCGGACGTCGGACCCGGGCATGGCGGCATCGGCCTCACCGCGCCGCGCGCTGCGGACCGTCTCGGCCAACTGGTCCGCGAAGTCCGCCTTCTCGTCGTCCTCGTCAACCGACAGCCATGCCGCATGCCAACCCGACGCGCGCGCCTCGGCAAACAGCGCTGCGCTCCAGGCGGTCTTGCCGTAGCCAACAGGAGCGCAGACGAGCGCAAGCTCGTGACTGGCGAGCTGGGCGAGACAGCCGGATGGATCGAGCCCGACCAGATCGGGCGGAAAACGCGGAGGCGCAAATTTCGGGGGCACCGCGGGCATGCCATGTCTGGGGACAGCCCGCAAATGCGGCCGCGCGTCGATCCTCGATCCCGATTGGACGGTCATTCCCTGCCCTCCATTTGATATGCCAGAGGCTAGAGCCTTGCGGTTGCCGCGGCAAGCGGCGTCATCCTACCCCCCCATCGCTCCCCCCGCCGCTCGGTCTGTCGCGACAGCTCCGCGCACCATAGCCTCTCTTTTACCGAAGGCCCCGCAAAGAACGGGCCAGCCGTGGGAGAGAAAGCATGACCAACCGAGCTTTTCTGGCAACCTGCCTGTCCACCACCATGCTGATGGGATGGCCAGGCGCTGCCTTGGCGCAGGACGCGGCTCCGGCCGAAGAGGCGACGAGCGGCGGCATTGCCGAAATCGTCGTCACCGCTCAGAAGCGCGCGCAGAATCTGCAGGACGTCCCGGTGGCGGTGTCGGCACTCGCAGGCGAAGAGCTGGAATCGCGCGGAATCAGCGAAACCTCGGACTTGCAGGGCTTTGTCCCCAGCCTTCAGATCACCACGCCTTATGGCCGCACGCAGCCGAACTTCTCGCTGCGCGGCGTATCGGTTGCCAATGAGTTTTCGGCCTCGACCGCGTCGCCGGTCGGCGTCTATGTCGACGAGGTCTATCAAAGCTTCCGCGCCAGCCACGGCCAGCAGCTTTATGATCTGGAGCGCGTCGAGGTGCTGCGTGGGCCGCAAGGCACGCTCTATGGCCGCAACACCACCGGCGGCGCGATCAGCTTCTTCAGCAACAAGCCCCAGCTCGGCGCGAGCACTGGCACGATCACCCTCGGCTATGGCAATTACGACACCAAAACCGCCGAAGGCGCAATCGAAGCGACGCTGATCCCCGACAAGTTGGGTATCCGCTTCGCCGGCACCTTCGCGAAGGGCGACGGCTGGCAATATAATCCGGTGCAGGATCGCCATGTCGGTACGACCAATACCGTCGCGGGCCGCGTATCGCTCCGCTGGAAGCCGTCGGATACCGTCGATATCAACCTGAAAGGCTATTTCGCGCGCGACAATCCGCTCGCGCCGAACCCCTATGCCCTTGGACAGCTTGCAGGCGACCGCGATGTCCTCGGCTATTCGCGCTTCGATCCGGCACAGAACGGTGGCGCGCCGCTTGGCAAGAACGAGGTCGCTGCCGACACCGGCGGGCGCTATTTCACCTCATCGAACGGCTTCGCGCTCAACGTCGCGGTCGACCTCAGCGACACCATCTCGATGACATCGATCACCGGGTATGACACCGGCAAATATCGCAACTCACCCTTCGACTGCGATGGGTCGCCGAACAGCGTCTGTGCGCTCCGCTACAATTCGGTCAGCAAGAATTTCAACCAGGATTTGCGCTTCAACTACAAAGGCGACCGGCTCAACCTCGTCGCCGGACTCTATTATGGCGTCGACAAGATCGATACGCGCAACGAGATCGATTTCTTCGGCGTGCTGAAACCGATCCTGCAAGGCGCGGGCGTACCCAACAGCTTCTTCAACGCCCCGGTGTCGGCGCCGCAAGCAGCGGCATTCGTGCCTGCGTTCGCGGTCAATCCGGCGCTCGACCCCACCAACCCCGCCAATTGCTCGGCGGTACCGACGGGCAACCCCAACGGCTTTCTCGACGCGCGCTCGCTGATCGCGCTGCTAACCGATATCCAGGTGAATAATTCGGGTGGCGGCGGCTTCGGCGGGGCCATTTCGGCAGCGTGTCGCGCGGCAGGTGCGCCGCCCTTCGGGCCGATCAGCGGCGAACAAAGCTATACGATCAAGCGCCCGTCGGCCGCGATCTATTTCGACGGCAGCTATGACATTACCGATGCGCTGACATTGAGCGTCGGCCTGCGTTACACGATGGACAAGGTCAAATATCTGAACGGCCGCACGGTGCTGTACGACCTAGGCGGAACGATCCGCGCCAGCACCATTCCTTACACCTTCCCCTACAATGCCAGCGCACCGGCCCTCGAGCAGAAGGAAAAGGCGAACCGCCTGACCGGCCGCGTCAACCTCAGCTATGACTTCGCCGACGATATGATGGGTTATCTCAACTACAGCCGCGGTTATCGCAGCGGAAGCTTCAACGGCCTTGCGTATCAGGGCACCAATCAGGTCTATTATATCCAGCCCGAGCAGATCAACGCCTATGAAGGCGGGCTGAAGATGCGCTTCTTCGACCGCCGCGTGCAGCTCAATCTCGCTGGCTTCTACTATGACTATAAAAACCACCAGGTGACGCAAGTCATCGGCGCGACGACCTTTACGCGCAGTGCGAATGGTCGTCTGTACGGCGGCGAGGCCGAGCTGACGATCCAGGCCGCCGACAGCCTGCGCCTCGATGCGTCGATGAGCCTGCTGCGCAGCAAGTATAAGGGCAATGTGCTGGACCCGACCGATCCGTCGAGCCCGACGCGCAACGTCAACGGCAATCCCTTCCCCAACGCGCCGCGGACGACTTTCTCGGCCGGGTTCGACTGGGACGTCATCGACAGCGGCGACAACAAGCTGACGCTGCGCGGGGATGCGGCTTACACGGGGAAATATTATTTCGACCCGTTCGGCGATTATGGCCAGAACCCGTGCGATCGTCCCGGCGTCCCCGGCAACATCCGCCCCGCCGGTCCCGCGATCACCTGTGGCAATCCAGGCTATTGGCTGGTCAACAGCCGCCTCACCTTCGAGCATGGAAATTATGCCGCAAGCCTGTGGGTCAAGAATCTGACCAACAAATTCTACTATAGCTATGGGCTCAACATCGACATTTTCGGGCTCGACTATCTGAACCGCGGCACGCCGCGCACCTATGGCGTCGAAGTGACAGCCAAGTTCTGATCACTTGCGCCAAGGGGATCGGCGGGCGCCCCCCTCCCTAGCCCGCCGTCCCCGATTTGTTGCAGACCCAATTCGAGGAGCATCCCATGATGCGTTTCACCGGAAAAAGCGTCCTGATCACCGGCGCGGCGCGGGGTATCGGTCTCGCCGCCGCCCAGGAATTTGCCCGCGAAGGCGCGTCGGTGACGATCACCGATATCGACCTGGACGAAGCGGAAAGCGCCGCTGCGGCGATCCGCGCCGAGGGGCTGAAAGCCGAGGCCCGCCGTCAGGATGTTGCGGATGAGGCCGAGTGGGATGCGCTGATCGCCGACATCGTAGCGCGCGAAGGCAAGCTCGACATTCTCGTCAACAATGCCGGCATGGGCTTTCTGAAATCGGTCGTCGATACCAGCCTGACCGAATGGCAGCGGCTGATGGCGGTCAATCTGGAGAGCGTCTTCCTCGGCGTCCGCGCCGGCATCGAGGCCATGAAGGCAAAGGGCGGCGTTATCGTCAATGTCGCCTCGATCGCTGCGAACGTCGCTGAACCCCTGTTCCCCGCCTATAATGCGAGCAAAGCGGGGGTCGCGATGCTCACCAAAGCGGTGGCAGTCGACTGCGCGCGCAAAGGCTGGCCCGTGCGGATCAACTCGCTCCACCCCGGCTATTGCGAGACCAAGCTGGTCGCAGATGCGGTCGGCAGTCTCGGCGACGCCGCTGCCGATTTTGCGACGGCGACGGTCGGCGCAATCCCGTTCGGCCGAATGGCGACGACGCGCGAGATCGCGCGTCCGCTGCTTTTCCTTGCCAGCGACGACGCGGCGTACATGTGCGGCAGCGAGTTGATCGTCGACGGCGGTTACACCGCGGTCTGATCCGAAATCCCTCAAAACAGGACGACATATCATGAGCAAGAAACCCGTCATCGTCTATGGCGCCTCGGGCTATACGGGCCGCCTCGTCTGCGAGTATCTGCGCGAACTGGGCATTCCGTTCATCGCCGCTGGCCGCGACAAGAAGCGCGTCCAGGACGTGATGGACAAGGTTCCCGGCATCGAGACCGCCGATTATGAAGTCGTCGAGGTCGAGCATAATGTCGCGGCGCTGACCAAGCTGTTCAAGGGCGCCCAGGTCGTGTGCAACATGGTCGGCCCGTTCATCAAATATGGCCCCGAAGCCGTCGAGGCGTGCCTCGCCGCGGGTGTCCATTATCTCGACACCACCGGCGAACAGGACTGGATGCTGCTCGCGCAGGAAAAATGGGGCGAGGCTTTCGCGAAGAAGGGCCTGTTGCTGTCTCCCTGCGTGGCGCAGATGTACACGACGGGCGAGATCGCCGCGAACATCGCGCTCGAGACGATGCCCGGGCTCGATACGCTCGATATGCTGGTGCTGTGGAGAGGTTTCCCGACATACGCGTCGGTCCAGACGATCTTCACGATCCTGAAGGCCGACTGGTATTATCTCGAGAACAATCAGTATGTCCAATGGCCGACGCTGACCGCGACCGAATGTCAGGTTCCCGGCCAACACGCCACCGCGCTGACCTTGCCGTGGGGCGGGACTTCGCACCCGATCTGGTTCAAGCAGGATCCGCGCGTTTCGACCGTGAAAGTCTATGGCGGGGTTTTCGCACGCGAGGTCATGGACAACGTCGTCAACATGACCAAGATGATCGACACCGATATCAAGCCCTTGCCGTTCAAGGAGCAGGAAGCGGCGCTCGCAAAAATGGCGGAATCGGTTCAGGGCGACATGCCGCCGCGCGAAAATCCGCGGCTCAATACCAGCATCGATTCGGTCTATGCCTCGGGCCCGCTCGGCCGCGCGCATGTGCTGATCCACGGCAATTGCAATTATAAGCAGACGGGATTGATGCAGGCGTGGGCGGCGATGAACCTGCTTCAGCAACCCCCACGCCGGGTCGGGTTCGCATCGGCATGCCAGGCGTTCGGCCATCACGAAATCCTGGGCACATTGCGCCAGTTCGGGCTGGTATTGAAACCGATCGTCACGGTTGACGACTGATGCGGCTGGTCGACTGGCTCGACAAGGGAGCGTCGCTCGGCGCCGACGCGCCGTGCCTGACGATGGACGGCAGCAGCCTGTCCTATGCCGAGGTGCAGGCGCTGACGCACCGCGTGGCGCGCGGCCTCGACGCATCGGGGATTACGCCCGGCAAGCATGTCGCGATATTGTCGGGGAATGATCCCGTTGCCTTCGCGTGCGTCTTCGCCATTTCGCGCGCCGCAGCGGTCTGGTGCCCGATCAATCCGCGCAACGAGGCTGCCGAGAATGCGTATGTCCTCGACAATTTCGACTGCGCGGCGCTGTTCTTCCACAGCAAATTCGCCGAACTGGTCGATGCGCTGCGCCAGCAACTCCCCAAGCTCGAGCTGATTGTCTGCCTCGACGGCGAACAGCCGTTCGCGCCGTCGCTCGACCAGTGGCTTGCGGACGTACCCGACACCCCGTTTCAGGCAGCGCCCGTCAGCGACCTGGCGATGATCCCCGGGACCGGAGGCACGACGGGCCATCCCAAGGGGGTGATGCTGACCAACCGCAACCTCGAGGCGATGACTGCGCTTACGCTGATGGGTTATCCGTTCGAAGGGCGGCCAGTCTATCTCGCGATGGCGCCGCTGACCCACGCCGCCGGGGTGCTCGCCTTTCCGATCATGGCGCATGGCGGCGAGATCGTGATCATGCCCTATCCCGACATCGGCGAATTTCTGGCGCTCGCCTCGCACCACCGCGCGACGCACACCTTTCTGCCGCCGACGCTGATCTATATGCTGATCGACCACCCTGCGCTCGCGGCGACAGACTTATCGGCCATGCAATGTTTCTGGTACGGCGCCGCGCCCATATCGCCGACGCGGCTCGAAGAGGCGATCGAGAAACTCGGCCCCGTGATGGCCCAGCTGTTCGGCCAGACCGAGGCGCCGATGATGATCTCGATGATGGCGCCCAAGGATCATTTCAATCCCGACGGATCGGTGGCGCGCCAGCGCTTGTCGTCGGCAGGCCGACCAGGCCCGCTCGTCCAGGTCGCGATCCTCGGCACCGACGGCAAGGACATGCCGCAAGGCGAGCGCGGCGAGATCGTCGTCCGCGGATCGCTCGTCATGGACGGCTATTACAAAAACCCGGCGGCAACCGCCGAGGCAACAGCAAACGGCTGGCATCGCACCGGCGACATCGGGTATCTCGACGCCGACAATTTCCTGTTCATCGTCGATCGCGCCAAGGACATGATCATCACCGGCGGCTTCAACGTCTATTCGGCCGAAGTCGAGGCGGCGCTGCTGGGTCATCCGGCCGTACAGGATGGCGCGGTTTTCGGATTGCCCGACGATAAATGGGGCGAACGCGTCTGCGCCGTCGTTCAGCTACGTGCGGGGCAAAGGGCCGCTCCGGAAGACATTATCGCGCACGTCAAAGCGGCGATCGGCAGCGTCAACGCGCCAAAGGAGCTTGAGATCTGGGACGACTTGCCGCGTTCCAAAGTCGGCAAGGTGCTGAAAAAGGATATCCGCGCGCAGAAACTCGCCGCGCCGGGCTAAGGCGGCAACCCTAGGCCATTTCGGCGTCGCGCGCGGGCGCATAGCCAGCCTTCATCCGCGCGAACATCAGCACTTGCTGCGTCATGATATCTATCTGCATCGCGATGCCTTGATCGGTGAGCAGTCCGTCGGGGTCGAAAAGCGGCTGGCTGCTGTTCGCGGTGACAGCCATCGGCGTCGGCCAGCCGCGCAGCGCGTGCGTGATCGAGCGTAAAGTCGCGAGCGTACTTCCCGCCGCCTGCCATCCACCAGCGACGGCGACGAGACCCACGGCGCGGCCGTCGAAATAAGGCTGTGCGTCGGCGGCGAGGTCCTGCGCATAATCGAGCGCATTCTTGACCACGCCCGACACCGTGCCGTGATAGGCTGGCGAGGCGACGATGATTCCGTCGGCTTCGCGTAGCGCCGCGATCAGCGCCTCCGCCTTCGCGCAGCGATCATTGTGGTGCGGGGCATAGAGCGGCAGATCGATCGCATCGCCCGCAAACAGCATCGTTTCGGCCCCCGCGGCAGAGCAGCGCGCGAGCGCATGGCGCAGCAGGCGTTCGGCCGAACCGCCTGCCGTGGCGTTGCCGCCGAGCGCGACGATGCGCGGACGGCGCGCGGAAACGGGACGATCGATCATGACTCTTTCCCCTTGATTGCCTGCCTCAGTTGAAGGTCACCTGGCTGCCGCCGCGCAGAAAAGCGATGGCATTGCGGCGCAAGTGGTTGGTGCCGGGATTGAGGATCGGTTCGGGCGAATATTGCGCGAGATAGACGCGGCGCATCTTCGGGGTCGAATTCGATCCGGTCGCATGGAGCGCGAGGCTGGAGAAAGCGACGACACTGCCCGCTGGAACCTCGAGCGTGACGCCTTCGCTGTCGCCGGTATAGCCGACCAGGTCGTTGCTGCCCGGCTGGCGGATGTGCGGGACAATGCCTTCGCGTGTTTCGGGCGCCTGCGAGAAGGGCATGATGCGCACCGTGCCGTTTGCGATCGTGGTGTCGTCGAGCGTGCACCAGCAAGTGAGATACGGCTTGTGATCGACGGGGCCGCCGTTGCCTACGACATAGCCCGAATCCTGGTGCCAGCTGAACGGCATGCCTTCGCTGGCGCCCTTCACGACATATTGGTCATAGAAGAAATAGGCGTCGTCGCCGAGCGTTGCGCGGCAGATTTCGGCCATCGTCTCACTGAACAGCATGTTGCGCAGGTCAGGCTGCTGGCGCTGGCATTCACCGGCGAAATAGCGCTTTCCCTTGTGGCTGATGCCGTCGACTTCGACGCCCAGGCCATCAAGACGCGCGTCTTCGCGTTCGATGACGCGGCCGCATTCCTCGCGCAGCAGGTCGAGCAGCGGGCCTTCGAGGATTCGTTCGAATACTGCATAGCCTTCGGTCGCGAACTGTTCGCGTTGGGCCGTATAATCCATCTTCACTCTCCCGGATGTTTCTTAACGTGCATCGTAGCGTAACCTCGGCCATCGCATCCAATCGAATTGCATCGCACGGTCATACGTCTATACTATGGCTCATGCGAATGAGACAGGTCGAGGCGTTCCGCGCCGTCATGATGAGCGGGGGAATTACCGCCGCTGCATCGATGCTCAACATCAGCCAGCCGTCGGTGAGCCGGTTGATCGCCGACATGGAGCGCGCGGTCGGGTTCCGGCTGTTCGACCGGCGCGGCGCACGGGTTCATCCCACCGCGCAGGCGCAGGCGCTGTATGAAGCGGTAAGACGAAGCTATGCGGGGCTCGACCTGCTCGACCAGGCCGCACGGCGCATTCGCGCGCATCCGGTGGGAACGGTACGGATCGCAGCGCTGGCGGCGATCGCGATGGCGATATTGCCCGCGGTGATCGCGCGCTTTCGTATCCTGTATCCCGACATCAAGATCACGGTGGAATCGCTCGGCCAGCGCGCGATCGAGGAGCGCGTGTTCCTGGGACAGGCGGATCTTGGGATCGGAGTCGATGCGCAAGGGCGCGAGGGCATAAGGTCGACGCTGCTCGCGCGCGCCGAATATGTGTGCATCCTGCCCGCAAACCACCCGCTTGCGACGCGGCCCCACCTGGCGGTCGGAGACCTCGCGGGTGAAGAGTTCATCGGGCCGATGCACGAGGCCGACGCGCTGTGGAATGGCATCGATGCAGCGCTGGAGACGTCGGGCATCCCGGTGTCGCGGCGGCTGGAGACCCAGCATTCGCAGATCTTATACGCGTTCGTCGAGGCTGGGCTTGGCGTGTCGATCGCCGAGCCGTTCAGCGCGCCGCTGTTCCACCGGCTGGGCGTCGCGATCCGGCCGATCGCCCCGCCCGTCTATCTGGATTTTGCGTTGCTGGAGCCCGACATCGGCCCGACGCCCGAGATTGTCGCGTGGCTGAATGCCGACGTGGCGCGCGAAACCGAAGCGTGCCTCGCGCATGTGAATCGGGTGGTTTCTTCGCGGTAGGTCGCGCTGAAGCCTGATGTCCGTTTTTGCAGTGGAAGGCGGAGACCGCCCGACAACAAAACGCCGCCGACCTTGCGGTCGGCGGCGCCAGGTTGGGGGTCGCGTTCAGGCGGGGGAGAACGTGAGCTTCCGTTTGCGCTTGGCCGAGCGCATCGCTCCACCGACAGCGCCAAATCCCACCAGCATCATCGCCCAGGTAGCCGGTTCCGGGACCGCAGAAATGGTCGCCGAAAAGGTCAAATCCTGCGATCCGTTGACGACCTGAGCAAAAGTCAGCTCGTCGAGATTGGCGCCCAGAGCCCGCCCGGTGATCGCCCTGCCCAAATTCGGGTTGGCATTCGAGACTGCACAGGCGCCACCACCAAACGGGTTGCAGGACGACACGTTCGCCTGGCCCGTGCCGTTTGTGTAGTAGGTGCTGAGGAAGGCGACATAGTTCTTGCCCGCGGTCAGATTGACGCCCGTCGGATTGAAATCGAACAGGCCCGACGTGCCGGCGACGGCGTTGCTGCGCCAGATCTCTGCGCCCGGGTTGAATGTCGTGGCGAGCGGGCCGTCCAAAGCATAGAGTATGGCTTGCACCGACGTCAGCGTTGACCCGCCGAGGAGCGTGAACTGAAGGTTGGTCAGGCTGCCGGTCGTTGAAGCAGCAAAGCTCTCCCCGATGAAGACGGTCTGGCAGCCGCCGCCCTGATACGGCCAGCCACAAAGCGGTCCAACGCTCGACCCGCTGTTCGGATTGCTGACGACTTCGGCGGCGTGCGCCGAGCCGGCCCCGAAAGTCATGACGGCAGCGGCTACGAGAAAAAGCTTCTTCATACAGAACGACTCCTTGGACGACGTTGAAAAGGGCTCTCAAAAAAGCCGGTCGCTTCCTGAGTTCTCCAATCCCTGGTAAATGCTATCGGGAGAGGCGCGCGTTGCTTTCCCCGGTGCGCCGCCCATGTCGCACGCGTTGATGTCGCTTCGGTGACGGTTAACGAATGTTTACCTTGGGTGCCCAGCCGCGGCGCGGCTTTCGGCCGGCCGGGCGTTGGCGAGCCGATGTTGCGCGACCTCGCTCTGTACCCCGGCCTTCGCCGGGGAACACATCAACATCGTGCGCAATGGGTCGTTGTCAGGGTTCCGCTCGGACCAGCAAGCTGAGGCCGAAGCGGGGTAAAAAGCGATCGTCTCCTCCTTCGTCACCCCGGACCCTTCGACAGGCTCAGGACAGGCTTGATCCGGGGTCCATGGCTGCCGTGGCGCTCATCGATCCCGGATCAAGTCCGGGATGACGACGATGGAGCGGGGTGACGATGATAGAGAATGGCCGCTACCGGCCGAAACTCGCGGGCCGTTCAGGTCATAGCATTTGGACATAACTGCCCGACATTTCTCGATTGGACTGCAATGATTTTGACGCGCATTCCTAGGCTGTCTGATTGACCATATTGTCAATTGAATAAGTTGATATTAGGGGGTGTCGCCACGCCTCCTACTCGACACCTGAGCGGACGCAGATCCGCTGTGGCTATTGGGGAGGAATGAAGTGATCAAATCGACGTTCAAACTGGCTCTTCTCGTATCGACGGCGATCGCCGTCGCGGCGCTGGCTGTGCCGGCGATGGCGCAGGAAGCCGACACCGACGCGCCCTTCGCGTCGACCGACATCATCGTCACCGCGCAAAAGCGCGAACAGAATCTGCAGGACGTGCCGGTCGCGATCTCGGTCGTATCGGGCGACCAGCTCGAACGGTCGAACATCAATTCGGCCGAGCAATTGTTCCAGCGCGTCCCCACGCTGACCTTCCGCAAGGGCAACACCAACAAGGATTCGGCCCTGTCGATCCGCGGCGTCGGTACGATCAGCTTTTCGGCAGGCGTCGAACCATCGGTATCGACCGTCATTGACGGCGTCGTCTATGCGCGTACCGGCCAGCAGACGTCGGACTTCCTCGACGTCCAGCGCATCGAAGTGCTGCGTGGGCCGCAGGGCAGCCTGTTCGGCAAGAATGCCAGCGCCGGCGTGATCAACATCATCAGCCGCGAGCCCGGCAACGAGCTGGGCGGCTATCTCGACGCCGCCTGGTACGAGGGCAATGAATATCGCATTCGCGGCAGCATCGGCGGCCCGCTCAGCGACAGCGTCCGCGCGTCGGTCACGGGTTTCTGGTCGCAATATGACGGCAATGGCCGCAACGTGTTCAACAACCACAAGGTCAATGGGTATGAGCATTGGGGCGTCCGCGGCAAGCTGATCGCAGAGCCGAGCGACGCACTCAAAATCACGCTGATCGCCGATTATTCGAAGGGCAGCGACAATGGCTTTGCCGACAGCATCGGCACCGTCTTTTCCTCGGCGTTCAACAATGCCGTGTTCATTCCGTCGCTCGCGCCGCTGACGCTCGACGGCAAGAACAAGGATATCGACAACGACCTCGACCCGTACACGAAGGACAAGAACAGCGGCGTGTCGGGCCAGATCGACCTCGACCTGGGCGCCGCGACGCTGACCTCGATTACCGCCTATCGCCACTGGTATAATTTCCAGCAACGCGACGGCGATTTCCGGTCGGATTCGCCGAAATATGTCAACACGGGCACGGCGGCGGGCGACGTCCGCTCGCACGATCGTGGCGACCTGACCTTTGACCAATTCACTCAGGAACTGCGCATCGCGTCTTCAAATCCGCAATTTTTCGAATATGTTGCGGGCCTTTATTACTATCACACGAAGGAAGTCGATTTCTTCAACCGCACGGTGACGAGCTGTACGGCATCGACGTTGCCGACCGTCGGCGGGTTGACGCCGTGCGCCGCGGGGTCGTCGACCTATCTGACCAACGAAGGCAACGCCGACTTCACGACGAAGCTGACCAGCTATTCGGCCTTTGGCCAGGCAACGCTGAATTTCACCGATGCGTTTCGCGGAATCATCGGCCTGCGCCATACCAACGACAAGGTCGAATATGACTTCGCGCGCCGGTCGACCTCGTTGGCCGCCTTTTCCGGCGTCAATCCGGCGTTTGCGTCGGCGGGATCGATCAAGGACAGTGGCTGGTCGGGCAATGCCGGACTGCAATTTGATGTGACCGACGATGTGATCGCCTATGCAACCTACACCCGCGGGTACAAGGGCCCGGCGCTCAACATCTTCTTCAACATGCTGGCGCGCGACACCGGCCGCATTGATCCCGAAAAGTCGAACGCCTATGAAGCGGGCCTGAAAATGCGGTTGTTCGATCGCCGCCTGACGCTGAACCTTGCGACATTCTATGCGAAGTACGACAATTATCAGGCGAACTTCCTCGACATCGTCGCAGGCCAGGTGGTTACTCGCCTGACCAACGCCGGTTCGGTGTCGACCCGCGGTATCGAGATGGACTTCAACGCCGCCGTCACCGACGATTTCTCGCTGTCGGGCGGCTTCAACTATACCGATGCCCATATCAACACGTTCATCTGTCCGCCGGGCGCCGCGGTCACCTGCGCCGCCGCAATCAACGGCAAGCCGCTGCCCTTCGCTCCGAAATACAAGGGCACGGTGACGATGGACTGGCGCCTGCCGCTCAATGTCGATGGCTTCAACGTCGATCTGAACAGTTCGCTGGTCTATCAGAGCAAGACCAATTTCGACATCAACCAGAACCCCAATGCGTTCCAGAGCGCCTATGCGGTCTGGGATGCCGGGGTCCGGTTCAGCACGTCGGACGACAAATACAGCCTGTCGTTCATCGTCAAGAACCTGACCGACAAGCAGTTCGTGACGCAGCGTATTCCGAACGGAACCTCGTTCATGCGCCAGATCACGCCGCGCGATGCCGAACGCTATTTCGGTGTGACCGGGCGGGTGAATTTCTAACCCCCCCTGCCCCCGCCGCGGGTCGCTATCCAGGGCGGCGGGGGTCTCTATCCTCCCTGTGGTCCAGCCGCGGGGAAACGCCTGCCCGCCGGGCTGACGAACGAGCGAAGACGCGACGTCGCGGCCGCTCCACCCCTCGCTCTGCGAGCGGTCCCCCTCCCCTTGGCTTCGCCACAGGGAGGATCGTATGAGTGCGTCGTAGTGAAAGGATCTTCCCCCATGGCGCTCGATGCGCTCGAAACCGGTTTTGCCCTTCGCCTCGGTGATCGAACGATCCTGGCGCACAGCGACACCGCGCCCTGTTTCTTTGTCGGGCGCGGCGCTCCGCATGTGCATGCGAAGCTGGGACATTTCGACCTTTCGCAAGAGGTGATCGAGCGGGTCGCGCTTCACCATGCCGAGGTGGACGGCGATGTCGTGCGCTTTGCCGAGGCGGCGGGACACCCATGGCTTCTTGAGGCCACAATGTCCGGCGACGGCGACCATGCGGTGATGGCGCTGAACGCGCTCGATCCGAAGCTCAACCGTTTGTGGCTGCGCGTCCCGGCCGAAGCGGGCGAGCATGTGTGGGGTGGCGGCGAGCAATTTTCCTTTTTCGATTTGCGCGGACGGCATTTTCCGCTCTGGTCGAGCGAGCCGGGTGTCGGGCGCGAGGCGGCTTCGCCGCTGTTCCAGCAGGTCGAGGCGCACCGCAAGGGCGGCGGCGGCAGCCCGACGCACACCAATTATCCGCAGCCGACGTTCGTGAGTTCGCGGCGCTATGCGCTGCATGTCGACAGCTTTGCCTATGCGGCGTTCGATTTCCGCGCCGCGGATTATCACGAGGTCGAGGTCTGGGAGATTCCGGCGCGGATCGAATATTGGGCGCGGCCGCATTTCACCGAGCTGGTATCGGCGCTGTCGGGACGCTTCGGACGCCAGCCGCCGCTACCCGAATGGCTGCTGAAGGGCGCGGTCATCGGGCTCAAGGACGGCGACAACAGCTTTGCGCGGTTGCAGGCCTATGAGGATGCCGGGGTCGCGGTGTCGGGGCTGTGGTGCGAAGATTGGGTCGGGCTGCGGATCACCAGCTTTGGCAACCGGCTGTTCTGGGACTGGCAGTGGAACGCCGAGCGTTACCCCGACTTGCCGGCGCGGATCGCGGAGCTTCGCGCGCGCGGCATTCGTTTTCTCGGCTATGTGAACCCCTATCTGGCCGTTGACGGCCCGCTCTATGCCGAAGCCGCGGCGCAGGGCTTCATGGTAATGCATCCCGACAAGGACGAGCCCTATATCATTGACTTTGGCGAGTTCGATTGCGGGCATGTCGACTTCACCAATCCGGATGCCGCCGCATGGTTCGCCGACGCGATCATCGGCGATAAGATGATCGATTTCGGACTGTCGGGCTGGATGGCCGACTTTGGCGAATATCTGCCGGTCGATGTGCGGCTGGCGAATGGCGAGAGCGGGATGACCGCGCACAATCGCTGGCCGGCGCTGTGGGGCGAGGTGAATGCCAAGGGCGTCGCGGGACGCGGGCAGACGGGCGAGATGATGGTGTTCATGCGATCGGGCGCAGCCGGGGTTCAGCGTCATTGCCCGATGCTGTGGGCGGGCGACCAGGCCGTCGATTTCAGCCGCCACGACGGGATCGGAACGGTAATCTGCGCCGCTTTGTCTGCGGGCATGCTCGGCAACGCGCATCATCATAGCGATTGCGGCGGCTATACCAGCCTGTTCGACACCACGCGAGACGCCGAACTGGCGATGCGCTGGGCCGAGATGTCGGCGTTCACGTCGATGATCCGCACGCACGAGGGCAACCGCCCGCGGCAGAATGTGCAATATGACGACGATCCCGAACTGCTCGCGCATTTTGCGAAGATGACGCGGATTTACGCGCATCTGGCGCCCTATCTGCGGCGGGTGTCGCACGAGGCTTCCGAGACGGGTTTGCCAGTGCAGCGGCCGCTGTTCCTGCATTTCGAGGACGATCCCGAGACCTATGCGATCCAGACCTCGTATCTGCTCGGGCCCGATCTGCTCGTCGCGCCGGTCATCGCGTCGGGGAAAAGTGAGTGGACGACCTATCTGCCCGCTGGGGTCGATTGGGTGCATGTCTGGTCGGGCAAGCGCTTTGCGGGCGGAAGCGATGTGACCGTCGCGGCGCCGTTCGGCCAGCCGCCGGTCTTTTATCGCGCGGGGTCGGCCGATGCGGCGCTGTTCACCGGGATCGCCTCGGCCTGAGCGACGTCCTTAAGCACCGCAACGAACGCGGCGACGAGCGCGCTGCGGCTGCGGTTGCGGAGGAGATGGATCGCGTCGCGGGTAACTTCGGACGGTGGCAGCGCGATGCTGTGCAGGCCGCTGCGCGCCGCGAGCGCGCGCGGAACGACGGTGATCGCGCGGCCGCTGCGCGCCATGTCGAGGCAGGCGGCGGTGGAATCGAGCTCATAATCGGGAAACCGGCCCGCAGCATAGCGGGCGCGGAGCGCGCGCGGCAAATTGCTGCCCGGCGCGGGACGCGGGAGCGCCCAGGGGAAATCGGCGCTGTCGCCCTCGCCTGTCGCAAGCGGATGATCGGGCGCACAGACAAGCATCAGCGGCTCGGGTGGAAGCGGGATGCACAGGACTTCGTCGGCGTGGCCCGAGGATGCGAACTTGGCGCGGTTGCAGACGACAAGGTCGAGGCGGCGATCGACCAGGGTTTCCAGAAGCTGCTCCGACGGCCCGCCGGTGACGGTGACGCGGACGCCGGGATGCGCTTCGGCGAAGCGCGCGATCGCGCCGGTGAGCAAAGGTTGCAGCGGATACGGCCCTATACCGACCGCGACCGTGCCGCTGTTCGGATGTGCAAGGCCGCGGGCTTCGAGTTCGAGGTTGGCCGAAGCGGCAATGACATCGCGCGCCGAGCGGATCAGCCGGTCGGCGTCGCTGGTCGGGCGGACATAATGGGTGGTGCGATCGAACAACGCGGCGCCCAATTCTTCCTCGAGCTTCTGAATCGAGCGCGTCAGCGCCGATTGCGTGAGACCCAGTTCGTCGGCGGCGCGCGCGTAGCTGGCGAGGCGATAGAGCGTGTCGAAATGGCGGAGACGGCGGAGGTTCATGGCGCGCACCATATCATTCCTGTTTTGCAATACCAATGCCCCTGTCATGCGCTTAGCGTGAACGCATGAGCAGCACCCAACTCGATGCGCGGCGCCGTGCGCAGGTCTTTGCCGAGCTGGAATCGCGGACTTTCGACCTTGCCGTGATCGGCGGCGGGATCACGGGCGCGGGGATCGCGCGCGACGCGGCGATGCGCGGGCTGTCGGTCGCGCTGGTCGAAGCACGCGATTATGCGAGCGGGACGAGCAGCCGATCGTCGAAGATGATCCATGGCGGCCTCCGCTATCTGGCGCAGGGCGATATCGCGCTGGTCAAGGAAGCGGCGTCGGAGCGGCAGATCCTGCGACGGATCGCGCCGCACCTGACGCGGTTATCGCCGTTCCTGATCCCGACGACGAACATGGCAATGACCGCGAAGCTGCGGACGGGGCTGTGGACGTTCGAGAAATTGGGCGGAGTGCCCGAGGCCGAGAAGCATGAGGTGATCGGACTGGCGGAATTGCGGAAGCGCGAACCGTTGATGCGAACGGGCGGGCTGAACGGCGCGGTGCTGTATCCCGAGTTTCTGACCGACGATGCGCGGCTGGTGCTGGCCAATGTGCGGAGTGCGCAGGGTTCGGGTGCGGTGACGATCAACCATGCGGCGGCTTCGGACCTGACGGGCGACGGGCTGGTCGCGACATCGTCGCTGGACGACGGGCTGAGCGCGCGCATCAGGGCGAAGCTGGTCGTGAATGCCGCAGGCGCGTGGGTCGACAAGGTTCGCGGGATGGAAGCGGGCGAGAGCGACACGAGGATGTCGATGAGCCGCGGCATCCACCTGGTGCTGCCGCGCGAGCGGCTGCCGATCGATTCGACCATCATCATTCGGGCGCCCGACAAGCGCAGCATCTTCGCTGTGCCGCGCGGGGCCTTCACCTATATCGGCACGACCGACGTGTTCCATGACGGCGCCGATTACTGGCCCGCGCCGACGCGCGATGATATCGATTATCTGCTGCGCGCGACGGAAGCGGCGTTGAGCGTTGATCCGATCCGCGATCACGAGATCGTCTCTTTGTGGTCAGGCGTGCGCCCGTTGATCGCGCAGCCGGGCAAGAAGGCCAATGAAGTGTCGCGGAAAGACGAGATCTGGACGTCGCCGGGCGGACTCGTCTCGATCGCGGGCGGGAAACTCAGCGCCTATCGCGCGATGGCCGAGCGCGTGGTCGATCTGGCCGTCGAGCGGCTGGGCACGAGCGCCCTGCCCTGTTCGACCGCCGAGGCACCACTTCCGGGAGGATCGCGAGGCCTGGGCGACAGTTTGAGCCGCCTCGATCTGCGCGCTGCCGAGCGGCTGGAGGGACTCTATGGCGACGAGGCGAACGAGATTTTGATCGCGGGCGGCGACGTTGCCGCCGAGGCGGCGCGCGCGGTGACGCACGAGGGCGCCGCAACGCTGGAAGATTATTGGGTCCGTCGCAGCGCCCGCGCCTGGTTCGATCAGGGCTCCGGCATGGCCGCGCTGGCCCCCGCTGCCGCGGCGATGGGCGCGCTGCTTGGCTGGAATGACGCCATGAAGGCCGCGCAGATCGCGCAGTGCCGCAAGATCAACGATGAGAGCCGCAGGCTTTTGGGAGAGTGAGATGAGTTCGATTGCCGAAGCCCTTGCCAGCATGATCGGCGCCGACCGCGTCGCGAGCGACGCCGATGCGCTGAATGCGCGCCGATATGACCAGTGGGCTGTCAAGCATCTGCGCGACTGGCGCGGTGAAACCGTGCCGGCGCCGGGGTGCGTCGTGCGGCCGGGATCGGTCGAGGATGTGCAGAAGATCGTGCGGCTGGCCGCAGAGAAGCGCGTCTCGCTGATCCCGTTCGGGCTTGGCAGCGGGGTGTGCGGCGGGATAGAGCCCACACCCGACGCCATCCTGCTCGACATGAGCGGTATGAACCGCGTTCGGTACTGTCAAACGGCGTTCAAACGGGACCCCCGATCGGCGTCGAAGAAGGACCCCCTTGCGGATATGATGGGGGTTTGTTGAGGTGAGCCTTGCGCTGCGTGCGGCGGAGGTCGGGCGTAGCCCGACCGGAGGCGCACGCAGCGCAAGATAGATTTTTGAAGGCGGCGAAGGTGGCGGTCAGCTGCGGTTTTTGAAGCGCCAGCTATCGTTGCCCGTCTCGACGATATCGCAGTGGTGGGTGACGCGGTCGAGCAGCGCCGTGGTCATCTTGGGATCGCCGAAGACGGTAGGCCACTCGCCGAACGCGAGGTTCGTGGTGATGATGACGCTGGTGCGCTCATAAAGCTTGCTGATGAGGTGGAACAGCAACTGCCCTCCCGAGCGTGCGAACGGCAGATATCCAAGCTCGTCGAGCACGATCAGGTCGAGCCGCGACAGCTGCGCCGCCAGGGTCCCGCCCTTGCCGATCCGGGTCTCCTCTTCGAGGCGTGTCACCAGATCGACGGTGTTGAAGTAGCGGGCGCGAGCGCCTCTTCGCACGACATTGGCGGTGATCGCGATGGCAAGGTGGGTCTTCCCCGTCCCCGTGCCGCCGACAAGCACGATATTGCGCCGGGATGGCAGGAAGGAGCCATCATGAAGGGACCGGATCATCTCCTCATTGATCGGAGTGCCGTCGAAGCTGAACCGCTCCAGATCCTTCACCACGGGTAGCCTGGCCGCCGTCATGCGATAACGGATCGAGGCTGCATCCCGGTGGGTCGCTTCAGCGCGGAGCAGGTCGGTCAGTATCTCCATAATGGTGCGCTTGCGTTGGAGGCCGGTGGTGACGGCCTCGTCGAACGCCGCAGCCATACCCTTGAGGCCAAGGCCACGCATCGTATCGATCATATCATGCCGCTGCATCATAGCCTCGCAGCAGATCATAGCGAGCGCAGTCGGCAACCGGAGGATGGCGCAGCATCCGGTCTTCCGAGGTGACGATGCTATGGGGCGTCGCCGGCTCGCTGTGCCGCGAGAGGATGTTGAGGATCAGCTCGTCGCTGGCCGTTCCGGTCGCCAGCGCTTCGCGCGTGGCAGCTTCGACCAACTCCAGACCATCGGTGAGCACCGCCGAGAGGACCCGCACGAACCTGCGATCTGCTTCGTCCCCGACGCCCAACCTTCGCCGTAATCGATGCAGCGCGGGCGGCAGATCCCAGTCCTGGAACGGCGCGCCATTACGGAGCGCGCCGGGCTTGTGCGCGAGGACCGGCAGATAATGCCAAGGATCGTAAATGGTGCGGTTCCGACCGAAGTGGCGCTCATGCTCCCCGACGATCTCTTCGCCGCAACGGATGACGATACGATCGGCATAGGCACGCACCTGCACGGTCCGGCGCGCGGCCGTCGACATGACCGAGTAGCGGTTCCGATCAAAGCTGATGAGGCAGGTTCCGGTGACGGCGTGCTCGCTCTCATGGAAGCCGTCGAACGGTGCCAGGATCGGCTGCAGGGCCGGTCGTTCCATCTCCAGCGCCTCGGCGACGGTGATGTCGCTGCGCTCGGGATGGGCGTGATGCTCGGCCCAGCGTCGGCACTCCGCCTCCAGCCACCCGTTGAGCTCGGCTAGGCTGGCGAACCGAAGCCGCGGCTGGAAGAAGCGGCCCCGGATCGTCTGGACTTGCTGCTCAACCTGGCCCTTCTCCCATCCCGCTGCTGGTGAGCAGGCCGTCGGCTCGACCATGTAATGATCGGTCATGATCAGGAAGCGGCGGTTGAACACGCGCTCCTTACCGGCGAACACGCTCGTCACCGCCGTCTTCATATTATCGTAGATACCGCGCCGGGGCACGCCGCCGAAGAAAGCGAACGCCCGAGCATGAGCATCGAACAGCATCTCCTGGCTCTCACGCGGATAGGCCCGGACGTAAGGTGTGCGCGATGCGCAGAGACGAGCGTGCGCAACCTTTACCCGCATCGGCTTGCCGGCGATCTCTACATCCTCGTGGCTCCAGTCGAACTGATAAGCCTCGCCAGGATGGAAGGTCATCGGGATGAAGGCCGGAGCACCTTCGCCCGCATCCTTCCGGCGCGTCACACGCCAGCGCGCCGCATAGCGGCGCACCGCATCATAAGAACCTTCGAACCCTTCGCGCGCAAGCAGATCATGGATACGCGTCATCCGCAGCCGGTCGCGGCGACCTCGCGCCTCGTTCTCCTCGAGAAGCACATCGAGCCGTTCCTGATAGGGGCCAATCCGCGGTAAAGGCTGGACTGTGCGCTGGTAGTTGAACACCGCCTCCGGCGACCGGATCGCCTTCCGGACCACCTTGCGCGATAACCGAAGATCACGGGCGATCGCCTTGATCGCCTTCCCAGACGCATGCTCACGCCGAATCCGAACCACTGTCTCCACTACCAACATCCCGTTCTCGCCAACTGATCAAACCAGTCAGCCGCCTAAATCCTCGGGATGAAGGGGTCCTTTTTACACGCCGATCACCCCCCGACGGGGGTGCCTATTGCACGCTGATCCTCATTCGGTACATCGACAGCGACGATTTGCTCGCGAGCTTCGATGCGGGGCTGAACGGCCTGGAGGCCGAGGAAGCGGTCGCGGCGCACGGGCTGACGATCGGCCACTGGCCGCAATCGATCGCAATCAGCAGCGTCGGCGGCTGGGTCGCGACGCGCGCGTCGGGGCAATTTTCGACCGCTTATGGCAATATCGAGGACATCATCCATTCGATCGAGGCGGTGCTGCCGAATGGCGAACTTGTGACGCTGGGCAAGGCGGTGCGCGCCGCCGCCGGGCCCGACCTGCGGCATCTGCTGATGGGCGCCGAAGGGACGATGGGGGTGATCACCGGGGTGACCTTTTCGCTGCGCGCGAAGGCGCCGCATCGCGATTACAGCATTTTCTATGCTGACGACATGCGTGCCGGGTTCGAGGCGCAGCGGCATATCGTGCGCGCCGACTGGCGCCCGCCGGTGATGCGCCAATATGACGGGCGCGAAGTGCGGCGGCTGTTCCGCGAGCATGAGCGCGGCGGCAAGGCGATGCTGCTGATGGTGCATGAGGGGCCGAAAGCGCGGGTCGATGCCGAGTTGGCGGCGATGCACGAGATTGCGGGCGCCGCAGGCCTCGAGGCCGGCGATCCGCTGGCGGCAAAGACCTGGATCGAAAAGCGCAACCATGTGCCGAGCTGGCGCGATATGTTCGAGCGCGGCTTTGTTGCCGACACGGTCGAGATTTCGGGGCGGTGGAGCGAGATCGGCGCGATCTATGACGCCAGCATTGCCGCGCTGAACGACATTCCGGGCATGATCAACGCGTCGGCGCACAGCAGCCATGTCTATCGATCGGGGATCAATCTCTACTTCAGCTTCGCCGCGACGTTTGAAGACAGCGCGAAGATGGAGCCCGCCTATTTCGCCGGCTGGCGCGCGATCATGGAAGCGACCGCGAAGCATGGCGGCGGGGTCGCGCACCATCATGGCGCGGGGCGGCTGCGCAAGCCGTATCTGCATCATGATCTGGGCGAGAGCGGCGTTGCTTTGCTGCGGCGGCTGAAGGATTGTATCGATCCGGAGGGGATCATGAACCCTGGCAATTTGATACCCGATGCTTAGGTGGGAACCCGATAAGCCTCTCCCCTTCAGGGGAGGGGTTGGGGTGGGGTCTCGAAACCTCGCGCAAGGCCGATGGACCCCACCCCCAACCCCTCCCCTGAAGAGGGGCTTTCGATGAGCACGAACGGTCATCTCCTCCTTGCGCTCGACGCGGGTACGACGGGCGCCCGCGCGATGCTGGTTGATCCGGCAGGCAATGTGCTGGGCGTCGACAAACGACCGATCGTGAGCCATTTCCCTGCGCCGGGTTTGGTCGAGCAGGACGCCAGTGCAGTCTGGAACATCTGCCGCGCGGTGATCGACGGCGCGCTGGCGGCGGCGGGGCGCAGCATCGGAGATGTCGCGGCGATCGGCGTGACGACGCAGCGCGCGAGCATCGTCCTGTGGGACCGCGCGACGGGCGAGCCGGTCGCGCCGATGCTCGTGTGGAGCGATCTGCGCGGGATGGACGAATATAAGGCGCTGCGCGCGGCGGGGTTCAGCGGCTGGCCGCAGGTGCCGTCGGCAAAGCTGCCCGCGGCGATTGCGCTGTCGGAGCGCGATCCCAAGGATCTGCAATGGGGAACGCTTGATAGCTGGCTGATCCATAAGCTGAGCGGTGCGCATGTCACCGATGCGTCTGCGGCGTGGCTGACGGGATATTATGATTATGCGGTGGGCAGCGGGTGGGATGCGGCGCTGCTGTCGCACCAGCGGCTGCCCGCGGGCCTGTTTCCCGCGCAGGTCGAAAGCTGGGGCGCGATTGCGGAGAGCGATCCCGCGGTGCTCGGCGCGCGGATCCCGATCACCGCGCTGATCGCCGATCAGGCGGCGGCGATGGTGGCGCATGGCGCGCTGGGGCGCGGCGACTGGAAAGCGACCTATGGCACGTCGGGGGTGCTGATGGCGGGGACCGGCGATGCGCCCGAGACGATCCATAGCAGCATGCCCGCCGAGGCACTGGCCTTTGCGGGCGGCGCGCCGCGTTTCTGCGTCGAGGGCATGGTGATCACCACGGGTTCGGTGATCGAATGGATGTGCGGCGGGCTGGGGTTGTTTTTGTCGCCCGCGGCGATGGAGGCGGCGGCGGCATCGGTCGCCGATGCCGGGAATGTCGTGGTGCGGCCCTCGCTGGCCGGCATGGGGGCGCCGCACGGCAAGTTCGAGGCGCGCGGGCTGATCGCGGGGCTGAGCTTTGCCGACGGGCCGGCACAGGTCGCGCGCGCAGCGTTGCAAGGAATCGCGTTTCGCTTTCGCGAGATTGCCGACGTCATCGCAGCGGCGCTGCCGGTTCCCGAGGCGCTGCCCGTGGCGGGCGGCCTGTCGACGAGCGACACGTTGATGCAGTTGCAGGCCGATGCGCTGCAACGACCGGTGCGGCGCCATGCGGTACGCGAAGCGAGCGCCTATGGCGCGGCGCTGGCGGCGGGCATCGGTGCGGGGCTGTTCGGGACAAGTGATCTGAAACGGCTGGCGCGGTACGATGCGGACTTTGTGCCGCAAGTGTCGTGCGACGAGGCCGATGCGGCGTTTGCGCGCTGGCGCGATGCGGTGGCGGTGTGATGCGCTCAGGCGCTCCCGGCGACCTCGCTCCACACTCCGCGCACGATATCGCGCATGCGCTGTGCCTCGTCCCAGCGGTTCGTCAGTTCGCTGCCGTCGGGCGCGGTGATCGCGTAGGGCGGCGGGCCGAGCTCGCACATGAAGGTCAGCGCGTCGCCCTCGCGCGCCTGTTCGAGCCACAGCTCGAAGCCGCGGCGCCACCAGGCAACATGCTGGTCGAGCCAGCCGCGATGTTGCGGGGCGTCGAGCGCCACCTGCACCTGATGCGTCGTCGAGACGCGGCCGTGGAAATTATGGCTGCCCTGCAGGATCGTTTCGATCGCCGCGAGCTGTTCGGCGCGGAGCGGCAGCTCCATTTCGCCGGCGACGGGATAGTGCGACAGGTCGGCGGTCAGCGGAAAGCCGGGGCGTTCCTCAAGCAATTGCAGCGTGAAGAGCAGGTCGTTGGTCAGGCGGCCGCGGTGGGTTTCGAACCAGACGGGCAGCGGCGCGTCCTTCGCCGCGGCGACGAGGCTGTCGATCAGGCGCAGCGCGGCGCGGAAATCGGCGGTCGGGCCAGCGATCTGAACGTTGAGATGATGCGCGCCGAGCCGCTCTGCCTCGCCGATCCAATGGCGGAGCTGGTCGGCATCGTGGACGAGCACCTGCCCCTCCCACGCCAGGCCAAGCGGGTTCATCACGCGCGCGACCCCGTCGGTGCGTGCGGTGCGCGCCAAGTTGACGCCAACGCCGTCGAAGCCCGCAGCGACCACCTGTTGCAAGGCGTCATCGAGGCAGTTTTCGATGTCGAAACCGGGGCATTTGTCGAGGCCCCAGACCGATTGAAGAACGAGCAATTCAGGCATTGGCTTCCTTTTCAGACAACGCTGTCATATCGTGTCGGGAGAGGGAGTCAATTGCCGTCGCGCGAGGCGCAGTTTTGTGCTCTCCGGCGAAAGCCGGTGTCCAGAATTATAAGGCCGTGCTCGCCTTCGCGGGCCCCGGCTTTCGCCGGTGAGAACCGGACGATCGATGACAAGGAAAAAAGATCGTGAGAGGATGAGATGACCACCGAAGCCCCCACCCCGCCGGTCATTCCGCCGGTATCAAAGGCATACCGCCGCTATGCGCTGAGCGTGCTGCTGGTCATCTATATCCTGAACTTCCTCGACCGGCAGATCGTCGCGATCCTGGCCGAGCCGATCAAGCATGACCTGCATCTGGCCGACTGGCAGCTGGGGGTGATGACGGGGCTTGCATTCGCGCTCTTCTACACCGTGCTCGGCATCCCGATCGCGCGCTATGCCGAGACAGGGCATCGGCCGCGGATCATCGCAGTCGCGGCGGGGTTGTGGAGCCTCTTCACGCTCGCGTGCGGTTTTGCGCAGAATTTCGTTCAGCTTGTCGCCTGCCGCGTCGGGGTCGGGATCGGCGAAGCGGGATGCACGCCGCCGGCACATTCGCTGATCACCGATTATACGCCGCGCGAGAAGCGCGCTTCGGCGCTTGCTTTCTATGCGCTCGGGACGCCGCTCGGCGGGCTGCTCGGACTCGCCCTCGGCGGACTGATCGCCGATGCCTATGGCTGGCGGACGGCATTCCTGTTCGCGGGGCTGCCCGGCCTGTTGATGGCGCTCATCGCGTGGACGACGCTGCGCGAGCCGCGGCGGCAGCTTCACGTCGACCTCGCCGCGCTGAAGGCATCGCGGCCCGACTTCAAGACCGCGATGGCCGAGATCAGGGGCAAGCGGACGTTCTGGCTGATCGCCTTCGCCGCCGCGATCAAGGCGTTTATCGGCTATGGCGCCGCGGCCTTCCTCGCGCCCTTCTTCTTTCGTAACCATGCGGCCGAGCTGACGGTGATTGCCGACGGGTTCGGGCTTGGCCTCACCGGATTTCTCGGTGTCGCACTCGGCATCGTGCTCGGACTGACGGGCGCGGTGGGGACGTGGCTCGGCGGCTATCTCGCCGACAAATATGGCGCGCGCGATCTGCGCGCCTATGTGTCGATCCCGGCGATTTCGACCTTGATGGGGATCCCCTTCTATATCGCGGGGCTGCTCACCGATTCGGCAGTTTTCGCGTTGATCCTGTTCGCTTTTCCACCCGTGCTCAACACGCTCTGGTACGGCCCGGGCTATGCCGCGGTGCAGGGGCTGGTGCAGCCGCAGACGCGCGCGACCGCGTCGGCGGTGCTGCTGTTCATCATCAACCTGATCGGGCTGGGCCTGGGGCCGCTCGGCGTCGGTGCGGTCAGCGATTTCATCAGCGGGCCGATGGGGCTAGGGTCGGCCGAGGGCGTGCGCTGGTCGCTGATGCTCTTCGTCCTTTTCGGCGCGGTGGCGTCGGGACTGTTCTGGCTGGCGCGGAGTTCGATCCGCGAGGAGATGGTGAGTTGAGCATCGCAAGCATCGCCCTGCCCCGTATCTTGCGCATCGGCGGCGGCGCGTCGAAGGATTTGCCCGACGTGCTGACGGCGCTGGGCTTGGCGCGGCCGCTGATCGTCACCGACGCCTATCTGATGAGCAGCGGGCGCGTGGCGGCGTTGACCGGCGGACTGGCTGCGGCGGGAATCGCGGCGCGGGTGTTCGCCGATACGGTGCCCGATCCGACGGTGGCGTCGATCGATGCAGGCGTCGCATATCTGATCGAGGGCGATCACGACTGCGTCGTCGGCTTTGGCGGCGGGAGCCCGCTCGACAGTGCGAAGGCGATCGCGCTGCTCGGCAGGTTCGGCGGAGCGATGGCGGATTACAAGGCGCCGCATGTGCAGGACGCGCCGGGGCTGCCGGTCATCGCAATCCCGACGACCGCAGGCACGGGGTCGGAGGCGACGCGATTCACGATCATCACCGACGAGACGACCGACGAGAAGATGCTGTGCCCAGGGCTCGCCTATCTGCCCGTCGCGGCGCTGGTGGATTATGAGCTGACCTTCACCAAGCCGACACGGCTGACCGCCGATACCGGAATCGATTCCTTGACCCACGCCATCGAGGCCTATGTGTCGAAGCGTGCGAACCCGTTCAGCGACGGCATGGCGTTGCTCGCGATGCGCGCGATCGCGCCCAATTTGCGCCGCGTTTGCGCGCACCCCGACGATGCGGCGGCGCGCGAGGCGATGATGCTGGGCGCGACGCAGGCGGGGATCGCCTTCTCGAACAGCTCGGTCGCGCTGGTGCACGGGATGAGCCGGCCGATCGGCGCACATTTCCATGTCCCGCACGGATTGTCGAACGCGATGCTGCTGCCCGCGGTGACCGCCTGGTCGGCGCCCGCAGCGCTGCATCGCTATGCCGATTGCGCGCGCGCGATGGGAGTGGCCGACGACCGCGAGGGCGACCAGTCGGCGGTGGCGCGGCTGCTCGGCGAACTGGCGGCGCTCAACCGTGAGTTGGAGGTACCGGGGCCTGCGGCGTGGGGCATCGACGCGGCGCGCTGGGACGCGCTGGTGCCGACGATGTGCGCGCAGGCCTCGGCGTCGGGCTCGCCCGCGAACAATCCGCGGGTGCCCGATGCAGAGGAGATGGCGATGCTTTATGCGCAGGTCTGGGCTGGATAAAATCTTTTGTTCATCAACAGGTAAGCCGCGCCGTGCTTAAGCGCGCTCGCCCCGTCCCTCTCTCCTACGTCTCAAACGCGGGGGGCGGGGTATCCACCCCATATCATCGTCAGCCCGGACTTGATCCGGGGTCCAGATTTAAAAGGTGGCGTTTGCCTTCTTGGACCCGGATCAAGTCCGGGGTGACGAGGTAGGGCGAGTTAGACGGGTTAGAGTATCAGCGGCCCATGCGTCATCTTAGGTAGCACGTGGCGCGCGAAGAGGTCGGCTTCGGCGGCGTGCGGATAGCCCGAGAGAATGAACGCCTCGATCCCCATGTCCTGATAGCGGTTCAGCTTGGCGAGCACCTGGTCGGGGTCGCCGACGATCGCAGCGCCGCAGCCCGAACGGGCGCGGCCGACGCCGGTCCACAGATTGTCCTCGACATAGCCGTCATCGGAGGCGGCTTCGCGCAGGGCGACCTGCGCATTGACGCCGAAGCTCTGAGAATCGAGCGACTTCGCCTTGATTTCGGCGCCCTTGGCGGCGTCGAGCTTCGAGAGCAGGCGATCGGCGGCGGTGCGGGCTTCGGCCTCGGTGTCGCGGACGATCATGTGCGCGCGGTAGCCGAATTTCAGCGTGCGGCCATAGGCGGCGGCGCGGGTGGTCATGTCGGCTATGATTTCTCGAACGACCTCTTCTCGGTCGGGCCACATCAGGAAGACGTCGCAGCCCTTGGCGGCGGCGTCGCGCGCGGCCGGCGAGAGACCGCCGAAATAGAGCGGCGGCGCCTTGCCCGACACCGTCCCGACGCGCGCGGGTTCGAGCTTCAGCTTCCAGAACTCGCCGTCATGGTCGAGCGCCTCGCCATCGAGCAGGGTCTTGAGGATATGCATCGCCTCGACCGTGCGGCGATAGCGCGGTTCGGAGTCCATCGTCTCGCCCGGCATGTCGGAGGAGATGATGTTGATCGTCAGGCGGCCGCCGAGGATGCGGTCGATCGTCGCGATCTGGCGCGCGAGTTGCGGCGGCCAGCTTTCGCCGATGCGCACGGCCATCAACAAGCGGATATTCTTGACCATCGTCGCGACCGCCGCCGCGAAGGCGGTGGTGTCTATGCCGAGCGCATAGCCCGAGGGGAGCAGGATGTTGTCGAAGCCCAGGCTGTCGGCCTGCACCACGATGTCGCGGCAATGCTCCCAGCTCGATTTGAGCATCGGGTCGGGCACGCCGAGAAATTCATAGTCGTCGTCGCAGAGCGCCGAAAACCAGCTGACTTCGCACGAGCGGTCGGTCATGGCAGATTCTCCCCCATCGATGTTTGCAGCACCGCGTACCATTCGGCGCGCGTCCAGCGCGGGGCGAAGGCCTGCGGAATGTCCTTGATGCGATCCGGATTTTGCGTGCCGACGATCGGGATCGGGCGCGCGGGATGCGCCATGACCCAGCTGTAGGTCGCGGCCGCGCGCGAGACGCCATATTCGGCGGCTTTCGCATCGAGCAGTCCGGCGACTGCGCGCGTGCGCTCGTCCGCCGGATCGCCGAGCCGACCGCCGCCGAGCGGCGACCAGGCCAGGAAGCTCATGCCCTCTGCCATCGACTGATCGAAGATGCCGTCGAAGAGCGGGTTCAGGTGAAGCGGCGAAAATTCGCTCTGATGGCTGACCACCGGAACGGGAAGGAATTTGGCAAGCGCCGCGGTCTGCGCGGGCGTGAAGTTCGAGACGCCGATCGCGCCGATCTTGCCCGCGCGATGCGCATCCTCGAGCCCGCGCGCCATTTCCTGCGGATGGGTGAGCAGGTCGGGGCGGTGGATCTGCCACAGTTCGACATGGTCGGTGCGCAGGCGCTGGAGCGAGATGTCGATTGCCGAGGTCAGATAGGCGGGGCTGCTGTCATAAGGCACGCCCAGGATGATGCCGCCCTTGGTTGCGAGTATCATCCTGTCGCGAAGGCCCGGCGCTTCGGCAAAGACGTCGCCGAGCAGCGCCTCGGCCGAGCCGAAACCGCCGGGCGTGTCGCAGCCGTAGATGTCGGCGGTGTCGAACAGGGTGACCCCGGCCTCGAACGCCGCATCGACGCGCGCGCGGGCGGTGGCGAGGTCGGCACCGGCGAAGCGCCACATGCCCCAGGCGATCGGCGAAACCTCATGACCGGCGACGGTCACCTTGGCGGGAGCGGGTAGAAAATCTGACATCGCTGTCATATACTCCATAAGTCGGTCAGTGGGAAGCGGGTTCGTTAGATCGATTTCAGATCAGGTGGTTCTTCGATCGTCATTCCCGCGAAAGCGGGAATGACGCGGACAATTGTTCAATGCGCCAGCACCTGCACTTCGCCATCATCCTCTTCATCGACCGCGACGATGCGCGGCAGGATGAGGTGAATCGCGGCGAGCGCGGCGAGATAGGTGAAGGCGCACACGAGCATCATCGGCAGATAGCCCCTGCCCGTATCGAGCGACCAGCCCGCGAACTCGATCATCGCCATGCCCGACAGATTGCCGGCAAAGGCGCCGATCCCGATCGCCGAGCCGACGATCCGCGCGGGGAAAACGTCGGTGGTGAGCCCGAAGATATTGGTCGAGAAACCCTGGTGCGCGAACAGCGCGAGGCCGAGGATCATCGCCGCGACCCAGGCGCTGTCGACGCCGACCAGCAAAGGCACGGGCAGGATCAGCAAGGCATAGATCAGCATCGTCGTCTTGCGCGCCGCGTTGACCGTCCAGCCGCGGCGACCCATCAGGTACGACGGCAGGAAACCGCCGGTGATGCCGCCGAGCGCCGCCATCAGATAGACGAAAGCGACGGGCAATCCGAGTGTACCCTGCGTCAGCCCAAAGACACGGTGGAACAGGTCGGGCATGAAGAAGAGCAGAAACCACCACACCTGATCGGTGAGCGCCTTGCCGAGAATGATCGCCCATTGGCGGCGGTCGCGGAGCAGGCTGGCCCAGGCGATCTTCGGCGCCGCGGCGTCGCGCGCGGCATTGGGCTGTTCGGGAATGCGGACGGCCAGCCAGACGACCACCCAGACCAGCCCGAGCCCGCCCGCGATCAGGAAGGTCGACTGCCACCCCCACATCAGCGCCATCAACGGGATGAGCAGCGGCGTCAGGATCGCACCGACGTTCGGGGCGATGCCGCCAAGGCCGAGGACAAAGCTTCGCTCCTTGGCGTTGAAATAGGTGGCGGCGGTCTTCACCGCGGCGGGGGTGCCGATCGATTCCGCCGCGCCGAGGACGGCGCGCGAGGTCACGAAGCCCTCGACGGTGCTGGCGAAGGCGTGCGCCATGCCCGCGAGGCTCCACACCCCGACGCCGATCGCGAAGCCCCAGCGCAGGCCGACCTTGTCGATGAACCAGCCGGTGCCTAGGAACGCGAGCGCCGCAGCGAACTGAAAGGCCGAGGCCATGTGGCTGTAATCGCGGTCGGACCAGTCGAATTCGAGCTGGAGCGTCGGCTTCAACAGCGCGAGAATCTGACGGTCGACATAGTTGAGGACGATCGCGACGAACACGAGGCCGACCACCAGCCAGCGGCGTTTGTCGGCGCTTGTCGTCACGTCTCTCTCCCCGAGTCTCTTTTGTCTGACCGATAAGATAACGCTGTCATACCGAAAAGGACAAGGCTTTTCTTGCTCCGTCATCCCGGACCGTTCGACAGGATCAGGGCAGGCTTGATCGGGATATGTCCCATGGGGCCAATATGTGCTCCCCCGCGAAGGCGGGGGTCCAGCTGTCAGGGCAGACGCGCGCGGCAGGGCGCCCTTCGACGCTTCGCTTAGACGCTGGACCCCCGCCTGCGCGGGGGAACACCCTGGTCCCATTGGGACAATTGCCGACTTGATCCGGGGTCTCCTTCACGGCGGCAAAGAGCGCGACCCTGGACCAAGCCGACGTCTGTACCTGTTAAGCAGCGGCCGTTCCCCCGCGAAGGCGGGGGCCGCTAGCCACCTATTCCTTCGCTGCTGCGTAAACCGACAGCGGCCCCCGCCTTCGCGGGGGCGACGGTTAGTTTCGCTCGTTAGCTGCGGTTGCCTCTTTCCCTCGAGAGCGTGAAGCTGACGACCCATGGTGTTCCCCCGCGAAGGCGGGGCCCAGGGCGTTCGAGAGCCGGCGTTGCGTGCGCACGCTCTGGACCCCCGCCTTCGCCGGGGAACACGTCAACATCGTCTGCAATGGGTCGTTTGCCCCCCGTCATGCTGAACTTGTTTCAGCATCCATGGCCGGAGCTCTCCTTTCGCGCCGTGTCGCAGGAAACGGCAGCCCATGGATCCCGGATCAAGTTCAGGATGACGACAAAAGGGACGTCGTCTTTCGGTCGTTTTTCAGCCCTTCGGCGGCGCGGTCGATCCGCGCACGATCAATTCGTGCGGCAATTGCCGCCGCTCGATCGTTTCGCCGAATTCGAGCAGCAGGTCGGCGGCGGCATAGCCGAGGTCGCGGATCGGCTGGCGGATCGTCGTCAGCGACGGCCAGACGACTTGCGCGAGGTCGGTGTCGTCGAACCCCGCGACCGACAGTCGATCGGGCACCGAAACCCCCAGACGATGCGCGGCGGCGAGAACGCCGGCGGCCATCTCGTCGCTGCTCGCAAAGATCGCGGTCGGCGGCTCGTCGAGCGCAAGCAGGGCTTCGGCGGCGGCGGCACCCGACTGGAAATCGAACTGGCCGGGAAACACCAGCGCCGCGTCGAAGCCGATCCCCGCGCGCTGCAACGCCTGCCGATAGCCGGTCAGGCGTTGGCCGCTCGCGAAATAATTGGCGTGGCCGGTGACCAGACCGATGCGGCGGTGGCCGAGCGAAATCAGATAGGCGGTCATGTCGTCGGCCGCCTGGACGTTGTCGATGTAAACCGCCGACGTTGCGGTCAAATCGGTGCCCGGCTGGACGCGCACGACCGGAATCTTGCGGCTGAACAGTTCGGCGAGCGCGGTGCCGACGTCGGTGACCGGCGGCGTCATGATGATGCCGTCGAGCTGCGCCTGGTCGATCAGCGCGCCGATGTCGTCGATCAACCCCGGCGAATTCACGTCGCACGGCTGGATGATCATGCGGAAATTGGCTTCGCGGCACCGCTGCCCCACCCCCGCCTGCATGTTGAAGATATAATAGGGGCTGGGATTGTCGTGGATCAGCCCGATCTGGAACGACCGCTTGCCCGCGAGCGTCCGCGCGGCGAGGCTGGGGTGATAGTTGAGGCGCGCGACGGCTTCCTCGACCTTTTGCCGCATGTCGTCGCTGACATAGCGTTCCTTGTTGAGGACACGCGAGACCGTCTTGATCGACACGCCCGCGACGCGCGAGACATCCTTGATCGTCGCCCGGGTCATGCGCGCTTGCGCTCCGCCCCGGTGTGGTAATTCGACTTCACGGCTCGGCTTCCCCTGCTGGCCTTCGTTGTCTGCTTAGGCGTCTCGCCCACCCTTCGGCAAGAGAGGCCTTGCGTCGCTGCCCTCACCCGGATTATGGCATGATTTTATGACAACGCTAGACAGAGATTCCGGAACTTCGATGCGCCATGCGCATTGGAACAATCTGCCGAGCGGCGGCGACCTGTTCGGCGAACTGCATCTTGCGCAGATTGCGGCAGGGACGGCGCCGAAAGGCAGCCTGTTTCCCGGTCTTGCCGCCTGCGCCGCAGGCTCGGCGGCGGCGGCATGGCTGTCCGATCATTATGGTTTTCCGATCATCCTGCTCGGACTGCTGGTCGGTCTGTCGCTCAATTTCATCTCGGCGAACGACGCGACGCATCGCGGGCTCGACTTCGCGTCGCGCACCTTTCTGCGGCTCGGCATCGTCGTGCTCGGGTTGCAGGTGACCTTTGCCCAGATCGCGGTGCTTGGCCCGGTCCCGTTCGGCGCGCTGCTCGTCGTGATGGCGCTGACCATGGGTGCCGGCCTGCTCGGCGCGCGGATCGCGGGGCAATCGCCTTATGCGGGGCTGCTCGCGGGCGGCGCGACGGCGATCTGCGGCGCGAGCGCGGCGCTCGCCCTGTATGGCGTGATCGGCAAGCAGCGCTTGTCGCAGGCGCAATTCGCGCTGACGCTGGTCGGCATCTCGCTGGCCAGCGCGCTGGCGATGACGATCTATCCGCTGCTGGCGGGCGAATTCGGGCTCGGCGACAAGCAGGCCGGCTTCCTGATCGGCGCGTCGATCCACGACGTCGCGCAGGCGATCGGCGGCGGCTATGCCTTTTCGGATGCCGCAGGCGCGAGCGCGACGATCGTCAAGCTGGCGCGGGTCGCGCTGCTCGCCCCCGTCGTCGCGCTGGTCAGCCTGTTGCTCAAGCCCGAAAAGAGCGGCGACACGCGCTTTTGGCGCCGCCTTGCCTTGCCCTGGTTCATCGTCGCATTTCTGGCGGTCGTCACGCTGAACAGCGTCCTTTCGGTCCCCGAGACGGCGCGCGGCTGGGCGCTTACCGGGTCGAAGGCGCTGCTGCTGCTTGCGGTGACCGCGACCGCGATGCGCACGCGGCTCGACCTGCTGCTTGAAATGGGCTGGCGGGCAACGGTCCCGGTTGCGCTCGCGACGCTGACCAGCTTTGCCGTCGCCTTGGCTTTCGCCCTGACGCTGATCTAAACTATGCGATGGCCTTCGCGCACCAGTTGAGGCACAATCTTCGCAATGGCGCGAAGCGGGGGAACCATCTGGCCGGAGAGGGCCCGTCTGCCCTCCGCCAGCCTTGATCGCGCCCCGCGCATTCGGCGCTGACGCATGGCGGAACGCGATGATGCCGATATCTTAGCGGCGGCGATGGCCGGTGACCGCGACGCCTTTGCCGCGCTCCTGCAACGCCATTATGACCGCATCCACGGCCTCGCGTGGCAATTGACGGGATCGCGCGCCGACGCCGACGATATCGCGCAGGATGTCTGTTGCATCCTGGTCGAGAAGCTGCCCGCGTTCCGCGGCGAGGCGAAATTCACCACCTGGATGTGCAGCATCGTGTTCAACGCCTGCCGCGATTTTCGGCGGCGGCGCTCGGCCTTCACGCGCTTCGCCGGTCGGCTGAGCGTGATGGTGGGGCTGGAACGCGCGCCCGACGGACGCGACCTTTATGACGCGATCTGGATCGAGAGCGCGATCGCGCGGCTGAAGCCCGATCTACGCGACACCGCCATTCTGGTCGCCGGACAGCAGCTGACGCACGCCGAAGCCGCGCAAATCCTGGGCATTGCCGAAGCGACGGTGTCGTGGCGGATGCACGAAGTCCGCCGCCAGCTTGCCGCGGTATCGGGGACGGACGACTGATCGCCCGCGCTGTTCAAAAAAAAATCGCGAGGCCGCCAAGGATTTCCGGCGCCGGCGCATCTCAGGAACATGCGGGCGATTGTGCGCCGCTGTTACCTGGGAGACTTCGTATGTCCCGTTTTCATCTGATGCTTACCGCAGGGCTGTCGATGACGCTCGTCACGGCCTGCTCGCAATCGAACCAGCCCGACATTTCGTCGCCCTCTTCGGCAGCCAAGACGCCCGAACTGAAGGACAAGGCCGAGCTGGGCGAGATCGTCGTCACCGGGCAGCGACGCGCCGAAAATGGGCAGGATACGCCCGTCGCCATTTCGGTCGTCGCTTCCGAACGCATTGCCCCTGCCCCGCCGCCCCCGCCGCCGGCGCTTGCCAAAATGGTACGCGGGAGCGTCGTCGCGATGCCGCGCGCCGACCTGACCACGCCTTTTTACCAGGACGTCGGCCGCGACAAATTCACGACGACCGAGCAGAACGCCTTCAAGGTCGCGCGCGACGAACCCGTGTCGACCTTTTCGATCGACGTCGACACTGCCTCCTATTCCTTTGTCCGCGCATCGCTGAACCGCAATATCCTGCCCCAGCCCGCCGCGGTGCGGACCGAGGAGCTGGTCAATTATTTCCCCTATGACTATGCCGCGCCGCAAAGCGCCGAGCGTCCGTTCAGCACCAATGTCGCGGTGTTCCCGAGCCCCTGGACCGAAGGCCGCAAACTCGTGCGCGTCGGCATCAAGGGCTATGCGATCGGGCGCGCCACGCGGCCGCGCGCGAATCTGGTCTTTCTGGTCGATACGTCGGGATCGATGAACGATCCCGCCAAGCTGCCGCTGGTCAAGCAGTCGCTCGCGATGCTGCTCGAACAGCTCGACGGCAATGACCGGGTCTCGATCGTCACCTATGCGGGCAGCGCGGGCACCGCGCTCGAGCCGACACCGGCGAGCCAGAAGGGCAAGATATTGGCGGTGCTCGACCAGCTCGGCGCGGGCGGCAGCACCGCGGGCGCCGAAGGCATCCGCCAGGCCTATGCACTGGCCGAACAGAATCTCGACCCGCGCGGGGTCAATCGCGTGATTCTGGCCACCGACGGCGATTTCAACGTCGGCATCACCGACCAGAACGAACTGAAGGGCTATATCGAGCGCGAGCGCGGCAAGGGCATCTTCCTGTCGGTGCTCGGGTTCGGGATGGGCAATTACAACGACGCGCTGATGCAGACGCTCGCGCAGAACGGCAATGGCGCCGCCGCCTATATCGACACGCTGAGCGAAGCGCGCAAAACGCTGGTCGACGAAGCGACGTCGACGCTGTTCCCGATCGCCAAGGATGTGAAGATCCAGGTCGAGTTCAACCCCGCAACCGTCGCCGAATATCGCCTCGTCGGATATGAAACGCGGATGTTGAAGCGCGAGGATTTCGAGAATGACAAGGTCGACGCCGGCGACGTCGGGTCGGGGCAGACGGTCACCGCGATCTATGAGATCACGCCCGTCGGCGGACCGCGCGCGATCGGCGATCTGCGCTATGCCGATCCGGCGCCGCGCATGGCGGACGCCGGCCGCGCGGGCGAATATGGCTTTGTGAAGATCCGCTACAAGCTGCCGAAATCGGACACGAGCCAGCTGATTTCGACGCCGATCAACCGCAGCGTGGAGTTCGCGCGTTTCGACGATGCACCGCAGGATGCCCGCTTTGCCGCGGGGGTCGCCGCCTTCGCCGAGTTGCTGCGCGGCGGGCGGTACAACGGATCGATGACCTATGACGATGCGCTGCGGATCGTCGGCGGCGCGCGCGGTAGCGACGACTTTGGCTATCGCATGGAGCTGGTCAACCTGATCCGCGCCGCGAAGACGGCGGGCGCGATGGCCAGACTCGACCAGTGAGGCCCGGCGGCGACATCGCCGCGAACGGGACGGTGCGGCGGCGCTTCGAGGCAAGCGCCGCCGTATCGACCGCCGCCGAATTGTGCGTATAAGACAGATCATGCCGAAGCCCCTTCCCTCCCTTTCAGCCCCCCCCCTTGCCGTCGACCGACGTCGTGACGGACCTCTTCGGGCCCACGGGAAGCGGCGATGATCGGCGACGACGACATCAGGGCGTTGCTGCCCGACCCGCCACCCCCCGCGCCGAAACGCCGCGAGGCGGCGATCGGCGAAGCGATGGCGCGCTTCGACGGCAAGGCGCTGCCTGCGCGCGCACCGCGGCCCGCGACCACGCCATGGTGGAAACAGATGCAGCGCCCGCAAGCCGGCCTGTTCGCAGCCGCGGCGCTGGTCGTCGCGGTCGGCCTGCCGCTGGCGTGGCGAACGGGTCCGGTCCCGCTGCCACCGCCGACAAAGGGGCAGGTTGCGGACAGCGCGGCAGAAAAAGCGCCGCGCCCCTTGGACGAGGCGCCCCAGGCACCGGCGATCGGCGCCGCGACCACGACGGCGCCGGCCCAAATCGCGGTGGCGGGTTCCGATCGCGCGCCCGCCGCTCCGGCCACGGCTGCGCCGGAGGCCAAGCGCCTGGATGCGGGGTACGCATCGCCGCCCGCACCGCCGCCGCCGCCGCCGCCTCCGGCCATGCGCGCCGAACAATCGGCGCCGATCGTGGTGCAGGGACAGATGCGGAAAGAAGCGCTGCAAGATACGCCGGTCGCCGTGTCGGTCGTCTCCTCCGAAAATGTCCGTGACAGCGGGAGCGACGTCGTCGTTACCGGGACGCGCCTGTCGAAGAGCAAGCCTTTGGGCCGCGGCGACTGGAACGCCTGCACCGTCGCCGATCCGAGCCGGACGCTGTCGCGGTGCAAGACGCTGGCCGACAAGGCCGCAAAGGCCGTTCGCGATCAGGCCGACGCACATCTTTCGGCCGGTCTGAAACAGGCGTGGGACGGCGATATGGATGGCGCGATCGACGCCTTCGACGCCGCGATCGCCGCCGCGCCGGGGCTGTCGGCCGCCTATCTCAACCGCGGCCTTGCCTATGACCGCCAAGGCGACAGCGAGCGCGCGATCGCCGATCTCGACGCCGCGGTGCGCTATGCGCCCAAGTCGGCGCGCGCCTATTACAACCGCAGCGTGTTGCTGCGAAAATATGGCGACCCCAAGCGCGCGGCGGCCGACGAGCAACAGGCGATCAACCTCGACGCCCGCTATCAGGCGATCTTGCGCTAGCCAATTGTGGGATATTGACCGCGCCCAAGAGCCTGCCTATAGGCGCGGCTCGCCCACGCGGCGGCCTTTCGGGGCGGAGTAGCTCAGCTGGTTAGAGCAGCGGAATCATAATCCGCGTGTCGGGGGTTCGAGTCCCTCCTCCGCTACCAAAACTTTCCCATATCAACGGCCGCGCCCTCATCGGCGAAGCGCGCGAAACGGGCGTGTGAAGGCCGGTTCCCATGGGCCGCCGAGATAATGATGCGCGGCGAGTCCGGTGATCGCCAAGGGCCGCGGTTGAAAGCTTTGCGCCAGCTCGTTGGCAAGCGCGCGCGACTCCGGCCCCGTCACCTTGTTCTGAACCGTGATGTGGAGGCGCGGCGTCCCCTGGTCCTGCGCGCTCAGGAGGCCGTGAAAATGATCGGCGATGCGCGCACGGATCGCCAGCAGTTCGGGGCTGTCGATGCGGAAGGCGACGCCGCGGCCGAGCGAATAGACCTCGCGCAGCGCCGCGTCCGGGGCTGGCGTGTCCTTTGCGATCGCCGCGACCAGCCGTTCGAGTTCGCCGAGGCACGACGGCGGGAGCTGATGGAAAAGCGTGATATGCGCCGCCAGATAATTGCGTTCGGGCGGATAATGCGCGGCGCGCAGCGCATCGAAAAAGCGCTGGTCTGCCGCACCCATCGTTCCAGTGAGAATGATGGGCGCGGCGCCAGCGGCCCGGGAGGGAGGGGGGAAGGCCCGGGTCACCATGCGCGATAGGGGAAGGACGGCGCGGTTGCGGGGAGCTCGCCGCCGTCCATGGGACACCCTGTCTCGTTGCCTGAGTCCCTGCGCCACATCGGTTATGCAATCCAATCGATTAAATGGGTCACTATGATCGCCCCTGGCGATGACTCCGCAAATTCCGTCGCTTAGAGCGCATTCCAGAAGCCATGGAGCGCGGCCGCAACCTCGGCGGGACGCTCGGCGATGGCCCAATGCCCCGCCCCCTCGATCACCGTGAGCGGAGTCGCGGTGCGCTTGGCGAAGCGCTGCGCGACCGAGAGTTCGACATAAGGATCGCCCTCGCCCCAGATCAAGGCGCCGTTTGCGGGCAGCTTGCCGATGTCGCGCGCCCAGTCATGCTCGAAGCTGAGCCCCCTGGCCGAGCGATAGAGTTTCAGGATCGCGCGTCGCTTGTCCTTGCTCGCCCATTGCGCGGCTTCTTCTTCGGCAATGTCGACGGGCATGCCTTGTTCGGCCAGTCCTTTGGCGAGCGCCGCCGGCTTGCTGAGCGCCATGAAGATTTCGCCGAGGATCGGCGTGTTCCAGATGCGCGCGATGCGGTGGCCACGATAGTCGGGATCGATCACGGCATTCGAGACGGCCCAGCTGCGGAACAGGTCGGGACGCAGCATCGCCGCGCGCTGCGCGATCAGCGCGCCCCAGTCGTGCCCGACGATATCGATCGGGCCGTAGACGGCGAACAGCGCCTCGGCCTGCGCGATGGCCCAGTCGGCATAGGCTTCCTTGGTGGCGGGAAAGCCGGCCGGGAGCGGGCCGGTAAAGCCCGGCAGCGCCGGAACCGCGACCGGCGTGTCGCCGAGGGCGAGCGCCGCGAGCAGCGGTCGCCAGATCGCGGGGCTGTCGGGCACACCGTGCAGGAAGAGTTTGGCCGTCATCTCACCTCTCCTCGTCGCCCGCGCGGGGCCTATTCTATCTCGCCCCGGTCACGCCTCAGCTGGTACCATTTCTGCACATTGGCATTATGTTCGGACAGGGTCCGCGCGAACGCATGGCCGCCGTCGCCCTTGGCGACGAAAAACAGATAGTCGTTCGCTTCGGGATCGAGCACCGCGGCGATCGATGCCTTGCCGGGGTTGGCGATCGGCCCCTTGGGCAGGCCGATCATGCTGTAGGTGTTATAGTCGTTCACCGCGAGGATTTCGGAGCGCAGGATGCGGCGGCCGAGCGGCTTGCCTTTCGTGATCGGATAAATGATCGTCGGGTCGGCCTGAAGCTTCATGCCGACCGCCAGACGGTTGGTGTAGACGCCCGCGACGGTTCGCCGCTCGGCAGCCACGCCGGTTTCCTTTTCGACGATCGAGGCAAGCGTGATCGCCTCGTTGCGGTCCTTGGCCGCAGTGCGCGGGCTGCGCTTCGCCCATAGTTCGTCGAATGCTCCGGTCATCGCCGCCTGCATGCGCTTCACCACTGCAGCGCGCGTCTCGCCGGTCGTGAAGGCATAGCTGTCGGGCAGGATGCTGCCCTCGGCCGGTACGGGGATGTCCCCCTTCAACCGCGGCTCGGCCATCAACCGGTCCCAGACCATGATCGATGGCATCCCCTGCGGAATCATCACGAGACGCTGGATCGTCTTGCCCGATTGCAACAGACCCAGGATGGCACCAGCGCCCATCCCCTTTTCGATTTCATATTCGCCGGGCTTGATCGGATCGTCGCCGCCAAAGAAGCGCGCATGGTTGCGAAAGCTCGACGCCGACGAGACAGCCCCCGCCTTTTCGAGGATTTCGCCCGCTTTGGCGATGCTCGAACCCGGCGGGATGACGACGACAGTGTCGCGCGGCGCGCCGCCCGAGCAAGCGGTGAGCGCAAGCGCCAGGATTGCGATCGTCAGCCAGCGGAACACGAACTTCCTACTCCCGTCTTTCCCGCGAAGGCGCGAATTCCGCCGTCGTCCGGATAGGCCTCAAAGCCGCCGCTGGATCCCCGCGCTCGCGGGGCCGACGAAAAATCAGGTCTCGACCGCTTTGATGATCAGGCTGGCGTTGGTACCGCCGAAGCCGAAGCTGTTGTTGAGCGCCGCGCGGACCTTGCGCTTTTTCGCGACCTTCGGGACAAGGTCGACGCCTTCGGTGCCTTCGTCGGGATTGTCGAGGTTGAGCGTCGGCGGGACGATCTGGTCGCGGATCGCAAGGATGCAGAAGATCGTCTCGACGGCACCGGCGCCGCCGAGCAAATGGCCGATCGCCGACTTCGTCGAGCTCATCGAGACATGGTCCATCGCGTCGCCGAACAGGCGTTTCACTGCGCCAAGCTCGATCGTGTCGGCCATCGTCGATGTGCCGTGCGCATTGATATAGTCGATGTCGTTGGGGGTCATGCCGGCCTTTTTGAGCGCCGCCTGCATCGAGCGGAACGCCCCGTCCATTTCGGGATCGGGCGCGGTGACGTGATAGGCGTCGCCCGACAGGCCGTAGCCGACGACTTCGGCATAGATTTTGGCGCCGCGCGCCTTGGCATGCTCATATTCCTCGAGCACCACCACACCCGCGCCCTCGCCCATCACAAAGCCGTCGCGGTCCTTGTCATACGGACGGCTCGCCTGTTCGGGACGGTCGTTATAGGTCATATTGAGCGCGCGCGCCTGTGCGAAGCCGGCGATGCCGATCGGGCAGATCGTCGCCTCGGCGCCGCCCGCAAGCATGATGTCGGCGTCGTCGTCCTTGATCATCCGCGCCGCATCGCCGATCGAATGCGCGCCGGTCGAGCAAGCGGTGACCACGGCGTGGTTCGGACCTTTGAGGCCATATTTGATGCTGACCTGGCCCGAGATCAGGTTGATCAGGCGGCCATGGACGAAATGCGGGCTGACGCGGCCAGGGCCTTTTTCAGCGAGCAGCAGGCTTTCGCTTTCAATGCCCGGCAGGCCGCCGATGCCCGAACCGATCGAGCAGCCGGCACGAACCTTCTGCTCTTCGGTCAGGTCGGTCAGGCCGGCGTCTTCGAGCGCCTGACCCGCGGCGTCGATGCCGAAGATGATGAAGGGATCGACCTGGCGCTGGACCTTGTGATCGACGCGCTTGCCGGGATCGAAGCCATATTCATGGTCGGGACCCTTGACCTCGCACGCGATCGTGCATTTCTGGTCCGAGGCGTCGAAATGGGTGATCGGACCCGCGCCCGATTTGCCGGCGATCAGATTTTTCCAGGTGGTTTCCACATCGGCGCCCAGCGGCGTCACCAAACCCAAACCCGTCACCACAACCCGGCGCATAGTCATTCCTTTCGTCGGCCCTGCCCCCGCAGGCGACCGTATCGTCTGTACCTACGCGTCCCAAGAAAAAAGCTTCCCGGTCACAGCGCATAAGCCCTGGACCGGGAAGCCGGAAACGCGTGGGCGGCGTCGCCGCCGCGTCCGGCTATGCCGGACCTGGGCCGATTAGCCCTTGTTCGCTTCGATATAGTCGATCGCGTCCTTGACGGTGGCGATCTTTTCCGCCGCGTCGTCGGGAATCTCGACACCGAATTCTTCTTCGAACGCCATCACCAGTTCGACGATGTCGAGGCTGTCCGCGCCCAGATCGTCGATGAAGCTTGCTTCTTCAGTGACCTTGTCGGCTTCGACGCCCAGGTGTTCGACGACGATCTTTTTAACCTTTTCGGCCGAATCGCTCATGCACAGTTCCTTTTTTCTGACTATGTCGTGAATGTTGAAAATTGCCCTAGTGCGCGGCGGCAGGGCTGGCAAGAGGGCTGGCATCGGTCGATCGGCGGTGCGCCGCGTCGACCAAAGCTTCCTCTGCACTGCTATAGGCCGACCGTATCCCTTTCTGCCCCTCCGGCACCTGGGTAGTGAAATAGGCAATGCCATCGCCTGCTTCAAGATCGAACCATAATCCCGATCGCAAACCATAGGCATCGCCCGAATGGCCGAGCCGCAGCCGACCGTCACCGAAAAGGTCGTCGCGGCACGCCGCGTCGGCAAGCGCCGGACCGCCCGTGCTGTGCATCGCGACGCCATATTCACAGAAAAAGCCGCCGGTCCCCTCGCCGCTGGTCGGATGGACGGGGGCCATTGCCTCGAGCCGCGCGAGGCTTTCGGGCTTCAGGAAAGCCTCGCCGCGGCGAAGCAGCATGATGCCGATCCGCGCGAGGCCGTTCGCCGAGATGCGCAAGCCGCCTTGCGGGCTGAAACCCGCGCCATGATGCGCGAGACGATAGCGCGGCAGATCGCAGCTGCCGTCGGACGCCGGGACCACCGGGCAGTCGGGGCGCTTGCCGCGCAGATCGTCGCGTACCACCGCTCCGCCGGCATCGCGGAGAACGACGGCGCGGGCGACCGCGGCGTCGCTGCACGTCGGCCAGTTGAAGCAGGCATCAAGGCCGAGCGGGCGGAACACGAGGCGCGTCATCGCCTGATCGAACCGCTCGCCGGTCGCGCCCTCGACCACGGCAGCGACGACGGGGAGATTCAGATTGGCATAAGCGAAATCGCCGCCTGGCGGACGGGCGTCGTCCCATGCCGCACGCCGGGCCAGCTCGACCTCGAGATCGGAATCCAGCGGCAGCGCATAATCGATATTGTCGGTCAGGCCCGAACGATGGCCGAGCAATTGCGCCAGCGTGACGGGCCGGTCGGGATAAGCGGGATGACGCAACGTCCAGCCGAGATAGTCCGAAACGTCGCGATCGAGGTCGAGCGTGCCCGCCTCGACCAGCCGCATCACGCCGAGCGCGACGACGAGTTTCGACACCGACGCGACGCGCACCGGATCGTCGGGCGTCAACGCGCGGCCGTTCCCGGGGTCGGCGAGCCCCTCCACCACGCGCGTCTCGACCTGACCGTCGCGGTCGAAATGCACGGCGACGGCCGCGGGTGGCGGCGCTATCGAAGTGAACAGGAAAAGAGCAAAGCCAGGTGCCATCGCGCGAACCTCGCCGTCGTTGCCGAGCCCGTCAAGGGACTCGCGACGTCAGGGTGCCCGTGACGGGGCCGAGGCCGCGGGAACCACACCCGATTCGCGGAGCGCCGCGGACGACCGCTGGATCACCGCTGGGGTGATGATGAACTGGCGCAGCACCATTTCGGGCGGCGCGCCCGGGGGCTGCTTCGTATAGGCGACGAGCCGCTGCCAAAGCGCTCTGGCTTCGGCCACTTTGCCCTGCCGCGCGAGCACGATCGCCCGAACCATCAGGAATTGCGGTTCGCGGGCGCTCGCCGACGGGACGCGGTCGAGAATTGCCATCGCCATATCCTGATCGCCGCCCTGCGACCGGATGAACGCCAGCGTCACGGCAGGGACGCCCGGATAGGACGAATCCAGATCGAGCGAGCGCTGCAACAGCGCGGTGCCTTCCTCGCGCTGGTTGCACGCGAGCTTGAAGAGGCCGAGGAAGCCCGCGATATCGGCGTCATAGGGGTTAAGCCGCGCCGCCGCGTCGCCCATCGCGACGCCGCCAGCGCAATTGCCGGTGTAGAAATTGGCGCGCGCCATGGCGAACTGTCCCGCCGCGGTTTCCGACCCATCCTCATAAGCGCGTTCGGCAAGCGAGCGCGCCTCGGCAAAAGCGGCAACGCCGCCCGGCGTACCGCGCAGCGGCTGCCAGTCGCCGAACCGCAGCAACGACAAGGCGTTCAGCGCGACGGGATCGTTCGGATCGCGATCGAGCGTCGCGCGCAAGCACGCGTCGATCTGGCGCGCGTTGGTCACGTTGCGCATCTGCCGCATCCGGTTGAACTGCGCGAGACAGGCGAAGCCGGGCGCGAAATTGTCGGGCTGGCGCTGGATCTGGTCGCGAACGATGACGCCATAGTCGCCGGCGATCTGCGCGATCGCCGTATCGACCGCCTCGAAGCCCGGCATCTCTTTGCCTTCGAGGTGAAACTGCTGCGACCAGATGGTGCGCTGGTCGGCGACGCGATTGAGCACGAGCGTGACTTCGGCAACCTCCCCCTCCAGCTGCCGCACGATCGACACGTCGAGGCGATAGTCGGCGCGATCGGCCACGGGGCTGTTGGCGGGCGCCCGCGCGCTGCGCAGATCGACCAGATCGAAACGCCGCAGCCCGTCGCGCAAGCGGCCATCGAGCCCGCGAGCGAGCGCGCGCGAGGGCGCCGTTTCGCCTGCCAGCGGCGCGCTGACTTCCAGAAGCGGGATCGCGACGGGCGCCTTGCCGAAAAAGCGCTCGCGGTTGTTGGCGAGCCACCAACCGCCGGCAACAAGCAGCGCGACCAGCAACAGCGCCGTTACCCAATATCGCGTTCGCGGCTTTTTCGCCGGCGACACCAGCGCGACGTGACGCGATGACGTCACCTCTCCGGACGCGGCCGCTTCGGCGGGATCGGCGTCGGAATCGCCGTCGGCCTCCGGCGCCGATCGCCCCGGCGGCGACGTGCGATGCTGGACGACGATCTCGTAACTGCCCTGCGGGACGCGCAGCCGGTGCACCCACGCGGTTTCGGCATAATAGCGGTCGAGCAATGTCCTGAGCCGTCCGACCATGACCCGCGGATAGCTGTCGACCGCGGGATCGAAATCGGCGTTGCGGCCAAGCGCCTCGGTCGCGATCGCATAGGCCTTGGGCGCACTGCGGCCGCCGCGCAGGCGATGTTCGACCAGAAATTGCAGCAACCGCGACAACACCGGCGAGCGCGTGAACATCGGCGACGCCAAGAGTCGTGCGAACTCGTCCGCAATAATCCGGTCGGTTTCGCCGGTGTCCGATGTGTCGCTCACTCTAATGCGGTCCATGCAACCCTCTAATGCCCTCTGACGTGGCGGGGCGGTAGATACGCCAATCGACGGGCACGGCCACCGATATTACGACCAAGTAACGGTAACAGGCGACCGCGACCTTATCACAAAATGGCATCTCTGCGCAAAATCGCCTGAAAATCAGGGGTCATTGGTTAAGAAAGGGTGTCCGTTCTGCTACACCCCGCGACGTGACCCCATGTAACTGTCCTCTTTCCGAACAGCGTGGGAAAGTCCCACCGTCGCGACCTGCCTTGTGCGGTCGTGGTCCGGGTTGGGCATATGCCCGGGTTGGACGATTGAGGTCGACAGACCGAAGGGTGCGAGCTGGTCCCTGGCACACTTCGATCCATCTGCCGCCCTCATAAACAGTGACTTCGCCGGACAGGATTGTAGCCCCACCTACACCCTGTCCGGCAAGTCCGCTGTCTCTCGCGCGCCCCCCAACTTCGACTTACGCCGGCCCGATGCGGAAGGCGCACAGCTTGTTGCCGTCGGGATCGCGGAAATAGCTGGCGTAAAATGCCTGTTCGCCTTCGTCACCACGCACGCCCGGCGCGCCTTCGCAGCTGCCGCCGAGTTCGACGGCCTTGGCGTGGAGCGCATCGACCTTGGCGCGTTCATCGACGACGATCGCCGCCATATGGCCGTTGCCGCGATCGGTCGGCTGGCCGTCATAGGGCCGCGTCACTGCGATTCCGGGTTGCCCCCAGCCGAGGCCGTACAGAGTGAAGCCGTTCGCTTCGGTGTCCGACATACGCATCAATTCGCTGGCACCGATCGTCCCGAGCAGGTTCGAATAAAATTCGCGCGCACGATCCAGATCGTCGGTTCCCATCGTGATATAACCGAGCATCCTCTTCCTCCCTCAAAAAGAAAGGGCGCCGGTTTGCACCGACGCCCTTTCCGATTACCCAGCGATGCGAGCCTCAGCTCTTGGTCGTCGCCGCGCCTTCCTTGCAGGGGCCGGTGTGGGTGCTGGTCATCTGCAGCACCATTTCCATGTCGCCCTGACCGGTCGGCATCTTGCCCTTGGTCGTGATCGTCACGTCGGTTTTCTTGGCTTCCATCGTGCCGGCCATCGCCATGTCGACCGTTTGGCCGTTCGCCTTGCAGGTGCCGGCGACGTCGATCTTGCCGCCGCTGACTTCTTTTTTGGTCCATGTGCATTCGCCGCCGTTACCCGGACCCTTGGCGAGTTCGGACGCGATATCTTCCTTGTCGACCTGCTCCTGCGTGAAGCACTGGTCCATGCCGCTGGCGCCTTCCATCATCTTCGCCATGCCGTCCTTCATTTCGGGCGGCATGCCGGGGACTTCGAATTTCACCAGCTTGACGTCGGTTTTCCAGTTGCCGGCTTCGCGCTTGACGGTGCCGCCGGCGTTTTCGGCCTTGCTACAGCCCGCGGTCGCCAAGGCGACGCCCAGCGCGGCGATTGCGATAAAGTTTTTCATGCCCTGTCTCCTGTGACTCACTGCCGATATATTCTTGTGATTCATTGCGATTGTGCGCCCACCCCATCGATACCATATTGGCACCAATGGCAATCCAGATTCGCACATCGCTCGACGAAATCGACACCAGCGAGGCCTATGTTCCGCATAGACCTTCGCGCCCCGAAAAGGTCGAAGGCGGCAAACGATTTGAACTGGTTAGCGAGTATGAGCCAGCCGGCGACCAGCCGACCGCGATCAAGGAACTGGTCACGACGGCGCTCGATGGCGAGCGCGACCAGGTGCTGCTCGGCGTCACCGGATCGGGCAAGACCTTCACCATGGCGAAGGTCATCGACGAGTTGCAGCGCCCTGCCCTGATCCTCGCCCCGAACAAGATTCTCGCGGCGCAGCTCTATGGCGAATTCAAGAGCTTCTTCCCCAACAATGCGGTCGAATATTTCGTCAGCTATTACGACTATTACCAGCCCGAGGCCTATGTGCCGCGGTCGGACACCTATATCGAGAAGGAAAGCTCGGTAAACGAGGCGATCGACCGCATGCGCCATTCGGCGACGCGCGCGCTGCTCGAACGCGACGATGTGATCATCGTCGCATCGGTGTCGTGCCTGTATGGCATCGGGTCGGTCGAGACCTATTCGGCGATGATCTTCGACCTCAAGAAAGGCCAGGTCGCCGACAATCGCGAGATCATCCGCAAGCTCGTCGCGCTCCAGTACAAACGCAACGACCAGGCATTTGCTCGCGGCAATTTCCGCGTTCGCGGCGACAGCCTGGAAATATTCCCCTCGCACTATGAGGATATGGCGTGGCGCATCAGTTTCTTCGGCGACGAGATCGAAGAGATCACCGAATTCGACCCGCTGACCGGCAAGAAGATCGCGAACCTCAACTATGTCCGCGTCTATGCGAACAGCCACTATGTGACCCCGGGGCCGACGCTGAAACAGGCGTCGGAGGCGATCAAGCATGAACTGGCCGAGCGGCTGAAGGAACTCGAAGCCGAGGGCCGCCTGCTCGAAGCGCAGCGGCTGGAACAGCGCACCAATTTCGACCTCGAAATGATCGCCGCGACGGGCAGCTGCGCGGGGATCGAGAATTACAGCCGCTTTCTGACCGGCCGCCTGCCCGGCGAGCCGCCCCCCACCCTGTTCGAATATCTGCCCGACAATGCCCTGTTGTTCGTCGATGAAAGCCACCAGACGATTCCGCAGATCGGCGCGATGTCGAAGGGCGATCATCGCCGCAAGATCACGCTCGCCGAATATGGCTTTCGCTTGCCGAGCTGTATCGACAACCGGCCGCTGCGCTTTGCCGAATGGGACCTGATGCGCCCGCAGACGGTCAGCGTCTCGGCGACGCCGGGAACGTGGGAGATGGACCGCACGCAGGGCGTCTTTGCCGAACAGGTGATCCGCCCCACCGGACTGATCGACCCGCCGGTCGAGATCAAGCCGGTCGAGGAACAGGTCGACGACCTGATCGCCGAAGCGAAAAAGACCGCTGCGGCGGGCTATCGCACGCTGGTGACGACGCTGACCAAACGAATGGCCGAGGATCTGACCGAATTCCTCCACGAAGCGGGGCTGAAGGTTCGGTACATGCACTCCGACGTCGAAACGCTGGAGCGCATCGAGATCATCCGCGACCTGCGGCTCGGCGTGTTCGACGTGCTCGTCGGGATCAACCTGCTGCGCGAAGGGCTCGACATTCCCGAATGCGGGCTGGTCGCGATCCTCGATGCCGACAAGGAAGGGTTTCTGCGCAGCGAAACCAGCCTGGTCCAGACGATCGGCCGCGCGGCGCGCAACGTCGACGGGCGCGTCATTCTCTACGCGGACCGCATCACCGGCAGCATGGAACGCGCGATGCGCGAAACCGACCGCCGCCGCGAAAAGCAGACCGAGTATAATGTCGAGCACGGCATCACCCCGACGACGATCAAGCGCAATATCGGCGACATCATCGCGCATGTCGCGTCGAAGGATCAGGTGACGATCGACATCGGCGAGGACAAGCCGGCGCACATGGTCGGGCACAATCTCCGCGCCTATATCCAGGATCTGGAAAAGAGGATGCGCGACGCCGCCGCAGACCTGGAGTTCGAGGAAGCCGGGCGGCTCCGCGACGAAATCCGCAAGCTGGAGGCCGACGAGCTGGGCCTGCCGGCAGGCGAGCAGGTCGCGCCGCGCGTCGGCCGTTCGAATGAAGGCAAGCCAGGCACCCGCAAGGGGCGGTTCGGGAAGTCGAGCAAGACGAAGTGGGGGCGGTAGTCAATCCTTGGCATCTATTTTTTCTCCGGTAGATTATTGAGAAAGGATAGATTGTGCAGATCGATGTCGATTTTGATGTTTATAAGGCTTTGACGCTGCTTTGGCGGTCCGAGGCGGATACTCATTCCCATGTTCTTCGCAGAATCCTCACCCTAGCGGACATTTCTACGGGTACAGCCGATCAGAAAGATCAGGTTTTACCAAAACCATTCACTATCTTGGCAGTTCTTAAGGATGGAATCTCGCCCGCCGGGCCTGGATCCTGGATAGGCAACGTGTTCTTTCCCGAGGGCACTAAATTTCGCGCGACCTACAAGGGATCAACTTTTCACGCCGAAATCAAAAACGAGGTGTGGATCGATCGCCATGGGGTAAAGCGACAGAGCCCATCCGAAGCTGCGGGAGCGATTTCAGGAACAAAGGTAAACGGTTGGAACTTCTGGTACGCCAAGCGCCCGACGGATAGTGAATGGCTTCGCTTGGACGAGTTTCGGAAATGATGGCGGACGGATCCATGACAAAGTTTGCACCGTTCGGTCGAGTTGAACCCTGATGGTCAAGCCTGCCAAGCTCTATGTCCAACTGCTTCAGTCAGCGAACCGCTCGATTAGCTTTCGGGATTTTGAAGCATTGCTAAACGCATTGGGCTTCGAGCATGTAAGGACCAACGGCAGTCACCGCCTGTACGTACACTCAGCTATTCCGCGACCCTTTCCCGTTCAACCCGATGGCAAGGACGCCAAACGCTATCAGGTCCGTGAATTGCTTGAACTGGTCGAGCAATATGGGCTAAAACTCGGCGAGTGAACGAACCACACTACCATATCAACCTGTTCTGGTCCGTGGAGGACAACTGCTGGATTGCAGATGTCCCCGATCTGCGCCCCTGCTCGGCGCACGGCGATACCCGCGAAGCAGCGATCGCGAACGTCCAGGACGCTATCGATGGCTGGCTGGAAGTAGCGCGCGAAAAGGGTTTCGACATCCCTCCGCCGCGTTACCGGCCCGCGATCTACGCGGCCGCCTGACCGACGCTTCGACCAAAGCCCTACTGAGACCGACGAGCACCCTTGCCGCCTCCCCCGCTGCTGCTTAGGGTTCACCCCGCAACCGGGGAGAATGACATGAAATCGGGTCTGTCGCTGATCGCGCTGGCGCTTGCCGTCGCCATACCGTCGGTCGCCTATGCCGAGGATGCCGCCGACAAGGCGAAGGCCGAGAAGGCCGAGGACATCACGCCGCAGGTTCATACCACCCGGCTCTCCGGCACCTTTGGCGGACAGAAGATCGGCTATGCCGCGACGATCGGCGAGACGATCATCAAGAACAAGGATGGCGTGCCCGAAGTCGCGGTGGTCACGACCGCCTATGTCAAGGAACCGCGCGACCCGAACCGGCCGATCACCTTCCTGTTCAATGGCGGTCCGGGGTCGGGCACCGTGTGGCTGATGATGGGGGCGTTCGGGCCGAAGCGCGTCGCGATCCCCGGCACCGGCGTCGATGACGGCGCGCCGCCCTATCCGCTCGTCGACAATCCCGACGCGCTGCTCGACGTCACCGACGTCGTGTTCATCGATCCGCCGGGCACGGGCTTTTCGCACCTGATCGGCAAGGCCGACCCCAAGGATTATTACGGGGTAACGCAGGACGCCAAGCTGGTCGCACAAGTGATCCGGCTCTGGCTCAACGACAATGGCCGCTGGAACAGCCCCAAGTTTCTGGGCGGCGAAAGCTATGGCACGACGCGATCGGCCGCGGTCGCGAACGAGCTGATGAACGACACCTATAACGACGTCGGGCTGAACGGCATCATCCTGATCTCGACCGTTCTCGATTTCGCCGCGGGGGCCGACACGCCGGGCAACGAGCTGAGCTATATCACCAACCTGCCGTCGATGGCGACGACCGCGCTCTATCATGGCAAGGCGACCGCGGCGTCGCCCGAAGCCTTTGCCGAGGAAGCGCGGCAATGGGCGATCGGTCCCTATGCGTCGGCGTTGCTCAAGGGACAGAAGTTGCAGGGCGAGGAACGCGCCGCGATCCGCCGCGATCTGGCGCGCTTCACCGGCCTGTCCGAAACCTATCTCGAAAACGCCGATCTGCGCGTGACGCCGTCGCGGTTCTACAAGGAATTGCTCCGCGACCGCGGGCTGACCGTCGGCCGCCTCGACAGCCGCTATACCGGCAAGGATTATGACAGCGCGGGCGAAGAGCCCGACAATGACCCGAGCTTCTATGGCATCGACGCGAGCTATACCGCCGCGATCAACAGCTGGAGCCGCGACACGCTGGGTTTCAAGACCGACCGCGAATATCAGTCGATCAGCGGCATCGGCGGGCAATGGGACTGGCGGATCGGCGGGCGCGATACCAACGCTTATCTGAACGTCGCGCCGTACATCGGGCAAGCGCTGCGCGAGAATTCGGGGCTGCGCGTGTTCGTCGGCCAGGGCTATTATGATTTCGCGACGCCCTTTTTCGCCGCCGAATATGCGCTGTCGCGAACGGGCATTCCGCAGGACCGCATCGCGTATAAATATTATGGCGCGGGGCACATGATGTATATCCGCGACGAAGACCGCCACAAATTGTCGCAGGATATCCGCGCCTTCATCCGTGCGCGGTGAGGACCGAGGGGCGCCCGGGGGCGCCCCTTTCCATCAGCGCAGGACGCCGGTGGCCGCCTGCCGGCGCGCATAGAGAAACAGCGCGATCAGGATGGCCCAGATGAGCCCGGTAAAAATCAGCGGGAAGCTTCCGAACATCCGCGTCAGATCGGCGTAGTGCATGCCGAACTGGTAGATACAGCTGATCGCCAGGCCGACGATCGAGATCAGGAAGGCCGTCACGGCGTGGCGGCTGCGCGCCAGCAGGAGGGCCGATCCGAGCAGCGAGCCCCACACGCCGAGCGCCCAGCCGATGTTCGCCCAGATCGGAAAGCTGGCGAACCAGGCCTGCTGCTCGGGCGTGAAGGCGGCCAGATAATCGGCATTCTGAAGCTTGGTCATGGTGTAGTCGAACGCGCCGACGGCGTTCCACAAAAGCGATACCACTCCGACCACCCACAGGTGCCACGGCGTTTTGCGCACTTCGGTCATATTCACTCCCCCTCCAGAAAGATCAGGCGAAACTACCAGTTTTTGCGGTGCTCAGCAATGACGTGATATAGTCACGTAATACAGCGATATTGCGATCGAAATAGCCGATGTCACGATAGGTCCGCGCCTGCATTACCGCGCCCTCCATCACCGTCAGCACAAACTCGCCAAGCGCCTGGCGGTCGGCGCGCTTTGGCAAGCGATCGGCGGCGGCATCGAAACAGCCCACGATCGCCGCGGACCAGTTGCTGAAGTTTGCCGCCATCAGATCGCGCACTTGCGGATCGGGCTCGTGGATTTCGAGCGCGAGGCTGCCGATCGGGCAACCATAGGTGCAGTCGGTGACGATCAGATGCGTGCGGTAGCCGGCGAGCAGCGCAAAGATACGCTCGATCGGGTCATCGACGCCCTCCCAGTTCGGCGCGAGCAGCATCTCTTCGATCCCGTCGCAATAAAGTTCGAGCACGCCGACCAGGACGTCCTGCTTGCCGGGAAAGAAATGATAGAGGCTGCCCGAATGGACCTGGCTGCGCGACAAGATGTCGGAGACCGAGGTCGACAGATACCCCTTTTCCCAAAAGAGCTCCATCGCCGTCATCAGGATGCGGTTGCGCGTGTCGGTGGCGTTCATGCGGCCTCCAGCTTTCTTGATTGATTGTTCAATCAAGCGCCGAAGTCAAGGGGCTTGGCAAGCGGCGACCGGGTCGCGATATGCGCTGCCATGTGTGTCGTCGCTCTCGCCCGCCAGATCCACCCCGACTGGCCGCTGATTCTGATCGGGAACCGCGACGAGTTCCACGCGCGGCCTGCGGCTCCGCTTGCCGCGTGGGACGACGGCAGCGGCCTTGTCGCGGGGCGCGACTTGCAGGCGGGCGGCACCTGGCTGGGCGTCCATCAACCGAGTGGGCGCGTCGTCGTCGTGACCAACGTCCGCGGCGCGATGCCTGATCCGGCGAAGGAATCGCGCGGCGCGCTGGTGGTGGACATGCTGCGCGGCGACGGGCGTTTCGCCGATCCGGCCGAGACCGATCTCGACAGGTTCAATGCGTTCAACCTGTTTGCGGTCGATGCCGGCGCGCGGCTGCTGACCAATCGGCCGCAGCCGCTGATCGCCTTGCTGCAACCCGGCGTCCATGCGCTCGCGAACGAGCCGGTCGATCAGCCGTGCCCGCGCGCCGAACGCCTGCGCGCTGCGCTGGCCGCGGTTGCCGAAACCGGCGCCGATCCCGAAGGCCTGCTCGATACGCTGACCGCCGAAAGCGATCCGGCGCTGTTCCTGCTTGGCGATGTCTACGGAACGCGCGCCTCGACCCTCGTCGCGATCGCGGCGGACGGCCATGTCCATATGGTCGAGCGCCGATACGAAGCGGGCGGCCGTCCCGCCGGAACGACCGCCCTTAATTTCCGTATCGGCTGAACGCCGGAAAAGCCTATTTCGGCGCGATCACCATCAGCATCTGGCGGCCTTCGGTGCGCGGATGCGCTTCGACCTTCGCAATTTCCGAGGTCAGCTCGGCAACGCGCTGAAGGACGTTGAGGCCAAGCTGCGTGTGGCTCATTTCGCGGCCGCGGAAGCGCATGGTCATCTTGACCTTGTCGCCTTCGCCCAGGAAGTCGAACACCTTGCGCATCTTCACGTCGAAATCATGATCGTCGATATTCGGACGCATCTTGATCTCTTTGATTTCCTGCGTCTTCTGGCTCTTGCGAGCGAGGTTCGCCTTTTTCTGGGCTTCGTATTTGAACTTGCCCACGTCGAGGAATTTGCACACCGGCGGATCGGCGTTCGGAGACACTTCGACCAGATCGAGGCCGACCGATGCGGCCTGCTCGATCGCTTCAGCAGTCAGCATTACGCCCAGATTTTCGCCTTCCTCGTCGATGACGCGGACTTTGGGGGAGGCGATGAATTCATTATATCGCGGGCCGTTCTTGGGCGGCATAGGCGCCATCGGGCGGCGAATTGTGGGCGGTGGTATAGCTGTATCTCCTGGTCGTTGCGTATAGGCGCGCGGAATCGACGCAATTCGCGCACGCCATGCTCATATAGTGAACGCGGGCGCGTCGTAAAGGCTACCCGTGGCACAAAGATGACGCTTTTCGCCCGACTGTGGCGGTCAGGCCACGGGTCCGGTCACCATTTGGTCGGCGCGGGGTCGATCACGCGAAAGCCGCCCGCCCCCACTTCGCTGACCTCGAGCGCACGCATGGCGATGCCGCGGTTGTTGAAGCGGAAGATGCCGTCGATGCCGCCAAAGCCGTCCTCGGCCAGCAGGCGCGCCGCCGGAAAGACGGTTCCCGGCTTCCAGTCGCGCGCGATGCGCACCGTCAGCAACACCGAATCATAGCCGAGGCTGGCAAGCCGGTACGGCGCCTTGCCGAAGCGCGTGCGATATTTGGTGGCAAGCTGGCCATAGAGGCCGTCGGACACGCTGGCGAACCACGATCCGCGCATCGCGGGATTGGCGCCGAGCGTCGCGTCGGTGTTCCACAATTCGGTGCCCAGAATCTGCTTGCTGCCGGTGCCCTTGATCACCGGCACGGCGCGAACGGCATTGCCGCCCGAATCGGCGATCAGTACCGCATCCATCGCGCCGGCATTGGCGAGGCGGCGCGCCGCGCCCTGAAGCGCGGTCGCGCTGCGATCATAGGTTTCGACGGCGACCAGCGTCCCGCCCGCAGCCGTCACCGCCGAGCGGAAGGCCGCGACCGAACGGTCGCCATAAACGGTCTTGGGCACAAGCGCGCCGAACCGTTGATGCCCCTTGGCGCGGGCAAAGGCGACGACGCGCTCGACCGACTGGCCGGGCACGAAGCCCATGATGAAAACGCCGTTGCCCGCGACGCTGCTGTCGTTCGAGAAGCTGAGCACCGGCACCTTTGCTTCGCGCGCGACCGGCGCGACCGCAGCGACGTCTTCGCTGAGCAGCGGGCCGAGGATCAGCTTGTTGCCGTCGGCGACGGCCTGGCGTGCGGCGGCCGCGGCACCGAGCGCCGTGTCATAGGTGGTGATGCGGACCTTTTCGGTCCGCGAATCAAGCAGCGCCAGCGTGGTCGCGTTGGCGATCGCCATTCCGACGTCGGCGTTGGGGCCTGTCTGCGGCACGAGCAGCGCGACGCGGTGGCGATCGGTGTCGGTCGGCAGGCCTGGCCCGACATTGTCGACGGCCGTTTCGGGGGGTGGCGGGGTCGCGGGGCCGTTGGCTTTGGGCACCATCTGGCACGCCGCGAGCAACCCGCCCAGCGCCAGCGTCGCCATACCACGCAAGATTCGACGCCGCGGCGACGCATTCACTTGGCGCTCGGCGGCAGTTTCTGCCATTTTCAGCGCCATGCCGGATTCGACCATCACAAATTCTCCCTTACCCGGACTCTATATCGTCGCGACGCCTATCGGCAACCTCGGTGACATCAGCGCGCGCGCTGCGACGACACTTGCGTCCGCCGACGTCATCGCCGCAGAGGATACGCGCGTGACCGCGAAGCTGTTGTCACACCTGGGTTTGCGCGTTCCGATGACCCCCTATCATGACCATAGCGACGAACGCACCCGCGCCATGCTGGTTGCGCGCATGGCGGGGGAAGTTGTCGTGCTGGTGTCGGACGCGGGAACGCCGCTGATTTCGGACCCCGGCTACAAGCTGGTGCGCGACGCCCGCGCCGCGGGGCGGCATGTCACCACCCTGCCCGGCCCGTGCGCCGCGATCGCCGCGATCACGCTGTCGGGGCTGCCGAGCGACCGCTTCCTGTTCGCGGGTTTCCTGCCGTCGAAGGCAAAGGCGCGCGCCGATACGCTGGCCGAGTTTGCGGGCCTGCGCGCCACGCTGGTCTTTTATGAAAGCGGGCCGCGACTGGCAGCGGCGCTCGGCGCGTTGGCCGAGGGGCTCGGCAATCGCGAGGCAGCGGTCGCGCGCGAGATCAGCAAGCTTTACGAGCAATGCGTGACGGGGACGTTGAGCGAGCTCGCCGCGCGCTACGCCGATGCGCCGCCCAAGGGCGAGATCGTGATTGTCGTCGGCCCGCCGGGCGAGGCCGCGCCCGAGGAGGCCGACGACGCGACGCTCGACGCGGCGCTCGTCGCCGCGATGGCCGACAGGCCGGTCGCGCAGGCCGCGAAGGCCGTCGCCAAGCAATATGGGCTCGACCGGCACGAGATTTACGCGCGCGCCCTGACGCTGAAAGATCCCGGTTGAAGCGCGCCGCCGCCGAAGCGCGCGGACGCAAGGCCGAGCGGCGCGCGGCCTGGTGGCTGCGGCTCCATGGCTGGCGCATCCTGGGCGAGCGGATGCGGGTAACCGCGGGCGAAGTCGACCTGGTTGCGCGGCGCGGGAAGACCCTTGCCTTTATCGAGGTGAAGTGGCGCGACCGCGCCGAGGACCTCGATCTGGCGATCGACGCCTATCGCCTGCGCCGCGTCGCGGCCGCCGCGGAAATGCTGATTCCCCGCTTCGCGCGGCCGACCGACGATATCCGCATCGACGTGATGCTGCTTGCGCCGAAGCGATTGCCTCGCCATCTGGTCCACGTCTGGCAGCCGTGACGGCGCCAAAGGAGAAGAATATGACCCTGCGCGCAGCCGTGCAAATGGACCCGATGGATGGCATCAACATCAACGGCGACAGCAGTTTCTACCTGATCCTGAAGGCGCTGGAACGCGGATACGAGATTTATCATTACGACGTGCGCGGACTGACGTGGGAGGCGGGACGCCTGACCACCAAGGCGCACCGTATCGTCAACGCCCAGCGCGAGGCCGGCGATCATTACACATTCGGCGATCAGGTGATGCTCGACCTCGGCCGCGACATCGACGTCATCCTGATGCGGCAGGACCCGCCGTTCGACCTTGGCTACCTGACCGGCACCTGGCTGCTCGAACGGCTCGCGGGGCAAACGCTGGTCGTCAACGACCCGGTCTCGGTCCGCAATGCGCCCGAGAAAGTGTTCGTGCTCGATTTCCCCGAATATATGCCGCCGACGATGGTCACGCGCGACCTCGACGCGGTGAAGGATTTCCAGGCCCGCTATGGAGCGGTCGTGGTCAAGCCGCTGCACGGCAACGGCGGCAAGGCCGTGTTCCGCGTCGACGCCGACGGCGCCAATCTGGGCGCGCTGGTCGAATTGTTCGGACAGGTGTGGCCCGAACCGTTCATGGTGCAACAGTTCCTGCCGAGCGTTGCCAAGGGCGACAAGCGCATCGTCCTTGTCGACGGCGAGGTCGCGGGCGCGATCAACCGCAAACCGGGCGAAGGCGAATTCCGATCGAACCTGGCGGTCGGCGGCTACGCCGAGGCAGCCGAGCTGACCCCGCGCGAAAAGGAAATCTGTGACGTCCTGGGCCCGCGGCTGAAAGAACGCGGGCTGCTGTTCGTCGGGATCGACGTGATCGGCGGCGAATGGCTGACCGAAATCAACGTCACCTCGCCCACCGGGATCGTCGCGATCGACCGTTTCAACAACAGCGATACGGCGGGCATGATCTGGGACGCGATATTGCGACGGATCGGTTGATCAACGCCTCTTCGTCCTTGCGAGCGGAGCGAAGCAATGACGGATTGGGATCGGTTTGCCCCGACCCGGCGTTGCCTGTCCTATGACCGACTTCATTCTCGATCTGATCCAGAGCTGGGGCTATGTCGGCATCTTCGTGCTGATGTTCCTCGAGAATGTCTTTCCGCCGATCCCGTCCGAGGTGATCATGGGGCTCGGCGGGATCGCCGTTGCCAAGGGCCGGTTCGATTTCTGGACCCTGGTCGCCGTCGCCGTCGCCGGAACCACGGCGGGAAACTGGGTCTGGTACGCGATCGGGCGCTGGATCGGCTATGAGCGCCTGCGTCCCTTCATCGATCGCCACGGCCGCTGGCTGACGATGGATTGGACCGAGGTCGAACGGCTGCACGCCTTTTTCCTGAAATATGGCCCCGCGATTGTTTTCGCCGCGCGCTTCATGCCGGTGGCGCGGACGATGGTGTCGCTGCCTGCCGGCATGGTGAAGATGAACCAGGCGAAGTTCCTGCTATGGACCGCAGCAGGGTCGACGATCTGGATCGCGGCGCTCGCGGGCGCGGGACACTGGTTCGGCGGGAATTTCGCGAACCTCGACGCGTTCGTGGGTCCGGTGGCGCTGGTCGCGGTCGGATCGCTGGTGCTGATCTATCTGTGGCGGGTTTTCACCTGGAAGCCGAAGGGCGACTAATCGCTCCCGTCATCGCCGCGAAGGCCGAGACGACGGGAATCAAGCGCGCGGGTGCGCGCTGCGATAGATGTCGAGGAGATGCGCGGCATCGACGGCGGTATAGACTTGCGTCGAGGCGAGGCTCGCGTGACCGAGCAGTTCCTGCAAGCTTCGAAGATCCGCGCCCCCTGCGAGCAGATGCGTCGCAAAACTGTGCCGCAGTGCGTGCGGCGTGGTCCGTTCGGGCAGACCCAGCGCGCGCCGCGCCGAGCGCACACTCGCGCGGATCACGCCGGGCGCGAGCGGCCCACCGCGCGCGCCCAGGAACAGCGGCGTCTCCTTGGCGATCGGCCAGGGACAGGCTTCGACATAGCGGGACACCGCCGACGCAACGGCAGGCAGGATCGGGACGATGCGCGTCTTGTTGCGCTTCCCCGTGACGCGCAACGTCTCACCCAGCGGCAGCGCCGCGCCGGTCAGGCCCAGCGCTTCGCCGATACGCAAGCCTGCGCCATAGAGCAGCAGCAGCAGCGCAAAATCGCGCGCGCCCACCCAACCCTGTCGCGCATTGTCCTCGACATCGTGCGCAAGCTGAAGCGCCTCGGCAGGCGCGACGGGGCGCGGCAGGCCCTTCTTGACGCGCGGGCCGCGCATCTGCGGGACGCTGGCGTTCGAGCCGCCGACAAAGCGCAGAAAGCCGCGCAGCGCCGACAGTTCGCGCGCCGCCGAAGCGTTGCCGAGCCCCTCGGCGCGGCGGTCGGCGAGATAGGAGCGCAAATCGTTCGGGGTCAGCGACCGGAGCATCGGCGGATCGACCGCGCCGCCGCGATGATGCGACAGAAAGGCGCAGAACCGCCCTGCCGTCGCGATATAGGCGCGGCGCGTATGCTCCGACCGGCGCTTTTCGTGCGCCAGATGAGCGTCCCAGTCGCGGATCAATCCGTCAGCCAACATCAATTCCATTCGGGCTGATCTTGTCGAAGCCCCATTCTTCTTCCAGCCTCGAGAAGGAAGAACGGCCCTTCGACGAGCTCGGGGCGAAAGGCTTTGGGACAATCTAGCCCGTCCGCACCACCTCGGAAAGGATCGAGTCGAGCAGAAGGATGCCGTCGTCGGTCACCGCCAGCCGGTCGCCGTCCTGTCGCATCAGCCCCTGCCCCGCGAGCCGCGCCGCCGCCCCCGCATCGACGAAGGCCTCACGCGCCAGGCCGCTGCGCGCCTCGATCCGCGCCAGATCGATGCCTTCGGTCAGCCGCAGTCCCATCAGCATCGCCTCGGTCGCGCGCTCCGCGGGTGGCAGGTCGCTTTCGACCTTCAACCCATGACCGTTACGTGTCACCGCCGAAACGAAATTCTCGGGCTTCTTGTGCCGCTCGGTCGCCTGACCGAGCCGTCGGCCATGCGCGCCGGGTCCGACGCCGGCATAATCGGCATAGCGCCAGTAAGCGAGATTGTGGCGGCTTTCCTGCCCCATGCGCGCATGGTTCGACACCTCATAGCGCGGCAAACCAGCCGAGCGCGTCATCGCCTGCGTCGCATCGAACAGGTCAGCGGCAGTATCTCCATCGGGGATCGTCAGCTCGCCCTTCGCAGCGAGTGTCGCAAAGCGCGTCCCGGGCTCGATGGTCAGCTGGTAGAGCGAAAGATGGTCGGTGCCGAACGCGAGCGCATCGCCGAGTTCGGCTTCCCAGTCCGCCATCGACTGGCCGGGGCGCGCATAGATCAGGTCGAAACTCACCCGCGCGAAATGTTCCTGCGCCGTCGCGATCGCGCGCCGCGCCTCATCCTCGCTGTGCGCGCGCCCAAGAAATTCAAGCACTTCGGAATCAAAGCTCTGGACGCCTATCGACACGCGATTGACCCCCGCAGCGGCGAGATCGCCGAAATTCGCGACCTCGACCGAATTGGGGTTCGCCTCCAGCGTGATCTCGACATCGCCGGTCAGGCCCCATGCGGCTTCCGCAGCAGCAATCACCGCCGCGACGGTCGCGGGCGGCATCAGGCTGGGCGTGCCGCCGCCGAAAAAGATCGACCCGACGCGGCGGCCCGGCAAAAGCGCAGCCTCGTACCGCAAGTCAGCGACCAGCGCCTCGCGCCATACCGCCTGATCGACGCTCTCGCGCACATGGCTGTTGAAGTCGCAATAGGGGCATTTGCTGACGCAAAACGGCCAATGGACATAGAGGGCGAGCGGTTCGGCCATCAGGCGCCTCTACTCTCATTCGTCATTCCGGCGAAAGCCGGAATCCATGGAGCCCCGATCAGTCAGGGTGACGAAGATATCAGAACACTTCGGCCACAAGCTTCGCGAACGCATCGGCACGGTGGCTGATCGCATGCTTCTCCGCCGGGTCGATTTCCGCAAACGTCAGCGGCTTACCAGCCGGAACGAAGACTGGATCATAACCGAACCCCAGCAACCCGCGCGGCGGCCAGGTCAGGCTGCCGTCGGCGAAACCTTCGAACAGCTCGGCATGGCCGTCGGGCCACGCCAGAGCGAGCGTGCAGACGAAGCGCGCGCTGCGGTCGACATCGGGCCCCTGTTCGGCAAGCAGGCCTTCGACCTTGCCCATCGCCATATACCAGTCGCGGCCCGGGGCGCCCTCAAACGACTGCCGCTCGGCCCAGTCCGCGGTGTAGACGCCGGGACGCCCGCCGAGCGCCGCGACTTCGAGGCCGCTGTCGTCGGCGAGCGCCGGCAGTCCTGCGGCCGACGCGCTCGCATGCGCCTTCAGCAGCGCATTCTCGGCGAAGGTCGTCCCCGTCTCTTCAGGCTCGGGCAGGCCAAGATCGCCCGCCGACACCGGTTCGATCCCGAACGGTTCGAGCAAGGCGCGGATTTCGCGCACCTTGCCCGCATTGTGGCTCGCGATGACGAGTTTGCCGGGTTGCAGTTTGCGGGTCATGCGATGAATCTTTCCCTTTATTCGTCACCCCTGACTTGATCCGGGGTCCATTGCGGCGAGGCCGGATGGATGCCGGATCAGGTCCGGCGTGACGAAGGAGTTTACCGCCCCGTCGCCTTGTCCTGCGCCGCGAAAATCTCGGTGCAACCGATGCGCGCGAGGCGCAGCAGGCGCAGCAGGCCTTCCTCGTCATAGGTCGCGCCCTCGGCGCTCGCCTGCACTTCGACGATCTGGCCGCGGCCGGTCAGGACGAAATTGCCGTCGGCCTCGGCAACCGAATCCTCGTCATAGTCGAGGTCGAGCACCGGCGTGCCCTTGTAGATGCCGCACGAAATCGCGCCGACCTTGTCCTCGATCGGATCTTCGGTGATCGCGCCCGAGGCGATCAGTCCATCGACCGCGAGGCGCAGCGCGACCCACGCGCCCGAGATCGAAGCAGTGCGCGTGCCGCCGTCGGCCTGGATCACGTCGCAATCGATCACGATCTGGCGCTCGCCCAGCTTCTTCATGTCGACGACCGCCCGCAAGCTGCGGCCGATCAGCCGCTGGATTTCCTGCGTGCGCCCCGACTGCTTGCCCTTCGCCGCTTCGCGGCTGCCGCGCGTGTGCGTCGCGCGGGGCAACATGCCATATTCGGCGGTCACCCAGCCCTGCCCCTTGCCGCGCAGGAACGGCGGCACCTTCTCTTCGACGCTGGCGGTCACCAGCACCTTCGTGTTGCCAAAGCTGACCAGGACGCTGCCCTCGGCATGGATGGTGAAGGCGGTTTCGATCGCGATAGAGCGCATCTGGTCGGGCGCGCGGCCGGAGGGTCGCATGAGTTTCCTTTCGATAATGAATGCGCCGCCCTTAGGCCGACGCCTTCAGCCGCTCAAGCGCATACGGAAGAAATCGAGGATTTCGTCGCGCGCCTGCACGGTCGGCTGGCCGGCCCGATCGATCAGGTGGATCGTAACGACGCTGTGCGGGTTCTTCATCGGGCTGTCGGGATTGGCATGCTCGTCGGCGAGGACGCGGCCGATGAAGCGGTCGCCGAGCGCATCCTGATAAGCCGCGAAACGCGCGGCCTGGCAATATTTGTCGCCCTCGAAACGATAGGCCAGGACGGTCAGGTCCTCGGCCTCCATCCGCGCCTTCACCGCGGCCAGCTCGTCGGGGTGAATGTGCATCCCTGCCGCATCGTTCAGCGGCAGCGACGGCTGCGACAGCACCGGTGCCAGCACCGATGGCTCCAGCATCATCGACAGCGCGAAATTGCCGGTGAAGCACATGCCGATCGCGCCGACGCCCTTGCCGCCGCATTCCTGGTGCGCGAGCGCCGCAAGCGCGCGCAGCCATTGCGTCGCGGGCGAGCTTTCGTTCGCCTGAAACGCGCGGAACTGACGGCTGATGCAGCCGCCGAGGATCGTGAACAACGCGCCGGGCATGCGCGGAACGGCGCCGTCCTTGCCGAAGATGTGCGGCATATAGACAGTGAAACCGGCATCGCGGACCCAGCGCGCGAAACGCGCGACATGCGGGCTGATCCCGGGCATTTCGGTCATCACGACCACCGCGGGGCCGCTGCCCATCGTATAGACGAGCCGGTCGTGGCCGAGCAGGTTGATGCGGCGATGCGTGAAATCGTCGAGCGGATCATCCTGGGTAAGCGGGCGTGTGGTCATGGCATTCTCCCCCGGTTGCGGAGGCTAAGCAGAAGATCGGTCTATTGCACCCCCTTTCCGTCATCCCCGCCTTCGCGGGGATGACGATTTGGAGGAAGCTTGCCCCAACCCCTCGCCATCCCTAAATCCTTCGCATGACCACTCCGCCGATCACCGAACTGACCACGCGCGCGCGCGACGTGTTCCGCATGGTCGTCGACGCGTATCTCGAAACCGGGCAGCCGGTCGGGTCGCGCACGCTGTCGAAGCTCGCGGCGCTCAACCTGTCGCCCGCGTCGATCCGCAACGTGATGCAGGATCTGGAAGAATATGGCCTGCTCGCCAGCCCGCACACCAGCGCGGGCCGGCTGCCGACCGAACAGGGCCTGCGGCTGTTCGTCGACGGGATGATGCAGGTCGCCGAACCCAGCGCCGAAGACCGCGCGCAGATCGAGGCGAGCCTCGTCGAAGGCGGCCCGATCGAAAGCGCGCTCGCGCAGGCGACCTCGGCGCTGTCGGGGCTGTCGGCGTGCGCCGGGCTCGTCCTTGTCCCCAAGCACGAGCGCGTGCTGAAGCAGGTCGCGTTCGTGCCGCTGTCGGCAAGCCAGTCGCTCGTCGTTCTGGTCGCGGGCGACGGCGTGGTCGAAAATCGCGTGATCGACATTCCGCCGGGACTCAACCCGTCGGCGCTGGTCGAAGCAGGCAATTACATCAGTGCGACCCTGTCGGGCATGACGCTGACCGAAGCGATGGCGCGCGTGCGGCACGAGATCGAGGCCGAGCGCATCGCGATCGACCGCGCCGCGCAGGACCTGGTCAGCCGCGGGCTGGCGATCTGGTCGTCGGATGGCACCGACCGTCCGGTCTTGATCGTCCGCGGCCAGGCGAACCTGCTCGACGAAAGCGCGGTCGGCGACCTCGACCGGGTGCGGCAATTGCTCGACGAGCTTGAGACCAAACAGGAAATTGCCGGGCTGCTCGACAGCGCGCGCGAAGGCGCCGCCACGCGCATTTTCATCGGGTCGGAGAATAAATTATTCTCGCTTTCGGGCTCGTCCGTGATAGCGGCGCCCTATCGCGGTTCGGACGGGCGCGTCGTTGGTGTCGTCGGGGTGATCGGCCCCACGCGCTTGAACTATGCCCGGATTGTACCCATGGTGGATTTCACCGCACAATCGCTCTCTAGACTGATACGATAGGTTTATGACGAACATCGAAAACGACACGCCCGTAGACGACGGCGCGACCGAAGAAACCGACGCCCCGACGGCAGCGCCGCAGGACGACGCGGCGAAGCTCGCCGAACAGATCGCCGCCCTGCAGCAGGACCTGCTGTATGCGCGCGCCGAGACGCAGAATCTGGGCCGCCGCAAGGAAAAGGAAATTGCCGACGCGCATGCCTATGCGTCGACCAAATTCGCGCGCGACATCTTGTCGGTCGCCGACAATCTTGGCCGCGCGCTGGCTGCGCTCAGCGACGAACAGCGCGCCAACGAGGGGATCAAGCCGCTGATCACCGGCCTCGAAGCCACCGAGCGCGAACTGCTGGGCGTGTTCGAACGCAACGGCATCACGCGCATCGCCGCGATCGGCCTGCCGCTCGACCCGAACCAGCATCAGGCGATGCTCGAAATCCCGAGCGACAAGGCCCCCGGCACGATCGTGCAGGAAATGCAGGCCGGCTATATGATGAAAGACCGCCTGCTACGCCCCGCGATGGTCGGCGTGGCAAAAGCGGCGGACTGAAGAAAACCCTCTCCCCTTGAGGGAGAGGGATACGAAAGCTTGGCGGCTTGCCGCCTAGCTGGAGTTGGGTGAGGGAGTGCGGCGTCGCTGCAAAAGGCCCTCACCCGCTGCGACTAGCGAATAAATTCGCAAGTCTCGCTGCCCTCTCTCTAAACGACAGAGGGATTAGGACTTTTACGCCGCTTTCCGCAGCTTCGCGAGCTTCTTCAGCACCATTTCGCGCTTCAGCCGCGACAGATGGTCGATGAAGAGTATCCCCTCCAGATGGTCATGCTCGTGCTGGATGCACGTCGCCATCAGGCCGGTCATGCGTTCCTTGTGGGACTTGCCGTCTTCGTCCTGCCAGTCAACGGTGACTTCGGCCGGGCGCGTCACTTCGGCATATTGCTCGGGAACCGACAGGCAGCCTTCCTGATAGATGGCATGGTCTTCGCTCTCGTCCGAAAAGACGGGGTTGATGAAGACGCGCGGCTCGCGGATCACTTTCTTGCCCTCTTCGTCCTCGGGATCGGGTTCCTGGAGGTCGATGACGAGGATGCGTTTCGCGACGCCCACCTGGATCGCCGCCAGCCCGATGCCGGGGGCGTCGTACATCGTCTCGAACATATCGGCGACCAGCGTCTTGAGCGCGGCATCGAAGGTTTCGACGGGCTTGGAAATGACGCGCAGCCGCGGATCGGGGGTCTCTATGATAGGGAGTAAGGCCATGGCGTGCAGGTATGAATTCGCAGGCCCGCCGTCAACCCACCGGTCGCCGCGCCCTCAACGCCTGCGCCAGCGTCCCTTCATCGAGATAATCGAGTTCGCCGCCAACCGGCAGGCCATGCGCGAGTTGCGTCAGCCGCACCGGATAGCCCTCCAGCCGCTCGGCGAGATAATGCGCGGTCGTCTGCCCCTCGAGGGTCGCGTTCATCGCGAGGACGACCTCGTCGATACCGCCCGCGGCGACGCGCGCGACCAGCGCGTCGATGCTGAGGTCCTGCGGGCGCACGCCCTCCAGCGCCGACAGTCGCCCGCCGAGCACATGATATTTGCCGGGAAACAGCCGCGACTTGTCGAGCGCCCACAGGTCGGAGACTTCCTCGACGACACACAGGCTGCGCGCGTCGCGGCGCGGGTCGGCGCAGATCGCGCAGGGGTCGTGCGTGTCGACATTGCCGCAGATCCCGCAGGTCACGAGCCGCTCGGACACCGTCTGGAGCGCGGACAGCAGCGGTGCGAAGGCGGACTCGCGCTTCTTCATCAGGTGCAACACCGCGCGCCGCGCCGAACGCGGGCCGAGCCCCGGCAGGCGGGCGAGTTGCTGGACGAGCGCTTCGATTTCGGTGGAGGCCATGGTGGGTGTTTGGCTTGCAGGCCGGCATTGCGCAAGGCCGATAGCGGGAGGTTCTTCTCGCGGCCTTCGCCCGGATCGCGATGACTTTTGAATTCGTCATTGCGAGGAGCGTAGCGACGAAGCAATCTCCAGCCATGCGGGAAGAGCGGCAGCCAGCAGTCTATATCATGACGAACAGGAAAGACGGCGTGCTTTACACCGGCGTGACATCGAACCTGATCGCGCGGGTGTGGCAGCACCGGCAGAAGCAGTCCGGATTTTCAGCGCGCTACCGATGCGACAAGCTGGTTTGGTTTGAAGTTCATGCCGACATGGTTTCGGCGATCACGCGTGAAAAGCAGATCAAGGCGGGATCGCGCGCGAAGAAGCTGGCGCTGATCGAGGTCGCGAATCCGCCGTGGCGTGACCTGTTTCCCGAATTGACGGGCGGATGAGGCGATAGCTGGAGATTGCTTCGCTTCGCTCGCAATGACGACCCTTGGCGTCATTGCGAGGAGTGTAGCGACGAAGCAATCTCCAGCTATCGATCTTGCACCGCACCGCATCCTCCGCCAAAGCCCCGACCATGCGCATCGCCTTCATGGGAACGCCGCCCTTTGCGGTACCGACGCTCGCCGCGCTTCACGCCGCGGGTCACGAGGTCGTGTGCGTCTATACGCAGCCGCCCCGCCCCGCGCAGCGCGGCAAGAAGATGCAGCAGAGCGCGGTGCATGCCTGGGCCGAGGCGCAGGGCCTGCCCGTCCGCACGCCAAAGAGCCTGAAGAGCGAGGAAGCGCAGGCGGAGTTCGCGGCGCTCGACCTCGATATCGCGGTGGTGGCGGCCTATGGCCTGATCCTGCCGCAGGCGGTGCTGGACGCGCCGCGCGAGGGATGCCTCAACGTCCATGGCTCGATCCTGCCACGCTGGCGCGGCGCCGCGCCGGTGCAGCGCGCGATCCTGGCGGGCGACGCCGAGACGGGTGTGACGATCATGCAGATGGACGCCGGGCTCGATACCGGCGCGATGCGGCTGGTCGAGGCGACGCCGGTCGCGGGCAAGACCGCGGGGATGCTTACCGACGAACTCGCCGTGATGGGCGCGCGACTGATGGTGAAGGTGCTGAGCGACCTTCATGCCTTCGCGCCAGCCGCGCAGCCCGACGTGGCGGTCACCTATGCAGCAAAGATCGACAAGAGCGAAGCCCGGCTCGATTTCCTGACCAGCGCGGTGCAGGTCGAACGTCAGGTCCGCGCATTCAATCCGATGCCGGGCGCTTTCTTCGAACTCGACGGCGAACGGTACAAGATCCTGGCAGCCGAGGTCGCGCATCCCTCCGAAACCGTCGCCGGCGCCGCGCCGGGCGTCACGCTCGACGACGCGCTGACGATCGCGTGCAATCCCGGCGCGATCCGTGCGCTGCGCGTCCAGCGCGCCGGAAAACCCGCGATGGACGCGGGCGAATTGTTGCGCGGCCGTGCGATTCCGCCGGGCACGCGGGTCGCATGATCCGGACTACTCCTCTTCGTCACCCCGGACTTGATCCGCGGTGCATGACTTCAGCGCGGCAGGGAACCCCGGATCAAGTCCGGGGTGACGAAAATGTCTATGGGGCTCGTCCATGACCCGCTTTGCCCTGACCATCGAATATGACGGCCGCCCCTATATGGGCTGGCAACGGCAGGCGCATGGCCCCAGCGTCCAGCAGACCATCGAGGAAGCGATCCACCGCTTCACGGCCGAGACGGTGCAGGTGTTCAGCGCCGGGCGCACCGACGCCGGGGTCCACGCGATCGCGATGCGCGCGCACGTCGACATCGAAAAGCCGCTGACGCCGTTCAAGCTGACCGAAGCGCTCAACGCCCAGCTCCGCCCCGCGCCGATCGCGATCGTGGGGTGCGAAATCGTCGCCGACGACTGGCACGCGCGCTTCGCCTGCATCGGACGCGCCTATGAATATCGCATCGTCAACCGCCGCGCGCCGCTGACGTGGGACAAGGGGCTGTCGTGGCAGGTCTCGCAGCCGCTCGACGCCGATGCGATGCACGCCGCCGCGCAGTCGCTGATCGGGCTCCATGATTTCACCACGTTCCGATCGGCGCATTGCCAGTCGCAAAGCCCGGTGAAGACGCTCGACAAACTATCGGTCAGCCGTCACGGCGGCGAGCTGATCGTCGAGGCCGCGGCGCGCAGCTTCCTGCATCACCAGGTGCGCTCGATGGTCGGCTGCCTCGCGCTCGTCGGCTATGGCAAATGGTCGGCGCGCGACCTGAAGATGGCGCTGGAGGCGAAGGATCGCAATGCGCTGGGGCTGAACGCGCCGCCCGACGGGCTGTATTTCGTGAGCGCCACTTATCCCTGAGGCTTGATATCGCTCGTCACCCCGGACTTGGTCCGGGGTCCAGGGCTGCAACGCCGCAAGGGATGCCGGATCAAGCCGGGCATGACGAAGGGACAGGAAGGTCAACGAAAAAGGGCGGCCCGTGCGGACCGCCCTTTCGCATGATCGCTAAGCTCTGCGCTTACACCTTTTCGGCATAATACAGCGGCGCATGCTCGTTGAGGATCTGAAGGATCTTCGCCTGCGCGGTCTTTTCGTCGCTTTCTTCCATCGCGCCGAGTTCGCGCGCGAGGCGGCTCGATGCCGCTTCGAAAATCTGGCGTTCCGAATAGCTCTGTTCGGGCTGGTCGTCGGCGCGGAACAGGTCGCGGGTCACTTCGGCGATCGACACGAGGTCGCCCGAATTGATCTTCGCTTCATATTCCTGCGCACGGCGCGACCACATGGTGCGCTTGACCTTCGGCTTCGTCGTCAGGACCTGAAGCGCTTCCTTCAGCGTCTTGTCCGACGACAGCTTGCGCATGCCGACGCCTTCGGCCTTGTTGGTCGGAACGCGCAGCGTCATCTTTTCCTTTTCGAAGCGCAGAACATAAAGTTCCAGCTGCATTCCGGCGATTTCGGACTTTTGAAGCTCGATGACGCGCCCCACGCCATGCTTCGGATAAACGACATAATCACCAACTTCGAACAAGAGCGTTGCAGACATGCAAATTCCTTTCTTGGCCTTGTCAGTGACGGGACAGCGCAAATGCCGGTATATCCTGCCCTCGTGGAGGGGGATCGAGGCTATTGGGCGGCGCTAGCCAGTCAGAGTGACAAGGGATATGGCTCCATAGGAACGCCAAAGAGACCCTCCGCCTGTGGCAGGAAGAGGCAAACTGTCGGCGTGTTGATATTTATTATAACAGATTCGCAACAAAATTGCCACCCCCGCACGGAAATGCGCGGGTCGGCACCTTGACGGCTCATCAAGCCCGTTTCAGGTTGCAACGAAATCTCAGATGGGGAGCGGTTATGCAGGATCAAGTCTGGTGGGTTACCGGCGCGTCGTCGGGGATCGGCGCGGCACTGGCGCGCGGGCTTTCGGCGCGCGGCGCGCGGCTGATCCTGTCGGGGCGCAACATTGCCGCGCTTGAGGCGGTCGCAAAGGCGTGCGGTCCCGGCACGATGATCCTGCCGTTCGAGGCGACCGACTATGCCGCGCTGCCGACGCTGGTCGACGAAGCGTGGGCGTGGTGCGGGCGCATCGACGGGCTCGTCAACAATGCCGGCATTTCGCAGCGCAGCCTGGCCGTCGACACCGATTTCTCGGTGTATCAGAAGATCGTCGATGTCGACCTGCTCGCGCCGATCGCCCTCACCCAGCAGCTTCTGCCGCGCATGATCGGTGCGGGCGGCGGACAGATCGTCGCGATCTCGAGCGTTGCGGGCATAGCGGGTGTGCCGCTGCGCAGCGCCTATTGCGCCGCGAAGCACGGCCTGATCGGCTATCACGACAGCGTCCGAGCCGAGAATGAACATCTGGGGCTGAAAGTCCTCGTCGTCGCGCCGGGATCGGTCCAGACCAATGTCAGCCGCAACGCGCTCAACGCCGATGGCAGCGTGCGCGGCGAAAGCGACAAGGCGATCGACAACGGCCTGTCGCCCGATATCGCGGCGACGCACATTCTGGACGCGGTCGCGGCGGGCACGCGCGAGCTGGTCGTGGCCGAGGGCGCCGAAGCCGCCATCCCCGCGCTCCGCCGCAGCGACCCCGAGGCGCTGTTCGACCGGATGAGCGCGATGGTGCAGGCAGGCTATGCGCAGCAGATGAAGGCGACGGGTACGACATGAGCGTCGGTTAGCGAGCAGTTGTTGCCGTTGAGCCTCCCTGTCGCGCAGCGACGGGGAGGTGGCAGCGCGCAGCGCTGACCGAGGGGGGGCGTCGTCGCAAGGGCCCCTCCACCACCCGCTTCGCGGACGGTCCCCCTCCCCATGGCTGCGCCACAGGGAGGAACCCCTCATTCCTCGTCATCCTGAACTTGTTTCAGGATCCATGGGGCGCCGTACCCTTCAGCACTGCGCCAAATTCAAGCGCACGCCATGGATGCTGAAACAAGTTCAGCATGACGGAGGGCAACCCACCGATTGCGGACGATGTCGACGTGTTCCCCGGCGAAGGCCGGGGTCCAGCGCGTGCGCACGCAACGCCGGCTCTGCAACGCCCTGGGCCCCGGCCTTCGCCGGGGAGCACGCTGGGTCGGGCGACCGTCCACTCCCCACCCCCAACCAGCCATCCGCCTCGCCCAAAAAAACGCTGTCCTACAATATTCGGCTGTGCCAGCCTTCACCCCGGCTCTTTGAACATACGGACAAAATCGGTCGCTACCCGTTGCGGATAGCGGCAGAAGCCAGGCGCGGCCTGTCCGCGAAACGCGACCAACCGCGCGCTGCACAGGGCTGAACTTTCCTGAACTTTGGAAAAGTTGAGGACGGCTTTCATCCTGGAACCGACAAAGAAAAAGGCCCCGCCGGATCGTTCCGGCGGGGCCCTTTTGTGCCCGCAGGCGGCGGTCTTTACAGCGCGCCCTTGGCCAGCGCCGCGAGGAGCAGGATCGCCACGATGTTGGTGATCTTGATCATCGGGTTGACCGCCGGACCCGCGGTATCCTTGTACGGATCGCCAACGGTGTCGCCGGTCACCGCGGCCTTGTGGGCCTCGCTGCCCTTGCCGCCGTGGTTGCCGTCTTCGATATATTTCTTGGCATTGTCCCATGCGCCGCCACCCGAGGTCATCGAGATCGCGACGAACAGCCCGCCGACGATCACGCCGAGCAGCAGGGCACCGAGCGCTTCGAGCGCCTGGGCCGTACCCGCGACGCTGCGGATCACCAGGAACACCACGATCGGTGCGAGTACCGGCAACAGCGACGGGATGATCATTTCCTTGATCGCCGCCTTGGTGACCAGGTCGACCGTGCGCGCATAGTCGGGCTTCGACTCATAGGTCATGATGCCAGGGTTGTTCTTGAACTGGTCGCGAACATCCTTGACGACCTCGCCCGCCGCGCGGCCCACGGCGGTCATGCCGAACGCACCGAACAGGTACGGCAGCAGGGCGCCGAGCAGCAGCCCGACGATGACATAGGGTGACGACAACGAGAAAGTCAGCGGCTCGGTCAGACCGAGCTTGGCCGAATATTCGGTGATGTCCGCCGTATAGGTGCCGAACAGCACCAGCGCCGCCAGACCCGCCGAACCAATGGCATAACCCTTGGTAACGGCCTTGGTCGTGTTGCCCACCGCGTCGAGAAGATCGGTCTTTTCACGAACCGAATCGTCGAGGCCCGCCATTTCGGCGATGCCACCGGCATTGTCGGTGACCGGACCATAAGCGTCGAGCGCCACGACCATTCCCGCGAGCGCGAGCATTGCGGTCGCCGCAAAGGCGATGCCGACAATCCCGGCGATCTGGAACGCGGCGATGATGCCGGCACAGATCACGAGCGTCGGCAGCGCGGTCGATTCCAGGCTGATCGCCAGACCCTGGATGACGTTGGTACCATGGCCCGTTTCCGACGCCTTGGCGATCGACCGCACCGGGCGATAATTGGTGCCGGTGTAATATTCGGTGATCCAGATGATCAGGCCGGTGATGACGAGACCGAGCAGCGAACAATAGAACAGGTCCCAACCGTTGAACGCCTGGCCGGTCACCGCGGTATCCATGTCGCCTTTCAGCACATAGCTGGTCGCAAACCAGATCGCCGGGACCGAGAGGACCGCGGTGACGAGGAAGCCCTTGTACATCGCACCCATGACATTCTTGCCGCCGCCGAGGCGGACGAAATAGGTGCCGATGATCGAGGTGATGATGCAGACGCCGCCCATCAGCAGCGGCAGGCTCATCAGCGGCAGAAGCTGGTCGCCCGCGCCCTTCAGCAGCAGCGCGATCAGCACCATCGTGGCGCCGACCGTCACGACATAGGTTTCGAACAGGTCGGCCGCCATGCCGGCGCAGTCGCCGACATTGTCACCCACGTTATCGGCAATCACCGCGGGGTTGCGCGGATCGTCCTCGGGGATTCCGGCCTCGACCTTGCCGACGAGGTCGGCGCCGACGTCGGCAGCCTTGGTGAAGATACCGCCGCCCAGACGCGCGAAGATCGAGATCAGCGAAGCGCCGAACGCCAGCGCGACGAGCGCGTCGACGACGGTGCGGTCGTCACCGCCGACGGTGTAGCCACCGGGGCCGATCAGATACCAGAAGAAGACCGAGATCGCGAGGAGCGCGAGGCCCGCCACCAGCATGCCGGTGATCGCGCCGGCGCGGAACGCCATGGTCAGGCCGGCCTGAAGCCCGGTCTGCGCCGCGGCCGCGGTGCGGACGTTGGCCTTGACCGAGATGTTCATGCCGACGAAGCCGGCGACGCCCGAAAGCACGGCGCCGATGACGAAGCCGATCGCCGAGATCGTGCCGAGGAACACCCCGACGAGAACCGCGACGACGACGCCGACGATGGCGATGGTACGATATTGGCGGCCGAGATAGGCCTTCGCGCCTTCCTGGATGGCGGCGGCGATTTCCTGCATTTTCTCATTACCCGCCGATGCGCCGAGCACCTGCCGCGAGGTAATGAACCCATAGAGCACGGCCAAAAGGCCACACCCTATCGCGATCAAAACCGGATTCATGCGTGACTATTCCTTCCCCATTGAGAAGGGCGAACGCGAAGGATGGCAATCGAACGTCCGACTTATTGATGCCGGCTCGCTCTCTCCCCTGATGCGACCGCCCCAAATTGGACGCCGCGTTATGGGAAGAAAGAAAGCCAAGGGCAAGCCCGGTTTTTCCGCAATTTTCTGCGCTTCCAGGGGTTAATGTGTGAAACCGAGACGCTGCGGCAGTGCGATCCGCTGTGCCTTGTGAATCAGCGTGATCCCCTCGCCCACCCCGGCATGGCCAATGGGTGTGGCGGCAATGTTCAGTCCCGCCGCAATCTCGCGGATGCTGTCCGCCGCGTCCGGATCGGCAGCGAAAAGCAGCTGATAATCGTCGCCGGCGGTCGCCGCAGCGAGCCGCGTGTCGAGCACATCGGGGCGCACGGCGAGCAACGCCGCCGACAGCGGCACCGTCTCGACCATCAGGATGATCTCGCACCCGCTTGCCGCCGCCATACGCTCGGCGTCGATGAGCAGGCCGTCCGAAACGTCCATCATCGCATGGACATGCGGGACGAGCGCCTGCCCAAAGGTCAGCTGCGGTTGCGGGCGGCAATAGGCGGCGAGGCAGGTTTCGTTCGCGTCGATCTCGCCGAGCCGCATGGCCAGGCCGACGCCGGCGTTGCCGATGGTGCCCGTGACCCAGATCTGGTCACCGGGGCGCACGCCGCTGCGCGAGGGAGCGCCGGCCGGGGGCGCCCGGCCGATCGCGGTCAGCCCGAAGCTGCGCGGTGCGCCGCCGGGAATCCCCACGGTGTCACCGCCCAGCAGCGGCACGCCATAGCGGCGGAGCACGGTGTCGAGCCCGGCCACAAACGCCGCATCCCACTCGTCGTCGCCGGCGAGGCTGTACCCCAGCAGCACGCCCAGCGGCACCGCACCCTTGGCGGCAAGGTCGGAGAGATTGACCGCGACCAGCTTCCACGCCACGTCTTGCGGCCGCTCATCGGGAAGGAAATGGACGCCCTCGACGATCATGTCGTGGGTCAGGACGAGGTCGCCAAGCACTGCCGTATCGTCGAAAAGCCCGCGCGCAGCGGGGTCGGTGGCGATGCCACGCAGGCGGGCGATGAAATCGGTTTCGGACATGACGGAAATCGGTATAGGCGCCAACGCCGAAAGAAACATATGATTAGCGTCAGGCTGTGTCCCCGCGAAGGCGGGGACCCGTCACCGGCCCGCCCAAACTTGCACCGTCTGGCGATGGACCGCCGCCTTCGCGGGGGAACATCCGCGTAACTTGCAGCTACTTTCGCACATTCTTCCCGATCGCATCGAGCAGGCCGTTGGCGAACCCTGCTTCGCGTGCGTCGAAGAATGCCTTCGCCACATCGACATATTCGCTCACCACCGCGCCGACCGGCACGTCGCTGCGCGCGATCAGTTCATAGGTGCCGGCGCGCAGGATTGCCTTCATCGTGCGGTCGAGCCGCTCCATCGACCAGCCGCTGGCGAGCCGCGCGATGATCGCGGCGTCGATTTCGGGCAACCGCGCCAGCGTGCCTTTCACGATGTCGTCGAAGAATGGCAGGTCGGCATCGGCATATTCGGCGTCCTCGATGATCGCGCCGATGCGGTGCTGGTGAAATTCGTGGATCAGCTGCGCGACGGGCGTCGCCTCCATCTCGTGCTGATAGAGCGCCTGCACGGCGGCAAGGCGGGCGGCGGAGCGGGATTGGGCGCGTTTGTTCATGGCTTCATCTTCTTCAATCTGTTCTGGACGCTGAGCGCGTGGGCGGGAAGCCCCTCCGCGCCCGCGAGCGCCACGGCAGCGGGGCCAATAGCGGCCAATGCGGATTCGTCCAGCGCCAGGAAGCTGGTGCGCTTCATGAAATCGCTGACCGACAATCCGCTCGAAAAGCGCGCACGGCGTCCGGTCGGGAGGACATGATTGGGACCCGCGACATAATCGCCGATCGCTTCGGGCGTCTGGCGGCCGAGGAAGACCGACCCCGCATGGCGGACCTTGGCAAAGAGCGCATCGGCCTCGTCGGCATCGACCGCGAGTTCGAGATGTTCGGGCGCGAGCCGGTCGCACAGCGCAATGGCGTCGGCCAAGGTCGGCACGACGATGACGGCGCCATTGGCGGCCCAGCTTTCCTGCATCGTGCCGGCGGTCGCGAGTGTCGGAATGATATGCGCGACCGCTGCGGCCACCGCGTCGGCAAAGTCGCCGTCGTCGGTGAACAGGATCGACTGGCTCGTCGGGTCATGCTCGGCCTGGCTGAGCAGGTCGGCGGCAATCACGTGCGGCTCATTCTTGCTGTCGGCAACGACGACGATCTCGCTCGGCCCCGCGACCATGTCGATGCCGACGACGCCATAAACCTGGCGCTTGGCCTCGGCGACCCAGGCATTGCCGGGGCCGGTAACGACGTCGACCGGCGCGATGCGGTCGGTGCCATAGGCAAGCGCGGCAACCGCCTGCGCGCCGCCGATGCGCCAGATTTCGTCGACTCCGCCGATATGCGCTGCGGCCATCACGACCGGATTCGTCTCGCCGCGCGGCGTCGGGGTCATCATCACGATGCGTTCGACCCCGGCGACCTTCGCCGGCAGGATGTTCATCAGCACCGACGAGGGATAAGCGGCGCGCCCGCCCGGAACATAGACCCCCGCTGCATCGACGGCATTCCAGCGCGCGCCGAGCCGCGCGCCAGCGGCGTCGCGATAGTCGCGATCTTCGGGCAGCTGGGCGGCGTGATAGGCGCGAATGCGGTCGGCGGCGAGGTTCAGCGCGTCACGAAGCTCGGGAGTCAGCGCCTCATAGGCCGCGGCGCAGTCTTCTTTCGAGATGCTCCATCCACTCGTGTCGAGATCGAAGCGGTCGAACTTCGCGGTATAATCGGCAAGCGCCGCGTCGCCATCGGCCCGCACGCGCGTAACGATCGCCGCGACGTCGGAGGAAACGTCGGCGGTGCTTTCGCGCCGATCATTGACCAGCGCGTCGAACTCGGCCGCGAAGCCGGGTTCGGAGGCATCAAGCCGTCGCATCGCCCACCGCCTGGCGGAAGCGTTCGACGAGCGCCGGCACCTCGGCCGAGCGCAGCTTGAACGCCGCGCGATTGACGATCAGCCGCGCCGAGACTTCGCTGATGATCTGCTGCTCGGCGAGCGCATTTTCGACGAGCGTGCGCCCGGTCGAAACCAGATCGACGATATGCGATGCAAGCCCCAGCTTCGGCGCAATCTCCATCGCGCCGTTGAGCTTGATGCACTCGGCCTGGATCCCCTGCCCCTCGAACCAGCGGCGCGTCGTCGCGGGATATTTGGTTGCGACGCGAATGTGACTTTCTCCGATACCGGGAGGAGCGCTGTCCGCCGGGCCCGCGAGCGACAGCCGGCAATGGCCGATGCCAAGGTCGACGGGCGCATAAAGCTCCGAATAGTCGAACTCGTCGACGACGTCCGACCCGACGATGCCGAGCTGCGCCGCGCCATGCGCAACGAAGGTTGCCACGTCGAAGGCGCGGACGCGGATCAGCGAGACGTGCGGCTGGTTCGTCGCAAAGACGAGCGCGCGGCTGCTCTTGTCGAAGAAGTCCGCGGCAGGCTCGATGCCGACCCGCGCAAGCAGCGGCAGCGCCTCGTCGAGGATGCGCCCTTTCGGGATGGCAAAGATGATCGGTTCGGGCATAAGCGCCGTGCCTTTAAGCGGCGACGGGAGAAAGGGCAATGAGCGAGCGCTATCAGCCGATGGAACTGGGCGATACGGGAAAGGACGCGGTTCGCGCCGCCTTTGCCAACCAGGTCCTTTATTGCCGCGCCAACGATGCGCCGGTCACGGCGCGGATCGTTGCCGCGCTCGCGACACTGCTCGACAAGCCTGCGACCGAATTCGCGCGCCGGATTGCGGCATGGGAAGGCGCGCCGCTGGCCGATGCGCTGCCGCTGCGCGCCGCCGGGGGCCTCCACGCGCTCCATCTGGCGGGCGCTGCGCCCGGGCTCGCCCCCCTTTATGCCGACGCCGAGGACATCAATGACGCCGCTGTCGTCGCCGGGGTGGTCGCGGGCCATGAGGGCGAGCTTCTGCCCTGGCTCGACGGGCCGCCGCAAACCAACGAGGCGGGCCGCTCGTCGAATTTCATCGCCGCGATGCTGTGGCTGACCGAACAGGGGTTGCCGCCGCATTTCGAGTGCCTCGAGATCGGGTCGAGCGCGGGGATCAACCTGATGCTCGATCGCTATCATTATGATCTGGGCGGCGTGCAGGTCGGTCCCGATCCGGGCGCGATGGCCTTTACGCCCGAGTGGCGCGGCGACCATCCGCCGCAGCACCCTATCGATTTCGCGGACCTCAAGGGCTGCGACGTCGGGCCGGTCGACCTGACCGATCCGGCGCAGGCGTTGCGGCTGAAAGCCTATATCTGGCCCGAGCATGGCGTGCGCTTTCAGCGCATGGAGGCCGCGATCGCCGCGGCGCACGCCAGGAAACCGAACCTCGTCCGCGCCAATGCCGCCGATTTCGTCGAGGCCGAACTGAAAAAGCCGCAGGCCAAGGGGACGACGCGCGTGCTGATGCATTCGATCGTCTGGCAATATGTTCCCGAGGACCAACAGATGCGCGTCACCGCTGCGATGGAAGACGCCGGGGCCGAGGCGACCCCCGACCGGCCGCTCGCGTGGATCGCGCTCGAAGCGAACCGGACGGTGCACAGCCACGAACTGATCGTGCGATACTGGCCCGGCGGCGAAGCGTCGAAGATGCTGGGCCGCGCGCATGCCCATGGCGCGTGGGTGGAGTGGCTCGCGACCTAAAGCCGCGCTTCCAGCCGCGCGAGCAGTTGCTGCACCGGCGCCACCGCGGCCGGCGACGCCCATCCCGCCTCGATCACGGCGATCCGCTCGAACAATCGCTCGCTGGCCGCGACGATACGGCGCAGCGGCGCGTCGAAGCGCGCGCAAACGTCCCAATCGACCGCAACCGGTTCACCGATGCGCGCCGCGCTGTCGTTCGGCCCTGCAAAAGGATCGCCCGCAATCATCGCGCGGCGATGGAGCAGCCACGCAATGATGTGCATCAGCCGCGTTGTGGTCTTCAGCGATTCGCACGCCAGGCTGACCTGCAGCAACGCATCGCCGTGCACGCGGCCGCCCTCGATCGAACCCAGGTCGCGCTGCGCGGCAAAGGCGGCGTGCGCTTCGTCGGCAAGAAGCATCGCCTCGACATAGAGATTTTCGACCTGCGCCCGCTGGACCGGCAAGCCGATCGCCACGCCATCTGTTTGCCCCGCCATCATGCGCGAAGAGATGCCACGACCAGCGCCGAAACCGCAACGGCGGTAACCATGAAATCCTGCGATGCGGCCGTCCCGTTTTGAATCAGGCGATAATGTCGGGAATCATCTGGTCTTCGCACCAGGCGATCTCGTCGCGCAGGCGAAGTTTGCGCTTTTTCATCCGCGCGAGCTGCAACTGGTCGGGGATCGCATTCTCGCCAAGCGCGATGATCGCGGCATCGAGATCGCGATGCTCGAGGCGCAACAGTTCCAGACGCTGGGTGATTTCTTCGGGGTTCACGCCCCGCCTCCTGCCACGATCACGGTCCGTCCGCAACGGGGACCGGCTGGCCGAATCGTCACGACATCGGGGGCGATTCGTGATTTACTCGGTGCTGCCAACATGAGTCGAAAAGGAGAATGGCCTATGAGCATGTCGCACCTTTCCGCCCTGAAGTCCCGCCACGCGGACCTTGACGAGAAAATTGCGAGTGAAGAGCGCCGCCCCAGCCCCGATACGGCGCTAGTGGCGCAGATGAAAAAGCAGAAATTGCGAATCAAGGAAGAAATGGCCGCGACCGCCTGATCGTCGCACGACCGCTACCGCCCCCGCTGACGCCACTCCGAACAGGAGCGCCTCAGCGCCGGCGGTAGAGAGGTCCCTTGTTCAGTGCCGCGATATGCGCCGGCACTTCGGTCTTCTGGACAATCTGACGACGCACCGCCTGCGGATCGACCGCATGATCGAACGCGATGCCGAACTTTCCGTCGCCGACCCAGACAACGCGTCCCGGCACAAAGCCGACGTTGCGCAGCTCGACCTCGACCGTCGCGCCCTGCACCAGCCCGCGCACCTTGGCTTCGGCGAGCATCCCGCCCGCCGACAGGTTGCGCACACGGACGGTCACCGGGACCGATTGGCCCGGAATGACGATATTCGCCTGCATGAACAGGCTGTCGCGATCGGTGCTGCGCGACAGCGCTGCCACTTCTTCGTCGACTGATGTCGGCACGCGCGATTCCATTGCGACCCGTTCCCCGCGTTATTGTCTGGGCGGCAAGCCTAGACCCCAGCCCTTGCGGAAACGTAAATAGAGAAGCGCTTCTGTCCCGGCGCGGAGCAGTTCGCTCCAGCCGTCGCGCGATTTCAGTCCTCGCGCGAGATGCGTTCGTTCCGCTCGTGGCGTTCCTGCGCTTCCAGCGTCATCGTCGCGATCGGGCGCGCCTGGAGCCGCGCGAGCGAGATCGGCTCGCCGGTCACCGCGCAATAGCCATATTCGCCCTCGTCGATGCGGCGGATCGCCGAATCGATCTTGGCGATCAGCTTGCGCTGGCGGTCGCGGGTCCGCAGTTCGATCGCCCAGTCGGTCTCGCTCGACGCGCGGTCGGCCAGATCGGGCTCGCGCAGCGGCCCGTCCTGCAGATGGGCCAATGTCGATTCGGACTCGGACAGGATCGACTTCTTCCAGGCGAGCAGCAGGCCGCGGAAATATTCCTGCTGCCGCTCGTTCATAAATGCTTCGTCGTCGCTCGGGACATAGTCCGAATCGAGGTTGGATTTGGCTTCACGGAGCGCGTCGGCGCCAACGTCGGCAATCTGGGTTGGCATAAAAGACTTCTCGCGTCCTTTCCTGTCACCTCGCCGCCCGGAACGAACGGACCAGGGGAATGCGCCGGGCCTATAGCCAGCCGCAAAGGCCGACACAAGCACCGAAGGCAGCGGCTAGTCGCAATGGCGTGAAGCAAAGCTGAACCGCGCGTCCTGCGGCCGCCCTTTCGCGTGATCCCGGTCGCACTTCGCTCCCCGCCGGCCACATGCGCGTTTAACCATTGGGACCGAAGTGGAGGCATTTACGTACTGATTTGGGACAGTTACGCGGTTTTTTGTTGATTCTGGCCACCTTTTCCCGATCACGGACAGGCAAACGCAGTTAACGCAATGGACGCGTTCACAAAGCTTTGGCCTTTAGGTCATAGCGGGAGGTGCAACAGGACGCCCCTGTCGCGCCTGCAACGGGAAAGAAAGAGAAACATATGTCTGTGCGGATGGCCCTCGCCAAGCTTTGTGCCTGCACCTGCGGCGGCGCGTTGATCGGTAGCGGTGCGATGCAGATCGCCGACGTGCCCGCGGCCGCGCAGGTTCGGAAAGCGAAATCCTGCACGCCCTGCGCGACCAAGAAGGTCGTGCGCAAGCGCCATGCAGCGCGCAAGCCGGTGAAGCGCATCCGCCGTGTCGTCACGACGAAGCGCATCATCCGCACCGTGACCCCGCAGACACAGGTCGTCACGCAGACGATTCCCCTGCCCCCGATCCCTTATGCACCCTTTCCGCAGCGCGGCTGGGAAGGCGGCGGCGGCAGCGGCGGCGGCGTGACGGTGGTCGGCGGCGGCTTTGGCGGCGGTTTCGGCGGCGGCTTCTTCGGCGGCTTCTTTGGCGGTAGCTCGGGCGGCGGCGGCGGCAGCGTCGTGGTCACCTCGACGACCACCGGCGGCCTCAGCTCGACGACCAGCTCGACCTCGGGCGGCGTATCGACCTCCACGGGCGGCGTATCCACGTCGACCTCGACCGGTGGCGTTTCCACCTCGACGGGCGGTGTTTCGACCTCCACCGGCGGCGTGAGCACATCGACGGGCGGCGTTTCGACCTCGACCGGAGGCGTCAGCACGTCTTCGGGGAATGTCTCGACCTCGTCGGGCAACGTCAGCACTTCGTCGGGCAACGTGTCGACCTCGACCGGCGGCATCAGCAGCACTTCGTCGAGCAGCAGCTCGTCTTCCTCGTCGTCGTCCTCTTCGTCTTCATCGTCGTCCAGCTCATCCTCGTCGGGTGGCGGCAGCTCGTCCAAGGGCGGTTCGTCGCACGGCAGCTCGGGTTGGGGCAGTTCGTCGAAGGGCGGCTCGTCGCACGGCAGCTCCGGCTGGGGCAGCTCGGGTAGCTCGGGCGGTTCCAGCGGCAGTTCGGGTGGCTCGGGCAGCAGCAGCTCGTCTTCGAGCAGCAGCTCGTCCAGCTCGTCGTCGTCCTCGTCCAGCAGCGGCTCGTCGGGCGCCACCTCTTCGGGAGCGACCAGCACCAGCAGCAGCTTTGGCGGTACCAGCACGAGCAGCGGCGCGTCCTCGTCGTCGAGCAGCAGCTCCTCGTCTTCCAGTTCCTCTTCGTCGTCCAGCTCGGGCGGCAGCAGCAGCCACGGCGGTTCTTCGGGCACTCCGACCCCCGTGCCGGCGCCGCCGATGATGCTGTTGTTCGGTGCCGCCGCCGCCGCGCTCGTCCAGCGCCGCCGCGCCGCGAACCGCAACGACCGGGACGCCGACGCGGCATAAGGGATCCACTGGCGGTCGGGGGGGCTAACCCGGACCACCTAACTGAGGGCCGTCTCCGCAAGGGGGCGGCCCTCTTTTCATGCGGCGCCAAAACAGTTTGCCAATCGGCGTAGTGTTCAATATAGTTCGCCATATGGTGAACCAACAACCTGCCCTCGACTCTGTCTTCCACGCTCTCGCCGACCCGACGCGGCGCGCAGTCGTCAGCCGCCTGCTCAAGGGGGCGGAGGCAGTAAAAACCTTGTCTCAGCCGTTCGAAATGGGCCTGCCCGCCTTTCTCAAGCACCTGATGGTCCTCGAATCCTCGGGGCTGATCCGGACCGAAAAGCAGGGGCGCGTGCGGACCTGTCATATCGAGGCCGGGCGGCTGGCTGCGGCCGAGGACTGGCTCTCGGAGCAGCGCGCCGTCTGGCAGGGCCGCACCGATCGGCTCGCCGCTTTCGTCGAATCGCAACATCCCCAGGAGCCTTCAGCATGACCAACCGGACCGAATTGCATATCTCGCGCCTGATCAAGGCGCCGCCCGCGGCGGTGTGGGACGCGTGGAGTGTCCCCGAAAACCTTGCAAAATGGTGGATTCCTGCGCCGATCGAATGCCGCGTCGACACGCTCGACCTGCGCCCCGGTGGCGGCTTCGTCACGCGGATGCGCGAAGGCGGCGGCGATTTCCAGCCGCATGTCGACGGCTGCTTTCTCGAATCGATCCCCGAAAAGAAGCTCGTGTTCACCACCGTCCTGACCGAAGGCTGGCAGCCGGTCGAACCGTGGCTCGCGATCACCGCGATCCTGACCTTCGAGGCGAAGGACGGCGGCACGCTCTATGCGGCACGCGTCCTCCACAAGACGCCCGAGGACAGCGCCAAGCACAAGGACATGGGCTTTCACGAAGGCTGGGGCACCGCGATCGCTCAGCTCGCAAAGTTGGTGGAACGATAATCCTCCCTGTCGCGCGGCGAGGGGGAGGTGGCAGCGCGAAGCGCTGACGGAGCGGCCAAGGCGCGCCCCTCTACTATCCGCTACGCCGAAGGCCCCCTCCCCACGGCTGTGCCGCAGGGAGGATGAAGGCTTGCGCCATCCGAGCCACAACGCCATAGCGCGGCGCATGCACGATATCCGCCTGATCCGGGACAATCCCGCCGCTTTCGACGCCGGCCTCGCGCGCCGCGGCCTCGAACCTTTGTCCGCGCAGATCGTGGCGGCCGATGCGTCGCTGCGCGCGCTGCAGACCGCGATCCAGGCCTCGCTCGCGCGCCGTAACGAAGCATCGAAGCTGATCGGCCAGGCGATGGCACAGGGCGACAAGGACAAGGCCGAGGCCCTGAAAGCCGAGGTCGCCGACCTCAAGACGTCGCTTCCCGATCAGGAAGCCGCCGAGCGCGACCAGGTCGCCGCGCTGCAGGATATTCTGGCCGCACTCCCCAATATTCCGGCCGACGACGTCCCCGACGGCGCGGATGAGGACGACAATGTCGAGATCGCGCGCTGGGGCACGCCCCGGACCTTCGATTTCGCACCGCAGGAACATGCCGATTTCGCGCCCGCGCTCGGCCTCGATTTCGAGACCGCGGCCAAGATGTCGGGCGCGCGCTTTGCTTTTCTGCGCGGCCAGATGGCGCGGCTCGAACGCGCGCTCGGCCAGTTCATGCTCGACATGCAGACCGGCGAGCCGGGCTACGTCGAATGCGCGACGCCGCTGATGGTGCGCGACGAGGCGGCGTTCGGGACGACGCAGCTGCCGAAATTTCGCGAGGATCTGTTCCAGACCACCGACGGCCGCTGGCTCATCTCGACTTCCGAAATGAGCCTGACCAACGCGGTGCGGGAGGAAATCCTGCCCGAAGCCCGCCTGCCGATCCGCATGACCGCGCTCACGCCCTGCTTCCGTTCCGAGGCCGGTTCGGCGGGACGCGACACGCGCGGCTATATCCGCCAGCATCAATTCTGGAAGGTCGAGCTGGTCTCGATCGTCCGCCCCGAAGACAGCGACGCAGAACTCGAACGCAAGACAAGAGCGGCCGAGAAGATATTGGAAGCTCTCGATCTTCCGTATCGCAAGATGCTGCTGTGCAGCGGCGATATGGGCTTCGCGGCGCGCCGGACCTATGATCTGGAGGTCTGGCTGCCCGGCCAGAATGCGTACCGCGAGATTTCGAGCTGCTCGAACTGCGCCGACTTCCAGGCGCGGCGAATGAACACGCGTTTCCGCCGCGAGGATGCGAAGGGCAATGAATTCGTCCACACCCTCAACGGCTCGGGCCTTGCCGTCGGGCGCACGTTGGTCGCGATCCTGGAAAATTACCAGCGGGCCGACGGCAGCGTCGATATTCCCGCGGCGCTGCTGCCCTATATGGGCGGGATCACCCGGCTGACGCCTTAATTCGTCATTGCGAGCGCAGCGAAGCAATCTCCAGCCTTCGAGCAAGCGCGACATTCTTGCTGGAGATTGCTTCGTCGCTGCGCTCCTCGCAATGACGCCGAATTTGGGACAAGAGTCATGCGCATCCTCCTCACCAACGACGACGGCTATCACGCCCCCGGCCTGGCCGTGCTCGAAGCGATCGCGCGCCAGCTTTCGGACGATATCTGGGTCTGCGCTCCCGCCGAGGAACAGTCGGGCGCCGGCCATTCGCTCACGCTCTCGCGCCCCGTGCGTATCCGCCAGCACGACGAGCGGCGCTGGTCGTGCAGCGGAACGCCGACCGATTCGGTCATGATGGCGATCGGCAAGCTGATGCCCGACAAGCCCGATCTGATCCTCTCGGGCGTCAACCGCGGCGCGAACCTCGGCGACGACATCACCTATTCGGGTACCGTCTCGGCGGCAATCGAGGGCGCACTCGCAGGCATCCGTTCGATCGCGCTCAGCCAGGTCTATGCCCGTGAAGGCATGGGCGACAATGTGCCGTTCGAGGCGGCCGAAGCCTGGGGCGCCAGGGTACTGCGTCCGCTGCTCGATATCGACACGCCGCCGCGCACGCTGATCAACGTCAATTTCCCCGCCATCCCCGCTGCCGAGGTGCAGGGCATCCGCGTGACGCGTCAGGGCTTCCACGATTATGGCCGCGGCTCGATTGTCGAGGGCACCGATCCGCGCGGATACCGCTATTACTGGTTCGGGCTGCACGGGATCGAACACAGCGTCGGTCACGACAGCGACCTTGAGGCGATCGAGGACAGCCATATTTCGGTGACGCCGCTGCACCTCGACCTGACCCATGACGCATCGCTCGCGGCGCTGCGCGGAGCGTATGGCTCAGCGGACTAGCCTTCACCCCCGGGCTTTGGCACAAGAGCCGCAATGAACCGCAAACCGAACGACAAGCTGAAGCTGCAACACCGGTTCCAGCCGCTCAGGCGCGCGAGCAAGTGGCCGATCTGGGCCGATCTGACGACGCGGCTGGGCCTGGCGTTTCTGCTGGTCGCCATCGTCGTGCTCGTCCACTGGATCGACCGCGCCGGGCTGAAAGACACGCACGACGGCCACATCAGCTTTCTCGACGTCGTCTATTTCACGATGATATCGGTCACCACGACCGGCTTCGGCGACATCGCGCCGGTGTCCGACCGGTCGCGGCTGATCGAGGCGGTCATCGTGACGCCGATCCGCATCGCGGTGCTCTTCATCTTCGTCGGCACCGCGTATCAATTCGCAATCAAGCGCACATGGGAAAAATGGCGTATGGCCCGTATCCAGGCAAAACTCACCGATCATTGCGTCGTGCTGGGCTATGGCACCAGCGGCGCCGAGGCCGTCCGCGAACTGATCGCGCGCGGCACCGATCCCGCGTGCATCGTCGTGATCGACGCCGCGCGAAACCGCATCAACGCCGCAGAGGCCGCGGGCTGCAACGTGATGGAAGGCGACGCGACAAACGACGACACGCTGCTCGACGTGCGGATCGGCGAAGCGCGAACCGTCCTCGTCTCGGCGGGGCGCGACGATACCTCGATCCTGATCGTGCTCACCGTCCGCCATCTGGCACCGCATGTCCCGATCAGCGTCGTCATCCGCACCCAGGACAATGAACTGCTCGCGCGCCAGGCTGGCGCGAACAATGTCATCAACCCGGTCAGTTTCACCGGCCTGCTGCTCGCCGGATCGGCGCAGGGCGCGCATGTCGCCGACTATATGGCCGATCTGGCGGCGGTCGGCGGCAAGGTTCAGCTCAAGGAGCGCCCGGTCAGCGCCGAGGAGATCGGCCGCAGCCTCGACCAGCTCGCAAGCGGCGGCCGCGGGCTGCGCATCTATCGTGGCGGCAAGCCCTATGGCTTCTGGGAAGACGAAGCGCGCAAGCTCGAACCCGGCGACACGATCGTCGAAGTCGTCAACTGCGAGACGTGCGAAGCCGACTAGGGTCCGGACCTTAGGTCAGGCCCCCGTGCGCCAATAAGCGCAGGCAGCCCAGACCCAACCGATGATCAACAGCGTTCCGCCGACCGGCGTGATCGCGCCCAGCCAGTGCGGCGCGCCGAGCGCCATCGCATAGAGGGTGACCGCAAAAATCGCGGCGCCGACCAGCAGCAGGATCGCCTGCCTGCGCGCCACTCCCATGATCGCCAGCGCCGCGACCGCGTGGATCAGCTGATAGGTGCCGCCGGTGCGCAGCCATTCGGCCTCGTGCGGCCCCGCTGCGCCATGCGCGGCGAATGCGCCTGCCGCGACCGCCATTGCCGCCGAAATCGCTGCCAATAAGCCAATCATGCGCGTCCCTTCCCTATCCGCTTGCAAAGCCAGGCCAATGCGCCAAGCTATAGGGCGCAATAAGGGAGAAGGCGATGCCGCGCGACGTTCCGCTTCCTGAAGGGCTAAAGCCGCCGAGCCGCCTCGCGACACTTGGCGAGTTCGCTCTTCCGCTCGACATGCTGCGCTATGGCCTCTCGGGCTATCATCTGATCGGCGCGCCGCGTGGCGACGGACGCCCCGTGGCGCTGCTCCCGGGCTATGGTGCCAGCGAGCTTTCGATGCGGCCGCTGGAGGCGTATCTTCGCCACCTCGGCTATCATGTCCGCGACTGGGGCATGGGCCGCAATCAGGGCCGCGTCGCCGCCGACGTCGATCGTTTCGCCGCGCAAGCCGCTGCATGGGTCCAGGCCGACGGCGCCCCGCTCACCCTGATCGGCTGGAGCCTCGGCGGCGTCATCGCGCGCGAAACGGCGCGGACGTACCCGCACCTGGTCCGCGAAATCATCACCATGGGCACGCCGATCATCGGCGGTCCCAAATATACCGCGCTGGCGCAGCGCTTTGCCGATCGCGACTTCGACGCGATCGAGCGCGAGATCCATGCGCGAAACCTGAAAGGGCTAAGCCAGCCGCTCACCGTCATCTACTCCGACCGGGACGGCATCGTCGGCGCTGATATCGCGGTCGACACCTACAATGCGCAGGCACGGAACATAAAGGTCGACAGCACGCATCTGGGGCTGGGCATCAATCCCAAGGTTTGGCGGATTGTGGCGGATACTTTGGCGGGAAAGTCCTGACCGGGGCTATTTTTCTCTCGTCACCCCGGACTTGATCCGGGGTCCATGACTTCGGCGCTGCGATGAATCCCGGATCAAGTCCGGGATGACGAAGAATGGCACGGGTCACGTCAGCCACTGCACCCGTGACAAACCGCAAAAAATCCCCTATGCGCCCCGCCAATCATGACAGTCAAAACCCTCCCCTCCCAGCCGAAGGTCGGCATGGTTTCGCTCGGCTGCCCCAAGGCGCTGGTCGATAGCGAACGGATTCTCACCAAGCTGCGCGCCGACGGCTACGGCCTGTCGCCCGACTATGCGGGCGCCGATGTTGTGCTCGTCAACACCTGCGGATTCCTCGACTCGGCGAAGGAAGAAAGCCTTGAGGCGATTGGCGAAGCGATGGCGGAAAATGGCCGTGTCATCGTCACCGGCTGCATGGGCAACGAGGCCGAGGTCATTCGCGCCCGCTTCCCCAACGTCCTCGCGGTCACCGGCGCGCATCAATATGAACAGGTCGTCGATGCCGTCCACGACGCCGCGCCGCCGACGCAGGGTCCGTTCGTCGACCTCGTCCCCGAAGGCGGGCTGAAGCTCACGCCCCGCCACTACAGCTATCTGAAGATCTCCGAAGGCTGCAACCACAGCTGCTCGTTCTGCATCATCCCCGACCTGCGCGGCAAACTCGTCAGCCGCCGCATCGATGCGGTGCTGCGCGAGGCCGAAAAGCTTGTCGCCGCGGGGACCAGGGAGCTGCTGGTGATCAGCCAGGACACCTCGGCTTACGGCGTCGACATCCGCCACGATCCGCGCCAGTGGCACGGCCGCGAAGTCCGCGCGCACATGACCGACCTCGCTCGCGAGCTGGGCCAGCTCCAGACGAGCGAAGGCCGCGCCCCGTGGGTGCGCCTCCACTATGTCTATCCCTATCCGCACGTCGACGCGGTGATCCCGCTGATGGCCGAAGGATTGCTGACGCCCTATCTGGATATTCCGTTCCAGCACGCCAGCCCCAGCGTCCTCAAGCGCATGAAGCGCCCGGCGAACGAAGCCAAGGTGCTCGAACGGCTGAAGAACTGGCGCGCCATCGCCCCCGACATCGCGATCCGATCGAGCTTTGTCGTCGGCTTCCCCGGCGAGACCGAAGCGGATTTCCAGTATCTCCTCGACTGGCTCGACGAAGCACAGCTCGACCGCGTCGGCGCCTTCCGCTTCGAACCCGTCGCGGGCGCGCAGGCGAATGCGCTCGATGACCAGGTGCCCGAAGAGCTCAAGGAAGAGCGCTACCAGCGCATCATGGAAAAGACCGCGGCGATCAGCGCCGCCAAACTCGAAGCCAAGATCGGCCGCACGCTGCCCGTGATCATCGACGAAGTCGGCGAGGCCGACGAGGACGGCAGCATCGGCGCCACCGGCCGCTCGCAGGCCGACGCACCCGAAATCGACGGTCATGTCTATCTTCGCGACGTCGCCGCAACGTTGAAGGCCAGCGATATCGTCGACGTCGAGATCGAGGACGCCGACGAGCATGACCTGTTCGGGGCGGTCGTCTAGACGCGCTTCGAAAAATCGCTGTCCTACATTGCGCGGGCGGCATAGCCTTGCGACATGATTTTTGTTCGCCCCCGCAAACAGCGAATTCCGTGTGAAGTTGCGCAGTTTTCTGCGGTTTCGGAATTCGACTTCACGCCCCACTTTCGTCATCCCGGGCTTGATCCGGGATCCATTTCCGACATCGGCGAACGCTGGACCCCGGATCGAGTCCGGGTGACGGGCGTAAGCTGCAAAATGCGATTTCAGAGTGAAGTTGCGCGAATTCCCGACCTTTCAGCGCCGACTTTCTGCGCAAGGAACGCCTTCCCTCTTCCGATGTTATAAAGAACAGATACCGCATCAGGGGCACCACATGCGTCTCATCCAACCGGCCGCCGCCGTCCTATTGCTGGCCCCAGCCCTCGCCGGCTGCGACCGTCAGACCCAGGTCGAAGCGCCGCCGCGCGCGACCGACATAGCTCCGTCCCCAACGCAGAAATCGTTGATCGCGGTCCCGATCAACGCCGATATCACGCCGCTCAAGGCACAGCTTGAACGCGCCGTGCCCAGGATATTGTGGACGATCAACCGCCGCGAAAAGGCGTGCGTCGCGCCGCAACGGGTCAAGGTTTTCGGCAAACGGGTCAAGGTCACGCCTGCGATAGCCTGCACGATCGTCGGACAGGTCACGCGCGGGCCGCTCCGCTTCCGCGGCGAAGGCAATGAAATCGTCATCGACGTGCCGCTCAACGCCCGCATCAATGCGCGCGATGTCGGCGGGGTGTTGAAGGGCGAGACGGCGACCGGATCGGCGCTCGCCCATGCTCGCATTCGCATCGATCTGGCGCCCGACTGGCGCATGCAAGGCAAGGCGCAGATCCGCTATGGCTGGACCAAGGCGCCGGGGATCGACTTCCTGGGCAAGCGCATCACCTTTACCGACGAGGCCGACGCCAAACTGGCTCCGGTCATCCGCGACGTCGAACGCGAAGTGAACCGAGAGATCGGCAAGATCAACATTCGCAATCAGGCCGCCGACATCTGGCGACAGAGCTTTACCGTGCTCGAACTCAACCGTGAAAATCCGCCCGTGTGGATGCGCGTCACGCCGCAACGCATTCTCTATGGCGGCTATCGCCTGAACGGGCAAAAGCTGAACCTCAATCTCGGCATCGAGGGGATCACCGAAACCTTTGTCGCGGGCCGCCCTGCCGCTGCCAAGCCGACCCCGTTGCCGAAGCTGGCGCGTCAGATACCGCGCCCGCATCTCGACATCCGCGTGCCCGTAATTGCCGACTATGCCCAGCTGCAACCGGTGATCGACCGCGCGCTCGCCAAACGTGCAACGCGGCCTTTCGTCCTGCCGAAGCTCGGCGCGATGATGGTCAAGTTCGGCAAGTCGACCGTCTATGGCGCGCCCGGCGGCCGGATTGCAGTCGGGGCCGATGTCGAGGCTCGGCTCGAGGCACGCACCGGCGAGCCGACGCGCGGGCGCATCTGGCTGACTGCGCTGCCGGTCAACGCGCCGGGCTCGGCCGAAGTCCGCTTTACCGAAATCGACATCAACGGCGACACTGACGGTGTCGGCGGCGACCTGATGATCCTGCTCGGCCGCAGCGAAGGCTTTGCGCCACTGATCGCCGACGCGCTGACGCAGAATTTCGCGCGCGACCTCAAAGAGCTGGAAGGCAAGATCAAACGCGCCGTCGATCAGCGGCGCGAAGGCGCCTTCGTCATCCGAACGCGCATCGAAGGGTTCGAGATTGGCGAGATCAAGGCCTATGGCAACGGCCTCTATCTCCCCGCCCGCCTCACCGGCGGAGCGAGCGTCGATTATCGCCCGAAGCGATGATCAGAACAAGCGGGTGATGGCGTAAAAGACTGCCGCAACGGCGGCGCTGGCGGGGATCGTAATGAACCAGGCCGCGACGACATTGCTCGCAACGCCCCAGCGCACCGCGCTCGCGCGCCGCGCAACGCCCGCACCGATGATGCTGCCCGTGATCGTGTGCGTCGTCGATACGGGAATGCCGAGGAGGCTTGCAGTGAAGACCATGATCGACCCGCCGGTCGAGGCGGCGAAGCCCTGATGATGCGACAATTTGGTGATGCGGCCGCCCATTGTCTCGATGATCTTCCACCCGCCCGACAGGGTGCCGAGGCCGATGGCGATATAGCAGGAGATCGCGACCCAGTGCGGCACATGGAATTCGCCGGTCAGGTTGCCGGTCGAATAGAGGAGCACGGTGATCACCCCCATCGTCTTTTGCGCGTCGTTCAACCCGTGGCTCAGCGAATAGGCTGCCGAGGAAAGAAGGTGGAGATGGCGAAAGGTGTTTTCGGCGAATTTGGCGCTCGCCCGGCGCAGCGCCCAGCTGCTGATCAGCATCACCAGCATCGCGAGCAGCATGCCGAGCATGGGCGAGAGGAAGATGGCGATGACCGTCTTGTTGAGCCCGGTCCACTGGATCCCCTCGAAACCGGCATGCGCAACGCCGGCCCCGACGATCCCGCCGACAAGAGCATGGCTCGACGAGGAAGGAATGCCCTTGAGCCAGGTGACGATGTTCCAGAACATGGCCCCGACCAGGGCGCCGAACACGACCGCCGGCGTCACCAGATCCTTGTCGATGATCCCCTTGCCGATCGTTTCGGCAACCTTGTGCAATTCGGGAAAGACGAGCGACAGGAAATAGGCAGCGAAGTTGAAGAAGGCCGCGAAAAGCACCGCCTGTACCGGCCGCAGCAGGCGCGTCGCGACGACGGTCGCGATGCTGTTCGCCGCGTCGTGCAGTCCGTTCAGAAAGTCGAACGCCAGCGCGAGGAGGATCAGGCCGACAAGGAGAGGAAAAGCGAGTTCGTGCATGCTGGGCGCCCCCGCTTACGCGTGGTCGATGACCAGGCCGTCGATTTCGTTTGCGACATCCTCGAAACTGTCGACGACGCGTTCGAGGTGACGGTAAAGTTCGCGTGCGATCAGGAAGCGCGTCGGGTTGGCTTCACCGGTCTCCTTGAACAGGCGCTTCAGGCCCGCCGCGTGGATCTCGTCGGCGTGGCCCTCCATCCGAACGAGCCGCTCGGTCAGTTCGTGCAGACGCGCGCCGTTCGCCGAAATATGGCGCAGCAGCGGCAGGGCCTCGGCCGTGAGCCGCGCGGCGTCGACGATGATGCCGCCAATGTCGCGCATTTCGGGCTCGAATTGTGTGACGTCGTACAGGTCGACCGCGCCCGCGGTCTTCTGCATCTCGTCGATCGCATCGTCCATCGAGGCGATCAGGTCGGTGATCGCGCTGCGGTCGAACGGGGTCAGGAAGGTGCGGCGCACCGTCTGGAGCACTTCGCGGGTGATCGCGTCGGCGTCATGTTCGCGCTCGATGATTTCCTGGACATGGTCGGCCATGCCCTCGCCGCCCTGCAGCATCCGCGCCAGCGCTTCGGAGCCTGCCGTCAATGTGGCGGCGTGCGCCTCGAACAGTTCGAAGAAATTGCCTTGCTTGGGAAGCAGGCGCTGAAACCAGGCAAACATGCGATTGACCCCTGTCTTTTCCGCAACATTATAGACGACGCCCGATCGCCGCGCCGCGGCGCGAAAGCCGCTGTCGCCGAACGAACGGATCATCGCCTGCAAATCGGGCTCATCGACCGAGGCCGCGGCCTGGTCGAGCGTGAACCAGCGCCGTTCGCGCTCGTCCATTTCCTTCCACTCATCGAGTTCTCGCGTCACCGCGAGCGGAAATACCTCGACATTATACATGATGGCAGCGCCATTCGCGCGGCGCTTGCGATATTCGTAAGTGCCGATCGAGGTCGGGCACACCGCGCCAAGTACCCCCGCCTCTTCCTCGGCCTCGACCGCCGCCGAGGCGTGGCGATCCATCCCGGTCAAAGGATTCCCCTTGGGGATCACCCAGCGCCCGGTGCCACGCGAGGTGACGAGCAGGATTTCGGTCGGGCCGTCCTTGCCCGCGCCGCTGAATCGATAAGGAAGAACCGCGATCTGTCGCATGATTTCCGCTTGACTGCCCCCCGACGTGCCCCCCGCGGGGAACGATTGCAAACTCGTGACGCCCCTATGACAATATTGTGACAGCGGCAATGAACTTCGCGGCAGCAGCGCTTTCCGTAAACGTCAATTCGATTGCAAAATGCAACGCGGTGCGTAAGCTGCAGGATAAAGATAATTGGGAGACGAAATGATGGCAGGCACGGCGAGTCCCGTAGACCAGGATGTGCTGATCGTTGGCGCGGGCATTTCGGGCATCGGCATGGCAGTCCATCTTCAGATGTACAGCCCCGACCGGAGTTTCGGCCTCGTCGAGCGTCGCGCCGACCTTGGCGGAACGTGGGACCTGTTCCGGTATCCCGGCATCCGATCGGACAGCGACATGCACACGCTGGGCTTCGTCTTCGAACCTTGGAAGCATGAAAAGACGATCGCCGACGGCCCCGCGATCCTCGAATATCTGAACCGCATCGTCGACGAACGCCATATCCGCGAACGCATCCGTTTCAACCGCAAGGTCGTCGGTGCCGACTGGGATAGCGCGACGGCGCGCTGGACGGTGACGATGGAGGACGACGCGGGCGGCAAGTCGACGACGACGGCGCGCTGGCTATACCTCGGTGCCGGCTATTATGATTATGACTCGCCGTTCGACGCCAATTTTACTGGCCGCGACGATTTTCAGGGGCAGATCTTGCACCCGCAATTCTGGCCCAAGGACCTGGATTATGCGGGCAAGAAGGTCGTGGTGATCGGGTCGGGCGCGACCGCGGTGACCATCGTTCCGGCGATGTCGGACAAAGCGGCGCATGTAACGATGTTGCAGCGTACCCCGACCTGGTTCGCGATCCGCCCTGCCAAGGATGGCATCGCCAATTTCCTGCGCAAGATCCTGCCCGAGGAACTGGCGTACAAGATCACCCGCTACAAGAATGTGAAGATGCAGGACATCGTCTTCCGCAAGGCGCGCGACAAGCCGGAGAAGGTCAAGGAATTCCTCTCGAAGCAGATCAAGAAAAGCCTTGGCGACAAATATGACGCGGCGACCTTCACGCCGCCGTACAACCCTTGGGAACAGCGTCTGTGCCTGATCCCCGACGCCGACTTCTTTGAAGCGATGAAGGCCGACAAGGCGTCGGTCGTCACCGATCATATCGAGCGTTTCGACGCGGGCGGCATCCAGCTGAAGTCGGGCAAGCGCCTCGACGCCGATATCATTGTCACCGCGACCGGGCTCAGCCTTGCGGTCGCGGGCAAGATACCGGTGCGGGTCGATGGCGCTCTCGTCGACTGGAGCGAGCATTATTATTACAAGGCGTGCATGTTCTCGAACGTGCCGAATTTCTCGGCGGTCTTCGGATATCTCAACGCCAGCTGGACGCTCCGCGCCGATATCGTCGCCGAGTTTGTGTGCCGCGTGCTCAACCATATGAACCAGACGGGCACGACCATCGCAAACCCGGCGCTCGCCGATCCCGCAAGCCTGACCGAAGAGAATATTTTCGACTTCTCGTCGGGCTATATCCAGCGGTCGCTGCACATCATGCCGAAGAATGCCGACAAGCTGCCCTGGCGTCTCAACCAGAATTATATCCAGGACCGCATCGACATGAAGACCGGCGCCATCGCCGACGGCGTGCTGACCTTCTCCAACGCGGGCGCGGTGACGAAAGCGGCGCCGGCGGCGGAGCTCGAAGCGGCCGAATAATCAGCCGATGTGTTCGGGCTTGCCCTTGGCCGAGCCCTTCGCAAGGTCCTCAAGTTGCTTCTCGGTCATGCTCGCGGCCATCTGTTTCGACGCGCCCTGAAGCTTCGACTTGGGCGTATCGCCGCGTTTGGCGCTGAGCGCGGCGCCCGCCGCCTTTTGCTGCGCCTTCGATTTGGCGGGCATGGCCTGTTTATCTTTCAGTTGAGCGGCAGGAAATCGCGGGCAAATTCGGGTTTCACCGCGCGCACCAACGCCGAGGTTACGGGAATGTTGATCTTGTAACTCCCCTCGGCGAACGGCCCGACCTCATAAGGTCCGATCGCGACGGTCATCCGGTCGAGATAATGACCGTCCGAAGAGCCGAGCCACACCGTCTGTGCCGACGCGGGCGGACACTTTGCAAAGACGCTGTCCGGCTCGTCGGGGGAGTGGATGCCCTTCGCGGCCTTCGCCTGCTTGATGCGTGCGCAGAAGTCGTCGCGGATCGCCGCGTCGAACGCCTCGCTGCTTGAAAACAGATCGAGCGGTTTCAGCGTGCGCCGCTTGTTACGGTCCCACAGCAAAGTCTCGAAACTCGTCATGCCATGCGCGCCGCCCATATAGGTTTCGATCTCGGCCGAAAGGCTCAGGAACCGCGGCGTGCTGGTGACGCGCAGCCATTTCTGCAGATGGCTGTGCGGATGGTAAGGGAAATTGCCCTTCTCCGCCGCTGCCTTGTCGCGCTCGGCTGCTGCGAGAAGCGCTTCGCGCTTCACCTCGCGGTCAGTGTCGAGATAGTGGGCCAACTCGGGCACTTGCGCCGCTTCGCGCGGATAGGCGTATGCAAATTCGACCAGCGCGCCCGATTCCTTGACGTTCGACGCCGACGCACCCTTGGCCAGAATATCCGCAGCGCCGCCCGGCGGGGCACCCGGAACGGTAGCAGCGGCCGCTCGGTCTGCCTTGGTCGGTTCCGCCTCCGAACAACCGGCAACCAGCAGGAGAGCGACCAGTATCGTACAAGTCTTTGCAAGGATCATCGAACGATAACGCGGGGAATCGACAAAATATCCCTGGCGGCCTAGCACCCTTGGCATGATCGACTATTCCGACCTGATCCAGCCCGACCAGGGGCAGGACGCCCGCGCCATCCACCTCGTCGACAAGGCAAGCTATGACGCGTGGCTGAAAGGGCGCAACGCGCGCGAACGCGCCCATCTCGCCGCAGTCGGTTTCAAACCCGACGCGTTCGTCCACGCGATATTGCCCGGCGATGATCCCGAGCGCTGGTCGGTCGTCACGACTGTCGCGAATGTCGAGGAGTTGTCGGCCTGGTGCCTCGCCAAGCTCGCCCTGATCCTGCCCGACGGTCGCTACCGCGTCGAAGAACGGCAACCGGGCAAGGCACTGTTCGGCTGGCTGAGCGCCCAATATCGCTTCGACGCCTATAAATCGAACCCGCCCGTCAAGGGCCCGCGCGTGCTGTTGACCACCGACGTCGCCGCCATCGCGCCGATGGTCGCCGAAATGCGCGCGACGGCGCTGGTCCGCGACCTGGTCAACACCCCTGCCGCCGACATGGGGCCCGCGGCGATCGAAAAGGCGGCCGAGCGCATCGCCAAAGTGCATGGCGGCAAGATCATCGTGACCAAGGGCGAGGCGCTCGAACAGGGCTATCCGATGATCCACGCGGTCGGACGCGCGGCGGCAAAGCATCATGCCCCGCGGCTGATCGAGATCGAATGGGGGAAGGACAGCCACCCGCGCATCGCGCTCGTCGGCAAAGGGATCAGCTTCGACAGCGGCGGCCTCGACATCAAGCCTGCATCGGGAATGCGGCTGATGAAGAAGGATATGGGCGGCGCGGCGCATGTGCTGGCGCTCGCCGAACTGGTGATGGCGAGCGGATTGCCCGTCCGCCTCCACTGTCTTGTCGCTGCGGCGGAGAATGCGATCTCGGCAGACGCCTTTCGACCCGGTGACGTGCTTAAAAGCCGCAAGGGGCTGACCGTCGAGATCGGCAACACCGATGCCGAGGGCAGGCTCGTGCTCGGCGACGCGCTGACCAAAGCCGGCGAAGGCAAGCCGGACCTGATCATCGATTTCGCGACGCTCACTGGCGCCGCGCGCGTCGCGCTCGGCCCCGACCTGCCCGCCCTCTACGCCAATGACGACACGCTTGCCGACGATTTGTTGAAGGGCGGCATCGAAAATGACGACCCGCTTTGGCGCATGCCTTTGTGGGACGGCTATGCCGATCTGCTCGAAACCGACATCGCCGACCTCGGCAACGCGGGGAGTTCGCCGTTCGCGGGATCGATCACTGCCGCGCTGTTTTTGAAGCGCTTTGTTGCCGACGGAACGCCTTGGGCACATTTCGACACATTTGCCTGGCGGCCGTCAGCAAAGCATGGTCGACCAAAGGGCGGCGCGGCGCTCGGGTTGCGGGCCGCCTGGGCGATGCTTCAGGCACGGTATGACCGACGCAAGAAAGGTGAACGTTCTTGATAAAACAGGGCCCGCTGGTCTAATGCGCCGCGATTGTCCGCCCGGCGCGGAACGAGGTTTATTACAGGACGACAAGTGACAGCGAACAGCGGGGATACTTCGGCGGCAAACCGCGTGCGCATGGGACGCCCCGGCGTCGTTGGCCAAGGCCGCGACCGCTTCGGGCTGAGCGGTACGTCGCAGGCGTTCGATCCGCGCGTCGTGGCGATCCGTCCCGTCCTTGCCGACATCGCGGTGGCGGGCACGCACTTCGCGCCGCACTATGCCGCACCGATGATGATGAGCGGCGTGCTGCCCGCCGCAGCGATGCGCTCGGCGCCCTCGCTCGACGCCGACCAATCGAGCGAGTTGCTGTTCGGCGAAGGCTTCGCGCTGCTCGATCTGACCGGCGGCTGGGCATGGGGCTATAGCCTAGCCGACCATTATGTCGGCTATCTCGCCGCCGAAGCGCTTGGCACGCCCATCGCGCCGACGCACCGGGTCGATATGATCGAAGCGATGCTCCATTCGGACCCCGACGTCGCAAGCGGCGGGCCCGCCGTACTGCCGCGCGGCGCGCTGGTGATGGGCGAGCCCGACGGCGAATGGCTCAGCACGGCGCACGGCTACCTGCCGCTCGCCGCGCTCGCCGAAGTCGGCAGCGAGCATGACGACCCCGCCGCGGTCGCGGAGCAGATGGTCGGCGCCCCCTATTTATGGGGTGGCCGCACCGCAAAGGGCATCGACTGCTCGGGCCTCGTCCAGCTTTCATGGGCGTCTGCCGGAATCCAGCTTCCCCGCGACAGCGACCTTCAGCTTGCATCGCTTGGCGCCGACCGGGATGTTGCCCGGGAGTATCTGGCGCGCGGCGACCTGGTCTTTTTCCCCGGCCATGTCGGGATCATGGCCGACCATGACCATATCGTCCATGCGAGCCGCCAGTGGATGGAAGTGCGCGTCGAGCCGCTCGCCGAAGTGGCAAAACGGTCGGCCGCCAAGGGCAATGACGTCCCGATCAGCGGCACCAAACGACTGCGATAAGCTATGACACAGACGGTCTTCATCGACGGCGCGGCGGGAACGACGGGCCTGGAAATCGCCGAGCGGCTGGCGGGACGGAGCGAATTTTCGCTGATCGCGCTCCCCGACGCCGAGCGCAAGGACGCCGCGCGCCGCGCCGAGGCACTGAACAGCGCCGATTTCGTGATCCTCTGCCTGCCCGATGCCGCGGCGATCGAGGCCGTGGCGATGGTGACGAACCCCGCCGTCCGGATCATCGACGCCTCGACGGCACACCGCGTCGCGCCTGATTGGGCCTATGGCTTTCCTGAGCTGAGCGCAGGACAGCGCGAGGCGATCGCGGCATCGAAGCGGGTCAGCAATCCCGGCTGTTATCCCACCGGCTTTCTCGCTCTCGTCGCGCCGCTCGTCGCCGTGGGGATTATCGACCGGGGCGCGCGGCTGAGCGTCAACGCCGTGTCGGGCTATTCGGGCGGCGGCAAGGAATTGATCGCGCGCTTCGAAGCCGACGAAGACATCGGCTTTCGCAGCTATGGCCTGAACCTGGCGCACAAGCATGTGCCCGAGATGACGAAGGGCGCGGGCCTGGTCCACGCGCCGATCTTTGCCCCCGCAGTGGTGCCGGTCTATCGCGGCATGCTTGTGGAAGTTCCGCTGGGTTTCGACACGCCAACCGCCGATGCGGCCTTCGACGCGCTCGCGGCGCATTTCGAGGGATCGGCGCTGGTGAGCGTCCGCCGTGCGGTGGACGAAAGCGAATTGTTGCTCCGCAAGAGCGACGAGGCGACCGACCGGATGGAGTTGATGCTGTACGCCAGCTCCGACGGGACGCAGCTCCGTCTTGTCGCGCGGCTCGACAATCTGGGCAAGGGCGCCAGCGGCGCGTGCGTCCAGAATCTCAACATTCTGGCGGGCTTGCCCGAAACGGCAGGCCTTCGGGTCTGATCAGTGGACGGTGTCGAGCGCGACGTCGATCGAAAGATAGGTGATCAGCCGCTCGATCTGGCGCCAGCGAGCGAAGTGGACGTGATTGCCGAGGACGCGGTACTGCTCTGCCCGCGCCGCCGCCGCAAAGCCGGCTTCTTCACCATGCTCGCGGATCATGGCGTGCGCATCGTCGACCGCGCCGCGGTCGGCAAGATAAGGTGCTGGCAGTTGCATGGTGTCCCCGGCCCGTTGCATCGACGACTGCTCTAGCAAACGCCTCTCACCGCGCCGTTCCCGAGCATAATGAACAAGCGGGTAAGGTTAATCACGACGGGCCACACGTTTACTATCATGCCGCCCCAATCCCCCATTTGCAGCCGCCGCATCGCCGTGTAAGACTGTATCCCATGCGCAAAATCCTCAAATATGTCGGCATCGCCCTCCTGGTTCTGATCATCGCGGGAGGGGTCGCTTTCTACGTCCTGTCGCGGCCCGATGTGGCGCGTTTCTCGACCGCCGAACTCAGCGGCCGTGTGCCGGTGATGGCGTCGCAGAAATCCGAAAGCATCCCGACGATGAACGTCCCAGAAGCGACGAGCTGGCCCGCGGGTCAGGCGCCACGCGCAGCCCAGGGACTTAGCGTCGTCCGCTTTGCCGAAGGGCTGGATCATCCGCGGTCGATGCTGGTGCTGCCGAACGGCGACATCCTTGTTGCCGAAGCGCAGAGCCCGCCGCGCGACACCTCGGGGATCGAGGGCAAGATCATGGGCAATCTGATGAGCAAGGCAGGCGCGGGCGGCACATCGGCGAACCGCATCACCCTGCTCCGCGACGCCGACGGCGACGGCAAGGCCGAGGTGAAGACCGCCTATATCACCGGCCTCAACTCGCCCTATGGCATGGCACTGGTCGGCAAGACGCTCTATGTCGCCAACACCGATGCGATCCTGTCTTTTCCTTATGTCGAGGGCGAGACCAAGATGAGCGGCAAGCCGGCGAAGCTGGTCGACCTGCCCGCCAAGGGCACCAACCGCCACTGGACGAAAAGCCTGGCGGTAGCGCCCAATGGCTGGCTGTATGTCGGCGTCGGCGCCGATTCCAATATCGGTGAAAAGGGCATGGGCAACGAGACGCGGCGCGCAAGCGTGCTCGAAGTGCGGCCCGAGAACAAATATATCCGTACCTTTGCCGCGGGCATCCGCAATCCGGTCGGCCTTGCCTTCTATCCCGGCAGCGACCAGCTGTGGACCGTGGTCAACGAGCGCGACATGCTCGGCAGCGACCTGGTCCCCGATTATATGACCAACGTCGACGAGGGCGATTTCTATGGCTGGCCCTGGTATTATTGGGGTGGCTACATCGATCCGCGGGTCGAGCCCGAGGCCGAGGATCGGCGGCAGTATGTCAAGCGGCCCGACTATGGCCTTGGTGCCCATGTCGCTCCGCTCGGCTTCACCTTCACCGACAAGTTGAGCCTTGGCGACCGCTGGGCGAACGGCGCGCTGGTCGCGCTGCACGGGTCGTGGAACCGCGAGCCGGTGTCGGGCTATGACGTCGTGTTCGTCAAGTTCGGCACGAATGGCAAGCCGGTCGATGCCCTGCCCGTCACCTTCCTCGACCAGTTCCTGGCCAAGGACGGCAAGACGACCCGCGGGCGCCCTGCCGACGTCAAGGTGGCGAAGGATGGCAGCGCGCTGGTCGCCGACGATACCGGCGGCGTGATCTGGCGGGTTTCAAAAGCCGGCTGATCCAGCCCGCGGCGATGCTCAGTTGCCGTTCTTGTTCGCTTCGATCGTCGCGGTCAGCGCCTTCGATGTCTGCGCGAGGCTGGTCGAGATGATCGCCGTCTCGGCATTGCAGCGCGTGACTTCTTCCTTGAGGCCGTCCTGAACCGCACGAACGATCGGCGGCGGGATCAGCGTCGCAATGTCGATCGCCGGCGAGCGCGCGCGGATCTTGCCGACGAAATAGGTCGCGAAGCTGTCGAAGATCGATTTGTCGGACTCGGTCAGCTTGTCGCCGACGCGGGTCACGAACATCTTGAAAGCCAGGATGCAGCGCGCGTCGGCAACGTCCTGCGCCGGCTGAGCGGCCGCAGAACCGGCCAGGCCGACAGCCGCGACCGCAACGATCAGCGGACGCATGCGCACCGGATCAGACCCGCATCGGCATGAGCACGTAGAGCGCCGGGCTCTTCTCGCTTTCGCGGATCAGCGTCGGCGCATTGGCGTCGGCGAGGTGGAGTTCGACGGTGTCGCCGTCGACCTGGCCTAGGATGTCGCTGAGGTACCGGGCGTTGAAGCCGATCTCGATCGCTTCGCTGTCGTAAACCGCCGCCACCTCTTCGGCAGCCGTGCCATTCTCGGGGCTGGTCACCGACAGCGTGATACGATCCTTGTCGATGCCGACCTTGACTGCGCGCGTCTTTTCGCTCGCGATCGTCGAGACGCGGTCAACGCCCTGGAACAGGCTTTTCGGATCGACCTTGAGCAGCTTGTCATTCGCGGTCGGAATGACGCGGCTATAGTCCGGGAACGTGCCATCGATCAGCTTGGACGTCAGCACGGCATTGCCGAGCTGGAAGCGGATCTTGCTTGCCGACAGGCTGATTTCAACGTTGCCTTCTGCCTCGTCGAGCAGCTTGCGGATCTCGGCGACGCATTTGCGCGGCACGATGACGTCGGGCATGCTGCTTGCACCCTCGGGGCGCGTCACGGTGTAGCGCGCGAGGCGGTGACCGTCGGTCGCCGCAGCCTTGAGAACCGGGCCGGTCGCATCTTCGGCGACATGGAAGAAGATGCCGTTGAGGTAATAGCGCGTTTCCTCGGTCGAGATCGCGAAGCGCGTCTTGTCGATGATCTGGATAAGCTCGGCGACGGGAAGTTCGAAATTGGTCGGCAGGTCGCCTTCGGCGATCACCGGGAAATCGTCGCGCGGCAAGGTCGGCAGATTGAAGTTCGACCGGCCGGCCTTGACCTGCATCTTTCCTTCGGCCGCAGCGAGGCTGACCTCGGCGCCTTCGGGCAGCTTGCGGGCGATTTCGAACAGGGTATGCGCCGACACGGTGGTGGTGCCAGGCGTTTCGACCCTGGCCGCGACGGTTTCGACGACCTGCAAATCGAGGTCGGTCGCCATCAGTTTCAACTGCCCCGACGCATCGGCTTCGATCAGGACGTTCGACAGGATGGGAATGGTGTTGCGCCGTTCGACCACGGACTGGACGTGTCCGAGGCTCTTGAGCAGCACCGCACGTTCGATCGTCGCTTTCATATAGTCACATCATCCCTGTAGCGCGGGAAAAGTCCCTGAGAGTCCGGCGGAGCGGGCCATTTGCCCCGAATCCCGTCCCCGAAAATGTCCACCTTCCTTAACGTGCGCGTCGGCACGTGCAAGCCAAGCTTGCAATGCGTCCACATTCGCGCAAACGAGGCGCGATGCGGCGGACAGCCTTCCTTTTCCTGATCGCGATGGCGGTCCCTGCGACAGCGCTTGCCGCGCCGCGCACCGCACTCGGCATTTTCGACGGCTGGGGAGCGTTTCGCGAACCCGCCACCCCGCGCTGCTATGCGCTTGCCGCGCCCGCCGCGACGATCGGCACGCCGCAGGTCAAGCCCTATGCCAGCGTCGGTTACTGGCCGAAATCGCGTATCCGCGGGCAATTCTATGTTCGCTTGTCGAAGCCGCGCGCCGCGGGACGCGAACTGCGCCTGACCGTCGGCAGCCGCCGCTTCATCCTGACCGGCAACGGCGTTCACGGCTGGGCGAGCGACGCGCGGATGGACGCCGCGATCATCGCCGCGATGCGATCGGCGCCAAGCATGAGCGTCGAAAGCAGCGCCGCAACGGGGCGCTCGATCGCCGACACCTATCGCCTGCGCGGCGCCGCGACGGCGATCGACGCGGCCGCATTGGGATGCGCGACGATCCGCTGAGACGATTTTCGAACGTGGCGGATTTCGGCGTAACTTCACACGCGATTCGCAAATCTTCGTCATCGCGGACCCTTCGACAGGATCAAGTCGGGCATTATTCCATCGCGACACGGAAGGGGTGTTCCCCCGTGAAGGCGGGGGTCCTGCGACAAGGAAACACGCGCGCGGCAGGGCGCCCTGCGACGCTTCGCGTCGAAGTGGGACCCCCGCCTTCGCGGGAGAACATATATTTGCTCCAACGGGATATATACTGATCAAGTCCGGGGTGACGAGAGACGGCTGGATGACGAAGGACGGAAAGATAGCGTTTTCGCGCAACGGCGGAAAACTGCGCAACTTCACTCGCAAATCGCCTTTCGTCGCGCGGGCTGAGCGGCGCGGCAGGGCGTGCGTGGCGATCGGGAGGAAAGCGTTAGTCGTCATCGTCCGACACGCTAAATCGGCGAGATAATGTAGGACAGCGATTTCCGCGCGGCGCCAACCGCGATCGGAAATTCGGTCGAGCTAGCTGCACGCGAGCTTCGTCAGTTCCGCCGCGAGGAAATCGAGAACGAGGCGCACCCGCGGCACATGACGCAACCGTTCGTGGGTCAAAAGCCACAGCCCCGTTGTATCCTCGGTCTTCGGGGGAATGCAGCGGATCAGATCGGGTTCGCGGTCGGCAAGGAAAGCGGGCAATATGGTAAGGCCCATGCCCGAGCGGACACCGGCGAGCAGCCCCGACGCGCTGTCATATTGCATCACCACCGAATTCTCGAGCCCGTGCTGTTTTAGCCACGCCTGATACGGCTCCCAGACATAGCCTCCGCCGCCGACAAAGGGATGGGCGGCCAGTTCCTCGCGCGTGTGCGGGATGCCGTGCAGATCGGCGTAGGCGCGGCTGCTGTAGAGCGTCCAGGGATTGTCGGCGATACGCCGTCCGACCAATCCCCCGCCCGCCGGCTGTTTGCTGCTGCGGATCGCGATGTCCGCCGCGCCCGACGCCAGATCGCGAGGCTCGTCGGACGTGTCGAGATGGATATGGATTCCCGGATGCGCAGCGCGCAGGTCACGCAGGATCGGCGGCAAGACGGTCACCGCGAAGATCTCCATCACGGTCAGGCTGACCGTACCGCCTGCGTCGCGCGATCTTGCCCCCGCCGCTTCGCCGAAGCGATCGGCAGCGTCGCGCACGGCAACCGCGCTTCCGACCATCGCCTCGCCCACCGGGGTCAGCGCATAGCCCGCCTGCCGCCGCTCGAACAGGTTCAGCCCGGTTGCCTCTTCCAGCGCGGCGATGCGCCGGGCCACCGTCGTCTGGCTGACGCGCAGCGCCTGCGCAGCGGACAGCGTGCTGCCCGTTTCCGCGACGGCAAGAAATGCCTTGAGGTCGTTCCAATCATACATGGCGTCTTGTGCGTCATAACGGCCCGCCGGGCATTCTGCAATTTTGCAGAATGCCCGTGCAACATCGTTGCTCCTTTCGCCGCGAGCGATGGATTATCTGGTGTCTCACCGGCTTCCTCCCCTCCTCTTCAGCCGGTCGATGGAGACACAAGATGAAAAAGCTTCTGATCCTCGCCGCCCTGACCGCCGCATCGACTGCCGCGTCATTCGGCCAGCCCGCTTTCGCGCAGCCGGCGCCTGCCAGCCCGAGCGTCCTCGTCCAGCACAAGGACCTGGATCTGCGCACCGAAGCCGGTGCGCGAACGCTCGACCGCCGGATATGGCGCGCCGTCGTCGCGGTGTGCGGAACGGCTTCGGATTTCGACCTCGAAGGCAAGAACGATATCCAGCAGTGCCGTCAGGACACGAAAACGCTCGCCTCGGCACAAGCCCAGCTTGCGGTCGCCAGCGCTGCGCGCGGCGAACCGATCCGGGTCAGCTCGATCCAGAAATGACCGATGATTTTCATTGCCACCCGCCCCCTCCTTCGGCTTAGCTGAGGGAGGGGTCCTGTTGGAGGTGGGAATGAATATCTTCGGAGCATTGAGCGTATCGGTCCTTCTGGCCGCGGCTGGCGCCGCACAGGAAGGCTGGCGGCTGGTCGATACCGGCACGGGCAACGACGGGGTCGTCAGCGCCTATTTCGTCGATTCCTATTCGGTGGTGCGCAGCGGCGATACGGTCCGCTTTCGTACGTCGACGATCTTCAATTCGACGACCGACGACCGTGACTGGGACCGGTCGATCACGACGCGCGAGGGAAGCTGCGCCGCCAAGGCGTCGACGATCCTCTCGAACGATTATTATTCGGGTTCAGAGCTGCTCGAACATAATAGCGACCCTGGCGAACGCCGCGCGCACAGCGTCGGATCGATGATGCACGGCGCGATGAGCATGGTGTGCGGCGACGAAGCCTATGCCAGCCCCGTGGTCGCCGATCCGGTTGCCACAGCGCACGCCGAATTCGCCAAGCTGGGCGGGTAAGCCGGGACGGTTAGGCGCGGCCGTCGAAGGCGTGCCGCGCCGTTTCCACCTTTTCCAAATTGGCTTCGGCCCAGTGCCACACGCCGCAAAAGGCTTCGCCGAGGCTCTGCCCCAGGTCAGTCAGCCGATATTCGACCTTTGGCGGAATGACCGGATGGACCGTGCGATGGACCAGGCCGTCGCGTTCCATCTGGCGCAACGTCTGCGTCAGCATCTTCTGGCTGATGCCGGGCGTCAGTTGCGCCAGCCGCGTAAAGCGGCACTCGCCATGATCCTCCAACACTTCCAAAAGAAGCATGGTCCATTTGTCGGCGACTCGGCCGATCAATTCATTGACCAGCGTCTCGACGCGCGGATCGAGCGGCTGCGATGCGTCGAGCGATGTTTTTTTCGGGTCTGACATGGCAGAAAATCCAAATCTCTCTTTCGGGTAAGTATAGCACTTTCGGGTGCCTTCTTCCTTTTGGAGAGTATAGGGATATCTAGGCCTTCTCACCACCCCCCACGGAGGAAAGATCATGAAGACCACAGGCAACACCATCCTCGTCAGCGGCGGCGGCTCGGGCATCGGGCTCGCACTCGCGCAGCGCTGGCACGACGCCGGCAACAGCGTCATCATCACCGGGCGCAACGCAGCGAAGCTCGACGCCGCCATTGCGGGGCGGGCGAATATGTCGGCAATTTCGCTGGACGTTACCGACGCCGACGCGATCGCCGCGTTCGCAAAGGAGGTCGTCGTCCAGCATCCGGCGCTGAATGTGCTGGTCAACAACGCCGGCATCATGAGCAGCGAGGATGCGAGCGCCAAGCGCGACCTGACCCAGGCCGAAGCGACGGTCGTCACCAACATCCTCGGCCCGATCCGGCTGACCGATGCGCTGGTCGATCATCTGGCGGCGCAGACGGACAGCGCGATCGTCAATGTGACGTCGGGGCTGGCGTTCGTGCCGCTGCCCAAGGCGCCGACCTATTCGGCGACGAAGGCGGCGATGCACAGTTACTCGGTCGCCCTGCGCATCCAGCTGGAAGGCAAGGTCGACGTGATCGAACTGGCGCCGCCCGCGGTGCGCACCGACCTGACCCCCGGCCAGTCGACGCGCGAAGGCTATATGCCGCTCGACGCATTCGCCGACGAGGTGATGGCCTTGTTTGCCCAGACTCCGACGCCCGAAGAGATTTTGGTGCAGAATGTCCTGCCACTGCGCAATGCCGAGGCGAACGGGAGCGTGCCGCAGGTGCTGGGGATGTTGGCGTCGCTGTAGCCTTCGATCCTCCCTGTCGCGCAGCGATGGGGAGGTGGCAGCGCGAAGCGCTGACGGAGGGGCAATGGCGCTACCGTCGTTACCCCTCCACCACTCGCGCCGCGAGCGGTCCCCCTCCCCACGGCTTTGCCGCAGGGAGGATAGCGCGCGCAATTGCGCTTTTCGCCCTTCCCCACTATATGCGCGCCCATCATGCAGATTCCCGGCCATATCGACCCCGTCACGACGGGCACCGTCCCCCTGCGCGGGGGCAACCGTATCGACCTGGTCGGGCTGACGCGCGACGCGATCGGCGGCGTGCTGGTCGAGGCGGGTCTCGACGCCAAGGGCGCGAAGCTGCGCGCAAAGCAGATCTGGCACTGGATCTATCACCGCGGCGTCACCGATTTCGAGGCGATGACCGACATCGCCAAGACGATGCGCCCGTGGCTGACCGACCGCTTCATCATCGGCCGCCCGACGGTGCGCGAGGCACAGGTGTCGAGCGACGGGACGCGCAAATGGTTGCTCGCCGCGGCCGACGGCCAGGAATATGAGATGGTCTTCATCCCCGATGCCGATCGGGGAACGCTCTGCGTATCGAGCCAGGTCGGCTGCACGCTGAACTGCCGTTTCTGCCACACCGGCACGATGCGCCTTGTCCGCAACCTCGCCGCGGGAGAGATCGTCGGTCAGGTGATGCTGGCGCGCGACGAACTAGGCGAATGGCCCAAGGGGACGATGGCGGGTTTCGGCCCCGATCCCGAAGACGACGACGACGAAGAAGGCGGTCATTATACCGCCGACGGCCGCATCCTCACCAACATCGTGATGATGGGCATGGGCGAGCCGCTGTATAATTTCGACGAGGTCAAGGGTGCGCTCAAGATCGTGATGGACGGCGACGGCCTTGCACTATCGCGCCGCCGCATCACCCTGTCGACGAGCGGCGTCGTGCCGATGATGGCGCGCGCGGGCGAAGAGATTGGCGTCAACCTCGCGGTGTCGCTCCACGCGGTGTCGAAGGCCGTGCGCGACGAGATCGTGCCGCTCAACCGCAAATATGGCATCGACGAACTGCTGAAGGCCTGCGCCGATTATCCCGGTGCCGGCAATTCGCGGCGCATCACCTTCGAATATGTGATGCTGAAGGACAAGAATGACAGCGACGACGATGCGCGCGAGCTGGTTCGGCTGATCCGGGAATATGGCCTGCACGCGAAGGTCAATCTGATCCCCTTCAACCCCTGGCCCGGCGCGATGTATGAATGTTCGACGCCCGAGCGGGTGCGCGCGTTCAGCAACCTGATCTTCAAGGCCGGGATTTCAGCGCCGGTGCGCACTCCGCGCGGGCGCGACATCATGGCGGCGTGCGGACAGCTGAAGAGCGCAGCGACCAAACCGACCCGCGCCGAGCTCGACCGGATTGCGGAAGAAAAGCAAATCGCCCTCGGCTGAGGCGCGATGACGCGCCTGCCCGGCACTTGCCTGGCCGGACGACACTGTGTTGCCTAAATGACACAGGTAATAAAATTGTCATATCCCGAACGATGCGTTCATTGCGGCGACAGGTCCAAACCCCATTTAGGGGGTGGACCGCGACCCAAAGGGCGTGGCCAACGCAGAGTAAAGGAACGAAAAAATGAAGAAGTTCGCAGTTGCAGCCGCTCTCTTGACGGCCATCGTTGCACCCCCCGCCCTGGCGGCCGAAGGCGGCGAAGCCCGCGTCGAAGTGCGTGGCGGTTATGTCACCGGCAGCGGCCTTGACGACGCCACGATCGGCGCAGCGGCAGGCTATGACTTCGACCTCGGCGGCAAGGCGTTCGTCGGCGGCGAAGTGGCGGCCGACAAGGTCCTCGTCGACGGCGCGGATGTCCAGTTCTCGGCCGGCGGCCGTGTCGGCGCCAAGGTCGGCACCGCGGGCAAGCTCTATGCCACCGGCGGCTACACCTTCACCGACATCGACGATCCGTATGTCGGCGCCGGCTATCAGCACAAGCTGGGCCAGAACCTGTACGCCAAGGCTGAATATCGCCACCAGTTCATCGGCAACTTCAGCGACTTCGACACCTTTGCGGTCGGCGTCGGCTTCGCGTTCTGATTTTTCGGAACAGCGATCATGACATGGAAGGGGCGGCCTGCGGGTCGCCCCTTTTCTTTTGGGTTCGATCGCGCCACGGTGACCCGATGACCGCGTTCGCCTATATCGCTGCCGCGCTGGCCGAGATTGCCGGATGCTTCGCCTTTTGGGCGTGGCTGCGGCTCGACAAGCCGCTTTGGTGGGTCTTGCCCGGCATCGCGTCGCTGGCGCTGTTCGCGTATCTGCTCACCCTCGTCGATTCCGACCATGCCGGGTGCACCTACGCCGCCTATGGCGGGGTCTATATCGTCGCGGCGCTGCTGTGGCTGTGGGCGGTCGAGGGGGCACGGCCCGACCGGTGGGATGTGATCGGCGCCGCCGTCTGCCTGGGCGGCGCGGCGATCATCCTGTTCGGGCCGCGGGGAGCGCCGGTATGAGCTATGCGATCGACGCCATCCTGACCGGCAAGGCGCGCGCCTTTCGCGGCGCCGAGGCAAGCGCGATTGCAAAGGCGCCGGTCGATGGCGCGCTGCATGTCGGTTTTCTGGGCATCGACGGCGATGAACAGGCCGACCTGAGCGTCCATGGCGGCACCGACAAGGCGATCCACCATTATCCGCGCGACCATTATGGCTGGTGGGCCGAGGCGCTGGGTGGCCACATATTGCTCGCCGCGCCGGGCGCCTTCGGCGAAAATATCTCGACCGAGGGGCTGGTCGAGAGCGAGGTGCGCATCGGCGACCGCTATCGGTTGGGCAGCGCGCTCGTCGAGATCAGCCAGGGTCGGCAGCCGTGCTGGAAGCTGGGGCATCGCTTTGGCGTCGCGACGGTTCCGGCGACAGTGGTGACGACGCGGCGGAGCGGCTGGTACTATCGGGTGATCGAGGAAGGCGCGGTCGCCGCGGGCGATGTGCTGGAACTGGTCGAGCGGCCGCTGCCCGAATGGAGCGTCGAGCGGGTATTCGGCTTGCTGATCGGTGGCGACGGGAAGCGCGAACCCGACGCGTTGCGCGAACTGGCGGCGATGGACGTGCTGGCAACAAGTTGGCGGGCGCGCGCGGAAAAGTTGCTCGGTTAAGGAGCCTTCGTCGTCGCGGGGAGGCGTCAGCATCGCCGCGCTCGCACACCAACCAGCGCTATTGCGCGTCGGGCAGCGCGTCTTCGACCAGCGGTGCCAATCCGTCGACCACAATCTTCACCCCCTTGGCATTGGGATGAATATGATCGCCGAGCATCAGGTCGGGCTTCCCCACGACATTGTCGAGAATGAAGGGATAGAGGCTGGCGTCATATTTGGCGGCAAGCTCGGGATAGATCGCGTTGAATTTCCTTGCATAGTCTGCACCGAGATTGGGCGCTGCGACCATGCCCGTCAACAATACCGGAATCTCGCGCTTCTTCAGCTCGGCGAGCATCGCGTCGAGATTGGCGCGTGTCTGACCGGCGTCGATGCCGCGCAGCATGTCATTGCCGCCGAGCCCGAGGACGACGAGCGAAGGCTTCGCCTTGGCAAGGTCGAGGACATAGGTCAGCCGCTGGCGCCCTGCCGCGGTCGTATCGCCCGATACGCCCGCATTCTGGACGCGCGCAACGATGCCATCCTTGACGAGCGCCGCCTGCAATTGCGGTGCAAGGCCCTCTTTCGGGCCCAGCTGGTAACCCGCGTAGAGACTGTCGCCGAACGCGATGATCAACGGCGCGTCGGCCGGGATCGCCGCCGCCGTTTTCGTGTCGGCGGTGTCCTTCGTCGATGGCACAGGCGCGTCGGCAGAACCGCAAGCCGCAAGCGGTTGGCAAAGCGCGATAGCGCAACCATATATCAAAGCAGAACGCCATCCGGCCGTTTTCATTCCAAAGGGTCCCTTCTTGACCGACGCACCCCGACCTTCGCCTCCGTTGGCGATCGCCGCCCACAATGTGACGCTGACGCTGGGGAGCGACAAGGCCCCTGTCGAAATTTTACGCGGTGTCGATCTGGAAGTCGAAGCAGGCAGCTCGGTCGCGCTGCTCGGACCGTCGGGATCGGGGAAGAGCTCTTTGATGGCGGTGCTTGCCGGGCTCGAACGCGCGGGCGGCGGGACGATCAGGGTCGCGGGGCTCGACTTCGGCACGATGGACGAGGATGATCTGGCGCGCGCGCGGCGCGGGCGGATCGGCATCGTGCTGCAGGCCTTTCACCTGCTCCCGACGATGACCGCACTCGAAAATGTTGCCGTGCCGCTCGAGCTTGCGGGGATCGACGATCCGTTCGGCCGGGCAAAGGCCGAGCTCGAAGCCGTCGGCCTGGGACACCGTCTGACCCATTATCCGGCGCAGCTTTCGGGCGGCGAGCAACAGCGTGTCGCGATTGCGCGCGCGATGGCGAGCAGCCCCGCGATCATCTTCGCCGACGAGCCGACGGGAAATCTGGATACCGCAACGGGGCAGTCGATCATCGAGCTGATCTTCGCACGCCGCGCGGCGCTTGGTGCGACCTTGCTCATCATCACCCACGATCCCGAGCTGGCCGAGCATTGCGATCGCGTCGTGGTCATGCACGACGGGCGCATCGAAGAGCGGGCGGCGTAAGGCGTGCTGCCCCTCGCCACGCTCTGGCGGATCGCGCGGCGCGATCTTGCGACGCGCATTCGCGGGCTGCGCCTGCTCGCCGTCTGCCTGTTCCTGGGCGTTGCGACGCTGGCGGCGATCGGCAGCCTGACGAGCGGAATCACGTCCGAACTCGAACGGCGCGGGCAAACGATCCTGGGCGGCGATATCGAATTCAGCCTGCCGCAACGCGAAGCCAGCCCCGAAGAGATGGCCGGCTTCCGCAGCATCGGCACGCCGTCGGCAACGGTGCGGTTGCGCGCGATGGCGAACGCGCCGGGCGGCGATGCGCTGCTGTCCGAACTGAAGGCCGTCGATGCACCCTATCCGCTCTTTGGAACCATGCGGCTGGAGAGCGGTGCGCGCAAAGGATCGCCGCCTGCGGGATCGATCTGGATCGGCAAGGATCTGGCCTCGCGCCTCGACCTTAAAGTCGGCGGCGATGTGAAGTTCGGCGACAAGATGTTCCAGATCGACGGAATCATTGCCGAAGAGCCCGACCGGCTGGGCGAGGGCTTCGCGCTGGGGCCGGTGGCGATCATCGGGCTCGGCGACTTGCCCGCGACACAGCTGATCCAGCCCGGAAGCCTGTACGAAAGCAAATATCGCGTCCGGCTGCCGGCCGCCGCAAACCCCGAAGCCGTTGGCAAGCAATTGACGGCGCAATTCCCCGAAGCGGGATGGGACATCACCGACCGGAGCAACGGCGCGCCGGGAACGCGGCGCTTTATCGAGCGCATGGGGCAATTCCTGTCGCTCGTGGGGCTCGCCGCGCTGGTGATTGCCGGGATCGGGGTCGGTAACGGCGTCGCCAGCTATCTGGCGGGCAAGCGACCGGGGCTCGCGACGCTCAAGGTACTCGGTGCCGACAGCGCAGCGGTGCTGCGCATTTACGGACTGCAAATATTGGCCGTCGCCGCCGCTTCGATCGGCGCCGGGCTGCTGGTCGGGGCACTGGCGCCGAGCCTGATCGGCCTGATCGCGGGCGCTGTCCTGCCCGTGAAGCCGGGTTTCGCACTCTATCCCCTGCCGTTGATCGTGAGCGCGGCTTACGGCCTGCTGATCGCCATCGCCTTCGCGCTGCCCCCGCTCGCTGCAACACGGCACGTGCCGGCGGCGGGGCTTTATCGTGCGACGGTCGACGGCGGGATGCGGGTCGACCGGCAGACCGTGATTGCGGTCGGCGCGGCGCTGGCCGCGATCATTGCGCTGGCGGTCGGAACCGCACGCGACCCGCTGTTCGCGCTGTCCTTTATTGGCGCGGCGGTGGCGCTGCTGCTGATCCTTGTCGGCCTTGGCTGGCTGGTCCGGCGGACGGCGAGCCGCGTGCCGCGACCGAAGCGGCCGTTGGTGCGCCTTGCCGTCGCGAACCTGCACCGGCCCGGTGCTTCGACCGGCGCGCTGGTGGTGGCACTGGGGCTGGGACTGACGCTGTTCGTCACGCTCGCGGCCATTCAGACGAGCATCACGGCCGAGATCGCGCGCACCGTGCCGCAGCGTGCGCCGAGCTTTTTCGTTCTCGACATTCCGCGCGACGGTGTGGGCAAGTTCCGGTCGATGGTGACCGATGCCGCGCCCGACGCGCAGGTCAACATGATCCCCGCGCTGCGCGGCAGCGTCACCGAATTCAAGGGCCAGCGCGTCGACGAGCTTGCCGAGTTGCCCGAGGGAGCCTGGGTGCTGCGCGGCGACCGCGGGCTGACGTACAGCCCCGCCCTGCCGAACGGCAGCGAGCTGGTCGGCGGCAAATGGTGGGCCGCCGACTATAAGGGGCCGCCGCTGGTGAGCGTCGAGCAGGACGTCGCGACTTCGCTTGGGCTCAAGATCGGCGATACATTGTCGGTCAACGTTCTGGGGGTCGAGGTACAGGCGAAAGTCGCGTCGTTCCGCACCGTCCAGTGGGACAATTTCGGGCTTAACTATGTGCTGGTCTTCTCTCCAGGGACCTTCGACGCGGCGCCGCACAATATGGTCGCGACGGTCGCGGTGCCGCCCAAGGCCGAGGTCGAGCTGGCGCGCAGCATTCCTCGCGCTTTCCCTTCGGCTTCGCTGATTCAGGTTCGCGACGTCGTGTCGCAGGTGATCACGCTGCTGACCCAGATGAGCCAGGCCATTGCCGCAGCGGCGAGCATCGCGATCCTTGCCGGGATCGCGGTGCTGATCGGCGCGATTGCGGCGAGCCGCGAGCGGCGCGTGTACGACAGCGTGATCCTGAAGCTGCTTGGCGCGACGCGCGGACAGATATTGGGAGCGCAGGCGATGGAATATGCGGTGCTGGCCGCCATCCTCGCGCTCCTCGCGCTCGGCCTCGGCCTTGCGGGCGCCTGGTATGTGGTGACGCAGCTGTTCGACTTCCGCTTCGCGCCCGATCCGTTCATCGTCGGGCTGACGCTGATCGGCGGTGCGGGCCTGTCGTTCCTGATCGGAATCGCCGGAAGCTGGCCGCTGCTATCGGCACGGCCCGCGCAGGCACTGCGCAGCCTCTAGTTCAGCAAGCGCAGCACCGCCGATACGCCCGCAGCGCCCAGCACGACCGCGACGATGCTGCGCCACACCGGCACGGGAACGCGGCCGAACAGACGCGTACCGACATGGTCGCCGAGCCACATCGGCGCGAAGAGCAGCAGTGACAGGATGAAGAGCTTCATCGTCGCAAGGCCGAGCCAGAGCGACGCGAGCGTTCCCGCGATCGCGGTCGCGAAGAAGACGAGCATCATCGACGCGCGCGCGGTCGCGGGATCGATCCGCTGGCGCAGATAAAAGGGCACCACCGGCGGTCCCGGCATAGCGGCGAAGCCGGTGAGGATCCCCGAGGCGATACCCGTGAGGGCAATGGACGCTGCGCCGGGCCGGTGGCCGTCGGGGTGCTGCGGCATCAGGATCAACAGAAAGGCCGCGATCGCGATGGCCGCGATCAGCAGGCGCGCGACATCGGGGGTTACCGCTTTCAACGCGAGCATCCCGACCGGCGTCGCGAGCATCGCGAGCAGGCCGATCGGCACCGCGGTACCGCGATCGGCGTCGGCCGCGATCCGCCCGAACCCGACGGGGCCGATCAGCAATTGCAGGATGATGCCGAGAACGACCGCTTCGCCTGGCGTCATGATCATCCCGAGCAACGGGACGAGGATGATCGCCATACCGAAGCCCGTGAGGCCGCGCACGAACGCCGCGCCAAAGGTCATGACGGCGGCGGCCGCGAGAGCCAACGGCGCGAGCCCGGCGACGTGCAGGAGGCCGTTCATGGTGCTTTCGGCCCGAGGGTGATGAGCCAGACGTCGGGCGGCGTGTTGAAGCGCAATGGCAGGAGGCTGGTCCCGATCCCCGCACCGACGAAGACGCGCTGGCCGCGGTCGTCGATGTCGCCGCACGCAAACCGGTCGCCATAGCGCGAGACGTAGGACAGCGCGCCGACGAGCGGGAAGCGGATCTGGCCGCAATGGGTGTGGCCCGCGAAGACGGCAGCGACCGGGCGCGGCAAATCGGGGACAACGTCCGGGCTGTGCGTGACGAGCAGCGGCACGCCGGGTCCAAGCCGATCCATCGCAGCAAAGGTGGCGGGCACGTCGTCATGTCCCGAATAATCATCGTCGACCCCGCCGACGATCAGCGGGCCCAGCTTGACGGCTTCATTCTGAAGCACGCGAAGTCCCTGTTTTTCCAGCGCCCCGCGCAGCGCATCGCGCTGGAACCAATGATCGTGATTGCCCGGCGCAACGACCACGCCGAGCGGCGCCTTCAGGCCCGCGAGCGGCGCGACGACTTCGGCGGCGGTGTAGATATGCGTCGCGGCGCGTTTCTCGCTGACGAGATCGCCGGCGATCAGCACGAGGTCGGGGGTCAGCCGGTTGAGATTGCCGACGATCCGTGCGAGCCGTTCGGGCGACATATCGGGGCCCGCGACATGGGTGTCCGACAGCAACAGGATCTTGAGCGGCCTCTGCCCGGCGGGCCAGCCGGCGACAGCGACCGACGCCTCGCGGACGATCGGGTCGCGCGTCGCGTTCCAATACCCCTTGCCCAGCAAGACAATGCCGAGCAGCGCCGCAAGCCCCGCCCAGCGCTTCCACCGTCGCCGCGGCTTGATGCTCAACCGCGCAGGTCGGGCGGGGTCGCCTCGCCCTTCAGCATCGCGATCGCTTCGGCGAGCGGCATGATGCGCTGACCATCCTGGCCGAGCGTGCGGATCGCGACGGTGCCTTCCTCGGCCTCGCGGTTTCCGACCACCAGCAGGTAGGGAACCTTGGCAAGGCTGTGTTCGCGCACCTTGTAGTTGATCTTCTCGTTCCGGATGTCGCTTTCGGCGCGAATGCCGGCTGCGACGAGCTGCGCCACTGCATCCTTGGCATAATCGTCGGCGTCGCTGACGATCGTCGCGACCACCGCCTGCACCGGCGCGAGCCAGGTCGGGAAGCGGCCGGCGAAATGCTCGATGAGGATGCCGATGAAGCGCTCATAGGTGCCGAGAATCGCGCGGTGGAGCATCACCGGGCGGTGGCGCTCGCCATCCTCGCCGATATAGCTCGCGTCGAGGCGCTCGGGCATCACGCGGTCGGACTGGATCGTCCCGCACTGCCACGTCCGGCCGATCGCGTCGGTCAGGTGGAATTCGAGCTTGGGCGCATAGAAGGCGCCCTCGCCCGGCAATTCTTCCCACCCATAATCGTCATTCGCCATTCCGGCGCGCGCGACCGCTTCGCGAAGCTCGGCCTCGGCCTTGTCCCACATATCCTCGGTGCCGAACCGCATGTCGGGACGCAGCGCGAGCTTGACCGCATATTTCTCGAACCCGAGTTGTCTGTAGACGCGGTCGAGCAGCTCGCAGAAGCTGCGCACTTCCTCGACGATCTGGTCTTCGCGGCAGAAGATATGGCCGTCATCCTGCGTGAACTGGCGCACGCGCATGATGCCATGCAACGCGCCATGCGGTTCGTTGCGGTGGCAGCAGCCCATTTCGGCCATGCGCAGCGGCAGGTCGCGATATGATTTCATCCCCTGGCGGAAGATCAGGACGTGCGCCGGGCAGTTCATCGGCTTCAGCGCCATCCACTCGGCATCGTCGGACACCAGCGGGCCTTCGTCCCCGATGTTCGGTACCTCGTCGGGGATGACGAACATATTCTCGCGATATTTGCCCCAGTGACCCGACTGCTCCCACTGCCTCGCGTCCATCACCTGCGGGGTCTTGACCTCCTGATAGCCCGACGCGTCGATCGCGCGGCGCATATAGGCCTCCAGCTCGCGATAGATGCGATAGCCCTTGGGATGCCAGAAGACACTGCCGTGCGCCTCTTCCTGCAGGTGAAACAGGTCCATCTCGCGCCCGATCTTGCGGTGGTCGCGCTTCGCGGCCTCCTCAAGCCGGACAAGATGCTCGGCGAGCTGCTTCTTGTTGAGCCAGCCGGTGCCGTAGATGCGGCTGAGCTGCGCATTCTTCTGGTCGCCGCGCCAATAGGCGCCCGACACGCGCGTCAGCTTGAACGCGGCGGGATCGAGCTTGCCCGTCGAGGCGAGGTGCGGGCCGCGGCACATGTCCATCCAGCCGTCGCCACTGCGATAGACCGTCAGCTCCTCGCCCTCTGGCAGTTCGGCGGCCCATTCGGCCTTGAACGATTCACCCTCGGCCGCCCATTTGGCGATGAGCGCGTCACGCGCCCACACTTCGCGCGTCAGGGGCAGATCGGCGGCGATGATGCGGCGCATCTCCTCCTCGATCAGCGGCAGTTCCTCGTCGCGGAAGGGGCCGCGCTCGGCGGCCGGCGCGAAGTCGTAATAGAAGCCGTCGCCCGTCGACGGGCCGAAAGTGATCTGCGTGCCGGGGAACAGGTTCTGCACCGCTTCGGCAAGGAGATGCGCATAGTCGTGGCGCACGAGTTCGAGTGCGTCGGCCTCGTCGCGGCTCGTCACCAGCGCCAGGTTGGTATCCTGCTCCAACGGACGCATGATGTCGCGCAGTTCGCCGTCGATCTTTGCCGCGAGCGCGGCCTTCGCAAGGCCCGGTCCGATGTCGGCCGCGATTTGCGCCGGGGTGGTTCCGCGCGCGACTTCTCGGGCAGAGCCATCGGGAAGGGTGACGCGGATCATCTCGGACATCGAAAAACAGGCCTTTCTTGCGCAAAATTGCCGCGCCCCTTTGCCAGCCATGCCGCGCCGCCGCAAGGGGCGGCTCTCTGCGGCGGGCATCGTCCTTTCCATCGAAGCGGGAACCCCGCCCGGCCGCGCGTTGCCGGGCTCGCGCTTTCGCAGGAAGGGCAAAATGGAATGGCACGTTTGACTTTTTGTCAATGACACTTGACTTGCGCGCTATGTAGTGTAAAGTTACCTTGTCAATTTATGGAGGTTCCTTGACATGGCGATGTACAAAAGCCCGGCGACGCGGCGCTATCTGATCCGCATGATCGTGCTGATGAGCCTTTATGTGGTGCTGATTTTCGCCGCCGGATGGACCTTTCGCCATACCCGCATCGCGGGCATTCCCGCCTATGCGCTGGCGATTGCGCCCGCTCTGCCGCTCATCGGCGTCTTCTGGGCCGTGATGCGGTTGCTGGTCGAGGAGCCCGACGAATTCATCCGCATGCTCCAGGTCCGCCAATCGCTGTTCGCGACGGGCTTTTGCCTGACGGTGATGACGATCTGGGAGTTTCTGCAGAATTACGACCTGGTGCCGCCGGGGAACGGCGGGTTCGGCGCCGCCTTTTTCTGGTTCATCGGCCTAGGCCTGGGCGCGGTCTATAACAAGATCACGATGGGAACGATCGGCAGCTGTGCATGAAGAACCGCCTGAAGGTCCTGCGCGCCGAGCGCGACTGGAGCCAGGGCGATCTGGCCGAACAACTCGCGGTATCGCGGCAGTCGATCAATGCGATCGAAACGGGCAAATATGATCCGTCGCTTCCCCTCGCCTTTCGCATCGCCGACCTGTTCGGCCTGCCGATCGAGGAAATCTTCCTTCGCGGCGAATAAAGCCCTGCATCGGTCATGGCCGCCCTTGCGGGCCTCTGCGTCCCCCGCTAGGGCGGCGACAGCCGGAAAGGAGCCGTCCGCCATGTTCAAGCGCCTGTTCGTCGATCATCCGAAGAGCGTCGATGAAAATTACATCGAGCATTTCGGCGTCGCCTCGAAGTTCGGGGTGACGATGATCTATGGCGGGATTTGCGCGCTGGTCCACGCGATCGTCCCTGGCTGGTGCATCACCACCGGCAGCGACACGATCAAGCGGCTCAATCACATCATGGTCGAACAGCGGCGCGCCAAGGGGCAGGCCGCGATGCAGATGAGCACGGTCGACTGGGTCATTTGACCCGGTGAGCGACCCCGCCGCACCCGATTATCTCGAACGGTCGGGACGTCCGCGCCTCGCCTATCGTCATGCCGCCGGCGCGGGCCCGACCATCCTGTTCCTGCCGGGCTATATGTCCGACATGGCGGGCGGCAAGGCGACCGCCGTGTTCGACTGGGCGGCGAGCGAGGGCCATGCGTGCCTGCTGCTCGACTATGCCGGATGCGGACTGTCGGACGGGTTGTTCGCCGATCAGACGCTGCTCGACTGGCGCGGCGACGTGCTCGATCTGATCGACGCCAAGGCCGAGGGGCCGGTGCTGATTGTCGGATCGTCGATGGGCGGCTGGCTGATGCTGCTGACTGCGCTCGCGCTGGTTCAGCGCGACGGGGCGGCGCGCGTCGCAGGGCTGGTCGGCATTGCCGCCGCGCCCGACTTCACCGCCTGGGGCTTTAGCGACGCCGAGAAAGCGATCATCCTCGCCGAAGGTGCGCTGATCGAGGAGACGCCGTACAGCGACCAGCCCTATATGACGACGCGCGGCTTCTTTCAGTCGGGCGAAGCGAACCGCCTGCTCGGCGCCGAGATCCCCCTCACCAGTCCGGTACGCCTGCTCCACGGGCAAGAGGATGGCGATGTGCCGCCCGAGATCAGCCTGCGGCTGTCCGCCGCGCTCGCGAGCGGCGACGTGCAGGTGACGCTGGTCAAGGGCGGCGACCACCGCCTGTCGCGCGATAGCGACATCGCGCTTTTGATCGACACGGTCGCACGCTTGGCGACGTCAAACTAATCCTTCATTGAAAAAATCCTGTTCGCCCGCGAAGGCGGAGGCCCATCATCCGTCGGCGCGAGTTGGAACCGGTCGGAGATGGATCCCCGCCCTCGCGGGGACACATTATGGCAAAGGATCATCATGGCCCGCAGCGACTTCAAATTTCACGTCACCAAGCGCGTCCGCTATGCCGAGATCGACGCGCAGGCCGTGGTGTTCAACAGCCGTTATCTCGAATATTTCGACATCGGCATTACCGAATATTGGCGCGCGGCGGGCGTTTATGATCGCTGGCCCGCACGCGACAGCCCCGAATTTCACGTCGCCCGTGCCGAAGTCGATTACAAGGTGCCGATCCTGCTGGACGAAGAGATCGACATTTGCGTCCGCTGTTCGCGCGTCGGGCGCAGTTCGATGACCTTTCTGTTCGAACTGCATGGCGCGGGGCAGGACGACCTGCGCGCGACGGGGCTGGAGGTGAGCGTCCATGTCGAGAAAGCGCAGGGTGCGACCGCGCCCGTTCCCGACGCATTCGTATCGCTGTTCGAAGCATTTGAAGGTCGCGCGCTTCGCGCCTAACATGCGCGCATGACCAAATATCTTCACACGATGATCCGCGTATCGGATCCCGCCGCCACCGTCGATTTCTTCAAGCTGGTCGGGCTCGACGAGGTGCGCCGCTTCGACAGCGAGGCCGGACGCTTCACGCTGATCTTCCTCGCGCCACCGGGGCAGGAAGGCGTCGCCGAGGTCGAGCTGACCTATAATTGGCCGCCCGCCGATGGCAGTGCACCGGAAAATTACACCGGCGGGCGCAATTTCGGTCACCTCGCCTATCGCGTCGAGAATATTTACGACACCTGTCAGCGACTGATGGACGCCGGGGTGACGATCAACCGGCCGCCGCGCGACGGACACATGGCGTTCGTCCGATCGCCCGACGGCATTTCGATCGAACTGCTGCAGGACGGTCATCTGCCGCCGCAGGAACCGTGGGCATCGATGCCGAACACCGGCGTCTGGTAGTGCGCTCAAGGCGGGACCGGTTTCGCTCCGTCTATGTTGTGCAAAGAGGCTGGAGAGAAAGGAGACCATCGTGAGCGCGCTCGATATCGTCCGCATCCCTGTCCTCAGCGACAATTATATCTGGCTGGTCCACGATCCGGACAGCCAGGCGACGATGGTCGTCGACCCGGCGGTTGCCGAACCGGTGCTCGATGCCGCCAGGGCGCGCGGCTGGACGATCACCGATATCTGGAACACCCACTGGCACCCCGACCACACCGGCGGCAACGCCGCGATCAAGGACGCGACCGGGTGCACGATCACCGGACCTGCGGCCGAATTTGAACGTATCCCGACGCTCGATGTGCAGGTGAAGGGCGGCGACACCGTCCGGCTCGGCGCGCATGCCGCCGAGGTTTGGGACGTGCCGGCGCATACGGCCGGCCACATCGCCTATCATTTCGCGGGCGACGAGACGATTTTCGTCGGCGACACGATGTTCGCGATGGGTTGCGGCCGGTTGTTCGAGGGCACCGCCGAACAGATGTTCGCGAACATGCAGCGTTTCCAGACGCTCGACGACGCAACACGCGTCTATTGCGCGCACGAATATACGCTGTCGAACGCGCGCTTTGCGGTGACGGTCGATCCAGCCAACGCGGCGCTTGCCGAGCGGCTTGCCGCCGTCGAGTCGGCGCGCGCCGCGGGCGAGCCGACGGTGCCGACGAACATCGGCGCCGAGCGCGCGACCAACCCCTTTCTGCGCGCGCCGAGCGCCGCCGAACTGGGACGCATCCGCGCGCTCAAGGATGCCGCCTGATGGCTTCAGTGCCCGTTCATTTCGAGAATGCCAGCATCGTGAATGCTGGAAGGAGTGTGACCATGTCCAAGACGATATACGCCGCAACGCTGGCGATGCTCGCCGGCCCGCTGATCGCGGGCTGCGCCCCCTCGGGCGCGGCGGAGGCCGGTGCGGCGGCGCTGAGCCCGCGACAGGTCGAACGGCTCGACAAGCAACTCGCTGGCAAGGTGGCCGGCGAGCCGATCCGCTGTCTTCCCAATTATCGGACGAGCGAGACGATCCGTATCTCCGACGATATCCTGCTCTACCGCTCTGGCGGCAATCTGGTTTATCGCAACACCCTGAAGAATTCCTGTCCCGGCCTTGCCCGCGACAGCGACATCATGGTCGTCCGCCAGTTCGGCTCGTCGACCTGCGAAGGCGATTTCTTCCATCTGGTCGACCGCACCAGCGGCA